>NZ_CP173154.1:2298346-4710018 GCF_044986265.1 Lysinibacillus sp. S1
ATGATGGGAGTAAGAAGCAGGTATCGCTAAACAATGCGAATACTTTTGAATCCTAAGGCAACCATATAACCAGAAATAATGAAAGGTGCGTGCTTGAAATGAGATTAGAAAACAAAGTGGCCATTATTACAGGTGGAGGTACAGGAATCGGGAAAGAAACTGCACTATTATTTGCTAAAGAGGGAGCAAAAATAGTTATTACTGATATAAATGAACAATCTGGGAACGATACAGTCCGTGATATTCAAACTATCGGCGGTGAGGCAGTATTTATCCGCCACGATGTTAGTAATGAAGAAGACTGGAAAAAGGTTGCAGATGAATCAATAAAAACATTTAAGAAAGTGGATATTCTTTTCAATAATGCAGGTATCTATATCATAAAACCCCTTGCAGAAATCGAGCTTTCTGACTGGAACCGCTTAATGTCCATCAATGTGACAGGTGTGTTCTTAGGCATGAAACATATTATGCCGCTTATGGCTAAACAACATAATGGTTCTGTTATTAATGCTTCCTCTATTGCAGGCTTAACAGGTGCTGCTGGTCACGTATTATACGGCGCTAGTAAAGGGGCTGTTCGCATTATGACAAAAGATGCTGCTATGGAGTATGCTCCATACGGCGTACGTGTCAACTCCATTCATCCTGGCTACATTGATACAGGTATGGCAGACTATGCATCAGCAACAACAGGAAGCTCAAAAGATGAATTAGGCAAAAACTTATTCCCATTAGGACGTTTAGGCTCTGTAAAGGAAGTAGCGCAAACTGTATTGTTTTTAGCTTCTGATGAATCTTCCTTCTCAACAGGTGCAGAATTCGTTATTGATGGCGGAGCAACAGCAAAATAATTAAAGGTGGTCATTTATATGAAACTAAAAGATAAAGTAGCAATTGTTACAGGTGGGGCTAGTGGTATCGGTGAAGCCACAGTTCGTTTATTTGTAGAAGAAGGCGCTAAAGTCGTTATTGCCGATTTTTCTGATCGTGGACAAAGCGTTTCTGAAGAATTAAATAACAATGGTTTTGATACACTTTTCGTAAAAACAGACGTAACAAATGAAGCGGACATTCAAAACATGATAAAGGAAACCGTTACTAAATACGGTAAACTTGATATTATGTATGCAAATGCAGKCGTAGCTGACGATGCACCAGCACACGAGCTTTCTTTTGAAAAATGGAAAAGAACAATTGATATTAATTTATCAGGTGTATTTCTATCGGATAAATATGCCATTGAACAATTCCTTGCCCAAGGAACAGGTGGCGTCATTGTTAACGCTGGTTCAATTCATAGCTTCGTTGCCTTACCAAACCCTACAGCCTACTCATCTGCAAAAGGTGGCGTTAAATTATTAACACAAAACCTATGTACTGCTTACGCTAAACAGGGTATTCGTGTAAATGCGGTGTGTCCTGGCTATATCGACACTCCTCTATTAGCTGAGGTCGATGCTCAGAAGAAAGAATATTTAGCATCCCTTCACCCACAAGGTCGACTTGGTAAACCAGAAGAAATCGCTAAAGCCGTTCTCTTTTTAGCAAGCGATGACGCAAGCTTTGTTAATGGTACAACGCTTCTTGTTGATGGTGGTTATACTGCTCACTAATGAGGCTTTGAATAGACTCGCCTAAAAGCTAGTGCATTTAATGATGCCATTCTAGCCGTTAAAAGTGCGAAGCGATCTGGCTGTTGTATCTGAACCCTTCACTGAAAAATGACGAATTTATAATCCACTCAAGTAAGACTCAACCACAATTGCTATTTAGCTCTTGTGGTTTATTTTGTAGGTGCTATGTGTAATCTTTCAATTCAATTTAAGATTCCTAAAAGCAAATTGTGCTATACTATTTCTATTATCGAAATATTAGAAAGAGGGATGCTTAATGACTRATTTACAGCAAATTGATGCTTATTTTGCAGAACACCGTGAGGCACATTTAAATGAATTGAATGAATTTTTACGAATTCCAAGTATCAGTTCTTTATCCGAGCATAAAGAGGATATTCAACATBCAGCTGAGHGBCTAGCCAGTGCGTTTGAAAAACTAAATCTTGAAAATATCTCCATWACACAAACAGCTGGGCACCCTGTTGTTTATGCAGACTGGCTACATGCAGAGGGTAAACCAACTATTTTATTTTATGGTCATTATGATGTTCAACCTGTTGATCCACTAAATTTATGGGACAGTGAGCCTTTTAATCCTACAATTCGAGACAATAAATTATTTGCTCGTGGTGCGAGTGATGATAAAGGACAAGTCTTTATGCACTTAAAAATGATTGAGGCATTGTTTGCTACAACAGGGACATTACCTGTCAATGTTAAGTTCATTTATGAAGGTGAAGAAGAAATTGGTAGTCCACATCTACCTGCCTATGTTGAACAATATAAAGAAAAACTAGCGGCAGATTTAATTTTAATTTCCGATACAGGTCTTTATGGTCCTGGGAAGCCTGCGGTATGCTATGGTTTACGGGGCTTAACGGGCATTCAAATTGATGTGCGTGGAGCTAAGGGAGATTTACACTCCGGTCTTTATGGTGGTGGCGTACAAAATGCTATTCACGCATTAGCTGAAATTTTAGCATCCTTCCGTGATGAGCATGGTACGATTCAAGTTGAAGGTTTCTACGACAAAGTGTTGCCATTAACAGAAGTGGAACGTGAGGCTTATCTTGCGCTTGGCTTCGATGAAGAGTCTGTTAAACAGGAAGTTGGCGTAAAAGAATTATTCGGTGAACAAGGGTATTCTTATTTAGAACGTACTTGGGCCCGCCCAACCCTAGAGGTTAACGGTGTATTTGGTGGTTTCTCAGGTGAAGGCATCAAAACAGTGCTGCCCGCTGAAGCTGGCGCTAAAATCACATGCCGTCTTGTACCAAATCAAGAGCCCGATGAAATTGTAGCACTTTTAAAAGCACATGTTGAAAAGCACAAACCTGCTGGTGTGGAAATCAACATTTCTGAATTCGATAAAGGCCGTCCATTCCTAACGCCTTTCGATCATCCATTTATCCAGGCTGCTGGACGCTCCTATGAAAAAGTATATAATGTACCAACAGCATACACACGTGGCGGTGGATCCATCCCTATCGTCGCTGCGTTTGATGAAATTCTAGAATTACCTGTAGTGCTAATGGGCTTCGGTCTATCAAGTGAAAACTTCCATGCACCAAATGAACACTTCCATTTAGAAAACTTTGATAAAGGCTTACGTGTTCTTAGTGATTATTTATATGAGGTTTCAGGATTACAAAAATAAATATCGATTAATTAAAAAATCCMMTVACYGWSMRARKGMAGSGATTTWTTTGCTWTGAKTAMTMACCAAAAATCGTAACGATATCAGCTGCTTGTTTGCGCTCTTTGCCTTTTGGCACTTCATCAAAATAACCAACTTGTAGCATAGCAATGACACGCTCACCTGGCTGTACCTTTAAAGCTTCACGGAATTTTGGGTTATCTAGGAAGCCTGGTGTTTTCCAGCAAGAGCCTATGCCTTTATCCCATGCCAGTAACTGCATGTTTTGAATAAATGTACTTGCTGCTGCATAATCTTCTAAACGTTCTTTTTGACGCGCATCCTCTGGAACGATAACAAAGGCATAGCCACCTGGTAATGTAAATTTCAACATCTGCTTCGCTAAATCTTCGCTTGAAAGCTCCTGCCATTTAGGAATTGTTAAGTCACGTAATAGCTGGTGAAGATTTGTTAATTCCTTTCCACAGGCAACAACTAATCGCCACGGCTCACGATTACCATGATTGGGAGCCCATACTGCATCGTCAATAATAGCCATTAAATCCTCACGCTCTACAGGCTGGCCATTAAACTTTTTAATGGAACGACGTTGAATAATTGCATCTCTAACAGATAAAATTTGTTCGCTCATATATCAATTCTCCTTCTACCATAAGACAACATATTAGAGTTTATCTCTTCTATCTTTCACATTATCATATATTTGTATGCTTTAAAACTACCTGTTCCTAAGCAAAGCTGTCATCTATATGATAGAAAAAGTAGGTCATGCTTGGCGTATAGGCGGTGGAATCCTCGTAAAAATAAGGTCGATTAATACTATCTGAGGTGTGGGCATTCACATAAGGAATACCATTTTGAATACTTGTAACAATAACGGAGTGGTCAATTCTACCATTCCCTTGAAAATCATAAAAAATGACATCTCCAAGCTCTAGTTCCTCTGCATATTGAACACGTCTACCCTTCAATCCTGTTGTAGATCCTTCTAAATACCATCGTAATGAATGGGCAACAGACCAGCTAAAGCTCCAATTCCCTTGCTGAATCCACCAGCCTTTCTCTCTACTTGGTGCACCTCGCATCGGTGCCCCTCCTGCAAGTAAACACTGAGATATATAGTTCGTGCAATCTACATCAAAATTTGGAAAAGCAGGATTGCGTCTGTTCCACCACAAATTAGCATATTGAACTGCAGCCTGCCTATTATACATTTTTGCCATACATAACCTCCTCATGCCATCATATGTCTATTTAAGCATTTCTATTAGTTAGGTCCTTCCTCATAATTCTTATTGAAATCCATTATATTCAGCATGTTCCTTTCCAATTTCAAGAACATTTTTGCTACAATAAGGATTAAAGATATGTCAATTTTATTTTATGACCAGAAGGGATGTTGAATGTGAGGCAGCATGCTGAAAAAGAGATTTTACAGCCAACTCTTTTATGCGATAAAAAAGGTAATTTAAATCCAGCAGCCATCGGATTTGCACGCAAACCACTTATTAATAGCAATTTAAGCGGCCATCTCATGCGCAAAAAGAAATGGAACTATTGGTGTGTCTACGGTGATGAAATCTTGTTTTCAGCTACGATTAGTCATCTAGATTACGCAGCAGTCTGCTTCGTTTATTTCCTTGAATATGAAACACAGCGCTATTTTGAAAAAACGATCACAATCCCCTTTGGTGGTAAACTAAAAATGCCTACACAGGTTTTAGAATCTGTTTCATTTAAAAATAGTGAAATGATGATTGATTTATTATATATACAAAATGAAACACATCTATCTGTTTCCATACCAAACTTTGACGGAGATGTTTTACGAGCAAAGCTTATCATTCAGCACCCACCAGCGGACGAAACCTTAAATGTAGTCATTCCTTGGAATCGCAAAACATTTCAGTTCACAGGCAAGCATCACATATTGCCAACATCAGGTGTTGTCACAATTGGTACTCGGCGTTTT
The DNA here is from genome assembly GCF_044986265.1 of Lysinibacillus sp. S1. NCBI lineage: Bacteria > Bacillati > Bacillota > Bacilli > Caryophanales > Bacillaceae > Lysinibacillus > Lysinibacillus sp. S1. The sequence continues at coordinate 2,303,595 of NZ_CP173154.1, forward strand.
AATTTCTCAGCTGAGGAGAATTTTGCTGTGTTGGATTATGGACGAGGTGTATGGCCACGTGAAGCATTATGGAATTGGGGAATGGCCTCTCAACGAGTACGTGGACGACGCATCGGACTTAATTTAGGAGGTAAATGGACAGATGGCACAGGCATGACTGAAAATGCTGTTTTTGTTGATGGTAAAATGACAAAAATACATGAGGATTTATTATTTCAATATGATTCTGAAGATTATATGCAGCGTTGGAAAGTGAAAACAAAATTTTCTAATCAGGTCTCCTTAACCTTTTCACCCTTTTTTGAGCGTATAGCCCAAACGAATGCCAAACTAGTTAAATCAGAGGTACATCAACTATTTGGCTATTACGACGGTTCTATTTTACTCGACAATGGTGAAACACTGGTTATTCAACAAATGCTCGGATGTATTGAGGAACATCGTGCAAAATGGTAAAAACCCTCTAGAGGACGTTGCTTTCCGTGGGTATTTTGAAAATGCAAATGATTCCACGGAAGCTTTTGTCTCCTAACTGTCCACTTTTGCTCTAACTAAGGGCTCTTAATATTTTTTCTGGATCATCTGTAAATATCGCCTGTACACCGAGCTGTTGTAAACTTAGAGCATCGCGTTGTTCATTGACGGTATACACACGTACAGTTGCACCTTCAGCGAGAGCTAGTTTAACTGATTTACGGAAGGAAGTTGGCAAACTTACATGTAACGCCTTAGCTGGTATAAGAGCAATGTAAGTTGGGAAATCCACCAGCACCTCTGCAAACAATGCTGCACTTTCTATATAAGGCGCTATTTTTGATATTGTTTGCAATGATTCATGATTGAAAGATGAAATGATCACCCGCTCTGTCATTTGCTGTGCTGCTACTTCTTTGAGCACGAGCGCTTCGATTCCTTCATATGCAATAATGTCTGTTTTCAGTTCAATATTGATACGGTGATTGGTACCTGCAAATAACTCCAACACTTCCCCTAAGGTAGGAATTACTTCATCTCCGAACTCCCGTGAAAACCACGAGCCAAAATCAAATGTACGTAATTGTTGTAATGTAAAATCTTTTACATAGCCTGAGCCATTGGAGGTACGATCAATGGTCTCATCATGAATAACCACTACCTCTTTATCTGCGGTTAAATGAACGTCTAGCTCTATCCCTGCTATAGGAAGCTTTGATGCTGCTTGAAAGGCAGCCATCGTATTTTCTGGATAGTTTATCGAAACACCTCTATGTGCAAATATGTCCAAATTCAATAACCTCCTCTATTATTATTCAAAGAAAAACCTTCCAGCCCCATGTAATAGTAGCATAATTAACATTTTAGCTTTCACTTGCTGGTAAATATTATATATAGTAGTATGATAATCTACTTTGAAATTGTAAGTACCTAGGAGGTGCTAAAAAATGASTGTACAACATCCAGATTWTCAGGCTGAAGTAGAGCGGATAGCGTATAMCCAAGGCTATATGCAACAAATATTAGACGAATCACAACGAGATTTAAAATCTGCWCAAGAAAATWTCCGCAAATCTATGGCCGATCTTGATTACTTAGATTCGAGTTTAAGTTATTTAAATATCTTAACAAATGCCAGATTTTTTGAAATGGCACGTAATCAAAAAGAAGGTCTAGAGGCCGTTCGCAAKAAGCCCTATTTCGCTAGAATCCATTTCCAAAAAACCGGTGACCCAGAAGAATTCCTTTATATTGGGAAAACATCACTATTTCATCGTGAAACCCATGAGCCCATTATTGTTGACTGGCGCTCACCCGTAGCTAATGTTTATTATGATGGACGTCTTGGTGACATGGAGTACGATGTCCGTGGTGAAGTTCATAAAGGACATCTCTTTGCTAAAAGGCAATACAAGATCGAAAATGGCGAATTACTCGATATACGAGATATTGATCTAACCACAAATGATGAACTACTACAAGAAGCATTAGCTGGAAAAGCTGATGTCCGTCTAACTGAAATTGTTTCAACCATTCAAAAGGAACAAAATGAAATTATTCGAGCACATCTTCGTCAACCAATTATTGTGCAAGGTGCTGCTGGTAGTGGAAAAACAACCATTGCTCTACACAGAATATCCTATTTCCTTTATACAATGGGTGAACATTTTAATCCTGAGCAGCTCATGATTTTAGCACCGAATAAGTTATTTATTGATTATATAGGCGATGTTTTACCAGAGCTTGGCGTCGATAAAATATGCCAAACTACTTTTACAGACTACGTTCTTTCTGCCACTAAATTAAAGCTTAAGCTTCAAAATCCAAATGAACAATTAGAATTGCTCGTTGCTGGAGGAAGTCAGCCTACTACCTGGATTGCTGAAATGAAAGGCTCACTTTACTATCGTGATGTCATCGAACGCTACGTACAAAAGCTGGAACAAAAGATCGCAGAGCAATTCGAAGATGTCTATATTGAAAAATACTGTATCATGCGTGCTTCCCACCTGAAGAAGCTGTTTTTATATGAATTCTCATATATGCCTATCGAAAAGCGACTTGAACATATTAAAAAGGTCTTAGCAAGCCATGTACGTCAAAAAAAACAGGCTGTTTTAGCTACACTCCATAAAAAGTATGATGAAGCATTGGGTAAAGCCTTAAATGGAATTCGAGATGATGAAAAACGGCGACGTGTTGTCACAAAATTCATTGATGAGCGTGATGAACGAATTCCTGCCATTGAAAAAGAAACGAAGACAACGGCATCAGCTTATATGCGTCGCTTTCCCAAACATAATATTAAAACACTCTATCGTACCCTTCTCACCGATGCAGAATTATTAGCAGAACTCGCCCCTGAATGGCATTACCTTGAACAGCAACAATTTTTGCAGGCACATCGTAAAGAACAATGGGCACTCGAAGATTTAGCTGCACTATACTATTTACAAGCACGTTTAAAAGGCATTGCAGATGAATGGAAGATGCGTGTTGTCTTTATCGATGAGGTCCAAGATTACAGTTTATTTCAGCTTGCTGCTTTAAAAGCAGGTCTTGATACAGATATGTTTACTATGGTCGGTGATTTAGCACAAGGTATCCATAGCTATCGCTCATTAACAGCCTGGGAACCTGTCCAAAGCTTATTTCCTCGTGCAAGCTTCCGCACTTTGCAAAAAAGCTATCGAACAACAATTGAAATTATGGAAGTCGCGAATCAAATTCTAGCACAGATGAATGAACAGCTACCTTTAGTAGAACCCGTTGTGCGTCACGGTAGCGTACCAAGTTTTATTCAAGCGGAGCAATTTGATGCCTTCAAAGTTAAAGAGATCTTTGAAGCTATTCGTCAAAATGGCCATCGATCCATCGCTTTAATTTGCAAAACTACTGCAGAAGCCATTACTATGCAACAGGCATTAAAAGACAATGATATTGCTTCACAACTACTAACGGAAAATGAATCTATTAATCAAGAAATGTTACTTGTTGTGCCAAGTCACTTAGCTAAGGGACTTGAATTTGATGCTGTCATTGTAGCTGCCTACGATACACCATTTTACGATACACCCATTGACCGAAAGCTACTTTATGTAGCTCTTACACGAGCCATGCACGAGCTATACTTAATCGGTCCATCCAAAAAGACATTTTTATTAGAAAATTAAAAAGTCGCTAAAAGGCGACTTTTTTCTTTGCATCATTAATTTCTTGGGGGTAATTTATAAAACTTCCCTTTGGATAAATAAGCTTTCACAACTTTCCACCATGAATTAGGGGCTTCCTTCGGAGGAGACTTCTTCTTTGGCAATGCTGGCATGCGCATGATCACGACTCCTTTCTTAAAGCTTATTAATATTATATGAAGATAGTAGGTGATTATGATAAAAAAGGGCGATGAGTTGATATTAAATACCTCTCATCACCCTTTTTTCTATTGTTTTACATAATAATCAATTTGCTGTGCTTTCATAAAGCCTGCTTTTTCATAGACAGAAAGTGCTTTTTTATTGTCTACTTCTACATCTAGCATGACAAACGCTGCACCAACCTTACTCGCATAATCCTTTGAAAAGGAAAGAAGGGCTGTCCCAATACCTTGTCCTTCACAATTTGGATGTACAGCAAGTGCTGTTACCCACTGGATTTCATTTTCCTTAGCTGTAGTCACTGTGCCAACAACTGCACCATCTCTGTAAGCAACCCAAAGCTCTCTTCCATTTGTTGATGTATTAAAAGCAATAAGCTCTTCTGATTCTTTGGGTAGATCTCCAAAAGCCTCACAATAAATAGTAATCAGTTCAGCTTGCTCTCCGTTATAGGCTTGAATATTTATATCACTTCGTAATGTAACAGGCTCTGCTTTTGTTTCTAGGGTCGTTTCTGAAAAACTATAGGTAAACCCTTTGTTTTCAATAAATGTGTGCCCATAAGGGGAACCATCAATTACTACAGCTAATTGCCCCTCTGCCCCTCTTTCTTTTAGCCCTACTTGTATACCCTCAACTAACGCAGTTCCAATACCCTTTTGTCGATATGCAGGTGTCACCACTAATGACCACTCATATGTATGAAGTCCCATTAAGTCGATAGCACTAGCAGCACCAACTAGTAAATCCTTATCATCCTCATACGCTAGTACCATGAAGCCTTTATTCTCGAAAGAGCTAGCCATAGGTACATTCATAATGGTTTCATAGACTCGATAATCTTGAACTGTTGCTTCTTCACATAATAACTTTACTTCTTTCAATGTTTCTCCATCTAATGGAAAAGACACTGTCATCACTGAAATATTCATCATTTACTCCGTTCCTGTAACAGACTATTGCCCTATTGTAGCAAGAATGAAAATAAGCTGGCAACAAAATATATTAATACCCGCTATTAATCAGAATTTTACTTCAAATATTAGAAAAATAAAAGGATTTATACTATAAAAATTCAGTAAAATGACTGAAATTTACTAGAAATAATATACTAATTTTTCTAAAATAGAGATATTTATTCTTTCACAACCCATTACTTTTAAACTATCTACTGCTTCATATTTTAATAATGTTATATAATAATTATACCATTTATTCAAATTAATAACATTTTNAATTCAATAAAAAAGAGCAACTTCAAATGAAATTGCTCTTTTTCCATCTATTCCTCAAGATGGTGTGAGGATGAATACAGCATTTGTGCATAAAGACCACCTGATTCGATGAGCTTTTGCTGAGGTCCAGCCTCCACTAATTCCCCTTTATGCATCACTAAGACCATATCGGCATTATGGACAGTATTTAAACGATGTGCGATCACAAAGCTCGTGCGCCCTTGCATTAACGTATCGAGTGCCTCTTGTATCGCCAGTTCTGTCACAGTATCGATACTGCTTGTCGCTTCATCCAATAGTAAAATTTTCGGATCAGCTATAAGTGCCCTTGCTATAGAAAGTAATTGCTTTTGGCCTTGGGAAATCTCGCGTCCATCCGCTGCAAGAATAGTATCATACCCATCCTTTAGTTTCATAATGAATTCATGTGCATTAGCTTGCTTGGCCGCTTCCTCAATCTCTGCATCACTCGCATCCAGTCTGCCATATCGGATATTCYCGCGAACAGAAGCCTCAAACAAAAATGGATCCTGTAAGACAAAGGCCATTTGTGAACGAAGGGATTGTCGATCAATTTGCTGTACATTTATACCATCAAATAATACCTCTCCCTTTGAGACGTCATAAAATCTTGCAATAAGTTGAAGGATTGTCGTTTTACCAGCCCCAGTTGCACCAACAAGGGCTACCGTTTGACCAGGTTCCACTTTAAAGTCTACATTTTTTAGTGTGTACCCCTCTTCTTCTAGTTCATATTTGAAGTACACCTGCTTAAACGTTACATGTCCCAATAGCTGATGCTTTTGTGCTGACACATTTTCTGCCTCTGGTTGTTCATCAAGCAAGGAAAATACACGTTCTGCACCAGCAAGGGCTGACAGTACCGTATTAAACTGGWTTGCTAAATCATTTAAAGGACGTGTAAATTGTCGTGCATATTCAGTGAATATAACAATTACCCCTATCGWTACATGTCCATATAACGCAAGGACTCCTCCTACACCTGCTACAATGGTAAAGCTCATATTATTTAAGAAGTTCATAACTTTAGGAATATAACCTGAGTATGTCTGTGCCCAAAAACCAGTTCTTTTTAAGCGCAAACTTTTTTCACGAAATTCTGCTTTCATTCGCTCCTCTTGTGAAAATGCCTTCACAATCCGCTGTCCTGAAATTGTTTCTTCGATCATCCCATTTAAGGCGCCAATAGCTACCTGTTGTTCTTTAAACAGTGGTGCTGTACGACGTGTAATCCATCGCATCGCCCAAAACATCAGTGGAATAATGATCATCGTCAGAACTGTCAGCAATGGGCTTAAACTGAGCATAATAATGACGGTTCCACCAAGCGTAAGTACACTTGAAAATACCTGAATAAAGGAACTGTTCAATGTTGAGCTGACAGCTTCAATATCATTCGTCATTCTACTCATTAATTCTCCATGCTGACGACGATCAAAGAATGCCACTGGCAGTCTTTGAAAATGAGTGAATACACTTGTCCTTAATCTATAGATCGTTTGCTGGGCGATGCCAATCATCCAATAGTTTTGTAGGAAAAGTGAAACGGCTAATAACACATAAATACCAATTAATAAGCCAATCCCTTTATCTAAGCCTGAAAGCTCGCCATGCATAACATAGTGATCAATCATTTGACCGATTACATAAGGACCAACTAAAGCTAATATGGAGCTAATCATCACTAATAAGAGCACCACAATAAGCAGTGCGCGTTGTTCGTCGACAATTTTCCATAACCGCAGCAATGTACTTCTCCAATCAGCTGCACGTGGCCCCTTCTTTTTCTTCACACCCTGTTTCAGATCATCTTTTGTCAAAAGCGGTTCATAGCCAAAAGGTTTCTGGAAAAATCCCATTAATCCTCCACCTCCTGTTGAGAGATAGCTATTTTTTTATAAAGCGAGGAAGTCTCTAAAAGCTCTTCATGTGTGCCATAAGCAACTACTTTTCCAGCATCAATCAGTAAAATGCGATCTGCACCTTTAGCTGTACGTATTTTTTGCGTAACAACAAGCATCGTTGCTTTTTCTTCACTCAGTGCCGCCCACAAAGACTGTTCAGTTTTCACATCTAAAGCACTAGTACTATCATCAAGCATTAAAATATGTCCCTTTCTCAATAGAGCTCTAGCTATAGATAACCTCTGTTTTTGCCCCCCCGATAAATTGACACCTTTTTGCCCAACCTTGGTATCATAACCATTTGGAAAATCTTCAACAGATGCATGAATTTGCGCCTGCATTGTAGCCTGTAATACAGCATCCATTTCAGCCTGTGTATCTCCCCAACGCACATTATCTGCAATACTTCCTGTAAATAACAATGACTGCTGGGGGACATAGCCAATCACTTCCCGCAACTCTTGTAAATCCCAATGTTGCACATCCTGACCTTCCACAAGTATTCTGCCTTGCGTTACTTCATAGAACCGAGGAATGAGCTGTAATAATGTTGATTTTCCTGCACCAGTTGCCCCCATGATCGCTAGTTTCTCGCCAGACTTAACTTGAAAGCTCACATCTGACAGAACAGGAACATCTCCTCCTGGATAAGTAAAACTAACATGGTCAAAGGTTAATTCTCCATATTGTGTGGCATGACCTACTTCTTCTAAAAGAGATGTATCTTCAACCTCATTTTCAACGGAAAGGATTTCTGCCATACGTTCTGCAGATGCCTTTGCACGTGCGTAGAAGATAATAATAAAAGCGAACATTGAAAATGAGCCTGTCATACGCATTGCATAATTCACAATAGCCACAATATCACCAAGTGGCGTTGTTCCTGTAGCAATTTGTTTTGTACCAAACCATAAAACTGCGAGCAGGCTCATATTCATAATGAACAAAAGAACCGGCATAATATATTCCATTATGCGTAAGGCCTTCACAGTATCAACCTTTAACCGTGATGCAACTTCATCAAAGCGTGTAGCCTCATATGCCCCTCTTAAGTAAGCCTTTACTAATCGTATCGCCTGTAAATTCTCCTGTAAAACTCTGTTTAAACGATCGACCCTCTTTTGTACACGCCCAAAATAAGTCACACCTTTTGCCACCATAAAAAGAAGAAAAATAAAAATGATCGGTGCACCAATAACTAAAAATAAAGCTAATTTCGGATTTACGACAAAAGCCATAATAATGCTTCCWATCACAGCAAGTGGCGCTCGAAGCATAATACGTAAGCTCATAAACAGCACCGTTTGTACCTGTGTAACATCATTTGTTAATCGAGTAATAAGCGATGCAGTGGAGAATTTTTGATAGGTTGCTAGCGTAAAGGATTGAATCCTATCAAACAGGGCATTTCGAAGATCATATGAAAAGCTTTGAGCTGTATGTGAAGAAAAATAAGAATTGATAACGCCCGCCAGAAAGGCAACAAAAGATAGCCCAAGTAAAACAGCCCCCCATTGCAAAACCATTCCTTGATTTTGTGCCCTTACTCCCTCGTCGATTATTTTTGCCATAATGAGTGGCTGCACAAGCTCTACAAATAACTCTAAAAGCATTAAACATAAAGCAAAAATAGCTGTCCATTTATATGGCTTTACATAGGAAAAAACTTCTTTCATATTCTTTCCCCCTTGTTGGTAGATAAAATTTAATGATAGTTAAAAACTACTAACACTATAGTATATTTATGCTTTTTCTCCTGCTATAGAAAGCCAGGTTACACAAACAAGCATAACGAATACTCCTATTAATTGCCAAAAACCTAAAGAAGTACCGAAAATAATAACAGAGATCACCATTGCTGTTAATGGTTCAATACTAGAAAGAATGCTCGTTTCAACTGCCGTAATGTATTTCATACTACTTAAAAACAATATAAAAGCTACTGTTCCAAAAAATATTAAAGCAACTAMTAACATTAAAATTTTAAAATCTAHTARAACAACCCATTGAGTGGACTGCTGCCAAACACGGCTTACTAAGCCCAAAGTGAAGCCACCCACCAGCATCCCCCAGCCCACTACTAAAAGCACACTCCACTCCTTCATTAAGCGTGCAGGATACAAGGTGTAAAATGCAAATGTTAAGCCTACTCCTATTCCCCATAACAAGGCTTTTGGACTAATAAGTAAACTTTCAAATGATGCATTCGTTAGTAACAGAAACAACCCTATAAGGGTACCAATAATACCTAACACTTGATATTTTGGTGGCCATTTCTTTAAACTAAGAGAGACATACGCGACAACAAATATTGGCGCTAAAAACTGTAGTAAGGTAGCAAGCACAGCATTACTTTCATTAATTGCAGCAACAAATGTAAATTGGACACCAAGCATACCTGCAATACCAAAAACTATGAGTTGTCTCCCCCATAGCTTGTGCTGCCAAATTCCAAAAATATTTTTTCCTGTTAACAATAAATATGTAAGTAGTAATATACCTGCAACCGATAAACGGATTGTTAACATAAAGGATACAGTCAAAGGTGTATGATTAAGCAACCACTCCATTAAAGGGCCAGTTGCTCCCCATAACATAGCACCCGAGACGATAAATATTATTCCTTTTAAACGTTTCATACCAATCCTGCTTCCTATATACGTACTAAAAATTGTTACTTTTCTTCAAATCATTTCTKATATTTCACTAKAAAAGTCCTATTAATTTKTACTATMAAATATTTACAAATATATTCATAATGACTAATTCCCGATTATTATCTATAATATTAGTATATATTGATTACCCAAGGAGATCGAATAATCATGAGTCATATGCATAAATCATTTACGATTGATGAACATTATTTAAATTCACTTCCTTTTCCTGCAATTATCATTAATCAAGATGGACAAGCAACAGTCTGGGGAAAGAGTGCTGAACATCTGATTGGCTTATTAGCTAATGATATTAAAGGAAATACTACTCCATCTATACACGAAAATCTACTGCGTCAGCTTCCTGTCGAAACACTTCAATCTATTTTACAAAATGAGGACAGTACGTATCTAGAAAAAATTCAAGTACACACAACTTCAAATGCAGAAATAACAACAGCTCTGCTAGCTAAACCTTTTACAGATGAGGGAGAACGTTTTATTCTATTGATTTTTATGCTCCCAGAATTAATGACGCAGGCTATCTCTCAATGCAATACCTTTGTAAACCTTAAGCAAGGTTTAGATGCAACCTTTATGACCGTTACACTCGATCACGATGGATTTATCTTGGAATGTAATAATGAATTTCTAAAAACAAGCCAATGGACACCAAAGCGTGTTATCGGCAAAACCTTTTGGCAACTGTTCCCTGATAATGAAGTGAGTGAAAAAATTACACATACGATCTGGCGTAATTTAAATAATGGTCATACATGGCAAGGAGAAGTTGAAAAAATTACAAAAACGGGGCAATCCTATTGGGTGCTACTAACGGCTATTCCCCTCGTTAATCTTGAAACAAATGAACAACAGTTTATCCTAATTGAAAAGGATGTAACTAAATCAAAAACGATTCAACACCAACTTGAAAAAATTGCTTACATCGATACAGAAACCGGTTTGATGAATGCACATCGACTTGAAAAAGTAATCACCAATATGATTGACGATGAGAGACACTTTTCATTTGTTTATCTAAGTATTGATAAATTTTATACACTTAAAGAATTACATGATCAACAAATCGATCAAAGCCTTATTGTTGAATTTACAAATCGTATAAAAATGTATTTCCAAGATAGCACGATGGCTCGTATAAATGAAAATGATTTTGTTGTCATTACGCCTTTAAGTGAATGGTTTATTCAAGGCTTTTTATCTTACTTACAACAACATCCGATTTATAGCGGCAATATTGCTGTACCAATTTCTATTAGTGGTGGCATAACTAGATATCCTGAGGATCAATCAACATTCTCTCAGCTTATGAAGGCATCCATTGCTACTATTTCTACAGTCCGTGAGGCTGGCGGAGATAAAATTGTTTCTTTATCAACAGCAACACATAAGGCTTTAAATCGTAAAGCATTAATTGAAAAGCGCTTACTCCAAGCACTTGACCAAAAGAACTTGAAGGTACTCTATCAGCCACAAATCGATGTGTATTCTGGAAAAGTTACTGCTGTTGAAGCACTTGTACGTTGGGAAGATGAGGTCATAGGTGTCGTAACGCCTGATGAGTTAATTCCTATCGCTGAAGAAACAGGCCTAATTAATAATATTGGGTCCTTCATGCTGGAAAAGGCTTGTGAACAAGCATTACTTTGGAAAAAGGCTGGCTATGATTTAAAAGTATCTATTAACTCTTCTGTACGCGAATTCCGTGATAAGAATATGGCAAAATCTATACTTGAAATGATTACAAAAACAGGTTGTCCAGCGAACCTATTACAAATTGAGATTACTGAAAAATTTGCTTTAGAAGCTGAAGCCGCAACGTCTATTGCACAGCAAATGCGTAAGCTTGAAAACGAAGGCATTTCTTTTGTATTAGATGATTTCGGTACTGGCTACGGCTCATTTAGATATATGCAAATTTTACCAATAAGTACATTAAAAATCGATCAAACGTTTACAAATTCACTCTTGAAATCCGAAAAGAGCCAAAAGCTTATGAATGGTATGGTACAACTAGGTAAATCCATGGAATTGAAAGTGGTCGCTGAAGGTGTAGAAACAGCTGAACAAGCAGATCTATTAATCACTTACGGCTGCGATGCCATTCAGGGCTATTATATTAGTAAACCTGTTACACCTGAAGAGATTGAACTATTACTGACAAAATAACAATAATGAAGAAGGAGGCTGCGTTTATTTTGCACGCAGTCTCCTTCTATTTTTTATAAACCTTTTGTAATTTTACTTTACTGGAACGAACTGAGCGGAATATGAGTTGGATAATTACTTCTGCAAAAACTAGTCCAATAACAATAGCACCTGTAATTAAAAATGCCTTTAAGCCATATTGCAAGCCTTGTAAGTAATCATCTTCTACCACATTTCTCATTGCATTATAAGCCATGCCCCCTGGTACTAATGGTATAATTCCCCCAACAATAAAAATAATCATGGGTATTTTAAAGCGTCGGGCATATAAATGAGCAACGATGGCAATGACAAATGAGCCAAAGAAAGAAGCTTTGACAACATCCATGCCTTGCTCTGTTAGAACATAGTATATAATCCAGCCAATTACCCCAACGAGTCCGCAATGAAGTAGTGTTTTTCTAGGAACATTAAAAATAATGGCAATCCCAGCTGTCGCAAAAAAACTAACTATTAATTGTATAATAATGTCCATCATCTGCATATTATCCGCCTCCTAAAATCCTAGTGTGACGGCTATTGCTGCACCAATAGCAAAGGCTGTTAAAAAGGCCTCTGCTCCCTTTGCCATCCCTGACATAAAATGACCTGCCATTAAATCACGTACAGCATTTGTAATCAAAATACCTGGTACTAGTGGCATGACGGAACTAATAATAATTTTATCAAGTTCAGTACCATAACCATACTTTACTGCAAAGAAGGCAACAAAGCCGAGGACGAGTGATGCAGTAAATTCAGAAAAAAACTTTACCCTTGTTAAATGATTAATGATTACAAGTACTAGGAAACCGAGCCCGCCTGCCAAAAAAGCTATCGGAAAATCCGACCATCCACCCTTAAACATAATAAGGAAACAACCACTAGCAAGCGCAGCTGCCAAAACCTGCAAATAAGTTGGTAAAAAATAATTTGTTTTTTGTATCGACTTTAACTCGTCATAAGCTTCTTCTAATGTTATGATTTGAGATGTGAGTCTACGAGATACTGAATTTACCAAGGCGATTTTTTGCAAATCTGTAACCCTACTGGGAATTGATGTAATTCTTGTTGGCTGTGTCTTGCCTAACGAAAAAATGATGCCCGTTGGTGTGGCATAACATTGAGCATTTGGCATATTTTGAGAATGTGCCATACGCAGCATCGTATCCTCAACGCGGTATGTTTCTGCACCACTTTCAATCATAATGCGTCCTGCAAGCAACAAACAGTCAATCGTAAGTTCATTATCCGCATCTTGTAAGACCATTGCAGCTATCTGCCTCCTTCAAAAGGTTCCTTGCCAATATTAACGAACTGCCAATAAAAACTCAACTGAAAATTTTTTTCTTAAGCAACGGATTATCTTTCAATTTATTTTTACAGTTACACTAATATTACGCATGTGTTTTTTCTATTTTAGTAGGTATTTTACAACCTCTTAAATAGAAGTACAACTACAATTAATTCGCTGATTCTTGAAGAAAAAGTGATCTTAATAATTTTCCACAAAATTACATAAAAAGATTCTAGATTTGTATAACTTTTTTAATGACTGGCACGTCTGATTGTATAGAAAATAAAAAAAGAGGGGAGCGTATCCAAAACCATGCAGGAACGCAGAAAAAGACGCGGTCCAATAATTGATTTCTTATTACTTAGCCTTATTGTGACCTTAACAACTATTATACTTTTTATTATCCTTTCAAAGGATGACTTTAAGTTTCAAAAGATTAGTGCTTCAAAAGAATCCGAGACGGAATCGGTGAATAGTCATTTATCGACCGAAAGTTCTGCGTTTCCAGGCATACGTATTGTTACAGACGTTTCAAATGACAAACGAACACCATTTGCTATACATTACCCACAAACAGATAACGAGGTTTTTAATGATGCCGTATTACAATACATATCGGATTCAAAAGAAAACTATCTAACATCGATGAAGAAAAATAAAGATACAGATGCTATGGGTGAATTAAATATTAGTCTAGAAACTTTTCCGTACCGAGAGCATTACTATTCCTTTGTGCTAACAAAAATGCTATATGTAGGTGGAGCCAATCACGAAGTCTCCACAAAAACATTCTTCATTAACAACGAAACGGGCGAACAAATTACGATCCAAACGCTCTTACAAAATGATGAGAATAACTTATCTACGTTGGCTGTAAACGTCCGAAAAGATTTGCAAAAAAACCTCCAATTAAAGGATGAGCTTTTCAACGATGAACTATTAAAAGCTACCGAACCAAAATGGTCTAACTTCAATCGCTTTGCTATTGTTGATGATTCATTACAAATCTATTTCGATGAATATGAGATTGCTAGTGGAGCAGCAGGTACCCCAATAGTGAAACTACCCCTTTCGCTTATTAACCCTTTGTTAGCCTCCGAATTTCAAATCGCAATGGAAAATGTAAAACCAATTAATCCACCACCAACTGGTGATCCGAATAAAAAACGTATTGCTTTAACATTTGATGATGGTCCACATCCAAAAGTCACGGAGCAAATTTTAAATATTCTTGATAAGTATCACGCAAAGGCTACTTTCTTCATGCTCGGTAGTCGTGTACAATACTATCCTGACATCGTAAAAGATGTTCTTGCGCGCGGTCATGAAATTGGAAACCATTCGTGGAACCACCCTGTCTTAACAAAGCTTACGCAGGAACAAGTGATGAAAGAATATAACACGACTGCCACTGAAATTGAGAAGGCAATCAATCAAGGTGCCACAGTTTTTAGACCACCATACGGTGCAACTAATGACACAATTAATGCCGAGATTCCTATCCCTGTTGTGCTATGGACAATTGATACATTGGATTGGAAACATCGAAATGCACAGCAGCTATTGCCACATGTAAAAAATAATTTACACAATAATGCCATTGTCTTAATGCATGATATTCATCAATCCACTGCAGACGGACTTGACGCTGTTCTTGCCTATTTACAAGAGCAGGGCTATGAATTTGTGACTGTATCCGAGATACTGCCATATCGACAATAGTAATAAACAAAAAGTCCAATGAATTTCTCCATATTCATTGGACTTTCTTTTTGGTTGAAAAAGATGATGTCAACGGCAGAAAAAGCAACTTTGCAAGGCGAGAGGTTGACTTCTGTTCCGCCAGCGTCCTTTCCAGGGCGTCCAATGAGCCGCTTCACTCACCTACGTTCATCCAGGGTCTCATCTGTGACGCTATGATCTGACCCCAAAAATATAAACTTTTTTACGAAGCTTTTCGATACTCAACGGGACTTTTTCCGTTGAGTTTTCTTTTAATCCGCTCATGATTGTAATAGTAAATATAATCTGCTAATGCTTTTGTAAATTCTACATAGTTTTTAAACGTAGTTGTGTACAGAAATTCTGATTTCAGAATACCAAAAAAGCTTTCTATTACGGCATTATCTAAACAATTTCCTTTCCGTGACATACTTTGCTTGATTTCATGCGTTGTCAATAACGCTTTAAAACGGGGTATTTGATATAACCATCCTTGATCAGAATGAATGATTAAGCCACTCTTTTTCGATAACTTTGTATACGTAAACGCCTTTTTAAAAGACTGTTGAACTAACTCAAAATTAGGTGATTTTGATACCTCATATCCAACGATTTCTCGATTGAATAAATCTAATACAGCCGATACATAGATTTTTTGACCGTTTATTTTAAACTCTGTGACATCGGTTACCCATTTCTGATTGGATGCAGTGGCTTCAAAATCACGTTGGATGACATTCTCTGCGACATAGCCGACTGTCCCTTTATACGAACGGTATTTTTTAGGGCGTACCGTCCCTTTTAAGCCCAATTCTTGCATCAATCGTTGTACCGTTTTATGGTTGATGAAAAAACCTTCATTTCGGAGGGCAAGACAAATACGACGATAGCCATAACGCCCCTTATGGTGATGAAAAAGTGTCTGGATTCGTTCTTTGATCGCCTGATATTTATCTGGTTTTACCCATTTTTGAAGATGATAATAATACGTACTTTTCTTGATTTTTGCCACTTTTAATAGAGCTTGAAGTGGAAATTCCAGCCTTAGCTCATACACAGCTCTCATTTTTTCTTCGGTTTGAATGCTTCCTTTTCTTGAACTAAGGCTTTCAACTTTTTTAAATAGGCATTTTCCATCCGTAAATACTCAATTTCCGCTTTTAACTCTTCCGTTGTTTTTTCATTTAAATCAGACGAAGGTGGTTGTTTTTTTGGCATTGATTGGTGCTCCTTTTCTATTTGATAGAGCACCTTTCCAGCCTTGGACATCCACTGTTTTTTCCATCTCCGAATGGTTTCACGAGAAGGAATATTAAACTTCGCAGCAGTCTGAAGGAGCGAATCGCCCGTCTCTATCAGGTGTTGAATTACTTTTATTTTAAAAGAATCTTCGTAATTCGTGAACCCTTGAGGACGAATAATTCCTTCAATGCCATGGTATCGATATAATTCAATCCATAATCGAACGTACTGTCGATCCCTCTGTAATCTATTGGCAATCTGATACGTACTTTCCTTTTCTTCAATGTAAGCTAGAACTGCGGCTAACTTTTGTTCATCAGAAATCACTAACTGCACCCCCTATATTAGATTTTTTAAGTCCAATATTTTGGGTGCAGTTCACTAAATCCCCTAGGAGTGACGCTGGCTCCACTCCAATCAACCATTCTGCCAATTGTCTTTACTTTTTCATAGTAGCATAGTGATCAAATAGCCCATTATCAGAGGATGATGGGTGACAACACCTCTTCATAAAGAATAATGAACACCTTCACTATATTTGAAAACCGTTGCTAAAGATACAGGATTGGAGTAAAGGCTACTTGATACCTTTCAATTGACTGTTTTGTTTTTCTTATTATTTTATTGTTAATGTATCTAAAGGCTTGAAGTCATTTAACTGATAGCTTTTTATCTCGTTACGCGCTATTGTATACAGCGTATCATCTATATAGACAACACGTTGTACAACTTGCTCCCAATTTTCATAGGACTCATTATTATTACGATTGATTATATTTCCTTTCAATACTATCCCTTTCTCTGCAGTAATTTCATAAATTTGAGCACCTTGACCTTGATAGACAACTTCGTCTCCCTTACCTGCCTCATACAGTACTACAGGGAAGCCAAAATAGTTGTATTCCTTATTGCGGAATAGCGCTTTAGGATTGTATTGCACTTCAGAGGAAGAACCTTTCCCACCAATTTTTACGGTTGATTGTTCTTTCGGATTTCGGAAGTCTGATACATCGAATAGGGACATCTTCATATTGGTTGTCACAGTAAAATTACGTTTCGTATACGAATCATAGCGTTGCTCCGTATCATAACCAATACCAATTAAATGCGTATCATCTAATGGATGTAGGTAATTACTGAAGCCAGGAATCTTCAATTCCCCTAGTACAGCAGGCTTTTTCGGATTCGCTACATCAATGACAAATAGTGGATCCACTTGTTTAAATGTCACCACATATGCTTTTTCTCCCATAAATCTAGCTGAATATATCTTTTCTCCAGGCGCCATATCTTTTACTGCACCAAGCGGTTTTAAATGTTCATCCAAAATAAAGAGATGGTTATAGGAAGTACTTTTCTCATTCAACGTATTACCTTCTGTTGTAAAGATCCGGAAGTTCCCCTTATATTCATCCATTGAATACTGATTTAACACAGTTCCCTTTACTTCCGTACTTCCGACAAAGTTCAAAGTCGTTCCATCTACATTCCACTTGAAAATTTGAGTGTCGGCTGACCTCGGTAACCAAATCATATCCATAACGCGCTTTTCTGATGAAACATCAATACTACTTTCATACATTGGTGTCGTTAAATACAGGGCATTCTCTGACATATAAAGACCACTACTTCCACCTAAGTACCCTTTCGTATTGGCAGTTGTCTTAGCTCCATTTTTTAAATCGACAGCTGTAATTAAACTATAGGTACCATCCATCGTATTTGGTAAGATTGAGATTTTTTCTAAAGGCAGACTTTGGTACTCTGTTCCTGCCATACTATCAAATGTTTTAGGCTTTAAATCGGTTTTATTGTCTTCTTGTAGCATCCAGTAATTTGGATACATATTACCGATTAAATATAATGTGTCATTCGTTATGCGAATATCCTGCAAGAAGCCTTCTTGCCCAACATCACGTACATGCTTTGGATTGCTTGGATTTGAAATATCATAAATTGAGGCTGTTACCATAGCTGTGCCTGCTTTTTCAATATATTGATCCCCGATGGCAATTAATAGATTGTCATATAGGGCAAGCTTAGAAATATATTGGGAATGTTTTAATTTGATACTTGTAGCCATCTTTAAATTCTTAGGATCTTTAGCATTCACCACTGTAATGCTCTGATCTTTTGCAGTGTAAATAAAGTCATCTTTTACTACTACAATGTCACCCTCTTCTACCCCCTCTACTTGATTATTAGTTGTAGACTCATTATTAGCTGTTGCTTTATCTTCACTTGCTGTACTTTGTAAGCTCTCTTCTTCTCTAATTTCTACTCTTTGAGTTGTTAACAACTTTTTAAAATACTGCTGTAACTCTTTCTCCGATTTAACGGCTGTTAATGTCTCGATAATTGTAAATGGAATTGTCTGTGAAGCTACATTCAGTCCGCCTTGTGCAAAGGCCTCCTTTTTTACATGCAATTGATAATTACCTGGTGCTAACTTTTTCACTACTATCGTTTTTTGATCTTCCAACAATTCAATTGTTGCAGGTACTTTGCTTCCTTTTTCCGTAGTGATATAGACATATTCCTCAGTTATTTTGTTTTTCTTTAAAGCAACTGAAAAAGATGCTTGCCAGTTTTGTGTTGCCATACTTGCGCTAGCCGCCTTTGCCGTCACATCTGTATTCACTATCAATGTAAAAATTCCAGGCACGATAGCTAGAACGATAATCAGCATAATTGCGAACCATTTACTTTTCATCATTTTTCCTCTCCTTCATATACTTGTTTATTAATTAGACTAGTAAAAAAGAGGAAAGTTACATTTTTCTGAAATTTTCTAAGTAAGTTGAGGCACAATAAAAAACGAGAGGGAAACACTTCCCTCTCGTCTATTCTTCAAATGGCCATTTAGGCAACATATTTTTTAATGGCTTATCTTGTCGTCTTCCCAATACATAATCTGCCTGCATAATAGTATGAATTTCGCGAGTCCCTTCATAAATGACTGGTGCTTTGGAGTTTCTTAAATAACGGGCAACTGGATACTCGTCTGAATAGCCATAGGCTCCATGAATTTGGACCGCATCATCCGCAGCCTTATTCGCAAAATCACAAGACTGCCATTTTGCCAATGATGTCTCTCGAGTATTTCGAACACCTTTATTTTTCAATTCTCCAACACGATAGACAAGGAGACGACTCATTTGATAGCCTGCTTCCATATTAGCAATCATTCGTCCGACAAGCTGATGCTCACCAATAGGTTTACCAAATGTCTCTCGTTCATGACAGTATTTCACACTAGCCTCTATGCAAGCTTGGATCAAACCAACAGCACCTGCTGCTACTGTAAATCGACCATTATCTAGCGCAGACATGGCAATTTTGAAACCCTCGCCCTCTTCACCAAGTCGGTTTTCAATTGGCACGCGTAAATCTTCAAAAAAGAGCTCACCTGTATTACCAGCACGAATACCATATTTTCCTTTTATCGCTTTAGATGTAAAGCCAGCCATGGAACGTTCTACAATAAACGCACTAATTCCATGATGTTTTTTCGATTTGTCTGTATAGGCAAATACGATAAAGTGGTCTGCAATATCACATAAAGAGATCCACGTTTTTTGCCCATTGAGGATATAATGATCCCCATCACGGACAGCAGTTGTTGACATGGCAGCTACATCAGACCCAGCCCCTGGTTCTGTGAGACCAAAAGCTCCAATCCGTACACCTTTAGCTTGCGGAACAAGGTATCTCTGCTTTTGCTCTTCAGTCCCCCACTGCATTAAGGTCATGCTATTTAAACCTGTATGAACAGATACGGCTGTGCGAAATGCCGTATCTCCCCGTTCAAGCTCCTCACATACGATAGCAAGTGCATTATAATCCATGCCACTACCTCCGTATTGTTCAGGAACACAAACACCCATTAAGCCAAGCTCAGCAAGTCTGGACCAAATTTTAGCATCAAAGCCACCTTCAGCATCCCATTTTGCAATATAGGGAATGATTTCCTCATCAACAAACTGTCTTACTGTTTTTCTTAGCATTTCCTGCTCAGTGGACATTTCAAAGTTCATGGTCAGCACCTACCATTTCACAATCATAGCAGACTTATGTGATGTCTCTTTAATGACAACACCTCGTTTAGCCATCTCTTCAATATACGTATCACCTGGCACGATTGCTTCAGGCGGGAATACACCATGCTCTGTAATAACACCGGCACCAATCATCTGAGCAACAACTGAAATCGTATTTGCCGTAGCACGGGCCATAGCTGTTTCATTAATTGTCATATCTTTACGTACAACCATTTCATATTCATATGTCACCTGCTGTTGGGCCTTTTCACCTGCTACAATAACACGTAACAATACAGCATCAGGTTTTGAGCCCAATTCAAGCTTCTTTTTGAGTGCCTCTCGTACGACTGCACGAACAGGCACTTCTTGATTATCCACTTCTACCTTATTCGCAGAATCAAGGAAGCCTAAGTCTGCTAAAAGTTTAAATTTCTCAGCATGGCCTTTATAACGGATGGTTTTATATTCTAATGTGCGGACATTCGGGAATGTCTTATACAATGTGGAGATACCACCAGATGTATAAAATGCCTCAAGCACACCGAAATCATCAAAATAAATAGGTTCAACGCCTGATAGGGATGGAACTTCTTCAAGCTTGCCCTTCTGAATCGTTTTTGAAGGCTCAGTATAATGATCGAAAACGCCATCTAAAGAAAACACGCGTGTATAAAGAAGCGGAGGCTTTGGCTCAGTTGGAATACCACCAACAAATAGTTTAATAGATTCTACTTCGTCTAATTTTGAAGCACCATAGCCCGCTAGAATATTGATCATGCCGGGAGCAACACCTAGGTCAGGAATGATTGTAACACCTTTTGCCTTTGCTACCTCATGTAAATCTAATATCTTCTCTGTAACGCCACCGATATGACCACCTAAATCAACGGAATGGACGCCTGCCTCAATAGCTGCTCTTGCTACTCGTTCATTGAACGAATAAAACAATGCATTGACGGCAACATCCCCCTTCGAAATAACACTCATTAATGAATCGTCACGTTCTGCGTGTAGCTCTACCACTTCTACCTTATTTGTATCTAGCGTATCTACAAAGTCCTGTGCAACTTTTACATCGATATCACCTAAATACACACGCTCCACTTTATCGTTTTTTATTAAATCACGAGCTACCTCTTTCCCCATTAAACCTGCACCTAATACAACAACTTTCATCAAGAACATCCCCTTTCGTTGATCTGTTACTCTGTATCGATTTGTGCTCTTTGTAATTTACCGCTGTAGTCTACATAAATACTCTTCCACTCTGTGTATACATCTAGGGCTGCTACACCTGAATCACGGTGTCCATTTCCTGTCCCTTTAGTACCTCCGAATGGCAAATGGATTTCAGCACCTGTTGTGCCAGCATTTACATAAACAATACCTGTATCTAAATCACGTTGTGCGCGGAAAATTGTATTGACATCTTGGGAGAATATTGAGCTAGATAAGCCAAATTTCACACCATTATTTACTTCAATTGCTTCTTCCAAACTTGCCACTTCAATTAGAGATACGACTGGACCAAAGATTTCTTCTTGAGCAATAATCATGTCAGGCTTCACATTTGTAAACAATGTTGGCTCATAATAGAACCCTTTATCATAAGGTGGTTCATTTAGTATCCTGCCACCTGCTAATAATGTAGCACCCTCTTGTTTACCTATTTGTACATAGTGATTAATTTTTTCCAATGCTGCTTTATTAATCACTGGCCCGATTTTTACTCCCTCATCTAGACCATCCCCAATTGTGAGCTTTTGCATTTCATCTAAGAGACGTTTCTCTAATTGTTCTTTTACATCTTTATGCACAATGACTCGACTACATGCTGTACACCTTTGCCCAGCAGTACCAAATGCGCTCCATAAAATCCCTTCTGTAGCTAGCTGTAAATCAGCATCATTCATGACAATAACAGCATTTTTGCCACCCATCTCTAAAGAAACCTTTTTCAAATGCTTCCCGCCAAGCTCAGCTACTTTACTGCCCGTTGTTGTAGAACCTGTAAAAGAAATAACCTTGACGTCAGGATGTTCAATTAATGCTGTGCCTACTGTAGGTCCTGTACCAAATATGATATTAGCGACACCATCTGGTAAGCCTACTTCCTCAAAGATTTTACCCATTTCATAGGCCATCATTGGAGTCTCATTAGACGGTTTCCAAATGAATGTATTCCCTGCAACAACGGCAGGAAATGACTTCCATGTGGCGATAGCAACAGGGAAATTCCAAGGTGTAATGAGTGCTACAACGCCTATAGGTGCCCTTACACTCATAGCAAATTTATTGGCAAGCTCAGACGGTGTTGTTTCACCAAACAATCTACGTCCTTCACCAGCCATATAGTATGCCATATCAATTCCTTCTTGGACTTCTCCTCTAGCCTCTTCAATGACCTTGCCCATTTCTTTTGTTAAAACGGTCGCCAAATGTTCTTTTTTCTCTTTCATTTTTTGACCGATGGCATATAAATAATCTGCACGTTTTGGTGCTGGTATAAGTGCCCAGCTCTTTTGTGCTTGTTTAGCAACAGCTACAGCCTCGCCTACCTCATTCGAAGTAGAGCGTGGAATGGTGGCAAGCTGCTCACCGTTTGCAGGGTTCGTCACTGCTATACTTTGTAAATGTGAATGTGTGATCCATTTACCACCGATATAGTTTTTAATCTCCACTACATACACCCCCTGAAATACTCTATGATGCCTCAGCTGTTGTACCAGTCGTATTCCATAGGTATAAGTCTATGAATTTAACCAGAATCCATTTCGCCTTGGAATAATTGCGTCCGAGCAGTGGAATGTGCTTACACGTTTCACTATTCGTGACAGCTACCAGTGGCTTTATCTCCATACATCAATAGTTGCTCCCCACCAAAAGAAAAAATGTCTCATTAAGAATCTTGGAGTGAGCGGAGATAAAATATGTCAAAATTCCGAATTTTCAATATACACCACACCTTGTAATACTAGCATTTCAATAATAATCGGTGACAACTGCCAGAGGCTTCATTTCCACTTAACTTCCTTACCTCAATATAGAGGATGACTTCTAAATTTAGAAGCCTCTTAAGGTTATGTATATTCACAATACCCTTAGTTAAATGAAAATAAATAATAAACATTCTAGTTTTTTATATTCGACATTTTCTAACTAATTCCCTTTTTTTCTAAAATATTTAATTTTCTATTGAAACCAATGTAACTTATAATCGTATACAATATCATTAAATTTATTTTTGGAGGAATCCCTTTATGAATAATCATGAAATTGACTATAAGTTATTTGGTGACGACATGCAATATGTGCAAGTTGAGCTTGACCCTCAGGAAACAGTTGTTGCAGAAGCAGGAGCGTTAATGATGATGGATGATTCGATCCATATGGAAACTATTTTTGGTGACGGCTCACGAGGTGGCTCACAAAGTGGTCTAATGGGTAAATTATTAGGTGCCGGAAAACGCCTAATAACAGGTGAGAGTTTATTCATGACAACATTCACAAACGTTGGCTCAGGTAAGAAGCATGTTTATTTCGCATCACCATACCCAGGGAAGATTATTCCGATGGATTTAAGCCAATTAAACGGTAAAATTATCTGTCAAAAAGATGCATTCTTAGCTGCTGCTAAAGGGGTCTCTGTTGGCGTTGAATTTCAGAAAAAAATTGGAGTAGGCTTCTTCGGTGGTGAAGGCTTCATTATGCAAAAGCTAGAAGGTGACGGCATGGCATTTGTTCATGCAGGAGGAGCCATTCATGAAAAAACATTACAACCGGGTGAAGTTTTACGTGTGGATACAGGATGTCTTGTAGCAATGACATCCAATGTGGATTACGATATTGAAATGGTTGGAGGCGTAAAAACAGCCCTGTTTGGAGGCGAAGGAATCTTCTTTGCTACATTACGTGGTCCTGGAACAGTGTGGGTACAATCATTACCATTTAGCCGTTTAGCCAGTCGTGTCTTTGCAGCTGCACCTATTTCGCAAGGTGGAGGCGGTCAATCTAAAGGTGAAGGCGGTATCGGCGGCTTATTCGATTTATTCAATAGATAAAAAAATGGAGCATATCTTTCACCGATATGCTCCTCTTTTTAATCAATTCGATTGGATATTGCCTTGCCTTGTCCATAAGCAGTCAAAGCTTTTACATTTAACATTAGCATAGCCGTTCTCGTTTCTAATGACGCGCTACCGATATGTGGCAGAGCTACTACATTTGGAAGTGTTAATAAGGGATGATCCATCGCAATCGGCTCTTGTTCAAACACATCTAGTCCTGCAGCCCAAAGCTTCCCATTTTTAAGAACATCGTATAGCGCATCCTCATCAATAATTCCACCACGTGAGGCATTAATTAATACCGCATCTTCTTTCATCAAAGCAAGTTCCTTTGCACCAATGAGTCCTTCCGTATCACTATTATAAGGTGTCATAATCACAACAAAATCAGATTGCTTTAATAGATCCTCCAGCGAAACATACTGGAAGCCATACATTTCTTCTGCTTCATGACGACGTCTGCGATTATTATACAAGATTTTCATATCAAACCCTTTTGCTCTTCTAGCAACAGCTTGGCCAATTCTCCCCATGCCAATAATGCCAATTGTGGCTCCTGAAACATCCTTGCCAACCAGTTGCATTGGATACCAGCTTTTCCATTTGCCCTCACGTAAATATCTTTCACTTTCTGGAATTCTACGAGCAGTTGCAAGCAGTAAGCCAAATACTAAATCCGCAGTTGTATTAGTTAAAACTCCAGGCGTATTTGTCGCCATAATGCCTCGTTTTTTTAAAGCCTTCACATCGATATTATTATATCCAACTGCTAAATTCGTCACTAATTTTAAGTTGGGTGCATGCGAAAGTAATTCTTCATCTACTTGGTCAGCTATCGTTACCCACAGTACCTCACAGTCAGCGACAGCTGCGAGCAATTTTTCACGTGGAATCACAATTTCTTCCTCATCCCATTGTGAGATTTCATAAAACTCCTGTAGCAGTTCAACAATATGTGTAGGAAACTTACGTGTTATAAATAATTTCTTTTTCATGCTCCAAACACCCCTCTACTCAATTCCCTAATTCGCCTATAGCGTAACACTTAAAACAAGCATTTTCTAGGGTTTTGTAATCTTCCTCTTTCTATAAAATTTGCTATTAGCTAATTCATCAGCCTCTTAGTTGATTTATCCATAAAATAAGACCTTTTATCCTAATTCACATACTAAAAAACTATGCATAGATAGTATGCATAGCTATATTTCTTTTAAAACTCTCTTATTGTTGTATTTAAGCGATTAGCCACCCTCGCTAATTCTTCCGAAGATTCACCAATCGATTCAATAATAGTAGCTAATTCAGATACTTGATTATCGACTTTTTGGAAATTTGAGATCGAAACTTCTACAGAACCCGAAATCGCATCAAAAGCTTTTAGAGATTCAGCATTACGTTCGATACTACTATTTACAAGCTCCTGTATGTTCTGAATTGCTTGTACAACTTGTGTTGTGATACCATTTGACGTCATGATTAACTCAGCAATCTGTTCAACAGAGCTTTTCGTTTGATCCGCAAGCTTGCGTACTTCGTTTGCAACAACTGCAAAGCCTTTACCATGCTCACCGGCACGTGCCGCCTCAATTGCAGAGTTTAACGCAAGTAAATTTGTTTGCCCAGAAATACTTTTCACAATTTCTACAACGGCATTTATTTTCGAAGAGGATGCATCTAATTGCTCCACCATATTTGCCATTTCAACGGTCTTATGATGAATCTTCCCTGTTTGTTCATTAATAGATATTATTTTAGTATAGCCTTCATTAGACACTTTTTGCATTGATCCTGCTTCATACATACTTTCCTTCAAAGAAGCGTTGACACGCTTTGCGCTATATACAAGTTCTGTTACTGTTTCAGTTGTAGTTTGTGATTGAACCTCTAATTGTGTAGAAACTCCGCCGATAACATCCTTTACATGGTCCCTAACATTATTGCGTTGTGTTTCAATTAGTATACTTGCATAGCTATCGTATTCTTCTAAAACGATTTGTTGTTCAAAATTACATATTTTACTGATAGCATCACAAAACTTCTCTTCTTCGCCCTTTGGTAATCGTAGTTCATAGACTATTTTGCGAAGTGATTTCTCAAGTATTTGAAAAGCAGCTAAATACCACTTCGGATATAAATTAATCTTTACATGCATTTTGGCCACACGTCTTCGCTTTTCTAAAAAGGCTTCATCTATTCTCCCCTCAAACATTTCAATAATATGGTGACGTAATGTCTGTCGTAAACGTTCGCTGGAGCTATGTGATTGAATAACCTTTTGTAAGGCAGGAACACTTTCTATTGCATGATAAAATGCCGCTACCACTTCTACTACATTTCTTTCTACATATGGTTTTAAACTATTAATCAGCTGAAGATCATGCACACTTAACCCTACAAGATTTAATTGTAGTAAACGGTCTGGATCTTCTATAAAAATACCGATTGTTGTTTCATTGCTTATTTCAATTGTATTTTTCTTAGATCTATTGATAAGTTGAAACATTTTCTCCACCTCATATATTTAATCATATATCTTAATAAGTCTATATTCCTACTTTTTATAAAAAAACAACAAATAATTAGACACTTTATGTATCAATTATAATCTCAAAACATCTAAATGAACAATATGTAGGTAAATGTTGTCTAATATTATTATAATTCGCTATTAATTTATGCTTTAACATGATTCTTTATACTCATTTTCTATCAATTTATTGAAAAAATGGATATATGATTCAATAATCTTAACGCAAAAAAAGCCACTGCTTCTTGAAGAAGAAGCGTGACTTATTGTTTACATGAAAATGATAACGCAAAGAACTGCTGCTAAAACTAAACGATAAATGGCAAAAGGCATTAATTTTACCTTTGAAATAAGCGCTAAGAAAAACTTAATGGACAATAATGCAAAGACGAACGAACTAATGAATCCTACAGCATAAAAGCCAAAATAGTCCATTGATAAAGTATCCCAGTTTTTCAAAACGGATACGAGGCTAGCTCCTGCCATGATTGGCACAGCCATAATGAATGTAAAATCGGCTGCAACACGGTGACTCATACCAAATAGTACCCCACCCGAAATCGTTGCACCTGAACGAGAAAAACCTGGCCATAGTGATAGGCATTGTACAAGTCCTACCTTAAATGCTAAACCATAAGAAATCTTATCTAAAGAATCAACTTTTGGTTTTCTCGGTGCCAACTTATCTGCAGCAATCATCAGAATTGCTCCTGCCACTAGTGCATAAACAACATGCTCTACTTTAAAAAGATGGTCGTCAATAAAATCCTTGAATGCAAAACCTAAGACAACTGCTGGTAGCATACCAACAATAACATGCAATAAGTTAAAGCGGCCATTTATGGACTTAGCTTGACCTTCAATTTTATATAAACCAACTAAGCTTAGCATACGTTTCCACATAACTACGATAACCGCTAATATGGAACCAAGTTGTACAACAATTTTAAATGTGTTGGCAGGATATTTCCCTAAAAACTCCTCAGTCTTTAACCACATATCATCCACGATAATCATATGTCCCGTAGAAGATACTGGTGCAAATTCTGTCATACCCTCGACAAAGCCTAATATTAATGCTTTTAATAACTCTATAATTTCCACCATGTCACCTTACCTTTTTTAATCAAATACCCACTTATTATAAAATACTACGTTTTTATATACTACTGCCTTTTCACCTAAGAAGCCGATTGTTAGATTATCACATACTATTTAAATGTTATATCTACTACCCAAAGCTCTGATCTACTGCCAATTCGCATCGGTGGGCCCCAGAAGCCATAGCCTGATGAAACAAGTGTATGCATCTGTTCCTTCAACTTATAACCATAATCCAGTTCAAATACACGAGCTGTTATATACTGATTCGGCCACAGCTGTCCCTTGTGTGTATGACCAGACATATGTAAATCAACGCCCATTTGGGAAGGCGTGTTTAAATCGTCAGGTGTATGATTCATTACAAGCCATGGTAAATTAGCAGAAGGCTTTAGCACCTCAAGTGGTTTTCTTTCTTTATTCGTTCTGTCCTCTTGCCCTGTTAATATAAACGCATCTTCTATAAGAATTGTTTCATCTAGGAGCATTTTCACATTGGCATTTTCCATTTCCTTAATAAATTCAGGAATTTTTTTGCCATAATATTCATGGTTACCTAATATACCATATGTTCCATATGTAGATGTTAATTGTTTCATGACATCTGCCATACCCTCTTGAACAAACCATTTAGGGTCATCGTCCACAATATCCCCAGCTAACAACACAATATCTGGTTGTGCTTCATTAGCTAAGCTGACAAAACGTTGTAAATGTCGTTTATGTGATAAAACACCTAAGTGAAAATCAGATGCTACAACAGCTCTTAGTGTGTTTAAGTCACTATCTTGTTTATCAACAGTTATTTCTAAATGACGAACAACTGGAGAGTAGGCTAAATAGGAGCCAATGATACTTAACAAGAATAGGATAGCTACTGCTATACTACCTATTATTTGCACGTTTTTAAAAGGTGTAAGCCAAATAATGAATTGTGCAACTAAACATAGCAATAAGCCATATTCAAAGATAAACATCCAATAATTACTGATTACAGAAAACACACGTAATGACTCGTGTAATCTTCCGATTATAATACTAAAAGCAACCATATACAGCACGATCCAAAATAATACTGGAAAACGAAACCACCCCATTGCTACAAGCCACTGCTTTACTCCCCACCCTAAATAGAAAGTCAAAGCACTATAAATACTAATTAAAAGAACAGCGCCGATTACTTTTGGCATAACCAAGTCCTCTACTTTCTTTCTATAATTTAATTGATTATACCATTATACTTATCAATCATATTGCTTAAAGCACTTGAATAATCTTCTAAAGAAAGTAGGAACTTGTCCAAATTTAAGTTTACCTTTTCATTTCATTCGTTACTCTCGTTTTACATGACATTTCACTGTATATAGATGACATTTTCGTCATTTACATACTAAACGCTACTTTTATTTTCTCATTTCTTCCAGTAACATAGTAGGTGAACGAGCAAATTCGCGTATTTACGAAGAAAAAGGGGTGCTATTTCAAATGACACGTTATAAATTTGAAACAACAGAGCATGAATTATTTCGCAAAACCTTTCGTAAGTTTTTAGCTGAAGAAGCTGAACCGCATTATGCCCAGTGGGAAAAAGATCATCTTATTCCGCTTTCTTTTTGGCGTAAGCTTGGCGATATGGGCTATCTTTGTCCACAAGTAGAAGAACAATATGGCGGGCTGGGCTTGGATTTCAGCTTTGGCGTCATCATACAAGAAGAACTTGAACGTATAGGCTCAAGTCTTATCGGGGTTGGCCTGCATAATGATATTGTTGTTCCATATATCGAAGCATATGGGACACACGAACAAAAATCTCGTTGGCTTCCAAAATGTGTTACAGGCGACTATATAACAGCTATTGCAATGACGGAGCCAGGTACAGGTTCAGACTTGGCTAATATCAAAACGTCAGCCATTCGCGATGGGGACCATTATATTGTAAATGGTCAAAAAACCTTTATAACAAATGGCATCCATACAAACTTAGCGGTTGTTGCAGTAAAAACAAATCCTCAGGCTGAGAAAAAACATCGTGGTATTAGCCTACTTGTTATTGAAGAGGGCACACCTGGCTTTACAAAAGGAAGACAGCTCGAAAAAGTTGGTATGCATGCCCAAGATACAGCTGAACTCTATTTTGAAGATTGTCGAGTGCCTGTTCAAAACCTACTTGGCGAAGAAGGCAAGGGCTTTCATTATATGATGGAAAAACTGCAGCAAGAGCGATTAGCAGTAGCGATTGCCGCACAAACAGCCGCTGAGGATATGCTTACACTAACGCTAGACTATGTGAAATCACGTCAGGCTTTTGGCAAAACAATTGGTGACTTCCAAAATACACAATTTAAAATAGCTGAAATGGCTACTAAAATCGAGCTTGGTAAATCCTTTTTGGAATCATTGATTGAAGAGCATATTGCAGGCAATGATGTTGTGACAAAAGTTTCTATGGCAAAATACTGGATTACCGAAAATGCACGTGACCTTGCTACGCAATGTATGCAATTGCATGGTGGCTATGGCTATATGGAGGAATATAAGATTGCTAGAAGATATAGAGATATACCTGTTATGTCGATCTATGCTGGTACTAATGAAGTCATGAAGGTTATTATCGCCAAAAATTTAGGCCTATAATAAAAAAGGCGGCAGAAGTTTGCCGCCTTTTTACCATTAAACTGCTGGAATTCGAACGATTACTTTAAATAAATCACCATCTACATCAATGCTCATTCTTGCTCCATGTAAATCGACAATGGATTGTGCAATGGCTAATCCAAGCCCTGAGCCCTCTGTATGACGTGAGGCATCTGCACGTTTAAAGCGTTCAAATAATTCCTCAGCATCTTCACTAATTTCATACTTTGCTACATTTTTCACCGTAAATTCAGCATCGCCATCTGCCGTACGCTTAAATGTCACATAAACACGCGTTCCCTCTAGCGCATACTTCAAAACATTGACAATTAAATTATCAATAAGTCTCCACCATTTTTGACCATCCACATATGCAAAGATTGGATCATGAGGCATGGTCATTCGTAAATCTAGTTGTGACTGTGTTAAATCCTCTTTATGCTCCCCTACAGCTTGTTGGATAAGCTGTGTTAAATCTACTCGACTGCGGTGAAGTTCAATATTACCACTAGCCATTTTCGATACTTCAAAAAGGTCTTCAATCAGCACTTTTAAACGTTCAGACTTTTTATCTAGTATATGAATGTATTGTTTCCGTTCTTCCTCTGTAATATTTGGCTTCTTCAGTAAATCGGTATACGTAATTATAGAGGTTAAAGGAGTACGTAAATCATGACTCACATTTGTAATCAGCTCTGTTTTTAACCGCTCACTTTTCGCCTGCTCATGCATGGACGTACGCACACCTTCTCGTAAATGATTGAGGTTTTCTGCATGACCTGAAAGCGGAGATTTACCTTTTACCTTTACATCACGATTTAAACGTCCTTCAGCCATATCCTTCGTATCTTTCATAATACGGTTTAAATAACCCATTCTTGATAGGAAAACAATCATAGCAGGAAATCCTATAAACATACAAATGCCAAGTACAAGGACCGGAAAAGCTCCGCCTCCTATCATGGTAGCAACAAGGCTACCACCTCCAAAGAAGGCTGCGGCTAGCATTACAATTGAATGTAATGCGATCGAACGATTAATAAATAAGTCAGTCAACGAATCCCCAAGTGACCATAAATAGCTCGATTTCACATTTTCCTCTAGCTTTTTCAAAGTATTTACTCTTGTATACAACCAAATTAATTGCACGAAGAAAGCACTACCAATTACCATTAAAACAACTATTTTAAAGCCAATATCGAGTATAAAACGGACATAATTATAATTATAAACAGAATTATATTCAATAGATTCAAAAACAACCTGGGCTGAAATGAAATACATAAGGCTCGTTATTAACAAAAGAATAATTTGTACATCGATTTTATACTTTGTTAAAAGATCTTTTTCCTTCATACTCGTAACTATCTGTAATAAGTCTTTACGCCCCCTCCATACAAAGACGGCCATTAAAATACTTGTGAGCCAAATAAAGTAATGAGTATATTGATTGCGTTGAAACTGTTGAAATTGTTGATACCCTCCCTGTATAACATCTTCTGACATAGCTGCTTTTTTTGAAATAGCTATTACACCTGTATATTCAGCTGTTTCGTAAAGATCATCTACATTCACGTATGTTTCGGTATTGTAAAAAATATCTCTTAAATTCTCACTGATATTCCATGCATATAGCGGTTTTCGATCAGTATACTTAATTTTATAGGCACTACTTTCGGTAACATCACCTGCACGGTACGTTTTACCAGTTTCTGTATTGGTCAACTCATAAGACCAATAGTCATAGTTTTTTCCAAAGTTTTTGGATTCACCTTTTGCTGCTTTAATATATTTATCAATGAGGGCTTCCTTTTCAGCAAGAATCTTTTTTCTTACATGCTCATCATCTTCAAAATTTGCTGTAATATCTTTAATTTTATTATCACGTTCAGACACTAGCTTTGTCTTTAATTCTGTTGCATTGGCATCTATAGCTTCCTGAATACGTTGTTCGTATTGTGCCTTAATATTATCGATTTGCTGTCCTAATGTACCATAATAATTACGATGATCTTCTATTTCAGTTTGAGTAATCTCAATTTTATTTTTCAATTCCTCTGCATTTGGTACATTAATTACTAACGGTCCTAGTTCTGCCGTGAAATTATCGATTTCATGTTGGAAATTTTCCGAATCAAAATATGATTTACCAATATACTGATAGCCCACATTATAAAAAGTAAAGACTCCGAAAATTGTCCAGATTAAACACATTAATACGAGAAGAGATTTCCATTTTTTTATCATCCCTTTTTACACTCCTCTAAAAAATTCTTTCTAACAATTGTAAAACCTCTGAGGAGCGAGAATCGACGATTTGATAGGCATAAATTCCAAAATAGATAAGCCCAATAACACCTGCAATAAATCCAGCAATAGTCATATACTTCTCTAATTTATTTTTCCATTTTATAGCCAACGCCCCATACCACCTTTAGATAGCGTGGATTTTTCGGATCAGCTTCAATTTTCTCACGTATTTTCCGAATGTGAACAGCTACAATATTTTCAGCATTATAAGCTTCCTCATTCCAAACACGTTCATAAATTTCACGAATCGAAAACACACGCCCTGCATTTTTCATTAATAGTTCTGTAATTTTATATTCTATCGGGGTTAGTCGAACTGGTTCTCCTTCTAGTACAACCTCTTTTGCCTCTTCATCAAGAATAAGTCCGTCTATTTCCACTTTTGTAGCTCCCTCACTATACGTTCCTAGCTGAACATAACGGCGCAGCTGGGATTTTACACGTGCCAACAGCTCTAATGGATGAAATGGCTTTGTTACATAATCATCTGCTCCAACCGATAATCCATGAATCTTATCGCCATCCTCCGCCTTTGCACTCAGCATGATAATGGGAATATTGCGCTCTTCCCTAATTTTAAAGGTTGCTGTAATTCCATCCATATTTGGCATCATGATATCTAAAATTATTAAATGTACTTCATTGTTCTCTAGCTTTTTTAATGCATCTAAGCCATCTGCTGCTTTAATAACATGATAGCCTTCATTTTTTAAATAGATTTCAATACCATCACGAATATCTTGATCGTCATCTGTAACAAGAACTGTTAATTTCGTCATGATATACACCTCGCTCTCAAATATAAGTGTATCTTTTAAATCTTAAAAACCAGCTATTATAAAAATGAAGAATTTCTTAAGGTTTTAGCTTTTTTCTCCCACCCAATGTTAAAACAACAATGCCACCTAAAAGCATCGCTACTCCAAGCCAGGAAACTATACTTAAGTGTTCTCCAATTAAAAACACACCAAGAATTGCAGCAGTCAATGGTTCTGCTAATGAAAGTGTTACAGCTGTGGATGAACTAATTTTTTGTAGTCCTCTTAAAAACAGGAAATACGCTACGCTTGTACACATAATCCCCATAAATAACATTGTCCATAAGTTGTGCACATTTACTAACCAGGAAAATCCACCTTGTATAGAAAACGGCAGTAAAAACAAAGCGCAAATGGAGAATGTCATAGCAACTGCGGGTAACGCTTCTTCTTGTGCCATTAATTTTTTACTTATGTTTGTGTAAAATGCAAAGGATAAACCTGCACAAAGCGCTAATGTGAATCCGCCAACGTGAACAGACTCCTCTCCATTATTCATAAACAATAAAAGACATCCGATAATGGCCATCAATGTAGCAAGTCCCCATACTGCTGTGGGACGTGTTTTCCATACTAGCCACTCTAATACACCAGAAAACACTGGTGCACTACCAATAGTAGCAACAGTTCCAATGGCTATACCTGTTAGACGAATTGATGAGAAGAAAAGACCTTGGAAAAACGCAATACTAGCCGCAGCTAAAATTGTCCATTTCCATGACCACCTTAAAAAATTAATTTTCCTCATTATAATCGTAATAGCTAATAATAAACTGCCACCAATTGCAGAACGAATCGTGGCTACAGCTATTGGAGATACCTCTTCATCCAAATATGTCTGGGCAGTACCTGTCATTCCCCATAGAATAGCTGCTAGTAATACAAACAATGAATTTAACATTTTTCAGCTCATCCCCGCTTCACATCTTTCTCCATACTAATCATACATATTTATCCAAAATCAAACAATTATCATTTTTACTTTTCTTTTAATTCCAATAGTATGTTTTCTCATGAATGGACGTTATAATAAAAACAGTAAAAGGAGCGAATCGTATGTACAAATCAATTGAAGAGACAGCTATTGATCTTGGTATGCCTGAGGATCAAGTAATGCGTCTAATTTACGAAGGACGCATCCGTTCTGTTTACGATGGCCAACAAATTTTAATCAATAGTGGACAATTCAGCACTTATTTTAAACAATTGGAACGTATAAAAGAGGAAATTGAAATTTGGCGTGCTACTCCTATTCCAGAGGACATAGACGTCAAAGATGAAGACTAAAAGCCCACCATTCATACAATTGAACATTGTTGAATGGCGGGCCTTTTTTAAAGCTTTTATTAGATTGTCACAACAAATCCTGCTCTTTTCCCAATGATTTCAGCATAATCTTCTACCATGACACTCGCTGTTGGATACATCCCTGCTCCAGGACCGATTAATGTTAATGTACCAATATAGTTAGTCTCTAATGCCACCGCATTGAACACATCATCGACTGGATAAAGTGGATGCTCTTTATCAACTAGTTGAGGACCTACTTTTGCAATAATCTTACCGTTAGCTAGTTTTTCCACCTCAGCAACATGGCGGTAACGAAGACCCTTTTCACATGCTTCATGAACCTGTTCAGCAGAGATACTATCGATCCCAATTACCTCTACATCTGACCAGTCAGGCTGCTCACCAAAAGCTAAGGCACTTAATATCATTAATTTTTTAAATGCATCCTGCCCAGATATATCATTATATGGATCTGCTTCGGCATAACCTAAGCCTTGTGCCTCTTTTAAAGCTGTTTCGAACGACCAGCCCTGTGCACGCATTTTTGTTAAAATATAATTACATGTGCCATTTAAGACACCTTGTATACGACTTACATCATTTACAAGTAAGATATTTTTCATTGTTTTTATCACAGGTACGCCACCAGCGGTAGTAGCCTCATAGCCTACAAAAACGCCATTAGCTTTTGCAAGATCCTGCAACTCCAAACCTCGTTTGGCAAACATCACTTTATTGGCAGTAATAACATGACATTTATGTTCCACCGCTCGCTTTAAATAACTGTATGCAGGTTCTTCGTTCACAATTGCTTCAAACACTACCTGCATACCTGGCTCTGCTAAGACTTCATCCATACTTGTTGTCATTAAATGTGCTGTACCTGGTACACGTTCACGACTAGCATCTGTCACTAAAATCTTCGCTACCTCTAATTCAATACCTAATTTATTTTTTAGCTCTTCTCGTTTTTCATTTAAAATATGGTAAATCCCCTGACCTACCGTTCCAAATCCTAAAATCGCTGCCTTTATAGTTGCCATTCTTGTTATTCCCTCCAACTTACATTCCGCAGTTTCATTAAAGCTAATTTTCCATGGGGTTGTGTCATGACAATTTGACACCCACCGCAGTCTTTAGCCAACAACTCTCTTTGTATGAGTTTCGCTATTTCTATATGTGTTAGGACACATACAAATTCAAATAATTCAAAATTTAACTTAAAGAAAATTGTAACGCAAATACACGCTTTGCACAAGAAAAATCTTTCTAGGAAGGACATTTGTTTTCTCTAGATGTGCAAAAGAAATCGGTTTCATTCCCTTTATTATACGTTTTATTAATCAATCTATAAGATTTGAACAAATATTGACTATTTACATTTCAATATATGAATGTCTTTCTTCTATTATATATATGTATGCTCAGACACTCATAACAATCCCTTTAAAGAAAAAACTCATTCCCTGTAGCAGCAGAGAATGAGCTTAAAAATATGAGGGGGTTTTAACTTGCTTTTGAAAGCAATTGATAACGATATTGTGCTAAAGCTTGTTGAACAAGACTAATCTCTTCTTCTGTAAAATTTGGTATTGCATACGTACGTTCCACTAATTGAAATGTACCATACTTCAAGTAAAACTCTGTCGCAGGAAGTGAGATATGGCTCACACCGTACTGTTCATATGCCTCAAATACTTCCTTTACAGTAAAGTCCTTTTCAGTAAAAACATGTTCTTGAAATGCTGTATGACCAAATACTTCCTGCCATTTTCTTTCGACTGATGTAAGAAGGTGTTGAATGGATTTATTGTTGACAAATACATGCCCTTCATTTAGCTCATATATTAGATAGGATACAATGTTTTGCGCACTATAGATGTTACCCATTTTAAACACTCCTTTATCATCAGTTTTTGGGAAGAGTAGTCACTGGCTAGGCAACTACTCTTCTATATATTCAAAAGTGGGGGAGCACTTATGAAACATTTACCTTTTAAAAAAAATTTTCGTACTGTTAACTTATTTCCTAGTATATAACATGGATTTAACAAAGTCAATAATACATATAAAATTACTTGGTATTATTTTTTATAAGGTTCTGATAATTAACGGATGCAGTAATAGATTGATGTAGCAACGTTTAACGCATTACCAAATGAGGCTAATCGAATGAGAAAATACGTTAACGTCACAACATCTTACCATTTTCTTTAAACTTTAAGCTTCTACTGTTTGTTCAGTTGTTGTAGCCTGTGTAATGGCTTGATCTAAATCAGCAATAATATCCTCTACTGCCTCTAAACCGATGGATAAGCGAATGAGCGACTCGGTTACACCAGCTTGAACTAATTCGTCTGCTGATAGTTGCTGATGAGTAGTGGAAGCTGGATGAATAATTAATGACTTTGCATCACCTACATTTGCTACATGTGAAAATAATTTCACGCTATCAATAAGCTTTCGCCCAGCTTCTCGTCCACCCTTTATGCCAAATGTAAGCACTGAACCGAAGCCATTTCTTAAATATTTTTTTGCTAACTCATGTGTCGGAAAATCTTCTAGGCCATTATAATTTACATACTCCACAGATGGGTGGTTTTGTAAATACTCAGCCACTGCCAATGCATTTTCATTGTGTTTAGGGATACGCAGATGAAGCGTTTCTAACCCTTGCAATAAATTAAAAGCAGCATCAGCACTTAATGTTGGACCAAAAT
Source organism: Lysinibacillus sp. S1 (assembly GCF_044986265.1). Taxonomy (NCBI): domain Bacteria; kingdom Bacillati; phylum Bacillota; class Bacilli; order Caryophanales; family Bacillaceae; genus Lysinibacillus; species Lysinibacillus sp. S1. The sequence goes on from NZ_CP173154.1 coordinate 2,341,239, forward strand.
CACGTAATAATTGTACACGTAGCTTTGTAGCAAAGGCAGCAGAAGCTGTATCAATTCCATAACGTAGACCATGGTAAGAGGCATCTGGTTCAGTAAAACCAGGGAATCGACCGCTAGTCCAATCAAACTTACCAGCGTCTACAACAACGCCCCCTAAAGTTGTACCATGACCTCCTATCCATTTAGTTGCTGAATGAACTACAACATCTGCGCCGTATTCAATAGGTGTAGAACCGTAAGGAGAAGCGAACGTGCTGTCAATAATTAATGGTAGACCATTATCATGTGCAATTTTAGCTACTGCTTCAATATCTAAAACCTTTAAACTTGGATTACCATAAACCTCTGCAAAGACAGCTTTTGTTTTATCAGTAATCGCTGCTTTGAAATTCTCTGGGTTTGTTTCATCTACAAAAATTGTTTTAATACCATAGTTTGGTAATGTGTTAGCAAATAAATTATACGTACCACCATATAAAGAACTAGCTGCTACTATCTCATCACCAGCTCCCGCTAGATTTAAAATGGAAAATGCGATAGCTGCTGCACCAGATGAAAGTGCTACTGCTGCTGTTCCACCTTCCAATAAAGCCACACGTTTTTCAAACACATCAACTGTTGGATTGGTAATTCGTGTGTAAATGTTCCCTGCTTCCTCTAAGGCAAAAAGACGTTGCGCATGAGCAGTGTCTTTAAATACGAAAGCAGTTGAGCGATAGACTGGAACTGTGCGAGAACCCGTCACTGGGTCTGGCTCTTGACCACCATGCAACAGCAATGTTTCTGGTTTAAAATTTGTCATTGTGTACCTCCAAATGGTTATTTTTTTACGATGGTACCGGAGATGAGGAGGATTTTTCTGTAGAAAACAAAAACCCTCTTCAGCTAAGAAGAGGGTTGCGGTTGCAAGTTTTCCTCCCCTTATCTGCCAGATCCAAGTAAGAATCTGTAGGAATTAGCACCTTAGTAAGCTCATTGCTTACTGGTTGCCGGGCATCATAGGGCCTATCCCTCCGCCGCTCTTGATAAGAGTATGAGATTCAATTTCCATCGTTGTTACACAGTATAAACATAGAGTTTTTTTCTGTCAACAAGTAAATTTTATTTTTTCCGAAACTTCTGTCTGCTCTTATACGTAATATGAACGCATACACTATTTTAGAAAAAATTTTGAGAGGAGTATTTTTATGGTAAAGGCCGTGATCATTTTTCTTATGATTGGCTATTTAATAGGCTGTATTCACGGCTCTAAAGTGGCTCAATTTTTATCGGGGGTTGATTTAAAAAAGGCTGGCCACGGTAATGCTGGTGCCTCTAATGCTACTCTTTCCCTTGGCTGGAAGTATGGCGTTTTAGTAGCCCTCATCGATATAGGCAAAGGCGTTGTCGCTATTATAGGTGCGCATTTTTATCTAGCGGACGCTATTCATTTAACAGAAGAACAAATTTGGCTGCTTACTTATATTATGGCTGCTGGGGTTATTTTAGGTCATAATTTCCCCTTCTACATGGGCTTCAACGGCGGGAAAGGAACGGCCTCCATCATTGGTATTTTACTTGCTGTTGATTGGAAGATTGGTTTATTTGCACTTATTTTATTTGTTATTTTATCCTTTGCAACAAATTATTTAATTGTAGGTGTTCTAGAATTTTATCTCGTGTTTTGTACAGCAACTTATTTATGGATTCCTGGCATTGGCCCAACCATTATAGCTCTTCTTCTTTTTGGCATAGCCATCATCCTGCACCTCGAAAATATTAAACGATTAGTCAATGGAACAGAGCCTAAAGTAACTTCTGCCTTTAAGAAAAAGAAATAATATTTAATGGATATTTTTGTATTTTTTGTGACCGTATTTTTTCTCTTTATCTACTCATATTGCTGTAAAAAACACCATTTTCACATAGATTTTTTTCTACAATAAAATAGACATATTCTTATCTCAATAAAACATTATACAGGCCGATGTTATGGATAATAATCGTCATTTTTATCGTAGAAAGGATGAGAAAATATGTCTTCACCAAAGCAAGCAGCTACAAAACTTAATTTAAAGCCACTATGGATTGGCTTGGCATTCGCGTTACTAATCATTATTACCTTCTTACCTAACAATGGTGATTTACCTATAGCTGGGCAACGAGCTTTAGCCATTTTAGCTTTTGCAGTCATCCTTTGGGTTACAGAGGCCGTTTCATATCCTGTGAGCTCGGCCATGATCATTGCACTAGTAACTGTTTTACTAGGACTCGCTCCGTCAATGGATAATCCAACTACAGAGCTAGGAACAGCTAGCGCATTAAAATTATCTTTAAGTGGCTTTAGTAATTCTGCCGTTGCTTTAGTAGCAGCAGCTCTTTTTCTAGCGGCAGCAATGCAAATTACTAATCTACATAAACGACTTGCACTTTGGATTCTTTCACTGGTAGGAACGAAAACAAAAGCTATCGTATTTGGCGCTATTTTAGTGTCTATCGTCCTCGCATTTTTTGTACCTTCTGCTACAGCACGAGCTGGCGCGGTAGTACCGATATTGCTTGGAATGGTGGCAGCATTTGGTTTACCACGTGATAGTCGGCTTGCTGCCTTATTAGTTATTACTTCGGTACAAGCCGTTTCCATTTGGAATATTGGTATTAAAACTGCAGCAGCTCAAAATATGGTGGCTTTAAACTTTATCCAAGAGCAATTTAATGTGGATATTTCATGGGGTGCTTGGCTACTTTATGCAGCCCCCTTCTCAATTATTATGTCGATCTTTTTATTTTTCATTATGATTGCTTTAATTAAACCTGAGACTAGCAATATCGAAGGTGGTAAAGAGGTCATCAAAAAACAGCTTGCAGAGCTTGGCCCATTAAAGGCTCCTGAAATTCGTTTAATCATTACATCCGTAGTTTTACTATTTTTCTGGGCAACTGAAGGGAAGCTACATCCATTTGATACGACAACAGTCACAATTATTGCTATCGCGATTCTATTAATGCCTAAAATCGGTGTGTATTCATGGAAGGAAGTTGAGCCTCATATTCCATGGGGGACAATTATCGTCTTTGCGGTAGGCATTATGTTAGGAACCATTTTACTAAATACGCAAGGTGCTGCATGGTTATCAGATAAAGTTTTTGGTTCACTTGGGCTAGATACTATGCCTTTACTAGCAACCATCGCACTCGTAACTTTATTTAACATTTTGATTCATTTAGGTTTTGCAAGCGCAACTAGCTTAGCCTCAGCACTTATACCTGTGTTTATCGTTTTAGCCTCCACATTAACGGCTAATGTTGATCAAGTTGGTTTTGTTATTGTGCAACAATTCGTCATAAGCTTTGGCTTCCTGTTACCAATTAGTGCACCACAAAACATGCTTGCCTATGGTACAGGCTCCTTTACAACAAAGGATTTCTTGAAATCTGGAATTCCCTTAACCATTATCGGTTTCCTTCTCGTACTTTTGTTCTCTGCAACTTATTGGAAATGGATTGGATTATTATAGAACTTTCATTAAATTAAAACGTAAAAGCCTTGAAGAAACAGACTATCTGTCCTTCAAGGCTTTTAAGATAAGACTATTGTTTCGTAAAAGCAGGGTCCTTCATCGTACCGTTTTTCGCATAGTTAACGTGCCATGATAGTGCTTTTTCTAGGTCATGTGGTGTGTGATGTCCACCCGTTGCCTCATTGGCATCATTAAAGTACTGCCACAGCTGCTCCCTATAATCAGGATGTGCACAATTATCAATGATAAGTCCCACTCGTTCTTTTGGAGCAAGTCCTCGTAAATCTGCTACGCCCTGTTCAGTTAAAATGACATCAACATCATGCTCCGTATGATCCACATGTGAGACCATTGGGACAATACTCGAAATATCTCCACCCTTAGCATAAGACTTTGTTACAAAAATTCCTAAACGTGCATTACGAGCAAAGTCACCAGACCCTCCGATACCATTCATCATCTTTGTACCAGAAACATGTGTGGAATTCACATTGCCGTAAATATCTAATTCCAATGCCGTATTCACTGAAATTAATCCGAGTCGACGAATAATTTCAGGCTGATTTGAAATTTCTTGAGGGCGCAACACTAATTTATCAGCATATTTTTCAAAATTCCCATAAACACGGTTTCCTACTTGCTCAGAAAGGGTAATAGAAGTAGCAGATGCAAAATTCACTTTCCCTGCATCCATTAATTCAAATACTGCATCTTGGAGAACTTCTGAATAAACTTCTAAGTTCTCAAACTCAGAGTCTTTAAAGCCTAGCAATACAGCATTTGCTACTGAACCTACCCCAGATTGAATTGGACGCAAACTTGTTGTTAAGCGACCTACTTTAATCTCTTCACGTAGGAAATTTAATAAGTGATTAGCCATAACATCTGTCTCTTCATCTGCAGGGACAATCGTTGATGGCGCATCTAATATATCCGAAATGACGATGCCTTTTACTTTATCTAAATCTAGTGGAATTCCAATTATACCAAGACGATCAGAGACATTCTGTAAAGGAATTGGATCACGTTTTCCTTGTTGTGCAGGTACATAAATATCATGTATACCTTCTAATGCATCAAGCTGTGCTACGTTTAATTCAATGATGACTTGGTCTGCTTCTTGCACAAAAATGGGAGAGTTACCAACTGAAGTTGTAGGAATTAATAAGCCTTCTTCTGTAATAGCAGCCGCTTCAATGATCGCAAAATCAATTGGTCCAATAATGCCTTGACGAACAAGCTCAGCATTATGGGAAAGATGGGCATCGACAAATGTGATATCACCGCTATTGATTTTATTACGAATGCCAGCATCTGCTTGGAAAGGACCGCGCTTACGTACGACCCCTGCTTCTGCTAAATATTGGTCTACCTCAGGTCCAAGTGATGCACCTGTAAAGACATCTACTTGAAAATCCTCTTTTTTTGCTTTCTCTACAAGTGCAAGAGGTACAACCTTTACATCACCAGCACGTGTGAATCCACTCATCCCTAATACCATACCATCCTTAATCCAAGAAGCTGCTTCTTCTGCTGTTACAACCTTGCTTCGTAATTGTTCATGACGAAGCTTTTTCGCTAACTTTTCTTCCATTCCCTATTCCTCCATTCCACTTTATTTTTGTTCAACTTGCATATTTGGTTCCAGTAAATCTGTGACATCCGTCAGCGAATGTATCTTTATTCCAGGAGGATTTCATTACCTAATAGCTAATGCTGTCTAAACATTTGTGAATAAAGATCATGTAATTTTTTGGTAGCACAACCAAATAAACAGTCGCTTCTATAATTTTATACTATTTAGAATATTTAATCTATATTAAATGAAATATTTTACTTTACGAGATAATTTCGTCATTTATAAATTATTTATAAATAACTTTTTGTTCCTCATTATTCGATTTTGCTAGAAAAGCGTGCTATGCTCAAGGTATAGAACAGACACAAAGGAGAGAGTTTTTAATGGTTAAAGAACTATTACGTAGCCATTCCTCGGTACGCATCTATGATGGAGAACCGATTTCAAAAGAAATCATTGAAGATTTAATTGGAACAGCACAAATGGCTGCAACATCACATTTTGTGCAAGCCTATAGTGTAATATGGGTAACAGATGCAGATAAAAAGGAAAAATTAGGCTTACTCTCTGGTAATCCACGTCAATATGAAACTTCAGGTGGGGCATTTGTTTTTTGCGTAGATTTCAAGCGACTTCAAATGGCTGGGAAACTAGAAGGAGTGGATATTGTAGCTGATTCAGCTGAAAATGTCCTTGTCGGGGTAGCAGATGTATCATTGTTTGCACAGAATTTTGTTATTGCGGCAGAGTCAATGGGTTATGGCATTTGCTATATTGGAGGTGTACGCAATAAACCTTCTGAAATCAGTGAATTATTTAATCTGCCTGACCATGTTTTCCCATTATTCGGGCTAACAATCGGCGTTCCTGCACGTCGCAATGAGGTAAAACCTCGTTTACCTGTATCTGCTGTATTACATGAAAATGAATACAATGTTGAAAAATATGAAGAACTTTTACCAGCCTACAACGAGGAAATGGAAATATATTATAACAGCCGTTCGTCTAACAGAAAAATTGATAACTGGACAAAACAGATGGCTGATTTTTTAATTGAACAACGACGTCCGCATATCAAAGAGTTTTTAGCAACTAAAGGGTTTAATTGGAAATAAATTAACGAGAATGGAGTTACTATCGTATGATAATAATTCCATTTTTTACATAAAAATATTATATATATATATTCAATCTAGGGATATTGCCACGATTACTTCTATAAATCTAACCTTAAATTAAACGAAAAGACTCTTTCCTTTTCCAGCTATTCCATTCATATTAATAAATGATACCTATTAAAGAAAGGAGTTATAGAAACAATGTCCAATATCAATAAACATCTTGCTCGCACCTTAGAACAACAGCATAAGAGAAGTGTAAGAGGTTTATTCTTAAAAATTGAAGACCTAAATAATGAATGCACCCAATTAAGAAAAAGACTCGAGCCACATATTGATTTGAATGTATATAAAAAACCCATTGATTATGTCAATCAGTTCGTTTCTCACACTACTATACTCAATTTAAAATTCGTTACGAATACACAGAATTTAGAAGTAGTTGTCTTGCATGCTCTTTTATTATCCTATATTTTAGAAAACACTCAAAGCCATGCTTTTGAATATGAAGATAAATTGTTACAGGGGTATATACAAGAAATCTTTACACTAAATGATCATGCAAAAAGACTATTTATGAACCATAGAGAAAAGATGCTTACCTATGTTCAAGGGCAAGCTACATAAAAAAGACGATCTTCGTAATAACAAGATCGTCTTTTGTTCTTTTATTGTAGTCCTCTAATTATAAGAGAGCGAACTGGTAGGAACTGCTCTCCTGTATCTCCATAAGTGAGTATTACCTCATCACCCTCCTGTAAATAAATTGCTAAAGGTTCTGTTTCGGCACTCACTAAATAATTTTCACCATTGTTTAATAAGAAAGATACAGTTGTAAAATCGCCTAGACGTTCTTTATATACACGTAATACCTTACCACTTATTTGTTTTTCCTCAGCACTTGAGCTACCATCTACAGTATTTCCTCCTCGACTTAAGGCTGTTTTATATAATTTCAACGCCTCCTTAGGAGTAGTAGCGTAAACGGAAATTTCAGGATTGGCTGCAGAAACAATAAAATAGTTTTGTAAGAAACCATTGGAATCTAGCACCGCTGTCAGCCAGCTCGCTTCTCCATAAAAGTTATACAACACTGGCATTTCGCCATTCCACTTTTTCTCAATAAATTTCTTCTCTATTATTTGTAAATTACCTTGTGAATCCATATAACTTGAGTCTTGATTCCCTGTATAGTATGTTGCATCCCCTGTTCGTGCGTTTGTTAGTGAATAGCCTAACATTGAATCTACACCTTCTTTAGGACTTGTAAAATCTGTAAAGTAATACATATCACCCTTCTCATCGAAAATCGGGCTAACATTCGATTCTGTTCCTTCATCAGAAGGAATCTTTACATCCTTTTTACCAAACATACTATTCCAAAAACCATGTACATAATTACCGAAATAACTGTTTTGTAAACTTACTGTCTCTGGTGATACAGCACCATCAATAAATTCAGGTATTTGATCCAGTTTAATGACCTCTGATTTCCCCGTCAGCGCATCAACCAAGACAATTCCTTTTACATCAAAGCCATTACGCGCAGAAATAAATTCCCCATATGAGCGAATATAGTATGGCTTTCCTTCATCATCTACTTCCAGCTGTACGTCACCATAAAAAATAAGGAATGGGTGTTGTAAACGAATATGACGTTCTAAATTAGCATTTAAATATGCGGAAGGTACATATTTCATTTCCTCTTTTATAAATTTAGGATTATCCGCAGAATCTGTAGCACTCATTATGAAGTAACCAGGTGTTGTACCACCGTTCATCCATTTAAAGAATCCAGAAAATTCAACTGGTGCGATATAAACATATTCGCCCTTCACTTTTTGAATTTGTAAGCGTCCTAATTCATAGTAGCTCGTATTTGGCACTTGACCGAAAGCCTTCTTCATTTTATTGCGAGCAAATTTCGGTGGTACACTTGCAGGTGTTTGTGTCTCATCGAATGGTTTTATTTCAACTTCTTCCTTCATTTCGGATGACTTAAATTTTTCATTAGCATTCCATAAAGGTGCTGATAAAACATACACAGCTACACCTAGACTTGCTAAAAATAAAACACCTTTTATTTTCCTTTCGATACCACTTGCTAGCAGAGCACCCACTAACGTTAATAAAATAATAGCAGGCCAAAAAACAAGCCAATTTACATCAATTTTTGTTACATATAACGTAATCCCTGTGGCTAAAAACCCTAGTACAAAGACTCCAATAAAAAAGTATCCTATTACCTTTTTCGATTGTCCATCTTCTCGCTTCTTCGTAATAAGCGGTGTCACTAGCACACTTGCGATCAATGCAATGACTGCTGAAGCTATCAGTAGCTTAGTCATTTGGTTCATCCTCTCTTCTTCTTTCTCACTACTTACTTTACGGTTACATACTAAAAAAGTTTCATACATACGTTGTACAGAAAGGAATTCTACCATAAATATTGAATTTCAAAAGGAAAGGAGCTGAAAAATTTGTTAAAAAAATTATTAATCAGTGTCATTATTTTATTGGGTCTTTATTATATTTTTCTCTTTTCCCATATTGCTGAAAGTTTAAAACTCATCTTTAAAGTGATTCCTATGTTGCTCATCATTATTTTAGCTGCGATTCAGAAGCCATTACATATTAAAAAATACCAACTTTTGATTATTGCTGGGCTTGTATTTTGCATGATTGGAGACTATACATTGCAGTGGTTTTTAATCGGTCTAACTAGCTTTCTTATTGGGCATATCTTTTATATTTTTGCTTTCTCTACTGCAAATGAGCGGCATGTACCAACTTGGGCTAAAATACTATTATTACTCTATGGAGCAAGTATGGCTATATGGATTGCGGGATCTGTCTTTAAAACAGGTGAAACCATACTTGGTATTGCAGTAATCGCCTACATTTCTGTGATACTCACAATGGGATGGACAGCTATTAAAACTGGATCTACTCTGGCAACAAGTGGTGCAATATTATTTATTGCTTCTGATTCTTATTTAGCTATTAACAAATTTGTCATGCCACTAGCATTTTCTCATGAAATTATCATGCTGACTTATTATAGCGCCCAATTACTTATTGCTTTAAGTATCCTTCAATATTCCGAAATCCGAAGTAAAGTGTTACAATAATATCGATTATGCCAAGACATAATTGCGCCTGGAATCGGCTTTGTAAAAGCACAAAGAATTTTAACATATATACATTAGGAGGCCATACTTATGAAAGAACAAGTAATTGAGCGATTAATACGCTATGCAAAAATTGATACACAATCAGACTTCACAAGCGAAACAACTCCTTCTACACAAAAGCAATTTGACTTATTACATGTTTTAAAAGACGAACTTGCCGAAATTGGTTTAACAGACATTACATTAGATGAAAATGGCTATTTATTTGCCTCATTAGAAGCTAATACAGAAAAAGAAGTACCAACTATCGGCTTTTTAGCCCATGTTGATACAGCTACTGACTATACAGGCACAAATGTGAAGCCACAGCGTGTAGATAATTATGATGGTGGAGATATTCAGTTAAACGAAAACTTAGTTATGTCTCCGATTGACTTCCCAGAGCTTAAAAACTATGTAGGCCAAACACTTATTACAACAGATGGTACTACTTTATTAGGCGCTGATGATAAGGCAGGGATTGCTGAAATTATGACGGCAATGGAGTACCTCATTAAAAATCCTACTATTAAGCATGGTAAAATCCGTGTAGCCTTCACGCCGGATGAAGAAATCGGTCGTGGACCACATAAATTTGATGTCGCCGCTTTCGGTGCAGACTATGCCTATACTATGGATGGTGGACCACTTGGCGAACTACAATTCGAGAGCTTCAATGCCGCTGGCGTAAAAGTAATTACAAAAGGCACTAGCGTCCATCCTGGTTCAGCAAAAAATAAAATGGTGAATGCTATTACAATGGCTATTGCCTTCCAAAATGAAATGCCTGCTGACGCAGTTCCTGAAAAGACAGAAGGTTATGAAGGTTTCATTCATTTAATGAGCTTTAAAGGGGCTCTTGAGCATACTGAGCTATCTTATATCGTGCGTGACCATGATCGCCAAAAGTTTGAAGAGAAAAAACAATTAATGCGTGATGCTGCAGCTAAAATTCAAGCACAATTTGGTGAGCATGCACTGAGTATTACCATTGAAGATCAATACTACAATATGGGTGAAAAAATTGAGCCTGTAAAAGAAATTGTTGACATTGCACGTACTGCAATGGAAAAATTAGATATTACACCGAATACCCTGCCAATTCGTGGCGGTACAGATGGCTCACAATTATCTTATATGGGCCTACCGACACCAAATATTTTCGCTGGTGGCGAAAACATGCATGGCAAATTCGAATATGTATCCGCTGAAACAATGGAAAAAGCAACTCAAGTTATCATAGAAATCGTTCAGCTTTTTGAACAGCAAGCAAAATAATAGTTTTAATTTTGAGTGAGCTTATTTCTATACGCATTTACCTAAGGAATCATGAAAAATTTTCATAGCTACGAAGAGGGGTTTTTCCTCTCTTCGTAATTTTTTCAGCCATAATTACTGAATTTTCAAATTACATAAAGGGTTTGAGGTTATAAACTCAAATTGAGGTGATGTTTATGAAAGAAATTGCATTAGGTATTTTAGCTTCCCTTTTCTTTGCCGTGACATTTATTTTAAATCACGCAATGGAAATGCAAGGTGGTAGTTGGCTATGGAGTGCATCATTACGCTATTTTTTTATGCTCCCTTTCTTGCTTATCATTGTCTTTTATCGTAAGGGCTTTTCACAGCTTTCTGGTGAAATAAAAGCACAGCCTATAGCATGGCTACTTTGGAGCTTTGTTGGATTTGTTTTATTTTACGCGCCATTAACATTTGCTGCTGCTTTTGGTCCAGGTTGGTTGGTTTCAGGTACATGGCAGTTTACAATCGTTGCTGGTGTATTATTAGCTCCTCTTTTTGTATCGATCATTGCTGGTAAAACAGTGCGACAAAAAATACCTTTCATATCCTTGCTTATTTCATGCGTCATTTTAGTAGGTATTTTGCTTATACAAATACCTCATGCACAATCAGTATCGTTTAGAAGTTTAATGCTTGGTATTTTACCTGTCATCGTTGCAGCTTTTGCTTATCCTCTCGGCAATCGTAAAATGATGGAAGTTTGTGGGGGCCGAATCGATACTTTTCAGCGGGTGTTAGGAATGACCATTGCTTCAATGCCAGCATGGATCATCATAGCTATTTATGCCGTTCTTACAGTAGGACTACCCTCAGCAAGTCAAATGTTTCAATCATTGCTTGTTGGAATTAGCTCAGGCGTTATAGCAACAGTTTTATTTTTCATAGCAACGGATCGCGTAAGAGACCATCAAGGCAAGCTAGCTGCTGTGGAAGCAACTCAGTCAACAGAAATTCTTTTCGTTATTATAGGTGAGGTATTACTATTAGGAATTGCCTTCCCTAGCCCTATTGCACTTGCAGGTCTCGGAGTTATCATTGTTGGTATGCTATTACATAGTTACTATACAATGATTATCGGGAAAAAGAATGCTGTGCAACAAAACACAACTTCTTAGCAGTCCATTTTATGGGCTGTTTTTTTACAAAAAAAAAGACGACTCTATTCTAAATTTAGAATAAGTCGTCTGAGATTTTCACGTTCCCAAAAAATGAGGGGGGTTTTAGGAGCGTAATCATGAACTAGCAAACTTCTGGAGAAAAGTAGCTAAAGTTCATCCTCTCTACACTGTATTGTAGACGAGGAATAATCTTTATACGATAATGATAATCATTATCAATTAAAATGTCAATCATAATCTTATAATTTTTTTACTTTTTCAAAAAGATTTTTTTAATGAGCGTCGGTACTGCCATTGCTTCAACTGAAAATGTAAAAAACAGCCTATACAAAAGCCTGCTATTGCGATGGCCGATGCAATTGCAACCAGGCCAGTAAAGATATGACCAACAACCTGCCAATGTAACAGATAACCTAATAAACCAGCTGCTAAACAAAGGCTAGCAATACTTGAATTAAATTTTTGCTGCTGAGCATCCTCTGGTATATATGTAGATGGAGCCTTTGTTAAAAAGAGCTTCCCTACACGAAGTATCGGGTTATAGTTGCATAAAATACCTAGTAAATTTGCAGCTAGTGGAATTACTAATATCCAGGTAATTCCTGTTACCCATGATAAAATGACACTCAGAAGAATAGTCCACTGGTTCAGTCTAACAAGTGGTCTTGGAATTGTATGAAGTTGCGACACCCTAAAACCCACCTTTCTGATATGTTTAATGTATTTTACTACATGATATTCCATTTGTGAAGCAAAAATGATTACTTTATAATGAAGTTAACAGATGTTCAAAGGAAAAGAGGATAACTATGCCAGCTTTAACAATGGATCAAGTTCAACAATTAAACTCGTACAGTATTTATACAACTGAACCTAAGCGGACTTTATTTACTTTAGCTGATATACATAAAGACTTTTACCATCCTGATTTTTTAAACCTTATGATGGGTATAACAGATGCAGCAACAGAAACAGCAGCTATTTCTCACTTTGCACGCCGTTATGGGATGTTTTTTGCTATGCAATTTTATATGCTTGCCGCTTATGACGAAGTATGGGATGGTAAGCCACTTGAATTGCGTTTTGATGCTGCAAAGGAATTTAATAGCTTTACTGTTGCCATGTTTGCCAATCCAAATGATTGGCGCTACGTTGATGAAGATGAACGCCAAGCTGTTATTGAGAAAATTCTTTACGATGGCCATGTCATTGTCCAACAGCTTCGTAAAGTAACCTCCATCTCCCCCCTTACCATTTGGGAAAATTTCTTCGGCTATTTGCTATGGCATTATCATATATTATTATCTAATCCTGGCTTAGCCGATCAAGCCATGGAGGATATTGAGGCTTTAGAGGACCCAAAAACATGGGCACGCTTCTCCAATAAATCTTGGTGGGCACAATATACAGGTGGTCTTAGCCCGACTAATTTAGTCAACGTTCCTGTAAGAAAATCATGCTGTTTTTCTAAAGATATCCCTGGTTTAATGGCTTGTGGTTTTTGCCCAATGAAAAAATAATAGAGCCTTTTAAAAAAGCCTTACCCTCCACAAATTCATGTGAAAGGTAAGGCTTTGTGCTTTATTTTTCGTATACTACAAACCAACCGTTGTTTTCTTCAAACATAGACGTGCCAAGGAAACCTTGTTTTAAAAGTTGCTGTTGCGCAGTTGTGTCTCCCATCGATATCACTTGTTTTTCAGTAAAGTTCGGGGACATCTCTTGTCGTAAGTCTTTATAAAAAATATAACGAAGCTTATCTACATATTTAATTTTTAATCCTTTAATAACGAGGTCTTGCGAGAATTTATCCTTTAAGCTCGGAATATTATATGGCTTTACAGTGGAGCAAACATAATCGTATTTTTCTAAATCGATATTTTCCATCACTACTGTAGCTAATGTTTTCTGTAATCCGTAACCTCGATATTTTGGTGAAACATTCGATATTTCCTGATATAAAACACGTTGAAATTCGTTTTCTGCAATCCCACAATCATAGCCAAGGTGTTCTTCATCAATTGGCGGGTTTAACAGTGCACGAAAGGCGATTAATTCTTCCCCTACATAAGCACCTATCATCATTCCATGACCATTTAAAATATACTCAAATTCCTCTGTGCTTAAGGGTTGGAGGATACTTTGGTCTGCTAAAGCTTCATAAACCTCAACTTGTAGCTCTTCAATTTGTTGTAAATGTTGGAGTGTTAATTTTATAACAAAAAACGGTGTCTCACCAAGCATACCATCATAGATAATTTCCATATTAAGCCTCCTTAGGCTGTGACAACAGTTGAAAACTTACATAATTCCTGGATGACAGCTTCATCTACATCTACCCCTAATCCGGGTTTCTCATTTAAGCAAATAAATGGCACATCATAATGTAAGTTCCCAACATCCTTTGAGAATTTTAATGGACCCGTTAGTTCTACACTCGTCATTATCTTCTTAGAAAATGCTACATGGAAGCCTGCAGCAGAACCAACTGACGACTCTACCATGGAACCAACTTGACATTCAATTCCTGCCATTTCCGCCATAACAGCAAGCTTCATAGCAGGATAGATGCCACCACACTTCATTAATTTAATATTTACTTTATCTGCTGCACGCTTGGCAATAATTTCACGCATTTCACGTACGCCTCGTAGTCCTTCATCAATCATTAATGTTACATCAGACTTTGATTTAATTTCTACCATTCCATCAATGTCTTCGCTATCGACAGGTTGCTCTAGCCAATCGATATTTAAATCTTTCATAGCACGTAAACCTTGTAAAGTAGTGGCAGCATTACCCCAACCTTGATTTACATCCACTCGAATAGCAATGTCTTCGCCTACTCGCTCACGTACCGCTTTTATACGGGCTACATCACGAAGTACCTCTGTACCTACCTTCATTTTAAAAGAGCGATAGCCCATTTCTACTCGATTAGCTGCCTCTTCTGCCATTGCTTCAGGTGTTCCAATGCTTAGTACATGTGTGATTGGGAATTTTTCATGATAACGTCCACCTAAAAGTTGGTATACAGGCACACCTAAGGCTTTTCCAGCAATATCGAAGCAAGCAATATCGATCGCTGCTTTTGCTGCTGGTACATCTTTCACAACTTTATTCATTTTATCGTGTAGTTTTTCAAAGGCCATTGGACTTTCTCCAATAATAGCTGGGACTAGCTGATGTTTTAGTACAGCATATGTACTTTCCCATGATTCACCTGTTACATGTTCATCAGGAACAGCTTCACCATACCCTACCACACCTGTATCGGTAGTTACTTTTAAAATAATGGAAGGCATTGTATCATATGTAGCATAACTAATGATGAATGGATCAATTAGCGGTAAATGTATAGCAAAAATTTCTACTTGTTTAATTTTCATCGTAATCAGTCTCCTCTGTCGTTAAAGTTGTCGCTAATACGTCGCTAAATGTTTAAAAAAATAGAAAAGGAGTGATGTCCATGTCTACCAAAATAGCGATTATATGTTCAAAAGCATTTATGAAACGTATTATTAGTATCGCACAAAACATAACGGATATTCAATTAGAATTTTATCTTTACAGCCACCCCTCTGAAGCGCCTACTTTAATGAAGCAAATAAAACCGTGTGATGCAATATTATTCGGAGGAACGTTACCTTATCTACACACTCAATCATTACTTTCAGAAGTTCCAATACCTTGGAATTATATTAAGCAAGATGAAACAACCATTTCTACAACATTATTATCATTAGTAGCCAAACATGCTGTAGCTATCGACAGGATATCCATTGATGTAATGAATCCTGCATTCGTTGATAATGTTTTAGCAGAAATAGAATTTCATGGTCAAAAGCCACATGTTCAGCATATTTCGATTACTGAGCCAACTGAGAATATTTTAAAACGCCATATCGCCCTGTGGAATTCAAAAAGTATTGATTTTGTCATTACCAGTATTCATAGTGTATTTGATGAATTACAAGCACTTCAAATACCGTCAATGCGTATGTTAGATGCTACCAAATCTATTATTCAATGCCTTGAAGAAACAAAATCAAAATCACTATTAACCAAGTCAGAAGCTTTCAAGGCTGTAGTGGGTCTCTTAGAAATCCCTAAAAATACTTCCATTGAATCAACTGTTTTAAGTCAAATTGCGAAAGCTACCTTTTCAACTTTTAAGCAAATTTCAACGCATTCCTTTGAGCTATACACAACTGCTGGACATCTTCAAAATGCTCTCGAAAAGGAAAACTTAGAGCAGCTCATACAGCAAGTTGAACAACCTTTTAAGCTAGCATTTGGCTATGGCTATTCCATTTTGGAGGCCACACAAAATGCTCAGCATGCTTTAACATTTACTAAACCTTTTGAGATTTATATTCTTGATGAACATAAAAACTTATTAGGGCCTTTCCCTAATACAGAAGGTAAAATTTCTTTAAAAACCGATGATCCTTATGTTTTACAAATGGCTAAGCTTACAAGTTTAAGTCCATTAAATATTTCTAAAATAATCAATTTTAGTAACGAACGACAGTCAGCTCAATTTACATCTCAAAATCTTTCTGAATACCTCCAAGTAACACGACGTACTACAGAGCGTATTATTAAAAAATTAGTTGATAATGGCTATGTAAATATTGTTGGTGAAGAAATGACCCATCAACAAGGACGTCCTCGTAAAATTTATCAATTGAATTTTGCAACTTACTAAACTGCCTCATAAAAGAATTCTCGTAGATACACATGAATCTACGAGAATTTTTATTTTAGTCAACCATTACCAAATTATCCGTATTTTCAGCTTCTTGCGCCTTTTTACGCTTCTCAGCTTCTGCTATTTCTTCTGGCGTTAATTTAACAATAGCAAATCCAATATATCCATAGATAATAGAAATAATCGGTACAGTAAAGTTAAGAATTGCATATGGTGCATATTCCATTGCACTT
The DNA here is from genome assembly GCF_044986265.1 of Lysinibacillus sp. S1. Classification (NCBI taxonomy): domain Bacteria; kingdom Bacillati; phylum Bacillota; class Bacilli; order Caryophanales; family Bacillaceae; genus Lysinibacillus; species Lysinibacillus sp. S1. The sequence continues at coordinate 2,357,976 of NZ_CP173154.1, forward strand.
ACACCTAAAGTAGCTAAAATAAACACACCACAAGTATTCCAAGGGAAGAAAACAGATGTTAATGTTCCCCCATCCTCTAATGCACGAGAGAGGTTTTTAGAATGTAAACCACGTTGTTGATAGACACCCGCGAACATACGTGAAGGAACAACAATTGAGATATATTGCTCAGAACATGTTGCGTTGGTTGTTACACAAGCTGCAATCGTTGAAGCAATAAGACTTCCAGTAGATTTAGCAAACTTCACAATTACATTCATCAATGCCTTTAACATTCCTGAATACTCTAAAATACCACCAAATGTCATCGCTACAATCGTCATTGAAACCGTATTCATCATCGAGTCTAGACCACCACGGTTAAATAAATCATCCACCATGTGATTACCTGTTGAGATTTCAAAGCCTGCCTGTAATGCTTGTACAGCACTTGCAGCTGAACCACCTTGTACAAAAATCTGTAGTAAGAAACCTGAAACAATCCCTATAATTAAAGCTGGAATTGCTGGTACTTTCTTAGCTACTAATACAATAACCCCCACAGGAACAAGTAATAGTAAAGGAGAAATAACGAAGCTTTCTTCCATCACTTTTAAAGTTGTTAATATTTCTTCAGATTGCATTGAAACTTCTGCAAATTTTCTACCCATGAATCCAAAAACAACAAGTGAAATAATCAACGCTGGAATCGTTGTATAAAGCATATGCTTAATATGTGCAAACAGATCTGTACCAGTTAATCCTGCTGCTAGATTTGTTGTATCTGATAATGGTGACATCTTATCTCCAAAGTATGAACCCGAAATAACAGCACCAGCAATCATAGCCGCTGGAATACCCATACTTAAACCAATACCCATACCCGCGACACCAATTGTAGCCATTGTAGACCATGAACTACCAATAGCTAATGACACAATTGAACATAACAACATGATTGTCACAAGGAACCACGCTGGAGAAATTAACTTTAGACCGTAGAAAATCATTGTTGCTACGACACCGCCGCCAATCCATGCCCCAATTGTCAAACCTACTAAAATAATAATAACAATGGCAGGTAATGCCAGACGTATCCCTTTATACATCATCTCTTCAATTTCTGCCCATTTATATCCATGCATTTTGGCAACAATTGCTGCTACAGTTGTGCCAACAAGAAGAGGTACGTGAGGACTTTGCTCTAAAACAACTACTGTAATCAACATAGTAATAATCATAATTGCAAAAGTTAGTAGTGCCCAGCCCGCATTAATATCCTTTTTCATTTTTCCATCCCCTTTTTTTGCACCAAATCCCTTTTCGGTTTTTTCAAGACGCAAATAATTTTTTACGTTTTTTAGCTTAATATTCAAAAAATTAAAAGTCAACGCAAAAAATTTATGCTTCCCTAGCAAATCCCTTTATTTTAGCGTAATAAAACGCTTTCAAGTAGCAATAAAAAACAATGCAAACCCTTGAATATCCATGCATCATTAAAAATGTTCATGCAAAAAAGCTATATGAAAAAAAAGTTACATTTTTTCATATAGCTTTTAATATTTTTTTATTCAGGCTTTTTTTCTAATACACATGCAAGTACTTTCGCAGCATCAATTAAGGCACTACGATCAAATGTCATTTTAGGGTGGTGTAATCCTGGTGTTAAATTTGCACCAATTCCAATCATTGCCGCTTTTAATTCTGGCTTTTTAACTGTATAGAAATGGAAATCATCACTACCTGGTGTAGTTATTTCATCTGCTAAATGCCCTTCTCCCAAAGCCTCAATGATGGCATTCTTGGCCATGTTCGCAGCAGTTGGGGAAACTTCAGCACCTGGTGTGAAATCTATCCACTTCCAACTCATATCAATTTCAAATTGTTGCTGTATTGATTTCAGGCCAGATTCAATTTTACTGCGCAACAATTCAAGTTGTTGATTATGCTGTGCGCGAACATCCATTGAGAAACTAGCATTACCTGGAATAATATTTGTACTACCACCATCCGCAATGATTTTTGTTAACTTAGCAGAATGTGGTTCAAATGGTGATAAATGAATGCTGTGTAGCATTTGTTGCACGGCCATAATAACATCAATGGCATTTTTACCTTGATGTGGTCTAGCACCATGTGCATCTATACCTTGAATAGATCCCTCTAAAAAATAAGCAGCGCCATGATGAATCGCAGGCGAAACTTTGCCAAGTGGTAATTCTTCTATTGGTCTTAAATGAACACCAAATAAATGTGATACTCCATCAACCGCGCCTCTATCAAACGTTGCACATGCGCCATTTCCTAGTTCTTCAGCAGGTTGGAAGATGAAACGAATACGATGTTGTAAGGTGCGATCTTTCAGTAGTAATAATGCACCAAGAACCATGGAGATATTCGCATCATGTCCACACGAATGATTTGCTTGCCACTTCCCATCAACTTCCTGCCATAAGGCATCAATATCAGCACGTACTGCAACAATTTCATTACCAGTCCCAATTTCAGCTATTAATCCTGGTATATCACCTAATAAACGATAACTAACATGCAATTCATCCAGTATGGAAGCAATTTTTTTAGTAGTCTCAAACTCTTTCCAACTTACTTCGGGATATTGATGAAAATGATCAAACCATTGATAAATCGTTTCTTCTACTGTTAAAGCTTTCGACATAACTACACCTCTATACGCATTTTTGTTTCCCATTATACATGAATTTTTTTCAGAAAAGTACATATGTCTTCAGACCTAATACACTTATTTTAATCATATATTACATTCATATGCACTGGAAAAGCCATTTATCAATAGAGGTATAATATACAATGGGCTATGCTAAAAGTTAGTATACTTTCAACATAGCCCATCAAATTTTCATTATAAACTTGTAAAAAACCCTTCTGGATACTCTTCATACTGAATATTCACCATTTGCTCCTCATTTTTCTCTTCTTCTTCACGTAAATCGAATTCTTGATCCATTAAATACGTTTCAAACTTTGAATTTAACAACTTCCCCATTGTACCACTCCTTATTAATTGAATTTTCTGATAAAAGGATTATACAATAGATTTTTAGTAAATTGCAATAAATTATATACATTATGCATTATAACTATAAAACCTATCTCATTTTTAGATTGAACTATCGTATTTTTTCTATTTATTTACAAAATAAAAACTGCATCTTTTGACATTCAGATACAGTCTCACTTTTCATTCTATTGAATGGCTCCACAGGCTATTCTAGCTCCTGAATTACCAGCAGGATCTGTTTTATAATCATCCGCTGATTCATGAATGACAATAGCACTTCCATCACTATCTAATAGCGAATTTGGTTGATCTTTTTGTAAAGTTAACCCCTCAGCTAAAAAATTAAGATCCACATTGCCATCTTCACCAATTTCCAAATTTGGTAAGTCCCCTAAATGATAACCATTAGGATTTAGTTTACCATGTTCCTTGTTTGTTGGATTAAAGTGGGCACCAGCTGATTCAAATTTAGGTGGTTCACACTTTCCTACTTCATGAATATGGATACCATGTGTGCCTGGTGGTAAGCCTGTTAATGCGAGCGTCATCATAACCCCATTATCTTCCTCTTGAAGATATGCATTGCCATAGCTTTCATTATTTGCACCAATTACTTTTGCAGTAGCTGTTAAAGGGGTAGATGCATTGACAGCTACTTTCTCCTCTTTCTTATCGAAAAAACTGCAACCCGCAACAAAAATTAGTAAAGAAAGACTCATTAAGCTTATTTTTTTCATAAAAATACCTCCTCTCTTTCTGATGATTTCCAATTTCTTCAGTACTTATGCAAAATTAATCATTTACGATTCTATAATGGCTCCTATTTCATTTGAGCTTGAATAGGAAACTCAACCAAAGTAAAAGGGATTTCCCAAAGTTCGAGAAACCCCTTTCATAATTAATTTAAGATTTTTACCGTTACTGTTTTGACACCCCACTGAAGTGCTTGTCCTTCAGTAGGAATAAATACATCGATTTTATTTCCTTTAATAGCTCCACCTGTATCAGCAGCGATTGCTTCACCATAACCTTCCACCCAAACCTTCGTACCAAGTGGAATAACCCGTGGATCTACAGCGATTACCTTTAAATTAGGATTCGACCTTATATCTGTTCCATTTGCTGTAATTCCTGAACAGCCTTCACAATAGGCTGTATACGCAGTCGCACGCATTGTTAATGTTTTACCAGAGACAGTTGCTGGAGCACTTGCTGGTTTTGTTTTGGCAGGTGCAGCAGGCTTAGCAGCTGTTGCAATCCCCTCGGAAGTTTTTGGTTTTGGTTTTGCAGCTGAAGCTTTAATAGCTATCGATTCACCAGCTAAAATCAAATCTGACGCAAGGTGATTCCATTTCTTCAAATCATCTACAGTTACATTATTAATACGAGCTATTGAAAATAAAGTATCCCCACCTTTGATGACATATTCATCCCCCGATGGTTCTTCTGCTTTTGACGTGTCTTTCACTAAGTCTTGCTCTGGGTAAAACCATAATGAATCCTTTTCATTTAATTGCTGGAACTCACCAACTGTTAAATTATAAATTTGCGGGAGTGCCCATAGTATATTGCCTGGCGACTTGTCCTTAGCAAAGGAAGGACTAGCATAGAGACTCACACCAAATGTCAATACTACCGCTAAAGCTAATGCTCTTTTCTTCATGTTTAGTAATACCTCCATCATTTTATTATTTGTTGCAAATCTGTTGCTAGCACACTAGAGTTAAAAGCTCTATATATGTAAGCAACCATAAGTTTGCAAATTAATAACTCAGGACTAGCTACCTGATATTAGGAATTATTACTATAAAAACGGAAAAATATACAATTTCAATTAATTTTTTAGTAATTTAATCAATTTATTGCGTATAAACTATAATTTAGTAGGTCTGTTTAGGACTTTTTTATATTAGATATTTGCTATATTTAGCCGATAAAAAAAGAAAAGGAGGGAATAAAAATGGAAGTTAATTCACTTATGTCATCCCAGCTGATGGAACTCCAACAAACAGTACAGATGAGTGTCATGCAAAATGCTCTTAATTTAAACACAACTACTGCAATTGAATTACTGAAAGAACTACCTCAGCAACAAACAGCTCCTACTCACCCATATAAAGGATCCATAATAGATATCTCAATCTGATCATACAGCCATATTTATCTAAAGGAGGTTCCTTATGTGATTCGGGTAATTATCGTGGACGATGAGCCATTAGCTCTGGTTAGTATGAAAAAACATTTAAATGAATTTGATAACATAGAGGTCATTCGAACTTTTACTACTGCAAAGGATGTATTGAAAGAAGGACCTACCTTAGACTTTCAAGTAGCATTTTTAGACGTTGAAATGCCAGGTATGAGCGGATTAGAAGTAGCACAACTGTTAAAAACATGGGATAAAAATATCTGTATCATTTTTGTAACTGCCTATCGAGACTATGCTGTTCAGGCATTTGATGTACAATCACTTGATTATTTATTAAAGCCAGTTTCAAAATCTCGTTTAGAGATAACCATTAACAGAATACAAAAGCTATTCCAAAAAAATCTATCATCGGAGAAAACTCGAACGCATCAAAAGCCTATGCTTCAAATCAGATGCTTTGGAGAGTTTGTCGTTTCTTTTGATGAAAAAGTAATTCATTGGAGAACAATTAAAAGCAAAGAATTGTTTGCCTTTCTATTTTTACAGCTTCATATGCCCGTACCTCGTGATAACATTTTAGATTCACTTTGGAGTGATACGGATGTAAAAAAAGCCAGAGTACAATTGCATACTACTGTCTCCTACTTACGTACAACACTTTCATCTTATGGCTACACGGATGTCATTGAATATGCAAATGGCTGCTATATTTTGAAACTAAACGATTTTCAATGTGATGCCTTTGATTTGGAGGATATCTTAAATACCAAAGCTGAAACAGGACGATTAAATATTGAAAAAGCTGAGGAACTCATCCAAAATTACCATGGTGAATTTATGGCAACAATGGACTATGCATGGACTACTAGTAAAACAAATTTGATGAATAAACAATTTAGTCAACTACTTGATGAATTGATACTTTATTACTCTAAAAATCAGAACCTTAAAAACAGAGAGCGTTCATTGTTATTTGCTTTAGAGTTTAATCCGTATTCCGACAAAATCGTGCAACAATTAATCCAACATTATACTGAAATTGGAAATCGCGCAGAAGCTATAAAAATATACCATTCTTTTAATAGCCTTCTATTAACAGAATTAAATGTGTCACCATCTCAGGAAACCACAGAACTTTTTCAAAACGTCTTACATGCACATGAAAAAGAGCATGAAACAAGCGTTTACCCCTAAAGACATGAAAAACATGCTAGCGTCCAGTGCTAGCATGCTTATATAGTTTAATTATTTAACAATCATTTGTCTCATATTACTTACAACACACAAACAGTTTCTTCCAGATTTTTTAGCCTTATACAAAGCATGATCTGCAATTTCTATCAGTTGATTGGGACTTTGGACATTTGGTGTAAAAGCCGTAATTCCAGCAGACATTGTCACAGGTCTTCCACACACAGTTTCTTGTAAAGCTTGTTTAATTCGGAGACTTTCCGCTAATTGGACTGCATCCTCTATATTCATCGAAGGTAAGATGACCATAAATTCTTCGCCGCCAAATCTAAAGCATAACCCCTGTTCCCCGACACTGCTCTGCATAGTAATCGCAAAGGCTTTTAAAACTTCATCTCCTACAGTATGACCATATGTATCATTTATACTTTTAAAATCATCTAGATCTATTAAGATAATGGCATGAGGAACCTTATCAATAATTAATTTGTGTAAAATTTGATCCATTCTTCTGCGATTAAGAATCCCTGTTAATGAATCTAAGTTCAACTGCTCTGTTAAGTCATGGATTTTACTTTCCGAACAGATCATCATATTTTGAATATTCTTTTTCAATAAATTTACCTCATTATACCAATCAGCAATTTCCTCAATCCCTTGTGCTCCTTCATCTACTTCAATTCTTTTCGATAGCTCTTTGAGAGGCTGTGTAATTTTAATAGCAAACCAAATAGCAAATCCCATTATAGTCGCTATAACTATTATGATTGGCCCTAGGACTTTTTTAAAAAACAAATTGAAGGACACTATTCTTTCATCAAGTAAAGTATCAACCATTTGTTGCGTATACAGCTTTAATGAATGGTCATCTGTCTTAGCATCTTGTAAATAGCTTTCCGTAATTGTCGAGACTTCCATTACATAAGTTTCTTGTATATTTGTTTTATGTTCCTTCAAAATTTCATTGAAATTACGATAGCTAATCCAAATACTAATACTAGATGTCATGAGGACAACAATAGTTGTCATACTAATAATAAGAAACGATAACTTTAACTTGAATTTACCCACAATAGATCATTTCTCCCATTGAGATGTTTTTTCGTTAATCTTATCTATGTTTAAATTTTGATATACTTATTCAATCATCATACGTCAAACCTCTTAAAGAAAACTTAAACACTAATGATTTTTTCCTCCTTCAATTTAAAAGGAAAAAATCGATAGTACTACTAACTCCAAATTGTTCTATTTATATAGGCTTAAAGCATTCTTTTATTATCCATTATATTTTCTTTTTTCCAATTTCGTGGCATGGTAGATAGAGATTATTAGGAGGGAAAAATTGCTGTGTTGAGAAAAGCTTCTACCCAACATCTACTTATTATAATTGCCATTTTTATAGTCCTTACTTTTCTAAGGTTATTATGGTTAAACTATTTCCTCCCCTCTACACATCAACCTAGTGCCAAAGATGGTGTGGTCCACATAAACAATTTGACTACATCGGAAGAAGAAGTTATTTCCTTGGATGGAGGATGGATTTATTATCCTGGACAATTTGTGAATTCTGAAAATAAGGGAGGTAACAAAGAGAGTCATAGCAATACGTATAATACCCAAAATATTCCTGCGTCAAAAGATGAGCGAACGACTCAACCCTATGGCACTTATCAGTTAAAAATTCTGCTACCAAACAATTTAGATAATGATCGATATGCCATTCGTATACCTGCTATCTCAACTGCATCAACCTTATATATAAATGGAAAGCTAGTAGGAAAATCAGGCAAAGTAGCAGATAATGCAGAAGACCATGAAGGTCAAGCTTCACCTTATACTGTTTATTTTACTAATACACAATCTGAAATTAATCTCATACTTCATGTATCTAATTTTGATACACCTACAAGTCCTATTATTAATAAAAGGATTTTATTTGGCACTGCGTCAGCGATGACGCATCATCAATTAATTGTAGGGCTATCTCTTTCAACTATTGTAGTTATGCTAATCATATTCTCTCTTTTTAGCATACTTGTATATTTGTTCATCTATCGAAAATCTATCGTTTTACTTTTCACATTTGGTTTTCTTTTGCCTTTAGCAGATGAATTAATTACGTTTGATCGCTCCCTACTGGATTGGTTGCATCTGAATTATGTATGGTCCTATAAGCTTTCTTCTATTATTTTTCTAGGAGCCTCCTTTTTCTTTGTTCAGTTTATGAGAGTCCTCTTAGTCAAATATCACAACACTAAAACATTTCAATGGATTTTTGCTTGTTATGTTTTAAATGCAATACTCACGATTGTTTTACCAATGACATGGCTGATACCTACGAAGAATATTTTCTTCGTACTTTATCTAGTATCCTTTCTTTACGTAGTGGTACTGGCTCTTAGAGAGTATTTAGAAAACCAAAAAAGGAGCTCTGCTTTTATTGCACTAACAGCTATCGGCACCACAAATGGTATTATATGGGGTTTCATTAAATCTGTTTACGTATTCGATATTCCCGTTTATCCATTCGATTATTTATTTATCATGCTTGGTTTTTCTAGCTATTGGTTCAAACGTTTTCATGAGAACTCTCAGCAAATTCAAAACTTAGTGACTAAACTACAACACGAGGATGCTTTAAAAGATGAATTCCTTACAAGTAATGCAGAAAAACTTTGGAGTCCAATGAATAGGATGATTACCCTAGGTCAATCCATTTATGACAACCCACATAACAAACTTGTTACTGAAGATGAAAAAAATCTTAAACACCTTATCGATATAGGTAGAAGTATGTCCTTTACGTTAAACAACATACTGGATTTTACTCGTTTAAAAGAAGGAGATTTACATCTCCATACACAAAGTGTAAATCTTCAAGGTGCTGTTTATGGAGTTTTCGATATCCTCCGCTTTATTGCAAATGGTAAACAAATACATATGGTATCTTTAGTACCTCCAAGTTTCCCAAATGTATTAGCCGACGAAAATCGCCTTATTCAAATCCTATTTAACATTTTGCATAATGCCCTAAAGTATACAGGTGAAGGCTCTATAGAAATTATTGCTCGTGAAGAACAGCATATGGCTATTATCCACATTCGTGATACTGGACAAGGCATGGACAATTTTGTACAAAGTCTTTTGTATTCGCCCTATGAACAGGGCCAAGAATATGATGAAGGCATTGGTATTGGCCTACTTATTTCAAAAAAACTGATTGAATTACATGGAGGTACGTTAAATATACAATCTATTCCTAACAAAGGTTCGAATGTTTATTTTACATTACCTCTTGCAGATGAAAGTAGACAAAAGGAATACGCAACCTTTAATGCACAAGCTAAAACTCAGCTATCCACAAATGAACAAGAGTTATCCATGGTGTCAGATAAGCATTTCAGGATCTTAATGATTGATGATGACCCTATGAATTTAGCAACGATGAAAAGTATATTTTCGATCTCTGAATACGAAATTACTACTGTTACAACCAGTGAGAAAGCTCTAGCTCTGATTCAGCAAGAATCATGGGATTTAGTAATTGTTGATGCAATGCTTCCGTATATTTCAGGCTATGCTGTAATTCAAAAAATACGAAAACAATACTCATTGCTGGAATTACCTATCTTATTATTGACGATAAGAAAGCACCCTGAAGATGTTTATACAGGCTTTGCCTATGGTGCTAATGATTATGTAACAAAACCTATTAATGCATTAGAGCTAAAAGTAAGAAGTCGAGCTTTAATTGATTTAAAATATAGTATTCAACAACGTCTACATTTAGAAAGTGCTTGGCTGCAATCTCAAATCCAACCACACTTCTTATTTAATACACTTAATACCATTGCCTCACTTAGTACTATTGATACAGATAGAATGATCGATTTAATGCATCACTTTGGTGAATATTTACATGCCAGCTTCGATGTCAGAAATCTTCAAAGAGTAGTACCACTACAGCATGAGCTCGATTTAGTTCGTTCGTATCTTTACATTAAACAGCAGCGATTTGGTGAATTAATTCAGATTGAATGGGATATTGATGAAACGATACAAATTGAAATTCCTCCAATTTCTTTACAAACGTTAGTTGAAAATGCCATTCGACACGGTATATTAAAGAAAGAAGAAGGCGGTACTGTTTGTATTCGTATTAAAGATTTCACAACTTATGTATCCATTAGCGTAATAGATGATGGTGTGGGAATTAGCCCCACTCTATTAGAGGAATTGCAAGAAGATTACAAAGGGACAAGCTCTGGTATAGGAATAAGAAATACAAATCTACGACTTAAAAGAATTTATGGCCAACAATTACAAATTCAAAGTACTATAAACCAAGGTACAAATGTTACTTTCCATATACCTAAAGATTAAAAATCGGAGTCATTACAACGCCATTTTTGTAGTGACTCTTTTCTCAAGTTTCCAATTACATATAGATTTTTCGAAATGAGGGTACAGTATACATATAGAATAAAGGAAGGATCGATAGGTATGTACAAAATATACATAATAGAAGACGATGCAAATATAGCTTCACTGATTGTCGAGCACTTAGCTAAGTATCAGTTTGAATGTTTTACTGTACAACAATTTCCACACATTATTGAAGAATTTAATACTATACAACCACACCTGGTCATTATGGATATCAATCTCCCGACTTACGATGGCTATTTTTGGTCACGGAAAATCCGTCAACTCTCAACATGTCCCATCATCATTGTCTCTGCCAGAGTAAATGATATTGATCAAGTATATGGAATTGAAAATGGTGCCGATGATTTTATCACAAAGCCCTTTTCATTGGATGTCCTCATGGCAAAAGTAAATGGACTACTTCGGCGTACCTATGGTGAATATGCTTTTACCGAGACAACAACCATAACTATAGCCAATACTACATTAAATCCAGATACAGTTCGTCTTCAAACAAAAGCCAAAGAGAGCCTGTTAACGCTAAAAGAAATGCAGCTTAGTAAGTTATTATTCGAAGCTTACCCTAATGTAGTGCCGCGTCAAAAGCTTTTAAGTGCTATTTGGGATGATGAAACCTTTGTTGAGGAAAATACTTTGTCTGTGAATATTGGTCGATTACGTAGAAAATTGGAAGCCGTACACTCTAAACTTGAGATTAAAACGATCCGTGGTCTTGGATATCAATTAGTGGAGGAAAGTGAATGAAGCTATTCTTTCGAGATCATCTTAGTATCATTATTCTCTATAGCATAAGCTTCCTCCTATTACCTTGGATAATTCATGTATTAGATGACCTATCCTCACACTATGCCTACTTTATTTTTCTTGTCAGCTTTCTATTTATTCTGTGGCTGCTTGGTCGTTATTATCGAAGAAGAAAGTTTTATCATCATTTACAAAAAAATATCAACACACAGGATGATCTTCATTTATTTGAACCACGTGCAGCTATTGAGCAATACTATAGTGAAAAACTAAGGCAAATACAGTATTTATTTTTAACCCAACAGCAAAGATTGGAAGAACAAGCACATGAGAAGCAACTAGTTCTATCACATTTTGCACATCAAATGAAGACACCTTTATCTGTTATTCAATTAATCGTTCAAGCTACACCCAACAAGACCACTGACGAATTGCAGCAATGGTATACCATCAATAAAGAGTGCAATAAATTGACATTTACCCTCAATCAGTTATTAACGTATGAGCGCACATCTCATTTAGTAGCTGATTTAAAAATTGAACCTATTATTTTAAAAGGACTCGTGCAAGAAGTCATCAATGATTTGAAGGATTTCTTTATCATAAGAGAAGTTTTTCCAAAGCTGACGTTCGCTGAAGACCAAATCATTTATTCAGATCGAAAGTGGTTAAAAATTGTACTTTATCAAGTATTAAATAACGCCATTAAATATAGTGAAATGGCAAGCACCATTCATATCCATTATGACAACACGGCTTTGCACATAAAAAATCTTGGTGAGACGATCCCTACTAGTGAAATAGCACGAGTCTTTGATTTATTTTATACAGGTATGAAGGGGCGAACGAGTGGTGAAGCAACAGGTATAGGCTTATATTTAGTGAAAAAGATTTTAACTACACTAGAGCACCCCTTCACTTTACAATCTTCTGAGCATGTCACTACTTTTTCCATTAATTTTTCAAATAGTCTTAAAAAATGAAGATGACAAAGTTGTCATCTTCACGTCATCAAGAGAAATAGGTTATGTGCCGCTCCTTTTCTATACTAAAGTTATCTAATGAGCATAAAGGAGTTGTTTTAATTTGGGTAACACAATACTACAAGTAACCAATTTGCACAAGGAATACATCGGTGAGATCACCTATAAAGCGTTAAACGGTATCGATTTTCAGCTACAGCAACAGGAATTTGTAGCTGTCATGGGACCTTCAGGTAGTGGGAAAACAACATTTTTAAATAGTGTATCCACTATTGATCGTCCTACCGCTGGCGATATCTTCATAAACAATCATAATCCTTACGCATTAAATGATGAGGAGCTCGCCAAATTTAGACGCTCTGAACTAGGTTTTGTATTTCAGGATTTTAATCTTGTGCATACATTAACAGTGAAAGAAAATATTTTATTGCCATTAACATTAGATAGCATACCTGCTTCAAAAATGCTTCAACGTTTAAAGGATGTCGCTCAATTTCTTGGTATCGAGGAACTATTGTCGAAACGTATTTATGAAATTTCAGGTGGACAAAAACAACGAGTAGCTATCGCTCGTGCCGTTATACATGGGCCAAGTTTATTGTTAGCAGACGAGCCTACTGGAAACTTGGATTCAAAGGCTGTCAATGATGTCATGAACTTATTTTCCTCAATTAATCAAGAGCTTGATACGGCTATTCTCATGGTGACACATGATCCTTATGTAGCAAGCTTTGCCAATCGCATTATTTTTATTAAAGATGGGAAATTATATAACGAAATACATCGAGGCAACAACCGTAAGCATTTTTATCAGGAAATTATGGACACGCTTGCTTTTCTAGGTGGTGGACAGCATGAGCTTTAATCATATTGTGATTCAAAATATTTTACGTGACAAATGGACGTATGTTTCTTACTTCTTGAGTAGTATGTTTTCTATTATTATTTTCTTTCTATTTTCTGTTATCGTCTTTCATCCAAATCTGAAAAGCCTAGATCCAAACTCTACACTTGGAATTTCTTTAATGCTAGCTAGTATGCTCGTTTATTTATTCTCTTTTATTTACATTACCTATTCAATCACAGCATTTTTACGTAAGAAGACCAAGACCTTAGGAATATTTATGATTACTGGGGCTTCCATGAAGCAGATTCGTAAGCTGGGCTTCCGTGAAAATCTGTTGATTGGCATTTTAGCTATTCTGGCGGCTATCGTTCTCGGCCTTGTTATTACACCTCTTTTCTTAATGGGTGCAAAAGTCATTTTAAAGGCAGAAACATTTGGTATGTACATCCCTCTTCAAGCAATCAGCATAACCATAGGATTATTTCTGATTTTATTTGTTGTAATATCGACAGTTGTTACGAGGTTCATTAATAAAGAAGCGTCTATCCAACTTTTAAAAAGCGATACAGTTATCGAGAAATCTATTAAGCCTCATTATGTGTTATTAATACTAAGTATTTTGATGTCTGCCACTTTAGCTTACTTGCTAAAAATCGAGCATTCCATTGTAGACACTTTAAGTGTCCTTTATTATCTGTTATTTTTTATTAGCATTCTTAGTACGATTTATTTAGTTATTACACAAGGATTTCGTTTGTTTTTAAAAATATATGAAAAGTCTCCTGCCTATCTTCAAAAAACAAATATGCTTTTGGCGTCCAATTTAAATGCAAAAATGAAATCACATGCAAATATGCTGTTTCTAATTACTATCCTATTAAGCGGTGTCTTTCTATGTACAAGTATTTTATTTAGCTCTTATTACAATGTAAAAAAGACTAGTGAAGAAAATTATCCATATAGCTTTCAATATATTGCTGATCCAAAAGCTGATGACAACATGGTAAAGGCTGATCTTGATTATCTTGAAGATACTTTATCAACGGTTCAAGCCCACAAGTATTTTATTGAATTTAAATCAAAGGAAGATCAACGCATTGGCTATATGGCGTTATCGGATTATAACCTGATCCAGCATCAGGACAACAAACTAAGTAAAGATGAATTTATTGCCGTCGCTGGCAGTCGAGATGTAGCGCCTACAACAAACAATGCCAGCGATCTGTATATAAAATCTTTAAAACTAGCCAGCACCCATGAGCAAAATCTGCTATCTACTGGCTTCCAACAAAGTTATTTCATTGTACCTGATGACATTTACAAAACCATTGACTACCCTGTTTATAAAACGTATATCTATGAACTGGAAGATTGGACAGCCCACACAGATTTGGCAAAAATTATTACCAGTGACTTACCCTCTTTACCTGGAGAACGTTATGTAACATCCAAAATTGATTTATATAACACAGAGATGTTTGTTAAAAGTGTCATGTTCTTTATCGGCTCCATGTTAAGTCTAATTTTCTTAAGTGCAGCCATGAGTATATTGTACTTCTATTTACAAACAACATTACAACAAGAGAAGGAAAAGTATATTGGTATACGTAAGTTAGGACTTTCTAGAAATGAATTAGCTACCATTATCACTAAAGAATTGGCGATTCTTATTTTTGTACCATTCACCATAGCTATTACACTCTTGCTAATTACACTTTTGGCTATACAAACAATGGTTTCTACAGCATTTTTACAAGTTTCCATAGCTAGCTCTTGTTGTTTCTTTGTGCTTTTCCTCATTAGCTATGTATTAATTCGAAAAAGTTATTTTAAACGCTTAGTAAGCTAAAAAATCGCACTCCTTAAGGGGGGCGATTTTTTCATAGTGTTGAAAAACAAACCAATTAATAGAATCTTTATGAAAGGCTTTTAACAAAGTTTTTCAAAAAAAGTGAAGGTGTTAACTACTCATTTTAGTGTGGAGTGTCGTCACTCATCACTTCTCCCCATTGAAAATAAAAGCCCTAATTCAAATAATGGGCTATTTGATCGCTACTGCCGCTAAGGGAAAAACACTTCTGTAGAATGGTTGATTGGATAGAAGCCAGCGTCACTCCTAGGGGATTTAGCGTCGCAGATGAGACCTTGGAGCGAACGTAAGTGAGTGAAGCGGCTCATCGGACGCCCCCTGGAAAGGACACTGGCGGAACGCAAATCAACCTCAGCCTTGTGAAAAGGTCTGTTTCTGCAGATGACATTATCTTTTTTACCAAAGAACGGGCTTTGCTACCATCAGCCATAGCATAATAAGCAATAATACTATATACATCCAGGTTTTACGATGCAACAGTGAAACAAATTGTAGATGATTAAATGCTGGTGTGTTAAAAGTACGCAACGTCGGTTTAAACGCCCTTGCTAGAAATACGATCGATGCAAACATCACGAGGAAGGTTAATACAATCCACGAGGTATTCCAATGATAGCCCGCATGCCACATTAACAAAATACCAGAGGCTACTAGTACATGCCCTGAATGTTTGACCAGCGTAATGGACCCCTTAAAGGCTTCTATATATGGTGGCATGTCATCCATGGAAGCTATGCGCATTTTTTTTACAATGGTTAGCACAACGAACAAAGGCCCAATCGAAAGAATAGCACTTAAAATATGTATATAAAGAAGAAGTGTATAAATGGAAAACATACTGTGTACTCCCCTTTTCATCAGTCCCCTTCATTATAGCATTCAAGCTGAATTTACTTTATCAGCAATTGTGAATCCTTTGTAAACACAGCCTGAATCATTGTTAAATTGTTTGAAAAACGTATAAAGAGGGTATTGTTTATAGTAACATGCACTTATAGAACAAAAAGGAGTGATTTTTATAGGTATTCACCAATTTTTTACAAGCCTTAATGATTTAGAGCGTATTATTCGTTGCCCAGGTCGCTTCAAATTTGAAGAGCACAACGTGGCAGCCCATTCTTGGAAAGTGTCACAATATGCGATGTTTTTCGCAACGTTAGAAGAAATGCACGGTGCAACAGTTGATTGGAAATCTTTATATGAAAAGACAATCAATCATGACTTTGCGGAAGTGTTTATTGGTGACATTAAGACACCAGTAAAACATGCTAGCCCAGAGTTAAAGCAAATGCTCGCACATGTGGAAGAAAAGATGATGGAAAAATTCATTATCAATGAAATCCCTCAAGAATTTCAGGCTATTTTCTTTGAACGGATGAAAGAAGGAAAGGATCAGACTTTAGAGGGTCGGCTACTTGAATTTGCGGATAAACTCGACCAGTTTTATGAGGCTTTCGCAGAATTAAAGCGTGGTAATACTGACAAAGAATTTGTCTATATGTATCAATCAGCCCTTTCAAAACTGTTGGCAATTCCACTTGAAGCGACCGTCCACTATTTCCGCACAGAAATTTTAAAGGATGCAGTAAAGGAAAAAACACATATCGATATTCAAGCATTAACAAATGAAGTATTAACATCAAACTAATAGGGTGCATGTACAAGTTTTCCGATTGAAAAATTCACGGAAGGCTTTTTTTATTTTCCGCAAAAAGTCGTATAATGAGGAGAGATTGAATGGAGGGAAAGTATTGTCACAGGAATGCTCAATTATAGAGGATTTAATACCTCTTTATAAAAAACAACTGCTTCAAGCATCAACAATAGAATTTGTCGAAAAGCATCTAACAACTTGTCAGCAATGTCAGCAGTTTGTAGCCAATTCATCAACTCAGAACGCATACTTACCCATGAAAAGAACAGTATCCTTTTTTCATATCATATTTATTGTATTATCCTTTATGTTTGCCATTAACTCGTCCTTACTTGGCAATCAAAAGGGCTTTGTCATCTCATATGCTCTTTTCGGCTGTCTTTCTTACCTTTTCTATAAAAACATCTGGATTGTTTTTATCATAAGCTCTTTGCCTGTATTCGTTTGGGCTATCATTAATAATCTTAATAATGAGCTCTATATTACAATCTTTTCTTTAACTGAAATAGGGGCGCTTGTGATTGGAGCTGGCTACATCGCACTTTTACATACCATTTTCGCTTTAATTGGCGCAGCTTTTGCCATTCTATTACGTAGGGTTTTTCAATAAACAAAAAAGCACCTTTGAACTTTTTTACCAAAGTTGAGGTGCATTTTGTTTGTTAGGCCTTTTTCACAAATTCTGATTTTAATTTCATGGCACCAAAGCCATCAATTTTACAGTCGATATTATGATCGCCTTCCACTAGACGAATACTTTTTACCTTTGTCCCAATTTTTAAAGTGGAAGAACTGCCCTTCACCTTTAAATCCTTAATAACAGTAACTGAATCGCCGTCAGCTAACAGATTACCATTTGCATCTTTTACAATAAGTGCATCTGATTCCTGTTCAGTTGCGTCCATACTCCATTCATGCGCACATTCTGGACATACATAATTTGCTCCATCCTCATATGTATATTCTGAATGACATTTTGGACAATTTGGATAAGCTGCCATTTTTGCTTCCTCCTTTTATATTTTTACTAGGAAAATCCTCTTTATGCTCCTATCTTTACATAGTCGACCTTATTTAGCAAAGGTTGTTCGTATTTTCCGTTCGCATTTGTGAAAAAAATATGAAACATCAGCACCTTTTTGAAGGTAGTACAAGATGTTTATAACGCTATTTGGAACACTTGCCCATTGACTAATTTGCCATTATCATCTTACTTGCATGTTTATCAATCATGCTTTATTATATCCATAAAGGCTGCATTGTTCGTATAATATTAAGTTTTAACCTTTAAGCTGTAAAAGGGAGTTTTATTATTGGAGTTGGAATGACGGGCCTCACACTACGGTGCATGAGGATAAGCAGGAAAACTTCTGCGAACACCCACTTTGAGGAGTGGTGGTTTAAAACTTTCTATAATAATTACGGCATACGCGGCTTTTTATACATGATTGATACAGCACCTTAGCTATTTAGGTTAAGGTGCTTTTTTATATTCAACCTATTCTCCTCTTCTCCTTATTCAATCACTTCCTAACCATTCATAAAAAGTAAGGACAACCTTCTTGTATTTTGTATAATTCCCTCCCATTTTGCGCATAGATGGAGTAACAAGGGAGGTTATGACATTGAAGAAAATAATTTATCTATTGGTTTTTATTTCACTACTGTTAGTAGCTTGTGGAAAGAGCGCTGAACCAAAGGAAGTGGCAGTCGATCAAAATACGAATGTTGAAGATATTGTAGGCGCGATTGTGAAAAACGAATTCTCTGTTGATGAATCGAAAGACGGTGTTGTCACAATTTCCATTCAAGATACAGATGTAACAGAAGGATCGAAAAGCCAGATGCTAAAGGATTCTACTAAAATTTTCGCTGATTTGTCCAAATTAAAAAATGTGAAGACACCTGCTATTACTTGGTATGCTCCTCTCACTGAACCTGATGGGGACAAAACAATGACCGAGGTTTTGAATATTTATTTTAGTGAAGAGGATTTTCACAAAATAGACTGGGCCAATTATCTACAGGTCGATATCGAGTCTAGCGCTACAAATTATCATGAAGATGAGGCTTTAGAAGATTAATCACATAAAGATACCCCACAGCCTATTGTGGAGTATCTTTTTTTACATATTGTTCTATAGCTTTTTCTAAAAGAGAGTGCTTTATTTTGTAGTGAGTTGCTTGCCAAATTCCTTTCCCACCCTGCAGGATTATTAGTTGAGGAGATTCGTGCTTCACTTGAAGATCACAGGCAATAGCATTTGAAATTACCCGATCCATTTGTACAATGACAAGATATTTAGGCAATTCCGTTTGTAATTCTTTATATTCCTTTAATGCTGAAATACTACTTATACATGTCATGCTAATTTTTAACACAATACAAGGTTTGAACTTCGATTGCTCTAAAACCTCGCACCATTTGTTTAATGTCTTTATTCGTTGCATTTAGTAACCCCCTAAAAAGAGTATATACTACAAGGGGTATTTTAGGTTGCAAAAAAACACGAGACTACATACGTGCTCGTGCTTAAAATTTTCTATTTAAATGCCTTCCGTATTCATGAATACTAGACGCCAGCCATCAGGGTCTTCAATGGTTACCCCTTTCTCAGCCCAATATGGATTTTCAGGCTCAACTTCGGGATATCCCATGAGCGCAAGACGTTCGGCAATATGACGAATGGTATCTCTGTTTGGGATATAAAGTACGAGAAGATTGTCCTTACTTGGTGCTGGACAAGGGCTACCGTCACTATGCTCAGTAAATTCTAAGTGATAACCTGCATCTGGAAGACCAATCATTAAACCATTATAGCCACGATGTTCTGTAAACGAACCAATTTTCTTTAATCCGACACCTTCACAGTAAAATCGTTCTACTTCCTTTAGCTGATCGGTTGGTCTTGCCACACGCACCTGTGCGACTGCTAATTCATTTGTCCATTGCTGTTCCATTGTTATGAAATCCCCTTTTTAGACTATTGTAAAATGAGACCATAACGCTGGAAACAGTCCTAAGTCTGAAGTTATTGGATAAGAGCAACGCTAAAAGAAGCAGCTGTTTTCTCTTTTACTTCCTCTAAAGAAACACCATCTGCTAATTCTATCAGTTGCATGCCCTCTTTCGTAAAATCAAATACAGCCAAATCTGTAATTAATCGATGTACGACACCTTTACCCGTTAGTGGCAGTTCACATTGTTTTTTTATTTTAGATTCACCATTTTTATTCACATGCTCCATGACGACAATCACTCTCTTTGCACCAACGACAAGGTCCATTGCGCCACCCATGCCCTTCACCATTTTCCCCGGAATCATCCAGTTAGCAAGGTCTCCTGTTTCAGATACCTCCATACCTCCTAAGATGGCAAGGTCAATATGTCCACCTCGAATCATTGCAAATGATTCTGCACTGTCAAAGAAGGATGCCCCTGGAACTGCCGTAACTGTTTCTTTACCTGCATTGATTAAATCAGGATCTACTGCATCTTCTACTGGATAAGGACCAATACCGAGAAGTCCGTTTTCGGATTGTAAGAGTACGTCATAATCGGTTGGGATCGCATTCGCCACAAGTGTTGGAATACCTATGCCTAAATTGACATTCATACCGTTGGCTATTTCTTTTACTGCTCGGTTAACAATTTTTTGTCTTGTATCCATCATGCTTCCCCCTTCTTCACCGTTAAACGCTCAATACGCTTCTCGTAATTTTCACCTAATAATACACGTTGTACAAAAACCCCTGGTGTATGAATATGATCAGGATCTAGCTCGCCTACTTCTACAATTTCCTCCACTTCAGCTATTGTAATTTTCCCTGACATAGCAGCTAATGGATTAAAATTGCGTGATGTTTTTCTGTAAACTAAATTTCCTAGCTTATCGGCTTTCCATGCTTTGACCAGCGCAAAGTCAGCAACGATACCTTCTTCCAAAATATATTCTTTGCCATCAAAAACCTTCACTTCTTTTCCTTCAGCAATTGGTGTGCCAACCCCTGTCGCTGTATAAAAACCAGGAATTCCCGCTCCACCTGCACGCAAACGTTCTGCAAGAGTTCCTTGCGGTGTCAACTCTACTTCTAGCTCACCACTTAAAAATTGTTGTTCAAAAATCTTATTTTCTCCTACATAAGAAGCAACCATTTTTTTTATTTGCTTGTTTGCTAATAGTAGACCCAATCCCCAGTCATCTACACCACAGTTGTTACTGACAACGGTTAAATCCTTAGTTCCCTGCTGCACTAATGCTGCGATTGATTTTTCGGGTATACCACATAGCCCGAAGCCACCTACAGCTAATGTATCTCCATCCTTAATATCCACAATCGCCTCTTCAAACGAACTCCATACCTTGCCATTCCCCATCTCGAAACCTCCCTAAATTGCTCGTTTATTAAGGAAAATTCTACATCATTGCTATTTTACAAGTAAAGGAATTAATTAGAATACTACTTATTCCTATATCGAATAAATCTATTTTCACCATTCCTACCTATCATTTCAAGTAACTGTTTTAATGCATAAGATTGATAGGCATTTTTCTTCGTAATAATCCCTAAACGCCACGGCATTTCAAAATCATTTAATGGAATTATTTTCACATTGGTATTTGTTTGCTTAGCTGCAATGGAGTGGGGTAACAATGTAACCCCTAAATTGGAGGATACTAACTCTACAATCAAGTCCCACTGTGAACTTTTATAGCCGATTGTAGGTGTAAAGCCAACACTTTCACAGGATTTAATTATATAGTCGTGAAGCGTGAACTCCTCTGCAAAGATAATGAACGTTTCATTTTCTAAATCTTGTAAAGCTATGGATTCCTGGTGTGCATAGGGGTGAGATTCATTCATAAAGACATAAAACTGGTCTTCTATAAAGGATTGAACAGCAAACTTCCTTTCGTCTACTGGTAATACAACGATGCCCATATCAACATCACCATTTTCAACTAGCATTTCTACCATTTTTGCACCACGTTCGATAAGCGCTAAATGCACTTCAGGATATAGCTGATGAAATCCCCTAGCGATTTCAGGGAAAAATAAAGTTCCAATTAAAGGTGGAATCCCTAATTTGATAGCACCTGTCTTAATATTTAATAAATCGTCTAGCAAAATATGTAGTTCTTGGACAGCCTGCATTATTTTTTGTCCTTGATGATAAACAATACTACCTGCATCAGTAAGTTCTACATTACGCGTTGATCTGTTCAACAATTCAACTTGTAATGATTCTTCTAATTTTTTGATACTTTTGCTTAATGAAGGCTGAGATACAAAGGAATCATGTGCAGCCTTTGTAAAACTCCTATGCTCAACAACAGCCATAAAGGCTTTTAAATCTCTTAATTCCATCACTATCTTCTCCATTTATTCGTATTTGTTATAAAAGCATCTACAAGTACTACCCTTTAGCAATAAATTCTCCATCCTTTCTTTTTAATCCTTTGCAATGTGTTGAACTATAAAATTTAGATATTTTCACCCCTGCCATTATACGTATCTTTTCGACTTTTGGAGAGTTTTTTGAGAGTTATATGACCTACAATCAATTATAAATATTGTCATAATTTATCAAAGATTGGAGATGTAACAGATGTTGAAGCAATTGCTTGAAAATCGAATAGTTAATAGGCATTATTTAGGTCTTACATTTCAGCAACATGTTTATGAATTAAAGAACTGTGAGGAAGTTTTAGGAGTGAAAGCTAAATCGCTACATATTGAGAATCGTCATATTGCTGTTGGCTATATTGCTGATGACAGTATTTTCTTTAAAAGTGCTCATTTCGGAAATACCATGGTCACTTTAACAGATGGAATTCATCAAGCAATTGTTCAGCTATTTGTACAACATTCTGGTGAAATTTGCATTGAAGTGAAACCTTATATTAAACATGCCAACATCGTGCCTGTTTATTTCCGGACAATTCTAGCTGATACTGCCATTGCCATTGACCTAAAAGGCGCATTAAAAAAATTCCTAGTAACTCATCATTATATGATTGAAGCAGATACGATCATGGAAGTTCATTATCAATCCATGCATCCCTATGTGCTCAAGAATTCTTATGCTGGGCATTTTGTTTTAGGGTGTACACCCGATGGTAGACAAGTAACAGGAGCCGAGGAGTATACATTAGCTAACCGTATAGCTAATTTAAAGTTTTCTCACATTATTATTCAGCAACAAGGCATACCAAAATTAATTGCTTTAAATATATTATTAACGTTTGTTATTACGAATAAAATTTTTGTTACTAACGAACTTTCTATGTAACTAATTGGATAGAGGATTTTACGATGTTATTTTCATTTATTTCATTGATTGTCATCATACTAGTAGCTTTATTTGTTATAAAATCTTTTTCTCTCTATAAAAAGCGGGCAGAAAAGAAAAAATTTTTACAAGAAAGACTTAAAAACCTTCTACTGACAAATATAAGCCAACCTAAATAAAAATTTTTCAAAGAGAAATGACCTTATCTTATTAAGTGCCAACAAAAAATACACCACCTTTATAGTAAAAAATAACTCTAATAAGGTGGTGTATTTTTTAGTGAGCTTTTTCTAATGCTAATTTAATGCCAAATGCAATTAATATTGCACCTGTTAATCCTTCAATTACTGCCTTAGTTGATGGCTTTTTCATAAATGCACTAATTCGATCTAAAAGGTACACGTAGAAGATAAACCATAGCATTGTTAATGCTGTGTAAATTAGACCCATTATTAAAAAAGGAAAAAATGTTCCACTATTTCCATCTACAAATTGAGGGAGAAATGTTAGGAAAAATACTGCGACCTTTGGATTTGTCACATTTGTGAGAAACCCTTGTTTAAAGCAAGATTGGTGGGAATATTTGTGTTCTATACTTCCTACATCGTCTACAACTGGAGATTGTGTTCGAATTGTTCGAAGTGTCCACAAGGTCTTGATTCCTAAATAACATAAATAAACCGCACCAACATATTTTAAAACAGCAAATATATAGGCGGATTTTACAATAATCGCCGAAAGTCCAATAACAGCCGCACAAGTATGAATTAATAAACCGCAACAAGAACCTATGATTGTTTGTAAACCGCCCTTTCTACTTACAGTCAGTGTGTTTTTTGTTGCAATCGCTGTATCAGGGCCAGGTAAAATAATAAGTAAAATGCACATAACTAAGAATACAGATATATTGACCATATTACGCCCACCCTTTCTGTCAGAAAATTATAAAAGTAATTGTAACATACGCCAAGTCCAACAGAAAGATACAAAATTTTTACGTTGACATATAACCATAGGGTGTTATATATTCATAACACCCTATGGTTATATTTTATACAGATTCCTCTGCTAGTGGACTTAATAACGTTGAAAAAGGAGTAATAGAACATGACTGAAAAATTACAGGATATTGTCAAAACAATTACATTAAATGCCCCTATCGAAAAAGTTTGGGAGACTGTCGCAACAGCTGACAAAATAGCTGCTTGGTTTATGCCAAATGA
Organism: Lysinibacillus sp. S1; assembly: GCF_044986265.1. Lineage (NCBI taxonomy): Bacteria > Bacillati > Bacillota > Bacilli > Caryophanales > Bacillaceae > Lysinibacillus > Lysinibacillus sp. S1. Next base: position 2,382,403 of record NZ_CP173154.1, read on the forward strand.
TTTTCAACCTATCGAAGGATACGAATTCACTATTCAATCACCGTTCGGCCCATCACCCTGTAAAGTAGAACGTGTAGATGCACCGCACTTTCTACGATTTGCTTGGGATCAAGATGGCTGGTTCGTAACTTTTGAGTTAAAAGAAGTAGGCGAGCATACTGAATTTACTTTAACACATGGTGGCTGGAAGGAAGCTTCACATATTATTCCTAAAGCAAACACTGCTACTGAAGCCGTACGTACTAATATGGATAACGGATGGACAATGATTATTAATCATAAATTAAAAGAGGCTGCTGAATTCTAATGACTGAAGCAGCCATAAAGTATGATGTTTTTCAAGCAATTGCTGATCCCACAAGAAGAAGTGTTTTACAGCTCCTTGCAGCAAGTGACAGACCTATTTCCAATATTTCCGAGCATTTTACGATTAGTCGAACGGCTGTTGTAAAGCATTTAAAAATATTGGAACAGGCGGAGCTAATCTCTGCTCAAAAAAAAGGTCGTGAAAAAATCTATACGTTGCATAGGGAGCGTTTAAAGGAGATTGAAGATTGGCTCCAATACTTTCATTTATTTTGGGATAATAAATTGGCTCAGCTTCAAAGCATGGTTGAAGATCATTAAAGCAGAAAAAGAGCTGTCTTTTTGTCAGACAGCTCCTCATTTAAAAGAGATAAAATAATCCTCCATTAATGACTTCTATTTTAATTTTTGCTTCATATTGCTCCTCTAATGCTTTTCTTTCAATTTCATAACACTCTGGTTTATCCTCTATATCCTCATAAAAATAATCCAACACACGTTGATCACGTTGCCATCGTTTTTGTGCTTCCGTTGCCCAGGAATGGTCATCCTGCTCAATAATTGACTCAATTGTAGCTTTCAATCTTTCCAGTGCTCTGGCAGGCTTAATAATATATTGCACATGAAATACATTTTCTTCAGGTTCTATGTTAAAGTCCGAAGAACAAATCCTTTCATGAAAACCCTCCTTGATGACGCCCGTCAATAAATTAATGCCAAATGAGTAAAGCATTTCTTTTGTACGATCACAGCAATACGAAACTTTAAAGTTAACACCTAACCAGGGCGTTAAAATAACCTGCCCCATATCACGATCCACTTTTTCAAACAACTGAACATAAGCTCCTAGTTCCCTTGTAGCTAAAAATATCTGATTTAAACGTGGAGAGCCGTAATGAATAGCTTCCCCAAATAAATTACCAGCCATTGCTGTTTGATTTGTAATAAAGGTTACTTGGGCTGGGTTTGGTTCGCTATTCGTTGCTTCAACATATTGCCAATAAAATGGCCTATTCATAATTCTTTTATCTATGTCTATCGTTAATTGAACGGTTAGATAATGATTCTCTTCTCCTAAAATTGCACAGTCATTCTCCATAAAAAATTCCTTTAAATAGTGGTGAACTTGCTGTGGATACATAGCTGCACCTCCCTACCTTATACAGATTCTTTAAAGTTTGTTAAAATGGCATCTAAATCGCCAACCACCTTCTCGAACACATCAATTTTTGTATGAAGCAATTCCAAGATTTTCTCTTCAATTGTATGTTCAATGGCAAGATTATAAATATGGACATCATGCTCCTGTCCCAAACGATGGACACGACCAATACGTTGCTCTAGCTTCATTGGATTCCAAGGTAGATCATAGTTGATTACATGATGACAAAATTGAAGATTTATCCCCTCTCCACCTGCCTCGGTAGCGATGAGCACCTGTGCTCTTTCTTTAAATAGGTGCTTCATATAATCTCGTTTACTTTTATTAAACTTACCATTAAATAGCACACTTGATATGCCATTAGAATGTAAATACCATTGTAAATAAATTTGCGTAGCACGATATTCTGTAAAAATAATAACCTTGTCATTTGCTTGTTTAACAATTTCCAATGTCTTTTCCGCCTTTGAATTCACTTCCAAGGTCATTAATTTAGTAATAATTGCTTCAATTTCTTGTGGTTGTACATGATCATCTAGCATATTCGTTAATGTTAATGCCGTAGCTTCCTTGCTACTACACATTTCTTTTTGCAACGTAATTAATGAAAATGACCCTGTGTTTTGAAGGTTGCCAAGCATTTCATAAACTTCTCTTTCTTCGTCCGTAAATGTAATCGGTACAATTTGAACACGACGATTTGTCCAATCAATCCCCGTATCTTCCCTACGATTTCTTACCATTACCTGATTAACCAACTCTTTTAAATAATCATCATGTTCTAAATCATGCTTGCTAGCAGAGAAAGCCGATTGGAAGGCATCATAATTACCAAGATGCCCAGGCTTTAATAAGGAGATTAAATAATACAATTCAAAGATATCATTTTGAATAGGTGTGGCAGTTAATAATAAGCAGAATTTTTTCTTTAAGCCTTGTACAAACTCGTAAATTTGTGTTTTATTATTTTTTAATTTATGTGCCTCATCAATAATTATCATGTCATAATCCTGCTCATAAATGCGCTCTCTATGTGGACTCTTTTTTGCCGTATCCATACTCATAATGAGGACATCATAGCGCTCTATCGGGCAATTTTTTTTATATGCGACGGCAGGAATATGAAATTTTATATTTAACTCTTCAATCCACTGATTAATTAAAGAAGCAGGTGCTAAAATTAATGCTCTTTTCACAAGACCTCGAATAAGGTATTCCTTTAAGATTAAGCCCGCTTCAATTGTTTTACCTAGCCCCACCTCATCAGCTAAAATAGCTTTCCCATTCATACGTTCAATAACTGTTTCGGCTGCTTCTAACTGGTGTTTCAAAGGTTGTAAATTAGGTAAATACTTTGTAGCCTGCAATCCTGTAAAATCAGGAATTAGTTTCATTTTCACAATATCATAGTTCATCTTGTACAATGTCCAGCTATCCCATTTTTCAAGATGATTTAATCGATCGATAAAGCCCTCTTCCCACTCGGACGACCTTTCTATTTTCATGATCATCACCCCATGTCATTTTTTCTAGTTTAGGGTGTCCAAAAAAGGAAAAGCTATGTTATTTCTAGATGAAAAACACCTAATGAAAGTTATTTTTTCATTAGGTATTTGTTAATTCATATATTTACGGAATTGTTTTGGAGATTTTTTCAGCAAATTCTTTAATGATAAATGAGAGTTTCTCAGGTACATTTTAGATTTTTTGAGCTGACGAACATTTTTTTCTCTAATAGATAGACTCTTTATTAAAATGTTTCGCGATATCCATGACAATCATATTCTCTGTATAATTTTCTTATATATACTCCATAATCAGCGTTATGTTTTCTTTTTTATATTGATAGTCCATCAGAAGTATTTCTTCTAAAATATACATCAAGACAAAAAGAAAGGAACACCAATAATATATTAGTGCTCCTAAAATCGATTATTTTAAACTTTCCTGTAATAGCTTACGATTACGTTGTTTGAAAATATCATTATGTGAGGAAACGATACCTCCCTCAGAAGCATCAGGTTGAATATACTTCTTCGCACTATTCACTGCATGAAGTGCATCATGAAAGGCTGCTGCAATTAAATGAATTTTACCATCATGGCTCAAAATATCACCCGCAGCATAAAGGCCTGGGATCGATGATTCACTATTAATCGTACCAGCGATAAAATAATCATTTTTGCGCTCAATGGCTAATGGACTATTATCTAACAATTCTTTATCACGCACATACCCATGACTAATAACAACTTCATCAACAGGAATTTCTGTTACAGTCCCAGTTTCATGATTTGTTAAAGCAATAGCTTTAATCATTCCTGCTTGATCGTCTGCAATCAGCTTAGTAATTTCAGAATTGAAATGGCATTCGATCGAACTATTTGCAAGCTCTGTAATTTGAGCCTCATGTGCAGACAATGTATCTTTTCGATAAGTTAAATAGACCTTGGATGCTACCTCCGTTAATTCTAATGCCCAGTCTACCGCTGTGTTACCACCACCAGAAATAATAACTGCCTTATCTTTAAATTTTTCATAGGATTTAATTGTGTAATTTAAATTAGATACTTCAAAGCGTTCAGCCCCCTCAATTTCAATTTTTTGAGGATTTAGGATGCCACCACCAATAGCAACGATAACTGTTTTGGAATAATGAATATTCCCTGACTCTGCTGCGATGACAAATATACCATCTTCATTTTTAGCAATGGACAGCACTTTTTCATTTGTATAAATAGAAGGATTAAAGGTTAAGGCTTGCTCAACTAATTGTTTAATTAGTTGCCCCCCTGATATAGGCGTTACACCTCCCACATCCCAAATCATTTTCTCTGGATAAACATGAATTTTACCGCCTAGCTGTGGTTGTGATTCAATTAGCTTGGTTTTCATTTCACGTAAACCACAATAAAAGCTTGAATATAAACCCGCTGGCCCACCACCAATAATGGTTACATCATACAATTCTTGTTCTAACAATTCCTAACACACCTTTCATTTGGTCATTACTATCTCAACAATTGGACTAGCTCGTACTGCATAACAGCTCAATCGTAAATGTCTAAATGTAAATATTGCTTTGGAAAATCCTCCTTAACTCCATTATACGATAATGATAATCATTATCAAATAAAATTATAACAAATCATGATATTAATAACAGATGTGGTCACCTTTTATTAATATTTTCATTTATGTAATTAGTAAAAAAATAAATTTATGTATTTGTCCCTAAAAATTTTCATCATTATGCTTTTGCACTATTCATTCTAAAAGCAGATTATACGTTTTACTTACTTTTTGATACACTATTGGAAAAAAGATCGAGGGCACAATGAAAAGAAAAATCTTTATATTACATGAAATCTATGGAGTTAATCATTTTATTGAAGAACAAATACAAATATACAGCGATGAGGACACTGCCGTTTCCCTTATTTCACTTTATCCAGAAGGGCTTTCCTTTCCATATGACCAGGAAAAACAAGCCTATGACTTTTTCTTACAGACAGTTGGCTTTGATGCTCCTCTTGAGTTGCTTTCCCCAAAAATATTGGAGGCTTGTGAAAACTACAACGAGGTAATATTAATTGGATATAGTGTAGGTGCAACTTTAGCCTGGAGATTAACTACACTCCCCCTACACCGTGTTATTTGTGTATATGGCTCACGGATCCGCCAATACCTTGATAACATTCCATCTTGTCCAACTTTGGTTGTTTTACCTAGCCATGAAGATAGCTTTGATATTCAATCATTGAAGGATACTCTTGTAAGCATACCGAATGTTCAAATCAAACAATTTCAAGGCTTACATGGCTTTATGGATGCCTCTAACTCAAACTACTGTCAGTTGAGCCACTCGCAAGCACTCAACGACATTCAATACTTTTTACAAGCTAGCAAGCTATAGGAGGAATAAACGTGGAACAAAATATTGATATTCAGGTTGATCCATATATTGAAGCAGGCAATGTTATTTATCCAAGCTTCCATCTTTCTCTACAACCTGGCACGATTATAGGCATCTATACAGATGTTTCCAAAATACATACATTAATGCAATGGTTTATGAAACGAGATGATACGTATACTTCTTTTCGTGAAAGCTCGTTATATGAGCGACTCACAGCGCGCGAGTATATCCAGTTCATTTTAAAGCTTTTTAACCGTCCAACTAATGAATCAGAGAACATATTGAAGCTTTTTAAACTTACTGAACAAAAAAACAATAGAATTAGTAAGCTTTCTAATAGTGAAAAACAGCGATTAAAACTATTGAATATGTACCTACATCCGGCATCTATTCAAATTTTAGAAGAACCCTTTCAAAATATAGATGAATTTTCAAAGCAAACTATCCAACAGTTATTAAAAAATCTCGCAAAAGAGCATAAAATTATCATTTTATTATCAAATAATCTAGAAGACTTAATGGTTGCAAGTACAACTATACATCGATTAGATGGGGCAGACTTACATACTTTAGACGTAAAAGAGGGTAGCCTTGAGCAAGCTCCAAAGCCTCTTGAAGATGCACCAATTCGACTAGATAAAATCCCAACAAAGAAAAATGAAAAGATTATTTTATTTAATCCACCCGAAATTGATTATATTGAAAGTGTTGAAGGAGAAGTATCTATTTATGTAGCAGGTGAAGGTTATCCATGTACTCTATCGCTAAATGAGTTAGAGCAAAAATTGACACCATTCGGCTTTTTTAGAAGCCATCGTTCTTATATTGTGAACCTACAAAAGGTTCGAGAGATTATTACTTGGACACGCAATAGCTATAGCTTAGCACTCAACAGTACAGAAAAGACAGTTGTTCCACTGTCGAAAAATAAATTGGCCACTTTAAAGGAAATACTCGGAATTTAGTAGATTTCCCAGGAAATAATCGACTCCTGTCACCTTTAATAAAATTCCATTAAAGGTCCTTTTTCTGCCATTCACATGATTTTTACTGTGAGCCTTACCCTTGTTGTTTATAGTGTAGACATCAACAACAAACAGGAGGTTACACATGAACGCAGTGATTGATGTGCAACATTTGAAAAAAATTTTTCATAATGAAACAGCATTACAGGATGTTTCCTTTACCATTAAAAAAGGGGAAATATTCGGCTTTCTTGGCCCAAGTGGTTCTGGTAAAACTACTACAATTAAAATATTAACCGCACAAACAGATAAATCGGCTGGTAATGTTCTATTATTTGGGCAGCATGCATCTGAAATGAAGCAAAGTCAAAATCGTAAACGTTTTGGTATTTTAACAGATAATAGTGGCTTGTATACGAGACTATCAATTGAAGAAAATTTAATACTTTATAGTAATTTATATCAGCTATCTCCATCTGCTGTAAAAGAAGCTTTGGACTTTGTCAATTTATATGCAGAACGTAAGAAAAAGATCAGTCAGCTTTCCAAAGGAATGATTCAACGTGTTACACTTGCTCGTGCAATTATGCACAAGCCCGAATTATTATTTTTAGATGAGCCTACTTCTGCTTTGGACCCAGTAAATACCCAACATATATATAATGGCTTACGAAAATTAAATGCTATGGGTACAACAATTTTTTTAACAACACATGATATGAGCGAAGCAGAAATACTTTGTGATCGTGTTGCTTTCCTGCATAAAGGGAAAATCCGAGCAATCGGCGCTCCAAAAGATCTAAAAAAAGAATTTGGCTCTGACACTATTACAGTAGAGCTTAAAAATGGTGAACAGGAAATTATAGAAAATGGTTCTCAAGATGCAGAGAAGTTATTTCAATGGATGCAATCCGATCAAGTTACACGTATCTATACAAACGAGCCAACACTAGGTGACATTTTTATGCAAATAACAGGGAGTGATTTAGTATGAATATTTCAATGACACGTATTCAAGCTATATTGATGAAGGATTATAAGGAATTCTCACGGAACTATGCCGTATCAACTATGGTATTACTACCACTTATAATGGCGTTTTTATATAATCGATTAGGTGCAAATACTATTAGCATGTATTTTCTACCAATTAACATGACATTTTCCATAGTGACTACTTACGTACAATGTAGTTTAATTGCAGAAGAAAAGGAAAAAAACACTCTTCGCAGTCTTATGCTCTCCCCTGCCTCACTTGGAGATATTTTAATTGGTAAAAGCCTGTTTGTTCTAATTGTTACAATTGTATCTGTAACAATGGCTATTTTTCTAGTTGGCTACGAACCTGCAAACCTTTTTATCTTAGCAATTGCATTATTGCTTTCTGCTGTGTTTTATATTGCTCTAGGTACAATATGCGGTTTATTTGCTAAATCTATTATGGAAGCATCTATTATTGTGTTGCCTGTAATGGTTATCTTCTCATTTGGGCCTCTGGCCTTAGCTCTATCTTCGGCATACCCAATCTTAAAATTAGCTGAATGGCTACCAAGCTCACAGTTATTACTTTTAGCAGAGGCGTTAGAAGGTAAGTATTCTATGGCAGATGTTCTTATTCCTATGATTACGATAATTGTATGGTCTCTTCTTTCTTGGATTTTCGCAGCAATTATCTATAAAAAAAGAATGGTCGATTAAAGACCATTCTTTTCTTCAGGTAATAATTCCTTCTCCCGTTTTTCAATTTCCTCTAACGTATCTGCATACCATACACCGACAAATCTTGAAGGGACGGACTCCTCAAAATAATCACCATCATAGAAAGATAAAGGAAATAACATACCCTTTTCTATATATTTCTTAATTGTTTGATAGAAATGATCATTCTGTTGTGGGCTTTGTGATGAATAGGAGCTAAATTTATTGATGGGCTTTCCTAAAGCATCATGAAACATCAGCATTGAGGTTGAACCATTTTGGCGGAAATTTAAGTCTATTGCTTGAACATCACCAGCTTCCGTGACAATTAAATCAAAGCCTGCCACACCTACAAAGCCTTCCTCAACGCCACGTTCCATAATATGCTTTCCTACTTCAATTACTTTTTCGGGTACTTTATCTACAATGATATTCCCTTCGTAAATGCCGTTATCATCCGTAATTTGCTGGGAAGCTCCTAAGTATTGAATCCCTAGCTCCTCTGAGTAAACAAATTGACAGCTATAGTTGTCCTTTGTCTGTAAAAGCTCCTCAATAATTATACTTTCAGTTCCTGTCATGCGAAATTGTCGTAAACCTTCCGTCAATTCATCTTTATTATGACAAATGGTAACGCCATATCCTCCCGAGGTTGGCGAATCATCACCAGGCTTTAATACTACAGGGGGCTGCCAATTTTTAATGGCATCTGAAAGTCTATACGTCTCCACATTTAGACGACTTGGCACATATTTACTATCGATTAAATGATCAATATAAGCTTTTGTATTCAACTCATTAAATTTCTCCGCATCCATCCAATAACATTGACGATCCATATGCTCCAGGTCGTGTATATATTGACATACAATGGTCTTCCCTTCCTTACACCATGTTTGGATCTGTGCCAGATATTCCTCTTGAGTCTCATAACTATAAGGCTGTTCTACCCATGGTAATCCTGCTAATTGATGAAGCTCTTGCGCCTTTTCTGTTTGTGTTGCTCGATGTACTAGCACGGGGATATCAGCAATAGCAACTTCTCTTGAGGTTAAAGCATCTAGCTTATGAGGATCATCCATCATCCACGGATTATCGCTATACGGTGTTCTTGGTGTATACACAGCATTATCACCATAAATTTGTCTTAACGTGTATTTAGGTTTCAAGTAGATTACCCTCTTTCAATTTTTCGGTACTCTACTCTACCCTCCCCTTTATTTTTTGACACTTTTTATAAGAAAAAAGGGTTTTACGGGTTATATAAATCCCTTTTTATACCTATTAACATCCCAATTGCACTAATAGGCTTTCTAAATGCTTTTTCACCTGTGGCCATTCTTCTATTGTAATGCTATACATAACGGTATGCCTAGTTGTCCCATCTTTGCGAATCATATGGTTACGCAATATTCCCTCTTTTGTAGCACCAATTCGCTCAATTGCCTTTTGAGAACGAATATTTTCATGATCCGTTTTTATTTGTACACGTTGTAAATGAAGATGCTCAAAAGAGTATCGTAATAGCAAATACTTACAATTAGTATTAATAGCTGTACGCCAGTATGCGGGTGTTAGCCATGTATAGCCAATTTCTAATCGCTGATGCTTGTCATCAATATCCATAAAACGTGTAGACCCGATAATGTCCCCTGATTGTTTATCCACAATCACAAATGGAAATTCTGTTTTTTCGTTTTTTGCCTTTAATGCGTTTTCCACAAATTTATTCACATCTTCCTTTTTTTCTATGGTTGTGGACATATGTGACCAAATTTCTGGATAACTTCCTGTCTCTAAAATTCCTGGTAAATCGCTCAATTCTAAAGGCTTTAGTTTAACCACTTCATTTTCTAATGTTATAAATTCCATTACACTTCACTCCTTTTTACTTATTTAACGGTAAAATTGATATGATATATATAACCAATTACTAAAAAATCAACCATACCAGAGGAGGAGGAAATTATCTGGAGCTCTCCATTATATTTACAGGCAATCTAGCGAAATACATTCAAATCTATGAAGAAATAAAGCATAAGATTATTACTAAAAAATTACTTGCTCATGAACAACTGCCTTCTAAACGAGCTCTCGCCCTAACATTGAATGTGAGTGTACACACCATAAAGGAAGCCTATGAGCAGTTACTTGCAGAAGGCTATATTTATAGTAAAGAGCGTTCTGGTTATTTTATTGCGCCCTTTGAATTTGATTGGCTACAGCAAGTACCCCGGCATGTATCTGTTCCAAGTAACAATATCCCTAACAATATACAATTTGATTTTACAAATGGACATGTGGATAACGAGGCTTTTCCCTATGCTGCTTGGCACAAGCTTATAAAAAAGCATTTTAATAGTAACAACTTATCAACAAGCCCTTGGGAGGGAGAGACAACTTTACGCACAGAGATTGCCCGCTATGTAGAGCGTTCTCGTGGGGTTAGCTGTGATGCTTCACAGGTATTTATATACAGTGGTACACAAAGCCAGCTTCAGGCTCTTTGTCATTTTCTTGGGTCTGCGATACGCGTTGGGTTAGAGGAGCCAGGATTTAAAAGAGTGCGTGCCGTTTTACAGCAATGTGGATTGTCCACAGAGGCGATTCCTGTGGACTATTCAGGGGTTACACTCCCTGCAACACCAATTCACATGTTATACACAACACCTGCTCATCAATTTCCATTAGGCATGATTATGACCAAAGAAAGAAGAGTGGCATTGTTACAATGGGCTAACTCGAACGAGGGGCTTATTATTGAAGATGATTATGATTCCGAATTTCGTTATAAGGGGCTACCAATCCCGTCTTTAGCAAAAATGGATCAGCTTCAGCGTGTCATTTATTTCGGAACATTTTCGAAAACATTGCTTCCATCCTTACGCATTAGTTATATGATCCTTCCAAAGTCTTTAGTAGTGCCGTTTATGACTTTTCATTCTGAGCAAAAATCGGTTGTCTCCAAAGTAGACCAACTTGTCTTAGCAGACTTTCTTGCACAAGGTCTATTCGATAAGCATTTGGCAAAAATGCGAACAATCTATCGTAAAAAACAACAAGCATTATTGACCGCCATCTCTTCACATTTTTCAAATGAATTTCAAGTAATCGGTGAAAAATCCGGACTTCATATAGTCATCAAGCTACCACAACATCTCACCGAGAGTAGAGCGCTCCAGCTTGCTCAAGAGGTAGGGGTTCAAGTCTATCCATGCTCTACCTCCTATCAGAATGGAACAAATGAAAACATGATCATTATAGGGTATGGTGGACTGACACTTCAGCAAATAAATGAAGGAATTGCACTCCTTGCGTCCGTTTGGCAATAGCATGTGATTCATTAGTTTGTCGAAATCTCATTTAAATAAAGCGAAACTTTATATAGTTTTTTTCGTATTTAAAGTTAAATGGACACATAAGGGGATAAGACAATAATGGAGAATCGAGAGTTATTAGAGCAGCATTTACAAGAGATTCAAGTGTGGGAAAAAGATCAAAAAGATTTATGGTTTTGGGAGAAATTAGGTAGAATACCATTTAAATTATTAGATAAAATGACACCTGCCTTTCTCCAAAATAAAATTGCTTTATTGGTAGATGAACTAGGCAATTATATTCAGTCCGGTGGAAAGTATTTAATCAATGAACAAGCCATGATACAAAAAATTCGTGACCATTCTTCCACTCAGCATATTATAACTATATCTGATATTGGTCAGATTCCTTTAGAGGACATGATCTCCCTCAGTGACAAATTACAAAATGAACGTGTGAAATTTGCTACTGTACAAGGAGTCTCTACTGGCTTTGGAGGCATCTTTACTTTAGCTATTGATATTCCAATGATTTTAGGGACTGCACTAAAAACTTTGCAAGAAATAGCAATTATTCATGGCTATGATCCGAACGATAAAATGGAACGTATTTTTATTGTAAAATGTCTACAATTTACCTCTGCTGATATTGTTGGTAAAGAAGCAATCTTACAGGAGCTTTCTACTATAAATAGCTCAAAAAAGGCTTCAGATAACATGATTTCTCAGCTTCAAGGATGGCAGGAGGTATTTTACACATACCGTGATCAGCTAGGCTGGAAAAAGCTGTTTCAAATGATCCCTATCGCAGGGATGGTTTTTGGAGCCTATGCTAATAAAGGCATGATTCAGGATGTAGCCGAAACTGGTATTATGCTTTATCGTAAAAGACGTATTTATGAAAAACTTACTGAACTAGATTGTTGATCGACAAAAGATGACACTCCAAATATGGGTGTCATCTTTTTTGTGCTTTATATTTTAATAAGTATTTTTCCTTGGTGCTGACGACTTTCCATAAATTCATGAGCCTTTTTCATTTCCTCTAAGGCAAATATTTTAGCAATTGGCACCTGAAAACTGTCTTCGTTTACTAAAGAGAAAATATCCTGCGCCACCTGTTGTAACAGTTCTGGCTTCAAAGCTCTTGTCGTACCTAAGCTAAATCCTTTTATATTGCGGCAGCTATTGTGTAAATCTGCTGTTTTTATATTTCCTGCTCTTCCTCCACTATTCCCGAATTGGACAAGAGTGCCATAAGGCGCTAAACAAGTTAAACTCTCCTCGGTGATAGCTCCTGCAATAGAATCGTACACAATATCAACACCCTGACCCTTTGTAAGTTCATTGACATTTGTACTAAATTGATCATATGTAAGTACATGATCCGCACCAAGCTGATAAACAATTGGGGCTTTTTCTAAATTACTCACCGTACCTATAATCTGTTTAGCTCCGAGCCTTTTGGCCATTTGGACAAGCATTGTCCCTACCCCACCAGAAGCAGCATGAATTAAGACGGCATCCTGCTGACCAATGGCCGCTATTTGATGTGTTAACATATATGATAAAAATAAAACTGTCGGTACAGCTGCTACCTTCTCGATTGGTACCCCACTAGGAATTTTAAAAACTAGTTGTTCCTTTGCTACTACAAATTCTGCATAAGCACCGTTTTTCGGGAATGCGATAACTTGGTCACCCTTTTGAAAACCACTGCTATCATTAAAAACTTCTTCAATTACCCCTGCAACATCTAAACCAAGAACCATCGGAAAATTTGCTTTAGCTTTATTACCTGTGCGATTTTTAATATCTGCAAAATTTACGCTTGTATGGGTTGTCCTTATTAAGACTTCACCCTCAGAAATAGTCGGTTTTGGACAATCAATAAAAGTTAAAACATCCGATGTACCAAATTCATTGATAATAATAGCCTTCATAAATTTCTCCCTCCTTGCTATGGTAAAATTATATACTATATATAGAAATGATGGAGGAATATTCATGAAAATCAAACCTAAGCACGCCATGTACAATGGTATATCCTACAATTTTTTTGATGGAACAAGCGATAAGGTATGTTTTATGCTCTCTGGCACGGGCTATACCTATGATAAACCTATACTTTATTATTCTACGGCATTACTGTTAGAACTTGGCTATGATGTCGTCCAAATCAATTATACATTTGAGCAACAGCAATTCGAACAGGACTCCCAAGCCATATCAAAAATGGTCTATCGTGTTGCCAACCCTATTGTAGAAAATAGCTTGCAATCAAAGCCTTATAGAGAAGTCGTTTATCTAGGAAAATCTTTAGGTACTATGCCTATTGTCGATTATTATATGCAGCAGACTCCTTCTATTCCTGCTCGTTATGTACTTTTCACCCCATTACTTTCTCTTCAACATACAATGACAAATCTATTAGACAAACATGCATTTTTGGCAATTGGTACAGCGGACCCTCATTATTCACAGGAGAAGCTAGCGCAACTTGCTACCCTTCAGCTTGCTGTTTTTGAGGACCTTAATCATTCACTTGAAATTCCTTTGAATGCTGTTTTATCCATACAGCACTGCCAATCGCTGATAACACAATTAAAAATCTTCCTACAAAATAATTAGTAATATTTTTATAGTACTATTTACCAAAATCGTGTACATATGCTACACTAGCAAAAATACATTGAAGAGAAGAGTAAATAAGGCTGTTCTTCCCAGAGAGCTCGGATTGCTGAAAACGAGTAAGAACGAATTATTGAAACAAGCCTCGGAGTAGCGCATTGGATTTTGTTTGAATGATGGTGCGACGGGAACTCCCGTTATAGAGTTACAGTATAAGCATAGGCTCTATGCCGTACTGAAAAGGCTATTATGGTGACATAATAGTGAACTAGGGTGGCACCACGTGAGTATATAAATTCTACAACCTCGTCCCTAAGACTAATCGTCTTGGAGGTGGGGTTTTTTATTTTGCAAATCGTCACTTTGCTTAAGGAGGAATTTATATGAGAAAAGCTTTAGAAAGCTGGCGTTATCCTGCCATCCTATTATGTAGTATTGGTGTTTCAAGTGTTGGCGAATGGATTTATTTTATCGCCTTAAATTTAATTGTGTTAAACCTCACAGAATCTGCTCTGGCTGTCTCTGGATTATATATTGTAAGAGCGATCTCTTCCTTGTTCACTAATTTTTGGTCAGGAAGCCTAATCGATCGTTTTAATAAGAAAAAGCTAATGATTTTTCTAAATTTGGTTCAATCTATACTCATTGTCATACTCCCCTGCTTTTCTAGCCTCTTGTGGATGTATGTCCTTGTTTTTCTCATTACAGTAGCTAGCTCTATGTATCAGCCGACATCTATGACTTATATCACTAAGTTAATTCCTGTCGAACAAAGGAAACGTTTTAATGCATTACGCAGCTTACTCGACTCTGGTGCATTTCTAACTGGACCAGCAATCGCAGGTTTCTTGTTCACAGTCGGAACACCCTATATGGCCATATATTTAAACGCGATTGCTTTATTTCTATCAGCCTGTATAACGTTCAAAATGCCGAACATTGAAGCCCTTGAAAAATTTATTAATCGTACAGAAAAAGCATCCCTTTTTCGAGTATTGCTTCTGGATTGGCAAATGGTCATACGCTTTAGCTTAAAAAATTCCTATGTTATGGTAGTCTATTTGTTGTTTAGTGCTATCATCATCTTGATGACAGCTACTGATTCTTTGGAGGCTGCCTTTGCAACACAGATATTAGCTTTATCCGAAGGAGAATATGGGATTTTAGTCAGTATCGCAGGGGTAGGTGTTTTATTTGGCTCGCTAACCAACTCTGTTATTGTTGAAAAAATACCAACTTCTTGGTTAATAGGTATGGGGTCTCTCGTAACAGCACTGGGCTATTTAATATTTACCTCATCCTTTTCCTTTCTTATAGCTGCTATAGGTTGCTTTGTATTATCCTTTGCAACTGCCTTTGCGAATACAGGATTTTATACATTTTATCAAAATAATATTCCCTCTGAGAGCATGGGTCGTATAGGAAGTATTTATGGATTTTTTGAAGCACTTTTTATTATTATTTTTACTACTATTTTTGGGATTTTCGCTGAATGGATTACTATACGCTCAGTTGTCATTAGTGCATCCTTTATGATGGCATTTGTAGCTGTCATTCTACTATGGCTAAATATAAAACCTTCGAAAAGCCACTATTATAAAAGGTTGATAAGTAGCAAGCAACAGTAATCTCACTTTTCATATAAAAATTAACCATCTAATGTCTACTAATTACTGACACTAGATGGTTTTTTATCGAAATAAGCAATTTTATATATACCCTAATTCAAAGGATAG
Organism: Lysinibacillus sp. S1; assembly: GCF_044986265.1. Classification (NCBI taxonomy): domain Bacteria; kingdom Bacillati; phylum Bacillota; class Bacilli; order Caryophanales; family Bacillaceae; genus Lysinibacillus; species Lysinibacillus sp. S1. The sequence goes on from NZ_CP173154.1 coordinate 2,398,137, forward strand.
CTGCTGTGCAGTTTTAAGGACTTCCTGTGTTATACTTTCTAATTTTTCAGCATCTGTATCATATTCAAAGCACTCTGCACTAATGGCTGCAATTGTTTGTTTATTTGAATCAAATATAGGTGCTGCTATGGATACTGTCCCCTTTGTTTTTTCTCCAACGCTTATGGCAAAGCCTTTTTCTCTTACATCATTGAGGCTCTCTATCAATTTTTCTTTCTCAGGCTCCTCAAGTTGTTGGAAAAATTGTTGCTGTACATCGCTTTTAGAAAACGCAAGTAATACTTTATTTGGAGCTCCTATAGGATATGGAATTTTTTCACCAATCATATCAATAATACGGACATTTTTAGGACTATCAATTCGATCAATAATAATGGATGCAAACTGTTTAGCAATACTTAAATAGATTGTTTCTCGAACATTATATGCAAGGTTTTCTAATAGAGGATGCGCTTTTTCTCTAATATCCGTCTCATGATACATTTTCATGCCAAGTTGCAGCCATGTATACCCCAATCGAAATTCTTTTTTATTCTCATTTCTCTCTACTAAATCAAAACTTTCTAATGTATATAATAATCTGTATATTGTGCTAGTAGGCAAGTCTGTTTCATTAAAAATTTCTTGCACAGTAAAAAAACGCTTCGGATGCTTCGCCAGTATATTTATAACTAACATTGCTCTTTCGATTGATTGAATCATTACAATTACTCCCTTTCATTTCCCCATATGATCACTATCTTAAGGTTTTTATAGATCCATTTAGCTTTAACTAGGATCATTATGAAATTAAAATTCATGCAAATTATCAAATTTTTATGTACCTTCAATTTTTTACATGTAGCCCTGCTTTTAAATGTAGTTTCATTTTATTTTAACTAATTTTTATGCATATAAATAGATGCTACATGAAATATATACATAGTTCCACTCAATTAGCGCAGAAAATTACGAGTATTCACAAAAATTAAAATTGACAATTTGTTGTTTTGCATTTACGATGAATTTATATTCCGCTATGTAGATTTAATTTCATATAGTGAAAAATATATAACGGTAAAAATATGTATTTCTCTACTAATTATCTATTAATATCATCTTGAAAATAAAAAACTTTTCTATAAAAGGAGAAAAAATCATGAATACTTTTATGTGGGATACACCCGAAAAACTACGTGCCCTATTATGTGAACTTGTGAGCTGGGAAAGCCGAACATTAACGGAGGGTGAAAATAAATTTGCCTTTCGACTAAAAGATAAATTGTTAACGCTTCCATATTTTGAGAAGCACCCAGACTTGATTGAATTACATGATGCAGGACTTGGCAGAAATGCAGTGACAGCCTTCTATAAGCATCCAACCGCAACTGAAACCGTTGTGTTAATCAGTCACTTCGATACCGTGCATACAGAGGAATATGGTGAACTAGAGCCGTTAGCCTTTTCTCCAGAAGAACTAACGAAAAAGCTAATGGAACCTAAATACCTAAAAGATTTACCAGAGGCAGCTCGCATTGATTTGGCGTCTGGGAATTATTTATTTGGACGCGGCACAATGGATATGAAAATGGGTCTTGCCTTACACATGCAGTTGATTGAAAAGGCAAGCTTTGAGCAATGGCCGATTAATTTAATTTTAACTACGGTTCCTGATGAGGAAGTCAACTCTGCTGGTATGAGAGCGGCTGTTGTGGAACTGGTGAGACTGCGGGGACAGCATGGCTTAACCTATAAATTATTTTTAAATAGTGAGCCATCGTTTTCACAAGGGCCTTCGGATACGAATGAATATATTTATTCAGGTACAATTGGTAAAATCATGCCTGCTGCTTTGTTCTACGGAAAAGAGACACATGTTGGTGAGCCATTAAAAGGGATGACGGCTCCCTTTATCGCTTCCTATATGACACAGCATATGGAGTGGAATCCCCTTTTCAGTGAAACAGATTTAGGCGAAAGCACACCATTACCCGTCTCTCTACAATTAAAAGATTTAAAAATGGAGTATTCTACACAAACACCATACCGTGCGGCGGCACTTTACAATGTCTTTTTGTTAAAACGTACAGCGGCTGAGGTGATGGCTATTTTTGAGGAAGTTGCGTTACAGGCAATGGCTGCTTGCAATGCGCACTATCAGGACATTTGTACACGCGAAAATGTTCAGGGTGTGGGCAAGGTAAAGGTCTTACGCTACGAGGCATTATTGGAGCATGCGATCCATAAGTTAGGAGCTGAGGAAGTACAAGCGATTAAGCACCAGGTTCAGCAGCATCCTGCATGGGATGATCGTGAAAAATCCATTCGTATTGTGGATCAGCTCATGATTCGCTGTCAGGAATTAGCACCTGCCACAGTTCTGTTATATGCACCACCTTACTATCCAGCCATTAATTCATCCAACCATCCATTAGTGAAACAGTCGATTGAATTAATGAAGCAAACAGCTCAAACATTTGATATTGAGGTGGAGCAGATCCACTACTTTAACGGAATTTGTGATTTAAGCTATGTCAATTATTCAGATGCATCCAATGAGTGGCTAGCATTTGAACGGAACACACCTGTATGGGGCGATACGTATCATATTCCATTCAAAGAGATGGCGGCATTACAAGGTCCTGTCTTAAATGTCGGTCCATTTGGTAAGGATGCCCATCAAAAAACAGAGCGATTGCATGTGGATAGTGCGTTTAAAGAGATGCCTATTATGATTGATACATTGATTAAAAGTTTATTTTAAATAAAAGAAACTTCATTCAAAATAGCTTTCATATCCTCTCATTTAAATTGTTACCTAATAATCTAAGATGACACAGTACAAAATAGAAAGAGGTTGTTATATGGATTTTGCCGCTTTAACAGGTAAAATAGCAGGGATTATCTGGAGTAACGCATTAGTTTATCTTTGCTTAGGAGCTGGCGTTTACTTTTCGCTTATTATGAGGTTTCCACAGCTGCGTCTCTTCAAAGATATGATTAAACAATTATTTAATAGAAAAACTTCGGCAAATGGCGTTTCATCTTTTCAAAGCTTTGCAATGGCATTGGGTGGACGTGTCGGAATTGGGAATATAGCTGGTGTAGCTACTGCAATTTATTTTGGAGGACCAGGGGCTATCTTTTGGATGTGGGTCATAGCCTTTTTAGGAGCTGGTGCTGCCTATATTGAGTCCTCGTTAGCCCAGGTTTGGAAACAAGAAATCGCAGGAGAGTATCGTGGAGGGCCAGCATACTATATTGAGAAAGGGTTAAAAAATAAGCCATTTGCTATATTATTTGCTATCGCTACAATTATAGCAACTGGTTTCACTGGTTCAGGTGTTCAAGCCTTTAATATTGCTGATTCAACAAAAAATGCCTTCGGGATTTCACCAATAATTACAGGTATTATTGTTTCTGCAATATTTGGATTTGCTATTTTTGGTGGTATTAAAAGGGTTGGAAAAGTTGCTGAATATGCTGTACCGTTTATGGCAACTGCTTACATACTTCTTGCATTCATTATTTTATTAATCAATATAAAAGAAGTACCTGCAATATTTGCTTTAATTTTCAGCTCTGCCTTTAATTTAAATGCTGCATTTGGTGCTGTTTTTGGAAATGCAATTATGTGGGGAGTAAAAAGAGGGGCTTATTCAAATGAAGCAGGTCAAGGTACTGGGGCACAGGCAGCTGGTACCGCAGAAGTATCTCATCCTGCTAAACAAGGGCTTGTCCAAGCATTCTCGGTCTATGTAGATACACTACTTGTTTGTACAGCTACAGCCATTATGATCATCTCCACAGGCAGTTACAATATTGCCCATCCTAATGGGGGATTTTTAGTTGAGAATCTACCAGGAGTTGAAGCAGGTACTGCATTTGCACAAGAAGCAATTAACTCATTCATTCCTGGTTTAGGAAGTCCTTTTATTGCTATCGCTGTATTTTTCTTTGCAATAACTACTATGCTTGCTTTTGGGGTATACACAGAAAGTAATGTTGCTTACTTATTTAGAAACAATAAAAACTTTGCTACTATTGCTATTGTCGTAAAAGTACTACTAGTTATCTCTATCTTTTTTGGAACGATTCGTTCCTCATCAACTGCTTGGAATCTTGCTGATATCGGTGTAGGTACACTTGCATGGTTAAACCTAATTGCTATTATTTTATTAACAAAGCCAGGTATAGCTACATTAAGAGATTATGAAGAGCAAAAGAAGTTGGGGCTTGACCCAGTCTTTATTCCCGAAAGATGTGGAATTAAAGATGCACAATTGTGGAATGAAATAACTGAAAAAAACTATCCAGATCAATTAGCCGCATTAAAAGAAAAAGTTGGCGACTTGAAATAATTAAATGAACCCTGTAGTAGTCACTAAGAAGTTGAAAAGTTGCTGCTATGCAGGGTTCTTGCTTTTTAAATTTCCATAGAATGAAGTTAAAATCTCTATCTTTCAGTTGGGAAATGCTTTACTTGATCAACTGCCTCTAATAATTTTTTTGTTACAATTTCTGATTCATCAATATGGCTTGTTAGAACGCGATTTGTTTCATCGAATAAGGCTGTCGTCCTATTAAATTTATGGATAACATCTTCGTTTGATAGCCTCTGATCTTTAATTGAAGCTAATAGCTCATTTATTCCCGTTTGAACATTTGTCATAATGTGCAGTAATTGATCAATTTTTACTGATGTTTTAGCACTTTTATCAATGCCTTCCGTTACTAGCTGCATGTTATTTTTATTATCCTCGTAAGCAAGTCCAATTTGTTCTTCGATTTTCTTTGTTAAATTAGCAATATCTTCTGTGCTTGTTTTCGTATTTTCAGCTAATTTGCGAACTTCCTCGGCAACAACCGAAAAGCCTTTACCATGCTCCCCTGCTCTTGCTGCCTCAATAGATGCATTCAAAGCTAGTAAATTGGTTTGATTTGATATTTCTCCAATAACATTTACAATTTCAGCTATTTGCTTTGAGCGCTCACTTAAATTACTCATGCTTAAAGACGTTTTTTGAGACTGCTCTCCCAACGCATCAATCAAATGCTCTACTTCCTGAACAGCATGCTTGCTTTCAACCGATAATGTCATCATTTGATCCGAGGAAGAGATTAATAAATTTCCTTTATCTAGGGCATTTTCAGAAATTTTATTGGAGTGAATTGTGCTATCCTCAACTTTATTAAACTCTCCTACAATATCTGCGACCATTTCTCCTAAAATAGTATGCTGGTCATTTACCTTGTTATGTTGTTCAATAGTTTCAATGATTTCCTTATGTAACTCATTTAAAAAAATTTGAAATTCATGATCTTTCTTATCCAGCTTTGCATTCAGTTCATCAATTTTAGCCTTAAATTGCTCTATATCTACTTTTTTTGATTGGAACATTGTTAACACAGCCATCACCTCAGAAAATAGAATATTGAATATGTATTTATTTTACTGGATTTAAAGTAATTAATATACATCTTTAGAAAAAAACAAACACTCACTACTAACAACGACATAGCGTGATAGTAGTGAGTGTTTTGTTTTTTAATAGGCTAAACCAAATAAAGCTTTAATATGTGTTAAGTAACGAATATTAGAAGCTTCTTTCATTAATGTTGCAGGAAGGCCTTTAAGCTCTGTGTTGCTCGCACCAATTGTAGCAACAGCATCTTTACGACCTAAGCTTGCAAGTGTGCCAGAGTTTACAGCTGAGAATGCTTTCATGTCTTGGTTTTTGTATTGTGCAAATACATTATAACCAGCACATTCACCCATTTGCCATGCAACTTGTGCTGTTGGAGCGTATAGTGGACGACCTCCATCAGCTGGTAGTGCAACAGATGCATCACCAATAACAAAGACATCTTCGTGAGACGTAGATTGTAAGAATTCATTAATAGTTGCTTTTCCACGATCAGCAGCTAGACCTGATTCGCCTACGATTGGAAGTGGAGCTACCCCACCTGTCCAAACAAGTGTATTTGCAACAATTGGTTCACGGTCTTTTAAAGAAATAACGTTGCCGTCAACACCTGTTACTGGTGTACCTGTAATAAATTCTACGCCACGTTTAGTTAAGCTTTCAGTAGCGCGTTGGATAAGTGTATCTGGAAGAACTGGCAAGATTTTTGGACCAGCTTCAACAAGTTTAATTTTAAGATCAGCAAAATTAACACCATGTTTTGCAGCGATTTTCGGGAAGTTGTCCACGATTTCACCAACAAGCTCAACACCTGTTAAACCGCCACCACCAATAACGATTGTTGCATCTGCTTCATCTTTAGATTGTGCATATGCTTTAATGCGGTCTTCAATATGTTTGTTGATTTTATTGGCATCATTTACTGATTTAAGAACCATAGAGTTTTCTTCTAATCCTGGGATACCAAAGAATCCAGTTTGGCTACCTAAAGATACTACAAGTGTGTCATAAGTTAATGTATAACCATTATCTAAATCAACTTTTTTAGTATCTACATTAAATTTTGATACTTTCGCAATGTGTAGGTCGATATCTAAACCTTTAAAGATTTTTTTAAGTGGTAATGCAACAGCACCTTCTGCAATTGTACCACCAGCTAAACGGTGAAGCTCAGTGATAATTTGGTGTGTTGGGAATTGGTTTACTACAGTAATTTTAGCTTCATCAGCTGATAGATACTTACGTGCTGTTAATGCAGTTAAAACGCCAGCGTAACCTGCACCTAAGATGACGATTTCTTTTGACATGATTAATTAATCCTCCGTCCTTACGAATTGAATTTACCTTGAGTCTTATTTGGCTTTGCGTTCTGAGCTTACTTGTAAGAAAGCATTAACAAAACGGAAAACATTTTGAACTTGAGGGTCTTTTAACATTTTCACAAGACCGAATAAACCAATTACCTCATGGCTTTCAGATGCACGGTCTTTCGCTTCAATTGCAGTTGCTGCAAGGTTTTTCGCAGAGCCCACTACAGGACCAGCGATTTCTGTTACTGCTCCAACAGTATCGTTTTTAAGCACTTCGTCTGTTGCAACAGCTTGAGCAAACTCATATGATTTCGTTAATAATGTCATCATTTCAGTTAACTTTGGTAATTGCTCAACTAAAGTTGTTAGTGATTCTTGAACTTCAGGCTTTAATAATTGATCTAGTACATCTAATTGCTCTTTACTCACAGTTACTTGTTCAGCCTGTGTTTGGTTATTCGTTTCTGACATTTTGAACTCTCCTTTGCCATCACTAGTACTATTTTTTATTGCTTACATGTAAAAAAGACCATTAAGGTAAAACTTAACAGTCGTTACAGCGTATATCTTACACAATCACCAGTCACAAGGGCTGGATAGCGATTCGTATGACTTGTTATTACAATGTTTACTTTAAATCGCAAAAAGCGCATCATAATACCATCCTTATCTTGTCTTGGTGACATTACAACCTTCATTATAAGACTGTTTGTACATTATTTCAATGAGCTATATCACAATTTCGACAATCTTTTCAAAATTCATTGATTTCATCAACTATTAACTGTCTTGCTATAATAAATTTTCCAACGCATCATAATTTTTATTGATAATTCCTTTTCCTGTCATCTCTATATCCCCTTCTCTTTGGAGAGCAGATAAACGACGGCTTTAGATTTCTCTAGTAATATTCAATAAGGACGCTAAATCTTTTTTGTTAGTGTCAATAGAAATGTGTCACTCTTGGCTAACAAAGCAGATTTTAGAATATAGGAGCTTTTCTTTATTTTAATTTAGTTTAATGACAATAACACGAACGTCTGTAACTGCTTCTAAGCTGTGCTTTTCAGATGGTTTTAAAGTTAAAATTGTATCTTGTGTTAAAATTTCTTCCACACCTTCAACAATAAAGCGAACTTCACCAAATTGAACAATAATTAGCACTTCATTGTCCGCACGATGCTCAGGAATTTTTTCACCTGCACGCAATTGAATGTTCAAAATATCTGCACCAGCGATACTCCCTAATTTACCAATATGTTTTGACTTTTCTTCTAGCATTGCTTGGATTGGTATAATTGTCATTGTCATTCCTCCATTAAACTGTTTTTATGCTATTATAGGTTCTTTTGATTTACGATGTTCCACTACTTTTTAGGCCACACCCCCACTATAATGAAGAATCACTCTAATTGTCTGTGACTTACATCACTAAAAAAGAAGTATCCCAAATGAATGAGATAGCTCCTCTTACAAACCTATTTTGTGTTAACGTTTTTCAACAGAAAGCCAGAAGAAATTTGTTACTTCCTTTGCCGTCACATCTACTGAGCCTAGCAAAGTTTTACCATCCCCATCTTTAAAATACCCTACAGTCATCAATGCCATAAAGTTATGAGCGAAAAACTTTGCATTTCCTTTTCGAATTGTGCCCTTTTCCATCTCTTTTTGCATAGCCTGCTCTATTGTTTGATACATACCATTTTCGGATGCTTGAACTTGTCTCAGCTGCGATTCCGATAAATTAATGGTAGCCTCTTTCATAAAATTTTTCATATCAATATCGATAGTGGCTGATAAATGAACCTCAACGAGCTGTTCGAGTCGTTCTTTAAATGGTTTAGGCTGCTCTAAAATTTGTAGAATAGATAGCTTGATACGATCCATCATAGCGATTAAAGCAGATGTATATAAATCCCCTTTAGTTGGGTAGTAGTAATAGACAGTCGCCTTTGTTACGTTACAAGCCTTTGCTACATCATCCATTGAAATATTTTTGTAGCCCTCTTTAATAAAAAGTCTTGTGGCCGTTTCAAGGACAATATCTTTTGTAGGTTTCGCATTTTCATCATGGCGAGGTCTCCCGAGAACACGCGGTGATTGTTTCAACAAGTTCGCCTCCTTAATTAAGCATTCTTTTTACACATATTATAACATATTAATATTTATGGATTGATTAATTAACCTTCTAGTATATATAATTAAATCACTTACATGAATGGGGGTCTTTTGATGAAAAAACATCCACTTGAGCAATGGGGCTCAATGGTTGCAAGTAAAAAGGGAAGATTATTAGCACTAGCTTTTTGGGTGCTATTAGTAGTTGTATTCTCATTTGCTTGGCCACAAATCAATAGTATAGAAAGTGAGTCAGGCAAAAACTTACCTAATACCGAAATGTCTGAGCAAGCTGCGTCCATTATTGCAGAGCAATTTCCTAATGATGCTGGAACACCTCTATTGTTGGTGTGGCATCGTGAAAATGGCTTAACACCTGATGATTTTTCGGCTATACAAGGTGTATACAACGAGTTGCAAGCAAAGCCCTTAGCCCATCAAACAATGGTTCCACCATTTGATCAAATGCCACCTCAGGCTTTAATGGCTTCCGCTTCTGAAAATGGTTCAACAATTGTTACACCTGTGTTTTTTGAAAAAGGTGTCGCAACAGATATGCTACAGGATAGTTTAGATAAGCTGTCAAAAATAATGGAAGGCTATCAAGTCCAATTAGATGATAAATTATCAAGCGATGCACTCCATGTGCGCTATTCTGGACCAGTGGGAATTGCCACTGATGCTGTCAGTTTATTTTCACAAGCAGATGTGAAGCTATTGATCGCAACTGTATTACTCGTTTTAGTATTACTTATTATTATTTATCGTTCTCCATTGCTAGCTATTATTCCTTTAATTGTTGTAGGGCTTGCCTATGGTGTGATTAGCCCGACACTTGGTTTTTTTGCTGAACAGGGATGGATAGATAAAGATTCACAGGCAGTCTCCATTATGACTGTTTTACTATTTGGTGCAGGTACTGACTATTGTTTATTTTTAATTTCAAAATATAGAGAAATACTCTTTGATGTTGAGGATAAGACGGTCGCAATGAAGCTAGCTGTTAAAGAAACGGGTGGTGCTATTTTAATGAGTGCCCTAACAGTGGTTATAGGTTTAGCGACCCTTAGTCTTGCCCATTATGGCGCATTTCAACGCTTTGCTGTACCATTTAGTTTTGGTGTGCTTGTCATGGGGGTCGCAGCACTTGTTGTCCTACCAGCAATTCTTGTCCTTATTGGGCGAGTAGCGTTCTTCCCCTTCACTCCTCGAACGGAGGAAATGGCCAATAAAAAGGGCAAGAAACAGCATAAGCCTTCACATAAGGTTAGTCATAAAATTGGTCATTTTGTTACCCATAAACCTTGGGTCGTTATCGCTGTAACTGTAATCTTACTTGGAGGGTTGGCGGCATTTGTTCCGCGAATTCAATATACATTTGATTTGCTTTCATCCTTCCCAAAAGATATGCCGTCTAGAGAAGGATTTACATTAATAGAAGAGAATTTTTCGCCTGGAGAACTAGCACCTGTTCAATTAGTAATAGACACAGAGGGTACTGATATTAATATCCAGCAACAACTAGAAGCTATCTCTTATATTGATAGTGTGGCAGATGTACAAATTGGCGAAAAAAATAAGAATATACACTTGTATGAACTCAATTTCAATGCCAACCCTTATGCACAGGAGTCATTAGCTCATATTCCTGAACTACAAAAAGAGGTTATTAAAATACTAGAGGCACAAGGTCTCAACAACGCTGAAAAACATGTTTGGCTTGGTGGAGAAACAGCTAGTCAATATGATACACAACAAATAACTAAGCGAGATGAAACAGTAATCATGCCAACCATGATTGCCTTAATCGCATTATTATTATTTGTCTATTTACGTTCTATTACAGCAACTGTTTATCTATTAGCAACTGTTATAATTTCTTATTTTGGGGCATTAGGCGCTGGATGGTTAATCTTACATCATATCATGGGGGCCGAAGCAATTTCTGGAGCTATTCCATTGTATGCTTTTGTGTTCTTAGTAGCTCTCGGAGAGGATTATAATATCTTTATGATCTCAGAGATTTGGAAAAAGCGTAAAACCACTGACCATTTATCAGCTGTAGAAGAAGGTGTTGTCCGAACAGGAAGCGTTATTACATCTGCTGGACTCATCCTAGCAGGTACATTTGCGGTACTGGCAACATTACCGATTCAAGTGCTTGTTCAATTTGGTGTTGTGACAGCCATTGGTGTATTGCTCGATACATTTATTGTAAGGCCATTACTTGTACCAGCCATCACAACAGTACTAGGTAAATATGCTTTCTGGCCAGGTAAGTTATTTAAAAAAGATGCCTAAATAGATAACACGGACATTAGCTAGGTATGATTGTCATACTTGCTCATGTCCGTGTTTTTTATATTAATACTATAAGCATTTCATCATATAATTATAGTAAATTGACCTTATTACATTCTATTTAAATAAGGAGTGGCATGCATGGATCTTCAAAAATTACAGAAACGTTTCCCATTATTAAGCCCCTTCTCAGGTAAAACTGATGGAAATTATGTATTTAATTTTGACAATCAGCTTTACGAAATTCCCATACACACAATGACACAAAATGAATATGAGCTATTGCGAATATTCTCAGGCCCCACTGTTTTATACGATAACTATGATATGATTTGGCTTGATTATTTTACAGATAAAACAGATATTGCTCCAACTAATCTTCCTATGCATCGTTTGTTATTTCTTCACTTTGATAAAGACTTTTCAACACCTACATTATTGCGTTCAGTCTTCGAAGCTTTACTTGGGAAGGATATTATACTGCTATCGCTTCAGCCACAATTATTTGTCATAATCGAATGTATCGACTACAATGAGGAGTTTTTAGATTTGACTCATTATGCTAATCCCATAATGGCAGACTTAGAGACTCATTTTAAAATTTTTGTTTCTGATATTATACACAACATCACCACAACCAAGGAACGATTTAACTGGTATGTTCACCTTCTACCATCCATTTGGACTTATACACCAAAGCATGTACTCACACAGCAAGAGCTTTTAGTGCCTTATATAACGCAGCATCTAGCCTATCAAGCGAAAGAAAGTTTTATCTCCTCTATCCTAAAAAGAGCCACTTCTCAGCCAGAATTACTCCATACAATTAAGAAATTGATTGAATGCGATGGAAACATTACATTAGCCTCTAAAAAAATGTATATGCACCGCAATACCTTACAAAATCGCTTAGAAAAATTTCAACAAATGACGCAAAAGGATATTCGGCAATTTTCCCATCGGCTAGAAGTTTATCTCGCAATTATTTTCTTAGAATCACTTTAAGACCAACTGCACAAATTATGCCTTCAACACTGTGCAAGCTTTCCATATCACTCTATTCTAAAGTCATTTACAATGAAAATATGACTAGTAAAGGGGTGCAGTATGTATGGCGGAATTACGGTTAGAGCATATCTATAAGATTTACGATAAAAATATCCAGGCCGTAACTGATTTTAATTTGCATATCCATGATAAAGAATTCATTGTGTTTGTAGGCCCTTCTGGCTGTGGTAAGACCACAACTTTACGTATGATTGCTGGCTTAGAGGATATATCAAAGGGAGAACTATACATTGACGATGTTTTCATGAATGATGTGGAATCAAAAGATCGTAGCATTGCAATGGTATTTCAAAGCTATGCTTTATATCCACATATGACAGTCTATGATAATATGGCATTTAGCTTAAAGCTACGAAAGGTTGATAAAAAGGAAATAGATCGTCGTGTTAAAGAAGCTGCTAAGATTTTAGGATTAGAGGATTATTTAAAAAGAAAACCAAAAGCTCTATCTGGTGGACAACGTCAGCGTGTAGCACTGGGAAGAGCAATTGTCAGAGATGCTAAGGTATTTTTAATGGATGAACCTCTTTCTAATTTGGATGCCAAATTACGTGTACAAATGCGAGCAGAAATCCAGAAGCTCCATCAACGAATTCAAACGACAACGATCTATGTCACACATGACCAAACAGAGGCTATGACGATGGCTACCCGTCTGGTAGTGATGAAGGATGGCCTTATACAACAAATTGGGACACCTAAAGAAGTATATAATACACCACTTAACATGTTTGTGGCAGGCTTTATTGGTTCACCATCCATGAACCTCTTCCACTGTCGTCTAACAGATACCGAGATCCTTTTAGGCGAGCAAAGCTTCCCTATCCCATCCATGCATTTACCATTGTTAAAGGAAAAAAATTATTTAGGGAAAGAGATTATTATGGGTATACGACCTGAGGATTTACAAATGACAGATGTTATTTCCCCTTACACTTTCACTGCAACGATTGATGTTGCAGAATTACTAGGAGCAGAAACTTATCTCTATTGTTCTTTAGTAAATCAGAATTTTATTGCTCGAGTACAGGCTGATAACAATTTTCATCCATCCGACAAGGTTTTCCTATTTATGAAAGAAGAAAAGATCCATTTCTTTGATCCTCAAACAGAAGAACGTCTTTAAAGCATGCATGCTTCGAATCCATGAGTTCGGGAAGAGAAAGCCAGCTGTATATACCATTGATGGCAATCGAATTTATATTCAAACTTCTACATCTGGTAATTTAAATAAGAAATTAATTGATTTCTTCAAACGAATTAAAAGCACGCTAGGCATTATCCACCTAGCGTGCTTATTCTATTAATCTTATTTTGCCGCGGCTTGAATCTCAAAGTAAGCCCAATGCTCTTTAGGTATATCCTTGAAGATTTGTTCTGTGTCCTCAGTTGGTATTGGACGATTAAAGATTCGATTCAGTACCTTTACTGCCTGTGCACGTGTTAGTTTTTCTTCAGGTCTAAATTCACCATTGCCTGAGCCAACCATTATACCTATCGCACTTATGCGATTGATTTCTTTTGCTGCCCAATGTGTGACCGCCACATCACGATATGTTTCTCCACTTGTATTTATTTCGCAATACGAGGTATCTGTAGCCCCTTCTACACATTGTTTATCAATCCATCTCACAGCAATAACCGCCATTTGGGCTCTAGTAATCATTTCATTCGGCCCGAATGAACGATCATGACGTCCTTGCATAATTCCTTCTGTACGAATATATTCAATATCGTTTTTTGCCCATGAAGTAGCTGTATCTGCATAAAATAGGTTAGACGCTTCTGGTACATGATTGTCACTTAGGTTTCTTGCCAACATTGCTGCCATTTGGGCACGAGTGACATTTACATTCGGACGGAAAGTGCCATCTGTATAGCCGTGAATATAGGAAGCAAATGTGCTGTCTACCTCTATTGGTTCTTTCTCTGGTGGCACTTCTTCCTGCGCTTGTTCTACATAAAGTAGAGAAAATGTAGAAAAGTGCTCTACATCAAAGACTATACCTGTTTGCCCTCTCGTAAATTCTGCAAAACGCCCACGTATTATTTCAACTGTTCCATTACTATGCTCTACATAGACCATCATATCTTCTCGTTGAGCTGATGTGAGATTCGCTGGTAATGGTAGTAGCAATGTTACTTGACGGTTTTGTAGATTTGTGTCGATAGATATTGGCTGACCAACGAGTTTTACATTAGCGCCATTACCCTGTTGTAAAACTATTTCAGCTTGTTTAGCCTGATCCTCAATAGCTTTTTGCCGCAATGCATCCTTAATCGGTACAATTCGGAAGTAAATGTCTTCATTGAAATCATTCATTGAAGTAAAAGGAACATCTATTTTGACCATTCCCATAGCTATACTAAAATGTGATTTACCCTCTATTAATCGCTTAGCAGCATCTCTATCAAGTATCACCTTTGTTTCACTTGCTGGAGGTTCCATATTAGGGATCACAAGTCGAGATCTTTTATCTTCCTTATTCCCTAATATCCGAAGAAACTCGTTTGCATTTGCAACTGTAAAGTTTACTGTATCTTGAAAGCTACCGTTACTCAATACACGTGTTAACACGGTTTGGAGGAGCACATCATCTGGCATACTTTGATCTACAACATTTATCTTTAGCTGATTACTTGGTGCAACAGGATCAGGTGTTGGTGTAGGACTAGGCGTTGATGATCCTCCATCTCCTGGTACATTGTTTTTAGACCACAAAGCATACAATATCAAATTCCCTTTCCCCATTTGAATCGTTTGCCCAATTTTATAAGTAACACCTTTTCCATCAGCCTTCGTATTCCATCCTACAAATGTATAGCCTGCTTTCATTAAATTACCCGTATTGCCTAGTACTGTAATAGTGTCCTGGTTTTTATACTGCTTTGAATCTGTTGGTACTATCCCCCCATCAGACCCGTTACTGTCATACGTAACCGTATATGTTTGCAGTGCACTAGTCGTAAAATTCCAGGAAGTATTATTAGTAATACCTTTATACGCATTACCTGCTACATCAGTAAATGCACCTGCGTCAATTTGAATGCTGTAAGTGGTGTTATGGGCTAAATCCAATGTAGGATTTACTGTCACAGTTTCATTAGTGATAGAAACATTTGCTTGTGTAACAGCAATTGTTTCGACAATTTGGTTATCTGTAGCATTTCTTATGACAATATTTTTACTAGTTACAGGTAAGATCTTTTCATCAAATGTTAATACAAGATTATCTACAGGCTGTACATTAATTGCCTGATGCGCTGGGAAATAGGTTGTTATTTCAGGAGAAATTTTATCAAATATCACAATTGTCCCTGATGAAATCTCTGTTACCTGTAAGCCCTCATTCCCTGCTATATCTTGAAAATCAATTGTAAAACTGATAGGTCCATCTGAGTCTATGGACTTTAACGTATAGCTTGCTTGCCATGTTTTAGCATCCCCATCACCTTTATCATTGACATTTGCTGTTTGTCCTAGGATTGATACATTCGGTGATTGAATGTCCTCACTTGTCTCAAAGTCTATTGTGATTACATCGTCTACCTTAGCAACTGTTGGGTTAGCATTATTTGAAGCCATTGTCACCTTTTTTACTGTTGGCTTTACGCTATCGACAATGACATAGCTTCCATCAGTTACGTCCGTTACCTCTATTGCCGAATTACCTAACAGATCTTTAAAGTTAATTGTAAAAGGTGCTGTTCCCTCTAAATCACCATTATCTATAACATATGTTGCCTGCCAGTTTGTGGATGCTCCTGTTACAATAGCAGCTTTCCCCGAAATGGTAATTATAGGTGCTTGTATATTTTTATCTGTTTTCATTGTTAAGGTGATCGTATCTCCTACCTTAGCCTTTGTAGGATCCAGATTATTCGATTTGATCTCTACCTCTACAGCTTTTGGCAGAGCTTTATCAATCACAAATGTAATGGTTGTGGTATTCCCTGCACTATCTGTTGCTACCAAAGTATAATTTCCAGATGTACTTACTGTGGTTCCACTTGAAAAGGTTGCTCCATTCAGGGTAGCAGTTCCTTCATTAAAACTAATCGTTACATCAGTGTTATAAACACCGTTATTTGTAACCCCTGTTATGACTGGTGGAGTTGTATCTAGAACAATTGTATCTGAGAATGTATTTGATATATTGCCAGCAGTATCCCTTAGTTGCATATAAACTGTTTTACTACCTTCTCCATGGGATAAAGTCCAACTTTTCGTAGATATTTTTGACTCCCAACTGGACCAAGTAATACCATCATTCGAAAAGCGCATTTCTATCGCTTCTCCTTCTAAATCTGTTGCCGTCAAATTTAAGGTAACATTTATAGAACTTGTCGAGATTTGTCCACCGTTAACAATGATGGAACCTGATGGTGCATGATTTTTAGTAATCTGGATTGTAAACTCCTTATCCAACGTATTACCAGCCTCATCAGTTACTCTTATCGTAATCTTATAACTATTTTTCGTATCGAATTCAAACATTGCCTTTGTCTTTAATACATTCCCATCAATCGTAAAGAAGCTTGTATCTCCAGACTGTAATGAATACGTGAATGTTTGTGAGCTTCCTGTATCCACTGCCGCCAATGTTCCAACTGTTGTACCAATGGGTTTCTTTTCTTGTACAGTAGTATTATTGAGCTCAATATCAGTAGGTGGTGTACTATCATAGAATATTTGTAATTCATTTGATGCTTTATTCAATGCACCTCCACTATTTGCAACTACCTTTTCAGGAATTTTGATTTTCACAGCTCCATCAGCAATAGGTGATATAAGAGCTGTATATGTGGTACCACTCCCTGACAGAATTGCCACATTTCCATTTGTAACTTCGATATCCCCAATCATAAAGCCTGTCACTGACTCACTGAATACCAAAGTTATAAGAATTGAATTGCTATTTGTTGGACTAGAATCATTTGGTATAATTATCACTGCTGGACGTGCATTGACGACTAGCTCCATTGTATAGTCAGTACTAAAATCGATACCATCACTTACCTTAAATGTAAAAGATGAAGATGTGCCATTTTCCGTAATATATCTTAAATTACCTGCATCTAAATTAGCCTTACTAATTGTCATACCATTTGTAATAGCTTCCCCACCATCAAATTGCTGATTATTGTTGTTATCAAGAAAGAGCTGTCCGCTATTTGGGATAGTAGAGATTTGAATCTGTTGCAAAGTATCTCCAGCATCTTCATCTGAAAAAGCAAAAGAAGTACTAGTAAATGTATACACTTGACCCTCGTTTACATCTATGCTTCCATTACTGGATGTCGGTGGTTTATTTAAGGCAAGGGTTGTTACCTCCTGCATTAAATATGCACTCTTATTGCCATTGGTATCTTTGACAATGATATTAAAATAATAGGTAGTATTGGCAGCAAGACCTGTAACATTAAAGGAGTTACTATCTTTGGTATAACCGCCTAACGGTGTCCCATTCAATTCTATGGTACTAACCGTATCAATATTGTTACTACTAGATTGATAGACTTGATATTCTAAATCCTCTTGAGCTGTTATATCATCAGATGCTTTAGCCCAGTCCAACTGTACGCCTGAGGTAGTAATATTTGAAGAAGTTATAGCACCATTTGTAATTGTTGGTGGACTATTATTTGGGATATCAATCGTAAATTGGGTAAACGTTAAATCCCATAGTCCCGCCTGTACAGTAGGTATAAAATTTACACTCGCAGTAATGACAAATGAGTTGATTCCTTCTATATTAATAGGAATATCATAAATAGGCTCATGATTTGCAATTGTCTTAAAAATTACAGGATTTCCTTTTGGGTTTCCTGCCCCATCATACCCTTGAATTGTTATGGATAATGCATCGTTTTCAGGATGTTTATTAATCGTATTAATTTTTAATGATTTTAAATCGAAGATCCCACCTGCAAAGCTTTCCCCAGCAGAAATTCTAATTGATTTTGGTGGTGAATATTCATCTGCATCAAAATAATAACCAGCTGGAAATTGTGATCCATTGCTATATGTGAATAAATTAATACCATTATCACCAGGAATACCGCTTACTACAAAGCCATTATTTGTGTCATCTTTCCACGAAGCTTGAGTTAAATCCTGTATACAACTTGGAAAATCTGGCGAATCGCAAGCAGCCGCCTCCACCTTTAAAGGTGAAACGAACCCTAATCCCATCAATTGACTATAAGCGACCAACACCAAACACAGGGTTATGGTTAATATCTTTTTTCCCATTCTATATTCTCCTTCTTGGTTTCACACCCTTCATTTAATGAATCGTTAACTCTTAGGAGGCCATTCCCCATATAAACAAATAATAAAGTTCAGTCCTAAATATGGCTGCATATTGTTATGTGGTTGACTTCCTCCAACAGCATTAACCGTCATTAGATTCATTTGTTTATTTACTTGTGACGTATAAACTGGGACAGTTCCTTTCCCTTGCTGATCTGTCCATATTGCACCCGTTGGATCATTATTAGTGGTTTGAAGATTGTTACAATTTGCTAGATGATTATGACTAGGCATCTCATTTTCCAACAGCGTTACAGAGGGGGCACCACCACTACTCCCTATAATTCTAGGCGTTAAACCTACACCTGTTCCTTGATGAATAGCTGCTCTACCATTTAAATTTGGTAATGCAAAGGTTGTTTTACCATCT
Organism: Lysinibacillus sp. S1; assembly: GCF_044986265.1. Lineage (NCBI taxonomy): Bacteria > Bacillati > Bacillota > Bacilli > Caryophanales > Bacillaceae > Lysinibacillus > Lysinibacillus sp. S1. Next base: position 2,417,025 of record NZ_CP173154.1, read on the forward strand.
CCTCCATATCTGTTACCCAAAATAGCATATAATGCACTATTCGAGGCAATGTTTATTATCTGACCATCACACAAAGCCCAGTCTTTTGGTGCAAAATTACCGCCAAATATTCTAATTTCTCCAATATATGCTTCTGACACTTTGCCCACCTCCTTTTTTCTAATTTCTTGATGGATAAATTCCTACTAAAGCTATGCAGTAATTAGCGACACTGTATGGCTGCATATTTTGATGTGACTGCGAATTTCCTGATGTTGACAATGCTTGCATGTTCATAATAGTATTTGGTTGATTGACAGAATAAATATTATTAGCAGATGTACCCCATACATTTCCAGTAGCCACTTTCAACGTAGCACTTTCTGAACTACCATTAACAATATGTGTATGAGTTGGCATCTCATTAATTGTTAATACATGTACCTCTTCTCCTGCTTTTTGTCCACGTGTGATACTACTGCTTACATGAACTGGGACTCTTCCCCTTAAGTCAGGTAATGCAAATGTCGTAGAGCCATTACCACCATAAGTTGCTCCTAAAATTGAATACAGCGCTTGGTTTGTATTAATTTGTAATATTTGTCCATCACATCGCGCCCATCCGCTTGGAACTGTCCCAAAGCTAAATAATCGTATTTCACCTACATATTGTTCACTCATCCTTCATACCTCCTATTCTGTTGGATACATACCGTAAAGAGCAATAATGTAACTAATTGTTAAAAACGGCATTACATTGTTATGAGAAGCGTTTCCTCCCACACTTGAAACAATGGCGGCATTCATTGTGCCATTTGGTGGTTGTGTCGAATATTGTATATTTTTTGCCCAAACAGCATTTTCTGGACTAGGGGTTGTGCCATCAAGAGAAGAAGCTTTTACCTGATGTGTATGTGCAGGAAGCTGTGAAGAGATTAAAGTGACGGTTTCCGCCCCTCCCATTTGACCATTGACAAAGGTAGTACCAGTAGTTGGATTCTGTCCTTGATGTACTACAACCCTGCCTTGAAAATTTGGTAATGCAAAGGTTGATTGACCATCTCCTCCGTAGGTTGTGCCAATCAAAGAAAAAAGTATTTCATTTTCGGAAATAGATAATAGTTGACCATTACAAAGAGCCCAGCCGTCTGGGGCATAATCACCAGCAAATAACCGAATTTCTCCGACATATTGTTCCATTCTTAAAACCTCCTTACAAAATATTGCTTTACCTAGCACATTACAATAACAAGGTTAAAATTAGGTTAAAAAATATGTTTTTTCCAAAATGGACTAACTCACCAACCATTTAATCCAAAATATCAATACAATATTGTTGCTTATAAGAAAGAGTTAAAAGAAAAAAGTGGGTAATGATATTACATCTATAAAAATATTAAACTAAATACCTAAAACCAGAATTCGTTTTTATTTCCGAGAATAAAAATGTCAAAAGCTATCGAGAGAAAACTTCTCGATAGCTTTTGTCTACAGTCTGAACATACTAACACTAATATGTTTTTATTTTATTTTTTCTTTTAGCCACTTTTTTATGCAACCCCTGAATAACAGAACGTGTTTCATCTAAATAATCCACTGTCTGCTCATAGGCACTCGTCACTATCCCCATAAATAAAATATCAATGACAAGTAACTGCGCTAGACGTGAGGAAGTGGCACCACTTCTAAAAGTTGCTTCAACATTGGGAGAGATATATAAACAAATGTCTGCTAGGCTAGACACTAGTGAACTACCATAGCGCGTTAAACTGATTGTAGTGGCTGGTGTTTGGCTAGCTATTTCAAGGATTTTAGCCACTTCATGCGTTTCTCCGGAGAAGGAGATACCTACTACCACATCCCCCTTCTGTGTATTGACAACGGCTGTAGCTCCTAAATGCAAATCCACAAATGCCCTACTATTTTTATTGATTCGTAAAAATTTTTGATCTGCATCCATTGCTGCTATACCTGATGCACCCACTCCAAAAAATATAATTTTATCAGCTTGTGATAAAGCCGTTATTGCACGCTCTAATTCAGCAATATTTATTAAATTAGCTGTTTGTGTCAAAATTTCACTACTTTGCGTCGTTACCTTCTCTACAATCGATGGCAGCGCTTCATTCGCCTCAATATCTCGATCTTCAACTTTAGCATGTTGTAAATCACCAGCAATGCGCAATTTCAGCTCTTGAACACCACTAATATTTAACGATTTACACAGCCGAATAACTGCGGCACTACTTGTTTGACTAGCCTCTCCTAGTTCAACCGCTGTCATTTTTATAGCCTGTGTAGGATGTGCTAATATATAGCTTGCCACCTTTTTTTCGGAGAGTGGAAGCTTTTCGCACATTTCAGCAAGCATAATTAAACCCGCATTTATTTTTTCCATTTTTCCAGCTCCATCTCTAGATAAAAGGAAGTTATCCATGTACCTCCTTCATCAATATTTCTTTAGAGACACCGCTCTCCGCACATGCCCTTCTGATTGAGCAAGTAATTCCGTCGCCTCTTCAATCGTTGTATTCGTCAGTAGCACCACAATCGCGAGCTTTACTTGATAATTGTTTTGCTCCAGAACACTTTCAGCCTGATTATAAGAAACTCCCGTTACCTCACAGACGATTTGTTTGGCTCTCTCTCGCAATTTAAAATTACTAGCATGAACGTCCACCATTAAATTTTTATAGACCTTTCCAAGCTTAATCATGGTTGTCGTTGTAATCATATTTAATATTTGTTTATGAGCTGTTGCAGCCTTTAGTCTTGTAGAACCTGTTAAAATTTCTGGTCCTGTAATCACCTCTATTGCAATATCTGCATGCTTACTAATAATAGAATGAGCGTTGCTCACTAAGCTGATTGTTTTTGCCCCTAGTTGTTGAGCATAATTTAATGCTCCTTTGACAAAAGGCGTTCGACCGCTTGCTGCAATCCCTATCACTACATCTCGGTTTGTTAGCTGTTGTTTCTGTAGTTCAACCTCTCCTAATGAAAGATCATCTTCTGCACCTTCTATGGCAATCATTACTGCATCTGCTCCTCCAGCCAATATTGCCTGCACAAGCTTTGGTGATGTACTAAATGTAGGTGGACATTCTACGGCATCTAGCAAACCAATTCGCCCACTTGTCCCTGCACCAACATAAAATAATCTACCGCCATTCTTTAGTGCATCCACAACAGCTGTGACAGCCTGCTCGATTTCAGGTAAAACCTTTGCTATGGCTAATGGTACTTTTTTATCCTCTTCATTCATCAGCTTTACAATTTCAATAGTGGACATTAAATCTAGATTTGTCGTATCTGGATGATAGCCTTCAGTCGTCAGTTTTGTCATTCGTTCCATTGAAATCAAATCCCTCCACACTATTTTTCATGGATACTCATCCAAGTTCCTTTTACCTTTCGTTGTAAAGCCTCTGTGATTGGAATTCCTTCACTGAGAAGTCCATTAACGAAAGCTCCTATAACAGGTGGCACCTCTGGTTGTATTAGTCGATTAGGTATTTTAGCAAGCTGTAATTTTTCTCGAAAGCATTGAACAAAATAAAAATTTTCGAATAAACCTCCACATAGGACAATAGAGTCACCTTTTAGCTGAGGCTCTTTTTTCAACATTATTTGGATGAAATGAGTTAAATGATGAGCAGCGTGTTCAATAATTTTTTGTGCCCTATCATTATTTTGTTCTGCTAAACGCAACACCACACGAGCTACGGAGGCTATGAGTACACGTGGCTGTGGATGCTCATAAACATGCGTAATAATTTCAGTAGGATTCTTTAATGCTAGCTGCTCCATAATAGTCGCTGTAAACAGATCCTCATTCACGCCAATAGCATCATAATGTCGCGTAATCAATCGCAATGCCTCTTGCCCAATATAGTAGCCACTGCCCTCATCTCCTAATAAATAACCCCATCCTCCAACACGACTAACTTGGTTATTTTTTCCAACTGCATATACGATGGAACCCGTTCCTGCTATCACAACAAGCCCTTGCTGTGTAAATGTGCCGCTAGTAAGTGCCGCTACCGCATCATTGGTGATGGTTATCTTACAGGAGCTAGCAGGGAAAAGGAAGCTAATCCATTGCTCCCAGCGTTCTTTATCTAACAGGCGATCGCCCCCTGCCACACATAAGAACACCGCAGCAATATCATTATTTGTTGCATCTATCTTTTGTAGTAACGTGGCAAGGAGCTTGATAATATGTAGCCTWACCTCGTCAGGTGGCGTTGATTTTATATTCGTTCCAGCTCCTTCAACAAAAGCCAGCACTTCCCCTTTTCTTGTCCCAATCACTGCACGAGTTCTCGTCCCACCACCATCGACCCCAATAATGTATTGCCTATTTAATGGCACCAGCCGTCAGCCCCTCCATAAATTGCTTTGAGGCAATAAAGAATAATAGGATCATTGGTAATGAAGCTAATGTTAAACCTGCAAAAAGAGAGCCCCAATCTGCCGAATGCTCACCAAAAAGTGACATCATTCCAACAGGTATCGTCCGTTTCATTTTTTCTGTAATAAAAATAAGTGGGAAGAAGAAATCATTCCATGAAGCAATAAAATTTATAATAACCACTGTTCCAAGGGCAGGTCTCATTAACGGTATCATTACATGCCAAAGAACTCTTAAGTTCCCCGCCCCATCTATACGGGCTGCTTCCTCTAATTCATAAGGCATTGTTTTAAAAAAGCCAGTTAAGATCAGCATGGATAATGGAATACCTGTCGCCATGTTCATCAAAATTAAAGACCATAAGGAATTTATCAGTCCTAAATCACGCATTAATATAAAGAGCGGGACAATCCCCAATTTTATAGGAATCATCATGCCTAATAAAAAAATAAAGAACAATGCATGATTCCAAGAAAATTTAAAGCGAGCAATATAAAATGCAGCCAGTGAACAAACAACCACTATTAGTATCACAGATACAATACTGACAATTAGACTGTTTAGAAAGTATGTGGTAAATGGAATTTTTGCTAATAATGTACGATAAGTATCTAAGCTAAAGCTAGTCGGTAAACCCAATGGATTTTTATAGATATCCACGCTCTTTTTAAATGAAGATAAAATCATTAACAAAATTGGATATAAACTAATGGTCGCCACCGTAAACACCACAAGATAATAAAATGGTCGAACCCAAATAGCGCCTTGCTTCACTATAATCACCCCTTACATTTGAACATTCTTTTTATTGGCAAAGCGTAAAAATAGCGTGGTACAAACTAATATAAATAAGAATAGTACTGTAGCTAACGCCGAACCCAACCCAATAGCTGTTGCCCCAGAAGCGGTAGAGCTACCAAATGCTAAACGATAGAAAAACACAGCTAACGTATCTGTAGAATAGTACGGCTCTCCCATGGAGCCCTGCATTGCATATACTAATTCAAATGCTTCAAATGACTGGATAAATGTTAAAATGCCCATGATCATAATTGATGGCACCATTAAAGGCAAGTAAATCGTACGCAATAAAGTAAAACCCTTAGCGCCATCTAACTTTGCAGCTTCGACTAACTCACTTGGGATCCCTTGAAAGCCAGCAAGAAAAATTAAGACACCAAAACCTAATCCAAACCAACAATTGACTAAAATAATGGCGATTAACGCCGTGTTGGGATCACCAAGCCAAGCCTTTTGTAAAGTTTCAAGACCTAATTTCTCCAAAATGACATTTAAAGTACCAAAATTTGGATTTAGAATGAGCTTCCATAAGAAACCTACAACAATCACTGATAATAATCGCGGTAGAAAGAAAGCAGCCTTAAAAAACTCTGCACCTTTAATTTTTTGATAAATAATAAAGGCAAGAAAGAAGGCTAATCCATTCATAACAATCATTTGCACAACAAAATAGAGGACATTATGTTTAAAGGCATTCCAAAACATGGAGCCATAGGGTTCTGTCGTAAAAAGCGTCACAAAATTTTGGAAACCGATAAAATCACCACGAGCCATCCCTTTCCATTCAAAAAGACTATAGGATAATGCCGCTATTATCGGATAAAGCACAAACAACCCATAGATTATTAGTGCAGGAATAGGGAAAAGATGGATAGTCCACCTTACTCTCGATTTCCTCCTTCTTACTGATGGAGCTGTATATTCTCTTATCATGAGCAGCCTCCTTTTAAACAACAAGACCCCTAAACTCCTTATAGCACTTCAGGGGTCTACTGACTTGATGCTTTCATTATTTTTGAAATGGCGTAAACCAAGCTTTAGCGTTTTCCTGTACTTTTGTGGCAACCTCTTCAGGCGTTACTTGACCTAAATACATGCCTTGTAGCTCACTTTCAAGCAAGCTCTTTGTTGTTGGGTCCCCACCAGTAAAATTAGTTACCCACATATATGGCGTTGCTTCATTTGCAGTCGAATGACTAATAGCGTTTAACAATGCATCGTCAGAGGTAATACCTGGAATAGCGCTGATCATAGAAAACTCTTTTACAAACAAATCGCCAAACTCCTTAGTTGTTAAAAATTCTAAAAATTCTTTAGCTGCTTCTTTATTTTTCGAATTAGCATTGATCGCAAATGAGCCATCTACCCAAGTCGTCACTGTTGTATTACTCTCTTTAGATGGAATAGGAAAATAACCTAAATCTAAATCTGGATTCATTTCTAATACAACAGGAATTTCCCAGCTACCTAACGGAAACATTGCCGCGTCTTCTAGTGCAAACAAAGTACGGATATCATCCATTCCTAAGCCTTCTGAATTGACAGGAAAATACTTTTTCAAGTCATTCATTACTTGAATGGATTCAATAAACTTCGGATCTGTAAAATCCTTTTCTCCTGCGAGCACTGCTTGGTAAAAGTCATTGCCCTCATAAACAGCCGGACCGACAATACCGTGTAGCAACGATAATAGCCAGCCTTCTTTTGTACCCATTGCAATTGGTGTAATACCCTTTTCTAATAATTGGTCATTTAATGCTATGAATTCATCCCATGTAGTAGGAATTTCAAGATTATTATCTTTAAAAATCTTCTTATTATAGAAAAATTGTGTAGAGCTTAAGTTAATTGGTACACCGTATTGATTCCCTTGGTCATCACGAGAAGCCTGTAATGCTTCTTCAGGAAATACATTCAATCCATTTAAACCGTTTATTTTCTCAACATAACCTGCCTCCGCAAGCTTCAATCCAGCTGCATAAGGACGTAAGTGAAAAATATCTGGACCCTCTCCAGCCTGTAATGCCGTATTGAGGACTGTATTATATTCAGTATTTTTAGTTGGGTTAAATGAAACATGTATTTCAGGATGTTGTTCATTGAATAAAGCAATCACTTTTTCATACTTGGCAACATCTTCTGTGCGCCRRMKYYSTRTWKWWRRYSMARCCTCTTCAGTTTTCGATTTCTCTTCATTATCAGGTGTTGTTGAGGTCGTTATTTTCTCGTTCGTGTTACAGCCTACTAAACCCACAACGAGTAATAAAAGAAGCAACAATAACCATTTACTCTTTTGTCTCATACCAGCAGATCCACCCTTCATATCAGTAATTTTTCATAAATCATCGTATGAAGCTTCTCTCTAATCCTTCCCATGTTTGTATTTCTCCCATAATGCACAGCATTCGTTAGTAAAATGACAAATGCCTTTTTTACAGGGTCCATCCAAATACTCGTGCCTGTAAATCCTGTATGACCAAATGAGCCCTTGCTCCACCTCCTACCAAAACAAAATGATGCTTCATCTCCTCCCCATACTTCAAACCCAAGTCCCCTCGTTTTAAAAGTTTTCGTATAGGCAAGCTCTAACCATTCATATGGAATTACACTTTGTTGCTTGATCCCTAACCAAATTTCCGCATACTTTGCTAAATCCTCTACACATGAAAATAAACCTGCACTACCAGCAATACCATCTAGTAATAAAGCTTTCTCATCATGGACTATTCCCTGTACAAATTGACCTGCCACCATTTCTGTAGATGCTGCAAGCCTTCTTGTATGCACAGGCAGTTGAAAACATGTATGATGCATGCCCCATGGCTTAAAAACCTCTTGCTCTACAAAACTTTTTAATGAAATGCCAGTAACTTCCTCAATCACCTTTCCTATAATAATCATACCTAAATCACTATATTGCACTTGTTCATTTGGCTGCCATACTACATCACTTGCCAGTACCTCCTGCAGGATGTCACGCTTATGATGTCTTTTAACTACAGGTGTTAAATCTGCTGGCAATCCTGAGCAATGCTGCAATAAATGCTGGATTGTAATAAGAGGATAATTAAAATCAGGCAAATAGGTTTGGACTGGATCTGTTATATAAACTTGATTTCGACTCATCAGGAGTAAAATAGCTGGGAGTGTTGCGACAACTTTTGTTAAGGAGGCTAAATCAAACAACGTATTACTTAAAATAGCTTGCTCGCTGCCGTCCTCAGCAGTATAGGCTCCATAATTGCATGAAAATAGCCTTCTTTCTTGCTGCTGAACAATTAATACAGCACCTGGAATTTTCTGTTCTTTCACTAAGCCAGTTATATATGCATCTACCAAGGAAGCACCCCACTATTAAATATCTAAATTTTCTGTAAATTAGTATTATCATATAAAATAAAATGATGAAAAATAACACCAATCCTAAAATTTTTTTTCATGTGTACTCAATAAAAAAAGCCCTAGCCAGTAAATATTTACTGGCTAGGGCTACTTTGATTATTTAGTTGGTTTTTTTAAATCCATTGACGCTGCTGCGCTTTCAACTTTTACGCGTTTCAAGAAGAATGCAAGTACCACTGCAATCACTGTTATACCAGCTGCAATTAAGAAGGAATGCGTAATACCATCTAATAAGGCGGTTTGCATAATCTGATCTTGCATTTGTTGCATTTGCTCTGCTGTAGGCGTTGCTCCTGATTGTGCAGCATTCGCTTTGGCTTCTGCAATTAATTCTTCCGCTTTAACTTTTGTACGATTATTCATAAATGTTACAAGGATCGCACTACCGATTGCTCCTGATACCTGCTGTAATGTATTGTTAATCGCTGTACCATGTGGATTCATCATTTGCGGTAGTTGATTTAAACCGTTTGTCATAATAGGCATCATGACCATCGACATACCGAACATACGAATTGTATACATCGATACGATATATGTGTAGCTTGAATCAATTTCTAACTTTGTTAAACCGAAAGTTGCGATTGTTGTAATCGTTAATCCAATAATGGCTAACACACGTGGACCAAATTTATCGAAAAGCTTACCAGTGATTGGTGACATAATCCCCATGACAAGTGCTCCTGGAAGCATCATTAAGCCTGCTTCAAATGGTTCGATACCACGGATAGACTGTACATATGCTGGTGTTAAAATCATCCCTGAGAACATTGCCATAGAGACAATAACTGAGATAACAGACCCTAAAGCAAACATTGGATATTTATAGATACGTAGTTCCAGTAATGGCTCATCCATTTTCAGCTGTTTAACAACGAAAATAATTAAAGCGATGAAGCCAATTGTTATTGTGCCATATACCCATGGACTTGACCAACCTTTATCTCCTGCTGTACTAAAGCCGTATAAAATACCACCAAATGCAACTGTTGATAAAAGTACTGAAAGGAAATCTAAGTGAACTTCACGTGTCTCCATCACGTTTCTTAATTTCCAAACACCAAATAATAAACTAATTAAAGCAAATGGAATAATCATTTGGAAAAGCATACGCCAATCATGATGTTCCACAATATACCCTGATAATGTAGGACCAATTGCTGGCGCCATAATCATAACTAAACCAAAGATCCCCATTGCTGCCCCACGCTTTTCTTTCGGGAAGCTTGTTAGCATAACGTTCATTAAAAGTGGTGACATACTAGAAGCTCCGGCTGCTTGCACCATACGACCTGCTAGCAGCACGCCAAAATTAGGAGCGAAACCTGCCATAATTGTACCAATTGTAAAGATAGACATCGCTGTAATAAATAAATGTCTATTTTTAAAGCGTGTCACAAAGAATGCTGAAGCAGGCACTAAAATACCGCTCACAAGCATATACCCTGTTGCTAACCATTGTACTTTTGAATAGGTGATCCCAAAATCTTTCATGATTGTTGGTAATGCCACATTCAACAATGTGTTATTTAGAAAAGCAACAAAAGCACCCACAAATAGAATAGCTATCATGCCATAAGGGGGCTTTTTCATTGTTTGCTCACTATTCATTTATATCCCTCAATTCTTTCTTGTGTTTTACGATAAAACTTATTTTATACTCGTAGTCTACTTTTTTCAACAAATAAGTTTATATTTTTTATAAACGTTGATATAAAAGCATTCCAAGTGTAGAATAAGAGTATAATATTATAAAAAAGGTGAGGTTATGAACAAAAGAAAAAGACAAATTATAACAGCAGCACGTGAACTTTTTATTGAAAAAGGCTTTCTAGATACATCAATTAATGACATCATCAATGCGGCTAAAATCTCTAAAGGTACATTTTATAATCATTTTACTTCGAAAAATGAATGCTTAATCGCCATCTTAGATGAAGGTCGCGAAGAAGCTAGTAATCGTCGCCATGAGCTCATTTATGGCAAAGACCCTACAGATTTAGAGGTATTGACGCAGCAAGTCGCTGTTCTCATGTATGTCAATCGTGAACATAATTTAGTACAGATATTCGAATCCATCTTCCAATCAAGAGATAAAGAACTAAAAAAAATTATTATTAATTACCATTTACAAGAACTAGAATGGCTCGCCAATCGTCTAGTACAAGTCTTTGGAGAAGAGATTAGCCCTATTAGCTATGAATGTGCTGTTCAAACACTTGGAATGATTAACCTCACTCTACGTGCTGTCTTTATTGCCGATTATAAATATATCAATCGAGAAGCTATTGTACGTGTAGCATTGCGCAATATTAGCGTAATTATACCCACTATGCTTGAGTCAAAAGAGATTATCGTAAGTGTTGAAATGATCAATACCATTCAAAATGTCGTGAACTATAAAACCGTTACAAAAGGAATGGTTATTGAACAACTACAAGGATTTACAAAGGGATTATCGAGTAACGAAACAATGGAAGGTTTGGAGTATGCACAATTCTTATTAGAAGAATTGCAGAAAGAAAAACCAAAGCTTTTTATCATCGAATCACTTCTTACACCTTTCCGTAAGGCTTTCGTCGGCACAGAACATATCGCAGAGGCCCGTGACATCGCCAATAACTTATGGCGTTACGTAAAAATTGAACAGCCCGCTGAACGATGTACGAAAAATAAATAAAAAAAGAGGTATCAAATGAACACTTTGATACCTCTTTACTCTGTTGAATGAAATTAAGTTCTATGACAGACCTTTGTACAGTCTTAAGAAAGCTCAGAGATTCACCTTAATGACATTGAAATTTTAGCACAAAGATTGTCCCATCCTTACCTGAACGGACACTAATTGTGCCATTGTGTAAATCAATGAGCTGCTTCGTTATGGCTAGTCCTAGCCCTGTTCCTGTTATATCGTCTGTTGTATTCGTACCTCGATAATAGCGTTCGAATAGATTATCGAGCTCCTCCTGTGGAATACCAGGTCCTTGATCAGCAATGGTAAGCATTACTTCTTTACCAGTATGTTGTGCTTCCACAATTACCTTCGTGCCTTCAGGGGTATATTTTTTCGCATTGGTAATTAAATTATCCATTATTCGCTTGAGTAAAAGCTCATCTGCTTGTAACAACACATCACCATACACCTTCACACACACCTGTTCGTCTGCAAATTGTGGTAGCCATGTTGCTAGCGGCAGTACCACTTTATCTAGCTGTATGGCTTTATTTTTTAATTGATACGTATACGTCAAATCCTGAATAAGTGCATCCATATAGGTTGCCTTTTCCTGCATGGTCTGTGCAAAAATACGCATCTCATCCTTTGTCCACTCATAATCCTCCGATGCCAGCATCGTTGAATAACCGTAAATTGAGCTTAACGGGGTCTTTAAATCATGCGATAAACCTGTTATCCACTCCTCCCGTAATTGCTCTGCATGCTTGATTTGCCTTTCATTTGAATCAAGTCGCTCTGATAAGTGATTGAGTGACTCTTCTACTGGTTGAAACAGTTTAAATTTTCTTTTCAACTTACCTGTCTTTTTATGATGGATTTTTTTGTCACTAATCTCACTGTAATCGAATTGGGTAAGTCGCTCAATGCGCGATATCACATAGACAAGTGGTCGCACGAATTGACGTGAAATACTAATAGATAAGAAAATAACGCCCAACAGCAAAATAATATGTCCCCCAAAGAAGATAGAAACAAACAGTACCATTGCCTTATTAAAAGGCTCTTCAAATGGCTTATACGATGGATTAGGCATTCTTACAACAAATGTCTTATCGTTGGCTAAGGCTGTACTTTGCTTCAGCTCCGCATGCTCGAAAATATCGTATTTTTCCTCTAGTAATTGTGGCTTATTTAGCTTCTCATAACGTTCGCCTATGACCTCAATTCGATTCCATTGCTCGTCATAAATTTCAACACTAGCTTTATTTTCTTTTAGACGTTGCTGTGTTACAGCTGAAATGTCCCCTGTCGCTGTCCAGTTTTCAAGCGCATCCTCAAAAAGTGGTTGCACAGGAGTAGTTGGAAGAAATAATAAGTAGTAATTCGGCAATTCCCATGTATGCATGCCTGGTTGCTGCAATGCCAATATTTCACTATCTGACTTTCCACATAGACCACATGTATCTCCTGTATAATCAACAATCGTCATGGTTGGATCAAATAAATAAAGCTGTCCAACATTTTCTTCAGCTCTCTTCACTAAATAATCAGCAATTTTAACTGTCTTCCCTTGCTCTACAACTGCATCATCTTCGATTTCAAAGGAGCTCATCACATGAATGTTGTCACCAACACGGTCATTGATAAAAATAGCAAAAAACACCAAACTCATAATAAAACCTGAAATGATCAATAGATAGAATATGATGAAATACGAAACAAAGCGGAGTGTTAATTTTCCAGCAGGCTTCATGAAGAAATGTCCCCAACAAGCTTATAGCCAATGCCTCTGACAGTAATAATGCATGTTGGCTTTCCAGGATTTTTTTCTATTTTTTCTCGCAGCTTTCTTATATGTACCATCACTGTATTATCATCAAATAAACAATCACCCCATACACGTTCGTATATTTGCTCTTTTGATAACACTTGCCCTGCATTGTCACATAAATATTTTAATAAATGAAACAAGCGACCACTGATTATTTCCTTTACACCGTCTACCTCAATTTCTGCTGCATCAATGTCAAATGTAAAACGGCTGCAAGTAAATATGTGATTTTCTGGTACACCTTTTTTCTTCATATAACGGACTAGCTGCACCTTTACTCGTGCTACAAGCTCTAAGGGGTTAAATGGTTTTGTAATATAATCATCTGCACCATTCATAAAACCACGAAGCTTATCTGCATCACTACTTTTTGCGGTTAAATAAAAAATAGGGACATCACTTTTTTCTCGAATACTATTCGCAATATACAGCCCACTTCCATCTGGTAGCATGATATCTAATAGATAAAAATCAAATGTTTTAGTATTCATTTCATCTGTTGCTTCTTGAATTGTATTACATAAGGTAATATTGTTAATTCCTTCTTTTCTTAAAATGATTTCAATCATTTCAGCAATGGCACGTTCATCCTCTAACACTAAAATTGATGCTTCCTGCATTTCCTCACCTACTTTTAAGATTACTTTAAGGTAGTCATTATTTCACCATAAGCTTCCCTATTTATTATATGTATAAGATAACCAATTAAGGAGATAAAACGCAATGACAACTAATCGTGTTACTTTCATTGATACAATGCGTGGATTTAGTTTATTTGGCATCTTAATGGCAAATTTGCTAATCTTCCAATTCGGGATGTATGGCAAAGATGAATTAAAAAATCTTTCTACCTTAGATAACGGGGCTTTATATTTTGTAAAAGTTGTGATTGAAGGCTCGTTTATGCCCATCTTCACTATTTTATTCGGCTTCTCACTTATTAAATTAATTGAATCCATCCGCAGAAAAAAGAATAAAAGCCGTTGGTCTATTTTACGTCGTGCAACAGGATTAATTGCCCTTGGCTTATTACATTCTATTTTATTGTGGGAAGGCGATATTCTATTTTCTTATGGCTGTATGATGTTATTTTTAATCCCATTTATTAATCGTAAACCAAAAACTTTATTTATTTGGGCTGGTATCCTATTTGTACTAACTACGGCGTTAACATACGGCTCTATGGAAACGTCTAAAAAAGAACAAAAAGAGATAGACACATACATCGAGCAAGCGGATGATGTTTACGCTAACGGCAGCTACTTAGAAATTTTTGATTTTAGAGCTAATGCCGAAGTACCAGGAATGGATGATTCTTCATTTATTTTCATTATATTAATTTTTGCACCTATGTTCTACGCACCACTATTCCTGTTTGGGATGGCACTTGCTAAGAAGCAAGCCTTCGTGGAGATGAATAAGGAAATGAAATGGTATAAGCTTGGTGCTCTCCTTGTACCTATAGGACTCGTATGTAAAAGTGTAAGTTTTATAGAAAGTAAAAGTGCATTTTCTTCTATTTTATTAATGGGCGGCTCCCAGTTATTAGCGATTGGCTATGTTTGCCTCGCAGCATACATTTATAACACCCGTCCAGTTCAACTACTGGCTCCTGCATTTGAGAGCGTTGGCAAACTATCACTAACCAATTATTTACTACAAACCATCATTTGTACAACTGTTTTTTATGGCTATGGCCTTGGCTTATATGGCAAATTAGGGGTCTTTGGCGGAATCCTTTTCGGAATCGTTGTTTATAGCCTGCAATGTGTTTTCAGCCTTGCCTATTTAAAGAAATTTAAACGTGGTCCATTTGAAACAATTTTACGAATATGGACAAATTGGTCTTGGACTGGTCAAGTAAAATAAAACCTCTCAAACAAGCAAATTAGAAAGGAATATTTTTTATGAATAGTGACACAAAAGAAGACTTTACAGACTCATGGTGGTTTTTAGGCATTTGTGCAGCTGTAGCAGTAATTTTAACACTATTTGCCTTTTCATAGACAATATCGATTTCATTTGCCTCCTTGCTGTATACTAGTATTACAACTATACAGCTTAGGAGGTATTTTGTTGTTACAGCGTATTATGATTACTGGCTATAAACCACATGAGCTTGGTATCTTTAATGATAAACATCCTGGTATTGTCATCATAAAGAAAGCACTGGAAGCTCATCTACGTACACTGCTTGATGAAGGACTCGAATGGGTTATTATCAGCGGTCAGCAGGGCGTAGAAACTTGGAGTGCTGAAGTTGTTTTAATGTTAAAAAAAGAATTCCCACTTTTAAAATACGCCGTGATCACACCTTTTTTAGAGCAAGAGAAAAATTGGCAAGATCATAAAAAAGAAAAGTATCAAGCATTAATTGCCCAAGCTGATTTTGTCACAAGCGTGACCAAAAAACCCTATGAAGCTCCTTGGCAATTTATTGAGAAGGACAAATTTATTATCCAAAATACAGATGGACTTTTATTAATTTATGATGAAGAAAATGAGGGTTCACCCAAATATATCAAACGGCTTGCAGAAAAATATATGGAGTCCCATGATTATAATCTTTTAACAGTAACTGCCTATGACTTACAATTAATAGCTGAAGAAATTCAACAGCAAAACTGGTAGAAAAATATTGATATAATTTTCTGACAATTATATACTAGAAGTAATAAAAGCTGATTGTTCTTATGGTTTTTACCTATAATTTGAAAGGAGCTGTCATCATTTGAATAAACATATTGAAATGATTCTTGAAGCTTCTCCCGTAAATGTGTCACATGATACGTATCGTAGAGAATGTCGGTATACACGGGGAATTCATATTGAAGAACAAGAATTTATTGCTATTTTAAATACAATGAGTCATGATTCACGCTTATATTTTGATTTCCATAATCCACGTAAAGAGATTAAAAAGGGAACCTATTTGAATGGACACTCCGGTTTAGCCTACAATATTTATGAGTACTATAAACAAAATTATAATATTGAGATATCCGAATTAATCAACGGTAAAGATTTTTATGTAAAAATCGTATAAAGCTGAAGCCCCGTTAAAGTTAAAACTTTAACGGGGCTTTTTTGATCTTATAGGTCTGCTACTTGAGCACCTAATTCTTTATTATTATACATTTCTGTATCTAATTCTTTAGTAATACGCGCTGTTGTAACACCAGCAGTCATTGAACCACTTACATTTAACGCTGTACGACCCATATCAATTAAAGGCTCAACAGAGATTAATACACCTGCTAGAGCAATTGGTAAATCAAGTGCTGATAATACAAGGATAGCTGCAAATGTTGCACCACCACCAACACCAGCTACGCCAAATGAGCTAACTGCTACTACTGCAATAACTGTAATAATGAACACAGGGTCAAGTGGATTAATGCCGACTGTTGGTGCAATCATAATGGCTAACATCGCAGGATATACACCTGCACAACCATTTTGACCGATTGATAATCCGAATGAGCCTGAGAAGTTTGCAATCCCCTCAGATACTCCAAGACGACCTGTTTGCGTTTTAATATTCATCGGTAAAGTACCAGCACTAGAACGTGATGTAAAGGCGAATAATAATGTTTCTGCCGATTTTTTCAAATACGTAAATGGATTTAAACCACTTAATGTAATGATTAATAAGTGTACGATTAAAACAATAAATAGAGCTACATAAGAAGCAATAACAAACTTACCTAAATTATAGATAGCTCCAAAATCAGATGTTGCTACCGTACGAGCCATAATCGCTAGAATTCCATATGGCGTTAAGCGTAATACAATTGTTACAACACCCATTACAAGGGCATAGATGGCATCCAAGCCTTTTTTAATTGTAGCTGCTGTTCCCTCATCCTTACGTGCCACACGTAAATAAGCAAAACCAAGGAATGCTGAGAAAATTACAACCGCAATCGTTGAAGTAGAACGAGCACCCGTTAAATCAAGGAACGGATTTGCTGGGAATAACTCAATAATTTGTGTTGGTAAATCAGGAGCTGCTAAGCCCGTTGTTTTTTCTTCAAGGTATTGACCACGTGCAGTTTCTGCGTCACCTTGTAAAATTTGTGTTGCATCTAAATCAAAGACTGTTGCAGAAAGAATACCTACAGCTGCCGAAACGGCTGTTGTACCGATTAAAATGGCTAAAATAAGTGCTGCCATTTTTCCGAAATTTTTACCAATCTTCATTTTAGTAAATGCAATTAAAATGGAGATAAATACTAATGGCATTGCTACCATTTGGAGCAGTTTCACATACCCAGTACCGATAATATTGTACCAAGATGTTGTTTTGGCTAATACTTCAGAATCGAGACCATAAATAAAATGAAGTCCAAGACCAAGTACAATCCCTAAGCCTAAACCGGCAAAAACACGATTAGAAAACTTAACGTGCTTTTTATTCATAACATATAAAATTCCAACGAACACAAGTAACACTGCTACGTTAAGAATGATTTGTAAATTCGACAATGGAATGCCTCCTAAGATGTTTTATAATAATGTAATCGAATTATATACCCATAATCCCTATAATTCAAGTATGTTTTATTAAGATTAATAAATTCCTATAACAAAATGCTTTCTTGCTAAGGATTATACCCCGAAAAATGGCGTAACAATCATCCTCTGGCAAAGGATTAATCATGGAAAAGCTCATAAAAAATGTTTGTAAATGTATAGCTAGTTTAATCAATGCCACTACATTTGGTGACAAATGAGTAACTGCCCCTATACTGTTAGTTTTTAACAGTGCAGGGGCAGCCTTTTAAGCATTATTTCTAATTACAAATCTTGGTTCGTAGTCACTAATGATGTCAAACACACCGTCATTATAGCAGTAGATATGATGTTCTACGGTAGGAATTTCTTTGCTTCCAATCCACGGGAGTTGATCAAACCATTCTATATAATCTGAATTGCTCATTTTATAAAACCATTCTGCTGAAGAATTTTTAGATTGTTCTTGGGTCGTGGCTTCAGTGACCATGTCTACTAAATCAGATCGTGGGATTTCTCCAGTATAGCGAAAAGACCAAACATAATCGTGAATAGGAGACATCTTATCATAGATAATATCAACTTCTGTATTGTTTCGATCTATTAATGTTAAGCAGAGCCCTCGATCTGTATAATTCAATGTGGCATTAACGATTTGGGCTCTTTCTAAGCAAGTGACGGGTTGCCAAATGTGCAGTCTTCTTGAATCCATCTAAACCTCCTGTAACCAAAATATATCAATTTTATTTAAATTTTCATATATTTTACATATCAGTTCCACAAATCTAACATAGTTTGCTAATGAACAAAATAATTTTGTTGTTTATTAATGAGGTAACAACTACCAGCTACTTTTTTACACTGCTTTTTTACATGTGTTACCGCATTGGATAATTGTTCCACAGAGTCAAAATACTGATATTCATTCGTAATAACGGCAATAGATAAAGATGTGCATGTTAAAGGTTCCAGTTCGCCAGATCTATTAGCCACCTGAACATATGCTAGATCCTCTAACTCGTAAAAACTAAGTATGTTGGCATCAAAGTCATCAATAATTTTTTGACACATCTTTTCTACCTCGTAATAAGGTAGAATGGCTACAAAATCATCTCCTCCAATATGTCCTAAAAAATCCTCTACGCCGCAGATATGTCTTTTTAGTATTTCTGTTAAATACCGTAAAATTTTATCGCCTTTATTAAAGCCATATGTGTCATTGTAGGATTTAAAGTGATCTAAATCAAAATAGATTAAACTATATTGCGAGAGCTGTAATGCTTCTTCTAATTTTTCATCGATTAATTTATTGCCTGGAAGACTACTTAATGGATTCAGGAAACTTGCAATGGCTACTTGTGTATCAACGAGCTTTAACAATAACTCTCGAATACTAACCATGCCATAATAAAGATTGTTTTTCGTGACGATGACATCATCATATAAATCCTCTGGAGGTCTAGCCATAGCTAATGTACTGACCTCTGTGATTGGTGCATTACGATCAACGATTAAAGGATTTGTCTTTATCATCAGCTGATTTTGACGTTCCATTAATAAATGATAGCCATATCGAGTACCGATTTTTTGATAGAAATGTGTGCGTGTAATATGTCCAATTGGTTTTTCATCACGCACAACAACAACGCTACGCAACGATGGATTACTTGTAAAAAGTACATCTACTTCTTTGTTTTTCACAAATTCATCAATACATGGAACTTTCTCAATGACTTCCCCTATCTTCATGGTCACCCACCCTTATTTTCCCCATATATATTTCCTTTGCAGGCTTTCCTATCGCATATCCCTGTGCATAATGAATGCCAATACGATGGAGATAATCAAGCTCTTCTTGTCTTTCAATCCCTTCAGCGATGATTTTAGTATTGGCTTGTTCAGCATATTTCATTAACAATGTGACGAGCTGCTGTTGTTCACTATTTTGGTCTATGAATTGAATTAATGAACGGTCTAGCTTAATAAATTCCGGCTTTAAATAGATGAGCGTTTTTAAACTATTATAACCTGATCCTACATCATCTACGGCAATGCGATAGCCCTGTGATCGATAATGCGATAATACACGTTCAAACTCCACAAAATCTATTACTGCACTTCGCTCAGTTAGTTCAAAAACCACTTGCTGAGGTTTGATTCCAAGCTCCTTCAATAATTGTAGTGTTTCGCCACTGTGATATTTTTTATCTAATAAAACATTCGGATGTATATTAAGGAACACTAAAAAGTTTTTATTCACCAAGTCTTTGTGTAAACGTTCCTTGAAACGTTTCAAGGAAAGATTTCTACAAAAACATTCAAATAAAAAAACGCAATCTGTTTGTCCTACAAACTCGTAAAACTGGTCCACACTGGTAAATAATGTTGAGGGTAATGGTCGATTTAAGGCTTCAAATCCTATTGTTTGCTGTGACTGTAAATCTACAATAGGTTGAAAGTATGTATGTAAATCGTTATGTTGAATAATTTGTTTCAATGCCTTTAAACGTTTCATATATAACGAACTACTTTGATGCTGACCATATAAATATTTAAAAAAAGAAAATATATTACTTGTTTTTATACTTTGTCCCACTACAGACTCCATTCCTGCACCTCTTCAATTGGTTATTATGGTTCATTGTACGCTTTGATTGTAAACAGACTGTGAATCGAATGTAAAAAGAGCAAGTTCCAGCAATAGGTTTTAACAAAACTCTTTTCTAGTTAATATTTCGTAATATTAAAACTATTACAAATAATTTATTTGATATAAAATGTTATTAGTGTATGATTGTAATAATAGGTTTATATTACCTATTATATTTTTTTGTGTTTTTACTGTATTGGTCTTAATAGGGAAACCTATTTAGATAAAAATTATTCAAGGGAGGATCCTGTTAATGAGCTTGTCTATTCAACAATTATTGGAGAACAAAGGAATTACACCGAAACCTGAACACCTTGAACTATTAAAAACACGCTGGGAAGGTATGCAGTCACTTCGCAGCAATTTAGAAGGTATTGCGATCGATGATGCAGACATCGCCGTACGTAGTATTCCTGGAGGTGATCACATTGACAACTGATTTACATTTAAAATCTGTTGAAGAGTTGGCACCTTTACTTGCATCAAAGTCGCTATCTCCCGTGGAATTAACGAAAGCTATTTTAGATTTTGCTGAGGAAAGTCAGCCTAAAATTAATTCCTATATGGCTTTTTATCGGGAAGAAGCCTTAGCAAGGGCAAAAGAAGTTGAACAGGAGATTCTCCAAGGTCATTATAAGGGTATGTATCATGGGATACCTATGGCCTTAAAGGACAACTTGTATTTTAAAGATAAAATAACAACGATGTCCTCAAAAATTCATAAGGACTTCGTTTCTGATTATGATGCGACAGTGGTTGAAAAGCTACGTGATGCTGGTGTTATTTTCACTGGGAAATTAAGTATGCATGAATATGCATGGGGAATTACCAATAACAACCCTCATTACGGCCCTGTTCGTAACCCATGGGACTTAGATAAAATTCCTGGTGGTTCAAGTGGAGGCTCTGGTGCGGCTGTTGCAGCTGGAGCAAGTGTTGCTTCACTAGGGACAGATACAGCGGGCTCTATTCGAATTCCCTCTTCTGCTTGCGGCATTGTAGGTTTAAAACCTACACACGGTCGTGTAAGTAAATACGGCTGCTACCCGCTAGCATGGAGCTTAGACCACATTGGTCCGATGACAAAGACAGTTAAGGATGCAGCGGGCTTGCTCGAAGTCATTGCTGGTTTTGATCATCGAGACCCTACTTGCGTGAATGTTCCAGTAGACAACTATGAGAAGCAGCTTACTGGTAATATCAAAGATCTAGTGATTGGTATCAATGAAGAATATTTCTTTAATAATGTTGATGCTGATGTAGAGAAGGCTGTTAGAGCAAGTATTCAAAGCTTAGTGGATTCAGGCGCTAAAGTAGAAGTGGTGCGTATTCCTTCCCTACAATATGCAGAATGGGCAGAGCTTGTGACGTCTCTTTCAGAGGCAGCAGCTATACACCATTCAGATTTACAAAAGAGACCACAAGATTTTGGTGACGATATTCGTCTGCTATTTGAGCTTGGTGAATTGCCTTCTGCAGTCGATTACTTGCAGGCTCAGCAGGTACGTCGTCAAATAAAGCAGGAGTTTACAGAGATTTTTAATAAGGTAGATGTGCTCATTTCCCCTACCCTACCTGTTGTAGCTAGTACAATTGGGGATGATTTTGCAGAGTTAAACGGTAAAAAGGTAGATTTAATTGATAATATTATCCGCTTTACAGGCCCTAGTAACTTAACAGGCTTACCTGCCCTCTCGGTTCCTTGTGGCTTTAAAGGAAACTTACCAATAGGTCTACAAATTATTGGCCCAGCCTTTAAAGAAGGACGCATTTTAAATGTAGGCTATGCTGTTGAGCAAGCAAATCCACAGAGAAATAGAAAACCAAATATTTTTGCTAATATCTAAACGATAAGCACTAGAAATCTGCTCACTTCACGGTATACCACTGAATGAGCAGATTTTTTTGTGGGGGAAACCTGCTAGCATTCATACTAATGGTTTTTTATGAACAAGTAATTTTATAATAGAAACTAGAAGCTTACTACAGGAAAGGCAATGATCCACTCATGAATGTAGAGAAATTTTTACAACTACCTATTACCAAAGACTTCACTGTTATAGCGGGTCACAACGGCTTAAATAAAGCTGTTCAAAATGTAGAAATATTAGACTTTGAATTTTCACCTGACATCCACCATGTCAGAGATACTATCTTTACACCAAACAGTGTTGTGTTAAGTAGTTTATTATTTGCTAAGCAAAAGCCTGAGTATTTATTCAATGCTGTTAAAAATCTAATTGAGCTTGGGGCTAGTGCTTTAGCTTATAAGCCTGTTATTTTTAAGGAATTACCTGAAGAAGTTTTGTCGTATGCAGAGCAGCATAATTTCCCTATATTGCGCTTTGGTGGAGATGAGTTTTTTGAAAAAATCATTTTAGAAACGATGGCTTATGCTAAGACACAGGATTATTCCTATTTTATAGAAACGATTTTACGAAGGTTAGTGGAGGAAGATGTAACACAGGAGCAAATCAAATCCATTTTACAACAGCTCAATAAGCCCTTTGAAAAATATGTATTTATAGCAAATTTACGAGCTGGTGACACAATCCATCCGAACTGGATGCAGCCCTTTTACTCGTTGGAGCCACTATTAAAATCGGGTATGATTTGTTCTTATAAAAAAAGTCTATTTATCATCATGACACATCCATCTCAGCAATTCCAATTTGAAAGGGTTTTACATGAATGGCTAGCATTATATGCCATACCCACTGATACAATCACTTTCGGCTATAGCAGTTGTAATGATACCCAAACTGGATTCCCAATGGCATTACGCGAAGCTTTTTTTGCCAATATTTTCACTGAAATCGATATGCTCCCTAGCTGTCATTATAAGAATCTCGCGTCTGATTGTTTATTAATCGAGTTATACCGTAAAGATGCAACATTCGCTATGGACTATGTTAGCTCCTTTTTAGCCCCTCTACTTGATGATAAGGCTGATCCAGACTTAATGGAGACCGCCATAACTTATATCATTAAAAAAGGAAATATTAAGGAAGTTGCTGTAGCACAATTCTGTCATCCAAATACAATTCGCTATCGTATGGCTAAAATACGTCAGCTAGTAGCACCCATAGATAATGATTATGTTTTTTATGAACGCCTAGCTACAGCCGTTAAATTGTACTTATTACATAGCAAAATGACCAGTGACTAATCGCTTTGGAATAAGTACAAAAAAACGCCTGAATATTTAGAAATAAAATCAAATTCTTTTCTTCTCTCTTATGCTATTCTATTGAAGTTAGGAGGAAGAACACATGAAAACTTACATAGCTGATGGCATGTTATTAGTTACTGCAATCGTGTGGGGTAGTGGATTTGTTGTAACGGCCATTGCTCTAGAATATTTAACAGCATATCAAGTAATGGCTGGTAGATTTTTATTAGCTTCAATCATATTAACCGTTTTATTTGGCGCCCGCTTAAAAAAGGCTTCGAGATCAGTAATTTGGAAGGGAGCTTTATTAGGTACGATTTTGTATATAGCGTTTGCCCTTCAAACAGTCGGACTGCAATATACAACACCCTCTAAAAATGCCTTTTTAACCGCAGTTAATGTCATTATTGTTCCTTTAATAGCATATGCCGTTTATAAACGGCGTATCGATGGCTACGAAATCATTGGTTCGATAATGGCAATTGTGGGCATTGGCTTTTTATCATTACAAGGCTCATTGACAATGAATATAGGTGATGCCCTATCATTAGCTTGTGCTGTTGCTTTTGCCTTTGATATCTTTTGTACAAACCTTTTTGTTCAAAAAGAAGATGCCATTGCTCTAACTATTATTCAGTTTCTCACAGCATCCTTTATAGGTGTTCTCGTTGTCATTAGTCAAGGTGAAATTCCTACGTCGCTTGAAAAAGAGGCAATTTACTCGCTTGTTTATTTAGGGATTTTTTCTACGACAATAGCTTATCTTTTCCAGAATGTGGCCAATCAATATACAACTGCCACAAAGGCTGCGATTATACTATCAACGGAATCTTTTTTCGGCATGGTTTTATCCGTTATCTTCTTGCATGAAATGCTAACAAGCCGTATGGTCGTTGGTGCCGTCCTTATTTTACTAGCTATACTAATTGCCGAAGTGAAACCCGCACATCCAAAAAAGAAGCTAATGAAAGCACTCGATAATCAGACCCCCAAATAGTTTCAGTTTATACTGGAACTTTTTTTATGTTTATTAAACTCGACTAGTAATAATGCTTGTCGTAATCCCCACAACTAGCACTGTAATTATAGATAATAGCAAGGTCGAGGTTGATAGGAGAAAGCCACCTATAACAATCACGATGGAATCAATAAAAAATATTAATATCCCAACATTGATACCCGTTTTATCACAGATAAATTGTGCTATCAAGTCAGTCCCCCCTGTGCTTGTCTGAAATCGCAGCATTAGACCAATACCAAAGCCTACAAGTATTCCTCCAAGAATGGCACTATAGAGCGCATCAATTTGCACAAGATTGCGGACAGGCTTTAAAAAATCGATAATGAAGGAAGACGTTAGTAAGCCATGTATACTATTGTAAAAATAGGTTTTATATTTAAACCACGCAATAATAAAAATTGGAATACTAATAATAATAATCATTAAACCAATTTGGAGCTTATATAAATAATGTAATATTAGCGCTAACCCTACTACTCCCCCATCTAAAATTTCATAGGGCGTTAAAAATAAGTTTATTCCTAACGACAATGAAATACTTCCTATTATAATGACTAGACTTTTTGTAAAGAAATACATACAACCCCCCTCCGTGTCTATGCATGTCTTATAGTATGAAAATAGGTTATTGAACATGTTATGAAATAACCCTAGATGATTAGCCATTTTTATCGAGTGCATTTGCTAAATTTCTTCGAAACTTATTCAATTTATTTCCGTATATACAGATAAATTTTAAATTAACAAAGGGGATTATGATATGGAGCATGCATTATTGGAACAAGTTAAACATACTAGAACTTTTTTAAGACAAGAACAATTGGAAACAATCTTTGAAGAGTTTGATGGTCAACGAATGCGCTTAACAGAGGTACAGCGCTTGGAGAAATACCGTAAAATGCTTGAAAGTCCTTTTCGCTTTTTCCGTGGAAGTGCCTATCTCTTTTATTTTGATATGACAAAATCCGCTTCAATCTTCCATACTCCTGATAGAAAACCGACTTGGATTCAAGGTGACATGCATATGGATAACTTCGGTGCTTTTCAAAATGAAGCTGGCTCCATTGTTTTTGATGTCAATGATTTCGATGAGGGCTATGTCGGTTCATATTTATACGATATTATTCGTATGAGTATTAGTATTGCACTTTATTTAGAAGAACAAGGCTTACATAAGACAACACAAGAAACGGCTATTCAACATTTTCTTAATAGTTATATCAATCAACTAAAACGATTTGAGCGTAAACAGGATGATCCTCTAACACTCATTTTCACAAAGAACAATACCAAGGGACCCGCAAAGAGGTTATTGAAAAAGCTTGAGAAACGCCAACGATCCCATTTTTTACAGGATATCACGTATCTCAATGAAGACGGCGAGCGCGCTTTCTTATGGAATGAAGAAATGCAACCAGTCACTGCTGAGGAATACAGTGCCATTTCAAATGCACTTTCTACATATAAAATTAGGGACATAGCTTATAAGTATGGCTCTGGTACAGCTTCAATCGGTTTAAAACGTTACTATATTTTAGTGGAAGATGAAAAGGGTGCATCAGGGGTTGAAAATTTAGTGTTAGAAATGAAAGAAGTACGCACAGCCATTCCTGCCTACTTTCTTCCCTATCAGGATCTATTTTGGGCTCATTATGAGCACCAAGGAGCACGAGTAGTTGGAACTCAAAAAGCCATGCACCACTTAGAGGATCCACATTTAGCCTTTATTACAATGAATGGTCAGGAATTTTATATTCGAGAACGTTCTCCTTATAAAAAGAAGATTAAGCCTAAAAACTATCAGGATGTAGAGGATTACTTTACAACAACATCACTTATGGGGAAAATTGCCGCTAAAATACATGCACGAGCTGACATCGATTATTCTCATGTTTTTACCTATCACAGCGAGGAGGAGATTTTAAAAGCAATCGGTAAAGAACGGAATGTATTTATAGAACATACAATTTTACAAGCAATGAGTTACAAAGAAACCGTCTATACAGATTATGACTTATTCAAAAACTGGGTTGAAACAAAAATGTAAAAAGGGACCTTCGCTTTTAGCGAAGGTCCTCTCATATTGAATATTATTTTTGCTTGGCCTTCATACGAGCAAGTAAAAAGCCGCCCTTAAATGATTTAGGCTCATACGAGATAATAAACGCATTCGGCTCAAATTGCTCTACTATTTGAAAGAGCTCTCCTTCACGATTCCTCTTCGTTAAGATCTCATATTTATAGCGGTTACTATCTCGCCCTTCTCCTATATAAATCGTGACTGCAAACCCTTCGTGGCGAAGAAATTTCACAAGCTCTTCATTCTTATTTTGAGTATTAATGGTTGTATAAACATAGCCTATCGCTAGCTTTCGTTCTATTTTTGCTCCTAAAAATATACCTAATCCAAACCCAACTGCATAGACAACCATAGATAACATACTTTGCTTCCCACTGAAAACGAGTGAAAGGCCAAATACATACACCAACATCTCCAGCATACCAAATATCGCTGCAAGGAATGTGATATTCTTTACCAAAAATATTGTTCGTAATGTTAAAAAAGGTACATATACTAATTGTAGGATTAAAATTAAAACAATACTTTGCATTTGTGCTAGACCTTTCTGAGAGTAGTTTTATATAAGTATATGTTGAAAGAGAGAGTTACATGCGATTTCAACAACTCTATTTTAAATTCCCTTTTAGTCTAATGTTAAACATTCCTTATGACAGTCTAAAGTTATTTTAACGGAACAAATTTTAACTAAAATCATAATCTATAGTTTAAAACATACAATCCATAACAACAAAAAAGTGACACCTCCTCAAATCTAAATCAATAGATAAAAGTAGGTATCACTTTCTTTTCATCAAAATATGTAAAATATTTAGATGAATGTTATTTAATTATCTTTTTATACTTCCCCGTGCATCGGGTCTTTTTTATGCTTAGGCCCAATCATGTTGAATAAAATATTTAGGATAATCGCTGTGACTGAACCACAAACAATACCATTTGACGTTAAGATTGAAACGCTTGTTGGCAGTGCATCAAAAATGCCAGGAACAACGGATACACCGACACCTAAACTTACTGCAATCGCTGCAATCATTGCGTTTTCCGCTGATTCATTCATAACAGGTACAAGCATTCCCATACCTTGTGTAATCACCATACCGAACATCGCAAGCATTGCCGCACCTAGTACAGACGTTGGAATAATTGTTGTTAATGCTGCGATTTTTGGTAGGAAGCCTAATGCTACAAGTAGACCACCTGTGATGTAAATGACTTTACGGTCCTTAACGCCTGACATACGAGTTAGTCCCACGTTTTGTGAGAATGTTGTGTATGGGAAGGCATTGAAAATACCACCGATTACTGAAGCTAGACCTTCTGAACGGTAGCCACGAGCCAAATCTTTTGAATCTAATTTTTTATTACAAATATCACTTAGCGCAAAATAGACACCAGATGATTCTACTAAAGATACCATTGCTACAAGTGTCATGGTAATAATCGCCGTTACATCAAATGTTGGCATGCCAAAGTAGAAAGGTTGTACCATGTGAAATACATTAGCATCTGCAACTGGGGTGAAATCCACCTTGTCCATGAAAGCACCTAAAACAGTACCTACTACTAATCCTATTAAAATTGAAATAGCACGAACAAAGCCCGTAGAAAAGCGATAAACGACTAAAATGATAACCAATGTAATAAAGGCTAAAGCTACATTAGAAGCAGAGGCAAAATCCTCAGCACCTTGTCCACCTGCCATATTGTTTAATGCTACTGGTAATAAGGAAATACCGATAATTGAAACAACTGACCCTGTTACGACTGGTGGGAAGAATTTCACAAGCTTGCCGAAGAAGCCCGCAATTATCATTACAATTACACCAGAGGCAATAATAGAACCATAAATGTCCGTAATACCCTGCTCTGGGTTTGTACCAATCGCAATAATTGGACTTACCGCTGTGAATGTACAGCCAAGTACTACAGGTAAGCCAATACCAATGAATTTACCTGAATAAACCTGTAAAAGTGTAGCGATCCCGCACATCATAATATCAATCGCTACTAAATACGTCATTTGTGTTGAATCGAAGCCAATTGCCCCACCGATAATCAGTGGCACTAAGATGGCTCCAGCATACATTGCAAGTAAATGTTGAATCGCTAGCGCAGTCGATTTAAAGGTATTCATTACGCGCGAGCCTCCGTAGCAAATGTTACTTTGCCATCTTCAAGAGAATCTACTATTGCTAATGACTCAACGCGAACACCTTGCTCACGCAATAGTTTTCCGCCATCTTGGAAGCCCTTTTCAATAACAATTCCAACTCCTACAACATTCGCACCCGCTTGTGCAGCAATATCAAGTAAGCCTTTGACAGCCTCACCATTGGCTAAGAAATCATCTACAATTAAAATATTGTCATCTTCGCTTAAGAAATTACGTGAGACAGAGATCTCATTTGTTTCATTTTTTGTGAATGAATGTACCTTTGAAGAATAAAGGTTATCTGAAAGAGTTA
The DNA here is from genome assembly GCF_044986265.1 of Lysinibacillus sp. S1. NCBI lineage: Bacteria > Bacillati > Bacillota > Bacilli > Caryophanales > Bacillaceae > Lysinibacillus > Lysinibacillus sp. S1. The sequence continues at coordinate 2,446,035 of NZ_CP173154.1, forward strand.
ATGATTTACGTTTACGAGCAAATACGACAGGCGCGCCAATTTCTAAGCCTAACATCACGGATGGGGCAATACCTGAAGATTCTATTGTTAAAATCTTTGTAATCACTTGATCAGAAAAACGATTTGCAAATTCATGACCAATTTCCTTCATTAGCATCGGATCAATTTGATGGTTTAAAAATRAATHAACTTTTAATACGGAKGAARATAATACTTTACCCTCTKSCATAATWTWKWCWTGTAATAACTTCATTTCTTTCATATCCTTCTTTCGTAAAAAATTATAAAAAAACGCTGAATACTTTGATTCCATTCTGCTACGAGTGGAGCAAAGCATTCAGCGCAAAAACGTCGAAATGAATAGAAAACATCATTAAAATTGAAGTTCTCTAAAAGCATTGCTACCCATAGTCGATTCATTTACGGTAAATCGGTAGAAACTTGCGAGCCCTATTCTCGCTATTATATGAGTGGATTTGTATGAAACTATCAGAATAAHCAATTTAWCACTTTATTCGGTAAGGGCTACTATCTCTCACCAAAAAAAGTTTGATTTTTCGGAATTTAATGGTATTCTGGAACTTTTTAATTGTAAACGTTCGTGTTTTCAATCAACGTACTGATTATAACAGACTATTTTCTAGCTTGCTAGCATTATTTTGATAAATGGAACGGTACTGTCATAATGACGACATTTCTGTGAAATAACAGTGATGTACGAATGAGAAGACTCGATTGGTTGTGTAGCATATGATGCCACCCTTTTTTCGGTAAGAATTGAGRKATAACAAMTKTAACWTTATGAYCTKTCTTCGTACATTGATGTTCTANTTTATCAATAAATTTAATTAATGGCTGTGTAATGCTGCGATATGGTGAATAGTAGGTAACTAATCGTACATCAGGTTGCCAGGCGTTCCACTTCTCTTCAAAAGCTTTTGCATCTGCTTGATCGAAAGCTACGTAAAAGGCTATCACTTTATCAACCTTAAGTGATTTGGCATAATGTAGGGAGTTTTCAACCACCTTTGTTATACCAGCTACTGGCACAATGAAAACATTCCCCTCAATAGTAGCCAGTTCCTCATGATTTAATCTTAACTGTTCTCCAACAGCTTGATAATGTTGCTTAATGCGATGGAATACAAAAATAATAATTGGTAAAAAGATAAACACTGGCCATACTTGAGGCATTTTTGTCACAAAAAACATCATTGCCACGATGAAAGAGATAGCAGCTCCAATTGTATTGATTGTAAATCTTGCTACCCAGCCTTTAGGTTTTTCGCGCCACCATTTTCTCATCATTCCCGTTTGCGCTAATGTAAAGGGAATAAATACGCCTACTGCATAGAGCGGAATTAAATGCTCTGTGGCCCCGTCAAAAAGTATAATTAAAAAAATGGCTGCAATACCTAGCATTAAAATACCATTTGAATAGCCAAGACGGTCCCCACGAATTTGGAAGATTCGTGGGATAAAACCATCCTTCGATAAATTTACAGCAAGCAAGGGAAATGCTGAATATCCTGTGTTTGCGGCAAGTACTAAAATCATTGCCGTTGTGCCCTGTACAATATAATAAAGAAAATTCCGACCAACACTAGCTTCTGCTAGTTGGGAAACGACTGTTGCTTCTGCTGTTGGTGCAACGCCATAAAAATAAGCTAGACTAACAATCCCGATGAATAAAACGGCTAAAATGGCACCCATTGCTAAAAGCGTTTTAGCAGCATTATTTGGAGCAGGATTTCTAAAATTAGGTATGGCGTTAGAAATAGCCTCTACTCCTGTTAACGCTGAGCTTCCTGAAGCAAATGYCTDTHDTAAAATAAATAGGCTAAHCCCTGCCACTGGTGTGCCAATCTTTGGATGTAGCTCTGCAGGCACCTGTCCAGTTGCCACATTATAGAGCCCAATCCCGATTAGCAACAGCATAACGCCTACAAATAGATAAACTGGGTACGCCAAGATAGAGGCTGACTCTGTTACACCTCGCAAGTTTAAAATCGTTAAGAAAATCACAAATATAATAGCAATGGGTACATTATAAGCATGAAGACTTGGAAATGCAGATGTAATGGCATCTGTCCCGGCCGACACACTTACTGCTACCGTTAAAATATAATCAACAAGCAAAGAACCCCCAGCAACAAGACCTGCATTCACGCCTAAATTTTCTCGAGATACGACATAGGCGCCTCCCCCATGTGGATAGGCGAAGATAACTTGACGATAGGATAAAATCAGTGCCACGAGTAGAATAACCACTCCAGCGGCAATAGGTAAAGAATACCAAAACGCCATTGTACCTACCGTCATCAGGACAATTAAAATTTGTTCTGGTCCATAGGCTACTGACGACAACGCATCGGACGATAATATGGCCAATGCCTTTGTTTTACTTAGCTTTTGTTCCCCTAACGCATCGGATCTTAATGGTTTGCCGATTACATAACGTTTGAATGAGGATTTCATTGATAAACACCTTCTAGTTTCATAGAATGTGTTTCGCCTTTCTAAATAACATCAAAAAACGTCTACAAGTCATCACTAAATAAGACTTGTAGACGCTCATCCGTCTGCCAAGCTCCACTTTTCTGCTCTTAACGCTTACGAGGTTAGCTGTCGGATTCGGGCCTGAGTAGCCCTACTCCTCCACAAGGAAGAGATTCACCCCAAGAATGGCTATGCCATCCATCAAAATTGGTTCCCCCGCGTTTAGTTGCTTCAGCGATTTAGAAATTTGAAACTTTTATAATGATGTCATATTACGCCTGCTAATTGAAAAAGTAAAGAAGAAAATTTTTCTCTTTTTTTGAGTAAAAGCATAGGCTTTTTTTGAACATATAAATAATCGCTTCTTAAAGAAAATTTCCTGAATACCTAGTAAATACCCACAATATAAACAATAAAAACTGCCTTAAAGGTATATTCTACCTTCAAGACAGCTCAATTATATTAGTCATCAAAGCCTTGTTCAAAGTCGATAATGTTCCCAGAGACTGCATCCACTTCTACTTCGTATTCATATTGACCGTCTTTCAGTTCAATTTCATATACACCATCATCAAGCTTAATTTTTGTCACTTTACCCTTTGCTTTTGTTTGGGCTGTCTTGATAGCCTGCTCTTTTGTAATTATTTTTGTTGTAGCAGTCGTAGCAGGAATATGATCATCCCAATCATCGTCATCTAGACGTTCCTTTTTCTGCTTGAGCAATTTTCCACTATAAGCATCAAATTTTAAATCATATTCTTCTGTATCTGTATACACCTCTACTTCATAAATAGAGCTAAACTGATTTTGGTCAAACTCGATATTGGCAACTGTACCATCCACTACCGCTAGAGCTTTCTTCTCAATTTCCTGCATGGATAAGACCTTTTTTTCTTGGGCATTTCCTGATAATAAAGTCGTCGAGCCAATCGCTGCACCCACTCCCAGTGTAATTACTAGTGCTGGAATCATGATCATTTTTTTCATGTTCATCTCTCCTTTGTTTTATCTAAACTTAGCTTACCAAGTGAAGATGATAGAACTATAAGAGAAACATTAGAATTTCATGAGAATGATTTAATGATCGTCATCCCATGTTACAGACAGTACTTTTCCTGAAACAGCATGAATTTGAAATGTAGCTTCGTCCTCCTGCGTTTCAATCTCAACTAAATAGTAACCACCCTCTGGGGTTTCTTCAAAATCAACTGAATCCACTTCACCCTTTAATTGCTTAAGAGCTATTTGAATGGCCTGTTGCTCAGTAATAATAGGCTCTTCGATAGGTTGTTCTTGTGGCTCAACCTTTTTCTCAGCCAGTAGTTCGCCAGTATAACCATCAAACGTTAAATCCTTTTGAATTTCCTCATTTTCAACACGTACAGTGTAAATGGAGTCTGTAAGCATAACGCTTTCTATATCTCCATATTCCTTTTTAACCATTTGTCTGATCTGCTTTTCTGTTAAAAGTAATTTACTATGTCCTTCTTTCAGGATTAGATCAGTCACCTGTTGTGTCGTAACATCGAGTATAGCTGCATACTTGACATCGTCACGCGTAAAAAGCATTTCAAAGGTATTTCCTTGTTTTTCAACCTGTGTAACATGACCATTGTAGATAGTCTCAATATGCCGAATAGCCTGCGCTTCACTAAGAGGTTGAACGTAAAAATAACGATGTTGAACAAACCAAATTACTCCACTACAAAGAAGGATAATAACAACAATTACTAACATCCACTTTTTCATTGCTGTCCCTCCTTTGGTATACATAAAGTAAAGCTTGAGCCTTCCCCTAGCTTACTTTTCACATCTATCGTTATACCTAATCGTTGTGCCAGTTCATGTGCAATTGCTAGCCCTAGCCCTGAACCACCTGTTTTACGATTACGATCCTCTGTTACACGATAGAAACGCTCAAACAAATGAGGAATATGCTCGACTGGAATACCAATACCAAAATCTTGGATGGTAATACGTACATGGTTGGTTGTTTCAGTGGCTTGAATACGTACTTCATCCTCACTATATTTCCTAGCATTATCCAGCAAAATAAAAAGTAGTTGCTTCAATATTTTTTCATCACTATAAATAAATTTTGGTATCTGCGCATCAATTCTAAATGTTCGATGATAAGCCTGTTCCATTTGTGAAGCTACTTTATTTAAGAAAGGGGCAAGCTCTAGTTGTTCGAAATGAACGTCCAATAGCTCTTTGTTTTTAGCTAGCTCTAGCAATTGYMACACCATTTCATGCATACGAGATGATTCATTGKCAATGGCCTGTAAGGATTCCTGAGNAACCTCACGATTATCAAAACCCCTTCTTAGGAGTAGTTTTKCATAACTTTCAATGACAGTTATAGGAGTTTTTAACTCGTGAGAGGCATTTGATACAAATTCTTGTTGCTTTTGATAATGTTGTTCAAGCTTCTCCATCATTATATTAAAAGTGCGGTTAATGTTTATTAACTCGTCCCCACCTTTTTCTGTAGTATCTATTTTTTCATATTTCCCAGTAGATGCACTTTTGCGCATGGTCTCATTTAAACGTTCTAGCGGTAATAAAATAAGTCGCCCAAGTACCAAGCTCGCTAGGAAAATTGGAATCGTTGCAACGACAGATACAACAACTAAGATGACCTTTAACAAATCTAATGTCCGTTCTACTTCTTCCATAGATTGCTGTAATGTTATGTCCACTACCGTTCCGTCGATCCAAATAGCAGGCATAGTGTAGGTAATGGCAGGGACTTCTTGCATTTCAAGGGTAGCTTGAACCTTTGTTTTCAAGCGTTCACCATCATAAATATAAACAGCACCATCCGTTGGCATATAAGCTCTTAATACTTGCTGTAGGTTGGTTTGTGCATTTAACTGACTCAGTGTAGAGCTTAAATCATTTGCCCGTGACTGGAGCTGATTATATTCCGTATCATAGGCAAATTTCTCATACAACAAATAAATTCCACTATTTGTTGCCACTATAATAACTAGCATAAGTAATGTTGTTAGTAGATGAATTTTTGTTTTAAGTCTCATAACTATGTTCCTTTAGCACATATCCAACACCGCGAATTGTTTGGATAAGAGGTGCTGGATTAGCAGCCTCAAGCTTTTGCCGTACATAACGTATATAAACATCCACAACATTTGTATCCCCATAATAATCATAGCCCCACACAGCCTCTAATATTTGCTCCCTTGTCAGTACTTGTTTAGGATGCTTTAGTAAATAGAACAACAAATCATACTCACGGGGTGTCAGCTGAATTTCCTTATCAAAATACACAACTTCCCTTGTTTGCTCGTTTATCGATAAATGGCCAAATGTAAGTGCAACTTGCTTTGGATTTACCTTCTGCGAAAACCGTAGTGCATTGCGAATTCGTGCCAGTAGCTCCTCAATTTCAAAAGGCTTTGTCACGTAATCATTGGCTCCTAAATCCAAGCCCTTTACCTTATCCTCTACTTCACTTTTAGCAGTTAGCATGATAACAGGTGTTTGGGATTCTGTTGCACGAATACGCTTTAGCACATCAATACCGCTCATCTCAGGTAGCATGATATCAAGTAAAATTAAATCCCATTGCTGCTCACGGTATTGTAGTAAGCCTTCTGCTCCTGTATGAGCCATTGCTGCCTCATATCCTTCAAATTGAAGCTCCAGTTGTAGCACTCTCGCAATATTCTCTTCATCTTCTATAATTAAAATTCGATGTGTCATGTCGAATCCGTCCTTCGCCTTTTCTTTTCATCGTATACGATACAAGTGGTGAAAGTCTAATTAGAAAATGATGAGAAAGACAATACATTTCTTTTTTTGACACAGGGTACGTCTTTAACTAATAAACTTTCGGTAAAAAGCTGTAAATATCCCTTTTCTCAAAAATTCCTGAGCTTACTTTAGCAACTTTTTTGCCATTTAAACGGCTTGGAAAGGGAAACTCAATATGTGGACCATTATAATGAATAATTGTCACTGTACCATCAGAGTTATTACGCCAATCATAATTCCTTTCATCCGTTTTAATTGAAAGTTTAATCGATACAAAAGCTAAACTTAAGAATAATATGAAGAAGGCAAGACGAACGATTTTCAATAGAAACACTTCCTTTTCTATTAGCATAATAATTTACATCCTTACGCACTATTGAGTAATGTTAATAATTTGAACAAAAAAATCTCACCAAAAGCTTTATGGATAGCCATTGGTGAGGTTTTTAATTATTGATGCAAAGCTCTATACAAAAATGTTACAAACTCCGCACGTGTTACAGGATCATTTGGTCTAAAGTTGCCATTATCTCCAATTGTGATCCCATTTCCTGCAAGTATAGCGATAAAGTTGTGTGCCCAGTGTGTTTTTGGCACATCCTCGAAAGTATCTTTATTCGATGAAGTTAAATTAAAGGCAAGAACTAATACTTTTGCCATTTGAGCGCGTGTCAAATTCGTAGTTGGCTGGAAGTTCCCATCTATGCCTTCAAACAAACCTGCTTGTTGCACCTGATCGATTACCCCAAAATAGAGATGGCTTTTAGGTATATCGTTAAATTCTCGCGCATCTTTTTTCGGTTCTAGCGCTAATGCTCTTGTTAATATCAGGGCAGCATGCTGGCGCTGAATTGGTGCATTTGGCTTGAAGGTGCCATCTTGATAGCCTGTAATAATGCCCTGCTTTGCCATCTCCTGAATCATCGCCCAGGCCCAATGTCCTTGAGAAATATCTGAGAAGATGATATCTGGCTCTGTTGGTTGTGGATCAATTGGTTCTTCAGGTTTAGGTTTTTGTTCTTCAGGTTTAGGTTCTTGTTTTTCAGGTATGGTTGGCTCTGGTATTGGGGATGGATTCGGAGATATACTTCCTCCACCACCCGATGAACCGTCTTTTACCCAATGGGCATATAAGGTGATATTGGACTTCACTACATCTTTAGAAAAATTCCATGGTATCGTCAGTTCAATATCCTTATACCAGCCTGTAAATGTATAGCCTGCCTTTGTTGGATTTACTGGATTTGTTGCTAAGGTATCTTTTGTTACCTTCTGTGATGCTACTGTACTTCCTCCATTTGTTTCGAAATCCACCGTATACTGTGCGACGACGTTTTCCCATTTTGCATATAAGGTTGTATTTTGTGTTATCATATCCGTTGTAAAATTCCATGGTGTGGTGAATTGAGCATCCTTATACCAGCCTAAAAATGTATACCCTGGTTTTATAGGAATTACTGGTTTACTTACTAGTGCCTTATAATTTACTGTAATAGGATTGATTGCTGTCCCCCCATTTGTATTAAATGTGACAACATATGAATTTGCTTTCCATTTCGCATACAAGGCAAGATTGGATTCTTCAATATCAACAATGCTATTGACTGTATAATCTATACCATCTCCTACGTTAGTGCTGTTCCAACCATCAAATGTATAGCCAGTTTTTTCTAAAGATCCTATATTATCTAAGATCGTTGCTGGAGTATTTCTTGGATACATATTCATATCTACTGGTGGATTTCCTTGTTCAGAGCCATTTCCATGATAGATAATTTGATAAGTAAGTAACTCGAACTGGTGATTATTTTGATTGGCATAGGCTTGAGCAGTCGATGCATCATGACCATAAATAATTAAATTACTTGGATTTGCATTAAAAATATCTTCTAAAAGAATTGTTGCATCCGATAATATTTTCACTTGTTTAAGATTATTGTCATTAAAGGCATTATCCTCTACAGTCATTACATTTTTAGGAATTTCGATGCTACTAAGTCTATTCTTCCCAAAGGCCCATCTACCAATATTCGTTACACTACTAGGAATCTCTATACTTGTAAGCTGATTATCGAGAAATACACTTTCCGCTATACTTGTTATACTTGAGGGAATCGTTACATTTGAAAGTTCATTGGTAGCAAATGCATACGCTCCTATACTTACGACACTAGTAGGTATTACTAAAGAGGTTATGTGATTATCTGAAAACGCCCATTCTCCTATAGTCTCCAAAGTTGCTGGTAACTCAATGTTTGTTAATTGGTTCTCCATAAATGCGAAATCCCCAATTGTCTTAAGTTGATTTGGCAGCTTAACTGTAGCAAGTGCATTATCTAAAAATGCATATGAGCCAATTTGAGTAACTTGATCTGGTATTTCTATAGCAGTAAGTTTATTTGTAAAGAATACACCTTCACCTATCTTTTTAAGGTTATTTGGTAGTTTCACATACGTTAATTGATTTTCTGCAAATGCCACATCTCCAATGCTTGTTACACTGTCTGGTATAATTACCTGCGTAAGACCTTTTTCACCAAATGCTCCACTACCTATTGCTGTTACTACCCTGCCATCTAGCTGACTTGGAATGGTTATTGCCATATCAGTACCTATGTAATCTCTAATCGTTACTGACCCATCCCTATTTTTTGTCCACTCATAATCCGCTTCATTGACAGGATCTGGAGAATTTATACCTTGAAAGTTTATATTCAACCTATCTGCATACTCTTTTGCAGAAGAATTCTCTGGAGCATAAATAACAAGGTTAGGACTATGCCCTATAAAAGCATCATCACCTATTTCAACATCTTTAGAATATATAATGATTTCCTTTAGGTAATTATTTGAAAAGGCTTCATCTCCAATGCTTTTCACACTTTCTGGTATCTCTAAACTTTCAATATCATTCCTTGCAAATGCATTTGACCCTATTATTTTTACACCCTCTGGAATTTTCACATTGACAATATCATTCGTTGAAAATGCATGATCTCCTATACTAATAACACTTTTAGGTATATCTACGCTTTCTAGCAAATTTCCAGAAAATGCATAATTTCCGATACTACTTAGATTATTTGGAAGTATCACATTTGTTAGTTGGTTTAAGGAAAATACACCATCACTAATGTTCGTTAGATTACTTGGCAGTGTCACACTTGTTAACTGATTTTGATAAAAAGCATAAGCACCAATTGTTGTTATTGTTTCTGGTATCATGAGGCTTGTCAGATTTTTATTAGTAAACACCCAAGCGTCTATCCCTGTTACGATTTTCCCTTGTATTTGATGAGGAATTACCATGTCTCCGCCAGTACCTGTGTATGTCTTTATAGTTATCGATCCATCAGGGCTATCTTCCACATCATAATCAGCTTCATTAGCAAAAGTAAAAGGGATTTTCACTAACATCATGAAGATAAATAGTGTAAACCATATTCCATATCTAACACTTTTTGCTTTCATATAGTCTCTCCTTTCTTTAAAAATGAAATAATTCTTCTTCATCTTAAAGGTAATTATTTACTCCCACTATTGAGGAATGTTAATTATTTTTAGGTAAATAYAWAAWTCYCRTCATTGGTAGTCTTATCACACCAGTGATGGGATTTTTTCTTATTGAGAGAGGGCTCTATATAAAAAGATTGCGAATTCTGCCCGTGTAACAGCATCATTAGGTCTAAAATTACCTTGATCACCTATTGTGATACCGTTTGACGCAAGAATAGCAATATAATTGTATGCCCAATGAGAAGCAGATACATCATTAAATGTTTCTTTCTTATGGGCTGTTAAGTTTAAAGCCTCTACCAATACTTTGGCCATTTGTGAACGTGTCATATTAGTTTTTGGTTGGAAGTTTCCATCTATGCCATCAAACAGCCCTGCTTGTTGCACTTGCTTAATTTCCTCAAAATAGAGATGACTTTCAGGAATATCCTTAAATATAAACGCCTCTTTTTTCGGTTCTAGCTCTAATGCTCTGGTTAACATTAGGGCAACATGCTGGCGCTGAATTGGTGCATTTGGCTTGAAGGTGCCGTCTTGATAGCCTGTAATAATGCCCTGCCTTGCCATCTCCTGAATCATCGTCCATGCCCAATGGCCCTGAGGAATATCTGAGAAAGTAATGTTTGCCTCTGTTTGGGGTGTTGGCTCGGTTGGTTGTGGCTTAGCTTGATCTTCAGGTTTAGGTTCTGGTTTTTCAGATAAGGTTGGCTCTGTCGTTTCTGGCTCTGTTAGTGTTGGGGACGAATTTCCTCCACCACCTGAAGAATCGTTTGCTAGCCATTGCCATTTTGCATATAAAGTAGTATTAGCTGTCACTATATCTGTATGGAAATTCCAGACTTTTGTGAAATGAGCATCTTTATACCAACCTGCAAATGTATAGCCTACCTTTATTGGGTTGATTGGTTGCATTGCGGTTGTATTAGCAGTAATCCTTTGGGGCGATATAGCACTTCCACCATTTGAAGCAAAGTCCAGAATATAATGTACAGTTACCCTTTCCCATTTCGCGTAAAGTGCTGTATCTTCTGCCACTTTATCAGTATCGAAGCTCCATGGTTTGGTCAGCTCTTCATTCTTATACCAGCCTACAAATTTATAACCTGTTTTTGTCGGGAACAGTGGTTCATCTATTACCTCATTATACTTAGCTGTCACAGGAGAAATTAACGTCCCTCCATTTGTATAAAAGGTAATGATGTATTCATTTGTTAGCCATTTTCCATATAACGTCATACTCTCTGTCACTTTATCGATCTCGAAGTTCCACGGTATCATCAGCTTTTCGTCTTTATACCAACCTGCAAATGTATAGCCAACTTTCGTTGGATCTGATGGCTTGGCTAATAGCTCTCCATTCAATACCTCGATTGTTATTGTGTCTGTATCTGTATGAAATATAACAGTGTATGGTTTTTTTGCCCATTTTCCATATAAAGTTATATTTCCCGTTATCACATCTGTATCAAAGTTCCAGGGTACAGTCAATTCTTCATCTTTATACCAGCCTATAAATTGAGAGCCATCTTTTATCGGAGTTGCTGGTGCAAGTGCTTTTTCTCCAGCCAGTATTTGCTGTTCATCAATAGCTGTATCGCTATTTGGCTCAAATGTAAGTGTATATGTTAACGCATTTCCCTTTGCATAAATTTTTGTTGGCTGTGTGATATTGCCATCCCACGGCTTTGCCCATGCCAAATCACTATACCAACCATCAAACCTATCACCTTGGTAGTTAAATGTATTAGGCTGCAGCACTAATGGTCTATTAAAGTAAACCCAATGCAACTGATTAGAGGCAAATGCCCAATCTTCTATATATGTAACTGCTTCAGGAATAGTCACTTCTTTCAGGTTATTACCATAAAAAGTATAGAACCCTATCTTCTTTAAGTCATCAGGTAGAATAATGGTTGTTAAGTGATTTTGATAAAACGCGTAGTTCCCTATACTTGTCACGCTACTGGGAATGGTTACACTTTCTAATTTATTCCTCGAAAATACACTGTTCTCAATTCTTGTTATACCATCTGGAATTGTCACTGCTGTTAGCTGATTATTCGCAAATGATTCTGCTCCTATTGTTTTTACGCTATCAGGAATATAGACAGTCGATAACCGATTGTCAAAAAACGCTAGATTACCTATACTCTCTAATCTATTAGGGAGGGTCACAGTCGTGATCTGATTCATCAAAAATGCTCTATCCCCTATTTTGGTCACACTTTCAGGGATAGTTACACTTGTCACATTCTTATTGAAAAATGAAGATTCCCCTATTATCGTAACGGGCTGTCCGTTAATAACAGCTGGAATATCAACATGCCCTCCTGCCCCTCCATAGGCTACAAGTGTTATGCCTGTGTCATTTGGCGCTGTATGGAATCTTGCATTACCAACTAGATTTTTGTTAAGGCTCTTTTTAGCATGACTATCCGCTCCTTCTTCAATAGCATTATGCTCATTCGCATAAGAGGCTGGAACTTGCCCATATTGGAAAAAGAGCAATATTAGAACAATCATCATGTTCGAGATTCTTTTCATTCCTCTCGCTCCTTCCTCTTAAAATCAAGTATTCTCCTCCCTTTATCTTAGAAAATTCAAGATACTTCCACTATTGAGGAATGTTAATTGTTTTATGTAAAAAAAAAGACCGCTACCTAAAAAAGATAACGGATAACCTTATACCAGCGTGTTTAATAATATTGCCTGGGCTCGATTTTTAACACCTAACTTACTATAAATCCCCGAGAGATAGACTCTTACTGTACCTTCCGATAAAAATAGCTGCTCGGCTATTTCTTTATTAGAAGCACCTTTTGATAATAATAAAAATATTTCCTGTTCACGAGTTGTAAGGGACGCCAATGGTGAAATTTGCTTATACTTTTGAACACATTGGAGCAAGTGCTCAACGTAGCTCATGGAAACCTCCCTCCACTCCATTTCAAAAGATTGCTTTCGAATAGCGGCATATTTTTTTAATAAAGCATATGTTTGAGGCTCATCTATAAAGGTTCTGATATATTGATATGGTTCGGCTAATTTCAAGGCTTGGTGTAATTTTTCTAACGCCTCATCTGCTTGTCCTTGCTCAACCAAACATATGGCTAATAAAATTGTCGCTTCTATACGAGTAGATAGCTGTTCTTGTTGTTGCGCCTGTGATTGCACCTTTATAATCAATTGCTGCGCTGCTAGTAGATGTCCTTCCATGAGTAAATAACGTGCTTTTACTAGCAAATAAAATGGAAAATCCTTACCTACTTTGACCTTAGCTAACTCCTGTTCTGCTTGGACAACATTGTCTTCACGTAAAAATAAAAGTGCCTTCATTACTCTTATACTATCAATCCACTGGCGTTCATTGACAGCTTCAATTGCATGATCTAAAACCCCTTGAGCAACTATATATTGCTGTTCTAACACGGCAATTTTACTTTTAAGAATATACATCGGTACTAACAATCCTGCATCTTGAAATTGATGTCCAGAACGTATAGCTTCCTCTAATTCTGTTGATAGCTCAGCAAATTGGTTCCACTCATATAATTTTTCTGCACGCACGCCATAGCTATAGCCCGTCATACTTAAGTTTTTAAATTTCCCTGTTCTAAACTTAGCAAAATAAGACATAGCCTGTTCATCTGAAAGTAACTTCCCTCGAGACCCGATATTTGTTCTAAACAACATAGGCTCTGATTGATTATATTGTATAAATATTGCGTCCCATTTGGACCTGACTGGATTTCTCTCCAGTCTTTGTCGAATATATTCCCCAGCTTGAGAAAGATCTCCGTTTTTCATGACAAAGACATAGGCTTTCACACCTAGAAAATCATCGACAGCAGATGCATACTCACTTTTATTCATCCATTGATTGGACCTATGCTTTTGTTCTAGGTCTAGTATCGTCCGATAAGCATCTTCTAAATTGTGTAATGCTGCGAGTGTATAGGCATACATTACCATCAACTCTGGGTGTACCTCATAGCCATTAGACAAAAATGTATCAATCCATTTTACATAGGATGTTGAATGACCACAGGAAAGAAATGTTACAAGATGCTCCTGAATCCATTGTTCAGCATACATAAATACGTTGCCGCTTAAAGCAAGCTCTATAGCAGATAAAAAATTTCCATTATTATATAAAGCTACAGCTGCCTTTTCATATAAATACAAAATATCTTGCTGAGTAAAACGATTGCTCAATTCTTGGCGCAATGCTTCTCTAAATAAGTTGTGATATCGAAAAACCTGCTCTTTTGCTTCTACTCTACTAATAAATAATCCTTGTTGATCAAGCTCTAATAAGACTACTTGAGCATCAGTACGGTTTGTTAGGACATTACATGTATCAGCGGTTAATTGTTCCAAAAGTGAAGTATAAAGAAGAAAAATTTGGAGGGATGGTGCAAGTTTGGAAAAAACCTCACTCATTAAATATTGGAACACATATAAATTACTTTCTTTTAACTCTTTTTCTACATTATGAAAATCCGCTAAATTAGTTAATTGCAACCCTGTTGGCCAGCCCTCTGTTATCTCAAAAACCTTTTGAAATACCTTTACATCCAGCTTTTTATTTAAATTTTTATAAAATTCTTTTGTCTCTTCATACGTAAAAAGAAGTTGCTCTAAACCAATTTCAAGCAAGCAATGGTTTAATCTCCACTTTGCAATAGGTAATGAAATAGTTGATCTACTAGTCAAATAAATAAAGCAATTTTCAGGTAAGAAATCAATTAGTCGAGTCATCGCTTGATGGATAGCAATATTATGAATATGATGATAATCATCAATCATAATATGAATCTTTTTAGTAGATAGCGATAATTCATATAAGAGAGAGTCCACTAAAAACTCTAATGGTAACTGTGGTTGTGCATGGAGTATAGAATTAATCCGAGAGGCAGCTTCTGGCTGTAATGAGTGACCAATAGCATGAATTAAATACTTCCAATAGCGATTTAGATCATTGTCTGTTTGGTCCACCGTATACCATGCTACTGCCGTCTCAAGTTGCTGAAACCAACTACTTAGAAAAGTGGTTTTACCATACCCTGCTGGCGCTTGTACTACTATAAGTTTTGCTGTTGACTGGAGTAGAATGGCATTTAATCGTTCTCGCTCAATAATTTGCTTGCCCGTTTGAGGGACTGTTGTTTTTGAGGCTACTAAAATATTTGGCACATGTAGACCTCCTTTCTCTTTAACAACTTTAAAAGCCTAGCCATTCTTTTGCCCATAAAATGGCCTTCGTGCGAGATTTCACACTTATTTTACTGTAGATTCCTGTTAAATATATACGAATTGTTCCCTCTGTCAGCTGCAATTGTTGTGCAATCTCCTTATTAGAAGCACCTTCTGCGAGTAATTGCAGAACATCTTTTTCTCTTGCAGTAAAGTTAGTGAAAAACTCATCTTCTGTGCTGTCATTTAGTAATAGTTTATTTACATAGGCTAACGGCACTGACTTAAATGTATCTCCCTTATTATGCTGACGTAGACGCCAGTATTTATTAAGTAATGGCCAGATAGAATCCTCCTCTATAAATGTACGGTAATACCCATAGGACACTCCATGTTCAAGAGCATCATGTAATACTGTTAAAGCGAAATCCTCTTTACCAAGTGAAAAATGACAAATGGCTTCTAGCAAGCCCGCTTCAATAAGCGTAACGATTTGCTTTTCCTGAGTTGCTCCTTCTTTTAAACGAATAGCAATTTGCAATGCTTCCTCCAGTTGATTTTTAGCATATAGAATTTTACCTTGAACTAATAAATAAAATGGATTTTTTGATGCAATTCTATAATTGATAAAATCCGTCACTCTAAAAAATTCCTGTTGTGCATATGAAATATTTCCTTCCAATAAATAAGATTGTGCTTTCATAATATAGAGCATACCTATCCAATAAGGTTTATCGGTTTCCTTCATAGCTTCAAGCAATAACAGATGTGCTTCTTCGAATTGTTTTTTAGTCATATAAATACGAGCCTTTAATAAGTACATTGGTATAAATAATCCTGGATCTTGAAAATGTAAACCATATTGTAAACCGATTTCTAACTCTTTACTTGCTCTATCTAAATCATTTATTTCATACAAAATTTCAGCTAGTAATCCATAGGTAACGCCTGTAATATTTCGCTCCCTTATTTCACTTTCATTCAACACTTGAATCAGTTCATCCATTTTTACTACTGGTAAGAATTTTCCTTTTGCACCTACAAAAGTACATAAAATTCTAGGCTCAAATTGATTATATTTTAAAGAAATATGATATAAAGATGACTTATTCTTTCTTACATTTACGCGTGTTTGTAAACCTACTTTTGCCTTTTCAATGTCTCCATCTTCCATATAACCTATATAAGCCTGTATAATTTCAAAGATTTTTGATACAGCAATGAACTGAAAACCCTCCATCCATTTCCATTTATTTTGTTTAAATAGTAGTTCCTCTATGATTTTATTCGCCTGATCAATTTCATGGGTTGAAAACAGAGTAGTAATATATAAGACAAGCATATTAATATCTACTGGAAACTGAGCATTCCTTAATTTCTGTATCCACTGCCCGAATAATAGAGTATGTCCCTCGGCAAATATTTCGACTAAATATTTTTGAATCCATTCATGTGCAAGCTTGTATAATTCGCCATTTAAAGCAAGCTCAATTGCCGCTACATAGTCTTCTCTTTGGCATAAATTAGTGGCTGCTTCGTAATAAATAGAGGTAATCATTTCATAGGAATATTGCCTTTGAAATTCTACCTGTAGGGCATGCCTAAATAAAGTTTGGTAACGATAAACGGGTGGATGAGCTTGTACTTGTTCGATAAACAAACAATTTTTCTCCAGCTCTGAGAATGTAGTTAAACTATCTAATCCGTTCGTGATGGATCCACAAACACTCGGATCTAAGTAGTTTAAAATGGAAGTTCTTAGTAGAAAATCTTGCAATTCTTGAGGTAATATTAAAAGAATTTCTTGCATGAAGTACTCATGTATATATGAACTAGCTTTGGCTAAAATTTCTTCACTACTAAGATTACCTATCATTCCACCTGTTGATAGCTTTATCAGTTGGATACCTGCTATCCAGCCCCCTGTAGTCTTTAATAAAGGCTTCAGCGCATCCTTCTGTTCATCATTAGTAACAGAATTAAAGAAAGATTGTAGCTCTTCTAAATCAAAACATAATTGACCCGTCCCGACTTCTAGTATCCAACCTTTTACACGCCATTTTGCTAGTGGAAGTTCTAAATTAGTTCGTGTAGTTATATAGATCCGTGCATTGGCTGGTAAATATTCAATAAGTCGATTGATAATTTGATGAATTTGAGGGTTGTGGATTTCTTGAAAATTATCAAAAACAATATGAATATTTTCTTTATATGTATCCAAATCGTTTAACAGTGTATCTATAATTGTTTCAAAAGGTGGTGTTTCATCTAGTATATTGTTTAACTTTTGTTCTACATTCAATATGCTAAAAGATAATGTATGTATTAAGTACTTTAAAAATCTCACAGGATCATTGTCATTCTGATCGATAGTAAACCATGCTACCGATTCATCAATATGCTTCAACCACAGACTTAAAAGAGTCGTCTTTCCGTATCCTGCGGCTGACCGTATAATGGTTAGTTTCTTCATTCGATTGTTAGATAAAATAGAAAATAATTTCTTCCTCTCTAATACATTTGGCACTGTACGTGGAATTGTTACTTTTGATTTTACCCATACCATATCCATCACCTTGTCTCCCTTCTACATTTCATTAGTTCTATAAATTTCGAATTTTCCCTGCAATTTAATTTTTCTACTCATTCACTTCATCCAAAAGAGCATACTTATTTTAGAAGGATAAAGCAAACTACTTCACTTTTTTTATTCCTAGCGTTAGAATACTAATATCTTATTTTCCTATAGGAAACTTTATTTCACTGATGATACTTTTTGAAACGAGGGAACAATATGGTTTACAAACGAGTCACAAAATCGTCTGCAGAGGCGGTTTTAGATGGAGATATAAAAGGTTGGCGAAGACTCTTGCCATTTTTAGGACCTGCTTTCATTGCAGCAGTTGCCTATATTGATCCTGGCAATTTTGCTACAAATATTACAGCAGGCTCTCAATACGGCTACCTGCTACTTTGGGTTATAGCCTTTTCTAATTTAATGGCCGTGTTAATTCAGTCCCTGTCTGCCAAGCTTGGGATTGCGACAGGAAAAAATTTACCTGAAGTAGCACGCGAGCATTTTTCTAAAAAAACATCTATCTTTTTATGGATACAGGCGGAATTGGTCATCATTGCCACAGACCTCGCGGAATTTATCGGAGCAGCATTAGGGCTTTATTTACTTTTTAATATCCCAATGCTTCCCGCCGCATTGATTACAGCAGTGGGTTCATTCGCTATTTTAGAGTTGCAAAGAAGAGGATTTAGAGCCTTTGAAGCAGGTATTTCTGGAATGGTTTTAATTGTTGTATTGGCATTTGCCTTCCAAACATTTTTAGCGCAGCCAGCATGGGGCGATGTGGCGATTGGCATGTTCACACCACACTTTGAAGGTGTAGATTCACTATTATTAGCAACAGGTATTTTAGGTGCAACCGTTATGCCTCATGCTATTTACTTACATTCTTCTTTAACTCAAAGTCGTATTATTGGTCGAAATGAGGCAGAAAAAAAACGTATTTTCCGTTTTGAATTTATCGATATTATCATCGCTATGATTATTGCTGGTGCCATCAATATGAGCATGCTCATCATTGCCGCAGCCGTATTCCATACCCAAGGTGTTGTAGTTGAAGATTTAGATGTTGCCTATAATGGCTTAAAAGTTGCGCTCGGCCCAATGGCTGCCATTTCCTTTGGTCTTGGTTTACTTATTGCAGGGCTTGCTAGCTCCTCTGTAGGGACTTTAGCTGGTGACGTAGTGATGCAAGGCTTCATTCAAAGAAAAATACCTCTTTATTTACGTAGAGCGATTACCATGGTGCCACCACTTGCAATCATTGCCTCTGGTGTGAATGCTACCTATGCTCTCGTTCTTAGTCAAGTTGTTTTATCATTTGGTATTGCCTTTGCACTTGTCCCTCTTGTTATGTTTACAAGTAAACGAGACATTATGGGAAGCCTAGTTAATCACCGTATTACAACTGTTTTAGGTTGGTTTGTCGTAGTCGTTGTTATTACGTTAAATATTTACTTACTGTGGGAAACAATTTTTGGATAACAAAAAGCCAGGTACTCTATAGCAATGAGCACCTGGTATCTTTTTGATTAAACATCCACCTTTTCGATATTTCTAATGGCTAAATAAGCAATACCAAGACCCACGATTGCTAAAGTAATTGGAATAATAATAATATCGTTTAAAGTAAAGTTACCTGAATTTGACGAAGTTACAGACACAATTATAATAGATGAAATGATAGTTGTCGGTATAGAGTATTTTCTCATCCCGAAATACAATGGGATTAAAGCTATACCTGAGGCAGCAATCGCATTCATCAATACAGAAGGTATTTGCTGGATAATTAAAGAACTAGATAGTACATCAGGAATTAATTCATATCGATCGCTTATGATACAAAAAATGGTTGTAATAAGAGCATTGGAGATAATGATCATACTGAAAGTAAATAGCATGACAATAGCAAGCTTTGCGACCATTAATTTCTTTCTACTTATAGGATACATAAAGGCTAATGTAATGGTTTTAAATTTATATTCTCCGATGATTAACTTAGCTATTAACGTAGAAGCAAAAATCATAAAAACTGCTCTTACAAATGAATCAATAACACTGAATGCAACCTCATAATTTTCAAGCCCTGGGTCTCCTTCCACTTTAGAAATAAATAAAATCATAAACAAAAAACCAAGAATAACAAAATTAGCGATAATGGCTCCTTTAACATATGAACCTAAATGAAATTTTTTCATTTCTAAACGCATTAAATTAAGCATGGACAACACCTCCATTGATTAGCTTTAAGAAATAATCCTCTAATGAACTAGTTTTTTTACTAATCTCTTCAATCTCAACGTCATGTTCAATTAATGCTCTCGATAGGCTTTGTTGGGATACTGTTGAGTCGTATATACGTATAGAGTTATCATCCATCAGCTTAAAATTCGTAATGTTTAATTCGCTTTCAATAATAAACGCTGCCTTTTTCCCATCACTTACGATCACTTCCGTATAATTGACCTGATCACGATTAATAGTATCCATTGCTACCTCAGTGATGAGCCTTCCATTCTTAATAACACCTATTGTATCGACCAATTGTTCTATTTCAGCTAGAATATGACTAGAGATAATAATAGTTATGCCGTACTCCTTACAAAGCATCTTGAAAAGCTCTCTTAACTCCTTTATCCCTACTGGGTCCAATCCATTAATTGGTTCGTCTAATATAAGTAACTCTGGCTTTGTAATAATGGCCCTTGCGATGCCTAATCTTTGCTTCATCCCCAGAGAAAAATCTTTAACCTGCTTATTCTCTGTATTCGATAACTTTACTAAATTAAGAACATGTGCAATTTCTTTCTTATCATAATAACCCATGTATTCACAATGTAATTCCAGGGTCTCTCTAGCCGTTAATTTTTCATAAAAAATAGGATATTCAATAATTGTCCCCATTCTTTTTAGTATTTCATAGGATTTGTCCGTCAATTTCGCCCCCAAAATTTCTACATCCCCACTTGTAGGTTTCGTAAGATTAGTTAGCATCTTCATAACAGTCGTTTTACCCGCACCATTAGGACCTAAAAATCCATAAATCTCACCTTTCTTAACGTTCATATTGACAGCAGAAACAACTTCCTTTCCATCGTACACTTTCGTAAGCTGATTTGTTTTTACAATGTATGTCATGTAATTCTCTCCCTCAATTGTGACTAGTTTCATTATAAAAAATGAAACTCTCTATTTTATTACTGCATTCTTACAAATTTCTTAAGTAAAAAAGCCTGCAAAGCATTAAAGCTCTACAAGCATAATGGATTCAATACATCATTCGCTTTAACGAAATCGTAAAAATAGTTTTTTCATAGGGAATACTCGATAAACGGATCGAGCCATTCATTATTTCTACAAGCCGCTTTGTAATCGTTAGCCCCAGACCGCTACCTTGGAAAGATTTATTTCGAGAATCCTCAAGTGTATACATCCTTTCAAAAACGCGATCGATATGGTATTCATCAATGCCCTTGCCACAATCCCACACATCAATATCGATATTGGCTTCATCGTTTCTTATAGTAATTCCAATTACATTGCCATCTGCTCCATATGCAATAGCATTAGACAGTAGATTGTTTAGCACTCTATTTAATGCTTCTTCATTACCAAGTGCATATATGGAGCTTTCAGGGATATCAATTTTAATATCTAATCCCAATGAAGTAACCAAATCGTAAAAAGACAAAACATTTTTTCGGCATATTTCACTGACATTGATTTTAGTGATTGGATAATCTGTGTCCCCAGCCTCTAATTTTGCCAAGTCAAAAAATGTATGAATAATTTTTAATACCTCTAATGTTTTAGCATGTACACCCGTAAGTAAACGTTGCTGTTCCTCGTCACTAATCCCGTTTTGAAGTTGAAGCATTTCAATATAGCCAAGTACAACGGTTAAAGGCGTTTTAAGATCATGTGAAATATTGGCCAACATCTTTTTCATGGAATTTTCCATTTTACGATGTGTAGCCTGAATTTTTTGATGTTGATCTAGCAAAGTATTCAGTGTAATAAGTAACTGTTGAATTTCTGAATTTGTAGTTGTTACTAGAATCTTTTCATACGTCTGTTCATTCACAATTACGTGTAGTTTTCGATGAATATATTGGATAGCACGTTCTTGTTCCTTCTTGATTTTCCATTGAAAAATAAGAATGCCGATTAGCAATACAATGATTAATAATAATAGAAATATCATATATTTTTACCCTTCAAATTTATAGCCGATTCCCCATAGGGTTTTAATATAGTGAGGATGTGACGGATCATCTTCTATTTTTTCACGGAGTCTTCTGATATGTACATTTATAATATTTTCATCTCCATAATAGGCATCTTTCCATATCGTCTGATAAATTTGCTCTTTGGTAAAAACTCTGTGACGATTTGTCACAAACAATTTTAAAATGGAAAATTCCTTTGATGTTAGCTTTATCTCTTGTCCGCTCTTTGTTATTGAGAAATTAACGATATCTATCTTTAAATTATCAATTTCAAGGACCTCTTGCTTTTGTTCAGCTTGACTAGAGTATTTCGTAGCTCTTCTGATAACAGCCTTTACACGTGCTGAAAATTCCAGCATAGAAAAGGGTTTAGCAATATAATCATCTGCCCCTAATCCTAAGCCCAATGCTTTATCAACATCACTGTCTTTTGCAGACATAATAATGATAGGAAGTGCTGCCTGCTCTCTAATAATCTTTAATACTTCCAATCCATTTAATTTAGGTATCATAATATCTAAGATGACCAAATCAAAGATATTTTGCAAACAATTTTGTAATGCCTCTTCGCCATTAGTCGCTGTTGTGACCTGGAAACCTTCCATCGTTAAGTAATTATCAACCATTTCACGAATGGCTTCATCGTCTTCTACAAGTAAAATATGCTTTTGCACTATGATGCACCTCTCCTATCAAACCCAATTTCCATATGTATATTACATTACCATATTTATGATGTATCATTAGAGATTTGTTTATGAGTGTTGAAAAAAGAGCTGCTCCATAAACCATCACTCTTTGGTTTATAGAACAGCTCTATTATTTAATCTTCAACTTTTAAATCACAATCTTCAAGTGGAAGCATTTTTGTTTTGTGCTTTAATTTATAGCCAAACCATAATGCTAAAAATAATGGAATCCCAATATACGAAACAAGGATACCGTACCAATCAATCTTATCGCCTGTAAAGGCTGTGTAATTTTGTCCAATGACTACGATCATACAAACTGTAAAAGCAAATAATGGTCCAAAAGGATATAATTTGGCTTTATAAGGTAATAACTTTGGATCTAAGCCTTGTGCATCAAACGCTCGGCGGAAACGATAATGACTAAACGCAATACCTAGCCATGCAATAAAGCCAGACATTCCAGAAGCATTTAATAGCCAGATATAAACCACTCCATCGCCAAAGAAGGATGCCAAAAATGCTAAACAGCCTACAGCTAATGTTGCCATAAGTGCATAAATCGGAATACCTCTACGACTTAGCTTTGCAAAAAATTTAGGTGCATGTCCATCCACTGCTAATTGCCATAACATACGAGAAGATGCATATAGTCCTGAATTTCCTGCTGACAGCATAGCCGTTAAAATAATGGCATTCATTAATGAAGCAGCAAAGGCAATACCTAGGCGGTCAAACACTAGTGTAAACGGTGATACTGCGATATCTTCTGATAATAAACGTTCGTCTGTAAATGGAATTAACATCCCAATTGCACCAATCGCTAAAATATAGAACAAAAGAATACGCCAAAATACAGATTTAACAGCCTTCGGAATATTTTTACCAGGATCATCTGTTTCACCAGCTGTAATTCCTAGTAATTCTGTCCCTTGGAATGAAAATCCTGCAGCTAGGAAAATACCAAATGTAGCAAGGAAGCCACCATGGAATGGCCCATCACTAACAAAGAAATTAGTGAAACCTACAGGAGCCTGCCCACCTAAAATACCAAAAATCATTAGTAAGCTAATGATAATAAAAACAATAACCGTTGCTACTTTAATCATGGCAAACCAATATTCACTTTCACCATAACTTTTTACGGATAGTAAATTAAACGTCAATACAACAGCAATAAATAATACTGTCCAAAGTGCTGATGAGCTATCTGGGAACCAATATTTCATAATTAATGACACAGCAGCAATTTCGGCAGCAATGGTGATTGCCCAGTTATACCAGTAGTTCCAGCCTAATGCAAAGCCCAAGGCAGGATCTACAAATTTGGTTGCATACGTACTAAATGAACCTGAGGATGGCATATAGGCAGCCATTTCCCCTAAGCTTGTCATTAAAAAATACACCATAATACCGATTAAAGCATAGGCAAGCAATGCTCCTCCAGGCCCTGCCTGAGCAATTGCACCTCCACTGGCTAAAAATAGCCCCGTACCAATTGTACCGCCTAAAGAAATCATTGTAATATGACGGCTTTTTAATTCTTTTTTCAGCTTCGGCGCTTTATGTCCGAGCTGATTTACTTTTATTTCACTCACGATATAGCTTCCTTCCTATTTATGAGGCAAAAAAATGCCATCACATATACACTGTGATGGCTACGTTAATCCTCAGTTTTTCCTACATGATAGCTCAACACGTTGTGCAAACGTGACAGTTCTGTTCCTTTCGGAGACAGCCCCAGCATGAGGTTTTCAAGTCCCCTCACACTTCGGCAATATTTCCTTTCAACTAATTTCATCAATGCTTGTCATTTCAATTAGCATACTTATAAATATCGCGACCTCTACCTCAATACAAACATGAGGCATATAATTATTAAATTTATGATGTTTATTATACTAACATAAGACCATAGACATTTCAATACAACCACAAATGTTCTGTATTTTATGAATCTTCTACTATTTTTAATAGTGTGATAAAGTGTTATAGTAGTTCAATTAGAATGGTTATTATTAGGGGGGATTTTATTTTGACTACAAATGATCATTCCACTAGTTTTCCAAGTAAAAAAATTAGCTGGAAAGGAACAACCTTACTTTTAGTCTTTGGAGTTATCTTTATAGCCTCTACATTACGAATGCCACTAACTGTTGTTGGCCCAATTATATCCTTTATCCGTGAAGATCTTGGAATATCTAATGTTTTGGCAGGCTTTCTAACAACGATACCATTGCTGGCTTTTGCTGTTATATCTCCATTTGCACCAGTTGTAGCACGCAAACTAGGGCTTGAGCTAACATTATTTTTATCAACTTTTCTCTTGGCTTTAGGAATTGTCCTACGTTCACTTGGTACTACAGAATTACTTCTATTGGGTACTGTGTTAATTGGCGTAGCCATTTCTTTTGGAAATGTACTAATTCCAGGATTATTGAAATTGAAATTTCCCTATCATGTGGGTTTATTAATGGCCTTTTTCACCATGTCCATGAATTTTACTGCTGGCCTTGGTGCTGGTATTAGCTATCCGATAGCTAATTCATCGTTAGGCTGGCAAGGTGCACTTTCCATTGCACTCATACTCGTTCTAATTACAATCTTAATTTGGATACCTCAACTAAAATCAAATAAACCGGAACCAGTTACTACATCTAAGAAGACCAGTACACCTTTATGGAAATCACCTGTTACTTGGGCTGTCACAGGGGCAATGGGTTTACAATCTTTATTATTCTACACAACAGCAGCTTGGATACCTGAGATCTATATTGCTCAAGGTTTAGCACCTGATAAAGCTGGCTGGATGTTTTCAATCATGCAATTCTCACAAGTACCAATGGCCTTAGCAGTGCCTATTATTGCTGGTAAAATGACTTCTCAACGCCCACTTGTATTGATGTTTACATCCTTCTATTTAGTAGGCTTTGTTGGGGTTGTCATGGAATGGACAAGTCTTGGGGTACTGTGGATGGTTCTTCTAGGGTTAGCAGGTGGTTCTTCATTCGCCCTAGCAATGATGTTCTTCACTCTCCGGACTCGTACTGCATTTGAAGCAGCAGATTTATCAGGCTTTGCGCAATCTTTGGGTTATTTATTTGCCGCAATTGGTCCTATTCTTTTTGGCTACTTGCATGATTTATTTGGCGGCTGGAATATTGCGGGATGGCTCTTTGTCGTTGTAGCAATGTTACTCTTCTTTTGCTCAATGAGAGCCTCTAAGGATGAATATGTGCATTAAAATTAAATAAAGCAGGTGGATTTGATTCCTCCATCTGCTCTATTTCTATAGTGTTTACACATTACTTAATTGTCGGGTTGCGGAGTAATGTTAGCAATTCAGCAAGGCATTCTGATGCTTCATTATTATGAGCTGTTATAGTAGAAAAAATAGGAACAGCCTCTTGTAAAAGCATATAACTATAATAGTAATAGCCTACAAAAGCTTGCTCCTCATAGCCCTTTGGCGTTTCTTTCTCCCACTCCTGCTCATCATTATCCTCATTTTCTATCCACAAATAGTTGACGTCTAATAGCTCCTGCATATTTTTAACAGTATTGACTGGGTCGAGATAATCCTTGGTAATAGCATGTGCCACAGCTAAATATAACTGTACCTCTTGTAAGGAGACAACCTCTAATTTTTTACGAGTAAGCTTTTTTAGCAGGACAAGCAAAACCCATGGTGTCACCTGCCACAGTGTACCTTGATGTTCAATTAATTCAGCTAGTTGTGTGTATTGCTCCTGTTCTATCAGCTTAGGAATGGCTGTACCTCTACCATAAGGTGTCGTCAATTGTCTCCATGGGATATTGGGAATTTGCTGATCTAACATAGTAAGCCCTCTCTCATCAAAAGTATCGAAAGTAAACAATTCTTTTACACTAATAGCATGGTTTTTGATAAAAATAATTTGGTGTATGATAAATATTTACATAGGGTTTATGGAATATATGAGTTGTGGCAGGGGAAAGTGGTGGGATTAACCATGTCCAGTTGCCTGTAACTTCTCTTCCTGTTGATTTTTCTGCCTCCTCAAACAATTTAAACTGCTGAGCTGCTGTATGATGATCAACAATGCTCACACCATCTTCTTTAAATGAGTGAAGAACAGCAATATTAAGTTCTACTAAAGCACGATCACGCCAAAGAGACGCTTGTTTGGTTGTATCAAGATTAAAAATCTCTGCAATTGCAGGTAACATATTATAACGATCATGATCTGCTAAATTTCGTGCGCCAATCTCTGTTCCCATATACCAGCCGTTAAATGGAGCTGCTTGAAAATCAATTCCAGCCATTTGAAAACGCATACTCGAAATAATAGGTACGGCATACCACTTCATTCCTAATTTTTCCACATCGTTTGACTCTGGATGACGGATTGAGACCTCTACTATATTTTCTTCAGGAATTACAAACATTTGAGGAGCACGATTATCTACCTGTATAACGAGTGGTAGTACATCAAAATCAGTTCCTTTACCTCTCCATCCTAACGACTCACACACTTTTGTAAATTTAATGGACTGTGAATCTCCAATAATGCCTGCATCTGTTTCATAGCCTGCATAACGAATTAGTTGATGATTCCAAATCCGTACTCTATCTGAAGCAAACACTGTTATAGTTGGACGAATTTTCCCATGATTTGTCGCATAATCAATATGTTCTAGTAATTTTTGAAAAATAGCCTTTTCATCTAAAACATCACGTGCATCTACCACATGCAGTGACTGCCAAAACAGACGTCCAATACACTTATTGCTATTTCGCCATGCCACACGTGCGCCAAAAACTAGCTCCTCTGTTGTTGGGTGATATTTACCTGCATCCTTAACTGCCTGTAATCTATTCTTTAACCAAAGTTCTGATTCATTTTGTTCTGTCTGATATAGACTTAAAAATTGCTGTATCTCCTGTATATTCATATCGATTCCTCCACTTATCCTCATATTAGAGGAACAAAACAACAAGCACCATGAAAATAGTAATTGAAAAAACATACATATTTTATATATGAAATAGTTTGTTCATATTTACTCTATAGACTCTCTTTCGTAAGAGAATGTAAGGGAGAAAGATTTTAATTATTATAAAAAGGCTACAGTAGTCATGTAGCCTTTTTCAGGGGGTTGTAGAACAAAGAAATCAATAGAATTTTTGTAAATGGTGAAAAAGCTATACGTTCTGGGCTACTTACTTGCTGCTGTTGCTTCGCTTTCGCATAGAGCAGAACCAGTTTCACAAATTCTCTGGCCAGGATTTCGCCTGTATCGCTATACTAGAGAAGTCGTCAAGCAGCCTTCACAAAAGTATTGACCATGGAAGTGTACGTGGTAAGTGAAACGGCTTATAGGATGCCCATAGTAAGATGCTAGGGGAATTAAATTCAGTCCCTCACCTTGCAAATAGGTCTTTTTCTGCTATTGCATTATCTTTTATCGTTTAAAGAACAGGAGAATAGAAAAAAGCATGTAACACACATCTGTGCTACATGCTTGATGACCCGTACGGGATTCGAACCCGTGTTACCGCCGTGAAAGGGCGGTGTCTTAACCACTTGACCAACGGGCCGTGGCTCCGAAGGCAGGACTCGAACCTGCGACAACCTGATTAACAGTCAGGTGCTACTACCAACTGAGCTACTTCGGAATAATATGGGCCTAAATGGACTCGAACCATCGACCTCACGCTTATCAGGCGTGCGCTCTAACCAGCTGAGCTATAGGCCCATTTTGGAGCGGGTGATGAGAATCGAACTCACGACATCAGCTTGGAAGGCTGAGGTTTTACCATTAAACTACACCCGCAATAATGGTGGGTCAGGACGGAATCGAACCGCCGACACTTAGAGCTTCAATCTAATGCTCTACCAACTGAGCTACTGACCCGAAAAATGGAGGAGGTAGAGGGATTCGAACCCCCGCGCGGTGTTACCCGCCTGTCGGTTTTCAAGACCGATCCCTTCAGCCAGACTTGGGTATACCTCCAAAAATATTACAATGGTGGAGCCTAGCGGGATCGAACCGCTGACCTCCTGCGTGCAAGGCAGGCGCTCTCCCAGCTGAGCTAAGGCCCCATTTATCATGAAAGATGGTCGGAATGACAGGATTCGAACCTACGACCCCTTGGTCCCAAACCAAGTGCTCTACCAAGCTGAGCTACATTCCGTAAACATGATTTTATTGGCGCGCCCGACAGGAGTCGAACCCATAACCTTCTGATCCGTAGTCAGACGCTCTATCCAATTGAGCTACGGGCGCATGTTAATTAAAAAATGATGAGCCATGAAGGACTCGAACCTTCGACCCTCTGATTAAAAGTCAGATGCTCTACCAACTGAGCTAATGGCTCGTGAAATTAAAAATGGCTGGGGTACTAGGATTCGAACCTAGGCATGACGGAATCAAAATCCGTTGCCTTACCGCTTGGCTATACCCCAATTTTAAAATGGGGCGACTGATGGGAATCGAACCCACGAATGTCGGAACCACAATCCGATGCGTTAACCACTTCGCCACAATCGCCACTATATAGATTATATTAGCTGTATTATGAACGAGTACCTCAATACCTGGCAGGGGCAGTAGGAATCGAACCCACACCAAAGGTTTTGGAGACCTCTATTCTACCGTTGAACTATGCCCCTAAAATGGTGGAGGGGGACGGATTCGAACCGCCGAACCCTAAGGAGCGGATTTACAGTCCGCCGCGTTTAGCCACTTCGCTACCCCTCCAAGGGAATGGTGCCGGCGATAGGAGTCGAACCCACGACCTACTGATTACAAGTCAGTTGCTCTACCAACTGAGCTACACCGGCAATAATAATGGCGGTCCCGACCGGGATCGAACCGGCGATCTCCTGCGTGACAGGCAGGCATGTTAACCGCTACACCACGGGACCAAAATGGTGGAGGATGACGGGCTCGAACCGCCGACCCCCTGCTTGTAAGGCAGGTGCTCTCCCAGCTGAGCTAATCCTCCACAAAAAATAAGCGAAGCGACGTCCTACTCTCACAGGGGGAAGCCCCCAACTACCATCGGCGCTAAAGAGCTTAACTTCCGTGTTCGGTATGGGAACGGGTGTGACCTCTTTGCCATCATCACTTCACTTATTCAGCTGAAAGACTTATTCTTTCAAAACTAGATAAACGATACATTGAATGTTTCAAACTTTTTTGGTTAAGTCCTCGATCGATTAGTATTCGTCAGCTCCATGTGTCACCACACTTCCACCTCGAACCTATCTACCTCATCGTCTTTGAGGGATCTTACTTACTTGCGTAATGGGAAATCTCATCTTGAGGGGGGCTTCATGCTTAGATGCTTTCAGCACTTATCCCGTCCACACATAGCTACCCAGCGATGCCTTTGGCAAGACAACTGGTACACCAGCGGTGTGTCCATCCCGGTCCTCTCGTACTAAGGACAGCTCCTCTCAAATTTCCTACGCCCACGACGGATAGGGACCGAACTGTCTCACGACGTTCTGAACCCAGCTCGCGTACCGCTTTAATGGGCGAACAGCCCAACCCTTGGGACCGACTACAGCCCCAGGATGCGATGAGCCGACATCGAGGTGCCAAACCTCCCCGTCGATGTGGACTCTTGGGGGAGATAAGCCTGTTATCCCCGGGGTAGCTTTTATCCGTTGAGCGATGGCCCTTCCATGCGGAACCACCGGATCACTAAGCCCGTCTTTCGACCCTGCTCGACTTGTAGGTCTCGCAGTCAAGCTCCCTTGTGCCTTTACACTCTACGAATGATTTCCAACCATTCTGAGGGAACCTTTGGGCGCCTCCGTTACCTTTTAGGAGGCGACCGCCCCAGTCAAACTGTCCGCCTGACACTGTCTCCTGCCCCGCTAAGGGGCATGGGTTAGAATTTCAATACAACCAGGGTAGTATCCCACCGACGCCTCCTTCGAAGCTGGCGCTCCGAGATCTCTGGCTCCTACCTATCCTGTACAAGTTGTACCAAAATTCAATATCAGGCTACAGTAAAGCTCCACGGGGTCTTTCCGTCCTGTCGCGGGTAACCTGCATCTTCACAGGTACTATAATTTCACCGAGTCTCTCGTTGAGACAGTGCCCAGATCGTTACGCCTTTCGTGCGGGTCGGAACTTACCCGACAAGGAATTTCGCTACCTTAGGACCGTTATAGTTACGGCCGCCGTTTACTGGGGCTTCAATTCGCAGCTTCGCTTGCGCTAACCACTCCTCTTAACCTTCCAGCACCGGGCAGGCGTCAGCCCCTATACGTCACCTTACGGTTTTGCAGAGACCTGTGTTTTTGCTAAACAGTCGCCTGGGCCTATTCACTGCGGCTCTCATGCGCTTGCACGCTCAAGAGCACCCCTTCTCCCGAAGTTACGGGGTCATTTTGCCGAGTTCCTTAACGAGAGTTCTCTCGCACACCTTAGGATTCTCTCCTCGACTACCTGTGTCGGTTTGCGGTACGGGCACCTCTCACCTCGATAGAGGCTTTTCTTGGCAGTGTGAAATCAGGAACTTCGTCCATACGGACTCGCCATCACAGCTCAACGTTACAGTGTGCGGATTTGCCTACACACACGCCTTACTGCTTGGACGCGCACAACCAACGGCGCGCTTACCCTATCCTACTGCGTCCCCCCATTTCTCAAACGGTGAGGAGGTGGTACAGGAATATCAACCTGTTGTCCATCGCCTACGCCTATCGGCCTCGGCTTAGGTCCCGACTAACCCTGAGCGGACGAGCCTTCCTCAGGAAACCTTAGTCATACGGTGGACGGGATTCTCACCCGTCTTTCGCTACTCATACCGGCATTCTCACTTCTAAGCGCTCCACCAGTCCTTCCGATCTGACTTCAACGCACTTAGAACGCTCTCCTACCACTGACATCGTAGATGTCAATCCACAGCTTCGGTGAATCGTTTAGCCCCGATACATTTTCGGCGCAGCGTCACTCGACCAGTGAGCTATTACGCACTCTTTAAATGATGGCTGCTTCTAAGCCAACATCCTGGTTGTCTGTGCAACGCCACATCCTTTTCCACTTAACGATTACTTTGGGACCTTAGCTGGTGGTCTGGGCTGTTTCCCTTTTGACTACGGATCTTATCACTCGCAGTCTGACTCCCGTGTATAAATATCTGGCATTCGGAGTTTGTCTGAATTCGGTAAACCGGGATGGCCCCCTAGTCCAAACAGTGCTCTACCTCCAGTATTCTCATCACGAGGCTAGCCCTAAAGCTATTTCGGAGAGAACCAGCTATCTCCAAGTTCGATTGGAATTTCTCCGCTACCCACACCTCATCCCCGCACTTTTCAACGTGCGTGGGTTCGGGCCTCCAGTAAGTGTTACCTCACCTTCACCCTGGACATGGGTAGATCACCTGGTTTCGGGTCTACGACCACGTACTATTTCGCCCTATTCAGACTCGCT
Source organism: Lysinibacillus sp. S1 (assembly GCF_044986265.1). NCBI lineage: Bacteria > Bacillati > Bacillota > Bacilli > Caryophanales > Bacillaceae > Lysinibacillus > Lysinibacillus sp. S1. The sequence continues at coordinate 2,477,951 of NZ_CP173154.1, forward strand.
TTCGCTGCGGCTCCGCCTTCTAAAGCTTAACCTTGCACGTAATCGTAACTCGCCGGTTCATTCTACAAAAGGCACGCTATCACCCATTAACGGGCTCTAACTACTTGTAGGCACACGGTTTCAGGATCTCTTTCACTCCCCTTCCGGGGTGCTTTTCACCTTTCCCTCACGGTACTGGTTCACTATCGGTCACTAGGTAGTATTTAGCCTTGGGAGATGGTCCTCCCGGATTCCGACGGAATTTCMCBTKTTCCGCCGTACTCWGGWTCCACYCWKKABADAWCWMACWKTCSACKMCAGGSCTTTTACCTKCWCTGGCGGACCTTTCCAAGTCGCTTCATCTAACTCGCTCTTTTGTAACTCCGTATAGAGTGTCCTACAACCCCAAGAGGCAAGCCTCTTGGTTTGGGCTCTTCCCGTTTCGCTCGCCGCTACTCAGGGAATCGATTTTTCTTTCTCTTCCTCCAGGTACTTAGATGTTTCAGTTCCCTGGGTCTGCCTTCAAGACGCTATGTATTCACGTCAAGATACTACGCGATTAAACGTAGTGGGTTCCCCCATTCGGAAATCTCCGGATCAAAGCTCACTTACAGCTCCCCGAAGCATATCGGTGTTAGTGCCGTCCTTCTTCGGCTCCTAGTGCCAAGGCATTCGCCGTGCGCCCTTAATAACTTAACCAAGTTATTAAGCCTATAAAAAACTTAAAAAATAAATGTGTTTGTTACAATTTCAATGTCGTTTTATCCAGTTTTCAAAGAACAAGTTTTGAAGTGTTTCATTCAGATAGAATGAACCTTCAAAACTGAACGCAAAACGTAATCTTACAAACCCAAGGTTTGTATTCCGAAATAATCCTTAGAAAGGAGGTGATCCAGCCGCACCTTCCGATACGGCTACCTTGTTACGACTTCACCCCAATCATCTATCCCACCTTCGGCGGCTGGCTCCAAAAGGTTACCTCACCGACTTCGGGTGTTACAAACTCTCGTGGTGTGACGGGCGGTGTGTACAAGGCCCGGGAACGTATTCACCGCGGCATGCTGATCCGCGATTACTAGCGATTCCGGCTTCATGTAGGCGAGTTGCAGCCTACAATCCGAACTGAGAACGACTTTATCGGATTAGCTCCCTCTCGCGAGTTGGCAACCGTTTGTATCGTCCATTGTAGCACGTGTGTAGCCCAGGTCATAAGGGGCATGATGATTTGACGTCATCCCCACCTTCCTCCGGTTTGTCACCGGCAGTCACCTTAGAGTGCCCAACTAAATGATGGCAACTAAGATCAAGGGTTGCGCTCGTTGCGGGACTTAACCCAACATCTCACGACACGAGCTGACGACAACCATGCACCACCTGTCACCGTTGCCCCCGAAGGGGAAACTATATCTCTACAGTGGTCAACGGGATGTCAAGACCTGGTAAGGTTCTTCGCGTTGCTTCGAATTAAACCACATGCTCCACCGCTTGTGCGGGCCCCCGTCAATTCCTTTGAGTTTCAGTCTTGCGACCGTACTCCCCAGGCGGAGTGCTTAATGCGTTAGCTGCAGCACTAAGGGGCGGAAACCCCCTAACACTTAGCACTCATCGTTTACGGCGTGGACTACCAGGGTATCTAATCCTGTTTGCTCCCCACGCTTTCGCGCCTCAGCGTCAGTTACAGACCAGAAAGTCGCCTTCGCCACTGGTGTTCCTCCAAATCTCTACGCATTTCACCGCTACACTTGGAATTCCACTTTCCTCTTCTGCACTCAAGTCCCCCAGTTTCCAATGACCCTCCACGGTTGAGCCGTGGGCTTTCACATCAGACTTAAAGGACCGCCTGCGCGCGCTTTACGCCCAATAATTCCGGACAACGCTTGCCACCTACGTATTACCGCGGCTGCTGGCACGTAGTTAGCCGTGGCTTTCTAATAAGGTACCGTCAAGGTACAGCCAGTTACTACTGTACTTGTTCTTCCCTTACAACAGAGTTTTACGATCCGAAAACCTTCTTCACTCACGCGGCGTTGCTCCATCAGGCTTTCGCCCATTGTGGAAGATTCCCTACTGCTGCCTCCCGTAGGAGTCTGGGCCGTGTCTCAGTCCCAGTGTGGCCGATCACCCTCTCAGGTCGGCTACGCATCGTCGCCTTGGTGAGCCGTTACCTCACCAACTAGCTAATGCGCCGCGGGCCCATCCTATAGCGACAGCCGAAACCGTCTTTCAGTCTTTCACCATGAAGCAAAAGAGATTATTCGGTATTAGCCCCGGTTTCCCGGAGTTATCCCAAACTATAGGGTAGGTTGCCCACGTGTTACTCACCCGTCCGCCGCTAACGTCAAAGGAGCAAGCTCCTTTTCTGTTCGCTCGACTTGCATGTATTAGGCACGCCGCCAGCGTTCGTCCTGAGCCAGGATCAAACTCTCCATAAAAGAAATTTGATTAGCTCAAATTGTTTTGCTGGCATCATGTTTGATGTCCAAAATTTTTGTTTTGTTCACTAGCAAAACTAGCTACTTAAAACTTTATTGATTACGTTTTGCTTGTTCAGTTTTCAAGGTTCATGTTTTGCTTTATTTTAGCGTGTCACCCTGGCGACTTGTATAATACTACACCCTTATTTTTAAAAGGTCAACACTTTTTAATAAAAAACTTTATTATTTTTATTACCAAAGTAAAACTTCCTATATTAGTAACTATAAAATCTATTCACAAGCTAGTTCAATATTAGACCATGAACTAGAAAATAATTTTATCATAATTTCCTACAAAAAAATAATAGATCTTTAAAAAAACAAAAAACTCGGTAAAGAAACCGAGTTTTTAAAATGGGAAAAAGAACGGGATGGCTATCATCATCACAATAAACATAACAAGCTGTAACGGAACCCCTATTCTTACGAAATCCATAAATTTATAGCCCCCCGCCGTCATTACCAGTGCATTCGTAGGGGAAGCAATTGGCGTAGCAAATGCCATACTTGCTGCAACTGCGACTGCAATCATAAATGTTGTGGGACTAACCTCCATTGCAATGGCTGCACTCATGGCAATGGGTGCAAACAATACAGCAGTTGCCGTATTGCTAATAAATTGACCGAAAATAGCTGTCAAAATATAAACTCCTATGAGTACACCGTATGGTCCGAAACCACCTAAAGCATTAATAATACCATCAGATAAAATGGTCATGCCCCCTGTTTTTTCTAACGCTGTCGCCATTGGTAACATCGCAGCCACTAACACAATACTTTCAAAATTCATATTGCTATAGGCATCTTCCATGTTTCTCAAGCAGCCTGTTAAAATCATAAGTACAGCGCCAATCATCACAGAAATGACAGCAGGGAAAACTTCAAATGCCATCAAAATAATCATGAATAACATAATAACCCCCGCAATTCCAGCTTTGCCTGTAGCTGCTGCCACACTTGCGTGTTCTTTCGGCTGTCCTACAACCACGACATCTTGCGTTTCTCTTGCTAACAAAAGAATTTCATCCCATGCTCCCTGTACTAATATTGCGTCTCCAAATTTTAATTTGTGAGACACCATATCCTGAAGCTTGTAACCACCCTTACGATTAATACCAATGATATTTAGATTGTATTTTTCCCGGAACCCAAGGGAACTAACCGTTTCATTGATAAAGCTCGAATTTGGGGTAAGCAATACCTCTGCAATACCCAGATGCTTCGATACCAATTCATCGGCTTCTCCTTCAACTAATCCTTGCATCTCAAGATGATAATCCTCAACAAAACGCCGAATATCCTCTATTTCTCCTTGAACATATAACTCATCCTTGGCATGAATGACACTAGTTGGTCCTGCCATTTCTTGATAAGTCATCGGTAGTAAATTAATGCCCTCCTGTGATTTCCGATGAATTTTCATCATACAAAGCATATACTTAGCTGGTAGTTTTAATTCCGCTAACGATGTTTCAATAATAGGTGACTCCTCAGGAACGGAGATTTTAAATAGACGATTATTTAAATCATATTGTTTAATAATTTTTTTCGGCGAAAGTTTATAGCCTTCATTGGTCTGTGTACGGTTTTGATCCTTTGGTAATAAAATATTTCTTACAAGTACTAAATAGGAAATGCCAGCAATCATCCCCACGATACCAATAGGAGTTACTTCAAAAAAGCCAAGTTTGTTATAGCCTCGATCAACCAATAACTGACTGACAATTAAATTGGTTGGGGACGCAATCAGTGTCATCAGACCAGAAAGACTTGCTACATAGGAGAGTGGTAGTAGAAATTTAGAAGGGCTGACTTTCATGCTTATTGCTATACTTACAACGATTGGCATCATTAAGGCGACAGTACCCGTATTACTCATAAATGCACCAACCGATCCTACAATAATAAGCAGTAGCACAAATAACTTCAGCTCACTATTGCCTGACCATTTTAGTAATAGTTGCCCCGCCATGCCTGCCAGGCCCGTACGTAAAATCCCTGCACCCACGACAAATAACCCTGCAATCATTAAAACTACAGAGTTTGAAAAACCAGCTAATGCCTCCGCGGGCGTCAAAATATCCATAATGACAAATGCTAATAGTGACACAATTGCTACAAGATCTGCTCGTATTTTATTGGTCACAAATGCGAAAATTGTTGCTCCTAAAATAAGAAATGTTAATGTAAGCTGCACATTCATGAATTCCTTTCTAACATTAATCATTATTAAAAATTGACAGCAAAAAATTGTACTTCATTACTATTTTTATTATAGCTTACCCTGAGCTCTATATGATAAAATTCACCATCTTTTCAAAATTAAAATAAGTGTGGTAGTCATCCACACTTATAATGATAGCTTCACTATTTTATTTTTGGTAAAGATGATGTTCTTTAATATAGTTGTAACAAGCAGTAGGCAAGAGGTATCTCGGTTCTCCTCCCATTGCGAATTCTTCTCGAATATAGGTAGAGCTAATTTCCATCGCTAGCCCTTTATCTATAAGATGAAATCTTCCATCATCATTATTTCTTAAAATCGGAGAACGACTAATGGTTGATAGCATATCAATGCCATGTCGTGCCATTACAATAAATTTATTCTCCGCTACTAATGCGTCGCCCTTTTTCCATAAACCTGCACCAATATCCACTAGTAAATCAGCACCCATAATAAAATGCACCTCATCCTCTGGGTTCTTCTCTCTAAAGTATTTCATAGTGTCATATGTGTAGATATTCCAGCCTTCTTGATCCATCTCATAGGAATCTGCGATAAAACGATCATCCTTAGCAATAGCTAACTGAAGCATATTCCAACGATGTGTATCAGCTGTTTTGATGGTTTTATCTTTGCGTTTATTTGAACAAGGCAAAAAAATAACCTTATCTAACTTACACCGATGTGCTACAGTGCTTGCTGTCCAAAGATGGACATTGGTAATGGGATCAAATGATGAACCATAAATACCTATTCTCGCCATCGTATCTACCTCCTAGCAGTTACTTTTAAATACGTTGTGAAACCTTTTCTTTTATTGCCTGTATGCTTGCCATTTTATTGTCCCAACATACTTGACTTAAATCGACTGGATATTCTTCAGGATTCATTGTTCGTTTATACTCACACCACAATAAATGTAAGTTTTCCTGTACATATTTTTGTATTTCTTGAATAGTTGGCTCCTCATAAACAATATTTCCATTTTCTATAATACTTTCATGTAACTCTTTCGCCGTAAAATTTGTAACAAATTTACTAATATACGTATGAATAGGGTGGAACATTTTCAATCTTTCTTCTTGCTGTATGTTTTCATTATCTAACGCAATATAATCTCCTTCAGCATGACCATTCTCCGCATTAATAATACGGTAAACACGTTTACGTCCAGGTGTAGTCACTTTCTCAGGATTTGCTGAAATTTTAATGGTATCAACTAGTTCTCCACTTTCGTTTTCTATCGAAACTAATTTGTATACTCCTCCAAGAGCTGCTTGATCATAGGCTGTAATCAGCTTAGTTCCGATACCCCAAGCATCAATTTGCGCCCCTTGTGACTTTAAATGCATAATTGTATATTCATCCAAATCATTCGAAGCCATAATTTTAGTTGCAGTAAATCCTGCATCATCTAGCATTTTCCTTGCCTGTTTTGAGAGATAGGCTAAATCTCCACTGTCTAAACGGATACCAATAAAATTAATTTGATTCCCTAGCTCCTTCGCTACGCGGATAGCATTAGGAACACCAGAACGTAGTGTGTCATAAGTATCTACTAGGAAAACACAGTCTTTATGGGCTGCTGCGTATTTTTTAAACGCAGTATATTCATCTCGATAGGTTTGAATCATCGCATGGGCATGTGTTCCTGACACAGGAATACCAAATAATTTTCCTGCTCTTACATTGCTTGTTGCAGAGAATCCACCTATATAAGCAGCACGAGTTCCCCAAATAGCAGCATCAAATTCATGTGCGCGGCGGGTTCCAAATTCCATTACAACATCCTCACCCGTCACTTGTTTGATACGTGAAGCTTTTGTCGCAATCAGGGTTTGGTAATTAACGATATTTAACAACGGCGTTTCAATTAATTGAGCCTCTGCTAATGGTGCTTCAATTCGCAGGATAGGCTCGTTTGCAAAGACCAATTCTCCCTCTCTCATCCCCTTAATTGTCCCTGTAAATTTAAGTTCTTTTAGGTATTCAAGAAATTCCTCGGGATACTTCCCCTCTTCTCGTAAATATTGAATATCGCTTTGAGAGAAACCAAAGTTATTAATAAACTCAATCACTTTTTTCAATCCAGCGAAAACTCCATAGCCATTGCCAAATGGAAGCTTTCTAAAATATAGTTCGAAAACAGCTTTACGTTGATGAACACCATCTTGCCAATAAGTTTGAACCATATTAATTTGGTATAGGTCCGTGTGTAACATGAAACTATCATCTACATATTTCATATTTTCCCCTCCATTCATGTCAAATAATAGTCGCACCTAGAGTATGCTCGAAATGATTTAACGCCCACTCATGTCCAGCTTGATTAAAAGAGGCGACAGCATTTTTATGAATGACGATATCGAACCCTTTATTATAAGCATCTACTGCTGTATGAAGAACACAAATATCTGTACAAACGCCGATTAAATGCAGCTCAGCAATTCCTCTTTCACGCAATTTCAATTCTAAATCTGTTCCTGCAAAAGCAGAATAACGCGTTTTATCAATGTAATAGACGAAATCTTGGTCTTTATTTTCTTCATATAATGAGTTTAATGCACCATATAACTCTCTACCTTCTGTATGACGAATATTATGAGGTGGAAATAGCTTTGTTTCTGGATGATAAATATCTCCCTTTTCATGAAGATCTATCGCAAATACTGTAAAATCCCCCCTCTTAATAAACTCCTTTGTTAAATCAACATTTGCACGTTCGAGCAATTGCCCAGGCTCTCCGCAAGTAAGAGCCCCATCCGTCGCTACGAAATCCACTGTATAATCAATATTAATTAATGCACGCTTTTTCATCATTTCATCACTCCAGTTTTTAATTAGTAATACTTAAATTACAAATTACTTTCTTTAAAATAATCAGGAAAGACGGATCTTTCCTAATGATAGATAGACTCTACCATTTCGAAATCATTAAATGTATAGAGCTGGGAAGGCCGGAACGAATTTCTTTTTGTTTTCTTTGGTTTTCCTTCTTCATCCAATGCTTTTTCGATAAATGGTAATTTAGGTGCTTTTGTAAAGAATACGGAATCGTTAGAGATTCGTGGATCTTCTCCAACTGTTAGAAGTACTCGTTGCAATTCTGATAATGTAAACTCTTGTGGTAAAAAGTTTTTAGCAACAGTTGTCTGAATCATATCCCTTTTAATAAAATGCAACGCATCGGAAATGATTTTTCGGTGATCGAAAGCTAATGGAAGCGTAAATACACTTTCTATATCAAACAGTTCTACATCGTCTGCATCATCATTCGCTTGACGTTGCTCAATATATGTCTCAGGAACAATGGCATAAAATGCATTTGAAATCATCCAACCACGTGGATCTCGATCGATCTCATCATAAACACCAAAATGTTGAACATGTAAACCTTCTACATTTGTTTCTTCTTTTAATTCTCTCTTTGCTGCGATAAAGGCAGTTTCTTTTTGATTTGCATCTACAAAGCCCCCAGGAAGTGCCCATTTTCCTCCTTCAATATTGGGATTTCCTTCAGCATCCCTAGTAGCACGCTTAATTAACATAATCTTTAGCGTCATGTTTGGCGGTGCTTTTTCCTCTGTTTTCTCTGAGGTAATTGTAAAAATAGCAATATCTGCGGTATATCCATCGGGTGTTTGATATTTTGAAGAATCATAATGTGCAAGCACTTCTTCTTCGGTACGAAATTTTGTCATTGTATAACCCCTTCTATAATTACAAGGTTCAGGTAATTTGTAATTCGTTAATTACTATTTATTAGAATTATAATCTTTCATCAAAGCATTTGCAACTAATTTATAAAAAAAGCATAAATAAAGCTACTCCGCCTTATTTATGCCCATTATTATTATTGATCTTTCAGCAGAATTCCGTTTTGTACAACAACTTGCCCATTTTTGATTACTGTATGTGTATGATTCATGCCGTAGAAATATTGCAGTTGCTTGTAATTAGCAACATCAAGGATAAGTACGTCAGCTTTTTTATGTGCTTCAAGGGAACCAATTTGCTCGCCTCGATTTAGGGCATATGCTGCATTAATTGTTGTTGCCGTTAATACTTCCTCCAATGTCATACCCATATGCATGCAAGCTAAATTCATAATGAAGGGTAGGCTCATTGTTGGGGATGACCCAGGGTTAAAGTCTGTTGATATCGCCACAGGCACTCCCTCGTCAATCATTAGACGCCCTCTTGCAAAAGGTGCACGTAGAAAGAATGCAGTACCTGGCAGCAATACAGCAATTGTACCCGCTTCAGCCATTTTTCGAATTCCCTTATCAGAAGCAACTAACAAATGCTCCGCAGAAATGGCCTCTACTTCCGCAGCCAGCTCGGCGCCTTGATAAGGTTCGATTTCATCCGCATGTATTTTTGGGGTTAAGCCTAGTGCTTTTCCAGCCTCTAAAATGCGTCGGGATTGTTCGGGTGTAAAGACGCCTTTTTCACAAAATACATCATTAAATTCAGCCAACTCTAGTTCTGCTACTTTTGGCAGCATCTCATGGACCACCACATCCACAAATTCATCCTCACGCCCCTTATAATCACGAGGAACTGCATGGGCTCCCATAAACGTGCTAATGACATCAATGTGATGTGCAGCTTGTAATTCTTTTGCGACCTCTAGCTGTTTCTTTTCCGTTTCCCAGTCCAAGCCATACCCTGATTTTGCTTCAACTGTTGTTACGCCATGCTTTAAAAATACATCTAAATGCTGCATCGTTTTTTCATATAATTCATCAAAGCTTGTTTCTCGTGTATGCTTTGTTGTAGCATGAATGCCACCGCCTGCATTCATGATTTCCATATAGGTAGAACCATTTAATCTCATATTAAACTCTTGCTCGCGTGTTCCACCATGCACTAAATGTGTATGACAATCCACTAAGCCAGGCATAACAATCTTACCAGTAGCATCAATCGTTTCTGCCTTCTTTATTAATTCTGGGAAGTCAGCTTCTAATTGCTCATACGCTCCTACTGCTACAATACGCTCTTCTTCAATTAGAACACTGCCATATTCTATTACTGCAATTTCCTGCATTTGTTCTTTTGTACGTGGTCCTTGTACATTACTTTTCAAGGTAATTACTTCATTTGCATTTTTTATTAGAATGGTCACTTCACATCACCCTTTAACATTGGTATATGGACACCTTTGTTTTTTGCTGTATTGATAGCAATATCGTAGCCTGCATCAGCATGACGAGCAACGCCCATTCCAGGGTCTGAAACCAATACACGTGCAATTTTTTCAGCGGCAAGCTCTGATCCATCTGCTACTAAGACTTGACCTGCATGCTGTGAATAACCCATTCCTACACCACCACCATGGTGTACGCTTACCCAGCTTGCACCACTCGCAGTATTAACAAGAGCATTTAAAATTGGCCAATCCGATACCGCATCCGAACCATCTAGCATTCCTTCTGTTTCACGATTTGGTGATGCTACAGAACCTGAATCTAAGTGATCGCGACCAAAGACAATTGGTGCTGATAATTCACCATTTGCAACCATTTCATTGACCTTTAATGCAAAACGATGACGATCACCATAACCCAACCAGCAAATGCGTGCAGGTAGCCCTTGCCATTTCACCATTTTTTGTGCCATATCAATCCAATTGACTAGACCCTCATCTTCAGCAAACATCTCTTTTGCCAGTGCATCTGTTTTATATATATCCTCAGGGTTTCCTGAAAGCGCCGCCCAACGGAATGGGCCCTTTCCTTCACAGAATAACGGACGAATATACGCTGGTACAAAGCCTGGGAAATCAAAGGCATTTGTCACACCCATTTCTTTGGCATAGGCACGAATGTTATTCCCATAATCAAATACTTCTGCGCCTGCCTCTTGGAACTCTAGCATTGTACGAACATGCTCTGCCATTGTTTCTTTTGCTTTACGCTCATATGTTTTTACATCCTCTTTGCGAAGTTTTAGCGCTTCTTCAAAGGTCATGCCATTAGGTACATAACCATTAATCGGATCATGTGCAGATGTTTGGTCTGTCACAAAATCTGGAATAATTCCACGATTCAACAACTCACGATTAACATCAGCACAGTTACCAACAAGGCCAATGGATGCTGGCTCATTTTGGTCACGTAATTTATTAACTAATGCAATTGCTTCATCTACAGTTTCTACAATATAATCACAGTAACCTTCTTTGATTTTACGTTCAATGCGAGCACGTTCAACTTCAACAACTAAGATTACAGCCCCAGCCATTTTCCCTGCTAATGGCTGTGCACCACTCATACCGCCCATACCACCTGTAAGGATGAATTTACCACGTAAATCAGCAGTGCCAAATACCTTTTTGCCTGCTTCTACAAAGGACAGATAAGTTCCTTGTAAAATTCCTTGAGCACCAATATAAATCCAACTCCCAGCAGTCATTTGGCCATACATCATTAAGTCTCTTTCTTCTAATTCATAAAAGTGATCCCAATTTGCCCATGCTGGTACAAGGTTTGAGTTGGCAATCAACACTCGAGGGGAATGCTCATGTGTACGGAATACAGCTACGGGCTTTCCAGATTGGATTAATAGAGTCTCATCATTCTCTAATTCTTTCAAAGATGCAATGATTTGTTCATAGCTTTCCCAGTTACGAGCAGCCTTACCAATACCCCCATAAACTATCAGTTCATCTGGATTCTCTGCTACCTCTGGGTCAAGATTGTTCATTAACATACGCATTGCTGCTTCCTGTGTCCATCCCTTACATGTTAGTTCATTTCCACGTGGTGCACGAATATCTGTCTTAAATACCATTAAAAACACGCTCCTTTTCCTATTAAAAAAATGTGAATGTTGCTGTCTAAAGCTATTAATAACTGAATATTCGGACTTAAATACATATAAATATTTTCAAAGCAGAGGCTACTCGGTGTATAAACCGAGCGACGCCTTTGCTCTTTCATATCAAAATTTAAACTAATTTACACATACTCATTTACTAAATCATTACTTGATAGTAAATATTTCGCCAATGCTTCAATTTCATCGCCAATTGGTTGATCGGCTAATAATGGTGGGCAAAATTCTCGCACTTTCTTTAAGAATTTACTTGTAGTAGGAGATAATTGCTCTTCTGCCTTGTCTAAATGAATAGCCTGTGATGCACAAATCAATTCGATAGCTATAACGCGAGCAGCGTTGTGAACAATCTGACGTACTTGACGTGCCGAAGTTGTTCCCATACTTACATGATCCTCTTGGTTACCTGATGTAGGAATAGAATCCACACTCGAAGGATGTGCTAAAACTTTATTTTCTGAGACAATAGAGGCTGCTGTATATTGAGCAATCATAAGCCCACATTCAATCCCAGGGTTTGTTGCTAGAAACGGTGGCAGCCCTTCATTAAGTTGAGGGTTTACCATACGTTCTGTACGTCGTTCTGAAATATTGGCCCACTCACATACACCTATTTTCAAAAAGTCCATTGCCAAGGCTATTGGCTGTCCATGGAAATGCCCACCCGATAAAACCTCCCCGCTTTCTAAAACGATTGGATTATCAGTTGTTGCATTCATTTCAGTTTGAACACGGTCCTGTGCGTAGAAAAATGACTGCCAAGAAGCACCATGTACTTGCGGTATACAACGTAGTGAATAAGCATCCTGCATGCGAATTTCACCCTGCTTTGTCACACGTTTACTGCCATCGAGCCACTTACGAATACGCCCGCCCACTAGTTCTAACTCTGGATGTGGTCTTACTGCTAAAAGTGCTGGATCAAATGCCGAGGTAATGCCCTTTAAAGCTTCCAGTGTTAAGCTAGCAGCCATATCCGCTGCAAGACCGATTCGTTCAGCTTCATTGACCGTTAATACACCTATACCCGTCATAGCTTGTGTACCGTTAACTAATGCTAGCCCCTCTTTAGCTTGAAGTCTAACAGGGGTTAATCCTGCTTGCTTTAGCGCGTCACTACCACTCATGATTTCTCCGTTAAACTCAGCCTTTCCTTCTCCCACTAACACTAATGCCAAATGTGATAAAGGCGCTAAATCACCACTTGCTCCTACTGAACCTTGTGACGGAACAATTGGATGAACACCTTTATTAATAAGATTCAACAATAGTTGGACAGTTTCCTCACGAATGCCAGAAAATCCTCTGGCCAAAGCATTGGCACGTAACACCATCATTGCACGTACAACATCTGTTGGGAATGGTTCACCAACACCGGTTGCATCTGATCGTAATAAATTTAGCTGCAATAGCTCAATGTCTTCTTCTTCAATTTTTATATTGCTGAGTTTACCAAACCCTGTATTCACACCATAAATTGTTTGGCCTTCAGCTAAACGCTTTTCGATACGCTCTCTACTTAAACGAATACGTTCCAAACTCTCTGTAGCAAGCGCAACTGTTGCTTGCCCCTTCACGATTTCCTCTATTTGTTGTCTTGATAATGTATTGCCATCAAGCTCGATGATTGACTTCACATGACATCCCCCTATTCCCTATATGGCTATGTAAATAAATTATCTTCATTCATATTTTCGTAATATGAAAACATCAGTCTCAAACTTTTTAAGCGTTTTCATAACAAAAGTTGGCTTCTGCTGATGATCAATTACTCTATTTACATTGTACTAACTACCTTTTTCAGAATATAGAGAATTTTAATAGAGAAAACAAGACTTTTTTCAGATTACTATGTTATTTTTATTAATATAACCGTACTTTTATATGAAACTAGAATATTTTAAGAAGGGCTGATGGTATGAAGCTGTTATTAATTGATCGCGATCCAACCGACCTAGCAGGAATAAAGTGGTTTTTACATACATATTTCCCTGGAGATGTTTTTATTGAAATGTGCACAAGTATTTCAGAGGTGTCTCATAGCATTAAACAATTTGAACCTGATGCCATACTGTTAAATATCGATATATTCCCTAATAATCGCTTAGCAGCTCTTTATCGCGATATACAAAAGCTTTCTGGTGCCATTTTAGCAATGACAACTGAGCCATTATTTAAAAATGCTTTGAAGGCAATTGATTTACAAGTTGCTCATCTTTTTGTGAAGCCTATTGATTTAGAGCTATTAAAGAAAAAACTCACAACCATTTCTCTTCGCACACCACAGATTACAGAAGATGCTCAAGAGACTACAAACGATTCCTTTTATAATCAATTATTTTTAGATAATAAATCAAGTTCAATTGAGACAACATTACATTTCACAATGATTGAACCCGAGCATACTGAAACCTTCAATAAGCTTTACAATTGGCTTCAACAAACACCGATTCACTTTCATATGAAAACCTATCCTCTATCTAATAGAATCGTATGTCTTTTTCAAACAAATGATATAAGGATTGTGGAAAAAGATGTACGTACACTTATGAAGGAATGGCGTTTGATTAGTAATAGTTCTTTAAATATCGGCATATATGATGGAACACCTACAACCATTAAAACTATGTATACATTAACAAAGCGTGCACTACATCAAAGTTTTTATGAGGGCTTTGGCCATATTTTTTATGCGAGCAAACAATATGAAACTCAGCCCTTTGATCCCTTATTGACACCAGAAGAGCAACAATTACTAATAAGTAGTTTGGAAGATGGAAACCTAGAGGCCGTTAAAACATTTTTATATCGGCTTTCTAATGAAGGCATATATTATGAGCAAGACGATTTACGCATTCATTTGACGAGTGTCTTAGCACAAATTAGACGCTTTATGCTGAAATATAAATTACATGAAAAAGCGGTTATCGAACAACACTACCGTCAGCTATTTCATTTAATCATTGAGCATCCTATATTTTATACGATACTCAATGGGATTATTTCTTTCACGCAGACATTAATTGAGTTAGCAAGGGAAGCTCGCATAGAGAAACGAGCTGATTATGTTGAACTAGCTATAGAAATAATTGATCAACAATTTAAAGATAGCGCACTGTCTCTTCCCTTTGTCGCTCATAAACTTGGAATAAGCCCCAATTATTTAAGTACAATTTTCTCAAGAAAACAAGGCTTGCCATTTAAGCGCTATTTACAGCAAGTAAGAATTCATCATGCCACAAAAATGCTGCGAGAAACAGATTTTGCTATTAGCGAAATTGCTCATTTAAACGGTTTTGATGACCCAAATTATTTCATAAAATTATTTAAGCAACAAATTGGTATTACGCCTAACCGATATAGAAAAAATTAAAAGATTAATTTTCAATTAGTTGATTTTATGTTCAATAAAGATTTTATCATGATGTGATTATCTTGATCTTAATATGACAATTATCTATAAAATTGAGATTAAATAAAATAAATTTAAGTTAAAAACTATGTATAAACCCTATGTCTAGCGMATATATTTATAGTTTATACTTAAATAGAAAAATTCTTTAACGATAATTATTATAATGTACTAGCAATTCTATTTTATATTTGTTATAGTTATAGACGAAGAGTTTGACTCACATTTTTTTCAGGAGGTAAACTAATATGACAAACGCAAATGATCGTAGCCGTCGCTTTACAACAGCAGGTGGTGCTCCAGTAGTAAGTAACCATGACTCTATGTCAGCAGGTCCACGTGGCCCTCTTTTACTTCAAGATGTATGGTTAGTTGAAAAACTAGCAAATTTCAACCGTGAAGTAATTCCAGAACGTCGTATGCACGCAAAGGGCTCAGGTGCATTTGGTACTTTTACTGTAACGCATGATATTTCACAATATACTAAAGCGAAAATCTTCTCAGAGATCGGCAAGAAAACTGAAATGTTCGCACGTTTCTCTACAGTAGCGGGTGAGCGTGGTGCAGCAGATGCAGAGCGAGATATTCGTGGCTTCGCCCTTAAATTCTATACAGAAGATGGAAACTGGGATTTAGTAGGGAACAATACACCTGTATTCTTCTTCCGTGACCCGTTACACTTTACAGATTTAAACCATGTGGTAAAACGGGACCCACGTACAAATATGAAAAATGCCAACTCTAACTGGGATTTCTGGACTTCATTACCTGAAGCACTTCACCAAGTGACAATTGTTATGTCTGACCGTGGTATTCCAGCTGGTTACCGTAATATGCACGGATTTGGTTCTCATACGTATAGCTTTATCAATGCTAATAATGAACGTGTTTGGGTTAAATTCCACTTCCGTACAGAGCAAGGCATTAAGAACTTAACTGGTGCCGAGGCTAATGAGATTATTGGTCAAGACCGCGAATCTTCACAACGTGATTTATATGAAGCAATTGAAAAAGGCGATTTCCCTAAATGGAAAATGTACATTCAGGTAATGACAGAGGAACAAGCTCGTGAGCTACCATACAACCCATTTGATTTAACAAAGGTATGGTATAAAAAAGACTTCCCATTAATTCCTGTAGGTGAATTCGAGTTAAACAAAAATCCAGACAACTACTTTGCAGAAGTTGAACAAGCTGCATTCGCACCATCTAACATTGTTCCTGGCATCAGCTTCTCACCAGATAAAATGTTACAAGGTCGTATCTTTGCATATGCGGATGCCCAACGCTATCGTCTTGGTGTAAACCACTATATGCTTCCTGTCAACGCACCAAAATGTCCATTCCGTACTTTCCACCGAGATGGAGCAATGCGCTTTGATGGCAATCTTGGTTCGACATTAAGCTATGAACCAAATAGCTATGGTGAGTGGGAGCATAATTTAGACCATAAAGAGCCTGAATTACGTATTGATGGTCATGCAGGTATTCATGATTTCCGTGAAGACGATAATAATTACTTTGAACAACCAGGTAAACTATTCCGTCTATTGACTTCGGAAGAGCAGCAACGCTTATTTGAAAATACCGCGAACGATATGGCTTCTGTTGAAGAATTCATCAAACGCCGTCACATCCTTCACTGCTATCTAGCTGACCCAGCATATGGTGAAGGTGTCGCTAAAGCGATGGGTCTTTCCTTAGAAGGTATGGACCTTACAAATCCATATGTAAAACAACCAACAAACGTTTAATATTCCACTTTATTATTGATATCCAAATCCAACTTTTACTCCATGTGAATCCACTATTCACATGGAGTTTTTTTATTAAGAAAAGGCCTATGTCTATTTTTTTGACATAAGCCTTTTCTTTCATTATTGATAAATTTGACTGCCTGCTTTTTTAAACTCCTCAGCCTTTTCTTTCATACCTTGATGGATCGCTTCAGTCGTATTCAAATCCTTATCTTTCGCATAATTACGAATATCCTGTGAAATTCTCATGCTACAGAATTTAGGCCCACACATAGAACAAAAGTGTGCTGTTTTTGCTCCCTCTGCTGGCAGTGTCTCATCATGATATTCCACTGCACGCTCGGGATCTAGTGACAGATTGAATTGATCACGCCAACGGAACTCAAAGCGCGCTTTAGACAGTGCATCGTCTCGTTGTTGTGCACCTGGATGACCTTTTGCTAAATCAGCAGCATGTGCAGCAATTTTATAAGTGATAACGCCCACACGAACGTCCTCGCGATTCGGTAAACCAAGATGCTCTTTCGGTGTCACATAACAAAGCATCGCTGTACCAAACCAGCCAATCATGGCTGCCCCAATGGCTGATGTAATGTGGTCATAACCTGGAGCAATATCTGTTGTGAGTGGTCCTAATGTATAGAAGGGAGCTTCCTTACAAACCTCTAATTGCTTGTCCATGTTTTCTTTAATCAAATGCATTGGTACATGACCTGGTCCCTCAACCATTACCTGAACATCATGCTGCCAAGCAATCTGTGTTAGCTCGCCTAGTGTTTCAAGCTCTGCAAATTGTGCCTCATCATTGGCATCTGCAATTGAGCCTGGGCGTAAACCATCACCTAAGGAAAAAGCAACATCATAGGCTTTCATAATTTCACAGATTTCCTCAAAGTGTGTATACAGGAAATTCTCTTGATGATGATATAAACACCACTGTGCCATTATAGAGCCACCTCGAGATACAATACCTGTCACACGATTTGCTGTTAGTGGTACATAGCGTAAAAGGACACCTGCATGAATGGTGAAGTAATCCACACCCTGCTCAGCTTGTTCAATGAGAGTATCACGATAAACCTCCCACGTTAAATCCTCTGCTACACCATTTACCTTTTCTAAAGCCTGATAAATTGGCACTGTTCCCACTGGCACTGCCGCATTTCGAATAATCCATTCTCTAGTTGTATGAATATGTTTACCAGTCGATAAATCCATAATATTATCTGCGCCCCATCGAGTTGCCCAGGTCATTTTCTCAACTTCTTCTGCAATGGAAGAAGATACAGCAGAATTCCCGATATTCGCATTGATCTTTACATGAAAATTACGCCCAATAATCATTGGCTCTGCCTCAGGGTGATTAATATTAGAAGGCATTATAGCACGCCCAGCTGCAATTTCTGAACGTACAAATTCAGGATCCATATTTTCACGAATCGCTACAAACTCCATTTCAGGCGTTATAATTCCCTTTCGTGCATAGTGAAGCTGTGTCACATTTTTACCTTTTTTAGCACGCAAAGGCTTTCTCGCCAACTCAGGGAAGACATTTTCTTGAATACGCGGGTCATCAACATGACGAAAGCCATTATCCTCCGGTTTAATGGAGCGTCCCTCATATGCTTCTACATCCCCTCGCTCTTGAATCCATGCATTTCGTAAGGCAGGTAAACCTTTCGTAATATCTACTTGGTAGGCTGGATCTGTATAGGGCCCACTCGTATCATATACTCGAATAGGAGCATTTTCTTCATTTCCAAAACTGCCTGTTGTCGGACTTAATGCAATTTCTCGCATAGGTACTAGAATATCTGGGCGTGATCCTTCCACATATACTTTTTTGCTTCCTTCAAAGCTGGACATAATGGTAATATTCTTTTCACTAATTGCTGACATGAGCTACTTCTCTCCCTTAAATTTATTTTGATATAAGGACCGATTCTAGCTCACCCCAACAATCCAAAAAATAAAGGCCGAATCCAAAATAATTATTTGGATCCGGCCACGAATGTAAAGGTCTATTGATTGCATACTCTGCAATAGCTTCTTAACTTTCCCACGCTGGTATGAGCCAGATCAGGTCCAAAGGGTCAAGAAACTTCGTAGCGTTTCCCTCTCAGCCTGACTCATCAGACTCCCCTAGTTAATACTATTTAGTTTGATGCTAGTGTAGCAGATAATACTAAGAGATGGAAGTTATTTTTTATCTTACTAGGTAAATAATACTTCTGCAAAATAGATCACAATGGTTACAGTTATACAGCTTACAATGGTTGAAAATAAAACAGCTTGCGCGGCTGTTGCTGATTCTACATCATATTCCAATGCTAGACTAGAACTATTGCGGGATGTTGGAAAAGCACTAGCTATAAACAGTGATTGTGCGACGACTCCATCTAATCCCAATATATAAATAATGGCCAATGCAACAGATGGTCCAATAATTAATCGCGTAAAACAGCTGATAAAGACGGTTTTATTAAACATTGATTTCATCTCTAATTGTGATAATTGCGCACCTAAAGTAATTAGAGCCACAGCAATAAATCCATCTGCCACATGTTCTACTGGTATTTTGATAAACTGTGGAATACCGATATCAAAATAATTCATAGCGACACCTATAATAAGCGCATGAATAATAGGCATTTTAAAGAAATCCTTGATGATTGTCATACCTGACTTTGTAGAAGAAATTAAATTGTATAAACCATATGTATACGTAGTCATATTTTGAAAGATTACGAGCATGACCTGAATGGCTACTCCAATAGGTTGCGTGGCAAATATCATTTGAGCCACTGGAATACCGTAATTACCCGAGTTAATGAGCACAACACTATTTTTAAAGACAGCTGCCTCTGTTCTAGCTAAACCTAACCCTTTTGCCATAAAGTGACTGAGTATCATTTGACTACCGATAAAGAGTACAATAAATAATCCGACCTCTCCCAGTACAGTTAATTCCACATGTGTTTCATATAAATTTACAAAAACAGCTGCTGGCATAAAGCAATATGTAATAAGCTGAGACAATGCTTTTAAATTAAAGCGAAATTTCTTTTGTAGTATAGCGCCTATTACAAGTAACACTAAAATAGGTACAACAATTTGAAAGAAAATCATTCCGAGATACATCATATCAATGTCCCCCTTCCAGTGTTAATAGTAGTGTTGAATTCCTTCTAGGTCAATTTCTCCGGCTTTCACCATAAAGAAGACTGCCTCTATATTGAAGGCAGCCTTTCTTTTTAAGCAAGCTTAAATCGGTTTACAACTTCTTGTAGCTCGTTTGAAATATCGTTCATATTTTGAATAGACTCTGCTACTTTTTGTAATTCTACTTGTTGATCCATTGCAGAAGCACTTACTTGTTCCGCAGAGGCTGCTGTTTGCTCTGAAATAGCCGAAATACTTTGGATAGCCATGATTGCCTGATTTTTATGCTCTAACATGCTAGATAGTTTATTCATTAAATCACTAATAGAATTTGCAATTGAACCCGACAAATCACTGCTATCTTTAAATGCTAGTTGCGTGCTTTGTACGGACTCATTTTGAGATTGCATTAAATCTGCATTAGATGCAATCACAGCAACCGTCTGCTGAGAATTTTCAAGAATACTTTCTACTGTACTCTTAATAATTTCTGTTTCATTCTTAGATTGTTCTGCTAGCTTTCTAACTTCCTCTGCAACTACAGCAAATCCTTTACCATGTTCACCAGCACGTGCAGCCTCAATACTTGCATTTAAAGCTAGCAGATTAGTCTGCTCGGTAATGCTTTGAATCGAAGCAATAATCTGATTAATATTGGCAATATTAGAAGCTAATGATTCCATTTGCTGCTGGATACGCCCATTCATTTCATTTGTCTCCATATTACGTTCTCTTAAACTTTCAACCTCATGCAATCCTTTTTCCGTTGTTACACCTGTTTTATGAGATAGCTCATCCATTTCATTAGAAAGAGCCGTAATAGCATCAATCTGATCTGATAAATCCATCATTCGATAATTTGTTTCTTCTGTATCCTCTGATTGCTTCGAAGCTCCTTGTGCAATCTCGTTGATAGCTACGGAAACCTCCTGACTAGAAGCAACTACCTCATTAAATGCCTCATTTACCTGATTAGAAGATTGGTTCAATAACCTCGTGGAATTTAGTACAGTTTGAATCGCACTATTGGTTTTATCTAACATATTATTATAGGCCACAGCAACTGCACCAATTTCATCAGGCTTAATATATCGCTCTTCTACCTTTTGTGTTAAATCCCCTTCGGCTGCAGTTTCAATCGATGCACGTAAAAATTTAAGTGGTTTTAATTGTTTATAGATGAATAACACACTTGCAGCTGTCATCAAAACCACCATAATAATGGAAGCAATAATCGTAAATACAAATACATGATTATATGTTTCTAGAATCTTTGATTCAGCTAACACGACTTGAACAGTCCATGTTTCGTCAATACCCTCTAAAATCATTGGAGCAAAAACATTATAGGCCTTTTCCTTCAGTTGATTAGAGTCAACGTACATACTTGTTAGTTCACCATTTTCCATTGTCTTACTAATACTTGTCCAAGTAGGATCCTCTTGCATATTGCGCCCAACTAGCTCATCACCAAAACTGTTAGCTGTTAGCACACCTTTATTCGTAATAATTGCCGCATAACCGCCTTCTGGGGCATTCGATTTTGTTAAATCATTTAAAAAATCTATTGATACATCGGCAGTCAATACACCGAAAAATGTCCCGGAAGCATTGATTAATGGCACTGAAATGGTTGTCATTAATACGGATTGGCCGTTTACATTATAATCATAGGGCTCTGTCAAAACTGCACGTCTCTCTTCTTTTGGTACCCAATACCATTCAGAAATACTCTTATCATCAATACCTTCGATTAGAGCAGTCGAGATATCATTTCCGTTCTTACTTAAATAAGGGATAAAACGTTTTTTAGTATCTACTAAAGCAGCTTCAGTTGGTTCTAAAATAATAGAATCTTGCTCAAAGATTGCTCCTACTCCAAGAATGTCATTATTGCTAGCTAAATTGTTTTCCATTACGTCTATGACACCCTTGGTAGACAACGTATTATTCTTCTCCATGCTTTCTATGATACGCTTTGTTGTTTGTAATGTCGTATTGGCTTTCTTAAATCTTTCACTCATAATAGCTGCAGAAGATTCAGCCGATTGTAATGTTCCATGCTCTGCGTCTTCAACACTTTGCTTTTTTATAATAATCCCCGTTATGACAGTATAGGATAAAAATAMAATAAGAAATAATCCTATTATAAGGGAAGAAAGTTTTAARGCAATTCCTCTTGATTTTTTCATAACTAACACCCCCACTTTTATACTAATAATAATGGATGGATGATTGTATCACAATAAAATATTTAGCGAATAAAGTAGAAAATTTACAGAATTATAGAGAAAAATACCGATACTTCACCAAACATTTATTTTTCAATATAAGGGCCTAATGACTTATTTGAATTGAGATTCATAGTAAAACATCCTCTTCGAATTCTAAATTATAGAAGAATATGATATATTAACTATTAAATAGAATGATTGGAGTGACTTACATGAAAAATAAAGCGCTATCAACATTAATGGCCACGGCTATTACAGCGACACTAGTATTACCAATGTCTACTGCCAATGCCGCATCATCTCAAATTCAATCAAATTCATATGAGACACATGTAGCAGCAGCAAAAAAAGTAATAGGTGAATCCGTAACGATCAAAAACATTACAAAAGATACTGTCATAACATCTAACGGCACATTTAGAATTCAATCGGCATTAAAGCCCCTATTTGATACTTCAAATAAAACAGCATTAACCAATGCCCGAGCTACAATTGTAGTGAAAAATGGTCAAATTACGGACGTTACCTCATTAATTTTAAACAAAGCAGGTACAAGCAAAAAATCTGTCTATTTTGATGGAGGTGACGCACAAATCTCGGGAGATCTTACTGTAAACGCTGACTATGTAAAGATTCAAGATGTTAGTGTGGATGGTCAGCTTATCATTACAAACAGAGTAAAAAAAGCCGTTACACTCAATGAAGTAGCAGTAGATGAAACAATTACACTAAAACCAATTGTCACGAAAAAGGTAAGTTGGCTATATGTTACTTTAATCGATATGAAATCATCAAACATCAATTTGGGACGTACTAAAGTCAATGTATCTTCTGACCAAACTCTTGCCAAAGTAGATGTGGTTGGTAAAGTGGAATCTTTTGAAGCAATGACTAATATAGAAAAGCTTACAATTGATGTAGCGAAAGATTTCAACCTTTATGGTGAGGGTAAAATTGAGCAAATCGTTGTAAAGGGCGGTACTAAAGTAGCTTTAGATTCAGGACATCTGGTAAACAATGTACAAGTAGACAATAAAAATGTCTCCGTGACACTACCTGTTATTGATAAAAAGGAACTTAATACATTAATCGCATCCCCACCATATGTACAAGTATCTGTAAACGGCTATGATATTTTAAATACGGACAAATGGACAACACAAGCAGACCGCACAGTGTTTGATTCTGCTGTAGCAAGTGCGAGAGCTGTAGCAAATAATTCAAATGCCTCACAAGAACAGGTGAAAAATGCCATTAATCAGTATAAAAATGCACTAGCAGTCTACCAAGCTGCTCAGAAGAGTGGTACAAAATATGGTTATGGCGATAAAGCTTCACTACAGTCTTTAATTAATTCTGTTCAATATGTTACTGTTTCTTGGGACGGGTCAAATGTACCTTATAATTCTCCTTGGACTACACAAGCAGAAAGAAACGCAATAGAATCTGCTGTTTCATCTGCCCAAGCAGTTGTTAATAATTATTATGCCACTCAAACGGATATTGCCAATGCCATCAATAATTTAAACAATGCTATTTGGACTTATAAGAATGCTAATAAGTACGGAAATAATGGATATTATGTGGATAAAGCTAATTTACAAACAAGTGTTACTGCTGCGTATTATGAACTTCAAAATGTAACAGTTTCTACAAGCGGAACTGGGGTAGATGTTACTAACGGAATAAGATGGACAAAAGCTGTTGATCGAAGTAACTTTGAGGCTGTAGTTCAACAAGCACAATATATACTAAATGATCCTAATGTGTACCAATATCAAATTAATGACATGTATAACACCTTAAACCAAGCAATAGAAACTTATAGAAAAGCACAAAATGTAGGAATTATTAGCAATTAGGTTTTGCTATGTTGTCAACACCTAAATCTCTTTTAGTATAACGAAGGACTCTACCTATTGTAGAGCCCTTCACTATTTAATAATTCTTTTTTAACTAAATGAATTCATTTGCAACATTGTATTCATTTGCTTCACCTTCGATACCAATCCTCCACCTCCTCACTCGGTTCCACTGCCAAATGCTCTTGAGGCATCTTTTTTAACAGCCAATATTGCTCCTCAACGGCGGCTGTATTATTAAGTAGATCGTAAAGTTTCATTAAAGTAAAATAACCAACCTCTGCATCTTTAATCTATTAACTTCTTATATTATTTTTCCAAAATAACAAAAATCTCTATAACAATAGGCAATTTTAAATTATTCTACCATTCAGAAATATACATCTTCTATACCATACATCTAAAAACCTCTTCAATCTTATTTCATGGTAGATATTAAGCACATTTGCATATGGTATTTTAAACAGCACAAGTTCAACTAATAAATACAAAAAAGATTCTAGACTATGTTAAGATTAAATCAACACCATATATTGTATATATTCCCTTCAATTAACCAAGAACATTAAACACAGGAGGTTTCTACATTATGAAAAATAAAAAAAAATTAGTATTACTGTCTTTAGTGGCAGTACCCTCCCTTCTTTACAGCGCACCAGCATCGGCTACCGAAATTTCAAAGCCAGCCTACATACTTGCTAGCTACAATGCTAACGTGGCAAATGTTGTACAACTAATTAACAACATTAACAATACAACTGCTACTTTCCAAACAAATTTAGAGGCAGCTTTGAAGGCTTACAATGCTTTAACGGAAACAGAAAAACAGTATGTTACGAACTACTCCACATTGTCAGCACATCAGCAGACAAGAATTGCTTATCGTAAGCTTGCAGCACAAATTGAAGAGAAATTGTATTCTGTGGATTCTACGTCCTCTAATTATTATCAAAATGTTATTGAAACAAAAGATTGGTATAATACCCTGAATGCAGCGCAAAAAACCTTTGTAAGTGCATCTGCGCAAAAAATTCTAACTTCCTATATCGCGCCAAATACATCTGTTGACAAGGTGGTTAATAAAATTCAATTGATTAATTCATCTCGTCTCTCGTTCCATAAAGATGTAGCCAATGCCCGAGCAGAGCTTAATGCATTACGTAGGTTTTCAAATATTTCTTTACCTGTAGGTATCGAGCAACAATTACTTGATGCAGAACAGCTGGTTGTAAAGGATAAGGCAGCAGCTAAAGAAGTTGAAAACGCTATTGCAGCTTTATCACCAAAAACATCGACAGCTCAGGATGTGCAGGCAGTCAAAACTTCTTTTGAAGCATTAACACCTGTTCAACAGCAACTCGTCCCAAATGTATGGACTTTAGTGGATTTTGTACAAGGAAAACACACACTTCCTACAAAAGATAACATCCCTAAAACACCTGTTTTATCTGATGCAGCAGCTGTCCCAGGGAAAACTACAGCTATGACAAAAAATAAAAATATCTATAAAGCCAAAATTAATGTAGCCGCATCAGAAAATGACACGGAACGTTTTATTCTAACAACAAAAGACAAAATGACCATTATCATTCCTCCACTTTATACACTTGTCAATGAAGATGAAGGGGTGATGGACATTCAAGTTACAAAAAGGGGCAATCGCATTACACTTATAGCAACATTAAACAAGGAACCAGTAACTTTTGATGCTAATATGGAAATCATTATAGAAGGCTTACCAGCCAATTCTTCCTTCAATCGCTCAAATGGTTTTGGCAAGCAAGTTCCAGCTGACTTTATCATCAGTGGAAATCGTCATATTATCCAAACTACTACTCCTGGCACGTTCCAAATCATAAGAAATTAAATTAAAGCACTAAAGAAACAATGTTGGTTTCTTTAGTGCTTTCTTTTTGGAAAATAATCTCTATTATTACAAGTGCACTTCGAAGTCAAATAATCAAATTTATCTCATCGTAAATAAAAATATAACCGCTCCATAAATGTTATGTATCAATAAACATTTATGAGGTAAACCATTCTTTTTTAACTTATTTAGTTGTAGCAACTAGTTGATCCACAATGAAATCTAGCTGTTTTGATAATGAATAAATGTCGTTGTAGTAACAAAAACCAAAATCCATTTCGATAAGCCTTCCTTCTTTAATGGCAGGAATGTTAGCCCAAACTGGATGATCTGTTAAATCTACCATTCCTTCATAAGATGAGCGGAACACATAATCTCCTGCATAATTTGTTAATACTTCTAATGAAACATCGATTGCCTCATTGGTGTTGTTTTTATCATCTATTTTCTTTTGAATAATATCTGGTGCTTTTATTCCTAAATACTCATAAATAGCTTGAGAACCACGTCCAAAGGTATAACTTGTTACAACAGACATTTTTCCTTTGCCGCCTTCCATAATACTAACCGTTCTATCTGAAATACCTGCCTCTTCTAGCTTCTCTTGGCTATCCTCTACTTTTGTATAGAAATTAGCTAAAAGCTCTTTTGCTTCTTTCTCTTTCCCTAGTACTTCACCAATCTTTGTTAAACGTTCATCTAGAGAGGTTGAGAAATCGATCATGACAGTAGGTGCAATTTTCTCCATTTGATCGTAAAGCTCATTCTTACTTGGGATAATGATGACATCAGGTTTTAATTGGATTACTGCCTCGACATTTGGTTCAAACCATTCACCTAAACTTTCAACTGTTTTTAATTCTTCCTCAAATGCTGCTCCCTCTTGTATTTTAGAAGAACCCACTGGTGTCACATCAAATGCTAGTACATCACCTGTATAATACATCACCACTACTCGCTCAGGGTTAACAGGTATTTCTACGTCTCCTTTCATAGTAGAGACAGTTTTTGTTTGTGATTCGCTTACTGTTTGAGTGGTAGAGGCTTGTTTTTCCCCGCCCTGTGTACTGGTTGATGCCCCACTACTGCAAGCACTTAATAAAAGCGTCAGACATAGAAAGAGTGTTGTAAAAGCTGATAATCCTCTTTTATTCATTGGTTCATACTTCCTTTCATTATATTGATAACCATTCTCAATATAATCTTGGAAGCTCCAATCGACAATGGAGTATCTTTCAGACATTGAAGGACTATCTTTTATCAGATCACTTACTTTTTGCTTTTGACGGAATTTTGTAGGAGAAACGCCTACTCTCTTTTTGAAAAGTCTACTAAAATAATAGACATCACTATAGCCCACACCCATAGCGATATCGCGTAAGCTAGCATTTGTCTTCTCAAGCAAAATAGAAGCTTTTTCAATCCGTAGCTGAATTAAATATTCAATCGGGCTGCAACCTAATTGTTGCTTGAATTGAATGGATAAATGAGATGGACTATAGCGCAATGCCTTCGCAATGGATTCTAAGGTCAATGGCTGTGCATAATTTTGCTCTAGGTAGGCTTTAATTTGACTAGAGACATTTAGTTTTTGAATGTCGACACTGTCCTGATCTAACTGCATGAAAATTTCATTTAATAATTGATAGAATAGCGATTTAACAGTAAATTTGCTGAGGCTATTGGCATTTTCCCACTTCTTATACATAAAATATATTTTTTCAAACATTGTAATAGGTGAGTTAGGAACAAGACTGTATTGATAGTTGAAAGGATTATTTGTTTGTAAAGCCCTTGCTATCATTTTATTTAAGGTTAAAGGAATGGAAGCTCGATAAAATATTAAAAAATATTCAAAGCCTTTGTCTGTAGCCATTATTTGTAGTGTGGTGCCCTTTCCACCGTGAATAAGATGAAAGCTCTCTAGTGTATAGTTTATTAAATCGATTTGAACTTCCGCACCACCACCTGTGGCATAAAGAAACATATTTGCAGGCAATTTATATGATTTTCCGATTTCCTCAGGTTTGAATAGCTCATATCTTATATCGAGCACTTTGATCGTTGCGTGATTCCAAAGAAATAGAAACTCCTCTTTTGGTAGCATCCTACATCATTCCTTCCAATTCTTCACTACCTACAAGTTTATTATAATTGATAATCGTTCTCAATATAAACCTGTATAAGCATAGAAAATCACTCAAACAATCCAATGCCTGAGTGATTTTATGGAATTTCATTTAATTTTATTTAGTATGTTGTACTAGCATTTTCAATTATTTAGCTTATTTTTTATTCGTGAGCCAGTTTGTTAATTCCTCTACCTGAGCCAACACGGCTGTTGGGTCATAATACCATGAACGCTCCTCAGGCCAAACATAAAGATGATCATTTTTTACTGCTGGCAAGCTACCCCATATTGGATCTTTCTTAAAATCTTCAACTGTACGATCATCTGAAGTCAAAATAATGTAGTCTCCTGCATAATCTGCCAGCACCTCTTCGGAAATTTCAGCCCACTGCTTTTCCATCATTTCATCTGCTACTTTAGCAGGTGGTTTGCGACCTAGTGCCTGATAGACTGGTTGCCCACCACGTCCAAAATTATCACCATATGCATAATACGTTTTGCCTGCGTCCTCCATAATAGAGAAGCTTGCATCCTTTGGAATAATCGCATCTACCTGTGCTTTGGCATCGGCAATCTTTTGATCATATTGCGCCAGCCAATCCTTAGCTTCTTGCTCTTTGCCAAGCAACTCACCGAAATAAGTAAGTTCTTCGTGCGCATCCTTTAATTCACCATAGGGAATGACAACTGTAGGAGCAATTTTACTTAAAGCATCATAATTTTCCCCATTGCCAGTAATAATCAAGTCAGGTTTGAGCGCGATAATCTTCTCAATCGACGGTTTCCCATAGTCACCGATTTCTTCTACATCTTTTAATGCATCCTTTAAATAATAGTTTTCAAGTGCCAACCCAGGAGCTCCCACAGGTTTCACATCTAATACAAGCAAACTTGCAATATACTCCTCTGCTACAATACGCTGAGGACTAGTCGGAATAACAACCTCACCATTTGTCGTCTGAACAGTTTTTGCCTCTGCTTCTTTTGTATCTTGCACTGTAGTCGGACTAGAATTTTTCTCCTTTTCTCCACAAGCCGTTAACAGAAGTAATATTAAAAGAAATAGTGGCGCTATGAATTTTCTATTTTGTGTCAGCAATTTTTTCCCTCCATACATACCAGTTGATAACCATTCTCACAAATTGTAGAAGATTGTAAAATAACTGTCTATGTATGAAAGTGATTTGTTGCTCTGTATATTTATGATGTTAATACTTCCATTAATTTTTGTAATTGCATAGCTGTAGATAATGGGTCATAGCCATAAAATAATTCATACTGATTCAAAAAGTACACCTGTTTCTTTTGAACCGCTGTAAGTGACTGCCATTTTTCCGAATGTAATACCCTCAAGAGATGCTCTTTTCCAAAATCTTTTGTAGGAAGAGCAGTGACGAATATATAATCAGCTTGAAAATAAGCAATATCTTCAATATCTACTGTTAAGTAACCTGTTTGTTCAATATTTCGTGTGACAATCGCAGCTGGTCGACTAAAGCCCAAATCTTCGTACAGTATATGACTCCCTCTTCCATGACTACTATTTAAACAATATGCTTGATGACTACCTATTTCCCAAACAATAGCAGTCCCTCTTGCTCCATGTTGTTGGTCAAGAATATCGTTACACTGAGCTATCTGTTCATCATATTGCTGGAGCCAGCTCTTACATACTTCTTGTCTATCAACGATATGGGCAATCAACCCAAATTGCTCTCGCCAGCTTAATTCTCTACATGGTAGCTCGAATATAGGAGCTACTGACAGTAATAATGGTTTTTCATCACCACCACTGTAGTTAATAATGATATCAGGACAGGCTGCGGTGATTGCCTGATAATTTGAAGCAATATCATACTCATAGCCTTTCAGTTTATGCGTATTATGGACAGGCTTGATACCCTCTAGAAATGGAGAGTATACACCCAACACCGGCGTAATACCAAGAGCTAGTAAGCATGCTGTATGATTGGTATTGAGTGCAAGGACACGCTTCGATTTCTGATAATAGACTGTTGGTGATACACCTACTTTTTCTTTAAATTTCCGACTTAAATAAGTTCCTTCATTGTAGCCAACTTCCTCGGCAAGCTCATCTAATTTAGGCATTGTAAACAATAGCCTTTTCTGTGATTCTCGTATTCTTAGCCATGTTATATATTCACTATATGTATAGCCTGTGTGCTTATGAAACGTACGAGAAAAATGCTCTGGACTTACTTGTGCTTTTTTGGCCATCTGCTCTCTTGTTAATTCTTCACGGAAATGTAGATGAATACAATGAAGTACTTTATCAATCCATAGTCCTTCTTTTTTTTGATTATTTTCACGTAAAAGGCTGTATAGCACTTCTAGCATTTCACCAAATAATTTTTGTAAACGAAATGGATTATTGCTCTCAGTGTTTGCTTCTTTTTCTACTTCTTTAGCTAATTTCATCAGTCGATAGGAGCATTGCTCAATTAAGATAGAAGCTTGCAATAAACGATCAATTTTGTAGCCATAAACACGATATTGAATGATGATCCCTCTGCTTTCACATGTTTCTAGAAGATGAAAATCGTCAGTATTATCTAAAAGCATAACAGAATTTGAACTAAGCCTAATGTGCCTACCTTGAAGCGTACACTCTATATATCCCTCATATACTATGACCATAAATGGGTAGGTGAATTGTGTTTCTATGTCACTTAACATTTCATTTAATTTCACTATTTGTATAGGTTGATAAAAAATATGGGACAGTAGTTGATTGTCTTTGTACATTTAAACGCTATCTCCTAAACATCAAATTGATATTGATTATCATTTTCATTATAATGAAATAGAATAATAGAAATCAATTGAAATAGGAGGCTTATAGCTTTGAAAAAATTTATAAAAAAGAATGCCTTTTTAACTRGCATTTTAATTATTTCCATCCTTTTGACTGCATGCGGAACTCAATCTTCTTCCACAATAGAGAAGGCAAAGGAAGAAAACTCCAATCGAGTATTAACAGATTCAATAGCACATGAAGTGACCATTCCTAAAAATCCCCAACGCATCATAGCTCCTTATCTAGAAGATCACCTTGTAGCATTAGGTTTAAAGCCCGTTGCACAATGGTCCGTAAAGGGTGGGACTTCTATCCAAGACTATCTCCAGGATTCATTAAAGGATATTCCAACAATTGAATTCGATCTTCCCTATGAAGCTGTGACAAGCTTTAATCCAGATTTTATTGTAATCGGTTCTCCTGAAATTGCTGAAGGTGAAAAATATAAGCAATATAGCAAAATTGCACCTACGTATGTGATGGGAACGGAGGATAATAATTGGCGCAATAAACTATTAAAAATGGGCGAAATTTTTGGTCAAACAGATAAGGCAAAGGAAGTTCTAGCAGATTATGATCAATTCGCTAAAGAAGCAAAAGAAGAAATTCACAACAAAGTCGGGAAGCCTTCAGCCACTGTGATCTGGAATATCAATAATTCAATCTATATGGTCAGTGACACAGCTTCTAGCGGTGTTGTTCTTTATGAGGATCTTGGGTTACAAACGCCAAGCCTTGTGAAAGAGATGTCAGCTTCTGCTGCTGGTGATTGGTCGCAAGTTTCTTTAGAAAAATTCGTTCAAATAGATGCTGACTATCTTTTTGTTATTAACAGTGATAGTGCAGGTAGCTCTGAATTGCTAAGCGATCCTCTGCTAGCTAATATACCTGCCATTAAAAATGGTCATGTTTATGAATTCGAATCAAGTTCGAGCTGGTTATATTCAGGTGCTATAGCCAATCGTCAAATTATTGAAAATGTATTGGATAGCATAGTGAAATAAAAAAAATCCCTTCAGCTTTGTTTAAAAGCTGAAGGGTATTATTGTGATCTGTATCTGATAAAGTCTCGAGGATTCAGCCCATATTTCTCCTTAAAAACCGCAGCAAAATGGCTCGGATTAGAATAGCCAACAGCATTCGCTACTTCCATAACATTCATTGTCCCGCTTTGTAATAAATAACATGCCTTCTCCAAACGTTGTTTTTCTGTATAGAACTTGGTTGCTTAATTGTACAAAACGCTAACAATACGACGATTAGTGTCAAAACCGCGAAAATTAGCCATGCTCCTCTCCAACCTAACTCAGGAAGTTGATAAGCAAGAAAGTACCATCAAACCTGTTAAAAGCATTCCTATCCCGGCTCCACGCATTAACAGTCCCATGACAGTACCTCGTTTCTTAGGATACAGGTTAATGGCTATCGATAGTAGTGGCGTATAGACCAGCACCTGCAAGGAACAGTGTGATGGCAGCCTACCAGAAATTTGCAACAAACACCAGTCCTATTAACCCTAAAATGACACAGGCTCCCCCTGCTAACAGAACATTTTTTGCACTAATGTGTGTTGTAAGTATTCCAGAAATTCCCACTATTAGTAAATAATCTAAAAACAGCATTGTTCCTAAGTAACCAGATTGAGTGGTCGTGAAATTCATTCCCTCCTGCATAAACGGCAATATAACTCCTTATGCCATGCGACCAAACCCCGTAGTTGTAACAATTAATAGCATTCCTGTTATGACAAACATCCAATAATTTTTTATTTTTAACCCCCTTTCATTACACGAATCTTAGTCCAATGAAAAGTCCATTCTCCACCAATGGAAGGATACTTATACGGTAAAACGGATTTTAATTTAAGGTTACAGTTAGATTTTTGGATAAACCTTAATGGCCCTTTTTCATTTTATCCATTGTTCTAGGTCACTGACTAATTTATGCTAGCCTATATCGATAATGATTATCATTTACGGAGGAAGAGACATGAAAAAATTAAAGCGACATATGCTCATTTATAGCTTATTATTACTGGTTAGTATCATACTAGCTGCTTGTGGTTCTACCAATCAAGAAACAAAGAAGGAAGAGACAACAACATCAGCATCAACCACTCGTGTTTATAAGGATTATTTAGGTCATGAGGTTGAAATTCCTGTAGATCCTGAGAGAGTGGTTTATCATGGAGAAGGATTCGGTGATTTACTTGCATTGAATATCAAAACAGTTGGTGCTGGCTTCTCTTGGATTACAAATTACGCTTGGGAAGATCGCGTAAAAGATGTGGAGGACGTTGGTTTTCCTATTAATGTGGAAAAAACATTGTCATTAAAGCCTGATCTTATCATTATTGGTACTTCAGATGAAAAAACATATTCACAGCTTTCTAAAATCGCTCCTACTATCGTGTTTGATACTTTTGCGCCCTTAAACCAACGTTTAACAGAGCTGGGCGATATACTTAATAAAAAAGAAGAAGCAACTCAATGGATGGATGCTTATACAGAAAAAGCGGATAAAATGTGGGAGTCGCTTGTAGCTGATGACATCATTAAACCAGATGAAACGGCATCGGTTTTAACATATTATCCAGGAGATCGATTATTTGTCATGGCACGTGCTGGACTTTCTCAAGTTTTATACGATTCAAATGTGCTTAAGCCTGGCGACAACATACAAAAAATTCTTGATGATGGAACAGGCTTTGCTGAAATCTCCACAGAACTTCTTCCTGAATATGCTGGTGATCGAATTTTCATCCTCACACCAGTCGATGATGAAGCAAAACAATCGACAAAAGAAATGATGGAAAGTCCAATTTGGAAGAACCTACCGGCAGTGAAGAACGGTCATGTCTACACATTTGATATTGAAAAAAGTGATAGCGATGCCTCAACAAGAGAATGGCTGTTATCACAATTACCTACTATGTTAAAAAAATAACTAACAAGAGACATTTCATCTTTGTTGAAATGTCTCTTTACTTTTTATACAATACAGTTAATTGATAATCATTTTCATTTACTAAGGAAGTGAACAGATGGAAGACAATAAATCAGCTTCTATTAACAATGATTTACTATTTCATTTAAAAGATATTGACTGTATTTCGCAGAGCTATCCGTTTATCTCGACTTCTCATCATACGATGATACTTTTTACAAATGGCTGTGGGACATTAACGATTGATGATATACCCTATTTGGTGACGAAAGGAAAAATTTTTCTTGTTCAGCCCCATTCTATGATTGATTTATCGGATATAAATCATGGTTACCGTTTCTATAAAATTGCCTTTTCAGCCTTTCAGCTAAAACATAAGCACCCTTCCCCACATCTAGGATCTATTTTTTCTGATGAAGTGGAATATACAATTTATCCGTATACACGATTAATTCGTCTTAGCGAAAATCTGTATAATTTAAATCCTAAATTGGATTTTCTTAAACAACAAGGAGTCTTGTATGAACTCTTAAATTTATTATTTGAACATCAGCTTCATATGAACTACCAGTTGACAATGACAAAGGCGGTTGAAGAAACTATCGACTATATACATAACTATTTTCAACAGCCTTTAACAGTGAAAAAGCTAGCGGAACTCGCTCGTATAGCTCAATGGCAATATAGTACGATCTTCCAAACCTTAACTGGGAAGAAACCACTTGATTATATTACAGATTTACGTCTTACAAATGCCAAGGAATTATTACTACAAACAAATGAGCCATTAAAAGATATTTCGCAGCAAGTGGGATTTGATGATGAATATTATTTTAATCGCCGCTTCCGACAGGTAATTGGAATACCTCCAAAAGAGTTTGCACGACAATATAAACAAAAAACTGTTGTAAAAGATTGGACAGGACACGAGGTAGCCATTCCTCGTTCACCGCATCGTGTTATTTATCATGGAGAAACGTTTGGGGATATGTTGATTTTTGATGTGCAGCCAATAGGTGGTAACAAAAACTCTATTAGTAAATCCTTCTATAAAAACCATGTTCCTTATATTCAAGATGTTGCCTTTCCAATCAATCTTGAAAAATCTTCGAAGCTGAACCCTGATTTAATTATCTTTACAAATAATGACGAACAGCAATATCAAGCACTATCTTCTATTGCACCAACAGTTACCCTAAATTCCTGGGATTCATTGGAGGAACGCGTTCTTTTATTAGGGCAGTGGCTTAGCCAACAACAGCGTGCAGAAGATTGGCTAGAATATTTTAAAATCCAAGAAAATACTATGTGGCAGCAGCTACAAACAGTGATAGAGCCTGGTGAAACAGCATCTGTTTTGACTTTTGATCATGGCAAACGTCTTTTTATTATGGGCTGTACAGGTCTATCCCCTGCTCTTTTTCATCCAGATGGTTTTCAACCTCACCCACAAGTCAAAAAGCTACTTCAAGCAGGCGAAGGGTATAGAGAAATACCAATAGATCACTTACCTCAGTATGCTGGTGACCGTATCTTTATGTTGTTATCTGATAAACCCGAATCGCAAATGGCTACGATGGAATTGATTAATAGCGATATTTGGAAAGGACTCCCTGCTGTACAAACTAACCATGCTTATTTAGTGGATGCAACAAAGTGGAATTATGGAGATGCCTTTACAAGAGAGAAGTTACTCGGTGCATTACCAAAACTATTGGTTACTGCCAAGTAATTCTCATACTTATAATAAGGGGTGACATTTATATGGAAAAGGGAAGTATAACAGATACGACAACTCAAATATCATTAAAGGATATTCGAGATTATATTGCTAAAAACCATCATCAACCTCTCACGATTAAGCATCTAGCACTCATTTCGGGTCTGAGTTCCAGTTACTTTGGAGAGGCATTTAAAAAGGCATTCGGTCAAAGTGCCACAGATTATTTAACGGCGCTACGTATCGGACATGCCAAGCAATTACTGCGTGATACCGATTTATTACTTCGTGAGATTGCTAGAAAAGTAGGTTACAGTGACGAATTTTATTTTAGCCGAAAATTTAAAAAAGAAGTTGGGATTTCACCTTCTGCTTATAGTGAGATGGCTCGCCAGCGTATTTCTACTTTTTCCGTCTCCGCTACTGGAAATTTATTAGCGCTTGGTATCATACCAGTTGCGGCTCCGCTGAATGCTAAATGGAGTCCTTATTATTACAATCATTATCAAGAGAAAATTCCCGTGCATGTTAATATATTTGATACAGAATCAGAGGATAACTTCAAAAAATTAGCCTCCGCTAAGCCAGATATTCATATTTTTCAAGAGGAACCCTCCCTCTCCATGCTTAATTGGCTTCAAACTATTGGCATCAAAAGTGTCTTTATACAAGCGAAGGATTGGCGAACACAGCTGAGAGAAATAGCTGTAGCTGTTAAAAAGCAAAGCGTAGGTGAGCACTTCATTCAAACATATGAACAAAAGGTATTACAGGCGAGATTAGAAATTAATCAAGTTGCTGAAAATGATACGTTTGCTGTTCTTCGTTTATGCGGTGATCAATTATTTATGTATTGTAATAAAGGGATTCAGGATGTACTGTATACAGATTTACAGCTTCGCTCTGTCGATACTCACCAACAAACATATAATGAGCATATTACACTTGATCAGCTAGTAAATATAGACCCTGACCGTTTGCTATTTATCATTTGTCCCGATTCACCAACCCGAAATTATTGGCTTACTCTACAATACCTTGATCGTTGGAAAGAGCTCCGTGCTGTAAAAAATGGACATGTCTATGTTTTACCTTCGAATCCTTGGTTCGAATACTCAGCTATTGCTATAAACCGAATGCTAGATGAAATGTTACTTATGCTAACCGGAAAAAATCCAAATCCTTTTCCTGTCCCCGTCCATGGTAACGTATCAGACAGTGATTTATAATTCCATTTGAGAATGATTATCACTGGAAGGAGACTTTGATGAACAATGAAACAAAATTGTCCTATTCAATGTCATACAATTATAAAATCTGCCTATTTATCAGCGATGTTTTTGCTAACTATCGGCATACTTTCCGCCTGCAATACCCAATCAAGCAATAAAGTGGAACAGGTAGAAACGCAGGCATCCTCAGAAAGTACAAAGGAGCAAAGTATTTATCCGTTAACACTAAAAGATGAGGTTGGTAATGAGGTAACACTACCAGCTAAGCCTACTAAAATTTTTGCACCTGTCATGGAGGATTCATTACTAGCTCTTGGTATCAAGCCTACTATGCAATGGTCTAATGGTGTTAAGCCACAGCTTTATTTACAAGATCAGCTACAGGGTATACCAGAAATTAGCTTTGCAAGCGGTCCCCCATCAGCCGAAGCCATTATAGCAGATAAACCAGACTTAATTATTTTGCACAATTCATTTTATATGGAAAATGGCACCTATGAAAAATATGCAAAAATCGCACCAACCTATGTTTTTAATAATGCTGCAAGTGATTTAGAAGGCTCTATTAAAGTTTTAGGGCAACTACTTGATGAAACAGACAAGGCTGAGCAAGCCTTACAGGATTATCAAGAAAAAGTAGATGTAGCAAAAACAAAGCTATCCTCTATAACAGAGGGTAAAAAAATTGCTTTAATTCGCTTTAATGCAAAAGGTATGTTTTTCATGACGGATGAGTATTTTAGTGGGTATGTCTTAACACATGAATTAGGATTTGAACAAAGCAGCTACGTGAAAAATGGTGCCTTCGAAGTATCATTGGAGATTCTACCTGAACTGGATGCCGATTATATTTTCCTAATCAATGATGGTAATCTTGGGGATGAATTTTTAAATGAGTTGAAGAACAGTAAAATTTGGCAAAGTACAGCAGCCTTCAAAAACAATCAAGTATTTGAGACATCTGAGGATTACTGGCTAAATGGCGGTATTCATGCTCAAGGAAAAGTGATAGAAGATGTATTGGAGTTTTTAGCGCCATGATAACAATGACAAAGAAACCTTATACATCAGAAAACTACTTTGAAGTTGCCATGACATCTCGTCAACAGCTAGATTATCGCATTTTAATTGCAAGCCCAACAGATGAACCACCAGCAGATGGTTATACTGTCATCTACGCCTTAGATGGGGACGCCCTTTTTCCAACACTTGCAGAGGCAGTGAAATTACAAACACGTAAACCAAAAGGCTATGATCCTATTCTTGTTATTGGCATCGGTTATCCCTCAAAGGAACCTTTTGATATGGAGCGACGCTGTCTCGATTTTACACTACCTGTTACCAAAGAACATCTGCCACCACGTCCAGATGGAACGCCTTGGCCTCCAAACGGCAAAGCTAATGATTTCTTAGATTTTATTGAACATGAGCTTATGCCTGCTATAGCACAGGAATGGCCTATCAATAAAAAGAAGCAAGCGATTGTTGGTCATTCCTTAGGCGGTCTTTTCACACTATATGCTTTATGTGCAAAACCTCACTTATTCAGTCACATTGTAGCTGGCAGTCCTTCTGTTTGGTGGGCTGACAATGCAGTACTAAAAGTAATAGACAGATGTTTTGATGATTGGAACGGTCAGCATGCTATTAATCTCTTACTCACAATCGGTGCTAACGAGTTGCCAGATATGTTAGAGGGAGCTGATCTAGCGGCTGAACGACTGAAGCATTTAAGCGACCAAAACATTCATACTAATTATGTGAAGTTTGATGAGGAGGACCATGTGAGTGTCCTACCTTGTTTGCTCGGCCGGCTTCCCCGGTTTTTGGATACGTAGTAGAAAAAACCCAAGTGGTAATCATTCCACTTGGGCATTTTTATAACATTTACTTCTCTTTCTCCAAAAGTTCCTTAAGCATGCTAGCGATTTCTTCAACTTGTGATTCTACAGCAATTGGATCATAAGGCCAGAAACGCTCTGGGTTTAAGTTGAATACGCTATTATTTTTAACTGCTTCAATTGTCAATTGTAAAATTGTGAGGAACAAGTCATGTTAGTTCTAAGATCATTTAACCAAGAATAATGCTTTTTTAAACTAAATACCTTATTAATTTT
Organism: Lysinibacillus sp. S1; assembly: GCF_044986265.1. Lineage (NCBI taxonomy): Bacteria > Bacillati > Bacillota > Bacilli > Caryophanales > Bacillaceae > Lysinibacillus > Lysinibacillus sp. S1. The sequence continues at coordinate 2,516,729 of NZ_CP173154.1, forward strand.
TCGCATTCTTTATTTTCTTTTTACGGATAACCTTGAATAAAATGGTTACGATTATTATGATCATTATAAAACTTAAATACGGGATCCACCATTTAATAGTTTCAACTATTCCCTCCGATAATCCAAAACCCATTAGAAATTCAGTCATATTATCTACTCCTTTTATTTAAGTCTATTGTCTAAAATTACCTGTTTTGCACTCTGATAAGTTGCAATGAAATATATTACATATAGCAACAAAATAATACCAAAGCTTAAAAACATATTCTGTTTGATAGAGACTTCAAAAAATGGTTCTAATTTTTCTAATACAACCTTAGTAGTAAAGATTGATATGAAACTAGCTATAATTAAAGGTGAAATAAAATAAAATCCAATTTGTCTAAATAACAACCTATTAATCATTTTTTTATCTGCACCAATTTTCGATAATGTCAGGTATCTTTCTTTGTTATCCTGGGTTTCTGTTAATTGCTGTAATGCTAGTATGGATAACGTGACAATCATTAAAATTATTCCTAAGTAACTGCTAATAAAAGCTATTACTCCAAATACGCCAAAGTAAGTGTCTTGTATCACACTCTTAGTTACATAATAAATCTTTCCATCAAGAGATTTTTCAACCCATTTATTATTCATTATTTTATAGACCGTGCCCTCTATTTCTTGAGAGGGAAAAACACCATTCAATAAGAAACTATCAGGATTCATATAATTTTTCATATTGTCTGGAACAACCACTGTTCCTACATCATTTTCCCTGGTTGAATTTGTTAAGTAAGTAATATTGCCAAATATTTTTTTGTTTGCAGGAGTGAGCTCCTTATCACCAATTCTTATTTTTCCTTCTTTATTTAAGAAATATTGAATATGTTTATTAAAGGGTTCATAGTTTGCATTAATAATGAATTTATTTTCTCCTAACTGAATTCCCTCTTCTCCAGATAGTTCCAATATTTTATTGTAATCTGTTTCAGTTATTAAAGTAACTTGTGACATAAGTATCTCTTGTTCTAAATCAGATAGTTTTACTTGTTGCTCTTTAAACAATTCTCCATAAGTTAAATCTGCATTAAACAACATTATCTCTACATAACTTTTAAGATTTTCTTTAAGTGGAATGCCATCTTGTTTTGCTGTTTCTAAAAGATTTTTGTTATCCTCATATGGTTTTACAATTGTTAAGTCAAATGGGGTTGCCGTGGTAACTTGTTTATTCATAGAACTTGTAACACTAAATCCTGTACCTAGAACAACTAGTGAAGCTATCAGTAATGCACTTAAGATACTTATTACTAGAAAATTGATTTGCATTTTACTTCCGAATTGTCGAAACAAAAATGAATTTAGTTCTTTAAAATACAGCTTTTTGTTTCTTTTAGCCAAGAACACCATCACACTGGAAATGGTATAATAAAACAAAATAATACCAACACCAAGAAGCGAGACTATCACAGTTAAATAATTCTTATCAAGTCCTAATTTCATTAACAATAGTATTCCAGTAGTTATTAAAGTAATTGCTAATAAAAAAAGGCTACTTGTCGCCCATTTGTTATAGACCTTTAACTCTTGATTTTTACGATTCGCAGTTAATAAATCGATAAGTTTAATGTTCATAATATTACGAGTATTAAAAAGTGCTACTATAATATAAATAATTGAAAAACTTATAATAGTTTCTTTTATAGCTTCTTTTGATAACAACAATTTATATCCTACTGCATCACCTACAAACATTTTTAAAGCTAATATCGAAATAACTTGTGACATTAAAAATCCTAGCCCAAGGCCTATAATTAAAGCAAATAACCCTACCAAAAAGGTCTCACCTACAAAAATAAAGGATATCCGCCATTTACTCATCCCTAATGTCATATAAATACCCATTTCTTTTTTTCTTCGCTTCATTATGAATTGATTGGCATATATGATGAGAAAAGCAAAAACAATTGCAATAAACCTTGTTAAAAGTCCAATATACGTAACTAATGCATCCCCAAAAATCTCCATAGAATAATTTAAATCATTTAAAGCTGGTTGTGATGATACTGAATTAAATGCATAAAATAGGCTGACACCTAAAACAAGAGTTAGAAAATAAATAGCATAATCTTTAATACTTCTGCCTACATTTTTATATATCAATTTAAAACTCATCATTGATATTTCCTCCTAGTAGTGCAACAACCTCCATTATTCGATTAAAGAAAGTTTTACGATCATCTTTTCCTCGTATTAGTTCATTAAAAATTTCTCCATCCTTTAGAAAAATAATCCTTCTGCAATAACTAGCATTATAAGGATCATGAGTAACCATCAAAGTTGTGGCATCTTGTTGCTGATTTAATATTTCTAAATTTTTCAGCAACATTTTAGCAGATTTACTATCAAGAGCCCCTGTTGGCTCATCGGCTAATAATAATGTAGGCCTTGTAACAATGGCTCTCGCTGCCGCAATTCTCTGCTGTTGTCCTCCTGACATTTGATATGGGTATTTGTACAATACTTCCTTTATATCCAAAGCGGCTGCAACTCTATCGACTTCATGTTCAATTTCATTCACTGGATAATTAATTATAGATAATGCCAAAGAAACATTTTCAAAAGCAGTTAGTGTATCTAGTAAATTATATTCTTGAAATATAAAACCTAACTTCTCACTTCTAAATTTTGATAATTTATGGCCCTTTAATTTTGTGACATCTTCGCCATCTATAAATACATGACCAGCAGTAGCAGTATCAATGGTTGAAATACAATTAAGTAAAGTCGATTTACCACTTCCACTTGGTCCCATAATTGCTATAAAATCGCCTTTTTGCACTTCAAATGAAATGTTTTTTAATGCATGGGTTACATTACCCTTATTACCATACACCTTTTCAATATTTTCAACTTTTAATATTGTATTCACTTCCCAATTTCACTCCTTTTATGGATGACTTATCCTTTTACTACCATAATATTACCATTTAATGAATTAACAAAAAATCGATTATTGTATCATAATATTACCGTTTTGTAAGTTTACTTACTATGCACTATAATATAATGAAAAGGTATAAATTATGGAAATAAAACCATTCATTGGTTCGATTAAGGGGAGATTAAAAATGAAAATATTCATTATCGAGGATGATCCAATTATCAGAAAGGAACTTTTTGATTTTCTAGAGAGATATGGGTATGAATGCATAAGTGGCGACGATTTCACAAAAATTGTAGAAGATGCTCTACAAAGCATGCCGCATTTAATTATTTTAGATCTTAACCTTCCTTTTCAAGACGGTTTTCAAGTGTGTCGTGAAATTCGGAAAGTGTCTTCTGTGCCCATTATTATAGTAACTAGCCGTGACACTTCCTTTGACGAACTATTAAGTCTTCAAATAGGAGCAGATGACTTTATTACAAAACCATATGATTTACAAATCCTTTTAGCTCATATTCAATCCGTTTTAAAGAGAACTTACGAAATTTCCAAAAGTGCTATCCTTTCTTATAAAGATTTAACACTGGAAATATTAAAGAGCAAAGCTATTTATAATAATATAGAAATAGAACTTACAAAGAATGAATTATGCATTCTTAGATTATTGATGATGAATAAAGGAAACGTAGTTTCTAGAGATGAAATAATGAATGAGCTTTGGCAAAACGGAGATTTTGTTGATGAAAATACCTTAAATGTTAATATATCGAGGTTAAGGCGCAAATTGGAATCGATCGGTTTAAAAAAATATTTATTAACGAAGAGAGGACAGGGTTATCAGTTATGAGTTTAATTGAATTTTTTAAGGAAAAACAGTTAGCAATACTTTTTCATTTACTATCTTTGCTAATTATCTCTAGTGTCCTCTACTTGTATAATGAAAATGGAAGTTTAGTAATAGTAATAGATTTAATTCTTCTATTCTTCTTTTTCACACCAATTATAGTTAAATACTATCAATTAAGTAAATATTATAATGAAATAAAAAATATTTCAAAACAAATCAAAGAAAAAACATACATCGCAGATATTGTAGAGGAACCCCCTTTTTTTTCAGGGAAATTCTTCTACAACATCTTAAATGAAGCAACAAAATACATGAATGATTGTATGTTCTCTTTGAAAAACTCTCAACGTGATTATACCGACTACATTGAACTTTGGGTGCATGAAATAAAAACACCAATCACTGCACTAAAGTTAATTTTAAGTAACCATAAGACACCTGAAAACATACTTATTCAAGAAGAACTATTAAAAATAGAAGGTTATGTTGAACAAGCTCTATACTATGCAAGAAGTAGTACTTTAACTCAAGATTATAGAATAGAAACATTTACACTTGATAAGGCTGTAAATTTAGCTATTAAATCATTATCTCTAAGTATTATTCGTGCCAATGGTAGCATATATAAGGATAACCTTGATTTGAAAGTCACATCTGATTCAAAATGGATTATTTTTATTTTAAAGCAATTAATAGATAATGCTATCAAATATCGTCATAATCCACTTAAATTATCCTTTATTGCTAAAAAAGTAGAAAACGGTACTTTATTGTTAATATCAGACAATGGTATAGGTATAGCTTCATCTGATATTGAGAGAATTTTTAAACGTGGGTTCACGGGAACCAATGGTAGAAACTATGTTAAATCTACTGGTATGGGTTTGTACCTTTGTGAAACCTTGTGCAAAAAATTAGGGTTACGCATAAGTGTAGATTCTCAAGAAGATACTGGCACTACATTTAAAATATATTTCCCTGATAAACTACGATTATTCCAAGAATCTAAACAAAATATATAGAGTTTATTTATTTCAAATCTCTTTTTTTGATAATATAGAGACCTATTATATAAATTACTACTGAAAAGAAGCTTAAGTAAATAATATCATTAATATTGTAGTATAGAGTAGAAAAACCATCAGAAGCAATGTAAAATGGTGTATTCTCCATAATCGTCTTCATCCAACTTTCATCTCTTTCTACAATTTGTATACCAATGTTATATAAAAAAATATATAGAACATATCCAGTTATTAATGAGTAAACGCGATTAAACGTAATAGAAATTGTAAATATTCCTACTGATAAGATAGAAGCGAAATAAACTATATATACAATCCAAACTGAGAATAGCGTACTTAGGATCTCCATACTAGAGAAATGTTTACCTATGATAAGTTGAACAGTTAATCCAATTAATATATTAAAAATGCCATATAAAGAAGTATAAAATAAAAATGAAACACTTTTAATATGAATTATTTGACTTCTACTGAACATACTACTGAATACCATTTTCGAAGTTCCAAAACTAAACTCGGATCCTATCATATTACTACCTAAGTAAATAAAATAAATTTGTATAATAAATAAGGAAATACCAATATTTCCGCTTAACTCTACGCTTTTACTTAAGTTCATCTGATAATAAAGAACATTATCAATAATTGTAGCAATAAATAATATTATTAAAAAAACGCATGTTGATGTATCAAATATTTTCTTTATTTCCATTCGGCTTATAGAAAACATACCAGTCATATTATCAATCTCCTAAATTTCTCTTTTATTAATAATTATTAAAGATATTAAAAATAATACTAAGCCTGTTAATGCTAAACAAATATTATTTGATATTGATAAATTATTATATTGCATTCCCTTATAAACCAAAGCCAGTGGATTCTCTTTAATCCAAAGAGCTAATTTTGTTGTATAATCTAATTTTATTAGAATAATACCTCTAATCATACTCTCAAATGAAAACATAGAAATAATGGAAACTATTGTTGCAATTTGACTGAACGTAATGAAACCAATGATGAAAGATAAACTTGAAACAAAAAAGGAAATAAGTAAATAATTTGTTAGATTAGTAAAAATATCGTGTGTAAGATTATTCAGAGTAAATTTATTATGTTCCAATACCCACAATAAATTGGCTAGTAATCGGTGAATAGTTCCAACAATACATCCAATTAAAATCAATGAAAGTAATTTTGATAGGACTATATTTATACGTGATAAAGATCCTGTGAATATAATTCTAGAAGTTTTTAATGAAAACTCTCTGGACATAATAAAAGAAGGCAGAATGAGAATAATATAGTACGAAATATCACCAAAGTAATTGTAATATGTATCCAAATCCGAAGGGGATGGATACATGGGCCTTTTTAGATAAATTGTAATAGTGTATAAAACTGCAATAAATAAACTTGACCAAATGCCGTATCTTTTGAATAATTGTTTAACCTCTAATATTGATATTCTTAAAGTGCTATTCAATCTTATTTCCTCCCATTAACTCAAAAAATCTCTTTTCTAAATCTTTGCGAAGTGGATAAATAGCATTTATACTAATTTTATTTTTTACTAAATCTACTATAAGAGAATCAGAATCTTTATAAAGATATTGAAATTTTACTTTATCTTGATCTATTTCTATAAAAGGTATGTTTTGTATATCATTTAAATAGTTTTTTACCATTTCTATTTTTTTAGTTTCTATGATAAATTCATGTAGCTCTCTATCAGTCTGTTTTTCTGTTTTTAAATCAATATAATCTACTACTGTTCCCTTCTTCAAAAACAAAACTTTATCACAAACAGCTTCAATTTCTGATAAAATATGGCTGGATACAAGAATTGATATCCCTCTTTCTTTTGAAATTTTTCCCAATATTTCTCTTATTTCAGCAACTCCTTCTGGATCTAAGCCATTTGTGGGTTCATCTAAAATCAATAGTTTAGGATTATTAACTAATGCCTGTGCAATTCCTAACCTCTGTTTCATTCCTAAAGAATACCTTTTTACCTTCTTATGAACAAAACCTTCAATCCCCAATAAATGGATTACAGATGAAACATTATCTCTATCATATCCCCCTGAAATCTCTGCAAAATAAATAAGGTTATCCATTCCACTCATATGGGGATAAAAACTAGGGTATTCAATCAGTCCTCCAATACGTTTTATATGTTTTAAAGGCTGCTTTTCAATATCAAACCGAACCTCCCCCTCAAACTTCGTTATTAATCCCATAATTATTCGCATCAGGGTTGTTTTCCCTGCACCATTTGGTCCAACTAAGCCTATTACTTCACCTTTTGGAACTGAGAAAGAAACATTATTAATTACTTTATTATTTCGATAACTCTTTGTGATATTCGACAATGTTAAAATATTACTCATTTCTTTTTCCTCCTTGTAATGCATCTTATCAATTACACGCAACAATTCTACTGATCTCTCATAAAAATGGTTTATAATTACATTTTATTAAAATAAGTATTTATTGTAAAATAATGACATTTATAAGGGGTTACTCTTCATTAAAAAAGATATAGCAAATTGTAATTTAGTAGTCTTTCTCGATTTTAAATTCCTAGCTAAGAAGAGGGTGGGACAAAAATGTTTCAACCAACAAAAATACCGAACTATCCACTGAAACGCTTACGAAGTATTTCGGAATAGTTCGGTTTTTCTAGTTATCATATTTTGTTAATTTAGAGATTATACGGCTTTATGAAGGTCCCAGTTAGTTATGTCCCAGCCTCTTTGTTATAACTTTACTGCTTGCAGGATAAACTAAAGTCTAACCTTGCCTCTCCTTCACAGTAGGTAAGGAGTTCCACAATTTCGTATAAATTGGTATATAACTATATTGCAACTGAAAGAGATTACATCATGAGTTTTGCTATTTCTTGATTTGTAGGACAGGCACGGTAGCAGAAAGATCCCACAGGTAAATATGGACATCAACATTCATAATGCCCTAACTTCTCCTATCTACCTTCTTTACTACTATTATTATAATTAAAAATTATTCTCAAATAAAAGCCAAAATACGATAGATTGTAGTTTGGCTTATGAATTATTCATGTTATTTATTTTTTTATATTACTAAAGGCTTCTACTACTAAATTAAGGTGTTTATTTAATGAAACAGGGTCATTAAAGTAGGAGGTAGTACTACCTAAAGTAGTAACCTTATTATTTTTCACAGCAGGCATCTCATTCCATAATGTACTTTATTTAGGGAATTCAAGCGCCGTATCTTCTATAAAAAAATAAAATCTCCTGCACAGTCTGCCAATCGTTCAATTGAAAATGAAACTGAAACTCCCATTATTTTGAATCAAGGGCCTCTTTTTGAACCAAGGCTGGCACATTTAATTGGAATTCCCTATAAATAATTTCTCCACCTCTAGAATAATGATCACCATATATGTATACCTCTTTGTCAGTACTGCCAATTATAGAGGCTGTCTGTTCTCCAATGACTTTAAAGATATAAATAAATAGTTCAATTCATATATAAAAATTAGTGAGAATCTCCTTTATTTTTCCAAATAATATGATGGTACAATAGATCACTTTACTTTATTTATGCCAATTTAAAAGCAGAAACGTTGTTTTGAACAACATTTCTGCCTTCAATTATTCACAGTAGATTTGACTAAAATTCTTTTGGGATAGCAGATGATATTATGAATAAATTAATAAAGCTCGCTGTTTAGTAACTTATTTAATAATTGTAGCTTTCGAAATATCTGAAATATTTCCGTAATCATCCATTAAAACCATGTAGATATATTTATTTTCTATAAATACCTTCTCTGGCTGATTAGCTGTACCAATTAGACTGTCTGGCCATAAACTAATATTTAATAACGAGTCTCCTAACATAACGTTAGTACCTTTAACATCGAATGCTAGATTATTTTCTGGATCTATACCTGCAATAATATGCTGCTTTGTTAAAATAGTTGTTGATGATGTAAGGTCATAATTTGTATTTGACATGACATAGTAGTATTTCGGATTATGCACTCTAGAATTAACTGTATATACAACCTGAATTTTATTTGATGTCGCAGGAAGGCTTGTATTCTTAGTTAGGTTTCCAATCAAGCCTGCGCCAGCAATACCAAATCCCGGCATATTTTGGTATTTGAATTCTCCTATTGATTTATCGAATGTCAATCCAGCAAAGTCTTTGACTACGACTGTTCCTTTGTTCATATCCAGAGTAAAGCTACTTAGAACACTTTGATTGAATTGAATTAATAGTTTACGTGGTTGCCATGTTTTAATATTTACTGTGTCTTCCCATTCGATCTTACTAATTGTTGCTGTTGTACCATCTAGCTTAGTATTTAAAGCTGAAAGTAATTGAGCATCTGTAATATTCAGAGCTTCTGAGAACGTTACTACAAATGTTCTGTCTTCACTAAATGTCATAGAATCTGAAGTTAACGGATTTTGCGCAATTGCCTCAAACTCATTTTTTGATATTTTCTTAATCCATGGTTGCGTGCCAACTGCTATTTTAGGTGGTGTACCATCGGAATAGAAATCTTCTTTCATCCACCCTACGCTTGATTCATCGTATCCATCAGAAGTGGTATTGGATCTGTACACTGTCATATTTCCATAAGTATCTTCCGCACCAAAATATACCACGTATTCCGTATGAGGCTCTAACGTTACACCTGTTGCTTCAGATAATGGAAATGATCCCTTTCCACTTTTCTTAACACTTGGGCTAATTCTTAATTTATCCTCTAAAAATTTACGTTCAGCAGGTGTATCAATTTTTAGATTTGCTGAATCATTTGTTGTACCATCTGTATTTTTCTTCGGTACAAACCAATAATGAAGCTCCGTTGTTTCATCAGTATCAAAGGAAATCATGGCTGTCGTATCATCATTTTCTTTAGGTTTTACTACTAAATTTTTAATTAAAGGTGCTCTAGTATCACCAATCATTTCCCCAGAGGTAATTTTCGAAATTTCCCCACCACGATCCTTTAAGACCATATACACGGAATAGCTTAAAAATGGATTTAGTTTATCTTTAGCTAACGTTATTGGGAATTTTTTTGTAGCTTCCTCTAAATCAGCTGGACCCGATCCACGTTCAATATAAATATCCTTTCCGCCTAATTGGAAGTAACCTGATTTTAACGATGATTCACTTGCGAACTCATTAACAAAATCACGTTCAGTAATACCCTTATCGGTTAAATATTGTCTAAACGTTTTTACTTCCCCATTATCGTCAACAGTATTAGGCAACACCATATAATAATAAGTACCGGCCTTACTTGGTTTAAACTCAACTTCAGAGCGTCTAAAGTTATCATTTTGATCTGGCTTACTTATTACATTTTCAATAGTTATAACGGGCATATCAAATTTTTGATGGATATATTCTGCATAATTTCGTACAGGTTTGCCTGGATCTACAGTACTGGTATTTTCAAAGTCATTATCCGCTAAGTCTTTTACTTTTGGTAAAACAGTCACGCGTAATGTATCACCGTAAACAAAACCTGTTTCAGAAGGAATCGTTAATAACACTCTTTTGTCCCCTTCTTTATAATCTACTGCCGAAGGTTTAATTTTATTTTGTCCTGTTGTATTTACAATAACGGTCCCAGATAAATCATAGTTATTTATATTCCGTGCACTTTCGGGATCTAATGCTTCGTTTAAATATAAATAAAATTGATTTGATTTTCCCGCTGGTTCTAACTTCGTCTGTTCAACATAAGGGTGAATATTATCCAGTGCACTTGTCGTAAACTCTTCGATGGCCTCTTTTGGGATAGGGTCTATCGAATAGTTACCAGATGCATCCTTCATCACCACATAGAGCTGGTACATTTCTTCTGCCTCTAAGCCTGATAAAACTCCCTTAATACCTAGATTACCTCCAACAGCCTTACCCGAACCTATTGGTTTTGCAACGATGTCAGCCGTTGTTGGATCAGTTGCTGTTGTTTTCTTACGTACATAGTAGTAATAGTCTCCTGGTTCACTGGCTGTAAAAGTAAATTCAGCACGTGTTCCTCCATGTAATGGCGTAACTTGTAGGGATTTCACTACTGGTGGTGAAGCATCTTTCATTTGGAACTCTTGAGAAACTATGTCCGATGCATTTTTCGAGCCATCCACAACCATAATGTAGATAACATATTCCTTTTTCTCACCTAAATTAGAAACCTTAATTGAGTTTGTTCCTTTGATGGCTGCCGCAGTTCCATGTGCTACGTTCTTATTTGAGAGACGGTTAACCATTTCACTTTTATTTGGTGCCTCTGCGCCCTTTTCACGCACAATATAATAGTACGTACCGACTTCATCAGAAGTGAAATCTGCTTGAATTTCGCTACCATTTAGTACTTTTACATTCGTAATACTAATGATTGGTTTTGTTTTATCATCAGGATTTTGATTCTCATTTTCCTCTTTATCAATTGGTTTGCCATCTGGATCAGTAATATTGCCTATATTATCTTTATCATCGAGGAAATCGTCGAAGATATTATTTGGTGATCCATCCTTAGGTAAGATGACCTTATCAATATACGTATAATCTCCAATATCAATTTTGCCATATGAATTATCAACAAATAATGTGCCAATTCGTCCATCAATATACAGCTCTAGATCTGTGTAGCTATTGTAATTGATCCAATCGATATTTCCTGAACCATAAATTGTAAGTTTTGTTTCTGTATTTAAATTTAACGTACCAATATCGCCTTGAATTTCAAACTCACGCACATTCCCAATGATGTCTACACGTGGTAGTTTTGTATTTGTTTCAATTTTTGTACCTGTTTGAGATACTACTAGTCGAGAAACACTACTGTTATAAAATTCTAGGTACTTCTCAACGTTTTTCATTTCCTCTTTTTCTTTAGACCAGTTAACAAATGGCTTATCATTTTCAGTATTTGGTTTTGTCCAATTTTGAAGATCGTTCGAATTGTTATTTGACGAATCATCGCCTTTATTGTTATCTGGGTTTGACCAATTAATAAATGAAATATTGTTACTTGCCACACGACCAAGAGCTAATGGTTGATTGTAAGTAGCCCCTAAATGCAATGGTGGGCGAACGGTTTCGTTGACAAACATTGTCCCTGTCAGCGTCATATTCGAGAATTCTATATAATTACCATTTACTACAATCGTTGCACCAAAAGAACCGTAATTTCCATCAAAATCTAGAGAACGTGTGCTTGTCCCGCTTGCATTAAGGGTCAATTTTGAAATGGAGCGAATTCCCTTACTCGATAAATCCCCCTCAATGAATGCACCTTTTAACACCGGAGCATTATATTCGTTAAAAATATGAGCAAGACTCTCTGGAATTGTATATGACTGGCCATTTATATAAACTGCGTCATCATCCACATTTGTGATTTTGTAAGATGTTTCATTACTTTTCTTCTCTTGTGAACCCACTACAAACGAAGCAAACTGTCCGCGAGTAACAGGATCAAATGGAGAAAATGTAACAGGAGTTGTGCCCTTTGTAATATTCAAATCGATTAAAGTTTGAATATAGATGGCATTGTTTGTTTTGCTATTCACATCTTTAAAAATATTGTTGTACGTAGGGGATACCTCTAGATGGAATCCAACTACAACCATTTTGGCTAGTTCCCCTCTAGTCAACACTTCATTCGGCATAAACATGCCATTTGAATAGCCCGACATAATACCTGCATTTTGCAATGCCGCTACGTATTTATAATATTGATTGCCCTTTGGAACATCCTTATAGTAAGGATCTTGGATATTTTTTGTATCCAATTTTAACGCCGTTGCCAGCATTTTCGCTGCCTCTCCACGAGTTACACTGACATCAGGACGGAAAGTATTATCCGCAAAACCGCTCATTACGCCCTGAGAATATAGTTTTAATATTTCATTATAATTGTCCGAGTATTGGTTAATATCCGTAAAGGGAGAAGTAGCCGCTGCTGCATTTGGTGGAGGTACTACAACAGCAATCCCACTTGAAGCAAATACTGTTGCAATCAAGGCTTTATTTACTTTTTGGATTTTAGATTTATCCATTCCACTCTTCCTTTCGTTTATGTATTTTGATACGTACAAATATCATTTGCTCATATCCTTTATATCGACCAAAGACTAGTGAACCTTCATAGATAAATCTAAAATAGTAGGGTAAATTTCTTCTAGAGTTAGAGACTAAAATACGATTTCTTTACTATGCGAGTCCATTAGCTTTCCATCACTGAATATTTAAAAATTCATAGTTTGCAATACATAAAAAAGAAGCCATTAAAGATAGATTCATAATTGGCTTCTCTTTATTAGATATTAATTTTGGACTTTTAAAAGTTCGGTTAGTTTAAAAACACTAAATTATTTCATTTTTATAAATTACCTTGTTTACATTATGCCTAACAGTCTTATGACCTGCTTTTATACCTTTACCAATAGCAATCAGCATAACATCAAGATACCTATCAGAAATATTTAAGATCTCTTTCAATTTCTTAGAATCGTAGCCTGACATCGTAATTGTGTCAAAACCAGCTTCATTCGCTAACAAAACTAAGGACATTGAGGCAAGACTTACATCTCTAGTTAACTCTAACTTTAGATCTTCTTTTGTCTTACTTTCATAATAATTTATTGCAGCATTCGCAAGATAGTCTCTTAATGATTCATCAAAATAACCTGCTTGGTACCCCTCCTCATGAATTTTAATAATATTACCTTTGTTAAATGCCTGATAGTCGCCCAACATGACGATTAACGTTGAAGCTTCTACTATTTGCTGTTGATTAAAAGCTATAGGTAGTAATAAATTTCTTAAGTTCGCATCCTCGATTATTAAGTATCGCGTTGCTTGAATATTATTTCCGTTAGGCGACTTACTTGCACTGTCAACTAAGGCAGTCAATGTTTCTGAACTAATTTTATAATTTGAATCATAATGTCTAACTGAACGTCTTTTTTCTAAAATATCTTTTACACTCATTATGAACAACTCCTAAGTTTTTATTGTATTGCGCCTCTAATTATAGTAAGCAATAATAAATAAGAAAATAACGCACAAAAAAGTGGTATAGCCACATTTTTGTGCCTATTTAGGAGAGGAAGCACATGGTTAACTATAATACAGGAATCAATATTTTTATGGATATTGCAGGTGGCAAATGGAAAGGATTAATACTATTTTTCTTGAGTCAACAATCAGTAAGGACGAAAGAGTTTTATGAATTAATACCCGGAATTACGCAAAAAGTTCTAACCGATCAATTGAAGCAGTTAGAAAGAGACGGACTTGTTCGGAGAGAAATATTTAAAGAAGTACCACCAAAAGTAGAATATAGTTTAACAGATTTAGGAGAGTCATTTATACCCGTTTTAAATACAATGTGTACATGGGGAAATGATTATGCACGTTTAAAGGGAATTGCCAAGGAGCAACAAATTTGTTGTCATCAAAAGGAAAGCTAAGTTTTCCTTAATGGCTCCTTATACTAATCACCTTTCTATAATTCGTATCAAAACCACAGCTTGTCACTTTGTTAGAATATCCCACAAAATGTAAAAAAGCCAAGGAGCATCGGTGCTCGCTTGGCTTTTGACGATATATAGGCATACATCTAGTCGTACTTGGGGTGTCATAAGGGAAAGGGGGATAACCTTACGTCTTGTCAAGTCGATCAAGAGATGTGGCCCGAGTTACATATCATTTGAACATAATTTAAAAGTCATGTGGCTGATGACTTATATACAGCTTGCCCAAATGATGTTTGCATTAATCATTACCCCAAAAATTAGGGTTGTAAGCTCTTTTGTTATATTTTTTTATCCCTTTTTTGAGACTCCAACTTTTACTTGATTTCGCCCTTCTTGTTTCGCAAGGTAAAGTGCGTCATCAGCCGCTTCAATTAGCGCTTCAGTTGTATGTGCCATTGCTGGATAGGCTGCTATTCCCGCAGATAATGTTATTGGTCTACCACATGGACTGACCGTATCGGCCAAAGTTTTTCGTAGTTGTTCTGCGACTAGTGTGGCTTCCTCTACCGTCGTGTTCGGCAGAAGTATGACAAATTCCTCGCCTCCGTACCGGCAACATACATCGCCTTCACGAGCTACTGATTCCATTTGTCTAGCCAAAAATTGTAAAACTTTATCGCCTACTGCATGTCCATATGTATCATTCACACTTTTAAAGTGGTCTAAATCTAACAAAATAATGACATGTGGTACCTTACTTGCTAACCATTCAGCAAGCATTGAATCCATTGTACGTCGGTTCGTAATCCCCGTCAGTGGATCAACAGTAGATTGATCTTTGAAAAAGGAGACCTGTCCATGTAGAAACGATAAACTTCGAACCAATGCATTCTTCAAAGAATAGGCTTCAAAGTACCATCCACTAACAGATTTTAAACCTTCTACATTTTTCTTATCTAAACTTTCTTCTGTTAATGATGCTAATTGTTGTAAGGGATTCGCAATACGTGCTGCAGCCCAAAGTACAATGATAATGGAAACAAACATAAGAGGCACAGATTTTATAAGGACCTCCTGTACACGATCAAATGAAGGGGCTAATGCAACTTCTAAAGGTTTTTGCGCAACAACTCCCCATCCTGTCGATGCCACTGCACTATAGCCAGCTAGCATTTTCACTCCTTTTGTATTCTCAACCAGTTGGGCACCATCCTTGCCAGATGTAACAGCTTGAACGACTTTATTTTTTGTTACAATGTCATTAATACGACTTGGATCTTGATGATAGATAACTCGTCCTTCTGAATCAACTACATATACGTAAGAACCATCCTTACTATAATGTTCTCCCAACAAGCTTTTAAAGGCATTAGGTTCCTTTAAATAAATAGTGCCAGCAATCATTCCTAGATATTCATTGGACTCCGAGAAAATAGGATGCGATATAAAAATGATGAGCCGCCCTGTCATCGCCTCATATGGCTTAGAAATAATTGGTGTCTTTTTGGCTAATGCCTCTTTAGCGCCAATTGATGTTAAAATCTCTCCTTTAATTTCTATAGATGGCGGAGAGACAGATAAAACAAGTCCCTTTGCATTTGTTATAACCACCGAATTGAACATTTGATTTTGCAATCTCAAACGCTCTGTTTCCTGATTCAATACTTGTTCATCATCCATTTTCGTCCTAACCTGATCCGCGCTATATCCTAATATTTGGAAAGCTTCGTGTAGATAGGAATCAGCAGTTGAGGCCAATTTTTGAGCATAAACTCTATTCGTTTCTAGCGTATTTTCCTTAATGGAATCAATGTTCATCCTATAGCCGCCCCAAACACTACCTATGCTTGTTAAAAAGAATGCTGCCATTGCTACGCCCATTATAAGATGCTTTAATTTTAATCGGTGCGATTTCATTTTTCCCCTCCTATTTATGATTTTTTATATGTATATTTTGAGAGATTCTTAAACAATTAGTGCCTATTATAAGCAAAGACTCCTATAGGTAAAAGTAACATGTATTAATTGTGTAAGAAGAATCCAACACACCTCTAGGATTGTATCAATAAACGTGGATGTATCATATAGAATCTGGCAAACAAAATTCCAACATTTTAGTTATTTAGATTAAAGATTGCAACAGCTGACGCTAATTATCTGAAATTTGATAGAAAATCTAAATTCTAAATTTTTTTACTTTTATTGTTATTCTGACATATAAAAGTTGAAGCGTTTATTTTATAATAAAAATTAGCATAGGCAAGTTAAGATTTAATCTGTTATAATACTCATTAAAATATAATAAACTGTAATAATACAGTATATAGAATACGCTTTTCACACAATGGGGATTATGAGAAAAGCGCTACTCGCCATCATCATCCAGATGGTTGTGTAGCCTACACAAAAAGGGGTTGGAAGATTTGGGCATTTTAAAGGGGTTAAAAATTCTCGATTTTTCTGCATTACTACCAGGACCAATGGCGACAATGATATTTGCTGATTTAGGAGCAGATGTCATCCATGTTGAATCTTCAAAGCGGGTTGATTTAACACGAATTATGCCTCCCTATGACGATGATCACGAGGCATATATCCATCAACATTTAAATCGATCAAAAAAATCTATAACGCTAAATTTAAAATCACCAGAAGCTATCGACATTGTTAAATCACTTGTACAGGAGTATGACGTTATTATCGAAGGATTTCGACCTGGTGTAATGCAGCGACTTGGCATCGGCTATGAAGCGCTTAAAGAAATAAATCCTAAGGTTATTTATTGTGCGATTACTGGCTACGGACAAACAGGGCCTTATAGTAATCGACCAGGACATGATAATAACTATCTATCCTTAGCTGGCTTACTCGACTATTCCCGCCATAAGGATAAAAAGCCTGTTTCCATGGGCGTTCAATTAGCAGACATAGCTGGAGGGACAATGCATGCAGCAATAGGTGTGCTGGCTGCTGCCCTTCATCGTGAAAAAACAGGAGAAGGACAGTTCATCGATATTAGTATGACAGATGCTGTCTTTTCACTTAATGCTATGTATGGAGCAGCATTTATTGGAGGTGGACGTGTACCACAGCCAGAGCAAGAAATTTTAAATGGAGGCAGTTACTATGATTTTTACAAAACAAAGGATGGGCGCTTTTTCTCTGTCGGTAGTTTAGAGCCTCAATTTCGCAAATTGCTCTGTGAAGCACTCGATATTCCCGAATTGATCGATAATACCTTCAATGACTCCTACTATACGCAAATTCGTTTTAAAGAGGCTGTTCACGATGCCTTCTTGTCCAAGACATATGAAGAATGGCTTGAAGTGTTTAACGAGGATTTTGAAGGTTGTGTAGAGCCAGTTCTAACATTTCCTGAAGCATGTGAACATCCACAGCTAAAGGCACGAGAAATGATTGTGACTATACCCAAAAGCGATGGCACTATGCAAAAACAAATTGCCTCTCCTTTTAAATTTGATGGTACGCAGCCTGAATACAAGCATGTTGGTGCTAAATTAGGCGAGCATAATGAGGAAGTTTTACTATCTCTGGGCTTTAATGCTGAACAAATCAAGGCTTTGAAGGAAAAAGGTGTTTTAGAGTAAAAAAGGTGTCTAATACTGTGATGTATTAGACACCTTTTTTATACATACGCACTAATAAACATACGTAGGTTTTCAAAATGATCATCTATTAGTAGATATTTTTTGTAAATCTCCATTAACTTTTCAAAAAGCTCGTACTGCTCTGTTACAAACAAAACTCTTAAAATATTTAACATATGCAGGGAGGCACTTTGTGCTACAACATAGTATGGTGCATTTGGTTGACGATAATTGCGTCGCCACTCTTCCACAGACAAACCAATATGTTGTAGAGAGTTATTCACATGAAGTGCTATATCCTGTTGAACATATGCTTCAATTGCAATAAGCTGTTCACTACTAAAGTTTTTTTGTACTAATGAAGAATTAATTTTTTTATTCGATGCTAAAACATGCTCTTTTAATAAAAGTAAGCCATCCTCATAACGTGCCATTTTTACATAATGCTCTAGTAGAATGGCATATAAATTTTCTAAATAATTTAACTGATAATTTTTAATAATGGCAGGTGGTGTTGGTTTACGATTTGGTAATAGCTCTTTATACTCCAGTAATATTTCAATGGCATAATTATTTATTCGCTCATCCTCTAATAAATATTCACCATAATATATAACCTTTTCACTCTGCTGTTCTCTATTTGCTATATGAAATAAAATATAGGCAATTAACACTTTTTCCTTCTCTGATAGTGCATACATTGAGTAGCGCCATTCAGCTTCAAATGAGGTAATAAGCGCTTTGACACTTTTAAAATCACCTTCTGATAAGCGATAATCAGTAACAATTTGATAAAGACGTAATTGTTTCTTTGCCAAACAGCTAGCATTATGCTTATCCACATGAGTTATACACTTATCCAGTATCGTTTTATAGTTATTCACAAAGTTATCCACATGTTCACAATTTTCTCTCACAGAATGCTCGAAATGTCCCATTATTTCATACAGAAATGTGAATTGCTCTAAAGGTTTGTGGATAAGCAGTGAATAAACTTTTTTTGTGAAAAGCCAATGCCAAAAAGATGCATGCTCTTTATACATCATATGCACTAAATATTCATCTTGAAATTTATATAAAATAATTGATTGTAGCTCATTAACTGGCATAGCTATTTGCATTCGTTTCCCAAAGACTAACCAAATTAATCGTTCTAAGTCTATTGTATGTTGTGCAAAAAGCTGCTCAAAAAAAGTATCTTTACCTTTTTGTGTATAGAAAAAAGCACTGAGACGCTCATTCACAAATTTTGAATCTAAACCATATTTGTCAAAATATATTTGCATTTCTGTTGATACATGACCCCAATATTTACGTGCTGTGGAAAAGGCAATATTCTTAGCCGTTTCTTCGTTTACTAAAAATAGATTGGGTGAAAGTGAAGTACCAAGTATTTTTGGATCTTCTCGCAGATTTGACTCTGCCTCCAGCCAAGTTGCTAGTATATTTTCAGCACCCTTTTTACTTCTTTGTTTATAAGCCATGAATAATTGCTCATCACAGTCCAACAGCATAAAAATGGATCCTCCCATCAATTTCTACCAACAAAGATCTTCCCCTATCATTCAAATACATGATTTTTACACTCTTTCTTCAATATAACAAATCTTAACTAACATATGCTAAAAAAATATGGGTATGCATAGCAAAAACGTTAACAATATAAAAAACCACCTATATAAGTGAACACACTTTATAGATGGATATCATCTTTACCAAAACAACGGATATTTTCTTTTTTCTCGTAAATTATTGATCAACAAACCGAAAAATACAATTATGACTGCTCCAATTAATACAGGGGTTAGTAAATAACTCCAACCATAACCTCCTAAAATAATAATTATAGGATTGGCGCCCGCTGGAGGATGTATGACACCTAAAAAGGCCATAAAAAATATAGTTAATCCGACACCAAGACTAATAGACAATATATTGGGGCCTAGTAATGAATACATGGCCAACCCGATAAATGCCGAAATAAAATGACCTCCAATTATATTTCGGGGCTGGGACAAAGGTGCATTCCAGACGACAAATACAAGAACGCAGCTACCGCCTAATGAGGCCATTAACCAAGGTGAATTGGTAATGTTAGTTAACCATAGCAACACAAAAATGCATATTAATCCTCCCATCGCTCCAGTAAAGGCATCAGCGAAATTTGTTCGAGATGGGGCATGACCTCCTCCTCTCATTTTTAATATAAAAGGTTTTATACTATTCTTTTTCTCTATTTTGTTTTCCACACCTATAATTTCTGTCATTAGACACCAACTTTTCTCTTCTATACTCATCTGTTTTATATAAGGTCCTGTTATTCATTTTTAAACTTTAACTATTATATCAACACAACAATAGATTTCAATCCAAACTTCAAATTTCAGACAAACATTTACTTATCTGACTTGTAGCTCATACAAAAAAGCAAACTTTTAAAAGTTTGCTTTTTCAAGAAATCATTATTAGTCATATTGTTTTTTAATAGTTTTATATATTCTTACCTTTTTCAATACAGTTTTAGGTACTTGGAAAGTGGCTGTGACAACCCCTGGATGGCGTCCGATTTCAATGGAACCTGTGATAGTTGCTCTATTTAAAACCTCTGGTTCGCTCATCTCAAATAGCTTCGCAGCTCGACTAATCGCGTTATCAGTCGCCTCATTTAACGTTTTACCAGAACCAATCACCGACACTGGGAATGCATCCTCTACCTGTTTAACACCAAACTCCTCCGCTAGCTCACGTGCGCGACGTTTTTCTTCCTTGGTAAAGGGTTTTGCTGTATAAGGTAAGTCTTCTACATTTGGTAGTAAAATTGGGCCTTCCAAAGCTACTTTCTTCAATACCTTAACTTGAAGCTGCACAATACCCGCTACATCGGTTGTATGTCCTGCAATCTCGCCGTCCCCTTGCATAGCATGCATGTCTCCAATATATACACCACCGCCTGGTACCTTGACTGGACAAATAATAGTCGCACCTTCTCGTACTCGGCTGATATCCATATGTCCATCGGTACGATGTAAATCCAATTCTTCTTGAGTAAAAGCATATTCATGTGGTGCTCCAATTAAAAATGAACCAAAGTCACCTGCATTATGTGAATCAGGCATCGCTTTAGAAGGGGTTGTCCCAAGCTGACCTAAAAATGGTCGCATTCTCGCCAATACACCTACTAAGTCGCTTGGAGCCAATGCAACAACAGGATTTTGTACAGAATTTTCAGGTGTTCTCATGTAGTTTTTAGCATCAAGTGCAATTCGTCTAGCACCCTCTCGTCCAACAGTTACACCCATTTGCCCTTTATGATCGAGTGCCATCGTATAGCCGTTTGTCATTTTAAAGGGTGCCGTTTCTGTATCACATGTAGAACATCGAATTGCATGTGGGCCTATTCCTTTTACAACTGTGCTTGGATGAAGCTTGCCACAGCCTGGACATTTTACAGAAACAAACGGATCACCAATGAATCGATCTACAATTGCTTCATCATGGCCAGACGAAGTTGCAAGAGATGTGACCTGAATAGATTTAATTTTTATAACAATGGCGTCACCCACCTCTGCTCCTTCTACAAACACGGGCTTCGTTACTTCATGTCCTCCACGAATAGTAGGAGTAAGCATGGGTCCCCAACATCCAGGTGTTGTATTGGCAATAATCGTTCCACCATCCTTAAGCGGCCCTAACATCTTCTGTGATGGATCTAAAATACCATCAATAAACTCATTTACGAACAATGTTTCAGCGGCTTGAGGTTGCTGTATAAAATCATCACTTTCTACCTCTTCTTTTTCTAGCACATGCATGTCGTTTGTCATTTTCTAATCACGCTCCTAGAATAATTTTTATGTATATCGTTATATGTTAAAAATGCTCTCTACACTTGCAGAGAGCTATTTTTATCAATTGTTCATATATAAATCAAAAATATGTGAGAAGTCTTCTTTTTTATACTTATCTTTATGATCGATCATCCAAGTATTCGCAAAGCTTGTAATTTCTTTGAATGACGACGCAGGAGATATATTGTCATTGCCAATTCGACCAAGTGATGATGATGCTATGTTTAAACTTTTTTCCGCTACTTCTAGCTTATAAGCATTGTTCTTTTGTTCATAGCTAATGGCATGTAGTGCTTTATATAAATCTTTAATGTCATCAATAAAGCGTTTATGAATGTCGATGGATAGTGGGGAATTGCCGATTGTAAACTTAATTTCGACATCAAGGTCGATTGTTCCTGCTGTTTCGAGAAAAACTTCTGTCACAGTATACATTGAATAGTCATAGCGTCGCAGTAATCGTTTCTTGCTCATAGCACTTTCGCCATCTACATGAATAATCGCACGATTTGTAAAGCAATACTCATCTGCCTTCGTTTTAATTAAAAAGTAAATTTTTTCATCAATTTCATGTAAGATAAAATCATCTGCATCTGTCTTATCATAGTCCTCTCTTGGCACAACCACACCAATATCTGAAAGTCCAAGTGCATCTGCTGCTATTTTTTTAAACATCGTCATTCCTCCTAATTTGTAATACTCTTTTTACGCTTTAGAATCTGTAAAGGTTTCACCATGTATTGATTTATATAAAAAATGTTCTTCTTCTCTTGTAGAATAAAAGCATTTACTGGTTAAGCTATACAACCCAACATTTCCTCTTTTCTATACATTTCATTTATAATAATTGTCAGTAAAGATTCTTCCAAATCGAAAGGTCGTGTGAACAAGTGCAAGAACCAACCATTTTAGTAGTGGATGATGAGGCAGATTTAGCGAATCTACTAAAAGTAAGCTTACAAAAAGAGGGCTACAAACAAATTTATACAGCTGGTACCATTCACGATGCATGGACAAGCTTTCAACAAACAACACCCGATATTATACTTCTAGATGTCATGCTTCCCGATGGTGAGGGCTACGATTTATGTAGACGTATCCGTGAAGTATCCCATGTCCCTGTGCTCTTTATGTCTGCTAAAAATGAGGAAATTGATAAAATTTTAGGACTAGCCATTGGCGGAGACGATTATATTACAAAACCTTTTAGCCCGAAAGAAGTAGCCTATCGTGTGAAGGCGCAACTACGTAGAGCTGGCTATCAAACACAAGATACCGTAACGAATATTGTTGAAAAAGCACTACAAATTGGACCATTTCAGTTGAATGCCGATGAAACTGAAGTCCATAAAAATGGCGTATTATTGGAGTTAACAGCTAAGGAAATTGGATTAATGGCGTGCTTTATGCACAATCCCAATCGAATCTTAAGTAAAGAAACATTATTTGAACGTGTATGGGGAGAGGATTTCTTCGGTTCTGATAACACTGTTATGGTGCATATTCGCCGGTTGCGTGAAAAAATTGAGGAGGATGCCTCTAATCCTCTATATATCACAACTGTAAAAGGACTTGGCTATAAGTTTGTCATGCCAAAAGAGGCACAAGAATGAAGTGGAAATTAACCGCTCGCTTTCTCCTTTCCGTACTTTCTATCGTCATCATTGTTATTTTCGTCAATACAGCTATCTTCATGGGACTCCTTACTTATCGGCTAGCAACTGACTCTGAAGGCGTTTCTGCCACAGAAGAGGAAAACTTTGTGCGGGAATTTCAAAAATATATCGAGATAAAAAATGGAGCAACTTCCATACGTGCAGAAGGAATCGAACAATTGCATCAAAGAAATGCGTGGATACAATTGCTTGATGAAAATGGTCAAGTGATTGATGCTCATTTTGCACCAGATAAAGCACCATTGCACTATGCACCTATCGACTTAATTCAAGTATATAAATATAAAGAATTCGATTCAGATACTACTGTGTATATTGGCAGTAAGGATTCCATTAGTTATTTAATCGGTATTAAAGGTAGCGGTGTTACAAGGTTTGTTACGCATGTTTCTGGCACATCACTCTTACAGTTTATAGGGAAATTTGGCTTGTTCATCGTGATTGCGGACTTGTTAGTAGCTACATTAGTAGGGTGGCTTTTTGGTCGTACATTAACGAAACCTCTTTATGCGATGATAGATCGCATTCATCATTTAAAGAATCATGATCATACGTCTATTAAGTCTCCTGGTGGTGTCTACAAGCCGGTTTTTGAAAACTTAAATGAAGTATCACGAGAATTGGCAGCCCATGAACAGGAGCGAAAGAGACTAGAGATTATGCGTGAAGAATGGATTAGTAATGTCTCACACGATATGAAAACACCACTTGCCTCTATTCGAGGTTATGCAGAACTATTGAATGATGCACAAATAACAAATACTGAGCAAATGGAGTATGCACAAATTATAGAAAAGCAATCATTGCATATGCAAAATCTACTGGATGACTTAAATTTAACGATGCGTTTAAGACATCAACAGCTTCCACTTACACTAAATGAAGTGAACATGGTGCCTTTTATTCGAGAGATAGTGATTGAAACATTAAATACACCACAATATGAACAAGCTAATCTTATGTTTGAGGCGACAACCGAGAAAAGTCTGCATCAGATCGATGAACATTTTATGCGCAGAGCTATCATGAACTTTTTACACAATGCATTGCTTCATAATGCTCCCGATGTATCTGTCCATGTGTCTGTTGATGAGAATACTCTTACAATTTCTGATAATGGCAAGGGGATAGACCCAGAGGATCTAGAACATATTTTTGAACGCTATTACCGAGGCACAAATACGGACAATACTGCTGGGACTGGTTTAGGTACAGCTATTGCTAGAGATATCATTGAGGCCCATGGAGGAACAGTGACCATCACCTCGGAAAAAGGAAAAGGTACATGCGTTATTATTGATCTACAAAAGGAATACTAAATAAACTAAATTTAACCAGTTGAATTTAAACGCTAAATACTTTGCACTGAACTTTCGTGTGGAAAAGAAGGAGTCTCAAAATTTGAGACTCCCTCTTTGTGCTATTTCATTTGATCCTGTACTTTAGCAGGTAATTCATGGAATTTCACTTCATCAAATGAAGTAACTTCTGTTTCCTTTTTCACGTAAAGCTTTAAATAAGCATCCTGGCGTAAATTTTTATGAGCAGAAAACTTTAATGTTATCTCTTCCCCATTTTTATCGTAAGTAGGTAGCTCGTACCAATACATTTTAAAGATTTCACCACTATCTGCTTTATACTCCTCTACCTCACCATCAGCCGTGATATGAACATAGTAGGTATCTTTATTTAATCGGTTAAAATCTACAGTCATCAATACAATTAACCCTGCTACGAATAAGATAAACAATGCACCTATTCCGACAAATACTTTTTTCATATTAATTCCCCTGTCTCACTATTTTATAAAACGAACGAACGGTAAAGATATAATAAATAAAGTAAATAGCTGAATAAGCAATCATCCACAAGATGACTGGTTTTGTAATATTCATGTTAAATAGCTGTGAAAATGCTAGTAATGCAAACACACTATGTGCAATACCCACAATAAGTGGCGCACTAAAGATAACAGCGACCTGTCCTGCTACTGTCTTTAAGATTTGCTTACTATTTACACCAATTTTATTTAAAATAGCATATTTTGCCTGATCTTCTTCGGCTTCCGTTAAAATTTTGAAGTAGATAATACTGCCTGTTGCCGCTAGGAAGACCAATCCTAGGAAGCTTCCCACAAACAATAGGGCACCAACTGTTGCTAAACTATCCTCATAGCTTTGCGGTACACTAGAAAATGATTCTTGTTGTTCAGAAGACAACTGCTGGTAAATGTCTTTCGACACGTCCTGTTGTTTCAAATCATTGTCCAATCCAACAACCTGCATCATAATCTCATCGGCATCAGTAGCTTTAAACTCTTGATCATTCACAACGAGAACTGTTCCAGCTGCTATAAAGTTTAACACGCTTTCCGTGTACATCTTTTCTACATGGAAGGAGTCTCCGTTTTGTAGCTTAAAGTCCTCACCTGTAAAATTATGTGAAAATCGTTCATCGTAGGCTGCATCCAGTAAAACCGTAGAACCCTCTGCAATGTGTAGCTCTTTATCCTTGCCTTGTAATTTCGCTAAGCGATTATAGTCCGATTCCTTAAGTAATGTATATTCGAAAAATGAGAATTCATTATCCACACGTAAATTTTTCACAGCCAGTGCTTCATTATATAAGACATCCTGTTGTGAAAATTCTACTGTCTCGCCTTTCCACATAAATGTGTTTGGCAGCATCTGACGTACAGAAGCTTCTGCATTATAATACATACCGAAGACACCGCCACCTGCTGTAATCGTAGTGGCACTTAAAATTGCAATGATTGACAACGATTTGGCATTGGCTCGAATACGATACAATAGCTGAGAAACACCGATTAAATTTAAACCCTTCCAGGACCATGATGTTGCTTTCTTTAATGCTGTTAATACAAAGACACTCACACTATGGAATAGAAGGTATGTCCCTGCAATTGTTACCCCTATAACCATTAATGGCGTACCTAATACCGTAAAGAATCTCCATATTTCACTCGTAAACATATCAGAGGCAGCTGTATAATAACCAAATGCAATAAGTACAGTGCCAAGTAAAGCAGCTACTAATGATGCACGTGGAATTTGCTCTCCCTGTTTGTCCGCATGAAATAAATCAATTAGTTTAAATTGATATATCACACGGTAACCTTGTAAGGATGTGAATAAAAACAGTAGTGTAAAAATGCCCGTTGTATTAATTAGCGCCTCCATTGAAAATGTCAGGCTACCAACCACTTCATAGCCCATTAAGCGTACTAGTATCATTAATAGCCCTTGGGACATAAAGAAACCTAGAAGGATACCAAACACAAGAGAGACAAGCCCTATGACTAAATTTTCAAAAAAGAGCATTAAGCCAATTTTTTGCTTACGTACACCTAGTAACGAGTAAAGGGCTACTTCCTTTTTCCGCTTCTTCATAAAAAACGAGTTGGAATAGGCCATAAAGATGACAATGAAGAACAGAAGTACGACTGACGAGGCACTCATTAATCCTTTAATTTGTTGTGACGATTGCTTTAAGGCTGAAAGATCATCATTATATTTGAGCGTCACAAACGTAAAGTAAATAACGATACTAAATACCATTGAGGCAATATATAAAAAGTAATTCGATAAATTGCGTTGAATATTTTTACGCGCTAAACTAAATAACGTCATTTACTCCACCCCCGATGCTAGATAGCACCTGCAAGATCTCTTGGAAAAATTGCTTCCTCGTTAGAGTCCCACGTTGAATTTCCTTAGATAGCTGTCCATCCTGAATAAATAGAATGCGCTGGCAGAAGCTAGCCGCAAAGGCATCATGTGTAACCATCATAATCGTTGCGGCTTGAGATTGGTTTAAATCACTTAAGCTTTCTAATAAATCGGTTGCAGATTTTGAATCTAGCGCACCTGTAGGCTCATCGGCAAAAATTAGTTTTGGTTCTGTCACTAATGCTCGCGACGAGGCTGTACGCTGCTTTTGCCCACCTGAAATTTGATAAGGATATTTGTTTAATAAATCACTAATTCCAAACAATGCAGCAATTCGATCAACTCTTGCATTAATAGCCTTTGTCGGCATTTTTGCAATCGCTAGTGGTAAAACAATATTTTCTCGCACTGTTAAAGAATCGAGCAAGTTATAATCCTGGAAAATAAACCCTAAATTATCTCGACGAAAATCCGCTAATTCAGCATCCTTCATACGTGCCAAATTAGTATCTTCAATAATAATTTCACCAGTTGTTGGCGTATCAATCGTTGCTAATACATTAAGAAGCGTAGATTTTCCAGCCCCAGAAGGACCCATTACCCCAACAAACTCTCCCTTTTCTACTTCAAATGATATATTCGATAGCGCTGTAAAAGTATTTGCGCCTTTGCCGTAATTTTTCCCAACGTTTTGTACCTTTAATAATGGCGTCATATACGCTCACCTCTTCTTTCTGACTTTAGTATACGACCTCAAACTTACAGCAAATTTGTCGCAAGCTTACAGCAACCTTAAATCATCTACTTTTTGAAATTTGTAGACAAAAAAAGATTCATACACAAACTGTGCATGAATCTTTTCTAATCTATTGTGCTAATACTTTTTGAATATCTTCCTCAAAGCTACTTGGCTTATCTGCTGAGGCGTATCGTCCAACAACCTCTCCATTACGGTTTACAAGGAATTTTGTAAAGTTCCATTTAACACTATTGCCTAAAAATCCTTTGGAATGGGAAGTAAGATAATCGAAAATAGGATGTGCTTCTTTACCATTCACCTTCACGATCTCATGCATCGGGAACGTCACTCCATATGTTAGTCGACATTGGGAAGCCGCTTCTTCAGCTGACGCTAGCTCTTGTTTAAATTGATTTGATGGAAAACCAAGTACAACCAGACCTTGCTCCTGATATTTTTCATATAGACCTTCTAATTCTTCAAATTGTGGTGTAAAGCCACATTTGGAAGCTGTATTAACAATTAGCATCGGCTTTCCTTTATAACGTTCAAGGCTATAGATAGTACCATCTTCTAAAGTTACATTAATATCATAAATGCTCATCTCTCTACCYCCTATTATAAACGTCCATTCATTCTTGCCACCTGCTGCAAAGGGTCCCAAACACCGTTGAATGGTGGTGCATAGGCCAAATCTAAATCTAGCAAATCAGGTAAGGTCATTTTACTATATAATGCTGTCGCAAACACATCGATACGCTTATCAACTCCCGCTGGTCCCACGATTTGTGCACCCAATAACAATTGATCACGCTTGCGAACGACCACTTTTATAAACATACGTTGTGCACCTGGATAATAGCCGGCTATATGGCGTGCAGATAATTTAAATGCCTCATAGTCAAAACCAAGCTCTTTAGCATCGCGCTCATTAATACCTGTTGTAGCAATAGTTAAATTGAAAAATTTTAAAATAGAAGTGCCCACAATTCCTCTAAACGGAGCAAATTTGCCTGACATGTTGAGACCTGCTAAACGACCTTGCTTATTAGCAGTCGTTCCTAAAGGTATATAATCTAAACGTTCTTTCACAATATTAAAGTGAGTTGCACAATCGCCAGCTGCATAAATATTTTCAAGGGAAGTCTCTAAATGGCGATTTACAATGATTGCTCCATTTTTTGCAAGTGCAATCCCAGTATTCTTTAHAAACTGTGTVTTTGGTTTTATGCCTGAAGCGACAATGACTAAATCCGTCTCTAGAACGCCGTTATCTGTAATAACACGTTCCACTCGTTTATTTCCTTCAAAAGCTTCAACGCTCGTATTTAATAACAGCTCTACATCGTTCTTTTTCGCTTCCTCATGAACATGCTGAGCAAGTTCTTCATCTAAAATACGGGCCACATGACTTCCGCGCTGAATAAGCCTTACCTTTTTCCCACAGGCATGTATGGTTTCAGCCATTTCTAAACCAATATAKCCACCACCTATGATTGTTACCYRCTCAATCTCTGATGYTAAATCTSCCATCAAATCTTCCAGTTGAGGAATTGTTTTTACCGTATGGACACCATCTAGCTCATTCCCCCTTTTCACAGGCATGACTGGACTAGCCCCCGTTGCAATAAGAAGTTTATCGTAGGYWMKSWSAAKTNTATMRSMRCTTGCTTGTGTACCTGTAATAACCTTCTTCTCTATGTTTACATTCTCTACCTCATAGCCAACTCTTGCATCAATGCCATACTTATCTCGAAAAGTTTCGACATCTCTTGCAATTAAACGTTTGGTTGATGAAATACGACCATCTACAACATAAGGCAATCCACATTGCCCATATGAATAAATAAAACCACGTTCTAAAGTAGTTATTTCTGCTCCTGGAACATTCCGATAGATTTCCATTGCTGCAGACATACCTGCAGCATCTCCACCAATGATGACGTATTTCATTCTACAAGCCCCCTTATTTTTTCCTTGTTGCCATTAAATCTGCATATTGATCGATATACAAACGTCGTTTTCCACCACTTACGATGACCCGTACCACATGAATAGCTATTATCATTGTAAGTGCAAAACCTGCTATTGCGGCAAGTAGAGAAATGACAATTTGTAGAACATAAAATGGTGAATCCATATCTAATTGGATGTCACCTAATGTTGTAATGGCTTCTGATAAACACAAGGTAGCGATAATAGCAATACAACGACGCCATGATTGCTTTACAATACTTTTGCCATTCTTGTTGACCATTGTAAAACGCATCACCTTCATACCGAGTGTTGCACCAYTCATCATACTTGGTAACACCCCAAAGAGTACCACGTACAGAGCCATTTTCACTAAGAATTCAAAAGTACCGCTATACCCTGTCAGAACACCAATAATCATCCAAACTGATTGGACGATAAATAAATCAATGGCCAATGCTAGTAAAATAGAAATCGGCTTAACAATATCATTTTTTTCCATTTCAGCAGCTTTAGCCTCAACCTCTTCATGAGAGGGGAATAATGCCCAAACAATTGGTGCTAAGAAGAAACCTAGGAGCGCACCTACACTGTTTAGTAATAAGTCATCGACATCAAAGATTCGGTATGCGCAATTAAAGATGCCATAAATGCCTGTTCTTTGTGTGACCTCATAAAABAATGTTAGCAAAAAGCTAATTAAAAATGCACGTTTCCAGTACCTTCTTTCTTTAAGAAAATATCGCAAGTAAACGCCGAATGGCATTAGTAGTAAGAAATTAAAGAAGGCTTGAAAAAATGCCTGCTGTTTTGTGATAGCAAGCCATGTAGATGGATTTGTGACAACAACGCCACTATCCTTTAAAACATCATCAACAAATTGAAAAAGTCGCAAATTAGTATGAACGGTGTCCGCGGATTGAAGTGAGCAAGTATCTCTTGTAGACGGAAATGGTAGTAATACTAAACAAAGCGCTGATAAAAAGTAAAAAATAAATGAGAACATGATAATGGTTTTGGACATCGATAAGTATCCATACTTACGATACGTATAAATCAGCCATGGTATAAATAGTACAAAGGATAAAATAATAGTTATGAAAAATGCTATAAAAATGGATTGCGTGTACGTTGACATAGAAACACCTCTCTCTTTAAATTGCCCTATTTTCTGAACACTAAAACTAAGTTTAGTCCTTCAATACTACATGTATATTTCATCAAGCTTACATAATCCTTAATTCAATAAAAAAACAGGTAAAGAATCTATACTCTCTACCTGTTACTTACTATGCTTTCGCTATTTCTTCTTTACAGAATGTCAAAATTTCTTCTAGTTCATCATCCTCTAATGCAAAGTCTAAATATTCACCTTCAGCCTTTTCCATGATGAAGTAATTTAATATAAATGGTTCTTCGTCTTTTTCACCAATTAGGACACGAATTTCAATGCCAGCTTCGTGGTAAAGCTCATCCTCTTCATCAATTTCTACATCCAGAATAAATTCATAACGCTTACCTTCAATAATATTTGTTGGGTCTAAAATCTCTTCCATTGAGAATTGTGTAATTTCCATTATATTTGCTCCTTTTTCTTTAGCTGTTCTTTTCTATATTAAATCAATTTCAGCATGGGTCAACTAGAAAACTCGTATACACCTGTCAGTAATTATGCCACAATGAAATGGAATTAATTTAGAACTAAATTTCCCTACATACGAGGAGGCTTTTTCATGAAAGAGCTATTATATTATCAAGACGTTATGTTACAAGAGTTTGATGCAACTATTATTAGTAAAGGAACTGACGAATCCGACCGTCATTATGTTGTACTATCGAACACCGCTTTCTATCCAACTGGTGGTGGTCAACCTCACGATACAGGTACATTGAATGCGTTGGAGGTCATAGATGTTGAAAAAGTGGATGATGAAATTCGTCACTATATTGAAGGTGATCTATCGACTTTAGATGGTGTGGTACATGGCAAGCTAAATTGGCCAAGACGATTCGATCATATGCAGCAGCATGCTGGGCAACATATTTTAACAGCTGCTTTTGTAGAGCTTTTTAATGCGCAGACTGTAAGCTTTCATCTAGGCAGTGAGCAAGTAACAATTGATCTTGCTATAGAAACGATTTCTGAGCAACAGCTTGCAGCGGCAGAAGCAAGAGCCAATGACATTATTCTAGAGAACCGCCCCATTCAAACTATCTGGGTTACAGAGCAAGAGCTGGGCAACTATAATCTTCGTAAAGAAGTTGCAGTGACGGGAGACATTCGACTTGTGATTATCCCTAATTTTGATTACAACGGTTGTGGTGGCACTCACCCTACATCCACAGGGCAAGTTAGTTCCATCAAAATATTAGGGACTGAAAAAATGAAGGGCAATGTGCGCGTTTCTTTTGTGTGTGGTCAACGCGTTTTGACTGAGCTTGGCATGCGGAAAAAAGTATTAGCGGACGTTGCTCGTCAATTAAGTGTCCCTGAGATTGATGCTGCCACAGCACTTACAAAAGTTTTATCTACTCAAAAAACTACAGAAAAAGCACTCGCTGCTGCGAAAGAGGAATTACTCACGTATGAAGCAAAGGCACTTGTTAATAGCGAAGGTGTCGTAACGGCTGCTTTTAATCAGCGAACAATGCAAGAGCTACAAAAAATAGCCCGTATGATTGTTTCGGAACAGAAAGATGTAATAGCTCTACTTGTGTCTGAAAATGAAGGCAAACTACAATTCGTTGCAGCAAGAGGTAATAATGTTTCAAAAAGCATGAAGGATGTTGCCCAAAAGGCACTGCCGCTTATTAATGGTAAGGGTGGCGGAAGTGACCAAATGGTACAAGGCGGTGGCGATTGCACCGTTTCGAAAGAAGAATTACTAGCAGCGATGCAAGACGCTTAGTTGCATATATAGAGGAGCTGTTATTAAAAGACGGCTCCTACTATGTTGTTGAGAAAAGAAAATGTTGCTAGCAGAAAAAGACTTCTTGACTAGGCGAGGGGTTGATTTCCGTTTCGCCAGCGTCCTTTCCAGGGGGCGTCCGACGAGTCGCTTCACTCACTTACGTTCGCTCCAGGGTCTCATCTATGACGCTATGATCTGACCCCAAAAATATAAACTTTTTTACGAAGCTTTTCGATACTCAACGGGACTTTTTCCGTTGAGTTTTCTTTTAATCCGCTCATGATTGTAATAGTAAATATAATCTGCTAATGCTTTTGTAAATTCTACATAGTTTTTAAACGTAGTTGTGTACAGAAATTCTGATTTCAGAATACCAAAAAAGCTTTCTATTACGGCATTATCTAAACAATTTCCTTTCCGTGACATACTTTGCTTGATTTCATGCGTTGTCAATAACGCTTTAAAACGGGGTATTTGATATAACCATCCTTGATCAGAATGAATGATTAAGCCACTCTTTTTCGATAACTTTGTATACGTAAACGCCTTTTTAAAAGACTGTTGAACTAACTCAAAATTAGGTGATTTTGATACCTCATATCCAACGATTTCTCGATTGAATAAATCTAATACAGCCGATACATAGATTTTTTGACCGTTTATTTTAAACTCTGTGACATCGGTTACCCATTTCTGATTGGATGCAGTGGCTTCAAAATCACGTTGGATGACATTCTCTGCGACATAGCCGACTGTCCCTTTATACGAACGGTATTTTTTAGGGCGTACCGTCCCTTTTAAGCCCAATTCTTGCATCAATCGTTGTACCGTTTTATGGTTGATGAAAAAACCTTCATTTCGGAGGGCAAGACAAATACGACGATAGCCATAACGCCCCTTATGGTGATGAAAAAGTGTCTGGATTCGTTCTTTGATCGCCTGATATTTATCTGGTTTTACCCATTTTTGAAGATGATAATAATACGTACTTTTCTTGATTTTTGCCACTTTTAATAGAGCTTGAAGTGGAAATTCCAGCCTTAGCTCATACACAGCTCTCATTTTTTCTTCGGTTTGAATGCTTCCTTTTCTTGAACTAAGGCTTTCAACTTTTTTAAATAGGCATTTTCCATCCGTAAATACTCAATTTCCGCTTTTAACTCTTCCGTTGTTTTTTCATTTAAATCAGACGAAGGTGGTTGTTTTTTTGGCATTGATTGGTGCTCCTTTTCTATTTGATAGAGCACCTTTCCAGCCTTGGACATCCACTGTTTTTTCCATCTCCGAATGGTTTCACGAGAAGGAATATTAAACTTCGCAGCAGTCTGAAGGAGCGAATCGCCCGTCTCTATCAGGTGTTGAATTACTTTTATTTTAAAAGAATCTTCGTAATTCGTGAACCCTTGAGGACGAATAATTCCTTCAATGCCATGGTATCGATATAATTCAATCCATAATCGAACGTACTGTCGATCCCTCTGTAATCTATTGGCAATCTGATACGTACTTTCCTTTTCTTCAATGTAAGCTAGAACTGCGGCTAACTTTTGTTCATCAGAAATCACTAACTGCACCCCCTATATTAGATTTTTTAAGTCCAATATTTTGGGTGCAGTTCACTAAATCCCCTAGGAGTGACACTGGCTCCACTCCAATCAACCATTCTGTAAAAGTGGCTTTTCCTTATCTTTCATACAGTCGTTGTGAACAAAATAGCAAATGTATAATTCGAGAAAGGATAGACTCTTATTTTCAATGGGAGAAATGATGATTGACCACACCTCTCCATAAAATGAGTAGTGAACACCTTCAATTAAGCCTTTGCAAAAAAAGTAACATTTTTATGAGGTGGAGTGCATGGAGCGGTAATCCATTTTGACCTTTCACAAAAATTGTATGGATGGTTTTGTTTTTCAACACTCTGAGAGGAGCTGTCATTAATAGACAGCTCCTCTCTAATTTAATATTTAAATTTTTGAATGGCTTCATATAAACGTTTTGCCATTTCTGATAGTTTTTCAGTTTGATTGTTCATTACTGCTACCGTCTTCAACTGTTCCGCTGTTGCATCTGTTACCTCATGCACATAATCACTTGCCGCATGTGCAGTAGCTGCCATTTCTTCCATAGACGCGGAAACTTCCTCCGTATTGGCAGACATTTGTTCAGCTGAAGCATTCATTTCTTCGATTTGACCTGCTATTTCTCCTACTGCTTGAACCATTTCCTCGAAGCGTTCTCCCACTGCCTCAATAGAAGCTAAACCACGCTCAACATTATCTTCACCAAATTCAGCTGCTTTTACTACTTCTAATGTATAAGATTGAACTCTTTCAATAAGCACATTAATTTTAGTAGCTGATTCTGCTGTTTGCTCCGATAGCTTGCGAACTTCTTCTGCTACAACGGCAAAGCCTTTACCAGCATCTCCTGCCCGTGCTGCTTCTATAGAGGCATTCAATGCCAATAAATTTGTTTGATCAGAGATATCGGTAATCACTTTTGAAATTAAGCTAATTTCTTCTGACTCTTTTTCTAGCTTGTGAATAATTGATAGTTCATCTGTTGTGCCTTGCTGAATCTCATTCATACGTAAAACGGATTGTTGAACTGCATGATTGCTTTCACTAATTTTCTGGGAAATAAAATCTGTATTACAAGCAATTGTGGAGGCAACTTCAGCTACATTTTGTATCCCTATCGCCATTTGTTCCATTGCTGAGGCACTTTCCTCTGCCATCACAGTTTGGCTTTGTGCCCCTCGATCTACTTCACTTATTGCACCAGCAATTTGCTTTGAACGCTTTGTTACTCCATTTACATCTCCCATTAAATCACACGCAGCTTCATTCACTGCCGTTGCTTCTTGACTCACTTTGGCTATCATTTCCCGCATATTATCAGTCATACGATCTAATGCACGTGCCATCGTTCCCATTTCATCAATACGTTTCAAATATTTTTCTGGAATTTCCTGTGTAAAGTCTCCTTCCGATAAGCCCTCACTAATGCGAAGTACATGTCGAAGTGGTCTACTAACAGAGCGAGAAATGGCAAATGAGATGCATAGCCCAAGTATTGAAACTATGATCGTAGTGACAATGAAGTTCGTCTTAAGCTTAGAAAGCCCTGAAAACATCTCATCTTCTAATGCGATAACCCCCATTTTCCAACCATTTTCGAGGGTATGATAGCCCATTAGACTAGTTCCTGTATCTTCCGTTTCAAAAGAAAAATAACCGTTATCATTAGCAATCATTTCTTTAGCAGCCATTGCTCTGCCTGTCTTGATACCTGTTTTGTCTGCTTCCTTAATTGGATTGTATTGCTCCTTCACATAAGAATGATTATTATGTCCAATAATTGTTCCGTTAGCATCTAACATAAATGCATAGCCACTGTCTCCAACCTTAATGCCTTCCACGATTTTAGATAGGTAATAGCCGTCAATACGTGCTAATAATAAAGCTTTTTCACCTGTCACTGTGTCAATTGGAGAAACGATTAAAATGACTGGTTCACCTGTTACACGACTAATCGTAATGTCAGACATGACAGACTTACCAGTAAAACCTTCTTTTACGTAATCACGATCCCCTAGATCAGCTGTTGTATCATCCAGATAATGGGCAACTCCATTAGCATTGATAATGCCAAAACCTAAGTAATTTTCATTACTGGCAAGACGTTTCGATAGATACTGCTTCTGCTTTTCAAAGTCCATGCTCCGAACTGCCTCTTGCTCTGCAATGGCTTCCACCTCCACTAGTGTTAATTGGAAGTGTTCTTCTATGTATTTGGAAACATCCTCTGCTCTAGATACCAAATTAGATTCCACTTGCTCATTCACAGCTTTTGTACTATTTATCCAAGTAGATAGCCCAAGCGTGCCACATGTTACAAATACAAGAGCTATAATTGCAACAATTAATTTACCACCAATACCTTTTAACCACATTTCTCTTTTTCTCACTTCTTCCATTTTTAGCTATACAATCCGCATATTTTTGCATAACTTCAGAGTAAAGTCACWAAAAGTAGAAGTCAACAAAAGTTTTCCAATATGATTAATAAATGTATAATAATACCATTTACACTACCTTTATAGTGCTAACAATTTTCTACAAAATTTTCAATTCATAGATCCCTCTTGTCATTAAAAAGGAGAGTACACCATGCTAATAGAGGTAATTAAAACATTTTCCAACAAAAATTGATTATAATTCACATTTTTTGCTGATTATTAAAGATAGGATCCGTTTAACACATTTTGAGGGGAGGATTTCCATGAGTTCAGACAAAAATAATGTTTCTCGTCGAGACTTTTTAAAAACTACAGGTATTGCTGCTGGTACATTAGTCGGTGGTGGTTTAATTGGAGGATTAGTTGGTDACAACATCCATGGTAAAGGTACTTCTACCCTAGAGCATGGTGGTCATGAAACAACGAATGAGGCCACAGGCTCACCAAAAGCTAAGATGTTCTTCAGAAATGAAAAAGATTTTAGTATCTTATCAAAGGCCACGGAACGTATCTTCCCAGAGGACGATTTGGGACCAGGAGCTATTGGTTTAGACGTTCCCTATTTTATCGATCATCAACTTGCAGGAAATTATGGAAGTAACTCTAAAGAATATATGCAAGGTCCATTTGATGTTGGTGCCCCAACTCAAGGCTATCAAAGCCGTTTAACGCGAGCGGAAATTTTTAGACAGGGTATTCAAAAAATGGAGGATGAAGCACAAAAGCGTTATAAGAAAAGCTTTAACGATTTAGATGGCAAACAAATGGATGAAATATTAACTGCCTTCCAAAAAGGTGACATAGAAATGGTTGGGGTTACTTCCGCGTTCTTTTTTACATTATTAMGAGCAGCTACATTAGAGGGAGCTTATTCTGACCCTATGTATGGAGGAAATCGTAATATGGATGGCTGGCGTATGAAGGGCTTCCCTGGTCACCAGATGGCTTATATTACACAGATAGAAGATGCCAAGTTCCAAAAAATTGAGCCTAATCCATTAGGCAACCACTAAGGGGGGATACAAAATGGCTAAAACATTACCGAGTGTAGACGTTGTAACAGTTGGTGTAGGTTGGACTGGCGGTATTGTCGCTGCTGAATGTGCTAAAGCTGGCTTAAAGGTAGTCGGTTTAGAGCGAGGTCAAAAGCGTGGGACCGAGGATTATTTAAATGTTCATGACGAATACCGTTATGCCATCCGATATGATTTAATGCAAAATCTTTCTAAAGAGACCGTAAGCTTTCGGAATGATCGAAATATGAAGGCATTACCAATGCGTCAGCTTGGCTCCTTCTTACTTGGAGAGGGTCTGGGTGGATCAGGAACACATTGGAATGGAATGACTTATCGATTTTTACCCTATGATTTTCAAATCAAGACATTAACAGATAAACGTTATGGACCAAATAAGCTTGGACCAGATTATCTGATTCAGGATTGGGGATTAACATATGATCAGCTTGAGCCCTATTTCGATAAGTTCGAGAAAACAGCTGGTATTTCGGGTGATGATAAAAATAAATTTAGTGGAAAGCGTTCGAATCCCTATCCAACACCGCCTATGAAAAAAACGCCTATGCTTGCACAATTCGAAAAAGCTGCAACAAACCTGAAGCTAACACCTTATATGGTTCCATCAGCTAATGTATCAGAGGTTTATAAAAATCCAGATGGCGAAACAATCAACGCTTGCCAATATTGTGGTTTTTGTGAACGCTTTGGATGCGAATATGGTGCAAAGTCGTCCGCAGAAATTACTGTTGTCCCTACAGCCCTGAAGACAGGGAATTTTGATTTACGCTTTAATTCCAATGTTGTTGAAATTTTAAAGCAGGGTAACAAGGCTACAGGTGTAAGATATATCGATACTGTTTCGGGAGAAGAATTCATTCAGCCAGCTAATGCTGTTGTTTTAACTAGTTATGTCTTTAATAATGCCAAGCTATTAATGGTCTCTGACATTGGTGAAAGATATGACCCTACTACTGGCAAAGGAACACTTGGCAGAAACTATTGCTATCAAATTTTGCCTGGTGCTGCTGGGTTCTTCGAGGAACAATACAATACATTTATGGGTGCAGGTTCGTTAGGCATGTGTATAGACGATTACAATGGGGATAATTTTGACCATAGTGATTTAGATTTTATTCACGGAGGTAATATTGCACTTACACAGACAGGTACGCGACCAATCGGCTCAAATCCAACTCCGCCTGATACGCCTACTTGGGGACCAGAATTTAAAAAGCAATCTATTTATTACTATACACGTTCATTTGGGATTGGTGCGCAAGGAGCATCTATGCCACATAAGGAAAACTATATATCACTGGACCCTACCTATAAAGATGCTTACGGGCTGCCATTAACTCAGTTAACATACAATTTTACTGATCAGGATCGAGCTCTTCATAAATATATCTCTGCACGTGCAGCTGACATTATGAAGGAAATGGGTGCAAAAACTATTGTCCCTAACGCGGAAATTACCGATTACAATATCGTACCTTACCAAACAACGCATAATACAGGTGGTACGGTGATGAGCTTAACACCAGAACAAGGGGTTGTGAATAATTACTTACAGCACTGGGATGTTGATAACCTTTTCGCAGTAAGTGCAGGCAACTTTGCACACAATAGTGGTTATAATCCAACAGGCACATTAGGGGCACTTGCCTACCGTTGTGCTGAGGGAGTCATCAAATACAGTCAATCAGGTGGTTCATTAGTATAAAAAAATCATTCTAAAGGAGGCAAGACTTATGGGAGGTCTAGGAGCAATTGGAGTACCTGGATTAATCATTATTTTAGTGATTGTATTAATTGTATTTGGCCCAAAAAAATTACCAGAAATCGGTGGAGCAGTTGGCAAAACGTTTGCAGAATTTAAAAAGTCTACTAAGGGACTTATGGATGATGAAGATGATACCGTAAAAAAGGTCGAAAAAAAATCTGATGCTTCGTAGGAGGGTTTCCTATGGATCCATATGAAGACGGAAAAAGAAAATATTTAAGCCCTCTAGATAAACCACAAGCCGAGCCTCCAAAGCCAGTGGAGGCTTTAGTTGAAATACCTACGGTAGCAATTGAAGAGGATCATGTGTCAGATGAACCGCTGATACCTGTTACCTCATTATTGGAGCATCTTAGTGATTTACGTAAGCAAATTATCAAAGGGTTAACAGTTTTTATTTTATTTTTCATTGTTGTCTTTTCTACTATTAATATTTGGTTTCCATTCATAACGCGAGGTCACTCACTCGTTATTTTAGGACCACTAGAAGTAGTTAAATTTTACATGACGATTTCAACAACTTTAGCTTTTGGTCTTGCAATGCCTTTCCTCGTCCACTTTCTTTGGAGCTTTATTAAACCAGGCTTAAAAGAAGAGGAAAGTCGATTTTTAGGCCTCTATGCACCAATCATGTTAGTTCTATTTTTAGTAGGAGTAGCTTTTGGCTATTTCGTCGTTAACCCACTTAGCTATACATTCTTAGTAAGCATTGGGGCTACCAATTTCGATGTCATGGTATCAGCAAATGAATATATGCACTTTTTAATCATGACTACAGTACCGCTTGGTCTATTATTTGAGTTACCGATTGTTGCCCTATTCTTATCAGCCATTGGTGTACTGACTGCTGAATCCATGAAAAAAATACGAGGCTGGTCTTATATCGCAATGGGCGTAGGCTCCGCTGTTATCACGCCACCAGACTTTATAASTCAGTTMCTCGTATTAMTACCTATCATTATTTTATATGAAATAAGTATTTACCTCATTAAACGTATAGAACGCAAACAAATTGAAAGCACTGCGTAAATTTTACGCAGTGCTTATTTTTTCTTTAGATCCATCACAATAATTTCTGGTAGATTAAAAATACGATATGGTACTGTGCTATTACCCAACCCTCTACTAACTACCATTTTCGTCGCGTCTGCTTCGTAGACACCAGCTGTATATTTTGGGAACAGCCCCTGTCCTGGTGCCACAAGTCCTCCAAGCCCAGGAATACGAACTTGCCCACCATGCGCATGTCCCGAAAATACTAAATTTATGTGATAATTTACATACGTATTAAATAATTCTGGTCTATGTGCTAGTAACAACTTAAACATATCGTCTGGCAAATAGGCCGTTGCAATGTCCAGCATATCTTCTGTTGTTCTACCCATTAACGGATCCTCAATACCAACAATCGCCAAGCGCTCCCCGTCGCGCTCTAACACGGTCGATTCGTTGGCCATAATATGTACCCCTAACGATGACAGCGCCTCATAAATTTCATTCACCTTATTCGTCGCTACCTCATGGTTTCCTAGTACATAATAAACATCCGCTATTTTAACTAGTCCTTCCACTGCTTGTAGGCTTTGTTTTAAATTATAGCGATTACTATCGATCACGTCACCTGTGATAAAAATATAATCAGGCTTTGTATCCTTTACCTTAGCAATCAATTTTTGTTGCTTGTCACCAAAGACAGCGTCATGTAAATCCGAAACTTGTACAATGCGTAGCCCATCAAAGCTGTCAGGCACACTATCTGATTCAAACACATGTTTACTTACGACTAGCCAGTGATTGTTTACGTACAAAAAAATGACTATAAAAACAACAAAGAAGATACCATATAATAATTTTTTCAATCGCAATCGCTCACTTTGTGGCTACTTTTTTCAGAAATAATTCTGACTTTCTCATTATAAGCAAAAAACAGAGTGATTGTAAGTATATGCACTTTAAATACACAAAATGCACAAAATACACTTAGCTTAAAATTTTTATCATTAGATTATGATACACGCTTTAATCTATTTTTTGTTAACTATTGGCATGCTATACTATGGGTAGAAAGGCATATTTTATTATCACCTCATAATACATCACGATTTGGGAAATGCATCTCATTTACTAAAGTGCGAGAATACTAATAAACTTAAATCAGTTAAAGGAGAAAAGAATTGCTTTATTGTAGGTAATAAT
This sequence comes from Lysinibacillus sp. S1, assembly GCF_044986265.1. Taxonomy (NCBI): domain Bacteria; kingdom Bacillati; phylum Bacillota; class Bacilli; order Caryophanales; family Bacillaceae; genus Lysinibacillus; species Lysinibacillus sp. S1. Next base: position 2,558,501 of record NZ_CP173154.1, read on the forward strand.
CGAGTTAGATTGGACGATAAATGTGTTTTACATACTAATAAATTACATAATTTACAGAATCGAATAATTTCAGAATCCAGCTTCCATTGCTACAGGCAAGTATAAAATTGATGACGAAAAATTTATTTAGTACAGTTGGGCTACATAATATTCTAAATTTAGATGATAAGAGGTGAAAAAATGTTGAAAGCCATCATAGTAGATGATGAAATTTTAGCAATCAATTTATTAGAAGCCACGTTACATGATAATAGCGATGTTACTATTATCGGAAAATTCGTAAATCCACTAGAAGCTATTGCAAACATCCCTACACTCAAACCTGATATTCTTTTTTTAGATATAGATATGGCCGAAATGAATGGTATTGAACTTGCTAGTAAGATTGCAGACCTTCCTTTTTTAATGGACATTGTATTTGTCACTGCATATGAACGTTTTGCAATAGAAGCTTTTAATGTACAGGCTGTTGACTATATTTTAAAGCCTATTGAGAAAGAGCGTTTAATGAAGACAATCAAGAGAATATCCATGCGTAGAAAGCAATTTCAAGTTAAAGCTGCTGTACACCACATAGAGGAAGAAGCTCATATAATAGAGGATTTTCACTTTCATGTTCATTCTGGAAGAGTATATATCGGTAACACAGCATTAGCCCTATCTACAAAGGAATTTCAAATTTTTTTCTTTCTAGCACAACGATCAGGACAAATTTTTCCCCCATCAGAGCTGTATAAGCTTATTTGGGCAGAGGAAAGTATCGGGCATACACAGGCATTGAAGGTTCATATTAGTAATTTACGAAAAAAGCTAGAATCCGTTACTGGCCATAGAGCAAAGATTATAACAGTGAGGGGTTCGGGATATAAATTCCATTTCGAGCCATGAAAAAGAAGGGCACTGCGATTACATTACGAATCGCGTACCCTCTTTTTGGTTATTTTTTTGCGGCTTCTTGAATCTCATAAAATGCCCAATGGTGTTTTGGAACATCTTTAAATAATGGTGTTTGATCTTCAATGAGAATTTGACGTTCAAACAGTCGATTTAATACCTTCACTGCTTGTGCACGTGTTAACAATCCATCTGGATTGAATGTATCTGCTGTTATTCCTGTCATAATTTCCGCCGCATTGACAGTATCAATTGCTTGCCCTGCCCAATGATGGACACTCACATCTTTGAATACTGCACTTTGTGAGGTTGGTGGACAGAAATCTGCATCAGGACGTTCTACACATTGCTGTTCTATCCAGCGGGCTGCCACTGTAGCCATCTGTGCACGCGTAATCAAGCCGTTTGGATTAAAGTTCGTTGCTGTAACCCCTTTAAACAGACCCTTTTCCTTCGCAAATTCGATTGCATCTTTAGCATCATGTTGGAATGTGTCTGTATAGGTTGCCTTTGCTTGCGGAATGGCGTTACCTGTTAATTGACGAGCAAACATACTTGCCATCTGTGCCCTTGTAACAGGAGCATTTGGACGGAAGGTATCATCTGGATAGCCTTGAATGTAAGGTAGATGGGTAACACCCTCAGTAATTGGCTCCTTCACTTCTTCCTTCTCTGGTAAGTAGAGAATGGAGAAGGTGGAGAATTTACTCACCTCAAACTGCAAACCTATTCCCTTTTGATATTCTACAACCTTCCCACGTACAACTTCTTTTGTGCCATCACTATGCTCGATAAAGATCGCCAAATTGGCAAGTTGTTCATCTGTTAAATCTGTAGGCAACGGCAATGTTAATTTAACAGGACGGCTTTGCATATTAGTTTCGATGGTCATTGGACGACCAAGCAACTTTACAATCCCACCTTCTACCAATTGCTGCACAACGGTTTCCCTTTTGGCTTGTTCTTCAATCTCTAGCTGTTTATCATACTCTTTTATAGGAACCAGTCGGAAGTATAGATTCTCATTAAACATTTCCAATGAAGTTTTTGGCACTTCAATTCTAACCTTATCGGTAACAATTTCGAGATGGACTGCTCCATTTTGCAGAAGTGACAGCACATTTTTCGGAATGGACACTTGGACTTGATTTACTTGATCCTTCTCGTCTGGGATGATAATCCTTGCTTTATCATTCCCTTGTTCCTTTAATTTCCTAATTGTCTCTGTTGCGCTTGCTGCTGTTAATGTGACATCATCATTCATCGTGTTATCTACATTTTTTGCTCGTTTTATCGTTGTTTTTGAAACTACATCACCATTTCCAGATTCTACATCTACTACAATTTCCTCTACATTGGTTGAAGGTGTTGATGAACCTGAATCAGGATTTGGTGAAGGATCAGTATTATCGCCACCTGTATTATTACTAATCCATTTTGCATAGATCACTGTGTTTGCTGTAATTACAGTATTAAAGTTATATGGTGTTGTGTAGGCATTATTTGTATACCAGCCACCAAATGTATAGCCAGCTTTCGTTGGCGCTTTTGTTGGCTGACTTGCTTTTCCTTCGTGTACTACCGTCTGATTAGAGACAGCACTTCCCCCTGCTACATCAAAGCTTACCGTATGTGTTACAGTCACTGGATTCCATTTTGCATATAATATGATATTTCCACTACCCATAAGGACAGTTGAAGCTGATGCATAATCTATTCCTCTTCCATCTGCTTGCGTGTTCCAGCCCTCAAACGTGTAACCCACTTTTACTAGATTTCCTATATTACCCAGAACTGTTACAGTTTCTCCTTGCTCATACGTTTCACTATCTGTTGGAGCTGTGCCCCCTGTGTTTGTATTGCCGTTGTAGGTGATAGTAAACGTACTAATCACAGAAGTATTCTCTAGGGTTCCTGCACTTACTAATGAAGCTTTGTGCGTCGCCGTTTCTTTCACTCTCGTGATAAACGTATACTCTGTATCAGGCGTTAGTTCACTAAAGATCGGACTGTCCTGCCACGTTGTTCCGTTATCTCTACTATATTCTTGACCTACTACCCCATTTAGCGTAATATTTGTCGCTGTTTTACTGGCTACAGTTGGGACTGGCGGAGCACTTGGTCCATCCACTTTTTCCACAATAGTTGTTTCCCCACTCATTACACTTCCTGTTGCATTTGTTCCATCGGCACTGGCTCTTACTTTAATCGTCTCTCCAATATCTGCTTGAACCAACATATATGTGGAAGAGTTCGCTCCTGAAATAGCCGTGTTCCCTCGATACCATTCATAGGTTGGTGCATCTGCTGTCGTTGGTGGCGTATACGTGATCCCACTAATATCTGCAGTTAACACGCTTCCATACTTCGTCTCTCCCGTGATACTTATCGTACCTCCCATTTCTGGAACCGCTACAGGTTGAGTTTGTGTTTGGATCGATGTTCCTGTACTTACCAGTGATGCCTTGTGAGTGGGTGTCTCCTTCACTCTCGTGATAAATGTATACTCCGTTTCAGGTATTAGTCCATTAAAAATTAGACTATCCTGCCACGTTGCCCCGTTATCTTTACTATATTCTTGACCTACTTCCCCATTTAGCGTAATACTTGTCGATGTTTTACTGGCTTCGGTTGGGGCTGGCGGAGCACTTGGTCCATCCGCTTTTTCCACGAAAGCTGTTTCACCACTCGTTATACTCCCTGTCGCATTCGTTCCATCGGCAGTGACTGTAACTTTAATCGTCTCACCAATATCTGCTTGAACTAACGTATACGTAGGTGAGGTCGCCCCTGAAATGGCCGTGTTCCCTCTATACCATTGATAAGTTGGCACATCTTCTATCGTCGTTGACGTATATGTGATCCCACTAATATCTGCGGTTAGCATGCTGCCATACTTTGTCTCTCCTGCGATGCTTACCGTGCCTCCTATTACTGGAATCGCTACAGGTTGAGTTTGGATCGGTGTTCCTATACTCACTGACGAAGCTTTATGAGTTGCCGTTTCTTTCACTCTCGTGATAAACATATACCCAGTATTAGGAGTAAGTTCACTAAAGATCGGACTATCCTGCCAGGTCGTCCCGTTATCTTTACTATATTCTTGACCTGCTACTCCATGTACCATAATACTTGTTGTTGTTTTACTGGCTTCAGTTGGTGCTGATGGAGCACTTGGTCCATCTGCTTTTTCCACAGTTGCCGTCACTTCACTCGTTACACTTCCTGTCGCATTCGTTCCATCGGCAGTAACTGTAACCTTGAGTTTCTCACCAATATCCGCCTCTACCAATGTATACGTGGACGAGGTCGCCCCTGGAATTACCGTGTTCCCTCTATACCATTGATAGGTTGGTACATCTGATGACGTTATTGGTGTATACGTGATGCCACTAATATCCGAGGTTAATACGTTTCCATACTGTGTCTCTCCTGCAATACTTACCGTGCCTCCTATTACTGGAATCGCTACAGGTTGAGTTTGGATTGGTGCCTCTGCACTTACTAGTGATGCCTTATGAGTCGCAGTTTCTCTCACTCTCGTGATAAAAATATATTCCGTATCTGAAGTGAGTCCACTAAAGATTGGACTATCCTGCCAGGTCGTCCCGTTATCTCTACTGTATTCTTGACCTGCTACTCCATTTAGCGTAATACTTGTCGGCGTTTTACTGGCTTCAGTTGGTGCTGACGGTGCACTTGGACCATTCGCTTTTTCCACAGTTGCCGTCGCTCCACTCGTTACACTTCCTGTCGCATGCGTTCCATCGGCACTAACTGTAACCTTGAGTTTCTCACCGATATCGGCCTCTGCCAACGTATATGTGAATGAGGTCGCTCCTGGAATTACCGTGTTCCCTCTATACCATTGATAGGTTGGCACATCCGCTGTCGTTGTTGGTGTATACGTGATACCACTAATATCCGCGGTTAGCACACCATCATACTTAGCCTCTCCTGTGATGCTTACCGTGCCTCCCAATTCTGGCAAAACAGTTAGTGTCTCAAACATCTCATTTTCACCATAACTAGTCCCCACCGAATTTTTCGCGTACGCTCGGTAATAATAAGTACTACTTGGATTAAGACCTGATAGATCGACACTAAACGCTCCCGTTGTTCCAATAGCAGTTACTTTCTCACTATTCTCCGTAGTTGGTTCGGTACTCGTTGAATACACAATTCCACGTTCTGTAATCTCGGCCCCTCCATCAAAAGTTACCTCCCCACCTACCGTTGCACCTGTACTCGTAATATTTGTCGCTGGGGTTAAGGTTATAACTGCGGGTGCTTGAGTCGGTACATCTGGATTCCCATACAGTATAGTTCCACTATTACCAACTACTACAAACTGGCCATTTCCATAAGTAACCCCCTGTAAAATAGTTTTACCTAAACCAACCGCTTGTTCATACCAATTTATTCCATCCATAGAGTAATATACTTTACCAGAAGCTGCAACTGTTACATAATGACCATTTCCATAAGATACACTAGTTAAGAGGAAAGACATTGCATCTACTGGTAAATTGTATTGAATTGTCCAATATACCCCATCTGGTGAGGTGAGAATCGTTCCATTTTGACCAACGACCACATATTGACCATTTGCATAAATTACAGATCTTAAAATATTTTTGGTATTAGAGGTTTGCAATAACCAATTTTCCCCATCTGGAGATGTTAATATCGTTCCACCAGCACCTACTGCGACGAATTGATTATTAGCGTATATTACACCATAAAGATGATTTGTCTGTGGGGTTTTTTTTTGCCATGTCACCCCATTGCTTGAAACATACATATTACCTAAATTACCAACAGTAACATATTTATTATATCCATATGTTACTGAATGAAGAGGGGTACTACTATCTACTGAAGTAGCTGTTGTCCATGTTTGCCCATCTGATGACGTATAAAAATTAGATGAATTGTCAACTGCCATAAAATGATTATTTTCATAAACTACTGAGTTAATTGTTTGTAAGGAAGTTATAATAGTTGATTGTGTCCATGATGATCCATTTGTTGAATAATAAGCCTTACCAGTAGTATCAGTAACTACATATTTACCATCACCATAAGCCACTGCTTTATAGTTTACACTTGGTGGTGTTGCTAGTGTAAAATCAGCAAATGTACTGGGTATCCATTGAAAAAATAATAGAAAGATTAGTAGGATACTTACTATTTTCTTATAACGTTGTCTCATAAATATCTCCTCCAACAAAACTATTCCTTCTATGTATCAAATAAAGAAATGTTATATGAACCTAGCATTTTGCAACACCTACTGTTGACTAGGAAATATCCCCTGAATACATATGATAAAATTCAATGCTTGGAAAGGCTGCCGAATATCCAATGCAGAAGGCGCCAATTGTCCCGCTGGCGCAATCGTGGTTGTTACATTCCCACTCACTGTTCCACCTGAGACAGAAAATGGCTTCAAGTTTGTATCCGTAGTTCCCGCTGTATAAAAATCTGCTGTTCCCATACCTTGATCTACAGAGGCTGCAAGGCTTGCATTATTTGGTGAATTACTTCCTCCCCCTTGAGAGGAGGCTGGGATTGCAACGTTCATATTACTTACTGTTAGATTAGATGTAGACGTAGTTGCACTATGAGTATGTTGTGGCATATTTAATGGAGAAAGGGTTATTTTCTCCACACCGCCAGTCTGTCCTAGATTACACGGAGTGACTCCTTGTGGTATAGTTCCTCCCATTCCCCCATTCCCACACGCGCCTACTGGCACACGTCCATTCAAGTTTGGTAAACAAAAAGTATTCTTTCCGTCTCCACCATATCGATTTCCTAATACAGCAAATAAAACTTGATTCTGTTGAATTGAAAGTTCTTGACCGTTGCAAAATGCCCAGCCCTGTGGAGCAAATGATGCTGGCCATGCTACAATAGTTCCTGTGTAATTCTCTGCCATAAAATACCTCACTTTAATTTTATTTAATAAAAAATAGATTTTATTTATTCTCGAATAGGGAACCAGCCTTGAATACAAATAATATAATTCAACGCTTGGAAAGGCTGCCGAATATCCAATGCAGAAGGCGCTAATTGTCCAGCTGGCGCAATCGTGGTTGTTACATTCCCACTCACTGTTCCACCTGAGACAGAAAATGGCTTCAAGTTTGTATCCGTAGTTCCCGCTGTATAAAAATCTGCTGTTCCCATACCTTGATCTACAGAGGCTGCAAGGCTTGCATTATTTGGTGAATTACTTCCTCCCCCTTGAGAGGAGGCTGGGATTGCAACGTTCATATTACTTACTGTTAGATTAGATGTAGACGTAGTTGCACTATGAGTATGTTGTGGCATATTTAATGGAGAAAGGGTTATTTTCTCCACACCGCCAGTCTGTCCTAGATTACACGGAGTGACTCCTTGTGGTATAGTTCCTCCCATTCCCCCATTCCCACACGCGCCTACTGGCACACGTCCATTTAAGTTTGGTAAACAAAAAGTATTCTTTCCGTCTCCACCATATCGATTTCCTAATACAGCAAATAAAGCTTGATTCTGTTGAATTGGAAGTTCTTGACCGTTGCAAAATGCCCAGTACTTTGGAGCAAATGGTGCTGGCCATGCAACAATAGATCCCATATACATTTCGGCCATAATTTTATACCTCACTTTAATTTTATTTATTCTTACTGAGGGAAATTTCCTTTAATACAAATACGCTTGAAAGGTTCTCCGACACTCATAATTAACTTAAAAATCGTATAAGTATTCCAATCATTTAAAAATCGGCAGTTCCCTCACTTTAACTCCAATGACAAAACTACTTAGTAAGTTCAAAGAAACATTCATTATTTCCTATGCCACGCCATCATCACATGCGGCACTACCTCTCCGGTAACAACAAACCCACATCTCTCATACAACCTCTGTGCAGGATTCCCCATCAACACAGTTAATTCTATTGGCAATCTAGATTCAGCAGCTACATGCTGAAATTCCCTCAATAGCACTGTACAGATTCCGCTACCTCTATATTCAGGAAGTATGAAAATATCAATCAGACGTATTGCTTCTTGCTGTACCTCGGTTATTAATCTACCAATACCTACACCTTCATACATTATGATTTCATATTTGGCATTAGGAAATTGTTGCTGATAAGAAGCTTTTTGAGCATCGTATTGCATACGTAATAAACCTTCTATTTGTTGCTCATCCAATTCTAATATGGCAAATTCATTTTTTCTTGTAGATACAAATAATGAATAAAGGGTATCTTCCTCTTCACTTAATGCCACTCGCAATTTCACTTTATCTTTCATTTTTGCTTTGCCACTCACCTCTTTCCTGAAATTTCAAACAATATTAAGCAACACTCGCTAAAATATCCTTATTTTCTTCTTGTATAGCTTCGATTTCTTGAATTTCCATTTCTAAAACTCTTGCTATCTCGGATGGTGTATGCTTTGTAAATAACATATACATAGCTTTTATTTTCTTTGCTTGATCTCCAGAGACTTTTAAAATATTGGAGATTTCAGCTAAATCCGTATGGTTCTCAATCAAATACGAACCTAATAAAGTATTAGTGACTTTTTGTAACTCATTTTGGTCCACAACGTTTTTACATAATGCTTCTGCAGCTATACTCGCTGCTACGGATAAATCCATCCCTTTTTCATGCATCCTTTTCATAGCATTAAATTGATCCGCCCATTTGCGTAATGTATAGTTTTGTTCCTTTACTAGGAAAACAAGCTCTCGATGATTTACATCCGTATCGTGTAAAAGTCCCGTCTCCTTAAAAGTCTTTGCAAGATCCTTAAAGAAAGCATTAACTTGACTTTGGCCACGATTAATCTCTTCTTTTGTCTTAGTTAAATCCTCTTTTGCCTTATTCGTTTCTGCTTGAATATTTTCAAAATACTCTTTGCGTAATTCCCCTTGAATAATTCCTGTAATAAGATAAAGGACAGCTGCTATTGCGCCAAGCGTACCAAGTTTTGCTACTAAGCTATCCAGCACTTTTATTTTTCCAATCCATTGATTCACAACAAATAATGTAAGCGCGACATATTTATCTAAAGTGATTTTTTTATAAGAAGGCACAACGATTGATAAAGAAATCAATGGCAACGTATTTTTAAAGCACTTTCTCCATTCTAGGAATTCCATTAGCAAACTATTTAAATCATCTTGGATATCATGCTTTAAAATATTTAAGTCAATTGATGTTCCACTTAACTCACTTTTCAGCTCTTTTAAAAGCTTAATTGCTTGTGCCTTTCGCTCTGGGTTATCTGTACGAAATACATTGTCCCCAAGCCATGCACTAATTTCTAAATCCTCGTCCAATAGCTTAGAAATGATACTATCAATTCCCTCTTTACATTCAGCCAGCTTGTCTTCTACCTCATAAATATTTTTTAGAGTAGGCTGTAATTCTTCTACATAGGTTGCTAATGTCGCTTCTGTAATCGCCATATTATCCATCCATTCTAAAATTATTTTTTAGCTAACAATTGCTATTAAATCGCTATTTGTCTCTTGAATTGTCATGACCTCGTTTACATCCATTTCCAAGACTTGTGCAATTTCATCTGGTGTATGCATTTTAAATAACATGTAGGTTGCTTTTACTTTTTTAATTCTTTCTAGGGACATATCAAGCTTTTGAGAAACTACACTATTTTGCTCTCCCATTTCAATAAGGTAGGCACCCATTAACAGTTTGCTGTAATTGTCTAATTCATTTTCATCATCTTGTTTATTTACTAGATTTGCAGCAACCACTTCTGCTGAAAATTCAATATCTAAGCCTTTATTAATCATTCGCTTCATCGAATCATATTGATCCGACCAACGTCTTAATGTGCCAGCCTGTTGTTTAACGAACGATACTAGCTCCTGATGGTTTGTATATGGCTTTGTTAACAAGCCTGTTTCTTGAAAGCTCTTTGCCACATCTTCAAAAAAGGCATTTACTTGCACCTGCACATCATTGATATCCTGTCTTAACTTTTTAACATCCTCCATCGCAGCCTTTGTTTCTTTTTGGATATTTTCAAATAGCTCCATTCTTTTTTCGCCTTGAATTATTCCATCTATTAACACCACCACAACAATAAGACCTACAACACCTAACCCTAATACCTCAAATATTGGTAGTAATATATCTTTCAATACGACGGTTAATACAAACCCTAGCATTAATCGATGAAAGGGATTAAAAGCCTGGAATTTAGGTACAGCTATGGAAAACGCAATAAATGGTAACCTATTATCAAAGTAAGTTTTCCAATCCCCATACTCTTTTAATAAAGTATTTAATTCATCTTGGATATCATGCTTTAAAATATTTAAATCAATTTTTGCATTACTTAATTCATTGTTTAAGTCATTTAACAGTTGAATAGCTGTTTCTTTCCTTTTCGGGTTATCTGTCCGAAATAGATTGTCACCAAGCCATGCACCTAGGTCAAATCCTTCATCTTTTAATTTAGATAAAATACTGTCTATATCTCCACCGGCTTTTCCAAGCTTGTCTTCTAGTTCAATTATATTTTTAATACTGGGTTGAAGTTCCTTTACATAGTTGTCTAATTGATATTCCGAAATTGGCATAGCATTTTCTCCTTTCTGATTAGGAAATAATTAAAGAAAATAATTCTTTATTTTCTTTATAAAAAGCTTCAATCTCCATAAATTCTAAATTCACTTCTTCAGCAACTACTGCTATGCTCTCTTGGTTTAGCAATAAGTATGCTGCTACTAACAGCTTTGCCTGTTGTTCTGATAGCTTTACATCTTGTGCTAATGTCACATAGTTCGCACCTGTTTCGAGTAGATAAGCTCCTTGTAAAACTCTCTGGTTTTGATAGATTTGTGCTGGTTCCTCTAAACTTTCGCTTAATACTTTTGCCGTTAGATGTATAGCTTCTTGGAATTCCATATCTTTTTCAAACATTGTATGAAGCATTTGATAATGGTCCGCCCATATTTTCAACTGCTCTCCCTTGCTCTTAATCTCTGTAATGACATCCTGTTGCGTATAGGGCGATTCTGACAACTTATCACTTTGATTTAAATTAGAGACGACATCGCCAAATAGTTTGTCCAATTCATTTTCAGTATCCATAATGATTGACATTAATTTAGCAACACTGCTTTTTGCTTCATTTATTTGCTCTTTTATGTTCACATCAAAATTGTCTAGGGTTACTATTATTTCATTTACTTGACTCGATTCAATTGTTGCAGTTAGAAGGGGTAATTTTGTTACTATCTCTTTTTCAATTAAGAGGGACAGCAATATGTTGAATTGAACATTTGAAGAAAAACTTGTCTCAAAAGGGATGCTTGATACTGCAAATGGAAGTAGGGGAAGCATTTCCTTAAAAGTTTGCTGTAATTCTCTGTTATTTTTTTGCAAAGTGTTTATTTCATTGACAAGTAGCTGTTTAATATGTGCCATACCAATTAAAGATTTTTGTAAATCCGATTGTAGTATTCTTACTTCTTCGAGATGTTTTTCTTTCTTTTTACTTGCTAATAAAAATCTCCTTTCTTTTTTTTGAATATAGTTTTTGATACTGCTGTCAATGTGTACAATGACATTTTCGATTTGTCCCTCTAAATTAAAAAAGTACTGAATCGTTTGCCGTAAATTTTCTTCATATGTCTGTAAAGCCGAATTTGATATTGGCACTTCACATTCACCTCTCTTTAGTTTTTAATAATGGACGAGAGGCAGCTTTAAAAGACTTGATACGTTTATTGCCACCTCATTTTTAAATAGAGTTCATCAGTTGACACTACATGAAATCCTAGTCTCTCATATAGATTTCTTGCAGGATTAGTATGAAGAACTTGTAATATCACTGGTTTATTTTCTTCTTTTGCCTTTTGCTGAAGATTGCTAATGAGATAAGATCCTACTCCATTACCTTGAAAACTTGGCAAAATAGAAATATCAATTATATGTAGTCGCTCAGGTAAATCTTCTGTTAACAATCTTCCAACATATTGCTCATCTGAAGTAATAATACAATGGCTTGCATGTGGAAATTGTTGTCTATATGAGGTTTGCTGTGCGCACCACTGCATTTCTAAAAAGTGCTGTATTTGTTCAGCAGACCATCCCCATGAATCTATTTCTTTCCTACGAGAAGAAGCATAGACTTCGTAAAGGAATGGCTCGTCCTCTTTCGTAATAGACTTAAGCTCTACTTCCATCCTTTCGCCTCCTTCTTTTCTTGAATAGCTTACTAATTATAGAGTCATATCCTATATCTCCCATACTTCATTTATCAAAAAATTCAGATTTTTAAAATCCTAGTAATAAATAATACTTAATACCCAAATAAAAAGTCTGTTATTGCATTTATTTTGTGGCTTTTAGCCTTTTTTTCATTATATTATAGGTCAATAGATTTCACTATGAATTTATTCCATTTTTTAGGTTAATTTTTCTTAACCTTTTATTATGATTAGTGATACTAGTAGCTAAAGTATAGTTATTGGCTTCTTTTTAACTATCAAATGGATTTAATTCCTTTATACTTACTTTCCTGTAGGCGAGCGCTGATCCGCTTCCATTCCATGCAGGGTTCGCCTGTCTCGCTATCCCACCGGAGTCAAGTAGCCTTCCAATCCGCCCCACAAAAGTGTTACCTTTTTAGCAAAGGTTTTCAAATAAGGTGGAGGTCTTCACTACTCTTATGAAGAGGTGTTGTCACCCATCACTTCTCTACAATGAAAAAAAGCCTATTCTTTCTCTAGTTATACAAATAATGGGCTATTTGTTCACTACAGCTAAGTATGAAAGTTAAGGAAAAGTTGACATCATCTTTTTTCAACAACATGAAGAAACTGCTAGAAAGATAGCAGTTTCGTTAGTCCACCTTATTAATCTAATTGGAAGCGGGAGAAGATCTTCCATACTAGCTCATTTCGATTTGAGACATTTACTTTTTGAAAAATTACCTTTAAATGATCTTGTACCGTGTAGATTGAAATATCAAGATTATAAGCAATCTCTTTTGTAGGAATCCCTTTAATAACTTCAAATACTACTTCCTTTTCTCTAGGGGTAAGATTATAGGCTGTTATTAAGAAATTGAGCATTTCTCTTGATGATGCTTCATTTATTAATAAAGCAATTTGCTGTTCTTGTTGGCTTGTCAGCAAAAGTGAAGCCCGAATAGCAATATAGCCTGTATCTTTGATAGGTACTATTAAAGAAGTATTTGAATTGTACTTGTCAGCAAGTAATTTTGCACAGATAGCTTGAATAGGCTTAGGAACTTGAATTTCTGCTAAACTTTCATACTTTCTTAAAATGGCTAGCAATTCACAAGCTTTGGTATTACTTGAAAGAATTTTTAACCCTTTATCAAAAATAACAATGCCTTGTTCTCCTTCTACAGCTGGAATCCTCTCCTCAATAATATAATGATAGAACTTCTTTAATGATTCACCCATAATTGGCATCAGTCTTTTTATAAGCATCACATCTTGATCTTTAAATAAAGGCTGTTCATTTTCAGCTCTTTTGAATAGTGTTAAAAAACCATAGCATTGTCCTTGATAAATTAATGCAGCTCTTACTTCATCACTAAAACCATTGGGCATTAAAACTTCTCTATAGCGAAAGCTTCGACTTGAGGAATCGCTTAACCTGCCTATGTTTTGCCCACTTTGAACTAAGAATCCATATCTATTTACATCTTCTGTCGTATATTCCAATTCCATAATCTCCTGATGAATCACCTCTATTGATTGTTCAGTAACTGCTCCTACCGAAAAAAGAGTATGTACATCCGTTAATGTACAGCAATACGCATCAAAATTTATATGTGTTCGTAGAGCTTCGATCATCAATTGACGATATTCAAACGAATTTTTGCTGTGCTTTAAGCATTGGTCAGATTTTCGTTGCCAATATTGTGCTTCCTTCATAAACACCTACCTCCCCCCAGAAATATGGGATAGTTCTTTTTTTCCGAAAGTTTATAATTGAGAATAATTCTTAATTGAATTGTACAGAAGTTCAACAAGTAGGAATACTATTTTGAAGAAAATTTTTACTTTTTATTTTCTTGCTAGCTACTTCCGTTATTAGTGGCTGCTCAGAGAAATCGTCTCAAGCAATTGTGGGTGGTGTGAATTCAGATTAAAGCTACTATTAGTGCCCCTAACTCGTCTGCTATTTTTCCAAGCATCCTGTTGGCAGAACAAAAGAGGATATTGAACTTATTACCTGGGAAACAGTAGATACCCTTTTAGCTCAAATACAAAAAAACCAAGCACAATTTATGGTACTTCCTCTTAATATGGGAGCTAATCTATATGCAAAAAGAGTGCCATTACAACTTATAGGAGGTCTAGCACATCAAACTATTTTCATACCTAGTTAAGGTGATCCACCAGATATTTTTAGGGAATAGTCCTACACAGATACTAGGTGACTTCACTAAACAGTCATCAGCCTTTCATCAGAATGATTGCTTAAAGATGAAGGAATTGCTCTCGAAATTTTAACGTATAAAAATAAATTGCTTTGGAGGTATTTTAATGAATAGATCTATACATAGCTGGGACAGTCCTTCTGTCAACAATTATCAACAGTCCATTCGACAAAAAATCATAGGCTATGATCTTATTTATGACATGATGGTCAATATACTTCAGAATTTCACCCCTGCAAATAAATTTTTAGTAGTAGGTGCTGGTGGCGGACAGGAATTACTCACATTAGGCAAATCCTTTCCTTCTGCCCATTTCACAGCAGTCGATACCTCAAAGGTAATGCTGGAGCTGGCTGCTAAACAAATTGAATCGCTACCACATCGACTTACTATTAAGTGGCTTGAGAAGGATTTACTCTCCCTAAGAGTTAATGAGTTATTCGATGTAGCTAGTTGTCATTTAGTTTTACATTTTATATGAAGACTTGACCAGAAGAGGGCAATGCTTCAAAAAATTGCGGATAGCTTAAATGAAAATGGTGTGTTATTTATCTCATCGATTAATGCTGATTTAACTTCCCAAACATTCAAACACGAGCTTCGTTATTGGCGAAGTTCCATGCTTCATAACGGAATAAGCGAGGATCATTGGGAACGCTTTGAACAATCCTTTCGCATGACAACTCACCCGATTACTCTTGAATTGCTTATTGATTTGCTGAAAGAGGCTGGTTTTACAACAATCCTTCCCTATTTTAAAACACATATGATTGACGCTTTAGTCGCTATTAAAGGAGAAACTACTATATGAAAAATGGGAATATCTTAATCATCGGAGGCTATGGTGAAGTGGGAGGGAAAATTGCAAAATTATTGTTGCAAAGCTATCCCAACAGAATATGGATTGCCGGAAGAAATATAGAAAAGGCTAAGGATTTCTGTGTCGAGCACAAAAACTTAGTAAGACCTCTTCAATTGGATGTGTCAGAAAAAGTGCATCCAGAGCAATTAGAAAATGTAGCACTGGTCATTATGTGTCTAGAGCAAAAGGATACTGCATTTGCACAGCTCTGCTTAAATGAAGGGATTATCTATATCGATATTACTGCAAGCTATACCTTCCTTAAAAAGTTAGAGGCACTTCACTCACTAGCTGTACAAAAACAATCTACAGCCATTTTTAGTGTTGGTATGGCTCCAGGATTGACCAACTTAATKGCCATGCATGYTGCAAGGCAATTATCCTCHCTCGAGAAGATGCAKATTTCCATCTTACTTGGGGCAGGCGATACACATGGCACCGCGGCAATTCTTTGGATATTGCAACAATTAAATAAACCCTTTAGTAGCTACAACAATCATAAGGTTGMTMATTTTACTAATAAGAGAACCGTGAAATTTAAAAAGATTGGGAAACGAAGTGTGTATCAATTTAATTTCTCTGACCAGCATACATTAACAAAGCRTTTCSSKTYTATKYCKATSGKCACAAGATTAGGCTTTGATGTTGAGCCACTCAATAAATTTGTATCCTTTTTACAAAAGAGTAGAATTGCTTGCCTATTAAAATTTAACGGAATACAAATCTTGCTCGCTTCACTTATTCAAAAAATTAAAATTGGTTCTGATGTGTGTGGCATACAAATAGAAGCCATTGGGACAAAACATCACAAAGAAGTAAGCTTCACATTAGACTTTCTTGATCGCGATGAATCACTTGTAACAGCGAAAGTTGCAGCATTTATAGCTAACGAGTTTCTTAACAATAAACATCCAGCAGGAGCCTATCATATTGAGGAATTATTTACATTAGACACCTTACAGACTCAATTTGATATATCCCTTCAATAAAAATGGCATTTAGCTCTCATCTAACGGAGAAGCTAAATGCCTGTTGTTTTATTATAAAACCTTCTCTAAAAAATCCTTTGCACGCTGTGTTGATGGCGCTGAAAAAAACTGTTCTGGAGGAGCATCCTCAATGAGCTTGCCGCCATCAAGGAAAAGAATACGATCAGCAACCTCACGAGCAAAGCCCATCTCATGTGTCACAATCAACATTGTCATCCCAGAATCTGCGAGGTTTTTCATAACAGCCAATACCTCTTTAACCATTTCAGGGTCAAGTGCCGATGTAGGCTCATCAAATAATATAACTTTAGGGTCCATGGCAAGTGCTCGCGCAATAGCAACACGTTGCTTTTGTCCTCCCGATAAACGATTTGGATATTCTAGACGCTTCTCAAACAGACCTACTTTCTTTAGTAACTCTTCTGCTTTGTTGATAGCTGTAGCCTTATCCAAACCCTTCACATTGATTGGCGCATATGTTAAATTTTCAAGCACAGTTTTATGAGGGAAAAGATGAAAATGCTGAAATACCATACCTACTTCTTCACGTATTTTCATTATATTTGTCCCTTTATCTGTCAGGACTTCCCCTGCAATCGTTACCTTCCCACTTGTCGGAGTTTCTAATAAATTTAAGCAACGAAGAAATGTCGATTTACCTGATCCTGAAGGTCCAATAATAGCAATTACTTCTTTTTCTTTAACTTCAGTTGATATACCCTTTAATACTTCATTCTGCCCATAAGATTTGTGTAAATCTTCAATTTTAATCACTTTTTCTCATTCCTTTCTCGATTCGTTTACCAAGGAACGTTAAAACAAGCGTCATGATGTAATAGATTACCCCTGCAAAAAGTAGTGGCTCAAGATAACGGTATGTCGAACCTCCTACAATGTAGGCACGACGCATAATATCTAATGCACTGATTACTGTCACAACTGCTGTTTCTTTATTTAATGTAATAAATTCATTTACTAAGGATGGTAAAATATTTTTTACTGCTTGCGGAATAATAATATCCTTCATCATTTTTGCATATGGAATACCCAATGCTTGTGCAGCTTCCATTTGTCCTTTATCAACTGCATTGATACCAGCACGGATAATCTCCGAAATATATGCACCTGAATTTAAACCAAAAGCAATAATAGCGGTTGGAATAGGCTCAATTTGGATATCTAGTAATTGCGGTACTGCATAATAAATAATTAGTAATTGTAATACAAGAGGTGTACCGCGGAAAATCGACGTATAGAAATCAGCAAAYSAACGTAAAAAATTCACTWTACCAATTTTACATARTGCTAAAAGTATACCTACKAKAAAACSAATGAYGGATKCASCSATWGCAAWTTGAAGTGTAACACCTATCCCTTTTAAAATATAAGGAATAGAGGGAACGATAGCTGTAAAATCTAAATTCACAGCGCTCCCTCCTTTCTTTTTCATCATGATGTAGCTTTGTTTTTTGTACCAAACACAAATTTAGAAGAGGCTTAAAGGATAATAATGAAAAGCACAAGCGATAGCACAAAAGTAGAGCTATCGCACGAAATTATTATTCAACTTTTTCTAACCATTTTTCTTCTAACTCTTTGATTTTGCCTTCTTCAGCTAGCTCTTTTAAAGCTTTATTAATTTTATCTTTTAAATAGCTTCCTTTTGGAACAGCGATTGCTTTGAAATCTTCAGGCTGTTCTTCCACTGGGAAAGCCTCTAATTGATCATTCGTTTTTAAATAGCCTTTCGCAACGCCACCCTCTAAAATACCTGCGTCTAAACGTTTAGACATCATATCTTGCACAATCTCAGGGATTCGCGTACGTCCTTCTACTGTTACATCAACCTTTTTCGCAATTTCATTACCTAAGTTTTCCTGAATAGATGCAGTTTGTACACCTATTTTTTTACCAGCTAAGTCAGCTTCTTTTTTAATACCGCTATCCTTTTTAACAAGGATTACTTGCTCTGTTTCATTATATTTATCTGAGAAATCTACCACTTTTTCACGCTCTGGATTCGGTGTCATACCAGAAATAACGACATCAATTTTCCCTGCTTGAAGTGCTGGCACTAAACTGTTAAAGTCCATATCTTGCACTTGCATATCAACGCCTATTTTTTCTCCAACTAATTTGATTAGATCAATATCAAATCCAATAATTTCTTCGCCTTTTGCTGCATCCACATATTCAAATGGCGCATAGTCAGCTGATGTACCAACTTTTAATACTTGCTTACCCTCTGTATCCGTAGTAGATCCTGTATCGCTTGCATTATTGTCTTTAGTGCCACATGCTGCAAGTACACCTATTACTAGTACCAGCATCATGATGAATAACTTGTTCTTCATAAATTGTAACTCCTTTTATTTATAATTTATTGTGTATGAGAATACATTTCTCGAATATAGTTGATTGGATATTTATTCATGTTGAAGAATAAAAAATCTATCTGCTAATTAAGATATACTCTTTTGAAATAATAATCAAGATAAACTAAAAAAATTTTAGCTAAATATTATATGCATAATTATCTTAAAAAAGATTTTATTTTTGTTTTCATTCATTTTACAACGTAACTTTACTATTTTCCGTTTTAGCATTATTTATTCCTCCATCATAAAAACAACTTAATTTCAACAGTTCAGAGATAGAGATTATCGCCATCCTTTAAGCTCGCMATAWTTAGATTTCATCGCTAGTAGGAATTTTGTATTAATGCCGTAAGTTATCTTGTATAATCCAAATAAATCATTTGAAAGGGATTTTTACGATGAAAAAATTATCGTTATTGTTCGCAATTATTATTGGCTCAGTGCTGATAGCAGGCATTACCTTTTTCTTAACTCAACCTAAGTCGCATGGGCCGCAAGCGATTGAAGGTGTGATGGATTTACGTCATCATTCATTTCACGATAATACGCCTATCAAATTAGATGGGGAGTGGGAATTTATCCCGAATCATTTAGTGGACGGTGAAGCCTTTGATTCCTATCAAAGCTATCTTGTTAATGTCCCTTCAGCTTGGACAAAATATACAATTGATGGGCAACAAATACCTGTATTTGAAAGTGGGACTTATCGTCTCAAGGTTTTAATCGATGATACCGAAGATATTTTAGGAATTAAAACGAGTAACATTCGAATGTCGAACGCATTGTATATTAACGGAAAGCGAGTTGGACATAGTGGAGAGCCAGCTGAGGATAGCAGCTATATACCCCACAATACCCCATATACCGCTTATTTTTCGCCTGATAAAAAAGAACTTGAATTGATTGTTCATGTAGCCAATTTTGATTATGCACCAGGAGGAGGAATTATTAGCTCCATTTTTTTGGGGGATCAATCTAGTATTGCAAAGCTTCGAGAGGGTGCCATATTCTACGATTTAATTACCTTAGCAGGTTTTTTAACAATGTTTATCTACTTTTTTGGCTCATATCTTTATTCAAAATTTGGTATAGAACAGCTTTACTTCTCTATATTTTGTTTCGCAAGTGGGGTTTACACCCTTACTCATGGCGAAAAGCTATTACTAGACTTTATAAATATTTCCTATGCTCCATTTCAGAAAATGCAAATGATCTCTAGTATAGCTGTAGGCCTTTTTATATTGTTGTATTTTTACCGTGCTCTAATAAAACATATGAATCGTTTAGTTGTGAAAGTGTTTTGCGCAATAGGTACCCTTCTAATGCTGGTTGCATTACTTCCAACATCCATTAATTCACTATTTCAGAATATCAACTCATTGTATGTATTCGCAAATATTGTTTATATCTTCTATGTACAAATTATAGCAATTTACAAACGTGCTACTGGAGTAATGTATTTAACATTAAGCTCTCTAGCCATTTTGCTTTATTTTATCGTTGCTACTTTAAATACAAATATTAATCTTGAACTGAGTGCTTTACCACCATTGTTGCCATTTATTTGCCTGACAATGCTTTCCCTATATATTTCTCATCGTTTTGCAGATTCTTATTTAGAAAAAGGCAAGCTAACGGAGGCACTGATACGTGTAGATAAATTAAAGGATGAGTTTCTCGCTAAAACATCTCATGAATTCCAAACGCCCTTACATGGCATTATAGGCATTTCACAATCTATGCTGAAGGATAATAGTTTACCTATCTCAGCGGACGAACAAAAAGAAAAAGTATCACTTATTTTCAATATTGCAGAACGTCTATCCTATTTAGTCAATGATTTACTTGATTTTTCAAAGCTGAAGGAGAATGAATTAACATTGCGGATGGCATCTGTTGATTTATATGCCATTACACATATGACTGTAGAAGTGCTTTCCTACACGATTAGTAAGAATGTCAAAATTTATAATCATATAGAACGGGGAACCTTTGTCCAAGATGATGAAAACCGTCTTCGCCAAATTTTATATAATTTAATTCATAACGCAGTGAAGTATACAAATGAAGGAAAAATTGATATAACTTGTTATGAGAAACAGTCATTCCTTGTGATTGAAGTTAAGGATACTGGGTGTGGGATAGCACCAGAAAATTTAAAAACCATTTTTAACCCGTTCCAACAATTCAATTATTCAATTGGTGGCAGTGGATTAGGTTTACATATTACAAAGGAGCTTGTCGAACGGCAGGGTGGGAAAATATTTGTTGATTCTATTGTCGGACAAGGCGCTACCTTTTCATTCAAATTACGAAAAGGTCAGCCGACAAATGAGGAATTACCATCAATGCCAATCCAAACATACCAGCATCCTTTCCTAACATTCCCACATATTGTTGAGAAAATASKAAAGAAWAAAWWTCTKATHGTAGATGACGATGCTGTTAATTTAAAGKTACTAATAGATATATTGACACAAGAAAACTATTCCATTATAGCAATTGATAATGGACACCATGTTTTTGAGTACCTTACACAACAACCTAGTATTGATTTATTAATTTTAGATATAATGATGCCCACTATTTCTGGCTATGAGATTTGTCAACAGGTTAGGCAACATTACACGTCTACAGAGCTACCTATTCTAATGTTGACTGCGGCGGTTCGCCCAGAGGATATGATTGCAGCCTTTCAATCTGGAGCAAATGATTTTTTACATAAACCTTTAGATGCTACCGAGCTAATGACAAGGGTTCGTAATCTTCTTTTATTGAAGGAGTCTGCAGAAACAGCTGTGAAAATGGAAACTGCGTTTTTACAAGCACAAATAAAACCGCATTTTATTTATAATGTCTTAAATTCCATTCTGTCCCTAAGCTATTTAGACTTAGATAAATCACGGGCAATGATTACAGATTTTGCTACATTTTTACGTAACAGTTTTGCCTTTGAAAATGCCAACAGTCTTGTCCCTTTGGAAAAGGAGCTTAGTCTTATTGAGGCATATGTAAATATTCATCGTACTAGATATCCTGAGCAATTAGAATTTAATATTTGCATGGATGAGCCTATCCAATGTCTTATTCCTCCTTTACTGCTTCAGCCTTTAGTAGAGAATGCCCTTCTTCATGGTTTGAAAGTCAGAAAAGAGGTTAGCGAGCTACTATTAGTTATAAGGCAGGAAGAGCATATGGTGATTTTCCAACTGATTGACAACGGCATTGGGATATCTTCAGAGCTTTTAAGGCAAATTCAAAATGGTGAAAAAACAGCTAGTCAAGGCATTGGTATTTTAAATATTTCCAAAAGATTAAAAAAATTCGACAACGCTACTATCCATTTTGATAGCCACGAAAACAAAGGAACGACTGTTGAAATAAGATTTCCAATAATTACTTTATAGAGGATGTGAGCAGCTTGTTAAAAGCAGTTATTATAGATGATGAAATTTTAGCCATTCGTTTATTAGAATCCATGCTAAAGGCAAGTGGCTCTATTGAGATTATTGGAACCTTCCAGAATCCAAAAGATGGTTTAGTAAATATTGATATGTTAAAACCTGATATATTGTTTTTAGACATTGAAATGACTGAAATGACTGGACTTGAATTTGCTTCTAAAATAGAAGATGTCTCAAGCTATATAGATATTGTCTTTGTTACAGCTTACGAAAATTATGCTTTAGAGGCCTTTAATGTACAGGCTATAGATTATATTTTAAAGCCCATTGACCACAACCGACTCTTAAAAACAATTGAGCGGCTACTTGAACGAAGGCAACATAAAAAGTTGATGCAACCAATTGAACATACTTCCGTAAATGAAGGAATCAAAATTATTCATACATTACACTTCCATATACACTCAGGAAAAGTTTCAATTGGTGATACTGTATTAACTTTATCAACAAAGGAATTCCAAATTTTATTCTTTTTAGCACAGCATTGCAATCAAGCTTTTCCAGCTGCTGAGCTGTACCGACTTATTTGGGACGAGGATAGCTTTGGACAAACACAAGCCTTACGAGTTCATATCAGCAATTTAAGAAAAAAACTTGAAACGATTCCAGGTCATACAGCTAAAATCGTTATGGTAAGAGGCTCTGGGTATCAATTGGTTTTTCAAGAATAATTTGAAAGGGAAGTTGATTTAACCAATCAACTTCCCTTTCACTTATTTAGAATCCACTTCAATGTTAAGAAATGTCCAATGTTTACTACCTTAAGCCAGTGCTCTCTCATCTTTTGAGCAGGGATTTCACCACTCTCTTTGAACAATCTATTCATCAATTTTGCAGTTCTACTATTTTCATTATTTTGCACTAAAAAGACTGTTTGCTTTAGGGCAAACAGTCCTCGTTCTATTTTATCGTATGCTCTTCAGGGAACAATTTTGACTTTAATTCATCTTCACCAGAGTCCTTTGCTAATGGAACGCGAGAACGATAGGCAGCACGACAAATTAAATGCCCTGCAACGGGTGCTGTCACAAAGACGAAAAGAATACCTAAAATGAGCCGTACACTAACAAAACCGTCATGCACCCAGAAATAGATAAACGCTCCTAACAAACAGGTTAAAACCGATAATGTAGAGCTTTTCGTAGCAGCATGTGATCGTGTATAGACATCTGGTAGGCGAATCATCCCAAATGCGCTAATAACACTCACAATGGAACCTATAAGAATAAGGATAACTGCTGCCCATTSAATCATTTGATTTACGTTCAACAATCACACCTCTTTCTATWTATTTTGTAAATGCAATCGTTCCGATAAACGCTAAAATGCCCAAAATAAGAATAGCTTCTAAATATGCTTTAGTCTTCAATATAATAGAGACAATGGCAATAGCCGATAATAAATTAACACCAATTGTATCGAGAGCTATCGCTCGATCAGGCATTGACGGACCACGGATAACGCGATATAACGACAGCGCAATGGAAATACTGAAGAAAGCAAGTGCAAGAAGTAATATATTGTTAATCATTAGCGTGTCACCTCCATTATCGCTTGTTCGAATTTTCCAATTGATCGTATAACAGCATCCTTTGACTGTTCGATGTCCATAGCATGAATATAAAAGACATCTCCCTCTTCCGATACCTCCATGACGACAGAGCCAGGTGTTAACGTTAACAGTAAGGCAAGAGCTGTAATCTCCCAATCACCCTCTAATACAGTTTTATATGTGAAAATACCCGGTGTAATATTTAGCTTAGGTGTAGTGATTTGTCTTAATACACTATAGCTTGATAAAAATAGCTCCCAGTTAAACAGCCATAATAACTTGATAATGGAAAAGACTCTCCTCATGTAAAATTGAGTACCATAAAAGCGATGCATCGCATATAGAATACCCATACCTACAACAAAACCCATTAAAAATGTTGAAAATTGTGGTGTCACTTCATCCTGTAAAAGTAACCAAAGTGTTGCGATAAATAAATTTAAAATAAACTGCATCGCCATTATTTATTCACCTCACCTTGCCATTGTTCGCCATCTAAAACTGCATCGATATAGATAGATGGTGTATAAAGTGTTTCAGCTGCATCTGTGACAAATGGTGCCAGTTTTTCTGCCCCAATACCTAACCCAAATGTGCAAACAGCTAGTAATGTTAATGGCAACAATATACGTTTAGGTAAAGGTTTTTCATCCTCTAAGCTAATAATGGTTTCGCCGAAAAAGGAAGAAAGAAATATCCTTAACAATGAATATAAAACAATTAAACTAGAGAAAAACCCTAGACCTAATAGAACGAAATGGCCACCTTCTATCGCACCTTGTCCAATTAAAACCTTTCCTAAAAAACCACTCAGTGGGGGTATACCAGCTAGTGAACACATTGCTATAAAGAACAACCATCCAAAAAAGGGGTAGTTACGAATAAGTCCACTCATCTTATCAATTACTGTTTCCCCAGTGAGATATATCATCATGCCAACAGCTAAGAACAACATAGCCTTAGCTATCATATCGTGCATTAAATAGTAGATAACACCTTGTAAGGCTGACTCTGTGCCTACAGCTAGCCCAATTATTATAAAACCAACGCCAATTAGTACATTGTAAGAGGCTATTGTTCTAACATCACGACCTGAAAGTGCACCGATACAGCCTGCTATAATTGTGAGTCCAGCCATGATGCCAAGAGCTGTGTGTGTGACTTCAGGATTGTTAGGGAACAGCAATGTAAAGGAACGTACAAGTGCATACATCCCTACCTTTGTTAATAAAGCAGCAAATAAAGCAGCAATGGCAGTTGGTGGTACACTATAAGATCCTGGCAACCAGAAGAATAATAAAAGTCCAGCCTTCAAGCTAAAGACGATTAAGAAAATAAGCGCTACTGTTGTAATAAGAGGATTAGCTCCTGCCTCCATTACACGAACTGAAATATGTGCCATATTTAATGTGCCTACCGTTCCATACAGAAAAGCTAGTGCCACTAAGAAAATCCAAGAGGCAACAATGTTGATGAGCACATATTTCAATGCTTCACGTAGCTGAATTTTTTCGCCACCTAAGCTAATCAATGCATAGGAAGCGAGCAACATTACTTCAAAACACACAAATAAGTTAAAAATATCGCCCGTCAAAAATGAGCCATTGACACCTGCTATCATCAGCAAGGTAAATGGATAAAAATACATTTTTTCATATCTTAGCTCCATTGTAAAAATTGCATATAGCATACAAATGAGGGCTACAATATTTGCAACTAACACTAATAGTGTCGCAAATGAATCGGCTACAAATGAGATTCCAAATGGTGGTGCCCATCCACTAAAATCAATGCGCATCACACCCTGTTCTTGAATCTCTACTAATAAAATGACGCTAATGATAATAATAAAGCTCAATGTCAATAAGCTGATGATACGTTGTAGCGTCACATGCTCTTTTAAAAACACCAGTAAAATAGCCGTAATTACTGGTACAATTAATGGTAAAACAATCATATTACTCATCAGGCGTACCTCTCAATTCATCAAAATTCCCTGAACCATTTGTTTTGTACGCGCGATACCCTAAAACGAGAACAAAAGCAGTGACAGCAAAGCTAATCACAATCGCTGTTAATATTAATGCTTGAGGTAATGCATCTGTATATGGTCCCTCTGATTCTCCTAATAACGGGACATCCCCTTTTTTTAAACCTCCCATAGTCAAAATCAGTAAGTGGGCAGCATGAGATAAAACAGCGGTGCCTAAAATAACACGCAATAACTGCTTCGAGAGGATTAAGTACGTCGCAACAGCTACTAATATACCTACTAAAACAAGTATTAAAGACTCCATTGGCTACTCATCCTCGCTTATACTTAAAATAATTGTTACAACAACCCCCACCACTGTTAAAGCCACACCTGCTTCAAAAATAGTGACAGTTGAAAAGCCCATTTTCCCAAAGATAGGAACATCTATATACGTATGTGCTTGTGTTAAAAATGGGACATCAAAAAACAACGAACCTATTGCTGTTCCAGTTGCTAGCAATACACCAAGAGCTGCAACTTTTTTGAAGTCGAAAGGCATCCCTTTATGAACAGTTTCAATATCATAGGCTAGATATAACAAAACAATGCCTGAGGCTAACACCAGACCACCTATAAAGCCACCACCAGGAGCATGATGCCCAGCMAAGAATAAATACACGCCGAGTGTTAAAATAATGAACACAACGGCTTTGGTGACGGTTCTTAAAATCACATCATTAATTTTCATGATCTGCTTCCTCCTTTCGTGGCTTAAGCTTTGTCAGAGCATAGACCCCTAAGCCAGCAATTAGAAGAACAACAACCTCTAGCATCGTATCAAAAGCACGGAAATCCCCTAGTATTGTATTAACGATGTTGGAACCGCCAGCCAATTCATAGGCATCATTGAAGTAAGTAGCCACTGGTTCAAAGCGATCATAGTGTACTACTGCTAAACCAACAATAGTTACGGTTGCACCAACAAAAATAGAAATTAATGCTTTTGACCATTGAACCCTTTTACGTGGTAGCTCTGGCATTAAATCTGGCAGATATTTAAAACATAAAAGGAATAAAGCTGTTGTGACCGATTCAACAACTAATTGTGTTAAAGCTAGGTCTGGTGCACGGAAAATAACAAAGAAGAAGGCAATAGAATAGCCTAGTACACCATTTAGCAACATGGCTGTCACCCGACCCTTTGCGAAAATCATCCAAACAGCAGCAAAAATCATGACAAACACAAGGATTAACTCGTAGGATTCTATAGCCGAATCTTTGTCAAAATTAAAGGTCATGGCATCTGACCAAACAAAATAACCAGCGATAAGTGCAACAAAAAATACATATATATAGACAAAATAATGTGTTAAATTACCTGTCATATATYYAWYRSTAWRCWTCYRKKAGSYMKTWKMAYTMWTSWMWAWMAWWMKATTGTAATACGTATTAAACGTATACTTTTGTGAAAATAGACGATAAAGTGGCTTCCAGCTTTTTAATGTTTTAAATAAGATAATTCCAATAATAATGACACCTACTGTCATCAATAACTCTGCATTGATGCCATGCCATGCATGAATATGTGGTGTTAACTCACTTGTAGTTGGGAATGTTGGATAAATACTAGCCATAGCAGGCTCTAAAATATAATGACCTAATATATTAGGGAAGAAAAAGATACCAACTACCAACAAGCATAAAATAATTGGCGATATTAACATGCCAAGTGGAGCTTCGTGTGGTTTTTTATCAATCTTCTCTGGCTGTAGTTTACCCAAAAATGTACGACTAATTAAAATCAAACTATAGACAAAGGTAAAGATACTTGCCACCCATGCTACTATAGGAAAAAACAGCCCTATATCAGCAATAGAGAATGCTTCTACATCACGAATGGCCAATACTGCTGCAAAAAACATTTCCTTACTTAAAAAGCCATTAAATGGTGGCAGTCCTGCCATTGAGAAGCTACCAATCACAGCAATTGTAAAAGTGATAGGCATGAAAGACATTAAGCCACCTAAACGACGAATATCACGAGTACCTACTTCATGATCGACAATTCCAACCATCATGAATAAAGCTCCTTTAAAGGTCGAATGATTCACAAGGTGAAATAGCGCTGCAAAGCTTGCTTGGGTGTAAAGAATTGAGTTTTCCTCATAGCCATAATAATGACCAACAGACCCAAGACCAAAGAGACTCATAATTAAACCAAGCTGACTCACTGTTGAAAAGGCTAATAATGCTTTTAAATCCGTCTGACGGACAGCATTAAAGGAGCCCCAGAATAATGTAACTAGGCCGATAACACTAACTAGCCAGAACCATACTGCCTCTCCTCCAAAAACCGGTGAAAAACGAGCAACTAAATAAATGCCTGCCTTCACCATTGTTGCGGAATGTAAGTAAGCACTAACAGGTGTTGGGGCCTCCATAGCATCAGGCAACCAAATGTGGAATGGAAATTGTGCAGATTTTGTAAAAGCCCCTAGTAAAATTAGAATAAGTGCTGGCGTAAATAAGGTATGATCTCGTATAACCTCTAMATTAGCTACAATTKCMMGAAWACTAAAYGTATGAGAAGCTACATAGAGCATTAAGAAACCCGCAAGCATTGAGAGTCCGCCAAAGACGGTAATCATCATCGCTTTTTTAGCACCTGCCCGAGAAGCCTTTCTATGATGCCAAAATGCGATTAATAGGAATGATGACACACTCGTTAATTCCCAAAATGTGTATAATACCATTAGGTTATCTGAAAAAACAACGCCAAGCATAGCGCCCATGAATAGTAATAAATAGCAGTAAAAATGATGAAGAGATTCTTTCGTTGATAAATAAAAAATAGAATATAAAATGACTAAACTACCTACACCTGTAATCAGCAGACCAAAAATCATACTGAGTCCATCTAGGTAAGTTGTGAAATTTATATTAAAAGAGGGAATCCACTCATATGTATGAATAAAGGTTTTACCCTCGGCTAATTGAGGAATATAGCGAGCGAGTAAAAGAAACAAGATGAATGGAACAGATAAAACAAACCAGCCAAGATGTGTGACACGCCTTAGTCGCCTGTAAAGCAATGGAATTAGAGCAGCACAAACAAATGGCAAAAGTATCGCAATGAGAACTGTGACCAAATGAAAACCTCCTACTATCTAAATCATCTAGCAAATTTTTGTGGTGATGGGCATGTAAAGTGCTAAGACTTTAGAAATTTGTTCAAGCTAAGGAACATATTAGATGTATTCTTGAAATTTATTAATGGAATGTGGTGGGGTATTAAAGTGCCTAATTGTTTATAAAAACGGTTATTTTAGTTATTTAGTCACTTCTAACCCGATGCAAGCCTAAATAACTTGTGGAAAATCAGATAATTTATACAGTTACAACTCAGTTAATATCAGCATAATGAAGACACTTGACTATCTATTTAACTCACTGCATAATAGTGTGGCATATGAAAGCAAATTAGCATAGATGCACAGAATGCATAAATTAAATAATCTCTAATTATCGATTTAAGCTTAATCCTTCAAGGGTTTTCCAATACATTTTCGTTAACTTTTATACATTTTTAAGTATAYAATATAAGTGAGCATAATGCACTGTAACAGCATCGATTTTAGCTGTTTTAGGATAATTTTTTCAAAATCAACAGTGAAATTAACAAAATACCAACAGATAAGAGGTGTACATTTTTTATGAAGCATGTAAAAGGGCGTTTGGATGAAAGTATATTAGTTTGTGTTTATTACGGCTTAAATGGCGAACGTTTGATTCGTCGTGGTCATAAGATGGCCACAATGCTTGATTGCCCACTCTATATTCTTTCAGTCGATTCGCAACCCCTTGATGCATTTGACGCAGAGAAATCTAGTTATATAGAGCAATGGAAAAAGTTATCAGATGAACTTGAGGTTGAAAAATTTATTTTGCAAGATAATGAAAAACGCCCCATACAAAAGGTTATTGCAGAGGTCGCGAAGAATTATAGTATTTCACAAATTATCGTAGGGCAAAGCGCACAAAGCCGTTGGGAGGAAATCACTAAAGGTTCGTTCTTAAACGTACTGTTAAAGGAAGTTCCTTTTGTTGATTTTCATATCGTAGCTGTTCAACGCCCAACCGATGATGATGCAAATGAAACATATGAAAAAGGAGTACGTGCTTACTTAATTAAAGAACAGGAGAACTTTAAAGTAGCATTTACATGTCCTAAGTATGTATCGATTGAAGGTATATTCTTCAAAGAAATTGGCACAGATTTTGACAATGGCATCTTTAAATTTACTTACAACGATAAAATGCATGAAGTTCATATTTCAGAGGGCTATGTAATTGATCAGGAAAAATTGCCAGCAGAATTCTTAGCTCCATTAAGACAATAAAAAAACGCGTAGATACGCGTTTTTTTTATTAGACAGCAGCTGAAGCAGGTTTATCTTTCGGTAAGAAGAAGGCAACTAGTAATAATAAAGGTAATAATGAAACAACAATCATTGTAAAATCAATGCCTTTATGATCCATTAAAACGCCGATAACCATTGCCCCTATTGCGCCCATTCCAAAAGCAAATCCTGTTGTTAAACCTGCCATGGTGCCAATTTTTGTTGGGACTAACTCTTGCGCATAGACCACCGTTACGGAGAAGCTAATCATAATCAACGTACCAATAATAACTAAAAATATCATAGCCGCCCATAATGGTACATATGGCAATGCTAAACAAAATGGCGTAGGGCCAACTACAGAAAGGATAATGACATTTTTCCTACCAATACGGTCTGATAAAGAACCTCCGAAAAAGGTACCTACTACACCAAATGCCATGAAGGTGAATATTAATATTTGCCCTAGTCGAAGGCTGACCTCATAGTGATCCATTAGATAAAACACATAAAAACTTGTTATATTTGTTGTATAAAATGATCGTGCAAAAATAATTGTAAATAATAATGTTAATGCGATTCCTACTTGTTTCTTTGTTAATGGAGGCAATGTTGAGACGAGTACACGCTTTTTCTTAGTTGCACGCTCCTGCTCCAATTGTTTTTTATACCATGTAGCAATTTTACTTAATAAAATGATACCAAACGTTGCAATTACTAATATGATTGCAGCCCCACGTTGCCCTAAAATATCAAAGATATAAGCACTAATTAATGGTGCTAGTGCTTGCCCTGAATTTCCCCCCACTTGATAAATTGACTGCGCAAGTCCTCGTTTAGATCCAGCTGCCATAAAGGAAACTCTCGATCCCTCAGGGTGAAAAATAGCTGACCCGAAGCCTATAAATAATACCGCAATAATAATAATCCAATACTGCGTTGTGAACGCTATAATAGCAATCCCTATAAATGAACTAATCATACCGATAGGTAAAGCATAAGGCATTGGTTTTTTATCACTAATAAAGCCTACCGCAGGCTGCAATGCAGAAGCAAATATGTTTAATACAAAAGAAATCATTCCAATTTGTGTAAAGGTCAATCCTAATTCACTCTTAAATATCGGAAACATCGCTGGGATAACAGCTTGCATCGTATCATTTATTAGGTGAGCAACACCGATTGCAATCATTATTGGATAGATTGGATTGGTTACATTTAATTGTTTATTCATGTTGCCACCTCACTCTTATTTTGTTTAAAAATGATTGTCGCATACTATCGACCATTTTGCACAAGCTATAGTTCGACAGCTGTAAAAGGAGTTGATATATGCATGGAAAGCTTTATTCATGCTCACTTTTGGGAAATGATTCTACGAACAACACTTTCGTTTTTTGCCTTACTAATTCTGGCACGTCTACTTGGTAAAAAACAATTAGGCCAGTTAACGTTTTTCCATTACATTACAGGTATTACATTTGGGTCGATCGCTTCAGAAATTGCCTCTCAGGAAGAAACACCATTTTTAGATGGTTTGATTTCTCTCGTTTGGTGGAGTGCTTTAACGTATTTGATGACCGTTATTACGATTAAATCTAAAAAAGCTCGCGTTCTCATTGATGATAAACCAACAATTGTTATTCAAAAGGGTCTTATATTAGAATCAGCACTACAAAAAAACCGTCTTCATCTAGATGAGCTTACAATGATGTTACGTGAACAAGCCATTTTCTCCGTACAGGACGTTGAGTATGCTTTACTAGAAACGAATGGAAAGCTCAGTGTGCTACAAAAAACCTCTGAACAAGTGGCTACAAAGCAGGATGTTAAAGCCGATGTATCACCACCTACCTACCTTCCTACAGAAGTTATTTCTGATGGTCAACTTATTACCGAGAATATTGTTGAACTTGAGCTGACAGAAGACTGGGTAATAAAGAAATTGAAAAAGCAAAATGTGCATTCTGTAGAAGAAGTTTATTTTGCTCAAGTCCAAACAAATGGTTCCTTGTACATCAGCTTAAAAGATAAAGCGAGACATTCAAGCCCTTAATTGCTTGTCTAGTCTCGTTTTTTTGTTAATCAATTTTGACAATATCTAAGGGCGTAATAATACCGAGTAATCTTTGATGTGGTTGACCATGCTCCGTTATTAATAATGCCTCAAAGCGTCTCCCTCTTTCGACTCCTTGTTTAAATATTTCCTCAGCCTCATAGATGGATATCGTTCTACTGACAAATTTGTAATTCACTCTATTTTTCTCATGCAATAAGATATCATGCAGTGTTGGTATTCTTTTCGGTAAATGATCACCACCCATCTTTGACGCAAGCCAATTTGTGATTCCTACTGTTGTGATGAGCCCCTTAAACTGCTTATTATAATAAACAGGAAATTGTGTATATTTGCGCTGACGTATCACTTTTAAAACATGTTTTAAAGAATCATTTTCTTGAAAAATCAATACTCTTTTACGGAACATTTGCCCCACAAGCGTTGGCTTAGCAAGGGTAGCATCTATGTATTCAATTCGTTCTACAACATCAGTATGTGGCTCTGCAATCACATAATGTAATGATGTACGATGATGCACAATCGCATTTCGTAAGTCCGCATATGAGCGGAGATCATCTTCATATTTCTTCACCAAGACATCCTTTTTCTTTGCTTGATCAATCAGCCGATAAAAAGGCATAAAATCCTTCGCACCTACAATATCTCTCAGTCTATGATCTATTCGATTAAACGCTGTCAGGAAACGATCGGAATTTTCAGTTCCCACTTTTCATGTCCCTTCTTTCTATAGTAGTCTATATATTTTCCGAGTTATTTGACAAATTTCGAGTTACACACCCATTATATTCCTAAGTTATAGAGATTCCAAGAAAGGAGTTTTACAATCCCTCTTGAAAGTGACGTTACGTCATTTTATATAATGTCATTAACAGAGAGGAGGAGTGATTACCTTGATTACGATTCACAATGTATCAAAACAAACTGGCATTTCTGTTCGAACGTTACGTTACTATGAGGAGATCGGCTTGTTACTTCCTATAGCAAAGACTGAGGGGGGACATAGGATATACGGAGAGAACGAACTCAAAACGTTACAACAGATTGTATTTTTAAAGGCATTGGGCTTCAAGTTGAAAGAAATTCAGACGCTTATCAATAATTCATGGAACTGGGAAGCAAGTTTAGACCATCAGTTAGCTTTTGTAGCAGAAGAGCAAAAGAAACTACAGCAAATGAAGAACACTATTCTTGGATTAAAGAATGCTTCGTCTATCGAAGGTGGGTTGACAGAGTCCCTTATCCAAAAGTACATTAAGCTTTCAAATCAAGAACGAGATAATAAGCAAGCCTTCCGCCAGCAGATTTTTGCAGCTACAGAAATGGAACTACTTAGAAAATTACCCAATTTAAATAAAAATGATCCTAATTCTTTAGAGTGGATTGGTTTATTAGGTCAATTAAAGCAGCTTCATAAGGAAAGTCCTGAAGCCGATTCCGTTCAGTTTATTATTAAACGAATGATGGAAAAAGCCGAGGTAGAATATAACGGAAATGATGAATTTTTAGAGAAGATGTGGACCATAAGAAAATCTACTTATAAATCTGAACAAATTGGATTATATCCTTTAGAGGAAGAATTTCTACATTTTATAGAGCAGGCTTTTCATGTTTATGAAACAAAAAAACAGGCGTTAGGAAAATCATAATCATGAACATAGAAATGTTGCTACTGATTGGTACCTTAGCTTTGTTAGACATGTTTAGTCCT
Source organism: Lysinibacillus sp. S1 (assembly GCF_044986265.1). Taxonomy (NCBI): domain Bacteria; kingdom Bacillati; phylum Bacillota; class Bacilli; order Caryophanales; family Bacillaceae; genus Lysinibacillus; species Lysinibacillus sp. S1. The sequence continues at coordinate 2,592,257 of NZ_CP173154.1, forward strand.
TCTATAATTGGCGTATCCGTCTATGTATTGCTTGTGGCTAAAAAACAGCAGATCCGCCTTTTATTAACCTATTTAATGACTGTTGGGTTGTTTTACTTTAGTACTGGGAATTTTTTAATGTTAGGTCTAGGTGTCATATTCAACCCTATTTCTAATTTGCTAGATAGTTACTCAGCTCGATTAATCATGACCATAGTAGGGGGAATTTTATTTATTGGCAGTTGGTTAGTTCCAAAAAGAAAGGCAAATGGACCCCCTAAACCAAAATCTTTACATGTGGGCTCTATGGTAGCTTTAGGTTTCACAACTTCTATTTTAGAAGTTGCAACCGCTCTTCCTTATTTCGCGGCAATAGGTATTTTAACGAGTAATCAAATAGTGTTTTATGAATGGTTACCTTTATTGGCAGGATATAATTTAGTAATGATTGCACCAGGGATCATCCTACTATGCTTACATCTATTATTCCGCCGATTTATGAATAAACCTTTAAGAAAAATTCAAACGCTTTTTGATCAAAGAACAAGCTCGACCCTTTCTTGGATTATGTTCTTTGTAGGATTGATTTTGCTTATAAATGGTAGGATGATTTAAAATAAAAAACGGTAAAAATCCATTTTTACCGTTTTCTCTTCAGATTTTTGTCATAGACGCATTTCTTTTCATCATCACGATACCAATGCCGATGCAGATAATTGTCAATGCTAGCGTAATGACTAAGCTCCACCAGTAATCTGACATCTCTATTGTTCCTCGAAATTTTGCAATTCCGTAGCTTGCCAGTTTCCACGGAGATATTGTCCAAAAGATTCCTATAATCATATCGATAATTTGCCCAACAAAGATTACTGTAAATGCACATGTTGTAGCAATAACTGTTTTGAAGCTGGCAMTCATCATTAACGTAACAACTATCACAAATAGCAGCCAAATATAGTACGTAGAAAAGCTTACTAACAGTGCACCCACGTCCAACGTTCCATATAGAATAGTAGTATAATAGACACTTGCACCAAACCCAGCTAAAATACTAACAAAACAAATGGTGCTCATAACAACAAATTTACTCAAAAAATATGCGCCAAATGATATAGGCCTAGAATATAGTAATGTTGCCATACCATTAGCGCGTTCCTTACTAATAGCTCCTACAAATGAAGCCATCATCACCAATAAGCCAATTGTTTGAAATTGCCCGATAGAAGCTTGAATTAAATCCAGTGGCATTAATTCTGGCATCAACATTTCAAAGCCCTCTGGAACATTTCCAACAGCATTTAAAATATCCATCATATAATAGTTTGTTAGTGGATCACTCATTCCAAGCAGAGCAAACACTAGAGGAATCCATAGAAACTTCCAACTCCGCCATGCTTCTCTAAATTCCTTTTGCAGAAGTACATTGAATCCTCTCATGCCTTTTTCGCCACCTTCATGAAAATTTCTTCCAAAGATGCTGTCTGTCGCTCTACCTTTCTAATTGTATAAGGACATTCACTTAACCGTTGAAGCAACATTTTCATCGTCGGCTCTTCATTCACGATCTCAATATACACATTACAACCTATTACATGATTAGAGGAATTTGCAAAAAGCTTAGCCTCTTCTTCACTGCCAAATTCAATGACATAATTTTGCTCATCAAAACGTTGCCGTACTTCACGTAATGTTCCCTGCTCTACTAGTTTTCCATTTTGCAAGAATAATAGTTGATCTGTCATTTCTTCAGCATCATTTAAAATATGCGTTGAGTATAAAATAGTCGTCTCTTGCTGTAGTCCTTTTAATAAATCAAGTACTTCTCTACGGCCAACTGGATCTAATGCTGAAACAGGTTCGTCTAATAGCAGTAATTTAGGCTTATGCACTATTGCTTGGGAAATACCTAGTCGCTGCTTCATTCCACCTGAAAAAGAGGCTATTTTTTTATGTTGGACGTCCCCTAACCCTACAAATTCTAAGGTTTTTTGTGCTTCTAATTTAGCCTTTTTGGCTGCTACACCATTCAATTTTGCAGCCATTTCTGTAAACTCTAACGCAGTTAACCAAGGATGAAATTGTGGATATTGGGGTAAAAAACCTATATGCGCACGTAAATCATTACCTAGCATTTTTACATTTCCAGCAGTCGGTCTTAAAAGCCCCGTTAACATAGATAAAGTGGTTGTCTTGCCAGCTCCATTTGGACCAATTAAAGCCGTAGAAGTTTTTTCCTCTAAGTTAAAATGAATAGCATCTACAACTTTGTGCTCTGCAAATTGCTTGGTCAAACCTATAACTTGAAGTAAAGTTGTCATGACTGCTTTCTCCCCACTATAAAGTACGCAATTGATCCAAATAGATTAGCAAAAAGAATAATAAACACCCAAAGAATTTTAGGGCCGTTTGTTGCATGAATTTTTCGTAAATCAATAAGTGCTACAATCATCAAAATAATTTGAACGATGATGAGCGGTGCTATTACTGCCCATGGAACTTTTGCTAATTCCTCCATCATACAGATCACCTCATTATTTGTTATACATTAACTATAACAACTTTGTTCTAATATGTATAGAACAAAGTATCTCTTACATCATAAAAAAAGATGTACCTTAATTAGTACATCTTCTCAATTATTTATAAAGTTTTTGCAGCGCGTCTTCCATTTTAGGGCGTATCGTCACCAATGGACGAGCTTTTTTGACAGCTGCCTGTGCTGCTTCTAATGAATCAGCCATTCCCAACTCCATTAATATAGCAGTAGCTGCAACACCTGCACGTCCACCACCACTTCCACAGTGAACATATACTTTTTGCCCTGTCTCAAAGGCTATAGCAACTTCTTGCGCGACTTGTTGAATGGATGATGCTACCTCACTATCTTCATCTGCTATAGGCATATGTTTATAAGAATAAGGAACTGTCTCCTGGTCTTGAGGGGATAGCCCTTGAACACGAACATCTATCACAACATCAACGGATTCTTGTGTAAATGCAGCCTCTGCATCTTTTGCACCGCCAAAGAACAGTTGATCCTTTACTAAAACATCGTAGTCTTTCCCCATATTCTCCACGCCTCACATGTTTTATTTTAGTAAATGCTTAATATCCTCATAATATGGTAGAGCCGTTAAAGCACCTGCTTTTGTTGCGGCAAACGCTCCTAATTTGTTGCCAAAGCTTGTACAACGCACTAGTTCTTCTTTTGTTGTAGGTAAACCATTGTAATGGACATCACGTAGGACACCTGCCATAAATGCATCTCCCGCACCTGTTGTATCCACAGGCACTACTTTCTCAGTCGGTACATGTATAACTTCACCATTAAGGACTGCATAAGTCCCGTTTTCTCCTACGGTAATTAAAATAATAGGCACTAAATAGCTATTTAATTGCTCGATACCGTCTTCTAAGCTACTTGTCTCTGTCAGGAAGAATAGCTCATCATCCGTCACCTTTAAAATATCGACATCCTCAAAAAATGATGTAATCGTATCTCGACAAATTTCTTCACTGCTCCAACGTAAAGGACGAATATTTGCATCCATTGCAATAATCGCACCCTTGTCCTTAGCCATTTCTACTGCTACTCGTGTTGTAGCAAGAGCCGTTGGATGGAACATTGTGCCTGAACACACCGTTAAAGCAGAGGCATGCTTAAAAGCTGCTTCATTTAGCTGTGATGGTTCAACTTGTAAATCAGGTGTTTCATCAACATAATCCTTAAAAATTCGCTCACATGCTTCTGTTAGATGCACATATACACCACTTACTCGTTTTGCTGGATCAAATACGGCATAATCCAGTTTCACACCCTCTTGGGCAAGCCCATCTCGCACAAATTGCGAGCCCTCGTCATCCCCCGTAATTGTAATTAATGCGGAAGGCGCACCAATGCGGCTAATACCCGCTGCAACATTGACCGTTGCGCCACCCATATATTTAGTAAATGATGTGTTTGTTACATCATCAGCAATATAGTCAATAAAAGCATCTCCATAGACTAATATAAAATCCTTCTCTTGCTTTGTCATGATAGTCCTCCTGAAAGTCTAGTCATTATAGATTAACACGAAAATTGTCATTCTATAAAGGTTTTTACTTTTGGCATTTCTTTATGAGAGGATGGATAACTTGAGTCATCCCCTATCTTTGTTATACTTGCCTATAGAAAGGTAGGGATTATCAAAATGAGTATTACAATTCGACAAGCGCAACCACAAGATGCCCATGCCGTTGTGCCTTTAATTATCGACGCCATTGGCGATATTGCTAATCGCTTAACTGGTGAGCAATCAAGGGAGGCTGTTATACAAGAGCTGACTGTTCTTTTTCACCAAGAAGACAATCGACATTCTTATTTAAATACTTTTGTCGCTACTGAAAATGAACAGATTTTGGGGATTCTCGTTTATTATCACGGCGAACAAGCCGTTCACATGGACGCTAACCTTGTTAAATGGCTTGAAGCAAAAAATGCGCCATCCATTGTTATTGACCAAGAAGCCCATGAAGATGAGGCTTACATTGATACAGTTTGTGTTGCACCAGCTGCACGTGGTAAAGGAATCGGAACATTGCTATTACAATTTGCTGAAGAGCTGACAAAGCAGCGTGGCTATACAAAATTATCTTTAAATGTTGAAACCCAAAAAGAAGAAGCTCGCCGTCTTTATGAACGACTAGGCTTTGTTATTACGGAGCCTTGGTCAATTATTGATGAGCCTTTTCACCATATGGTTAAACAGTTTTAGGAAGTGAATAACTAATATATGAAAAACAATTTGATTTACCCTCTTTTGATTGTTATTGCATCTAGTAGTTACGGGATCTTGTCGACTATTGTCAAAGTAGCTATGCAGCATGGCTTTACATCAGCGGAGGCTGTATCAAGCCAATATATTATTGGCTTTTTACTCGTAATATCCATCTTTATTTTTACTGACAGAAAATTACCAAGACCGTCCAAGAAGGGCTTACTTATTTTAATATGCGCGGGAATTTTTACAGGGACAACAGGTATCGTGTACGGAGAATCTTTAAAGTATCTTCCTGCTTCTCTTGCAGTAGTCATGTTATTCCAATTTACATGGATTGGTCTACTGATTGATTGTGCCCTCCATAAAAGATTACCAAGTAGACCTGAAGTAATTTCAATCGTTATCTTATTTATAGGAACGATTCTAGCTGCAGGTGTATTAAATGTAGATTTAAGTGACATTCCTATTCAAGGATGGCTATTCGGTTTTACAGCAGCCGTTACTTTTGCATGTTTTATTCAATTTAATTCTCGACCCGTCGAGGGCGTGACTACCACATCAAGGGTATTAATCGTTTCCTCTGTAGCCCTTATTTTGATCAGTATTTTCCTAAGCCCAGAGGTTATTTGGAACGGTAAACTATTCATGCAAGGCCTGTGGAAATACGGACTAGCACTAGGTCTTTTCGGTATCATTTTACCGATTTATCTATTTTCAATTGCTATCCCTAAAATCGGTGGTGCGCTTGCTTCTATTTTAAGTGCCATTGAATTACCAGTGGCTGTTACTGTTTCTGTTATTGTTTTGCATGAACCTTTAACTGCTGTACAAATTATCGGGATTGTACTGGTGATTGCTGGTATGATGCTGCCAACCATTGTTGCACAACGTCAACAAAAGGATAGCTTATTAGAAGCACATTCATAAAACGACAAAAAACTCCTTAAAAATGGAATGATTCCTTTTTAAGGAGTTTTTTTGAACTTTAATGAAATGCCATTGCTTACCATTATGCACTTCGTTATGATGAATGCAAATGTAATTTTTTAATAATTCTAACATTAATGTCCCCCTTCGGTATTATACTGCAATATGCAAGTAACTTACTTTAAGAAAGGGGAAGTTGATGAAAAAAGCCTATATTCTTGGTTTTTTCCTTATGTTAATGCTTTTCGTTTTAGCTGCTTGTAATGGCAAAGATCAGCAAAATTCTACAAATGATGCAGCAAATAATGACGAGGCATCGGATGGTAAAAAAACAGAAGTAGCAGCAACGTCGCCTTCAGGCAAGCTAGTAATTTACACTGGACGTGACGAAGAAATGGTGCAAAATGTGATCGATCAGTTTAATGAAAAATATCCAGACATTGAAGTAGAATTTCTAACGATGGGTGCTCAACAAATTTTAGAACGTCTTCGTGGAGAGAAAGCCAATCCTCAAGCAGATTTTTGGTGGGGCGGAACCCAATCAGCGCTCATTGTTGGCGCCAATGAAGACTTACTACATGCTTGGCAGCCGAGCTTTATTGACTCTATTGATACCACACACAAAGATGTTGAAGGACGATGGTTCGGCGAGATGCTGTTACCAGAAGTAATTATGATTAATAGTGATTTACTAACAAAAGAAACTGGTCCACAGGACTGGGATGACTTATTAGATCCTAAATGGAAGGATCAAATTTTAATCAGAGGTGTACTGGCGTCAGGCACAATGCGTACGATTTATTCTTCCATGATTGTACGGCAAGATGCAGATTCACCAGATAAAGGCTATGAATGGTTACTACAATTAGATGCCAATACAAAGGAGTACACACAAGACCCTAATGCCTTGTATTTAAAGCTAACACGTCAAGAAGGCAGTGTCTCCCTATGGAATCTACAAGATATTTTGTTAAAAAAATATACGACAGATTATCCTTTTGATTATATTTATCCTAAAAGTGGAGCACCTATTTTAGTAGACGGTGTAGCAGTTGTAAACAATGCGAAAAACCTAGAAAATGCGAAACTATTTGTAGAGTTTTTATTTGAAAAAGAGATGGTAACACAATTAGCTAATGATTACTATCAAATTCCTACACGTTCTGATATCGACAAAGCCTCCATGCCAGAATGGTATCAGGAATTAGATTTAAAAACATTTGATATTGATTGGCAGCTAATGTCTGACAAAGAAGCCGAATGGATGGAATACTGGGATAACAATATTAAAGGGCGCGGTAAATAGTAGAACGGGTAAAAATTCGGCTTATACAGCGAATTTTTACCTTCCTGTATCATCTAGATTCTTTGTTAGAGAGGAGCTAATGATTGAGAAGTGTCAGAATGGAAAATGTCTCGAAGCAATTTGGTCAAGTGTATGGCGTGAAAGACTTAAATCTTGAAATAAAAGCTGGTGAATTTTTTACCTTTCTCGGTCCTAGCGGCTGTGGCAAAACAACCACTTTAAGGATGCTTGCAGGCTTTTATTACCCAACTAAAGGCAAAATTCTTTTTGATGAGCGAGATGTCACTCGACTTCAGCCCAATAAGCGCAATATCGGCATGGTATTTCAAAATTATGCCCTTTTCCCCCATATGACAGTTGATGAGAATATTGCATTTGGTTTACAAGTTCGAAAATTTTCAAAAGCTGAGATTCAGAACAAGGTTGATCGAATTAGATGCCAAGTGCATCTTGCTGCTTACGGCAACAGAAAAATAAATGAGCTATCTGGTGGACAGCAGCAACGTGTTGCTTTAGCTAGAGCACTCGTGATAGAGCCAGATATTTTATTGCTTGATGAACCTCTATCCAATCTAGATGCAAAATTGCGTGAGGAAACACGTATTGAAATCAAACGAATCCAATCTGAGCTTGGAGTCACAACGATATACGTTACTCACGATCAAATGGAGGCCATGTCTATGTCGGATCGAATTATGGTCATGGAAAATGGCTATATCAAACAAATTGGTACTCCTCAGGAAATTTATCATCAACCCAAGGATCGTTTTGTGGCAAATTTTATTGGTGAAACTAATTTAATTGAATGCTCAATCCAAGCTATTGATGGGGAAAGTGTACAAGTACGAACAGTGAATGGACATAATTTAACTGGGCGAAAGCAACAAAGCTCTCCCTCCTTAACGCATATGATTGGAGACAAAGTATTTATTTCTATTCGTCCAGAATCGATTCAACTTGGTACTGGTGAAAACACATTAACAGGAAAAATTACATTTGTTGAATTCACAGGCATTAGCGTTAATTACATTGTAGATTTTACTGCGTTCTCACTTAAAGTAATGCTTATTAATTCTTATGACCAAATCAAAAAGATCGGTGAAGATATTACAATCCATATGGCACAAGATTCACTATACTTTTTAGGGGAATAGGAGGAAGCCAATATGGAGAAACAGTCTGAAAGTATGTGGACGCGAATTTTTCATGCTAATTGGTTTGTCTATGTTTTAATCTCGCCATTATTTTTAGTGTTATTCGCCTATGTGGTTTATCCCTTCTATCAAACTTTCATCCAAAGCTTTGCTGGTGATGAAGCATTCTTTCATTATAAGAAATTTTTTGATATAGCTAGTCCAGCAAATTTAGAGGCCTTGTGGACCAGTATTTATATTTCATTTATCAGTGTTATTTGCTGTGCACTTGTTGGGGTAACAATGGCCTTTTTACTAGAACGCTATAATTTCCCTGGGAGACGGATATTGTCTGTTTTAGTTTTGGTTCCAATGGCACTTCCTCCTCTAGTAGGTGTTTTGTCCTTTTCATTTTTATATGGTGATAGCGGGATTTTCCCACGAATTTTTCAGCATCTATTTGGGTTGGATCACGTTCCTTTTGCCTTGAAGGGAATATGGGGCGTCATCGTTGTTCATACATTCACAATGTATACGTACTTCTATTTGACTGCCTCTGCTGCTATTAAGGGGCTTGATCCTGCTCTTGAAGAGGCAGCTACTAGTCTGGGTGCAGGGCGTATTCGCGTATGGACAAAGGTTATTTTACCAATGCTCACACCTTCTATTGTTGCCTCATCCTTATTGGTGTTTATGATTTCTATGGCTTCTTATACTGCACCTTTGATGTTTGGTGTAGAGCGTACTATGACGATGCAAATTTATTTATCACGTACAAATGGTAATCTTGAAATGGCTGCGACACAGTCGATGATATTATCTTTTGTATCTATCACTTTTTTAATCATTATGCGCTGGTATCAAAATCGCAGAAATTATCAAAATCTAAGTAAGGGAATTAGTGTTCATCGTTCAGAGGTATCCTCAAAAAAGGTAAAAATTATAGCAACAATCGCTTCTTTTGTTGGCACATTAATATTGATACTGCCTATTTTAGTGTTGATATTGATCTCTTTTTCTGTGGATGGCGCTTGGAAAACGCAAATTCTCCCGACCGACTATACAATTGATCATTATATTGCCCTTTTTACTGATGAGCGCACATGGCGACCTATTTGGAACTCCATTCAAATGGGTGTCATTGCAACACTGGGCAATATTATCTTTGGTGTCGCGGCTGCTTATGCTATGGTGCGCTTAAATTTTAAGGGGAAAACCTTGCTCGATATTTTGATAATGGTACCTTGGGCTTTGCCAGGAACAGTTGTTGCTGTTAATTTAATTGCTGCTTTTAGTACAGAAAGTATCTTTAGTTTTAATCAAGTATTGATCGGGACATTTTGGATTTTGCCATTAGCCTACTTTATTCGACATTTACCACTTGTTTTTCGATCAACATCCGCCTCTCTTGTACAGCTAGATCAATCGATTGAAGAGGCATCACGTGGCTTAGGAGCCAACTGGTGGTATACATTTAGACGTATTGTCGTGCCTTTAACATTCACCGGGATTTTAGCAGGGACACTCTTAGCCCTCGTGCAAAGCTTTGGTGAATTCGTTGCATCCATTCTAATTTACAGTACATCCACTATTCCATTGTCTGTAGCGATATTCCAAAAATTATATGCATTTAAATTTGGGACCGCCTGTGCTTATGGTGTCTTACAAATTTGTTTAATTTTAGTTGTCCTTATTATTTCTGAAAAACTATCAAAAGGCAGTGCTGGTACAGCCATTTAGCTGCCAATCTATTAGGGGGCCATGACAATGTTTGAAGATTTTCGCAATAAAACACAGCTGGAAGATGGGATGATATTCCCTTCTAACATCTATCGAAAAATTGTTTTACAGCCAGCTTATGATGAGGCAAAAAAAAATTTTTTAACAATTATGCTACAAATCAATATTGCTCATTTAAAAATGTTAGAAGAACAAGGACTTGTAAAAAAAGATGAAGCAAAGCAAATTGGGATAGCTCTAAAAAAAATTGACTTAAATTATTATCGTTTAGAGGATTACAGTCCCCAATATGAGGATTTATTTTTCCGCATTGAAAATAAATTAATAGAGCTTGCTGGTGATGTTGCTGGAAATCTTCACATTGGCAGAAGCCGAAATGATATGGGTATTGCCATCTATCGAATGACATTAAGAAAAAAATTATTACTATTAATGCGCGAGTTACTAACATTACGTGATGATTTAATCGCTGCTGCAGAGGAACATATCGATACCATTATGATTGGCTACACACATACACAGCAGGCCCAGCCTACAACCTTCGCCCATTATTTAAAGGCCGTGATCGATCAGCTAGAGCGTGATTTTGAACGAATGCAGCATGTCTATAAAACCGTCAATCGTAGCAGTATGGGAGCCGCTGCCTTAACAACGACAGGCTTTAATATTAGTAGAGAACGTATGCGTGATCTACTAGCCTTTGATGATATTATCGAAAATGCATGGGATGCGGTTGCAGGAGCAGATTATATAGCTGAGGCTGCAAGTATTGTACAGCTTGCAGCACTCAATCTTGGCCGTACTTCTCAAGATTTTTTATTATGGGCTACTCAGGAGTTTAATGCGTTTACACTCGCAAGTCCATATGTGCAAATAAGCTCTATTATGCCTCAAAAGCGTAATCCTGTTTCTATAGAACATACACGCTCATTACTATCTGCGGTTGTAGGAGATGCAAGTACAGTATTACAGATGGTACATAATACACCTTTTGGCGATATCGTAGACACTGAGGATGATATGCAGCCTTATTTATGGCGTGCCATTGACCGCTTAATTGGTATTTATAAGTTGTTTGGTTCGCTTGTTGTTACAATGGATGTCAATAAGAAGAAGTTAAAAAATCGCGCTGAAAATAGCTTTGCGAATGTCACTGAGCTAGCTGATACATTAGTCCGTTCAGAGGGAATTTCCTTCCGTCAAGCACATAGTATTGTTAGTAAATGTATTAAGGTTCTACTTGCTCATGGAGAGGAATCATTAGCTAGTCTTACATGGGGACTTGCAAATACACAATCGAAATTGATCACGGGCAAGGAATTAACTATTTCAGAAGAGGATTTCTATAAGACATTAAAACCAGAATCTTTTGTTGGTGTACGAACATTACTAGGTGGACCCGCTCCAGCCACTATGAAAGCTGCCCTTGAACGCTCCAAACTGAATGCCCATGATTTTTATGAATGGATTCGCTTAAAGGAAAATTCCATTATTGAAGCAGAAAAAGAACTAACAGCCTTTCTAGAGGAATGGAATCAATGAAGCAATGGTTATTAATTATTGATGGTGGGGCGACAAAAACAGCATGTGCTGTTGTTCATGCTGAATCTGGTGACATTGAATATTCTATATCCGCTAAAGGCTCTAATTATCAAGCCATTGGTGTTGAATCAGCTACAGCAATCTTACAAGAGCTTTTAGCAAATGTTGAAACATTTTTGCAAAAGTATCCTAATTCTCAAATTGCTGTAGCTACCTTTGCTTTAGCTGGCATTGATTCTCCGAAGGATCATGCAACCGTCGTGGCCATTGTTCAAAATGCTCTTCAGACCACACAGCTACAAATCGATACGCTGATTATTGAAAATGATGCGGAGGCCACACTATTAGGTGTGACTGCTGGACAGGCAGGTGCACTACTCATCGCTGGAACAGGAGCTATTGCCTATGCCATTGATGGGCAACGAATTGTACGTGTAGGGGGTTGGGGACATCGGGCTGGCGATGAGGGAAGTGGGTATTGGTTAGGGCAGGAAGTCGTAAGAGCTATATTTAAAATGGAGGATGGTCGTGGGAAACCAACAATCTTAAAGGAAGCCGTCTATCAATCTTTAGGTATACAAGATGTTACAGAGCTCGCTGAATGGCTCTTCCGCCCTTCCTATACCAATGCACAACTGGCCAAGATGGGTTCCTTTGTGGCAAAGGCAGTCGAGCAAGAAGATGCTTGTGCCATCGAAATATCTCAACAAGCAGCCCACGAACTAGCTATTCTAGCAAACGCTGTATTGAAAAAAATTAACTATCAGAATACACCATTTACTCTATATTGTAATGGTGGTGCCATCAAACATAATCCACTCATTTTAAAGATGTTTACAGAGGAAATAACCTTCATGTATCCTCAAGTGGACATTACCCTTTGTCAGCATCAGCCTATTACTTATTTAATTGAACGAACAAAAAGGGCATATGACTGTTTATAAGTCATTGCCCTTTTCTTGTTTTTAAAGTGCCAGTCTCTTCAATTCATTCGTCGTAAAATAGAGATACCCATCCTTTATAAATAAATCCTTCGAATCCTCCCTATTAAGTACCTCTTCTCCACTACCATCTGGACGAATCTTTGTTAAATACGCCCCTCGTGAATAATTACTAAAGTAGAGCCAACCATCCGAATAAACGATATATTGTGCACGGGAATTTGTGACACGCTTCGTTTTACCAGTTTTCATATCTAGTACATATAACTTATTGTCATCTGCAATATTACTATAAAACAATTGGTCTCCAACCTGTGCTGGGAAGTCTATATCATGATAATAACTATACAGTGTGCTTGTTGCTTTTGGATAGTCTTCAGCAATCCACGTGTGATCCTTCGCCATTGTACGGTCATCTACTAAAAAGTATTGGTAGCGTATTGCGCCCTTACGATCTGGTACTGGATCATTCCATGTCGTATCGAGATGATACCATTGTCCATCCAGCTTGACTAGATTCCAAGCATGTCCCTCTTGACCTACATAGCCTACGATATATTTTGTTTCAATACCCAATTTTTGAAGCATAGAGTGGGCAAGTAAAGCATATCCCTGACATACTCCCCCGTGCTCGGCAAGAACGGTATAAGCGCTGTGTGGGCTAGAATTCGTTTGTTCTGTATAGGAAGTATTGGCAACAATATAGTCATTGACAGCTCGTACCTTTTCTACATCCGTCATAGATTTTTTACTAATCTTAGCAATAATTTCTTGAACATTCATCTCTACATATGCCGCCTGCTCTGGCGTCATTAAATAGCTCTGTTCTCCAAAAATAGTTGCTTTATTTCGCCCATATTCATATCGAATTGAATGTTTACTTACATGGCCGTAAACATAGTCATCGCGTTTGATAGCATTGTTATAGGCCTCTTCTACAATTTGTTCAATTCGCTGTGTATTCCCTTTATATTGAATTTCAAACTTTGGTGAAAAGCTATTATAATACGCATACATCGCATCAGCCAGTTCCTTGGCATTTGTCACGACTAACTTTGTTTCAGGTTTCTGAATAGGTGGAGCTGTAGGGACTACCTCCGCTTCATGGACATCTTCTATAGGTAGGGCTGTTTCAATTGAGGCATTATCTGAAAGTCTTGCAGTAACATCTACAATCTTCTCTTTAGTTGAAAGTAGCATAGTTTCTATTTCATCATTATTTGTCCAATCGACCACCTGCTGAACAACAGCCTTACCAGCCGTATAAATAGGATCAATAAAAATAATAATAATGGCAATTATAGCTAATTTCTTCCACAAACTCCTCACCTCCAACCGTCTTCTTTACATTATATACAAAAAAAGCACAAAGAACTCACTTAAGGGTCCATTTGTGCCTGTTAATATTTGTTTGTTGACTTAATTAATTTTAAGTTTATGTTCTTTTGTCTGGACATTATACAGTAAATAATTGTCACTAACCTTTAAATTTGTTACTGGCTGCTTCACTAGCACCTCAGCTTTTAACGTTTTTAAATCTAGCTTTGTCAAATACCCACCGTTACTGTAATCACTATAATATAGGTTTTTATTAGTCCCTGTAATATACAACGCACGTTTATCTAATACCTTTGACTTGCTACCACTAGTCATATCAAGCTTATACAGTTTATCGTTATCTGCAGTATTACTAAAATAAACAATATTATTTAACTGATGTGCGAAATGAACATTAAGCATATAACTGTATTTAGTGCTTGTAGCAGTAGGATAATTTCCTTTAATCCAAGTGTGATCTTTGCTAATTTGATTGTCCGACACTAAAAAATAGTCATAGGACGCCGCACCAACGCGATTTGGCAAAGGATCGTTCCATGTTGTATCCAAATGATACCATTTCCCATCAACCTTTACTAAATTCCAAGCATGTGCCTCATTCCCATTTACAAAACCTACAACATATTTTGTCTCTATCCCAGACTGCTCTAACATAGCATGTGCTGCCAATGCATAACCCTGACATACAGCTTGTCCTTCAAAAAACAAAGCATAAGCACTATGTGGACTTGCCTTAGTTTTAGTCCCGTACATAGTATTGGATACAATATAATCGTTAATAGCTTTTACTTTTTGGAAATCTGTCATAGAAGGTTTGATAATATTTTTCAATATTAGATTAATCTTTTTTTGTACAGCTACTTCTTGAGTTTGACTTGTCAGGTACTTCATTTTATACGTTACATTCCCTAGAGAATCTGCGGAAACCATGGTACTTTCTATATGTCCACTTGCATAAACGGCTTGTTGCTTAGCTTTTTCAAGTGCGTCCATCATTTCTTTTTTGAGGTCGCCTATTTTGCCTGTATACGTAATTTTTATATCGGTCTCAAAGTTTTGTATTTGCTTTGCAAGTTCTTCTGTTAATTGATCCCAATTTGCTACTGTTGAGTTAGCTACCATAGGATAAATTTGGGAGGTATTTTCTGTTTGTTTTGCATAGACTGCAGTTGGACTTAATATCAATAAAGCCGCACCACATAACAATAATTTTTTCATCACTCATCACCTTCCCTTTGATTCTTTCTTCACTATTTAGCATAGCAAAGAATGTACCTACTAAGCTATCATACAAGTTCACTAACTAAGACTTTTAACTAAAAATATATTAAATTTTATATAATATAAAATACCTAATAATAAAATATAATTAGCGAATATAACTATTTTTTTGCAAAATAATAAAACTCACCTAATTAATAGTGAGTTTTATTTCGATTTAGATTCTGTAATTGTTCAGGAGTTTAGAAAATTATCTACTTTTCACCACTAAATTAACTGCTTCCTGAATGGCTTCGTTCATTTTTTCGCCATCCCCTTCAGCATTCTGTACACATTCCAATAGGTTTGTACTAACAATAACCCCAACTGTACGGTCTACAGCAGAGCGTACTGCTGATAATTGTGTAATGACTGCCTTACAGTCTTTTTCCTCCTCCATCATTTTCAAAATGCCACGTAGCTGTCCTTCCATCCGTTTCACACGATTTTTCACTTGATCTGAATATTCCATATACATTGCTCCTTCTCTTATACTCGCTACGCTCTAATGAGTGATCGTTATTCTTTATCCTAGCTCATTGTTTTAAATTTAAACCTAGCCATTACTATTCCTTGGCTTTAGATAATTTATGAGCATTCTCGTAATAATGGTACCAGCGTTTGTTATTTCATCGTACTGAATTATTGAATTCTTCTTTATACGTAATTGCCCAATTTCAACTTCGAAAACTGGACACTTTCTTTTAAGTGCAGCAACTAACATGTTTGTATCATAATCATAGCGTTCACCTTTTACTTTCATTAACCAAGGCAACTCATTGATGGAAATATAACGTAAACCTGTTTGTGTATCCATTAATTTCTTATGATATAGTATCTCGAAAAATAAGCTTGTTGCACGATTTCCCCAGTAAGAAAGAAATGTACTATCAGTTGAACGAAAGTTACGTACACCTAGCACAATCCCTTCAGAAAACACCTTTGTCATCGTTAAAACAAGCTTCACATCTTGTAAAGTATGTTGCCCATGGGCCCCAACTGTAAGGATACCATGGCACCTCGCTTGTTGTTCTCGTATATATGCAAAGGCGGTCTTAAGTGCGCCACCCTTACCAATATTGCAATCATGCTGTAGTACTTGGCAGCGTTCAATTTTATCTAGGTTTTCAAAAATATCTTTATATTTTTGATCACTCCCATCATTGACAATGATGATTTGTGTAATAGTCGTTGCTAGCAATTGATGTACATAGGTAATGAGTGATTGTTGTGGATTATATGCTGGTATAATAGCTGCAATATTTTTCATTTCGATCCCCCACCTAAAGGCTGACAGGTTCTCCGTAGCTACGAATCTCCCTTATATCAAATAGTATCATGTAACAGCAACAATTCAACTGATGAATCCCATTAAAACATATCAATAATATCGATTTTTCTCCGATATATGAACAAAGAGATGAAGAGGCGCTTTGTAAAAAGGTTGAATAAGAAATTGCTTGCAACGACGCCGAGGTAATTAACTGAAAGAGGTGAGTACTTTCGTCATGCATTATGAAAATCTTGAAGAACAATGTCAAAAATTAAGACAGCTGTCCTTCACAATATTAGCTAAAAATTTACAGGATGCTAGTTTGCTCGCCATTTCAACCCCAGCAGAATCCTTACAGAAGTCACTACTTGTATTAGAGGAAATTTTATATGAGATTTACCGATTGGAAATGCATACCGAACCTAAACTCAAAAATGTCCGAATGCTATTAAATAATCGAAGTTTTGTGGCGCAAATTCATCCTCGTCGGATTTATTTATTGATGAATCTAATTCATAAAATGACAAGCCATACTAGTAATGACATTGTAGAAGCCAAAGCAGCTAAAATTGTTTTAGATTATCTTAGCGATATTGTTGAATGGTTTATGAAGCGCTATGATCGTAGTTTCAAATCGAACCGCATGTCTTCTCATGCCACAGAACTTCCTTCAATATTTGATAAAAATATACTTCAGCATGAGCAGTCTCAAGAGGCTTACGAACATGCTGTCAAATGGTTTGAAGTAGCTGCCCAGAACGGAGATGCAAGTGCTCAATATAACTTAGGTGCTCTTTACAATCATGGTCGAGGGGTAGAAAGGGACTATCGGCTTGCAAAAATGTGGTATGAACGAGCTGCCGCACAAAATGACGCAAATGCTCACTATAGCCTTGGTGTACTTTATCATCTAGGCCAAGGTGTTATACAGGATTATCTAGAGGCTGCACGACATTACCAAATAGCTGCTGATTTAGAGAATGCTGACGCTCAATACAATTTAGGTGTACTCTATAATCAAGGCTTAGGCCTATCTCAAAATTTTAACGAAGCTGCCAAGTGGTATACCTTAGCAGCCAATCAAGGTAATACAAGTGCCCAAAACAATCTAGGCTTCCTTTATCATAATGGCACGGGTGTGGAGCAAAGCTATGATAAAGCCGTTGCTTATTTCAAAATGGCTGCCTTAACTGGAGATGCAAGTGCTCAATACAATCTCGGCTATATGCATCTAAAAGGGCGTGGTATTCCCCAAAACCAAGAAGAAGCGGCAAAATGGTTTCATATGGCTGCTTTACAGGACCATGTTAACGCAGAGTTTCAACTGGCCATGCTCTATAATACTGGGCAAGGAATGATAGAAGATCATATAGAAGCTTTAAAATGGTTCAAGCTAGCGGCACATAAAGGACATTTAAATGCTCAATACTGTCTTGGCCTGCTGTATGAAAAAGAACAGAATCTTGTGTCAGCAGAAAAGTGGCTACTGCTAGCTGCTGACAATGGCCATATCAGCGCTGGCTTCGAGCTAGGACGTCTATATGTATATCAGCTTCAAGATCCAGCCAAAGCAATGTCATATTTTAGGTCTGCGGCAGAAAAAGGCTATGCAGATGCTCAGTATGAGCTTGGCCTATTACTGACATCTGGAAATGGTGTTCCTATAAATTATAAGGAGGCCGTGATATGGTGGCGAGCAGCAACTGATCAATCACATATTCAAGCTGAATATCAATTAGGTCTACTATATGAACAGGGATTAGGGGTAGCCTTAAATCTTGAGGAGGCGCGCAGATGTTATCGCCTAGCAGCCATTCAAGGCCATGCAGGTGCGCAGTATCAACTAGGCAATATATTTGATAAAGGTAAAGGGGTAGAGCAGGATTACACAGAGGCAGCTAAATGGATTGAACAGGCTGCGTCACAAGGACATATGAAAGCACAATACCAATTAGCCCAAATGCACATTCATGGACAGGGCGTACCAAAGGACTTTGCAAAGGCAGCCCAGCTTTATCGACTATCTGCTAATCAAGGACATCAAAAAGCCCAATTCCAGCTTGGTATGCTATACAAAAAAGGGCATGGTGTTGCACAAGACTATCAAGAGGCGACAAGATGGCTGAAAAAGTCACTTGAAGAAATTAAATAAATATTTTAAAACCTACCGCATCACGAATGACACGGTAGGTTTTATTAAAGACTGCTATTATCCTTTTGTTGTTGAATCATAAATGTTACAACAATAAATAAAGCAAAGCTAATTAATAGTGTAGTTCCTCCTACAATAAAGAAGACTAATGTAAAAGTGCTACCAAAATTAAATGGATTTATATTGTAAAACCACATGCCTAACGTTAAGCCCAGAACACCCACAATAGCTGTCCAACCATGAATGGTTACTAATTTTTGTGATTTCACTTTGAAGGCTCTATAAAAAATACCCCAGGCAAACATACTAAGCCAGCCGACCAGTAAAATATGTGCATGTATCGGTCTATATTCATAGCTACCTGATCCCGACATATGTGAACCTAAATATGTGCCGATTAAAGCAAAGATTGCCGCTAATCGAATAAGACGTATGCTCCACTTTTGTTCCATACGATAACTCCCCCTAGTTGTGTTTCAACTAAGTAGCAGTTTATCGTGTGAACATGAACTTTATATGAACTCCTTATGACAAAATTGGTAGATGGATATAAACCTTTGTGCCCGCATGCATCGTACTTTGCATCTGTATGGTCCCTCCATGTAGCTCAACAATTTGTTTGACAATCGCTAAGCCTAGCCCTGTCCCTTGCTTGGTTCTAGACGCATCGGCGCGATAAAAACGGTCATATGCTTTTGCTAATTGATCCTCAGTCATTCCTATCCCACTGTCCTCAACAAGAATTTCAAGTGAGGCAGATCTTTTTTGTAAATGTAGATGTATTTGCCCACCCTCTACATTATATTTAATGGCATTTGTCAGTAAATTATCCCATACATTTTGTAAAAGCCCTGCATCGCCATCAAAAATAATTTGCTCAAGCTTATATGATATTTGAAGCTGTGACTCTTCCATTTGCCAACGATACTTTCGTACGGTTTCCTTTAACTGTTCATCTAAACGATAAGACTCTCGTTTTACAATTCTTGTCGATTGGTCAAGGGAAGTTAATAATAATAACTGTTTGGTTAATGTAGATAGGCGTTTTGTTTCTAGCTCTATGATTGCTGCATATTCCTGTCTTTCCTGTTCAGTAAGGGAAGAATTTTTCAGTAAATCTACATACCCTTGAATATTTAATAAAGGCGACTGAAAATCATGTGATACATTACTAATAAATTCCTTCCGTGTACGATCATTTTCCTGTAATCTCTCGGTCATCCTATTAAAGCTTGATGCTAATTGACCAATTTCATCTGCACGATCAATATCTAGAACTGTATCAAATTTTTCATGTGCTAGCTGTTGAGTGGCTGCTGTTAACTTCGTAATGGGGCGAATTAATGCTTTAGCAAATAGTAGCATGGCAAGAAGACTCAGTACTGTCATAACCAACATTAATCCTGCGAGTATTGTATGCACCTCAGAAAACAATAAACGAATATCTGGTCTTATGAATAGTGCATAGGACTTGCTTTCATAGGTAAATGGCACACCAATTGTATTATTCAGTTCGTTAGCAAAAAATCCTGTTACAAAGGTTTCTTTAGGAAAATCTCGCATACCATGATAGGTTTCCCCATTTAAAACATGCTCCACAACAGATGTTGACAATGTTTTATCACGATATGGACCGCCAAAAAAATGCCCCTCCTCACCAGTTGTCACATATATTTGATAGCCGATTTCACCCAAGGTTGTCAGATAGCTATTTAAATCTTCTGGTTCGTCTGTCTCAATATAATGCACAATATCCTGTGCTATGCTAACGTTTTTCGCATCATTTTTTTCTTTTACAACTTGATGGTAATAGGTATTCGTTACCAAAAAGCCCATACATAAGCTTCCAATCATTACTAGCATTGTTGTTACAACAAATTTACTATATAACGTTTTCATGTTGTTTCCTCTAGCTTATAGCCAACACCTCTTACTGTTGTAATTTCAACAGCCGTGTCATATCGGTTTAATCTTTCACGAATCCGCTTCACATGCGTATTTAACGTTTGCTCATCTCCATCATAGTCATAGCCCCATACTTGTTCCATAATATAGCTGCGAGTAAATACTTGATGGGGGCGTGATGCTAACAAAGCCAGTAATTCAAATTCCTTTAAAGGTAATATAAGTGTATTTTCCCCTATTACAACCTCAAAGCTTCGTCGGTCAATTACTAGTTTACCTACTTGAATGGTTACTTGATTTTTTTTATCAAATCTCCTCAAAATTGCAGCTATACGAAATAATAATTCCTTTGGTTCAAAGGGCTTTACAACATAATCGTCAGATCCTGCTAAAAAGCCACGTTCTTTATCCTCTAGCTCACCTTTTGCTGTTAATAATAAAACAGGAATATCATAATCTTGAGTTAAATACTCTGTTAGTGTAAAACCATCCATTCCTGGCATCATCACATCGACAACAGCTAAATCAGGCAGATTCCCTTCGAGTAAGGCTAGTGCCTGCTTTGCATTTTCAGCAAGTAGCACTTGGTAGCCTTCCTTTGTAAGATAAATATTGACTAGCTGTAAAATATGAACGTCATCATCGACAACAAGGATCTTCATCTGCCCACCTCCAGTTAATAAGAAAAAATCCGATCATATAGAACGAATTTTTTCATCACAAATTACTATTATTTTATAACGAAAATATAGAAATCAACAGCAATAAGAGAAAAGGTAAACCAATCACAATATAGCCTCTAGGATTGGCAAGGTTCATGGTCCATCCTACCCCGAAGCGTTTCTCCACAAAAACGGATGGGTCTTGTCGATTCATATAAATTAAGCCGCCCTTCCAATAACGATCCTCATCCACGTCCATTACCTGGGAATCTATATTTGCTTCATAGCGTACTTTATGTTTATACTTTTTCACCACATATATCAGTAATGAACCCAGCAAAACAACTAAGAACAAAATAAATACTGGTAATAGCTTATAGCCTACTGTCATAGAAGGATAGATGTTGCTTAATTGTAAAATTGTTAATAAAGCTGTTAATGCAGAACTTATCAGTAGTATTTGCCAACTCATGTATTTTCGTGTTTTTAGCTGATCCTCCAACGATTCCTCTTTGCGATTTACAGCTAATTTAATTGCAGAACGTTTAATGGAGTCGGTAATTCCCCACATCATACATTGCATCATTAGCATTACCAGTGGCAGTGAAATAGCCGTAAAATAGGTCTTGTTTCTCCATGCATCCGCTTCACCACTCGGCCCCCAATGTACTGCTATATCATTTGGCATGAGATCGTAATGAAGGTATGTGTAAATGATCAAAAATACGGATATTCCTAATGGTACAGCAAAAAAAGACCAAGGAAGCATTTCATCACGACTTCTTGCAGTTAAATCCACTGCCCGTACTTGTTTAATATTTGCACCCCACTGCTCTTGTTTTTTCAACTTCGATACCTTTTGATGATTTATCCAATACAACGCCATACTTACTGTAAGCATACTAAACAAACAGCTTAATAAAACAATACTTTGAATAGCTTCAGAAGGAGCAAATTGATTGTAACTTATAATCATGATGATTAGAAAAACTATCCCTGTTCCCCCTACGAACCGCACATACTGTTTTTTCAACTGAGCTAAGATGGGATGCTTAATAATTTGATCAGGCACTGTGACTCCAAAAACGATAGTCTCTCTTACAATATAGGGAACGACTATTTGCAAAGCTAATGTCATGATGTAAATGGTTATAAAAACGCCAAGTAGCATTTTGCTACACTCCCTCTGCTGGAATTTGCAAATCAGCAAATACTTTTTTCATCATGTGCTCAATTTGTTCAGCTGTTGCACCGAGCACCATTCCTTCTGCCACAACAGGTTTTAAATTCTTTTCGATTTGTCGTAGTTGCTCAGGTGATAAAGCTCTCTCCTCTGCTGAACTTATAATAGCTCCAGATTTTGGCCGAATGGTAATAATCCCTTTCGCCTCTAATTCATGATAACTCTTATTAACAGTATGCATATTAACACCTAAATCGGCAGCTAAACTCCGCACAGATGGCAAAGTATCACCTGGCTTCATTTCTCCTCTAGCAATTCCTTCAATAATTTGACGTGTTACCTGCTCATAAATAGGTACGTCTGATTGAAATTCTATTTGAATAAACATGTTTATCAGCTCCACATTTGTTATACAACTAATATAACAAATTTCTCTCCACCTTGCATGAGATTCAAATGTTTAAATGGGGGAATTTTTTATGGTTTCAATAAACCTTTGCACAAGTAAATTCTGCTTCTCATTATTCCTTGTACAAATTGCAATTTTATGTTTAATGGCATGAATATCCTTCACATAAACTCTCGCCAATTGCCCACTCTCTACATACTCTCTAACCGCAAGAGAAGAAATAAAATTTGCACCATAGCCCGCCATGACTGAGCGAATGGTTTCATGAATACCATTAAATTGGAGTGCGATATTTGGTGGTCTCACTTGGTATGTTTGACATAATGAGAAAAGATGCTCCCTCATCGAACTACCTACTTCTCTCATAATAAAAGGCTCCTGAAACATTTCAACTAATGTAATAGATTGATGTGCATAGCGATGATTTGGCGATACTACAAACCATAATTCATCCTCATATAATTCCTCCCACTCTATTTCCTTAGGTCTTTCAGACATTCCCCCACCGTAAATAGCCATATCCGCTTTATAGTTTATTAACTGTTCAAAGGCATCCTTTGTGTTGGTTGTTGTAATCATTAAATTCGCCTGTTCATTAGCAGCCTTGAAAGTAGCCGCCCATTTAGGAATTAAAAAATTAGCAGGTAAGAAAGTTGCAACAATGTGTAAATTCCCAGTTCTTGCAAGTCGATAATCTTCTATAAATGTTTCAATATGTTGCTCAAGAGCAATAAGATTTTGAGCTTTTTCTGCTAGTGTCACACCGAATTCAGTAAGTACTACACCACGTCCCTGTTGTTGAAATAGCTGGACTCCAATTTCATGTTCAAAACGTTTGATTTGACTTGAAACTGCAGGTTGACTTATGCATAGCATTTCTGCAGCTTTTGTAAAACTGCCTGTAACCGCAACTTGATAAAACAATTTTAAGCCATGACTATTCATGATTTAACCTCAATTCATAATCTTTAGTTATGTATTAATAATAATAATATATTTTTATTATGATTCATTCTATCATACACTTGATTGGCAAGCTTGCACTTTAAAGCATAATGAAATGAGGACTGTATAATGACAGAATTAAATGTTTGGCAATACGTAGATGACTATTTCATGACTAAGCTCCTTTCAGAAAACGAACATCTTAATACTGCACTACAGGCTAATAAAGCTGCAGGTATTCCAGAGATTGATGTATCTCCTACTCAAGGGAGACTATTATATTTATTCGCAAAAATGAAAAGTGCGGTAAATATTTTAGAGATCGGCACACTTGGAGGCTATAGCAGTATTTGTTTAGCCCAAGCTCTTCCTCAGGCAGGAAAAGTTGTGACATTAGAAATTAATGAAGAGTACGCCAAAGTTGCCAAGCAAAATATAGCGAATGCAGGGTATGGACCAAAGGTTGAGGTCATTGTAGGAAATGCCCTAGATACATTACCAAACTTAAAAAACGCTGGACTATTATTTGACTTTATCTTTATTGATGCTGATAAACCTAATAACCCCGCTTACTTGAAGTGGGCTTTAAAATTAGCAAACTCTGGCGCTCTTATTATTGCAGATAATGTTGTACGTAATGGTGAGGTAATTAATGAAAATAGTGAGGATGAACGTGTTAGAGGCGTACAAGAATTTATGGATTTAGTAAAAGCAAACCCGAGAATTGAAGCAACAGCTATACAAACAGTTGGTGTCAAAGGGTATGACGGCTTTGTAATAGCCGTAGTAAATTAGCATAGAAAAACCGCGTAACTAAAAAAGCAGTTACGCGGATGTACTATATAAAAGATGCCTTACTGCTCCCCATCTAAGCTAGTAAGACATCTTTACCCCTTAAAATCTCTTAACTTTTATTTATAGACCCCTTTTAATTCAATCGTGCTCATCTCTTTAAACGGGGGAACAGACCCCGTCACGTTATGTTAGTGGAATAGGCTGGATTGTACTCGAGTGCAATCCTTAGATAGTTATTAGGAAAGTTTGATATGTTGGATAGTAGACTTGTATTTTACGCTAATTTTTCATACCCTGGAAGTGTCAAGAATTCCGCAAATTCATCTTGTTCAATTAAGGATTTAAACAGTTCAGCAGCTTCTTCATAGCGACCACTGTTATAAGCTTGTTCCCCAACAGCCTCTTTAATTTTCACAAGTTCTTCTTCCAATATTTCTAAAACAAATGCTAGTGTAATACCACGTCCATCATCTAAGATTCCTTTCGGATGACGGATCCATTGCCATACTTGTGTACGAGAGATTTCTGCTGTTGCAGCATCCTCCATCAAGTTATTAATTGGTGCAGCTCCGTTACCTCGAAGCCATGAAGCAATATATTGTACACCAACACTACAGTTAATACGTAGACCTTCAATTGTTATTGTTCCTTCTGGTACAGCTACTAAATCTTCGGCAGATACTTGTACATCCTCACGCTTTTTATGAATTTGGTTAGGAGTTGTCATAATTGCATCAAATTGCTCCATCGCTGTTGCAACCATACCAGGATGTGCTACCCATGTACCGTCATGCCCCTCTGTTGCCTCACGACGTTTATCTTCTGCCACCTTTGCAAATGCCACTGCATTGGCCTCATCGTCATTTTTAACTGGAATTTGAGCTGCCATTCCGCCCATTGCTGGTGCATTTCGCTTGTGACATGTTTGAATACATAAAGATGTATAGGCTTTCATAAAAGGTACTGTCATCGTTACTTGCCCACGGTCTGGCAAAATAACATCAGCTTGATTGCGTAGACGCTTAATATAGCTGAAAATATAATCCCAACGACCGCAATTCAAACCAGCTGAATGTTCACGTAGCTCATATAAAATTTCATCCATCTCAAACGCAGCTAAAATCGTTTCGATTAATACAGTAGCTTTTATTGTCCCCTGTGGAATACCAATATAATCTTGAGCAAACACAAAGACATCATTCCATAGTCGAGCCTCTAAATGACTTTCAAGTTTTGGTAGATAGAAATATGGCCCTGTACCTTGTGCAAGTGCGTTTTTGGCATTGTGGAATAGATATAAACCGAAGTCAAAGAAACTGCCAGAAATCGGCTCTCCATCCACCAGGACATGCTTCTCAAGCAAGTGTAGACCTCGTGGACGAACTAACAGCACTGCTGTCTCATCATTTAATTTATATGTTTTACCATTGGATTCTTGTGTAAACTCAATCGTCTTATTAATAGCATCACGCATATTAATTTGACCGCCAATCATATTTTCCCATGTCGGAGAAGATGCATCTTCAAAGCATGCCATGAACATTTTTGCTCCAGAATTTAACGCATTAATAACCATTTTCCGATCAACTGGCCCTGTAATTTCAACACGGCGATCTTGTAAGTCGTTTGGAAGTGGTGCGATTACCCAATCACCTTCCCGAATATGCTTTGTCTCTGGTAGGAAATCCAGCTTCTCTCCCGCATCAAGTCGTTTTTGGCGTTCTTGTCGAGCCTCCAACAGCTCCTTGCGACGAGCATCAAATTTTTCGTGCAGAGCAAGAACAAATTCAAGAGCTTCAGGTGTCAAAATTTCATTAGTTTGCTCATTTTGTTCTCCAACAATTTTAAGCTTACCTGTCGTTGCTTGTTCCATTAGCTGTTTACCCACCTTTGCCATTTTAGTTTCGTCATCCTCCGCTTTAGGAGGAGCGGAGGAGACTATTCTATGATTATGAATTTAGGAAAACACGTATTTAAACTACGACTTATACAAACTGTTCTGTTTCAGTAGAACCTGCCATTGCTGTTGTAGAAGAAGTACCACCAGAGATAACTTGAGAGATTTCATCAAAGTATCCAGTACCTACTTCGCGTTGGTGACGTGTAGCTGTATAGCCTTTAGACTCAGAAGCAAATTCTGCTTGTTGTAGCTTAGAATATGCAGCCATACCATTATCTTTATAGTCATGAGCAAGCTCAAACATAGAGTGGTTAAGTGCATGGAAACCTGCTAAAGTAACGAATTGGAATTTGTAACCCAACTTACCAAGTTCACGTTGATACTCTGCGATTTCTTCTTCTGAAAGATTTGCCTTCCAGTTGAATGAAGGTGAGCAGTTGTATGCAAGCATTTTACCTGGGAACTCAGCATGAATAGCTTCAGCAAATTCTCTAGCTTCTTCAAGTGATGGTTTAGAAGTTTCACACCAAATTAAATCTGCATATGGAGCGTAAGCTAAACCACGAGCAATTGCTTGTTTGATTCCAGCTTTTGTACGGAAGAAGCCTTCAGGTGTGCGTTCACCAGTGATGAACTCTGCATCACGTGGATCAATATCTGATGTAACCATATCAGCAGCATCAGCATCTGTACGTGCAATTAAAATTGTATCTACACCCATAACATCTGTTGCTAAACGTGCAGCTACTAAGTTACGAACAGCATTTTGTGTTGGAAGTAATACTTTACCTCCAAGGTGTCCACATTTCTTTTCAGATGCTAATTGATCTTCTAAGTGAACACCCGCTGCTCCTGCTTCAATCATACCTTTTACAAGCTCGAATACGTTTAGAGGCCCACCAAAACCTGCTTCTGCGTCTGCTACGATTGGCGCGAACCAATCAAATTGATCAACACGTCCTTCAGCATGATCAATTTGATCTGCACGTTGAAGCGCTTGATTAATTCGTTTTACTACTGCTGGTACAGAGTTAGCTGGATATAATGATTGGTCAGGATACATTTGACCAGACAGGTTTGCATCAGCAGCTACTTGCCAGCCTGATAGATAGATAGCCTTTAATCCAGCTTTTACTTGTTGTACTGCCTGATTCCCCGTTAATGCCCCCAATGCATTGATAAACGGTTCCTCATGTAATGAATTCCAAAGTCGAGTAGCACCTTTTTGTGCTAGTGTTTGTTCAATTACTACTGTCCCCTGTAATTTAACAACTTCTTCAGCTGAATATGTGCGTTCAATACCAGCCCAACGTGGGTTTTCAGCCCATTGTTTTTCTAAAGCTTCGATTCTTTCTTGACGAGTTGACATATTGAAATTCCACCTTCCCCTTTGTGTACAATATACTCTGTTAAAAAACTTTTAATTATCTGTTCCATAACAGGTTTATTTGTTGTAAATTAATATATAACAGACTATTTGAATTTTCATTATTTTTCGATAAAAGATCAAATTTTAAGGATAAAACTACCTTTTTTGACGATGAAATTTGGAAGACTGTTTACAAACAAGGGGGATATTCACAATGAACAATGAGTTAAATTCTTTCGTAAAAGATATTTCACAACAATATATTTTTATGTTGAAAGACTGGATACCTGCTGATTCATCCATTGCTATTGCTGTTGAAAATGCTTATGTTTATTTTCACTCTGGTCACCAAAGTATTCATTTAGAGATAGGTCAACAAGTATTACCTGGGAGTATTGCCGACCAAGTGTTACAGACTCAAAAAAAAACAGATGCTATTTTAGATAATTCTCTTTTCGATACGCCATATTATGGCATTGGTTATCCCATATACATTCAAAATAAGCCTGCTGCTCTCGTCATTGTCCTACCGTCATCATTTACAGCAAAAAAAGCAGCACCATTTCAATTTTTAACTGGAAAGCAAGAGGAGGAATGGAATCCTGTAGCAATTAATAAAATATCTCATATTGAAAGCCTACAGAAAAAAACATGGTTTTATGTAGAGGGTGATCAGTATAAAACAAGTATTACACTTAAAGAACTTCAATTACGATTACCATCATATTTTATTCGTATCCATAGATCTTACATTGTAAATATACATTTCATAAAAAAAATGGCACGTGATTTAACGTCAAATTTTATTGTCACTTTAATTGATGGAAGTGAGTTACCAGTAAGTCAATCTTATCTAAATGATCTTCGGAGTGCTCTTGAGTTTTAGTATATACGGCTGTCCTTTTCCGGGGACAGCCTACTTTGAGACAACAAAAAAGACCAGAGAATTTATTCTCTGATCTTTCTTTTGCCTAGCGACGTCCTACTCTCACAGGGGGAAGCCCCCAACTACCATCGGCGCTAAAGAGCTTAACTTCCGTGTTCGGTATGGGAACGGGTGTGACCTCTTTGCCATCATCACTAGACTTTTTATTTAATTGAAAGATTTATTCTTTCAAAACTGGATAAACGGTGCATTGAATGTTTCAAACGTTTTGGTTAAGTCCTCGATCGATTAGTATTCGTCAGCTCCATGTGTCACCACACTTCCACCTCGAACCTATCTACCTCATCGTCTTTGAGGGATCTTACTTACTTGCGTAATGGGAAATCTCATCTTGAGGGGGGCTTCATGCTTAGATGCTTTCAGCACTTATCCCGTCCACACATAGCTACCCAGCGATGCCTTTGGCAAGACAACTGGTACACCAGCGGTGTGTCCATCCCGGTCCTCTCGTACTAAGGACAGCTCCTCTCAAATTTCCTACGCCCACGACGGATAGGGACCGAACTGTCTCACGACGTTCTGAACCCAGCTCGCGTACCGCTTTAATGGGCGAACAGCCCAACCCTTGGGACCGACTACAGCCCCAGGATGCGATGAGCCGACATCGAGGTGCCAAACCTCCCCGTCGATGTGGACTCTTGGGGGAGATAAGCCTGTTATCCCCGGGGTAGCTTTTATCCGTTGAGCGATGGCCCTTCCATGCGGAACCACCGGATCACTAAGCCCGTCTTTCGACCCTGCTCGACTTGTAGGTCTCGCAGTCAAGCTCCCTTGTGCCTTTACACTCTACGAATGATTTCCAACCATTCTGAGGGAACCTTTGGGCGCCTCCGTTACCTTTTAGGAGGCGACCGCCCCAGTCAAACTGTCCGCCTGACACTGTCTCCTGCCCCGCTAAGGGGCATGGGTTAGAATTTCAATACAACCAGGGTAGTATCCCACCGACGCCTCCTTCGAAGCTGGCGCTCCGAGATCTCTGGCTCCTACCTATCCTGTACAAGTTGTACCAAAATTCAATATCAGGCTACAGTAAAGCTCCACGGGGTCTTTCCGTCCTGTCGCGGGTAACCTGCATCTTCACAGGTACTATAATTTCACCGAGTCTCTCGTTGAGACAGTGCCCAGATCGTTACGCCTTTCGTGCGGGTCGGAACTTACCCGACAAGGAATTTCGCTACCTTAGGACCGTTATAGTTACGGCCGCCGTTTACTGGGGCTTCAATTCGCAGCTTCGCTTGCGCTAACCACTCCTCTTAACCTTCCAGCACCGGGCAGGCGTCAGCCCCTATACGTCACCTTACGGTTTTGCAGAGACCTGTGTTTTTGCTAAACAGTCGCCTGGGCCTATTCACTGCGGCTCTCATGCGCTTGCACGCTCAAGAGCACCCCTTCTCCCGAAGTTACGGGGTCATTTTGCCGAGTTCCTTAACGAGAGTTCTCTCGCACACCTTAGGATTCTCTCCTCGACTACCTGTGTCGGTTTGCGGTACGGGCACCTCTCACCTCGATAGAGGCTTTTCTTGGCAGTGTGAAATCAGGAACTTCGTCCATACGGACTCGCCATCACAGCTCAACGTTACAGTGTGCGGATTTGCCTACACACACGCCTTACTGCTTGGACGCGCACAACCAACGGCGCGCTTACCCTATCCTACTGCGTCCCCCCATTTCTCAAACGGTGAGGAGGTGGTACAGGAATATCAACCTGTTGTCCATCGCCTACGCCTATCGGCCTCGGCTTAGGTCCCGACTAACCCTGAGCGGACGAGCCTTCCTCAGGAAACCTTAGTCATACGGTGGACGGGATTCTCACCCGTCTTTCGCTACTCATACCGGCATTCTCACTTCTAAGCGCTCCACCAGTCCTTCCGATCTGACTTCAACGCACTTAGAACGCTCTCCTACCACTGACATCGTAGATGTCAATCCACAGCTTCGGTGAATCGTTTAGCCCCGATACATTTTCGGCGCAGCGTCACTCGACCAGTGAGCTATTACGCACTCTTTAAATGATGGCTGCTTCTAAGCCAACATCCTGGTTGTCTGTGCAACGCCACATCCTTTTCCACTTAACGATTACTTTGGGACCTTAGCTGGTGGTCTGGGCTGTTTCCCTTTTGACTACGGATCTTATCACTCGCAGTCTGACTCCCGTGTATAAATATCTGGCATTCGGAGTTTGTCTGAATTCGGTAAACCGGGATGGCCCCCTAGTCCAAACAGTGCTCTACCTCCAGTATTCTCATCACGAGGCTAGCCCTAAAGCTATTTCGGAGAGAACCAGCTATCTCCAAGTTCGATTGGAATTTCTCCGCTACCCACACCTCATCCCCGCACTTTTCAACGTGCGTGGGTTCGGGCCTCCAGTAAGTGTTACCTCACCTTCACCCTGGACATGGGTAGATCACCTGGTTTCGGGTCTACGACCACGTACTATTTCGCCCTATTCAGACTCGCTTTCGCTGCGGCTCCGCCTTCTAAAGCTTAACCTTGCACGTAATCGTAACTCGCCGGTTCATTCTACAAAAGGCACGCTATCACCCATTAACGGGCTCTAACTACTTGTAGGCACACGGTTTCAGGATCTCTTTCACTCCCCTTCCGGGGTGCTTTTCACCTTTCCCTCACGGTACTGGTTCACTATCGGTCACTAGGTAGTATTTAGCCTTGGGAGATGGTCCTCCCGGATTCCGACGGAATTTCACGTGTTCCGCCGTACTCAGGATCCACTCAGGAGAGAACGAACTTTCGACTACAGGGCTTTTACCTGCTCTGGCGGACCTTTCCAAGTCGCTTCATCTAACTCGCTCTTTTGTAACTCCGTATAGAGTGTCCTACAACCCCAAGAGGCAAGCCTCTTGGTTTGGGCTCTTCCCGTTTCGCTCGCCGCTACTCAGGGAATCGATTTTTCTTTCTCTTCCTCCAGGTACTTAGATGTTTCAGTTCCCTGGGTCTGCCTTCAAGACGCTATGTATTCACGTCAAGATACTACGCGATTAAACGTAGTGGGTTCCCCCATTCGGAAATCTCCGGATCAAAGCTCACTTACAGCTCCCCGAAGCATATCGGTGTTAGTGCCGTCCTTCTTCGGCTCCTAGTGCCAAGGCATTCSCCGTGCGCCCTTAATAMCTTAACCAGTTATTAAGCCTATAAAAAACTTAAAAAAATAAATGTGTTTGTTACAATTTCAATGTCGTTTTATCCAGTTTTCAAAGAACAAAAAAATGGTGGAGCCTAGCGGGATCGAACCGCTGACCTCCTGCGTGCAAGGCAGGCGCTCTCCCAGCTGAGCTAAGGCCCCAAGAGGTATATATGGTGGGCCTAAATGGACTCGAACCATCGACCTCACGCTTATCAGGCGTGCGCTCTAACCAGCTGAGCTATAGGCCCTCTTGGAAGTTTTATTAAATTTCATAAACCTTCAAAACTGAACGCAAAACGTAATCTTACAAACCCAAGGTTTGTATTCCGAAATAATCCTTAGAAAGGAGGTGATCCAGCCGCACCTTCCGATACGGCTACCTTGTTACGACTTCACCCCAATCATCTATCCCACCTTCGGCGGCTGGCTCCAAAAGGTTACCTCACCGACTTCGGGTGTTACAAACTCTCGTGGTGTGACGGGCGGTGTGTACAAGGCCCGGGAACGTATTCACCGCGGCATGCTGATCCGCGATTACTAGCGATTCCGGCTTCATGTAGGCGAGTTGCAGCCTACAATCCGAACTGAGAACGACTTTATCGGATTAGCTCCCTCTCGCGAGTTGGCAACCGTTTGTATCGTCCATTGTAGCACGTGTGTAGCCCAGGTCATAAGGGGCATGATGATTTGACGTCATCCCCACCTTCCTCCGGTTTGTCACCGGCAGTCACCTTAGAGTGCCCAACTAAATGATGGCAACTAAGATCAAGGGTTGCGCTCGTTGCGGGACTTAACCCAACATCTCACGACACGAGCTGACGACAACCATGCACCACCTGTCACCGTTGCCCCCGAAGGGGAAACTATATCTCTACAGTGGTCAACGGGATGTCAAGACCTGGTAAGGTTCTTCGCGTTGCTTCGAATTAAACCACATGCTCCACCGCTTGTGCGGGCCCCCGTCAATTCCTTTGAGTTTCAGTCTTGCGACCGTACTCCCCAGGCGGAGTGCTTAATGCGTTAGCTGCAGCACTAAGGGGCGGAAACCCCCTAACACTTAGCACTCATCGTTTACGGCGTGGACTACCAGGGTATCTAATCCTGTTTGCTCCCCACGCTTTCGCGCCTCAGCGTCAGTTACAGACCAGAAAGTCGCCTTCGCCACTGGTGTTCCTCCAAATCTCTACGCATTTCACCGCTACACTTGGAATTCCACTTTCCTCTTCTGCACTCAAGTCCCCCAGTTTCCAATGACCCTCCACGGTTGAGCCGTGGGCTTTCACATCAGACTTAAAGGACCGCCTGCGCGCGCTTTACGCCCAATAATTCCGGACAACGCTTGCCACCTACGTATTACCGCGGCTGCTGGCACGTAGTTAGCCGTGGCTTTCTAATAAGGTACCGTCAAGGTACAGCCAGTTACTACTGTACTTGTTCTTCCCTTACAACAGAGTTTTACGATCCGAAAACCTTCTTCACTCACGCGGCGTTGCTCCATCAGGCTTTCGCCCATTGTGGAAGATTCCCTACTGCTGCCTCCCGTAGGAGTCTGGGCCGTGTCTCAGTCCCAGTGTGGCCGATCACCCTCTCAGGTCGGCTACGCATCGTCGCCTTGGTGAGCCGTTACCTCACCAACTAGCTAATGCGCCGCGGGCCCATCCTATAGCGACAGCCGAAACCGTCTTTCAGTCTTTCATCATGAAGTAAAAGAGATTATTCGGTATTAGCCCCGGTTTCCCGGAGTTATCCCAAACTATAGGGTAGGTTGCCCACGTGTTACTCACCCGTCCGCCGCTAACGTCAAAGGAGCAAGCTCCTTTTCTGTTCGCTCGACTTGCATGTATTAGGCACGCCGCCAGCGTTCGTCCTGAGCCAGGATCAAACTCTCCATAAAAGAAATTTGATTAGCTCAAATTGTTTTGCTGGCATCATGTTTGATGTCCAAAATTATGTTTCGTTCACTAGCAAAACTAGCTACTTAAAACTTTATTGATTACGTTTTGCTTGTTCAGTTTTCAAGGTTCATGTAATTGAATTGGTGGAGCCTAGCGGGATCGAACCGCTGACCTCCTGCGTGCAAGGCAGGCGCTCTCCCAGCTGAGCTAAGGCCCCATATTTTTATTTTTAGGAAATGGTCGGGAAGACAGGATTCGAACCTGCGACCCCTTGGTCCCAAACCAAGTGCTCTACCAAGCTGAGCTACTTCCCGTTGTTCTTATGGCGCGCCCGACAGGAGTCGAACCCATAACCTTCTGATCCGTAGTCAGACGCTCTATCCAATTGAGCTACGGGCGCATTTAAAATGGTGCCGAGGACCGGAATCGAACCGGTACGGTAGTCACCTACCGCAGGATTTTAAGTCCTGTGCGTCTGCCAGTTCCGCCACCCCGGCACATTTGGAGCGGAAGACGAGGTTCGAACTCGCGACCCCCACCTTGGCAAGGTGGTGTTCTACCACTGAACTACTTCCGCATGTGCATAAGCTTTTTTTATCTGGCAATGAAAATAATGGTGCGGGTGAAGGGAGTCGAACCCCCACGCCTTGCGGCGCTAGATCCTAAGTCTAGTGCGTCTGCCAATTCCGCCACACCCGCTTATTATTATTTAAAAATGGTGAGCCATGAAGGACTCGAACCTTCGACCCTCTGATTAAAAGTCAGATGCTCTACCAACTGAGCTAATGGCTCGAAAAAATGGTGCCGGCTATAGGAATCGAACCCACGACCTACTGATTACAAGTCAGTTGCTCTACCTGCTGAGCTAAACCGGCATATGGTGGAGGATGACGGGCTCGAACCGCCGACCCTCTGCTTGTAAGGCAGATGCTCTCCCAGCTGAGCTAATCCTCCTGGGTATTATGCCTAGCGACGTCCTACTCTCACAGGGGGAAGCCCCCAACTACCATCGGCGCTAAAGAGCTTAACTTCCGTGTTCGGTATGGGAACGGGTGTGACCTCTTTGCCATCATCACTAGACTTATTAAAAGACAAGATTTATTATACCATATTTCAGTATAAATGCAAGCTTTTTTTTAAACTTACTTGTTCTTTCAAAACTGGATAAACGGTGCATTGAATGCTTCAAACGTTTTGGTTAAGTCCTCGATCGATTAGTATTCGTCAGCTCCATGTGTCACCACACTTCCACCTCGAACCTATCTACCTCATCGTCTTTGAGGGATCTTACTTACTTGCGTAATGGGAAATCTCATCTTGAGGGGGGCTTCATGCTTAGATGCTTTCAGCACTTATCCCGTCCACACATAGCTACCCAGCGATGCCTTTGGCAAGACAACTGGTACACCAGCGGTGTGTCCATCCCGGTCCTCTCGTACTAAGGACAGCTCCTCTCAAATTTCCTACGCCCACGACGGATAGGGACCGAACTGTCTCACGACGTTCTGAACCCAGCTCGCGTACCGCTTTAATGGGCGAACAGCCCAACCCTTGGGACCGACTACAGCCCCAGGATGCGATGAGCCGACATCGAGGTGCCAAACCTCCCCGTCGATGTGGACTCTTGGGGGAGATAAGCCTGTTATCCCCGGGGTAGCTTTTATCCGTTGAGCGATGGCCCTTCCATGCGGAACCACCGGATCACTAAGCCCGTCTTTCGACCCTGCTCGACTTGTAGGTCTCGCAGTCAAGCTCCCTTGTGCCTTTACACTCTACGAATGATTTCCAACCATTCTGAGGGAACCTTTGGGCGCCTCCGTTACCTTTTAGGAGGCGACCGCCCCAGTCAAACTGTCCGCCTGACACTGTCTCCTGCCCCGCTAAGGGGCATGGGTTAGAATTTCAATACAACCAGGGTAGTATCCCACCGACGCCTCCTTCGAAGCTGGCGCTCCGAGATCTCTGGCTCCTACCTATCCTGTACAAGTTGTACCAAAATTCAATATCAGGCTACAGTAAAGCTCCACGGGGTCTTTCCGTCCTGTCGCGGGTAACCTGCATCTTCACAGGTACTATAATTTCACCGAGTCTCTCGTTGAGACAGTGCCCAGATCGTTACGCCTTTCGTGCGGGTCGGAACTTACCCGACAAGGAATTTCGCTACCTTAGGACCGTTATAGTTACGGCCGCCGTTTACTGGGGCTTCAATTCGCAGCTTCGCTTGCGCTAACCACTCCTCTTAACCTTCCAGCACCGGGCAGGCGTCAGCCCCTATACGTCACCTTACGGTTTTGCAGAGACCTGTGTTTTTGCTAAACAGTCGCCTGGGCCTATTCACTGCGGCTCTCATGCGCTTGCACGCTCAAGAGCACCCCTTCTCCCGAAGTTACGGGGTCATTTTGCCGAGTTCCTTAACGAGAGTTCTCTCGCACACCTTAGGATTCTCTCCTCGACTACCTGTGTCGGTTTGCGGTACGGGCACCTCTCACCTCGATAGAGGCTTTTCTTGGCAGTGTGAAATCAGGAACTTCGTCCATACGGACTCGCCATCACAGCTCAACGTTACAGTGTGCGGATTTGCCTACACACACGCCTTACTGCTTGGACGCGCACAACCAACGGCGCGCTTACCCTATCCTACTGCGTCCCCCCATTTCTCAAACGGTGAGGAGGTGGTACAGGAATATCAACCTGTTGTCCATCGCCTACGCCTATCGGCCTCGGCTTAGGTCCCGACTAACCCTGAGCGGACGAGCCTTCCTCAGGAAACCTTAGTCATACGGTGGACGGGATTCTCACCCGTCTTTCGCTACTCATACCGGCATTCTCACTTCTAAGCGCTCCACCAGTCCTTCCGATCTGACTTCAACGCACTTAGAACGCTCTCCTACCACTGACATCGTAGATGTCAATCCACAGCTTCGGTGAATCGTTTAGCCCCGATACATTTTCGGCGCAGCGTCACTCGACCAGTGAGCTATTACGCACTCTTTAAATGATGGCTGCTTCTAAGCCAACATCCTGGTTGTCTGTGCAACGCCACATCCTTTTCCACTTAACGATTACTTTGGGACCTTAGCTGGTGGTCTGGGCTGTTTCCCTTTTGACTACGGATCTTATCACTCGCAGTCTGACTCCCGTGTATAAATATCTGGCATTCGGAGTTTGTCTGAATTCGGTAAACCGGGATGGCCCCCTAGTCCAAACAGTGCTCTACCTCCAGTATTCTCATCACGAGGCTAGCCCTAAAGCTATTTCGGAGAGAACCAGCTATCTCCAAGTTCGATTGGAATTTCTCCGCTACCCACACCTCATCCCCGCACTTTTCAACGTGCGTGGGTTCGGGCCTCCAGTAAGTGTTACCTCACCTTCACCCTGGACATGGGTAGATCACCTGGTTTCGGGTCTACGACCACGTACTATTTCGCCCTATTCAGACTCGCTTTCGCTGCGGCTCCGCCTTCTAAAGCTTAACCTTGCACGTAATCGTAACTCGCCGGTTCATTCTACAAAAGGCACGCTATCACCCATTAACGGGCTCTAACTACTTGTAGGCACACGGTTTCAGGATCTCTTTCACTCCCCTTCCGGGGTGCTTTTCACCTTTCCCTCACGGTACTGGTTCACTATCGGTCACTAGGTAGTATTTAGCCTTGGGAGATGGTCCTCCCGGATTCCGACG
Organism: Lysinibacillus sp. S1; assembly: GCF_044986265.1. NCBI lineage: Bacteria > Bacillati > Bacillota > Bacilli > Caryophanales > Bacillaceae > Lysinibacillus > Lysinibacillus sp. S1. The sequence goes on from NZ_CP173154.1 coordinate 2,629,444, forward strand.
GAATTTCACGTGTTCCGCCGTACTCAGGATCCACTCAGGAGAGAACGAACTTTCGACTACAGGGCTTTTACCTGCTCTGGCGGACCTTTCCAAGTCGCTTCATCTAACTCGCTCTTTTGTAACTCCGTATAGAGTGTCCTACAACCCCAAGAGGCAAGCCTCTTGGTTTGGGCTCTTCCCGTTTCGCTCGCCGCTACTCAGGGAATCGATTTTTCTTTCTCTTCCTCCAGGTACTTAGATGTTTCAGTTCCCTGGGTCTGCCTTCAAGACGCTATGTATTCACGTCAAGATACTACGCGATTAAACGTAGTGGGTTCCCCCATTCGGAAATCTCCGGATCAAAGCTCACTTACAGCTCCCCGAAGCATATCGGTGTTAGTGCCGTCCTTCTTCGGCTCCTAGTGCCAAGGCATTCGCCGTGCGCCCTTAATAACTTAACCAAGTTATTAAGCCTATAAAAAACTTAAAAAATAAATGTGTTTGTTACAATTTCAATGTCGTTTTATCCAGTTTTCAAAGAACAAGTTTTGAAGTGTTTCATTCAGATAGAATGAACCTTCAAAACTGAACGCAAAACGTAATCTTACAAACCCAAGGTTTGTATTCCGAAATAATCCTTAGAAAGGAGGTGATCCAGCCGCACCTTCCGATACGGCTACCTTGTTACGACTTCACCCCAATCATCTATCCCACCTTCGGCGGCTGGCTCCAAAAGGTTACCTCACCGACTTCGGGTGTTACAAACTCTCGTGGTGTGACGGGCGGTGTGTACAAGGCCCGGGAACGTATTCACCGCGGCATGCTGATCCGCGATTACTAGCGATTCCGGCTTCATGTAGGCGAGTTGCAGCCTACAATCCGAACTGAGAACGACTTTATCGGATTAGCTCCCTCTCGCGAGTTGGCAACCGTTTGTATCGTCCATTGTAGCACGTGTGTAGCCCAGGTCATAAGGGGCATGATGATTTGACGTCATCCCCACCTTCCTCCGGTTTGTCACCGGCAGTCACCTTAGAGTGCCCAACTAAATGATGGCAACTAAGATCAAGGGTTGCGCTCGTTGCGGGACTTAACCCAACATCTCACGACACGAGCTGACGACAACCATGCACCACCTGTCACCGTTGCCCCCGAAGGGGAAACTATATCTCTACAGTGGTCAACGGGATGTCAAGACCTGGTAAGGTTCTTCGCGTTGCTTCGAATTAAACCACATGCTCCACCGCTTGTGCGGGCCCCCGTCAATTCCTTTGAGTTTCAGTCTTGCGACCGTACTCCCCAGGCGGAGTGCTTAATGCGTTAGCTGCAGCACTAAGGGGCGGAAACCCCCTAACACTTAGCACTCATCGTTTACGGCGTGGACTACCAGGGTATCTAATCCTGTTTGCTCCCCACGCTTTCGCGCCTCAGCGTCAGTTACAGACCAGAAAGTCGCCTTCGCCACTGGTGTTCCTCCAAATCTCTACGCATTTCACCGCTACACTTGGAATTCCACTTTCCTCTTCTGCACTCAAGTCCCCCAGTTTCCAATGACCCTCCACGGTTGAGCCGTGGGCTTTCACATCAGACTTAAAGGACCGCCTGCGCGCGCTTTACGCCCAATAATTCCGGACAACGCTTGCCACCTACGTATTACCGCGGCTGCTGGCACGTAGTTAGCCGTGGCTTTCTAATAAGGTACCGTCAAGGTACAGCCAGTTACTACTGTACTTGTTCTTCCCTTACAACAGAGTTTTACGATCCGAAAACCTTCTTCACTCACGCGGCGTTGCTCCATCAGGCTTTCGCCCATTGTGGAAGATTCCCTACTGCTGCCTCCCGTAGGAGTCTGGGCCGTGTCTCAGTCCCAGTGTGGCCGATCACCCTCTCAGGTCGGCTACGCATCGTCGCCTTGGTGAGCCGTTACCTCACCAACTAGCTAATGCGCCGCGGGCCCATCCTATAGCGACAGCCGAAACCGTCTTTCAGTCTTTCACCATGAAGTAAAAGAGATTATTCGGTATTAGCCCCGGTTTCCCGGAGTTATCCCAAACTATAAGGTAGGTTGCCCACGTGTTACTCACCCGTCCGCCGCTAACGTCAAAGGAGCAAGCTCCTTTTCTGTTCGCTCGACTTGCATGTATTAGGCACGCCGCCAGCGTTCGTCCTGAGCCAGGATCAAACTCTCCATAAAAGAAATTTGATTAGCTCAAATTGTTTTGCTGGCATCATGTTTGATGTCCAAAATTGTGTTTCGTTCACTAGCAAAACTAGCTACTTAAAACTTTATTGATTACGTTTTGCTTGTTCAGTTTTCAAGGTTCATTTAGCAACCATCTCTCGACAGCAACTTTTAAATTATAACATTTCTTCACTTCGTTGTCAACACTTTTTTAAAATGTTTTTTCAAATCAGCGGAGACAACTTTTAAATTATATTATAATCAATTATTCATGTCAACATCTTTTTTCAAATTGTTTTTGAAGTTCAATGTTGTTGATTGCATCGTCTTAACGACAAGTAATAATTTATCACGTTAGAAAAAACTTCGCAAGTGTTTTTTATACAAAATCTAATTTAATTTAACAAACTTGCTTTAATAAGCAAATTTGTGTATTTACGAGAATCGTAAATCATAGTATCTTTCCTTATTTATTATTTGTTTTACTATACATCTCTTTCTATTAAATCTCAATATCTTAAATTAAAATACTACTTACTTTTCAAGTTAAATATAGCTCATAAAACTTAGTGTAAAATTACTTCCTAAATAAAACTACAAATTTAATTAGTTGTTTAGGTCAAAGAAGGTTTTTAAAAATTGCATTATGAAAATAAGCAGGCGCTAAAGTAGAAGTACTTTAGCGCCTGCTTATTTCTAATAGTCCCTATTTTATTTCATTACCTTGAGGGTCAACTATATTTAAGCACCACAAGAAGTTATCCCATGCAGAATACCAGCCACTAAAGATTTCAGAAGAATCGTCCCAACGAACATCAAATTTCTTATGGCCATCTATTTCTACTAAATATAAAGTAAGATTCTCGTCTTTTTTAGCAACGACTAATTTCATACCATGCTCGAGCTCTTCCTCCGTAAATGGAACATCAGAAACAGAACGTAATTGTGCCTGTTCAAATACTTGTTTGTTAATAATTTTGTAATTCATTATAAGCCCCCAATAAAATACTTCTTTTTATACTTATTGTATTTGATTTGAAAAACATAGAACTATAAAAGTATAACCTAAATATAATCTACGTTTAAACAACTTAATTTTTTTCATTGAGCAAAAAGAAGAGAACTCACCTATCCTGTGAATTCTCCTCTTAATTCATTGAATGCTCTTTAGCAGCTCTATAAAGAGCCTACGCAGTAATTTATTTTGTAATATGACGCATTGTTGGGAACAATAATACATCACGAATTGATGGTGAATTTGTTAGTAGCATAATTAAACGGTCAATACCTATACCTAAACCACCTGTTGGAGGCATACCGTATTCTAATGCTTCAATGAAATCATTGTCCATTTCATGTGCCTCATCATTACCTGCTTCTTTTTCTGCTAATTGTGCTTCAAAGCGTTGGCGTTGGTCGATAGGGTCATTTAACTCTGTGAAGGCATTGGCGTGCTCACGACGAACGATAAATAACTCAAAGCGATCTGTAAAACGCTCGTCCTCTGGATTTTTCTTCGCAAGAGGTGAGATTTCTACAGGGTGACCATATACAAATGTAGGCTGTACAAGCGTCTCTTCTACTTTCTGTTCGAAGAATTCATTGATAATATGACCTACTTCGTGAACATCCTTCACTTCAACTCCATGCTCTTTAGCAAGTGCTTGTGCTTGTTCTTTTGTCATCGGCTGCCAGAAGTCTACACCTGTTGCCTCTTTTACAGCGTCAACCATATGAACTCGTTTCCAGCCTACAGCAAGGTTGATTTCATCTTCACCATATTGAACAGAAGTTGTACCGAGAACTTCTTGAGCAACATGTGCAATAAGATTTTCAGTTAGAGACATGATATCTTGATAATCAGCATATGCTTCATATAGTTCAATCATTGTAAATTCAGGGTTGTGGCGTGTAGAAATTCCTTCATTACGGAACACACGTCCGATCTCGTAAACTTTCTCTAAACCACCAACTATTAAACGTTTTAAATGCAATTCGATGGCAATTCGCATATATAATTCCATATCAAGGGCATTGTGATGCGTAATAAATGGACGAGCTGCTGCGCCACCTGCAATTGTGTGAAGCATTGGTGTTTCTACTTCTAAGTATCCAGCATTATCTAAATAATTTCGGATTGCACGAATAATTTTCGAACGCGTGATAAATGTCTTTTTGCTATCTTCGTTTGTCATTAAATCTAGATAACGTTGGCGATAACGTTGCTCAACATCCTGTAAGCCGTGGAATTTCTCTGGCATAGGACGTAGCGCTTTTGTAAGGAATGTGAATTCCTCAGCCTTTACAGAAAGTTCTCCTACTTGTGTACGGAACACGTTACCACGCACACCCACGATATCTCCTAAATCAGCTTGTTTAAATAATTCATACGCTTCTTCGCCTACATGATCTTGACGAACATAAATTTGAATTTGACCATTTAAATCTTGAATATGTGCAAAGCCCGCTTTTCCTTTACCACGTTTCGTCATAATACGGCCCGCAATAATTACCTCTTGAAGGTTTTCCTCAAGCTGTTCTTTTGTTTGATCTGCAAATTGATCACGTACTTCTGTTGATAAATGTGTACGCTCAAAACGGCTTCCAAATGGGTCTTGTCCATTTTCTAGTATCGTTGTCATCTTTTGGCGTCTCACCAATAGTTGATCATTTAATTCTTCTATATTTGACACTTGTTTCACTCCTTAAGTAAATTGTCCGCGTTTACGTCCATAATATTTCTATTGTACACAATTTTAGTGCTGTAATCATCTGTTTCAATTTATTTTCAATCCAATACAAAATAATTAATAATTCTAAAAATTAAAGGTGCTGCTGAAAAGGCGCCTCTATCAAATTATAGAGACGCCCTTAATAAAAACTATATCATTAATTCTTTAACTTCTGGAACAATCAATTTAGATTCGCTTTCTTCATACTCCTGTACAAGACTATTTAATAGTACCCGAAGTTCTGCCGCAGTTTCTGTTTGGTTAATAGCATTGCGGGCCTTACCATTACCTCGGATTCCTTTTAAATACCATGATGCATGCTTACGCATTTCCCGTACTGCAATTCCTTCTCCTTTTAATTGAAGAAGTCGTTCAAAGTGTAGTAAACATACGTCCATTTTTTCTCGTACACTTGGCTCTTCTTTTAATTCACCAGTTGCTAGGTATTCAACCGTACAATAGATCATCCATGGATTACCTAAAGCAGCACGTCCAATCATTACTGCATCCACACCTGTAGTTTCCAGCATTCGTTTAGCATCTTGGGGTGTTTCCACGTCACCGTTACCCAGCACAGGAATGCTGACATTTTCCTTCACTTGACGAATATAATCCCAGTTCGCTTTACCCTCATACATTTGTACACGTGTACGACCATGAACTGCTACTGCAGCTGCACCTGCCCGCTCAACAGCTTGAGCATTTTCAATCGCAAAGATATGTTCTTCATCCCAACCAATACGCATTTTTACGCTAACAGGCTTTTTAACAGCATCCACAACAGCCGCTACCATCTCATATACTTTATTAGGATCAAGTAGTAAACGTGCTCCCGCTTCACATTTTATAATTTTATTAACAGGACATCCCATGTTGATATCAATAATATCAGCAGTCGTATTTTCATCCACATATTTTGCTGCTTCCACTAAGGTTTCTTTATCTCCACCAAAGATTTGCAGTGAAAGAGGATTTTCACGTTCATCGATATAAAGCATACCTAATGTTTTTTCATTTTTTTGGACAATGCCCTTATCACTAATCATTTCAGCATATACGAGACCTGCCCCAAACTCCTTAACCGTTAATCGGAAAGCAGAGTTACAAATCCCAGCCATTGGCGCTAATACTACTCGGTTGTCCATGACAATATCGCCAATTTGAAATGGCTTCTCTGTTGACTGACTCAACGTTTTTCTTCCTCCTCTATAGGCTTTACCTATTTTCTCTATCTATCGTTAATGCTATACGCTGATAATTCATTCCTATACAAATACTTAATTCACCGCTGACGGCTCATTAAAGTGGTTCCAGAAGATTACGCCTTCCTTTTCACAATCCATTTGCTGTAACAGATCATGCGCTTGTTGTAGCTGTTCATCGAAAGGTGATGGTGTGATCTCTACAAGTGGTACTAGGACGAACGCTCGCTCGTACATTCTTGGATGAGGAACAATTAAGTTCTCCGTTTCAATATTCTCTTGATTGTAAAGTAAAATGTCAAGATCAATAACTCTTGGGCCCCAGCGGAATTCTCTTACACGCCCTAATTCCCGTTCGATTTCTTGGCAAATATTCAACATCTCAACAGACGATATAGCTGTTTTTAGATGAACAGCTATATTCAAAAAATCGGCCTGATCCGTATAACCTACAGCAGCTGTTTCAAAAACAGATGAAACACGAATCAACTCTAGTTCCTTCTTTTCTTTTAAAAGGTCTACTGCATGCTGAAGATTCTCATATCTCTCCCCCATATTTGTTCCGATAGATAAATAGACATCCTTCATTAGAAATCCCCCCTCGTAACCTCAACAGAGACTTCTTTATAATAACCATGAATAGGTGGGTCTGGTTTAATAAGCTCTACACGAACTCCTTTTACTTTATCAGGATAGGTTGCTAAAATCACATTTGCTATTTTCACAACAAGAGCCTCAATAAGCTTAAACGGTTCACCCTCTACAATATCCCGACATAACGCATATACCTCTGCATAATTTACGGTATAAGAAAGATCATCCGTTTCACCGGCTTTTGTCATGTCTACTGCAAGCGAAACATTTGCTCGAAAGCGTTGGCCTAGAGTGGTTTCAGCTGCTAATACACCATGATAACCATAAAACTGCATGTCCTTTAAATGAATATAATCCATCACGCTTCCTCCTTAAACAAACGTTTACCCACTAATACATCCGTCATATATGTTGCCCGCGCCATTTCCTTTACATCATGAACTCTTATCATATGACAACCCTTTTCAATTCCATAAACCACTGTGGCGCTTGTCCCTTCAAGACGCTCCTCAACAGGTAAGTTTAAGACATTACCAATCATTGATTTACGTGATGTTGCTAATAATACGGGATAGCCCATAGCCACTAAATCCGATAAGTGTTGCATCATAGCTATATTTTGTGCAGTATTTTTAGCAAAGCCGATACCTGGGTCTAAGATGATATGATGATCGGGAACTCCCGCTCGCTGTGCAATGGCAATACTTTTTTCTAAATCTGCCTTTGCAGTCGTCCAAAAATCAACACCATAATCCATATTTTCACGGTTATGCATTAAAATGATTGGAACATGTAAGTCTGCAGCAACCTGAGCTATTTCTGGTTCTGCCTTTGCTCCCCAAATATCATTGATGATATGTGCGCCGGCTTCAATTGCGGCACGCGCCACACTTGCTTTATACGTATCAACTGAAATAATGACCTTTACTTCTTGTGCTAACGCTCGAATAACAGGCACGATGCGTGCAATTTCATCTTCATCTGAAATTCGTTCGTACCCAGGACGTGTAGATTCTCCACCTACATCGATAATTTTTGCTCCTTCAGCCACCATTTTTTTTGCTTGAGTAACTGCAGCCTCCACATTGTTATACTTTCCTCCATCAGAGAAGGAGTCCGGTGTAACATTTAGAATCCCCATAACAAATGTCTCTTGTCTATAGTCTAATGTAATACCATTAATCGTTAATGGTTTCGTATATTTTTCTAGCATGTAAACGCTCCTTCTATCCTCGTTCCACTTCTTGAACAAATGCGCTATGCAAAATGGAATAAATAGGTCCTTTATTGCCTAAAAATCGCTGGTTCTCCAAGCTACTAATAGGCACAAGTTCTTGTACTGAATTGGTAATGAAGCATTCCGTACTTTGTAGTAAATCCTCTTTTGTATAAAAGCCTTCCTGTACGTCAAGGTTTAGCGCACTAGCCTTTTCTATAACCCATGCACGAATAATTCCTGGTAAAATACCTGTCCCCAAAGAAGGCGTATATAGTATATCATTTTTTATCCAAAATATATTTGATGTCACACCTTCAGCTACATAGCCTGATTCTGTTAAAAAGAAACCTTCTTGTTGAGCCAGTGATGGCATTTCAAAGCGACCAAGCACGTTATTGCCGTAATGGTGCGATTTAACACGAAATGCTTGTTCAGGTGTATTGCGTGGTATGGTAAGCCATTGTGCAAACTTTTCAGTACCACGCGGTGTGTCTTGAAGTTCCTTGCGAAAAATGATGATATTAGGTTGTCTATATTCTGTTGGCTGTAATCCAATATTATGTTCACCCGCAGATACATTTAAACGGAAGTAACCATCCTGACCGCCAGCAAGTTGATTTAGTTGTTGCACAGCCTCAAGTAATACACTTTCAGGATAGTTTAAATGAATGTGATATTGTGATAAAGCATGCTGTAATCTTTCCATATGTGCTTCCCAGTAAAATACCTGACCACCATATGTTCGGAACGTTTCAAAAAATCCTAATCCATATAAAAATCCATGATCAAATGGCGAAATTCTCAGATCCTGGGCCGCCATATAGTTTCCGTTCATCCAGCACTGCATCTATTTCACTCCTTCTATATACATTTCTATAAATTGGCGAAGAAGTTGTTTCCCTTGCTCTGTCATAATGGATTCCGGATGATATTGTACACCCTCAATAGGATATTCCTTATGACGTAAACCCATAATTTCTCCTTCTTCTGTCCAAGCTGTTACTTCTAGACACGCTGGTAATGTCTCCTTTTCTACAATAAGAGAATGATAGCGAGTTGCTTGGAATGGATTTGGCATGCCTTTATGCAACCCCACTTCAGCATGCAGCACGGGTGATGTCTTCCCATGCATTAAACGTTCCGCTTGTATGACATGACCACCAAACACTTGTGCAAGCGCCTGATGTCCAAGACAAACTCCTAAAATCGGAATATTTCCCGCGAAATATTTAATAATGTTCAGGCTTTCCCCCGCCTCATTTGGACTACATGGCCCTGGAGAAATAACAATCATATCTGGCGAAAGTTGTTCTATTTCTTCTACTGTAATAACATCATTACGTTTTACTACTATGTCATGACCAAATTCACCCAAATATTGGACGATGTTATAAATAAATGAATCATAGTTATCGATCATCAAAATCATAATACTCGCTCCTCTGCCATTGCCTTTGCCTGCCACATTGCTTTCGCTTTATTTAAAGATTCCTGATACTCTCTTTCCGGAACAGAGTCAATGACAATGCCTGCTCCAGCTTGAATATGCGCAACCCCATCTTTTACAAACGCTGTACGGATTACAATATTAAACTCCATATCACCTGTAAAGCCTAGCCAGCCGATTGAGCCTGTATATAAACCACGTCGTACAGGCTCCAATTCTTCAATAATTTCCATAGTGCGGATTTTTGGCGCTCCTGTAATTGTCCCACCTGGGAACATCGCACGAATAACATCTGCATTCGTTTTACCTTCTGCTATTTCTCCACGCACATTCGAAACGATATGCATAACATGTGAATAGCGCTCAATGACCATAAACTCATCCACTTCCACTGTTCCATAGGTGGATACGCGTCCTAAATCATTGCGCTCTAAATCCACTAACATCACATGCTCAGCACGCTCTTTATCATTATCAATTAATTCTTGAGCCAACGCTAAATCTTCCTCTTCCGACTTCCCTCTTGGTCGAGTGCCAGCGATTGGTCTCGTCGACAACTCATTGCCTTGACGCTTGACTAGTAACTCTGGCGATCCAGAAACAACAGAAAAATCAGGTGCTTCAATATAAGCCATATATGGCGACGGATTAAACGCTCGTAGTGCCTCATAGACATCTAGTGCATTTGCATTGAGTTTCTTAGACTGACGAACAGATAAATTCACCTGAAAGACATCGCCTTGTGCGATATACTTTTGGATTTTTTTTACTGCTGCCTCGAAATCGCCGCCTGCAAATGAAACAAGCAACTCATTTTCATCATTCTTAACTTCTATAGCAGTTGTTTTCTCAAATTTGCGCGCGTCTAATCCAGCCTGTGCAGCAACCTGCCAGATGTTAGCCCATTCTTCCAAGTTAACCTCATTCTCTTCTAACTTCATAAGTGTCACTGTATTCGTTTTCACATCATGTACGGCCCAGCAATCAAAGATATAATAATAGATATCAGGCACTTGTAAATCATCTGTTGCCGTATTAGGAAGCTCCTCGATTTTACGAGCATAATCATACGACACAAATCCAATAGCCCCTCCCTGAAAAACAGGTAGCTCTGCATTATAAGAAACCTGATATTCCGCCACAAGCTCTTCCAGTAAGTCGAGGGACTCCCCTTGTAAAACTTCCTGTCTGCCATTTCTCCAATTTACGAAAAGCCCACCCTCTACTGATCGTGCGGTAGCTAATGGATTCCACGCAGCTATTGAAAAATGTCCACCACGTCCACTCTCTAAAAACACATGCGCTTGCTGCGTCTCTGTCTGCCTTTTATAGCTATAAAAAAATGAATCTGCATCCATCGTTAATGTTTTTGTAAGTATTGTTTTCAAGTTATTTTTCCCCTTTAAACATATGATGTGATTCCATCTTAACTTGATTATTACATAGAAGCGAATGTTTTTATAATTTTCATAGTGCCCTAGTTTTCACACTAAAAAAGGGCCCCTTTATAAAGGAGCCCTTACATAAAAAATTGAATTAGTCTTCAAATTGATATAAAGGTGTTGATAGATAACGTTCACCATTAGAAGGCACAATAGCAAGGACATTCGAACCCTTACCTAAACGTTTTGCCGCTTCAATTGCAGCATAGATTGCAGCACCAGATGAAATACCACATAGGATTCCTTCTTCACGTGCTACTTTACGTGCTACTTCAAAAGCAACCTCATTCTCAACAGGGAATACTGAAGAATAGACTTCTGTATCTAAAACTGCTGGTACAAATCCAGCGCCAATTCCTTGAATTTTATGAGGCCCTGGTTGACCACCAGAAAGAACTGGTGAATCCTTTGGTTCAACTGCAATGATTTCAATGTTTGGATACTTTTCTTTTAAGACCGCACCAGCACCAGTAATTGTACCACCAGTGCCGACACCAGCTACAAAAGCATCGAGTGTCAGGCCATCAAATGCTTCTACAATTTCTGGGCCTGTTGTTAAACGGTGAATTACCGCGTTCGCAGGATTTGTAAATTGTTGTGGTAGGAAGTAGCCATGTTCTTCAGATAGTTCTTCTGCTTTAGCAATTGCACCTTTCATACCTGCTGGACCAGGTGTTAATACAAGCTCTGCACCATAAGCACGTAATAAATTACGACGCTCTAAGCTCATAGTTTCTGGCATAACTAAAATGGCTTTATAACCTTTAGCAGCTGCAATCATCGCAAGACCAATACCTGTATTACCAGATGTCGGCTCAATAATCGTACCACCAGGTTTTAATGTCCCGTCTTTTTCCGCAGCTTCAATCATAGCTAAAGCTAGACGGTCTTTCACCGAGCTTCCCGGATTAAAATATTCTAATTTTACATACACAGTACCTTCATTTTCACTTGTTGCATGATTTAATTTTACAATTGGTGTTTTACCAACTAATTCAGCTACCGAGTTTGCTAATCTACTCATTTACTAATCCACTCCCAATCCCTACTATTTTTATAGGTTTTACTTATTTTGTATTTTATCAATTTTTCCATTCGATTGTCAATAAATAAAACTAATATTTTCAGAATATTTATCATTGCTATGAAAAGGAAAAATCTTATCCTCACTAAAGAAAAAGAACCTGCATTTATTGGGTAATTCACTACGAATGCCTGTAAGTTTGATCAGACTCATTTTACCCCGCAAAACCTGCAGACTCTTTTCATGTATTATTTTTCTTTTTTAGTCTCTCCATAATACCAAGTAGCATTAAATTCCGACCAAAATGCTTCTGGCGTAACAGATTGCGGTAATTGCTCTAAAGCTAATTCTCGCTCAATATGTTCTTTCACATCGTCATATGTAAAGGATTGTCCTTCTAATATCTCTTGTACTTGAACAATGCCATAATGACCATTATCTAACTTAAAGGCTTTACTTACCTCATCTACCTTTAGTGATTTTACAGTATTAATAATTGCAGGGTCTACATTTTCCTGATTTTCTGTAAGGAAACCAATATCCCCTCCTAAACTCGCTGAAGCACTATCAACAGAAATTTCTCGTGCCAGCACTGTAAAATCAGAGCCATTTTTTAATTCACCCAGTGCCTCATCAGCAGCTTTTTTTGAATCGACCTCAATAAAATTCGTACGATAGCTTGTTTTTGTATTATATAAGCCTTGATTTTCCTCATAATACTTTTCAACGTTTTCTTCCTCTATCACTACATCTTTAGTGAGTACCTTATCCAATATAAGCTGTGATCGAATCTTTTGGCGTAGTTGCTCTGCCGAAAGATTTTGCATGGCTGTATCATACTTATCTTGAGCAGATCGCATTAACGCTAATTCAAGATCAATTTCTTTATCAGTAACTTTAATTTTATATGTTTTTGCGGCCTTTTCCATTACCGTTTCATTTACTAAATTTTGGAGTGTTTCTTTACCATATCGTTCTTCCATAGCAATCATCCACTCTTGGCGTGTGATAACATCCCCGTCAATGGCAGCGACTTGTTCGTCGCTACCAATTTCCTGACCTTTGTTAGGGATCAACCAACTAATGAACCATAATACATTTCCTAATAACAAAACGGCTATGACAGCTAAAGCAGGCTTTGTCTTTAAACGACGTTGCAATAAAGGAGTTTGGTTTGGTGTTACATTGGTTGAAGGTCGCCGATTACGCGTTGAGCTCATCGATAAACCCTTCTAGCTCATCTTTAGAAAAGCTATATGTCTCTAAGCAGAAGTGACATTGTGCCTCTGCACCGCCGTCCTCATCAATCATTTCTCTAATCTCTGCTGTTCCTAGACCTAAAATTGCCGCACCAAACCGCTCTTTTGAACATTGACATTTAAATTCAACTGGCATGGAATCTAAAATTTGTAGATGTCCATTTCCTAATACAGCTTCTAAAATTTGCTCTGGTGTAAAGCCTTTTTCAATCATTTTGGAAACAGGCTCTATTGTAGCAAGGTGTTGCTCAATTTCAGTTATCGTTTCTTCCTCACAACCTGGCATTAATTGAAGTATAAATCCGCCAGCTGCAAGAATAGTGTTGTCTGGATTAACTAATACGCCTAAACCTACAGATGATGGTACTTGCTCAGATGTAGCAAAATAATAAGTAAAATCTTCAGCAATTTCGCCTGAAACAATTGGTGTTTGTCCTGAAAACATATCTCTTAAACCAAGGTCTTTAACAATTGTAAGAGCACCTTCTGTTCCAACACCTGCTCGAACATCTAGCTTACCTTGCTCGTTTAAATCAAAGTGTACATGAGGGTTTGTCACAAATCCACGCACTTCTCCATGTGCATTACTATCAATTACCATTGGGCCAATTGGACCGTTGCCCTCAATTTTAATAGTGATTTTCTCTTCACCTTTTAGCATGGCTCCCATCATAACTGCCGCTGTCATTGAACGACCTAAAGCTGCTGATACAACTGGCCATGTATCGTGACGGCGTTGCACTTCTCCTACTGTGGCTGTTGTACGTGCTGCAAACACACGAACTTGTCCATTAAATCCTAAACCTCTTACTAAATAATCACTCATAAATGGAATGTCCCTCATTTCCTATTGGTTACGTTTATAGAGCTTATATAAACCCTTTAACGTTAAAAATGGATCTACAACATCTATAATTTGTGTCTCCCCTGCAATTAGATTTGCTAATCCACCTGTAGCAATAACTAATGGCTCCTCTTTACTTTGTGCTTTTATACGATTAACAATGCCCTCAACTTGCCCGACAAAGCCATAAAAAATTCCCGCCTGCATGGCAGAAACGGTCGTTTTCCCCACGATATGTGTAGGTCGAACGATTTCAATACGCGGCAATCTTGCAGCCTGTGTATAAAGAGCCTCTGTAGAAATAGTTATGCCTGGCGCAATAGCTCCACCCATGTAATCGCCCTTTTCGTTCAAATAACAATAGGTTGTTGCTGTCCCAAAATCAACTATGATACAAGGGGCCTTATATAAATCTAGAGCTGCTATGGCATTCACTATGCGATCAGACCCAACCTCACGAGGATTTTCGTATTTAATATTTAAACCTGTTTTCACACCTGGCCCTACTATCAATGGCTTTTTTCGAAAATACTTCTGGCACATCGCCTCTAGTGAAAACATAATTGGTGGCACAACTGAGGATATAATAATGCCTGTTATTTGTTCAAATGAAATGCCTGCATGATTAAAAAATGAAAGAACTTGCATGGCATATTCATCTTCTGTTTTATGAAGATCCGTCACCATACGCCAATGGAAGGCTAATTGATCGTTGTCATCATAGACACCTAATACAATATTGGAATTCCCTGCATCTAAAACTAAAATCAAGAATGACACCTCCCATGTCGTCATTGTAACTTTCACAATCCCCATATTACAATATTCTCTCTAACTGGAATGAGGATAAAACACTTTAGAAAATGATACCATACTTTTTATCTTGATTCAGCAGATGTTGTTTGTACTGTAGGGATAGTCTTAGGTACATCACCTTCTACTACAGGTGGAGATAAATACCTATACATGTTATCATCCTTCTTTAAAAAGAGGCCCCCTAAATATGGTAGCCTCTCTTACAATCATTTGAAATTAAATTTTTCTGGATCTGGACCACAACGTAGTCCATCGTTCATTGCATCTAACTGTGTCATTTCTTGCTCAGTTAACGTAAAATCAAAAACAGCTAGGTTTTCAGTCATACGTGCAGGTGTCATCGTTTTTGGAATCGTGACAACATCATGTTGCACATCATAGCGTAATACAATCTGTGCAGGCGTTTTGCCATATTTAGATGCTAGCTCTTGAATCAATGCCTCTTCCAGTAGAGAACCATTCATCAACGGAGACCATGCCTCTACCTGTATGCCCTTATCCTTACAGTAGGCACGTACTTCCTCCTGTATTAAATGCGGATGGAATTCAATTTGATTTATAACAGGGACGACAGTCGTTTCCTTCAAAAGGCTTTCCAAATGGTGTACATGGAAATTACTAACACCAATTGAACGTACTCGACCATCTTGATAAATCTTTTCTAGTGCTTTATAAACTTCAATATAATTTTGGTCTATTCCAGGCCAATGTACTAAATATAAATCTAAATAGTCTAATCCTATTTTTTCTAGACTGCTGTCATATGCCGCAAGTGTTTCTTCATAGGAAAGTCCATCGTTCCAAACTTTTGATGTGATAAATAATTCTTCACGAGTTACCAAGCCTTCTTCAATGGCTGCTCGTATTCCTCGTCCAACACTTTCTTCGTTTCGATATACTTGTGCTGTATCAATACTACGATAGCCTTTTGCTATAGCTGTTTTGACTGCTTCAGCTAGGTCATCTCCTTCGGGTACTCGAAAGACACCATATCCAACCAAAGGCATTTTAAGACCATTATTCAATACAACATTTCCCACGCATATACACTCCTATCTTTTTTGGCTAACATCTCTCTAAATGGCAGAGTTGCATGCAGCTTGTCTTTTTTACTACTCTATCCTAATGCTTATTAGTAAGAAAAGGCAAAGAAAAAGACTGCTTACTGAACTAGTAAACAGTCTTCCCTATTTTTAATCACGTTTTTCATCGATACCCTTAGGTGCATCATTCGGTTCTTTACGTTCTTTTGCTAAATCCAAAGTTGTTGGATTTGACTCTTTACTTAGTAGCTCTTTTTCAACAACTGGTTCGCCAATAGTATCTAATGTAGGCTTTGCTTCAATCTTTGGAGTGTTCTCCTCAATTTTTTCTGCAGCCTCTGGTTCCGGTAACACACCGTGATCACGTAAATGCTCAATTTCTTGTGCATTTAATGTTTCTTTTTCCATTAGTGTATTGGCAATTAAATCAAGCAGGTGACGTTTTTCCGTAAGGATACGCTTAGTACGCTCATATTGTGTATCAATTATTTTTTGCATTTCTTTATCAATTTCATAGGCTATTGAATCAGAATAGTTCTGGTCAGAATTAAAGTCGCGGCCAAGGAATACATTACCACCTTGACTTGAACCAAATTGCATAGCTCCAAGATTCTCACTCATTCCGTATTCAGTAACCATAGCACGGGCAATGCTTGTAACCTTTTGGAAATCGTTATGTGCTCCAGTAGAAACTTCACCAAGAACAATTTCTTCAGCTACACGACCACCCAGAAGACCTGCAATACGATCTAAAAGCTCTTGCTTTGTCGTAAAGAAGCGCTCTTCCTTCGGTAACATAATCGCATATCCACCCGCTTGCCCACGAGGAACAATTGTTACTTTGTGTACTGTATCAGCCTCATCTAGCTCAAGACCAACGACTACGTGGCCGGCTTCATGGAAGGATACTAGTTTCTTCTCTTTCGCAGAATATACGCGACTGGCTTTTGCAGGACCAGCGATTACTCGGTCTGATGCTTCATCAATATCTGCCATATTTATAGTGCGCTTACTTTTTCGAGCCGCTACAAGCGCTGCTTCGTTTAGTAGATTTTCTAAATCCGCACCTGAGAAACCTGGCGTACGTTGAGCAACAGCTGCTAAATCAACTGTATCTGCTAAAGGCTTATTACGTGCATGTACTTTAAGAATTGCCTCACGTCCTTTTACATCAGGATGACCTACTGTAATTTGACGGTCAAAACGACCTGGACGTAATAATGCTTTATCTAAAATATCCGGGCGGTTTGTTGCGGCAATGATAATAATCCCTTCATTGGCACCAAAACCATCCATTTCAACTAATAACTGGTTTAATGTTTGTTCACGCTCATCATGGCCTCCACCGAGACCAGCACCACGTTGACGACCTACTGCATCAATCTCATCGATAAAGATGATACATGGAGCATTTTTCTTAGCATTTTCAAATAGATCTCGGACACGAGAAGCACCAACACCGACAAACATTTCAACGAAGTCAGAACCTGAGATAGAGAAGAATGGAACACCCGCTTCACCTGCTACTGCTCGTGCAAGTAATGTTTTACCTGTACCTGGAGGACCTACAAGTAAGATACCCTTTGGAATACGGGCACCAATTTCAGTGAATTTGCGGTGGTCTTTTAAGAATTCTACCACTTCAACAAGTTCTGCTTTCTCTTCATCAGCACCTGCTACATCTGTAAAACGCACTTTTTTCTTTTGATCATCATACAGTTTAGCTTTACTTTTACCAAAGCTCATCACTTTATTACCGCCACCCTGAGATTGACTCATTAGGAAGAAGAATAAGAAAATGATGATAATGAAAGGAATAATTCCTGTAAAGAATTGAATCCATCCACTTGTTTCTGGTGCTGCTAAAAAACTAATATTACTATTTTTATCCTTAGCAGCCTCATCGATGCGGTCCATTAAAGATTGGTTTTCACGAGGGATGTTTGTAGTAAAACTTTCCCCTTTTTCATACCCCTTCAGTGTTCCTTCAACGACGTAAACTGATTTATCAGGTTGAATTGTAGCACTTGTTATTTCTTTCTTATCTAGAGCTTCTTGAAACTCATGATAAGTTAATTCTTTCGTTGGTGAATTTCCACCATTGAAAGTACCAAAAATACCGATAATCACTAGGAAAATCAGTAGATAGAATATGGTATATCGAAATATTCGATTCATCTCCAGCCTCCTCATTACAAACAGAAAAATTATAAGTAAAATCTTAACATATCATGATTTCATCATACAACGAAAAGCCCTACTTAAAAAATGTTTCGTTCACTTATTGCCGTTATCACAACAGTTTTTAGGCCATCTTTATATGTCCCAGCGTAATTGTACCTGTTCCTCGGGCTCGATATAGCTAAACATTGTGTCAAGATTTTGAATTATGTTAAACATAACTAAAAATACGTGACTTGCGCTGGAGACCTTTACTTTTTATAGCTGGTCTTTTGTTCTTAGAAAGAATATACCTCAGGCTTTAAAATACCAATATAAGGTAAATTACGATATTTTTCAGCGTAATCTAAGCCATATCCTACAACAAAGCCATCTGGCACTTCGAAACCAACATAGTCAGCAGATAAATTTACTTTTCGACCTGATGGTTTATCAAGTAATGTAACAATTTTAATGGACTTTGCTTTGCGATATTTAAATAAATCTACTAGATAGCTTAAAGTTAAACCACTATCAATAATGTCCTCGATAATTAATACGTCACGTCCCTCAACGCTTGTATTCAAATCCTTTAAAATCTTCACTTCACCAGATGACACAGTAGCATTACCATAGCTAGACACATCCATAAAATCAAGTTCGATGAAAGAATCGAAACGTTTCATTAGGTCTGTCATAAATGGCATTGCCCCTTTAAGTACGCCAACAGCTAATGGAAATGCATCTTTGTATTCCTCTGTTAATTGCGCGCCTAAGTCTGCAATTCTTTCTTGCAATTGTTCTTCTGTAATCATAATTTTTTCGATGTCGTTTTGTAACATATCGATTCCTCCTCGTGATGTATCAAAAAATCTTCACCCTATTTCGGTGAAATATTTTACAAAGACCTTAGTCTACGATGAGCACTGTATCATCGTTTGGTTGCGGAGTGGTTGAAAAAAATATTCCCATACGCACACCAATTACCGCTACCACCTCATCAGATTGAGAAATCAGTAACGGCCAGCTATTTCGCTCATTTAAAGGAATCTTTTCATCTATAAAAAGGCGAGATAAGCGTTTTGGCTGATCCATTCCTTTTAACAGCATTCTATCTCCATCCCTGCGTGCCCGAACATAAAACGGTAGGTGGAGTTTGCTAGCGTTAAAATAAAAAAGTTGTGCAGTATCCGTCAGCAATTCAGACGATAAATCATGCAAATTGACTACGCGTAAGCGCTCACCATTTGTCAGTGTTGTCCAGCCATTAGCAGTCGAAATAACCTGTTTCTCAGGAGAAGCTAGGCCTTCTAACGGCTCCTTTTTCTGAATCGTTAAATTTCCATAACGGCGAACTGCTAGAAAATCTTCAGGTAAGTGAATTTCAGCATACCCTGCTGTTGTATCACAAAGCTTTAAAATTGAAGTCAATAAGGCATAACTTTGTATCGTATTTGAATCTTTGTAAAGATAGTTTAATAGTATTAAAATGAGCCTCCTTTGTAAAGCAAGTGGTACCAATTGAAATGCCTCAATTTCCATGCGATATGTATTTTCATTATTTCTTATGATGATTTGGGAAAATACATCTTGGGCCAATGTCATTAAAAAGGTATCGTCTTCTTGCAATTGCTTTGTGAAATGGGTCACTTGTTCAGTCACTCGCGGATTCTCTGCCTCCAATAAAGGCACCACATGATGTCTAAAACGATTACGTACATAGGTATCTTTAGAATTGCTAGCATCTTCTCGATAATCTAAACCTTTTCTAAGTAAATATTCCCCTATTTCAGACTTTGTAACCGTTAAAAACGGACGAATTAATGATTTTCCTCCAAAAATTCTTTGAGGACGTATGCCCTGCATGCTATTCATTGTTGCATTTTTTGTAAGGGCCATTAATACTGACTCCAGTTGGTCATCCGCATGATGTGCAGTTACAAGCTTATTAGCATTTGTTTTTTGCAGAACTTCTTTGAAAAATTGATACCTTTCCCTACGACATATTAACTGTGTATTACCATTTTCCTGTGCCAATATTGTAGGTATTGGAATTTCCTTGGCATGTAAGTAAACATCATTAGCGTCACAATATTTTTGAACAAAAGCCCTATCCTCAGCAGAAGCTTCTCCTCTCAACATATGATCAACATGTACGGCTTCCACCTGAATGTTCCAATGCTCCTGTGTTTGAATAAAGTAATGAAGTAAAGCCATAGAATCTATCCCACCCGAAACGGCGATGAGAAGATGGTCGCCTTGCTGTAATAATTGCTCTTCTTCTATAAATGTTTTGACCTTTAATTCAAATGACAAACGCTTCTCCTCCCCTTTTCGTTGTTAGTTTAAGATGATTTACTCATTGAATACTGAGCTGGTCTAAAGACAGCCCATGTCGGTACAACATGTGTCACCTCTAACATTAATACTGTACAATCATCCTCTATTTCAAAATATCCTTGGAATGATTGCATAATGGTTGTTAGCTTTTCTTGAATCGTTTTATTTGTACTTGCTACCTGCTGTGCGAAAGCTAAAAATGTTTCCTCCTGTTCATCCCAATCAGCTACACTTGAGAACAGTCCATCTGAATGCATTAAAATAACATCACCTGCCTTCAGTTTTCTTTTTTCAGCTTCGACCGCTGAAATAGATAAGAATCCTACAGGTGCTGCATTACTTTCTACTTTCAGTACCTCTTTTCCACGCAAAATGTAGGTTGACATTCCACCCGCTTTCCACGACCACAAATCTCCGTGCTGTAAATCGACAAGTGCAAAATCAAGGGTTGCATACATATCATCTTGCTGTTTTAATGCCATGACATAATGGAGCGTATGCATCGCAGTTTCGGGATTCATATTGTAATTTAGACACTCTCTCATTAAATGAATCAATTTTCTACTTTCATGTTGTGCTTCTTTACTTTGCCCCATACCATCAGACAGCAATATCGCAAATAATCCTGGATGCAATTGGAAAAGGGCATGAGAATCACCGGAATATAGTGTTGCATCTTTAGACATGCTATATATATCATACTCTACTTCAAAGCTAATAGCTGATCTAAAGCAAATTTGAACATGACGAAATGGTATTTCGCAGGCTACTACTTTTTCAATTTCAAAAGGTTCATCAAAAATTTCATAAAGAATCGGCAAAATCATACGTTCAGCTAATGTCGTATCTTTCTCCCAGTTGACACGTGCTGGTGCTAAGGCACAAACAATCTTTCTTGCCCCAGGCTTATTACTTAAGACATCAAGTTGAAAACATTCAATATTGGCTTCCTTTAAGCGCTCAACAATGTCCTTCTCAACACTTACAAAAGAAATTGTATCTTCCTTCATCTCAGCAATTAACTGATTTAAATGATTGCTCATATCTCGCAGTTGAAGGGCAATCATTTTTTTACCATGGAAATATTGCCCGTTAATTCGTTCTCTATAAAGTTCTGTATCTAATTCCTCAAAGATTTTCGTGGATTTCACACATTTATAGCGTATTTGTTCTTCAACACGATGAATAGCTGATTCCTTGCCTACTCCTTTCATATGAAACCAATCTGTCATCAGCTTGTCCATACCATTATTTTGCGCACCCCAGCAATGATCATAACGGAAACAACTTAAACAAGTATTCATTGGTGCTACTTCCTTTGCCGCTTCAACTGGTGCTGTCATAAAGCGATCAAACACAAGTTCCTTCATGAATTGCACAAAATGCTGAAAGTGCTCTAATTTATACGTTACATGTTCTGTTAACCAATTCTGTCGGGCTAGTAAAACCTCTTCTCGTTGTGGAAAGAGCTTGTCCCTTACCCTATCCGAATATTTCTTTGGAATGGTTAGAAATAAAATACTACCAATGGCAATTGAGGTGAAATAAACACTATCCAAGGGCAATGTGGCGTCATAAAATAAAAAAAATACACTAGGTAAAATACTACCAATAGCAACGCCAAATCTACCACCTTTCGCTCCCATACCCGCACATAATCCAGTTAAGGTAGCCACCGAAAGCATACCGGTAAACGAAAGCTTGGCCACACCAATAAGCGTCCCTAGCACTGCTCCAATGACAGTTGCTAAAGGAACACTTCCAACCAATGCGCCAAAACAGATAAAGAGCTGCAGTAAAAAAATAGGGAGTGAAAAATAGCTTATTACAACCGTTTGCATTCCAGTAAGCATGGCTGCAAAGACGACTAATCCTGAACCTAGCTTTTCATATGTCCAATGCGTCGTAAACCATTCATACGAATTAACAAATAATACTTGCATAAACAATGTCATAATAAGAGCTAAAGCTGCTTCACAGCCCACATAAAATTGTACAAGCACTGGTGGTAAGCCTTGATACATCACCCCTTGCCACATTATTTGTACCAGTAATACAGCTAAAGACACAGCAATACTTTGGGGCAGTTGCCAGTAACGAAAACGCATAATACATTCATACAGGATAATTTGTAAAGCGAGAATTAGGACTTGTCCAAAGCCCAGGAAAAAGCAACCCGCTAAACTCCCAAATAATACGAATTTGGCATACTCCCTATATTTTGTTCGAATAATGGCCCAAAAAGGAACTGAGAACGGTACAGCCGCTTCAAATACAACAGATTGAGCTAAGAAAAAGGCGGTTAAAAAAAAGAGAGAGCCTATTAGGATCTGCTTCTTTTTCAAACCAATTTTTTGGTTATCTACATTCGTTGTATTATACCATTCAATACTTGTCATTTAACTATCCCCTTTCCGCACTTTTGGTTATTATAAAAAATTATGTGTGGAAAGATTGTCTGACGTTGACAGAAAAAAATATAAATATTTCGACTAATAGCTATTCATAAATACGAGAATTGGCAACAATTTCTATAGTAAAAGGCTTTTGATCAATAGAAATATTGGAAAATTCAATTATTGAATCAATATAATAATTATTTACTATTCATCTTAAAGCCTAATTTGAAGGGATTTCACGTACTATTAATGGTTTGATACAACTATTCTCTAGGATATATTTCTACGTAAGAACAAAAAATCCGCTAAAATATTCTTCTATAGTTAAATGTCCTGAAATATCTTTAAATATTTTTTCAAACCTACTTGACACTAGCACGATTGGCTTGTATTATTTAACTTGTTGCTTAAACGACATGCGGAAGTAGTTCAGTGGTAGAACACCACCTTGCCAAGGTGGGGGTCGCGAGTTCGAACCTCGTCTTCCGCTCCATTTCTAAATTTGGCGGCCTAGCTCAGCTGGCTAGAGCGTACGGTTCATACCCGTAAGGTCGGGGGTTCGATCCCCTCGGCCGCCACCATATAGGCCCGTTGGTCAAGTGGTTAAGACACCGCCCTTTCACGGCGGTAACACGGGTTCGAATCCCGTACGGGTCATCTCAAATAGGTATCTCAGAACTAGATTCTGAGATACCTATTTTTAATTTATCCATCTATCTACTTCTTTGCAAATTCTATCCGTCCGCTTAAGTAAAGCTATGTGACAGAATATAAAAGTATGGCATACTAGTAAAAACAACGTTTTTAGGAGGTTTAATTCCCTTGAGTGCATTAACAAAAGCTGCTTTAATTTGTGGAAGTGGCTCAATGATTATTCTTATTTCAATTCTAATAAACTTACCGTTTTTTGTTCAAATAATCTTATTGCTTGGTGGACTAGCTGTGAGTGTTTATGGTGTTGCTTTACTTGTCAAAATGGTTATCCATCCTGTGAAGAAAGAATCCATTGGTCTTACCGATGAAAAAACGATAACACCCACAAAAAAGAAAAAGAGACCATCTTCTACTTTATAGGTATATTAAAAAAGGGAGTAGCTTTTAAAAAGCCACTCCCAACTCTATTTCATACACTTTTTCTACGATTAAAACAGTCAGCAAACTACCCTCTTCTAGCTCCGCGACCTCCGCGTTTTGATTCTGTAGCACGTTTAAGTGTTGCTAGACGTTCATCACTATCTTTTAAGAAGCGTGCCATTTTTTGCTCAAAATTTTCTTTTGGCTGGTGGCGTTCGTTGCGATCATTGGAACGATTATCACGACGTGGACGTGCTGGACGCTCTGGTCGCTCTGGTCTTTCAGCTTGAGGCTTTGCTTTACGGATTGAAAGACCAATCTTTCCGTCCGCTTCAACATTCATCACTTTTACTTCAACTTCATCTCCAACTTTTAGATGCTCATTGATATCTTTTACATAATTGTCAGCAACTTCACTAATGTGAACTAAGCCTGTTTTGCCATCTGGCAGCTCAACGAATGCTCCAAAATTTGTGATTCCTGTTACTTTACCTTGTACCTTGCTGCCTACTTCAATTGACATAAAAAAAATGCTCCTCCTTAAAAATTAAGCGACTCTTTTGAGCCATGTAATCAATTTAATCAAACTTTTTACTGCAATAAGCTTCTCTTTTCATTATATATAACAATAAAAGAGTGTCAACAATACATAGCTTTTCAGTCGTCTTTTTTATCTTCCTTATCTGGAATGATGAAAATAATCTCACCTTTTTCCGATAAGTAGTACTCTTTTCTTAATAGCTTTGCGATATATTCATCATCCTGCAATTGTTTGATTTTAAGATTTAATGTATCTTGTTCTTCTTTCAATTCAGTGAGATGCCGATTCGCTTCTTCTTTGGATTTCTCTTTTGCTGCTAATGTTTCATTCTGATGTGACAGCACATTTAAGAGAAGAGCAATAATAATGACTGGTACAATCGCAAAAAAGACAATACGACGCATCTTACGTTTTCGAGCCTGTTGTTTGCGATTTATAGCTCTATCCGTGTTACGGACATAGTCATTATCAAGCTTAGTGAAGTTTTGGGATTCATCATTTGATGAATGACGTCTAGTCATGTCCGCACCTCCGATAATTATTGTTGCTTTTTATTATACTTCAAATATCGTAATTTTTTAAAAAAAGTGTAGGACAAATACGAATAAATTTTGACAAAAGGTCTTATAACAAACATAACAATATTTATTAATAATTGCAAAATTTGTCGAATAACCGTAATTATGAAACGCACAATGAACCAAAAGGGTCTCCATGTTATATTCACCAAAATTCTAGCAACGAAACGTAAAAAGGTTTGAAAAAATGATTGATACAAAAAAATTCCGGCTATTTGCGCTAGCGGGTCGTAAGCCCGCCAAGCGCCATCTTTTAGCCAAAATAATAAATAGTATGTCAACCCTCCAAGTAGAATCCAAGTTATTAACTCAACAACCATCATCCACTTTCGAAGGCTTGACCTTTTTGGAGTTGAAAAAACAATAAGCCTTATACTATCAATTATGAAACCAACTGCTATACCGCTCAAAACCATGACAATTAATTGATAAAATTGTTCACTGACAATCATCCAAATAACTTATGAAGGAAACCTTTCGAGAAGCCACTTTCCTCCTCGTCGTACTGTAAGGTTTTTACAGTTCCTTCAAGTGTCAATAATCCTTTGTCAACATCTAAATGAACGATATGCAGTTCCTCTCCACGGATTAACAAGTGCCCTTGGGACGTCTTAATGAAAAACTCTTCCTGATCAAAGCGTTCAATTGATTTTACAGAAGTCATGTCCATTCTTTTACGATTACGAATCGTTAAAATATGCTCTCCAGATGGAATTGTGTAACGATTACTTTCTTGATGTAGCGTCATTTTTTTCCTCCTTTAGTCGTCCTAGCTTCTGTTCACTTTATGCGGACAACCTTCAAAGCATGACAACTTTATTTAAGTTGTATCATACTTTCACCTACAAAAAGAAAGGCGGAACAACAATAGGAGGGCTAGAAAATAAATTTAGCTTTAATCCTCATCATCAATAAATTCAGGCTCAATCTTTTCAAGTCGTTCTTCTTTCAAAATGGTAAACATTTTTGCTGCATCTTCTTTTTTCACAGTATCACGTATTTCTTCTACACGTGCCGTTACTATTTTTTGACCAAAACGGATAGCAAGCTCATCACCAGCTTTCACTGTACTACTTGCTTTTGCAATCTTTTCATTGATTGTAATACGTCCTTGATCGGCCACTTCTTTGGCTAAAGTACGGCGTTTTATTAAACGGGATACTTTTAAAAACTTATCTAATCTCATAATCTTACTCCTTTTCTAGTTGCTTTGCTTCATTCCAAAATGCATCTAATTGTTCTAATGTAAAATCGGAAAATGGTTTTCCACTTGCTTTTACCTGTTGCTCAACATAGCCGAAACGTCTTGCAAATTTCTCATTTGCATGTAGCATGGCTTCTTCTGGTGATAATTTATAGAAACGTGCTAAGTTTACTAATGTGAACAATACATCGCCAAATTCATCAAGACGGGACGCATTAGAGCCTTTCGTCACCTCATGGCGAAATTCCTGCCATTCCTCGGTAAATTTATCCCATGCTCCCTCCACATCTGGCCAATCAAAGCCCACTTTTGCAGCTCTTTTTTGATAATTGTAGGCTGTCTGTAATGCCGAAGATGCTCTATATTCTTCGTCTAATAAAGGTTTGTCGCTAGTTTCTTTTTCCTCAGCTTTAATAGCCTCCCAATTAGCCACGACATCATCTGCATCTTCTACTGCAACATCCCCAAAAACGTGCGGATGGCGGCGAATCATTTTTTTACTAATCGAAGCTAACACATCTTCAAGTGTAAAATAACCTTGATCTTCTCCAATTTGTGCATGCAAAAATACTTGTAACAACACATCACCAAGTTCCTCAATCATAGCAAAATCATCCTCAGCATCGACCGCAGCCAAGTATTCATGTGCTTCCTCAAGTAAATATTTTTTCAACGACTCATGTGTTTGCTTTTGATCCCAAGGACAGCCATTTGGACCTCTCAGCGTTGCAATGATTTGACGGAATGTTGTCCAATCTCTTAATGACTCCTCCTGTGATTTTACAGGTGGTACATAGACTGTTGTTAAATTATTTACTTCTACACTTTGATCGAGTTCATAGAGTGGCACTGTGACAATCTGTTCCTGTGAAGATCCAGCCGCTGTCACAACTGTCACAGGATACTCATCATCATATTTCTCCATCAACGTTAGCTTCACTTCTGATGCACTGAATGTATCGTATACTTGAGCGATCAAGATATGCTGACGCATGTTAATGTCATGCATTGAAAAGCTAGTACCATCAAGTAATTGAAAGCCTTCAATTGGATCTATTTTTAACGCACCAAAAATGGGATCTAAGAAACTCTGACCACCCTCAATGACTAGCTCAATTTTCCCTTCATTTGCGGCTGCAATAAGTAATTGCACTGTTTGCTCTGCAACTAGTGGATGCCCTGGCACAGCATACATAACATCCTCAACAGCGGTAGCTTCTATAAGAGAATCAGCTATTTCTGCATACACAGGTTGAAATGTATCGTGTTTTTCATAAACGTCGTCAAAACTTTCAAATCCCACACCCTCTGCTGCTAATTCCTCTAAAACCGGATGATCCACTGTTCGTACATATAATTTTTTAGCAGCCTTTAATTTTTTATAAACACCCATTTGCAGCTGATTAAAGTCACCTGCACCTAAACCAATAATTGTTAATGTATTCAATATTACACCTACTTCCTTGAATTTAGCCAAAGTTGGTAAACAGCCATTCTACGTCCAAACGGCAGTAAATACCATTCTTTTTCTATTAGTACTCTTTTCTTTGCAATAATTGTTAGCATAACAAACGCCCCAATAGATACTGCTGTCAAACCCGCCACCATGGCTATCATACGTGAAGACATCAAATGGTTTAACAAGGACGATACTAGCTGTAACCATATAAGAACGACGATTGTCATACTGAAGGAGGCTATACCTACTTTTTTATAAAATGCGCCTGAAGCTAATTGAATGCCAGTCAATGTTTTTAAATAAATAATTAGCAAGGTTGCTGTTAATAATAATCCTATATCATTTGCGATGGCAGCTCCTAGTACACCTAATCCACCAATTAAACGTACATTTAATATAATTTTTATTAGAAAACCGATTATGAGAAATAAAGCTGGTTTTTTTAATTTTCCATAGCCTTGTAAGATCGCTGTAAATGTAAGGATAATCGACAAAGGGACAATTTGAAATACATAGACAATCAATACTTCCGATAAGGAATTGGTTTTAAAAAGCATTTCATTTAAATAAGGCATAACTAGCATTAAGCCTAGTGCAGCAGACCAGCCGAACAGGACGGATGCTTTGTATGTTAATTGTATGAATGGTACTGCACTACGTCCCGCTTGTTTTTTCGACAAATGGGCGACAAGTGGCACAATGGCCAACGACAATGAGGATGCAATGACAACACCTAGTTGAACTAACGGTTGTCCTCGATCATAAATACCCTTCGTTTCCTTTGCAATTGTAGGAGTCATGCCATTATCAATTAATGAAGAATAGATTGTAAATGAATCGACCAATTGATAGCCAAGTAGTAGTAGACCACTCATACTGACACTCAAGCTGAGCCAAGTGACCTCTTTAATGATAGGTAAACTTGGATTACGTTGTAGATGTTGTTTAACTTGCTGTAGACCAAATCGTTTATATGAGATATAAGCAAGTAATAGCAAGGCTGTAATTTCTCCAATTACTGTACCGATAACAGCTATTTTTCCTGCACCATAAAGAGATTTAGTCGTTGTCATAATAAGAAAGGTACCTGCTAATATGACAGTTACTCTCACTGCTTGTTCAAGTACTTGGGCATAAGCAATAGGCTCCATAATTGCTCTAGATTGAAAGCTACCTTTTAAAATAGCCAGCGCCGGCATAACCAATACTACTAAGGAGCCTGTACGAATAAGTGGTGCTAATTGAATATCTCCCATTAAATGGGCAATCTTTTCAGCACCTCCAAATAAAATGGCAAAAAACAGTAGTGATAATACCGTTAAATACCTGAAAACTACCTGTGTTATAGTGCGACGTCTTTCATCACGTTCTATTGTATCAACAATACAATCATTGTCTGCAAGCATTTTAGAAATGGCTATAGCAAAGCCACTAGATGTCCAAACAACGAAGATTGAAATAACTGGATATACCTGCTGATAGATATAAAAGCCTTCATCACCTACTAGATTTTGAAAAGGCACACGGTAAATGGCACTAAGAACTTTTACAATAAGGGCTGCTATCGTCAATAAGGCGGCACCCTTCATGTAGCTTTTCATACCAAAACGTTGCGACATAAATTGCCCTCTTTCCTTCTTAACAATGCCAATAGTATAGCATATCTCAAAAGTTTGACGTGCAAGGTGGCACTACTGTTCCTATAATGATTCATCCTTATGTACGCAAAAAAGTTATTGTTCAGCCTTAAAGGTCATCGCAATAACTTTTCCATGCATTAACTATTCATTTGTTTTGCTAAGAAGTTTGCAGCTGTTTCCACTACTTTGACTTCTACCTCACCAACAAAGTGTACTTTAGACAAGACGATAATACAGCCTATTGGGTCACCATTCACCATAATAGGTGTCGCACAATATGATTTTACTTGCTCATATTGTCCAGGGACAATTTCAATCGTTGTCTCCATTTTTTCTATTTTTGTGGAGCGTTCGTCCATAAAGCTTTCCGCAAAGGACGTAATGCGACGATTTATATATTCCTTTTTCCCTATCCCTGCAACAGCGATTACTTCATCACGGTCAGTGACAAATGCTGGTGTGCCCATCGTTTCATAAAGTGTTTCAACATATTCTCTTGCAAATTCCCCCAAATCATTGATGGGAGAATATTTCTTTAAAATGACTTCGCCTTCACGGTCCGTATAAATTTCAAGCGGGTCGCCTTCACGAATACGTAGCGTCCTACGAATTTCTTTTGGAATAACTACACGCCCTAAATCATCAATACGACGAACAATTCCTGTTGCCTTCATTCTAATGCCTCGCTTTCGCTACAATGAAATTTTAATTCAATGATAGTATGGTTTTTATTTGAGCAATCTATGCAAAAACTGAAGAAAAAGGATTTCACAACCATCAATCAATTTTTTTCAAAAAACGGTATTACATCAATCAACTCTTTATTAGATTACCCAAGGTATAAGTTTCTATAATTAATTCATAAAAAATATTGGAAAAAATCAATTATTCCTGTGAGCAAATATGTTAGAGATGATGATTACTGAAGCAACATGAAAAAGGCTAATCTTATCTTTTATGGTAAAAGATAAGATTAGCCTTTTAACTACTATTGCTGCTTTTTTGCTTTATCAATAATTTGCATTAGCTCTTCCAACATATCAAAGGGTTGATATTTCCCACTCTTGCGTTCATCTATTGTTAATTTTAACTGCATGCCATCCATACCAAAACCAACAGCACGCTCGAATTTCATCGATTCTTCAATAATCTTACTGCCATCGACACTTGCCGTCCCTTGTTCTGACAATAGTATTGTAATAAGTTTTTGCTTCTCCTTTACAGATACTACTCCCGCACCTAAGCCCCAAACTTTCATTCGTGCTATTCGAAGTAAACGCTCTGTTTCAATTGGAAGATCGCCAAATCGATCCTCTAATTCCTCCATGATTTCGTCATACTCCTCCACCTGATCCATGGCTTTAATTCTTTTATACATTTGGATCTTTTGATAACCATCTGGAATGTAAGCGTCTGGAATATAAGCATCAATACTCAGCAAAATTTCTATATCTGGCTTTTCTTCTTTTTTCACGCCTGTTTGACGTTCCGCGATGGCATCCTGAAGCATTTGTGAATATAAATCAAAGCCAACTGAATCAATAAAGCCATGTTGCTGCGCTCCAAGTAAGTTTCCTGCACCTCGAATAGATAAATCTCGCATCGCAATTTTAAAGCCTGAGCCAAGCTCTGTAAATTCTTTAATTGCTTGTAAACGTTGCTCTGCTACATCTGTCAGAACTTTGTCGCGTTGGTACATAAAATACGCATAGGCTACTCTGTTAGAACGTCCAACGCGACCGCGTAATTGGTAGAGCTGGGCTAAGCCCATACGATCAGCATCATGGACAATTAACGTATTTACATTCGGTATATCGACACCTGTCTCGATAATTGTTGTCGTGACAAGCACATCATAATCACCCTCTAAAAAGGCTAAAATCACTGATTCTAGCTCTGACTCAGTCATTTTTCCATGAGCAAAGCCTATACGTGCTTCAGGGACGAGTACTTGAATCTCCTCAACCCTTCGAGCCATATCCTCAACCCGATTATATAAATAAAATACTTGTCCGCCACGTGCCATTTCCCTCTCAATAGCTTCTCGTACTAATGCCCCGCTGTGCTCCATCACATATGTTTGAACTGGGAAGCGATTAGCAGGAGGCGTTTCAATAACAGATAAATCTCGGACCCCTACCATGGACATATGAAGTGTCCTTGGGATAGGTGTAGCTGTTAAAGTTAAGACATCGACATTTGTCTTTAACTGCTTAATTTTTTCCTTATGCGTCACACCAAAGCGTTGCTCTTCATCCACAATTAGCAGACCAAGGTCTTGGAAAATTAAATCTTTAGATAAAATACGGTGTGTTCCAATAACTATATCGACTCGGCCTTCTTTTAAGCCCTTTAATGTGGCTGTTTGCTCTTTTTTCGAACGGAAGCGAGATAACAATCCAACATTAATGGCGAAATCCTGAAAGCGCTCACGAATTGTCTCATAGTGTTGCTGAGCCAAGATAGTAGTAGGGACAAGGAATGCCACTTGCTTTCCATCTTGAATAGCCTTAAATGCGGCACGAATGGCTACCTCTGTTTTACCATAGCCTACATCGCCACAGACTAAACGATCCATAGGGCGTTCACGTTCCATATCTCGTTTTACTTCAACAATTGAACGTAGCTGATCCTCTGTTTCCTCATAAGGGAACATCGCTTCAAAATTACGTTGGTCGTCGTTATCAGGTGTAAAAGCATGACCTTTCTCTGCTTCACGCTTTGCATACAGCTTTATTAAATCATCTGCAATATCCTGTACAGCAGAGGATACCTTCGCTTTAGCCTTTTTCCACTCTGCTCCACCTAATTTATGTAGCTTTGGTTCACGATCCTCTGACGCCACATATTTTTGGATTAAGTCTATTTGCTCTACAGGGACATATAATTTATCGTCTGCACGATATCGTATGTGCAGGTAATCCTTATGTGTACCATTAACCTCTAATGTCTCTACACCGATGTATTTACCAATCCCATGATGAACATGCACAACATAATCACCTGGCTTAATTTCCGTATAACTTTTAATACGTTCAGCATTAGTCATTTTTTGTGTACGTGCTTTTTTCTTTGCCTGCTGTTTAAAGAGCTCGTCTTCTGTTACAATTGCTAAACGCTGTAGAGGCAATTCAAAGCCACTCGACAAACCACCATCTACAATATAAATACCAGGTTCTGTCGGCTCACCTATCGCCGTATGAATATCGTACTCTTCAAGCATTTGCTGAACCCTTTTTACTCGTTCTTTATCCCTTGCTATGATTAGAACTGTAAATTTGCCAAGTAACCAGCGTTCAACCTCACTTTGAAGCAAGGACATTTGTCCATGAAATTGCTGCATTGGTTTGCAAGAAAAGTTAGTTGTTTTATTAAACGTAATCCCTGCAAATGTTCGCGAAAATAATGAAAATGAAAGCTTTTGTTGTGACAACATCGCCAATATTTCTTTTAATGAGAAGGCGGGTTTGACATCATGAACCATTTTTCCCTCTTCGATTAAAGATAAAAACCATTCATCTTCTTCACGTTCCCATGCATCCATTACCTCTTGAATACGTCCAAGCTCGTCAAAAAGTACAATACCATCATGTTCAAAGTAATCTCCCAAAAAGGCTGTTTTATCGTATAATAATGAGCCATATTTGTTTACATAATCAGGTAAATTTCCTTGCTGTAGCAATTCAATATCATATTGAATATGCTGATACAGAAGTTCCTTTGTCTCCTGCTTTTTTACCTTCTTTAGACTGGCTGCTAATGCCACTTCTAAACGGCCTGCTAATGCCTGTCTTTCTGATTTAGTAAGAATGACCTCTGAAGCAGGAAGAATACGAATTTTTTGTAATTTATCAATAGAACGTTGGTCATCTGCTGAAAATGTTCGTATGGAATCAACCTCTGTGTCAAATAATTCAATACGAATAGGTGATTCCAAATAAGGTGGATAAATATCTAAAATCCCCCCACGCAACGCAAACTCTCCAGGTGATGTCACCATTGAATTCCGTACATAACCCATCTCTACTAATGTTTGTAACCACATCTCAATTTCAATATCTTCGCCTACGGCTGTTTGTAAAAAATAATGTAGCCAGTGTTCCTTAGGCTGCATTATTTTACGTAAACCAGCCACAGGTATTACATATATGGCTTTCTCACCTCTAGCTAAGCAATCAAGCGTCGCAATCCGCTCCGCGCGAAGTTCTGGTGAAGCTACAGAAAGATCGGCTGCAATAAATTCATCTGCTGGGTAATAATGAACATGTTCTTCACCTAACAATCCAGCAAGCTCATCAACCATTTTTTGTGCCTGCAATAGATTAGGAGAGATAATATAGATTGGCTTCTTTACATATTCAAATAACACATCGACCATTACGGGGCGTGCGCTTCCTGTTAAACCTGTAATAAGCTGTGATGCAGTTTGACCGCTCTGAATTTCCTTTAAAAATGATGTAATATGTTTATCTTGCGACACAAGCTGTCGTAAAACCTCCACAGTCAAAAGCTCCTTTCAGCATAAATTCTATATTTTTATTTCTATTATTCTAGTGTTATTTTACATATCTCTATTAATGGCTGTTTTATGAAATGGAAAAAGCCTTGAACACACATAAGTGTGTCAAAGCATCCTTCCAATTATTGAATCCATTTATTGAGTGCGTGATAATCTGGATATTGTCTCAGCGAATCCTCACATTGCTCACAAATGCAGTGCACAGTCGTTTGACCATGTTGATCTTTCTCAACATAATCATCCGCTTCTCCCAATTCGAAAATATGCAACTTTCGAATTGTATCATCTGCATCAAATGGTAGTGTCCCTATTTCTACTTCACAATGCCGACATCGATAGCGAACTGACATCTCCAAATCATCCTCCTTTAAGCATCTTTCTACTTAAAGTATAGACATTTATAAAAAGGATTATGCACTTTTCACTGTCATCCTCATTGCAATAACTTAAAAATTAGAGAATTAATTTTTACCTGTAGCTAAGACTATTCACTACAAGTATTAGCTGTAATAATAGTGTAAGGCAGCTCATTACTCACCTTACACCATGCCAATTATCCAAAAACTTTAACAGAAATTTTATTACTTCCATCTATTTGCTTGCGTTAAAGTGATTCATCACATCAAGAAACGGCTTTGAAAGAGATGCTTCAACAGCGTTTACAGAATTTACAATGGCGTCTTGCATAAGAACTTGGTCTTCCTTCGAAAATTTAGCTAAGACATAGTCTGCTACCTTCATGCCCGCTGGCGGGCGATTAATGCCCACTCGAATACGATTAAATTCCTGAGTGCCTAAATGTTGAATTAATGATTTAATGCCGTTATGACCACCTGCACTCCCTTTTTGTCGCAGACGTAATTTACCTGTCTCTAAATCCAAGTCATCATAAATGACAATTAAATCTTCTACCTCTATGTCAAAATAGTCCATTAGAGGACCAACACATTCCCCTGATAAATTCATATATGTTAATGGTTTAACAAGTAGAACCTTTCCTTCTGGTCGATGTACAGTTGTGTACATCCCGTTAAATTTTGAATTTGTTAAAGGTGTTCCCCATTTTTCTGCTAACGCATCAATAACATCAAAGCCAATATTATGTCTTGTATGCTCATAAGGTTTACCTGGGTTTCCTAAACCAACGATAATTTTCATAAGTACCTCTCTTCTTTCAAATCTAATAGTCATTATTTTACCATATAGCATGCCTAGAAAGCATTTTGTACAATTGTTAAAAGGCATAAAAAATAAGGCTAACAAGAAAGCTATAGCCTTCTTATTAGCCTTAAGCGTATTTATTTTTATACTGAATCTTGCCCTTCTTCATTTTCTGTAGTCTCTTCCTCTACAGAAACAGGCGCCACAATGGTTACTAACATATAATCATCTTCACTAATAATTTCAACAGATGTAGCATCGCGAATATCTGCTACTGTTAGGGATTCCCCAATTTTCAACGATGAAATGTCCACATCAATTGATTCGGGTAACTCTGTTGGCTTTACTTTAACTTTTAATTCTAAGTTAGGCTGCATTAAAATACCGCCCTCACTCACACCAACTGACTGTCCAAGTAATTTAATCGGGACATCAGCTTCTAGCTCTTCCGCCATATTAATGGCTAAAAAGTCAATATGATTTACTTCATCTTTCAATGAACATTGCTGTATCTCTGACACAACAGCATTCACCTTTTTCCCCTCTAACTCTAGCGAAAACACACTATTTTGCCCATTTTTTTGAATGGACTTTTTAAAATCTTTTGCAGCAATAGAAATTGGGGTTGAATCTACTTTGTAGCCGTAAATAACTGCAGGAATGGCTCCCCCTTTTCTAAGTTGGGTTAATGTTGAACGATGCCCAGTTTCGCGCTTTGTAACACTTAATACTGTACTCATACTTCTTTATTCCCCTTCCAAGAAAATTATTTACGCCTCAACAATAATTCGTTGTAGGCTATGATAATACTTAGCTCTATTTGTTTAAGGTAGAGTAAATATTATTAAGACACATTATTATTATACCCCTTTGTGAGAAGGCTCACACATAAAACACTCATCTATTTCTTCGTCTTGATGAAATAGTGTCCAATTTATATAGAAAAGACCAATCTACTCAAAGAGTAGATTGGTCTTAGACTTACAATATTTATTAATCAAATAGAGTACTTACAGATTTATTTTCATAAACGCGAGAGATAGCATCCGCCATTAATTTAGCTACAGAAAGCTCTGTAATTTTTGGAGATTTTTTCTCGTCTGAAAGCTGAATTGTATTTGTCACCACTAATTCTTTAATAGCAGATTTTTCAATACGTTCAATTGCTGGACCAGATAATACAGGGTGTGAACAGCAAGCGTAAACTTCTTTTGCACCAGCAGCACGTAACGCATCTGCCCCAATTGTAATTGTACCTGCTGTATCAATAATATCATCAATCAAGATTGCCACTTTACCATCAACATTACCAACAATGTTCATCACTTCCGCAACGTTTGGTTTCGGACGACGTTTGTCAATAATTGCAATCGGTGCTTTTAATCGTTCAGCCATTTTACGAGCACGTGTTACCCCACCATGATCTGGTGAAACAATAACGATCTCATCTCCTGGAATACCTTTAGATTTGAAGTAATCAGATAGTAATGGTACTGCCATTAAGTGGTCGATTAGGATATCGAAGAACCCTTGGATTTGAGGTGCGTGTAAATCTAATACGATAACACGTGTTGCACCAGCAGTTTCAAGTAGGTTTGCCACTAATTTAGCTGTAATTGGCTCGCGCGCTTTTGCTTTACGATCTTGGCGTGCATAACCATAATAAGGCATTACAACGTTTACTGTACGAGCAGATGCACGTTTAACTGCATCTACCATAATTAAAAGCTCCATTAAATGTTCGTTTACAGGTGCAGAAGTAGACTGCACGATAAACACATCACAACCTCGAATACTTTCTTCAATGCTAATTTGAATCTCTCCATCACTGAAGTGCTTAACAGAAGATTTACCTAATTCTACGCCCATTTCCTGCGCAATTTCTTGAGCTAATGGATTATTAGAGTTAAGTGAAAATATTTTTAATTGTGAGTTTGCATAATGATACGGCATGATGGCCTCCTGTTTAGTTGATAATTATTTTGAATTTAATTTGCTTACATAATTCGGTTTGTTTTCTTGTCTTGCACGAGCTATGGCAAGTGCATCTTCAGGAACTTCTTTTGTAATTGTAGAACCTGCTGCAATAAATGAACCTTTTCCAACTTTCACTGGCGCTACTAAGTTAGTATTACATCCTACAAATACATCATCTTCAATAATTGTTTTGAACTTGTTTTTTCCATCATAGTTTACTGTAATGGAACCACAACCAATATTGACGTTACTACCGATCTCAGCATCGCCAATATAACTTAAATGTGAAACTTTCGAGCCGTTATCTAGCTTGCTTTTCTTCACTTCTACAAAGTTACCAATTTTGACATGACTACCGATGTCTGAAAGTGGTCGAATATGAGCAAATGGCCCAATAGCAGTATCCTCTGCAATAGCGCTTTCACGGACAACTGAAGAATGTATAGTTGTACGATCACCAACGCGGCTATCTATGATTTGAGTGTTTGGCCCGATAATGCAATCTTCACCGATCACAGTAGCACCTTCAATCATTGAGCCAGGTTGAATCACCGTATCACGCCCAATAACTGCATCTGCACTAATATGCGTTGTTTCAGGATGGATAATTGTTACACCATTCCGCATATGCTTCTCGTTGATTCTTGTACGCATTAATGTCTCGGCTTGTGATAAAGCCACGCGATCGTTAACACCTAGTGTTTCTTCAAAATCATCAGTGACATATGCTTCAACAATGTCACCTTGCTTTTGTAAAATTTCAATGACATCTGGTAAATAGTATTCACCTTGAGCATTATCATTTTTCACAAGCTTCAATGTTTCAAATAATAATTTGTTATCAAAGCAATATGTGCCTGTGTTTATTTCTTTTACTAATTGCTGCTCTGCTGAAGCATCCTTTTGTTCAACAATTTGCTCCACCTGTCCGTTACTGCCACGTAATATACGGCCATAGCCAGTTGGATTTTCAGCAATTGCAGTTAAAATAGTTGCTTTAGCATTCTTTGCTTGATGATGTTCGAATAGAGCTTGCATCGTTTCAGGACGAATTAGTGGTGTATCTCCACATACAACTAATGTTGTACCTTCTTCATTACCTAAAATGGCCTCTGCTTGTTGCACAGCGTGCGCTGTACCTAGTTGTTCAGCCTGCAGCACATACTCACTTTTATCACCAAGCTGTTGTTGCACTTTTTCAGCACCATGTCCGACAACCGTTACAATGCGATTCACATCTAACGTCTGAATATGATCCACCACATGTTGTACCATTGGTTTCCCACATACTGGATGGAGCACTTTATATAATTTGGACTTCATACGTGTACCTTGACCTGCAGCCAAAATGACAGCAAAAATATTGCTCATCTGTAAGTCCTCCAATACGCTCATTTTCTCTTATGACTATATAGCAAAATTCATCTATTTTCAAGGCATGTAGAGTTGACAAAAACATGAATTCCTAAATCCAATGCACCTTATGCTCGAATGTCATGAAGTATATCCTGAAATTGCTCATATTATCTTTTTATCAAAATAAAAAGAACCCTTCCAACTAGAAGAGTTCTTCCTATCTTTTTTACCGTAAGTTTGTAACATATCCTTAAAAAGTAAGTTATTTACTATTTATTACACACCGATTCCCTCTAATTCTTCTTCTTTACCAGCTTCCTCTATTTCACTAGAGTTATGATACTCGTTTAAAATGATCTCCTGAATTTTATTTCGAGTATCAGAATTAATTGGATGAGCAATATCTCTAAATTCCCCATCTGGTGTTCGTTTACTAGGCATAGCTACAAATAAACCAGTATTTCCATCAATGACACGAATATCGTGAACAACAAACTCATTATCAAGTGTAATGGAAGCAATCGCACGCATGCGACCATCCGTCTGTACCCGACGTAATCTCACATCAGTAACTTCCATTTTCTCACCACCTCTCTTCTTGGATGCCTAAATGAAAATATTATATTCTCAATTACCGAATATTTTCCTTTTCATAGTCTATCAAATTTTCTAAAAAATTTGAATACTTATTAGAATAATATTTTTTCTTATATACGTAATTTTTGACAATTGTTTGTCGGCGTAAAAAAACCCACTAAAAAGAATAAAGATTCTCTTTAGTGAGCTTAATAAGTTTTATTTATTTTACGATTGCGATTACTTCGATTTCTACTTTTACATCTTTCGGAAGACGGGCTACCTCTACAGCTGAACGAGCTGGTTTATGATCACCGAAATGATTTGCATAAACTTCATTCATCGCTACAAAGTCATTCATATCTTTCATAAAGACCGTTGTTTTCACAACATTATCTAAAGAAGTTCCAGCTTCCGCTAAAACAGCTTTTAAATTAGCAAATACTTGATTTGTTTGTACAGTTATATCGCCTTCCACTAAATCACCTGTAGCTGTTAATGGAATTTGACCAGAGCTATAAAACATACCGTTAACAATAATACCTTGTGAATATGGTCCGATTGCTGCTGGTGCATTTGTTGTTGCTACTACTTTCATTTGTCATGTCCCCTTTTAGAAAAATAGTTACCTTCACTTAATGCAATTGTTCGATCTTTTTCATTAACTTCATGAAGCTTTACAAGTGAATAATAATCATCTACTAATGTTTCGTCCGCATGCTCAGCCTCCACAAGCACTGCAATGCCTGCTAGCTGACAGTCAAACTCTTCTAAGAGATTTTTCATGCCATTCATAGTACCGCCGACCTTCATAAAGTCGTCAGTAATTAATACACGTTGTCCACTCTTCATGCTTCTTTTTGATAATACCATTGTCTGAATTCTTCTGGAAGAACCAGATACATAGTTAATGCTTACTGTAGAACCTTCTGTTACTTTACTATCTCTTCTCACAACAACCACTGGTACATTTAAATGTCTTGCAATGGCATGAGCGATGGATATCCCTTTAGTTGCTACTGTCATTATGACATCGATTTGTTGATCTGCAAAGGCCGAAGCAAAGACCTTTCCTACACGATTAATTAAATCTGGGTTTCCAAGCAAGTCCGTCATAAATAAGTAACCACCTGGTAACAATCGATCTGAATGTTCTAGCTCTGCTTTTAAATCTTGAATCACTAAACGTACTTCAGCCTCGGACATTTTCGGAATATACTTTACTCCTCCTGCAGCACCCGGCACTGTCATCAATAACCCGATTCCTTTTTCTTCGAATGTTTCTTTTACAATCGTTAAATCTTCACTAATGGATGACTTAGCAGATTGATATAGTTCTGAAAAATAAGTTAGCGGGATCAGCTGATGTGGATGTTCTAGTAAGTAGTACGTCATATCAACTAGTCGTTCACTACGCTTCCATTTCATGCGACCCTCTCCTAAACACGAATATTTATAGGTAAAATTAACACAAATTTGCGTTTCTAAGCAAGCGTATTTCGCTCACCCAAAATTCGTACTGCATAAACTTCCTCACAAAAACCACGTAAACCATTATAAATGCGACTTACACGAGCTTCACTATCCACTAGCCCAAATACAGTTGGACCGCTTCCACTCATTAGCGTGGCATCTGCCCCAAAGCGCTTCATTTGTTCCTTTAACATCACAACTTCTGGGTGTAGCTTAAATGTTACAGTTTCCAAAACATTTCCTAATGAAGAACATAATAGCTCATAATCTTTTGTCTCTATAGCTTGTATCATCTGCTGTGTATTGGGGTGTTGCAGTCCTTCAACCTTAAGACCCCCATAAACTTCTGCTGTCGACACACCAATTTTAGGCTTAGCTAGTACAACCCAACAATTAGGTGGAGCTGGTAATTCCTTTATTTTTTCGCCTCGTCCTGTAGCGAGTGCCGTGCCTCCGTAAACACAAAACGAAACATCCGAACCAATTTTAGCACCAAGTTCCGCTAATTCATCTATTGATAAACCTAAATCCCACAGTTCATTTAGCCCTTTTAATGTTGCAGCTGCATCACTACTACCTCCTGCGAGTCCTGCTGCTATAGGGATTTCCTTTTCAATCGTAATGGATACACCTTGTCTAATGCCATATGTATCTTTAATGAGACGCGCTGCCTGATAAGCAAAATTACGATGGTCATTTGGTACAAAATTATCTGTTGAAATTATTTGAATAACACCATCTTTTCGAGATTCAAGACTGATACGATCAGCTAAATCGACTGTTGTCATAACCATCTCCACTTCGTGAAAATTATCCGGTCTTTTATAAAGTACATCTAATGTTAAATTGATTTTTGCAGGCGCCTTTACATAAAGCATATTTCTTCCTCCTTATAGCTACACGTATAAACAGTTCTTTTTTTCGCGCAAGATTATTCATTTTATTTTACCATATTGAGAATACGAAAATGGAAAAAAAGAACCGTTTACCCTATTCGGAGTAACGGCTCTCTCTCGTCAGTTGTATTTGTTGTGTCAGTAAGGATTTTCATCCCTGCTGAATGAAACTTTATAAGATGACTATTTTAGCAAAAACAGTCTACTTACGCTCTTGCTCACTACTTGCCCGTTCTGCCATTTCTATGGCGCGTTTGACCATATTACCAGCATCACGAGCTTTTATGCCGCCCCAGCCTTCCTTTTGCACAACATCATAAAATCCAAGTTCTTTTGCGATCTCTTCTTTTAAACGAGGTGACATGATACCTTTTCTAGGCATATAAACTCCTCCTTTAACAACTGACGAATTTAGTATGCCCGTGAAAACGCAAAACACTCATGTATTTTTACATATACATGAGTGTTTCTAAAATATAGAAATAAGTACTAGAAACTATTTTGCGACAGCAGCCTTTGCTTCGTCTAAAAATGTAATCTCTACTGCTTCAGTTAAAATATCTGTGTAGCTATACGATACGCGCTTGCACGTATTGTCTTCTTGATCGAGCTCTACTACAAAGATGGCGCGATATGTCTCACGTAGTATCCCTGCACACTCAACCGTTTTCTTGCGACCACCGTTTGCTTTTAATTGCAAACGTTTACCCAAATGACAATCCAACGACTTTTTAATGTCCGCTAAAGTTTTTGGCATTTTCGCTTACACCTCACTAATAACAAGTATAAGCTAATGGCCCAAAAATGTCAACAAAATATAATATTTTATCAGCCTCTTATAAATCTTGTCAACTTATTTTTTATAAAAAAATATATATTTTTTTACATATCCGAAAAATTGTTAACAAAAATTTTTACTTTGCAAATACAGGATGTAGTGCATCAGCTAATTTCCCAAACTCTTGAATTGAAAGTGTTTCTCCACGACGAGTTGGCTCAATATTTGCTAACTCTAATGCCTGTAAAATTTGATCCTTTTGTGCCTTTCCATTAGGTAAACCAGATTGCAGGTTATTATAGATTGTTTTTCTTCGCTGTACGAATGAAGCACGCGTTACAACAAATAAAAAATCTTCATCTATTACTTTTACTGGTGGTTCCTCATGCTTAATAAGGCGAATTACTGCAGAGTCGACGTTAGGTTGCGGCATGAAAACGGTTTTTGGCACTGTCATCGCAATATCTGCTTTCACGTAATATTGTATTGCAATTGATAAAGAACCATATTCTTTCGTCCCTGGCTTAGCTGTTATACGGTCTGCTACCTCTTTCTGCATCATCACAACAAAACCACGGATCGGTAATCGGTCATTGAGTAATTTCAGTAAAATTGGGGTCGTTACATAATACGGTAAATTTGCTACAACCATAATATCATCAATACCTGGCATCTCATCTGCAATTACTTTCTCCACATCTGCCTTAAGTATGTCAGAGTGAATAATAGACACATTATTATATGGGCTAAGCGTATCTTCTAGTACAGGTAATAAACGTTGGTCAATTTCAAAGGAAACTACCTTTTTAGCGCTTCTCGCCAAATGCTCAGTTAATGCCCCAATCCCAGGACCAACTTCAATTGCGCCACTATTCTCAGTTAAATTGGCGTGACTCACTATATTTCTTAAAATGTTCGGGTCAATTAAGAAGTTTTGACCTAAACTTTTTTTAAATGAAAAACCATACTTTTTTAATATTTCTTGTGTTCGAATTGGTGTAGCAATATCCTTATGCATCATTTTCCTCCTGATCTAACTGTGCGATAGCCGCACCAAATTGCTCCTCTGTAATCTGAAACATTTTCAATCTTTTATGAAGTTGTTTACCATTTGTAGCACCTATATTTAAAATTTCCCCTAGTCTATCACGACGTTGCTTTGATTGTGGATGTCCAATTAAACGAGCAGTCATTAAATCTTCCAGTGTAATTACCTCTTCGTTTAGCACCTCATGTATAGGGGTATAAACATGTTGTAATGCCTCACGTATATCCTCATCAGCAGCATGCTCAATCCCTAACCCTTTACCGTTTTTAGCAATCGTTTTCGCTTTTGGTAAAAAGGCATGCTTCACCCCTTTTACACGCTCCTCGATAATGGCGCGTATTCGACGTCCTGGATAGTCTGGATCAGTAAATACAATAACTCCACGTTTTTCTTGGGCGTGCTGAATTCGCTTTAACGTTTCTTCAGAAATTGCAGATCCATTCGTTTCTATAGTATCTGCTTGTACAGCACGTTTAATAGCTGTCGTATCATCTTTTCCTTCAACAACAATAATTTCTTTAATTTGCAAAAAGGCTCCTCTTTTCTATCTACCTTATCTTCTGACCATTTTACAACTGCTCTATACGATTTGTACAGGAATACAAGGTTCAGATGAGCTTATCTTATTCAACTTACTCTCTACATACCTACAACATCATTTGCTAAAAAAATAATAAAGAAGCCTTCCCGCCAGTCAAAACAGGAAAGCTCCATTTGTGAAAAACATTTTGATTAATTTTACAATTTTTTTAATTTAATACTTTAACGCGCACTTTCTTACGTCCCCAGTTACGTGCTTGGGCATCTGTTTGTACAAGTATGTCAATCTTATTACCCTTAATTGACCCACCAGTATCCCCAGCTATAGCAGTTCCATAGCCTTCTACCCAAACCTTTGATCCTAACTTAATAACAGAAGGGTCAACTGCGATCACCTTCAAGCCAGAATTTGAACGTAGGTTTATACCAGTTGCTGATGTACCAGTACAACCGTTGCAATATGGTGTATATGCTGTTGCCGTTACATAAAATTCTTTTCCGTTAGTAGGCTCTGCTGAACCACGTGACACAGTTGCTGCACTTGCAACAATTGTTTTTGTGCCTACAGCAACCACTTGTTTCTTCGGCTCTTTTAATACTTTCTCAGATTGTAGGTTTTTTGCCACAACCTTACCGTTTTCTTTGACAACCTCATACGTACGAGAAATCGAACCCTTCTCGCCCGTTGCTACTACTTTTTGTTTCCCCTTTTGCAATGAAGCATCCTGCTTCTTTTCAACTGCGAAATCTAAAGAGTCTTCCACTACATCGATAACCTTTTCTACGCGAACTACTGTGATTTTACTCTCCGGAGTAATAACGTTCTCCAGGTTATTTTCGACACGATCGAATTCATTTAGCTGAATTCCTTGTTGTTTTAAAAAGTT
This sequence comes from Lysinibacillus sp. S1, assembly GCF_044986265.1. NCBI lineage: Bacteria > Bacillati > Bacillota > Bacilli > Caryophanales > Bacillaceae > Lysinibacillus > Lysinibacillus sp. S1. The sequence goes on from NZ_CP173154.1 coordinate 2,673,833, forward strand.
AGCGACCGTAGTCGAAGTGGACCATACTTGTCTTTTATTTACGCCATCGACAAGCGCTACTTGAAACGCTTTTTGAATATCGATTTTGTTTTCTGCTCCTAGTTCAGTATCTAGACCTTGCGCTAAAGAGTCATGTTCAGATACTTTAATATTTGCTTCCTTCAAAATGTCCTTCACAAGTGTTTCAGTTGTCCAAACTTTTGACTGATTTCCATCAACTGAAATAGTTACTTCTTTTGCCTGTTCCCATGTAATTGCTAATCCATTAACAATTTTGGTGTTCAGAGAGGGTGAAATTTTGTCATGCTCTGCTATATCTATATTTTGATTTTGTAATAATTGTTCTACAGTTTTGGCATGTGTTGATACTTCGATTGTTTCTCCATTTGCTTCAAGCTTAACGGATTTTTTCGTACCTTGATAAAGCACGAAAGAGATTACAGACACAAACAGGACAAGTGAGATAATTCTTATCACTGTTTGCTTACTCCTCAATGATCCTAAGAACAAGTTTTTCATGGAATTATTTGACATGAAAAAACGCCTCCTTAATACAAGGTTGGATTATACGGACTAGTTTTGGCACTGTCAACCCGAAAGTATTTCTCTGAAAATTGACTTCTTGTTTTTTGCCAACCACAAACCCTGTATTGGAGGCATCTAAGCTAGTTAATTGTCAATCCCAAAAAAATTTTTCGCATTGGTTGTAGTTGCTTGTGCAATTTCCTCAATTGTCAACCCTTTCAAACGTGCGATTTCCTCAGCAACTAAAGGCACGAAAGCGGGTTCATTGCGCTTACCTCGATGTGGATGTGGAGCTAAATAAGGAGCGTCTGTTTCAATCATCAAGTGTTCAAGAGCTATTTCTGTAGCTACTTCCTTTGGTAGACGTGCATTTTTAAATGTCACTGGTCCCCCAAGACTAATCATAAAATTCATTGCTATACATTCACGCGCTGTTTCTACACTTCCACTAAAGCAGTGCATAACACCCCCTACGGATGCAGCATTTTCTTCACGTAAAATTTGTACAACATCACCTGTTGCATCCCTATTATGAATAACGATTGGTAAATTGATCTTTTGAGCTAATTGAATTTGCTTGCGAAAAAGTTCCTGTTGAACGTCTTTTGGAGACTTATCCCAATAGTAGTCCAATCCCGTTTCACCAATGCCAACTATTTTTGGATGTAAAGCTAATTGCTCAATCCACTCTAAATCTTGTTGAGTACAATCAATAGCGTCTACTGGATGCCAGCCAATGACACCGTAAACAAAATCATATTGCTCTATTAATTGCATTGTTCTCTCAATGGTTTTACGGTCGAAACCAATAACTACCATTCGTTCTACTTTAGCTTCAAGAGCTCTATCAATCACTTCTTGAAGATCTTCCTCATACTGATCTGCGTTTAAATGTACGTGTGTATCTATAAACATCTTCATTCTCCTAACATTGATTTTATTAAAATTTATTATTTCATATTTTTCGTGATCATTACAATTTCATTACAAACTATTCGACATTGTGACATTCCACTTAATCGACATTACCACAAATAGTTCTTTAGGCCCACAAAACCAAGTTTTTCACGCATCGTAAATTATATCAAAATAATTTAATCCCGATTTCTCTAACAGATTTGAAAAGCCTGCTGAATAATTCATATTCAGCAGGCCTTCCTTAAGTTCATTACTTTACTTTTGCACCATTTTCAAGTTTAGGATCAACTGATGCTAATTTTAAAATTCCATCTTTCTCACCAGCTAAAATCATTCCTTGTGATATTTCACCACGTAATTTTACTGGTTTTAAATTTGCTACGACAATCACTTTTTGACCTATTAAATCATCTGGTGTATAGAATTTCGCTATACCTGAAACTACTTGACGTTGCTCATATCCTAGATCAACTTGTAGCTTTAATAATTTATCTGCTTTCGGAACAGTTTCACATGCAGTCACAGTAGCTACACGCAAATCAACTTTCATAAAATCATCAATAGTAATTTCAGGAATTTCTGGATTTTCTTCAGTTTTTTCTACCTTTTTAATTTCTTCATCCTGTGGTGTTTTCACAGACCCACGCATTTCCTCACGAATATAAGTAATCTCAACCTCATTTTCTAAGCGTGGGAAAATCGGTATCCCTTTTTCTACCACTTTAATGTTTGCTGGAATAGTATTGCCGAATGTTGCAATTGTATCCCATGCTAAGAATTTGTCATCTAATCCTAACTGATCGATCATACGTTTAGGAGTTGTTGTCATAAATGGTTGCAACATGACAGCGATTTGGTGTAAGCTTTCTGCCAAATTTCGCATAACTGCACCTAATTTTGGCTTGTCTGACTCTTCCTTTGCTAACACCCATGGTTGTGTCTCATCTATATACTTATTTGTGCGTGAAACAAGCGTCCATAAGTCAGCAAGAACGACACTAAATTGCATTTTTTCCATACTTTCTTCATATTTAATACGTACCGACTCAGCTTGCTCTTTTAAAGCTGCATCAAATTCTGTCGGTTGAAGATTTTCTGTCGGAATAATACCATCAAAATATTTATTAATCATTGAAATTGTACGATTTAATAAGTTCCCTAAATCATTAGCCAGATCAAAGTTTGTACGTTCAATAAATGATTCTGGTGAAAATACCCCATCAGAGCCAAATGGTAATTCTCGTAATAGGAAATAACGTGTCGCATCTAGACCATAACGCTCGATTAACATTTCAGGATAAATTACATTGCCTTTTGATTTAGACATTTTACCGTCTTTCATCATAATAAAACCATGAGCAAATACCTTTTTCGGTAATGGCAAATCTAATGCCATTAAGAAGATTGGCCAATAAATCGTGTGGAAACGAACAATATCCTTGCCAACTACATGTACATCTGCTGGCCAATATTTATTGAATAATGATTCATCTTCTGATAGATAACCTAAGGCTGTAATATAATTCGTTAATGCATCAACCCATACATAAATAACATGCTTTGGATCTCCTGGTACTTTAATTCCCCAGTCGAAGGATGTTCTTGATACCGATAAATCCTCTAGCCCTGGTTTAATGAAGTTGTTAATCATTTCATTTTTTCGTGATTCTGGCTCAATGAATTCAAGGTTCTCTTCATAATAAGCTAATAAACGATCTGCATATTTCTTCATATTAAAGAAGTACGATTCTTCTTTAACCTTATGCACCGGACGACCACAATCGGGACAGTTCCCGTCAACTAGTTGAGTCTCAGTAAAGAATGATTCACACGGTGTACAGTACCAGCCTTCATATTCACCTTTATAGATATCACCATTATCTAAAAACTTTTGGAAAATCTTTTCGACAGCTTTCGTATGTCGATCCTGCGTTGTTTGAATAAAGTCATCATAAGAAATATCCATTAAACCCCAAAGTTTTTTCGCAGCATCGGCAATTTCATTTACATAATCTTGAGGATGTTTACCCGCTTCTGCTGCTTTTTCTTGAATTTTTTGGCCATGTTCGTCCATTCCTGTTAAAAAGCGTACATCATAACCTTTTAAACGTTTATAGCGTGCAATAGTATCAGATGCTACTGTTGTATATGCCGTACCAATATGAAATTTCCCACTTGGATAGTAAATGGGTGTTGTTATATAGAATGTTTTTTGTTGTTCACTCACAAGAACTGCCTCCATTGTTTTACAATATACTTTCTATTCTAACGAAGTACGAAATTCGTTTCAATGAAAGTTTATTAAACGCGAAAATTGTCGAATAATATATTTAATCCATTAAATGACTTAAATAAGAACCTTTTTTACTATTAACAAAAATATTTATTAAAAACCTTTTAAAAAAATTAAAATACCTGCATTCTTCTCAAAAAATTTTTTTAAAAACCATAATATTAGTGCATTAATTAATTGACGTTTATGGCATTACTTGGTATGATAACTATCAGACAAAGAAATAATGTCGAAATTTGACGAAATACCAATATAACTTTTATAAATTAGGAGGAAATCTATTATGAAATCAACAGGGATTGTTCGTAAAGTCGATGAGTTAGGTCGTGTAGTAATTCCTATCGAGTTACGCCGTACGCTAGGTATTGCTGAAAAGGACGCTTTAGAAATCTATGTGGATGATGATAAAATCATCTTAAAAAAATATATGCCTAATATGACATGTGCTGTTACTGGTGAAGTTTCAGATGATAACTTCCGTCTAGTTGGAGGCAAATTAATTTTAAGTCCAGAAGGCGCAGAAATGTTAGTTAAAGAAATTCAATCTAACTTAAAAAAATAATTAGTTACTCACCTAAATCAAAACAGTGATTTAGGTGTTTCTGTTTATTAATATAACCAATTTCTTAACCCCTTATAATGTCCATGTCAGACCTTTCTATTTAAGGTTACTATTATTTACAATTATTATCAATTTAAAATTGTGTCTCAAAATTATTACTTTTCAACTTATAAGTTTCGGGTCATTAACTAAATAAAAATAAAGAGCTACCCTAATAAGGTAACTCTTTACTATTATTCACTATGATATTCATTATAAACATCTCGCTTTGCCACTTGCCTTAACTTAGCTACTTCTTTAATGGCTTCTTTTGAAGATACATTCGATTGATTGATAATGAAATCAACATGTTCAACAATGGACATGTTTTGCCAATAGGCTTCTTCATGATCTTCCTCTTCTACACAGCTATTACCTTCAAGAACAATACAAAACTCTCCTCGTATTTCTTCAGTTTGTGACCATTCTACAGCTTCAGACAAAGTACCTCGTAAAAACTCTTCAAACTTCTTTGTCAGCTCTCGAGCTAAAACAATACGACGTTCCCCGAGTATAGCTTCCATATCTTTTAATGTATCCTTTAAGCGATGTGGTGCCTCATATAGTAAAATCGTTTCTTGGCGTTTTTTTAATTGTTCTAATTGCTGGCGACGTTCCTTTTTTCCGCGATTCAAAAATCCATAAAAGAAAAATGGCTGTGGCGATAACCCAGATGCAATTAATGCTGAAATTGCTGCATTAGGCCCTGGCACTGGTACAACAGAAAAGTTTTGGGCAATTGCTTTTTCCACTATATCTGCACCTGGATCAGAAATACAAGGTAAACCTGCATCACTTACTAATGCAATTGTTTTTCCTTCTTGTAGTAATGTTAATAATTTTTCTCCACCTACGGCTATATTATGCTCATGGTAGCTGATTAGTGGTGTGTCAATCTCAAAGTAGTTACACAGCTTTTTGGTGTTTCTAGTATCTTCTGCAGCGATAATATCTGCTTCTTTTAAAATGCGAAGTGCACGCACACTCATATCCTCTAAATTACCAATAGGTGTTCCTACCAGATATAAACAACCTGTCTGATCGTGTATTGTACTTTTTTGTGATTTCACGATTCACCCCTCCTTATATAATTAATTTTCTGTGTTCTTGTTAATTGCTTAAAGGCATATTCAGCACGCATTGCTTCTTGCTTTGTCTCGAATATTTCTTTGTAAATACATTTCACTGGACCTCTAGCTCTTGTATATTTTGCTCCTTTACCAGCGTTATGTACAGCAACACGTTTTTCTATATTATTTGTATACCCTGCATAAAGAGTTTGATCAGCACACTCTAACACATAAAAGTAGTGATTATTGCTCTTTTCCATAAAGAATTTCTCTCACTTCTGTCGTGTATTCATTATTGGCATCATAAACATACAACGGCGGCAGAATTTTTAAATCAGGCTTTCCATCTTTTATTCCTTCTATTAATAATGTATTAGCCTCTTTCCCTTCCTTCGGATAAATGAGCTGCATCCGTTTAGGCTCTAAGCGATTTGCTCGCATAGCTGTCACAATATCTAATAATCGCCCAGGTCGGTGAACAAATGCGGCCTTGCCCCCTTGCTTTAATAATTTACTTGCGGATTGAATCGCTTCTTCCAATGTTAAATACAATTCATGGCGTGCAATGGCATGATGCTCACTAAGATTTTTATCACTCGCTTCATGTGCTAAAAAATAGGGTGGATTACAGGTAACCACATCATACTTTTCAATGCCAAGTTGTTTTGGTATTTCTTTAACATCTCCAAGAATCATTTGAATTTGCTGTTCTAGCTGATTGTAACGGATACTTCTCTCTGCCATCTCAAATAAACGTGGCTGAATTTCTACGCCTGTTATCTTTCCCTTTGTACGTGCACTTAAAAAAAGTGGAATCACACCATTTCCTGAGCATAAATCAACGATTTTTCCCTTATGATAAGGAATACTGACAAATTTCGAAAGCAATACTGCATCTAATGAGAACGAAAAGACAGAGGGACTTTGAATAATACGTAAATTCTCAGCCAACAAATAATCTAACCGCTCGTCACCTTTTAGCCATTTTTCCATGCTTACTCCTCCTACGCTACAAAACAAAAGACTGACACCACCGTAGCGGGAATCAGCCTTTTATTACACATTTTGTTTATTTAAAAATGATAGACAGAACAGACAATCCTCACCCTTACGTGAACTTCCAAAATGAACATGGCAAACATGGAAGCCCTCTTGGTAGAGGCGAGCTAAGTTATCATATCCCTCACCAATATCTAGCGGACTCTCTTTCTTTACTTCAGCAGCTTGTACGGAGTTTGTATTAGAAAGTAGTTCTTCTAGACGTGTACGTAGGTGATGATTTTCTGTTTCAAGCGCCTTATGCTCTTCCATCATTAACGCTACAAATTGTTTCAATGCACCAAATTGCTCCTGCATTGCTTCGAGCTGTTGTTCGAACTCCATAACGGTATCTAAGAAATTACGGTCCTTCACCCAAGCCACCTCGTTAAATTCTCTATCTTAAATAAGATTTTTTTCGCATGCTAGCAGTTCTTCTAGTGTATACTCAACTGTGCGTTCCTGCTCATGTAAATATACTTGAATAAGTCTTTCCAGCACATTTAGCCCTACTACTTTCCCACGGCCATCTGGTGTCATTGTTATCTCACCAACATCTGGCATGCCCTCTTTTGCTTCTTCATATTCATCATTTTCATACTTTAAGCAACACATTAAACGTCCACAAAGGCCAGATATTTTTGAAGGATTTAATGATAGGTTTTGATCTTTAGCCATTTTAATCGAAACGGGCTCAAAATCACCCAAAAATGTGGAACAACAAAGCATTCTACCACATGGACCGATACCACCTAAAAGCTTGGCTTCATCACGCACACCAATTTGACGAAGTTCAATACGTGTTCTAAAAACCGAGGCTAAATCTTTTACTAGATCCCTAAAATCAACTCGTCCTTCAGCTGTAAAGTAAAAAATAATTTTATTACGATCAAATGTATATTCAACATCTACAAGTTTCATTTCTAAATTATGCTCTATAATTTTAGTACTAGCGAGCTCAAATGCACGCTTTGATTCCGCTGCATTTTCCTCTACTTGTATACGATCACGATCATCTGCTGGTCTAAGTACTTGTTTTAGTGGTAATACAACATCATTATCACCCACAACTTTTTGAGGGACAACTACTTTTCCATACTCTACACCGCGGGCTGTCTCTACAATAACATATTGACTATCCTCTAGTAGAAATGATGCCGGATCAAAATAATATATTTTACCCGCCTTTTTAAAGCGGACTCCTACTACATTATACAAATGTATATCCCTCCTGCAGATTTAGCATTAACTGCTCCATCAATAACGTCCTATTCATGTTACGCTGTAAAGAGGCGCGTGCTTGTAAAATAGATTCCATCTGATTTGATAATCTTTCATAAGTGGAATATAACGCAACTTCTTTAAATAGTGGTAACATGTCTGGATAAGTACAAGCTGCCTCGGGATTAGCTTTTATTGACACTATATCACGGTAAGCAAATAGTAGTAAATCCAATGCTTGCTCCATCTCGCTTTTTTCTTTAAAGTGAGGCAACCACTCTTCATGCACAATAAGCAATGCTTCATGTACATTTTGCCGAATGGCCTCTACTAATTTTAACACTGTTTTTCGAGCGAGTGCAAACTGCTCATCATTTGCTAAAAATATCGCTGTTTCGAGCTCATTTGTCATCATGCTTACTGTTGAGGCCATTGAATGTGAAATATTATTTTCCTGTAAATGCTTCAACAAAACATGACGTGGCATTTTTTGAAATTTGATATGTTGACAACGAGAACGGATAGTTGGAAGAATTGACTGCATTTGCTCAGTTAGTAATATGGCAGTTACTTCTCCTTCTGGCTCCTCTAAAAATTTAAGTATCATATTTGCAGAGGCTGTATTAAGACGGTCTGCATGATGAAGCACATAAATCTTACGTCCTTCTTCTACACCCACCATTTTCATTTCTCCGATGAGTTCTCGCATCTGATCAATTTTTATGAATTGACCATCTGGATAAATTTGATGAATATTTGGATGATTTCCCGAATCTACACGTTTGCAATTTCGACATGTTTCACATGGAACATTTCCACTTGGTTGCTCACATAACATTAATTTGACAAAAAAGTGCATAATATCTGCCTTGCCTGTCCCTTTTTCGCCATCAAAAATATATGCATGTGCTAATCTATTCTTGTCAAATATTGTTTGAAGCTGCTTCATTACGACTGGTTGCAGTGTGAGTAGCTCTTCAACATTCTTGGCCATACATTTAAATTCCTTCCTGTCTCTACAACAAAAGGTGATACTTTCTTGCACTCTTGTAAAGATTACAGTTGTTTACTTTATGGCGAGTAGCCACATCAACATTTGAAAAAAGCCCGCGCCTAAATGAGAACGAGACACGGGTTTTACATATATAAATTAATTAGTAAGCCTTTAATTTCACCGATTTTATCAAGAAGATCTATTGCTTCTTTTTCTTCGTCTAAGAGATCCTGTGCAAGCTCGACAAGACGTGTATCAATGGTTTCAATGATTTTCAGACGTCTTCCTTCACCAAAACGATTCCAGGTATGTGATTGTTTTAACTCCATACCATGTTCTACTGTCTCTTGTAGAAATCGTTTAACAAGCATTTTAAACCTAGCAAGTTCTCGTAAATTACGTGATCTAGCTACTCGGTCCCCTGCAGTAGATATATCTCCTAACAAACGCGTGAGTTGTTCTGTTTGCAGCTTATTACCTTGCTTGACGACCATATCTCCAAATCGGTTATTTTGATTATTATTTTGTAGTGGCTCTTTGCGATTTGTATTTAACCCGACACGTATATCTTGATTAATCTTCAAGCTGGTTTCGCCCCCACAATTTTCATCTATTTCTCCTATGCATAATCGATTTTAAATAAAATGTTTAATAGTAACAAATAATCAATGATTTAGCTTCGGAGGCTACTTTTTAAAAATGATGGAATTGTTCAATCGGTAAAACAAATACGGTAGCTCCTCCCACCTCTACCTCCACAGGGTAAGGTATATAGGAATCAGCATTTCCTCCTAACGGAGAAACGGGTGCAACCATTTGCTCTCTTGCCCGACAATTATCCCGAATAATATCTAAAAGTTTGGGTATGAGAGAGTCTTCAGTTCCTATAAGAAATGTCGTATTTCCTGAACGTAAAAATCCTCCTGTGCTCGCTAATTTAGTTGCGCGAAACTGATTTTTCGTTAAAGCATTTGATAAGCGGCTGCTATCCTGATCTTGCACTACAGCTACGACTAACTTCATTCGCACTCACCCCTTTTATAAAATTCGCCTAGATAGATTTCAATTCTATACTTAATCTTAGTTCATCTGTTGAACTAGAGGAACATCATCATGTTGATACAAAAACTCTATAAGAAAGTTTTAAAAGAGACATCTACAAGGTTCCCTAAACACATAATGTATCTTACACGAAGGTGTGTCTGACCTAATAGGTACTTCGACAAATGTTGCCCTCCTAGTGAAGATAAATTAATGGATAGTATCATTATATCACATTGTTGTAGACAACTTCATGCATTTACTGCATTGCTTCCAATAATAATAACCATACATCTTCCACAACATTTTCAATATCTTGATCTGCATTAACTACACGTATTCGCTCTGGGTACTGCTCTACTAATTGTAAATATCCTTCACGTACCTTCTGATGAAACGGCAAGCTTTCAACATCTAAGCGGTTTACTTCCCGATTGCCAGTTGCATGAATACGCGCTAAGCCAACCTCTGGAGCAAGATCAAATAGTATGGTCACGTCAGGTAATTTCTTCCCAATAGCAAATTCATTAATAGAAAGCACCTCATTGACACCTATACCTCTTGCATATCCTTGATAAGCTAAAGAGGAATCGATAAAACGGTCACATATCACTAACTTCCCTGCATCTAAGGCAGGACGTACTTTCTCAAAATAATGCTGGCTTCTTGCTGCAGCATATAACAATGCTTCTGTTCGTTCATCCATAGCAGTATGTGCAGGATTCAAAATAATCGTTCTTATTTTTTCTGCAATCTCAATTCCACCTGGTTCTCTTGTTGCTAGAACTTCAATATTATTTTTTGTTAATCGCTCTGCTATCATTTGAATGACCGTTGTTTTTCCTGCTCCCTCTGGTCCTTCAAATGTAATAAATAAATTGCTATTCATGCTGTTATTGCCTCCAACTATTTAATAACCTGAATCATTTTTTCTGCTAAACGATGATTCCCCTGGAATGTTGCACCTGCTGCTAGTAGCTCTTCCAATTGACTTAACTTAGCTACTGTTATTCTTTCTCCTGGTACTAATAATGGTATACCAGGTGGATAAGGAATGATCATATTCGCTGAAATTCGCCCCATTGTACGCATATATGGTAACCATTCTTTCTTTAATGATGCAACCTCATTAAAGGTATATATAGGCTCAGTAATCGGTACAAAATGATAGGCTGTTTGAGAAGCCGTTATGCTATCTGTTTTAGCTGTGTTTAATAGCGTTGTTATGGCCTCTTTTATACGAACCCTGATTTCAGCAAATGGGTAGGTATGTCCCTGCTTCAGCAAAGGTAACACAAATAAAACCTGATTGGCATCTGCAAGTTCCCCATATACATGCTTTGCCTCTAATGCCTCCTGTAATTGAAAGCCACTATAACCATTAACACGTAGCAATACTTTAAGTGGATCATCTACTTCAATTACTTCTAATGATCCAATTGCTCGTAATGCATCTACCCATTGATTCTTTTTTTCTATTATATATGCCCCATCACTCTCCATATATGTCTGTACATAATAGCGAGCATCATCTAATGATGCTAATAATAAGTAAGATGGACTACTAGATTGTAACATGCGTAAGTAATGATGTATTTTGTCAGCCTCTATCAATTCCGACTTAACATGCATAAAAGAGGCCATCGTCATAGCAGGTAAAGTTTTATGAGCTGATTGAACAACAACGTCTGCACCAAGTGTCAATGCGGATGGCTGAAATAGCGTACATGCATTAAAATGAGCGCCATGTGCTTCATCCACCAATACAGGTATTCCCTTCTCATGACAATAAGCAATTTGTTGCTGTATTTCATTCGAAGTCATCCCATAATAAGTAGGATATGTTAACACTACTGCTTTCGCCTCTGAATAATTTTCTACGGCTTCTTTTAAATCTCTATAAGTTACATGTGTCGCCGACATTGTCCGTTCATCCCATAGCGGCGACACAAAAATTGGCTTAGCCCCAACAAGTTCAATAGCATGGAAAATTGATTTATGTGCATTACGCTGAACAATAATGGTATCATCTTTGTTACAAGTAGCATAAATCATTGCTAAATTTCCAACAGTAGACCCTCCTACCAAAAAGAAACTCTTCGTTGCTCCATATGTATCTGCCAATAAATTCTCGGCTTCTAATATCATTTCCTCAGGGTAATGTAGATCATCTAATCCTGATAACTCAGTTACATCATAACGCATTACATCCTTAAATGCTTGTGGAAGGTGGGACAGTTCACCATGCTTATGACCTGGGACATGAAAAGAAATATTTTGTTGCTGTCGAAAACGTTCTAACCCTTCTATAATTGGTTTTTTCTTATGCAAAACAAACACCCATTTTCGTTAGATTCTCCTTTAATTATACGAAATTATAAGGAGAGAAAAAAGCTATCCCTCCGCATAGTAATCCACTTTTTATTTAGTAACAAACCTTTTCATCAAAGTTAATCACAGCTTGATGTCATTATCATTGACGCCTCACTCAAAAAAAGAGTCATCTATACCTAAACCATCATTTTTGTAGCAATAAGAGTTGCTTATTAAAATAAAACCGATTATTGCTGTTATCTGTAATAATCGGCTCACCACTTATTTTCATATAACTAGTCTTGTAATGCTTGAATGGCCATTGCTTCCACTAATTGCTCAATCAGCCGAGGTACAAAATTATCTAATACTGGATTCATCATTCCTGCTAAAAATCCACTTGCTTTCATTGTTAAATTACCAGTCAGTTGTGGTGATTCATTTTGATTTTGTATGATTTCAAAAGAACCATTACCATTTATAGGATCAGATAAACCCTCTAATTCAAACTGTATTTGATGAGCATCTGATTTGTTTACTTTAAGTTTTACTTTAACAGCTTTCTGAATTATACCAAAGTCTCCTTGGAAGACCCAGATCATATCGTCTTCATTTAGTAATTCGTGATGTAAGTAACCTGGTATTAAAACAGCCCATTGTTCTTTATTATGAATAAAACCCTCTAATTTATTTTTCTGTACATTGATTACCTTACTATATTGTCCTGTTGCCATTCCATTGCACCCCTTTGAATATTTTGATCACTCTATTAAACTTTAACATTTTCTAGATTTCAAAACATACAAAAAAACCACTGATTTCTCAGTGGTTACTTTTCTGCCTAGCGACGTCCTACTCTCACAGGGGGAAGCCCCCAACTACCATCGGCGCTAAAGAGCTTAACTTCCGTGTTCGGTATGGGAACGGGTGTGACCTCTTTGCCATCATCACTAGACTTTGTATTTAATTGAAAGATTTATTCTTTCAAAACTGGATAAACGGCACATTGAATGTTTCAAACTTTTTTGGTTAAGTCCTCGATCGATTAGTATTCGTCAGCTCCATGTGTCACCACACTTCCACCTCGAACCTATCTACCTCATCGTCTTTGAGGGATCTTACTTACTTGCGTAATGGGAAATCTCATCTTGAGGGGGGCTTCATGCTTAGATGCTTTCAGCACTTATCCCGTCCACACATAGCTACCCAGCGATGCCTTTGGCAAGACAACTGGTACACCAGCGGTGTGTCCATCCCGGTCCTCTCGTACTAAGGACAGCTCCTCTCAAATTTCCTACGCCCACGACGGATAGGGACCGAACTGTCTCACGACGTTCTGAACCCAGCTCGCGTACCGCTTTAATGGGCGAACAGCCCAACCCTTGGGACCGACTACAGCCCCAGGATGCGATGAGCCGACATCGAGGTGCCAAACCTCCCCGTCGATGTGGACTCTTGGGGGAGATAAGCCTGTTATCCCCGGGGTAGCTTTTATCCGTTGAGCGATGGCCCTTCCATGCGGAACCACCGGATCACTAAGCCCGTCTTTCGACCCTGCTCGACTTGTAGGTCTCGCAGTCAAGCTCCCTTGTGCCTTTACACTCTACGAATGATTTCCAACCATTCTGAGGGAACCTTTGGGCGCCTCCGTTACCTTTTAGGAGGCGACCGCCCCAGTCAAACTGTCCGCCTGACACTGTCTCCTGCCCCGCTAAGGGGCATGGGTTAGAATTTCAATACAACCAGGGTAGTATCCCACCGACGCCTCCTTCGAAGCTGGCGCTCCGAGATCTCTGGCTCCTACCTATCCTGTACAAGTTGTACCAAAATTCAATATCAGGCTACAGTAAAGCTCCACGGGGTCTTTCCGTCCTGTCGCGGGTAACCTGCATCTTCACAGGTACTATAATTTCACCGAGTCTCTCGTTGAGACAGTGCCCAGATCGTTACGCCTTTCGTGCGGGTCGGAACTTACCCGACAAGGAATTTCGCTACCTTAGGACCGTTATAGTTACGGCCGCCGTTTACTGGGGCTTCAATTCGCAGCTTCGCTTGCGCTAACCACTCCTCTTAACCTTCCAGCACCGGGCAGGCGTCAGCCCCTATACGTCACCTTACGGTTTTGCAGAGACCTGTGTTTTTGCTAAACAGTCGCCTGGGCCTATTCACTGCGGCTCTCATGCGCTTGCACGCTCAAGAGCACCCCTTCTCCCGAAGTTACGGGGTCATTTTGCCGAGTTCCTTAACGAGAGTTCTCTCGCACACCTTAGGATTCTCTCCTCGACTACCTGTGTCGGTTTGCGGTACGGGCACCTCTCACCTCGATAGAGGCTTTTCTTGGCAGTGTGAAATCAGGAACTTCGTCCATACGGACTCGCCATCACAGCTCAACGTTACAGTGTGCGGATTTGCCTACACACACGCCTTACTGCTTGGACGCGCACAACCAACGGCGCGCTTACCCTATCCTACTGCGTCCCCCCATTTCTCAAACGGTGAGGAGGTGGTACAGGAATATCAACCTGTTGTCCATCGCCTACGCCTATCGGCCTCGGCTTAGGTCCCGACTAACCCTGAGCGGACGAGCCTTCCTCAGGAAACCTTAGTCATACGGTGGACGGGATTCTCACCCGTCTTTCGCTACTCATACCGGCATTCTCACTTCTAAGCGCTCCACCAGTCCTTCCGATCTGACTTCAACGCACTTAGAACGCTCTCCTACCACTGACATCGTAGATGTCAATCCACAGCTTCGGTGAATCGTTTAGCCCCGATACATTTTCGGCGCAGCGTCACTCGACCAGTGAGCTATTACGCACTCTTTAAATGATGGCTGCTTCTAAGCCAACATCCTGGTTGTCTGTGCAACGCCACATCCTTTTCCACTTAACGATTACTTTGGGACCTTAGCTGGTGGTCTGGGCTGTTTCCCTTTTGACTACGGATCTTATCACTCGCAGTCTGACTCCCGTGTATAAATATCTGGCATTCGGAGTTTGTCTGAATTCGGTAAACCGGGATGGCCCCCTAGTCCAAACAGTGCTCTACCTCCAGTATTCTCATCACGAGGCTAGCCCTAAAGCTATTTCGGAGAGAACCAGCTATCTCCAAGTTCGATTGGAATTTCTCCGCTACCCACACCTCATCCCCGCACTTTTCAACGTGCGTGGGTTCGGGCCTCCAGTAAGTGTTACCTCACCTTCACCCTGGACATGGGTAGATCACCTGGTTTCGGGTCTACGACCACGTACTATTTCGCCCTATTCAGACTCGCTTTCGCTGCGGCTCCGCCTTCTAAAGCTTAACCTTGCACGTAATCGTAACTCGCCGGTTCATTCTACAAAAGGCACGCTATCACCCATTAACGGGCTCTAACTACTTGTAGGCACACGGTTTCAGGATCTCTTTCACTCCCCTTCCGGGGTGCTTTTCACCTTTCCCTCACGGTACTGGTTCACTATCGGTCACTAGGTAGTATTTAGCCTTGGGAGATGGTCCTCCCGGATTCCGACGGAATTTCACGTGTTCCGCCGTACTCAGGATCCACTCAGGAGAGAACGAACTTTCGACTACAGGGCTTTTACCTGCTCTGGCGGACCTTTCCAAGTCRCTTCATCTAMCTCSCTCTCTTATAMCTCYGTMYRAACCSWCCTACAACCCCAAGAGGCAAGCCTCTTGGTTTGGGCTCTTCCCGTTTCGCTCGCCGCTACTCAGGGAATCGATTTTTCTTTCTCTTCCTCCAGGTACTTAGATGTTTCAGTTCCCTGGGTCTGCCTTCAAGACGCTATGTATTCACGTCAAGATACTACGCGATTAAACGTAGTGGGTTCCCCCATTCGGAAATCTCCGGATCAAAGCTCACTTACAGCTCCCCGAAGCATATCGGTGTTAGTGCCGTCCTTCTTCGGCTCCTAGTGCCAAGGCATTCGCCGTGCGCCCTTAATAACTTAACCAAGTTATTAAGCCTATAAAAAACTTAAAAAAATAAATGTGTTTGTTACAATTTCAATGTCGTTTTATCCAGTTTTCAAAGAACAAGTTTTGAAGTGTTTCATTCAAATAGAATGAACCTTCAAAACTGAACGCAAAACGTAATCTTACAAACCCAAGGTTTGTATTCCGAAATAATCCTTAGAAAGGAGGTGATCCAGCCGCACCTTCCGATACGGCTACCTTGTTACGACTTCACCCCAATCATCTATCCCACCTTCGGCGGCTGGCTCCAAAAGGTTACCTCACCGACTTCGGGTGTTACAAACTCTCGTGGTGTGACGGGCGGTGTGTACAAGGCCCGGGAACGTATTCACCGCGGCATGCTGATCCGCGATTACTAGCGATTCCGGCTTCATGTAGGCGAGTTGCAGCCTACAATCCGAACTGAGAACGACTTTATCGGATTAGCTCCCTCTCGCGAGTTGGCAACCGTTTGTATCGTCCATTGTAGCACGTGTGTAGCCCAGGTCATAAGGGGCATGATGATTTGACGTCATCCCCACCTTCCTCCGGTTTGTCACCGGCAGTCACCTTAGAGTGCCCAACTAAATGATGGCAACTAAGATCAAGGGTTGCGCTCGTTGCGGGACTTAACCCAACATCTCACGACACGAGCTGACGACAACCATGCACCACCTGTCACCGTTGCCCCCGAAGGGGAAACTATATCTCTACAGTGGTCAACGGGATGTCAAGACCTGGTAAGGTTCTTCGCGTTGCTTCGAATTAAACCACATGCTCCACCGCTTGTGCGGGCCCCCGTCAATTCCTTTGAGTTTCAGTCTTGCGACCGTACTCCCCAGGCGGAGTGCTTAATGCGTTAGCTGCAGCACTAAGGGGCGGAAACCCCCTAACACTTAGCACTCATCGTTTACGGCGTGGACTACCAGGGTATCTAATCCTGTTTGCTCCCCACGCTTTCGCGCCTCAGCGTCAGTTACAGACCAGAAAGTCGCCTTCGCCACTGGTGTTCCTCCAAATCTCTACGCATTTCACCGCTACACTTGGAATTCCACTTTCCTCTTCTGCACTCAAGTCCCCCAGTTTCCAATGACCCTCCACGGTTGAGCCGTGGGCTTTCACATCAGACTTAAAGGACCGCCTGCGCGCGCTTTACGCCCAATAATTCCGGACAACGCTTGCCACCTACGTATTACCGCGGCTGCTGGCACGTAGTTAGCCGTGGCTTTCTAATAAGGTACCGTCAAGGTACAGCCAGTTACTACTGTACTTGTTCTTCCCTTACAACAGAGTTTTACGATCCGAAAACCTTCTTCACTCACGCGGCGTTGCTCCATCAGGCTTTCGCCCATTGTGGAAGATTCCCTACTGCTGCCTCCCGTAGGAGTCTGGGCCGTGTCTCAGTCCCAGTGTGGCCGATCACCCTCTCAGGTCGGCTACGCATCGTCGCCTTGGTGAGCCGTTACCTCACCAACTAGCTAAT
Organism: Lysinibacillus sp. S1; assembly: GCF_044986265.1. NCBI lineage: Bacteria > Bacillati > Bacillota > Bacilli > Caryophanales > Bacillaceae > Lysinibacillus > Lysinibacillus sp. S1. Next base: position 2,691,284 of record NZ_CP173154.1, read on the forward strand.
GCGCCGCGGGCCCATCCTATAGCGACAGCCGAAACCGTCTTTCAGTCTTTCACCATGAAGCAAAAGAGATTATTCGGTATTAGCCCCGGTTTCCCGGAGTTATCCCAAACTATAGGGTAGGTTGCCCACGTGTTACTCACCCGTCCGCCGCTAACGTCAAAGGAGCAAGCTCCTTTTCTGTTCGCTCGACTTGCATGTATTAGGCACGCCGCCAGCGTTCGTCCTGAGCCAGGATCAAACTCTCCATAAAAGAAATTTGATTAGCTCAAATTGTTTTGCTGGCATCATGTTTGATGTCCAAAATTTTTGTTTTGTTAACTAACCGAAGCTAGCTAATTAAAACTTTATTGATTACGTTTTGCTTGTTCAGTTTTCAAGGTTCATATCGTTCACTACTGTTTCAGCAGCAACTCTTATATAATACCACGCGCCACAAACTGCGTCAACAATAATTTTAAAATTATTTTTCGTTTCAATCAGTTGTATTAGCGACTTTTATAAGTATACCATAATCTTTTTATATTGCAAGCCTTTTATAAAATAAATATTAAAGCTGTTATTCCTAAGACACCAGGAATACCTAAAACAGCGATTGTTAAGACCGAAAACAGATTGATTGGCACATTATATCCTATATAACCAATACCTAAATGGATTACGAATAATAGTAGAAAAGCAAATGCAAATCTAAACCAGAACACCGATAATCCTTCTAAGATTTTACCCAATTTAGCATGTCTTATTATTACATAAAGAAAAAGAAGCCCGACAGGAATACAAATACTCATAATTACTAACCCAGACATATAGTTGCCCCCTCAATTAAATAATTATGAAAGTTTATGTTTCCTGTTTTGCTTCTATGAATATTTTACAGAGAACTATTTTATTAATACCTTACGAATTCTAGCTTCCTTAAACAAATAGAAATGAATACTTTCTGCTGTTTTGCGTTGAGCAATTACACCTAGGTCATAATCATCCATTAATTCTTCTATTATCTTTGCCTGTTGTAAATCCTCTTTTGTTTCTTTAATCAGATTCACAAGCTTATCATCGAATTCTTTTTTTAATTTCCCTTTACTACGGAAGAACATACTAATCCCTCACTCATAACTCGCGTCGGCCTTCCATTGCCTTAGATAGCGTAACCTCATCTGCATATTCTAGATCTCCACCTACTGGCAATCCATGAGCAATACGGGTTGTACGAATGCCAGACGGTTTGACAAGGCGAGAAATGTACATAGCGGTTGCCTCACCCTCGATTGTTGAATTTGTAGCTAAAATAAGTTCTTGGACACTTTCATCTTGCAAGCGCACTAGCAAAGAAGCAACATTAATGTCTTCTGGACCAATACCATCCATTGGTGAAATTGCTCCTTGAAGTACATGGTACATACCGTTGTAGTCACGCATTTTTTCCATTGCAATCACATCTTTTGTATCTTGTACAACACAAATAATAGAATGATCTCGTTGCTTATCTGTACATATGTGACATGGATCTACATCTGTTATATTGCCACAAACAGAACAGTAGCTTAGGTTTCGTTTAGCATCAATCAGTGCTTTAGAGAAAGATAATACATCATCTTCCTTCATTGTTAACACAAAAAACGCCAGACGAGCCGCAGTTTTCGGCCCGATACCTGGCAATTTCATAAAACTATCGATCAATTTAGATATTGGTTCTGGGTAGTACATATGAATACCTCCTAGAATGGAAGGTTTAAGCCTTGCGTGAATTTACCCATAGTTGAGTTTGTTTTTTCTTCTACTTTTTTCAACGCTTCATTTGTTGCAATAACAATTAGGTCTTGTAGCATTTCGATGTCTTCTGGGTCTACTACAGATTCATCCAGATTTACTGAAACTACTTCACGCTGACCAGAAACTGTTACTTTCACCATACCGCCGCCTGCAACACCTTCGAATTGCTCAGCATTTAAAGCTTCTTGTGCCTCCATCATTTCCTTTTGCATTTTTTGCATTTTTTTCATCATACCTTGCATATTTCCCATTCCACGCATAAATGTTTCCTCCTAAAAATTTAATCTTCAATAATTTCAACAAAATCTTTACCAAAGAGCTTTTCAGCCTCTGTCACAAGTGGATCTTGTGAAGCAAGAGGTTGGGCATCATCGATAAATGGTTCTTCTGGCATTTCTGCCGGTGGTGGCTCTAATAATTCTTCTCCATGCTCTGATTCAGTCTGTGATTTCTTTTGCTGCAGACCATGATCACGAATAAACTCTTCACGCATTTTTAACCATGATTCTTCTGGTATGCATAGCATCTCGTACATTGTACCAGTTTGCCCTGCAATTAATTGTGTAAAGTGAGCCTTTAAAGACTGGTTATCGGCAACCATCTGACAATGAATATCATACTTGAATTTTAACACAAAAGCACTTGAAGATGCCGCAACAGGTTCGGCTTCTGCTAAAAGAGCAGATTGTGATTTTTGCATTTGACTTAAGGCCTGCGCCCAAATGGACTTAATGCGTTGCACATCTTGCTTTGTTGCATCTTTCAGCACTTCCTGAATACGACCTGTAGGTGCTTTATAACCATTCGGACTTTTAGCTCGGGGCCGTTGCTCTTTTTGTGCTGTCGGCGTTTGCACAGGAGTCCCCGTTTGCAGTTGTAAGGATAGTTGCTGAACCAGCTGTTCAAGAGCCACAATTTTTTGAGTGAGATCAGGGTTTTCTCCCATTTCATTTGTAGTCACCGTTTGATGAGCTATCCCTCCTGAAAACTGTACCATTTTAAGCAAAGCCGTCTCTAAATAAATTTTTGTATGGTGAGAGAAACGCATCTCTTGCTGTGTTTTTGCAAGTATATCAATATACCCATAAAGCATATTTGGTGCAAATTCGTGTGCTAAAGTGAATACACGTTCCTCAGGAGATACAAGCTCTAAAAGTTCAGCTAAATCATCACTTGTTTGAAGTAATAATAAATCGCGGAAAAATGTAATTAAATCCTCTGAGAGCCGCAAAGGGTCCTTACCGTCAGCTATAAGTTGCTCTAAAAGGGCAAGCATTTGCGCAACATCTTTTACTTTAAGTGCCTCCGCTAGATCATAAAAAACATCCTGACTAATAGAACCTGTAACTAATAACGTATCCTCAAGTTTTAATTTTTCGCCACTAAAAGACACAACTTGGTCCAATAAGCTTAAAGCATCACGCATTCCCCCTGCGGCTGATTGTGCAATCACCTTTAAACCTTGTTCTTCATACGGTAAGTCAATATCTTCCAAAACAACCTTCATACGTTCAATAATATCATTAGTAGAAAGTCGTTTAAAATCAAAACGCTGACAACGAGAAATGATCGTAGCAGGCAATTTATGAGGCTCTGTAGTTGCTAAAATAAACACAGCATGAGGAGGTGGTTCTTCCAACGTTTTTAAAAGAGCGTTAAAAGCGCTTGTAGAAAGCATATGCACTTCGTCTATGATGTACACCTTATATCTACTGCTTGCGGGAGCAAAACGAACCTTTTCTATGATATCCCTAATCTCTTCAACACGTGAATTTGAGGCTGCATCAAATTCAATTACATCTGGATGAGAACCATCTGTAATACTTATGCATGTAGCACATTCATTACAAGGCTCTTTCGATGGTGCATGTTCACAATTCAAGGCCTTCGCAAAGATTTTAGCAGTACTTGTTTTCCCTGTACCACGGGGCCCAGAAAACAAGTAAGCGTGTGTTGTTTTATTTGCTAGGAGAGCATTTTGTAGCGTTCTTTTGACATGTGTTTGACCAGACATTTCTCGAAAAGATTGCGGTCGATACACACGGTAAAATGCTTGATACGTCACTGATTTCCTCTCTCCTTCTCCATTTAATTGAATAGTTTTATTATAGCATTTGCAGCATTATATAGAAAATGAAGATGCTAAATTTAAAATAAAAAAGCATCCGCCTATAATAGACGGATGCTTTGAATTGGCAATTTAATGCCGTGCACCTTTCCTTGACAGCCGCACATAAGCGTTACTCTTGTCGTTAGCTCAGATTAGGCAACCCCGCGGCACATGAATAAGACCACTTAATGCTGCTTCCTTCCGGACCTGACATGGTTCATGGGTATCCATTGCGCAGGACCCAATCGTCAACACTACGTGCAAAAGGCAGACCAAACAATACGGACAGCCTCGAAAAAGGAATTCAGTCTCGCTAGAGCGGATTGCGAGTTACAGGACACCGCTACCTTCCCACCTAGCACGGCAATAACTAGTATACTGACTGTTTGTATAAAATGCAACTTAATGCACAAATTATTTATTTCTAAGTGACAATTTAAACATTATGTATTTTTTCAAAAATTATCTTGACGTTCGTTTCTAGTTATGATAAATTTATTTTTGTCGATAAGACAGTAAAGCAATATAACATGGAGGTATACCCAAGTCTGGCTGAAGGGATCGGTCTTGAAAACCGACAGGCGGGTAACACCGCGCGGGGGTTCGAATCCCTCTACCTCCTCCAGTTTTAAATTTCCGACTACGAATGTAGCCGTTTTTTTTTGCCCAAATTGTATGTATTACTTGTTAGATACCACTTCCGCCTCGGTTGTGGTATTTTTTATTATATCAATGATGGGAGGTTGTTGAATTGCAATCGAAATTACTTATGACGCGTGCTTCCCTTACTTGGATTTTCATTATTGCTGTTATGACCGCAGTAGGTAGTGAAATTAAAATTATGCCTTTTGCTAATACAACTTTCCGTTTTGGTTTAGGAACCATTGTCTTCTTTTTATGCACATTAATTAAACCTACACCAATTATTTTAGCCGGTGTAGCTACCAGTATTGTGACAACTATTTTTCGGGTTATTAATTCGACATTACATGATGTTCCGATTGCCGAGAGTATATTTAACCATTTACCAGCTGGTTTATTTTATGTATTGTTTGCAGTATGCCTGCAAATTTTAGATATTCAACAATACAGAGAAAAACCACTAAAACTTGGTTTACTCGTTGCTTTTAGTGAGGTTATCAGTAATTTAGCTGAACAAATTTTCCGCTTTTTTGTCCAAACATATACTTTTTTATTTCTCCATGATCTCTTGATCCTATTAGCGGTAGCATTATTACGAAGCTTTTTTGTAGTAGGGATTTACAGCTCTATTTTGATAGCTGAACAAAAAAAACGAGTACAAGAAATGCTGAATATTGGATCTGATCTCTATGTGGAGACACTATATTTAAAAAAATCAATGAATCATATTGAAACAATTACAGGTAGTGGTTATGAATTATATCGTCAGTTAAAGACGCTAGGTTTTCGAGCGGAAAGTTTACAAGCACTTCATATTGCCCAGGAAATCCATGAAGTGAAAAAGGATTCTCAACGGATATATGCTGGTATTTCAAAGATTGTCGGTGAAAAGAGCTTTGGCCCTTTTGTATTATCAGAATTATTGCATTATATTGAAGAAGGTAATAGGAAATATGCAGAATTACTCGGTAAGGAAATACAATTTAATACATGTATAGACTTCGATTTTCAAACGAAAGATCATATTGCACTCCTTGCTCTATTAAATAATTTATCAGCCAATGCTGTTGAGGCTATTGAAAAGCAAGGGATCATTTCTATTGCTATTGAGCGCCAAGAGGATAATACTGTAATAACCGTATGTGATAATGGACAAGGGATTTCACAAGCAGATATTTCTGTTATTTTTGAACCTGGATACACCACTAAATTCAATGTTGATGGTGTTGCAGCAACTGGCATTGGGCTTTCACATGTTGCTGAACTAGTAGAAAAATTAAAAGGCTCAATAACCGTTGAATCAAACAATCAATACACAACGTTTAAAATCATAATTCCTACGCAAACTATTCAAACGGGAGAGACTTAAATGAGGTATTTTATTGTAGATGATGATCGTGCAAGTCGTGTTATGTTAAAGCAAATTATTGAAGATAGCGGGTTAGGAACAGTTATTGGTGAGGCTCGCAATGGTGAGGATGCCATTCCACAAATTTTAATGACACAGCCAGAGTTTGTGCTTATTGATTTACTGATGCCTAAGCTTGATGGCATAGCAACTGTGGAACAACTTATGCAAAATCGTTTTGAGGGACAATTTATTATGATTTCACAGGTAGTGAATAAGGAAATGGTTGGCGAAGCATATGAGCAAGGAATTGATTTCTTCATTCATAAACCAATCAATCGTATTGAAGTCGAAAATGTTTTGAAAAAAACAACTGAACAATTTCGACTTAAAAATTCACTATTAGTGATACGTCAATCACTTACAAATATTGAGTTAAGTGAACAAAAGACTCATAAAGCTACATCACGAGACCATATTCAATCTATTTTGAATGATATGGGGATTGTCGGGGAAATTGGTAGTGAGGATATCATTGCCATTATAGAAACATTACTTGCTCACCAGCACAAGATTGCCCCCCTTCCTCCATTAAAAGAGCTTTATGAAGAAATTGCAGCTGTGACCAAGGCTACGCCAGATGAAATTTTAAAAGAGAGTAAAGCCATCGAGCAGCGTGTGCGTCGTACAATATTAGCTGCCATGATTAATCTCGCTAATTTAGGGGTTGTTGATTACACAAACTCAGAATTCGAGTACTATGCCCCTCGCTACTTTGATTTTAAAGAAATTCGTCAACTCATGACACAGATTGAAGATCACGATAATCGTAAAGCAAAGGTAAATATTAAGAAGTTTATTCAAGTGTTATATTCAGACATTTTAACAAAAGTAAATTAATTTTCTCGGATTTTGTCGGATTCCATAAGTCCTCCGTATTATTAAAGTAAGGCGTGTCCTAAAAATTTAATATTAGGGGAGGTACAAAGGATTTGAAAAAGAAATTTAAAGTCAGTTTAGCCGCTCAGATTTTAATCGGTTTGATTTTAGGGATCATTGTTGGTGGTATCTTTTACGGAAATCCCAAAATTGAGACATATCTACAACCATTAGGGGATATATTTTTACATCTTATTAAGATGATTGTTGTACCGATTATTATTTCGACATTAATCGTTGGTGTTGCTGGTACTGGAGATATGAAGCAACTTGGACGATTAGGCGGGAAATCTATAATTTACTTTGAGATTATTACTACAGTTGCAATCGTAGTTGGATTACTTTCCGCAAACATTTTCCAACCTGGTGCAGGTCTTAACATGAATGAATTATCTCAAGGGGATATTTCGAAGTATGTATCAACAACTGAGGAAGTTCAGCATGAGGGACCATTTGATATCATTGTAGGCATTGTCCCAACAAATATTATTCAGTCAATGGCTGAAGGTAATATGCTAGCAATTATCTTCTTCTCAGTTATTTTCGGTTTAGGGGTTGCTGCAGTAGGAGATCGAGGGAAACCAGTCTTAGACTTCTTCCAAGGGGTAGCAGATGCTATGTTCTGGGTAACAAACCTCGTAATGAAATTCGCGCCACTAGGGGTATTTGGTTTAATTGGTGTAACCGTTTCCAAATATGGGTTTGCTTCACTGGTTCCGCTTGCCAAATTAGCAATTCTTGTTTATGCAACAATGCTATTCTTTATCTTTGTCGTTCTTGGACTTGTGGCAAAATTCGCAGGAATCAGCATCTTCTATTTAATTAAAGTATTAAAAGATGAGCTAATTTTAGCCTTCTCAACAGCAAGTTCTGAAGCTGTGTTACCACGTATTATGATGAAAATGGAGAAATTAGGGGCGCCAAAGGATATTGTATCTTTTGTTATACCTACCGGTTACTCCTTTAACTTAGATGGGTCAACACTATATCAAGCCATTGCAGCATTATTTATTGCACAAATGTACGGTATTCACCTAAGCATTGGTGAACAAATTACGTTAATGCTTGTATTAATGGTTACATCAAAAGGTATTGCAGGTGTACCAGGCGTATCATTCGTAGTACTTCTAGCAACTTTAGGTACTGTAGGTATTCCACTTGAGGGACTAGCCTTCATTGCTGGTATTGACCGTATTCTTGATATGGGACGTACAGTTGTTAACGTAATTGGTAACTCATTAGCGTCATTAGTAATGGCTAAATGGGAAGGCCGTTTCGATCGAGAAAAGATGAAAAATTACTTTAATGATAATGAAAATCTAGCGTAATTTAAAAAAATCCTCACGATGTTGGATGGCATCGTGAGGGTTTTTTTATTTTGCTAACACTTTATCTAAATAAGCGATAATTGATTCTTTTCCATTGGCATGTGCTTCTTGAGCGCGTTTTTCATCTTTTTCAAGCTTAGCCTCTGCCGCTACAGCAATTTTTTCAGCATCTTGCTGTGGCACAACAATTACACCATCCACATCCCCAATAATATAATCACCAGGATGAACCGTAACTCCTCCAATGGCGATCGGTACATTTACTTGACCACCGCCATTTTTATTGCCTGCTGCTACAGTAGTGCCCAACGAAAATACAGGGAAATTTAATTCGCGAATTGCTGCAATATCACGGATTACACCATCCACAACAAAACCTTGTACACCTATCCCTTTTGCTAAGGAGATCACAAAATCTCCAGCAACAGCTCGGTTTGTATTTCCTTTTGCATCAATGACTAAAATATCCCCTTCATTTGCAGCCCTAATCGCTTCCAAAACTGCCCCATTTTCACCATCTGGTAAACGTACAGTTACAGCTCGCCCAGCAACTTTAAAATGGTCTGCTAACGGCTTAATATCACTTCGCACATTGGTATGCCCGCCAGTTGCATCTGAAATAGCTGTTGTTGGTAAATGCTGAAAGCTTACTTCCACTTTTGTCATACATAACACCCCTATTATGATTAATGACTTACACTAGTATTGTAAATAAAAAATATATCCTATTTCAATATATCTCGAAAATAGTAGTCATTATTAGAATTAAATAATTTCAATAAATTGCTTTGATTGCTCGTCTAAGGCTTCAGCAGCAGATGCTATTTCACTAAAGTCATTTGCTGTGACAGTAATTTGTTCATTTGTTTTATCTATTTTTTCTGCTATTTTTGTAATACTATCAGTCACCTGACCAATTTCTCGCTCAATACCCTCCACATTATCCTTCACTTCTGAAATAGATTGTTCAACTCTTACAGAAAGCTTACGTACCTCTTTCGCCACTACATCAAAACCTCTACCATATTCTCCAGCCCTAGCGGCTTCAATAGCTGCATTTAATGCCAATAAATTAGTTTGTGAGGCAATTTCTTGTATAGTTTTGACAATCCCTTTAATAGAATCTGCTTGTTTCTGAAGCTGTACAAGATTACTTACATTTTCATTTGATTCCTTTGAAACCACTTTAATGGTTTCTAGTAGATCTTGGCTATTTTGAATGCCCGCCTCTGAACGCTGGTAAAGCTTATTAGACATGCCCTTCAACTTGTCGGCAACACTAACTATCTCATGTTGACGTTCAGTGATATTGGTAGCTATTTTGGATACACCTATTACTTTTCTTGTATTATTTGCGAAGACAGGCATATATGTCGCTTCTAGCCAAATTATATTACCTCTAGCATCAATTCTTTCTATTTTGTCCTGATAGCTGTTTCCTGCCGTTAGGTGGCGCCAAAATTTATCGTACTCCATACTATTAACGAAATCAGGCAAACAAAAGTCTTTATGATGTTTTCCTAGCATTTCCTGCACTGTATAGCCTAATGTTTGAGCAAATAGTTCATTGACATACGCCACTCTTCTATCCATATCGAAGCGGATAATGGCTATATTGCGTTCAATAGCCTGTACTACTAAATCATCGGTTACTTGAGCCTCTACACTATGCATAAAGAACACCCCATCCGTTACTAATTTTTTACTTAAAATTTAATTTTATATTACATTAATTATGCCTCAGTGTAATTGCAGCAGATGTTAGTGTACCTGCTGCATCAAGATAAAAAACATGGAGAATGTTCATCCATGTTTTTTTAATAAACGTAAAATCCCTTCAGAGGTAGCCGCTACACGTAAGAACTTCTTTTGCTCTGCAAGTATAAAGCCCTCCTCTAGCATTGTTTTAAAATGCTGTAGAAGTGCATCATAGAATCCATGGACATTATATAAAATGACAGGTTTTGTATGAAGTCCAATCTGAGCCCAAGTAAATACCTCAAAATATTCATCTAAAGTCCCTGCGCCACCTGGCAGAGCAATAAAAGCATCTGCTAACTCGGCCATTTTAGCTTTACGAATATGCATAGAGTCTACAATATGAATTTCTGTTAATGAGGCATGGGCCAATTCACGCTTTTGTAAATGTGTTGGCATCACACCAATCACTTCTCCTCCAGCTGCTAAAACAGCATCGGCTACCTTCCCCATTAGGCCTGTTTTAGAACCACCATAGACAACCCCGTGACCGTTTTTTGCCAGTGCTGTACCAAGCTCTGCAGCTTTCTCTGCATAAATAGGACTTTTACCCAAACCGGATCCGCAATACACTGCGATTCTTATAATAATCCCTCCTATTCAAAAAACGTGAAACAATCGGCTATATATTGTCTCACGTTTTTTGGTCATTTATTTTACTTTTATTTTCGTAAATGGCTTGTTTGTTTTAGCATATGACTGATACGGCTTACAATTGCTTCAATGGCATCAGGATTTTTTAATAAATCATAATCATTAATATCTAAACGTAGAACTGGACAAGAATTAAAATTATTTATCCAATTTTCATAGCGTTCATGCATTTCTATCCAATAATCATTCGGTGTTTGTTGCTCCATTGTACGTCCACGCTCTTGAATACGTCCAATAACTGCATCAATAGGTCCTTCAAGATAGACAAGCAAATCTGGATGTGGGAAATAAGGTGTCATCACCATTGCATCAAACAAATTTGTATAAGTCTCATAATCTGTTGGACTCATTGTTCCTTTATCATAATGCATCTTAGCAAAAATGCCAGTATCCTCATAAATAGAACGATCTTGTACAAATCCTCCACCATATTCAAAAATACGCTTCTGTTCTTTAAAACGCTCTGCTAAAAAGTAGACCTGTAAATGAAAGCTCCATTTTTCAAAGTCCTCATAAAATTTATCAAGGTATGGATTTGTGTCTACTTTCTCGAACGAGGTACGAAAGTTCAGTGCCTCTGCTAAAGCCTTTGTCATCGTCGATTTTCCTACCCCAACAGTACCTGCAATCGTAATAACCGTTTGTGGTGGAATATCGTACTTCTCTCTTAAATTCATTATTGCAAACTCCTTTGTTGTAACGTATCTTTAATTATTTTTAAAACATGATTTAAATCATTTGGATTTTTTACAAAATCAAGCTGATCTCCATTAAATCGAATAACTGGAATTTCGGGATGCATGCTTTCAAAATGCTCGATAAAAGAATGATAGTCGGCCACAAGCTGCTCCATGTAATCACGTGAAATCATCTTTTCAAACTCTCGCCCTCTCATGGCGATACGCTTCATTAATGTCTCAACGCTGGCATATAAATAAACCACTACATTTGGAACAGGCATGTCTTTCGTTAAAATTCTATAGATCTCTTCATACTTCTCGTATTCAGTTGGTGCCAATGTACGCTTCGCAAATATTAAATTTTTAAAAATATGATAGTCTGCTACAACAGGTTTGGCATGTGCTAAGCGAAATTTTTTAATATCGGTTAGTTGCTTATAGCGATTACAGAGGAAGAACATTTCCGTTTGGAAACTCCACTCCTCAATGTTTTCATAAAACTTATTTAAAAAAGGGTTTTCGTCTACAATTTCTTTTAATAGATGGTAATTAAATGTCGCTGCTATCTCTTTCGATAAAGAGGTTTTACCAACACCAATCGGACCTTCTACCGTAACAAATGGAACCGTCACCAGAAGCTCCTCCTTTTGTTCTATGGATTCGATCATTGTGTCCTACATAAAATGAATCAGTACCTTTCATTTTATCATAGTAGGAAAATGAAAAACAGAATCAACCTATTGTTCTAGTAAATTTACCTGGGATATTCTTCTCATGATGACATAGAAAAAAGACATCGAGAATCTACTTCCCGATGCCTTTATACTTATTTATAATTTCACTCGTTGTAAACGAAGTGCATTTAATACGACCGAAACTGAACTAAAGGCCATCGCTGCGCCTGCTACCCATGGAGCAAGCAGACCGAGTGCAGCAATTGGAATACCTAATGTATTATAAGCAAATGCCCAAAATAGATTTTGTTTAATATTACGCATTGTTTTTCTACTCATTAGAATGGCATCCGCGATACTATTTAAATCTCCACGAATAAGCGTAATATCTGCAGCTTCCATTGCCACATCTGTCCCTGTACCAATTGCCATCCCAATATTCGCTGTTGCTAAGGCAGGTGCGTCATTAATACCATCACCAACCATCGCTACTTTTTTCCCTTGGGCTTGAAGTTTTTTCACTTCATCAGCTTTACCTTCTGGTAAGACTTCTGCAATAACATGATTCACGCCTACCTCTGTTCCAATTGCTTGAGCAGTACGCTCGTTATCACCAGTCATCATGATGACCGTAATACCCATATCCTGTAAACGACGAATAGCTTCTTTTGATGTATCTTTCACGGTATCAGCCACAGCTACTAAACCTGCATATTGCCCATTAATGGCTGCTAACATGGCTGTCTTACCATTTCGTTCTAGTTGCTCCATTGTTGGTAAAATATCATTAATATGAATACTATATTGTTGCATTAATTTACGTGTGCCAATGATAACACCTTGACCTGAGACAGTTGCCTGCACACCATAACCCGGTATTGCTTCAAAGAATTGAACGTCACCTAAAGCTATGCCGCGTTTTTCTATGCCTTGAACAATGGCTTCAGCTAGTGGATGCTCTGACTGCTTCTCTGCTGCTCCGATTAAGGATAAAAAGCGTGCTTCATCTTGCTCTGGCGCTAACAGAACATCTGTAAGCTCAGGTTTACCATGTGTCACTGTTCCTGTTTTATCTACAACAACTGTATCTATGCCTTGTGTTTGCTCTAAATGTTCTCCACCTTTAAATAAAATACCAAACTCAGCTGCACGTCCAGAGCCTGCCATTATTGAAGTTGGTGTTGCTAACCCAAGTGCACATGGACAAGCAATGACAAGAACTGCGATTAATACCTCTAAAGCAGGTGTAAATTCCCCTGGACGGACCCAAATAATCCAAATTAAAAAGGTTACAATGGCTATGCCAACAACAATAGGTACGAAAATCCCCGAAATCTGATCTGCTAAACGTTGAATAGGTGCTTTTGATCCTTGAGCATCTTCGACCACTTTAATAATTTGTGCTAATGCTGTATCACGTCCAACCTTTGTTGCAGTCATTTTAATAAAACCATTTTTGTTAATAGTTGAGCCAAATAATAGATCACCTTGCTTTTTATCAACTGGTAGACTTTCTCCTGTTAGCATCGATTCATCAACAGCCGTTGTCCCCTCTATTACCTCACCATCTACAGGAATTTTTTCACCTGGTTTCACTAAAATAACATCGCCAATAATAACTTCTTCTAATGGGACCTCCTTTTCTATACCGTCACGTACAACGATTGCTGTCTTTGCCTGAAGTCCCATTAGTTTTTTTATGGCTTCAGATGAGCGTCCTTTTGCCTTTGCCTCAAATAATTTACCTAATAAAATAAGTGTAATTAATACAGCACTCGTTTCAAAATAAAGATGTGGACCATGATGTGATCCTATCGTTACAATCGCTTGATAGACACTATAGAAATAGGCCGCTGATGTCCCCATCACAACAAGCACATCCATATTTGCACTACCATTGCGTAATGCTTTATATGCCCCTACATAAAATTGTTTACCAATAATAAATTGCACTGGCGTAGCCAATACCATTTGGACCCATGGATTCATTAGAAATTCTGGAACATATAAAAATGACGTAAAGGAAAAATGACCAACCATCGTCCAAAGCAGTGGTAAAGAAAGTATTGCCGATAAAATAAATTTATGTTGTTGCTGTTTGATAGCTTTTTCACGATGATCCACTGTTTCCCGCTCATCTGCCTTTTGATGTGCCCCATAGCCTAGCTTCTCAACTTTTGTAATGATATCTGCGATGGATACTTCCGAAGGATTAAACTCGATCATCGCTTTTTCCAGTGCTAAGTTGACATTAGCAGAGGAAATACCACTTAGTTTATTTAACCCTTTTTCAATGCGAGTCGCACAGGCTGCACATGTCATACCTGTAATATCAAGTTCAGCTTTTTGTTTAACAACACCATACCCAAGTGCTTCTATTTTCTTTTCAAAATCTGCTTCACTTAGTTTAGTTGGGTCATATTTAATAGATGATTTTTCAAGTGCTAAATTTACTGTTGCATGTTCTACACCATCCATTTTATTTAACCCTTTTTCTATTCGAGTGGCACAGGCCGCACATGTCATCCCTGTAATTTGCAAATTAGCTTCCTTATGATCAGAACTCATTTACCTTTCACCTCTCCTTATACCGACTAGGGGTATATATTTTTGAAAATAAGAGAGTGCCACAGAAGCACTCTACAAATTTTATTTTACTTCATAGCCTTGATCATCAATTGTCTCTTTAATTTGATCAAGTGATACTTGTGCATCGTCAAATGCAACATCAACTAAACCTTCTGCTAAATTTACTTTTACTTGTTCAACACCAGCTAAAGCACCAACGTTTTTTTCAACCGCGTTTACACAATGACCACATGACATTCCTTGTACGTTTAATGTTACGTTTTGCATAATAAAATCTCTCCTTTTGTATGTTTTCAATCTATTTTTTCATTAACTTTTGAATCGTTATTACTAACTCATCTAATACTGCTTCATCGCCCTCTGATAGACGATCCACAACACAGCCCTTTAAATGACCTTCTAATAATATTTTTGCCACACTATTTAATGCAGATTGTGTAGCAGATAGTTGCGTAATAATATCATCACAGTAAACGTCTTTATCAATCATTCCCTTAATACCACGAATCTGACCTTCAATTCGATTTAAGCGAGTTGTTAAATCCTTTTTCACACGCTCAGGGTGATGACTTTTTCGGCAAGACGTAGCTTCCTCTGTATGACAAGCTTCTTCTTTTACTGTCTCCTCCATTCACTACACCTCCTATTTGTAATTATCATACTATACCCAAGAAGGGTATGCAAGTCATAAAAAATTTTATTTTTCATCGTGATGATGTTCATGGTCATTTTCTAATTTACATAAAATAGAATTATCATGTCGATGTAAGGATGTTTCTAATTGAATTGTTACATGCTTAATGCCCTTATGTTGAAGATTATGTTCAATTTTCCGCAAGATATGCTCACTCTCAGCTATTTTCAATTGATCATTTACAACCGCATGACAGGATAATGCATTCGTTCCACTAGTAATTGTCCAGATGTGTAAATCGTGGATACTTTCTATTCTATCAGTCTGCTCTATTAACTGAATAATCTCCTGAACATCTACATTTGAAGGTGTCCCCTCCATTAAGACATGAATGGAGGCTTTTGTGACATGGTAGCCACTTCGTACGACCAATAATGCAACAATAACGCTTGCAAGAGGATCTGCCCAGCCCCAGCCAAAAAACATAATTAATAGTGCCGCAACAATAGCTCCTACAGACCCTAGCATATCACTTAGTACATGTAAAAATGCTCCGCGCATATTTAAATTATCCTTTGTATCACTTCCACGCATCATAATCCAGGCAACTAAAATGTTTACGAACAAACCAATTATACTAATTATAAGCATTCCAGTTGTAGCTACTTCTGGTGGGTTTGTAAATCGTTCAATTGCTTCATAGAAAATAAATAATGCGATTCCTATTAATGTAATGCCATTCAATACTGCAGCTAGAATCTCAAATCGTTTATAGCCGTATGTCTTACTATAGCTTGCAGCTTTTTCCCCAAACATAAAAGCTAACATTGCTATGCCTAAAGAGATAGAGTCGCTTAACATATGCCCTGCATCTGATAAAAGAGCCAAACTATTTGTTAAAAAGCCACCAATGGCTTCCACTACCATATACCCTGTAATAATAATAAACGACAGTAATAATACCTTTTTATTTGCACCATGTGTATGATCATGGCCATGGTCGTGTTGATGTCCCATTGTTATTCCCCCATTTCATTTTAGTTATGAGCCGCATGCTCAATAGCCTGCTTCAATAAATTCATAATGTGATCATCGTCCTTAGAATAATATATGGTTGTTCCTTCTCTCCTAAATTTCACCAATCTTAAATTTTTAAGAAAGCGTAATTGGTGGGAAACGGTTGATTGGCCTAAATCTAAAATTTCTGCAATATCATTAACAGAATGTTCATCTGAACAAAGTAAGTTTAAAATACGAATTCGTGTTGGATCACTCAAGGCTTTAAAAGTCTGAGATACTACAAATAATGTCTCTTCATCTAAATGCTGATCAATATTTTTTTGCATTTCTGAACTGTTTAATTTTTCATCCATAGAAGTTTACCCCATTCTTCAATATTTATATATGAGCATGTGTTCATATATAAATATATATGGATATATAAGGAATGTCAACAAGTATTTATGCTTCGACATATTACATATCAATCGCTTACGCATGGCTGCAATGATTTTAGATGAATATAACATCCGAAAAGAAGTTAAAAGTAGCAATTACCAATTCAGCACGCTACACTACTGTTAAGGAGAGATATGAGTGGATATTTTTGACGCAGATCGTTTATTTATGAAACAAGCATTAGAGGAAGCTCAACAGGCTGCATTACTTGGGGAAGTACCAATTGGTGCAGTACTTGTTTATGAAGGAAAAATCATTGCACGTGCGCATAATTTAAGAGAAACAACGCAAAATGCAACAACACATGCGGAGCTGTTAGTGATTCAAGAAGCCTGCAAAAAAATAGGGAGTTGGCGACTGGAGGATACTACTCTTTATGTTACATTGGAGCCTTGTCCAATGTRTKCAGGAGCCATTCTCCAATCACGTGTACCCCGAGTTGTTTATGGGGCAAGAGATCAAAAAGCTGGCTRTGKWSATYYKSTTTRSSRKKWRKKRWAKGATGWRSRYYWKARWCATGAATGTGATGTAACAGAAGGGATTTTAGCCGAGGAATGTGGTCAAATTTTAACAGACTTTTTTAAGGCATTACGAGACCGTAAAAAAGCTGAGAAAAAAGCACGATTAGCTTCCAACGATGTAAATGGTCTTTAAAGAAGGTGCCTCCTAATGAGACACCTTCTTTAATATTTAAGGGAATGGCGATATATATGAAATATGTCGTAGCAGCGACCATCTTCATAACTAATTTATTGAGCTTGAATAGTGGATTGTGTAAAAACACATTCTCCTTCGATATATGTAGCGAATGGTTTTACATGCATAAGCTGGTTATGTGAAAGCGTCAACAAATCGTCTGTTAGTACAACAAAATTAGCTTCATAGCCCTCTTTTAACTGACCAACGTTCTCCATACGAATCATCGTCTTGGCATCAACTGTGTATAGCTGTAATGCCTCCTCTACAGAGATTTTTTCTGCGGTACCTAAATCTGTTCCATCATAGGCTGTTCGTGTAACAGCTGCTTGTATCGTAACAAAGGGATTAGCCGCTTCTGCCCATGATGTAGCAGGCGCATCTGAAGAGAGCGCTGTCGCAATCCCCCTCTTGAGAAATGTTTGTACACCATATAATGTCTGTGTTTTTTCTAGCCCTAGATTCTCTAAATAACTCTCAATTTCACAAAATAAGAAGATGGGTTGTGGCACAAAGCCTATCCCCCATTCAGCAGCTTTTTGCAAGGCACTTTTAGATGGCATGGCTGCATGCTCAATACGAACAGACGGTGCATCTGTTAACCAAGCCTTTTCCTCATAAAATGTGTCGACAATTAGATCAATGGCTCTGTCCCCCATTGCATGAACCACTAATTGAATACCATATTCTTTTGCTACCGCAGCAGCCGCTAGCAGCTCCTCTTTCGAAGTCATCGCTATGCCTTTTTCATCACTTCCCAAAAATGGCTCAGAAACAAGTGCTGTACGGCCTGAAACACTGCCATCCGAAAATAGCTTAATGCCTCCGATATAGGCTCCTGCAGAACGATCAATAGTATTTGCTGTCAACAGCTCATATCGTTGAATATCTTCCCAGATATAATAAACTGCTACGCGTTTCTTAAAACCTTTTTYTYGGGCTTTACGATACAGGCCTAAATAATCAATTGGTGCTACCGTGGCCATTAATTCTGTAATACTTGTTACACCATAGGATGCCAAAGTTTGTGATAGCTTTAGGAGCCTTTTGACAATCTCTTCTTCAGATGGTGTAGGTAAATGCTGTAGTACTAGATTACGTGCATTTTCACGCAGTACGCCTGTAGGTTCTCCATTTTCATCCCGATCGATTTGTCCACCCTGTGGATCAAGCGTATCCTTCGTAATACCTGCGATTGCTAATGCTTTACTATTAACCGATATAATATGACCACATGTACGCATAACAATGACAGGTAACTCTGTAGAGGCACGGTCTAAGTCCTCTTTTAAAGGCGCTCTTTTTTCCTTTAGTTTCCCTTCATCATAGCCCCAGCCTAATAGCCATCCCCGCTGACTTGCATCACAGTTTGCTAATGCATTAATTATATCCTCAATAGAATAAATATATGGAGGTAAACAAGCCACTTGTTCCATAACATCCGCTAACATAATCGGATGCATATGAGCGTCAATAATCCCAGGAATAATGACCTTTCCTTGTACATCTATTATTTCTCCCTGATAGGGGGGTAAATCTTCCTGTTGTCCAATCCAAAGTATCTTTCTTCCTTCGATTACCATAGCAGTTGCAGATGGCTGAATAGTATCTGCTGTATATATCTTTGCGTTACAAATAATTTGCATCATTTTTCAACTCCTATTTCTTCTATACCAAAAGTAGATTTTTCAGGATCTTCTGCTTTCAGCACCTTATGCAAAATAGTACCGATAATAAAGCCAACAATAGATGGCATAATCCAAGCAAATCCACTAGACTGCAATGGTAAATGCATGACCAACTGTGTCACACCAGGTATCGTAATTTCATAGCTAGCAAATGTTTCAACGACGCTTACTAGAAATGCAAATAGCACAGTTCCTTTATAGGCTCCTGCATTTGGTACAAAACGATCAAAGGCTCCCAGTAGCACAAGTACAATAATGACTGGATAAATTACCAAGAAAATCGGCAATGTAATTTCGACGATGGCACCTACACCTAAGGAGCCAATAGTTGCGCCTACTACACACATAATAAAGACCCACGTTCTATAGCCAAGCTTCTCTTTTGTTAGTTCATTTAAAAACTGTGAGGATATGACCATGACACCAATCGCTGATGTTAAGCAGGCAAAAACAACACATATAGCTAGTAACGCTTTACCCAAATTACCAATGACACTAAAGGCAATGCCCGCTAATAGTTCTGTATCACTGCCAGGATTTGTGATGATGCCACTACTTGTAGCCCCTAAATAGAGCAGGCCACCATATACTGCAATTAACCCTATTGCAGCAATAGCCATTCCACCAAGCGCGACCTTTTTAGATTGTTTCCCTTTATAGCCATAGCCCACTATTGCTGCTAAAAAGATTGGCGCACAAAGAATACCTGTTCCCACATCTCCTGTTTGATAGGCTGCTATTATGGAGTTGGCAAAAACCCTTTCTGCTCCTGTATTAATTGCCGCTCCTATTGGGTCTAATACCCCTTTACCAATGAGGATAATAAGTATAAGAACAAGAACAGGCGTCAACCATTTTCCAATCTTATCGATCACATTTGATTGGTCCATCGCAAAGTAAAAGCAAATCGCGAAAAATGCTAATACTGACACAATTAAAGGTACGTTCGGAATAATTTGTGATACCCCTAATTCATGAGTTGTCGCTGACATCCTCGGTATTGTGACAACCATCCCAATACAAACCATCATGACCGTATTAAAGGCTTTATAAAACCAATTTCCGATTGGTCTTGTGAGCGCTTCCACAGTTCCCCCAGTATTATAAATTGCATACACCGCAAGCACAGGTAAAATAACACCTGTTAAGCTAAAGCCCATCAGAGCGGAGATCCATGATTCCCCTGCACTATTTCCTATGGAAGGCGGAAATATTAAATTCCCAGCACCAAAAAATATAGCAAATAAGGCTAGCCCCACGATTATCGTATGCTGCACAACTTTAGACATATCCTCAACCCCTTTATAATCGTTTACAGAAGATTTATCTAAATAATAAAAAATTTAATAACACAAAAAAAGGAGATAAATTTTTATCCCCTTTTTGTAAAATTTTTTTTACAACAATTCATATTTTAAACACTTATATTTTAGTAATTGACGAGATATACCTAAACGTCTAGCTGTTTCCGCTAATCGTCCATCAGTTTCACGCAACTTTTCCGCTATAATTAGACGCTCGTAGGCTTCCGTTAAATCTCGTAAATGTCCAGATTGGTTGTTTTGCATGATCGATTGAGTTGAATGTTGAACATTTTTTTTAATCCTCTCTGGAACATGTTCAACAAGTATTTCATCCCCAAGCAAATTATTATATGCCGATTCAAGGGCATTTTTTAGTTCACGCACATTCCCCGGCCAATGATAGGCATAAAATAACTGAATTACTTCATTACAATAGCTTACATTTTTCTGTAGTGTATGTTCATTGTAAAATTGTATATAAAAATCAAGGATAAGTGGAATATCTTCCTTCCTTAATCTTAGCGGTGGCAAATCAATTTGAAGAACATTTAAGCGATAAAATAAGTCCTCGCGTAGCCTTTTTTCAGCTAATAGTTTGTCCACATCTTCATTGACAGTAGTAATATACCGTATATCCAAGGGCTCACCATTTAACACTTTTATATCTACCGCATGTAAAAGTTTCGCCTGCAAAGATATATCCAATAAATTAAGGTGGTCAATGAGTAGCGTTCCTCCATTAGCCTCCTGTAACTTTCCACTTTTTGCTTCATTGTCCGAGCCGTATAGCTGAGTAAATATATTATCCTCTGTTAATGTTGAGCAGTTCAAAGTAATAAACGGCTTTGTATAGCGTTCACTTTCATTGTGTATGCCTTGTGCGATTATATCTTTCCCAGTTCCAGTTTCCCCAGTTAGTAAAACTGGTGCACTTTTTTGAGCACTACGACGTGCCTTTTCAAGTTGAGTTTTCATTTCGGCGTTTGTTGTAATGTAATCCTCTAAACGATAGGTTGTATGATTATCTCGATATAATTTATGTCCCAGGAAATTATCTAAGTATTTAATTTGCTTAGTTTCATAAAAATGTTTTGAAAATTCAATGGCACCAATGGCTTTTCCATGCTCCATAATGGGATAGGTCGAACTCAGTGATAAATAACTAAAACCGTTCAATGTTGTCAGTTGTTGTTCATAGTATAAAACTGGCTGCCCTGTTTGTATGACTTGAAAAACAGTACTTGTCTCATGTGATAAATTTTGATAATTATCAGTCACTGTGCTGTGAAAAAATTCATCTGGTGTTAAGCCGATTTCCAATAATATATTTAAATCTGCTAAATCATAAAAGATTGCACAGCCTTTATCATCTGTAATTAAAACATTATCAAATTCACTGAAAGCCTGTGCAAATTGTTGCAATTCCATGAATTTCTCCCCCTTGTCCCCATGAATATTACCCATTATAACGAATTTTCAAAAATTATGAGAGATTTCAATTTTAGCAACACAAAAAAGCTATTTTAGAACATCCATAAAGGAATTGTCTAAAATAGCTTTATCTGTCGTTTATTTTGGTGCGATTACTTCTTTACCACCCATATAAGGTCTTAAAACTTCAGGAATTACTACGCTGCCATCAGCTTGTTGGTAGTTTTCTAGAAGAGCAGCAACTGTACGGCCAATGGCAAGACCTGAGCCGTTTAATGTATGCACATATTCTGGTTTTGCATTTGGCTCACGACGGAAGCGGATATTTGCTCGTCGTGCCTGGAAATCCTCAAAGTTAGAGCAAGAAGAAATTTCACGGTACATGTTTTGTGCAGGAATCCAAACTTCTAAATCATATTTTTTCGCTGCAGTAAAACCTAAATCAGCTGTACACATTTTTAACTTACGATATGGTAAGCCTAGTAATTGTAATACTTTTTCTGCATGACTTGTTAAGAGCTCTAATTGTTCGTATGACTCCTCTGGTTTTACAAAACGTACTAATTCTACTTTATTGAACTGGTGTTGACGAATTAAACCACGTGTATCACGACCTGCAGATCCCGCTTCTGAACGGAAGCAAGCACTATACGCTGCAAAGCCTTGTGGTAAAGCTTCAGCCGGTAAAATCTCATCTCGATAGAAGTTCGTTACTGGTACTTCTGCAGTTGGAATCATAAAATAATCTGTTTCCTCTAATTTGAATACATCTTCCTCAAATTTCGGAAGTTGCCCTGTACCTGTTAGGCTATCTCGATTAACAATGACAGGTGGTAGCATTTCCTCGTAACCATGCTCCTCTGCATGTAAATCCATCATGAATGTCATTAATGCTCGTTCTAAACGAGCACCAAGACCACGATAGAATAAGAAACGGCTACCTGTTACTTTCGCGCCGCGTTCAAAGTCTACGATTTTTAAATCCGTAGCAAGGTCCCAGTGTGCTTTAATATCAAAATCAAATGTCGGAATTTCACCCCACGTATATTCTTCAACATTGTCATCCTCTGTTGTGCCTACTGGTACAGATTCATGTGGGATGTTTGGTAAACGCATCATCATATCTTTAAAGCGCTCTTCAACATCATTTAATTGTACATCTAATTCTTTAATTTCATCGCCAACCTGACGCATACGAGCAATGACTTCATCAGCATTTTCTTTGTTGCGTTTCATAACTGAGATTTGTTCAGATACTTTATTGCGTTCTGCTTTTAATTCTTCTGTTTTGGCAATCAATTCACGACGTTTTGCATCTAAGTCTTCAAAGTCATCTAAGTTTCCCAAGTCCTCATTACGTGTTAATAACATCTCTTTAATTTCCGTGAAATTCTCACGGACGCGTTTAATATCTAACATCTTCATACCTCCAATAGTTTCTTCATGATGGAAAATCGTTGCAGCGAAATGAACACAAAAAAGCCCTCATCCCTAAAAAGGGACGAGAGCTACCCGCGTTGCCACCCTAATTGACTAGACATATTTCTGCCTAATCCACTTATTTCATAACGGCATTTCAGCCGGCTACAGCCTACTTCATTCACTTCGACTGTGCAACTCCAGGACGGATTCACAAGTGCTTTTATCAGCTTCCACCAACCGCTGACTCTCTAAAAAAAACGTGCTTGCTACTACTTCCCATCATCGTGTTCAGTTATTTAAAATTTAAACATACTGTACTATATGAAAACAAATTTTGCAAGTCATACCATAGAGGTTACAAAATATTCAAGAATTCGTGTATCCTCTGTTAATTCGGGATGAAACGAACAACCCAATAAATGGCCATCTTGTGCCAAGATTATTTTCCCTTCATGTTGTGCAAGAATTTCAACACCTTTACCTACCGCTTCAATATGAGGTGCACGAATAAATACTGCTGGAATCCCTACACCTACTTTAGGAATATCTAGTTGTACTTCGAAGCTATCCACCTGACGTCCATACGAGTTTCTTGCTACAGTCACGTCCATCACAGCCAAATGTGGTTCATCTTCAATTAGATCCTTGGCTAATAAAATTACTCCCGCACATGTACCAAGCATCGGTAATCCTTGCTGAGCAAGTCCACGAATTAGCTCTAGCAGATCAAATCGATCCAGCAATTTTCTCATTGTTGTGCTTTCTCCACCTGGTAACACAAGTCCATCTAGGTTTCCTAAATCCTTTCTTTGTTTTACTTGAATTGCTTCACAACCAAGAGCTTCTAACATTTGTATATGCTCACGAACTGCTCCTTGTAATGCTAATACACCAATTCGCTTCATGCTACCAACCTCGCTCTTGCATACGCTCGTTGTGTCCAAGCTGTGCAATATCAATCCCCTTCATGGGCACTCCAAGCTCTTTTGATATTTCCGCAATAAGCTGATAGTCTTTATAATGAGTAGTCGCCTCTACAATGGCACGTGCAAATTTTTCAGGGTTCTCAGATTTAAAAATACCTGAACCAACGAAAACGCCATCAGCTCCAAGTTCCATCATTAAGGCTGCATCAGCAGGCGTTGCCACTCCTCCTGCTGCGAAGTTTACTACTGGTAAACGACCAAGACGTTTAATTTCTCTTAATAACTCGAAAGGAGCTCCTAGTAATTTCGCCTCTGTCATTAATTCATCCTCTGTCATTCCTACGACTTTACGAACCTGTGCATTTACTTTACGAATATGGCGAACGGCCTCCACAATATTCCCTGTACCTGGTTCACCTTTAGTTCGTAACATCGAGGCACCTTCCCCGATACGACGGGCTGCCTCTCCTAAATCACGACAGCCACACACAAACGGTACTGTGTATTCACTTTTTAATAAATGGTATTCTTCATCAGCTGGTGTTAAAACTTCACTTTCATCAATATAATCAACACCCATTGCTTCTAAGACACGTGCTTCAACAATATGACCAATACGTGCTTTGGCCATCACAGGAATAGTTACAGCCCCCATCACTTCCTCAACAATACGAGGATCGGCCATGCGTGCAACGCCACCTGCTTTCCGAATATCTGACGGTACTCTTTCTAATGCCATAACTGCTACAGCACCTGCAGCTTCTGCAATTTTTGCTTGCTCTGCATTAATGACATCCATAATGACGCCGCCTTTTTGCATTTCTGCCATTCCACGCTTTACTAGCTCTGTACCTGTTTGTTTCATTTTCTAACCTCCACCTTTATGATGAAGTTTAGTATAATAGAAATTGACCATATCAAAATATCCAGTTTTTAAAATATTTATAGGGTCAGGAGGTTCCAGATCATGGATATGCTTTTATTCCAGCTTGAAAGAGATAGTGATAAACCGCTTTATGATCAGCTTTATAACGGTATTAAAGAAGCTATTATTTCTAAAAAAATAACTGTAGGAGAAAAACTGCCTTCAAAAAGAAAATTAGCTTATTTTTTAAACATTTCCCAAACAACAATTGAAATTGCCTATGCTCAGCTATTAGCTGAAGGCTATATTATGTCCAAATCACGTATTGGCTATTTTGTAGAAGAAATAGATGAACTGCCCTACATTCAACAAGATACTATGGCGTCCATTAATGAATATCCTAAGAAAAAGTCTTACAAAATCGATTTTAATCCAGGATCTATTGATATCGATGCTTTTCCATTTCAAACATGGAGAAAGTATGCAAAAGAGCTTTTTGACGATACCTCAAAGGAGCTATTATTAACAGGGGAACCACAAGGTGAACTGTCTTTACGCACAGAGATTGCTAATTATTTATATCAATCCCGTGGTGTTGTATGCCACCCTGAACAAATTGTTATTGGTTCAGGGACAGAGCAGCTCCTCCCTATGATTCTCCGTCTTTTTAGTGAGGACACCAGCTTTGCATTAGAAAACCCCGGATACCCTGCCGTCCATCGAATGTTTTCGCAGCATAAACGAAAAGTTTATCCAATTGCAGTTGATGAAGAGGGCATAATTATTCATGATCTCGAAAAAACAAATGCTAATGTTGTGTATATTACACCCTCACATCAATTCCCAACTGGGGCTGTATTATCTGCTACAAGACGAGCACAAGCTTTAAATTGGGCGGCACAAAGCACCTCTCGTTATATTATTGAGGATGATTATGATTCGGAATTTCGTTATGCTGGAAAACCAATTCCTGCCCTACATGCATTAGATCGAAACGATAAAGTTATTTACATGAGTACTTTTACTAAATCTTTAATGCCATCCTTGCGAGTAGCTTATTTTGTACTTCCACCTAAACTACTTGCTACTTATAACGATGTCTTTAATTATTATTCATCAACGGTGCCTCGTTTTGATCAGCATATTGTAGCAAATTTTATGGGTGATGGGCATTTTGCAAAGCATCTCAATCGTATGCGTAAAATTTATCGTAAAAAACATGATAAACTAACTTCTATTTTAGAAAAATATTCATCATCCATTAACATTACTGGTGAACAAGCGGGTATGCATATTTTATTAGAGGTTCAACACACATTTTCAGAAAAACAATTACAACAGCTCGCCTCTCAAGCAGAAATCGGTATTTATCCATTATCAGCCTATAGACTAGATCATTATGAATCTTCACAAGCTCAATTTTTATTAGGTTTTGGAGGGATTCCCGTACAAGCAATCGAATCATCCATTGAGCAGTTGATGGATTGCTGGAGTATACAAAAAAATGACCCATCTACGTAGATGGGTCGTTTTAAATTAAGTCTCAATTAATTGAATTTGATAATGCTCAAACCAAGTATGAATTTGCCCTAGATAAGCTAAAAGCTGGGGACCTGCCATTAATTGCCCATACCACGGAACCTTAAAAGAGCTACCTCCCGATTCAATTAACTCCGCAAGCTTTTGTCGTTCAAATAGTTCATGCAAAATTGAATTTTTATCATGTAGAATTTCCTTCAACCATTTTTGCACTCCTGCTGTATAGATAGGATGATATGTTTTTGGATAAGGATTTTTTTTACGATATAACACTTCATTCGGCAATAGATGTGCCATTGATTTTCGAAGTAATCCTTTTTCTATTCCATCTAAATTCTTCATTTCCCACGGAATATTCCAGGCATATTCTACAAGCCGATGATCTGCAAAAGGGACACGTACCTCTAAACTTGCCCCCATACTCATACGATCCTTCCGCTCTAATAATGTTTGCATAAACCATAGCATATTTAAGTAGGACATTTCACGATGCTTTGCCTCTGCTTGACTTTCTCCATCTAGCAAAGGAACTTCAGCTATTGT
The DNA here is from genome assembly GCF_044986265.1 of Lysinibacillus sp. S1. Lineage (NCBI taxonomy): Bacteria > Bacillati > Bacillota > Bacilli > Caryophanales > Bacillaceae > Lysinibacillus > Lysinibacillus sp. S1. The sequence goes on from NZ_CP173154.1 coordinate 2,718,285, forward strand.
TTGTGTATATAGCTGTTGTGCATAGGCTTCAATTTTTAATTTTTTGTTCCACTTCTCTTGGAGTAATTCACTTCTTTCAGACAATGAACGGATCCAAGGGAAACCAGTAGTCCTATCTTTAAACCATGGATAACCACCAAAAATTTCATCTGCACACTCTCCTGATAGCGCTACAGTAAATTCCCTTTTTATTTCACGACAAAACCATAATAAAGAAGAATCTACATCTGCCATACCTGGGGAATCACGAACAATGACCGATTCCACTAATAAATCAATTAACTTTTGCTGAGTGATTTCCTCTGCGTGGTGAGCTGTCTTGAAAGTTTCTGACATTTTTTGAATCCAGTACGTATCCGTGGAGGTCTGGAAAGAATGTGGGTTAAAGAAGCGCTCATTGTCTTCATAATCAATTGAATACGTATGCAATTGATGGTTTTGCTGTTGGAATCTATTTGCTGCAATGCCTGTAATAATACTGGAATCTAGTCCTCCTGAAAGAAACGTACAAATGGGTACATCCGAAACTAGCTGACGTTCTATAGCATCCGTTAACAAAAAACCAACATGTTCAATTGTTTCTCCTAATGTTTCTTCATGTCTACGGCTTTGTAGTTGCCAATACGGCCACTTTCTTAAACCTTCTTCTCTAGAGAATCGCATAGCATAGCCAGGTCGTAATTCTTCAATATTTTGAAAAAGGGTTTTACCTGGCGCTCTAGAAGGTCCTACAGCCATCATACTTGCCAACCCTTCAACGTTTACACATGCTTGAACCGTGGGGTGTGCTAGCAGAGCCTTCACCTCAGATGCAAAAAGTACACCTTCTTGTTGCTCTGTATAATACAAGGGTTTTACGCCTAGTCGGTCTCGACACAAAAATAAAGACTGTGTTTGCTCATCCCAAATACCGAAGGCAAAAATACCATTTAGAAATTCTACACACTGCTCTTTCCATTCAATATAGGCAGTTAATAGTACTTCAGTATCCGATTGTGTTGTAAAGCTGTGCCCTCTTTTTTGAAGTTCCTTACGTAGCTCCTCTGTATTATAAAGTTCGCCATTATATGTAATGACATAGTTCAAACCATCATGGATTTTTTTCATTGGCTGTTTGCCACCGATTAAATCAATAACAGCCAACCGTCGATGGCCAAATGCAATATGCTCACTACACCAAATATTTTCATCATCTGGCCCTCTCTTATTTAATGTTTGCGTCATCGATTTTAATATTGTGTCACTTGTTCTTAAGTCCTTTTGAAAACTAGCCCAGCCTGTAATGCCACACATTTAGCCACATCCTTTCGCCTATTAGCGTATGCTATAGCGTGTAAAAATGTGAAAAAGCACATGAATGCTTAAGTGCATTCATGTGCTCGTATTTAAATATTAAAACAATCCACCAACAAAGTCTGTAATGCCTCCCCATAAATTACCGAAGAAGTTACCTACACCTTGGAAGAACAATGAGATACCGCTAGCACGCTCTACAGCCTCTGTTGTGACAACATCGGATGAAATATCCTTGCCATCGATAAAGCCGTAATCTGTGCCTTCTGTGCGTTCAATAACGACCTTTCCTACAACAGTGCCTTTTTTAACGTCTGCCTCTAAACTCTTTTTATCTAAAACCAATGTAGGTTTATATAAGTCTTTATCAGAAGACTTAATCATAAATGAAATTGGTTCTTTTACTGCAATCGATACTTTGTCTTCTTTACCTTTTGTCACTTTAACTGTTTTTTGATCTTTGAATGTATAGTTCCCTGGTAAAATTTCTTGCTTTGAGAATTGTGAAAAGCCGTAGTTAAATAATTTCGCTGTGGCATCAAAGCGAGCTTCATAGGACCCTTGTCCATTTGCATCAACAGCTTTCATTACAACTGCAATCAAACGAGTACCATTGCGCTCTGCAGTACCTGTGAAGCAGTGACCTGCAAAGTTTGTTGTACCTGTCTTTAATCCATCTACACCTTGATATTCATACACTAACCCCGGTAACATAAAGTTCCAGTTAGACATTTTAATTGCATCTTCTGTTCCTTCACGGAATGTCTTTTTTGCAATTTTAGATGTTTCTAATACCTTTGGGTGATCTTTTAATAAATGATATGCTAATTTTGCTACAGATTTTGCAGGCATCACATTCTCATCTTCTGGGCCTGTGCCTGATGGGTGCATACCAAATAAATCAGCATTATTAAGACCAGTAGAATTGACAAATTTATAGCCCTCTAAACCAAGTTCTTCTGCTTTTTTATTCATTAACTTTAAAAATTCAGTTTCAGAACCTGCGATCGTTTCAGCAATAGCTACGGTTGCTGCATTTGCTGAATAGATTGCCATTGCCTCGTATAACTCACGAATCGTATAAGAGCCATCTCTACGTAAAGGTACATTACTTAATGCACGATTTTGAGACATACGATACGTATAATCTGTTACGTGATATTCTTGATCCCATTTAACTTTCCCTGCATCAATCGCGTCCAATAACAGGTATTCAGTCATCATCTTTGTCATACTTGCAATACCTAGTGAAGTATCTGCATTTTGTTCAAATAAAATTTTCCCTGAATCTGCATCAATTAAAATCGCAGCATCCACTGTTAATCCTAAATCTGTTTCCGCATTTGCCTTTGCAGGAATACCTGCAAAAATACTAAATAATAAAACAGGAATTAGGAGTAAGCGTAATACGGTGTTCATTTTCTTTTTCACCTTTAAAGCCCTCCAAAAAATAATCTTGTCCTCGACATTTTATCATAGATAACAACAAACGTGTTGACTCTCTACCATAAAAAAATGCTCTCGCGCCATCTTTGTAGACGATGCGAAAGCATAAAAGTTGCAAGTAATATATTACATGGAATAGTTTGGTGATTCTTTTGTAATCTGTACATCATGTGGATGTGATTCACGAAGACCAGCACCTGTCATTCTAACAAATTGTGCATTCTCGCGTAGATGCTCCAGATGTGGAGCTCCACAATAACCCATACCAGCGCGAATACCACCAATCAGTTGGTAGATTGTATCAGCTAATGGTCCTTTATAAGGAAGACGGCCTTCAATACCTTCAGGTACTAATTTTTTTGCATCCTCTTGGAAGTAACGATCTTTAGAACCTTTTTCCATTGCGCCAATAGAACCCATACCACGATAAACTTTAAAGCGACGGCCTTGGAAGATTTCTGTTTCTCCAGGAGATTCAGATGTACCTGCTAGAAGAGAACCAAGCATTACAACGTTGCCTCCAGCTGCTAGAGCTTTTACGATATCACCAGAGTATTTAATACCACCATCAGCAATTATTGTTTTACCTAGCTCACGAGCTACTGTAGCACAATCATATACTGCTGTAATTTGTGGTACACCTACACCTGCTACAACACGTGTAGTACAAATAGAACCAGGACCGATACCTACTTTAACAACATCTGCTCCTGCTTCAAATAATGCACGTGCGCCTTCTCCTGTAGCAACATTACCAGCGATGATTTCTAGCTCAGGGTAAGTCTCACGGATTGAGCGAATTGTTTGTAATACGCCTTCTGAATGACCATGGGCCGTATCGATTACAACAATGTCAACTTGTGCTTCAACAAGCTTCTCAATACGTACCATCGTATCTTTTGATACACCAACTGCCGCGCCTACTAGTAAACGGCCATGTGTATCTTTCGCAGCATTCGGGAATTCAATCACTTTCTCGATATCCTTAATTGTAATAAGTCCAGTTAATCTACCTTCTTCATCTACAATTGGAAGCTTTTCGATTTTATATTGTTGAAGAATTTTTTCAGCATCCTCTAAAGTCGTTCCCACTGGTGCTGTAATCAAGTCTTCTTTCGTCATTACATCTTCAATTTTTAAAGAGTAGTCAGAGATAAAACGTAAATCACGGTTTGTAATAATCCCTACTAGCTTTTGATTTTCCATACTATCAACAATAGGAACACCAGAGATTCGGTATTTACCCATTAGATGCTCAGCATCGAAAACTTGATGTGTCGGAGTTAAGAAGAATGGGTTTGTAATAACACCATTTTCAGAACGTTTTACTTTTTCTACTTGTTCAGCTTGCTCATCAATCCCCATGTTTTTATGGATAATACCGATACCGCCTTGACGTGCCATAGCAATCGCCATTTTAGACTCTGTAACTGTATCCATACCTGCGCTGACCATTGGGATGTTTAATTTAATCTTTGGTGTTAATTGAACAGATAAATCAACATCTTTCGGTAGTACTTCGGAATGAGCTGGTACTAATAATACATCATCAAAAGTTAAACCTTCTTTGGCAAATTTAGTCTCCCACATTTTCGTAACTTCCTCCTATAGTTAAAAGAATATTAATTGTAAGATTAACAACGTGGACTGCTACTGTCAAGGAACTTATAAAAGAAAGACAATTCAGATTTTTAACAAATAAAAATTAAGATAAACAATACAAATAATTAACTACATTTTCGAGGCATTTATTTGCATTTTTTAAATTCAGAAAACACTTTTGAACAATCTCTTTAGTAGAGTTAAAAGTTATCAAAAGAGAAAGTAAAAAAACAGCCAGCATACAGCTGACTGTTTTATTGCCTAGCGACGTCCTACTCTCACAGGGGGAAGCCCCCAACTACCATCGGCGCTAAAGAGCTTAACTTCCGTGTTCGGTATGGGAACGGGTGTGACCTCTTTGCCATCATCACTAGACTTTTTATTTAATTGAAAGATTTATTCTTTCAAAACTGGATAAACGGTGCATTGAATGTTTCAAACGTTTTTGGTTAAGTCCTCGATCGATTAGTATTCGTCAGCTCCATGTGTCACCACACTTCCACCTCGAACCTATCTACCTCATCGTCTTTGAGGGATCTTACTTACTTGCGTAATGGGAAATCTCATCTTGAGGGGGGCTTCATGCTTAGATGCTTTCAGCACTTATCCCGTCCACACATAGCTACCCAGCGATGCCTTTGGCAAGACAACTGGTACACCAGCGGTGTGTCCATCCCGGTCCTCTCGTACTAAGGACAGCTCCTCTCAAATTTCCTACGCCCACGACGGATAGGGACCGAACTGTCTCACGACGTTCTGAACCCAGCTCGCGTACCGCTTTAATGGGCGAACAGCCCAACCCTTGGGACCGACTACAGCCCCAGGATGCGATGAGCCGACATCGAGGTGCCAAACCTCCCCGTCGATGTGGACTCTTGGGGGAGATAAGCCTGTTATCCCCGGGGTAGCTTTTATCCGTTGAGCGATGGCCCTTCCATGCGGAACCACCGGATCACTAAGCCCGTCTTTCGACCCTGCTCGACTTGTAGGTCTCGCAGTCAAGCTCCCTTGTGCCTTTACACTCTACGAATGATTTCCAACCATTCTGAGGGAACCTTTGGGCGCCTCCGTTACCTTTTAGGAGGCGACCGCCCCAGTCAAACTGTCCGCCTGACACTGTCTCCTGCCCCGCTAAGGGGCATGGGTTAGAATTTCAATACAACCAGGGTAGTATCCCACCGACGCCTCCTTCGAAGCTGGCGCTCCGAGATCTCTGGCTCCTACCTATCCTGTACAAGTTGTACCAAAATTCAATATCAGGCTACAGTAAAGCTCCACGGGGTCTTTCCGTCCTGTCGCGGGTAACCTGCATCTTCACAGGTACTATAATTTCACCGAGTCTCTCGTTGAGACAGTGCCCAGATCGTTACGCCTTTCGTGCGGGTCGGAACTTACCCGACAAGGAATTTCGCTACCTTAGGACCGTTATAGTTACGGCCGCCGTTTACTGGGGCTTCAATTCGCAGCTTCGCTTGCGCTAACCACTCCTCTTAACCTTCCAGCACCGGGCAGGCGTCAGCCCCTATACGTCACCTTACGGTTTTGCAGAGACCTGTGTTTTTGCTAAACAGTCGCCTGGGCCTATTCACTGCGGCTCTCATGCGCTTGCACGCTCAAGAGCACCCCTTCTCCCGAAGTTACGGGGTCATTTTGCCGAGTTCCTTAACGAGAGTTCTCTCGCACACCTTAGGATTCTCTCCTCGACTACCTGTGTCGGTTTGCGGTACGGGCACCTCTCACCTCGATAGAGGCTTTTCTTGGCAGTGTGAAATCAGGAACTTCGTCCATACGGACTCGCCATCACAGCTCAACGTTACAGTGTGCGGATTTGCCTACACACACGCCTTACTRCTTGGACGAGTACTACTWAWGGTGCGCTTACGCTATCCTACTGCGTCCCCCCATTTCTCAAACGGTGAGGAGGTGGTACAGGAATATCAACCTGTTGTCCATCGCCTACGCCTATCGGCCTCGGCTTAGGTCCCGACTAACCCTGAGCGGACGAGCCTTCCTCAGGAAACCTTAGTCATACGGTGGACGGGATTCTCACCCGTCTTTCGCTACTCATACCGGCATTCTCACTTCTAAGCGCTCCACCAGTCCTTCCGATCTGACTTCAACGCACTTAGAACGCTCTCCTACCACTGACATCGTAGATGTCAATCCACAGCTTCGGTGAATCGTTTAGCCCCGATACATTTTCGGCGCAGCGTCACTCGACCAGTGAGCTATTACGCACTCTTTAAATGATGGCTGCTTCTAAGCCAACATCCTGGTTGTCTGTGCAACGCCACATCCTTTTCCACTTAACGATTACTTTGGGACCTTAGCTGGTGGTCTGGGCTGTTTCCCTTTTGACTACGGATCTTATCACTCGCAGTCTGACTCCCGTGTATAAATATCTGGCATTCGGAGTTTGTCTGAATTCGGTAAACCGGGATGGCCCCCTAGTCCAAACAGTGCTCTACCTCCAGTATTCTCATCACGAGGCTAGCCCTAAAGCTATTTCGGAGAGAACCAGCTATCTCCAAGTTCGATTGGAATTTCTCCGCTACCCACACCTCATCCCCGCACTTTTCAACGTGCGTGGGTTCGGGCCTCCAGTAAGTGTTACCTCACCTTCACCCTGGACATGGGTAGATCACCTGGTTTCGGGTCTACGACCACGTACTATTTCGCCCTATTCAGACTCGCTTTCGCTGCGGCTCCGCCTTCTAAAGCTTAACCTCGCACGTAATCGTAACTCGCCGGTTCATTCTACAAAAGGCACGCTATCACCCATTAACGGGCTCTAACTACTTGTAGGCACACGGTTTCAGGATCTCTTTCACTCCCCTTCCGGGGTGCTTTTCACCTTTCCCTCACGGTACTGGTTCACTATCGGTCACTAGGTAGTATTTAGCCTTGGGAGATGGTCCTCCCGGATTCCGACGGAATTTCACGTGTTCCGCCGTACTCAGGATCCACTCAGGAGAGAACGAACTTTCGACTACAGGGCTTTTACCTGCTCTGGCGGACCTTTCCAAGTCGCTTCATCTAACTCGCTCTTTTGTAACTCCGTATAGAGTGTCCTACAACCCCAAGAGGCAAGCCTCTTGGTTTGGGCTCTTCCCGTTTCGCTCGCCGCTACTCAGGGAATCGATTTTTCTTTCTCTTCCTCCAGGTACTTAGATGTTTCAGTTCCCTGGGTCTGCCTTCAAGACGCTATGTATTCACGTCAAGATACTACGCGATTAAACGTAGTGGGTTCCCCCATTCGGAAATCTCCGGATCAAAGCTCACTTACAGCTCCCCGAAGCATATCGGTGTTAGTGCCGTCCTTCTTCGGCTCCTAGTGCCAAGGCATTCGCCGTGCGCCCTTAATAACTTAACCAAGTTATTAAGCCTATAAAAAACTTAAAAAATAAATGTGTTTGTTACAATTTCAATGTCGTTTTATCCAGTTTTCAAAGAACAAGTTTTGAAGTGTTTCATTCAGATAGAATGAACCTTCAAAACTGAACGCAAAACGTAATCTTACAAACCCAAGGTTTGTATTCCGAAATAATCCTTAGAAAGGAGGTGATCCAGCCGCACCTTCCGATACGGCTACCTTGTTACGACTTCACCCCAATCATCTATCCCACCTTCGGCGGCTGGCTCCAAAAGGTTACCTCACCGACTTCGGGTGTTACAAACTCTCGTGGTGTGACGGGCGGTGTGTACAAGGCCCGGGAACGTATTCACCGCGGCATGCTGATCCGCGATTACTAGCGATTCCGGCTTCATGTAGGCGAGTTGCAGCCTACAATCCGAACTGAGAACGACTTTATCGGATTAGCTCCCTCTCGCGAGTTGGCAACCGTTTGTATCGTCCATTGTAGCACGTGTGTAGCCCAGGTCATAAGGGGCATGATGATTTGACGTCATCCCCACCTTCCTCCGGTTTGTCACCGGCAGTCACCTTAGAGTGCCCAACTAAATGATGGCAACTAAGATCAAGGGTTGCGCTCGTTGCGGGACTTAACCCAACATCTCACGACACGAGCTGACGACAACCATGCACCACCTGTCACCGTTGCCCCCGAAGGGGAAACTATATCTCTACAGTGGTCAACGGGATGTCAAGACCTGGTAAGGTTCTTCGCGTTGCTTCGAATTAAACCACATGCTCCACCGCTTGTGCGGGCCCCCGTCAATTCCTTTGAGTTTCAGTCTTGCGACCGTACTCCCCAGGCGGAGTGCTTAATGCGTTAGCTGCAGCACTAAGGGGCGGAAACCCCCTAACACTTAGCACTCATCGTTTACGGCGTGGACTACCAGGGTATCTAATCCTGTTTGCTCCCCACGCTTTCGCGCCTCAGCGTCAGTTACAGACCAGAAAGTCGCCTTCGCCACTGGTGTTCCTCCAAATCTCTACGCATTTCACCGCTACACTTGGAATTCCACTTTCCTCTTCTGCACTCAAGTCCCCCAGTTTCCAATGACCCTCCACGGTTGAGCCGTGGGCTTTCACATCAGACTTAAAGGACCGCCTGCGCGCGCTTTACGCCCAATAATTCCGGACAACGCTTGCCACCTACGTATTACCGCGGCTGCTGGCACGTAGTTAGCCGTGGCTTTCTAATAAGGTACCGTCAAGGTACAGCCAGTTACTACTGTACTTGTTCTTCCCTTACAACAGAGTTTTACGATCCGAAAACCTTCTTCACTCACGCGGCGTTGCTCCATCAGGCTTTCGCCCATTGTGGAAGATTCCCTACTGCTGCCTCCCGTAGGAGTCTGGGCCGTGTCTCAGTCCCAGTGTGGCCGATCACCCTCTCAGGTCGGCTACGCATCGTCGCCTTGGTGAGCCGTTACCTCACCAACTAGCTAATGCGCCGCGGGCCCATCCTATAGCGACAGCCGAAACCGTCTTTCCGTCTTTCACCATGAAGCAAAAGAGATTATTCGGTATTAGCCCCGGTTTCCCGGAGTTATCCCAAACTATAGGGTAGGTTGCCCACGTGTTACTCACCCGTCCGCCGCTAACGTCAAAGGAGCAAGCTCCTTTTCTGTTCGCTCGACTTGCATGTATTAGGCACGCCGCCAGCGTTCGTCCTGAGCCAGGATCAAACTCTCCATAAAAGAAATTTGATTAGCTCAAATTGTTTTGCTGGCATCATGTTTGATGTCCAAAATTGTGTTTCGTTCACTAGCAAAACTAGCTACTTAAAACTTTATTGATTACGTTTTGCTTGTTCAGTTTTCAAGGTTCATTTCGTTTACTCTTCTGAAAGAGTTAACTTTTATATAATAACATGTTTTATATTTAATGTCAAACAGTTATTTTATTTTATATTTTAGTAGCTGCATATCTCAACAGCAACTTTTATATAATAACACCCTATTTGTCATTGGTCAATAGTTTTATAATTATTTTTTTTAAAAATTATAACCTCAATCTTGGCCAATTTCGTAAAAATTGAATTGTACGGTTTCTTCCTATTTCTAATAGAGTTTCTTTTGTTTCTTCATTTAAATCAAATTGGGTTGCACTATAATCTTCTACAGGAATAAAAATAATGTCTCTTTCGTGTCGTCTTGATATATACCTTTCATCATGTGCATCTTTCATAGTTGAAAATAGTGCCTCAAATAAATTTAGACCATTCTTAATTTCTTGAGGACATTGTTCTTCTCTTCTTCTACTCAGTTTCAGACCTAAAATCGGACGTACTTTCCGACCTTCTTTATCATCGAATATCCATAGTGGAAAATTACTTAAAACACCACCATCCACTATAACCGATTCACCCTTCCCAGTCTTTAATGTAACTGGTTCAAAGAAAAAAGGTATACCGCAACTCATGCGTAACGCACAAGCTACTGAAAAATTCTTTGCTTCAATTTGATATTTATGCAAATCATCTGGTAAAACAATCATTCTACCATTCGTTAAATCTGAAGCTACTAATTTAAGAGAATCTTTAGGCAGATCACCAAAAGTATATACTCCTTTTGCAGCTAGCTTTTGGAAAAACCATTTTTCTAACGCCTTTCCTTTATAGAGACCTAAATGATTATAAACATTTACCCATTTCATAAAAGGAAAAGGGAAAATTGTTCTTCTTGGATCAAGTAATGAAGGAACATCTAACTCTTCTAGCATCATCTCTATCTCTTTTCCACTATAACCCGCAGCAATAAAGGCAGCTAAAATGGCACCTGCACTTGTACCAGCTACACGTTTAAATCGAAAATGTTCAGCTTCTAATACTTGATATGCCCCTACTAAGGCAAAGCCCTTCAAACCGCCACCAGAAAACACGCCATCAATCCACAAAATTTCCTCTCCTTTTTGATGTAATCTTTATAGTATAAGGATGAAGAATGACGAATAGAACTAAATTTTCTACTTTATTGACGATACTTATGTACATAGCAGCAAACTTTAACCAAGTGTCTAGCTAAAATTCGATTACAGTATCATATAAGAATATGCGGCGAAACATCGTTATTCTAAGAAATGTAAAAAGCTACTTAAATGCTAATGTAGTTTCAACAATAATTTTAGTTCCGGAAATTTTTAGTGTAGAACATATTTTTAACAACAAAAATAAAGGGCCTAAGCCCCCAACAATATTTAATTTAAATCACAGCCCTTATCTATATTAACTATGTCTTATAAGAACGTACTGATGGTGATTGATATTATTTAATTTTAAAAAAAGTTACAGAATGTTTAGCTATCCACAAATGCTGGGGTTTTCATAACTTCTAATTTTATTCTTTCACTGAAGGCTTGAAAATTTTAGCCGACTTAGTTAATAGCTTACTAACCCCTTCTATATCTTGCTAAGATTACAATGAATCAGAACCAAGTTAGACTGGTGGTTTGCTCTCGCGTGAAACGCTGGAGTACTGGTCCGTGTCAAAAGACACACTCAAAACTTCCTGTTTCCATATTTGTATTCAGGTTGGCATGCCGATCGAATATTAAGCTACTCTTCCCTTTCAAATAAACCACAAAAGATGAAACAATTATTTTTGCTCGAATACTCACCAACATACCTGATTGCTCGGCTGTTTTTTTCTTGTCCATAGCTAGAAGCTCTTTGGAACCCCTCGCATAGCAAGGTTTTTTTAAAATATACAATAAAAAAACAGTCAGCGCACAGCTGACTGTTTTATTTGCCTAGCGACGTCCTACTCTCACAGGGGGAAGCCCCCAACTACCATCGGCGCTAAAGAGCTTAACTTCCGTGTTCGGTATGGGAACGGGTGTGACCTCTTTGCCATCATCACTAGACTTTTTATTTAATTGAAAGATTTATTCTTTCAAAACTGGATAAACGGTGCATTGAATGTTTCAAACGTTTTTGGTTAAGTCCTCGATCGATTAGTATTCGTCAGCTCCATGTGTCACCACACTTCCACCTCGAACCTATCTACCTCATCGTCTTTGAGGGATCTTACTTACTTGCGTAATGGGAAATCTCATCTTGAGGGGGGCTTCATGCTTAGATGCTTTCAGCACTTATCCCGTCCACACATAGCTACCCAGCGATGCCTTTGGCAAGACAACTGGTACACCAGCGGTGTGTCCATCCCGGTCCTCTCGTACTAAGGACAGCTCCTCTCAAATTTCCTACGCCCACGACGGATAGGGACCGAACTGTCTCACGACGTTCTGAACCCAGCTCGCGTACCGCTTTAATGGGCGAACAGCCCAACCCTTGGGACCGACTACAGCCCCAGGATGCGATGAGCCGACATCGAGGTGCCAAACCTCCCCGTCGATGTGGACTCTTGGGGGAGATAAGCCTGTTATCCCCGGGGTAGCTTTTATCCGTTGAGCGATGGCCCTTCCATGCGGAACCACCGGATCACTAAGCCCGTCTTTCGACCCTGCTCGACTTGTAGGTCTCGCAGTCAAGCTCCCTTGTGCCTTTACACTCTACGAATGATTTCCAACCATTCTGAGGGAACCTTTGGGCGCCTCCGTTACCTTTTAGGAGGCGACCGCCCCAGTCAAACTGTCCGCCTGACACTGTCTCCTGCCCCGCTAAGGGGCATGGGTTAGAATTTCAATACAACCAGGGTAGTATCCCACCGACGCCTCCTTCGAAGCTGGCGCTCCGAGATCTCTGGCTCCTACCTATCCTGTACAAGTTGTACCAAAATTCAATATCAGGCTACAGTAAAGCTCCACGGGGTCTTTCCGTCCTGTCGCGGGTAACCTGCATCTTCACAGGTACTATAATTTCACCGAGTCTCTCGTTGAGACAGTGCCCAGATCGTTACGCCTTTCGTGCGGGTCGGAACTTACCCGACAAGGAATTTCGCTACCTTAGGACCGTTATAGTTACGGCCGCCGTTTACTGGGGCTTCAATTCGCAGCTTCGCTTGCGCTAACCACTCCTCTTAACCTTCCAGCACCGGGCAGGCGTCAGCCCCTATACGTCACCTTACGGTTTTGCAGAGACCTGTGTTTTTGCTAAACAGTCGCCTGGGCCTATTCACTGCGGCTCTCATGCGCTTGCACGCTCAAGAGCACCCCTTCTCCCGAAGTTACGGGGTCATTTTGCCGAGTTCCTTAACGAGAGTTCTCTCGCACACCTTAGGATTCTCTCCTCGACTACCTGTGTCGGTTTGCGGTACGGGCACCTCTCACCTCGATAGAGGCTTTTCTTGGCAGTGTGAAATCAGGAACTTCGTCCATACGGACTCGCCATCACAGCTCAACGTTACAGTGTGCGGATTTGCCTACACACACGCCTTACTACTCGTTTTCMGTCTTTCGAMTCRGNAGTTACCCTATCCTACTGSGTCCCCCCATTTCTCAAACGGTGAGGAGGTGGTACAGGAATATCAACCTGTTGTCCATCGCCTACGCCTATCGGCCTCGGCTTAGGTCCCGACTAACCCTGAGCGGACGAGCCTTCCTCAGGAAACCTTAGTCATACGGTGGACGGGATTCTCACCCGTCTTTCGCTACTCATACCGGCATTCTCACTTCTAAGCGCTCCACCAGTCCTTCCGATCTGATTTCAACGCACTTAGAACGCTCTCCTACCACTGACATCGTAGATGTCAATCCACAGCTTCGGTGAATCGTTTAGCCCCGATACATTTTCGGCGCAGCGTCACTCGACCAGTGAGCTATTACGCACTCTTTAAATGATGGCTGCTTCTAAGCCAACATCCTGGTTGTCTGTGCAACGCCACATCCTTTTCCACTTAACGATTACTTTGGGACCTTAGCTGGTGGTCTGGGCTGTTTCCCTTTTGACTACGGATCTTATCACTCGCAGTCTGACTCCCGTGTATAAATATCTGGCATTCGGAGTTTGTCTGAATTCGGTAAACCGGGATGGCCCCCTAGTCCAAACAGTGCTCTACCTCCAGTATTCTCATCACGAGGCTAGCCCTAAAGCTATTTCGGAGAGAACCAGCTATCTCCAAGTTCGATTGGAATTTCTCCGCTACCCACACCTCATCCCCGCACTTTTCAACGTGCGTGGGTTCGGGCCTCCAGTAAGTGTTACCTCACCTTCACCCTGGACATGGGTAGATCACCTGGTTTCGGGTCTACGACCACGTACTAATTCGCCCTATTCAGACTCGCTTTCGCTGCGGCTCCGCCTTCTAAAGCTTAACCTTGCACGTAATCGTAACTCGCCGGTTCATTCTACAAAAGGCACGCTATCACCCATTAACGGGCTCTAACTACTTGTAGGCACACGGTTTCAGGATCTCTTTCACTCCCCTTCCGGGGTGCTTTTCACCTTTCCCTCACGGTACTGGTTCACTATCGGTCACTAGGTAGTATTTAGCCTTGGGAGATGGTCCTCCCGGATTCCGACGGAATTTCACGTGTTCCGCCGTACTCAGGWTCCACTCAGTAGGKCATGAATTTTCGATTACTGGGCTTTTATCTTCTCTGCMGGACCKTTCCACGTCGCTTCATCTAASTCGCTCTTTTGTAAATGCGTAKTGMGTGTCCTACAACCCCAAGAGGCAAGCCTCTTGGTTTGGGCTCTTCCCGTTTCGCTCGCCGCTACTCAGGGAATCGATTTTTCTTTCTCTTCCTCCAGGTACTTAGATGTTTCAGTTCCCTGGGTCTGCCTTCAAGACGCTATGTATTCACGTCAAGATACTACGCGATTAAACGTAGTGGGTTCCCCCATTCGGAAATCTCCGGATCAAAGCTCACTTACAGCTCCCCGAAGCATATCGGTGTTAGTGCCGTCCTTCTTCGGCTCCTAGTGCCAAGGCATTCGCCGTGCGCCCTTAATAACTTAACCAAGTTATTAAGCCTATAAAAAACTTAAAAAATAAATGTGTTTGTTACAATTTCAATGTCGTTTTATCCAGTTTTCAAAGAACAAAAAAATGGTGGAGCCTAGCGGGATCGAACCGCTGACCTCCTGCGTGCAAGGCAGGCGCTCTCCCAGCTGAGCTAAGGCCCCAAGAGGTATATATGGTGGGCCTAAATGGACTCGAACCATCGACCTCACGCTTATCAGGCGTGCGCTCTAACCAGCTGAGCTATAGGCCCTCTTGGAAGTTTTATTAAATTTCATAAACCTTCAAAACTGAACGCAAAACGTAATCTTACAATCCTAAGGTTTGTATTCCGAAATAATCCTTAGAAAGGAGGTGATCCAGCCGCACCTTCCGATACGGCTACCTTGTTACGACTTCACCCCAATCATCTATCCCACCTTCGGCGGCTGGCTCCAAAAGGTTACCTCACCGACTTCGGGTGTTACAAACTCTCGTGGTGTGACGGGCGGTGTGTACAAGGCCCGGGAACGTATTCACCGCGGCATGCTGATCCGCGATTACTAGCGATTCCGGCTTCATGTAGGCGAGTTGCAGCCTACAATCCGAACTGAGAACGACTTTATCGGATTAGCTCCCTCTCGCGAGTTGGCAACCGTTTGTATCGTCCATTGTAGCACGTGTGTAGCCCAGGTCATAAGGGGCATGATGATTTGACGTCATCCCCACCTTCCTCCGGTTTGTCACCGGCAGTCACCTTAGAGTGCCCAACTAAATGATGGCAACTAAGATCAAGGGTTGCGCTCGTTGCGGGACTTAACCCAACATCTCACGACACGAGCTGACGACAACCATGCACCACCTGTCACCGTTGCCCCCGAAGGGGAAACTATATCTCTACAGTGGTCAACGGGATGTCAAGACCTGGTAAGGTTCTTCGCGTTGCTTCGAATTAAACCACATGCTCCACCGCTTGTGCGGGCCCCCGTCAATTCCTTTGAGTTTCAGTCTTGCGACCGTACTCCCCAGGCGGAGTGCTTAATGCGTTAGCTGCAGCACTAAGGGGCGGAAACCCCCTAACACTTAGCACTCATCGTTTACGGCGTGGACTACCAGGGTATCTAATCCTGTTTGCTCCCCACGCTTTCGCGCCTCAGCGTCAGTTACAGACCAGAAAGTCGCCTTCGCCACTGGTGTTCCTCCAAATCTCTACGCATTTCACCGCTACACTTGGAATTCCACTTTCCTCTTCTGCACTCAAGTCCCCCAGTTTCCAATGACCCTCCACGGTTGAGCCGTGGGCTTTCACATCAGACTTAAAGGACCGCCTGCGCGCGCTTTACGCCCAATAATTCCGGACAACGCTTGCCACCTACGTATTACCGCGGCTGCTGGCACGTAGTTAGCCGTGGCTTTCTAATAAGGTACCGTCAAGGTACAGCCAGTTACTACTGTACTTGTTCTTCCCTTACAACAGAGTTTTACGATCCGAAAACCTTCTTCACTCACGCGGCGTTGCTCCATCAGGCTTTCGCCCATTGTGGAAGATTCCCTACTGCTGCCTCCCGTAGGAGTCTGGGCCGTGTCTCAGTCCCAGTGTGGCCGATCACCCTCTCAGGTCGGCTACGCATCGTCGCCTTGGTGAGCCGTTACCTCACCAACTAGCTAATGCGCCGCGGGCCCATCCTATAGCCACAGCCGMCACCCTCTCTCAGYCTCTCACTATTCAGTAAAAGAGATTATTCGGTATTAGCCCCGGTTTCCCGGAGTTATCCCAAACTATARGGTAGGTTGCCCACGTGTTACTCACCCGTCCGCCGCTAACGTCAAAGGAGCAAGCTCCTTTTCTGTTCGCTCGACTTGCATGTATTAGGCACGCCGCCAGCGTTCGTCCTGAGCCAGGATCAAACTCTCCATAAAAGAAATTTGATTAGCTCAAATTGTTTTGCTGGCATCATGTTTGATGTCCAAAATTATTGTTTCGTTCACTAGCAAAAGCTAGCTACTTAAAACTTTATTGATTACGTTTTGCTTGTTCAGTTTTCAAGGTTCATTTTGTTTATTTCGTTGTCACCTCTTGGCGACTCATTTATAATATCAAGATTCCAAAACAAAGTCAACAGTTTCTCCAAAAATATTTTAATACAATATATAAATGTTTCAAAAAACAATTATGGTTAAAATGCTCACTATTTAATTGATTACTATTATTGCGAAGTGTTTGTTAAGAAAAAATTATATTAGCACTTGCGTAGAGTACATCTCTTACCTAATAAAAAAGGCAAACCACATAATATAGTTTGCCCGTCTATCTATAAATTAGTTATGATACGTGAAATATAAAAACTGCGATTTTTCCCTAAATCAAAAATTTCCCCTGAATGAATTAATTTAATAAGTGGTCGTGTTGGGGCAAATTTATTTACAAACATTACTTCCCCACGTTCTAAATTAGAAAGCTCTACAATTGTACCTATCGGAAGATCTGCAACAATATCAATTAATGCACGTACTACTTTAATATCAAATTTACCAAACTCAGATTCATTAATCATTTCAATTACTTTAAATGAAGATTGTTTCGTTCTATATACTCGTTCACATGTCATAGCATGAAAAACATCTGCAACAGCAATGATTTGTGCAAATATAGAAATATTGGCGATCTTTTCGTTCCTCGGATATCCACTACCATTTAAACGTTCATGATGTTGGAAGATCGCTTCTTTCATCGTTTCTTTTAAAATGGTCAAATCTTTCACCATATTATGGCTATAAATCGGGTGTTTATATATCTCATCATATTCTTGCTCTGTTAATGGTGTCTTCTTATCCCTGATACGAGGATGTACTTTAGCCATACCACAATCAGCCAATAAACCACCGATGGCTACTTGAATAGTGGTTCCTCTATCATAACCAAGTTTTTGAGCAATAACTGAGGCAATCAGACCAGTTGCTACACAATGATGATACAGGTAGTCTTTTGGATTTGAATACTCATTTAAATCAAAAATAATAGTACGATCTTCTAGTACCATCTCTACTAAAGGTAAAATAATTGTTCTGGCCTTTGCAATATCTACCTTGGCGCCCGCTTCCCAGTTTTTAAATTCTTTTTTAAACTGTTCAACAGAATGATTATAGATTTTCCTAAAAGTCGGAAGTTCTTCTATTATAACTTCGACATCACTTTCATTCTTTTCTACACGCATATCATTTTCACTTTTATAAACGGGGACGGTGAAAATATTAAATGCATGAAAAACTTGCAAGTGTACATAAGAAATCATTGTATCTTTGAAAATAATCGGATACTGTGTATTAGCAAATATATCTTCAGAAATTACCTTGCCAACACCTAGCTCTGAAATTGGAACATGTATAGTTTCCACAGAATGAACACCTCTCCACTATTTCTTGCTTCAAAATAAGGTATTATCATTTTATCATGGAATTCAAAATAATTACTTATTTTTCATTATTTACGTAAAAAAACCGATGACGACATTCAATAATGTCGTCATCGGATTATATTATTCTTCGACTTCCTCTTCGTCTTCAAAAGACTCTTCTGCTTTTTCCACTTTAGCGACAGTTGCAACCAATTCGTCATCTCCTAGTCGAATTAAACGTACACCTTGCGTACTGCGCCCAATTAATGAAATATCATTTACATCCATACGGATAAGCATACCATTAATAGTTATAAGCATTAAATCCTCAGAACCATCGACGGTTTTTACAGCCACCATTGGACCATTCTTATCTGTAATCTGAATAGTTTTCAGTCCTACTCCACCACGACTTTGTAAACGATAGTCCTCTTCAGAAGTACGTTTACCGTAACCTTTTTCAGTTACTACTAATATTTCTTGCCCTGGTTCAACAATCTCCATGCCAACTACTTCATCACCATCACGTAGCTTAATGCCTCGAACACCACCAGCTGTACGGCCCATAGATCGAATGTCGTCTTCTTGGAAACGAACGAGCATACCATCGCGAGTACCAATAATCACTTGTTTCTCTCCATCTGTAAGACGTACCGAAATAAGATCGTCGTCTTCTCTCAAGCTGATTGCGATTAAACCATTTGTTCGGATGTTAGCAAATTGTGATACAGGGGTACGTTTTGTAATACCTGTTTTTGTGGTAAAGATAAAGTAAGCATCTTCATCAAACGACGCAACACGAATCATAGCTGTTACTTTTTCGCCTTTTTCTATATTAAGCAAGTTTACGATTGGTAACCCTTTAGCAGTACGACCGAACTCAGGAATTTCATATCCTTTTGCTCTAAATACTTTACCTTTAGACGTGAAGAATAAAATTGTATCGTGGGTAGAAGTATTCATTAGATGCTCTACAAAGTCGTCTTCATTTGTACCCATTCCTTGTACACCACGACCACCACGCTTTTGACTACGATATGTATTCGCAGCTAAACGCTTGATATAGCCATTATGTGTTAAAGTAACAACTGAGTTTTCAACAGGAATTAAATCCTCATCCTCAATCATTTCAATTCCACCTGATGTAATCTCAGTACGGCGTGTATCATTAAAACGTTCTTTCAACTCTAAGATTTCAGTACGAATAATATCTACAATTTTCTCTTCATCTGCTAAGATTGCCTTTAATTCAGCTATAAGAACTTGAAGCTCTTGATATTCTGCTTCAATTTTTTCACGTTCTAAGCCACTTAATCGAACGAGGCGCATATCTAAAATAGCTTGAGCCTGACGCTCCGATAAGTTAAAGCGTTCCATTAATTGAGGTTTTGCTTCTTCACCACTACGTGAACCACGTATAATAGCGATTATTTCATCAATATGATCGAGTGCGATTCGTAAGCCCTCTAAAATGTGAGCGCGGTCTTCAGCTTTTCGAAGATCAAACTCTGTACGACGACGAATAATTACTTTTTGGTGTTCTAAATAATGGTATAGCATTTCTTTTAAGCCTAATACTTTAGGCTGACCGTTTACTAAAGATAGCATATTGATACCGAAGCTAGATTGCATAGCTGTTTGTTTATATAAATTATTTAGTACAACATTAGCATTTGCATCTTTACGAACTTCAATCACTACACGCATACCACGACGGTCTGATTCATCACGTAAATTTGTGATTCCATCTATTTTTTTATCACGTACAAGCTCTGCAATTTTTTCAATAAGCTTAGCCTTATTCACTTGGTAAGGCAATTCATGAATAAGAATAGTTTCCTTACCATTTGCCTTTTGCTCAATTTCCACTTTCGCACGGATGATAATGGAACCTCGACCAGTTTCATAGGCTCTACGAATACCACTACGTCCTAAAATTAATCCACCAGTAGGAAAATCAGGGCCAGGAATGATTTCCATCAGCTCTTCAGTCGTAATGGCTGGATTTTCAGAAAGTGCTATAACAGCATCAATTGTTTCGCCCAATTGATGTGGTGGAATATTTGTTGCCATACCTACAGCAATCCCTGCAGCACCGTTTACTAAAAGATTTGGATAGCGACTTGGTAAAACTATTGGTTCTTTTTCTGATCCATCATAGTTATCTGTATAGTCAATTGTATCTTTATTAATATCACGGAGCATTTCCATTGCTATTTTAGACATACGTGATTCTGTATAACGCATGGCTGCTGCGCCATCACCATCAACAGAACCGAAGTTTCCGTGACCATCAACAAGCATGTAGCGATAGCTAAAATCTTGTGCCATACGTACCATTGCATCATAGATGGAAGAGTCACCATGTGGATGGTACTTACCCATTACATCCCCAACGATACGTGCTGACTTTTTGTAGGCTTTATCTGCTGTATTACCTAATTCCTGCATCCCATATAAAATACGACGATGAACTGGTTTTAATCCATCACGTACATCAGGTAATGCACGTGATACAATTACACTCATTGCATAATCAAGAAAGGATGTTTCAATTTCTTCTGTTATATTAACTCCTTTAACACCGGAGCGTTCTTGTTCTGACAAAGTGTAGACCTCCTCTCAAGAAAAATTAGATATCTAAATTAGCGTATACGGCATTTTCCTCGATAAATTGACGACGAGGTTCAACTTCATCGCCCATTAAACGTTCAAATGCTTGGTTTGCTTTAATTGCATCATCTAATTCTACTTGTAATAATGTGCGGTACTCAGGATCCATTGTTGTTTCCCAAAGCTGCTCAGCGTTCATTTCTCCAAGACCTTTATAACGCTGCACATTTGGCTTTGGCATTTTTGGTAGCCGTTCTAAAATTTCTTTTAATGTCTCTTCATCATAGCAATACTCAATATGTTTACCTTGTTTCACTTGATAAAGTGGTGGCTGTGCAATATAAATATAGCCTGCTTCTATAAGTGGTCGAAGGAAACGGAAGAAGAATGTTAAAAGTAATGTACGAATATGTGCCCCATCGACATCGGCATCTGTCATGATAATGATTTTATGATAACGAGCTTTCTCTAAATTAAACTCCTCACCAATACCTGTGCCGAATGCTGTTATCATCGCACGGATTTCCGCATTAGATAAGATTTTATCTAAACGAGCTTTCTCAACGTTAAGGATTTTACCACGTAAAGGTAAAATTGCTTGGAAGTGTCGATCACGTCCAGATTTAGCCGAACCGCCGGCAGAATCACCCTCAACAATATAAATTTCACAATCAGCTGGGTTAGTAGAAGAACAGTCAGCTAATTTACCCGGTAAGCTAGATACTTCGAGGGCATTTTTACGACGAGTAAACTCACGTGCTTTTTTCGCAGCTACACGAGCACGGGCTGCCATTAATCCTTTTTCCACAATCTTTCGTGCAACCGTTGGATTTTCTAACATAAAACGCTCAAAGCCATCTGAGAACAAAGAATTGGTAATTTGACTTACTTCTGAATTCCCTAACTTTGTTTTTGTTTGTCCTTCAAATTGCGGATCTGGGTGTTTCACAGAAACTATAGCTGTTAACCCTTCTCGTACATCCTCACCTGTAAGATTAGCGTCAGATTCTTTTAGTAATCCACTTTTTCGTGCATAGTCATTAATAACGCGTGTAAGGGCTGTTTTAAACCCTGACTCATGTGTACCGCCCTCATACGTATTAATGTTATTAGCAAATGAAAAAATATTAGAAGAGAATCCAGCATTATATTGCATAGCAATTTCTACTGTGATGCCATCCTTCTCCCCAAGAACATCAATTGGATCATGGATTGGCTCTTTGGATTGATTTAAATGCTCAACATAAGAGCGAATACCACCTTCATAGTGGTATGTTGTTGAGCGAATCTCTTCTTCTCGTTCATCAGCAATCGTAATCTTAATACCACGATTTAAATAAGCCAATTCTCTAATACGATGAGCTAAAATATCATATTCATAAACAGTAGTTTCTTTAAATATTTCTGGGTCAGCTTTAAAACGCGTTGTTGTACCATTATGATCTGTGTCACCGATAACCATTAACTCTTGAACTGTTTTTCCACGTTCAAATTTTATTTCATGGATATGACCTTCACGATGTACTTGAACAATTGTTTCCACAGAAAGTGCATTTACTACTGATGCTCCAACTCCATGAAGACCACCAGAAACTTTATAGCCTCCACCGCCAAATTTACCACCAGCATGTAAAACAGTCATAATAACTTCAACAGCAGGCTTACCCATTTTTTCTTGAATACTAACTGGAATACCACGACCGTTATCTTCTACACGAATCCAGTTTTCTTTTTCAATTGTTACTTTGATATCTGTACAAAATCCTGCAAGTGCTTCATCGATACTATTATCAACAATTTCCCATACTAAATGGTGAAGCCCTTTAGAGCTAGTTGAACCGATATACATCCCTGGTCTTTTACGTACTGCTTCTAAACCTTCTAATACCTGTATCTGATCGGCCTCATAAGCTTGGTTTTGTAAACCTTCGTTCTCTATAGCCACGGCTTTCATCTACTCCTTCATAACATCATTGTGTGTAAATGAATGAACAGTCAACCGAGCTGACTATTACCATTCTTTTTGTAATCTAAAAAACTACCCTGGCTAACTTCTTTCAATCGCACCTTGTTTCACGTGGAACAGTTGAGCCTGTTCCATCGTTTCATGATGAATTCCTTCCACACTTGTGGTTGTAACAAAGGTTTGGACTTCACCCTGAATGGTATTTAATAAATGCGATTGGCGATAATCATCGAGTTCCGATAAAACATCATCTAAAAGTAGTATGGGTGTTTCATTTGTTTCTTGTTTAATTAATTCAATTTCAGCAAGCTTTAAAGACAATGCAGTAGTACGCTGCTGTCCTTGTGAACCATAAGTTTGAACATCATAGCCATTCACTAAAAATTGTAAATCATCTCGGTGTGGACCAACTAATGTCACGCCTCTATCAAATTCACGTTCTCTCGCTTCAATTAATTTTTGATGTAAAGTATTTTCAATTTCACTAGTAGAGTGTTCTTTTTCAATACCAGCTACCGTACGATATTTTATAACCAGTGTTTCCTTACCTTGCGATATACCTGCGTGTATGGGTTCCGCCCACTCTTGCAATAAATCCATAAATTGAAATCTTTTACGAATAATTTGGGTAGCAGCGTGAATATATTGTTCATTGTAGACCTCATACATCACATCATTTGGCATGGACTTGCCTTGGTTCATTTTTAAAAAATGGTTACGTTGTTTTAAAACTTTTTGAAAGGTTAATAAATCATGTAAATAGACAGGCGAAATTTGCCCAATCTCCATATCAATAAAACGCCGACGTATTTGCGGACTTCCCTTAACAACGTTCAAATCCTCTGGCGCAAACATAACGACATTCATTTGACCAATATAATGACTAAGGCGACTTTGCTCTATATGATTTATCTTGCCCTTTTTACCTTTCTTTGTAATCGTAAGTTCGATCGGTAAAATACCATGCCTTTTTTTAACGGCCCCTTCTATTTTACCATAGTCTGAATCCCAACGTATCAATTCTTTATCGTTCGTTGTTCGATGGGACTTAGCCATTGCTAAAACATAGATGGACTCCATAACATTTGTTTTTCCTTGTGCATTTTCACCAATGAAAACATTAATTTTTGGAGAGAAGTTTAAAGCTAAGGCATCATAGTTACGGTAATTTGTAAGTTTTATTTGCTCAATATACATAATTTATTGTCCAGTTGGTCCTATAATTTGAAAACGACCACATCCAGGAATATTTACAATATCTCCGTTACGTAATTTACGACCTCGACGATCGTCTACTTCTCCGTTTACATATACAGCATGTTCTTGTAAAAACCACTTGGCCATACCACCTGAACTAATGGCATCAGTAATTTTTAAAAGTTGCCCTAACGTGATGAACTCCTCATCAATTTTAATGTCCTGCATAGTGTGTTCCCCTCCGAATACAGACTGTCTATCTCTCTATCATACCTAAAATTACGCCATAAGTAAAAAAAGATAGTCACAATGAGCGACTATCTTAACAGATCTTATATTCTTTAGTAAGTTCGTACAGGTAAAATTAATTGTAAAATAGCATCATCATGAACGGAACGTAAAATAAACGGTCTCATTGCCCCAGTAAATTGAATAACTACGTCTTGTCCATCTATTGCTTTTAATGCTTCCATCATATATTTTGCACTGAATGAGATTTTCAAACCTTCCCCTTCTAATGCTTCCACAGGAATTTCTTCTTGTACTTTACCGATTTCAGGAGAATTAGAAGAAACCTCAACTGCTTGGTTATCTAAAATTTCAAAACGGACAACATTATTACGATCTCCTCGTGCAACAAGTGATGCACGGTCAATAGCTTGTAATAAAGATTTACCATTAATTGTTATATTTGTTTGATACTCTTCAGGAATTAAACGAGTTGTGTCAGGATAATTTCCTTCCAGTAAGCGAGAGAAGAATAATACATCACCAGTTTTAAATAATACTTGCTGACTTGTAATAACGATTTGGACAAGATTTGTAGAATCTTCAAGTACTTTATTTAATTCATTCAAACTTTTCCCTGGAATTACTACACTATGTTCAACTTCTGGTAAATTTTCGAGTTGCACTTTACGTCTTGCCAAACGATGACTATCTGTTGCAACACAGATTAATGTTTCATTTTTGATCTGCCAGTTTACACCTGTCAACACGGGTCTACTTTCTGAAGTGGCAACAGCGAATACTGTTTCACGGATAATTGTTTTTAAGAGATCAGCAGGAATAGTAAATTTTTGATCTTCTGTAAGCTCTGGTAATAAAGGATACTCTGCTGCATCTGAGCCAATTAAATGGAATTCCGATTTCCCTGAACGAATATGCGTTTGGAAACCTGGTGTTACTTGAATTTCAACATCGTTTGTTGGTAATTTACGTACGATTTCATTAAACATACGTGCTTGTACAACAATTGAACCTGTTTCTGTAATGTGAATAATTTGTTGTCCATCTTCTTCTACTGGAATAAATGTTTGAATAGTTATATCAGCATCACTACCAGTTAAGCGGATCCCTTCCTCTGTTACGTCAATTTTAATACCAGTTAAAATCGGAATAGTTGTTTTTGAACTTACTGCTTTCATGACATCATTTAAACCTTCTAATAAACGGTCACGTAAAATATCAAATTTCATTCGTTTTCCCTCACATATTTATATTATTTATTTATATAAAATAAAAAGATATAGTAATAGGCCCTGTGGATTTGTGGATAAGTATATTTTTATGAATAAAATCAGTCTATCCACATGTAGATAGACTGTGTATAAGTTTGTGTTTAAATAGTTAGTTTGTCCACAGCAATTACTTGCCTAGCATACTACGAATTTGTTTAACATCTTGTTGAAGTTGAACGTCATTTTTCAACATAGAAGATATTTTTTCGTGCGCATGGATGACAGTCGTATGATCGCGGCCACCAAATTCTTCGCCAATTTTGGGCAGCGAAAAATCTGTCAACTCGCGCGATAAGTACATAGCGATTTGACGTGGAAAAGCAATTAATTTAGTACGTTTTTTAGCAGCGAAATCTTCCAAACGTATACTAAAATGTTCCCCTACTGCATTTTGAATGTCTAATATTGTCACTGTTCGCGGTTTTGAATTTGGAATGATATCCTTCAATGCCTCGGCAGCTAATGTCGCTGTAATATCTTTGTTTACAAGAGATGAGTAGGCAACGACGCGAATAAGCGCACCTTCAAGCTCCCTAATATTGGAGTCAATCTGGTTCGCAATATAAAGCATTACTTCATTTGGTACCTCTAGACCGTCTGCTTTTGCTTTTTTACGCAAAATAGCGATACGAGTTTCCAAATCGGGTGGCGCAATATCAGTTATTAACCCCCACTCGAAACGTGAACGGAGCCGATCTTCTAAAGTTGGGATCTCCTTAGGAGGTCGGTCACTTGATATAACAATTTGTTTGGATTCTTCATGTAAAGTATTAAAAGTGTGGAAAAATTCTTCTTGAGTTGATTCTTTTCCAGCAAGGAATTGAATATCATCAATTAGCAGTACATCCACGTTGCGGTACTTATTGCGAAAATCAAGTGCTTTGTTATCACGAATTGAGTTAATAAATTCATTTGTAAATTTCTCGGATGATAAGTACACTACTTTAGCATTTGGATTATGCTCTAATACATAATGACCAATAGCGTGCATTAAGTGCGTTTTACCTAGCCCTACTCCCCCATAAATAAAGAATGGATTGTATGCCTTAGCAGGTGCTTCAGCTACAGCTAGCGAAGCTGCATGTGCAAAGCGGTTACCAGAGCCAATAACAAACGTGTCAAAAGTATATTTCGGGTTTAACATACCTGGTGAAATATCATGATGTTCATTATTTTTTGCTTGGATAATCGGCGCTGGCAAATCAAAATCGTCCGAATCCTGGTTTTTTTGAACAACAAATTTAATAAGCAAGTCTTCGCCTGTTAGCTCCGTTAATATACCTGTAATCAAATGAATATAATGATTTTCAAGCCAGTCTCGAGCAAACGAATTTGGCGCAGCGATTGTCACAGTGGACCCACTACCATTGTAAGATAGTAACTTCGTAGACTTTAGCCACGTTTCGAAGCTTGGTTTAGAAATTTTTTGTTCAACTTGAGCCAGGACATTGTTCCATAGTTCTTCTAAATGTTCCAAGCTGCTAATCTCCTTTACAGTGTTCAATACAAAAAAAATCGCATTTATAGAATTGTAAATACGTTCATTTTATAACTCGTCCACATAATCACAAGTTGTGGATAAAAGTTAACCAAAGGCTGTGATGAAAATTATCCACAGCATATTAACAGTTGTGGATAATTAAAATGTTCGTTTTAGTTTTCAACAAAGTGAAGCACAGTAATCGTATCAAAAAAACAAAGCTATTTCAATAGTTTGTGAAACTTATCCACATAGCTTACAGTTATGCACTTTATAGTTGTCCACAAGCACTGCTTATGTGAGAAACCTGTAGATAATTGTTGTGGATAAAAAATAATGCAAAAAATACTATACACAACTCTGTGTAAAAAAAACAAGTACTCTGTGGATAAATATTTTTATGTTTATGTAGAAAAATTATTTCTAGTAGAGTTCCAAACACTAGAAAGTTGAGAATAGAATAAATAGATAGTTCGACGGATTAAAAGAAATTTGTGAAATTCATTGACAAAATAACTAGATACTTTATATAATATTCGAGTCTGTATGTTGAAAAATTCAACTCATATCAGGAGGTGTCTATATAAATGAAACGTACTTACCAACCAAAAAAACGTAAGCACAGCAAAGTACACGGTTTCCGCGCACGTATGAGCACGAAAAACGGTCGCAAAGTTCTTGCTGCTCGTCGTCGTAAAGGAAGAAAAGTTTTATCAGCATAAAATAAGTCCACTGAGCCACATCAGTGGTCTTTTTTTTCTTTATTTTTGGTAAACCTAGAAATGAGGATCAAAAGATATTATCTAATAGCAGGTGAAAGAAATGAAAAAACGCCAACGAGTGAAGAAGAATGATGATTTTCAAAAGGTGTTTAAAAAAGGTAAATCTTTCGCTAATCGTCAGTTTGTTGTTTATTTTTTAGTAAAAGAGGGACAAACGGAATTTCGTGTTGGTTTATCAGTTAGTAAGAAGCTTGGGAATGCGGTAACACGCAACCAAGTAAAACGCTATATTCGACAAAGTATTCATGAATTAAAAGATGAGCTAAAGCCGAATATGGATTATGTTATTATCGCCAGACATCCGGCGGCCACTATGGATTTTCATGAAGTGAAACAAAGTTTGCAGCATGTACTACGAATCGCAAAGGTAATGAAAAAAGTGTAATGTATGCAACCAAGTGGTGAAATTACGCCTGTACTGTTAGCAATAGAATAAATAATATGTGATTTTGCATAAAATTATATGTAAGAGAATTATACACACGGGGGTATTTGTGGCGAGAGTTTTCGCTTAAAAATATGTAAAATTCACAACTTATCTTAGGAATAAGTGTGTGTAGTTAGAATATTTAGTAGAGTGAATGTTATAGGCATGATAAAATAACTGATAACTTTATCTTCATCGAGGACTCTCAAAAGTGGACTGAAATAAAGATAAGGCTACTGACGTTAAACCGATTATGTGATAGGAAACTGTCGGTACAAAAAGAACCATAAGAATAAGAAAAAGTGAATAGTAATTGTAGGGGGAAGAAGGTTGAAAAAACAACATTGGGTAATTTTGTCACTAGTATCGGTAGCCTTACTACTTTCTGGTTGTACAGAATTCAATGAACCAATTTCCAAAGATAGCACAGGCTTCTGGAATGAATTCATTGTTTGGCCGTTGGTATCAGCAATAAAATACTTTGCTGATCTGCTAGGTACGTATGCATGGGGGATCATTGCCGTAACGATTATTATTCGTTTAGCAATTTTGCCATTGATGATCAAACAAACAAAGAGTTCTAAAAAGATGCAAGAAATTCAACCAAAATTGAAGGAACTGCAAAAGAAGTATGCTTCTAAGGATGCTCAGACACAACAACAATATCAGCAAGAAATGATGAAGTTAATGAGTGAATCTGGAGTAAATCCACTTGCAGGATGCTTACCAGTAATCATTCAAATGCCAATCTTAATTGGTTTCTATCATGCAATTAGCCGTATGAATGCAACATCAACATTTGATTTAGGGAATTTCTTTATCTTCCCGCTAGCAGATCCTGCACCTGCATTAGCTATTACAGCTGGCTTAATGCAATTTATCGTGTTACGTACAGGACCAGCAATGGATAATCCTCAAATGAAAATTATGATGTATATTATGCCATTCATGATTATTGGTTTTGGTATGGCCTTACCAGCTGCATTATCATTATACTGGGTAATCGGAAACATTATTTCGATTTTCCAAAACTTGTACATTTATAAACCTTGGAATAAAGATAAAACACAACCTGCTCAAAATGGAGGGGCTAAAAAGTGAAACAACTTACGCAAATAGGCGCAACAACACAAGAAGCGATCTCATTGGCGTTACAGAAACTTGGCAAAACCCGTGAACAAGTAGATGTTGAAGTTTTACAAGAAGGTAAAAAAGGATTTTTAGGTTTTGGTGCACGTTCTGCAGAGATACGTGTAACAGTAAAAGAAGTTCAGGTTCCGACAATTGAAAGCGACAATGCGCAATTGCAGGTAGTAACTCAATTATATGAACCAATAGAAGTAGATGATGTTGAAACACTAAGTTCACAAGTTTCTGAACAACCAAGTGAAATGGAAGAAGTTCAACAAGTCGTTAAAGAACAAGATGAGGATGGAGACTCAGCAAATCCAATTGAAGAGGCAAAGGCTTATTTAAGTAGTATCGCTGAACAATTGGCTATTCATGATCTTGAGATTGCTACGACACGCGAAGGGAAATATGTATTATTTCAACTAAAAAGTGAGAAAGCTGCCCTGCTTATAGGGAAACGAGGTCAAACATTAAATTCCTTACAGCAATTAACACAACTCGTATTAAATAAAAGCGCAAAGCAGTTCTTAATGGTGAAACTAGATGTAGAAAACTATCGCGAGCGTCGACAAGTAGCTTTAGAATTACTTGCGGATCGAATGGCGGATAAGGCATTACGCTTAAATCAACGTGTGGCATTTGAACCAATGCCGTCTTACGAACGAAAGATAATTCATAATCAATTAGCAAACCGTCTAGATCTTGAAACGTATTCAGAAGGTACGGAGCCTAATCGTTATTTAGTAATAGAACCCGTAAAAAAATAATTAGACTGTTTCACATAATCATACAGACAATATATTTTGAAAGGTCATTTTATCTTTTAGATAAAATGACCTTTTTTAATGAAACGTAGCAAATTTTGTCGAAAATATGATTAGCGAAAAATTGATTTTATCCACATTTGGAAATGATCCTTACTTTAGATTTTGCTGAAAATATGTTAGTCTAAGGTGTTAGTAAGTATTGGTCGGTTTTGATTATCCACATGTGGATAACGTTGAGGAGGTCATTAAATGGAGTTCGATACAATTGCTGCGATATCCACACCGATGGGTGAAGGTGCCATAGCCATCGTTCGTTTAAGTGGAGACGAGGCTGTGACGATTGCAGACAAAATATTCAAATCACCCGGGGGAAAAAGTTTAACAACCAAAGATTCGCACACTATTCATTATGGACATTTAGTCGATCCTAAAACTAATGAGGTAGTAGAGGAAGTAATGCTATCGCTGATGCGTGGGCCAAAAACATTCACACGTGAGGATGTAGTTGAAATAAACTGTCATGGTGGATTAGTTTCAGTCAAACGCGTGTTGCAACTTGCTTTAACAAATGGAGCAAGGTTAGCTGAGCCAGGTGAATTCACAAAACGTGCCTTTTTAAACGGACGTATTGATTTATCACAGGCTGAAGCAGTAATGGATTTGATAAGAGCTAAAACAGATCGTGCGATGAATGTGGCTCTGGGTCAAATGGATGGAAAATTATCGAGACTTATTGGTGATTTGCGCCAAGCTTTACTAGAGACATTAGCCCAAGTAGAGGTTAATATAGATTATCCAGAGTATGATGATGTAGAAGAAATGACTGTACCTGTATTAGTAGAGAAATGTACATGGGTAAAAAATGAAATTATAAAACTTTTGCAAACATCTTCTCAAGGAAAAATTTTACGTGAGGGATTATCAACAGTTATTTTAGGTCGTCCGAATGTAGGGAAATCTTCACTTTTAAATAGCTTAGTACAAGAAAATAAGGCCATAGTGACAGATATTGCAGGGACTACTCGTGATATTATAGAGGAGTACGTCAATGTCCGAGGTGTTCCACTTCGTTTAGTGGATACAGCGGGTATTCGGGAAACAGAAGATATTGTTGAACGAATTGGAGTAGAACGCTCACGGGAAGCTCTTCGTGGAGCTGATTTAATTCTGTTTGTATTAAACTATGCAGATGAATTAACTGCTGAGGATGAGCGTCTATTCGAAACAATTGAAGCGATGGATTACATCGTTATTGTCAATAAAACAGATTTACCGCAAAAAATTGATTTGGCTCGTGTCAAGGAATTAGCTGGTGACCATCGCATTGTAACAACTTCTCTGCTACAAGAGGAGGGTATTACAGAGCTAGAAGAAGCCATTGCTGCATTGTTCTTTGAGGGACAAATCGAAGCGGGCGATTTAACATATGTTTCAAACGCAAGACATATTGCCCTTCTACACCAAGCGCAAGCAACGGTAGAAGATGCAATAGCAGCTGCACAGGATGGTGTACCAGTTGATATGGTACAAATTGATGTAACAAGAACATGGGAAATACTTGGCGAAATCATTGGTGATACTGTTCAAGAAAGCCTCATCAATCAACTATTTTCTCAGTTCTGTTTAGGAAAATAATTTTCAGAAAGAAAGGAAGGTACGAGCATGCCAACAAAATACGAGGCAGGCACGTTTGATGTGATTGTGATTGGTGCTGGTCATGCAGGTTCAGAAGCTGCACATGCCGCGGCTAAAATGGGTGCTAACACATTAATGCTAACAATCAATTTAGATATGATTGCATTTATGCCATGTAATCCATCTATTGGTGGTCCTGCCAAAGGAATTGTCGTACGTGAGATTGACGCTTTAGGAGGCGTCATGGGGAAAGTGATAGATAAAACGCATATTCAAATGCGAATGTTGAATACAGGGAAAGGCCCTGCTGTACGTGCATTGCGCGCACAAGCGGACAAAGTTTTGTATCAGCAAGAAATGAAACGAGTATTAGAAGAAACACCAAACTTAACAATCCATCAAGGGATGGTTGAAGAGTTAATTATTGAGGATGGGGAAGTAAAAGGGGTCATTACACAAATTGGTGCCGTTTATCGTGCTAAAACAGTTGTCGTGACAACAGGTACTTTCCTACGTGGTGAAATCATTATTGGTGATATTAAATATTCAAGTGGTCCTAATAACCAACAACCGTCAATTCGCTTAGCTGATAATTTAAAAGAGCTAGGTTTTGATCTAGTTCGATTTAAAACAGGTACACCACCACGTGTGAATAATCGAACAATAGATTATGACAAAACAGAGATTCAACCAGGTGATGATGTTCCACGTGCATTTAGTTTTGAAACGACTGAATTCATCATGGATCAGCTACCTTGCTGGTTAACATATACAAGCCCTGAAACTCATGAAATTATTGAAGCAAATTTACATCTTTCACCGATGTATTCAGGGATGATTAAAGGGACAGGTCCACGTTATTGCCCATCTATTGAAGATAAAGTTGTACGTTTTAATGATAAGCCAAGACACCAAATCTTCTTAGAGCCAGAAGGCCGCAATACACGTGAGGTTTATGTTCAAGGTTTGTCAACAAGCCTACCAGAGCATGTTCAAACACGTTTACTAAAATCTATACCTGGCTTAGAGAATGCGGAAATGATGCGCGCTGGTTATGCTATTGAATACGATTCAATTGTGCCAACACAACTATGGCCAACTTTAGAAACAAAACGTATTAAAGGCTTATATACAGCGGGCCAAATCAACGGTACATCTGGCTATGAAGAAGCTGCCGCGCAAGGCTTAATGGCGGGCATGAATGCTGCTGCTAATGTACTAGGTAAAGACGAATTAATTTTGAGCCGTTCGGATGCTTATATTGGCGTTTTGATCGATGACCTAGTGACAAAAGGAACAAATGAGCCATATCGTTTATTAACATCTCGTGCAGAATATCGTTTACTATTACGTCATGATAATGCAGATCTACGATTAATAGAGTTAGCTTACAATATGGGGATGATTCCACAAGAAAGATATGCTAGTTTCAATGAGAAAAAAGAGCTGATTGAAAATGAAATTGCACGTCTTCGTGAAGTCATTATTAAGCCAAATGAAGCGACACAATCTGTTATTCGTTCTGTTGGTGGTAGTGAATTAAAAGACGGTATACGTGGTGCAGATTTATTAAAACGCCCTGAAATGCATTATGAGTTAATTTCTTCTTTAATTCCGGCAGAAATCGAATTGGCGGATGAAGTGAAAGAACAAATTGAAATCCAGCTTAAATATGAAGGCTATATCGAAAAAGCATTGCAACAGGTAGAGAAACTACACAAAATGGAAAACAAAAAAATTCCTGAGAATATTGATTACGATGCTATTTCAGGTTTAGCAACAGAAGCGCGTCAAAAATTAAAACAAGTTACACCTCTATCTATTGCGCAAGCCTCTCGTATTTCTGGTGTTAATCCAGCTGATATTTCAATTCTGCTTGTTTATATTGAACAAGGTAAAATTGCGAAAGTAAGCAGCTGATCATCAACAACAGTAAAGTGAATAAGAGGCGGGCATACCATTGTGCCCGCTTCCTATTTTTAAAGCTATACTATTAGTTGGAGTTGTATAGCTAGATCAACAAAGGAGACTTTACATGAACGAACAACAATTTATTGAGGCTCTGAAAGAGAAAGGTATCGAACTTTCTGATATACAGATTGCTCAATTTAAAAAGTATTTTGAATTACTTGTTGAGTGGAATGAAAAGATGAATTTAACTGCCATTACAGATTTAGAAGGCGTGTATTTAAAGCATTTCTTCGATTCGATTAGTCCTTCATTTTACTTTGATTTTTCAAAAGTCATAACTGTTTGTGATGTTGGGGCAGGAGCTGGTTTCCCAAGTATCCCAATTAAAATCTGTTTCCCGCATTTACAAGTTACAATTGTCGACTCCTTAAATAAAAGAATTACCTTTTTAAATCATTTAAGTGATGAGTTACAATTAGAGAATATGCATTTTGTACATGCTCGAGCGGAAGAGTTTGGCCAAAATTTAAAATACCGCGAACAATTTGATGTGGTAACAGCACGAGCTGTAGCTCGTTTATCCGTTCTAGCAGAGTTATGTGTACCTTTAGCGAAACAAGATGGATATTTTGTTGCTTTAAAAGCCGCAGCTGGGGCAGAAGAACTAAAGGATGCTAAAAAAGCTTTAACAACATTGGGTGTTAAACTGAGAGAGGAATTTTCTTTCAAGCTACCTGTTGAAGAAAGTGAACGCATTTTATATATATTTGATAAAATAAAAGGAACACCGAAAAAATATCCGCGTAAGCCAGGTGTACCAAATAAAACACCGATTCAATAATTAGTGTTTCATGTGAAACTTCTCAAAGTGGAAAATATTTTTTCTATTTTGAGCATACATACTAGTTATGGATGGTTCACGCAAAAGACATCTATGAACTATATACATTTAAAGAAATATAATAAATAATAATAGAATGACACAGAGCAAGATAGTTACTTAAAGGTGGTGCCACTTGGATGAAAAGTCCTTTTTCACGTTTTTTTGGAGGCGGAAGTAAAACAGAGCCTATTGTGAAAAATGAAGTAGAACAAGCAGAGGCGGTTCATGCAGCGGAAGAAGTCATAAAGTTGCCTATTGATCAAATTGTACCTAACCGTTTTCAGCCACGTACTATTTTTGATGATGAAAAAATTGAAGAATTATCAAGAACCATTCATACACATGGTGTGATTCAGCCAATTGTTGTACGTAAAACATCAGACAATCAATATGAAATTATCGCTGGTGAGCGTCGTTATCGAGCGATGAAAAAGCTACAATGGACAGAAGTCCCTGCTATTGTACGTAATTTAACTGATAAGGAAACAGCATCTATTGCGTTAATAGAGAACTTGCAGCGTGAGGAGTTAACTGCTATTGAAGAAGCGGTAGCCTATCAAAAATTATTAGAGCTTCATGAGCTAACACAGGAAGCTCTTGCCCAAAGACTTGGAAAAGGACAATCCACTGTAGCCAACAAATTACGTTTATTAAGGCTGCCAGATGAAGTACAGCAAGCTATTTTGAAGCGAAAAATATCTGAACGACATGCACGTGCTTTAATTGCTATTAAAGATCAACCATTGCAACTAGAAATTTTGCAGCTAGCAATTGAAAATGATTGGAATGTGCGACAGTTAGAGGAGCAAATCCAGGCTATATTACATCCTGTAGCTGATGAGCAGGAAGAATCAATTCCAAAGAAAGCTAAACCGAAACGTAAAGCTATAAGTAAAGATGTACGTATTGCTTTGAATACCATCAAACAGTCTTTAACGATGGTAACGAAAAGTGGGATTACGGTGAAAACTGAAGAAGAAGATACAGAAGAATACTATCAAATTACAGTGAAGATTCCTATCTCTTAAAAAGTGTAATAAATTATTTTAGAAAAATCATTTATGATCAAATTTATCACTGTACAGGGGAGATATCTCAGAAGATTAATAGAGATATCTCCTTTTTTGTATTTATTCTTAATATTTTATACAACTCTCTTCAAATTTTTTGATAGAATGAAAGTTAGATAGCGGATTAAATAGTGATTTTACAAATGATTTGTCAAAGTAAACTTTGATAGATGAAAGCAGGTGCTTTTAAATGGGTAGAATTATAGCAATCGCCAATCAAAAGGGTGGCGTAGGTAAAACAACAACTTCGGTCAATTTGAGCGCTTGCCTAGCATACTTAGGTAAGAAAGTGCTTTTAATTGATACTGATCCGCAGGGGAATACAACAAGTGGACTTGGTATTAATAAAGGAGAAATACAGGGTTGTATTTATGATGTGCTCATTGATGATGAAGATGTTCAAAATGTCATTCAAAAAACAAATGTTGAAAATTTATCTATCGTGCCAGCAACAATCTCACTTGCAGGTGCAGAAATTGAATTGGTTTCGACTATTTCCAGAGAAGTACGTTTAAAACATGCTTTACAAAATGTGAAAGAGGATTTCGATTATATAATTATTGACTGTCCACCATCTTTAGGGCTTTTAACAATCAATGCGTTAACAGCTTCAGATGCGCTTATTATTCCTGTACAATGTGAATATTATGCATTGGAAGGGTTAAGTCAATTACTATCAACAGTTCGCCTCGTTCAAAAGCATTTGAATCAACAACTTTACATCGATGGCGTTTTATTAACAATGCTAGATGCACGCACAAACTTAGGCTTACAAGTTATTGAGGAAGTGAAAAAATATTTCCAAGATAAAGTATATAAAACAATAATCCCCCGTAATGTGCGATTAAGTGAGGCACCAAGTCATGGTCAACCAATCATCACTTATGATGCAAAATCTAGAGGTGCAGAAGTTTATTTAGAGATGGCGAGGGAAGTGATTAAAAATGGCTAAAGGTTTAGGAAAGGGTATTGGGGCATTATTTCCAGGAGAGTCTTTAGAACACAGTGGTCAAGTGGAAGAAATCCAATTAGATTTAATTGTTGCGAACCCATTTCAGCCACGTAAAATTTTCGATGAAGAAAGTTTACAAGAATTAGCTGATTCTATTAAAGAACATGGAATTTTACAGCCAATTGCTGTGCGTAAAAAAGCACGCAAGTTTGAAATTGTTGCGGGAGAGCGTCGTTACAGAGCTTGTCTATTAGCTGGCCTCGAGGTTATTCCTGTCATTATAAAAGAGCTATCAGATGCACAAATGATGGAGCTTGCTATTTTAGAAAACCTCCAACGTGAGGATTTAACTGTTATTGAAGAAGCAGAAGCCTATCAGAGTTTAATGGAAAACTTACATTTAACTCAGGAAGAGTTATCGAAGCGATTAGGAAAAAGTAGACCACATATTGCCAATCACGTTCGACTACTGGCATTACCAGAAGATGTACGTAAATTGATGAATGATGGAACTCTATCGATGGGGCAGGGACGGGCATTACTCGGCTTAAAAAATAAAAGAAGAATATCAGAAGTGGCTAATAAGGTAATAAATCTAGGATTGAACGTACGTCAAGTTGAATTATTAGTGCAAAACTTAAATGAAGAAGTTTCACGTGAAACAATCCCTCCTAAGAAAAAAGATATCTTTGTAACTGCAAAGGAGTCACAATTACGAGACTACTTTGGAACAAATGTTCAAATAAAGAAAACAAGCAATAAAGGGAAAATAGAAATTGAATTTTATTCTGAAGATGATTTAGAACGAATATTGGAAATATTAAACATACAGGAAGAATAAAATAATATTTCTATAACTTAATCAGAGCGCCAAGCAAATAGGCGCTCTCTATTTTTTAGAGAGAAAGAAGGCTTAAGTGTGGTATTACTAGGGGCATTAATAAATGCTGTGTTAATTATAGTAGGAGCATTAGTAGGGCGCATTTTTAAAAATCTCCCTGAATCTATGAAATCTACGGTTCTTTCTATTATTGGTTTAGCCGTCACATTATTAGGGATAAAAATGGGCTTTGAAAGTGATAATTTTATTATATTGGTAGTAAGTTTAGTGGTAGGTACAGTAATAGGTGAGTGGTTAGATTTAGATAAACAAATGAATCGTCTAGGTAAATGGGTAGAGAGTTTATTTCGTACAAAACGGGATGACCAAAATCAAATTAGCATAGCAGAGGGCTTTGTAACTGCCTCACTAATTTTTGTTGTAGGATCAATGGCTGTTATAGGTGCTCTTGATAGTGGTCTTCGTAATGATCATAATGTACTCATTACTAAAGGATTAATAGATGGATTTACATCCATTATTCTAGCCTCGACATTAGGTATAGGTGTAATGCTATCCGCTGTACCTGTCTTTGTTTATCAAGGATTAATAGCTCTTTTTGCAGGTGTTATAAGTTCCTTTATCCCTGATGCCGCACTACAAATGTTCATTACAGAAATGACAGCTGTTGGCGGGGTTATGATTATGGCAATAGGGTTAAACATTGCAGGCTTAGCTAAGATCAAAGCTGCTAACTTGCTTCCAGGTATCGTCATTGTTGGTATTATGGTGGCTATCTTCTACATTTTTTAGTGAATAACGATGAGCAGCCAGTAATAATGCTCTTGATAGCTTTTCAGCCATTGCATAAGAAATATGAAGTCTGGTATTTTGTAAAACAAGCATTTCCATAAAGCCTCCAATATTGACGATTCCTTTCACGGAAATGTCTCCAATTGGGGGTAATTCTTTTTTTACAGCTTTTCCAGGGAAAATGGGTCCACTTTGAACTGAAATATGACCAACATTTTGCTCACTGCCGAGACAGGCATCAATCGCAATAATGAATGGTTTTGTAGTATGATTGTGTAGCTGTTGCATTGTAGAATCTAGGTTTAGAGCATGTAAAGGGTCTTCTAAGGAACCGACAATTTCATAAGGAAAGCTAACAGATTTTTTTAAAAAGCTACCAGTTAATGGACCAAGTGTATCACCCGTACATCGGTCACTGCCAATACAACAAAAAATTAGTCTTTCATGATGAAACGGTATATGTTCTAAAAATAATGTACTTAATTGCCAAACAGCATTTTTACTCTCATGATGAAGGGAATAAGGTAGTAACAAATTTGGTATAGTATTCATAAAAAAACTCACTTTCTTTTTATTTTTAGAAGTGCTCAATTTTTATGCAGTATACGCAAATTTTTAGCAAGTTATTCAAGAGGTGGTAATGATGGAAAAGAATAAAAAGTTAATGGAAAAATACTGGGACAAGCTCACATCTGAGGATCTTTGGGAAAAGGTTATTGATGCATCTATAGAAATTTTGCTCATTCTATTAGTATCGTGGATCGCTGTAAGATTAGGTAAAAAATTTATTAAAAAGGTGTTTTTAATCCGTATGCGTTCACCATTGAGCCACTCAGAGCGACGCCAACGAACAATTTCAAGATTATTACAAAGCGTGATTTCCTATGTCGTTTATTTCTCTGCAATCATTGGTATACTTTCTTCCTTAAATATAAAGGTAGCAGGTTTATTAGCGGGTGCAGGAATTGTTGGTTTAGCAATAGGTTTTGGTGCTCAAAGCTTAGTAAAGGATGTTATTACTGGATTCTTTATTATTTTTGAAGACCAGTTTGGTGTAGGCGATTATATAAAAATAAATGCTGCAGAAGGTACAGTTGTAGAAATTGGCTTACGTACAACAAAAATTAATGGTGCTACTGGTGAACAGTTCATCATTCCCAATGGTGCCATAGGCGAAGTCGTCAATTATTCTGTTAACAACTCCAAAATTTTTATAGATTTACAAATGGCCACGGATGCTGATTTTGAGAAAGCAGAAGGGGTTATTAATAAGTATTTAGAGACATTGCCTAAGATGCATAAAGAATTAATTGCAGCTCCGGTATTTCTAGGTGTGCAAAATGTGAAAGGGACAGAAGTAACCATTCGTATAGCTGCTGAAACATTACCGCAGCAACAATATGGAGTAGCACGTACCATACGCCGCGATATTACGAAACTCTTTGAAGAAAATAATATACCAATGGTCTATCCAAAAATGATGTTCTATGGCAAAGATGAGGGGAGAAGTGTGTAAGATGGAGGCAAAAAAATTTGGTTTAAACGATATTGTTGAAATGAAAAAACAACATCCATGCGGTACTAATAAATGGAAAATTATTCGTATGGGGGCGGATGTACGTATCAAATGCGAAGGATGTCAGCATAGTGTCATGATTCCACGTCGTGAATTTGAGAAAAAAATGAAAAAGGTTTTGTTTTCTGCGGAAGAGTTGTAACATCAGGCATATTAGACTTTTTCTAAGTGAATCAATATAATAGATAAGGTTATATGAGAGAAAATTTGAACTGAGTATAGAAAGGTTGTGTCCATCCATGGCATTAACAGCTGGAATCGTTGGTTTACCTAACGTTGGAAAATCAACATTATTTAACGCAATAACAAAAGCGGGCGCATTGGCTGCAAACTATCCATTCGCAACGATCGATCCAAACGTTGGTATAGTTGAAGTACCTGATGCACGTTTAGATAAATTAACAGAATTAGTGGTACCGAAAAAAACTGTGCCAACTGCATTTGA
This sequence comes from Lysinibacillus sp. S1, assembly GCF_044986265.1. Lineage (NCBI taxonomy): Bacteria > Bacillati > Bacillota > Bacilli > Caryophanales > Bacillaceae > Lysinibacillus > Lysinibacillus sp. S1. The sequence goes on from NZ_CP173154.1 coordinate 2,758,257, forward strand.
ATTTACAGATATCGCTGGAATTGTTAAAGGTGCTTCCAAGGGTGAAGGATTAGGAAATAAGTTCCTAGCTCATATTCGTGAAGTAGACGCAATTTGTCAGGTAGTACGTTGTTTTGTAGACGAAAACATTACTCACGTTTCTGGCGCAGTAGATCCAATTGACGATATTGAAGTTATTAATCTAGAGCTTGCACTAGCTGACTTAGAATCTGTGGATAAACGTTTACAACGAGTTAGCAAAATGGCGAAACAAAAAGATAAAGAGGCTATGATAGAAGAGCCAGTGCTTCTAAAAATTAAAGAGCAACTAGAAAACGGTAAACCAGCTAGAGCAGCTGAGCTATCAGATGATGAATTGAAGGTAATTAAAGGTCTTCATCTGCTAACAATAAAACCAATGCTTTATGTAGCAAACGTTTCAGAAGATGAAGTAGCAGATGCAGACAACAACGAGTATGTGAAAAAAGTACGTGAATATGCATCCGCTGAAGGTGCACAGGTCATTACTATTTGTGCAAAAATCGAAGAAGAAATTTCTGAGTTAGATGATGAAGAAAAAGCTATGTTCTTAGAAGAATTAGGAATTAAAGAATCTGGTTTAGATCAACTAATTCGTACTTCTTATGACTTATTAGGACTAGCTACTTACTTCACTGCAGGTGTACAAGAGGTACGTGCCTGGACGTTCCGTAAAGGAATGAAGGCACCTCAATGTGCAGGTATTATTCATACTGACTTTGAGCGCGGCTTTATTCGTGCAGAAACAGTGGCATATGATGATCTTCTTGAGGCAGGTTCGCAAGCAGCGGCTAAGGAAGCTGGTAAAGTACGTCTTGAAGGTAAAGAATATGAAGTACAAGATGGCGATATTATGTTATTCCGCTTTAATGTATAAAAAACTTACAAGGGCAATCTAAAATGGTTGCCCTTTTTCGATTGCTTAGTTATCAGAATTTTTAATGTATGGAGGCGACTTATGAATGAATCCTGTGCAAATTAAGGAACGTGGTTTAGAGTTTGAGCAACTGGGGATGCTACCACAAGATGTCTTAGATTATATTTATGAACAACGATTATTCAAATTGTTCACTCCAAGAGAATTAGGTGGTATGGATTTAAATTTAATAGAAGGTGTAAAGATATTTCAACAGATGTCTGCACTTGATGGCAATTTTGGATGGCTCATTACTATTGGTACAGGTGGAAACGCATTTATTCCAACATTCAGTAAGGAAATTTGTGAAAAAATCTATTCTCCTAAAGAAGCAGTTATAGCAGGTAGTGGATATCCAACAGGGATAGCTGTAAAAACAATTGGAGGCTATTATGTAACAGGGCAATGGAAGTATTGTAGTGGTTCTAATTATGCATCAACATTTACGATGAATTGTTTAATTGAAGAAGATGGTATCAAAACCGAAAAAATTATTAGCTGCTCAGTAAATCCACATGATGTAGAAATTTTGAATGATTGGTCTGCAATGGGTTTAAAGGCAACAGCTAGTCATACAATCCGTGTAAACAATGTTTGGGTACCACAGGAAGCTACTTTTCAATTAGGGGTCATCAGAAATGATTATGGCAATTCAGTACATAGCTTTCCATTTACCACTTTTGCAGAGGCTTCTTTTTTAGGCGTTTGTCTTGGGATGACAGAGAATTTTTTAGAAGAAGCTTTTGCTTTAATGAAGCAACGAAATCATGATGGAAGCAGAACTGAGCGAATTGGAGCCTTCCAATTTTTATGGATGCAGCAGCATAAACGTTTCAAGCAATGCGAGGAACAGTTTTATGCAACATTATCTGTCTTTTGGCAACAGCATCAAAAAGGTGAACAATTAACGGAAGAGGAATTATCACAATTTACTCAATTGGCTAAGGATATAGCTGCTGCTTGCTTAGAGATAGCGAATAATTTAATACGCTGTCTTGGTATGGATGCTATTACAGAAACATCTACGATTAACCGTATTTGGAGAAATTTATATACAGCAGCCCAGCATGGATTTTTAACTCCTTAAAGTATAAATAGAATCTGTAGTTGTTCATTTCTAATCTACAGATTCTATTTAATTATGTAGTCTTATTTTAATGATGATCCTTTTCCTGCAATAGATAAACATACAGCTTTGGTAATTTAGAATCATCCTGTACGATAGCATTACGTGGATATTTACGTAGCTCTTTATACATGGCAAAATCGCCTACAGCTCCAGCTATTAACACCGCCCCTATCAATATTAAAACAGTACTGTTAAGATAAAACCCAACAATGGTTGGAAGTACTCCAGTCGTCCAGAATGGCAGTAATAAAGCTTTTTTCATAGCATGGTTGGGGAGAGGTTGCTCAGTAGTTGCATAGGCAATACCTTGCTCTAAATTTATGCCATATTTTAAAGCTTTAAAGGGAACTCTGCCAAAAATCATAAAGCCAATTAAATGAAAAGCCTCGTGTAGGATAATAAAAATTATATACAGCACAACAAATAGTGCTGTGCCACCAATCATCTTCCAAAAAGAAAAATGGAAATCTTTAAAGCAAATATATTGAATGGCAATAAATAATATGACAAGACCACTTGTAATCACAAAATTGTCGATCATTAACTTCTTTAAATCTAATTCGATAACGATAGGCTCCTTATCGTTGGTTAACATGAAGGCACTCCTTTCATAGATAATGAAATATACTGCCATTATATAACGAATTATTAGTTTGTGACTTGAAAGACATGTACCTATATGTTACAATTCATTGATGTGAGTAATAATTAATTACTTGCTCCTTGCTCCCTTAATTAGGAGAGCCTAAGTCCATAAGGAGGTGTAAACAGATGAGAAAATACGAATTAATGTACATCGTACGTCCGAACATTGAAGACGAAGCGAAGAAAGCTTTAGTTGAACGTTTCAACGAAATGTTAACTTCTAACGGTGCAGAAGTCATCGAATCAAAAGAGTGGGGCAAACGCCGCTTAGCTTATGAAATTCAAGACTTCCGCGAAGGTTACTACCAAATCGTAAAAGTAAACGCTACTTCAGATGCAATCAACGAGTATACACGTCTTGCTAACATCAGCGAAGACATCATTCGCCACATTGCAGTTCGCGAAGAAGCTTAATAATTAATTTTTTACAAAACGCTGAAAAGGAGGTTGTATTCTGATGATTAACCGTGTCGTATTAGTTGGAAGACTAACAAAAGATCCTGAGCTACGTTATACACCGAATGGAGTTGCGTCTACAAGATTTACAGTAGCTGTAAACCGTGCATTCTCAAATCAACAAGGTGAACGCGAAGCTGATTTCATTAGCTGTGTTGCTTGGCGTAAACAGGCTGAAAACCTAGCGAACTTCATGCGAAAAGGAAGTTTAATTGGGGTAGAAGGTCGTATCCAGACAGGCAGTTATGAAGGACAAGATGGTAAGCGAGTATACACAACAGATGTCGTGGCGGATAGCGTACAGTTTTTAGAACCCCGTAATGGTAGCGGTGCTCCTGCTCCTCAATATGGTGGACAAACTTACGGTAATAACCAACCGTCATATGGCGGTGGTCAACCACAACAACAGTTTGGTGGCGCTATGCCAGGGCAGGGTTCCTATGGCGGCGATTCGTATCAGCAAAATCAACCACCTATGAATCAGCCGAATTATACACGTGTAGATGAGGATCCATTTGCGAATAGCAAAGGGCCAATAGAAGTATCTGAGGATGATCTTCCATTCTAATGCTTCTAAATGATAAAAAAAGATAAGGAGGAGACACACTATGGCACCACGTCGCGGAGGCCGCAAACGCCGTAAAGTTTGCTACTTCACTTCAAACAATATTACGCACATCGACTACAAAGATGTAGATTTATTAAAAAAATTCATCTCTGAGCGCGGTAAAATTTTACCACGTCGCGTAACTGGCACAAGTGCAAAGTACCAACGTAAATTAACTTCAGCTATCAAAGTATCTCGTATCATGGGATTACTTCCATTCGTAGCAGAAGATAAATAAGATTTATTTATTAATAAAAGCACAACAAGGTTTTCATAACCTTTGTGGTGCTTTTTTTTATTTATACTGTTTTCTCAAATATTGTTACTATAAAGGAAAAAAAGCGAGAAATTTGAAACTAATATTGTTGGGGAAGTAAATCTATCTTTAGCAGGAGATGATTGTCCAGATGACTCAATCTCTCCTTTCGGTTTCTATCTTTATAAGGACGTGGATACCCCTTCTCCTCAAACTTATTCAACTCACAGCAATGTACCAGCAACCTATTATTATGAAGCATTCAGTGGATCATATCTGCTTGGGTTGAATAAATTATCAAATGTAAAATTATTTCAAGCTCACCTATTCGGTGGGCTTGTTTTATTTAAGAGAACGATAGATATAGCAAAGTATCAACGATAGGTACCTAAAATGACATTCTAATTACACAATATAATAAGATTAGATTCGGATAGAAGACTATTGGAAAATATTTTTCCAATTTTTTTGCATCGATTAGTTTTTAGGTAAGATTATTTTCTAAAATTATTTTATTTAAAATGTCACCAAATGGTAACTTAATGTGTGTTATAAGTGAAAGGAGTTGATGGATGTTGCAACAATTAGTTTGGTCGAACGAACTAGATATAGAACGAATTGTTGATAAATATGGAAATATGCTTTTTAGAATGTGTCTTGTTATTCTATGCAATGAGAATGATGCAGAGGATGTCGTACAAGACACTTTTATTACCTATCTAACTAAATCTCCACCATTTAACGATTCAGAACATGAGAAAGCATGGTTGATTACTATTGCTACAAATCGCTGCAAGAATATGAGAAGGTACAATATTATTCGTAAACATATGGATATCAATGATTTACAACTATATTGTAAGGATGATGAAAACTATGGTTTAATTGAACATCTTATGAGATTGCCAAATAAACATAAGATTGTCTTGTTACTTTATTATGTAGAGGGCTATAAAGTAGATGAAATAGCAAAAATACTTGGCATTACTACTTCAGCAGTTAAAAAGCGATTACAACGTGGAAGAGAGCTTATTCGAGAAAAATATCGAAAGGAGAATGAATGATGAACTTTGATAAGATTAAAGAAGCTGTTAATACTATTGAAATGCCAAAAACTATGAAAAATCGTGTGAAAAAGAATTGCAATATTATAGAAAAGAAAAATTTTAAAAGGCGGATTTCTGTAGCTTGTGCATTTGGATTCCTATTGTTAATTATGATAGGTATTCCGTTTTTCAATAATAATGGAAACTTTCAAGTCGCAAATTTTACAATCACAGCTTATGCATTGAGTGATGATGGGAATCAGCCAAATACCAAACTTTCATCAGATAAAGCTACTTTTGAATTATCAACTGAAGCTAGAGGTAGTACAACTGATATAACTGGAGATGTAGGTAATTTAATCTTTACAAAGCTTATGCTAAATATAAGTGGAGAACATATCGACTCAGTCACTTATACCATTAGCAAAGGCAAGTTTATAGAGGATGTTACACTTACAGCTAAAGAATATGCAGACAAAGACTGGTTATTATCAGAAAAGATATTTATGATTGGAAGTTCGCCTGGTTCAGATATATACAACGGTACAAAGGAAATTGGAAATACCTATACAGTTGAGTATAATGAACAGGATAAATATCAATATTCAATTGCAATTCCTCATGATGGCAATTTGGTAATAGATGACGACATAATAATCAAAGTCATTGTAAAATATACAGATGGAAGCTCTGAACAACAAGATATTGCTGTAACTCAAGAATCAAATTCTTTAAAATCAAATTCTATTTCATTAAAGCTTAATTAAAATAATCGAGATGTAATACTACTGTACAAAGAACTAAGTTAACTGGAGAAAAGAAGAACTAGTAGAAAAATCTACAGGATAGATTAGAAACCAAACATTGACGAGGATACTTATTACTCTTGGTAGTATTGTTGGGTACGGAATTTATGTTGAATTTAGTTAAATTAGTTAGTATCATGGGATTACTTCCATTCGTAGCAGAAGATAAATAAGATTGATGACGTTAAGGTAACTGACCTTACATCAATTTTAACTACCAGCATATTACGATATTCGTATCGGGTATGCTGGTTTTTTGTTATGGTTAAAAAGAAAATTATCAGCTACTTAGGTAAAAGTTCGAATTAAAATTGAAAAAATAATGACAATGTACATAGTGATCTAAGTGATTTTTGTTCAATACTATGAAAAAATGGTACAATAAAGGGTAGTAAGTTTGACTGAAAAAAAGGAAGGTTTTCAATGCCGAATAATCAAACAAAAGCGCTTGTACAAGGCTCAATGATGGTTGCACTTTTTACAATTTTGATGCTAATTTCTGCATATGTACCATTCATCTTTATAGTAGCTTTATTATTCGCTCCACTACCGATTGCTTGGTATAGCGCAAATTACAAGCGTTCCACATCAATACTCGTAGCAATAGTAGGCTGTATCCTAACCACTATAACGAGTGGAATATCCATGCTGCCATTTGCCTTTATTTTAGGGCTAGTAGGTGTCGTTATGGGTAACGCCATTTATTTGAAGAAGAGTAAGCTTTATTTATTTATGTCAACGGGGATTGCTAATCTCCTTTCGATGGCAATTGTTTATGTTGCTTATGTAAAGCTTTCAGGGATTGACTTCATAAGCATGAGTTTAGAGATGGCACGTAAAAATTATGAGCAATCTAATGAATTTGCGAAGAATGTAACAGGCCAAGTAGCCATTAATCCAGAGCAACTTGAGGCAATGTTTAAAACAATTGAACTGACTATGCCTGCAACGATAACAATCTCAGCATTTTTTGCTGCATTTATTATCATTACAGTCAATTTACCAGCTCTAAAACGACTAGGGGTAGATGTTCCAAAATTTGCTCCATTCCAAAATATGAGATTACCACGCTCTATTTTATGGTATTACATGATTGTTTTATGTATTAATTTATTCATGCGTCCTGAGGCTGGCTCTACGCTAGATATTATTGTATTAAATGTTTCTTATATTTTATGGTTGTTACTGATTTTACAAGGAATATCTTTTATCCATTATTTTATCTCTAAAAAGGGGATGCCAAATGGAGTTAAATGGGTAGCAACTTTATTAGCAATTCCATTATCATCCTTTATGATCTTACTCGGTATTGTTGATTTAGGTTTTGACGTACGTTCACTTGTAAAGGGGAAGACTAAAGAATAAGGGGCTGATTGTAATGGGGACATTTAGAAAACGACCAATTCGCTATCCGCTTTTTGTTCTTTCCATATTTGGAACTGTGACGTTCGTGCTTCTATGTATTTGGAATATCGGGATAGGTATCGGTTATGGTGTAGGTTTTGTTTTACTGATGGCCTACACATGGAAAGTAGAGAAGATAGCTTTTGAGGAAACAGAAAAGCACATTGAATCTATCTCCTTCCGTATGAAAAAAGTAGGGGAAGAGGCACTGCTTGAAATGCCAATTGGGATACTGCTGGTTAATGAGCAGTATGAAATCGAATGGTCTAATCCATATATGCAAGGCATTTTAAATATGGAATCATTAGTTGGAGAAGGTATTGTAAATATATCTGATGACATCTATGTATTAATGAAGACCGAGGAGACTAATGAGGCGACGATTACACTACGTGATAGGAAATATCGTGTTTATTATAAAAAAGAGGAACGACTACTGTATTTCTTTGATATAACTGAACAGATTGCCATTGAAAAGCAATACTATGCAGACCGTACAGTAATAGCTATATTGTTTGTCGATAATTACGATGAAATCACGCAAGCCATGGACGATCAACCACGTAGTTTAACCAACACAATGGTTACTTCAATTGTCAATGAATGGGCTGCAGAGCATGGTGTATTTGTCAAACGAATATCATCAGATCGTTTCTTAGCAGTATTAAATGAATCCATTTTAACGGAGCTAGAAAAGAAAAAATTTGCTATATTAGATACAATTCGAGAAAAAACAGCTCAAAAGAATTTATCATTAACATTAAGTATTGGTGTAGGAGCTGGATCATCCTCATTAGTGGAGCTTGGTGAGTTGGCACAATCCAGTCTTGATCTTGTATTAGGACGGGGTGGAGACCAAGTGGCGATAAAGCAACCTACTGGAAAACTTAAATTCTATGGTGGAAAAACAAATCCAGTCGAAAAACGTACACGTGTTAGAGCGCGCGTTATTTCACATGCGTTACGCGATTTAATTCAAGACAGTGACCAAGTGTTTGTTATGGGACATAAAAATCCTGACATGGACTCCATTGGTGCTTCTGTAGGTGTACGGAAAATGGCACAAATGAATGATGTAAAGGGTTATGTCATTATCAATTTTGATGAATTAAATGGTAGCGTTACACGATTAATGAATGAAATAGAGAGTAAATCAGATTTCTATGAAAATTTCCTTACACCAGAGGAAGCCGCTGGTAAAATGACTGAGAAATCGTTGCTCGTTATTGTTGATACACATAAGCCGAATTTAGTAATTGATGCACACCTATTGAAATTAGCTGAAAAGGTGGTTGTAATCGACCATCATCGTCGAAGTGAGGACTTTATTGAAAATCCTACACTCGTTTATATGGAGCCATATGCGTCGTCCACAGCAGAGCTAGTGACAGAGTTACTAGAATATCAGCCGAAGCGTGCAAAAATTAATATGCTAGAAGCTACTGCATTACTAGCGGGTATTATCGTTGATACCAAAAGCTTTACACTTCGAACAGGAGCACGTACATTTGAAGCAGCTTCTTACTTACGAACAAATGGTGCCGATACAGTATTGGTCCAACGTCTCTTGAAGGAGGACGTGGACACATATATAGAGCGCTCCAAAATTGTGCAAACAGTTAAGTTCGTAAAACCAGGAGTAGCTGTTGCTGTAGGTGAGGAATCAAAAGTGTATGACTCTGTCTTAATTGCGCAAACAGCCGATATATTACTAACGATGAAGGATGTTAGTGCATCCTTTGTCATTGCACATCGGGCAGATGGCAAAATTGGTATAAGTGCACGATCACTTGGCGAGGTCAATGTACAGCTAATTATGGAGAGGCTTGGCGGCGGTGGACATTTAACGAATGCTGCCTGCCAAATAGATGCTAAATCCATCGATGGTGTGAAAAAACATTTAGAAGAGGCCATAAATGAGGTCTTTGAAGGGAGTTCTGACTAATGAAAGTAGTATTTTTAAAAGACGTTAAAGGAAAAGGAAAAAAAGGTGAAATTAAAAACGTAGCTGATGGCTATGCACAAAATTTCTTAATCAAGAATGGCTATGCAGCGGAAGCAAATGCGCAAGCTTTAAGCCAAATAGAGGGGCAAAAGAAATTAGAGGCCAAAAATGCTGCTGCCGAATTAGCTGAAGCACAAGCATTAAAGGAAAAAGTAGAAGCACTAACAGTTGAGCTAAAAGCAAAATCAGGTGATGGTGGCCGCTTATTTGGCTCAGTATCTACAAAGCAAATTGCTGATGCATTACAAAAAGTGCACGGCATTAAAATTGACAAACGTAAAATGACTTTACCTGATGGGATTCGTTCACTTGGCTTTACAAATGTTCCTGTAAAACTACATCATGAAGTATCAGCAACGTTAAAAGTACATGTAACGGAAGAATAAGGAGCGACAATCCATGAGTGAACCGATGATGGACCGCGTTCCACCGCATAACCGGGAGGCGGAGCAATCGGTTATCGGTGCTATCTTCCTTGAGCCACAGGCATTAATAACAGCATCAGAAATTTTATTGGCAGATGATTTTTATTTAAATGCCCATAAGAAAATTTTCGAAACGATGTTGCGCTTGAGTGATCAAGGAAAAGCGATAGATGTTGTAACAGTTACAGAAGAATTATCAGCTAAAAAAGAGATTGAGGACGTTGGCGGGCTTTCTTATTTACTAGAGCTCGCCAATGCTGTCCCTACAGCTGCCAATGTCGCTCATTATGCCAAAATCGTTGAGGAAAAGGCCCTCTTACGTCGATTGATTCGAGTGGCTACGAAAATTGTCGAGGACGGCTATACCCGTGAAGACGAAGTAGAGGCATTATTAGGCGAGGCAGAGAAGAAAATGATGGAGGTTGCCAATCGAAAGAATGCAGGTGACTTTAAGCATGTTAAAGATGTGCTAGTGGAAACTTTCGATAATATTGAGCAACTGCAATCACAAAAGGGAGAAGTAACGGGTATCCCGACTGGCTTCCGTGATTTAGATAACATTACTGCAGGCTTTCAACGTAACGATTTAATCATTGTTGCTGCTCGTCCATCTGTAGGGAAAACAGCCTTTGCATTGAATGTTGCGCAAAGTGTTGCTGTACAAGCTCGTGAAAATGTTGCAATCTTTTCTTTAGAGATGGGTGCAGAGCAACTGGTCATGCGTATGCTTTGTGCAGAAGGAAATATAGATGCACAAGTTTTACGTACAGGTGCTTTAACTACAGAAGATTGGGGTAAACTAACTATGGCAATGGGTAGTTTATCGAATTCAGGGATTTTTATTGATGATACTCCAGGTGTACGTATCAATGAAATCCGTGCAAAATGTCGTCGTTTAGCTCAGGAGAATGGACTAGGAATGATCTTAATTGATTATTTACAGTTGATTCAGGGGAGCGGCAAGCCAGGAGAAAACCGTCAGCAAGAGGTATCAGAGATTTCTCGTTCCTTAAAGGGATTAGCCCGTGAATTAAAGGTACCTGTTATTGCGTTATCACAGTTATCTCGTGGTGTTGAGCAACGACAAGATAAACGGCCAATGATGAGTGACTTACGTGAATCGGGAAGTATTGAGCAAGATGCTGATATTGTTGCGTTTTTATACCGTGATGATTATTACGATAAAGAATCTGAGAATAAAAATATGATCGAAATTATCATTGCGAAACAACGTAATGGTCCAACAGGAACTGTTACATTGGCCTTTAAAAAAGAATTCAATAAATTCATTAATGTGGATTGGTCACAAATGCCACCTCCACCGCCACGTGATTAGTCAAGTTACTCGTCATTCAGATAAGTTGCCTATTAGTAATGAAATATTACCCTTAGATTAAATTAATCTGAATGTTCGATAATATTCATACCATTCTGTTATTAAACACGAACGTTGAATCAGATTTTTTGATTTTATGTTCGTGTTTTTTCGCTATTTTTTATTGACGAGTTGTTTCTATCATTGTTACAATAATTGAGGCTTGAAAATTGAGATACAAAGGTATCTAACGGAGGTGCTGATTATGACATCAGTAGTAGTTGTAGGAACACAGTGGGGAGACGAAGGAAAAGGTAAAATTACAGATTTCCTTTCGCACAAAGCCGATGCCATCGCTCGTTTTGCCGGTGGAGATAATGCAGGACATACCATTAAAATTGATGGTGAAACTTATAAATTACATTTAATTCCATCAGGGATCTTCTATAAAGATAAAACTTCAGTAATTGGTAATGGATTAGTTGTGAATCCAAAATCATTAGTAACAGAGCTTAAAGGTTTACAAGAGCGTGGTATTAATACAGATAATCTACGTATTTCTAATCGTGCACATGTGATTTTGCCTTATCATATTAAACAAGATATTGCGGATGAAGAAAGTCGTGGAGACAATAAAATCGGCACAACTTGTAAAGGTATTGGACCTTGTTATCAAGATAAAGTAGCACGTATTGGGATCCGTATGGCTGACTTACTTGATAAGGAAATCTTTGAGGAAAAACTACGTCATAATTTAGCCATTAAAAATAAGTTATTTGAGAAATTCTATGAAGTTGAAGGCGTAACATTCGAAGAAATTTTCGAGGAATACTATGGTTACGGACAAGAAATTGCTAAGTATGTTACGGACACGTCTAAAATTTTGAACGATGTCCTTGATGAGGGCGGTAAAGTGCTATTCGAAGGTGCACAAGGAATTTTACTTGATGTCGATCAAGGTACGTATCCATATGTAACATCTTCAAATCCTGTTGCTGGGGGAGTAGCAATCGGTGCAGGTGTTGGGCCATCACGCGTAACAAGCGTTATTGGTGTATCTAAGGCCTATACATCTCGAGTAGGAGATGGGCCATTCCCAACGGAGTTGTTCGATGAAGTAGGTCAACAAATTCGTGAGGTTGGTCGCGAATATGGTACAACAACAGGTCGTCCACGTCGTGTAGGCTGGTTCGACACAGTCGTTGTTCGTCACTCACGCCGTGTAAGTGGCATTACTCATCTTGCTCTTAACTCTATCGATGTTTTATCGGGCTTAGAAACAGTAAAAATTTGTACAGCCTATAACTATAAAGGTGAAACAATCACAGAGTATCCAGCAAACCTTCATATTATTGAACAATGTGAGCCGATTTATGAGGAGCTTCCAGGCTGGTCAGAGGATGTAACAAGCTGCAGAACTTTAGAAGAGCTACCTGAAAATGCACGCCGCTATGTGGAGCGTATCAGCGAACTAACGGGCATTCAAATTGCTACTTTCTCTGTTGGACCTGCACGTGAGCAAACAAACGTGTTAGTGGACGTTTGGGAAGCATAATGAAATAAAATGAAAAGGGCGTGCCAAATGCGGCATGCCCTTTTTTAGTGAATATCTTTCTTCTTAAAGCGACCACCTTTTACCTCGGCGATATTACCGATGGCTAGAAAAGCATTGTCATCTATTTCAGCGACGATTGTTTTCAATTTAGATTCTTCTAAACGAGTAATAACGGTAAATATGACTTTCTTGTCATTCCCCGTATAAGCTCCCTCTCCGTGAAGGAAAGTAACGCCACGACCAAGTCGATCCATAATAGTTTGTCCAATTTCATCAATGTCATCACTTATGATATAAACCGATTTAGATTCTTCCAATCCTTGAATAACAATATCAATCATTTTATAGGCAATATAGTATGCAATGATGGAGTACATGGCTTGCTCCCAATTAAAAATAAATCCTGCCACCGTAAAAATAATGATATTGAAGAACATGATGATTTCTCCAACTGAAAAAGGTGTTTTGCTATTAGCTAAAATAGCTAATATTTCAGTTCCATCCAATGAACCTCCATAACGAATCACAATTCCGACACCAACTCCTAAAATCATTCCTCCAAAGACTGTTGCCAATAATGTGTCTTCCGTAAATGGATGGATATTATGTAAGGCGAGTGTTGAAAATGAGAGTACGGTAATACCTAGACCTGTGGACAATGCAAAGGTTTTACCAATTTGTTTATAGCCTAAAAAAATAAAAGGTAAGTTTAAAATGAAGATGAAAATACCAAGGGGTAATTTTAATAAATGAGATGTGATAATGGAAACACCTACGATGCCACCATCCATAATGTGGTTGGGTACTAAAAACAGTTCCAAGCCCAATGCCATTATAATCGCGCCTAGCGAAACCATAATAATTCTTGCAAAAACTTTACGTATGCTATTTTTCTGAGGTCTCAACATCTTTGTTGTGATCTCAGAGGTTTGTGAATCACTCAATTTAATCGCTCCAATCAAATAGTGTACCTTCTATATATATTTTATCGGAATATTAAAAAAGTAAAAAGTATTAAGTCAAAATTCACTTGAAAAAATTTGAGAATAGTATACCGATGATAGTTAAATTGAATTTTAAGAACCAATATATGAATAAAATTACAGTATTTATAAACTATATAAAATATATTCTATGTAACAATAAGTAGATAAATAATACATTTACATTACAAAAGAGTGAAATCGTTCAAACGTCATTTTCTTTATGGTACATTATAGGGGTGCAAAAAATCCTTGTGGGTAAATCATCCTACAGTAGGGTAAAGTTGGAAGGGGCTTTATTGATGAATTCGTTTTGGAAAAGAAAAGAAGAAAACAATAGATTCACCTACAATTTTTCTTCTTTTAAAAAGGCTTCAATCATTGTAGTTTTAATGACAAGCCTAACGATTAACATGGGATTTGCTAAGGAATATAACAAAGAAAACTTAAATAAAATTTACCACGTATATGTGGGGAATGAATATATTGGTGCAGTATCTGATGAGAAAGCAATTCAAGAAATAATTGCATCAAAAGAAAAAGTGGCAAGTCAGCAATTCAAAGGTTTATCCATTGATGCTAGCTCAGCTGTTAAAATAATCCCAGAACAAGTATTTACAAATGAAACAAAAGATGCAGAAACATTATCAAAACTTAAGCAATCTTTAGTGGCCAAATCAGATGCCTTTACATTATTAGTAAATCACAAACCAGTAGTATCACTAAAGAATACGGAAGCTTATGAGAAAACTGTTCAAATGTTAAAGCTACAATATGTTTCTCAGCAAGAATTAGATAACTTATCAAAACGCCAAGCTAGCAATAATCTACCAGAATTAAAAGATGGTGAGTCTAGACTTCTAAATGTTTCCTTTAAACAAGGAGTTTCAGGGTTATCACAAAAAGTGACACCCACTGATATATTATCACCTGAGCAAGCCGTGAAGTTTTTAATGACAGGTTATCTTGAGCAAGAAACATATAAAATTGAATCAGGAGACGTGTTAGGGTCAGTTGCTAAAAAACATAATTTAACAACAAGTGAACTACTAGCTCTAAATCCGGATATCACAGTAGATACAGTTTTACAAATTGGACAAGAATTAAATGTTACTGTGGCAAAGCCATTTGTGACACTTGAAGTAAAAAAGGAAAAGAAAGTTGCGGAAGTCATTCCGTTTAAAAAAGTAATTGAAGAAGATCCTACTATGTATAAAGGTGAAAAGGTCATCAAGCAAGAAGGTGTTAATGGGAAAAAAGAAACAACTTATGCATTAACATCTGAAAATGGTACACAGACATCAAAAGTTGCCTTAGAGGAAAAAATACTTCAACAACCAGTAGATGAAATTGAAGTAGTTGGTACAAAGGTTATTTCTTCACGTGGAACTGGAGAATTTGCATGGCCAGCAGTCGGGGGCTATATTTCAAGTGGTATGGGTGAACGTTGGGGAGCCTTCCATCGTGGTATTGATATCGCTCGACCAAGTAACTATAATATTTTAGCTGCTGATAATGGTGTAGTTGTTGCTGCTGGCACTTCTGGCACCTATGGTAATCGTATTGTTATTAATCACAATAATGGTTTTACAACACTTTATGGACATTTATCTTCAATTAATGTTGAAGTCGGACAAGTAGTGGAAAAAGGTTCTGTGATTGGTATTATGGGTTCCACTGGAAATTCGACAGGTACACATTTGCACTTTGAAGTTGAAAAGAACGGTTCATTAGAAAATCCGTTATCTTATGTAGGCCGATAAAACATGTTGAATAGAAGGCAGTCCGAATAATGGACTGTCTTTTTCTATTATTTCCCGAGAAATAATTGTTGAATTACATCGCTTTTTGTCACAGTATTAGAGGGATTGAATATCGATTAATGCATAGAATCCGAAAGCATGATAGAGTTAAGAGTAGTGAATTTACAAATACACATTGTTTAAGAATAGATAAGAAGCGAAAGGGAGAGTATGTATGAATAAAACAATTTTAGTTGTTGATGATGAGAAACCAATCGCAGATATTTTGCAATTTAATTTAATAAAAGAAGGCTATAAAGTTATTTGTGCTTATGATGGTGATGAGGCATTAAAGAAAGTAGAGGAAGAGCAACCAGATTTAATGCTTTTAGATATTATGCTGCCAAAGCGTGATGGCATGGAAGTTTGTAGAGAAGTACGTAAAAAATACGATTTTCCGATTATTATGCTAACAGCTAAAGGCTCTGAAATTGATAAAGTATTAGGATTAGAGATGGGTGCAGATGATTATGTCACAAAGCCATTTAGTACAAGAGAGCTGATTGCACGTGTAAAGGCCAATATGCGCCGTTTACAAGTAGTCGCTCCAGCTACAGAAGAGGCTGAGGAAGAGTCGAATGAGATTGTCGTAGGTTCGCTTGTTATTCAACCAGATGCCTATTTAGTAATGAAGCGTGATGAAGCAATTGAATTGACACATCGAGAATTTGAGTTACTTCATTATTTAGGGAAACATATTGGACAAGTAATGACACGGGAGCACCTCCTACAAACAGTATGGGGCTATGATTACTTTGGTGATGTACGAACTGTTGATGTAACAATTCGCCGTTTACGTGAAAAAATTGAGGATAATCCTAGTCATCCGGCTTGGATTGTCACGCGACGTGGTGTAGGTTATTATTTACGAAATCCTGAACAGGAGTAATAGGAATGCAGAAAGTGAGCTTCTTTAAATCCATTCATGTCAAACTAGTGCTGATTTATATTTTATTAATATTGCTTGCTTTACAAATTATCGGTATCTATTTCGCTCGTGAGTTAGAAAGAAATTTGAAGAGCAACTTCCAAGATTCCATTTTTCAGCGAGTTGACTTGATGCAATATAGTCTTCGTGAGGAAATTTTAAAGGAACGCGATGAAAGCATGCCTAAACTAGAGGAGAGCCTAAAGTCAATTGTTATGGAGTTTTCTACTGGTTTAAGGGATGTTTCAAATGGTGATATTTTAGAAATTCGTGTCATTGACAATAGACAAAGAATACTTGCAACATCTGAGCTTGAAAACCAGAATTTAATAGGTCAGCGCTCTAATACTGACCTTGTACGTCGAGCGATATCTGCCGAAACATTGTTTGATATTATTAAGCTGGACAATAAGACGAGAAATCGTGTGTGGGTTTTAGCGAATCCCATTCGTGCTGGTGCAGGACCAGATGATGAAATCATTGGTGTACTCTATATTGAAGCCAATATTGAATCCGTTTTTGAACAAATGAATGATATTAATCAGATTTTCCTTGGTGGTACGGCAATGTCCTTGGTCATTACCATCTTCCTAGGTATTCTTGTGGCAAGAACAATTACACAGCCTATTGCTGATATGCGAAAGCAGGCTCAGGCAATGGCGAAGGGGAACTATTCTCGAAAGGTACGTGTATATGGTACAGATGAAATCGGCCAGCTAGCCATCACCTTTAATCATCTAACCAACCGTTTGCAGGAAGCACAATCGACCACAGAAGCTGAACGTCGAAAGCTAGATTCAGTTTTGAGTAATATGACAGATGGTGTAATTGCAACAGATCGTAAGGGACGTATTATTCTCATCAATGACCCTGCATTGGAATTACTGCATATTTCAAGAGATATTACATTAGGGCGTCCTATCGCCTCTGTATTGGGGATTGATCAGGAATATAGTTTTGAAGACTTAATTCATATGAATGATGCTGTGAATTTAAACTTCAGTACAGCGGATGCTCCCTATATACTACGTGCTAATTTCTCTGTTATTCAAAAAGAAACAGGCTTTATTAATGGTCTGATTACTGTTTTGCACGATATCACAGAGCAAGAAAAGATTGAAATGGATCGTCGGGAATTCGTATCCAATGTATCACATGAGTTAAGAACGCCATTAACAACAATGCGTAGTTATTTAGAGGCACTTGCAGATGGTGCATGGAAAGATGAAAATATTGCTCCTACGTTTTTAAATGTGACACAAACCGAAACAGAGCGTATGATTCGTCTAGTAAATGATTTACTGCAGTTATCAAGAATGGATAGTTCAGATTACGAGTTGAATAAAGATATTGTCTTATTTAATTCATTCTTTAACCGCATTATAGACCGATTTGAAATGTCCAAGTCTGACAAGGTACATTTTGAACGATTATTCCCTGAAACCTCCTTTTATGTAGAAATTGATACGGATAAAATCACTCAAGTTATTGATAATATCATTTCCAATGCTATTAAATATTCTCCAGATGGTGGCAATATTCGCTTTGGCTTTACGGGACAGGATGACATGTTGAAAGTCATGATTTCAGATGATGGCATGGGTATTCCTAAAGAAAATGTTGGCCGTATTTTTGATCGCTTCTATCGTGTGGATCGTGCACGCGCTCGTTCTATGGGAGGAACAGGCTTGGGACTAGCTATTGCGCGGGAAATGATTGAAGCACACGGCGGTAAGATTTGGGCTGAAAGTGAAGAAGGACATGGTACAACAATTTTCTTCACATTACCATATGATGCAGATGAATTTGGTGAGGCAGGTGAGTGGGAATGAAATATATAGAGCCAGTTAAATCTGTTGTATTATTTCTACTTGTTATGCTGAGTGTGATTTTAACTTTTTTAATTTGGACCTATACACCTGATTATAAATATATTGAAAAAACAGAGGGAGAGGAAATTTTAATTAAGCCGCAAAAGGATATGGAGGATATTATTCGACCATACAAGGCTATTTTCCGTTCTGAAGAAGAGTTTACAGGCACAGTTTCTAATGCAGCTATGAAAGATATGATGAAAGTCTTTAAAGGCTGGAATGTTTTAGATTTGGTGCCTGTAAACAATAATCTTTCTGCAAACTATGTGAATCAAATTATTGGCGCAGATCATCGAATGACAATATTTTTTACAGGAGAGATTCCATTTTCAGCTTTTAACACAACCTTTCAGTTCACTGATAAGGAATTACCAGAAACAACGTTCAATCGTATGATTATAGATTGGAGTAATTACAATAGCAAAGAATTAATGTTGTATTACATTAGTGGTAATAACCAATCATTATTCCGCTCACGTGTCAGTGTGCCAAACATGAATCAATTTATACAGGAAGTCATAGAGCCTGCCAAAAAATATGAAGTTTTTAAAGAAGTAGAGAGAGAAGGCTATACATCTCTTTATTTAGCGAACAGTAATATTGAATCTGTAAAATATACGTATTTTATTGAGGATATTACGCCAGAATTATTTAAAAATGTGCTATTCACAGATCCAAATATTGTGCAGCGGAATGTGGAAAGTGCATCCTCTGAAAAATATACAGATGGTATGTCGTTAATGACCTTAGAAACAAATCTTAAATCATTAAACTATGTTTATCCTGCTGCTGAAAGTAGTATTAGAGTCGAGCCATCCAAGCTTTTAAAGGATAGCTTTGAATTTATTAATGAGCATGGAGGATTTACGGCAGATTTCCGCTATGCTGCATCCAATACCAATAAAAATCAAATAGACTATCAAATGTATTTGCAAGGTTTCCCTGTCTATAGCAATCATGTTATTACACGAATGACAACGATTTGGGGAGATAGTCGAATTTTCCATTATAAGCGTCCATACTTCTCATTGGATATGGATATATCATTGGAGAAAGAAATCAAAGAATTGGCATCAGGTGCGGAAATTGCAGAGAGATTAAAAAGCGCTAACAGTATTCCTCTGTCTGATATCGATGAAATCGTCTTAGGCTATTATTTAACACAAAATCAAGAACAGAATATATTTATATTTGAACCTTGTTGGTTTGTTATTCGTAATGGTACATGGACTAAACTGACTCCTGAAGTATTAGGAGGTGTTAAAAATGGATTGGAATAGAACAAAATCTATTTTTATATTCGTTTTTTTAATACTGAACATCTTCTTGTATTCACTTTATGTCAATCGCTATAATGAAGCAAAAGATATTGAGGTACCGGGTGAAAGAACAATAGAAGCCCGTTTAAAGGATGATAATATTACGTATGGCACATTACCAAATAATATTGAAACTGCTTCGTATATGACAGCTCAAGTGCATAAATTCACACCAGACGAATTTAGTAATAGTAACCAGCAAGTTAAATTTAAGGATGATAATAATACAAAGGCTCGTGTTATTTTTATGAGGCCTGTTAAATTACGTAATGTAAGTGATGATGCAAGCTTTACAGATTTTGCCCTGGCAAACATCATTGAAGGTGCATCTTATGCTTTATGGAAAGTAGACCGCGAAGAACGAGTCGCAATTTTTTTCCAAAAGACAAACAATCGAATGTTCTATTATAGTGGTTCATTAAAAATAAAATGGAATGCTAATAACGAAGTAACAATGTATGAACAAACAATGATTGATAATATTGAAGAAATGGAACAGCAGGAAACCGTTATTCCACCACTTCAAATTATTCAAACTTTGTATGCGAAAGGACCGCTCAAGCCAGATTCTCGCATTACACAAATGAAACTAGGCTACTCAACGCTTGTAAAATTGACACGTACTCAGGTATTGGTGCCAACATGGGAAGTTCAAGTGAAATTATCTGATGGGACAAAAGAGGAGTACTTTGTGAATGCAGTAGAAGGTAAAGTCATCGAAATCCAGGAGGACAAGCAAGAGAGCGAAGAAGAAGACTGGGGAGTTGAATAATGCGATTTAGTGTTTTAGCAAGTGGCAGTACAGGGAATTCGATTTATGTAGAGAATGACGATCATGCTTTTATCGTTGATGCGGGTCTTAGTGGGAAAAAGATGGAGCAGTTATTTACAAAAATCGACCGTAATATGAAGCAGCTCAGTGGTATCTTTGTTACACATGAGCATAGTGATCATATTAAAGGAATTGGTGTACTGGCACGGAAATATAATGTACCAATTTACGCAAACGCCAAAACGTGGCAGGCAATGGATGGGCTTATTGGGGACATTCCTGTAGAGCAACGTTTTGAATTTGAAATGGATACAGTGAAGCATTTTGGTTCTTTAGCTGTTGAATCCTTTGCTGTTTCACACGATGCAGCAGATCCAATGTTCTATACTTTTCATGAAAATGATCGCAAGCTTGTTATTATTACAGATACAGGCTATGTCAGTGATCGTATGAAAGGAATTATTCGAGGCGCTGATTCTTTTGTCTTTGAAAGTAATCATGATGTCAATATGCTACAAATGGGACGCTATCCTTGGTCTATTAAACGTCGTATTTTAAGTGATGTAGGACATGTGTCTAATGAGGATGCAGCAATTGCAATGAGTGAGGTTGTATTTGATAAGACGACCAATATTTATCTTTCACATTTAAGTAAAGATAATAATATGAAAGAGCTAGCACGTATGAGTGTCGCACAAACCTTACAATCTTGTGGCATCCTTGTTGGTGAGCATGTTCATCTATTTGATACGGATGCAGAAGAACCAACAAAATTGGTGACGGTTTAATCATAGGCTATTTAGATAAAATTTGAAGCTGTTCAACGCATAAAAAAATGCATTGAACAGCTTTTTTTATGCCTATTTTATTTGTTTTTCATCTGATTTTAATGTTTGAATCGTAAGATTAGGGTAACAACTAATTAGATAGCACTCAAAGGAAAGGATGACGAACATGAGCTATTTCCAAGATGATGATAAAAACAGTGATTTCCTTAAAAATGATGAAGTACCGAAATCACCTCTTCAAGAAAGACTAGAGCGCGAGGAGCAAGAAATACAGACTAAGCGCATGAAAAAGAAAGGTGGAGGAGGTAAAGGCGGCTATTTCTTTAGTGGTCTGGTCGGTGTCATTATAGGTGCCTTACTTGTGTGGCTTATGCTACCGGGACTTGTCAATCAAATGCCTGGAACAACAACAAGTAATACAGGAAAAAATAACACAACAATTAATCAGGTAGCTACAGAAGTAACGACAGATGTGACAACTGCAGTTGATAAAGCCTCACAAGCAGTTGTTGGTATCACAAATATTCAAGAAGTCACAAGCGGAGGTTTTTGGAGCCCACCATCAACGACAACAAAAGAAGCAGGAAGCGGTTCAGGTGTCGTTTATAAAATTGAAGGTGACAAAGCCTTTATCATCACAAATAACCATGTTATTGAAGGGGCAAAGCAGTTAGAGGTCACAATGCCAGACGGAACAAAAGAACCTGCACAATTAGTGGGTCACGATGTTTGGACGGACCTTGCAGTTATTTCTATTAACTCTAAAAATGTTAAAACAGTTGCGACATTCGGGAATTCGGATGTATTAAAACAAGGTGAAACAGTGATTGCCATTGGTAACCCACTTGGTTTAGACTTCTATGGTTCTGTGACAACTGGTGTTGTTTCAGGTAAAGACCGTTCTGTACCAGTAGACTTAAATGGTGATGGCACAGAAGATTGGCAACAAGAAGTATTGCAAACAGATGCTGCGATTAACCCAGGGAATAGTGGTGGAGCACTTGTGAACTTAGCTGGAGAATTAGTAGGAATTAACTCCATGAAAATTGCTGAATCCTCAGTTGAAGGTTTAGGGTTCTCTATTCCAATTAATTCAGCTATTCCAATTATCGAGGAACTAGAGAAAAATGGAGAAATGAAACGTCCAACAATGGGAGTTTCACTTGCAGATTTAACAGATGTGCCATCATTCTATCAACAACAAACATTAAAATTACCTGCAGAGGTGACAACAGGCGTTGTTGTAACAGATGTCATGAATAACTCACCAGCCTCAAAAGCAGGGGTTCAACAATACGATGTTATTGTAGAGATGGATGGTCAAAAAATTGAAACAACTATTGATTTACGCAAACATTTATATAATGACAAAAAAATTGGTGATAAGCTAACATTAAAAGTGTACCGTCAAGGTAAATTAGTCGAGCTATCACTAACATTAACAAACGGTAATACATTGTAAAGAAGATGAAAAGCGATGGAGATCTAATCAATCTCCATCGCTTTTTTTATGAGGATGGAGAAAATACTTTTATGAAATATTGTGGATAACTAGAAAATTGTGAATACTAATTCCGCACAGTAAATCGGGAGTAAAAGGCACTTCTTCCATACATGCTATTACTTTGTTACAATAGATTGTGGATAACATAGACTGATTTGTGAATAAGTTTGTGGAAATTTCGGAAAATAAGGAGACATCAAAAAATGGAAAAGTACAGCTGTGAAAGCCATATAGATCACGCTTTAGACATGTTTGTAGCAGAGCAAAAAGTGTTCCCAATTATGGATAAAATCGAAGAGGATAAAAAGTTATCCACAAAGTGTAGCTACTGTGAACAGGCAGCAGAATATATTGTATCAAGTAAATAACTTTACACAATATATAGAGAGTGCTTGTGGATATGTTGATAACTTTTGTGGATAATTTGTTTGTAAATGAATTGTAAAGGTGGATAACGTGTGAATATAACGATTGTATCAGTCGGCAAGCTAAAAGAAAAGTACTTAAAAATGGGGATCGATGAGTACGTAAAACGTCTTGGCGGCTATGCAAAAATGGATTTGGTTGAAGTGCCAGACGAAAAGGCACCTGAACAACTAAGTGAAGCCGAAATGGATATCGTCAAGAAAAAAGAGGGCGAACGCATCCTAACGAAAATCAGTCCAGATGCCTATGTAATTGCCCTAGCCATCAACGGCAAAATGAAAACCTCCGAACAAATGGCTGCCGACATCGAATCCCTCATGACCTACGGCAAAAGCAAAATCGCCTTCGTCATCGGTGGCTCCCTCGGTCTACATGAAGATGTGTTAAAGCGTGCAGATGAGCAGCAATCTTTTGGTAAGATGACACTTCCTCACCAGCTCATGAAGCTTGTGCTAGTCGAGCAGATTTATCGTAGTTTTAGGATTATGAAGGGTGAACCGTATCATAAGTAAGTGCGGTTTTCTTAGTTCTATACATCTAAAAAGCTACATTTTTAGAGGAAAGAGAAGACTTGAAAGATAATTATATAATGCAAAATTTGTAGAAAAAGTATCAGGCACTATTAAAAGTGCCTGATACTTTTTTGTTTTATTGGGAGTGGATTGGGTATTAACTATCATAAGCAAGTTATATAGCAAGAAAGGATTGTAGGAATAATCGAAAGAGAAAGGAGTTATAGCCAACATGTTGTTGAGTAAAAAGTTTTTATTGGTCTTAAGTACAATCGTAGCCTGCATGTTGTCTGGTTGTGGAGAGAAGCAGAAGCTTGAAGATGGATCTGAACTGATCAATAAAAATCAATTTGTTTTTGCTACTTCTGGGGAATTTAAGCCATTTAGTTATATAAATGACGATCTTACAATGTCGGGCTTTGATATTGAGGTTGGTGAAGCGATTGCAAAGGAAATGGGCCTTGAGCCGGTTCAGAAACGAATCAAGTTCAAAGGGATTGTTGAAGGGGTGAAAACGGGAAGAGCGGATGCAGCCGTTGCAAGTCACACGATTAACCCGCAGCGGAGTAAACATGTTTCTTTCTCTACCCCCTATTATTATTCAGGACCGAAAATTTTCACCAGACCAGATAGTAAAATTAGGACTGTCGAAGATTTAGAGGGAAAGGAAGTAGCTGTTGCAAAAGGATCAACATATGCCGATACAGCTTCCAAGTATACAGACAACATCAAAACATATGACAGCGACATTACAGCATTAAAGGCATTAAGCAGTGGGCGTCATGATGCAGTAATTACAGATTTTGTTACAGGAAAAACTGCTGAAAAGGAAGGTTTTAAGATTAAAGGACAACAATTAATTAATCGCAGTGAACAAGCGATTGTTTTGCCTCAGGATAATCCAAAGCTAGTGAAGCGAGTTAATGAATCTTTGGAACAACTTCGGGAAAATGGAACATTGACTCAAATTAGTATCAAATATTTTGGTGAGGACATTACCAAAAAATCAGAATAAACCAATGCTATAAAAGAAAGGAAGTAGTACTTTGCCAAGTTTTTCGCATTTTTTTCAAATACTAATGGAAACAAAAGGTGTATTCTTTAAAGCTATGCTTTTAACATTAGAGCTGACGGTGGTTTCTATCTTACTGGGAATCATCATCGGACTAGTCTTTGCTTTATTAAAAATTTCTAATATAAAAATTTTAGAACTTATTTCAGATATATATGTCTATTTGGTTCGAGGAACACCACTGATTGTTCAAATATTTATCCTCTACTTCGGAATTAGCGGGATTTTCCTTCTTCCTGATTTTTGGGCTGCTTCCCTTGCTCTAGCGCTACATAATGGAGCTTATATTTCTGAAATCCTTCGGGGAGCAATTCAGTCAGTCGATAATGGCCAATTTGAAGCAGGACGCTCTTTGGGAATGACAAAGACACTGACATTAAGAAGGATTATTCTCCCACAGGCATTCCGTAGAGCATTGCCGCCTTTAGGCAATCAATTTATCATAAGTTTAAAAGATTCATCGTTAGCCGCATTTATCTCCATGAATGAGCTATTTAATGTGGCGACAACACTTGGGTCGAATAATTTCGATGAAATGACCTACTTACTCATTGTAGCAGTCTACTATTTATTGCTGGTAGCGTTGATGACATTTGTAGTGAACCGAACTGAATTAAAATTAGCAGTAAGCGACAGATAGGAGCTGAAAAAATTGGACACTAAGGAAATGATTAAAATAAGTCAATTGAATAAATCGTTTGGAGACTTACATGTATTGAAAAATATCGACATGACAGTCTACGAGAGCGATGTTGTCTGTCTAATAGGATCGAGTGGGTCAGGGAAAAGCACCCTCCTTCGCTGCTTGAACTTTTTAGAAAGAAAAGATAATGGCAATATTATAATTGAGGGAAACGAAGTCAATCCACGGACAGATGATCTTAACAAGATTAGAGAAAAGGTTGGGATGGTGTTTCAAAATTTCAACTTATTCCCACATAAAACGGTTTTAGAAAATATTATTGAAGCACCTGTTATGGTAAAGGGTGTAGACAAAGAAAAAGCTATCATCAAAGCAAAACAATTACTGAAAAAAGTAGGTTTGGAGGATAAGTCGGATGTCTATCCTAGTAAACTATCAGGGGGGCAAAAGCAACGGGTGGCGATTGCTAGAGCACTTGCGATGGAACCAGACATTATGCTTTTTGATGAGCCAACATCGGCACTCGATCCTGAGCTTGTGGGAGAGGTTTTAACAACCATGAAAGATTTGGCTGAAGAAGGAATGACTATGGTTGTTGTAACCCATGAAATGGGATTCGCAAAAGAGGTAGCTGATTGGATTGTCTATATGCATGATGGGAGAATTATTGAACGCGGCACACCTGAACAATTTTTCAATTATCCAAAAGAGGAGAGAACACGAGAATTTTTAACTGCAACAATGCTTAAATAAAACTAAAAGGTTCTGAACGGTAATGTTAGGATCTCTTATGGTTTTACATTAAATATTCGATTACTAGATAAAGCATGTACAGAAAAACTGCACATAGACTCGTTACAGCCAACCTTATCATGAGTAAGTGAAATTTAAATAGCAAAAGGAGAAATTGCAAAGCGCAATTTCTCTTTTTGCTGGAACTGTACTTATTTAATTATAACTCAACTTCGGTAACTTCATTATTACCATTACCGTTGCCGTTGCCGTTGCCGTTGCCATTGCCGTTGCCGTTACCATTGCCGTTACCATTGCCGTTGCCGTTACCATTGCCGTTGCCGTTACCATTGCCGTTGCCGTTACCATTGCCGTTGCCGTTACCATTGCCGTTGCCGTTACCATTGCCACTGCCGTTACCATTGCCATTGCCCGGCTTTTCAACTAATACATCAAATGTTAATGTGTGGTCACCATACGTTGCTGTAATTGTCGTAGTACCTTGACCTTTACCTTTTACAGCCCCTGCTTTTACAGTAGCTATTTTATCATTTGCTACTTCGTAGGTTGCAAGCGTAGTAACATCTTTTTCTGTTGTTCTACCCTCAAAAGTAGTTACTTCAGTAATCTTAACCATAACCTCTTTACCTATTCTAGTTTCAACCTGAGCTTGGTCAATTTCTAGTGTTACGATTGGTGTTTCTACAACAGGTGCTTTTACTGTAACATTTACCGTAACTTCATGATCACCATATGAAATAGCAATCGTAGTCGTGCCCTCACCTACAGCAGTTACTAATCCATTTGCTATTGTTGCAACATTTTCATCTCCCACAACATAAGTTGCTTTTGAAGTTACATCTTCCTCTGTTGCTTCACCTTCTGGAGGAGTAGATGTCTCTGTTACCGTAAGTTGTGCAGATTCCCCAGCTGTTAGGTCTAGCTCAGTTGGATTGACAGAAAGTGTTACTTTTGGTTCAACTACATCTTTTTCAAATATTAGTGCTTCACCAACATTCCCAGCAGCGTCTTCAATTTTTAATGATACAGCATTAGTTTCTGTTGTTACTGGGAATGTGAAGCTACCGTCTTGATTTAATTCAAAAGGAACAGGCGCTTGTATTTCGCCATTCACAGTCGCAATATAGGAAGCTTTTAATTTATCATTTAAATTATAGTTTAAACCATATAAATATAACTCTTCATTGTAGTCGATATACTTATCTGTTACCTTTCCTGTAGCGACACCTTCAGCTACTGAACCAGTAATTTCTGGTTTAGTCGTTTTCACGATAATTGGTCCAACATAATCGGAAACTACCCCTGATGCCGAAAGACCAGTAAAGTCAATAGTATAGAGACCATCTGGAATTGTTGTGGCAGGTTCTGTTCCCCATGGTTTGTATTGCCCAGCGATATTCAGCGTATAAGAGCCTTTTCCTAGCGCAGTACCTGCATGTAGATAACCGATGTAGCCATCACCATATTCTCCACCTTGAGGATTCATAATATCCCATAGCTCGATATAGTTAGTTGTTACATCGCCAGTTAATGTAAATGAAAGTACAGCTGAATCTTTCACGCCATCTCCATTAAAGGAGAGGTCTGTTTCTGTAATTTTTAAATCTTTAATTTCAGTTACTGCCTCACTTCCAAAGTCAGCTGCGAATGGCAATGAAATTTCTGTAGCACCACCGCTGATGTGAATATACCCCAGTATTTCCGAGCCGTTTGGAGCTGTAGCTTGTGAAGCCGTTAATGTAAGATTTAACACTTGCTCACCAACTAGATTAAATGTTGGCTGGTCGACTGTAACAGTTGCATCACCAAATGATTTTGTCACATCAATTGATACATTATAATTACCGCCGTGACCCTTTATATCTTTTACTAAAACTTGTTTCGTTACGGAAATATCCTGGTCTTTAAGAGATTGTGGACCAAAAGTAACTGTCCCTTTTAAGTTTTCTGAAACAGCTCCTGTTCCATCTAAAATTGCACTATCCAATGCATAGGCAAGAATTTCTGGATGTGCTGCAGCATAAGCATTTACACGACCTGCACCTTGAGAGAACACATCGTATTTTGTTTTATCTAAAACCTTTGCTGTATTAGAAAGCGCCACTTTTATGTCGAACGCATTCCAATCAGGATTTGCTTGTTTAAGTAATGCAACAATACCTGTAATATGCGGTGTTGCCATAGAAGTTCCTGTTTTACGATCATATGCCTCTGCATAATCTGCATTAGGGAAGTCCTTTTTATACATTGGAATCGTTGACATAATGTTTGTTCCAGGTGCACTTACATCTGGTTTAATATCAAAGTTTGGCATAGATGGGCCACGGGAACTTGAATCGTTTACTTCATCTCCCAGTGTCTTTGTGGAAGTAAATTGACTAAAGCTAACTTTTCCAGTTCCACCGGCTAATGCAGCACGAATTGCATTGCCATCCGTTTGGGACATATCGAATGTTGGTAGAAAAGCAAAAGAATCACCCAGGAATGTACCTGAAATATTAGGTGCATTTGTTCCACCAGCAAAGTTATGAATAATTGTGGCGACTGCTCCATTTGCCTTTGCATTCGCAATTTTATCAACAAATGCGATACTGCCACGAGAGATTAATGCCACTTTACCTTCTACATCGATTCCCTCATAGTCTTTTACTTCTCCGTTTCCAGGAATAGCAACTAGGTCAAATTCTCCTTGAAGCTGTGTTGCTAAATCCCTTCCAAAAGTTGTTCCCATTAATGGGAGCTGTTTTGTTAAGTTGTAGTCACCAACTGTAACATTCACTTCACCGTTATACATTGTTTCTGGATTTGTTGTGTTACCCACAGCAATTCCTAAACGAGCGGTTGCAGGCGTGCCCATTGTTCCTCGATTTGGGCCGGAGTTCCCTGTTGCAATTACTCCGATTGTTCCAGCCATCATTGCATTATTAATAGCAAATGAACCAGCGTCCGTTTCAGAGTTAGCCCCCCCACCAAGAGAAAGGTTGATTATGTCCATTTTTTCTGTTACAGCCGTTTCAATTGCTTTAACAATACCAGATGTAGCCCCACTTCCATATGCACCAAGAACACGGTAAGCATAAAGGTCTACTTTTGGAGCAATTCCTTTAATGCCGAAATTGTTAGCTCCAATTGCTGCAATAGTTCCAGCAACATGGGTACCGTGAGAAGTATAGAACGAGCTTCCCTTTTCATTAAATTCAGGTGTTCCAGCAGGACGCTCAGAAGGCAAGGTTTCCGATGCATCGTCATCTGCCCGAGGCTTTGTGTAAGTTGATGAATTTGGAATGAAGTTTTTCCCACCCTTGTAAATTCCAGCGAACTCAGGGTGATCTGCGTCAATACCAGTATCTAATACTGCTACCTTTATACCTTGTCCTTCAATTCCTTCATTCCAAAGCTGTTCGATGCCGAGGAAAGAAATACTTGTATTCATTTGAGCCTCTAGTTGATCTTCCTTAATCAGTTCTGATGATTTCATTGTATTATCTTCAGATGCGTAAACAATTGCATCAGGTTCAATTAATGTTATTCCTTCTATTGAAAGCAGCTTTGGGAGATCATTTGCTTTCACAGTTGCTGCAAAACCGTTTAAAACAGTATCAAATGTGTAGCCTTGAGTCATTTGAACATTTTTAGTAGCTAATTCTTTCTTAACTTGTGCTTGTTGAGATTTTACATTTGATCGAACTTCATTTGCTCGCGCATTAGAGAACTTTTGGCCTTTCAATTGGCTCATTCCTTGCTCTAGTGCCACAGGCTTTTCAGATAAATGTACGATGACTGCAACTTCTTGATTGCCTGATACATTTTGTAAGCTTTCGTGAAGAGTTGGACCATCTTTAGACAAGCTTAGCTGTTCAGCGATAGCCGCCTTTAATTGAAGTATACTTTCACTTTGGCTATCCTGCTTGAATGGTTTCGAATCTTCAGCATTAGCACTCGATAATGGAACCAATAGAAAAAGCACCATAACGAAAGCTATCATACTACTTAAAAACTTCGTAAACTTAAACTTTTTCAAATCTCATTTCTCCCTCCGCTCTTAATTATCACACTTTTCGGTTTAGTGTGATATTTCCAATTTATCACAGGTGAGATAATTCGAATATCGGAATATTGAAAAATCTCAAAATATTGATAATTAGTATTACTTTGTCAAAAATGGATTAATTCTATTTTCCTAGTAATTTAATAAAAAAGTAGAACTTTCAAATGAGTATTGACTTACAGTGATTCATACTTTTTATCATTTAAGAGTTTTATAAAAAATCCATTTGACGTCCTGTATTATTTTTTGTACGATATTGAAGAAAAGAATGCCCGGACTAGAACGGGAGAGGTTCATAGCTGATACCCTCTATAAAAAACTATGGAAACATGACAATTTGCCATGTCCATATCGGACGTGGCTTTTTTTATCTGTTTACTTATGTTTTAAATAGAATGATTGGTGATGCCTCTCTTGAAAAGTGTTGGGAAACATTTTACAAGGAGGTTTTTTTATGTCTGGCAGAAGTCATCAAGAAGGATTAAAGGATTTGACCCTATTAGGTAATCAAGGTACAAAGTATTCCTATGATTATGCACCTGAGGTATTAGAGGCAGTGGATAATCTTCATGCTAATCGAGATTATTTTGTTAAGTTTAATTGCCCAGAGTTTACCAGTTTATGTCCGCTTACAAATCAGCCGGATTTTGCAACGATGTACATTTCATATATCCCAGATAAAAAAATTGTTGAAAGTAAATCTCTAAAGTTGTATTTATTCAGTTTTAGAAATCACGGCGATTTCCATGAAGATTGCGTGAATATCATTATGAATGATTTAATTGCATTACTTGATCCAAGATATATAGAGGTTTGGGGGAAATTTACTCCACGTGGGGGTATCTCGATTGATCCATGGTGTAACTATGGGAAGCCAGGAACTAAATACGAAGAAATCGCCAATTATCGTTTAATGAACCACGATCTTAACCCAGAAAAAATTGATAATCGATAAATGAAGCAAGACAGAGGTTTTTAGCTACCCTCTTAAAAAAACTAAGAAGAAAGCAGCACTTTTTCTTAGAGTGCTGTTTTTTCGATATAAGGGAGTCTTTATAGATGAAAAAGGAAAAAGCAATTGTAGTATTTAGTGGAGGTCAGGACAGCACAACTTGTTTGTTCTGGGCAAAAGAACGCTTTGAAGAGATTGAGGCAGTAACTTTCGATTATGGTCAAAGGCATCGTCTTGAAATTGACTGTGCGAAGGTGATAACAGAGGAGCTTGGTATCAAGCATCACATACTTGATATGTCTCTCCTGAATCAACTTGCTCCGAATGCATTGACACGACAAGACATAAAGGTGAAGGACGGAGAAAATGGTGAGCTCCCATCGACTTTTGTGCCTGGCCGCAATCTCCTTTTTCTTTCATTTGCGGGCGTTTTAGCGAGCCAAGTAGGGGCAAAGCATATTGTAACAGGTGTTTGTGAAACTGATTTTAGTGGATATCCGGATTGCCGAGATGTCTTTATTAAATCCTTAAATGTAACGTTAAATTTATCGATGGATGATTCCTTTGTGATTGATACACCCTTGATGTGGCTGAATAAGGCACAAACATGGGAATTAGCTGATCAGCTTGGGGCACTTGAGTTTGTACGGCAAAGAACGTTGACTTGCTATAACGGTGTCATAGCAGATGGATGTGGTGAATGCCCAGCATGTAAATTGCGAAATAAAGGGCTTGATGAGTATTTAAGTTATAGGAAGGAGTCTTAAGGCATGTCAGATTTTAAAATCGTTGAGAGACTCCAGAGAATTGATGTGGATATTCAAAGAAATCAATTGAAATATCATGCAAAGCGTGTTCTCATAAGCAAAGAATTTACCTTCGATGCTGCCCATCATCTACATCATTATGAAGGGAAATGTAAAAATCTACATGGGCATACCTATCGAGCTATATTAGGACTGAGTGGCTACACAGATGAACGTGGTTTGATGATTGATTTCGGCGATATAAAAGAAATATGGAAACATAAAATAGAGATTCATTTGGATCACCGTTATTTAAATGAAACGCTTCCACCCATGAATACGACGGCAGAGAACATTGTTGTTTGGATTTACGAAAAGTTGACTGAGGCCTTGCGTGATGAAGGATATAACGGTGTGCGTGTAGAGTTTATCAGGCTTTACGAGACTCCAACAAGCTATGCAGAAGCTAGAAGGGAGTGGATGGAAGTTGAGTAAAGTACCTGTTATCGAGATTTTTGGGCCAACGATTCAAGGAGAGGGTATGGTCGTTGGCCAGAAGACGATGTTTGTAAGAACTGCGGGCTGCGATTATTCCTGTTCTTGGTGTGATTCATCGTTTACGTGGGACGGCAGTGGAAAGCACCTTATTGTCCAAATGACAGCGGAAGAGATTTGGTCTGAGTTGAAACGTTTAGGGGGCAATGGTTTTTCATTTGTCACAATTTCAGGCGGCAATCCTGCACTCAATCCGAATTTAGCAGAGCTTATTGCCATTTTAAAAGAAAATGACATAAAAATCGGGGTAGAAACACAGGGGAGTAGGTGGCAAAAGTGGATGTATGAGATTGATGAACTGACAATTTCACCAAAGCCACCTAGTTCTGGAATGACCACAGACTACTCGGTGCTCTCTTATATCTTCGAAAAACTTAAAGATCGGAACAGCAATCACCATGTATCCCTCAAAATAGTCGTTTTTAATCAAGAGGATTACGATTATGCTAAACAAATTCACCATCGATATCCAATGATTCCTTTTTATCTTCAAGTCGGTAATGATGATCTCACGGCAACTGATAATTC
This sequence comes from Lysinibacillus sp. S1, assembly GCF_044986265.1. Taxonomy (NCBI): domain Bacteria; kingdom Bacillati; phylum Bacillota; class Bacilli; order Caryophanales; family Bacillaceae; genus Lysinibacillus; species Lysinibacillus sp. S1. The sequence continues at coordinate 2,791,045 of NZ_CP173154.1, forward strand.
ACAATTAATGATGGATTTATTGGATAAATATCGTGCACTGATTGATAGAGTAATGAAGGATGAGGATTTAAGAGATGTTAAAGTACTGCCACAGTTACATGCCCTTGTGTGGGGAAATAAAAGAGGTGTATAGTGTGCCATTACAAAAATTAAATTTACTTGAGGAGTAATAGTTTGAGAATATTATTTTATTTATTATCTATTGTTATTGCTAATGTGGTAACGGCAGCATTTGCACCATTCCATTTTGGTATGTTTATTGTTCCAATGGGAACGCTTTTAATTGGGGCCACCTTTATTTTTCGGGATCTAGTACAAAATAAATATGGTAGAAAAAAGACGTATTTATTTATTATTACAGCTTTAATTTTATCAGCTGTGGTGTCATTCCTACTAGGTGATACACTTTTAATTGTGGTAGCCTCAGCACTATCATTTGTTGTCGCAGAAACGGCCGATACTGAAATTTATACTCGATTAAAATTACCAATGGCTTGGCGTGTGTTCTACAGTGGTATTGTTGGAGGATTTCTAGATTCTGCAATTTTCGTAGTAATCGGCTTAAGTCCACTTGGTGCCAATATATTGCCATGGGAAGCGGTACCTGCCGCCATTTTGGGGCAAATTATTGTGAAGACGATTATACAAATGATTGGCGCAATTATTTTAAATAAAGTTGGGCCAATGAAAGAAAAATATATTATTCCAGAATAATTATTCCTTATTATGAAGATACGGATCACAAGTAAGCTTTTTAAAAACAGGCCCATTCGCTTTATTCGAATGGGTCTGTTTGATTTATATTCTTTCTAAGGTACCTCTTGCATTTTTTATGCTGTTTTCTTTTGTTTAAGGTCTAAATGATAACTAAAGAAAGTTAGTAGACTTGCACTGACGGCAACTATACCACCGACCCATGTGACATTCATCAAATTTCCTTGATGATATACAATGCCGCCTAATGCAGACCCAAAAGCGATGCCTACGTTACTTGCCACGGGCATAAGAGAAGCAGCGAGTCCTTTAGCATCTGGTTTATAAATTTCGGCCAAATCTATTAAATAAAGTTGAGTAGATGTTGTTAAGAGGATGGCCATAAGTGACATTAGTCCGATGTTCGCTAATCCTAAAATAAAATGGTTTGTTGTCCAAAATAAGCTTGTCAATACAATAGCTTGTGCGAGAAAGACAAACCGAAGTCGGCCGATGGCATTGTGAGTGGCAATTTTACCGGCAAGAATGTTGCTGAAAATTGAAAGAAAGCCGTAGCCGAATAAGATTAAACTTATAGAATTATTTGGTGCACCCATTCCCTTTAAAATAGGAACAAGGTACGTAAAGACTGCATAGGTTGCACCAAAACCGAGAGCAGGAATGAAAAAGGCAATTAAAATTCGAGGCTGAATCATTAAAGAAAATTGATCCCGTATTGAGCTTCGTACTTGGCTGAGTCGAGTAGGTAAGACAAAAAAAGATGCCGCAAACGCCAACCCTCCGAGAAGAGTGGTTAACATAAAAGTGGCATTCCAGCCGTACCATTCAGCGATTACAATTCCAATGGGTACTCCAACTACATTGGCCAGTGTAAAACCACCGAAAACAAATGATATAGCAAGGCCGCGTTTATTAATCGGCATGGTTTCGCTTGCAACAATCATGGCTAGAGAGATCAATACACCTGTTACAATCGCGGTCATAACCCGAAGTATAAGGAGCATAATATAGCTCGTTGAAATTACACACAGAGCATTTAAGGCAATGAAGGAACCTATCAAAAACAACATCCATTTACGCTTTGGAAAATGGCTTGTTGCTGACATCACGAGTGGTGTAGCGATGGCAAATGTGATAGCGAACGCAGAAACGAGTGTGCCTGCTTTTGCATTTGTCATATGAAGGCTTGAAGAAATATCAGTTAAGATCCCGACAATAACAAATTCGCTTGTCCCAAGAACAAATGTTAATAATGCAAGTGTTAAGATAAGTAACCAATGTCGCTTGGATAACTGTGTATGATGCATAAATACCTCTTTCTTTGAAGAATGTAACTGTGCTACTTAGTAGACACACAATTTAAACATCATATCATAAAATGCATTTATGAGAAATTAGATTGGTTTTCTGTAAATAACAGTGTTTGTTTCCGGTTATTTTCCTCTAAAGAAGGATTTTGTAAATATTACTCGAATTTTTTAATTGGAAGATTAACTTTACAATTTTATCAATTTGATATCTATACATAATAAGGGGATAAGGGGGATTCACATGATTCAATTCCTTCAGATGGGAGCAAATACAGTTATAAGTTCCCAAAAAGGTAGTGTTACTATTAGCTACGAAATGTCTAATTCGATCGATATTTCGTTAACTGCATTCCTTTTAACGGATGTAAACAAGGTACAAGGAGATAGCGGCATTATATTTTATAATCAACCAACTAGCTTATCTGGTGCAGCTACCCTGATACCATCTGAGATTGTAGGGAATATAAAAATACATAAAATGAATTTTGACATGAGTAAAATCCCTGAAGGTATTACTAAAATAGCTATAACACTTACAGAAGATAATAGCCAAGGTTTTTCAAATGTGAAAAATTTAAAGGCAGAAATATGTACTGATAACAATATTATCAATTTAGCACCAGCTAATTTTGCAAATGAAAATGGAATCGTAGTATTAGAATTATATCTAAGAAGTAGTCAGACAAAGGTGAGATCTATTTGGCAGGGATTTGATTCTGGGTTAGAGGGGTTATGTAAAAATTACGGTGTTGAGGTTGAACCTGAAGAACAAAACAAGTTTTCTAAATCAACAACTATAAAAAAACAAATGCTGATAGAACCTGATCAATCATTAAATGTTCCAGAAAGTACAAATAGACAAAGCATGTTATCACAGATAAATCTTGAAAAGGTAAAAGGGAATGTCAGTCTCACCAAAGGTCAAAAGCCAGTTATCATTGATAAAACGCCTGAAATTACTGCTACGGTATCATGGCAAACTGGTACTGACTACGATATATATGCTTTAGTCTATACAAAGGATGGTCAGCAGATCGATGTAGCTATGTTTGGGGCGAAAAATACACCTCCACTTAGGAGTTTTCACAACGGGGTAGTCGAACACATGGGGGATGTTGGGAGAGATGCTGGTTCAACAAAAACTGAAGTAATCAAATTGAGATTAAATAATAATGTTTTAGCTGTTGTTCCTGTGGTTTATTCCGCCCAATCAAATGGCACAGGCTCATTCTACAGATATAAGGTGTCTATGAGTATAGATAATCATAATGGAACCTCCGTTACTATTTTTGCTAAAAATGCTAATAATAATGATAGAATTTATTCCTGTGTACCTGGAATACTTCATAATACTCCAGATGGTGTGATTATCAGCCCATTAGAGCTTTATAGTGAACCAAATTCTGAACGTAGACCTAAGCTGAAGATGGGCTCTTCTAATATGGTAGAAGTTCTAATGGATAAAGGCCCAATAAATGATTACAAGTAAAAGCAAATAAAAAGGAGAGTGGCGATAGCCAATCTCCTCTTATTTTTTCTCCTTTAGTTCGTGGGCAATATACGTAGCTAGTAATTCACGGACTTCATCCGTAGAATGTGCACCCAGTAATTGAACTCTCAATTGACTAGCCCCTTTGAAGCCACGTACATATATTTTAAAGAAACGTTGTAATGCTTTAAATGAACGTGTTTCGAATTCCTTGGAATAGTGGTCATGAAGGTTAAGGTGTAAGTATAGTAAATTAAGGTATTCTTTGGCGCTATGCTCTTTAGGTTCCTTTTCAAAGGCAAATGGGTTTGAAAACACCCCGCGCCCAATCATTACACCATCGATACCGTATTGCTCAACTAGTTTTAGACCTGTTAAACGATCAGGAATATCACCGTTGATCGTCAGTAATGTGTGGGGAGCAACTTCATCACGTAGTTTTTTGATATCTCCAATTAATTCCCAATGTGCAGCGACCTTGCTCATCTCTTCCCTTGTACGGAGATGAATAGAAAGATTGGTGATATCCTGTTTTAAAATATGTGTAAGCCACTCACGCCATTCTGCTACATCCGTAAAGCCAAGTCTTGTTTTGACACTAACGGGTAAGCCTCCTGCTTTGGCTGCTTGAATAATATCTGCGGCTAGGTCAGGATGAAGAATTAATCCAGCTCCTTTACCTCTTTCTGCTACATTATCAACTGGGCAACCCATATTAATATCAATTCCCTTAAAGCCTAATTCCTTCATACCAATACTCATTTGACGAAAATGTTCAGGGTTGTCTCCCCAAATATGTGCAACAATAGGCTGTTCATCTTCTGTGAAAGCTAAGCGGTTACGTACATTATCTAACCCATCTGGATGACAATAGCTCGTCGTATTGGTGAATTCCGTAAAATATACATCGGGTCTCCCTGCTTCCTGAATGACATGACGAAATACAACATCTGTCACATCCTCCATGGGAGCTAAAATGAAGAATGGCCGTGGTAAATCAAGCCAGAAATTTTTTTGATTCATTGCTAAAAATCCTCTCTTTCCAAAATACTACCTTGCAAAAAGATATCATATTTATTTTATTTCTACATAGTTAATTGGCTTAGCTTAAGGATAGAAATTCATCATTGTAATTAGACTTTGGCTCTCTTAGATTAGAAAGTAATTAAAAATATCCAACAAAATCCTGTATTATCTATAATGATATAATATGTAATATAATGTAGAAATTTAGGGGGAGAGTTGAAGTGGGAAAATATAAATATAAAACAATCGGTGTGAATGATGTACCCACAATGGCTGAATTACTCGAAAATAGACAGAGCCTTGAGGGTGAAGTATATCCATTTCTAAACAACAGCTGTCTTAATGCTGAACATATAACAAATATGCTTGAAAACTTATTTGCTCATAATACTATTAAGGGGATTGGAGCATTTATTAAAGATGACCTAGTAGGATATTTAATCGGAGTCATCAAGAATGACTCTCTAAGAGGCAGACATGTATGGGTACCATATGAAGGGTTGGCAATCAGAAAGGATCAATCCGCTGAGCTTATTAGAAAATTATATGCAGAGATTTCAGTGGTATGGCTAGAGCAAGGTTGCTTTATGCATTACACGATAATTCCTCTTGGAAATCAGGCTTACTATGATGCCTACCAACGATTAAGCTTTTCTATACAACAAGTACATGGGGTCATGAACATTGGAGATTATAAACCATTTGAAAATACATGTAATGCAGAGATTAGGGTTGCAAATAAAATGGATAGTGAAATGATGGGGAAAATGTCTAGGATCATTCAATCGTATCAAAATTCCGCACCTACATTTGAGCCTGTATTCCCTGAGGTTGTCATGAGCATAAAAGACTCATATAAAAGTATAGTAGAGGAGAATGATGATACATGTTTCGTTGCAGTAAAGGATGGGCAGGAATTAGGATTTCAAAAATATTATCCTATACATTCAGATTTGATGACACCTGAGCATGCAATAGAGCTAACGATTGCAGGTACTTACGCTTCTCAAATGGGAAGAGGTGTGGGAAAAAAGTTGATGAATGAAGGCTGTAGAAGGATGAAAGAGGCGGGCTATGAGAATATCATTACAGATTGGAGAATAACTAATCTTGCTGCATCGGCATTTTGGCCTAAGTGCGGTTTTAAGCCAGTAGCCTATAGAATGGTTAGGTACATTAACAGTGATATAGCCTGGGCAAACTTTAATAACCCAAGTATAGGATTATTGTAAATTTAGTTAGATTTATTAAATTCTGCTGTTATAAAGAATTCAAACAGCTGGCTAGACACTTAAAATTTAGTTTTAGATTGCTTGCCTATACTTCGTAAATATTGACATTTATTTTTTAGACAACTAAGCTTAATGGAAAAATAGTGCTGGGGGGCTGCCAGTGGAATTTATTAAATTAAATTGTCCAAATTGTAATGGGAAAATTGAATATAAAGAAGAGCAAACATTCAAATGTCCTTTTTGTGATACGGAAATCATGTTGAAAGAGAATAAAATTTATTATGTTGGTCAAACGATTAATAATTATTATGGAACAGCTTCTCCTCATACAACATCCCGTCCAAAAACAAATTTAAAGCTGCTCTTTATGATACCAATTGTCATGATGTGTGTATTCCTTGGGTATTTTCTTTTAAGTAGTAATCAAATAGAGGATGGAAACCGTGAAGAACTATCCGTTCGAACAATGCCTGAAAGTGAAGTTCTTCTGTTCTTTTTAAAAGATATTTTTGATAAAGGTGGGACGATGCCAGCAAAAGAAGAGATTGCAAGTATTCGATATTTGGCTGCCTACTATTCTGACGATCAATGGCATTTTGATTATAGTCTAGAAGATCCTTTTACAAATAAGGAAGCTAAAATTTCTACTTATATCATTATGGATAAATTATTAAATACGCAAAAAATTGAACAAAAGGACTTTGAGGCCTTTACTGGATTAACGGTTTTAAAGCTCATGAATGATTATGAAATATCACAAAGTGAAAAAGTAAGCTTCCAACATCTTGAAAACTTAAAAAGTTATACAGGTAGTTTTAATGAATCATTTAGTAAAATCGCAGGATATTTTAGTGATAAGTCTAATGTTAAAGAGCTCTCTATCCAAATTAGAAGTAATGATGAACTTGCTTTATTATTAGAGTTCCCCAATCTTCAATCTCTAGAACTATCTTATGTGGCTGAAGAGGTGACAGATTTTCAGATTCTAAATAAATTATCGCTGAAATCACTTTCCTTAAAATCAATTAATGATTTAAAGTGGCTGTCTACACTAACTAATCTAGAATCGTTAGCAATAGACATTAGTGAAGCTACAGATTTTAGCCCACTATACTCATTGACTCAATTACAAGAATTAAAACTTACCTCAGTAAGAAATTTAAAAACGCTTGATTTTATACAAAATATGCCTAAACTACAATCTTTAGATCTTGAAAACATGAATATCATCAATTTAGATAGACTTAGAAATATGTCATCTTTAACAAAGCTACGTTTAGCTTCTCCTGGTCAAGTGGAATTGTTGGATATGGTTAACAGTCTAACGTCATTGACGGAGTTATCGTTAACTGGCTATCATGGTGATATTTCATCGATTGTAGCGCCCCATTTGAAAAAAGCAGAGCTGAAGAGTTCATTTTTACCACAGCTAGAAGCACCCGCTTTAAGAGATTTGACGGTTTCTATAAGTGGATCGGATTCGCAATTGAATGGTGCAGAACTACTGAAATACCCACAGCTAGAACAGCTTACAGTCATGGAGTATGGAATTCTTACAGGTATTCGTTCATTAAATGACCTACCTCATTTGCAAACAATCAATTTAAATGAGACCCTCTTTTATGAAACCAATGACTTATTCAATTTGCAGCATGTAAAAATGTTAAACTGTAATGAATGTAATTTTCAGGTGAATAGCAAGCCATTTACGAACAACGTGCTGGAGCATTTAACTTTAAATGATGTTTCCATTCAAATTGGTAATGGGGAATGGGTGCAAGAAGTAGATAAGATCATGCCTTACTTTGCTGGCTTTACAAATTTACGTTCATTCACTTTACAAGATAGTTCACTACAATCGTTAAATTTCTTGGGAAATTGGCAACAAATAGAGGTGCTTCATTTAGAAAATAATGCTATTTCGAATGTAGAACCCTTAGTGAATTTGCCCAACTTAAAAAAACTATATATTTTAGGGAATCAGGTACAAAATCAATCTGTATTAGACAAGGGAATTATGATTTATTGACGCTATACTTAATTATAAAACGTGAACTAATTAAATTTAGGCTGCTCCTAATTTTTCAAACTTTAATGAATTGTATAGTACAGTAATTAAAACCGATATCTCAGTACATTTTAAAGATGCAAAATTAAAATTAGTAAAAAGTAAAAAAATTCTTTTAGAAACATACTTACAATACAAGCCATTATCTTGGTTTGTACTGTAAGTATTTTTTTGTTATATAGCATTTGGAATATTCTGATCATATGACCTTATGGGATTTAAACAATATTTATAAAAAACTTCAGAAAAAATTGACAATTAGATTATTGTAATTTAAAGTTAAGTAAAGTTAACTAAACTAAATGATTTATTGATAGGGGATGATATTATTGAGGCTGTTTGAAGAGATATTAATTGTAGTGCATATTATATGGTTATTTTCTTTTCTTATTAAATTTGATGTAAAAATAAAATTAATAACTAACATCAGTGCATTTATCGTTTTAATTATTCATTTGGGGTTTGAGGGTTATCGATGGCAAATGGGATTAAGTTATATTTTGTTTATTCTTTTATCTGTATTAACAATGAAGGTACTCATACAAACGAACAGAAAAAAAGTAAAATCCATGGTTGGGAACGTGAAAAATAAAAGAAAGGTAAGAAAGTTTTTATATATCTTATTTATTATCATTTACTCGATTAGTAGCTTTGTGTTAGTAACAGTCATGCCTGTTTTTCAACTTCCTAAGCCTACAGGACCTTTTGAAGTGGGCATGAATTCAAGACATCTGAAAGACGAATCCAGGCAGAGCTCAGCACAAAAAGTTCGGGAATTGATGATACAGATATGGTATCCGACAGATGTGGAAAAGGATGTGAAGGAAACACATTATGAACCCTTCCCATACGAAGAATGGTCAGGAACAATGGAATTCATTTTTTCTACACCGCGCGTTTTATTTGAATATTTAAAGTATGGACAAACTAATAGTATAAAAGATGTAGCTGTAACCAATAAACACGAAAAATTCCCTGTACTTTTATTTTCTCATGGATATGGCAGTACAAGAATGCAAAATTTTTCTCAAATGGAGGAAATGGCGAGCCATGGATATATTGTTGTAAGCATTGACCATACAGATGATGCAGCTTATACGAAGTTTCCAGATGGAAGAGAAATAATGAATCAGAAAAACGCATATTCTTATTCCTTTAATATTGCAGATGAGAAAGATGTTAAAACTCGATCGACAGACATGAGCTATGTGATTGATCAATTAACTATCATAAATGATAAGGATCCTGTAGATTTATTTACTGGAAAGTTAGATATGAACAAAATAGGTATATTTGGTCATTCATATGGAGGTTCAACAGCTGCTCAAGCATTGTTGGATGATAGAAGAATTTCAGCAGGAATCAATATAGATGGCCCATTGCATGAGCCAGTAGCCAGCTCAGGATTTAATCAGCCTTTTATGTTTATTTTAGATGAAAATTATCTTTACATACCTGATGAAGAAATACAATATACGAATATAACTACAGAAGAATTTCAAAAGTACCATGATAAAATTACAGAGCTTGCTGATTATCACTATAAGGAGGGGATCAGGGGAGATACTTTTATGCTCACTTTTATAGCAGGAGATCATTATTCTTTTACTGATTTCCCTTATCTCTCTCCTTTATTGTCATGGAATATTGATATAGATCATTTTCATGAAGTTATGAATAAGTATATTTTGGCCTTTTTTGATCAATATGTGAAGGGCGAAGCGCCTGATCCATTGCTTAGAAAAGAGATAATAGAAGACCAGTTTTACTATTTCGAAGCTAATATTAAAAATGATTAATAGTTTAAAATAATATAGTTGTGTAGGAAAACTGTAATATATTTCTTTATACATTATTCGAACATTATAAATTAGGATGAAATTTTCAAAGGTATTCTTTATTTCTGAATCATTTTTTCTAAATCTACAATTAAAGTTAATTTAATCTAATCTAATCTACCAAAGGCAGTCTTTGCTACACTGTTTTGAAAAATGGGTAAGCTTAGATAGGTAGATAATTTTATTAGTCCTTAATCAATTTGATTTTTATTTCCGACAATTTTATTTAATGTATCAAGAATATTTTTTAACTCTATTAAGCTTGCTTTGGAATAATATTTTTCCACAAGAATTTCATCGATTTTTTTAATAAGCTGATGAAACTCTTTTCCTCTATTTCCAAGATAAATAAAGGTCTCTCTACGGTTTGTTAAATTTTCTTGACGATAAATCATATTCATTTCTTCAAGCTTTGAAATAACTTGGCTAACTGCACTTTTTGAAATATCGAAATGAGTTGCTAAATCTTTTGCAATAACTGGTTCATTTCGAATTATATAACTCATAATAATTTCCTGTTGGGGGGTTAAGTGGAAATTCTGTAATTCTTCGATCTCTTTTGTTTCTTGTAAAACTAACAATTTAAACTGCTCAAATTGTTGATTGATTTTGTCTATTATTATTAAATAATCATGCACAGATTTATCATCCTTCATATATCTATTTAAATCTTTTTAGTTAAGTTAATTTTGCTTAACTAATATATATTTGTCAATTTTAAAGGTATAGATGAATTATAGACAATAGGGTGTGGACATTTTTAAAGTGTCAGAAATTTATAAGTGATCCATGTGTGAATATCCTAGTAGTGATTTTAAATTTATGAAAAAGAACAATGAACCGAAATTGAATGAATAATCAGGAAGTATGATACATTAATGTATTTATGTTTCCTCATGACTTCAGATAAAATGGGCGTAGGATTAAAGAACCTATGCCCATTTTTTATAAGTTATTAAGATTTGTCCTACAGTTTGGATAGTTTTATAATAAATTGATGCTTAACAAGAGGAGTTGAAAAGGATATGTTCGTACGTAATAAAGGTTTGTTTTTTATGCTATCTACGCTAGCCATTATTGTTGTTTTGACAGGCTGTGGTACAGCTAAGGATAGTGAGAAAACTGAGGGAAAAACAGCTAAAGAAACACAAGAAACAATGGATTATGCGTCAAAAGTGAAGGAAAATCCAATTGTGACGATTACGATGAGCAATGATGAAAAAATTGTTATTGAATTGGAGCCTACTGTAGCACCAAATACAGTAGCTAACTTTATTGCTTTAGTAAAAGATGGATTCTATGATGGTCTTATTTTCCATCGAGTTATTCCTGATTTTATGATTCAGGGTGGAGATCCTAAAGGGAATGGTACTGGAGGACCTGATTATTCGATTGATGGTGAGTTTACCTCAAATGGATTTGAAAATAATATGAAGCATGAACGTGGTKTTATTTCGATGGCTCGTTCAGATGATCCAAACTCAGCGGGCTCACAATTTTTCATTATGGTAAAGGAAGCATCACATCTTGATGGAAAATATGCTGCTTTTGGCAAGGTGATTGCAGGTATGGAAACAGTTGATGCCATTGTTGGAGCAGAGCGAGATGCTACAAATAAACCACTAGAAGATCAGCAGATGAAAAAGGTAGAGGTGGATACAAAGGGCTTTGATTATCCAGCACCTAAGGTAAACAAATAGTTTTCGTCCCAATGCTATTTGTTAAAATCTATACTATAAACATTAAAAAGGCTAAATCAATTGAGATTTAGCCTTTTATATTTGTTAAAAAATTGAAATTATAAATATTTTTGAGTAATATGAGAAGAAATTTAAGATTGAGCGATGTTTTATATAAAGGATCCTTTATGTTTGTGGAAGAAAGGGTGTTTGCATGAGGGTAACAGATGAAAATTTTATAAAACATCTTAAGAAAAAACGAGAAGAAACACTTCAATATGTCATTGATGAATATATGGGGATTATCAAAGCGATTATTTATAATGCTCTAAAATCCTATAATGATCCTCAAATAATAGAGGAATGTATTAGTGATACATTTCTAGGGGCTTATGAAAATGCTAAACAATTTAGAGGCGATAAAGAGGATTTTAGAAGATAGATTTGCACGATAGCAAAGTTTAAAGCCATTTCGAAACAAAGAAGGTTGTCTAAAACTCCATATTTTTATGAGCTAAATGAAACAGGTGAAGCCGCAATATCGGCTGAAGAGGAATACTTAATCAAGACAACAACGGAGGAAGTGCTCATCATGATGACGCAATTAGAGCAATTAGACCGTGATATTTTTACGATGAAATACTTTTTAAATATGAAAAACGAAGAAATTGCTATTCATTGTGGTTTAACAAAAGCCGCTATTGATAATCGATTATATCGTGGGAAAAAACGATTACAGCAAATTCGTTTGGGGGGAAGTATGACATGAAAAAGCTATATAAACAATTTAATGATTTAAATCTTGATATAAATATAGAGCCGATGGAAGTGAGCTCGCTTGAAAAAGAGAGAGTGAAAAGAAATGTCATGATAGTCAAAAAGAAAAGGCATTTCATTAAAAATTTTATTGTTGCAGCTACTTTTTTTATTGCATCCAGTATGACACTTGGTTATACGTTTCCTACATTTGCTGCAAATTTACCGTTTATCGGAAGTATATTCGAATTGTTTATTGATGATGAAAGGTATGTATTTAACAACTATGATCAGTATTCTACAAGTGTCGGAGTGAGCCAAGAAAGTAATGAAGTTGAAGTCACTGTCACAGATGCTGTATATGATGGCGAAAATATTACTATTGCTTACACTATTAAAAGTGAAAAGGATTTAGGAGAAAGGCCAGTTTTATATGGTGACAATCGTGAACTAACTGCTAAGGAATTTGGAAATAGGTATCGATATGGCGGCTATTCAACAAATTATATGGTTCAAAAGATAAACAGCAATGAGTATGCAGTATTGTATATTTTTGAACTCATTAGAGGCTCTAAGCCCGAGGAAGTTCACATTAATTTTCAAGGAAATCAAATTGTTGATTTAAATAATGTAAATAATTCAGTAGCAGGTGACTGGGCATTTGAATTTGCTTTAGAGAAGCTTGAAAGTGAAACAATAAGGGTGGAAAAGGATAGTATGAAAACAGAAGGAAAAGGTATAAAAATTGAAGCTTTTAAAATAACGAAAACACCTATCGCTACAACATTTTATCTTTCCGAAGAAGTCTTGGTAGAAAAAGAAAATGAAGCTTGGCAAGGAGTTCTCATTGACTATATTGTGACAGATGATTTAGGGAATGATTATAATGTAATTCATTTTAGAGGAACTAGTCATAATACAGATTTCAAAGGGCGTGAAAATTTTCCTCGTATTGTTGCAAATAAATTTGATGAACAAGCTACCTCGATTATGATTACCCCTGTAGTAGGTGTATACAAAATTAAGGATAGTACAGGGGCATTAGAACTGATAAAAGAGCCATATACATTAAAGCCTATTGCTGTTCCGATAAAGTAAAAAATTAAAAGAGTATGTAAGAAGAACAACCTTACATACTCTTTTTACTTATCATCTTTCTTTGGGATCGAAATAAGCCATAAAAAATCATCTTCTATTAATATTTGAATGTCTTGCCCCTCACGGATTAGCTGCTCAGCTTTCTGCTGCTTGGCGCTTATACCCCTACGTTTATTACCAAGCACAACGAAATCAGTATGTTGTGTAACAGCTCCCTGTAAATACCCTCCATATGCTTTTACTTGTTTGGAGGCTTCGGATCGTGTCATGGTAGAAAGGGCGCCTGTGAATACAATTTGTTTCTTATAAAAGGGGTGGGTTAGATTTTCAACTGGATCAGAAAAGAAAATGATTTCTGAGTTATCCTTATTGATCATATTCGTTACTCCTTAAAAAATTAATCGATAAATAAATCCACAAAATTTTATATGTATGCTACATTAAAATTAAAAATATAAAGAGGTACATAGACATGAATTCGCAATTGACTGCTTTCATTACTCTTAGCTGCACATCAGGTGTACTAAATTTGTATTTATGTTTATACGTATTTCTAAAACGCTACAATTATACAAAAATTGCTCAATTGTTTATTAGTTATACCGCATTAATTGCGGTATATTGTTTTGCTTCTGCTTTTGGTTTAATCGCTACAACATTAAGTGCCATAAAGGTTTGGACGGCCATCCAATATGTAGGTATGGCTTTTTCAACGCCTCTCGGATTATTGTTTATCATGCAATACCTCGGTTTTCATCTGACAAGGAAAAAGATAATGGCTCTTCTTGCCATTCCATTTATTAGCTTAATCATGGTTGTTACAAATGATATACACCATTTTCATTATAGAGTATTTGAAATAGATCCTATATTAGGGGAACCTTATGTTCATCAGGAAATTGGCATATGGTATATCATTCATGGCATATTTACTTTTGGCTGTATGTTCGTATCCTTCTTATTAGTATTAATCCATTGGAAAGAGACTACTAAGGCCTACCGGCAACAATTAATTGCCTTAATGTGTGGTCAACTTATTCCTATGATAACAGCATTCATCTATTTATTGGGCTTAACACCTCAAGGAGTTGATCCTGTCCCTATGGTATTATGGGCTTCTTCATTTTTATATTTATGGTCTATTAATTCCTCACGGTTATTTAGGGTGATGCCTGTTGCCAAGGATGCAATATTTCATAGTATCAATGATGGGGTTATTGTGTTAGATGAATCTGCTCGATTAATAGAGTTTAATCAAGCCTGTAGCAAGGTATTTCCTCAGCTAACCAGATCAATGATTGGTAGGGATATTGGGGAAACATGGATTGAAGTAACTGGACAACCGATGCCATTTACATTGGAGGCAGTGGTGAATACGCAAGACATCGAGATTGTGCTTTCTGATCATACTTATCAAGTGCGTGTTACAGAGCTGCAACATGTTAATCATGGTAAGGGGTTATTACTTATTTTCACTGATATAACAGAGTTGAAGGAGCTACAAAGACAGTTAGAGCAACTCGCTTTTTACGATGAACTTACACAAATTTATAATCGTCGAGCTTTTTTTCAACAATGTAATCAGGCTTACAGCGAGGCAAGAGAATCATCCTCAGCTTTTACTGTCATTTTAATGGACATCGATCATTTTAAAAACGTCAATGATACGTATGGGCATGCTATCGGTGATCAATTACTAGTTCATGTCGTAAAGGTTTGTCAGAGTGTGTTGAAAAAAGGAGAACTGTTTGCACGGTATGGCGGTGAGGAATTTGTTCTTGCACTCAAGGACTCTACATTATTAGAGGGGCAAGCATTAGCTAATTTGCTCTGTAATAGCGTAGAATCCCAGCCACTTATGACTACTGAGGGAGCAATTCGTGCTACTATTAGCTGTGGTGTAGCAGAAGGCACAAAGGGACAAGAGACACTGTATCAGCTTTTAAACAATGCGGACAAAGCACTGTATGCGGCAAAACAAGCAGGCCGTAATCGAGTACATGTTTTTCTAGAATAAAAAAGCTAAAATATACAATCATTGAGGCAATGATGTATATTTTAGCTTTTTACTTACCAATTTGTATGGAAAACACCTTGTGCATCAATTCGTTCATACGTATGCGCACCGAAATAATCACGTTGTGCCTGTAACATATTAGCATTAGATGAACCTGTTCGATAACTATCGTAATATGTGAGAGAAGCACTCAAGCAAGGGAACGCGTTTCCTGCTTGGATGCCTTCACAAACTATTTTTCTTAATCCATTTTGATAGTCCATCGACTTTTCTGCAAAGTATGGATCAATTAATAAATTATTTAGAGAAGGTTGCTTTTGATAGGCTTCACTAATAACATTTAAAAAATCTGCTCGAATAATACAACCACTACGGAAAATTAATGCAATATCTTTTAATGGTAAACGCCATTCATAAAGCTCTGATGTCATTTTATATTGTGTAAATCCTTGTGCATAAGCACATATTTTCCCCATATATAGCGCTTGGCGGACGTATTCAATCCAGACATCTCTATCTAAATTTTGCTGTTTATAATTTGGTCCAGATAGTATTGCCTCTGCTTGAATTCGTTCCTCTTTTAATGATGAAATATAGCGAGCGAATAAGGCCTCCGTAATAATTGATGTAGGAATACCATTGTCTATAGATTGCAGGCTTGTCCATTTCCCAGTACCTTTTTGACCAGCTTTATCAAGTATCATATCAATCAGTGGTAATCCTGTTATCTCATCTTTTTTCCTTAAGATTTCAGCTGTTATTTCGATTAAATAGCTTTTCAATTCACCCTGATTCCATGTTTCAAAGATAGTAGCAATTTCCTCAACGGATAATCCTATATTTTTTCTTAAAAACGTATAGGCCTCCGCAATGAGTTGCATATCTGCATACTCGATTCCATTGTGTACCATTTTGACGAAGTGACCTGCGCCCTTGGGACCAATATACGTACAGCATGGTGTATCATTCACTTGTGCTGCAATCTTTGTCAGTATAGGTGCTACTTTGTTATAGACCTCTTGATCACCACCAGGCATGATAGATGGTCCTGTCAATGCTCCTACTTCACCACCAGAAATACCAATCCCTAAATACCCAATTCCTAAAGCTTTAAGTTCATCGTATCTACGCTCTGTATCTTTATAATGAGAGTTGCCGCCATCCATAATGACATCGCCCTTTTCAAGGAAAGGCACTACTGATTGAATAACTGAATCAATAGCATTCCCAGCTGTCACCATCAAAAAAATCTTTCTTGGTTTTTCTAAAGCTTGTACAAACTCTTCTATTTCATAGTAAGGAGTAAGCGATTGTCCTTCAACTTTTTGTAGAAGTTTGTCGGTTAAATCTCGTGTGTAATTATAAACGGCTACTTGCTCGCCCTTATTAGCCATGTTTAAAGCGATATTACTGCCCATAACACCTAATCCAATAACGCCAATTGTATTTAACATTGTACTTGCTCCTTTTTAAACATTTTTTAAACAAATAAACTAAGTAATAAAATAAATCCTAAGCCAGCCACAGATACAATTGTTTCTAGCAAGGTCCAAGTAGCGAATGTTTCTTTCATGCTTAATCCAAAATATTCTTTAAACATCCAGAAACCTGCATCATTGACATGTGAAGCAATTAAGCTTCCTGCACCTGTTGCCAACACGACCAAGGCAAGGTTTACATCACTTTGACCTAACATTGGAATGACTAACCCAGCTGTTGTTAAAGCAGCAACCGTAGCTGACCCTAATGAAATGCGTAAAATAGCCGCAATAATCCATGCTAGTAAAATTGGCGATAAGGTAGTTCCATGGAAGAGTTCAGCTACATAATCACCGACACCACCATCAATTAAAACTTGTTTGAAGGCACCACCGCCCCCAATAATTAAGAGCATCATACCGATATGGGATATTGCTGTTGTACATGACTCCATTACTTGCTTAATAGGAATTTTCCTTGCGATCCCCATTGTATAGACGGCAACTAATAAGGAAATTAACATGGATGTACCAGCTTCACCGATGAAGCGGATCCCTGCTAAGAAGCTATTATCTTCAAAGCCAATTGTTTTTTGTAACAGTGTAATAATAGTAGCAATGGACATTAAAATAACGGGTAATAGTGCAGTAAAAACACTTATTCCAAAACTCGGTGTGTCCTCTAGTTCAAATGTTTTTTGTTCACCTAGAGAGGCAATATTTCCAGTTTTGTTGAATGATTCAGGCACTAACCTTTTCGCTAATTTTGTAAATAATGGTCCAGCTAAAATAACAGTCGGAATGGCGATGATAAAGCCATAAAGCAACACCTCACCAATATTTGCCCCAAATTCGCCAGCAATAACAGTTGGTCCAGGATGTGGTGGCAAAAATCCATGTGTGACAGATAAGGCTGCGGTCATTGGAATTCCTAAATATAAAATAGAAACCTTTAATTGTCTTGAAATAGCAAAGACAATTGGGATTAATAGCACAAGACCTACTTCAAAGAAAAGAGCGATACCGATAATAAAGGATGCTGCTACAACTGCCCATTGAATGTTCTTTTCTCCAAATTTATTCACAAGGGTCATGGCAATACGCTGTGCACCGCCAGAATCGGCAATTAATTTTCCTAGCATCGCTCCAAGACCAAATATTAGTGCCAAGTGACCTAATGTTCCACCTAACCCTGCTTCAATCGTTTTTACGATAATATCCAAAGGCATCCCAAGAGCTAAAGCAACACCGAATGAAACAATGATTAATGAAATAAACGTATTTAATTTAAAGCCCATTATTAAAATTAACAGCGCAATAATACCAATACCTACAATAACTAATGGCATGTATTCTCCTCCTCTTTAGTCGGGCTTAATTAAGCTCCTTTGATACTGAGCAATTGACGTATAGTCGTCTGCTAAAACTCTAGATAAACGAATGAAAATTGGGAGTAGCTGTCTATATTCTTTGGCTGCTTCTTCGATCGGCGTATGTTTATAAGTGTCACCAACCATATCAGAGACAACGTCAAAGGAATCAATTTTTCCTGTAGCATATAAGCCTAAAATACAAGCGCCTAGACAGGAGCTTTCATAGCTTTCAGGTACTACCACTTCGGATTCAAAAATATCCGCCATCATTTGTCTCCAAATCTCAGAGCGTGAAAACCCGCCTGTTGCTTGAATACGAGTGACAGGGCTTTCCATACATTCCAGTAATGCTAAATAGACAGTATATAAATTGTAGATAACCCCTTCGAGGGCAGCTCGTATCATATGTTCCTTTTTATGAGACATAGTTAAACCAAAAAATGAACCACGGACATCTGGATTCCATAAAGGCGCACGTTCACCTGATAGATAGGGATGGAATAGCAGCCCATCAGCACCAGGTCTAACACGTTCAGCAATTTTCGTTAACACTTCATATGGATCAATACCTAGTCTTTTAGCTGTTTCAATCTCAGAAGAGGCAAACTCATCGCGAATCCAGCGTAATACCATACCACCATTGTTTACGGGTCCACCAATGACCCAATGGTTTTCTGTTAGTGCATAGCAAAAAATTCTACCCTTTACATCTGTTTTGGGCCTATCAATTATGGTACGGATAGCACCGCTTGTCCCAATAGTGACAGCAATTTCGCCTTCTCGAATGGCGTTCACACCTAGATTAGAGAGCACGCCATCACTTGCACCAATGACAAAAGGTGTTTGTGGGTCAATACCAATTTGTTTAGCTAAAAGGTCATTGCAATTTAAAAATAGTTGAGTTGTTGGTACGAGTGTGGATAATTGTGCTTTCGCAATACCTGCAACAGCTAAAGCTTCTTCGTCCCAATCTAATGTATGGAGATTCATCATACCCATACACGAAGCTAATGAATAATCGACGACATATTGATCAAAAAACTTTTTAAAAATGTATTCTTTAATACCGATATATTTCTTCGTTTTGCGCGCGATTTCAGGATGTTCATGCACAAGCCAAGTAATTTTGCTTAGTGGTGACATTGGATGAATAGGTGTACCTGTTCTTTTATAAATTTCATGGCCATTCCAGTCAGTTTTAATTTTATGTGCCCATGCTTCACTACGATTATCCGCCCAAGTGATGACAGGTGTTAACGGTTGATCATTTTCGTCCATAGCGATCACACTATGCATAGCACTACTAAAGGAAACAAATAGTAATGGTTTATCAGAATGGACTTTCATAATGTTGGTAATGGCTTGTAGTACAGCTTGAAAGATTTCTTCTGGATTTTGTTCTGCTGTCGAAATATCCGGTGTATATAATGGATACCCAATATTTTCTTGTTGAATAACCTTCCCATGTTGACTAAATAATACGGCCTTAGTGCTAGTAGTCCCTATATCAACACCTAACATATAGTTAGTCATTTTGTGGCTCAACCCCTTTAGATAGCATTTGCTGTGACCGCCATAAATCTTCTACTTTGCCTTGAACATCATCAAAATTTTCATGTAAGGATTTAATCATAAGCTCTCGATCTTTGGCTCTAATAGCATCAATATAGAGCTCATGATTTTTCACAATACGAGTAAAATCCTCATATTTCTCTTTAAAGCGCATGCGCATAGATAGTAAAATCAAGCCTTCCATTACTGGCTTTAAATTATTCCAAATCATGGTGATATAGGAATGTCCGATGGAACGAATAATTGTCTCATGGAACATAACATCCTGATAAGAAAATTCGTCTGCATCGTTATACTTAATGGCAACTTTCATCATTTCTAATGTTTTGCTAAGTTCTAGTGCTAAGCTAGTTGTATCCATTTTTATGAGACGTTCAAACACAAATGTTTCAATCAGCAATCGAACATCATAAATTTCTTCAATCTCTTTTTCAGATAAACCAATGACAACAGCACCCATTTTCTCTAATCGAATGATATTTTCAGAAGCTAATATTCTTAAGGCTTCACGAATGGGTGAACGGCTTACTTCAAAATCAGCTGCCAGTTTGTTTTCTGAAAGAATGGTACCGCTTTCAATTAAACCTGAAATAATACGCATTCTAAGTTCATATGCTACGCGATCACCTGTAGAAGCCTTAGAAAGCCATTTTTGTGGATATAAATAATCATTATATTCGCTCATAATATCACCCTTTTTGATTTGGAGTATACTTGTATACAAGTATTATAGTCAGAAAGAAAATAAGATTGCAAGCGACTTACTAACAATCAAAAATTGAAAAATCCTCAACTCTATACTTAGCTAAAAAAAATAATTAATGCACATTCTTTTTTCCTCCTTGGACAAACTTTAGAATGAAAAGTTCGTAAAACTTGTACAAGGTTTTAAAGCTTTTCAAATAATCGATGAAGGATGGTTATGTCAAATATGGATACAAATCGTAACAGATCAAATGGTACGAAAAGTGCAAATAAAACAAATCAACAGCGTCAGACACTTCATCGTGAGGAGTTTGGTGCTGAATTTGAGCTTGATTCAGCTTCAGCACAAATCAATAACTTTGCTGAAACACAAGGAAAAACAGATATCAAGCAACCAGTCAGTGAGAGGACTGCATGGCACTAATTTATATTTGACAACTATTCATGACATTGAGAGAAGGACTAAGGCATATGCCTTAGTCCTTTGATTATAGCCTGGGAAATATTGTGTTTATTTTCTTCCATACATATTATCAGAGCATTTCATAATACTACATCTAGAACAATGAAAACATTTTTAAGAAGGGAAGATATATACATTGGCTAAGCACTCCGATACAAGTTGGAAGCAGGATCATCCTAGCACATTGTTTAGTAACTCTGTGCAAAAGGCGGATCGTCTATTAAAGCATGCAAAATCACATCCAGAGGAAATAGCAATAGAACATGCATTTAATCAGATTAAGCATGCTGAAAATGCACGTTTCAATGCAGAACAATATGGTGAGCATTTGGATACGGTTCAGCAAAATAAAGAATATCTAGAGCAGATTAAACAACAATTACATGAAATGAAAAATGATACTGAATAAAAAATAACAATATACAACGGCTTAAATTCACGTAGTGAGGTTTAAGCCGTTGTTTAAATGTGATTAAATTAACACCAAACAATGATTTCATAGGGAGTGGTTTGAGCAGGAATACTCCTAGTGGTAGGACCATAAACAACAATGAGGTTTCGATTGGCAGGACTATTGGTAAAAGGCTGCCCATTTTTAAGTGAAATAATCGTAGTAGGAGAAAGGTTTAATTGTAATTGTCCATCACTACTCAGTAATTGTTGATTAAAGAAATCTACCTTTACATTATGATAATTGCTTTCTTTTACAATAATTAAAGCACGGTATTGTGGCGGGTAAATCATCGGTACAGGTGCATCTCCATCATAATATCCTGTTACCCATTCACCAGTAGTGACAATTTCACGATTAACAAAATAGGTGGAGGGAGAAATAATAAAATTGACGACCCCACCAGCACCATCTTCTAAGGTCATTATTTTATAACAACCGTTCTTATCTCCGTTTTGCCCAACAGAAAAATCACTGATTTGAGTGATAACACCCCGAAAAGATTTAAAATTGACCATACCCATTCCCTTCTTACATATTTCTCATTTTTAGCGTATCATTTTAATTTATGTAGCATTGTAAAATTAGGTGACAGACAATGAATAGGATGCTATTTGATAGCAATCAACTTATACTAAACATGCTTACTATTAGGACAGAGGAGTGGCATCTATTGAATTGGATTTCTAAAAATAAGAAAATCTTTCTATTGTTAATTTTCGTTGTTATTGTTGTCGCTGGTATACTGGATATTAAATATGAGGGATTATTCTTTCAGCTATTACCTACATCAATACAAACATTTTTATCTAATTTATTTTGAAATGTGGAGAACCGTACCTAAAAGAGTGCGGTTTTTTCATTACCAGAATTTTTGCCACAACATGCAACCAATTGTTTGGATTATCTACTTTATAAGTAAGAGTACATAAAAGGAGAAAATGCAAATGGACGATGAAAAAATAGTTGCTTTATACATACAACGCTCACAGCAGGCTATTTTGGAAACAAGGAAAAAATATGGAGCATATTGTAGAGTAATAGCAAGAAGAATCTTGGCAAATTTGAGGGATGTTGAAGAATGTGAGAATGATGCCTACCTAGCTGCATGGAACACAATCCCTCCACAGATACCAAGAAAACTATCTATTTTTTTAGGGAGAATCATACGTAATATTGCACTTGATAAGCATAGCTATAATACAGCCAAAAAGAGAAACAATGAGTTTGAGGTCATTCTCACAGAGCTGGAAGAATGTCTAGCTTCTTCTCATACGGTAGAAACATCCTATGAAGCGGGTGAACTTGCTCAATACATTAGCCAATTTTTATATACCTTAGATGAACAATCTAGAAATATATTTATTCAACGATATTGGTACTCCTATTCTATAAAAGATATTTCCTTACACTTTCAAATGAGTAGTAGTAAAGTTAAGTCCAACTTATTTAGGACACGTAATAAACTGAGATTTTATTTGGAAAGCGAGGGATTATATATATGAAAAAAGAGGAGTTATATCGTGAAATTGGATTTATAGAGGAAGAGTTAATTGAAGCCGCCAACTATGAAGTAAAGAAGAAAAGTTTTTCTAAAAAATGGCTCGCTGTGGTAATAAGTATGATGATCGTAAGCTCAGTTTCTACTGCCACAATAGCAGCAGCTTACTATAAACATCAAAATAATGAGCTTTATATTCGTTATTTATCAGCAGAGGACATGGAACTAATGCCAGCTACAAAATATGATGCAGATAAATTTCTAAAAGCTCTAGATAGTGACAAAGAGGAGTATATCTATATTGCAATAAATAGACTAGTAGAGAGCTATAATGATGAAAAGTTGAGAAATAAGGCGTTAAAGGCTATTCAGCCATTTATACAAAGTGATAACAAAAAAATTGCAAATTCGGCTATTTTTGCTGTCGATATTTTATCGGGAAGCTTTAAAAGTCAGCAGGTATATAAATTAGCAGATGGGAGCGTCTTCTTTACTTTATTCAATAATTATTCAGATTACGGAAGCCAAAATGTTCTTTGGCGTATAAAAGATGATGTGCTAGAGGCATATTCTAGCTTCTCCAGTCCATCAATGTATATTAAAGAGATAATTCCTTCACCTGATCAGAAATTAATTGCTATTGTCACGAACTCTAATAAAAGTGAATTTGTTGAAGTCATCAATGTGGAAGAGCGAATGGTAAGCCCAGAGTTAGTAGAATCTTCAAGGGTTAAATATGGTGCTGAGCAAGGGTTAGATACTTGGATTCGAACAGATCATGAAAACTATAGCTATGTGGATCATCTTAGATGGAAGGGAGATGCTACCATAGAATTTGAAGCTAGTCTCTCCTATGATGATACGGCGTTTATTAAAAACGTGGTAGTCACTTATGAAGTTAGCCAAAAGAAATTAACTGTTAAAGAAATTAAATAAGAAGCAGATAAAAACAGAAAACGTATTTAAAGGTTTTCTGTTTTTTCAATAGTATTGTAGAAATAAATCAATTAAAAAGGGAGTGAATGATATCAATGGCAAAATGGAAAATAGCCTTAGAAACGTTCCTGAAAGCATGGCAAGATAAAGAGGAAGTTGTAGGAGCGCTCGTATGTGGGAGCTATATTACTGGAAATCCCTCTAAGCGCTCTGATATTGATGTTCATATTATTTTGGCGGATAATGTGGGGTGGAGGGAAAGAGGGAATCGTGTTATTGATGGTTTTTTAATTGAATACTTTGCGAATCCATCAAGTCAAATTCGTGGGTATTTCCAAGATGATTTTAAAAAAAGAAGAACTATGTCGATGGTCCAATTTAAAACAGGTAGGATTTTATTTGATTATACTGGAATAATAAAAGACTTGAAATTTGAGGCAGAGGAATGGCTCGAAGAAAAATATAACACAATGAATGAAACGGTCTTAGAAATAAAAAAATATGAACTATGGGATGCACTAGATAATTTAAAGGATTGTTATGAGCAGGATAGAATGGACTTTTCCTTTACCTACCATAACTCATTAGCCAATTTATTTTTGGTGTACTGTCAGTTTTTAAATCTAGAAACGATACCCTTTTATCAAATCTATGCCTATCTTGAAGATCCAATTTACCTGCAAAAATATAGTAAGTCAGCATTTCCAGATGAGGACTTTAGAGAAATTTTTATGAGAGCAATGCATGAGGACAATGCTGAAAAGATGATGGCGTCATATGAAGCAGTAGTAGAGTATGTGCTCATACAAATGGGTGGTTTTCATATAGATGGCTGGCATATAAAAAGCCCAATCGAAAGTTAATCTGTGGAAAATTGAAAGTTAGTTCAGATACAAGACGAGCTTCATATTTATATGTTATTATACAGATATAATAATAAAAAGAACCTATTTTTTATGAAAATGTCAACCATTTTTAGGCCGATTATTCCAATAAGCTTAAATAATTCAATTTTTATCTAGAACAAAAAGTGATTTTTTTGCTTGAATTATGATTGGAAAGGCTCGAAAAAAGCTGATAACTCTCATATAAATAGTTGATATTTTATTCTTGAACTAATTGTGATAAACTGCAATAAGGTAATAATTGATACAGAAATGGTGTGCTCCGAGGTTGCTCCATGGCTACAGTACTTCTAAAGTGGGAGTGCTTACATCCTTTCTGCAAATCTTAACATATAAGGAAGGTAAAAATGAGTAACAGACAAATTAAATCAGATGTTATCTTAATTGGTGCCGGAATCATGAGTGCAACTTTGGGAACATTACTCAAAGAATTAGCACCAGATTGGAAAATTACAGTGTTTGAAAAGCTTGAAAAAGCAGGCGAGGAAAGTTCTCACGAATTAAACAATGCGGGAACTGGACATGCTGCATTATGTGAGCTGAACTACACATCAGAGAAAAAAGACGGATCAATCGATATCAAAAAAGCGATTAATGTTAATGAACAGTTCCATGTTTCAAGACAGTTTTGGTCGTATCTTGTAAACAATAAGCTGATCAATAATCCACAAGACTTCATTATGCCTTTACCACATATGAGTTTAGTACAAGGGAAAGAAAATGTTGAGTTTCTAAAGAAACGTCATGAAACGATGACAAAAAATCCTTTATTTGAAGGAATGGAATTTTCTAATGACCCTGAAACACTAAAAAAATGGATTCCACTTATTATGGAAAATCGTCCTGCTGGTGAAGACATTGCTGCAACGAAAATTGACACTGGTACAGATGTTAACTTTGGTGCTTTAACACGTATGTTAATTGATCACTTAAAAGCAAAAGATGTAGATGTTAACTATAATCATAGTGTTGAAAGTTTAAAACAAGCTAGTGATGGTACATGGGAAGTACGTGTGCACGATTTAGATGGCTGTAAAATGGAATATCATTCAGCAAAATTTGTCTTCCTTGGAGCTGGTGGAGGAAGCTTAGAATTACTACAAAAATCAGGTATTCCTGAAGGGAAACATATTGGTGGATTCCCAATTAGCGGTCTATTCTTAGCATGTAATAATCCAGAAATAGCTGAACAACATCATGCAAAAGTATACGGAAAAGCAAAAGTTGGTGCTCCACCAATGTCGGTTCCGCATCTTGACACACGTTATATTGATAACAAGAAATCATTACTATTTGGACCATTCGCAGGTTTCTCTCCTAAGTTCTTAAAAACAGGTTCAAATATGGATTTATTTGCTTCTGTAAAACCGCATAATATCACAACTTTATTAGCTGCGGGCGTGAAAGAGATGGGCTTAACAAAGTATTTAATCCAACAGCTTATGCTTTCAAAAGAACAACGTATGGAAGAGTTACGTGAGTTCATTCCAAATGCAAAAAGTGATGATTGGGATATTATCGTAGCTGGACAACGTGTACAAGTAATTAAAGATACGGAAGCTGGCGGTAAAGGAACACTTCAATTCGGTACAGAAGTTGTAAGTGCTTCTGATGGCTCGATTGCAGCTTTACTAGGGGCTTCACCAGGTGCATCTACGGCTGTACATGTTATGCTTGAAGTTCTTAATAAATGTTTCCCTCAACATATCAAGGAGTGGGAACCAAAAATTAAAGAAATGATTCCATCTTATGGTCTATCATTAGCAGAAAACCCTGAGCTTTTAAAAGAAATAAATGCAACAACAGATAAAGCACTTGGCTTAAAATAAAAATAAGTCATGGTAAGCGTTTAAGAAAGAGCTCTCAATCTATTCTGATTGAGAGCTCTTTTTAATTTGAATAAATTCTTTCCTGGGAAATTTTAAATCCAATTGCCTTCTTTTTAATAAAAGAACCATCAAATTTGCTATAAATCTTGCCCTGTATTTTATGACACTATAGCTCTATGTCCCATTGTGATATAGATGGTAGTTTCCTATACTTTGTATATACAATAAGAAGGGAGCTAATCTATAGATGATTAAGCTACAGGATATTGGAACATTTTCAGAACTACCAGAGCTTGCAATGTATATCTATACTGGCAATATTACAGCTTTGCGAGTTGCGAGGGATAAAGGCTGGAATATTGAAGAAGAGATATGTTTAAGTCAGCATACATCATTAAGCCCATTGGATTTAGCGTTGATTGCACAAAGATTGGATGTAGTAAAATTATTAGTTGGATATGGGGTTAATTTAAATGTGGAAAAAAATCCTTCTTTTTTAAGAGCTGTTCGATATTGTAAAGAAAATATAGTACGTTACCTTGTTGAACAAGGAGCAAAATTAGATGGCTATAACCAAGTGGGATCTGGAGCCTATTCTCAGGCCTACTATGGCAATAAAAGAAATATCCCTCTTATTCATGAACTTGGGCTTGATATAAAGCAGCATGGAGGTCCTGTATTGCGTCAGGCTGTGTCGAATTTTGATAAAAAAACAGTCACTTATTTACTTGATCAAGGAGTAGATATTAATTATCAAAAGCCTGATATGGTCTATCCCTATGAAGCAACACCATTAACAGTTGCAACAAGAATGGGAAATATAGCTATGGTGAACTATTTGATTGAACGAGGTGCAAACGTCACTTTAGCGGAGAAAGATGGTGAGAGAGCTTATACAATTGCTGTACGTATGAAAAATATGGAACTAGCAAATTACTTAAAGGCTTTAGAACCAATAGAACTCCATACTATTGAAAACAAAAAAGAGACATTGAAAAAATACAAGTTACCAGATGAATTGATTAATTTTCTGACAGGAGATCGACTACATTTTGAGCTTGCACCAAATGATTATGAAATTCACTTTATCGATTTTTTCAAACTAACTGATACAATTGAGATGAAACTAGGTCATAGAGAGCTCCTCCTTCTTTCCGCAAATATCGACAATTACTCTGATTTGCAAATAGTCTGGAACCCAAAAGGAGAAGGCCATATAGGGTGCTATGATGTGGAGCATGAGGAGTATGCTAATTTATGTAGTTTTAAAGAATTTATTGGTAGACCTGAAATATACCTTATCCGTTTTCTTGAAGGAGAACTATAGCAATGTTTTAAGCTACTGATAAAAATGTGAATCAACTGATTAAATGAGCCTCCCTGCTATTCAACTTAAAAGTCGATGAGAGTAAGCATATTCTTTCTAAGAAATATGCTTACTTTTTATTGCTCTATATTCGAAGAGTTGACAAACAAAAAACAATAGAACGTTTAATATATATGGCACAAAAGAACAACAGTAGGGCTATTAACAGGGCGAAGGGGATGCTGAACATAACAGGAAGTTCTACGCCATACCAAAGGCCCATTTTAATTTGATCCACTCCGAATGTTCGTAAAAAACCAGCGAGTATGGATAAGCCAGCGCTTAAAAGTAATCCAACATAAAGTACAGATAATACCACTAAAGCTAATGAGCAAAAAAAAGTCTTTAGCATTTTTAGAAGTATCATTCTTTTTCCCTCCGTATAATGTGGTGCACCTTTGAACTCGAAGCTATCGAATAATCATCCGTATAGTAAAGTGTCCCAATCACACTATTTTCCCCAACATGGACGACTTCCCCTTCCACAAACTCTGCATTCGTATTAGATAATTGTAGGTGTTTTCCACTTATTGTGTGACAGCGTAATATTTTTTTAAATAACGGAAGAAGGGTTATCCTATCCTTTTCTATTACCACATTTTCAGCCCTTAACCTGTCAATTCCGCTTTCTCCCGATAACTTCAAATGAAAGTGATGAGCGATTATTTCCGCAGCCTTGACTATTCCAATGGCATCAAATTGCTCGCTCTGTAATTTCTCTTCAACCATTAGCTTTCCAGAACTATTGATTTTTTGGATAAAACCATTACGTATTTTAATATTCCCAGCATTTGTAAGTTCTCCGATTTGGCAATAATCCTTTAACTTACACGAGCCAGTACTATTAAATATCTGCGCTGTAACTGGATAATAGAAGGAGCTATGACCATGAGTGGACACTTTTATTAAGTGTACTTCTTGTTGTAACGATACAGCGCCTCGAATGTTTAATTGTTCATAATCAGCATCCAAATGTTTAACGGTGCCATTCGTTTGTGTAAGGGTACGGAGTTTTTGAAACATAAAGTCACCTCATTATAATTTAATTAATATATATTTTAATTATTAAAATATATATTAATTAAATTATATGCTACTTCCATTTGTCAAGAACAAAAGCACAGCTTAAATTAAACAATAAAAAAAGGATTTCAATTTGTTGAAATCCTAAAAAATTTTATTCATTAATTGGTTTACTTCGCGTAAGATGTTGGCCATGTCTATGAGTTTATCCTGAGAAA
This sequence comes from Lysinibacillus sp. S1, assembly GCF_044986265.1. Taxonomy (NCBI): domain Bacteria; kingdom Bacillati; phylum Bacillota; class Bacilli; order Caryophanales; family Bacillaceae; genus Lysinibacillus; species Lysinibacillus sp. S1. Next base: position 2,820,092 of record NZ_CP173154.1, read on the forward strand.
ACTTTAAAAAGATTTCTTGAACCTTCATGTCACCAATATTGGTTAAAGCCATTTTGACCACACGTCGATCATTATTTTCTCTAATTCTTTGTATGAGTTCGAGTTTTTCCAGTTTATCGCACATGGAAGTTACAGCTCCGGGTGTTACACTAAAGAATTCAGCAATTTCTGTTGCCTTCATCCCATTATTTATTTTTAGCTGTAGGAGTAATATTAATTGGTTTTGTGATAACGCTTCTCCTTCAGATAAAAGATCTACAAACATTTTCGACTTCTGCTGTATTTCCAGCATTTCTTTCATAATAATTTCTACATTGTTTAGATTTTCTGGCATATAATCACGTCCACTAAAATATTTAATAATTAAATTATATAGCAATTAAATAAATGCTACCAAGTGTAGAATTACTTTAAGAAATATTTATTTTTTAAAAGTCGTACGCATCCATTCGAAAAATCTCTCTTTTTCTTCGAACTGGGGGTAGTGAGCAGATTGTTCATATGCTATGAATTCTTTTTTCTTCGCGATAATTTGGTCGAAGTACTTTTTAGCGCTATTCGATGATGTTTGATAATCATAATCCCCCATTACAAAATAGAAGGGAAGAGTCAGTGAATTGACTTTCGCAGGAAGTGGGGACTGCAAGACTTCGTTTACTAAGACTTCTTGGGATAGGGATATCCCTTTGCTATATCGAATAATATCTAACAAATTATATTCAGTACTAAAAAGCATCCCTAACATATTTCCATCAGGGTTAGTAATAAGTCTTGTAGCTCCACCGTATTTGCTCACTAAATGACGAGGCGTAAATGTTTTACCACTACTAATTTCCTCCATTAACCTCTGTAAATGTGCAACATCCTCTGTGTTACTCTTAAGCTGAGCCTGTTTGATCGTAAAGTGTAAACTGTCCATCTCACTTTCAACGGTATTACTCATTTGACCAATCCCTACATAGGCCTCATATTTATCAGGAGCTTTAGCAGCTGCTTGTGTGGCAATATAGGTACCGTAGGAATGACCAATTAAGATAATTTTTTCTTTATCTAGATGATTAGCAATATAGTCAGTCAGTGCTAGTAAATCCTCCACAAGCAAATCAGATGAAAGATTTGAGTAGTCCTCAAAAAAATGATAAGACTTCCCACTAGCCCTTTGATCATAATTTACCACTGTAAATTCGGTTTCCAATAAATCTTGATATTTTTTAGCGTAGGGTATTTCAGAGCGACCTGGTCCGCCATGGACAAAGATGATGACAGGATTATTTTTGTTATGGCCCCGTATCATGATTTCATGGTCACTGCCGTTAATTTCTACCTGTTCTAGCGTACTGATGCTGTTCATGTCCTCTATAGATGATGTCCATGTTGGAAATACAAGTGCTAATAATAGTAAGGAGGTCATAATCAAGACAAGATATTTAATGAACTTTTTAATCCTTTTCATACAATACCTACTTTACATGCGTTTCATAAAGCTAGCATGATACATTTTTCTTTTATACACATAAAAATACATACTCAGAGGCCACCAAAGTGTCACAAAAATAGGGTAAATCGCCCATATAACGCTTGGTGAAGAAACAACATTTACTGTAATGAAAAAGATACTAATTAGTATCGTAGCTGTAACGGAGAATGCTACAAAGGTTTTTCGTTGCGCGTGATATAAAGCTAGAGGCCACCATATCACTAAAAAAGCAGGATAAATTGCCCAAGGGTATTGAGGAGATACAATCATATTCAATATAGAGTAATAGATGATGGTAGAAGCACATCCAATTAGAGCTGTTTTTAACGTTTTTGCCTTTTCATCTAAGTACATGAGGATTGGCCACCAGATAATTGGATAAATCGCATAGATAAACCATAAATGATCTGGTGCGTAAATATAATTTTCAACTATTAGAAATGTAATAATTAAGGCACTACAAACAATTGAGTATTGTTTATACAATTTTTTAGCCATATAGAATAACGTAATAGGCCAAAACAGTAGCAATAAGCATGGATATACAAACCACATTGTTTGAGGAGATGTCGTATAATTAACAACCCCTAAAAAAATCATTGTCATCAAGCTCCCCGCTATAGAAAAGTTAATAAAGTTCCTCATGTTTATTCACCCCATTTCTTACGAGACCACACAAAGTACATCGATAAAGGCCACCAAAGAATGGCGAAAATCGGATAGATTGCCCAAATAGTATGTGGTGTGTAATAAAGATTAATAAAAATAAAAAATGCAATGATTAAGCCACTACCCCAAATTGAAAATTCTAAGTTTAATTTAGCCATGTTTTTCTTTGCTGGTTCTTTAACACCTAACTCTTGCTTTAAGTCTTCGATATCTCCAAATTCTACAATGGCTTTATTAATGGCATCCTCTTGTTCTTTACCTTGGTCCATCAAATAAAATACTTTTTCTTCAAGATTTTCAATGATTTCTTGTTTAACCATTTCCGTTTCGTTAGTTCGAGGAATGTCTTTAAAAAGCTCATCAATATGGTTTTTTATTCTTTTCATTCTAAGCCCTCCATAAATAAATCGATTATTTCCTTTACTTCCGACCATTCTTTCACTAGCTCATTTAAATAGGCCTTACCTAATGATGTAATACGGTAATACTTTCTTTTGCCTCCATGTGAGACATCTCCATAATAGGCTTCAATAATTTCTTTTTTTTCGAGACGTTGAAAAACTGCATACAAAGTTGCTTCCTTGATTTGAAACCGATTGTTTGTACGGAGACTTATTTCCTGAGAAATTTCGTAGCCATAACGGTCTTTTTCTGAAATTAACCGTAAAATAATCGAATCCAAATGTCCTCGGATAATATCACTGCGAACCATAAGTCACCTACTTTTTTTATTGCTCTATCTGTCAGAGTAATAGTAGCAAACATTACTCTGTCTGTCAAAGTAATTTATTCCCCTTTTTTTACAATGATGATGAGATTTTCAATAAAAAAACCCATTCGCTGAAAAGCCCAAAAGGACTATTTCATAGCGAATGGAGTTCGAGTACTCTTTTTACATATACAATGCAGCAAGGAAAATCCCTAAAGACTCCTCGTAAATGTCATCAAACTGGCTGATTGGTAAAGGATTTGTACCACTTCCTAATTCAACAGTGAAGCCTGGTCTACGCCAATCTTGAATAAACCAATCTTTATAACCAGCATAGCTTCCAGCAGATTGAACGGGCTCATAGCCACTTACTCTACTAAATTCATTTACAAGCACCTCTGATTCTGGGGGCTCTAGATTTTCAAAACCCCAATATATGACACGTCCCTGTGTATGAAAGGCTAATACTCTTGAAAAATCACGTTGCTTGGTCAAATCAGCCATTGCAATGGCTTCAGGTTCAGATAGTGGTCTTTCACCACCATAATCTCTTGGCCCTGGTGTTTTTGGATTACGGGCACTTTCAAGCTCCCATTTGGCAGGGAATTGGTCATTCAAATCAATTCCATGAATATTTGCTTTCCAGCCAGAAAAATCAGCGTTATCATTATTCCATGCAATTAGTTGATTTCTTAATGCTTCATCATTTGGTGGGCCTTGTATTACTAAATCTACGCCATCAGGATTTACCATAGGAACGATAGAAAGGAATGTTTGCTGATAAAGAGAAAATGGAGAAATTCCACGAATACTACTTTGATTGGTGAGGGCGAGCAAATAGTCATTTAAAAATGTTAGAATAATAGGTGTAGTAATCCATTCGTTTGCATGGAAGGAGCCATTATAGTGTACACGTTTTGCACCATGGCCAATCGACAGCTCAGGTAGCTCCTTCCCTAAAACGGAACTGCCAATGTTTGAGCTATGAAGAAAAGGATATGCATCAAGGAGCTTTCTGAGATCATTTATCATATGGGTATACGTGTAAGTTTGCTTACCTTCAACTAAACGCCATGTGATACGTTGGGGTATGCGAATTATTTGACCGATTTGTAATCGATTTGGATTGAGATCAGGATTAACAAGCAATAGGGCGACTAGGGGGAGGTTTCGGCTCTGGGCAATCTGCCAAAAAGAGTCTCCTTGTTTAATTTGATAGTTGTTGGTCACAAAACCAGGAATACGAACCCGTTGTCCAACTCTTAAAAATTGGGGGTTTATATTTTCATTAGAATCTAAAATGAGTTGAAGAGGAATTTTAAATACCTCACTGAAATGCCAAAGTGAATCTCCTGGTCTTACGATAATATCCACATGTTTTCTCTCCTTAATTAGAAATGGTTCAATATAAAATGTATATGAAAAATACAGAGACTTATTGATACAAAATCAGCAAAATTTCTTTATGATGAATCTAAAATAGGAGAAAATGAGTTATTTTTACATGTATACTAGTAATCATACTAAAGTAAAAGAAAGGTAAAGGTAGGAAAACCAAATGTTAAATAGATTAAAATTGGGTATACGCTCAAAGATTTCATTAGGTTATATCGTAATCATTCTTTGCCTACTTGCGACGGTTGTCATATTAAATAATCAAATTACATCTTTGCAGAAGGAAAGAAATTTTATTATTAAGTACGATTCCAATGTTCTAACTTTAACGAATGAAATTGAAAAATATATTTTGGATATGGAATCAAGTCAGCGGGCTTTCATCATTACGGGTAAGCAGAGTTATCTGGAACCCTATGATAATGCAGCTGAAAATTGGAAAATAGATTTTAATGAACTCTATCAACAAATGAAAGATAAACCAGCTCAGCAGGACAAACTTAAAGAGATAGAGGAAACAATTGAACATTGGGTTGCAACGTCAGGCGAACCAACTATTCAATATAAAAAGGATAATAATGTAGAAGCATTAAATGATTTTTTTAAAGTGGATAATGGTCGTCAGGATATGGAAAAAATGCGCAAACTATTCGATTCATTCCGTGCCACTGAAAATGCTTATACACAGGCAAAGGCAAATCAGTTAGACAAGCAAAATAGTAAATTAACTAGTGCTTTATTTGGGATCTTAATTTTAGTTTCTACAATAGCTATTGCTATCGCTAGTGGCATTTCCCGTTCAATTGTAAAAACGATAACGGAAGTAACACAAACAATTCAAGAAATAGCAGCTACAAAAGGTGATTTTACAAGAAGAATCCATGTGAATACCAACGATGAAGTGAATGAACTTGCTAATGCAACGAATACGCTTTTAGAGTCCGTCGAAAAGAGGGAATGGCTACAAAGCAATGTAGCTGAAATCGTGACAAATTATCAAGGTATTTCAGCAATTACAAAATTAGCGGAGACCTTCCTATCAGAAGTAGCACAGAAAACCCAAGCATCCCTTGGCGCATTTTATGTTCGGGAAGTAACAGAGAACCAAGTACAGTTTGTGAAAAAGGCTGCTTTTGCTGACACGGATGATTGTGTTGGCATGGAGAGTTTCAAAATAGGACAAGGGTTAATCGGTCAATGTGCATTAGAAAAGAGAGTGCTATTCTATGATAATATTCCGAGAGACTATCGTTTAATCAAAACGGGATTAGGTGAAATTAGACCACAAAATATTTTATTGATTCCTGTCATTTTTGAAAATGAAGTTATAGCGGTTGTTGAAATAGCAACAATGGCTAAATTCAGTAAGTTACAGCAAGAATTAGTGAGACAGGTTACTGAAACCTTTGGACTAACAGTTAATAGTGTTTTAGGGCGTATGGAAATTGTACGTCTATTGAATGAATCTAGAGCAATGACAGAGGAATTACAGGTCCAATCAGAGGAGCTTCAAACACAATCAGAGGAATTACAAATGCAGACAGAAGAGCTGACTATGATTAATGAGCAGCTTGAGGAACGCACGAAAGAGGCAGAGTCCAAATCAAGAGAGCTAGAGAAAGCGAAGAAGGAATTAGAAGAAAGTGCAGAGCAGCTTATCCTTAACTCTAATTACAAATCCGAATTTTTAGCGAATATGTCACATGAATTAAGAACACCTTTAAACAGCATATTAATATTATCTGAAATGCTAGCAGAAAATAGCCAACACAACCTAACAGACGAGGAAGCAGAGTTTGCTAAAGTTATTCATTCTTCAGGAGAGGACTTGCTAGCTCTAATCAATGACATATTAGATTTATCTAAAGTGGAGGCCGGGAAGCTTGATATTATTTTTAATGAAGTGAATATGAGCGAAGTACCTGTACAAATTGAACATACCTTTGCGCCAGTTGCGAGGAAGAAAAACTTAGCATTCCATATTTCAAAGGCAGATCATGTAGTGGATGTATTCTATACGGATGAGAAGAGATTTCAGCAAATCTTAAAGAATTTATTATCGAATGCCTTTAAATTTACTGAGCAGGGATCTGTCACATTAGACATTAACCAGCTTACACCTCAACAACTAACAAACAATATGCAGGATATAAGTACGGATTGGTTAGAAATTACTGTTTCAGATACAGGAATAGGTATTCCAAAAGACAAACACCAGCTAATTTTTGAATCATTCCAACAAGCAGATGGAGCTACGGTCCGAAAATATGGTGGAACGGGTCTTGGTCTTTCTATTTGTAAGGAATTTGCAAAATTACTTGGTGGATGGATTACATTACAAAGTACTGAAGGACAAGGTAGTAGCTTTACGTTAACGATTCCGAGTCTACCAAATGGAATTGAAGAGGAGCATTGCCAAAAGCTTGCCATGAACGAAGTGGCAGTGACGACGGTGGAAGAGGAACAAATCAAAGAGCAGCCAGTAGCAATGGAAGAAGCCCTTCAACATGAGGTTGAGGTGTTTCAAGGGAAAAATATTTTAATAGTTGATGATGATAACCGTAATATTTATGCGTTGAAAACGGCATTAGAAAAAAGAGGCATGCATATTCTAGTTGCCAAAGATGGACTAGAATGTTTAGAGGTCTTGCAGGCTAATCCAGATATCGATCTTGTTCTGATGGATATAATGATGCCTAATATGGATGGCTATGAAGCAATGACTATTATTCGTCAGCAAATGAAACGTATCGATTTGCCAATCATTGCATTGACTGCTAAAGCGATGAAAAATGACCGTGATAAATCATTGCAGGCAGGTGCATCTGATTATATTAGTAAGCCATTAAATTTAGATCAATTAATATCAGTTTTAAGAGTATGGTTAGTTTCTAAGGGGAGTTAATGAACATGGAACAACAATTTCAGCCTTTGGAGCAAAATATACAATTAAATAAGCATACAAATTTAGAAATTGATTTGTTACTAGAAGCTATTTATCGTTTATCGGGTTATGATTTTCGGCAATATAATCGTTCATCCATTTCACGCAGAATCTACAATAGGATGGGAATAAATAACATCTCAACGATTTCACGTGTACAAGAAAAGGTCATTCATGATAAAGAATTTTTAGAGCAGATATTAAACGATTTTTCGATAAATGTAACAGAGATGTTCCGCAACCCAAGCTTTTTTAAGGCCTTTCGTGAAACGGTCATCCCTGTTTTACGAGAATATCCAGAAATCCGTATTTGGCATGCAGGCTGTGCAACAGGTGAAGAAGTATATTCTATGGCTATCTTGCTTCAAGAAGAGGGGCTAATAGAGAGATCTGTAATTTATGCAACAGATATGAACGAGCAAGTATTAGAAAAAGCTAAGAAGGGGGCCTTTCCAATTCATAAAATGCAGGCATATACAAAAAACTATATGCTTGCTGGAGGTGCCCATGCTTTTTCAGAATACTATCAAACAGATTATCAATATGCTTACTTTCATCCAACATTATTGAAAAATATTATTTTTGCTCAACATAATTTAGTAACAGATCATTCATTTAATGAATTTCATGTTGTTCTGTGCAGAAATGTTCTTATTTATTTTTCACCTAAGCTTCAGAGCCAGGTACATCAATTATTTTATGAAAGTCTAAGTGACAAAGGTTTTTTATGCTTAGGGGATAAAGAAACATTACGATTTGAAGAGGTTATTTCAAAGTATAAGGAGATTTCTGGAAACGAAAGAATTTATCAAAAAATGTATTAATGAGTAAGAGGCTATCTTTAACGGATAGCCTCTGCTTTTTTATATAGTATTAGTGCTAGCTTGAATCATTAAAACACACATGTCATCAGGCTGATTCTCTTGTTTATCCTTAGGCAAAAGGTTATCGATTAGGCATTGTGAAAAATCCCACTTTGAGGATGTTAGCGTTTGCAAATGCTTTTCTGATTCTAATTCACAGGGTCCCATTGCCTCTAATACACCGTCTGTAAATAACACGATTTGAATGTCATGCTCATATTTAATATATTGCTTTTTCACTTTTATTTCATCGAAGAAACCGACTGCACAGCTACCCTGATCTAATGGAATACATGTTTTTTCATCGATTAGTGCATATCCAGGAGGATGGCCAGCATTTATGTACTCGACTGTTTTTTGCTCTGTATCAATGATTAAATAAATCGCTGTAAAATAATAAAGATTATTCTCTTTCCCATCTTGTAATAGCGTCATATAACGATTCAGTTCTTGGATGACAAGTTCAGGTTCCACCAATTGCTTAACCGCCTCTCTTAGAACAGAGGAGATGAACATACAAACCAACGCTGCAGATATACCGTGACCCATCATATCCAATAATATAATGGCATAACGATGATCGTCTATTTTGTACCAATAATACATATCTCCTGCCAAATTAGAGGATGGTAAATAAGAAACTTCAATACGGATGTCCCTCTCATTTAACGGTGGGCTAAGAAGACTCCTTTGTACATGGGTTGCTAAATCTAGTTCATATTGTATTTTCTTTTCATGCTGTGTGTGCCAGTCTAATTCTGCCTTTAAACGTAAGGCAACACGCATTCTGGCAAGCAACTCTGTTTTATTAATTGGTTTAGTAATATAATCTACACCACCAATGTCTAGGGCTTCTGCCAGTTTGTTTTTATCCTCGAGTGCTGTAACAAAAATGATTTGAATATCTTTTAATCTCTCATTTTGCTTAATGCGTTTGCAGGCCTCAATACCATCTACTTCCGGCATCATAATATCTAACAAAATTAAATCTACTGAATTTCCTGTCGGATTGGGTGAATCTAATTGTAAATAATCAAATAGCTCATAAGCAGATGAAAGAGAAACACAGTTATCATAACCTGCATTTTTTAGTATTTTCTCAATGACAAATAAATTGACTTGATTGTCATCTACTAGAAGAATGGTCATAGTACTTTCCCCTTACTCTGATTGAATTGTGCAGATTATTTTTCACATATATAAAATACTTTCAACTTTATCATTATACAAAACATCAGAGAATAAAGGTATTTTGGCGATTTGATTGTATGGTTTACTAGGTATATGAAAAGAAGGGCGTTATATTTTCGCTTTTTTAAATCCTTGGTAGATATCAAATACATTTGCTAAAACAGCAATAATCATACTGACAAGTAGGATTTTATCAATAGTGAAGGCAACTTTAGCTGAGGTTGTTTCTGTAATAGCCGCAATATAAGGTATAGAGGCGCTGTGAATAAAATCTTGGTGTATCGCTATTAAAATAAACACAATTGTTCCTACACTTTGAAGTAGTGCATTAGTGATGGCGATAGGCATTGTCCACTGTCCTGCACGCCATTTTAATAAGGTTAAAGTTAGGCTTAGGATAATACATAGTAAGACCATGGGAACAAACGATTGTAAAGTATTTTGATTAAAGATAGGCATAACAAATTTCAAGCTGCCGTTGTCATTCGTTGTATAAATACCTAAAAGACGATAGGCATTCCAGTAAACAAAAGAAAAAATAAGTATTCCTAAAAGGCTAAAAATCGTATCACTTATAGGAATGATTTTATCTTTGGGAATCTTTTTAATTTGTATTAAATCATCAGGTGACCATGGCTTGGTATCTCTCAGAAAAGGGATCGAAAGCTTTTCAGCCCCAGAACGGTCCTTAATGATAAAAATAACCGTAACCCAAAACAAAACGTGAAATAACACAGCAATAATTGCAACAATCATCCCTACAAATGCTGTAATAATGGTTGTGAGAAGTGCTTCTTCTCCAGAATAGAGAACCATCTTCTCTATTATTTGAACAATGATCGTAATAAGAATTGCCCAAGGAATAATTAGCTTGATGGTTCTTGTATATTGTTCAAAATTCTTTGGACCAATTAAAAAGTGGGGAGTATCCTGATAGCGTGCAGCAACTTCTGAAGGGCTTCCAAGCTTCTTAATTACTTCCTTCACCTCAGATTCTGTATATTGCTCTGGCAACATATCCTCAATAGTAGCCTTTAGTTCAACCTTGATTATCTCACGTTTATTTTTATGTAGCCTTTTAGTCACTTCGTGAATATATGAATCAATTAAAGTCATACATTTTCCTCCTTTAATCATTTTCAGTACTCATTAATTAGTCGTGGTAATATATGTTATTATGGGGTATAAAAATTAATATGAAAAATTCGTGAACAACATGCAACAATTTGAAAATGGAGGGGACATGATGAGGGTTGTAGAGAAATTATTAAAAGAGCAAGATTTTGTAGCCTTTGTGAATATCGTTGTAGGAGCGTATCCAGGAAGATTGAATGGAACACAAATAACAAAAGAACAGCTGAAAAAGCTCTTTATGCAAAATCAGAGCAATGATGAATCTCTTCATTATTATGGACTTTGGGAAAATGACAAACTCATTGGTGGTATGCGACTACATGACTTTCAAATGAATCTGTTCTCTAAAATGCTACCAATTGGTGGGGTAGGACTTGTTGCAGTTGATTTATTACATAAAAAAGAGAAGGCTGCAAAAGAATTAATCCAACATTTCTTTAACATCTTTTTAGAAAAAAATATTCATTTTTTGGCCTTGTATCCGTTTAGACCAGATTTTTATAAAAAAATGGGTTTTGGCTATGGACCGAAAATCTATCAATACTTGGTAGAGCCTTCAAGCTTCCCGAAAGGACCAACCAAAAAGCACCTTAAATATTTGACAGTTGAAGATCAACAACAGCTAGTAGATTGCTACAACAGGGTAGTAGCAAAAAAACATGGGATGTTTCTTAAAACACAATCGGAACTATCTTTTATTTTTAATAATCCAGATAACTATGTGATTGCAATGGAACAGGAAGGTACAGTTCAGGGCTATATTGCCTTTTCTTTTAATAAACAAAGCGATAGTAATTTTATGCTAAATAATTTGGTCATTAAGGAGTGGATCTATGAAACTCCGGAGGCTTTGCTAGAGCTTAGTACATTTTTAAACAGTCAAGCAGATCAAGTAAACCGAATCGAATGGAATACACAAGAAGAAAATGTCCATTTCTTTTTAGAGGATGTAAGAAATGGCACAAATCATTTAATTCCAAGTGTCTATCACGCAAGTGCCGTGTCAGGAATTGGTCTAATGTACCGTATAATTAATGTGAAGGGCTTTTTTGATGAGCTACTAACACGCAATTTTAACGGTGTCACTTTGACCTTTAAATTGAATGTTATGGATTCGTTACTGGCAAAAAATAATCAGCAACTTATTGTTGAGGCTGTTAATGGTACAATTAAAATGCTAGAAAGTGATGGCTATGATGTTGAAGTAACGATAGATGTAGCTGAGCTTTCATCACTAGTAATGGGCGTAGTAACGGTCCAAGAGCTATTTATGCTGAGTCGAATACAGATTAGTGATAATCAGTATTTACAGGCTTTACAGCAATTCTTCTATGTGTTTGAAAAGCCCACATGTATATCTGCATTTTAGAATGGGCGTGAGGTCTTTTAATCTTTTTTAATGAGAATGGAAGAACGTGTTGGCCTTTCAAGTGGCGTTATATTAATAATAAAGTAGCTTATGATTAGTATGAGGATAATTAATGAATAAATTAACGTATTTAGAGGATGATCATGCTCCACAATAATTAGTCGAATCATTGCTGTGATACCTATATAGATAAAATAGCGAAGTGGAAAATGGTAATCCTCCTTAAAGTATTTAATGATCATTGTGATGAATTCGAAATATAAAAAGAAAATAAGAATATTGGCAAGGAATAGTTTATAATCACCATCTTCCTTAGCGAATAGTAATATTTTAAGAAATTCAATTAGCTCCTTAAATAATAAAAAACAGAGAATCAGTGCTAATAGTACAAGGCAAACATTGAGAAAGAGCTGTAGAGATTTTGGCACAGCTTTAATGAGCTGTAAATAAGTCGTATTTTTTTGCTTCATCCAATTCCTCCAATCGGTTTTGTAAATACATCATCATATGGTCGAGTAGTAGTGTTTTATGATATAAATATAACAATTTGTCGTAAATCTTTTCTTAGTATTTTGTAAATTTTTGGTATATTTTAATGAAAGAAAGTTTTCAAAATAATTTAGTGGTATGCTAAAATAGATGTGCATGAATATAAAATATAAAAGGGGTTTTTAAAATGGCAAAATCTGCAAAAACTGATGCGAAAATTACACCAGAACGTTTAGAAGAAGCGTTAAATGTTCGTGATCGACTTATTATCGAGCTACTGGTACAAGTACTTGATGAAAAGCTAGTAATTGAGCGTCCTGTATTACGTGAACGTCTAGGGAACCTTGTAGATCTTGCAGATCACGATGCAGAGCTTAAGGAAACAATCCACGCAGTAATTAACAAACTATAATGTAAAAGAGGAATGCTACGGATATGCGTAGCATTCTTTTTTATATAGTATTTTATCATGTAAAGCGTTCTACCAAGTCGTACATGCGCTCTGCCTCTGTATGAAGCTCCATAGAGGAGTGCATGATAGATGTCACTGCTGACTTTTGTTCGTCAATAGAAGCGTTAATTTGTTCGGTAGCTGCGGCAGATTGTGTAGCGACACTTGCTATTTCATTGATGGCGTTCATCACGACTATTCGATTTTCCACCATGTCATTCATTCCTTTGTCTAAAGAAACAAGGTGCTTTGTAATGCCATGAATGGAGTCTGCTAGGAAAGTAAAGGCTCCCTTTACTTCCGTAATCGACATGGCCTGATTTTGTGACAGTTGGAGCGTGTGTATCATTTTTGAATCTGAATTAGCGGTATCGACCTCAATACGCTGTAATAGGTTTCTAACCCGATTAGTAGCTTCATTCGTATCCTCAGATAAATGACGGACTTCCTCAGCTACGACAGCAAACCCTTTGCCATGTTCACCTGCACGGGCTGCTTCAATACTTGCATTTAGCGCTAATAGATTTGTTTGTTCAGAAATGGATGTAATTGTTTGTACGACTTGATGAATTTCTTTCATTTGGCTTGTCAAACTTGAGAAAGTTGTTCTTAATTCCTCAATCACTTGCGTAAACTCACTTGAATTTTGAAGTAATACATCTACTTTTTGTCTACCGTTTTCTTGTGATTGATTAATGATATTCATATTTTCTGTAATCTCACTATATTTATCTGTAGCATTTGAGATAAGTGAGGACAGTGTTTCTACTTTACTAATGGCCATTTCTGCTTCCTCAGCTTGTACTACAGCTCCCTTAGATATATCATTGATGGCTTGATGAATTTCATCAGCAGAAGCAGTCGTCTCCTCAGTAATAGCACTCAGCATTTCTGAAGAAACGCGCATTTGGGACGCACTATCCTTTGTATTGTTGACCATTTCGTGTAAGCTATGTTTCATATTATTCACGTTACTAGCTAGTATACCTAGTTCATCTTCTGTAGTAACAGGTATGTCATCACCAGTTAGCTTGCCTTTAGCAATATCAGATGTAATGACCATAATTTTTCGTATATAGGTTGTCATTCGTCCAGAGAAGAACCAGAAGAGTGATACACCAATAATCGTTGCAAGGATGGTCATGCCTAGTGTGTAGTATAAAACATTATTCGTACCTGCATTAAAGTCCATCTCGTATGTACCAGCTGCTATAATCCAGCCCCAATGCTTGTCCTTTTCTACATAAGTTATCTTAGGCGCAACGATTTCAGGATTTGAGGGAAGGGCCCAATCATAACGTACATATCCTCCTCCAGCATTTGCTGCTTCAATCATTTCTCGTACAAAATAGCGCCCATCCTCTGTTTGTAAATCTGAAATATTTTGTCCTTCTAGGGATGGATGAGTTTCAACCATACCACTATCTTGGAAAGCATAGAAATAAAAATTATCTCCATATTTAACAGGATTATCAATGGATCTTTTGTTATCTTCAATTTTATTACCAACGATCTGTGTTCTAGCACTTTCCTGAGCTTCTTCTAGCGTTAATTTACCATTTTGAACTTGAGTATCTAACTGTGCAATTAGTTCAAGTATGCCAAGTGTGCCATTTTTAAGACTATCTCGACCTACCTGATCGAGTTCTCCTTTCACCACCATATAATTGACGGTTCCAACTAGTCCTGTTGATAGTAGAATAACTATAATAGCAAGACTAACAAGTTTATTACGTACTGACTTCATAAGATACAACCCCCGTTCCTTCATTCCTTCAATATAGTTCTATTATAATATATAATTTTTTAATAAAATAGAAAATTCTGAAAATAAATACGGTATTTTAAGTGAAATAGGTCCAAAAAAATCACCCCAATCAAGAGTAAAAAACAGCTCTTAATTGGGGTGATGTTGAAGCTTAATATAGCAGGTTTACATCGATTAATACACTTTATCTCCATTGAAAATAGAGTTCTTTACGATTACATAATCAACATTGCGAATAGCCTCTAGCTTTGTGCCACCAGCATATGAAATAGATGACTGTAAATCTTGTTGCATCTCGATTAATGTATCTTTGATGCTACCTTTATGTTCAACGTACATTTTCTTACCTTCGACGTTTTTACGTTCACCTTTTTGGAATTCAGAAGCAGAGCCGAAGTATTCCTTCACTGTTCTACCCTCGATTTCGATTGTTTCACCAGGTGACTCTTCGTGACCAGCGAATAATGAACCGATCATTACCATTGAAGCACCAAAACGTACAGATTTAGCGATATCTCCATGTGTACGAATGCCACCATCAGCAATAATTGGTTTTGTAGCAGCCTTTGCACACCAACGTAGTGCAGCTAGTTGCCAGCCGCCAGTACCAAAACCTGTTTTGATTTTAGTAATACATACTTTACCTGGTCCAATCCCAACTTTTGTTGCATCTGCACCAGCATTTTCAAGCTCGCGCACCGCTTCAGGTGTTCCTACATTACCTGCGATGACAAAGCTTTTTGGTAAATGCTTTTTAATATGCTGAATCATACGAATAACAGCATTTGAATGACCATGTGCAATATCAATTGTAATAAAATCAGGTACCAAATTAGCAGCTGCTAATTCTTCAATAAATGTATATTCCTCTTCTTTTACACCAACGCTAATAGAAGCAATTAAGCCATTTCCTTGCATTTCTAGAATAAAGTTTCGACGAGTTTCTGGTTGGAAACGGTGCATGATGTAAAAGTAACCGTTTTCAGCAAGTTTCTTTGCAAGATTTTCATCGATAATTGTTTGCATATTTGCAGGTACTACTGGAAGTTTAAAAGTGTGACCACCTAAAGTAACAGAAGTATCACATTCTGAACGACTTTCTACAATACATTTTGCGGGAATTAGTTGAATATCCTCATAGTCAAATACGTTATCCATTATATACACTCCTAAAATACGAATATTTTTTAAGATTTAATTTAAATTGTTCGCCATTTGGTAATTTACATGATTTTTGAGTAAATGTCAAAGCTTTTGTGAAAATAAATAAAAAATTTAAAAAGAAAGGAGACAACTTACTTTGAAGATGAAATATTCTAGTTATAATTTGTGTTATGTTTTGTAATCCATGTACAATAGAATTGTTTCAAAAAATGACAAAGGAGTGTTGAAAATGGCAGTAGAGGTTTATTTGAATTTTAATGGAAATTGTCGAGAGGCAGTTGCGTTTTACGAAGACGTTTTTAATACGGACAAGGCTGAAATTATGACGTTTGGAGAGACACCACAAAATCCAGACTATCCATTACCAGAAGAAGCAAAAGATCTTGTCATGCATACACGACTTACTGTATTCGGTAGTAGAATTATGTTCTCAGATACATTTCCAGGCATGCCATTTTCCACAGGGAATAATGTCACATTAGCTGTTGTATCCGATGATGAAGAGCAAATGCGTCAAGCATTTGATAAGCTTAAAGAAGGTGGTAACGTGAGAATGGAGCTTCAAGAAACATTTTGGAGCAAATGTTACGGCTCACTTACAGACAAATTTGGCGTTGAATGGCAATTTAGCCATGAGGTAAATGAATAATTAAATAACAAGATAAAAGCACGATGATAGGGCTAAACCAAGTATCATCGTGCTTTCTTATTTAGTAATTAAAACGATCTACATAGCCTTGTAATTCATCTGCCATATCAAGCAATGTTTTAGCAGAAGAGGCGATTTCCTGCATGGAAGATAATGTTTGTTCCGTTGAAGCGGCAACCTCTTCAGATGCAGCTGCGTTTAGTTTTGCATGATCTGACAGTTCAATAGCAGTAGCGGATACCTCTTCTACAACGGCAGACATTTCTTGTGCTGAAGCTGATATATCCTCCATTTTAGGAGCAATTTCTCGAAGACTTCCAACGATACTTGTAAATTTCTTTTTCGTATCCTCGGATAGCTGTAAACCTTCTTGAACGTCTGCAGAAGCTTTCGTCATCGTTTGTACAGATTTAGCAGTATCTTGTTGTATGCCAGTAATCAGAGTAGAAATTTGCTCTGCTGATTGATGAGATTGCTCCGCTAATTTACGTACTTCATCTGCTACAACTGCAAAGCCTTTACCGTGTTCACCTGCTCGTGCTGCTTCAATAGCAGCATTAAGAGCAAGAAGGTTTGTTTGGTCTGAAATAGCGCTAATAATTTCTATAATGGAGCCAATTTCTTTTGTACGATCAAATAGGGATTTAATCATCGTATCGGATTGAGCCACAGAATCATGAATGGATACCATTTGATTAACAGTGTGCTCAACAGATTGACTACCTTCTTCCGCTAATTGGATGGCCTGGCTGGATAGGTCTGAAACTTGTAGGGCACTATCTGCTACCTCTACAACACCTTTTGCAATCTCCTCAATAGAAACAGCATTTTGATCGATTCCTGTTGTTTGTTTTTCCGTACTAATCGCTACCTGTTGCATAGCCTCTGTCACTTGCTCAGATGCAGCGATATTTTGCTCAGCATTCGCTGAAAGACCTTGTGCCGAGGTTTGAACATGTTGTGAGCTTTGATCAACATTGCGGATCAGTCTTTTTAAGCTAACTTTCATTGAGACAAATGCTTCAGCAAGCTGTCCTATTTCATCTTTGGTATGAATATCAATAAACTCTGTCAAATCACCTTCACTAATTTTAAGAGCACTTTGCTGTAGTTGTTTAATTGGGTTAACAATAGATTTAATCATTGAGAGCATAAAGATAATACCAACAATAATAGAAATACCAATAATAAGTAATGTAATAGTAAAGGTTGAGGTAGCAGCGTTAGTAGCCTCTGCAATGAACATTGTACCAATTATCTTCCAGCCTGTGATTTCATTTGTTTCAAAGCGTAAATGACGGTCACCTTCAGTAATAATACCTTCCTGCTTTTCGTAAATTTTTGAAACATAATCTTCCGTTGCCTCTGTGCCGCTTTCCTTATCTTTTTGAGCAATATATAACTTATTATTATCTAACAGAGAGGCAAAGCCCGTTTCTCCAATACGTGTTTGATCTGTCAGTGCACTTAGAAGAGAGATATTTAAATCTAAGGCAATTACGCCAGAATCATCAGGAAGAGCTTGCATAACTGTCACAACGATGTTATTTGTTGATTTCGAGATATATGGAGAAGTGATGGATACATGCCCTTTATTATCAATGGCTTCTATATACCAAGGACGTTTACGAGGATCATAATCACTTGCATAGTCATGGACAGGTTCATCAATGATTCGCCCATCAGCAGTCCCTATATATACTAGCTCCACTTCTGGGTGTGTATTTACATATTCCTGAAAAAGACCTTTTAATTCAGCTTTTTTATCATCTTGTAAATAAGACTGATTTATTTTCTTGGCAAAATATTCGATATCATGAACTCTAGGAGCAATTGTATTGGTAATATTACTATTAAGCATACGCACACTTTCCTTGGCGCTTGCTTGCTGCTCTTCGAGTATTTGATTTTTGGTACTTTTAAAGGAGGTATACCCGATTAAAAGTGCGGGAATGAGAAGTATGACTAAAAATGCAAAGATGAGTTTCTTTCTTAAACTAATTCGTTTCATATAGTATTCCTCCTTAAACGACATTATTAAGTGTAATAGAATTAACTACGAGATGGGTTATATTACACTAGTAGACTCCTAAGTCGTTCAAATGTTTAATCTGATTCTAAGAGGAAAATGAATAATAATCAACACAATTTTCTGAAAAATCTGGAAAATAAAGTTATGCAACGCTATTATTTGTAGAAAAATATCTTATTTTGTAATTTCCTATCTTTTTGGAATAGAAAAAATCTGAGTTCAATACTATCGTGAACTCAGATCTAGCAGTTAAATAATTAATATTTAAAACGATTAACATAACCCTGCAATTCATCCGCCATATCAAGTAGGGTTTTGGCAGACGAAGCCATATCTTGCATAGAAGATAAAGTTTGTTCCGTGGAAGCAGCAACTTCTTCTGTAGCAGCAGCATTTAATTTTGCGTGATCGGAAAGTTCAATAGCAGTCGCTGAAACTTCTTCTACAACGGCAGACATTTCTTGAGCAGATGCTGAAATATCCTCCATTTTCGGCGCGATGTTTCGAAGACTTTCGATAATGCTCGCGAATTTTCTACTTGTTTCTTCTGTCAATTGTAAGCCCTCTTGAACATCTGTCGACGCTTTGACCATTGTCTCTACAGATTTTGCCGTATCTTGCTGAATAGTAGTTATAAGCGCAGAAATTTGCTCTGCTGATTGATGAGATTGCTCTGCTAATTTGCGTACTTCATCTGCCACTACCGCGAAGCCTTTGCCATGTTCTCCTGCTCTAGCAGCTTCTATAGCTGCATTAAGCGCTAGTAAATTCGTTTGATCTGATATAGCACTAATCATTTCTAAAATGGACCCAATTTCTTTCGTGCGATCATACAGTGCTTTAATCATTGTATCTGATTGCGTTACAGAATTATGGATAGAATTCATTTGCTGTACCGTTTGTTTGACAGATTGTCCACCTTCTTCTGCCAATTGGATAGCATGACTAGATAGGTCAGAAACCTGCATGGAACTGTCTGCCACTTCAACAACGCCTTTAGCAATTTCTTCAACTGAAATGGCATTCTGATCAATACCTGTTGTTTGTTTTTCTGTACTAATTGCCATTTGGTGCATGGCATCGGCAACTTGCTCTGAGGCAGCGATGTTTTGTTCTGCATTAGCAGATAAATTTTGAGCGGCTGTTTGGACATGTTGTGAGCTTTGATCAACATTTCGAATTAATTTTTTTAAGCTCACCTTCATAGAGATAAAGGCTTCTCCAAGCTGACCTATTTCATCTTTAGAATGGATTTCAATAAACTCC
Source organism: Lysinibacillus sp. S1 (assembly GCF_044986265.1). Classification (NCBI taxonomy): domain Bacteria; kingdom Bacillati; phylum Bacillota; class Bacilli; order Caryophanales; family Bacillaceae; genus Lysinibacillus; species Lysinibacillus sp. S1. The sequence goes on from NZ_CP173154.1 coordinate 2,839,662, forward strand.
GTTAAATTACCGTCACTAATTTTTAATGCGCTTTGCTTCAATTGATTAATTGGGTTAACAATAGACTTTATCATAAAGAGCATGAAAATAACGCCAACGAGAATGGAAACAATAATGATAATTAAATTTATATTCAATGTGGATGCTGCAGCTTTTGCAGCTTCCGCAGTAAACATTGTACCAATTACCTTCCAACCCGTTAACTCATTCGTAACAAATTGTAAGTGACGGTCTTTTTCAATGATAGTACCGCTTTCCTGCTCATAAATTTTTGTTATGTAGCTTTCCGTTGCCTCTGTACCACTTTCTTTATCTGGCTGAGCAATGTAAATTTTATTGTTATCTAAAAGAGAAGCGAAGCCCGTTTCTCCAATACGAATATTATTCGTAATGTCACTTAATGTAGAAATATTTAGATCTAATCCTAATACGCCAGAACCATCCGGTAATGCCTGAGTAATTGTGATGACAATGTCACCTGTAGATTGTGTAACATATGGTGCAGTAATTGAGGTCTTCCCATTATTAGCTAAAGCCTGCTTATACCAAGGTCTTGTCCGAGGGTCGAAGCCATCAGGATACTCTTGAACAGGCTGATCAAACAGTTTGCCTTCAGCAGTCCCAATATATATCAGATCTACTTCAGGGTGCATGTTGACATATTCACTTAATAATGACTTCAGTTCTAAAATGCTCTCATCTTGAAAGTAAGTTTCACTAAATTTCTGTGAAAAATATTGTACATCTTTCAATTTAGGTTCAATCATGTTTGTAATATTGGAATTTAGAATGCGTACACTTTCAGTCGCACTTGCGCGTTGCTCCTCTGAAATTTGCTGTTCAGCACTTTGGTAAGATACTATTCCAATCAAGAGTGTTGGGATGAGAAGCATGGCTAAAAACGAAAAAATAAGCTTTTTTCTTAAACTTAGTTGTTTCAATTGTATTATCCTCACATAATATTTTATTCTATACTTTTCCCTTAAAGGTAAATAATACTCATTCTATCAGAAATAAAATAAAAGTTAAGTACTTTGAATTAATTATTTCTTAGTAATGTATATCATTATCAATTGTTTGAAATTTCCTTAAATTGATGGCGTTAGAAGCTATATAAAGCTGCTTTTTGATGTATACTAATGCTCAAAAGAGGAGGGAATGAAGTCATGATTCATCAAATAGGACAAGTAATGTTATATGTTAATGATCAAGATGCAATTGTTAAGTTTTGGACAGAAAAAGTGGGGTTTGTGGTCATTTCTGAACAGGAAGAAGCAGGCATGCGCTGGATTGAAATTGCACCAACTAAGGAAGCTCAAACATCCTTTGTGCTTCATAACAAAGAAATTATTGCTAAAATGCAACCTGATCTAAATTTAGGAACACCTTCTATTATGTTTTACGCTGATAAAATTGAAGAGATGTACCAAGATTTTCAGGCAAAGGGCGTAAAAGTAGGAGATCTAGTCATGATGCCAATGGGTAGGGTTTTTAACTTTGCTGACCCTGAAAATAACTACTTTGCCTTGGTTGAAAAGAAAAAATAAATAACGGAATCTGCTTGTTTTTTGTTAGAGTTAAGTAAAAATGAGCAGATTCCTGTTTTAGATTATTTAATAGCTAGATTTGTCGTCTATGATAAATCCTCACCAAAAATACCAACCGTTTGCCGATCTATTACAAATTCATGGCCATTCCATTTTAAAATATTTTCTACATAGCCTAATCCATCAGCATGATATCTACCTGCAATTTCTTGATATCCTAAAATTTCATACGTTCCATCTCGGTCGTAATCAACAGGATATAGTCCTCCAAAAGGATCTACCCAGCCTTCAATCGGTTGCTTCAAGGTGCCATCTGGATTATAAATTTCAGCTAAGTAGTCGGTTCCTTTATACTGTAAATCAATTGTGTATTTAATAGCAGGATTAAAACTCTGAACAACAGCCTTATAATGATCTACATAATTGACCTTATATTTAAGTTTATTATTGAAAGACTCTGCATCAAAGATGGAACGAACTTGATTGTTGATGGAGGAAAAAATCTCACCATTTACAATTCCGCCACTACCTCCTGTATCAGACACAACCAGAATATCCTCAATATGATTACCAGTAAAATCACCCAAGAAAATAGTCGGATTATAGCCCATATTTTGTTTCAATGGAATTTGCTCCATTTGTCTTGTTTGACCATAAAAAATAGACAGTGTTAGATTTCTCCAGAAAGGACTATCAGGCTGTTTAGTGCCCATTAAAAAAATGGTTTCAAAAAAACCATCCCCGTTAATATCTCCAAACTTAGTTTGAATAACTTGTGGAGCCGAATGGGTTATGATTCCACCGTTTAGTGGCGAATTTAAATTATTGGTCATATATGCACCTCTTTCATTAGTCTTAGCATATGCTGTAAGAAAAGCTTGGTGCATAAATCAAAGGTAAAAGTTGAAACTTTGTAATACATATTAAACTTACAAAAAAAACTTGAATTTCACCCATTGACATTTTCTAATGCGAAAAGTATTATAAGTGTCAACGAATCAGAAAATTCAGTACCAAATAGTATCTCACTACATTCATGTAGCAAGAGATTTTTTTTCATTATCAATCCTTAGTAAATTTATACGATTTATATATATTGGGAAGAAGGAGATTCATTTGAAGAATTTATTTGTAAAGACAGAGCGACAACGATATTGGCTAGATCAACTAGCTGCTATAGCTGAGCCAATCAAGGCAGAGGCTGTTGAGGTAGATGAACAATCTCGTTTTCCGTTCGAAGCTCATCGATTACTTTTACAAATTGGCTATCCTCAACTTACTTTACCGAAACAATATGGCGGAGAAGGGTTATCTGTTTATGATATGGTGCTTGTACAAGAGACGCTAGCAAGCTATGACGAAAATGCCTCTCTTTCCCTTGGATGGACATTAGGTGTTGTTGGGGAAATTTATGAAACTAAACTATGGACTGATGATCTATTAATAGCTTTTTCTGAAGAAATAAAGAGAGGTGCCATGATTAATAGAGCTGTTAGTGAGGCGGCAACAGGTAGCCCAACGCGAGGAGGGCGGCCAGGGACAAATGCCATTTCTACTAAAGGTGGTTGGCTAATAAATGGGCGCAAGATTTTTACGACTGCATCTCCGGTGCTCGATTATTTCCTTACCTCCGCTTGGATTGAAGAAAAGCAGCAAGTTGGCTTCTTCCTCATTCATAAGGATGCAGCAGGTCTATCCATTGAGGAGAATTGGGAGATGTCTGCAATGCGAGGCACAAGCAGCCACGACCTTGTGTTAAAGGATGTGCTTGTTGCAACAGAGTATTTAGTAGAGTTACCAAGTCATCCGAGTGGTGGCAAAATAAATGGCTGGATACTCCATATCCCAGCAACTTACTTAGGCATTGCACAAGCAGCCCGTGATTATGCTATTCATTTTGCTAATCACCATCAACCGAATAGCCTGAATGCGCCAATTAGTACGTTGCCAAACGTACAACAGCTTTTAGGGGATATTGAATTAAAGCTCCATCAAGCACGTTTTGTCTTATACGGAGTGGCTGAGGCTTACGATGATCCTGCTAGACGTGGACTAATAACAAATGAAATGGCTGTTGCTAAACACACAGTAACAAACATGGCAATAGATATAGTCGATAAAGCGATGCGTGTAGTGGGGGCAAAAAGCTTACAACTATCCAATCCATTACAGCGTTATTACCGCAATGTTCGTGCAGGGCTTCACAATCCACCGATGGATGATATGACGATTATTAAATTAGCGACTGCCGCTATTGAACAGCAGAAATTATATGAAAATCAATCATTAAATTACGTGAAAAATAAGGAGAAATGACATATGAAGAAGAATAAGATATTTCAATTTGCTGCAATTGGTTTGGCATCTATAGCATTATTAGCAGGTTGTAATTCAGGAGAATCAGCAGATAAAGAATCAGGTGATGGTGAAAAGGTACGTACAGTAAAAGTAGCCTACGATCAAGCGTCAAAGCCTATTAGTTACATTGACGATAATGGAAATCCAACTGGTTATGATGTAGAAGTAATGAAATTAGTAGATGAATTGCTACCTGACTATCAATTTGAGTATGTAGGTACAACAAGTGATGATTTATTAATTGGTGTGGAGCAAGGGAAATATCAAGTAGGGGTTAAAAACGCATTCTTTACTCAGGAACGAACAGAGAAATTTATTTTCCCGAAGGAATTCTTAGGTTTAAGTAGCGCAGGTTTAGTTTTGCGTAAAGAGGATGAAGGCGTGAAAACATTAGCAGATTTTGCGAAAAAGGGCTATTCTTTAGCACCAATTGCTGCAAATAATGCTCAATATACAATTATCGATGAGTATAATACGGCAAATCCAGATAATAAAGTAAAACTTGAGGCCGGTGACGCCTTTACTGTCGATGTAGTGCAGTGGGTAAATGAGGGCCGTGTTGATGGTGGTGTCATGATTGAAGGCCCATTTAAACAACAAGTACTTGCAGAAGATGGACCATATTATAACCTAAAAGATGACGTTGTCTATAACGAATTTGCTGTTATAAAAACATGGCCACTGTTCAATAAAAAAGAGCAGGAATTTGCTGACGCTTATGATAAAGCAATAGCACAGGTTAAAGAACAAAAGAAAACAAATGAATTAAGTACAAAATTCTATGGCCGTGATTTATTTGAAGTACTGGAAAACGTAAATCGTTAGTTTAAAACGGAACGAATAGTAAGGCTGTTGAGTCAGTAATGCTCAGCAGTCTTTATTCATAAAAACAAAAGTTGGTGAGGAAATGGATAAATATTTTGACGCAACCTACATTTGGAACGCAATCCCAGTGTTATTGCCATTTTTAAAAATCACGTTCTTAGTTGCAGGGTCCTCCATTATCTTAGGTACCCTATTCGGCTTATTGCTGGCGGCTGCTAAGCTATCTTCAGTCAAGTGGCTAACTAAATTCGCCAATCTGTATACAACGATTATGCGTTGTACACCCTCCATTGTTTTGTTATTTCTTGTCTACTATGGTGTCCCAGCATTAGCGGAAAATGTTGGTCTTAATCTCCATTCAATTGAAACGGCCATATTTGTTGTCGTAACATTCACCTTACAATTCACGGCAATAATGTCTGAGGTGATACGGTCTGCCTACTTAGCCATTCCAAAAGGGCAGTTTGAAGCAGCCGTTAGTGTCGGGTTAACACCATTCCAAGCCTACCGTCGAATTATTTTTCCGCAGGCGCTGGTCGTCGCTTTACCGAACTTTGGCAATGGCATGATTGCTCTATTACAGGAAGGTGCACTCGCTTATACAATTGGTCTAATTGATATTGTAGGTAAGGCAAATCTAATTATTGCAAGTAACATCAATGCTCATGCCTTAGAAATTTATATTGCATTGGCTATTATCTATTGGGTGTTATCTATTATTATAGAGAAAATATTTACTATATTAGAAAAGGTATTTGGCAAGGGTAAGAAGACCCTAGAAACAACTTAAGGAGGCGTGAGGGTGAATTATCAATTTTTACTTGAAACATTTTTCGTAGCTTTGTCTGGTGTTCCTATAGCGCTCCTAGTCACAGTTGTTGCTTTGGTGATAGCTTTGCCACTAGGTTTTTTGTTAGCACTAACTAGGATCAATAAAATTCCAGTTATTCATCACCTCGCGAAGATTTATGTTTCTTTTGTTCGAGGAACGCCGATTATTATACAAATTTTTATTATCTATAGCAGTATACCTTTAATGTTAAAAATTATTTTTGAAAAATATCATATTGCGTATGATATTTATAAAATCAATCCAATTTGGTATGCGTTTATTGTATTTGCATTCAGCTCAACAGCCATTTTGATTGAGGTCTTTCGATCGGCGTTAAGTACCATTGAAAAGGGGCAACTAGAGGCTGCACACTCAGTAGGTTTGTCAACATTCCAAGCATATACTCGCATCATCATTCCACAGGCATTAGTAGTGGCATTGCCGAATATTTGCACAGCTACAGTTAATCTTATTAAAGCTACATCGCTAGGCTACGCAATGTCGCTTCCTGAAATTACACTGAAGGCAAAAGTAGCGGCAAACGTTGGCTACAATTATGTAGAGGCCTATTTGGATATCTTTATTGTGTACTTAATTTTATGTAGTACGGTTGAATACTTGTTTAAGCGTTATGAGAAATATTTAAGCAAATACAAAATGGCAAATGTCTAAGGGGTGAATTAGCATGTTAGAAATTAAAAATATTCATAAATCATTTGGTGACAATGAAATCTTAAAGGGTGTTGATTTAGCCATTGATAAAGGGGACGTTGTTGTTATTTTAGGTCCCAGTGGTTCAGGAAAAACAACATTATTGCGTTGTATCAATTTTTTAGAGAAGGCTGATCAAGGCCATGCGACATTTGGAGATATTCAGGTTGATTTTCAACATGTAAAGAAAAAAGACGTGCATGCAATTCGCCAGCGTGTCGCATTTGTCTTTCAAAACTATAATCTATTTACTAATAAAACAGCATTAGAAAATGTAACGGAAGGATTAATCATTGGACGTAAAATTCCTAAAGCACAGGCTGTGGAAATTGGTAAAAAGGCACTTGATAAAGTAGGTTTATCAGACAAATATGATGCATATCCAAGTCAGTTGTCAGGAGGTCAACAGCAACGTGTTGGTATTGCACGAGCAGTAGCTTTGAATCCTGATATTATTTTATTTGATGAACCAACGTCCGCACTTGACCCTGAATTGGTAGGTGAGGTTCTACAGGTCATGAAAAATATTGCGGCGGAGGGTACAACAATGCTTGTAGTAACACACGAAATGGGCTTTGCCAAAGATGTTGCCAATCGCGTAATTTTCATGGATGGAGGAGTGGTTGTAGAGGAAGGTAGCCCTCATGATATTTTCGTCAGCCCAAAAGAGGAGCGAACGAAGAAATTTTTAAAACGTGTTATTCCAGAAGACTATACGTTCTATATATAAAACAGCAAGGTAACAGGAGAATCTTTTATTTACAGATTCTCCTGTTACCTATTATTGAAGGAAATACGTTAATTTGTTAATAGAATAAATGTGCAGCTCATGCATAGCTCTTGTACACGCCGTATAGAAATAGTACCGTTCGCTTTCTCTTGAGTAATTAGCAGCAGATGCATTATAGATGATTACCGCATCAAATTCGATGCCTTTCGCCATGTAAGCTGGAAGTAATAAAATACCCTTCATAAACTGCTTTGAATTATGGTTGATTAATTGAATATCTACTCGATTGTTTAATTGCTTATAAACGGCAGAGCATTCGGCTGCGGTTTTACAGATGACAGCAATTGTTTCGAATTCAATAGATAAATGGTCGATATTTTGAATAATATGATCCATTAATTCCAATTCATTTGGCACAATAGTAATCGATGGTTCAGGGCCATTTCGGTTAAATGCTTCTACTTCACTACCATCATTCAATATTTTGGCAGTGAGTTGTATGATTTGCTTTGTCGAACGATAGCTTTTGGTTAATATCATTTTTTCTGCCTGCTCACCATATATTTGAGTGTCGAGTAGAGAAGGATTATTAAAGGTATGTGGATGAATCGTTTGGTGGCCATCACCTAAAATGGTCATACGTGCTTTTGGGAATAACTGCTGTAATACAGTAAGTTGAAATGGCGAATAATCCTGTGCTTCATCTATTAACACATGACGGATCATCCTATTGGTCTGTTGTCCTTCAATTTTGTCCTGTAAATATAAAAATGGTGCAGTATCCTCATAGGCAATCAAACGCTTTGCTAAATTAGGGAGTGTTTGTAGACAAATGTCCTCCCAATTGTCTGGCATAAGGTGTTGTAAATCCCTGTTAATAGAACTATTCAAATCAAAGAGCTGTCGATATGTACCCAACATATGGACAAACTTTAACTTGTTAACAGAGTTACGTAATGGTTTAAAGTGTTTTTTGACAATTTGTCTCGCTAATTTATAGCGTTCTTGATCAAAATCGTCAAATGAGTTTTCAGTATAGCGACCCTCATATAAAAGTTCACTATAAGATTTGGAGTAATCTTCTTTATCTAATAGCTCAGTAGCTTCTTCTACCCATTCCTTTGTACGCTCAGCCTTTTCCAATTTCGTTAGTTGCTGCAATAACCATTCTTTTACTAATTGTAGGCGATCTGGTATCGACATAGTGGAAGGGAAAGAATAGAAGTATTCGGTAATTTCCTGTGCAGTAATAATCCGTTCTCCACGAAAAACGATATTTTTAAATAACAAGCCTTTATCGGATAAATAACTCGCATATTGATCGATTAAATGTTTATAAGCGAGACTCGCTTTAAAAGAAATGATGCTTAATTTTGTTTGATACTGAGCATCATCCTTTTCTGTTAACAGTTCTTCAAGCTGCTCATAAGGATACTCTAATTGAAACTGTTTACCTAATCGTTTTTCAGCATATTCTATAAACGTTAACTGCTGCATATTGTCTTCCCCTAAATCAGGTAAGACAGAATGAACATATTGATTAAAAAGTTGGTTAGGTGTAATTAGCAGAATTTGATCGGCAGTCATTTCATCACGATAACGATAAAGTAGATAAGCTACCCGCTGTAAGGCTACAGCTGTTTTGCCACTACCTGCCACGCCTTCAACAATAAGATAGCGTGAATTTACATGGCGAATAATTTTATTTTGCTCTGCTTGGATTGTCGCAACAATACTACGAATATGCTCATTTGCATTTTGCGCAAGGATATCGAGCAGTAGGTCATCACCAATTGTAAGGCCCGTATTAAACATGGATTGTAGTTGACCATTTTTAATAATAAATTGCCGTTTTAACAGCATTTCTCCATGAATTTCTTCACCTAATGTTTCGTAGGATGCATCACCAGGTGTGTAGTCATAATACATACTCGATATAGGCGCTCGCCAATCAAAAATGATGATATTTTCATCCTGTTCATCCAATAATGTGGCTACACCAATATAAATTTTTAAAGGGTCTTGTTGACCATCTTGTACAAAGTCAATACGAGCAAAATAGGGTGACTGTTGTAAACGTTCATATACCTTTACATTACGAATTGCCCGTTCCTGTGCTAGCTCTGAGTCAGATAAAAGCTCTGCCTGCTGCTTAATTGCAAAAAAGGTTTCGTCTACATCCTCAGCGGTATCTAGATTGACTCTCACATCGTTCCAAAAGGATTTCTTTAAGGCAACAGCATTTTCTTTAAAACCTTTTTCTTTATGCTCTAACTCTTTTATTTTATGAACAATAATGTTTAAAGAATCCTCAAGGTGATGCTTTTCTTCTAGCCATTCTTTTTGATTTTCCAACGTTTACTCACATTCCTCTCCATAGTTATTTGCTTCCTTTGACAGTAACCCTCACCTCAATAGATGGTGAGAAGAGGGTAATTGTGCTGCTTTTTTAACTGTTTGTCCAACCACAAATTTGAATATAGTGAAAGTATCCAAATGCAGATGATATGGGGGGATTGAAGCAGGAAATTTATCATACATCTACTTCGGAAAGAAGTATAGTCTAGAAATTATTGTAAATTTATGATACAATAAATGTGTAAGGTAATAAGATATTGATAAACAGAGACAGCTCTACAAAAAGGTGGAGCCGTCTTTTTTATATGTAATATTGCTTCATATTATGACTGATTATCATAAATTGTTATTAAAAATAATGGATGAAATGCTATTGAGACACTAAAGAATGTGGCATGCCATACGATAAAGAAACTTGAAGGGAGGTGAAAAGAATGAAGGTAATCTTTACAGTGGGGTTGCCTGGTAGTGGGAAAAGTACATTTGTGAAACAGTTAGCTAAAAATGAAAATGCAATTGTCCTATCAAGCGATGCTATACGTCAGGAGTTATTTGGGGATTCAACAAGGCAAAAATCACGTATAGTCTTTCGTACATTATATGAACGTCTTAATGACTTAGTGGCAAAAGGGTTTTCTGTCATTGTGGATGCAACCAATATTGAACGAGAGCGCAGGATGTTTGCACTTCGTAAAATACCAAGTAATGTGCAGAAGGTATGTTATTACTTTGATACACCTTATTCAATCTGTGTAGCTAGAAACCAGCAAAGGAAAAGACATGTACCATTAATCGTGATGGAAAAAATGAGAAAGCATTTAGAGTTCCCGACAGTAGGAGAAGGGTTTAATGAATTGCATATTATTCATGAATCAAGTCCCTATGATCTTTCTCGACAACAATTTGTTTCACTCATACAAGGCCACCCCACCTATGAAGAGCTTTTTCAAACACTTCAAGCAGTCCCACTTTTCAAAGAAATTTATCAATTCGATCAAGAAAACCCATTCCATCAATTTTTACTATGTCAGCATACGTATTTTGTGTACGCGTATATCAATGAGTACTACTTAGAAAGCGATAAACTAGCTCTACAAATAGCTGCATTGTTTCATGATGTCGGTAAACCAGCTTGTAAAAAATATAAACCTTTGCAACAGCGTTATGGTTATTTTGGGCATGAAAATGTCTCGGCTCAACTAGTTTGCCATTTTCTATTAGAGTTGGGCTTTGAAAAGGAATTTGTATTAAAGGTTGTTCATTTAGTGCAATTTCATATGTTAATCCAGTATGGGGGAGATAGAGGTGGAAGCCAAATTTATCATTTATTAGATGGTGATTTATTAACAAGGCTTTATTTTTTCCGTGAGGCAGATCAATTTGCCAAGTAAACTTTAGGAAAGGAAGGTGAAAGTATGACGAAATTAATGAAATACCCAAGAAGTTTTCATTTACCATGGAGCAGGGGTTATACCGATGATGATAAAGTTGCTAGAAATGTGAATCATTTTATTGGAAAGGAGGTTGTTGTCACTGAAAAGTTAGATGGAGAAGGGACAACACTTTACAGAGACTATATGCATGCTAGAAGCATTCATTCAGCCAACCATCCTTCTAGACATTGGGTAAAAACATTTCACGCGAATTTTGCGTATCGGATTCCAAAGGACTGGCGCTTATGTGGTGAAAATGTTTATGCCAAGCATTCTATTTATTATCAAGGATTAACAAGCTATTTCTATTTGTTTAGCATTTGGAATGAAGAAAATATTTGTTTGAGCTGGGATGAAACCGTGGCCTTTGCAGCAGAGTTAGGTATAGAAACAGTGCCCGTTTTATACCGAGGGATTTTTGACGAAGAACAGATAAAACGTACATTCACTGGAAAATCATTCTTTGAAGGGGAACAAGAGGGGTATGTCATTAGAAATACTAGCTCATTCCATTACGAAGATTTCCGCTATAATTTAGGGAAATTTGTGAGACCGCAACATGTTCAAACAAGTGAGCATTGGCTACAAGAAGAAATTATTCCAAATAAATTAAAATCCTAACCAATTAAGAAGAGAAGGGACTGAGCACAATGTAATACTATAGCAAGCATTCAATAATCATCTATTACGAGGTAGGTGCAAGGAGTGCATATCCCTTTCCAATGGGAGTACGGGTTCGATTCCTGTTATCCTCGCCATAAAAAAATGAACTCTCTTCATTAGGACGAGAGTTCATTTTTGTTTGTTTATTTAGTGTAATTATCGAAGTAGCCTTGAATGTAAATCATTGGTGTTCCTTTGTCACCCGAACCAGATGTAAGGTCAGATAGGGAACCGATAAGGTCTGTTAAACGACGCGGTGTTGTTCCTTGTGCAGCCATTTGACCTGTTAAATCTTCATCTTTATTTTGGATGTATTCAGAAATAGCAGCCTTTAGTTCTTCGCCTCGAAGGTCTGCAAAATCATTGTCCGCTAAATATTTTAATTTAACCTCGTTCGGTGTTCCATGTAATCCAGCGGTGAATGCTGGGGATACAACAGGATCTGCAAGCTCCCAAATTTTACCCACAGGATCTTTGAATGCGCCGTCACCATAAATCATAACTTCTACTGTTTTTCCTGTAGCTTCTTTAATTTTTGCTTGGATTCCATCAACAATCGGTTGGCAAGTATGTGGGAATAATTTAACACTATCCTCTGTTGCTTTGTTCGAGCCAAGTAGACCATACTCAGCATTGAAACCAGAGCCATTAATTGATTCAGCTAAAATATTATCAAGGCTGTAAACTTTTTCTGCACCGTTCGCTGTTAGAATACGTTTTGTGCGGAAGCGTGAATGAATATCACATGTTAAGATACTCTTTGTGTAATTTAAAATTGTTTTTGGATTATTTGAGAAGATGACCTCACACGTAGCCCCTTCTGCTTCGATTAACTCTTTATAGTATTCAATATAATCTACACCAGTAAATGTGTGTTTTTTATAGCCAAAATGCTCGCGGAATTCAACCTCATTGAGTGTATCCGTCCATGGGTTAATGCCTTTTACATCGAGCTCATCAATATCTACAAGGTGATTACCCACTTCATCAGATGGGTAGCTTAGCATTAATACTACCTTTTTTACACCTTTAGCGATGCCTCGTAAACAATTGGCGAAGCGGTTTCGACTTAAGATGGGGAAAATAACGCCTACCGTATCATCTCCAAACTTAGCAGCTACATCTATGGCAATATCATCAATTGTAGCATAGTTTCCTTGTGCACGTGCCACGACAGATTCAGTTACTGTCACAATATCACGATCCTCTATTGTATATCCTTCAATATGTGCAGCATTTAACACTGTATCTACAACAATTTGTTCAATATTATCGCCTTCATTAATAATAGGACCACGAAGACCTCTTACAACTGTACCGATTACACGTTCCAATTTAATCTCTCCTCATTCTATCTAGCGTAAAGTGATATAAAAACCATTGATTTTACTATAAGGCTCGTTAATGATATAAGTAAAATTAATAGTTCATATAATAGCTATAAGAGGTGCTTATATGATAGGGAAATTAGATTTATATCGTGTTTTTAGTGTTGTAGCAAAAAATAATAGCTTTTCTAGTGCGGCAAAAGATTTATATATGACACAGCCAGCTGTAAGTCAGGCAATGATGCAATTAGAAAATGAACTTGGCACACGTCTTTTTAATCGAACTCCTAAAGGTGTGACATTAACAACAGAGGGTAGCCTACTTTTTGAATATACTAATTCTGCTTTAGGGCTTTTAGATGCTGGTGAAGAAAAGTTACTTGAATTCAAAAATTTAACAACAGGGCAATTAAAAATAGGTGTAGGTGATACGATCTCACGCTTCTTTTTAATGCCTTATTTAGAAGCATTCCATACAATGTATCCGAATATTAAATTGCAAATGCTAAATGGCACAACCTCTGAAATTTGTAATTTTATTAAATCGGGTGAAGTAGATATAGGGTTTTGTAATTTTCCAATTGAAGATTCAACATTACAGTTAACGGTATGTACAGATATTCAGGATATTTTTGTCTGTGGGGAAAAATATAAAACACTTTCATCTAAAAGTTTAAACTATGAGGACCTTTTAAAATTTCCACTTATCTTTCTAGAGAAAAAATCGAATTCAAGGAAGTATGTGGAAGATTATCTTTTTGCAAGAGGCGTTCACATAGAGCCAGAGTTTGAGCTAGGCTCACATGATTTAGTACTCGAATTTGCGCGTAGTAACCTTGGCATTGCATGTGTAACAAAGGAATTTTCAAAGGACTATCTTCAACGTGGACTTCTTTATGAATTAACTTTAAGGGAAAGTATTCCTACGAGAAGTATTGGTATGTGTTATTTGAAGTCAGTACCTCTTTCTAGAGCAGCAATGAAATTTGTTGAAATCATTGAAAGTAAACATTTTAATACGAGAAGAACCATAAAAAGAGCTTAGCGACGAGAAAAGAATCGCTATGCTTTTTTTATTAAGATATCAATCAGTATGTCGACATTGCGCTTATTTTTCATGGTAGGTGAGCAAAGATAAGAAAATGTTCGCATAAAGTGCTGTCCTTCAAGGCGCAGAATAGTCATATCTCCATTTTTTAATTCACGTTCTATCACACAGGCAGACAATAAAGAAAGACCAAGTCCCTGCATTACACTCTCCTTCACGCCCTGATTACTGCTAATAGTCAAAAGCGAATGAATCTGTAAACCATTTGCTCTGAATAAATGATCCAGATAATAACGTGTTCCAGAGCCTTCTTCACGCGCAACCCAGCTTTGCTGCTGGAGTTTATCAGCAGTCAGAGGTTGTTGCTTTGTAAGAGGATGTTTACTGTCGCTAACAATAAATAACTCATCTTGCATAAATGGCTTAATGACTAGTTCATTATCATGAGCCTGTCCTTCAATTAGACCTATATCGACTTGCAGTAATTTTGTATATTGAATGATTTCTTTTGTATTGCCAATAATAATTTGAAGTTCAAGTTGTGGGAATTGTTGCTGTAAGCTTGCAATAATTGGAGGTAATATATATTCGCCAATTGTAAAGCTTGCCCCAATGACTAGCGTACCTTGTACCTCTTGATGATAGGCAGCGATATCTTCTTTTGCAGCTTCAGCTATCGCCATGATTTGCTTTGCTCGTTTATAAAGAATTTCACCAGTTGGTGTAATTTGCACCGATTTTGGGGAACGAATAAATAAGGTTGTTTGTAATTCTTGCTCTAGATTCTTAATGTGTAAGCTAACACTTGGTTGTGAAATATGAAGTATTTCAGAGGTCTTTGTAAAATTATTGACCTCAACCAGTGTGATAAATGTTTTTAAAGCATCCAATTGCATATCTTCACCCCTATTATTAGAAATATTAATAATAATAATTATATATATGTATTTTACTAATAGTGCACTCTTTATTAAAGTAATAATCAACAAGGGAGAAAGAAGTGAACATCATGGTTAATAGACAGCTTAAATTAAAATCTACTCTTAATCCAAATTTCTTGAAGGGGATATTGTTAACGCTTCTTATTGCTTTAGTAGCGAAATATATTGCCACATTTCCTTTCCTTTCAATATTGGGACAGTTGGTTATTGCCATTATATTAGGGATGACCTGGCGAGCAACATTTAAAGTACAAGATTCTTGGCAAGTAGGTATTTCATTTTCCAGCAAGAAGCTATTACGCTTTGGTATTATTTTATTGGGTATGCGCTTAAATTTGGCAGATATTTATCATGCGGGTGCTAACGTTTTTTTAATTGCAGTCATTAATCTGCTATTTGCCTTAATTGTTGTGTACGGCCTAACAAAAATATTTAAAGTCGATCAAAAGCTAGGGATATTAACGGCTTGCGGGACTGCCATTTGCGGAGCTGCTGCAGTAGTGGCAATTGCACCTCAAATTAAAGCAAATGAAAAGGAAACGGCGGTAGGGGCAGCGATTGTTGCGTTATTGGGGACTATTTTTACACTTATTTATACGTTACTTTATTCCATCATCGATTTAACACCTACTGCGTATGGTATTTTCGCAGGGGGGACATTACATGAAATTGCGCATGTAATTGCAGCTGCATCTGCTGGTGGAAATGAAGCAATTGATATAGCCGTCATCGTGAAATTAACACGAGTGGCCCTACTCGTACCTGTAGCAATTGTTATTGGTATTTTCTATCGAAGAATGGACAAAAGTGAAGAGAAAAAAGCCTTTTCTTTATCCATCATACCGTGGTTTATTTTAGGATTTTTAGCGATGAGTGCTATCAACTCTTTAGGGATTATACCGGCGAATGTATCGCAAGCATTAGTAGATATTGCTTATATCTTAATTGCGATGGCAATGGCTGGTTTAGGGCTAAATGTTGAGATGAAAACATTTAAGGAGCTAGGTGTAAAGGCATTTATTGCAGGTTTAATTGGCTCGGTTTGTCTATCCGTGCTGGGCTATATACTAGTCATTCTTTTATATTGATTTAATCAATGTTTCTTATACCAAGAAAAAAGACCCTACATGATCGTTCAACATGCAGGGCTTTTTAGATAGAATCAGAAGATAATGTATAAGTAATTTAATCGTCGTTTATTAATTTAAGGCTTCAATAGAAGAAGCTAATTCCGCCACCACTATTTTGCTGCCGATAATTGGACTGTCAGCCTTTTCTCCCTCAGAGCCCGAATTTGGGCGTTGATGGGCTGCAGCAAATGCATCGCTATTACGCCATGCTTGGAAATGCTCCTTAGATTCCCAATACATATTAACACTCATTTCATCATAAGTAGGATCATCAGTTGAAATTAATACCTCTACTTTATGAAAGCCTTCAAACTGTTGCAGAGGACCTGGCTTTGTAAAATTTGGTGCCATTCTCGCAGCAAAACCGGGTTTTACTTGAATACGATTAGTTACAATAATCATGCTTTTACCCCCCTTAATTTCATTTACTAGGTTTTTGAATGAATTATCATTGATTATCATTCGCACTCAATGATAAGTGGCTGAGGAAGACATTGTCAATAGATGTCCTCTATATAATCTGTGCTATTAGTTTATGGGTAATGGATAGGCTGACATTTAACTGACATAATCCAGTGCTATAATGAATATAAGAGTGAACTAGTAGCGAGGTGATTGACTTTGGCAAACATTCTAGTAATAGAGGACGAATATCCAATAAGCCAGGTTTTAAAGGTGTATTTACAAAAAGTCGGTTATAGTGTGACACAATGTTTCAATGGTGGTCAAGCCTTGGTCATGTTTCGTGAAACACAGCCAGATCTAGTGTTGCTAGATATTATGTTACCAGAAAAAAATGGTTGGTCCATTTTAAAAGAAATAAGAGAACGAAGTACTTGCCCAGTTATCATGTTAACAGCATTAGGTGAGGTTAATTACCGTCTAGAGGGGTTTGATCATGGGGCAGATGATTATATTGCCAAGCCTTTTATCGCAGATGAAGTTGTTGCAAGAGTGAGGGCTGTTTTAAGACGTGCTGTAGGTAGTTCTGATTCAGCTACTGGTAAGCAGTATGGGTCTCTAGTGATTGATTGTAAAGCGCATAAAGTGCTTTTGGGTGGAGAAGAGATTGTATTAACGCCAAGAGATTTATCAGTGCTCATGTTTTTAGCTGACCACCCTAATCAAACATTTACCCGGGATCAGCTTATAGATCAAGTTTGGGGATGGGAGTATGAGGGTAGTGATCGTGCTGTAGATTTAGCTATAAAGAGGCTAAGGAAGGCTTTAAAAGAATGGGATGAAGCGGAAGGAGAAATAAAGACACTACGTGGATTGGGGTATCAGCTAAGTGTTCAAAAAAAATAAGCGAATATCCTTACTTCAATATTGGACGAGCCGATATTTACTGACACTTTTTATAGGCTTAGCTATTATATCTTTAATCTCAGCAGCGTGGATTCGACATACAACATTTGAAAATCGATTAGAATTAATGGAGTTTTTAGCAGACGAAACGGTCTATCGTTTAACGGATACAACAAATCCTAATAATGGACCTATAAATGGTATTCCAGGTTTCATAGGGGATCGTCAGCGTTTTAATATGAAAGAGATCGATCCGATTTTGTATGTTGTAGATACAGAGGGAAATATACTGACTAGCAACCGTCCTGTACCACCTGGTAGTGCTAAAAATGTAGCTGGCTTGTTAGATGGAAAAGAAGGTACTAAGGAAATAAAGGATGGACTTGAACCTGAATATGTAGTGAAAAGAAAGATAGAAAATAATCATGAGTTATTGGGCTGGGCCCTGGTGATGGAGAAGAAGGGGAATTTAACAAGAGTTAACCAAGCATATGGACAGCTTGCCATATTAATTGGAGCATTAGCATTATTAGGCTGGATCGCTATTTACTTTCTGTCAAAGCGTTTGGCCCATCCCATTAAACAAGTAGCTGAGGCTGCCAAGCATGTACAGGAAGGCAATTATGCAATTGATTTGCCTCAATATAGTAAGGAAAAGGAAATCTATGAGCTTGTTTCCTCCTTTAAAAATATGGCAAATAAATTAGAACAGCTGGAGAAAACTCGAACGGAATTACTAGCAGGTGTCACCCATGAATTGAAAACACCTGTCACCTCTATAAGTGGTTTATTACAGGCTGTAAGAGATGGTGTTGTAACGGGACAGGATGCTATGGAATTCATTGAAATGGCTATGGTCGAAACGACAAAAATGAAAACAATGGTTGGTGACTTACTTGCCTTTAACCATTTTGCTGTCGATGCTATTCCTGTGCAGATAGAGTCAGTAGATGTTAATCAGCTACTGCGAGAGGCGGTGGCACAGTGGGAAGTCATGCAGGAAGATGAACATGTAAAAGTTCATTTACATTTGTTGGAAAAACCTGTGCTTGTACAGATAGATATTGTTCGTATCCAACAGATCATTACAAACCTATTAACCAATGCTAAACAGGCGATGGACAAAGGAACAATAACCTTGAGGTTGATAGATCATGGCGAGGCTCTGTCAGTGATGGTGAAGGACACAGGACATGGAATCCCTCTAGAGGATCAGTCATTTATTTTTGAGCGCTTTTATAGAGGGGAAAATAAAAAATATACTGTTCGCGGCTTGGGTTTAGGATTACCACTTAGTAAAATGATGGCCCAATCTGTTGGGGGCGATTTGCGATTAATTGAAAGCAATCCCTCTGGAACACATTTTGAATTAGTATTGCAAAAGGCTACTACGCTATAAGAGCGTAGTAGCCTTCTTAGTGTTGGTTTAATCCGTCTCCCAGAAATCTGCTTTGTTTTGTAAAAGAGAGTTGAAGAATTTGTAAAGCTGACATCTGCCTGACACAAAAGCCCTTTATAGTAAACGATGTAGACGGGAAATGAACAAAGGGACGAGCAGCATTAAAGGTTAGTCAGTCTGACACTAATACAAGTAGGGAGAGTGATGAAATGCCAATAGTTACTTCATTTAATCCAAATGGTCGCCAAGAAATAAAACAAGCGATCTCCTATCCAGATTATGCATTATTAAAAGCCAAGCTTCAGCATGTTATGCAGCGTGATCATCATGCTGGCTTAGACGGTAAATATTTAATTCGTAGTACGTACTTCGATAATTTTGCCAATAAAGTGTTAAATGAGAAAAAAGAAGGCTTTATTAATCGAGATAAATATCGAGTACGCATATACGGCAAGTCTAATAATGTTATTAATCTTGAGCGGAAGAGTAAGCGTAACAATGTGACCTTTAAAACAAAATGTTCAATATCTCAAGCTGAGTATGAAAAACTACGTATTGGCGAGATAGCCTGGATGGAGAATGATGACCGAGCGCTAATTCGAGATTTATATCATGAGATGAATTACAACCAGTTGCGACCTACTACGGTAGTGGATTACGAGAGAGAAGCCTATATCTATCCGTTTGGCAATGTGCGTGTGACATTTGATAGTAAGGTGCAATCGAGTCTACGCAACACGGATATGTTTAATCAAAACTTGCCTATGGTCGATGTGCTGGAGCCTAATCTTGTAATTTTAGAGGTAAAGTACGATGGATATCTACCAGACATCATCAAATATTTACTACAGTCAGTGGATACTCGTGCTGAGGCCTATTCAAAATATCAACTTAGTCGTATGTACGGCTAATAATAAAGGAGAATGAACAATGGATACAATTAAATTTAGTGATATTTTTAAATCCAACTTTTTAGAAAAAACAACCTCGTTTTCATTAATCGATTCAATTATTGGTTTAGTAGTAGCGTTTTTTATTGGGCTTTTCATTTATGCTGTTTATAAGAAGACCTTTAATGGAGTCATTTACTCACATTCATTCAATATCTCACTACTTATAATGACAATGGCAACAGCACTAGTGATTATGGGAATCAGTTCAAATGTTCTGCTGTCACTTGGTATGGTTGGTGCCTTATCTATTGTACGTTTCCGTACACCTATTAAGGATCCCATGGATTTAGTCTATATTTTCTGGGCAATTGTTTCAGGTATTTTATGTGGTGCTGGCTTTATTCCATTAGTGATTATTGGTGCTATTTTAATCGGACTTGTATTGCTAATATTCGTTAATAAAATAACGGTAGAAAATCCGTATTTACTAATTGTAAAGTTTGAAGAGGAATTGGCTAATGCTGAAATTGAGCGAATTATTGCTGCGCAAACAAAAAAATTCGCTCTCAAATCGAAATCCATTATGCAACAGAATGAAATCGAAACAACTTATGAAATTCGTGTAAAACAAAATGATGCAAAATTGATGGAAGAACTAACAAAGGTAGCTGGTGTAAAATCAGCCATTATGCTGAGCTATGATGGGAATTTCACAGCGTAATGACCTCATTAACAAATAGAACTACGATGAGAGGTGACGGCTATGATTAAAACACGAATTGTCTATCTATGCATGGTGATTTTACTCCTTCTCTTTGTCGTGATATATGCTGTACTTCCGAATGTAGGCATTGAAACGAAAAATTCTGAGTTCTCCTATGAGAATATAGTATTTAATAAAAATAAAGTAACAACAGTTGATATTGAAATTGCTGAGGAAGATTGGGCTGACATGCTCGAAAATGCTTCTGCTGAAGAATTAAAACAAGCAGATATTACAGTAAACGGCAAGAAAGTTGAGAATGTTGCTATTCGTACAAAGGGCAATCTATCATTACGATCGGTTGTCAATAGTGACTCAGATCGCTATAGCTTAAAAATCGATTTTGATTATTATGATGATACACAAAGCTTGTATGGCTTAAAAAAATTTAATTTAAACAATAATTATAGTGACTCTACATTAATGAGAGAGTATATCTCCTATGAACTGATGGAGCAAATGGGTTTACCAACACCAGCACACTCCTATATGTATGTCACAGTGAATGGTGAGGAGCGTGGTTTGTTCTTAGGGGTAGAAGCTGTTGATGAGACATTCCTGGCTAATAATTACGGCTCTAATGATGGTTTTTTATTTAAGCCAGATGGGACAGGCAGCGATTTAAAATATATAAGCGACGATATCGAAGACTATACAGGTATCGGATTAAAAACAAATGAAGGTAATATTAATCAATCCAAATTAGTTGAAATGCTAGACGCAATTAATAATGGTGGAGACATAGAAAAGTATATCGATGTGGATGAAATGTTACGTTATTTTGCCGTCAACACAGCACTTGTGAATTTAGATAGTTATCAAGGGAATATGAAACATAACTATTATTTATATGAACAGAACGGTGTGTTTTCTATTATTCCTTGGGATTACAACATGTCCTTTGGTGGCTTTGGGGCTGGAGGCGGTAGAATAGCAGGAGGAAACGGTGAAAATCAAGCTGACGTTACTACTAATATGGAAAAACCAGTGGCACAAAACAATGGACAACCCGATCAAACTGGCGATGGGGGTATGCAGCAACAACGAGGTGGCGGCGTTGACATGGGAATGGGCATGTCGGGCAATCTAATAAATGATAGTGCTATTAATTTTAGTGTGACAACACCTGTTTCTGGCACAACATTAGAGGAGCGGCCACTCTTGAAGGCATTGCTTTCGAATGATGAATATCGTGACAAATATGAAGGTTATTTAGAAGAACTAGCGACAACTTATTTAACAGAAGAGTATGTGCAATCCATTACTAAAAAGTTAGCTGTCTTATTAACTACTTATGTGGAGGCGGATCCAACCAAATTCTCTACTACGGAGCAGTTTTTAGAAGCAGTTGAAGGTGAAAATAGCTTGCCGGAATTTGCCAAACAGCGCTCAGAATCTATATTAAAGCAACTGTCTGGGGAGCTTGTTGTGGAAGCATCTACGTCTTCTCAGGGCAATATGGGTATGCCAATACCAAGTGAAAATGGTGAAATGGATTGGATGCCAGATGATTTTGATCCAAGTCAGCTACCAGAGGACTTTGATCCATCAAAGAGCCCACCTTTTAATAGAGAGGGCGAGGGTCCGAGAAATGGACAAAATGGAGAACAAATGCAACCTCCTGATGGAAATGGAGCCCCAATGGGAATGCCTGGTGCGAATAGTGAAGCTGCGAATCACGAGCCTGTTATTGATAAAAATACAATGTTTACAGCCATTACATGCCTAGTGCTACTCCTTCTTGCACTTCTCTTTGTTGTTAAATTTAAACGTAGAGGTCGTTAGAAAATAACCATATCCAATATCTTTGGGTATGGTTTTTGCTTTTTATCGTGTTAAAATAAAGCATTCTTTTCTGAGGAGTCCTTTCATATGAATGAACAGCAATTTGATAAACATTTGCATATAAACACGGTGGGAGAGCAATATGGCTTTCCTAAGCTTGCACACTATCATCGTTATGAGCCAACACCCTACAGAGGATTGGAGCAATTATTCGCTGCGTATCAGATGCCTGACAATCCAGTATTTATTGATATGGGGTGCGGGAAAGGGCGAGTTCCTATTTATGTGCACCATAAGTTCCATATACCAACCATTGGGATAGAAATGGATGCAGGGTTTTATACGGAGGCTGAAGAAAATAAACGTAGTTATCTTCAAAAAATGAGAGCACATGCCCCTATTAAGTTTATTCATACAATAGCCGAATCATATGAAATAAAGTCACGTGATAATGTGTTTTTCTTTTTTAATCCTTTTTCAATCCATATTTTTCGCACAGTCATTCACAATATTTGGAAATCCTATGAGCAGCGAATGCGAGATATTCATATAATTTTATATTATCCGCCTTACGATTATTTACAATTTTTACATCATGGAACACCATTTGAGTTGCTTCATGAAGTGCATTTAGAAAATGAAACAAATATTAATGAGCGCCTTTGTGTCTTTGAATTAAAAAAAGCTTAGAGTATGGGGAAACCCACTCTAAGCTTTTTCTTGTTAGCAGTACAGATATTAGCAATTAGTTATTCGTATTCTTTTGATTATTTTCAGGGAAATAATTGTAATAGAGGAAGATGTTCTATAAATCAAGCAGACTTTATGTTGAAAAAACAATTTCATCTGATAGTTTTGTACTAGTCTATAGTTTGAATTAAAAGATAATTCATAAATAACTAATTATACTGAAAAATCGCTCTAGACTAAATATAAAGAATGTTTTACAATGAAAAAGGCTTATATGAATAATATTTTCTTTTGTTTTTAGATAGTTATAAATAATTATTTTGGCTATTGAGTAAATGAATTTAATTGTTTATAATTATCAGAAATATCTAATATTTGAGAAATTTTCAGGGGGAATTTAATTATGAGAGAGAGCAAAAAGCTTAAGAAGTTCGGTTCACTTTTAGTAGCATCTTCATTACTTGCTGGTGTTCTTGCTGGTTGCGGTAACGGAGACGATTCAAGTTCTGGCGGAGGCTCATCATCAGGCGGAGGTTCATCTGATGGCGATACAATTAAAATCGGTGCCAACTTAGAGCTTTCAGGGAATGTAGCATCTTATGGTTCCTCTATTGGGCTAGGTGCAGAACTGGCTGTAAAAGAAATTAATGATGCTGGCGGTATTGATGGTAAGAAAATTGAACTGATTAAAGTAGATAATAAATCAGAGAACTCTGAAGCAACTTCAGCTGCTATTAAACTAGCAACGCAGGATAAAGTAGTAGCAATGCTAGCACCTGCAACTTCAGGTAATACAGTAGCTACTGTTCAAATTGCAAATGATAATAAAATTCCTATTGTTACGGGTTCTGGTACAGCACCGAATATCACGGTAAATGAGGATGGCAGTGTTAATGAATATGCTTTCCGTACATGCTTTATTGACCCATTCCAGGGGATTGTAGCAGCTAATTTTGCTTCAGGTGAGCTAGATGCGAAAAATGTAGCTATTTTTGCAGATAATGCATCAGACTATGCAAAAGGTTTAGCAAAATCCTTTAAAGAAACGATTACGAAGAGTGGCGGAAAAGTTGTAAAAGAAGAAGCTTATGTAGCGAAGGATACAGATTTCCGTACACAATTAACAAATATTAAAGCCGCAAATCCAGACTTTATTTTTATCCCTGGATATTATGAAGAAGTTGGTTTGATTGTTAAACAAGCACGTGAAATGGGCATTGATGTACCTCTGATGGGTGCTGATGGTTGGGATTCTCCAACATTAATTGAATTAGCTGGCGCGGATGCATTGAATAACACATTCATCACAAACCACTATTCTGCTGAAGACCCAGATCAAAAAATTCAAGATTTTGTAAAGGCATTTAAAGCGGCAAATGGTGACAAAGCGCCTGACGCATTCAACGCACTTGGTTATGACACAATTTACTACATTGCTGATGCAATTAAACGTGCAGGCTCTACAGATGGGGAAGCAATTAAAAATGAATTAGCTGCAACAAAAGATCTTTCTTTAGTAACAGGTACTTTCTCAGTTGACGAAAATCATAACCCAATTAAAACAGCAACAGTTCTTGAATTTAAAGACGGTAAACAAGTGTTCAACTCTAAAGTTAATCCTTAATGTTTTGTAAGCAAGGGGGAGGCGGGTAAACACGCCTTCCTTTTTTGTGTGTTAGATAACTAGAATCGTAGAGCAAAACATAACTTTTAGTATCGACCTATGTACTTATTTTTCAATTTTCGGAAAATTTAAAGGAGTGAATGCGCATGGAATGGATACAGCAACTTGTGAACGGTATTTCACTTGGAAGTATCTACGCGTTAATAGCGTTAGGGTATACGATGGTATACGGTATTATCAAGCTGATTAACTTTGCTCATGGTGATGTCTTCATGATTGGGTCATTTATTGGCTTTTACGCTATTGCTAAATGGGAGCTTGGTTTCTTCCCAGCATTATTATTGGCGATGTTAGTTTGTGCAATTTTTGGTGTATTAATTGAACGTATTGCCTATAAACGTTTACGAAATGCGACACGTATCGCAGCTTTAATTACAGCGATAGGTGTATCGCTATTAATTGAATATACAACAATTTTCTTCAGAGGTGCACAACCAGCAGCATATCCTGAAGTTTTCAAAAATAAATCATTAGATATTTTTGGCGTTCAAATCAGCAGTACTTCCATCTTAATTTTATCAGTCGCAGTTGTACTGATGATTCTTTTACAATTCATCGTACATAAAACAAAAATCGGTAAAGCGATGCGTGCCGTTTCCCACGATGCAGATGCAGCTCGCTTAATGGGTATTAACGTTGACAATACAATCTCTGCAACGTTTGCGATTGGTTCAGCTTTAGCTGGTGCAGCAGGTGTTATCTTTGGGGTTTATTATACAAAAATTGACCCGTTAATGGGGGTTATTCCTGGGGTTAAAGCATTTATCGCAGCTGTTCTTGGTGGTATTGGTATCATCCCTGGCGCTATGGTTGGTGGTATGTTACTAGGTGTTGTAGAGTCCTTAGTAAGTGCACTTGGCTTCTCGTTATGGCGTGATGCAGCGGCATTCGTTATTTTAATTTTAATCTTAATCTTCAGACCATCGGGTATCTTTGGTAAAAACGCCCGTGAGAAAGTGTAGGTGAGCGGTTTTATGAAAAAGTCTAAAGTTTTCTGGGGCTATGCCGTAATAGCGCTAGTCATCTATGCAGTTGTACAATTGTTGATTACAACAGAAGTAATTGATTTGTACTATAAAAATATGTTGATCACAATGTGTATTAACATCATGTTGGCTGTCAGCTTGCATATTGTTATTGGTGTTACTGGACAGTTTTCAATTGGGCATGCTGGGTTCCTTGCAGTTGGAGCATATGTATCCGCTATTATTACAACAAAGTTAATGTTACCATTCCCATTGGCCATCTTATTAGGGGCTGCTGCAGCAGCAGTTGCTGGTTTAATCGTAGGGATTCCAACGCTTCGTTTAAAAGGGGATTACTTAGCGATTGCTACACTTGGATTTGCAGAGATCATTCGTATTATCTTTTTAAATACGGATTATGTTGGTGGCGCAGCAGGGATGCAGGTTAAATATTTATCGAACTGGACATACGCATTCTTTGGCGTAGTGTTAACGATTCTAGTTATCTCAAACTTTACAAATTCTCGTCATGGGCGTGCGTGTATTTCCATTCGAGAAGATGAAATAGCAGCAGATGCGATGGGTATTAACACAACTTACTATAAAGTTGTTGCATTTGCGATTGGGTCTTTCTTCGCAGGTCTAGCAGGAGCCATTTTTGCACATAACTTTTACATTATTCAACCGACAACATTCGGTTTCTTAAAATCATTTGATATTTTAATTTACGTTGTACTTGGTGGTTTAGGAAGTCTTTCTGGTTCAGTGATTGCTGCGATTTTCCTAACAGTCGTGTCTACTTATCTAGCAAACTTCCCAGAAACGCGTATGATTATTTACAGTTTAGTATTAATTATCGTGATGCTTTATCGTCCAACAGGCTTAATGGGAACGAAAGAGATAACACAATTATTTAAGTTTGGTAAAAAGGGAGGTACGAAATAATGACTGGAAACCTTCTTATCAATGTTGAAAATATGGGTATTCAATTCGGTGGTTTAAAGGCAGTACAGGGTGTTAATATGTACCTTAACCAAGGCGAGTTGGTAGGACTTATTGGGCCAAACGGAGCTGGAAAAACAACTAGCTTTAATATGTTAACAGGGGTATATACACCTACGGAAGGTACAATTACTTTTAATGGTCTGAAATTGAATGGACTTGCACCCTATCAGGTTACACAGAAAGGGATCAGCCGTACGTTCCAAAATATTCGATTATTTAAAGAGCTATCTGTTCTTGACAATGTAAAGGTAGCCAATCATTCACTTGCAAAGCATTCTATGTGGGCTTCTATTTTTCGTTTACCTACGCATTTCAAAGGTGAGGCCGAAATGGAGCAACAGTCCATTGAGTTCTTAAAAATCTTTGGCTTAGATGTCTATAAAGATGAGCTAGCTAAGAATTTGCCATACGGGATGCAACGTCGTTTAGAGATTGCTCGTGCGTTAGCAGCAAATCCCAAACTGCTTCTATTGGATGAACCAGCAGCAGGGATGAACCCACAAGAAACTCACGATTTAATGGAGCTAATTGCATTTATTCGTAAAGAGTTCGGTTTAACAATATTGCTGATTGAGCATGATATGAGCTTAGTTATGGGTATTTGTGAGCGCATTTACGTACTTGATCACGGACAATTAATCGCTGACGGGACACCAGAAGAAATTCGCAACAATCCAAAGGTAATAGAAGCATATCTTGGAGAGGAGGTTATCGGCTAATGCTAAAAGTACAAAATATCGATGTTTTTTATGGCAATATCCAAGCATTAAAGGGCCTCTCTTTAGAAGTAAACGAGGGTGAAATTGTAACGTTAATCGGTGCAAATGGTGCTGGAAAAAGTACGCTCTTAAAGACATTGTCAGGTTTATTAAAGCCAAAAGGTGGCATTATCGAATACGAAGGCTTTTCGATAGCTGGGAAAGCGGCACAGACTATTGTTAAATCAGGGATTTCTCACGTTCCAGAAGGACGCCGTGTTTTTGCCAATATGTCAGTTGAGGAAAACTTAGAGCTTGGTGCGTATCTGCGTAATGATAAAGCAGGTATTAAGAAAGATATGGATCATGTTTTCGAGTTATTTCCACGATTATTAGAGCGCCGAAAACAGCAGTCAGGTACATTGTCTGGTGGGGAACAGCAGATGCTGGCGATGGGGCGCGCCTTAATGGCAAAACCAAAACTGTTATTAATGGATGAACCTTCGATGGGTCTTGCACCGTTGATGGTGAAAAATATCTTCAATATTATTGAGCAGGTTAATAAAGAAGGAACAACCGTATTACTTGTAGAGCAAAATGCTAATATGGCATTATCTGTCGCTAACCGTGCATATGTACTTGAAACAGGGCGTATTGTTTTATCTGGTTCAGCAAAAGAGCTACAAGAGAGTGAGCAAGTAAAGGCAGCTTATTTAGGCGGATTATAAAAATGGTAGGACATCTCATGTTGAGATGTCCTTTTTGGCTTGTATGTTGAAAGAAAATCAGAGGTAGCATTTCCACTTTACTTTTTGGTAAGGTTGAAAAAAGGAGTGATGCTTTTTGAAGTATTCAGCACAATATTTTATTGAACATTTAAAGTTAGCCGAACATCCTGAAGGGGGCTATTACATTTCATCGTTTCGTGCATCAGACGATATAGCAGTGAGAGATGTACAGAGACCGATTTATACTAGTATATATTTCCTTCTGCGCTCACAGGATATTTCACATTTACATCGTCTACAATCGGACGAGCTATGGTATTATCACGCTGGAAGCCCACTAACAGTTCATATGATTTTCCCAGATGGGACATATGAAGCGAAGAAGCTTGGCTTGAATATAGAAGCGGGGGAAGTCCCTCAGCTTGCAGTACCAAAGCATACAATTTTCGGCTCGTCGGTGGAGGAATCTGAGACGTTTAGTTTAGTCGGATGTATGGTGGCGCCAGGCTTTGACTTTGAGGACTTTGAATTGTTCACACAGGAAGAGCTTTTAGTAGATTATCCTCAGCACAAGGAAGTTATTTATAAAATGGCCTACAAAACAATTGAATAGAAAAACAGCCGTCTCAATTATTTTGAGACGGCATGATTCGTTCACCACAGTATTTCTTCAGGATAATTAAGTTGAATTTGAATATCATGTAATGCTTGTTTCGTTGCCATAGCTGCTTCCATCAGGTGGGATTTTAATGCTACATATTCATGGTCCTCTACCATTAATCGCACAGCAAATGCAGCTAAATGTGCCTGACGTTCCTCTTTACTTAATTCAATATACTCTAGATTTAAAACATCAACGTATTGTGTTGCAAAACGGAAAGTTAAGGGGTTTTTAGCATGTAACATTCTTAAAAACACAACATAATCTTCGTCACTTACCTCCTGCTCTAAACATTCAGCAATAGCCGCTTGAAATTTACGTATAATAGCTATCTCATGATTCCATATAGAAGCATTGTTTAATTTTTGGTGCAGTTCAATAAAATCATTTAATGCGATTGCACTAAAGATAATTTCTGGCCAAAGAATTTCTGTTGAAAAATAGACATTCTTATTTGGAAAGATGAGTTCATGTTGTGTTAGAACACTCTTATTAAGTCCATTACTAACAAACTCTAGGTGATGCTCACCAAGCATAGCATGTCTTAGTTTATAGCAAACGCTTAAAATACGTAGTCGAGGACCCTGATAATCATAGTATTTATTTTCGTCACCAGTTACTTTATAAATAGCATTAATTAGTTCATCTAAATCCCAATAATCCGCGCTAATTCGTACCCCTGTTAGTTGTTCTGTGCTTTGAATGGATATCATAGTCCTCGTCCCTCCCTTTGGATGTATCTATTTTGGTGTGTAATTGAGTAGTTTGAATAGTTCTGTTCGTTCCTTCTCCGTTAAATCACGCCATTGCCCTACCTTTAAATTACCAAGCTTAATATTCATAATACGAATGCGTTGTAGACGCTTAACGGAATACCCTAGTGCTGAGCACATTCGACGAATTTGGCGGTTTAAGCCTTGCTCTAAAATGATTTTAAATACTTTATCTGAAATCTTTTCCACATGGCATGGTAAGGTTGTTGTATCTAAAATATCAACACCTGCACCCATTTTTTGGATGAATTGCGCAGTTATAGGCTTATCAACTTGAACAATGTATTCTTTTTCATGATGATTTTCAGCACGTAGAATTTTATTGACGATATCACCATCATTCGTTAATAATAATAGCCCCTCTGATTCCTTATCAAGACGCCCGATATGAAAAATACGTAGAGGATGATTGACAAAATCAACAACATTGCCTTTTATATGACGCTCTGTCGTACTTGTAATGCCGACAGGTTTATTTAGAGCAATGTAAACAAGCTGTTGTTCTTTCTTTACCTCTTTTCCATCCACGCAAACAATGTCTCCTGTTTCAACTTGACTACCAACCGTTGCCAGTTCTCCGTTAATTGTTACCTTTCCTTCTGCTATCCATTTATCAGCACCACGACGAGATATGATGCCTGTTTCACTTAAATATTTATTAATACGCATATTGTTCTCCTATATTTTATATTATTTTTAAGTATACCTTAACGTCGCACATACAGTGAATGCTAGAAGCTTTTCTAGCAAAAATAAATTAGTTGGAAAAGTTTTTGAAAAAGTTGAAATTATTTTATGTTTCTGACAATATATTAGGTGAGAGGGTTTCTATGAAAATATTGTTATTCCGATATAAAATAACGTTTTTTGTAGATAGTTCTCATTAAATTGTGTAAAGGGGAGAAGTAAAATGGTTTATGCATTTCCAAACACTGAAGGATCGGTAGTTCAATTCAAAGAGAAATATGATAATTATATCGGTGGCGAATGGACACCCCCAGTGAAGGGTCAATACTTTGATAACGTTACTCCTGTTACTGGACAAGTTTTTACACAAATAGCACGTTCCACAGCTGAGGATATTGAACATGCATTAGATGCGGCACATGCTGCTAAGGATGCATGGGGTAAAACATCACCAACAGAACGCGCAAACATTTTACTTAAAATTGCGGACCGTATCGAGCAAAATTTAGAAAAGCTAGCCGTTGCTGAAACATGGGATAACGGTAAAGCGGTACGCGAAACATTAAATGCAGACATCCCTCTTGCAATTGATCATTTTCGTTATTTTGCTGGGGTATTACGTGCTCAAGAGGGCTCAGTAAGCCAAATAGATAACGATACAGTTGCTTATCATTTCCACGAGCCAATTGGCGTAGTTGGCCAAATTATACCTTGGAACTTCCCGTTATTAATGGCTGTATGGAAGCTTGCGCCAGCACTTGCAGCTGGAAACTGTGTCGTATTAAAACCTGCAGAACAAACACCAGCATCTATTATGGTGCTTTTAGAATTAATAGAAGATTTACTACCACCAGGTGTCATTAATGTTGTAAATGGATTTGGCTTAGAAGCAGGGAAACCGCTTGCATCAAATCCACGCATTGGTAAGATTGCCTTTACAGGTGAGACAACAACAGGGCGTTTAATTATGCAATATGCTTCTCAAAATCTTATTCCAGTAACATTAGAACTGGGTGGTAAGTCGCCAAACATTTTCTTTGAAGATATTATGGATAAAGATGATGCCTTTTTAGATAAAGCTGTTGAAGGCTTTGTGCTATTCGCTCTAAATCAAGGGGAAGTATGTACTTGTCCTTCCCGTGCACTGATTCAGGAATCAATTTACGATAAATTTATGGAGCGCGTATTACAGCGAGTAGAAGCCATTAAAGTTGGCAACCCACTTGATCCAAACACAATGATGGGTGCACAGGCATCTAGTGAACAAATGGAAAAAATTCTTTCTTATTTAGATATTGGTAAGCAAGAAGGTGCAGAATGTCTAATTGGAGGAGACAAAAATAATGTAGGTGAAGGCTTCGAAAATGGCTACTACATTAAACCAACTGTTTTCAAAGGACATAATAAAATGCGTATATTCCAAGAAGAAATTTTTGGACCAGTAGTTGCTGTCACGACATTTAAAACGAAAGAGGAAGCATTGGAAATTGCGAATGATACATTATATGGTTTAGGATCAGGTGTTTGGACGAGAGATATAAATACGGCATATCGCTTCGGTCGTGAAATTCAAGCTGGTCGTGTTTGGACAAACTGTTACCACGCATATCCTGCACATGCTGCATTCGGTGGCTACAAAATGTCGGGTGTTGGTCGTGAAAATCATAAAATGATGTTAGCGCATTACCAACAAACGAAAAACTTATTAGTTAGCTATAGCGAAAACAAACTTGGTTTCTTCTAATTCGTAGGGAGGTGCATGAGCGTGGTTGAACGTGTACTAGCTACGGAAGAAGCGCTAGCACTAATCGATCTATTAAAAGAGAAACATGGGCCCGTTATGTTTCATCAATCAGGCGGATGCTGTGATGGCTCCTCACCAATGTGTTATCCAGAAGGGGATTTGCTAATAGGAGATCAGGATGTGTGCCTTGGTGTAGTAGGTGGTGCCCCTTTCTATATGCACAAAAATCAATATGATTACTGGAAGCATACACAAATCATATTGGATGTGGTGGACGGCAGAGGCGGCATGTTTTCACTCGAGGGCGTAGAAGGAAAACGTTTCCTAACAAGGTCAAGAGCCTTCAACTCTGAAGAACTGCAAGAGCTAGGGTTAATTTAACAAGTTATCTGTACAGCGGCAAAGTTTTTCTGCCGCTGTTTTTTTATCTGGAAGTAGAAAAGTTATTGTATGGAAAGGGAGGCTTTAGGACACATGACTCTTTTCTTATAGAAATGATGAATATTGATTTTGGGCGTTCAAGTGTTTTGATATTAATTTTTATGGAAAAGAGTATGTAAAGCGATATTATTGGATGAATTTTTTAGGAAAAGGAATAGATTTAATCGATCCTTTAAGGTCATGGTAAATAATAGTTTCTTTGTGGTTTTTGCTAACATCGGCCATACCTCCTTTATAGGTTGTTAATATTTTCTATTAAATCAAATAAAGTAAGTAACATACATTAAATTATGTTTACTTTTTATGTTAATTGTTACAAAGAGGGTGAATCTTTCTCACATTATGTTACGTAAAACGGGTAAAGGAGTGTGATAAATATGGATTATGTGATGATTGAAAATGAATTTGCCAATACAGTAGAGGAGGTATCAAAGGCTGCAGGCTGGACGGTGGACCGTAAAATTGTGTTAGCTATTGCTAGTACATTTGTAGCCTCAGGAAAAACTTTTGATGCAACGAAGTATAAAAATGTTTTACAAGAGATGAAGAAGCAATCTTCATGGCTGTCTCCTTTACGGACAACCGTTGGATATAGTATTGCTGCCAACCTCATGGAGCAAGATGATGCAGAAAAGGCAGTGAAGAATTTAATTACAAATGTGAGCATCTTAAAGGAAGCGAAATTCAGAAGCGGCAATTTTAGCTATATTGGAGCACAATTCTTGACGGAGGATGAACAGGATAAAAAGACGCATGCACAGGTGGCAAGAGCCTTATTTGATGCTATACGTAAACATCATCCATTTTTAACCTCATATGAGGACATTCCTTATGCCATATTATTAAGCAGTCCATCTGATGATGTTGAATTGCGCGCGGATACCATGAATCGATACTATAAAGAACTAAGAACATATAATTTTAATGCTGGCAATGAGCTCCAATGGCTTTCACAGGTATTAACATTTTTATCACCCAAATTTGATGGTCAGCTAGTACCCGATGTTGTAACCCTTCGTGATGGGCTCAAAAAGCAAAACGTTAAAGTCAAGGCTATGCATTATCCTTTACTTGGCTTTTTAGCCATACTTAATCTGGATAAAGCACAACTTCAAGGGTTGATTGATTTATACCATGAATTAAAAGACATGAAGTTATTAAAGTGGCATCGTGAATTTGTGCTCTTTATGGCTGTACAATTTGCTATTTATGATATGGCAAAGGTACAAAAGTCTTTGTCCATGACCATTATGTCTTCTATTGAGCTATTAATCCAAGCACAGCAAGCAGCAATGATTGCAGCGGTTAGTGCAGCTGCCATTGCGTCTAGTTCAAGTTCTTCGTGATAGAATAAAGAAGAACATGATTATTTGGAGGTGCATTTGAAGGATGAAGGATACAAAACTTTGGATTAATGGTCAGTGGCATGATGCAGAGGAAAGCTATGAGCTAGCTTCTCCATATAGCGGTGAGGTTATTGCTCATGTAGCTAAAGCATCTATTCAAGATGTAGAGAAAGCTATCGAAGGTGCGCAGCAGGCATTCCAATCGTTTAAAAAGACAACAGCCTACGAACGTGCCGAAATATTATATAAAGTCGTTGATATAATGCGACAAAGAAAAGAAGAACTTGCAGAGATTTTAGCCTTAGAGGCTGGAAAACCTATTGTTGCAGGTTTAGCTGAAATTGACCGTACAATCGCAACCTATCAATTTGCAGCTGAAGGAGCTAAACAGGCAAAAGGTGAGACGGTTCCAATGGATGCAGCCCCTGGAGCAGGAGATCGAATAGGCTGGACAAAAAGAGAACCTTTAGGTGTAATATCAGCCATTACGCCATTTAATTTTCCGTTCAATTTAGTGGCACACAAGTTAGGCCCAGCGTTTGCAGTGGGCAATACAGTTGTATTAAAGCCAGCAACACAAACGCCACTAAGTGCTATCGTTATGGCAGAAATTTTCCGAGATGCAGGATTACCCGATGGGGCATTACAAATTGTGACAGGAAGTGGGGGTGAGCTTAGTGATACGCTTGTCACACATCCATATGTCAAAAAAGTAACCTTTACAGGTAGTGGTAAGGTTGGTTTGAAGATTAAAGAAAAAGTAGGCTTACGTAAAGTAACTTTAGAGCTGGGTTCTAATGCTGCAGTAATTGTCGAACCATCTACGCCAATAAATAAAATTATCAGTCGTTGTGTAAGCGGTGCTTTTAACTTTGCTGGACAAGTATGCATTTCGTTACAACGTATATATGTGCATTCCTCTATTATTGATGAATTTACTAAAGCATTTGTTGCAGAAACAGAAAAGCTTATAGTAGGAGATCCATTAGAGAAGACAACAGATGTTAGTGCCATGATAAATCCAAATGAAGTGGAACGTATTAGGGAATGGATTGAGGAGGCACAAGAACAGGGGGCTATGATTGCAACTGGAGGCGTATTTACTGAACGTACTTTAACGCCAACAGTTATGACGAATGTGTCAGCTGATATGAAAATTGTTTGTCAGGAAACATTCGCACCAATCGTCTCAATTGTTTCATATGAAACATTAGACGACGCAATTCGACTTGTAAATGAGTCGGACCTTGGCCTAAATGCAGGTATTTACACGAATATATTGTCAGATGCTTTATATGCAGCAGATGAATTACAGGCTGGTGCTGTCATTATTAATGATATTCCGACATTCCGAGTAGATAACATGCCATATGGTGGAGTAAAGATGAGTGGTTATGGACGTGAAGGAATTAAGTGGGCTATAGAAGAAATGACTGATATGAAATTTATTTCGATGAAAAAATCGTTCTAAATTTGCATCAGCTCTTTTTCTGCGATACGATGACGAAAGAACAACATGAGAAGGGAAGTTGCAAGAATTATGCCAAACAACGCTGTACCCATGAGCCAATCACGTACGGTTCAATCGCGTCTCGTATTACCCCCAGACACAAATAATCACAATTCTATTTTCGGTGGAAGAGTGTTAGCTTATATTGATGAAATTGCTGCTATTACAGCAATGAAACATGCGAAAGGCCTTGTAGTGACAGCTTCTATTGACTCGGTTGATTTTTTATCCGCTGCACATGTAGGAGATATTCTTGAAATCGAGAGTATTGTTTCGTCTACAGGACGTTCTTCAATGGAGGTTTATGTTCGCGTTGTTTCTCGCAATATTGAGACTGGCGAGGAAAAATTAACGACAGAATCATTTGTCACAATGGTTGCAGTAAATGAGGAAGGGAAACCCGTACCAGTTCCCTCAATCTATCCTGAAACAGATGAAGAGAAGCGTTTATTTGAAACTGGGCCAGCAAGACGAGAGCACCGTAAACAAAAACGTGCATTGCCGCATTAAGGAAAAAGGGAACTCCAAATGAGTTCCCTTTTTTATTTTACATATTTAGTTCATTGACAACATTAATGAGCGAGTCGGAAGAAGAAGAGACTAGTGTAGCACCTTGCGATAATTCAGTGATTAAATTAGATATAGCTGAAATATCTCTAGATGTATTTACGTATTGCTGCTGAATGCCAGAAACTGCATCAGCAATATCATTAAATGACTTGGATAAACTTTCTTGTGTATTGACACTATGTTGAATTTTTTGATCAACATTAGTAACTGAATTAGCCATAGTCGTAATATTACTTTCTGTTTCCTTAATAAGGTGAGAAACATTTTGGACGGCATTTTTTGTTTCCTCCGCAAGTTTACGAACTTCCTCAGCCACTACTGCAAAACCTTTCCCATGTTCTCCAGCTCGTGCAGCCTCAATAGAAGCATTTAATGCTAATAAATTGGTTTGATCAGCAATGCCTGTAACTAGCCCAACGATTTCAGAAATTTTTTGAGAAGAGGTACGTAGTTGGTTCATCGTTACCTCAAGACCATTGACACTTTGCAAAATAACTTGGATTAAATCATTTTGTTCTTTCAATTGCTGTTGGCCTCGTCTTGATTTTTCTTGTGTATCTGCTACGAAGTTCAATCCTTGCTTGGTTGCTACAGCAATATCATCTGTTTGTGAGGAAATCACTAATAATGATGCGGCTGTTTCTTCACTAATGGCATTAAGCTCTTCTGCAGTACTTTGGATCGTCGTTACAAGGGAATTTTTTGTTGCATCTGCTGCTGAGCGAATACGTTCTTCCTCTTTTTCATATGCCTCAATCACGAGTTGTTGCTCAAAATTAATGATTTTACAAAAAGCGTTTATAGCACGAATAGCATCTGTTTTAGAAATATCCACCTCGTTCACAAAGTTTGCAAAAGTAGTAGTGAGTGACTGGAATGAGGCAATATACCACTTTGACTGCAAGCCAATTCGAACGTGAGCCTCAGCAATGGCTTTTCGTTCAGCAATGTAGGCATCATTAATATGACTTTCAAAAATGTCACTTAAATGTTTATGTAACGTGATTTTCAAACGATCAATATGAGATGTTCTATTAATAATATCAAGTAAATCTTGGCTCAAACTAATGGCTGCATAAAATTTCTCCACCATTTCAGGAATTAGGTCTTTAGCTAAAGGCTGTAGCTGCTTAATGATAGCTAAATCCTCAAGTGTTAAATTTAAAAGTTGTAATTGTTTTTGAAGATTGGGGTGGTTCAATACATCTAACTGTACACCGCTCTTAAAATTTTCAGGTGTTAATGTAATTGCGTAGCTAGAACTACTATTTTTTGAAAACCAACTCATTATTATTTGCTCCATTCTTAATATCCATAATAAATTGTAAGTAAATAAGCACTTTTGAAATTTGTTAGGTTTGTATATTTAATAAATAAATGGGATTAAATTTATTTTACTATTATTTGCTGAATATTTGGTTAAAAAATTGGATATTTCTTTATTTTTTTACTTTATTGTTAGTCCAAATGGTGAAGCGATGTAAATTTGAATTTAAAATAGGAAACCTGTAAAATACGAACTGTTTAGCAATCTAAAAATCGTACGAAAATAAAAAATGGAAGGAGGGGTGGTATGGAGAAAAAACGTTTTAAATTTGTTATTCCTGTCATGGTGATTGTTGCCATTGGTTCTGTTTATATGCTACGAAACTACCATGCTGAGGTACCAGATGTTGAGCAATTATTAATTACCATATGTGCAGCTTTGGGATCAGGGGTATTAGCCTACTTTTTATTTCCACAGCAGGGTGATAATAAGATTGATGACAGAGGACCGTATTAATAGATTAAAAAAACTGCTCGTTTTCATTAAAACGAGCAGTCTTTTTATGGTTTAAACAGTTTAAACCAGCCTTTATGTTTAAAGACAGCCAACATAAAGATAACGATAATTATCATAATCCCAAGTACAATAAAATAGCTGTATTGCCCATGTAGCTCAGGCATGTTATCGAAATTCATCCCATACACACCAGCAATGAAGGTAAGTGGTATAAAGATAGTTGATACAATTGTTAAAGTCATCATAATGCCATTCATTCGGCTAGAACTCATAGCCATATAACTATCCCGCATGTCTGCTGTAAGCTCTCGATTAGATTCAACCATCTCTGTTAGCTTAAGTAGATGGTCGTAGATATCTCCAAAATAAGCTCTCTCCGACTTTTTTAGTGAGAAACGGTAAGAATTGAGAATGCGATATAAAAGATCACGCATTGGTAAAATAGTACGTCTTAAGTCAAGCAAGTCACTACGGAACTCGAAGACAATTTTCATGGCATTTACATTACTTTGGTATGTAAGTTCACCTTCTAAAGCATTTAGATGATCTTCAATTTTGTAAACGAGTGGAAAATAACTGTCAACAATTTTATCGATAGTTTGATACGTTAGGTATACAGTACCTCGCTCCCAATTCTTCGGTTGGTTTTCCAGCATCTTTTGCACCTTCTCTATCTCAGGGACAGGATTTTTATGGAAGGTTATAATGAATTTATTGGAGGCAAAAATATTAACCTCCTCCGCAGCTAACGTCTCTTCGTTTACCCGATGAATGACAAAGAAATGAAAATCATCATAAAAATCGAGCTTAGGACGCTGCAACCTCATTAAGCAATCTTCAATAGCGAGAGGGTGAAAGTGGAAAAATGTATCCAACAATGATTCCTCCTCGGCTGTAGGACAATTAAAATCAACCCAATACCATTCAAATTCTTGCTGATGTATCTCTTCTAATGGAAAATCCTTTAACAATTGTTGTTGCTTTGTAATGCCAATGGTGCTTATCACGGTTTTCACCTCAAATTATTTACTACAAAATAGTTAGCGCTCCTCTTTAAAGCATACCCAACCACCGAACAAAGTAGTGGCAAAAAATCTAGAAGGTTTAGTAAAACCCGCACTTTGTAAAAGTATTAAAATTTCTTCTTCACTCATAAAAGAAAGGGAACGAATGGATTTTTCCATCTCTGCTACATCGGATAAAGAAAGTCTAGTATGCTGTAGCCAAT
Organism: Lysinibacillus sp. S1; assembly: GCF_044986265.1. Taxonomy (NCBI): domain Bacteria; kingdom Bacillati; phylum Bacillota; class Bacilli; order Caryophanales; family Bacillaceae; genus Lysinibacillus; species Lysinibacillus sp. S1. The sequence continues at coordinate 2,878,227 of NZ_CP173154.1, forward strand.
AAGAACGCCATAAATCAAATTGTAGTTCTGTTTCTAAAGAGCCTAGCTGACCATATTTTGAAACAAGGACAAATGGTGCTCCAGGTTTCAAATGTCTTGCTATTTCTGTTATTGTTTCGAGCTTTTCTTTATAATCATGAATAAAATGCAAGACGAGAACACAACTTGCCGCATCATACTGAGTAGAGGGCAGCGAAGCATCAAGTATTGTAGCCTGATGGAATGACATATCATTAGGAAGAGTGAGTAAACGCTCTTTAGCTATAGTAAGCATGGATTCTGATGGATCAATGCCAGTGAATGACCAGTGAGGTCTTCCTTCTGCAAGCTGTATAATTTCATTGCCACTTCCTGCTCCCACGACTAGCATGTTAGCATTTTCTGATAGCCTAGAATGATAAAAAGTTTGTATTAAACGTAGCATGGCATCATAACTAGGCAATGTACGGCGAATACCCTTTTCATATTCATTTGCTAATGTGTTGTTAAATTCCAACGCTCCTCACAGCCTTTCAAAAAAATTTTAAAAAATCTTTCTTAATGTGAAACTATTACGGGTATAGTTCCGTAAATAGTAGTACATAAAACATAGAATAAAGTTCAAAGAAAGGGTTGATATATATGGAGACTAAATGGTCTAAAGTAATCATACACGCAAGTGCATTTTTTGCGCCATGGTTAGTGCCCATTATTTTCTTTTTAATTAGTTCGGATGAGGAAGTAAAGGCAATTTCTATTCAAGCACTGCTATTCCAAATTGTCATGGGTGTTTTAATTGCTATCTCTGTTGGTTTAAGCTTTGTCCTTATTGGCTTACCATTTTTAATCATTTTCGGCATTATGGTATTTGTGGTACCGATCATCGGTATCGTAAAAGCATTGTCTGATGAACCTTGGCGTTATCCAATTGTTGGTCGCTGGGTATAATTTTCATAGACGCAAGTATATGCTAGTTGCATATGCTTGCGTTTTTTCTATGACGAATAAGGGTACATTAGGTGTATAAGGAAATTATTAAACCGTAAACAAATGATCGAAAAAGGGCTCTTTTCGGCTCTTAAAAAGCCTTTTTCAAGACTTTCCACTTTTCTATGGGCGAAATCATTGCAATTTTTTTCAAGCGTTTTGTATAATATACTCAAAGAAAGTCAAAGATAGTCAAAGTCAGTGAAGCAAGCGAGGTGTATTCCTAAAATGCGTAATATATCAGACATCATAGAGGGTTACTTAAAGCAAGTACTTGAATTAGGTGGAGAAGGGCATATTGAAATTAAACGTAGTGAAATCGCTGATAAATTTCAATGTGTACCATCACAAATAAATTATGTTATTAATACAAGATTTACTGCCGAGCGGGGTTACCTTGTTGAGAGCAAACGTGGTGGTGGTGGATACATTCGAATTTTACGTGTCCGCGCGAATTCACAGATTGATTTAATCGACGATGTTCTCAGGCAAATTGAAGGTGGGGCATCACAAACAATGGCAGAAGATTTGGTTTATCGACTCATTGATGAGCAGGTAATTTCCAAGCGAGAAGCGAAATTAATGTTAGCAGCAATTGATCGCTCCACGATCGACTTGCATCTCCCATTAAGAGATGTCATTCGATCAAAAATATTGCGAGCAATGCTGACAACAATAAAATATGAACAACAAAAATAGTGAGGTGATGGAAATGATATGCGAACATTGTAAACAACGTAATGCGACAGTTACAGTAACACAAGTTCAAAGTGGGCAAAAAGTAGAGCATCATTATTGTGACGTCTGCGCCTCACAATTCCATCCATTTCATGCAGAGTTTAAACAAGAGCCAGTATCTATTCAACAGTTATTGTCTAACTGGTTTGGCTCTCCTACATGGCAAAAGGTGGGGGAAAAACAACAGGTACAACCACAACAGCAAACATGCCCACAATGTGGATTTTCGTATAAGCAGTTTTTAAAAGAAGGAAAATTCGGGTGCCCAAGCTGTTATGACACATTTGGAGATCATTTGCCAAAGCTTTTTAATCGTATTCAGGCAGGTCCACAACACATTGGAAAAATGCCTGGTGCTCGCAGTAATGTGTATGTTATTAAAAAGCAAATAGAAGATATCCGCAAGCGTATGAAATCCGCCGTAGATGAGGAACAGTTTGAAGAAGCGGCGAAGCTACGTGATGAAGTTAAAGAGCTAGAGAAGCATCTACAATTTGAAGGTGGTGATGTGACATGATGATTGAATCATTTTTAGAGCGTGCGACACCAACTTGGATGCATATCAAAGATGATTACTCAGATATCGTCATTAGTACACGGATCCGCCTTGCACGAAATTTAGATGGCTATCGTTTTCCATTAGCGTTTTCAGAAAATGAGGCACTGCAAGTGGAACAGGCCGTTACACATGCTGTCAGCGATAGCCCAACTCTTCAAAATGATTATGCTTATTTTGCTATAAAGGATTTAACCCCTTTACAGCGTCAAATTCTTGTAGAAAAGCATTTGATTAGCCCGCAACTGGCTAAAAAAGAGCAAGTGGGCTCTATACTACTCTCTGAAGACGAATCCGTTAGCATTATGGTGAATGAAGAGGATCATTTACGCATTCAATGTATGACAGCAAGTTTTCAACTTCAAAGTGCTTATGAACAAGCAAATAAGATTGATCGTATCCTAGAGAAAGTATTACCGTATGCTTTTCGAGATACTTTTGGTTATTTAACAAGCTGTCCAACGAATATTGGTACGGGTCTACGAGCATCCGTCATGATGCATTTACCCGCTCTTACATTAACTGGGCAAATGAATCAAATTATAAATGCCATGACACGCTTAGGAATGACTGTAAGAGGTATATATGGTGAAGGAAGCGAAAATTTAGGGAATGTTTATCAAGTGTCTAACCAAATTACACTTGGGAAGACAGAGGAAGATATTTTAGCAGATATACAAAGTGTCGCTGAAAAGATTATTCAAAAAGAGCGGCATGCAAGAGGTAAATTAATGGAAAAGGCAGAGCTTGCGCTAGAAGATCGCGTATATCGAGCTTTAGGTACCCTTACACATGCAAGAATTTTAACAAGTGAGGAAGCTGCTACTTGCCTATCTAATGTTCGTTTAGGAGTAGATTTACAATTGATTGATGGTATACAAACAACGACCTTAAATGAATGTGTTGTTAGTATGCAACCAGGTTTTTTACAGCACTATGCAGGTGAGGCATTACCACCTGCTGAGCGGGATCGTGTACGAGCGGAGATGCTTCGTGAGACATTATCTCAAGAACATGCGAATAAGCCTATAAATGGGGAAAAAGGAGAGGATTTATATGATGTTTAATCGTTTTACACAACGCGCGCAAAAAGTATTACAGCTTGCTCAGGAAGAGGCTATTCGTTGGAAGCACGAATCTATCGGTACAGAGCATATTCTATTAGGGCTTATACGTGAAGGCGGCGGTATTGCTGCGAAAGCGTTAGAAGCCATTGATATTAGTCCTCAAATGATTGAAGCTGGCATTGAAGAATTAGTTGGTAAGGGCAAAGAAGATGTCGGTCCAATTGTTCATTATACACCAAGAGCTAAAAAAGTAATTGAATTATCTGTTGATGAGTCACGTAAACTAGGTCACTCCTATATCGGTACAGAGCATCTATTATTGGCGCTTATACGTGAAGGTGAGGGCGTGGCAGCTCGCGTTTTAAACAATGCGGGAGTCGGTTTAAATAAAGCTCGCCAGCAAGTATTATTGCTATTAGGTAATAATGATAATGCACAATCTGGTCAACAAGCAGCCCAAGCTGCCAATACACCAACATTAGATAGTCTAGCACGTGATTTAACACAAATTGCACGTGAAGGTACTTTAGACCCTGTTATTGGCCGAAGCAAGGAAATTACACGAGTTATTGAAGTTTTATCGCGTCGTACGAAAAATAACCCTGTATTGATTGGTGAGCCAGGTGTTGGTAAAACAGCGATTGCTGAAGGATTGGCACAGCAAATTATTAATAACGAAGTGCCAGAAATCCTTCGTGACAAACGTGTAATGACACTAGATATGGGGACAGTTGTTGCAGGTACAAAATATCGTGGAGAATTTGAAGATCGTTTGAAAAAAGTGATGGATGAAATTCGCCAAGCAGGCAACATCATTTTATTTATTGACGAATTGCATACATTAATTGGTGCGGGTGGTGCTGAAGGTGCGATTGATGCATCAAATATCTTAAAACCATCTTTAGCACGTGGGGAGCTTCAATGTATTGGTGCCACAACACTTGATGAGTACCGCAAGTACATTGAAAAGGATGCGGCCTTAGAGCGTCGTTTCCAACCAATCCAAGTGGATGAGCCGACAGTGGAAGAGGCTATTCTAATTATTCAAGGCTTACGTGATCGTTATGAAGCACATCACCGTGTGAAAATTACAGATGAAGCCATTGAAGCAGCGGCAAAAATGAGTGATAGATATATTTCTGATCGATTCTTACCAGATAAAGCGATTGACTTAATCGATGAAGCAGGTTCTAAAGTACGCTTACGCTCATTCGCAGTACCACCAAACTTAAAGGCGCTTGAGGATAAGCTTGAAAATGTTCGTTCTGAAAAAAATGCAGCCGTATCAGGTCAAGAATTTGAAAAGGCAGCAGCGCTAAGAGATACAGAGCAAAAGCTGAAGGATGAAATTGAAGCTACTCGAAAAAATTGGAAAGAAGAGCAAGGTAAAGCCGAATCTAAAGTGACTGTGGATGATGTAGCAGCAGTTGTATCAATGTGGACAGGAATCCCAGTAGCTAAAATTGCTTCTGAAGAATCTTCGAAGTTATTACAGCTTGAAGAAGAGTTACACAAACGTGTAGTAGGGCAAGGAGAAGCAGTAGAAGCGATTTCTCGTGCAATACGTCGTGCAAGAGCAGGCTTAAAAGATCCAAAACGACCAATTGGCTCATTTATCTTCTTAGGACCTACAGGCGTTGGTAAAACAGAGCTTGCAAGAGCACTTGCTGAGGTAATGTTTGGCGATGAGGATGCGATGATTCGTGTTGACATGTCCGAGTACATGGAGAAACATTCGACTTCTCGTTTAGTAGGTTCACCTCCGGGCTATGTAGGCTTCGATGATGGTGGCCAACTGACAGAGAAAGTTCGCCGTAAGCCATATTCAGTCGTTTTATTAGATGAAATTGAAAAGGCACACCCTGATGTATTCAATATTCTATTGCAAGTGCTTGAAGATGGTCGTTTAACAGACTCTAAGGGACGTGTAGTAGACTTCCGCAATACAGTGGTCATTATGACTTCAAACGTTGGTGCGGATGCATTAAAATACCAAAAGAACCTTGGTTTCAATGTAGGTGGTGCAGAGTCTAAGCATAAAGACATGAAGGGTACGATGTTAGAAGAATTGAAAAAAGCATTCCGTCCAGAATTCTTAAACCGTATCGATGAAATGATTGTCTTCCACGCATTAGAAAAAGAGCACTTAAAAGAAATCATTGCGATGATGGGCAATGCTTTAACAAAACGCTTGCAAGAGCAAGACATTTCGTTAGAGCTGACTGATGCAGCACTTGAAAAAATTGCTGAAGAAGGCTATGACCCTCAATATGGTGCTCGTCCTCTACGTCGTGCATTACAAAAACAAGTAGAGGATCGATTATCAGAAGAATTACTAAAGGGTAATGTAGAAAAAGGTAATCAGGTTGTCATTGATTACGTAAACGATGAGTTTGTTGTAAAGAAAAAAGAGGGAGTTTCCATCTCTAAATAATTTCAAGAAAAGACAGTAAGGCTTTAAGTGCCAAGCTGTCTTTTTTTCTGTACAATTAAGGATAAGAACAAATATTCGAGGTGAAAGCAATTTGGCAAAGAAAAAAACGAAATTTGTATGTTCAGGCTGTGGCTATGAATCTGCTAAATGGATGGGAAGATGCCCTGGGTGTGGTGAATGGAATAAAATGGTGGAAGAAGTAGAAATGGTTGCAAAAGGCCCACGTGGAGCATTTCAACATTCTGCTACAGTTACTCAAAAGGCAATCCCGATTATCCAAGTGGAAGCTACTGAAGAATCGCGCGTAGCAACAGAAATGGGCGAACTCAATCGTGTATTAGGCGGTGGCATTGTACCTGGTTCTCTAGTATTAATTGGGGGTGATCCTGGAATAGGGAAATCAACATTACTATTACAGGTTTCCGCATTACTCTCGAATAAAGGGCATCGCGTACTTTATATTTCTGGAGAGGAATCTATTCGTCAAACGAAATTACGAGCAGAGCGTTTAGGAGTGATTTCTCAAGAGCTTTACATATACTCTGAAACAAACCTAGAGTTTTTAAACCAAACCATTGATGAAGTACAACCTAAATTTGTCATCGTCGATTCCATACAAACGGTTTTTCATCCAGAAGTAACAAGCGCCCCAGGTAGTGTCTCACAGGTTCGTGAATGTACAGCTGAGCTGATGCGAATCGCTAAAACAAAAGGTATTGCTATTTTTCTAGTAGGGCATGTCACAAAAGAGGGACAAATTGCAGGGCCACGTATTTTAGAGCATATGGTGGATACTGTACTGTACTTTGAAGGGGAGAGACATCATAATCATCGTATTTTACGAAGCCAAAAAAACCGCTTCGGATCTACAAATGAAATTGCTATATTTGAAATGCTTCAAGGTGGGTTAAAGGAAGTTCTAAACCCTTCTGAGTTATTTTTACAGGAGCGTTCACAAGGTGCGGCGGGGTCAACTATTGTAGCCTCAATGGAGGGGACAAGGCCAATCCTTGTTGAAATTCAATCCTTAGTTACGCCTACGAGCTTTAACTATCCTAAACGTATGGCCACAGGTGTAGATCAAAACCGAGTACAATTGCTAATGGCTGTACTAGAAAAGCGTATGGGTCTCATGCTACAAGCTCAGGATGCATATATTAAAGTTGCTGGTGGTGTCAAGCTGGATGAGCCAGCAATAGATTTAGCGGTGTTGACAAGCATTGTATCTAGTTTTAAGGATCAGGCAGTGCGTGCAACGGATTGCTTTATTGGTGAGGTCGGACTGACAGGTGAGGTCCGTCGGGTATCACGTATAGAACAGCGAGTCATTGAAGCGGCGAAGCTTGGATTTAAAAGAGCTTTCATTCCTTCTTCGAATATTGGTGGTTGGGAATTTCCGCAGGGAATTGAAATTGTTGGTGTAGAAACGATAAAAGATGCACTAAATGCATGCTTTAGAGAGTTATAAAGGAGGTTGTGCATGTTGGATATTATTCTGACATGCATTTTCCTTCATTTTTGATGCTAATATCGGAAACTCAAATAAAAGAATAATCGTCCTAAATAATAGCTGATGAATGAATAAAGGATTTTCATCTAGTACGAACAAAATAGAAGTTTGTAAAATTTTGTCTAACTATCTTATCCTTGTTTCACACATCAAAAATAATGAGATTTTGACTGAGCTCATGAAAGATTTTCTACCGTAAACTATGTATAATCTTAACTAACAATTAGGAGGTGACAGCTTGTGAAAAAATTTGTTCAAATTGCGTTTTTACTGATTGGAGGAGCATTGGGCCTTGTTTTCTTACCGCCATTATACGAATTGCTTCATTTATCATCTAATCCTTGGCTAGATAATCCTTATGTATCAGTAGCTCTAGGCGCACTTTTACTGTTTACACTATCTTTTGCATTTTCCGATTACTTTGTAAGGCTCATTAGCTGGATGGAAGAAGTTCTGTTTAAGGTTCCTATCGGAGATTTATTATTTGGTACGTTTGGTTTAATAATTGGGTTGATTGTCGCTTACTTTTTAGGCTTTGCCATTGATAGTGTACCATTCCCTGTTATTTCGGAAGTACTTCCAATTATCCTGTCATTTGTATTAGGGTATTTAGGATTCCGTCTAGGTTTTAGAAAAAGAGATGAGCTCATACAGCTTTTTACATTACGTAGTACCAATACGAAGAAAAAAGCTGCTGAAGGTGCTGAAGCTCAAGAGGTTCGTGGAAGCTACAAACTGCTAGATACAAGTGTAATTATTGATGGTCGTATTGCTGATATTTCTGAAACAGGCTTCATTGAGGGTATATTAGTTGTACCTCAATTTGTGCTCACAGAGCTTCAGCATATAGCTGATTCATCTGATACCTTAAAGCGCACAAGAGGTCGGCGTGGTTTAGATATTTTAAAAAAATTACAAGATGAGCGTAAGACAAAAGTTGAAATTACGGACGAGGATTTTGAAGATGTACAAGAGGTAGATTTAAAGCTTGTCCGTCTTGCAAAAAAAATGGGCAATGATACATGCATCGTTACCAATGATTTTAACCTGAATAAAGTCTGTGAGCTCCATCATGTAAAAGTGTTAAATATCAATGATTTAGCGAATGCAGTGAAACCTGTAGTTATACCAGGTGAAGATATGCAGGTTGTGGTTATAAAGGATGGCAAAGAGCATAACCAAGGAGTTGCCTATTTAGATGATGGTACGATGATTGTGGTTGAAGGTGGTCGTAGTTACATCGGACAGGCAATTACAGTTACAGTTACTAGTGTGCTGCAAACATCAGCAGGTCGTATGATATTTGCTAAGCCGAAGGACGATTAGGATGTGGGGAAATGCAATATGAAGTGGTTCTACCTGCTGCCGGAAGTGGGAAGCGTATGGGTGCAGGGCAAAATAAATTATTTTTAAAGCTTTTAGAGAAACCTATTCTGGTACACACGCTAGAAGTGTTTCAACAAGATCCCGCTTGCACAGGTATTTGGCTCGCTGTAAAACCAGAAGAGCGTGGATTTATTCAAAAAATGCTAGAGGACTATAGGATTACCAAAGTGAAGGGTTTACCTGATGGGGGTGCTGAGCGACAGCATTCGGTTCATTCTTGCATGAAAGAGATGCAACAGGTAGATATTGTGCTTGTCCATGACGCAGCACGCCCGTTTATTACGCATGATATCATTGCAAAGCTTGTACAGAACGCGCATCATCATGGTGCAGCAATTGCAGGGGTTCGTGCGAAAGATACGATGAAAAAAGTATCAATGAATGGCATTATAGAGGAAACGGTTGATCGAGAAAGCCTTTGGATGGTGCAAACTCCACAAGCATTCCGTTTTGAATTAATTATGGAAGCGGAGGACGTAGCTGAAAAAGTAGGTTTTCTTGGGACAGATGAGGCAATGCTAATGGAGCGTCTCGGACATCAGGTACACATCGTAGAAAGTAGTTATGAAAATGTAAAAATGACAACACAAGAAGACTTAGTATTTGGTGAGGCAATCTTGCGTAAGCGTGGATCATTCAATCATTAGGAAATATTATTTATAGAGGCTATTCATTCGTAGTTTGTTAAGGATGGATAGTCTTTTTTATTTGTTTTGTTTGGGAAAAATTATATGGTCAGAATGCCTTATTGCTTCGTAATCTGTTCATCCATATATGTATGATAATAATGACATAACTGCTAGTCGAATTAGAAACGAAGGCGTAGAAGAGAATAAAAAGTTGGAATGCTCCAATAAAGTGGATTTTATCCATGTGTGATCGTTTTACGTGTAAAATGAAATAGTGGATATATGATTAATAAGGTAATAGAATAGATGAAAAGATGTGAGGGGTGTTTATTGTGTCATTAAATGATTGGTTAAATCAAAAGGTTCCAGAAATTACAGGTTCATTAACTAGTATAAATAAACAGTACATCGACGTTGACAACTCAATAGGCTTTGATGGACGAGATCGGGTTATAAAAATAATAGATAATTTCCATGAGGTGCTGTTTCCTGGCATTTATATGACAAGACCTATTGATGAAACAAGGGTGAACGTAGTTTGCAGTAATAAGCTGCGTGAAACAGCATTAGATTTGCGGGATATTATCGAAAAAGTATTATTTTATAATATGGAGGATAGTGATCCTGCCAATTGCGAGAAGTATTGCCGTGAACAAGCAGACAAAATTGTTATGAATTTGATTAATCGATTTCCTGCCATTCGCCAAGTGCTACAAACAGATATTCAAGCGGCATATAATGGTGACCCAGCAGCTCTTTCCACAGAGGAAATTTTGCTAAGCTATCCATCTATTGTGGCTGTTTATATTCACCGCATCGCACATGAGTTATACGAAATGGGTGTACAAATTGTGCCTCGAATTATGTCAGAATATGCGCACCGATTAACGGGTATCGATATTCATCCAGGGGCTACAATAGGAGAATCATTCTTTATTGACCACGGAACAGGTGTAGTTATCGGTGAAACTTGTACTATCGGTAAGAATGTAAAAATTTATCAAGGTGTAACATTAGGTGCACTAAGCTTCCCATTAGATGAAAATGGTAATCCAATTAAGGGCATTAAGCGTCATCCGAATATTGCCGACAATGTTGTCATTTATGCTGGTGCTACTATCTTAGGGGGCGAGACGACGATTGGGCACGATTCCGTTTTAGGAAGTAATATTTGGCTAACACACTCTGTTCCCCCTTATTCACGTGTTTATAATTCACAGCCATCTCCGAATATTAGCAACAGTCAAATGAAAAATATAGAGTATCATATTTAAAGAATGTGGGGCAGTCTAGAGAGTGTAGCTTTCTAAACTGCCCATTACTGCTATAGGAGGATAATTATTAAAGCGCTTTTCAAACAACCTAGGGCAAATTTTGATATGATAATGATAAATATTAATTAAAGGAAGATGAATATGTTTCGAATTGGACAAGGTTTTGACGTACATGCATTTGAAGAAGGTCGTCCATTAATTATTGGTGGCATTACCATTCCGCATGAAAAAGGACTAGTAGGACATTCAGATGCGGATGTTCTCTTACACACTGTCACAGATGCGGCTCTAGGAGCAATTGGAGAAGGGGATATTGGCCGTCATTTTCCAGATACAGACCCTGCATTTAAGGACGCGGACTCAGCAAAATTATTAGAGTACATTTGGAAGATTGTTGAGGATAAGGGTTATTCTCTAGGTAATGTCGATTGTACCATTATGGCACAGCGTCCTAAAATGGCACCCTATATTGGACAGATGCAACAACGTATCGCCGAATTATTACATGCAGAGCCTTCACAGGTAAATGTTAAAGCAACTACAACTGAACGATTAGGTTTTACAGGTCGCGAGGAAGGTATTGCGGCAATGGCAACAATTCTATTGATCAAGAAATAAATGTGGATGAACCCCGCTTTTATTTCCTGTAACAGAGTGGTAAAATGAACAAAGTCAATTTTTGATCGAAAATTTAGGAGGCTTTTAATATGACGAAAGAAGTTCGCGTTCGTTACGCGCCATCTCCAACAGGTTATTTACATATCGGTGGAGCGCGTACAGCATTATTCAATTATTTATATGCAAAACATCATAACGGTAAATTCATTGTACGTATTGAAGATACGGATATTGAACGTAATGTAGAGGGCGGAGAAGCATCTCAGCTAGATAACCTAAAATGGTTAGGTATTGAATATGATGAGTCCATTGATATTGGTGGACCTTATGCGCCTTATCGTCAAATGGAACGTCTTGATATTTATAAAGAGCACGCTGAAAAACTATTAGAGCAAGGTGTAGCCTACAAGTGTTTCTGTTCTTCTGAAAAGCTTGAAGCATCTCGTGAAGAACAAAAAGCAAGAGGTGTAGCTGCTCCTACTTATGATGGTACATGTCGCCACTTATCAGCAGATGAAATCGCTGCTAAAGAAGCGGCAGGTGAGCCATACACAATCCGTATGCGTGTACCTGAAAGTGTAACATACGAATTTGAAGATTTAGTTCGTGGACAAGTTACCTTTGAGTCTAAAGATATTGGTGATTGGGTGCTTGTAAAAGCAAATGGTATTCCAACATATAACTATGCGGTTGTTTTAGATGATCACTTTATGGAAATCTCTCACGTTTTCCGCGGTGAGGAGCATTTATCGAATACACCAAAGCAAATGATGATTTTTGATGCATTTGGTTGGGAATATCCACGCTTTGGACATATGACATTAATTATTAACGAAAACCGTAAAAAACTATCTAAGCGTGATGAATCGATTATTCAATTTGTTACGCAATATAAAGATTTAGGTTATCTTCCTGAAGCGATGTTTAACTTCTTTGCGCTACTCGGTTGGTCTCCAGAGGGAGAAGAAGAGATTTTCTCAAAAGAAGAATTTATCAAAATGTTTGATGAAAAACGTCTTTCAAAATCACCATCTATGTTCGATAAACAAAAGCTAACATGGATGAATAATCAATATATTAAAAAGTTGTCTTTGGAAGAAGTGGTAGCATTATCTTTACCACATCTACAAAAAGCAGGCTTATTACCTGAAGAACTTACTGCAGAGCAACATGCTTGGGCGACGGATTTAATCGCACTTTATCATGACCAAATGAGCTTTGGTGCAGAAATTGTCGAATTATCTAGCCTATTCTTTAACGACCATATTGAATATGATGAAGAAGCAAAAGAGGTTTTAGCAGGAGAGCAAGTACCTGAAGTAATGGCGGCATTTAAAGCACAATTGGAAGAGCTAGAAGAGTTTACACCAGATGCGGTAAAAGCTGCGATTAAAGCTGTACAAAAGACAACTGGTCATAAAGGTAAAAATCTGTTCATGCCAATCCGTGTTGTGACAACAGGTGAAACACATGGACCAGAGTTGCCGAACGCCATTTGTTTAATTGGTAAAGAGAAAGCAATTGACCGTGTAGAAAAATTTGCACAATAAAGATAAATTTATTGACAATTCATTCTTTCGTTGTAAAATGTATTTACATTGAAAAAGCGTTGATAAGGAGAAGTAAGTGGCGCATGCTCTTAAGAGAGGACCATCATCGGCTGAAAGTGGTCTGAGCCTAGGCAAAACTGAAATGCACCTTTGAGCATAAAGCTGAACGAGAGTAGGCTTTATCGAGTCATCCCCGTTAATGGATGTCCAAAGTGGAAGGCTTTTTGTCTTCAATCAGAGTGGAACCACGCAAATCGAGCGTCTCTGTCATTCCTTTTAGGAGTGATAGAGGCGCTTTTTTTATTCAACAGAAAAGGAGAGTGAAATACAATGGGTATTCAAATTTTTAACTCATTAACACGACAAAAGGAAACCTTTGTACCGCTAGAAGAGGGCAAGGTAAAAATGTATGTCTGCGGTCCTACGGTTTATAACTATATCCATATTGGGAATTCACGTCCTGTAATTGTTTATGATACAGTACGTCGTTATTTTCAATATAAAGGCTATGATGTAAAGTTTGTTTCCAATTTTACGGATGTAGACGATAAAATTATTAAAGCAGCAAATGAGCTTGGTGAAGAAGTACATGAATTAACAGAGCGTTTTATTGCAGCCTATTTTGAAGATGTTACAGCACTGGGATGCAAAAAGGCAGATGTTCATCCACGTGTGACAGAGCATATGGACGATATCATTCAATTTATTCAAGTGCTAATTGAAAAGGGCTACGCTTATGAGTCTGCTGGAGATGTGTATTACCGTACTCGTAAATTTGATGGCTACGGTAAATTATCACACCAATCAGTTGACGATTTAAAAATCGGTGCTCGTATTGAAGCGGGCGAGAAAAAAGATGATGCGCTAGATTTTGCTTTATGGAAAGCTGCTAAGCCAGGTGAGATATTCTGGGAAAGCCCATGGGGAGATGGCCGTCCAGGGTGGCATATTGAGTGTTCTGTAATGGCTCGTGAACATTTAGGAGATACTATTGATATTCATGCTGGTGGGCAGGATTTAACTTTCCCTCACCACGAAAATGAAATTGCTCAATCAGAGGCACACAATGATAAAACATTTGCGCGTTATTGGATGCATAACGGGTATATTAATATTGATAATGAAAAGATGTCAAAATCTCTTGGGAATTTTATTCTTGTGCATGATATCCGTAAACAAATTGACCCGCAGATATTGCGTTTCTTCATGCTATCTGTCCATTATCGTCATCCAATTAACTTTGCGAAGGACCTAGTAGAAGCTGCTGCGTCAGGTTTAGAGCGCATTCGTACAGCATACAACAATGTGAAGCATCGCCTTACGACTACTGTAAGTTTAGGTGATCATTCAGAAGAATGGCTGAACAAAATTGCGGAACAGAAAGCGCATTTTGAAGAGGCAATGGATGATGATTTTAATACAGCCAACGCTATTTCTGTATTATTTGAAGTAGCTCGTATTGCTAATATTTACTTAAATGAAGCCAATACTTGCAAGAAGGTATTAGAAACCTTTATTGAAACCTTTGAAGTACTAGGTGACGTCTTAGGTATTGAATTTGCAAAAGAAGAAGAACTATTAGACGAAGAAATTGAAGCATTACTACAAGAGCGTGTCGAGGCACGTAAAAATCGTGATTTTGCTCGCTCTGACGAGATCCGTGACCATTTGCAAGCCCAAGGTATCATTTTAGAAGATACACGACAAGGAACTAGATGGAAACGAGGGTAATTAAGTTGGATAAACTTCGCAATGAAGATGTTAAACAATTAAAAGCGCTGGCGTTAGCCTATATGGGTGATGCCGTATTGGAACAAAAGGTCCGAGAATATTTGCTACGCTCTGGTCGTGTTAAACCAAACACACTACATCGAGAGGCAACTCGCTACGTCTCAGCAAAAGCGCAATCGATGATCGTTCATCGCATGATGGATGAAAATTATTTAACAGAGGAGGAATTGGCTGTGTTCCGCCGTGGACGCAATGCCAAATCCGGCTCTGTACCAAAAAATACGGATGTCCAAACCTATCGTAATAGCTCAGGCTTTGAGGCGGTGCTTGGTAGTTTATATTTATTGAATGAACTAGAACGCGTCTACGAAATCATTGCATATGCTATTCAAATAATCGAGGAATCAAAAGGAGTGTCTAAATAATGGCAGAACAGAATGGTGAAATTATTGCCGGTAAAAACCCAGTGTTAGAAGCACTTCGTTCAGGCCGCGATATGAATAAAGTATGGATTGCAGAAGGAGTAAAAAAATCTGGCGTCAATGAACTGCTAGATTTAGCCCGTGAACGTGGTGTCATAGTTCAATTTGTCCCAAAAAAGAAAGTTGATCAATTATCAAGTGCTAATCATCAAGGTATCGTTGCTTCTGTTGCCGCTTATAAGTATGCTGAACTAGAGGATTTATTTGCAGCCGCAGCTAATAAACAGGAAGATCCTTTTTTCTTAATCTTAGATGAGTTAGAGGATCCTCATAATCTAGGGTCTATTATGAGAACGGCTGATGCTATAGGAGCACATGGTATTATTATTCCTAAGCGCCGATCAGTGAGTCTAACAGCAGTAGTGGCAAAGGCATCTACAGGAGCGATTGAACACGTTCCAGTTGTACGTGTAAACAATCTTGCTCAAACTATAGATGAATTAAAAGAACGCGGTGTATGGATTGCAGGGACAGATGCAAAGGGATCTGCAGATTATCGAAAAATGGATGCAACATTACCATTAGCCATCATTATCGGTAGTGAGGGCAAAGGGATGGGGCGTTTATTAAAAGAAAAATGCGATTTTTTATATCACTTACCGATGGTTGGGCATGTCACATCACTGAACGCATCAGTAGCAGCGGCTTTATTAATGTACGAAGTGTATCGTAAACGTCAAGAAGCGATTGAATAACAATGAAAAACATTTTGCTTGTTGATGGCTATAATATGATTGGATCTTGGAAAGAGCTGCGGCCATTGCGTGATACAAATTTTGAGGATGCGCGAAGAAGGTTGATAGAACTCATGGCTGAATATAAAGCGGCAATGGGTTGGCGCGTAATTATTGTTTTTGACGCCCATCTTGTACCAGGAGTAGAGCAATCTTATATAGAAAATGATGTAGAAGTCATTTATACACGAAAAAATGAAACAGCAGATGAACGTATTGAAAAAATGACACATGAATTAAAGGCTAGAAATGTACAAATTCATGTAGCAACTTCTGATATGGCAGAGCAAAGTGTTATATTTGGGAATGGTGCCTTAAGGAAGTCGGCTAGAGAGCTAGAAATTGATACAAGTATTATCCAACATAAAATTACTCATGATGTGAAGCGGAAGCAAGAAAGTAAGCCGCCTTCCCGTATAGAATTAAAGCCAGATGTTGCGCTCGCCTTTGAAAAATGGCGACGAGGGTTGAAATGATTGATTGACGCATATTTTCCAATTCCGTTATACTGTTTCTAATTATCTGTTGTGGCTGAGGTGATACCATGTTTAAAAATAGCATTGTACAAGTGACACAAGATTTTGAACGATTCAATGATGAAGAGCTTATTGAAATGGTGCATCAAGGTAATACAGATGCGTTGGATTATTTAATTACAAAATACCGTTTGTTAGTAAGAGCGAAGGCAAGATCCTATTTTTTAATCGGAGCAGATAAGGAAGACATTGTACAAGAGGGCATGATAGGCTTATATAAAGCGATTCGTGATTTTAAAGGAGATAAGCTTGCATCATTCAGAGCTTTTGCAGAGTTATGTATTACAAGACAGATTATCACAGCTATTAAAACAGCAACTAGGCAAAAGCATATACCTCTAAATTCCTATATCTCTTTGGACAAGCCTATATTCGACGAAGAGTCAGACCGAACGCTTATGGATGTACTAACGGGTGCTATTATGGATGATCCAGAAGAATTGATGATTCATAGAGAAGAGTTTGGATATTTAGAAGAAAAGATGAGTGAGATTTTAAGTGAATTAGAGCTACAAGTTTTAGCCTTATATCTAGACGGTCAGTCTTATCATGAAATTTCTGCCAAATTAAATCGTCATGTGAAATCTATCGATAATGCATTGCAGCGGGTAAAACGTAAATTAGAACGTCATTTAGTCCTTGAGGAAATGTCTTAGCCCATTTAGGCCTTTATTGACATTGACAAATATAGGTGTTAGTCTTAAAAAGACAAAGTGCCGAAAAAGGTGATTATATGGCAAAAAAAGTCGTGCTAAATTGTGAGAAATGTGGTTCGAGAAATTACACGTTCACAGCTAAAGAAGGTTCAACTGTACGTCTCGAATTAAAGAAATTTTGCTCGCATTGCAATGAACATACAATGCATAAACAAACGCTATAAAATGATATGTAAATAGACAGATTTGATTGATTCGGAGGTTAAGCTAGAATGGGCAAGATCAAAAGCTTTTTCAGCGATGTAATGTCAGAAATGCGCAAAACAAGCTGGCCGAAAAGTAAAGAACTGACGAAATATACAGTCGTTGTAATTTCAACTGTTGTCATTATGGCTTTATTTTTTGTGTTAGTTGACTTAGGTATTTCATCATTATTCCGCTGGTACTTAGATTTATAATTTAGTAAATAGCATATTTTTGAAATAGCCCGTCCATTGCAATAACGGGTTTTTTCGTTTGTTTTATCTTCATTCAGTAGAAAACTCCATCTAATGGGATCGATGGGATGGGTGAAGTGAAGCGCAAAGCAGTAAAATCTCCTCATTATGATAAATACTACTAGGAGAGTATGATAGTAGCGATTGATGACTATGCTAGTTTCGGTATATATCATCGAGCTTTCGCAAGTAATTAGCGAAAGCTATATTTTTCTAATGAGATGTTTGTGAAAAGAGTAAAAATGCATTGAGCGTATCGCGATTCATTTTCACTTTTATTTGTAAGGGAGGGACGGACGAGGAGTCCTAGTAGTTATGGAGAAAAATTGGTATGTTGTTCATACGTATTCAGGGTATGAAAACCGTGTAAAAGCAAACCTAGAGAAACGTGTAGAAACAATGGGAATGCAAGATAAAATCTTCCGTGTGATTGTTCCTGAGCATGAAGAAACAGAAATGAAAGATGGAAAAAAACGTACAATGATGCGTAAAGTTTTCCCTGGTTATGTGTTAGTAGAGTTAATCATGACAGATGATTCTTGGTATGTAGTTCGAAATACGCCTGGTGTTACGGGCTTTATCGGTTCATCTGGTGGAGGAGCAAAACCAACACCGTTATTACCTGAAGAAGCAGATCGTTTACTACAACAAATGGGTATGACTGATAAAGTTGTAGAAGTGGACATTACTGTTGGTGAAGCAGTAGAAGTATTAGAAGGGCCGTTTGCTCATTTCCAAGGACGTGTTGAAGAAATTGACACAGAAAAAGGGAAAATTAAAGTGACGGTTGATATGTTTGGTCGCGAAACGATTATGGAGCTAGATTTCGAACAAGTTCAAAAATTATAGTTCTAACAATAGAACATTACATGCTAATTGGTAGATGTTTCGCAGATTTTGTTAATTACTACTTGCTTAAAAAAATTAAAAGTGGTATCATTTCATAGGTCAGACTGTCATACTTTTGTTTGACGTCTGTAATGATAATTTTAATGTTATCGGCACTTAGCTGACAGACAGATATTGAGTGGGAGGGGCAACCCAATTACCACATCACGGACTTAAGGAGGTGTGTCTCGTGGCTAAAAAAGTTATTAAAGTTGTTAAACTTCAAATCCCTGCTGGTAAAGCTAACCCAGCTCCACCGGTTGGTCCTGCATTAGGTCAAGCGGGTGTGAACATCATGGGATTCTGTAAAGAATTTAATGCGCGTACTGCTGATCAAGCTGGTCTTATTATCCCAGTTGAAATTTCAGTATTCGAGGATCGTTCTTTCACTTTCATTACAAAAACTCCACCTGCAGCAGTTCTACTTAAAGTAGCAGCTGGTATCCAATCTGGATCTGGTGAACCAAACCGTAAAAAAGTGGCAACGGTTAAACGTGATAAAGTTCGCGAAATCGCTGAAACTAAAATGCCAGACCTTAACGCTGCTTCAGTAGAAGCTGCTATGTTAATGGTTGAAGGTACTGCACGAAGCATGGGTATTGTTATCGAAGACTAATCCCATTTACTTGATGTTTTGTTTTTTGGAAGGTTGCGAAGTTTCTTTGTGAACACGCAACCTTTATTCGTGGGAGGTAAAATCCGCTATAACCACAATCAAGGAGGAAATATATAATGGCTAAAAAAGGTAAAAAACTGCAAGATGCAGCAAAATTAATTGATCGTAACGCACTTTACACTGCACAAGAAGCAATCGAACTTGCTCAAAAAACTAGCACAGTAAACTTCGACGCTACTGTAGAAGTTGCTTTCCGCTTAGGTATTGATACTCGTAAGAACGACCAACAAATCCGTGGTGCAGTAGTACTACCAAACGGTACTGGTAAAACTCAACGCGTATTAGTATTTGCAAAAGGTGAAAAGCTTAAAGAAGCTGAAGCAGCTGGTGCTGACTATGTAGGCGATGCAGAATACATCCAAAAAATCCAACAAGGTTGGTTTGACTTCGATGTAATCGTAGCAACTCCTGACATGATGGGTGAAGTTGGTAAACTTGGTCGTGTATTAGGGCCTAAAGGTTTAATGCCAAACCCTAAAACTGGTACAGTTACTTTTGATGTAACAAAAGCTATCGAAGAAATCAAAGCTGGTAAAGTAGAATACCGTGCTGATAAAGCTGGTATTATCCACGCTCCTATCGGTAAAGTTTCTTTCTCAGCAGAAAAATTAGTAGAAAACTTCTTAGCTGTTTTTGATGTAGTTCAAAAAGCAAAACCTGCTGCAGCTAAAGGTACTTACATGAAATCTGTAAATGTTACAACTACAATGGGTCCAGCGGTTAAAATTGACGCTTCTAACGTAGTAGTAAAATAATTTATATATATGTATTGACGATAGTGGCTATACGTGATACTATAGTTGCTGTTGTGAATTATCCATTTGTACCGTAGACAGTAGGAGTGACTTGTCACTTAATGTTCCTACCGAGGACATCGGAATTCAGATTCTTATTTAAAGATGATGACTTTCAGCCTCTGTGTCTATTTGACTCGGAGGCTTTTCTTTTGTCGGTATAAATGACCCATTCTAATAGGAGGTGTCATCATGAGCAAAGCAATCGAAAACAAACAAGTACAAGTTCAAGAGATTACTGAAAAATTCCAAGGCGCTGCTTCTGTAGTAGTTGTGGATTACCGTGGTCTTAATGTTGCACAAGTAACAGAGCTTCGTAAACAACTTCGTGAAGCTGGCGTTGAGTTCAAAGTTTACAAAAACACTTTAACTCGTCGTGCTGCTGAAGCTGCTGGCCTTGAAGGAATCAACGACGTATTAGTTGGTCCTAACGCAATTGCGTTCTCAAATGAAGATGTTGTAGCGCCTGCTAAAATCATCAACGAGTTCGCTAAGAAAAACGAAGCTTTAGAAATTAAAGCTGGTATTATTGAAGGTACTATTTCTTCTGTTGAAGATGTTAAAGCACTTGCAGAACTTCCATCACGCGAAGGTCTACTTTCTATGCTTTTATCTGTACTTCAAGCTCCAGTGCGTAACTTCGCACTTGCAACAAAAGCTGTTGCAGAACAAAAAGAAGAACAAGGCGCGTAATTTAGTACGCACTAATACTTCTGCGGCCTGATCGCAAAAAAATAAAACATTATCCAATTAGGAGGAAATTATAATGAATAAAGAGCAAATCTTAGAAGCTATCAAAGCTATGACAGTTCTTGAATTAAACGATTTAGTAAAAGCTATCGAAGAAGAATTCGGTGTAACAGCTGCTGCTCCAGTAGCAGTAGTTGCTGGTGGTGCTGCTGCAGCTGAAGAAAAAACAGAATTTGACGTAGTATTAGCATCTGCTGGTGCAGAAAAAATCAAAGTAATCAAAGTGGTTCGTGAAATCACTGGTTTAGGTCTTAAAGAAGCTAAAGAAGTAGTAGATAACGCTCCTAAAGCTCTTAAAGAAGGCGTTTCTAAAGATGAAGCTGAAGAAATCAAAGCTAAACTTGAAGAAGTTGGCGCATCTGTAGAAGTTAAGTAATCTCGCGTTACTTTTTAACAAAAGGAAAGCTCGTCATTTTGGCGAGCTTTTTTCTTCATTCTGAGGAGGCGTGAAAATGTCAGATCACTATTATACAAGTAAGCCTCAAACTGAAAGTAAACCACGTCACTGGACATTCAAGTTACTAGGGCATACGTTTTCATTCGAAACGGATGCAGGTGTATTTAGTAAAAGCGAAGTAGATTTTGGATCCCGTGTTTTAATAGACGCTTTTCAAATGCCTGATATTGATGGTGCGATTTTTGATGTAGGTTGTGGATACGGGCCGATAGGGTTATCGATTGCCAAAACTAATCCAGACCGTACCGTTTTTATGATGGATATTAATGAACGTGCAGTTGCGCTTTCGCAAAAAAATGCGCAAGTGAACGGTGTTCAAAATGTGCGAATATTTGTGAGTGACGGCCTATCGATGGTTGATAAAGATGTAGATGCAGCAGCTATCTTAACGAATCCACCAATTCGTGCGGGGAAGGAAACGATTTTCCGCTTTTACGATGGAGCTTACGATCGGCTAGTGTCTTCGGGTGAACTCTGGGTAGTCATTCAGAAGAAACAAGGAGCGCCATCGACAGTAAGTTACTTAGAAGAAAAGTTTTCAGAAGTCGATGTAGTAGAAAAGAAAAAAGGGTACTGGATAGTACGCGCAAAAAAATAAATGAAATATGTATAATTTATTGACTTGACAAATCGGCTATGATAATATGATACAATGCAAAAATATTATTTTGAGGTCGTATGCCCTTTTTGTATAGAATTGTTTTAATATGGGTATACTTGCCAAGATAAGTTTAGTTAACCGAAAATGAGATCTTTTTGAAGACTCGTTTTCTTTTTGTCTTTCGAAATCATACACTATTTGTATGATTTTGCAAAGACCTAATATCGCTTTATTGAGGGGTGAATGAGTTGACAGGTCAACTAGTTCAGTACGGACAACACCGCCAGCGTAGAAGCTTTGCGCGTATTAAAGAGGTGCTTGAGCTTCCAAATCTGATTGAGATTCAAACGGCGTCTTACGAGTGGTTCCTTGAAGAAGGTTTACGTGAAATGTTCCGTGACATTTCGCCGATCGAGGACTTTACAGGTAATCTTTCATTAGAATTCATCGATTATTCATTAGGTGAGCCTAAATATGATGTTGATGAGTGTAAAGAGCGAGATGTTACTTACGCAGCTCCATTACGTGTGAAAGTACGTCTTTACAACAAAGAAACAGACGAAGTGAAAGAACAAGATGTCTTCATGGGTGATTTCCCGTTAATGACAGAAACAGGTACGTTCATTATCAACGGTGCTGAACGTGTTATCGTTTCACAATTAGTTCGTTCACCAAGTGTGTATTTCCATGATAAAACTGATAAAAACGGTAAAAAAGGCTTTGGAGCTACAGTTATTCCAAACCGTGGTGCTTGGTTAGAGTATGAAACTGATGCGAAAGACGTAGTTTATGTGCGAATTGATCGTACTCGTAAGCTACCAGTAACAGTGTTACTACGTGCATTAGGTTTCGGTTCAGATCAAGAAATTATCGATATTATCGGTGATAACGAGTATCTACGTAATACGTTAGAAAAAGATAACTCTGAAAGTACAGAAAAAGCGCTTTTAGAAATCTACGAACGTTTACGTCCAGGTGAGCCACCAACAGTAGAAAGTGCGAAGAGTTTATTATACTCTCGTTTCTTCGATGCTAAACGTTATGATTTAGCGAATGTTGGTCGCTACAAAATGAATAAAAAGCTTCACATTAAAAATCGTTTATTCAACCAAACGATTGCTGAAACGCTTGTAGATCCAGAAACAGGCGAAATTTTAGTAGAAAAAGGTACAGTACTAGATCGTCGTACTTTAGATAAAATTCTACCTTACCTAGAAGATTCATCAAAAGGTATTGGTTACCGCACTTTATCACAAGTCGGTGGAGTGCTTGAAGATGATGTAACCATCCAATCTATTAAGATTTATGCTCCAAAGGATGAAGCTCAAAAAGAAATTAATATCATTGGTAATGCGTACATTGATGAAGAAGTGAAGAATATTACACCTGCTGATGTTTTATCTTCAGTAAGCTATTTCTTTAACTTACTTTACCAAGTAGGTGCAACAGATGATATTGACCATTTAGGTAACCGTCGCCTACGTTCTGTTGGTGAGTTACTACAAAATCAATTCCGTATCGGTTTATCTCGTATGGAACGTGTAGTACGTGAGCGTATGTCAATTAATGACACAGCTGCGATCGTACCACAACAATTAATCAATATCCGTCCAGTGATTGCGTCGATTAAAGAGTTCTTCGGAAGCTCTCAATTATCACAATTCATGGACCAAACAAACCCATTAGCAGAGTTAACGCATAAACGTCGTCTATCTGCATTAGGTCCTGGTGGTTTAACGCGTGAGCGTGCTGGCTTCGAAGTACGTGACGTTCACTACTCTCACTATGGTCGTATGTGTCCGATCGAGACACCAGAGGGTCCAAACATTGGATTAATCAACTCATTATCTTCATTTGCCAAAGTTAATAAATTTGGCTTCATTGAAACACCTTATCGTCGTATTGACCACGAAACAGGTCGAGTAACAGAGCAAATTGATTATTTAACAGCTGATGAAGAAGATAACTACTATGTAGCACAAGCAAATTCACCGTTAAATCCAGATGGTACTTTTGTAAATGATGAAGTAGTAGGTCGTTTCCGTGGTGATAACACGGTATTCAATAAAGCGCAAATGGACTACATGGATGTATCTCCTAAACAAGTTGTCTCTGCAGCGACTGCATGTATACCGTTCTTAGAAAACGATGACTCGAACCGTGCACTTATGGGTGCCAACATGCAACGTCAAGCAGTTCCACTACTTAACCCAGAAGCACCATTCGTTGGTACTGGTATGGAACATGTTGATGCGCGTGATTCAGGTGCAGCTGTAGTAGCGAAGTATGATGGTATTGTTGAGCACGTTGAAGCTCGCTCTATCCATGTACGCCGCATTGAAGTTGTAGACGGCAAAGAGGTTAAAGGCGATTTAACAAAATATAAATTACAGAAGTTCATTCGTTCTAACCAAGGTACTTCATATAACCAACGTCCACTTGTAAAAGTAGGCGAACGTGTGAAACCTCGTGACATTTTAGCAGATGGTCCATCAATGGAAAAAGGCGAACTAGCTCTTGGACGTAACGTACTGGTTGCATTCATGACTTGGAACGGCTTTAACTATGAGGATGCTGTTATTATGAGTGAGCGCCTTGTAAAAGACGATGTCTATACATCTGTTCATATCGAAGAATATGAATCAGAATCTCGTGATACAAAGCTTGGACCAGAAGAAATCACTCGTGATATTCCAAACGTCGGAGAAGATGCACTTCGTAACCTAGACGAACGTGGTATTATCCGTATTGGTGCGGAAGTACGTGACGGTGATATTCTTGTTGGGAAAGTAACGCCTAAAGGGGTTACAGAATTAACTGCTGAAGAGCGTTTATTACATGCAATCTTCGGTGAAAAGGCTCGTGAGGTTCGTGATACTTCATTACGTGTACCACACGGTGCTGGCGGTATCATTCTTGATGTTAAAGTATTTAACCGTGAAGATGGCGATGAATTACCACCAGGTGTTAACCAATTAGTTCGTGCTTATATTGTTCAAAAACGTAAAATTCGTGTTGGGGACAAAATGGCCGGACGTCATGGTAACAAAGGGGTTATCTCTCGTATCTTACCAGAAGAAGATATGCCATTCATGCCAGATGGCACGCCTGTTGATATCATGTTAAATCCACTTGGTGTACCTTCCCGTATGAATATCGGACAAGTTTTAGAGTTACACTTAGGTATGGCTTCTCGTTATCTAGGCGTTCACATGGCAACACCAGTATTTGATGGTGCTAATGAAGAAGACGTTTGGGAAACAATGGAAGAAGCTGGGATGAACCGTGACGGTAAAACAATCCTGTATGATGGACGTTCTGGTGAACCATTCGATAACCGTGTATCAGTAGGTATCATGTATATGATCAAACTTGCTCACATGGTTGATGATAAACTTCATGCACGTTCAACTGGTCCTTACTCACTTGTTACGCAACAACCACTTGGTGGTAAAGCGCAATTTGGTGGACAACGTTTTGGTGAAATGGAGGTATGGGCACTTGAAGCTTATGGTGCTGCGTATACACTTCAAGAAATCTTAACGGTTAAATCTGATGACGTTGTTGGTCGTGTGAAAACATATGAAGCCATCGTTAAAGGTGAAAGTGTACCAGAGCCAGGTGTTCCTGAGTCATTCAAAGTATTGATTAAAGAACTTCAATCTCTTGGTATGGATGTTAAGATGTTAACAGTTAATGATGAAGAAGTAGAGCTTCGCGATTTAGACGAAGAAGACGATCTTCAGCCAGCTGATGCACTTAACATTGCACCACAGCCAGATACAGAAGAAGAGCCAGTAGAGTCTTTTGAATAATGGAAAACCAAATTCACAAATGTGAATATGGTCAAACTTATTTTTCAAATTAGCCGGGCAGGATTTAACGCCCTGCCTGGCTTTTTCTTTTAATAAATCATTCTATTTCTAATCCTTTGCCAAAGAGGCAATCTTTGCAAACGATTATCGAGCTGCGTAAAAGAGTCTTTATAAAGACCTATACTAGAGGGAGGTAGGCTCCTTGATAGACGTTAATGAATTTGAATATATGAAAATTGGTTTAGCATCACCTGACAAGATTCGTTCTTGGTCATATGGAGAGGTTAAAAAACCTGAAACAATTAACTACCGTACACTAAAACCAGAAAAAGATGGTTTATTCTGTGAGCGTATTTTTGGTCCAACTAAGGACTGGGAGTGTCACTGTGGGAAATATAAACGTGTACGCTATAAAGGCGTAGTTTGTGATCGTTGTGGCGTTGAAGTAACACGTGCTAAAGTTCGTCGTGAACGTATGGGACATATCGAATTAGCAGCACCAGTTTCTCATATCTGGTACTTCAAAGGTATTCCTAGCCGTATGGGTCTAATTTTAGATATGTCACCTCGTGCTCTTGAAGAAGTTATCTATTTCGCTTCATACGTTGTGATCGATGCAGGTGCTACTAATTTAGAAAGTAAACAATTACTATCTGAAAAAGAGTATCGTGCATACCGTGAAAAATTCGGTAATACATTCGAAGCATCAATGGGTGCAGAAGCAATCAAAAAATTATTAGGTAAAATCGACCTAGAAGATGAAACACAATCTTTAAAAGAGGAGTTAAAATCTGCTCAAGGTCAAAGACGTACTCGTGCCATTAAACGTCTAGAAGTTGTTGAATCTTTCCGTAACTCAGGAAACTCACCTGAATGGATGATTCTAGATGTACTACCTGTTATTCCACCAGAGCTTCGTCCAATGGTGCAATTAGATGGTGGTCGTTTCGCGACTTCAGATTTAAACGATTTATACCGTCGTGTAATTAATCGTAATAACCGTTTAAAACGTTTATTAGATTTAGGTGCTCCGAGCATCATCGTACAAAATGAAAAACGAATGTTACAAGAAGCTGTTGATGCATTAATCGATAATGGTCGTCGTGGACGTCCTGTAACAGGTCCTGGTAACCGCCCGTTAAAATCACTTTCACATATGTTGAAAGGTAAACAAGGTCGTTTCCGTCAAAATCTACTTGGTAAACGTGTTGACTACTCTGGTCGTTCGGTTATCGTAGTAGGTCCAAACTTAAAAATGTACCAATGTGGCTTACCAAAAGAAATGGCTATCGAATTATTCAAGCCATTCGTTATGAAAGAATTAGTAGAGCGTGGTCTTGCTCATAACATTAAATCTGCTAAACGTAAAATCGAACGTTTAAATAACGACGTATGGGACGTTTTAGAAGATGTTATCCGTGAGCATCCAGTATTACTAAACCGTGCACCAACGCTTCACCGTCTTGGAATTCAAGCATTTGAACCAACACTAGTTGAAGGTCGTGCTATTCGTCTTCACCCATTAGTATGTACAGCCTATAATGCTGACTTCGATGGTGACCAAATGGCGGTTCACGTACCATTATCAGCTGAAGCTCAAGCTGAAGCTCGTCTTCTAATGCTTGCTGCACAAAACATCCTGAATCCAAAAGACGGTAAACCTGTTGTAACACCTTCTCAAGATATGGTATTAGGAAACTACTACTTAACACTTGAACGTGAAGGCGCACGTGGTGAAGGTACTGTTTTCTATGGTCCAAATGAAGTTTTAATTGCCTATGATACAGGTCATGTACACTTGCATACACGTATCGCAATTAAAGCAAGTTCATTAAATAATCCGACATTCACTGAAGAACAAAATAATATGTTCTTATTAACAACTGTCGGTAAAGTAATCTTTAATGAAATCTTACCGGAATCATTCCCTTATATTAATGAGCCAACTGATTTCAACTTAGAGCAAGTAACACCAGAAAAATACTTTGCTAAGTTAACAATTGATGAAGAAACACTTAAAGAGCTTGAATCAGATAGTGCTTATAATAATTTAGATGAAAAAGGGAAAATTGATGCACAACGTACAGCTGTATTGCGTAAATACTTTGCATCAGTACCTGTTGTAAACCCATTCCGTAAGAAATTCTTAGGAAATATCATTGCTGAAGTATTTAAACGTTTCCACATTACGGAAACATCTAAAATGCTTGACCGTATGAAAAACCTAGGTTTCAAATATTCAACACGTGCAGGTATTACTGTAGGTGTATCTGATATCGTGGTATTACCTGATAAAGGTGAAATTTTAGCAGAAGCTCAAGAGAAAGTAGATAAAGTTCAAGCGCAATTCCGTCGTGGTTTCATTACTGAGGATGAGCGTTATGATCGCGTTATTTCAAGCTGGAGTGCTGCAAAAGATGAAATTCAAGCGAAGCTGATGAAGTCACTTGAGAAAACAAACCCAATTTTCATGATGTCTGATTCAGGTGCCCGTGGTAATGCATCTAACTTTACTCAGCTAGCTGGTATGCGTGGTCTGATGGCCAACCCGGCTGGTCGTATTATCGAACTTCCAATCAAATCTTCATTCCGTGAAGGTTTAACAGTATTAGAGTACTTCATCTCAACTCACGGTGCTCGTAAAGGTCTTGCCGATACAGCCCTAAAAACTGCCGATTCAGGTTACTTAACGCGTCGTCTTGTTGACGTTGCACAAGATGTTATCGTTCGTGAAGATGACTGTGGTACTGACCGTGGCTTAACGATTGGTGCATTAATGGAAGGCACAGAGTTAATTGAAGCTCTAGATGAACGTATTGTTGGTCGTCATACGAAGAAAACAATCTTCCACCCTGAAACTGGTGAAGTAATTCTTGCAAAAGACGGTTTAATCGACCAAGATATCGCTCGTGCAATTATCGAGGCTGGTATTGAAGAAGTGACAATCCGTTCAGCATTTACATGTAATACAAAACACGGCGTTTGTAAAAAATGTTACGGCATGAACTTGGCGACAGGTGAGAAGGTTGAAGTTGGGGAAGCAGTTGGTATTATTGCGGCTCAATCAATCGGTGAACCAGGTACACAGTTAACAATGCGTACATTCCATACAGGTGGGGTTGCCGGTGATGATATTACACAAGGTCTTCCACGTATCCAAGAGATCTTTGAAGCACGTAATCCAAAAGGTCAATCTGTTATTTCAGAAATTGCTGGTACGGTTTCAGATATCACAGAAATTCGTGAAGGCTTAAAAGAAATTACAATTCAAGGTGACGTAGAAACTCGTAAGTATCAAGCACCTTATAACGCACGTTTGAAAGTTATCGAAGGTGATAATGTAGAACGTGGTCAAGTTTTAACAGAAGGTTCTATCGATCCAAAACAATTGCTAAAAGTCAAAGACGTTTCAACTGTTCAAGAATATTTATTAAAAGAAGTTCAAAAAGTATACCGTATGCAAGGGGTAGAAATTGGGGATAAACACATTGAGGTAATGGTTCGCCAAATGCTTCGTAAAGTGCGTGTAATTGAAGCTGGAGATACAGAATTACTACCTGGCTCATTACTAGATATCCACCAATTCTCAGAGGCAAACGTAGACGCTGTTATGAATGGCAAAAACCCTGCAACTTGTCGCCCTGTTATCCTTGGTATTACAAAAGCTTCTCTTGAAACAGAATCATTCTTATCTGCAGCATCGTTCCAAGAAACAACACGTGTGTTAACAGATGCAGCAATTAAGGGTAAACGTGACGAACTTCTTGGATTAAAAGAGAA
The DNA here is from genome assembly GCF_044986265.1 of Lysinibacillus sp. S1. NCBI lineage: Bacteria > Bacillati > Bacillota > Bacilli > Caryophanales > Bacillaceae > Lysinibacillus > Lysinibacillus sp. S1. The sequence continues at coordinate 2,907,352 of NZ_CP173154.1, forward strand.
CGTAATTATCGGTAAACTTGTTCCTGCAGGTACTGGTATGCAACGTTATCGTCAAATCCGCATCGAAAAAGATGAGCTTGACACAGAAGTCGTTTCTGCTGAATAAACATTAAATTAGGCCGAAGAGATGCATATTTTCATCATCTCTTCGGACTTTTTCAAGATATTAGTTGACAGTGTAAATGAGTAATGATAATATATTGAAGGTTGATAGTTAACTGTCTGTACTTCGGAGGATATGTAAATGTCTTATGATAAAGTAAGGGCTAGTCAAACAATCATAGGTACAAAGCAAGCAGTAAAAGCAATGCGAGCTGGTTCAGTGAAAGAACTTTATGTGGCACTTGATGCAGACAATTGGGTAACCGATTCGGCCATATCTTTCGCGAGAGAAATCGGTATACCAGTTATTCTTGTTGAGTCCAAAAAGGAACTGGGCAAAGCCTGTGGAATCCATGTTGGAGCTGCGGTAGTTGCGATTACTGTAGAGTAGTTTTTGTGTAAAATGCACAAAGACTTTGTTTTTACCCAAAAAATGAACCACCTGGATGTGTGGTATTAAAAAAAGAAGGAATGAAGGGAGGAAAAATCGATGCCTACAATTAACCAATTGGTACGTAAGCCTCGTAAATCTAAAATCACGAAATCAAATTCACCAGCGTTAAACAAAGGATATAACTCATTTAAAAAATCTTTAACTGATGTTAAATCTCCACAAAAACGTGGTGTTTGTACTCGTGTAGGTACAATGACGCCTAAAAAACCAAACTCAGCGTTACGTAAATACGCTCGTGTACGTTTAACTAACCAAATCGAGGTTACAGCGTACATTCCTGGTGAAGGCCACAACTTACAAGAGCACAGTGTTGTTCTTATCCGTGGCGGTCGTGTAAAAGACTTACCGGGTGTTCGTTACCATATCGTTCGTGGTGCTCTTGATACTGCTGGTGTAAACGGTCGTATGCAATCACGTTCTTTATACGGTACAAAACGCCCTAAAGAAAAAAAATAATTTAAATCCCACTATATATTTACTCAATGAAAGGAGGAAAACACATGCCTCGTAAAGGTCCTGTTTCCAAACGTGACGTGTTACCAGATCCAATTTATAATTCAAAACTAGTAACTCGTTTAATCAATAAAATGATGATTGATGGTAAAAGAGGTACTTCTCAAAAGATTTTATACGGTGCGTTCGAACTAGTTAAAGAACGTTCTGGTCAAGATCCAATCGAAGTATTCGAAGCTGCTCTAAATAACGTAATGCCAGTTCTTGAAGTACGTGCTCGCCGTGTTGGTGGTTCTAACTACCAAGTACCAGTTGAAGTACGCCCAGAACGTCGTACAACTTTAGGTCTTCGTTACCTAGTTAACTATTCTCGTCTTCGTGGTGAAAAAACTATGGAAGAGCGTTTAGCTAACGAAATCCTTGATGCTTCTAACAACACTGGTGCATCAGTTAAGAAACGTGAAGATATGCACAAAATGGCAGAAGCGAACAAAGCATTCGCTCACTACCGTTGGTAATCTAAACATAGCATAAGCCCAATATGGAAGGAGAAATACCTAATGAAACGCGAATTCTCACTAGAGAATACTCGTAATATTGGGATCATGGCTCACATTGATGCTGGTAAAACAACAACAACTGAGCGTATCCTTTATTACACAGGTAAGATTCACAAAATCGGTGAAACTCATGAAGGCGCTTCTCAAATGGACTGGATGGAGCAAGAGCAAGAACGTGGTATCACAATCACTTCTGCTGCGACAACAGCTCAATGGAAAGGCAACCGCGTAAACATCATCGATACTCCTGGACACGTAGACTTCACTGTAGAAGTAGAACGTTCTTTACGTGTACTTGACGGCGCAGTAACTGTACTTGATGCTCAATCTGGTGTTGAACCTCAAACAGAAACTGTATGGCGTCAAGCTACAACTTACGGTGTACCACGTATCGTATTCATTAACAAAATGGATAAAATGGGTGCAGATTTCCTATATTCTGTAGGTACTTTACACGAGCGTTTACAAGCAAATGCTCATCCAATCCAATTACCAATTGGTGCGGAAGATGAGTTCAAAGCAATTATTGACCTAGTTGAAATGGATGTAACTTACTACGATAACGAAGAAGGTACAGCATTACGTGAAGGTCAACCAATTCCTGAAGAATTCAAAGCGCAAGCTGAAGAATACCGTGAGAAGTTAATCGAAGCAATCGCTGAAGTTAACGAAGAAATCATGGAAAAATACTTTGCTGGTGAAGAAATTACAAAAGAAGAGCTTAAAGCGGCTATCCGTAAAGCGACAATCGCTGTAGAATTCTACCCAGTAATCTGTGGTACAGCATTCAAACACAAAGGTGTTCGTAAAATGCTTGACGCAGTTATCGATTACTTACCATCACCAGTTGATGTACCAGCTATTAAAGGTACAACTCCAGATGGTGATGAAACTGAACGTCCATCATCAGACGAAGCGCCATTCTCAGCTTTAGCATTTAAAGTTATGACTGACCCATTCGTAGGTAAATTAACGTTCTTCCGTGTGTACTCTGGTGTTCTTGAATCAGGTTCATACGTACAAAACTCTTCAAAAGGTAAACGTGAACGTGTAGGTCGTATCCTACAAATGCACGCTAACAGCCGTGAAGAGATTTCAAAAGTATTTGCTGGTGATATCGCAGCTGCTGTAGGTCTTAAAGATACAACAACTGGTGACACTCTTTGTGAAGAGAAAAACCTTGTTATCCTTGAGTCTATGGAGTTCCCAGAACCAGTTATCTCTCTTTCTGTAGAACCAAAATCAAAAGCTGACCAAGATAAAATGGGTCAAGCTTTACAAAAACTACAAGAAGAAGATCCAACATTCCGTGCACATACAGACCAAGAAACTGGTCAAACAATTATCTCAGGTATGGGTGAGCTTCACCTTGATATCTTAGTTGATCGTATGCGCCGTGAATTTAAAGTAGAAGCTAACGTAGGTGCTCCAATGGTATCTTACCGTGAAACATTCCGTGGCTCTGCTCAAGTTCAAGGTAAATTCACTCGTCAATCAGGTGGTCGTGGTCAATACGGTGACGTATGGATCGAGTTCTCTCCAAATGAAGAGGGTAAAGGCTTTGAATTCGAAAATGCTATCGTTGGTGGTGTAGTACCACGTGAATATATTCCAGCTGTAGAAGCAGGTCTTCGTGACTCGCTTGACCGCGGTGTAATCGCTGGTTACCCATTAATCGACATCAAAGCGAAATTATTCGATGGTTCATACCATGATGTTGACTCAAACGAAATGGCATTTAAAATCGCTGCATCTATGGCACTTAAAGCTGCTGCATCAAAATGTAGTCCAGTTCTTTTAGAGCCTATGATGAAAGTTGAAGTTGTAATTCCTGAAGAATATCTTGGTGATATCATGGGTAACATCACTTCTCGCCGTGGTCGCGTAGAAGGTATGGAAGCTCGCGGTAACGCTCAAGTTGTTCGTGCGATGGTTCCACTTTCAGAAATGTTTGGATATGCAACAACTTTACGTTCTGCAACGCAAGGTCGTGGTGTATTCTCAATGGTATTCGATCATTATGAAGAAGTACCAAAATCAATCTCTGAAGATATCATCAAAAAAAATAAAGGTGAATAATTGAAATTTCATCTTGCATAAAGTATAACTAATTTGTAAGCTATGATTGCAGGATAGGGGATGGGCCCGTTCTCTATCAGCATTCATTCTATAAATTTTAAATCTAAAACATACAATTTTGAGGAGGCAATCTCTAATGGCTAAAGAAAAATTTGACCGTTCTAAAACGCATGCTAACATTGGTACAATCGGACACGTTGACCATGGTAAAACTACTTTAACTGCTGCAATCGCTACAGTTCTTTCTAAAAAAATGGGTGGTACAGCTAAATCTTACGCTGATATCGATAACGCTCCAGAAGAAAAAGAACGTGGTATCACAATCAATACTTCTCACGTAGAATACGAAACTGAAACTCGTCACTATGCACACGTTGACTGCCCAGGACACGCTGACTATGTTAAAAACATGATCACTGGTGCTGCTCAAATGGACGGCGGTATCTTAGTAGTATCTGCTGCTGACGGCCCAATGCCACAAACTCGTGAACACATCCTTTTATCTCGTCAAGTAGGTGTTCCATACTTAGTAGTATTCATGAACAAATGTGATATGGTTGACGACGAAGAATTATTAGAATTAGTAGAAATGGAAATCCGTGACCTACTATCTGAATATGACTTCCCAGGTGACGATATTCCTGTAATCAAAGGTTCTGCTCTTAAAGCTCTTGAAGGTGAACCAGAATGGGAAGAAAAAATCGTTGAATTAATGGACGCTGTAGATTCTTACATCCCAACTCCAGAACGTCAAACTGACAAACCATTCATGATGCCAGTAGAGGACGTATTCTCTATTACTGGTCGTGGTACAGTTGCAACTGGCCGTGTTGAACGTGGTCAAGTTAAAGTTGGTGACGTAGTTGAAATCATCGGTATCGCTGAAGAAGCTAAATCTACTACTGTAACTGGTGTAGAAATGTTCCGTAAATTATTAGACTATGCTGAAGCTGGTGACAACATCGGTGCTTTACTACGTGGTGTTGCTCGTGAAGAAATCCAACGTGGTCAAGTATTAGCTAAACCAGGTTCAATTACTCCACACACTAACTTCAAAGCTGAAGTTTACGTTTTATCAAAAGAAGAGGGTGGCCGTCATACTCCATTCTTCTCTAACTACCGTCCTCAGTTCTACTTCCGTACAACTGACGTAACAGGTATCTGTAACTTACCAGAAGGCGTTGAAATGGTAATGCCTGGTGATAACATCGAAATGACAGTTGAACTTATCGCTCCAATCGCTCTTGAAGAAGGTACTAAATTCTCTATCCGTGAGGGTGGCCGTACTGTAGGCGCTGGCGTAGTTGCTTCTATCCAAAAATAATTTTAGCTCTTGCTAATTCCAAACCAATCTGTAGGGACGCCTACAGATTGGTTTTTTGTGTTAAAATAAAGAAAAATTAGAGTTTTAATTAGTGTATGTGTACATAACCACAAGCATGTCCTCTAGCGTAAATAATTAAAGGGAAAGGGGAACTGAGTATGGACATGAAAATTTTGCTGATTGAAGATGATCCTTCTATTTTTAGCATGATTCAAGAACGTTTTGAGCAGTGGTCACTAAACGTGGTGGGACCTAAAAATTTTCAGAAGGTGATGGATGACTTTATAGAGGAGAAGCCCCATCTCGTGCTAATTGATATTCAATTGCCTGCCTATGACGGCTTTCATTGGTGTCGTGAAATTCGTCATTTATCCAAAGTGCCAATCCTTTTTCTTTCTTCCAGAGATCACCCGATGGATATGGTGATGGCTATGCAAATGGGGGCTGATGATTTTATTCAAAAGCCTTTTCATATGGAAGTTTTACTCGCAAAAGCACAGGCTATTTTACGTAGAACCTATGATTACGTTGAAGAAAAAATGGATGTTACACGTTTTAACGATGCCATAATTGATTATGCGAGAAGTGAAATTATGTATAATGGTGCCATTGCTTCTTTAACAAAAAATGAACTTTTTATTTTAAGAATATTAGTGGAGCAGGCTAATCATATCGTTTCAAGAGACGAGCTAATGAGAAAACTATGGGACGACGAACGTTTCGTAAACGATAATACTTTGTCTGTAAACGTTAATCGGTTACGTGCAAAGCTAGAGGATATTGGTTTACATGAGGTAATACTAACAAAAAAGGGACTTGGTTATATGGCAGTAAGCTGAGGGATGTGAGGGAAGTTGTTATTATTATTTGTTAGAGAACGCTTTGCTTGGATTGGATTTTTCATTTTTACTCTAATAATTCTAAATGTGCTATTTTCTTTAGATGTTGGTTTAAATGGGGTTTCTATTTGGTATGTAAACGTTAGTTTACTTGTATGTTTTATACTCTTTTTTTGGTGTCGCTATGTCATCGAAGTTGGGAAATTAAAAGATTTCCTGGGAAATATGGATAGCCACCTTGATGATGCACATAGAAATAGTTTAGCTTTATCTCCTTTTCAAGAAGTATACTTTCGAAAAATGGAGGATGCCTTTTTTGAAAAGAATTTAGAGTTAAATCAAGCCAAAGTGCAGATACAGGAACATTCTGATGAACTATTAGCTTGGGTCCATGAAGTAAAAGCACCTTTAACTGCCATTAATTTAATGTTTGAACATATTGAGGATTTACAGCTACGTCGAAAATTAGAGAATGAATGGCTAAGACTACATCTTTTGGTTGATCAACAACTGCATCAAACAAGATTATACGCTATTGAAAAAGATAATTATTTAAATGAGATTGAACTAAAGCCCATTATTTATAAAGAAATCCGAGCTATGCAAGCTTGGTGTCTTGAAAAAGGCATTGGCTTTGAAATTGGTGAACTGACAGAGATGGTTATGACAGATGGCAAGTGGCTAGCTTTTATTATTCGACAAATTCTTTCGAATGCCATCAAGTATAGCCCAGTAAATTCTGAGATAACAATCTTTACAGAACATGATTCTTCAGGTGCAACATTACTACATATTAAAGATATAGGTAGGGGTATACCTTTAGACGATTTACCTAGGATTTTTCAAAAATCTTATACAGGAACAGCGGGAAGGGAATCCTCTCAATCTACAGGTATGGGTCTCTATTTAGCATCTAATGTAGCCCATAAAATTGGTATTCGTATTAATGTTCAATCTAAAGTTGGTGAAGGCTCGCTATTTACACTACGTTTCCCCTTACAAAATGAATATGCGAAACTAACAGGTAGATGACGAAAATGTCACCTACCTTTTTATATTGTCATGTAAAACGCACGAATGATTAGGTTTGACAGGGTACACTTGAACTATAGAAAGGGGCGTTATGAAGTGACAGTTTTAATAGGACGTAAAATAAAGAAAGTGTATGGAAAAAAATCAACGGCTCAGGAAGTATTAAAGGGTATTGATGTAGAAGTGAATAGAGGAGAATTTGTAGGTATTATGGGACCTTCTGGCTCTGGTAAAACAACGCTTTTAAATGTCTTATGCTCAATTGACTTTGCGACAGAAGGTGTTATTGAGATAAACGGTCATAGTTTACGTGGTATGAAAGAAAAGGCTTTAGCAAACTTCCGAAGAGAGCAGCTGGGATTTATATTTCAAGACTATAATTTATTAGATACCTTGACAGTAAAAGAAAATATTCTTCTACCGTTAGCCATCAGTAAGTTACCAAAAGCTGTTGCCGAAAGTCGAGTGAAGGAACTCACTTCTTTGTTGGGAATCACGGAAATTTTAAATAAATATCCCAACGAAATATCAGGTGGACAAAAACAGCGTACCTCTGCTGCACGTGCACTTATTACCAATCCGTCATTGGTATTTGCAGACGAGCCCACTGGTGCACTAGATTCTAAATCAGCTACAGCCCTGCTTCAAAATCTACAAAATATAAATGAAACAAAAGAAGCGACAATTATGATGGTTACACACGATGCTGTAGCCGCAAGTTTCTGTACACGTGTGTTATTTCTAAAGGATGGCCTTATCTATAGTGAACTTTATAAGGGCGATAAAACAAGGCAGGCCTTTTTCAAAGAAATCATGCATACACAAAGTGTGCTAGGCGGTGACGGGTATGAGTCTTAGTAAGTTAGTACTTCGAAGTATGAAGAAAAATATGAAGCACTACTATCTATATTTCTTTGCACTTATTTTTAGTGTTACCTTATACTTTTCGTTTGTCACCTTGCAAAATAATACGGAGGTGTGGGCTGCTGTTCAAATGAGTGGAACAGCTACGGCCGGATTTAAGGCAGCAACTTATATTCTTTATTTTATCGTTTTATTCTTCGTTCTGTATGCAAACCATTTATTTATGAAGCGTCGTAGTAAGGAAATAGGTTTGTATCAACTGATCGGCATGACTAAGGGGCTAATCGTGCGTTTATTAGCGGTTGAAAACATTCTCTTATTTGTTGGAGCCGTTATTATAGGTATGTTGGCAGGCTTCTTTAGCTCTCGTGTGTTTGCAATGATTTTGCTTCGTGTGCTTGAAAAAGAAGCTCTCGTAACCATGACTTTTAGTACACAAGCTTTACTGCAGTCGATGATTGTATTTACTATCTTATTGATCATCGTTCTTATACAGATGGCTTGGATGATTCATCATGTGTCATTGTTATCATTATTTAGTGCAGCAAAACAAGCAGATGAGCGTGTGAGACGCTTTAGTGCGTTCCAGATGGTTATTGGCTTTTTGGGTCTTATACTGATTGTTTATGGCTACTATGCATCGACAAAGTTGTTCGATATCGAATCTGCTGGTAATTTATTTATCAATATGATAATTATTTTAGCTACTACAATTGGTGGAACATTCCTTGTTTTTCGTTTCTCTGTAGCATTTATTATGAATACTATTCGCCTAAAGAAAAAAGGGCATTTATCCATAAAGGATGTATTAGCATTAACGCCCATCATGCATCGCATGAAGAGCAATGCAAAGTCATTAACGCTAATCACCGTGTTAACAGGCGTTTCTCTAGGCGTGACGACTCTTTCCTATATCGCCTACTACTCCTCGGAAGCATCTGCATATAGCCAAGTACCTGGTGATTTCATATTGCTTGAAGAGCAAGGGGAGGAATTTTTAGAGAAGTTAGAGGAAAATAATATTGCTTATGATAAAATTGACTACCGTCTTCAGGGAGTAACCGCTGCTGTAGGTCAATTGATGTCTAAAAAACAGCAGGATAACCCTTTATATACAATGGAAGGCACAATTTATACCATTCCGCTTTCAGATTACCAGCAGAGTGTTCCTGAGGCTAAGCTTTCAGGGAATGAGGTTATCTTGACAAACTATGGTGGTTATATGGCTGAAATGTTCCCGTTAGAGAAAGATCATGATTTAGTAGTATCTGCAGGAGAACTTGAAGAAACTTTTCATGTCGTTGATATCCACGATAAAAGCGTGATAAGTGGTATTGTAACGGCTGGGGGTGGTGGACCTATCTTTGTTGTGACAGATGATATGTTTAAAAGTTTAACTACACAGGCAGCTCTTTATCCTTGGCATCATCAAACAACAATTACTTTAAAATCTAACGAAGATATTGCAACAGCAGAAAAATTATATATTCAATCAAATGCAGGTATTATTACGGCTGTAGATGATAAAGGGAAGACAAAGCAATATACACAATCATCCTATGAAGGAAAACGTAAAGACAATATTGAATCATTGGGTCTTACCATCTTTACAACAGCATTTTTAGGGTTAGCGTTTTTAATGACCACAGGTAGTATTCTATACTTTAAACAAATGTCTGAGGCGGAGGAAGAACGTGATTCCTATACAATCCTACGAAAGATTGGTTTTGCTGAAAAAGATATCATGAAGGGTATTTATATGAAACAGGCCTTTAATTTCGGTGTTCCACTAGTTATTGGGTTATTGCATAGCTACTTTGCTGTTAAGTCAGGATGGTTTTTATTTGGGACAGAGTTAACAGCTCCCTTGTGGATTGCAATGTGCTGTTATATAGCTTTATATACGATTTTTGCTATTCTATCGGTAGGCTACTATAAAAAGGTTGTACGTCAGTCGTTGTAATATTAAATAAGAGGAAACTCGGAAACAGTGTGGTGGTTATCATTACACTGTTTTTTTAGTGCAAAAAATATAGAAGTTACAAAAAACCTTGACTTTCAATTATCAGAATAATAAAGTTTAACATGTTAGTAATTTAGTGTATGAAAGTAGAGTGTAACAATGAATGCAGTAATTGCGGCTGTTGCCGTTATGTTAATATTAAGCTTGCTTCGCATCAATGTAGTTCTCTCGTTAGTTCTAGGAGCATTTGTAGGTGGTCTAACTAGTGGGATGGGCATTGAGTCAACAGTCCAATCATTTACAGAAGGATTAGGAGCAGGAGCAACCATTGCATTAAGTTATGGCTTACTTGGTGGTTTTGCAATCGCCATTGCCAAAACAGGAATACCCGAATTAATGATAGCCGGGATGTTAAAAATATTAAAGGGTGAAAGTAATAGAAAAGGACTTGTGAAGGTATTAATTTTCTTCCTTATTTTTGTGATGTCTATTTTATCTCAAAATGTTATTCCTATTCATATTGCCTTCATTCCATTATTAATACCTCCTATTTTAAAGATTTTAAATATGCTAGAAGTCGATCGACGTATAATTGCAACGTTGATTGCAGTAGGCTTAATTGGTACTTATAGTTTTGTACCTGCTGGTTTTGGAGCAATCTTTCAAGATATCGTTGCTACACAAGTGTCAGAGGCAGGAATGGCTGTTTCTTCACGTGATGTCCCTGCAGCAATGGGTATTCCCGTATTAGGAATGCTAATCGGATTGATAATTGCCTTCGCTGTATACCGCAAACCAAGACATTATAAGCATAGTGAAGTGGAGATGGAATCTTTAAATGTAAACGTCAGCAAATTCATTATGTTTTCTACAGCTCTGGCACTAGTAATATCACTATGCGCTCAAGTGTTAACAGACTCAATGATTGTAGGCTCGTTTGCAGGTATTATGATTATGTATTTTACAGGTGCTCTTAAATGGAGAGAAGCAGATGAGATTCTTTCTGAAGGAATGAAGATGATGGCCTTTATTGGCTTTGTTATGATTGCGGCAAATGGTTTTGCGGCGGTAATCAATGCAACAGGTGATGTGGACAGCTTAATTACAAATTCACTTACTGTATTAGAAGGAAATAGAAGTCTTGCTGTCTTCATCATGTTAATCATAGGATTAGTTGTGACGATGGGGATTGGTTCGTCCTTCGCTACAGTTCCTATAATCGCGACACTATTTGTTCCGCTAGCACAAGGTTTAGATATGAGTCCTTTAGCGATATTATGCTTAATCGGTACAGCTGGTGCTCTAGGAGACGCAGGTTCTCCAGCATCCGATTCTACATTAGGGCCAACAGCAGGCCTTAATGTTGATGGCCAGCATCATCATATTTGGGATACCTGTGTTCCTACGTTTATTTTCATTAACATACCACTAATCCTATTTGGTTGGATTGCCTGTGTGTTCTTTCTATAATAAGGAGGTAGTTTCTATAATTATATAGAAACTACTTTTTTCTTTTTTGAGTTATTTGAAATGTGCGAAAATGTTGATATGACAACCTTAAGTGTTGCAATATGTATAGAAATTTTATATACTAATAAACGGCTTAATAAAGCGAAGAAATAGTAGTACTAAGAATATCTGCAACATTTAAAAGAATTTAGCGAAAAGACTTGCTTATTCTTTTTTTATTGTATATAATGTTGAATGTTGGTCTTTGACTGCGATGAAGCGAGAGGTTGCCGACACACCCGGCCGCTTTGCCATGGCGGTGTGTGGGAAAATTTTCGTGGAGAATGTCTAGAAAATAGGCGAGAAGGAGGGAAAATAATGGCAAAACAAAAGATTCGTATTCGTTTAAAAGCGTATGATCACCGTATTTTAGATCAATCTGCTGAGAAAATTGTGGAAACTGCAAAACGTTCAGGTGCAAGTGTATCAGGTCCGATTCCACTTCCAACTGAGAAGTCTGTGTACACAATTCTTCGTGCGGTTCACAAGTACAAAGATTCTCGTGAACAATTCGAAATGCGTACGCATAAACGTCTGATCGATATCGTTAACCCAACACCACAAACTGTTGACGCGTTAATGAAACTTGATTTACCATCTGGCGTTGATATCGAAATCAAACTTTAATGGTAAAAACAATATAACTTTTAAAACTTACAGGAGGTGTGACAAATGGCTAAAGGAATCTTAGGTAGAAAAATTGGTATGACACAAGTTTTCGCTGAAAACGGCGATTTAATCCCGGTAACAGTTATCGAAGCTACTCCAAACGTAGTTCTTCAAAAGAAAACTGTTGAGACAGACGGCTACGAAGCAATTCAAGTTGGTTTCGAAGACAAGCGCGTTAAGCTTTCTAACAAACCAGAACAAGGTCACGTAGCAAAAGCGAACACTGCTCCTAAGCGCTTCATTCGTGAATTCCGCAACGTGAACATGGAAGAATACGAAGTTGGTCAAGAAGTCAAAGTAGAAATTTTCGCAGAAGGCGATGTAATCGATGTAACAGGAGTTACTAAAGGTAAAGGTTTCCAAGGTGTTATCAAACGCCACGGACAATCTCGTGGTCCTATGGCCCACGGTTCTCGTTACCACCGTCGTCCTGGTTCAATGGGTCCAGTTGCTCCGAACCGCGTATTCAAACAAAAGAAATTACCTGGTCAAATGGGTGGCAATGTAGTTACAATCCAAAACTTAGAAATCGTGAAAGTTGACACAGATCGTAACTTACTACTTGTTAAAGGTAATGTTCCTGGTTCTAAAAAAGCTCTAGTTACAGTAAAAACTGCAATTAAAGCTAAGTAATCACTTAAGGAAAGGAGGAAACAGGAATGACAAAAGTATCTGTACTTAGTCAAACAGGTGCTTCAGTTGGTGAAATCGAATTAAACGATGCGATCTTCGGAATCGAGCCAAATGAAGCAGTATTATTCGACGCAGTAGTTGCTCAACGCGCTTCTCTTCGTCAAGGTAATCACAAGGTTAAAAACCGTTCTGAAGTTGCTGGTGGTGGTCGTAAACCATGGCGTCAAAAAGGAACTGGTCGTGCTCGTCAAGGTTCTATCCGTTCTCCACAATGGCGCGGCGGTGGTATCGTATTCGGTCCTACTCCACGTAGCTATTCTTATAAATTACCTAAAAAAGTTCGTCGTTTAGCTCTTAAATCTGCTTTATCAGCTAAAGTAGTAGAACAAAACTTCTTAGTTCTTGATGCTCTAACTCTAGCAGCACCAAAAACAAAAGAATTCACAAAAATCCTTAAAGATCTTTCTTTAGAGAAAAAATCTTTATTTGTAACTGCTGACCTAGATGAAAACGTAGCATTATCTGCTCGTAACATCCCAGGTGTAACAGTTTTAACTGCAAACGGAATCAACGTTCTTGATCTATTAGGTCATGATAAAGTTGTATTCACTAAGTCTGCAGTAGAAAAAGTTGAGGAGGTGCTTGGATAATGGAAGCACGTGATATTTTAAAACGTCCGGTCATTACTGAGCGTTCTTCAGAACTTATGGCAGAGAAAAAGTATACTTTCGAAGTAGACACTCGCGCTAACAAAACTCAAGTAAAAGACGCTGTAGAAGAAATCTTTGGCGTAAAAGTTGAGAAAGTAAACGTTCTTAACTACAAAGGTAAATTCAAACGCGTAGGCCGTTACGGTGGTTACACTAACAAACGTCGTAAAGCGATCGTTAAACTAACTGCTGATAGCAAAGAAATTGAATTATTCGAAATGTAATCCTAACGGATTTATGATTTGAACACTCAAGAAGGAGGGAAAACACAATGGCGATTAAAAAGTATAAACCTACCTCTAATGGTCGTCGTAACATGACGTCATTAGACTTTGCGGAAATTACAACTAACAAGCCTGAGAAATCATTGCTTGAACCAACTAAACGCAAAGCTGGTCGTAACAACCAAGGTAAAATCACTGTTCGTCATCATGGTGGTGGTCATAAGAAGCAATACCGTGTTATCGATTTCAAACGTGTTAAAGATGGCATTCCGGCAAAAGTTGCTACTATTGAATATGATCCAAACCGTTCTGCGAATATCGCATTAATCAACTACGCTGATGGAGCAAAAGCTTACATCTTAGCACCAAAAGGTCTAGAGGTTGGTCAAACAATCGTTTCTGGTCCAGATGCTGATATTAAAGTAGGTAACACTTTACCATTAGCAAACATTCCAATGGGTACTACAATCCATAACATCGAGTTAAAACCTGGTAAAGGCGGACAATTAGTACGTTCAGCTGGTACTTCTGCGCAAGTACTTGGTCGTGAAGATAAGTACGTTATCGTTCGTTTACAATCTGGTGAAGTACGTTTAGTTTTAGCTACTTGCCGCGCAACAATCGGTCAAGTTGGTAACGAACAACACGAACTTGTACACATCGGTAAAGCAGGTCGTAGCCGTTGGTTAGGTAAACGCCCAGAAGTTCGTGGTTCTGTAATGAACCCTAACGATCACCCACACGGTGGTGGTGAAGGACGTTCTCCAATCGGACGTAAATCACCAATGACTCCTTGGGGTAAACCAGCACTTGGTTACAAAACTCGCAAGAAGAAAAACAAATCGGATAAATTTATCATCCGTAGTCGTAAAAAATAAAGTGGTTAAACTACGGTTCTATGTGAGAGCCGTGGTGGAATCACGGAGGGAGGTTCCTACATGGGTCGCAGCTTGAAAAAAGGACCTTTTGTCGATGACCACTTAATGAAAAAAGTGGAAGCGCAAGAGGCTTCTGAGAAAAAACAAGTTATCAAAACTTGGTCACGCCGTTCTACAATCTTCCCGAACTTCATCGGTTTAACGATTGCTGTATATGATGGACGTAAACATGTTCCTGTATACGTAACAGAAGATATGGTAGGCCATAAACTTGGTGAGTTCGCACCGACACGTACTTATAAAGGTCACGGTGCAGACGACAAGAAAACAAGACGCTAATTTTGAGAGGAGGTAAATCCTAATGACACAAGCTAAAGCTATCGCTCGTACAGTACGCATTGCTCCTCGCAAAGTACGTCTAGTTGTAGACTTAATCCGAGGTAAGCAAGTTGGTGAAGCAGTTGCAATTTTACGTCATACTCCAAAAGCGGCGTCTCCTGTCGTTTATAAAGTATTAAAATCTGCAGTTGCTAACGCTGAGMACAACTACGATCTTGACATCAACTCTTTAGTAGTTTCTGAAGTATTCGTTGACGAAGGTCCAACTTTAAAACGTTTCCGTCCACGTGCACAAGGACGKGCAAGCGCAATTAACAAACGCACAAGCCACATTACTCTAGTGGTATCTGAGAAGAAGGAGGGTTAATCCGTGGGTCAAAAAGTACATCCAATAGGACTACGCGTTGGTATTATTCGTGACTGGGAGTCAAAATGGTACGCTGAAAAAGACTATGCAACTCTACTTCACGAAGACATCAAAGTGCGTAAATATATTGAAACGGCTCTTAAAGACGCTTCAGTTTCTAAAGTAGAAATCGAACGTGCTGCAAACCGTGTAAACATTACAATTCACACTGCGAAACCAGGTATGGTAATCGGTAAAGGTGGTACTGAAGTTGAAAATCTTCGTAAATACCTTAGCGATTTAACTGGTAAACGTGTACACATCAATATCATTGAAATCAAACGTGCAGATCTTGACGCTCGTCTAGTAGCTGAAAACATCGCTCGTCAATTAGAAAATCGTGTATCATTCCGTCGTGCGCAAAAGCAAGCGATCCAACGCACAATCCGCGCTGGTGCAAAAGGAATTAAAACACAAGTATCTGGTCGTTTAGGTGGCGCTGATATCGCGCGTGCTGAACACTATAGTGAAGGAACTGTTCCACTTCATACTCTACGTGCTGACATCGATTATGCACACGCAGAAGCTGATACTACTTACGGTAAATTAGGCGTTAAAGTATGGATCTACCGTGGTGAAGTTCTTCCTACGAAGAAATCTGTGGAAGGAGGCAAATAATATGTTATTGCCTAAACGCGTTAAATACCGTCGTGAACACCGCGGCAACATGCGTGGCGAAGCGAAAGGCGGTAAAGAAGTAACTTTCGGCGAATGGGGCTTACAAGCTCAAACTGCTAGCTGGATTACTAACCGTCAAATCGAATCTGCTCGTATCGCGATGACTCGTTACATGAAACGTGGCGGTAAAGTTTGGATTAAAATCTTCCCACATAAACCTTACACTAAAAAACCTCTAGAAGTCCGCATGGGTTCTGGTAAAGGTTCTCCTGAAGGTTGGGTAGCAGTAGTTAAACCAGGAAAAGTAATGTTCGAAATTGCTGGCGTATCTGAAGAAGTTGCACGTGAAGCACTTCGTTTAGCATCACACAAACTTCCTGTTAAATGTAAGATCGTAAAACGTCAAGAAACTGGTGGTGAATCTAATGAAAGCTAATGAAATCCGTGACCTTGCTACTTCTGAAATAGAATTAAAAGTGAAATCACTGAAAGAAGAGCTTTTCAACCTTCGCTTCCAATTGGCGACTGGTCAATTAGAAAACACAGCTCGTATTCGTGAAGTGCGTAAAGCAATCGCGCGTATGAAAACTGTTATTCGTGAAAGAGAAATCAGTGCAAATAACTGATAAAGGAGGTTTTCAAGTATGACTGAGCGCAATCAACGCAAAGTTTACACGGGCCGCGTTGTTTCAGATAAAATGGACAAAACTGTTACTGTTTTAGTTGAAACTTACAAAAAGCACAAGCTTTATGGTAAGCGTGTAAAATACTCTAAAAAGTTTAAAGCTCATGATGAGTTAAACACAGCGAAAATCGGTGATATCGTACGTATCATGGAAACTCGCCCGCTATCAGCTACTAAACGTTTCCGTCTAGTAGAAGTTGTAGAAAAAGCGGTTATTATTTAATAACTATTTCGGAACAACCAATTTCCGAAGGGAGGTAACCTAAGTGATCCAACAAGAAAGTCGTATGAAAGTTGCTGACAACTCAGGTGCACGTGAAGTTCTTACAATTAAAGTGCTTGGTGGCTCTGGCCGTAAAACTGCTAACATCGGTGATATCGTTGTTTGTACAGTTAAGAAAGCAACACCAGGTGGCGTTGTCAAGAAGGGTGACGTTGTTAAAGCTGTTATCGTTCGTACTAAATCAGGCGTTCGTCGTAAAGACGGCACGTACATCAAATTTGATGAAAATGCTTGTGTAATTATTCGTGATGATAAATCACCACGCGGAACTCGTATTTTCGGACCTGTTGCACGTGAACTACGTGACAGCAACTTCATGAAAATCGTTTCTCTAGCTCCAGAAGTTCTTTAATTTCATGACAGTGCCAATCAAGGAGGTGCGACAGCATGCATGTAAAAAAAGGTGACAAGGTTAAGGTAATCACTGGTAAGGATAAAGGCAAAGAAGGCGTAATCCTTGCTGCTTTCCCAAAACAAGATCGCGTTCTTGTTGAAGGTGTGAACATCGTGAAAAAACACGTTAAACCTAACCAATTGAATCCACAAGGTGGTATTGTTAGCCAAGAGGCTGCAATTCACGTTTCGAACGTAATGCTAATCGATCCTAAATCTGGCGAGCCGACTCGTGTAGGTTATAAAATCGAAAACGGTAAAAAAGTTCGTGTAGCAAAAAAATCAGGTGCAGTAATCGACTAATTAGTATAAATAGAAGGGAGGTACACACATGAGCCGCCTAAAAGAAAAATATTTAAATGAAGTTTCTCCAGCTCTTATGAGCAAATTTGGATATAAATCAGTTATGCAACTACCGAAAGTTGAGAAAATCGTTATCAACATGGGTGTTGGTGATGCAGTTCAAAACTCTAAAGCGTTAGATGCAGCTGTTGAAGAATTAACAATTATCACTGGTCAAAAACCAGTAGTAACTAAAGCTAAAAAATCGATCGCAGGTTTCCGTCTTCGTGAAGGTATGCCTATCGGTGCTAAAGTTACATTACGCGGTGAGCGTATGTATGAATTCTTGGACAAATTAATTTCTATCTCACTACCTCGTGTACGTGACTTCCGTGGTGTTTCTAAAAAAGCATTCGATGGTCGCGGTAACTACACTCTAGGTGTTAAAGAACAATTAATTTTCCCAGAAATCGATTACGATAAAGTTTCAAAAGTACGCGGTATGGACATCGTGATCGTAACGACAGCGAACTCTGACGAAGAAGCTCGCGAGTTATTGACACAATTCGGTATGCCGTTCCAAAAGTAATCAAACAAGGAGGGCGAAAACGTGGCTAAAAAATCTATGATCGTTAAACAACAACGTAAGCAAAAGTTTAAAGTGCAAGAGTATACACGTTGTGAACGCTGTGGTCGTCCACATTCAGTATATCGCAAATTCAAACTTTGCCGTATTTGTTTCCGAGAACTTGCATATAAGGGACAAATTCCTGGCGTGAAAAAAGCCAGCTGGTAATCCCCTAATTTGGGAAGGAGGTAAATGTAATGACAATGACTGATCCGATTGCAGATATGCTTACTCGCATTCGTAATGCGAACATGGTTCGTCACGAGAAGTTAGAAGTACCAGCTTCCAACGTGAAAAAAGAAATCGCTGAAATTTTAAAGCGTGAAGGTTTCGTACGTGACGTAGAATACGTGGAAGACAACAAACAAGGTATCATCCGTATTTTCTTAAAATATGGAAAAGATAACGAGCGCGTTATCACTGGCTTAAAACGTATTTCTAAACCTGGTTTACGTGTATATGCTAAAACAAATGAAGTACCTAAAGTATTGAACGGTCTTGGTATCGCTTTAGTGTCAACTTCACAAGGTTTATTAACAGATAAAGAAGCTCGCGCTAAACAAGTTGGCGGCGAAGTTCTAGCATACGTTTGGTAATTAGCAATAAATGAATGGAGGTGCAACTAAATGTCTCGTGTAGGTAAAAAAATTATCGAGGTACCAGCTAACGTAACTGTTACTGTTGCAGCTGACAACACTGTTACTGTTAAAGGTCCTAAAGGCGAACTTGTTCGTTCTTTCCACCAAGATATGAAAATTGAGCAAGAGGGTAACGTAATCACTGTAGTACGTCCTTCTGATTCAAAAGAACACCGCACAAACCACGGTACTACTCGTGCGCTTCTTGCGAACATGGTTACTGGTGTTTCTGCAGGTTTCGAAAAAGCTTTAGAACTTATCGGTGTTGGTTACCGTGCGCAATTACAAGGTAATAAACTTGTACTTAACGTAGGTTACTCTCATCCAGTAGAGTTCACACCTGAAGATGGTCTACAAATTGAAGTTCCTTCAAACACAAAGATCATCGTTAAAGGTATCAGCAAAGAACGCGTTGGTGCTCTTGCATCTAACATCCGTGACGTTCGTCCACCAGAGCCTTATAAAGGTAAAGGTATTCGTTATGAAGGCGAATATGTTCGTCGTAAAGAAGGTAAAACAGGTAAATAATGCAGCTTAAGCATTAGAAAGGAGTGACCCTTGTGATTACGAAACAAGATAAAAATCAGGTTCGTAAAAAACGTCATGCTCGCGTTCGTTCTAAAATTTCGGGTACTGCTCAGCGTCCACGCTTAAACGTATTCCGTTCTAACAWGAACATTTACGCGCAACTTATCGATGACGTAGCAGGCGTAACAATTGTTAGCGCATCTTCTCAAGAAAATGGTTTCGAAGGTGCTGGTAGCAATGTTGACGCAGCAACTAAAGTCGGTGAAACAATCGCAAAACGCGCTGCGGAAAAAAATATTACTGCTGTAGTATTTGACCGTGGTGGTTACTTATATCATGGACGTGTTAAAGCTTTAGCTGAAGCTGCACGTGAGAACGGTTTAGAATTTTAATAAGAAGGAGGGACACATTTCATGAGTCGTATTGACGCAAACAAACTTGGAGAACTTGAAGAACGCGTAGTTACTATTAACCGCGTTGCTAAAGTTGTTAAAGGTGGACGTCGCTTCCGCTTCACAGCATTAGTTGTAGTTGGCGATAGAAACGGTCATGTAGGTTTCGGTACTGGTAAAGCTCAAGAGGTGCCAGATGCTATCCGCAAAGCTGTTGAAGATGCGAAGAAAAACTTAATCGAAGTGCCACGCGTAGGTGGAACAACTCCACACTTAGTGCAAGGTCGCTTTGGTGCAGGAGAAATCCTAATCAAACCTGCTGCTCCTGGTACAGGGGTTATCGCTGGTGGTCCAGTACGTGCTGTACTAGAACTTGCTGGTATTACTGATATTCTTTCAAAATCACTTGGATCTAACACACCAATTAACATGGTGCGTGCAACAATTCAAGGTTTAACTGAATTAAAACGCGTAGAGGACGTAGCTAAATTACGTGGTAAATCAGTGGAAGAACTATTAGGATAAGGGGGGAAAGATAATGGCTAACAAATTAGAAATCACCCTTACTAAATCTGTGATTGGTACTAAACCTGCACAACGCAAAACTGTTGAAGCTTTAGGTTTACGTAAATTACACCAAACTGTAGAGAAAGCTGATAACGCAGCTACTCGCGGTATGCTTGATAAAGTAGCTCACTTAGTTACTGTAAAAGAAATTTAATTTCCAATTATTGAACAAGGAGGTGCCACCCACTATGAAACTGCATGAGTTAAAACCAGCAGAAGGTTCTCGTAAGCAACGCAACCGCGTTGGTCGTGGTATCGGTTCTGGTAACGGTAAAACAGCAGGTAAAGGTCATAAAGGTCAAAACGCTCGTTCTGGTGGCGGTGTACGCCCAGGCTTTGAAGGCGGTCAGAACCCATTATTCCGTCGTTTACCAAAACGTGGCTTTACGAACATTAACCGTAAAGAATACGCGATCGTTAACCTTGATGCTTTAAACCGTTTCGAAGACGGTGCAGAGGTAACTGCTGCATTATTACTTGAAACTGGTCTAGTGAGCAATGAAAAAGCTGGAATTAAAGTTCTAGGCAACGGAACTCTTAATAAAAAGCTTACTGTCAAAGCTCATAAATTCTCAGCTTCAGCGAAAGAAGCAATCGAGAATGCCGGCGGAACTACTGAGGTGATTTAATGTTTCAGACAATCTCTAACTTTATGCGTGTTCGAGATATAAGAAATAAAATCATTTTCACACTTTTAATGTTAATCGTTTTTCGTATTGGAACTTTCATTCCAGTACCTAACGTTGACGCTAATGTATTAAAGGCAACTGATGAGTTTAACCTCGTTGGTTTCCTGAATACTTTTGGCGGTGGTGCTTTAAAGAACTTCTCCATCTTTGCAATGGGGATTATGCCTTACATCACAGCCTCAATTATTGTTCAGTTATTGCAAATGGACGTAGTACCGAAGTTTGCTGAGTGGGCAAAGCAAGGTGAAGTCGGAAGACGTAAACTTGCGCAATTTACACGCTACTTTACTATTATTCTTGCTTTTATTCAATCATTCGCGATGTCATTTGGTTTTAATAGAATGTATGGCGGGTCATTGATTAAGGAAGAAGGGGTTTTAACATATGTTATAATCTCTATTGTATTAACAGCGGGTACAGCATTCCTAGTATGGCTTGCTGATCAAATTACTGCGCATGGCGTTGGTAATGGTATTTCTGTTGTAATCTTCGCAGGTATCGTTGCGGCATTACCTACAGGTATCAACCAAATCTATGCACAACAAATCGAGGGTGCGGGTGATAAGCTATTTATCAACCTAATTATCCTTGGTCTACTTGTTTTAATCTTGCTTGCGGTTGTTATTGGAGTTATCTACGTGCAACAAGCACTACGTAAAATTCCAATTCAATATGCAAAACGAGTTACTGGGCGAAATCAACAAACTGGTGGTCAACAAACTCATTTACCGTTAAAAGTAAATGCTGCAGGGGTTATTCCTGTAATCTTTGCTTCAGCGTTTCTGATGACACCTCGTACGTTAGTTCCGTTCTTCGGTGAAAATAATGTTACAACTTTCATTAATAACACGTTTGATCATACAAAACCTGTTGGAATGATTATTTATGTGGCATTAATCATCGCATTCACATATTTCTATGCATTCGTACAAGTGAATCCAGAAAATGTGGCAGATAACTTGAAAAAGCAAGGTGCTTATATTCCAGGTATTCGTCCTGGTGAAAACACTCAAACGTATTTAACAAGCGTGTTATATCGTCTGACATTTGTCGGCGCGATTTTCTTAACTGTTATTTCAGTAATGCCGGTTATATTCATAAACTTTATGAATCTACCTGCCTCAGTGCAGATCGGTGGTACTAGTATTATTATCGTAGTCGGCGTAGCGCTCGAAACGATGAAGCAGCTAGAATCTCAACTTGTTAAACGTCACTACAAAGGCTTTATGAAATAATGTTGGTTTTTAGGGAACGTTCCATCGTTTCCTTTAATCAGCAAACCTTTTGTGGGAGGAATATTTCCTAATGAATATCGTTTTAATGGGTCTGCCAGGTGCTGGTAAAGGTACGCAGGCAGATAAAATTGTTGAGAAGTACGCAATTCCTCATATTTCTACAGGCGATATGTTCCGTGCTGCAATTAAAGAAGGTACTGAACTAGGCTTACAAGCTAAGTCGTTTATGGATCAAGGTGCACTTGTACCTGATGAAGTAACGATTGGTATTGTTCGTGAGCGACTGGCTAAACCTGATTGTGAAAAAGGATTCTTATTAGATGGTTTCCCACGTACTGTTCCTCAAGCTGAAGCCTTAGATAGCATTCTTGCTGACCTAGGTAAAGCTATTGAGCATACATTAAACATTCAAGTTGAAAAGGATGAGTTAATTGCTCGTCTTTCAGGTAGACGTATTTGTAAAACTTGTGGTACATCCTATCATTTAATTTTCAATCCTCCTGCTGAGGAAGGGAAATGTGATAAAGATGGTGGCGAGCTTTATACACGTGCAGATGATAATCCTGAAACGGTTGCGAACCGTCTGGAAGTAAATATGAAACAAGCACAACCTCTACTTGATTTCTATCAAGCTAAAGGCGTGTTAACTAATATAGATGGACAGCAAGATATTAACAAAGTGTTTGCTGATCTTGATGCTCTATTACAGAGCAGCCGCAGCTGATACCCGGCTCCGGGCGCAGAGTACTGCTTCCGCGGGAGGCATGCGGGAGCAACAACGAAACATAATTTTTTTGAGAGTTGCAAAAGCATATTGTGCCCGGTATATATTTCTTCTTAAAAGTGCAACATACCTTTTGGAGGAGTATAATGGGTTTCGTGGAAGCATCTGTGTAACGGGTATGAATATCTCATCCAAGACATTCCGGTATTCGTGTAAACATGGGAGATTCAGTGCCCTTACTGGTTCTGTATATTCCGTGGATTGTGTGAAGCGAAACCAGACGAGCGTCTTTCAAACATCTCTCATACAATCCAAACATATGTTGAAACGAGGTTGCTTCTAAAGTTGCAGCAGATATCCGTTTGATGTAACGATGAGAACTTTAATTTGCATATAGAGAGGAGACAGAGTAGATGGCGAAAGATGATGTAATTGAAGTCGAAGGGACAGTTGTTGAGACTTTGCCAAACGCGATGTTTAAGGTAGAATTAGAAAATGGACATGTGATTCTAGCACACGTATCTGGTAAGATTCGTATGCACTTTATCCGTATTCTACCTGGAGATAAGGTTACTATTGAGTTATCTCCTTATGATTTAACTCGCGGTCGTATCACATACCGTTTTAAATAATCTTTTGCGCTCCGGACTACTAAGGAGGTTAGGTTAGATGAAAGTGAGACCATCTGTGAAACCGATCTGCGAAAAATGTAAAGTAATTCGCCGACGCGGTAAAGTAATGGTAATCTGTGAAAATCCTAAACATAAACAAAAACAAGGTTAATTCTAAAGGAGGTGCACAACGTACATGGCACGTATTGCTGGTGTTGATATTCCTCGCGACAAACGCGTGGTAATTTCATTAACGTACATTTTCGGTATTGGTAAAACTACAGCTCAGAAAGTACTAGCTGATGCAGGTATTTCAGAAGATACACGCGTACGCGACTTAACTGAAGATGAGTTAAACAAAATCCGTGAACAATTAGATTCATACAAACTTGAAGGTGACTTACGTCGCGAAACTTCATTAAATATTAAACGTCTGATGGAAATCGGTTCATTCCGTGGTATCCGTCACCGTCGTGGCTTACCTGTTCGTGGTCAAAATACGAAGAACAATGCGCGTACGCGTAAAGGTCCTCGTAAAACAGTTGCGAACAAGAAAAAATAATTGGTAAAGGAGGTTCCTTCTTAACATGGCTCGTAAACAACAAACTCGTAAACGTCGTGTGAAAAAGAATATCGAATCTGGTATCGCACACATTCGTTCTACATTTAACAATACAATCGTAACGATTACAGATATGCAAGGTAACGCTGTATCTTGGTCAAGTGCTGGTGCTCTTGGTTTCCGTGGTTCACGTAAATCTACACCATTCGCTGCTCAAATGGCTGCAGAAACTGCTGCTAAAACATCCCTTGAACATGGTCTGAAAACGTTGGAAGTAACTGTTAAAGGTCCTGGTGCTGGTCGTGAAGCTGCTATTCGTGCACTTCAAGCTGCTGGTTTAGAAGTAACTGCTATTAAAGACGTTACTCCAGTTCCTCATAATGGTTGCCGTCCGCCAAAACGTCGTCGCGTGTAATGGGTGCGTCTCATATTGTATGAGAACATCATTTTTTGTACAGACTGTCTTGTGCAGATAATAAACGATACGTCATTGACGATCGAATCTATGATGGAAAGAACCTATACATTCGATGTTTTGAAGGAGGGTAAATAAAATGATCGAAATTGAAAAACCAAAGATTGAAACGGTGGAGATCAGCGAAGATTCCAAATATGGAAAGTTTGTTGTAGAACCGCTTGAACGCGGATATGGAAACACTTTGGGTAATTCTTTACGTCGTATCCTTCTGTCTTCATTACCAGGAGCTGCTGTCACTTCAATTCAAATTGATGGTGTTCTTCACGAATTCTCAACTGTAGAAGGCGTAGTAGAAGATGTAGCTTCAATCATTTTGAACGTGAAAAAACTAGCTCTTAAAATCTACTCTGACGAAGAAAAAGTTATTGAGATTGATGTTAAAGGCGATGGTACAGTTACGGCTGCTGACATTACACATGACAGTGACGTAGAAATTTTAAACCCAGATCTATATATTGCAACAATCGCTAAAAACGGTCATTTACGTATGCGTATGTATGCACAACGCGGCCGTGGTTACACTCCTGCTGATCAAAACAAACGTGAGGATCTTCCTATCGGCGTGATCCCGATCGACTCTATTTACACTCCAGTATCACGCGTCAATTTCCAAGTGGAAAATACTCGTGTTGGTCAGTCTTCTGACTACGACAAACTTTCTCTTGATGTGTGGACAGATGGCAGCATCGGTCCGAAAGAGGCGATTTCGCTCGGAGCAAAAATTTTAACCGAGCATCTTAACATCTTCGTTGGCATGACAGATGAGGCACAAACTGCTGAAATCATGGTCGAAAAAGAAGAAGATCAAAAAGAAAAAGTTTTAGAGATGACTATCGAAGAGCTTGATCTTTCTGTTCGTTCTTATAACTGTTTAAAACGCGCTGGTATTAATACAGTACTAGAACTTGCGAATAAATCAGAAGACGACATGATGAAAGTTCGTAACCTTGGACGCAAGTCATTAGAAGAAGTAAAAGCGAAGTTAGAAGAGCTTGGTTTAGGATT
Organism: Lysinibacillus sp. S1; assembly: GCF_044986265.1. NCBI lineage: Bacteria > Bacillati > Bacillota > Bacilli > Caryophanales > Bacillaceae > Lysinibacillus > Lysinibacillus sp. S1. Next base: position 2,932,708 of record NZ_CP173154.1, read on the forward strand.
ACGCAAAGAAGACTAAGCGATTTAAACACAACTAACAAGATCAGATTTTTTTCTATAAAGGAGGGAAACATCCATGGGTTACAGAAAACTTGGTCGTACAAGTTCTCAACGTAAAGCGATGTTACGTGACTTAGCTACTGATTTAATCATCAACGAGCGTATCGAAACTACTGAGGCTCGCGCTAAAGAAGTACGTAAAGCTGTTGAAAAAATGATTACTTTAGGTAAACGCGGAGATTTACATGCACGCCGTCAAGCTGCTGCATTTATCCGTCGTGAACTAGTAACAACGACTGATGCAGAAGGTAACGAATCAACATCATTTGCACTTCAAAAGTTATTTGATGATGTTGCACCACGTTATGCTGAGCGTCAAGGTGGTTACACTCGTATTCTTAAAGTAGGTCCTCGTCGTGGCGACGGTGCACCTGTTGTTGTGATTGAACTAGTTTAATCATAAGAGAAAACTTGTGGTGAAGAGGGTGGGAATCACCACCCTCTTTCTTTATAAATGATTTATACGACAAATAATTAAGCTGAGCGTTATGATGAGCGGACACTTATTAGTGTGGCGTCTCGTTTAGCTCTCCGCACCTCATTCAGGAGAAATAAGGGCTTGAGCACCCATATTTCTTGTAAATGTAACGACTAGCGCATTTCTATCGAATGAGGTGCGCGCTTTTTTATTAGATTAGATGGCGCCAATTTGTGGTGCTTTTTTTAATATATGGGTGTTATCTTGTTATTTATTAAACCAATATCAATTTGAGTTGTTATTGTAGTATTTTTCTTTTATCGACATACGGATTGTAGTAGAATTCATACATAAAAAAGTGTAAGTTAATTAGTAGAGCTGAGCGTAGGGAGAGGAGTTCTAGATATGCCTGAAATTTTATCTTTAAATAATGTAACTTTTTCATATACACCAGAAAATCCAAATATTCGTAATGCTGTTGAAAATGTTAGCTTTGCTGTGGAAGAAGGTGAGTGGATTGCTATAGTAGGACATAATGGTTCTGGTAAGTCCACTATTGCCAAGCTGATGAATGGTTTATTGTTTCCTCAACATGGAGATGTACGAATATTGCGAGAACCCTTGAATGAAGAAAATCTTTGGGAATCTCGCTCCTTAATGGGAATGGTCTTTCAAAACCCTGACAATCAATTCGTTGGAGCAACGGTACAGGATGATGTAGCATTTGCCTTGGAAAACAACGGTATCCCCTTTGAAGAAATGGTAAAACGTGTACATGCGGCACTCGAACAGGTAAAAATGAGTCAGTTTTTAGACCATGAGCCACATCATTTATCTGGTGGACAAAAACAGCGTGTAGCCATTGCTGGGGCACTTGCATTAAAGCCGAAGCTTTTAATTTTAGATGAGGCTACATCCATGTTAGATCCTCAGGGGCGTGCAGAGGTGTTACAAACGGTTCAAACATTACGTGCAGAAACAGGATTAACAGTTTTATCTATTACCCATGATTTAGAAGAGGCAATGTTAGCGGATCGTGTTCTTTTTATGAATGATGGTAAGAAATTTGCAGAAGGTACACCTGCTGAAATCTTTGCACTTGGGGACAAGCTAGTTGAATTTGGACTAGATTTGCCATTTGCCTTGAAGTTATCAAAGCTATTGCAAAAGGAAGGTGTTCCATTAATGGGGCAACATATGACAGAAGAAGAGTTGGTGAATGATTTATGGACATCAAACTTCAACAAGTAAGCTATGCCTATGCACAAGGAACGCCCTTTGAAAAACGGGCATTATTCGATGTGGATTTTGACATTCCATCTCATACTTATCAAGCGATAATTGGCCATACCGGTTCTGGGAAATCAACGATTTTGCAGCATTTTAACGCGCTTCTAAGACCTACTTCAGGAGAAGTACATATAGGGGATCGTCTTATTGTAGCTGGGAAAAAAGCAAAGGATTTAAAAACTGTAAGACAAAAGGTCGGCATTGTCTTTCAATTTCCAGAGCATCAACTATTTGAAGAAACCGTGTTGAAGGACATTATGTTTGGCCCAATGAACTTTGGTATATCAGAGGAGGAGGCTGAAGCTCGTGCAAGAGAACTTGTCAGCTTAGTCGGTTTGCCAGATAACGTTTTGGATAAATCACCGTTTGATTTATCAGGTGGTCAAATGCGTCGAGTAGCGATTGCAGGCGTTTTGGCGATGGACCCTGAGGTTATTGTCTTAGATGAACCAACAGCAGGTCTTGATCCACGTGGTCAAAAGGAAATTATGGATATGTTTTATCAGCTCCATCAAGAACGTCATCTCACAACCATTCTAGTAACCCATAGTATGGAGGATGCAGCTCGATATGCAGATAATATTGTGATTATGCATGAAGGAAAGAATGTCTTAAGTGGATCACCACGAGTTATTTTTAAAGATGTTGCAACATTAAAGGAATTCCGTTTAGAGCCACCACGTATTGTCCGCTTTCAGCAAAGGATTGAGCACATGATGGGGCATTCCTTGTCTAAGGTTTGCTTAACAGAGGAAGAGCTTGCTGCTGAAATTGCTCAAGCCCTTAGAGAGGAGCGTGCAGAGTCATGATGGAAAAAATGATCTTTGGTCGCTTCTTACCTGGTGATTCACCTGTACACAAACTTGATCCACGGTCAAAGCTGATCTTTGTGTTCGCCTTTATTATTATTGTGTTTTTAGCCAATAATACCGTGACATATGCTATGTTACTCGCATTCACGCTACTGATTGTATTAGTATCGCGCATTCGTCTATACTTTTTAATAAATGGACTCAAACCAGTACTCTTTTTGATGGCCTTCACATTCCTTCTCCATATTTTCATGACGAAGGAAGGCGTCCCTGTGTTTGAATCAAACTTCATTACGATTTATGACGAAGGGATTAGGCGAGGAATATTTATCTCAATTCGTTTTCTAGTATTAGTATTTATGACGTCAATCTTAACGTTAACTACATCGCCGATTTCCATTACAGATGGTATCGAGGTTCTACTGAATCCCTTAAAAGCAATAAAAGTACCCGTACATGAATTGGCTTTAATGATGTCCATCTCATTACGCTTTATTCCAACCTTAATGGATGAGACGGATAAAATTATGAAGGCACAAATGGCAAGAGGCTCTGATTTATCATCTGGGCCAATTAAGGACCGTATAAAGGCAGTAGTACCATTGCTTGTGCCTCTCTTTGTCAGTGCATTTAAACGGGCTGAGGATTTAGCAACAGCGATGGAAGTAAGAGGCTATCGCGGTGGTGAAGGACGCACTAGGTACCGTAGGTTAAAATGGGATATGGGGGACACATTTGCGATTGTGTTATTAGTAGCAATAGGCGTATTGCTATTCTTCTATAGAAGTTAAAGGAGTAGGCTATATGCGACGATTAAAAGTAATTATAAGCTATGATGGCACACTTTTTTCGGGCTATCAGGTACAGCCAGGTGAACGCACAGTGCAGGCTGAGCTTGAGCGTGTTCTAGCTATTATGCATAAGGGAGAACAGGTTAAGGTAACTGCAAGTGGTCGTACAGATGCTAAAGTACATGCGACAGGGCAAACATTGCATTTCGACACACCACTTGTCATTCCAGCAGAAAAATATAGTAAGGCTTTGAATGTGCAACTGCCAAGAGATATTCGTGTATTATCGGTTGAGGAAGTGGCACATGACTTTCATGCGCGTTACGATGTGGCTGGAAAAAGATATCGCTATATTTGGTCTTGTGAGCCTATCCAAAGTCCATTCCGCAGATATTATACTGTGGAGACCAATGGGGTCAAACCTAACGTAGAGGCGATGCAAGAGGCAGCTAAGGCTATTATTGGTACACATGACTTTTCTTGTTTTTGCGCGGCGAATACAAGCGTGAAAGATAAAGTACGCACAGTAACATTGTTACAATTTGAATGGCATGGTGAAGAGCTACATATGGTGATTGAAGGGAATGGCTTCTTATATAATATGGTACGTATTATTGCAGGTACTCTTTGGGAGGTTGGGATAGGTCGGCGTAAGATTGACAATGTGTCCCATGTAGTTGCTTCAGGTAATCGTGATAAGGCAGGAAAAACCGCTCCACCACAAGGGCTATACTTAGAAAAAGTATTCTATTAGTGGCGTTCTATAATTCTGAACAACTTCACCAGGTGTTTAATGAAATTGCTTGACTTTAAAAGTCATTCATTATATGATAACAGATGGTATTTTCATTACCACCACAAATAAGCCCCGAAACTTATAGTGTAGTCTAATGAAAAATAACGGTAATCGAATCGATTAGGAGGATATATACATGCGTACAACATTCATGGCTAAAGGTCACGAAGTAGACCGTAAATGGTTAGTAGTTGATGCAGAAGGCCAAACTCTTGGACGTTTAGCTTCTGAAGTAGCTGCAATCTTACGTGGTAAACATAAACCAACATTCACACCAAACGTTGACACAGGTGATCACGTAATCATCATCAACGCTGACAAAATCCATTTAACTGGTAACAAATTAGAGGGTAAATTATACCGTCACCACACTCAATTTGCGGGTGGTTTAAAAACACGTACTGCTGGTGAAATGCTAGATAAGTACCCAACAAGAATGATCGAATTAGCAGTTAAAGGAATGCTTCCTAAAAACTCTTTAGGTCGCAAAATGTTCACTAAACTTAATGTTTACACTGGAACAGAGCATCCACATGCTGCACAAAAACCAGAAGCATACGAGCTTCGCGGATAATATAAATTAAGAGGAGGATATTACTTTGGCACAAGTTCAATACATCGGCACTGGTCGCCGTAAAAGCTCTGTAGCTCGCGTACGTTTAGTACCAGGTACAGGTAAAATTGTTATCAACAAACGTGAAATCGAAGAATACGTACCATTCGCTGCATTACGCGAAGTAATTAAACAACCATTAGTAGCTACTGAAACTACAGGAAGCTATGATATCCACGTAAACGTTAACGGTGGTGGATACACTGGTCAAGCTGGTGCTGTTCGTCACGGTATCGCTCGTGCTCTACTTCAAGTAGACCCAGATTTCCGTGCTGCATTAAAATCAGCTGGATTACTTACTCGTGATTCACGCATGAAAGAACGTAAAAAACCAGGTCTACGCGGCGCTCGTCGTGCACCTCAGTTCTCAAAACGTTAATATCGTTGTTATATCAACGATTTCAAGCTCTTCTCAGGTTTACCTGAGAGGAGCTTTTTTTACGTCGATAACAAAAACAATATGATTTGTTCAGAATTTGTTTAACAGCCCTATGATAGGATGCCTAAGAGGACTAATGAAATACAGGTGAAAGTCATATTGCATAATGGATTTCATTCTAACTAACTGATAGTTTGATGTTATATATAATTGTGTTCAAGTAGGGGAGGGGTGATAGTGAAAAAAAATATTAGCATTACTTTGGCCATTATCATGCTATTTATTATCGTATACTTTATTGGCAATGGAGAGTATTTTGTTAGTAGTAGTCAGCCGATTGCGCAGAATGGGATCGTTACGATTGAAGAAAAAGAACTACAAGAAAAGACTATTTTAAAACTAGATGGAGAATGGTCTTTCTATCCAAATATCTTAATAGCATCAAGCGATTCATTCGACGCGTACGAGAGCGAGAAAATACCAATTGAGGTACCAGCTACTTGGAATAGCTTTGTAGAACCAAATGAGGAAGGGCTTACTGTAGGAACGTATCATGTTAAGATAAATGTACCAGTTGAAGGGGAATATGGATTATACATTCGTTCAATTCGTCAATCTAACCGTGTTTTCATAAATGGAAAAGATGTAGGTAGTAAGGGGAATCCGAGTGAAACCTTAAAGGACTTTAAGTTCGAAAATGATGATAAATATACGGTGTTTGCACCAAGTGAGAATCTAATGCTTGATATAGTAATTCATGTGGGGAATTATAATTATCCAAAATCCGGTATTACTTTTCCTATTGAGTTTGGAACAAAGGAAGCTATTCAAAGAGATTTTAGCATGAAAATTTTAGCAGAATCGTTTGTATGTATTGGTTATATTGTATTCGGTGCAATTTATATTATATCGTATAGTCAAAATCGGAAGCGAAAAGAAGAATTGTTTTTGGGGTTATTCACTATATTATTCGGACTGTACATGTCGTTTACAAATGAAAAAATATTTTTCCTTATTTTTACACATTTAACTATAAATGAACAAGTACGTTTACAATTAGGGATTTTACCACTTGTTGATGTTTGTTTAGCATTATTTCTCTATTATTTGTATCCGGAGTTTATGAGGAAAAAAGCAATTTATATTATTAGTATTTTGTTAGGTTTACTTTTTTTTATCTATGGGATTTACAACCCGATGACAAAAAATAGTATGATTATACCAATAGAAAATCTAGTTCTTTCCCAAATAATCTTTGCAGTAATTTTTATTCCAGTTGGGCTTTATAATGTGTTTGTGCTATTACGTGTGCTTATGAAAGGTGTAGATGGCTCACGTTATATTCTAATTCTTTTAGTATCTCTTACTTGTTATACTTTTTTAATGGTAATGTATTACATTTTTGATATACCTATGGTTTATAGTGAACAATTATTGTTTATTTTTACACTCTATAGTTTTGCATCTCTGCTTAGCTTCCGAGCAAATACTTCTTTTAAGGAAGTTCAAGCGTTATCGGAAGAGCTTTTGATGCATAATCAAATGAAGGATGAGTTTTTATTGAAAACGTCTCATGAATTACGTACGCCTTTAAATGGTATTTTAAATATATCCAAATCATTAATGGAAGGTGTACAAGGACCTTTAAAGCGTGAGCAACAAGAAAATGTCATTTTAATACATAATGTCGCGCAACGTTTAGGTTATTTAGTAGAGGATTTATTGATTTCTTCGAATCATATGACCGGAGAAGTTCGTGTTATCCCTCGTGTTGTTCCGATAAGCGTAATTGATGAAGTAATTGAGGAAATTCGTAGTTTAATGTCGAGTGATACATCCATAAGGTTAATGAGTGCAGTAGATTCTAATTTACCCCATATGTATACAGATGAATTACGATTGAAACAAGTGCTTTATAATTTACTCTATAATGCTCTGCAACATACAAAACATGGGCAAATTACAGTCTTAGCTAGTGTACGTAATGATTATATGGAAATACAAGTAAGCGATACTGGAATTGGTATACCATCACAAGACTTAGATCGAATTTTTAATTCTTTTTATCAAGTAAAGAAAGGTAAAAAAAGTGGGGGTCTTGGGTTAGGATTAAGTATCTCAAAAAATATAGTAGAACAGTTAAATGGGGAAATTCATGTAACAAGTACATTAGGTGTTGGAACAATTTTTACATTTACGGTGCCACTTGCCACACTCGAAAAACTAGATATTGAAACACAACACCAGATAGGAAATCGAGCAGATAATACTATACTACAGCTAGATTTACCATTACTGCATAAAGGTAATGACAAAGCCATACTCATTGTTGATGATGATCATGTGAATATAAAAGTACTAGTGGACGTATTAATTCAAAAAGGCTATACCGTTATTGGAGTAGATAATGGGTTTGAAGCGATAGATTATATAAAGAAACATAAAGTAGATTGTATGTTAGTCGATTTAATGATGAATGGTATGTCAGGCTATGAATTATGCAAACAAGTACGAAAGCAATACGATATGTTGGAATTACCGATTATAGTTTTAACAGCAATTATGCAGCATTCGGATTTAGTGCTATCTTTACAAGTTGGGGCAAATGATTATCTGCAAAAACCGATTGCGATGGATGAATTACTAGTGCGTATTCAATCATTACTAGCGGTTCGACAATCTTCCATTGATGCGATTGAAGATGAAATGAATTATTTATATGCGCAAGTAACTCCTCATTTTGTCTACAATACACTTAACACTATTATCGGCTTAAGCTATACAAATATAGAGAATACACGAGAGGCGTTATACAGTTTAGCCACCTATTTCCGTGCCAAGCTAAATGTCCATTATCGTAACAGCATGGTTTCAATAGAAGATGAAATAGATCTTGTAAAAGCATATCTCTATATTGAAAAAATGCGCTTTGGTGATCGTCTTACAGTTGCGTATGATATTGATGAGTCCATTCAATCTTTGATTCCAGCATTATCAATTCAGCCTATAGTTGAAAATGCAGTTTTTCACGGGATTTCGAAGAAAAAAGAAGGTGGTACTATTGAGGTGAGTGTGCAACGAGAAGGTCAATTTATACGTATTAAAATTTATGATAATGGGGTCGGTATCTCAGAAGAAAAGTTGCAACGATTAGTAAATGAAGAAAACTCACGTATTGGATTTACGAATCCTTTGAAAAAATTTAAGCTTATGAGAAATGCCAGTCTCCGTATATATAGTGAAGAAGGAAAAGGAACTACTGTTATTATTCTATTACCAGAAGAGAATTCGTAACCTTTACAAATGGCGTACCGTTTAAAGATGATTTGGTCTTTACGGAGTCAGAGGCAGACAAAACATCTATCCTAAGACTCTTTCTACTTTCGAGGAAAGAGTCTTTTTGTCATTCCATCATAAAAAGCAATCTGTGAAGTAACCCAAAGATTGCTTAACGTTATTCTTTTGAAATTGCAGGTGAAATTGATGCAACAGGTAAGCTAATTCCGAAGTGAGGCCATCTAGAAAAGTATATGATCATATCTCCTATAGTGTTAACTGTTATTTCGTTCGGGTACAGCTTCTTTTAAAATTTGCTCAATCTCATAAAAGCCTAGTTTTTTTGCATGCTGCAATGGTGTGACACCATCTTGATCTCCAATAGTTATATCAGCACCATGATCCACCAATAATTGCACAATTTCTTGATGTTTCTCCCCACCATTGCCTAATATGACTGCCTCCAATAGAGCTGTCCAATGCAAATTATTAATGTGATTGACATGAATGTCCGAGTGATTAAGTAGCTCTCGGACCACCTCAACATGTCCACGTTCGGATGCAGGGATGATGGCAATTCCACCAAAGCGATTAGTTAGCTTTGTATCTGCCCCTGCAGATATGGCAAGTTTAACGATTTCTAAATAGCCTGATGCCCCTGCATGTAAAAGTACGTTCTCAAGGTTATTATCTCTAATATTAATATCAGCACCATGTTGAATGAGCACCTTCACAGTATCCACCTGGTTATTATAAGTGGCAGCTAAGACAGGGGTTCTTCCATTCTGATCCGTTGTATTAATATTGATGCCTTTTTGCAGAAGTGCTAATACTTTATCAATATCACCGTTCGCTGCTGAAAGTATTAATTGATCATTCATTTTTCCACCCTCTTTTCTTTGGTTAAAACAGCCAAATGACTAATGGTATATCACTGTAGCCTACTTTTCCGTTTATAAAAATATGGTAACATGTTGCGAATTATACGAGTAATATTAAAAAGATATGCTAGGCTTAGCTTTTTCCTATAATAAATAATGTTGAAGTACTCGTTTGTGAGAAATGTCGATCACCCATAAATTAAGTATATGTAGAAAAAAATAAATAGCTTTTTACATAAACCTCACTATTAGTGTACAGATTTAATATATATTAAAAATATTTTCGTATAAGTTTATGTTTTTTTAAGAAATTATTTAGGGGGAGTTTAACATTCCACTTTAATATAGTTTTTAGAAGGTACAACAAACCTTTCATTTTTAAAAATTGTCATTATGGGTTTGATGTAATTCAAAATATAAACTAACCGATGGAGGTAAGTAGGTATGAAAAAATTATTAATAGTATCTGTTGCAGCTATTGCATTACTGGCAGCGTGTCAAGATAAGGAGCCTGCAAAAGGCAATAAGACAAATAGTGAGGAAGTTAAAACAGAAAGTACAGTAACAGAAAATACTGCCAAAGAGCAATTAACAAAGGGACAAGAAATGGCTAATGTTCTAAGTAGTACAAATTGGCAAGGTACAAAGGTTTATGATCAAGATCACAATGATTTAACGGCGGAGAACGCAAACTTCATTGGCTTAGCAAAATATGATGCCCAGACAGGTCATTATGAATTCTTTGACAAGGCTACAGGTAAAAGCCGTGAGGATAAAGGGACATTCTTTATCACAAATGATGGGAAACAAAGAATATTAATTTCCGAATCAAAAAACTACCAAGCAGTTGTCGAGATCACTGAGCTAAACGATAGTATCTTTACTTATAAGAGAATGGGTAAAGATGCTGCGGGCAATGATGTAGAAATATTCGTGGAACATATTCCATATAAAGAAAAAGAACTGGCATTTACTGATTCCGATAAAACGTTAGATGCTTCAACAGGTGAAATTGTTACAGACGTTGACGGAGATAAAATTCTCGCTGATACACTATGGCATGGAACAGTTGTGTTAGATGAAGCGGGTAATGATGTAACAGAATTCAATTCAAATTTCATTAGCATTGCAAAGTATGATGCAAATACAAATAAATATGAGTTCTTTAATCCTGAAACAGGTGAAAGTCGTGGAGACTATGGTTACTTTAATGTCATTCATGATAATAAAATAAGAGCGCATGTTTCTGTCGGTGATAATAAGTATGGTGTAGCTCTTGAAATTACAGAAATCAACGATAAGAAGTTCACGTATAAACGAACAGGTAAAGACAAAGATGGCAATGATATAACTGTATTTGTAGAGCATGAGCCATATACAGGTGAATTCAAACCTACTTTTACAAACCAATAAAATTCTTCCTCCCTTAATATAGAAGAAATTAAAACTCTCAAGTTTGTGACTTGGGAGTTTTTTTTACTTTCTGGCATAGTTCATCCACTAATTTCGTACACTAAATGTAAAAGGGTGGTGTATATGGGTGAAGCGCTGGCTTGCACTAGGAGTAATTATGCTTATGAGTATAGTGGTCGTGGCATATGAAACAAATGCTTCGGACCGTAACTTCTTCTTACCGGACCCACTTGGTGGCATAAAAATTGTCATTGATGCAGGGCATGGTGGTGAGGACGGAGGAGCTTCAAAGGGCGAAGTGATTGAAAAGGATATTACACTTGCAATTGCTCAGCATGTAGAGAAGCAATTAAAGAAAAAAGGCGCAACGGTTATAATGACACGAACAAAAAATGGTGATGTAATCGATGAGCATGCGCCATCAGAAAAATATGGAACAATGAGAGAACGGAAAAAGCAAGATATCTTCCTAAGAAAGGATATCGTGGAAAAGGAAAAGCCTGATGTATTTATAACTATTCATGCAAATGCCATTCCTGAAACAAAATGGCGTGGCGCACAGGTATTTTACCATAAGGAAGGACATGCTGATGGAGAGATTCTTGCCAAGAGTATTCAACAATCCATTCGCACTAATTTAAAAAATACAGACCGTGAAGCATTGTCTATTAAGCAAATCTATTTATTGAAGAAAGCGGAAGTACCTGCAGCTTTAGTGGAGACTGGTTTTATTAGTAATGATGAGGAACGAGCATTATTAGTGGACAAAAACTATCAAGAAAAAATGGCAGATGCCATAGTTGAAGGTATAGAAGACTATTTATTAGCCAAAATTGAGTAGAGCAACATCTACAACGTAAATCAAATCATTATGATATACTAATATTGAGACAATATAAGGGGAGTGTTCGTCGTGATTACTGAACAACAAGTACGAGAAATACTGGGACAACTACAAGATCCATTTTTACATAAATCGCTTGCAGAAACAGATGGTATTACGAACGTAGCAATAAAAGAAGAAAAAAATCATGTCAGTGTAAAAATTGCCATTGCTAAACTGAATACACCGGAACAATTACAACTACAAATGAAAGTTGTTGAGGTGTTGAAAGAAGCAGGTGTAAACACTGTTGGTATTCGTTTTGAAGAACTATCAACAGAAAAATTGCAAAGCTTCCGTGGCACAGCAACAGAGTCGGAAGCACAAGATATTTTATCTCCATTAAGCACAGTCCAAGTAATTTCAATTGCTTCTGGTAAAGGTGGAGTTGGTAAATCGACAGTATCAGTAAACTTAGCTGTTGCTTTAGCTCGTCTAGGAAAGAAAGTCGGCTTAATTGACGCAGATATTTATGGATTTAGTGTACCTGATATGATGGGTGTAACGGATATGCCTAAGGTAGTCGATAATCGTATTTTCCCAGTAGATCGCTTTGGGGTAAAAATGATTTCAATGGGCTTCTTTGTAGAAAATAACGCACCGATCGTATGGCGCGGACCAATGCTTGGTAAAGTATTAGATCAATTCTTCCGTGATGTTGAGTGGGGTGAATTAGATTATCTATTATTAGATTTACCTCCTGGCACAGGTGACGTTGCATTAGATATCCATCAAATGTTGCCATCATCAAAAGAAATTGTTGTAACAACTCCACACCCAACAGCAGCATTTGTTGCAGCTCGTGCAGGGGCAATGGCGCTTCAAACAGACCATGAAATTTTAGGAGTTATCGAAAACATGGCTTGGTTTGAATCTAAATCAGGTGACCGAGAATTTGTCTTTGGGCAAGGAGGAGGACCAAAGCTAGCTGACGAACTACGTACAGAGTTGCTTGGACAAATCCCGCTTGGGCAACCAGATTGGACAGATGAAGATTTTGCTCCTTCTGTATACGCTGAAAAACATACAACAGGACAAATTTATTTAGACATCGCGACGAAAATCATCGATAAATTAAATAAATAATAAAAAACGGATTTCCACCAGTTTTATGGGGAAATCCGTTTTTACATTACCAAGGTTACTCGGTACTTTTTTGTCCCTTATCCGATCCGCCACCACTATCGCCACTCGCTTCTTTCTTATCGCCACTTCCTGATGAACCTGTTTCGCCACTTTTCTTAATAAGTTCCTGCCATTTAGATTGCATTAAAGGGCTTTCGATCGTTTCCTTTACAACTTCCTCCATTTGCTTGCGCATATTGGATGATTTAAGGATAGTCTCCAACTGCTTTTGCATATCGGGTTGCCCGAAAAATGCCTCCATATCCTTTTGGAAAGTCGGATCTTTTATTAAGTTCTTCATAATATCCTGTTGCTGTTTTTGCATACTTTTCGCAACAGTTTCTTTAAACTTTGGATCTTCAAAGGTTTTTTTCCAAAAGTCTTCTGCTTCCTTGGAAAGTAAAGTTTCCTCGGTAGCTTTTTTCACTTCATCATGCTCTAAAATCAAGAGCTCACGGAAACTCGGCTCTTCTAAAAGCTGTCGCAATGCCTTTTTACCATCCTCTGTTTGTAAAGAGTCAATCATGATTTTTTTTATTTCATCATAGGACATGGTAGAGGTTTTATCTTGTGAACAGGCAGAAAGAAAAAGCATTAGAATCAGTAATAAGGTGAATTTTCGCATCGACAATCAGTCCTTTCTCTAGATAGACTCTTTCAATTATTGTTCACATTTCTCAGGACTTTATGTATTGGTTAGGATGAGAAATAGCTTTTTTAACAAGGCATTGATAAAATAAGGACAGATATATTGAGAAATTGGGGGACTTTTAGTTGTGACGATACGAAATTGGGCAAAGTTTTTCTTCTTTGCAATGCTCGTTGGTGGTGGAGTCAACGGAGTTTTTAGTTTATTTATTCGCTGGGAATTCTTCCAACCATACATAGCAAACGGTCAATGGGGTGAGTTTTTCGCTGGACTTTTATGGATGGTTTTCTTAGGGTTTACAATGAGTGTTATAGCGCAAGCTGGCTTTTTTGCTTATTTAACACTTCATCAGGTAGGTGTTAATATTTTTAGAACACTGACATTATGGAATTGGGTACAGCTATTATTAATTGCCATAACGATTTTCGATATAATTTTCTTCCGCTTTATTCCTGGTGTGAAGGATGGGCAAAGCTGGTTGTTCTATGTAGGACTATTAATTGTCCTCATTTTTGGGGCAATAGCAACAGCTGTTCAAAAAGTAAAATTAACAGGGAAAAAACATGTAATGATTTCGGCACTATTCTTTATGATTGTCATTACAACGTTGGAATGGACAATTGCCTTGATGGGTCGCGATGAAAATATTAATGAGTATGTTGCGCTTTTATTATTCCCATTATTGGCGGTTAATGCGTATCAATTATTAGTATTACCTAAATATAATGCAAAATCTGATGAAGATCGTCAAAAATTAGAAGCACGTCGCCAAGCTCGTCGTGAACAGGCTAAAAACGCATAAGGAAAAAATTGCCTCGCTGTATTGGAGGCAATTTTTTTATGGCGCTTTTTTAGTTTGAACCTTATAACCAAATATATTTTCTTCAATCGACATAAACTTATGCTGTTGTATGAGAGTGTTAAGCTCTTTAAGGGATATTTGATTATTTTGATGGAGCGGGAAAAAGACAAAATCACCTTTTTGTAATTTCGGAGTTTTCTCACCTTGCCAAATAAGCGAAGGAGATAGTAAATTCATTTGTTGTTGGAATAAGGCTTTCTGTAAATCCTGTGAATATTGATGATTTCGGGTAGCAAACCATAAAGGTTTTTCTTTTAAATATTTTTCGTAAGTATCAATATCCTTTTGGATGAGTGCAATGTCAACGGGTTCTTCTACTGAATCATCCGGCCCAAGTAATCCTGTAGGCAATTTTCGTTGTTGGATAATTTTTAAATGATCGGGTGACCGTTTTATCCAACCAGCATCTAAAAGTAGAAGTGGATAAGGCTCTTTCACCGTTTGGAGCCATTCTAATAGAGAGTCATCAGAGAAAGAGATCTCTACAATAAGAGATGTGCCATAATGTCCTTTTGTGACCACTACTGGTGCATTCGCAATATTAAATACAGAAATCATCGTTGAATTTATAGGCTTTAAAAAGGCAAAAAGCATTACAATTAAAAGCAGTGAAATCAACGTTTTACGGACCATAATGATAACCTCGTTTCTAAAATTAAAATAAAAAATGAATCTCTTTAAAAAAACTTATGATTTAGTGTTGACTTTCATGAATAATCGATGTTATTATGTATAAGTCGCCAAGAGGTGACAACGAAATAAAGAAACATGAACCTTGAAAACTGAACAAGCAAAACGTAATCAATAAAGTTTTAAGTAGCTAGCTTCGGTTAGTGAACAAAACAAAAATTTTGGACATCAAACATGATGCCAGCAAAACAATTTGAGCTAATCAAATTTCTTTTATGGAGAGTTTGATCCTGGCTCAGGACGAACGCTGGCGGCGTGCCTAATACATGCAAGTCGAGCGAACAGAAAAGGAGCTTGCTCCTTTGACGTTAGCGGCGGACGGGTGAGTAACACGTGGGCAACCTACCCTATAGTTTGGGATAACTCCGGGAAACCGGGGCTAATACCGAATAATCTCTTTTGCTTCATGGTGAAAGACTGAAAGACGGTTTCGGCTGTCGCTATAGGATGGGCCCGCGGCGCATTAGCTAGTTGGTGAGGTAACGGCTCACCAAGGCGACGATGCGTAGCCGACCTGAGAGGGTGATCGGCCACACTGGGACTGAGACACGGCCCAGACTCCTACGGGAGGCAGCAGTAGGGAATCTTCCACAATGGGCGAAAGCCTGATGGAGCAACGCCGCGTGAGTGAAGAAGGTTTTCGGATCGTAAAACTCTGTTGTAAGGGAAGAACAAGTACAGTAGTAACTGGCTGTACCTTGACGGTACCTTATTAGAAAGCCACGGCTAACTACGTGCCAGCAGCCGCGGTAATACGTAGGTGGCAAGCGTTGTCCGGAATTATTGGGCGTAAAGCGCGCGCAGGCGGTCCTTTAAGTCTGATGTGAAAGCCCACGGCTCAACCGTGGAGGGTCATTGGAAACTGGGGGACTTGAGTGCAGAAGAGGAAAGTGGAATTCCAAGTGTAGCGGTGAAATGCGTAGAGATTTGGAGGAACACCAGTGGCGAAGGCGACTTTCTGGTCTGTAACTGACGCTGAGGCGCGAAAGCGTGGGGAGCAAACAGGATTAGATACCCTGGTAGTCCACGCCGTAAACGATGAGTGCTAAGTGTTAGGGGGTTTCCGCCCCTTAGTGCTGCAGCTAACGCATTAAGCACTCCGCCTGGGGAGTACGGTCGCAAGACTGAAACTCAAAGGAATTGACGGGGGCCCGCACAAGCGGTGGAGCATGTGGTTTAATTCGAAGCAACGCGAAGAACCTTACCAGGTCTTGACATCCCGTTGACCACTGTAGAGATATAGTTTCCCCTTCGGGGGCAACGGTGACAGGTGGTGCATGGTTGTCGTCAGCTCGTGTCGTGAGATGTTGGGTTAAGTCCCGCAACGAGCGCAACCCTTGATCTTAGTTGCCATCATTTAGTTGGGCACTCTAAGGTGACTGCCGGTGACAAACCGGAGGAAGGTGGGGATGACGTCAAATCATCATGCCCCTTATGACCTGGGCTACACACGTGCTACAATGGACGATACAAACGGTTGCCAACTCGCGAGAGGGAGCTAATCCGATAAAGTCGTTCTCAGTTCGGATTGTAGGCTGCAACTCGCCTACATGAAGCCGGAATCGCTAGTAATCGCGGATCAGCATGCCGCGGTGAATACGTTCCCGGGCCTTGTACACACCGCCCGTCACACCACGAGAGTTTGTAACACCCGAAGTCGGTGAGGTAACCTTTTGGAGCCAGCCGCCGAAGGTGGGATAGATGATTGGGGTGAAGTCGTAACAAGGTAGCCGTATCGGAAGGTGCGGCTGGATCACCTCCTTTCTAAGGATTATTTCGGAATACAAACCTTGGGTTTGTAAGATTACGTTTTGCGTTCAGTTTTGAAGGTTCATTCTATCTGAATGAAACACTTCAAAACTTGTTCTTTGAAAACTGGATAAAACGACATTGAAATTGTAACAAACACATTTATTTTTTTAAGTTTTTTATAGGCTTAATAACTTGGTTAAGTTATTAAGGGCGCACGGCGAATGCCTTGGCACTAGGAGCCGAAGAAGGACGGCACTAACACCGATATGCTTCGGGGAGCTGTAAGTGAGCTTTGATCCGGAGATTTCCGAATGGGGGAACCCACTACGTTTAATCGCGTAGTATCTTGACGTGAATACATAGCGTCTTGAAGGCAGACCCAGGGAACTGAAACATCTAAGTACCTGGAGGAAGAGAAAGAAAAATCGATTCCCTGAGTAGCGGCGAGCGAAACGGGAAGAGCCCAAACCAAGAGGCTTGCCTCTTGGGGTTGTAGGACACTCTATACGGAGTTACAAAAGAGCGAGTTAGATGAAGCGACTTGGAAAGGTCCGCCAGAGCAGGTAAAAGCCCTGTAGTCGAAAGTTCGTTCTCTCCTGAGTGGATCCTGAGTACGGCGGAACACGTGAAATTCCGTCGGAATCCGGGAGGACCATCTCCCAAGGCTAAATACTACCTAGTGACCGATAGTGAACCAGTACCGTGAGGGAAAGGTGAAAAGCACCCCGGAAGGGGAGTGAAAGAGATCCTGAAACCGTGTGCCTACAAGTAGTTAGAGCCCGTTAATGGGTGATAGCGTGCCTTTTGTAGAATGAACCGGCGAGTTACGATTACGTGCAAGGTTAAGCTTTAGAAGGCGGAGCCGCAGCGAAAGCGAGTCTGAATAGGGCGAAATAGTACGTGGTCGTAGACCCGAAACCAGGTGATCTACCCATGTCCAGGGTGAAGGTGAGGTAACACTTACTGGAGGCCCGAACCCACGCACGTTGAAAAGTGCGGGGATGAGGTGTGGGTAGCGGAGAAATTCCAATCGAACTTGGAGATAGCTGGTTCTCTCCGAAATAGCTTTAGGGCTAGCCTCGTGATGAGAATACTGGAGGTAGAGCACTGTTTGGACTAGGGGGCCATCCCGGTTTACCGAATTCAGACAAACTCCGAATGCCAGATATTTATACACGGGAGTCAGACTGCGAGTGATAAGATCCGTAGTCAAAAGGGAAACAGCCCAGACCACCAGCTAAGGTCCCAAAGTAATCGTTAAGTGGAAAAGGATGTGGCGTTGCACAGACAACCAGGATGTTGGCTTAGAAGCAGCCATCATTTAAAGAGTGCGTAATAGCTCACTGGTCGAGTGACGCTGCGCCGAAAATGTATCGGGGCTAAACGATTCACCGAAGCTGTGGATTGACATCTACGATGTCAGTGGTAGGAGAGCGTTCTAAGTGCGTTGAAGTCAGATCGGAAGGACTGGTGGAGCGCTTAGAAGTGAGAATGCCGGTATGAGTAGCGAAAGACGGGTGAGAATCCCGTCCACCGTATGACTAAGGTTTCCTGAGGAAGGCTCGTCCGCTCAGGGTTAGTCGGGACCTAAGCCGAGGCCGATAGGCGTAGGCGATGGACAACAGGTTGATATTCCTGTACCACCTCCTCACCGTTTGAGAAATGGGGGGACGCAGTAGGATAGGGTAAGCGCGCCGTTGGTTGTGCGCGTCCAAGCAGTAAGGCGTGTGTGTAGGCAAATCCGCACACTGTAACGTTGAGCTGTGATGGCGAGTCCGTATGGACGAAGTTCCTGATTTCACACTGCCAAGAAAAGCCTCTATCGAGGTGAGAGGTGCCCGTACCGCAAACCGACACAGGTAGTCGAGGAGAGAATCCTAAGGTGTGCGAGAGAACTCTCGTTAAGGAACTCGGCAAAATGACCCCGTAACTTCGGGAGAAGGGGTGCTCTTGAGCGTGCAAGCGCATGAGAGCCGCAGTGAATAGGCCCAGGCGACTGTTTAGCAAAAACACAGGTCTCTGCAAAACCGTAAGGTGACGTATAGGGGCTGACGCCTGCCCGGTGCTGGAAGGTTAAGAGGAGTGGTTAGCGCAAGCGAAGCTGCGAATTGAAGCCCCAGTAAACGGCGGCCGTAACTATAACGGTCCTAAGGTAGCGAAATTCCTTGTCGGGTAAGTTCCGACCCGCACGAAAGGCGTAACGATCTGGGCACTGTCTCAACGAGAGACTCGGTGAAATTATAGTACCTGTGAAGATGCAGGTTACCCGCGACAGGACGGAAAGACCCCGTGGAGCTTTACTGTAGCCTGATATTGAATTTTGGTACAACTTGTACAGGATAGGTAGGAGCCAGAGATCTCGGAGCGCCAGCTTCGAAGGAGGCGTCGGTGGGATACTACCCTGGTTGTATTGAAATTCTAACCCATGCCCCTTAGCGGGGCAGGAGACAGTGTCAGGCGGACAGTTTGACTGGGGCGGTCGCCTCCTAAAAGGTAACGGAGGCGCCCAAAGGTTCCCTCAGAATGGTTGGAAATCATTCGTAGAGTGTAAAGGCACAAGGGAGCTTGACTGCGAGACCTACAAGTCGAGCAGGGTCGAAAGACGGGCTTAGTGATCCGGTGGTTCCGCATGGAAGGGCCATCGCTCAACGGATAAAAGCTACCCCGGGGATAACAGGCTTATCTCCCCCAAGAGTCCACATCGACGGGGAGGTTTGGCACCTCGATGTCGGCTCATCGCATCCTGGGGCTGTAGTCGGTCCCAAGGGTTGGGCTGTTCGCCCATTAAAGCGGTACGCGAGCTGGGTTCAGAACGTCGTGAGACAGTTCGGTCCCTATCCGTCGTGGGCGTAGGAAATTTGAGAGGAGCTGTCCTTAGTACGAGAGGACCGGGATGGACACACCGCTGGTGTACCAGTTGTCTTGCCAAAGGCATCGCTGGGTAGCTATGTGTGGACGGGATAAGTGCTGAAAGCATCTAAGCATGAAGCCCCCCTCAAGATGAGATTTCCCATTACGCAAGTAAGTAAGATCCCTCAAAGACGATGAGGTAGATAGGTTCGAGGTGGAAGTGTGGTGACACATGGAGCTGACGAATACTAATCGATCGAGGACTTAACCAAAAAAGTTTGAAACATTCAATGCGCCGTTTATCCAGTTTTGAAAGAACAACTCTTTCTAAAAAGTCATCTTCTAGACACGGCAGAAAACTATTTATTGCAGGTCGCCCATAGTTTTC
Source organism: Lysinibacillus sp. S1 (assembly GCF_044986265.1). NCBI lineage: Bacteria > Bacillati > Bacillota > Bacilli > Caryophanales > Bacillaceae > Lysinibacillus > Lysinibacillus sp. S1. Next base: position 2,952,633 of record NZ_CP173154.1, read on the forward strand.
TGCTAATGGCAAACAGGTCATACCCTATCCCATACCGAACACGGAAGTTAAGCTCTTTAGCGCCGATGGTAGTTGGGGGCTTCCCCCTGTGAGAGTAGGACGTCGCTAGGCGCAAAAAGTCGCTACTGATACACTCAGTAGTGGCTTTTTTTTGAGCCGATTATTATTTATAAATACATAAAAGAAGGCATCCTCAATGGGTGCCTTCTTGTTTTGATACTTAACTTAATGCGTATGAACTGTAGTAGCTCGTAGTTCGATACGGCGAATTTTCCCTGATGTCGTTTTTGGTAACTCATCAAGAAAGACGATACTACGAGGGTATTTATAAGGGGCTGTTAACGCTTTTACATGCTCCTGTAGCTCCTTTGTTAACTCCTCTTCATTACATTCTTTGAAGCCTTCTCGTAAGATAACAAATGCCTTTACAATATGCCCCCTAATTTCATCTGGCGCAGCTACAACTGCACATTCTTGTACAGCTTCATGTTTGTTTAATGCATCTTCAACTTCAAATGGTCCGATCGTATAACCAGATGAAATAATAATGTCATCTCCACGACCTTCAAACCAGAAGTAACCGTCTTCATCACATTTTGCTTGATCACCTGTAATATACCAATCCCCACGAAATGCAGCTTGTGTGCGCTCTGGTTCTTTATAATATTCTTTAAATAAAGCTGGTGAAGATTTGTGAACAGCAATATCACCAACTTCTCCAACTGGCGCTTCATTCCCTTCATTGTCGATAATACGTACAATATTACCTGGAGTTGGAACACCCATAGATCCAGGACGTAATTCTGTGTTTTCGAGTGTACCAATTAATAATGTGTTTTCTGTTTGTCCATAGCCGTCACGTACTTTTAGTCCAAAATGATTCATAAATGTTTCGATAACTGGACGATTTAAAGGCTCACCAGCAGAAACGGCACTACGTAGAGATGATAGATTGTAGTCTTGTAAATTATCGATTTTCGCCATAATTCGGTATTCAGTCGGTGTACAACATAGAACATTAACTTTTTCATCCTGCATTAATTGAAGATAGGTTTTTGCATCGAATCCACCATGATAGACAAATGCAGTAGCACCGAGCATGATTGTGGATAAAAAAGGACTCCATATCCACTTTTGCCAACCAGGAGCAGCTGTTGCCCACACGAGGTCTCCTTCACGTACACAAAGCCATTTTGAAGCTGCAGTTCTAATATGTGCATATCCCCAGCCATGTGAATGAACAACGCCTTTAGGTTTACCAGTTGTACCAGATGTATAAGAAAGGAATGCCATGTCATCACGTGTAGTAGCTACGGCTGTAAATGTAGCTGGCTGGCTGCTTGCTAATTCATCTAAAGAAGTCCAATCTCCTTTCGCAGCACCGATCACTAGTTTATTTTTCAATGCGTCTACAGAAGAAGCAATTTGATCAACTTCACTAGTAAAAGCCTCATAAGCAATAACTGCACTAGCAGAAGAATGTTCCATCCGATATTCTAAATCGCTTGCACGTAGCATCTCTGAACATGAAATGGGTACGATACCAGCCTTTAAGCAGCCTAGAAAAACGAAATAGGCTTCTGGAAGTCGAGGAATAATAACTAATACACGATCACCTTTTTGAAGCCCCTTCTCCGTAAAAGCGTTTGCGTATTGATTCATTTTTTGGTTAAGCTCCAAATAAGAAACTGTACGTCTCTCTTGTTGTGTATTTAACCAACGTATTGCTTGGCGATCACTATCTTGCGAAAATTTTTCTAATTCCTCTGTGATGTTATAAAATTCAGGTGCAATTAAATCATTTGATACCATCTTGAACATCCTCCCCCAGAAAATTTGATAGAAAATTCATAAAACTATTTTTATTTTAACAATTACAATAATATACAGCAAGAATATTTAGTACGTTAAATAGAAATATTAGAATTAATAGAGAACTATTATGCTTTCAAACGAATATAGGAGGATACTTCGACAAAAAATATAAAAATTTTCACAAAATGTGTTGCATTATTTATAATGCTTGCTATAATAATAAATGTACTTAAGAGGTTGTCTAAAACCAAAGTGAATAGCATTGTTCCGAAGTAGCTCAGTTGGTAGTAGCACCTGACTGTTAATCAGGTTGTCGCAGGTTCGAGTCCTGCCTTCGGAGCCATTTTTTTTGTCCTTTTTTCAAATGCTATAATACATAAAAAAATTTGTGGAAAAGCATTGCAATTATTAATAAAAAATGTTATTATAATTCTTGTCTTGTTTGAGACGTAATATTGGCCCCTTGGTCAAGTGGTTAAGACACCGCCCTTTCACGGCGGTAACACGGGTTCGAATCCCGTAGGGGTCACCATTTAAAACATAGGCTTTATAAAGAATATAAACTGTGATATAACACCTGTTTCTATGGAGGATTAGCTCAGCTGGGAGAGCATCTGCCTTACAAGCAGAGGGTCGGCGGTTCGAGCCCGTCATCCTCCACCATTCTTATTGTGTTATTTCGGAGGGGTAGCGAAGTGGCTAAACGCGGCGGACTGTAAATCCGCTCCTTAGGGTTCGGCGGTTCGAATCCGTCCCCCTCCACCAGTTTTATAAATGATTGGGGTATAGCCAAGCGGTAAGGCAACGGATTTTGATTCCGTCATGCCTAGGTTCGAATCCTAGTACCCCAGCCATTTTTTCTTTTATGAGCCATTAGCTCAGTTGGTAGAGCATCTGACTTTTAATCAGAGGGTCGAAGGTTCGAGTCCTTCATGGCTCACTTTTTTAGAATGAAAATTATTCAAAAGTGTTATATTAACTACAGATAACTAATCTCTTGCTGAAAACAGTAGGAGATTTTTTTATGTTATTTATAAATGAATAAATATACAACTTTTTGTCGAGTTGAGCCAAGTGGTATGTAGGCTTTACAATAATCTTATAACTTTTAGGGGGTATAAAAACATGAATAAACTTAATATTTCTATTATTGGAGTACCAACAGATTACGGACAAACACGCCGTGGGGTAGATATGGGACCAAGTGCTATTCGATATGCAGGTATTGTTGAACGTTTAGAGGCTATCGGACACGATGTACAGGATCAAGGGGATATTCGTGTTAGTCAAAAGCTTGCTGACGGAGCTGTGGATGAAAAATTACTAAATTTAGAGGAAGTTGTAGATGTTAGTACTGCATTAGCAAATAGTGTGCATGAAGTAGTGGAACAAAAGAAATTCCCACTCGTATTTGGTGGAGACCATAGCATTGCTATTGGAACATTAGCTGGATTAGGTGAACATTACAAAAATCTCGGTGTTATCTGGTATGACGCTCATGCAGATTTAAATACACCTGAAACAACACCTTCAGGCAATATACATGGGATGCCGTTAGCCGTTAGTATTGGGCTAGGACATGAACGTTTAGTGCAAATTCGCAACTATGCTCCAAAAATTAAGCCAGAAAACGTGATTATAATTGGAGCTCGTTCAGTAGACCCAGGAGAACGTGAATTGATACGTCAACAAGGAATTAAAGTATATACAATGCATGAAATCGACCGACTTGGCATGACACGTGTGATGGAAGATGCACTTGCTTATTTAAAGGAACGAAATGTTGATGGCTTACATTTATCACTTGATTTAGACGGATTAGATCCACTTTATACGCCAGGTGTGGGTACACCAGTTCCAGGCGGAATTACGTACCGAGAAAGCCATTTAGCAATGGAAATGTTACAAGAATCAGGCATGGTAACTTCAGCAGAGTTTGTAGAGGTAAATCCTATATTAGATGAAAAGAATACAACAGCAAATGTGGCTGTTGCATTAATGGGATCTTTATTTGGCGAAACACTAGTTTAAAGAAAATTTGACAAAAAATTGCCTGTTGCCACATTGCATAAAAATCTTTTGCTATAATTGAATTAAAACGAAACTTTTCTTATTGGTGCTTCGTATAGTATAAGACAGTTGTAAAGGTGGAGAAGTCAACACAATGGATGCGTTAGTAAATAAGAGAATAAAACAAGTGCTTAAAGGCGATCAAAACGCATTTGCCGATATTGTGAGTCTCTATCAGCACAAACTGTACCAAGTATGCTATCGAATGTTAGGCAACAAACAAGAGTCTGAAGACATTGCTCAAGAGGCTTTTGTGCGAGCTTATATGAACTTGCATACATTTGATCAGAAAAGAAAGTTTTCAACGTGGCTTTATCGCATAGCGACAAACCTCTGCATTGACCGTATTCGAAAAAAGAAACCGGATTATTATTTAGATGCAGAAGTAGCTGGTACAGAAGGGCTTGATATGTATTCGCAAATCGCAGCAGATGACCAGCTACCAGAGGAGCAGTTAGAACAAATGGAGCTGCAAGATCGCATTCAATATGAAATTGGACGATTGCCGGATAAATACCGTTCGGTTATAGTATTGAAATATATAGAAGAGTTATCGTTACAAGAGATTAGCGAGATTTTAGATATGCCGCTTGGAACGGTGAAAACGAGGATTCACCGCGGACGTGAGGCATTACGTAAGCAATTAAACAATCTGTAGGAGGGGGAGCGTCATGAATACTTGTCCAGAGCATATTATAGACTATATGCATGATTATTTAGACGGTGACATTAGTCGTGAGCATGAGCAAGAGTTGAAACAACACTTGCATACATGTAATGATTGTAAACAGTTGATGCAAGAATTGAGTGAAACAATCGCCTTTGTGAAGAGTGCTTCCCACATTACAGCGCCTCCGAGTTTTGAAGCAGCAGTTATGGCTCGTTTACCAAAACCAAAAAGTCGAGTAGGTATACAAAAATGGATTCGCCGGCATCCGTTCTTTGTGGCAGCAGCAGTATTTTGCTTATTCATGAGTGCTACATTATTGGGTAGCTTCATGGATGACCAGCATTTCTCGGTGACCAAGCAACCTAATTTAGTTGTGGATGGTCAAACAGTGATTGTCCCTGAAGGAGAAGTGGTAAAAGGCGATATTGTTGTGAAAAATGGCGATTTGATTGTTGAAGGTGAAGTTGATGGCAACGTCACAGTAATCAACGGGCAATATATGGCATCTTCAGCGGTAGTTTCAGGGAGAATCGAAGAAATTGACGAAGTATTTGAATGGTTATGGTATACAATTAAAAATTCTGTTAAGACAGCCATGACATTTGAGGAAAAAGAAGAAACTAAATAACACTCTATACGTCCTAAAAAATAGTGCACGTGAGAGGCTGAAAGGTCTACTCTTCTGAGTAGACTTTTTATTTGAAAAAAGTTACATTTGATAAGAATGTGATATACTTGAATGTGTATGGATTCGTAATGAAAAGTGGGGGATGCCACGTGCAAATTATCGAACATTTCACGGATTTAACACCTGTGAATATTGTTATTAACTTCATTGATGTACTGCTCGTTTGGTACGTTGTTTATAAAGTCTTAACCCTCATTAAAGGTACGAAGGCTGTCCAATTACTTAAGGGAATATTCGTCATTATTATTGCACGAATTGCAACAGACCTTTTAGGGTTACAAACACTTGGCTGGATGCTACAACAAGTTATTGAGTTTGGTTTCCTAGCGATTATTATTATTTTCCAACCTGAAATCAGACGTGGTTTAGAACAAATTGGACGAGGAAAGCTATTCCAACGTTCATCAAGTCAAGAAGAAGAAGAACAAACAAGACTTATTGAGGCTATGAAGAAGTCTGTAAGTTATATGGCTAAACGTCGAATAGGTGCGTTAATTTCTATTGAAAAAGAAACAGGTCTTAATGAATATATTGAAACAGGTATAGGGCTAAATGCTGAAATTTCATCAGAATTACTGATTAATATCTTTATACCAAATACCCCGCTACATGATGGGGCTGTTATTATGCAAAAAGATAAAGTTACAGCAGCGGCTTGTTATTTACCTTTATCTGAAAGCCCATTTATTTCAAAAGAGTTAGGGACACGCCACCGTGCTGCTCTTGGCTTAAGTGAAGTTACAGATGCTATTACAATTGTTGTGTCAGAAGAAACAGGCGCAATTAGTATAACATTAAATGGTAATCTCCATCGAAATCTATCTCTAGAGGAGTTTGAAACATTATTAAGAAAAATGTGGTTCGGATCAGTACAAGAATCAAATGCATCCTCTAAGTTGACTTGGAGGGGGAAAAAGAATGGATAAAATGATGGATAGCCCTTGGGTACTTAGAATCATCGCGCTATTTTTAGCGTTTTTGCTTTTTTTCTCAGTGCGTACTGAGTTGTCACCTTTAAATAAAGCTACCTCAAATGAACAAACGGATGTTATTCGTGATGTTCCAGTGGATGTTTATTACGATAATGAGAATCTTATTGTGACAGGTTTACCTGAAACTGTGGATGTAACGATAGAAGGTCCGATGGCATTGGTTTTAAAAGCAAAGGGAGCTAAGGATTTTTCTATATTTGCGGATTTGAGCAATTTATTGCTGGGAGAGCATGATGTAAAACTGCAATACGAAAATATTTCAGAAAAGTTAAAGGTGACATTAGACCCTGCAACTGTTCATGTGAATATTGAGGAAAAGGTCACGCAGGAGTTCCGAGTGGACCCTGAAATGAACAAACGTTTAATCGAAGAAGGTTTTATCTTAAAAGAAATGACGGCCAACCCGCCAACTGTTTATGTAACAGGTGCAAAAAGTGCTATTGAAAGCATTAGTTATGTAAAAGCAACTGTTACAGGAGAGCAGGGCTTGAAGCAATCATTCACGCAGGAAGCAGCTGTAAAAGTATTAGATAGAGATTTAAATAAGTTAGACGTGACTATTGAACCTGAAATTGTGAAAGTTCAAGTAGATATAGCGGAGTATAGTCGAGAGATCCCAGTTGTCCTTAAGGAAACAGGGCAAGCTGCCGAAGACATTACCATTAACTCATTAACATTTACACCGAAAATGATCAAAGTGTATGGTAGAAAATCAATTATTGACAGTTTAACATCCATTCCAATAACAGTTGACCTGTCAAAAATTACTGAGTCCAAAACTTATGAATTTGATGTAAAATTACCAGATGGTGTGACAAAAATATCTGACAAGAAAATAAAGGTGAAGGCAGATATTACAAAGGTTGAACAAGAAGAACAGCAGAAAACACCAGCTTCTACAGAGGAAACGCCACCTCCAACTGAAGAACCTGATGTGACAGATGAGAGTACTACAACTGATAAAAATAAGTCAACTGAGGAATCGGAAGATATTGATTCTTAAACAATATGTGACTATAATTTTATTTTGATTCTAAATCAAAAATCCAATCAGGTTTGTAATTCAGGTTTCATCAAACAAACTGGCAGAGTGGAATATTAATAATTACCAATGAATGAACAAAAGCAGACTTTTCCAAAAGTAAGCGGACAAGTGTCTAATGCTTGATAGAAACTCACTAGGCACTGTCTTGCATTGAAGGAGAGAATAAGTAGAATGGGTAAATATTTTGGAACAGATGGCGTCCGTGGCGTCGCGAATAGTGAATTAACACCAGAATTTGCATTTAAACTTGGTCGTATAGGCGGCTATGTTTTAACAAAAGATGCAACTGACCGTCCAAAGGTTTTAATTGGTCGTGACACACGTATTTCAGGCGAGATGCTTGAAGGTGCACTTGTGGCTGGTCTTTTATCAATTGGGGTAGAGGTAATGCGTCTGGGTATTATTTCAACACCAGGTGTGGCATACCTTACTCGAATTATGAGCGCAGATGCAGGCGTCATGATTTCAGCTTCACATAACCCAGTTGCAGATAACGGTATTAAATTTTTCGGTCCTGATGGCTTTAAGCTAACAGATGCACAGGAAGCGGAAATTGAAGCGTTAATTGATGCGCAAGAGGATACATTACCACGTCCTATAGGAGCAGATTTAGGATCTGTAAGTGACTATTTCGAAGGTGGTCAAAAATATATTCAATACTTAAAGCAAACAGTGGATGAAGAATTTGATGGTATCCATGTAGCGCTTGATTGTGCACATGGTGCAACTTCATCTTTAGCTACACATTTATTTGCTGATTTAGAAGCTGACATTTCTACAATGGGTGCTTCTCCAACTGGCTTAAATATCAATGATGGTGTAGGCTCAACACATCCAGAAGGACTAGCTAAATTTATTACTGAAAAAGGTGCAGATGTTGGTTTAGCCTTTGATGGCGATGGAGACCGTTTAATTGCTGTAGATGAAAACGGAAAAATTGTTGACGGTGACCAAATTATGTTTATCATTGGTAAGCATTTAAATGCGGTAGGGCGTTTAAAGAAGCAAACAATTGTTTCAACAGTAATGAGCAATATGGGCTTCTATAAAGCTGTGGCTGACAATGGTATGCAAAGTGTACAAACAGCTGTAGGTGATCGTTATGTTGTGGAAGAAATGCGTGCGAATGAATACAATTTAGGTGGCGAGCAATCAGGGCATATCGTCTTTCTAGATTTTAATACAACAGGTGATGGCTTACTGACAGGAATTCAGCTTGTCAACATTATGAAAGCGACGGGTAAAAAGCTTTCAGAACTTGCAGCTGAAATGAAAATCTACCCTCAGCGTCTTGTCAATGTGCGTGTAACAGATAAGCATGCTGTGACTGATAATGCGAAAGTAGCTGCAGTAATTGCAGAGGTAGAAGCTGAAATGGCTGGAAATGGTCGTGTTTTAGTACGTCCTTCAGGTACAGAGCCATTAGTACGTGTCATGGTGGAAGCAGCAACAGAAACGGATTGTGAGCGTTTTGTCGAGCGTATTGCAGATGTTGTACGTGTAGAAATGGGCCTAACAGAATAAGAAATAGAGTGTAAACCCGATTTCCGTAAACAGGAAATCGGGTTTACTTATTTGAAAGGAATGTTTTAAATAAGCGAGATGGGGAACAGTAATTAGGAGTCACAATAACAAGGAGTGTTTAATTGATATGGCTAAAATTGCTACAGTTATAACAGATATGTTTGAGGACATTGAGTTTACAAGCCCTAAAGAAGCGTTGGAAGCAGCTGGGCATCAGCTAGTAACAATTGATATCGAAGCAGGCAAGGAAGTTAAGGGTAAGCATGGAGAGTCCGTGAAAATTGATAAAGGCATTGATGAAGTAAAAGCTACAGATTACGATGCATTATTTATTCCTGGTGGTTTTTCTCCCGATATATTACGTGCGGATGATCGTATAGTAGCATTTGCAAAGTCCTTTATGGATGAAATGAAGCCTACCTTTGCCATTTGTCATGGACCACAACTTCTTATTACTGCAAAGACATTAAATGGGCGTGACGCCACAGGTTATAAATCCATCCAAGTGGATTTAGAAAATGCAGGGGCAATCTTCCATGATGAAGAAGTATTTGTCTGTCAAAAACAGCTTGTAACAAGTAGAACGCCAGATGATCTTCCTGCATTTAATAGAGAAATTGTTAAATTATTAGACAGTAAATAAAGGATAGGCACAAGCATTTTAAATGCTTGTGCCTAATTTCTATTACAATGCTTATCAAAGTGCTTATGTATCGCTTTGTCTACATATTTGTCACGAAAAAGCTTTAGGACTAGGTGTTTTTTATAACGAAAATTTGACGGATAGCATATGATTGAGTATGATGGAGAAGTTGAAGATGAGGTCCGACCTTATCCTTTAACGAACGCCTAAGGAGGGAAGAAAGCGTAAAATCGGAAAACAATTATAGCGCCTGAGCTGAAGAAGTCGGACGAAAAGATCTTCAGCAGACGAGGTGGAGGTTTATCGAAAATTCGGCGGATGCCTCCCAATCGACATACCCGATTGTCATTTTCCATTTTGAAAGCATTTGAGTGATTGAATGTACAGAAAATGGAGAAGGTATTGTAAAAGCAATAGATAAATAGATGAAGCTTCACATATCGAAGGTCTCTATTCAGTTGGCTGAATAGCTTGTGTGTATTGGAGTGCTTTATTTTTTATAAAAATAAAGCTTCGCTGTACATTCAAAAAAATTCGATAGGATGAGGCCTAGTTTGTCATTGCGTTAAATTGACATTATCGGAGGACGAGAATTATGTGTGGAATTGTAGGATATATTGGTGAATCAGATGCAAAGGAAATTCTATTAAAAGGCTTAGAAAAGCTAGAGTACCGTGGTTATGATTCAGCGGGTATTGCAGTACGTAACGAAGAAGGCGTAACGGTTTTCAAAGAAAAAGGGCGTATTGCAGATTTACGAGAAGCGGTAGATGAAGATGTTGCTGCGAAAATTGGTATTGGTCATACACGTTGGGCAACACATGGTGTGCCAAATCGTTTAAATGCTCACCCACATCAAAGTGCATCAGGACGCTTTACACTTGTGCATAATGGGGTTATTGAAAACTATCACTTATTGCAAAAAACATATTTAAAAGGCATTCCAATGAAATCTGATACAGATACAGAGGTTATTGTGCAATTAGTAGAGTTATTTGTGAAAGATGGTCTAAGCACTGCAGACGCCTTCCGTAAAACATTATCTCTATTACATGGCTCCTATGCACTGGCACTATTAGATGCAGAGGCAGCAGATACAATCTTTGTAGCAAAAAATAAATCACCACTTCTAGTTGGAATTGGTGAAGGTTTCAATGTTGTTGCGTCAGATGCAATGGCGATGCTACAGGTAACAGATCAATACGTAGAGCTTCACGATAAAGAGGTAGTTATCGTACACAAAGCAAGTGTGGAAATTACAAAATTAGATGGTACTGTAGTAGAGCGTGCACCATATACTGCTGAGCTTGATATGAGTGATATTGAAAAAGGCACATATCCACACTATATGTTAAAAGAAATGGATGAGCAGCCTACAGTTATTCGTAAAATCATTCAAGCATATGAAGGTGACAACGGTGATTTAACGATTGATGCGGAGATTTTAGAAGCTTTACGAGCAGCAGATCGTTTATATATTATTGCAGCGGGCACAAGCTATCATGCGGGTCTTATCGGTAAACAATATTTCGAAAAAATGGCCGGTATCCCTGTAGAAGTGCATATTTCTAGTGAATTTGGCTATAACATGCCATTACTTTCAGAAAGACCATTATTTATCTTCATTACACAATCAGGAGAAACAGCAGATAGTCGTCAAGTACTTGTAAAAATTAAAGAGTTGGGCTATCCAACATTAACGATCACAAATGTACCTGGCTCTACGTTATCACGTGAAGCTGACCATACATTGTTATTACATGCAGGTCCAGAAATTGCTGTAGCTTCTACAAAAGCTTATGTGGCACAAGTAGCAGTACTTGCATTAGCAGCCTATGTGACAGCAAAGGCAAATGGCAAAGGCTTAGAATTTGATTTAAAACAAGAGCTTGCGATTGCCGCTAATGGCATCCAAACAATTATTGATTCAAAAGATGTGCTAGAAGACATTGCAGAAGATTACTTAAAAATCGCACGCAACGCATTCTTCATTGGCCGTAATATGGACTTCTATGTCAGCCTTGAAGGTGCCTTAAAACTAAAAGAAATTTCGTACATCCAAGCAGAAGGCTTTGCTGGTGGAGAACTGAAGCATGGAACAATTGCCTTAATCGAAGAAGGTACACCTGTGTTTGCGCTTGTCACACAAGCTTCAGTAGGATTAAACATCCGTGGTAATGTCAAAGAAGTAGCAGCTCGTGGTGCATATCCATGTATTATCGCGATGGCAGGCATTGATGAAGATGGCGACCGTTTAGTCATTCCGCATGTTCATGAATTACTAACACCGCTTGTATCAGTAGTACCTTTACAATTAATTAGCTACTATGCTGCACTTCACCGCCGCTGTGATGTAGATAAACCACGTAACCTAGCTAAATCGGTAACTGTTGAGTAAGAACAAAAATTAGATTTAATGTTGTGAGTTATAACTAATGCTGTCATATTTTATAATTATATTTGTCATATAAATATAAGATAAATTGACACTATAACAAACCTTGGTACAGTTTTGATGCTGCTGTATCAAGGTTTAAATTTCATTCAATTTGTCTTTTTATAGTACGATTGATTAAAAATAAGTATGAAAACTCATGTAATTATTATAACTAATATTGTCATTTATCAGCTATAAATGATTAGGATCATAATAGCTGGAAAAGTACAATAAAAGATAAACATTTTGTGAGGGTCACACAACCGGAACTAGACATATAAATTTTGGTTGTTAAACAACAAAAAAGTGACTATATTTCAATACATTTTATATTAACTATACTCAAATGAAGAGCTGTTTAATCAATAACATATGATTAAACAGCTCTTCATTTGTTTTTTAAAACTTTAGGTTGTCTATGTAGTTTTGAAAGTTGATCTGACTAATGTATAAAATAATGGAATGATTTGGAATTAAATTCGATCGTTTTATAAAAGAGTTTGATCAAAACTTCAAAAGAAATGTACGAAATTCAATATTATCAAATGTTCTTTTTGCCTTTAAATATTTAGATGAAGAGCAAGAAATTAAATTATTTGATGTAATTAATTCAAAAGGTAACAGAAATGACCAAGTACTATTTCATAGTTAGAGGATAAAAAAGGAGAATATAAATTGAGAAGGACATCTTAAGTGTGTATGTACGTTTAAACTTTACATACTTCTTTTTTCGGTGCGATTAGGTTGACTGAAGAGTTCCTTCTTCAACTACATAACTATATTCATTTTTTATTACCCTTAACTGTTGCTATAAATATGGATCTATGTCAAGATACCGGACACATAAAAGTTAAGTTTTGTTTTGTGGCAACCACCATTTATGGAGTGTTCCACATCCCGTGTAGCCAGTCAAAGTGAAAAGAGCCTTTGACAGACTACACGGGATGTAGAGCGAGAAATCCATGGAGGTTGCGCCCCAAATAGGAAGGGGTAGATTGCTTGAATCCCACTGTTTTATGCTGTAGTTCGGCATATTCTTTCGCATTCTTCGGGCGTTAATAAGCCTATTGCACCATGAATGCGTTTGCGATTATACCAACCTTCAATATATTTAAATAGCGCGACTCTAGCTGTTTCATAATTTTCATAGCGCGTTCGATAGACTTCTTCTTTTTTCAATGTCGCATGAAAAGACTCGATACAGGCGTTATCGTATGGGCAACCTTTACGGCTGAACGACGGAATCATTTCGTGTTTTTTTAGTTTTTTTTGAAATGTTTCACTCGTATATTGCGTACCTAAATCGGTATGGATAATCAATCCTGGCGCTGGATTTTGTGCTTGTACAGTGTGATCCAATGCATCAACGTGTACACACCTAAAAAACTTTGGGTTTACACAATAATGTATGTCCTTAAATAAAAAAGTTTGGTCAAGACTGAAGGGAAATTAGGGTGAAAGCCTGGTCGCCCTTCGGTCTTTTTTGCATGAAAAAAGCAGGAGAAAAAGCAAGGATACGTACCGTTGGTACGTCAGCCGATGTAATTAAACGTTTGATTAAAAGCATGAAATAGCTTGAAAAATAAGGGATTTCAAGAAAGAAAGCATGAGAAAAGGAGCGGAAAAAGGCAGGGGAAAATGCAGGAGAAATAGAAGAATGGCAGGAGAAAAGCGGGAGAAAAAGAAGGAGAAATACTTGATTTTTGGACAAAGTTTTTTATGTCTGCGACTATGAAAATTCGGTACAAGTTTGAGCAAAAGTGGGGGAAAGGCAGGACAAACTTTTTTCTATTCCAGAAGATGGAGAAAGGCATGAGCTTAAGCAGGACAAGGGTTTGAAAGGGGAAAGGCAGGAGGAAATGATGGACAAAGATTTTTATGTGTGAACACAACGACCAAATCTACGGTCATTTTTCGTCCAAATTTATACCCTACAATTTTCTTCGTATGTAAATCAAGAACCGACGCCAAGTAGCACCATCCATCGCGGATCGTATGGATATACGTAATATCGGCTACCCACTTTTCATTAATCGTCGTTGTTTGGAAGTCCTGTTCAAGTACGTTTTCACGTTCTTCCACAGGCTTTTGTGTTGGCGTCGGACGGTACTTTTTTGTGATGTTCGAGCGAATACCAGCTTTTTTCATAAGTCGCTGTACACGTTTAATACTAACTTTCACGCCTTCCTTGAGTAACTGTGCATGGATTTTTGGTGCACCATATCGTCCATCACTTTCTTTATGAATGGCACAAATACGCACCGTAATTGTTTGATTTTCAACTTCATAGACACTAGGTTTCTTGTGGAAAGACTGGTAATACGTACTTTTGGGTATCTTTAAAACGCGACACATTAGTTGAATAGGATAATGTTCGCTTTCGTTTTCAATATGGTCAATGAGTTCTTGTTCTGTTACTTTTTCGCGAATATGGTCATAGCCTTTTTTAAGATTTCAATCTCCTGCTTTAATCGAAGATTTTCTTTTTGGATCGAAGAAACTTCTGCTGCAGTTAATTCTTCTACACCTTCAATTGGGGAGTGTAACTTAATCCATTTATAAATAGTTACTTCAGAGACACCATATTCGCTAGACAGTTGACTGACCGATGTACCAGAGTGATAAAGCTCTACTACAGTTTGTTTAAATTCTTGATTGTATCGTTTTTGACTCATAAAAAAGACACGTCCTCTCTTGGTTATAATGATACTAACTTAACCAGAGTGTGTCCATGGCTCTATTCTACATTCAATAATATATTTTGTTAAATGCGGATAACCAAACAAATACATCACTAAAGTACATGCATGAAAGGGAAGGTAAGCAATAATACTAGTAGTATATAATATAAATTAAAAGGTGGTTATTATGGATGTATTTAAAAATAACTAAGCTTATAGATTTGTTTTTGTCTAAACTTACAGACTCAGGTATTGCTCTTATCTTTTGGGCGAGTTCAGTATGTATTGGAGCTTTAATAGTGCAAAATGTTCAACAAGTGATTTTTATACCTAGTTTTTTATTTTGTACTCTTATTGGCATTCATCTATTATTATATAATTTTTCTGAAAAACTCAGTAAGAAACGTAAATGGTTCTATTTTTTTATACAAATGTTAATTGTATTTGCTGCTGCTCTTCTTATTCCCAAAGGTTCATTTATTGTCTTGATTGGTTTTTTCCCCATTTTAATAGCACAAAGTATTACTATTTTTAATAGTAAAATAAAAGTATTCATTGTATTTACCCCATCTTATTTATTATATTGCTTAGCTATTTGGATTAATTATGGTATAGAAGAATTAACAATTTATATTCCTTTATTCTTTTTTATACTTATAACCGTGATTTTTTATTATGTAATATATAATAAGCAGTTAAATGCTAGAGTCCGGACAGAATTTTATCTAGATCAACTTGAGGTAGCCTTAATGAAAGTGGAAGAATTAACTTTAGCCAATGAAAGACAACGTATGGCTAGAGACTTACATGATACTTTGGCTCAAGGTTTAGTCGGTTTAATTATGCAGTTAGAGGCAATTGATGCCTATATACAAAAAGGAAATTTAAATAGATCAAAAGAAATTGTAGATAACTCTTTAATTCAGGCTCGACAGACTTTAAATGATGCTAGAATAGCCATCGATAACCTTCGTTCTAAAGAGAGTATCCAATCTAATTTAAAAGATTTCGTTTTATATGAAGTCACTAAGTTTAAAGAATTATCACCAATTACTGTAGAATGTAAAGTTGACATCATCCCTTCATTACCTATTTTGGTAGTGGAAGAAATTATATTTATTCTAAGTGAGTGCTTAACAAATATTATGAAACACTCTAAGGCCACTACAGTAACTATAAAAATATATGTAGTAGACAATAGATTATTGATGGAAGTGTTGGATAATGGGATAGGATTTTCGATTGAAAAAGAGAAGAATCAAAGAGGGAAATACGGGCTTTTAGGGTTGTATGAGCGAGCTAAATTAATTGGTGGGGAACTTACAATTGAAAGTAAAATCGATGGGGGAACTAAAGTACTCTTCACCATTCAATTATAATGTGAAAGAAGGGGTAGAATTTGGCATACAAAGTATTGGTTGTAGATGATCATTTCGTTGTTAGGGAAGGTTTAAAACTAATTCTAGAAACAGAAGATATTTTCGAAGTTGTAGCAGAAGCAGAAAACGGTAAAATAGCACTTGAATTTTTAGAAAAAAATATGGTTGATGTTATATTATTAGATTTAAAAATGCCCCTTATGGATGGTTTAACAACGTTGGAAAGAATGAATGAAAAAAACATTTCGATACCTGTTATCATTTTAACTACCTATAATGAGGATGATCTAATGGTAAAAGGTATTGAATTAGGTGCAAAAGGTTATCTGTTAAAAGATACCAGTAGAGATAATTTATTTAGAACATTAGAATCTGCTATAAGAGGCGAGACATTATTACAACCAGATATTATAAATAAATTAATGAAATTTAAGAGAAATCATACATCCAATTATAAAAATGGTGCAGCTAATTTAACGGAAAAAGAAATTTTTATATTACAGGCTATTGCAAGAGGATTCAAGAGTAGGGAGATAGCCCATGATATGGGGATTGCAGAACGAACAGTGAAAGCACATTTAACTAATGTATATAATAAACTTGGTGTAAATTCAAGAACGGAGGCAGTTGCCATTGCTTTAGAAAAAGGCATTTTTCATTTATAAAATATTTGTTTTGCCCATTCGTACATGTGGATGATGCCCATATGTACGATTTTTTAATTTACAATCCAGTTTAAACTAGGATAGTAGCTTTGTTAGAAAAAATGTAGTGGTAGTGGAAGGAGAAAAAATGTCAAAGTATTTGTTTAAACTTGGTAGATGGGCAGTTAATCACAAGAATAGAGTTATGGGAGGAGCTATTGTTACCCTATTGATAGTAGCATTGCTCGCATTAATTGTTGGACCTGCTTTTAATGAAGAAATATCTATTCCAAATACAGAATCAGCAACTGCTGGTGAAATACTTGAAAAGGAATTTTCAAACAAAGATGAAGCTTCACCAGGAGCTATAAATCTTGTATTTAAGGCACCAAAGGGAGAAACTTTAGAATCAGATACTGTTAATGAAAAAATAACTGAATTACTTGACGAGGTTAAAAAAGATAAAAAAATTATATCTGTTGCTTCGCCCTTAGAATTAGGCAATCTAAGTGAAGATAAAACAATTGGTTATGCAGTTGTTTCTTTTAATTCGCCACCTGAAGAAGTATCGGAGAAATCTAAAGCAAAGATTATTCAAAAAATAGCGATTACAAATAATGCAGGTATACAAACTGAATTAGCTGGAAATGTTACCTTTTCGGAATTAGAAATTGGAGGAGTAACAGAGGTTATAGGAGTAGTAATTGCATTTTTAGTTTTAGCTATTACATTTACCTCATTTTTAGCAGCTGGTATGCCTATTTTAACTTCTGCGATAGGTCTAGGTATAGGACTACTGTTAGTTATTATCGGGACTAATTATTTCGATATACCATCTTTTTCGATGTCATTAGCAGCGATGCTTGGTTTAGCAGTTGGTATTGACTATTCTTTATTTATTATCTCTAGATTTAGACAAGAGCTAGCTGCAGGGCATAATGTAGAAGATGCAGCAGCAATCGCAAATGGCACTGCTGGAAGTGCTGTATTATTTGCGGGAGTCACTGTAATAATAGCCCTTTTAGGTTTAGCTGTAGCTCAAATACCTTTCCTAACTATGATGGGATTAACAGCAGCTGTATGTGTATTATTAGCCATACTTGTGGCAATCATTTTAGTCCCAGCAATATTGGGAATTATGGGACATAAAATTGGTCCTAATCGTAAAAATACATTTTTAAAGAAACTCACTAGTAGAAAGAACAAGTCAAATACTTGGTGGGATATCGTTACTAAGCGACCATTAATAGTGACAATCATTGGAATTGTATTACTTCTGGTTTTAAGTACACCATTTTTTCATATGGAATTGGGATTACCTGATAACGGGACTAAATCCGAAGATACCATTGAGAGAAGAGCCTATGACTTACTTTCAGAGGGATATGGTCCAGGATATCATGCATCATTAATTGTTTTATTAAAAGCAGAAGATTTAAAAAATGAAGAAGAATTATTAGTAGTTTCAAAGGAAATTGAAAAAATAGACAATGTTAAATATATTTCTCCACCTATTCCTAGTCCAAATAAGAAATACTATATGCTATCCGTAACTCCTAAAACGGGACCAAATGATAGTAGCACTAAAGACTTGGTACGCGAGATTAGAAATATACCTAATAATACAGAAATATCTGATGATGTCAGTCTGAAGGTAACTGGACAGACAGCTGTAAATATTGATATCTCAGAAAAATTGAATGACTCTTTACCTATTTTTGCAACAATTATTGTTTTGTTCGCATTTATTCTTTTGGTAATTGTGTTTAGATCAATTTTAGTCCCTTTAAAAGCTGTATTAGGTTTTTTACTCTCCTTAGGTGCAACATTAGGGTTTGTTGTGTTTGTTGTTCAAGACGGAAATCTAATAGACCTATTTGGATTCCCTACTGCAAGTCCGGTACTTGCCTTTTTACCCGTAATCGTCATTGGTATATTGTTTGGTTTAGCTATGGACTATGAAGTATTTTTAGTTAGTCGAATGCGCGAAGAGTATGTACATTCTGGTGATGCACAAAAAGCTGTTTTAGTAGGAATTAAGGATAGTTCTAGTGTAGTGACCGCTGCGGGTTTAATAATGATTTCTGTTTTTACAGGGTTTATGCTCGCACCAGATCCTATCATAAAATCAATGGGCTTTGCCCTTACATTCGGTATTATATTTGATGCATTTGTTGTCAGATTAACAATTGTACCTGCTGTGATGATATTGATGGGTAAATCAGCTTGGTATTTACCAAAGTCATTAGATAAAATAATTCCGAATATTGATATTGAAGGTACAACGCTAATAGAAGAAATAAATAAAAATAGAGATAAAACTATATAAAATTATATCATTTTATCTGTTGGAGTCATCAAAGGTATTTAAGGGCCTAAAAAATACAATCAATATAAAATAAAAAATGTATCTTTGTGTCTGATGACTATGAGACTGGTAGTTATTAGAAACCGAACTATTCATTAAAACGCTCACAAAGTGTTTCCGAATAGTTTGGTTTCTCTAGTGATGATGTTATGTTAATTTAGAGATTACTCGGCTTTAAGGTCCCAATCTCGATTATTCAGTAATCGTTTCCACATAAGTTTTTCTTCCAGGATTAATCTTACCAACGTGAATATTTATTTCATTGATTGACTCTGTTGTTAAAGGTATCTTTCCATCCATTTCGATTTTCTTCCACATTTTAACGTTACTTCGATAAAGGTACTCTGACAATCGGTATACATCAGCATCCATTTTCAAGCCTTCTTCATAAGTTTCAAGCACTTCTTTTTTTACCTGCTCCACTATTTTTTTCCTTATTTCTTGCGTGGTAATGGTTCCTTTAAATCCATTAAGAGTAGCATGTACATGTATGTCTATATTAAATTTTATTGAATCACTATTCTTTACAAGAGGCTTAACTTCAACAGTTAACTTGTCTAAGTCTACTGTAAGATAATCTCTTTCTTCACCGTCTAATTTAATTGTAACTTCACCTCTATTTGTCTCATCATGCATCCATTGGTTACCTCTTGCATTAGAATCTTTTATAAATCCCTTGATACCATCTTTTGAAAGGATTCCGATACCTGCAAAAGTGGTTTCTTCAGTAGGTCCATCAGTATCTTCCCAATTATTCATTACTGATACATAAGGTATACTTATTTCGTGACTTGGTTCATTCAGTCCAATCATTAAATCCCGAAGGTTTACCGGATCAATAAAAGATTCTTGTTCTGTAGTATTGATTGGATTGCTTAATTTCGAAGAAGTTAAAGAATTTCTTAAGATAGGTGTGATTAACAACACATCTTTAATAGAATCTTTTGTACTAAAAACCCATATGTTATATCTAGTTTCCCGAAAACGAATGAATGTATCAATAACAGGAATACTTCTCTCATTCTTTAGAGCGCGTTCTGAAAAAAGGAGATACCTTATATGCCCCCAAAATATTTCTTGATCGGCAGATCGATATAATTTATAAATAGCTTCTTCAACCGTTTTTCCATCTGCATAACCAACTTCAGCTGGAGCAACATTACCAGTGGGTACCTCTGTTTTAGCTACATCAGCAAAGTTAATGATTTGTAAGTAAACTTTGTATTTATTATCTTCGTAGTCGACACCCACAGCGTTAACATAATACATACGTTGAGGTTCTGTTGCATCCCAACATCCTGATAAAAGGAATATGAGGAAAACGAAAAGAGGAAACACTATACATTTTTTTATCATTTTTTCGCCTACTTTTTGATACTATTGATTCAATTATGTGCAAAAAAAAGCGATTTAAACAAAACGATCACTCCTTATATAGAAGTGATCGTAGGAAGATAAAAGAAACTCATTATGAACTGGAACATTATATCTTATGTGCTATTTTTAATAATTTTATATATGTTCACCTATTTTAATTAAGAAATAAATTCCTATGAACCGTATATTAAGTTATGATTTTAAACTGATTGTCTCTAGGTGTTTAGCTTAGGCATGAGGAGAAAATTAAATCTTGTTTTGTATCAAACTACAGTTTTTACGATTGGCTATAAAATTATTTCAACTATAACCCTTTTACAATAATGGCTTTCAAGTAGAATCAAATTTGAAAATAAAAAGAATACTAATTTAAGTAAGGTTGGGTAGTTTTCTTACCTTGAGATTTTGTTTGAAGAATTTATGTGGTTGCATTGATCTTTATACTCTCGAAAACTTATTCAGTAAAAAGTAACCCAAAAGAATAAATCTCAATTGTTGAATTTAACTATTATAGCTGGCTCAACTTAATTTTTTTATACTAAGTTATTTTGAGAAGTTTTTATAAACTTAGTAAATAGGAAGCGTACAATTGGACCAATAATAATAATTTGCAAAGGCAAGGCTACAATAAAATTCCTACCAAATACAGAAAGGAATTGATTGAGAACCGAATTGGAATACAAACCATTGTGAAGATAACTTGTTAACAAACCATAGATGGACATAAAAAAAGCCATTCCAATAACCATGCATGTAGATATTGTTAGAACCTTAAATAGAACATTTGATGTATTTGCTGTTAATTTGAAAGCTATTTTTTTAGCTATAGGTCCTACTAGATACAAGTCAAGAATTATAGCAACAATAAAGCCTATTAAAAAATCAGTAATTCCGCCTAACAATGATATATGCCCAAATGTATCATTAAGATAAAAATTATAAAAAGTCATAAAAAGTACCATTCCAAAACACATTATTAATCCAAAATAGAGACTTTCTTTTCTAGTAGTTGGCATATGTCAACACTCCTTCCGTTACTTGAGTTAGTATATAGATATTAGAAATATTTCGTAAGTGACAATTTTGTGAAGTTCTTTTGTGGAATTTAAATATATCTTTACTACACAAAATGAAAAAATGAAAAGAGCTGAAGTTTAGTTAGTTTCTGCAATGCAACAATTTCACTGAGAAAGATTTTCTGATTAATCAAAAGAATATATACTGAAAAAAATGATAGTAAGAAGAGGTTATAACTTATATTTTCAAACAATATGTCAGTACCTCAGTTTGTCTAAAGAAATCACTTCTTTGATAACCCGGTTGTTCCTTGATAATGTTCCTTGATAAAATGAGGAAATTTCAAAATTACTTTGAAAGTACTTGAATGAATTAGTAGAAATATTAAAAGGCGACTAACTTAATCCATTGGGATTTAGTTAAGATGCACACATTTTTTATGGATAAAGATAAATATAACAAGTTTATGGGAAGGCGGGAGTATGTATGAAAACTAACGATTTAGTAATAGGCAAAGTAATTAAATGGTTAGAGAGTGAAGAGAAATCATTTGTATGGTTAGCTGAACAATTAGGTGTAAGTTTATTCCATGTAGAGTATATGTTAAAAGGAGAACGTATTCTAAAATCGGAACGTATCGAACAGATTGCGAAGATAATGGGAATCAAAACAAAAGAATTGGTTAAGTCAGAAGTAATTATGGAAAATCAGTTAACTGTTAAATTGCTTGGTAGTATTTCTAATCGACGCTCGAAGAGAGAGTTGGATTCTTTATTGTTTGCTATTAATGATTATCTTGGACTAAAAGAGCAGACGAAATGATTGTGTATGTAGTTAATAAGGTAGTTTTGAAAAAACTCATATATTTTAAGAAAGTTAAAACTGGACAAAATGAATCGCATATGGATTGTCAAGATTGAAAATGGTTTATACAAATACTATTGAAGAGATAAATTAATTATGAAGGTACCTACAGTAAGTCTAAAATTATAGAAACAAGAGGAATACATGGTTTTTATTCGATTTTACTTAGTTTTAGCATCACACACTCGTATATATTAGTTTAGTTACATCAAACGATAAATCAAAAATGGATTTTTAATTTTGAATATTTTAAATATTATAAAAATGGATTATTATAAACTTATTACTCCTTTTATTCAAATTTAGTAGAAGTTATACAATTAATGGTAATACATGGTGAAATAAATATACTGGAGGTCCTATGTTTGATAAAGATGTACTAAATGGGATTTGGAAAGAGAATGAAATTGAGTATTTTCCAAAGAGAAAAGTTAGCAATAAATTAAGTTGGAAAATACATCATATTACTGGTTCTTTTTACAGTAATAAGATGGGGAGGACAATTGAGTATGAATCAATTGGAGAATGTTTATTTTACTTTTTCTTAGAACTAGCTAGAGAAGTGGAGCGATATTATGTACAACCAGTAGAAATTAATATTCCTCATCTTTCAAAAGAAGGGGATAGAAAAAGCTGGACTCATATTCCCGATGTGTTGGTATTTGGTATTGGATCTAAACCAACATTATTTCAAATCAAAGAGAATCCACAGGAAAGTAAAAAACATGATTTTATAAATAAAATATGTCAAGAATACGCAGCTAAAAAGCAATGGAAATATAGAGTTATTTATCCGAAGAAACTACCACAAGAGATATTGTATAAT
The DNA here is from genome assembly GCF_044986265.1 of Lysinibacillus sp. S1. Classification (NCBI taxonomy): domain Bacteria; kingdom Bacillati; phylum Bacillota; class Bacilli; order Caryophanales; family Bacillaceae; genus Lysinibacillus; species Lysinibacillus sp. S1. Next base: position 2,975,673 of record NZ_CP173154.1, read on the forward strand.
ATTAAATTTTTACAAGGAGCCATTCGTAAGCGAAAGCGATTCGATGAATGGATACCTGAAATAATTTATCGAGTAGAATATATGGAGGTTGTAACAATAGATGAACTTGCCTCTAGTTTTGCACCTAAAGTTAACCCACTACTAGTAATTCCAGTAATCCACCATCTTATAGCCACAGGAGTTTTACAAATCAAGATTACAAATGAGATTGATCAGTATAGTGAAGTTAAGTTAAAAAAGCTAAATGAACAGCTACTACCATATCTTAATTTGGATGGTGAGTTATTTGAATATTAGTGAGCTGAAATTAAATGGAGAAGTAAATTATTATGGTATGACATATATAATTTTGGCAATTGATCCACCTATCATTACTTTAAAAAGGAAAAATAATAGTGGAGATGCAATATCCATTAATTATTTTGAGTTAATAACAAATCCGTCTTTTCATGCAGAAAAGTCAATCAAAAAGTCTATTGAAAAAGACAATAATATTTATTTATCGATTTTAGATTCTTTAGATGAAAAGAAAAGAGAAGAAGTATCAAAACGCTTAAAAATTATTAGACCTTTGTTGGTACTAGAAAAATTAAAACAAAATCACTATCCATCTTATGTAGAGTTTCTTGAGAACTATAATGACTTATTAAATGAAAATGAGAATCCAGGGAAAATAAAACAGGAAATAATAATAAAGAGAATAGCAATAAAATACTCTGTGTCAGACAGAACAATAAAAAGATATTTATCAAATTACCGTAAAGTTGCGCATGAGAATCCGTCATTGGGTGACGAAGGATTAATATCAAATGCAGGAACAGGTTATAAATTTCGAAATGATAATAAAACCTTAATAATCAATCACCCAAAACACCCAGAGATGATACTAGATCAAATTCAAATTCGTTTGAGTGATGAATATATACCAATAATTAAAGAAGTAATTGAAAGTGATTACTTGACACTTCACCGTAAAAGTAAAGCGAAAATTATTGATTTAATTAATATAAAATGTTCGATGAATGGAGTTCCACCTATAAAATCAGAGACTATGTATAAAATATTTGAAAGAATCTCACCTAAAGTAGTTGAAAGAATGAGGTTCGGAACAAAGTCAATAAATAAGTATGAAGAAGTAAATAGAGGTTTTGCCAATAATGAAGCACTTTATCCACTTCATCTAGTAGAAATTGATCATACCCGTATGGATATAGAGGTTATTGACGAAAAAAATGGTGCAATAACAGGGAGACCGTGGATAACATTAGGTATAGATGTATATTCAAGGATGGTTTGGTGTATGTATATCTCATTTGAGCCCCCTTCTGCTAATAGAGTTAGAAAAGCAATTCAGCAAGGAGCTCTATTTAAAAATACGAAGGAGCAATATGGAACTTTTAATGATTGGGAGATTTTTGGTATTCCACACAATATACAATTTGATAACGGTCCAGAATTTCATAATCTTGCTATTAAGCGGTTAGTGAATGAAACTTTAAAATCGAATATTAGGTTTCGTCCAATTGCAACGCCTAGATATGGGGGAACTATTGAAAGATTGATTGGTACATTTAATACTCAAGTTCTACACAATTTACAGGGTACAACTAAAAGTAATATTTTCCACAAGGGAGAGTATGATTCATCAGAAAATGCTTTATTGACTATTGGTAATATAAGAGAAATTCTAACGAAGTATATAACAGATATTTATCATTTTCAAAAGCATACAGGGTTGCCATTAGATTGTAATTCACCAATGGCGCGTTTTCATGAAGGGTTAAAGAAAAGCGGGCTACCTGATTTTATAGAAACAGAAGATGAAGAATTATTTAAGATTTCCTTATTACCAACATTATATAAACCGTATACGAGGGACGGTGTTCGGATTGATAACCGTATCTATAAAGATAATTCATTATCACATCTTATAGATAAAAGAGAGGTAAAGTATAGAGTCAAGTATGATATTGATGATATATCTTACATATATATTAAACCTCCAAATGAAGATAACTTTGTAAGGGTCAATATTGTTAATCCTCCTTATGAAACTGTCCAAGGGATGAATGCTTATACTTATACATTGTTGTTGAAGTTTTTAAGAGACAGAGGAGAATTAAAAAGGAACAAAATTACTACAGATGACCAAATTATTCAGGCAAAAGCAGCTCTTCAAAAAGATATTGAGAAAATGTATAAAACAAATAGAAGAACGAGACAACAGTTGGAAAGAATGGAATGGAACGTTGAGGTAACTAATATAAGTAAAAAAGAAAAAATTAGTAAGGATAATAAACTAACCTATGAACAACTTATGGCTAATGCAGTAAAAATTTTCAATGAAAGCTCGGAAGAAAATTAAGGGGGTGGAAAAATGGCATCTAACTCAACATCTAATTCTTTTTCAGAGTTTGCTGATAGAGTTTTAAATATAAATGTAGATCTTCCTAATGCTGAGTCAATTTATAAAGTTATGGATTCACATATTAAAAGGATAGGGAAAACTAGACATCTTTTTATTACAGGACCATCAAATGTAGGTAAAACTAAAATGGCGGAGAACTATATTCAAAGATACCCAGGATATACTTTAACCGAAGAAGACGGAACAGAAATTGATATTAAGCCGGTGATTTATATGGAAGCCCCTCATCCGTTTACCTTATTAGAGTTTTATCATGAACTAATTTATGCGTTAGGCTCTCCACGTTTAGGTGGAGTACCTAAGATAAACGATTTGAAGGTTCGTGCTTATCACTTAATAGCTAGGCAAAGAGTGAAGATGGTCATTATAGATGAAGTAAATAATATACAGACCTCGGGTATTAACAAAAATACGGCTATGGACGCCGTAAAACATATGGCTAATAAAACGAATGTTACATTAGTCTTAATGGGTACCCCTGAAGCAGCAGAATTAAGAACTCTAGATGAACAGTATAAATCAAGATATCGTCCACATTCTATACATCGTTTTACAGAATGTAATGAAGAATTTTGTTCATTTTTAAATAGAATAGAAGAACAGTTGAGATTTCCAAAGAAAATTGGCCTGGGAGATGTAAAATCAGGACTACCTCAATTACTACATTATCAAAGTAAAGGAAAAGTAGGTTATTTGGTACCTATAATACAGGAAGCATATGATTTGCTAGGAGTTTTTCAAGAGTCATTTATGAATTTCGATCAGGCAACCTTAACACCATACGTACTTGATGAAGCTTATAAAATAATACAAGGAGATTTTATTGATGATATTCTAAATGAAAAACTTTAAAAGAAGTATATACCTATACCAAAAGGGAAGAATGGTGTAAAAAACTTTTGGAGAGGTTATTATTGAAGCCAACTTTCTTAACAATAAGAGTTAGTCCTTATGAGGACGAATTATTATCTAGTTTCCTAATTAGGTTAGCTAATGCTAATGGTATCGATATTTTAAAATTCTGTTCCAGCTTTAATATCAGTAATTCACACTATTTGCAAAAAGATGATATAGATTTAATTGATTTTTACCCATTAAAAATTCTTAATATTAAAAAAATATCAGAGGTAAGTAAATTAGATAGACAGCCACTGCTAAATAAAACATTTTTAAAAGTGATAAGAAAATTTACTGATGAAAATTTCTCTAGAGTACGTAATTTTACAGATTTAATTAGGAAAAAGCTATATTATTGTCCAGATTGTCTAAAGGAAAGTAATTATTATAAGGTTTTATGGAAAGTAGTAGGAGTAAATGGCTGTTTAAAACATAATAAATTTCTTATAGATAGGTGTCACAATTGCAATAAAGATATTCTCTTTAAGGAAGTATGTATAATGGGTTTCTGCCCCCATTGTAATTTTGCTTTAAAAAATTGCAAATCTATACTTGATAAAAAAGTACTTGTAGAAATAAACACTCATTTAATAAAGTCTTGGGAGTATTTATGGGGGGATAAGGTTCAGTCTATTCATACTAATAATATGCCACTTAATTTATTGTATTTATTGAATGGATTTAAATTGGATTTAGATAGAACGTTAGTTACTAGAAATTTGAACAAACATGCTTCATTATCCAGTTTGCTTCAGCATGTAAGAGGTACAAATGGATGTAGGAAAAATTTGCACTTGGGTATTGTATTGAATATTTTAAAAGAACAAAACTATAGTTTGAAGCAATTACTTAAACTAAAAGTTCCGAATGAGTTTATGACGAGACTCCAAACTAAAAAGAAAATAGATTATGTTTCATGTATGGCTCCTTGGTGTTCTTCTTTTGGGAAATTAGGATCTTTAGTTAAAACTGGGACCAGCAAAAAAAAGAAACAAGATGGGACAGAATTAAAGTATTACCTTCTTTGTACTAAGTGTGGCTGTGAATATGCATTAAATGTGGATGATCAACTTGTAGAACGAACATATTTTATTCATGCTTACAATGAATTGATAACTGTAAATATATCTATAAGTAATTTAAAACAACTTAGTGCTACTTTAAAAATGTCTATTGATAAAACAAAAAGATGTATATGTTATTTCATAAGCAGGAATCAATTTAATAATTGCTACTTTTTTAAAGAGTTTAGGATAGATATGAATAAATTAAAAAGTATGCTTAATGGGATTAGAGGAGAAATAGGATTAAAAGAAATCAGAAAATGGAGAATATGGGAAAACTACAATGATTTTTTAGTCTATAGATATCATATTGACGTAATAAATGAATTGTACGATGAAGATGGCTCTAATAAAAAAGATTATAATCTGAGCAATAACTCACAATTTTTAAGAGTGAAAAATACTGTTGAAGAAATGTTTGAGATAAATGAGGATATCACAATAAAGAATGTGAGTATTAAATTAAAAGTTTCTCCTGAAACAATCCGTAATTGGAGAGGTAATAAGTATATTGCAGAAGTGAGAAAGAAACAGAGGGAATTGAGGCTGCAACAATTGAGAGAGGAAATAAAAAATAAAGTAGAACTTTATATTAATGAATCTTGCTCAGAAAATATCTCCTCGTATGAATTATATGAATACTTACAAATAAAAAGAACGGTTTTATGGAGAAAGGATAAAGAATTAACTAGGTTTATAGCAGATAAACTTGGCAATCATAAAGAACAAAAATTTAACAATTATAAATTCTGATTTTAAAGAGGTGAATTTCATGGAGATTAGAAGAACATTCACAATCAGACCTAAATTGATAGAAGGGGAATCTTTATCAAGTTATCTCATTAGAACAGCAAATTTAAATGCAATAAACAGTATCTCTGAAATATGGCAATTAGTAAAGAAACATGAAGTTTATAAAGTGGATAGGAATATCTTTTATAAGTTTGACTTATTTCCATGTGATATTGTTCATTTAAATGATTTGTCAATTTTATTAAATATAAAAGCTAATGAATTGGTATTACATTCTTTTGAGCCAATAGTTAGCTTTTTTTATCCTGGGGCAGCTGGAAAAATGATATTTGGGAAAGAAATAGAACTCAAGAACCGTCGATTTTGTAAAAGTTGTTTAAATGAAAATAAAGCATATCAACTTTTATGGCAAGTTAAAGAGATACATATGTGTTATAAACATTTTACAAGAATAGAATCAAAATGTTACAGATGTGGGAGTGAACAGCCATATCTAAGAAGTGGCCATTTAGAACATCTAAAGTGTAGTTCTTGTGATAAATTGTTATTTGATGGAATAGAAGAGACTATCCAGGATATTAATATAAAAAACAAACAATTTAGAATATATAGGGATTGGAAAAATTTATTTAAAATTACAAGTTTCATAAGTAAAAATGTATTAAAGGAATCTCAACCAATACATAGAAAAATTGCAGTATTGTTATTATTCTTAGCTACTCCGAATAATGTACGGATAAATTCTAAGAAACATCCCTTTTATTCTCCTTCACAAGTGAAAAGATTATTAGAAATTGTGAGAAATAAATCTAATGGTACATTAAGATTAGGATTTATATTAAATACTTTGAGAGAATTAAATATTGAAATAAGTGCTTTAATGAGTTTAAAAGTACCAAACTCATTTATAAGGATACTATTAAATAGGACACAAGATAAGAAAGTTCAAGTTATTGAATGCAAATCAGAATGGTGTGAATTTTATGGCACCGTTCATAGGATGGTAGATATGAAATTCTCTAAAGGGAAGTATGTACCAAAAGAATATTTATATAGCTCGATGTGTGTATGCACATATTGCTGGGTACAGGTAGGTTATAATAAAGAATTATCTAAATGGGAAGAAACAAATATTTCTCAATCTTTATTACAGAAAATTAATAGTTTATTTAGAAAGGATTATTCTGAAAAACAAATTATTCAGCAACTTAACATATATCCTAATAAAGTTTATTTCTATTTAGGTTACATTTATCAATATAATCCGTTTTGTAATACTAATTCAAAATTGGAAAATAGAGTGGTTGATTTAAGTAAAAGCAAATTAACAAACAATTTTTCTTTATTGAAGTCCTTTTGGAAAAAGAGTGAATTACTCACACAACAAGCATCAAATCTTTTTGGCTGGGACGTTTTATCAACTTTTTATTATTATTGGCATCCCGATGTACAGCAATATATATATTTGGAGGAAAATTCACGAGTAACAAACAAAGAAAAAGAGGAGAAATTGAGAAATGAAGTGGACCGAGTTATTAAACACCTAGATCGAAGTAACATACAGATCTCTGTAAAAGAAGTTGCAGCAATTTTAGATATAACGGAAAGTACATTACGGTACCACAACCTGAATAAAAAAATAAATGAGGCAAAATTGAGTAACAAATTAAACAAAGAAAAAGAAGAAATAGAATATATATATGAAGTAATAAATGGATACATTAAGAATAAAAAAATTCATGAAGAACCAATATTAGTACATGAAGTATATAAATTTCTAGGAATATCTGAAAAAATTTTAAAAAGGAATTATCCAGAAATAGCAAAATTTATTTCAAATTCAGCGAAAGAGAATATAGCTGAACAGAAGTTAATAAGAAGGGCAAACCTAGAAAAAGCAATAATTCATATTTATAATCAATATGGTAGGGTTGATTACTCTCTTTTAAGTGAATATTTAGGGGTTACCAAAAAGACTTTAAAGAGCTCTCGAGGGGTATATAAAGGAATTGATGTATTGATAAGGCACACATTAGATGACTTAGAAGGAGATTAAAGATTCTAAACAAATAATTTGATAGTAGTTTGGATGCTCATTGATGAGTGAGATACAAAAACCAAAAAAACGCCCTTTAATAGATAATTAAAAAATAGTTGGAAAAGTTTATGACAACATAAATTATAGAAATAGAGGAATATGACAATTGTTATTATAAATAGTGTCACTATCATCTTATAAAATTCTTAAGATTACTGTGAAAAATATGACATCATTAAATATAATTCACAAATGTGTTGGTGACTTTAAATAAAGTCATACCGTTTGTAAATAAATTACACCATTTTACCCCTTTGGATACTATTATTCTAAAGGGGTGTTTTTATCCATAACGAAACACTCCTTGAAACCGAATAGGAGAGCAACATTTCAAATAATGTCCCTTGATATAATTCTCTATGTAATCTAACTATGTTTGAACAAGGAGATGGAAGCATGGGTAAGTTAACAGGCAAAATCGCTTTAGTTACAGGATCAAGTCGAGGAATTGGCCGCAGTATTGCATTGCGTCTGGCACAAGAGGGAGCCTTTGTCGTCGTTCATTATGGGAAAAGACGTACTGAGGCAGAAGCAGTTGTTCACCAGATCGAACAAAGCGGAGGAAATGCTTTGGCGATTGGTGCTGACCTTAGTACACTAGATGGTATTCAAGATTTATTTACTACTTTGGATGATACTATTCGGGAATATATGGGCGGTTGCGGATTCGATATTCTTGTCAACAATGCTGGAATTGGTCAAATTATCAGTTTAGAAGAGACGACAGAGGAATCATTTGACGAGGTAATGAAGATAAATGTTAAAGCACCACTTTTTGTTACTCAGCAAGCTTTACCACGTTTAAAAGATGGGGGGCGTATTATTAATATTTCATCTTTTGTGACACGTGCAGCTTCACCAAGTGTCTTCACGTACAGTATGTCCAAAGGTGCAATCGACACGTTTACGCGTCTTCTAGCCAAACAACTAGGGAGCCGGAATATTACGGTAAACGCCATCCAGCCTGGGATTATTAATACAGAAATGAATGCTAAGACTTTGAAAAACCTTGATGGACAAAAATATGCGGCTGGTCTTTCAATTTTCAACAGATGGGGAGAGCCCGGGGATGTGGCAGATATTGCCGCCTTTCTTGCTTCATCAGACAGCCGTTGGGTAACTGGTCAATTGCTCGATGCAAGTGGAGGATCACATCTATAGAACATTAATTATCAAGCTTTGTATGGCATAGTCCTCCTCAATCAGGCGCTATTGTTGTATAGGCTGTTCTGTTCTTCTTGAATTCACGGAGCGGAGGATTGTTAAGTTAATTAAAAACAAAGTAAAAGCGGTCCTCCACAGATATGATGTGGAAGGCCGCTTTTTTGTTATAAGCACAGTCACCATTTATTATTGGTTACATCTGATTCACTTAATCGTATAGTAATAGATTAAGAGATCTATTTAGCTTACGAAGCACTACGCAATGATTTCATAATTAAACTCAAAATGAAAACTAGTATAATTGCTCCAATGAGGGCAGGGAAGATATAGAAATCGGAAATTTTAGGACCCCAACTTCCAAGAAGCATACCACCAATCCATGCTCCGATAATACCTGCAATAATATTACCAATAATTCCACCTGGGATATCTTTACCCAAAATTATACCTGCAAGCCAACCGATAAGCCCGCCAATTATTAAAAACCAAATGAAACTCATACTATCCATCTCCTATTTTGTATTTTAAATATTTTGTTATAGTGTTTTATAACCTTTTTTGAACTCTTTCAAACTATAAGGAGGGAAAAAATAAAAATTAGGGGAAGTTTCAAGGGAGATATCAGACATTGGCGCATTTCTGTAATAAGAGGAGCATCTTTATTTTAATGATAGTAATAAATTCATGTTTATTCTATTTTCATCCTGAACGCCGAAATCCAATATCAAATCACAAGTTTATTTTGACCAAGAATTACAAAATGGAGACTTAGCGTATAAGCATGGATTAACAACAGGACTTTTCCTGATGTGTCTATAAGATTTTATTATTGATTTACATAAACCTTCCACCGATTTTGGTGGAAGAATTTTATGCATTCTAAAATTCCTTTGAAATATAGTATAATCTAGAAATTAAGCTGGATTCAAACTAGGTTTTCCTCTGATATTTAGTAAGTTCTTATGATTTTTCTAGTTAAGACAATCATAACAGTCAAATTACCATGAGCTAAGTTATATTCTCTTAAATATGGAAACAAAGGGATTTAAATAAAAGTAGGATGAAAGTTATATGAATTATACTAGTTGAAAAGGGTGAAGGTTAAGTATATTGAACAAAAAAAAGATACCATTACAAACAAAAATATTGGGACTGATTAGCACGTTAATTCTTTTTATTGTTTTTCTGCTCGCCAGTATATTTGCTTATTTACAATATGTCGATGCAAGGACTCAAGTTAAACAATTGGCATTGCAAACGGCTATGACAATCTCTCTTATGCCAGAACTTAAAGAATCCATTGGGAAAAGTGATTTAGAGCTACGTTTTCGTCCAATTGCTGAGCAAGTAATAGATCAGGTAAATGCAGAAAATATTATTATTGAAGATCGGGAGAAGATTATTTATTCGCACAGAAGCCCAAGTCAGGTTGGTCAGAAGAGTTTTGATCATACAAATAATTATGGGTTAATATTTGGTGGTTCTAATAATTTTGAATTGGAACGAGAGAGTGGTTCTGTTTTAATAGGAAAGGTTCCTATCATAGCAGACAATAGAGAATATACTCGTGTAATTGGGACCGTAGCGGTTGAATACGCAGAAAAAGAAATCTTTCAAAATATTTATAAACGAATTAAGTCCATTCTCATTGCTTCTCTAATTGTTTTAATTTTAGGAATCATTGGTGGTATTTTTTTAACCAAAAGTATTAGAAAAGATACTATGGGATTGGAACCGCATGAAATCTCCTCACTATATAGAGAAAGAAGTGCCATTCTGTTATCAGTAAAGGAAGGAATCATTGCAATCGATCAAAAGGGTTTCTTAACCTTAATCAATCATTCTGCTAGTTCAATGTTGAACCTCAAGGATGAATCCTCTATTGGTGAACATATTCAATTTGTCTTACCAGCAATTAATATCGATCATGTATTACAGAAAGGTAAGCCCATTCATAATGTAGAGATATTAATTAATGATAAAGTATTTATTTTTAATTTTATTCCCATTATCGAAAATGAAAAGATTATGGGTGTGGTTTCTAGTTTTCGTGATAAAACGGAGCTTAAAAAGCTTATTGATACGATCACAGAGGTTCGCGCATATTCTGAGGGACTTCGTGCGCAAACGCATGAGTACTCAAATAAACTTTACTTATTATCAGGATTAATCCAATTAGAGAGATATCAGGATGCGTTTGAATTTATACAAAAGGAGTCAGCCAATCACCAACACCAAAACCGAATCCTATTTAATCAAATTCAAGATATAAATGTTCAAGCTATATTATTAGGGAAACTGGGCAATGCATCGGAAAAGAAGATTGCCTTTGAAATTGATCCTGATAGTTATGTAGATGTCTTACCAAGTCACATTGAAATCACGGATATCATCACAATCATTGGAAATCTTATTGATAATGCATTTGATGCCGTAGCCGATCGAAAAGAGAGAAGGGTGTCTTTCTCAATTACAGGAATTGGGAGTGATATCATTATAGAAGTAGCAGATAATGGAAAGGGAATTGCTGAAGATATGTTAGATTTTATATTTGATTTACGTAGTTCATCTAAAGGAAAAAATAGGGGGTACGGTTTATTTAATGTTAAACAAATTGTAGAATCTTTAGGTGGAACAGTAGAAGTAAAAAATGACAAACACGGTGGGGCCATTTTCACGGTATTCCTACCGAAATAATGAAGCTTACTCAATGAGATAATCTATAGTACTACTGATGTTGGAGGTACTTCCCTTTAAGTTGGGTTTCTAAATGTCAGCACAGGGAGATAAAAGAAGGAGAGGGGAAAAATGATTAAGGTTGTCATTGCGGAAGATGATTTTCGTATTGCACAAGTGCAAGAACAGTTTTTGCATAAAGTACCAGATGTAAAGGTTGTTCAGAAGGCATTGAATGCAAAGGAAACGATGGACATACTAGAGAAATATGAAGTTGACTTGCTTTTTTTGGATATCTATATGCCCGATGATCTTGGAACAAATTTGTTAGCAAAAATTCGCGATCATTATCCATCAATCGATATTATTATAGTGACTGCTGCAACAGAAAAAACGATGTTGGAGACGGCAGTTAGATATGGTGTGAGTAACTATTTGTTGAAGCCTGTGACAATGGAGAAATTTGTTGAAGCGGTGGAAGAATATAAAAAAAAGAAAAAACTTCTAAGTCATCGTGATGAGGTCGACCAAACATTGATTGATCAATACTTTGGTGTTGCCAATCAATTGTCCTCATCTCAAAAAGACTTGCCTTCAGGTGTTGATCGTCATACTTTAGAAAAAGTGAAAGAGGTAATGAAGGAACTAAAAGGTGGTATTTCCATCGAGGAGATGGGTGAACAAATCGGTGCATCTCGAACAACTGCTAGAAGGTATTTAGAGTTTCTTGTTTCAATTGATGTCTGTACGGCAAAACATGAATATGGAGTTGTTGGAAGGCCTGAGAGGAAATATTACTATAAAGAATAACAACAAGGTTAACTTAAAAATAAGGACAAGGGATGAACAATGAGAAAAAAAATAATGTTTATTTTCGTGCTTGTTGTCATGCTTTGCTTTGGTTGTTCACAAGATGAGGGGCATGAAGCAATAACAGATACAGTAACATTCATTGCCCCAAGCTCTATTGGTGGAGGTTGGGACAAAACAGCAAGAGCCATACAGGATATTTTACTGAGTAACAATTTGATTGATGAGGATATTCATGTACTGAATAAAATAGGTGCTGGTGGAGAGCTAGGATGGAAATATACTAAACAACAAAAAAAACATGTGCTAGCAATGAATTCAAGCTTACTCATTACCAATCATTTGTTGGGGCAAAGTAAGCTAACCTACAAAGATTTTACACCCATTGCCACTTTGGCTACAGAATGGAATGTCGTAATTGTCTCCAAGGATTCAGAAATAAAAAGTGCAAAAGGTTTAATGGAAGAGCTCAAAGAAACACCTCAAGCGTATAAAATAGGAGTTTCTCCGAGATTAGGCAATGATGATCAAATTTCTTTTGTATTAGCGAGTAAACAGGCAGGAGTGCATCCTGAAAAACTAGATTTTTTAGTTTATGAGAATAGTGATGAAGTTGTTGATGCATTATTAAAAAAGCAAATAGATGTGGCAACGATGACTTTGTCCGAGGCTAAAAAATATTATGATTTGAATCAGGTACAATTGCTTGTCATTTCCTCGGAGAAACGTTTAAAGGAGCTCCCAGAAATTCCTACATGGAAGGAAGAGGGAATAGATGTAGTTTTTAAACACTGGCGCGGTATTATGGGACCACCTAATATGTCAAAAAAGGAAATCGAATTTTGGGAGACGACATTTGCAAAAATGGTCAAAACTAAAGAATGGAAACAAACTTTGCAGACGTATATGTGGGAAGATTTTTATATGAACAGTAGAGATACATCTAGATTTCTTGATGATGAAAATAAGAAATATGAGAAATTATTGGAGATTTACTGAGTAAATTTATTCTTATTATGCATAGTAATATATTTGCTTTATTAGGTTGACTATTGAGATCTATGTGTTTTCCTTTCTATCGTCTTATACGATGTTGGAGAGAATACATAGTCCAAGGTTAGCCTCTTTTTTTGTTTATCAAAAATAGACAGGTATACAATGCTTTTCGTGAACAAAATGTACAAAATAGCTATAAAGAAATTAATAAACATTAATTTGTAAACGATTACATTTGGTCGATGTTAATTTATTATAAGGTGTAATATTCGGAAAATTAGTTATTTAACGAATTAATAAATAACTTCACGAAGCATTTGGGGGGAGTATTATGCTAGCAATTTTAGGTTTTTTAATGATAATAGTATTTATGATTTTGATTATGACGGGCCGTCTTACAGCAATGATTGCATTAATTGTAGTGCCAATTACGTTCGCAGTTATTGGTGGATTCGGAAGTGAAATGGGACCTATGATGTTGGATGGGATTAAAAGTGTCGCTCCAACAGGGATTATGATTTTATTTGCAATTCTTTTCTTTGGTATTTTGATCGATGCTGGTGTATTTGATCCAATCATTAAAACGATTCTTAGGCTAGTAAAAGGGGATCCTGTAAAAATTGCTATCGGAACAGCCGTATTAGCCCTTTTTATTTCTTTAGATGGTGATGGTACGACAACATACATGATTACTATTTCTGCCTTTCTACCGCTTTATAAAAGAATTGGCATGCGACCAATTGTATTAGCTGGTATTGCCGTTTCAGCTTCGGGTGTGATGAACCTTCTACCTTGGGGAGGACCAACAGCAAGGGTTATGACAGCCTTGAATCTGGAAATGTCTGAGGTTTTTACACCAGTGATTCCAGCGATGATTGGCGGGGCTATCTTTGTTCTGTTCATGGCATTTACGTTCGGAAGACAGGAAAGAAAGCGGATTGGTATTATAGAATATGATTATGAAGCGGCAGCTCAGTCTGCTGCTACAGTCGAAGATGACTATTTGAAACGTCCAAAACTAATTATCTTTAACTATACTTTGACAATTGTTCTTTTAGTAGCGTTAATTATGGAGTTATTACCACCTGTTGCATTATTCATGCTTGGTTTTGCGATTGCGATTACTGTAAACTATCCAAAATTGAAAGATCAGAAGGAACGTGTTGCGAATTATGCTGACAATGCATTATCTGTTGTTTCTATGGTTTTTGCAGCTGGGATATTTACAGGCATTCTTTCAGGTACATCAATGGTAGATGCAATGGCAAACTCAGTGATTCATTATATTCCAGATGCAATGGGTTCTCATTTTGCTGTTGTTACAGCCATTCTCAGCGCACCTTTTACATTTTTTATGTCTAATGATGCCTTTTACTATGGAGTACTGCCGTTACTTGCAAAGGCAGGAGCAGTATATGGCATTGATCCAGCCCTAATCGGTAGAGCTTCTCTTTTAGGTATGCCAGTACACCTTCTAAGTCCGCTTGTTCCCTCTACGTATTTATTAGTAGGAATGGTTGGAGAGGATTTCGGAACACTACAACGTATCTTCTTAAAGTGGGCATTCGGTTCTACAATTGTCATGATTATTGTCTGTGTAGTGTTGGGGATTTTCCCCCTTTAAAAGCTACGGTTCATGGGGTGAAAAAGATTACCTAGTAAAAATCCTTTATTTATAAGTGTAAGAGAAGCCTATTTTAATGGGCTTCTTTTTTTCTATTCTTATTCGAGTACCCGCCATAAATTAAAAATTGTTTAGAAGGATGTTTCAGATAGGGGTTTTAAAGCGTTTTTATTCGTAAAAAGGACAATCATCATATACGATAAAAATAATTAAGACTTAGGATTCTGCAATTAAAAAGAAATTATTCAAATAGGAGAAAGGTGGTTTGAAATATGAAAATCCGTAAGATTGACCATGTGGGGATAATCGTCAATGATCTTCCTGCAGCGAAAGCATTTTTTCTTGACTTTGGCCTTGAGGTGTTAGGGGAAGGAAAAGTGGAGGGTGAATGGGTGAAGAGGATGGAGCGGGTAATAGGGCTTCAAGATATAAAAGAGGACGTTGCAAAATTGCGAACGTCAGATAGTGACGCAAATATAGAAATAGTAATGCTGCGAACGCCAGACGGTGAGACGAATATTGAACTAGTAAAATTTAACGCGCCATCAAATGAAATAGGCATCCAGCATCCTTTAGCAAATACTTTGGGTATCCAGCATATTGCCTTCAATGTTGAAGATATTGAAGCCCTCGTTAACAAATTGACAAAGAAGGGCGCAGAACTTATTAGTGACATTTATAGGTACGAAAACGCCTATAAATTATGCTATGTTCGTGGGCCAGAAGGAATTATTTTAGAGCTCACTGAAGAAATCAAATAGAATAGTAATCAACAGCTTGTTAATATGAAAAGAAACCACTGAAATGGTTTCTTTTTTTTCTATAGGGAGCTAATACTTATGCTTACATTTCACCATTTTCTCTCTTGAGATTCTAAATTGATCATATAGTCGAAATCCTAAAATGAATAATTCTTCACTAAAAAAAACCAAAAGGCTTTCATAATCCTGATTATTGACATTTATCCAAATAAATTATTGCGTTTTTTTCATTGTTTCGCCCTTTCATAAAATCTATAATAACTCTGTAAATGATAATCATTTTCAATTAAAGATAAATCTGAAAGGGGCAACAAATATGAAGCAATATATTGGAAAGAGAATTATACTATGGGGGAGTTTCCTCCTGTTGTTATTGATATTAGCGGCATGTAGTTCTAATGGCAACACATCTGATGCGCAGAAAAAGGAAAACGAGAAAACAACTCAATCTGATGTGAAAGCAGAGGAAAGTGAGTCAACTATTCAATATACAACGATTACAGGTGAACAGGTTGAAATACCTGCAAATCCAAAACGAGTCGTTTATATTGGTCAGACAATTGGTGATTTCTTGGCGATGGATATTCCGGTTGTTGGTAATAATCTTCCTAAAGATTCTCCTAGTTACTATGAAGGCAAACTTGAAGGGATCGTTGATATTGGTAATCCTGCTGACTTAGAGACGATTTTGACTTTAAAACCTGATTTGATTATTAATGGCTATTACAAGGCGGATCCAAATCTTAATGAAGAATTGTCAAAAATCGCTACTACGATTCCCTTTAATCCTGCTCTTCCTTATACAGAACGAGTAAAAGAGATGGGGAATATCTTAGATAAGCAGGAAGAAGTAGCTCAATTGCTTGCTAAGTTTGAAACAGAGTCTAAAGAAATGTTTGAAAAGTTTCAATTAACAGAAGGGGAAACCGCAACAGTTTTCTATCAGCTAGGAAAGACGCTTTATGTTATGGGTGATCGTAGCCTAGGTGCTATTATTTATGGGAAAAATGGCTTTGCTGTCCCACCAGCAGTACAAAAGAATATTATTGATGTAGAAGGGGTATCTTTCCTAGAGGTTTCAGAAGAGGTGCTTCCTGAGTTTGCTGGTGATCATTTGTTTGTAATTGTACAAGAGGATAGTGAAAGTGAAGCAGAAGCTGATCGGCTGCTACAAAGCCCGATATGGGGAACTTTGCCTGCTGTCAAAAAGGGAAAAGTTTATGTTGTTCCTAATGAATGGAATACAGATAATTTATTAGCTTTGAAGCAATTGTTCCAAAAGCTACCAGAGTGGATGCGCAAACAGTAAAAATTGTATCCGTCCAATCAATTTTTAAACCGCTAGTATTCTAGCACATACTCGAACAATCGTTGATAGTGGGTCATTATATGTTACAATGACGATAATGAGAATCATTTTCAATGTTTGGAGAGTTGCTTATGAATCTGACATCCTTATATATTAGACTACAACACTATGATCGATTTCAAGTTGATCGATTAATGTCAGCTACTAGCCATAATGAGGGAATAAATAATCATGAAACAAATTTATGCACATTATTGATAGCACTCAGTCCTGCCATACGACTGTATGTAGACAAAATGGCAATCGATCTACGACAAGGAAGCTGCATGCTCATTTTACCTATACAAAGCTACACGGTAGAGTCAAGTAACAAAGAGGCACAGCTTGCTCGCTTTACCTTTGAAACCTTTGAAGTAGAAGGAATGACTTTGAACCGAATTGCTCATCCACCCCTGCTTCATGGTTATCCCTATCATCTGTTGTTTTCTCAAGTCAAGCAGGTATTAGGAAATGAAGCATCGAACAATAATCAATTTTGTTCCTCTCTATCCACATTAGAAATGGCCATGTTACAAGGTAGACTTCAGCAAATACTAGCTATGATGGTTCAGTTAGATGAACAAGCTAACCAGTTACAGCACGAAGAAAAGACAAAATTGGTTCAACAAACTGTACAGTACATAGAACAGCACTATGATGAGGACTTGACAGTTGAACAATTAGCTAACATGGCTGGAATGGTAAGATGGCAATATAGTCAAAAGTTTAAAATATTGACCGGTAAAAAGCCGACGGATTATTTGACTCATGTACGTATAAACCAGGCAAAAAAAATTCTAAGTAATTCAACTGAGCCATTGAGAAAAATAGCTCGACAAATTGGGTTTAAGGATGAATATTATTTTAGTCGATGCTTTCATAAATTAACCGGAAACACCCCACGTGAATATGCAAACATTCAACTTCATACTCCAGAAAGAACAGTTATCGATTCATTTGGTAGAAAGATTCATGTTCCTAAAGATGCAACACGTATTGTGACTGATGGCAAATTTACACTTGGGGAATTACTTGTTCTAGGCATACCTCCTATAGGGGCGGCCATCTCAATCATGAAAGATAACGTGGTTTATCACAATAAATTAAGGAACATTCATAGTATTGGGCATTGGGTAGATCCGGATAAAATCGCACAGCTGCAGCCAGAGTTATTATTGCTTAGCTATTTTCATCCTGAACATGATTTGCAGAAACTAGATGCGATTGCTCCTACTATTATACTGAATAGCAAGTTTAGTCTATTTGAGCGGTTACGATATATCGCTAAACTATTTGAACGGAGTAAAGCGGCAGAGAAGTGGATTTCTACATATGAGAACAAAGTAAGATTGGTACGTAGGCAATTAGCAGATGTTTATGTTGCTGGGGAGACGGCTACTGTTTATCTCAAGTTAGATACTAAATATTATGTTATGTGTCAGACTGGATTGGCTGCAAGCTTGTATGAATCTCTGGGCTTTCGTCCTACTCCTCAGGTAATGCAGCTAATCGAGCAAGGGCAAGCATGGATAGAAATTCAGCAGCATCAAATAAATCACTATGCTGGAGAGCGTAATTTTATCTTGGCTTCCCCCAAAGAATTACTAATGATTACTTACTGCCCACAAATCGCCACGTTAATCGAGCTTGCTCCTGGTAAGACTCATTTCATAGATTTTATATGGAATCATTGTGATCCCATTACACGTGAACGGTTGTTAGAGGTTCTACCGTCTATTTTTAAGAAGAAAGTTATTCGATAATTAAAAAGTAAAACTCGATCCATTAATTGGATTGAGTTTTTGCCATTAATCGTATAATTGCTCACAAATAAATTTAAAAAATATCCTGATATAAAAATCTTTAAAGGCTGTATGAAATTTCTGGTATAATTACATATATCTATGTTTATTTTAAGGAGTGATTTTATGAAAAAGCTATTTATAATAACTAGTTACTTAGGGTTTTTTATAGTAGGAGGTTTGACTTTTACCTACTTTTCAACAACGGAAGCAGCAAGTGACATGAAAAAGATTAGCGTGTTTCAGGATCCAATTAATTATTATGTAGATAAGGTTGAGAAAGTACCGCCAGAAGGTCAATCTGGATTTAATTATCAAGGCACGATATATGTCCCAATGCGATTTATTGCTGAATCTTTAGGTGAAAAAGTAACATGGGATGGGAAAACAAAATCCGTTTATATTGGTGATGTTCCAAAATTCATCGCTTTAAAAGATGTAAAACCTATTGGAAGTGATGAAGACCACTTCTTCCACAATCCAAGCTCTGTCATTATTAGTACAGGTGAAAAATTTGAGCGATCCTATCAGCTTGGTGGTTATCATGGGGGAGGCGCAGTTCAAGACCATACAGTGGAATACTTAGCCAATGGAAATTACAAGGGATTCGAAACCTATTTGGCACCAATTAAAAAATTAGCAGCTAATTCCTTCGGTATAGGTTTCTTGAAAATTTACGCAGATGGGAAATTAGTTTATGATAGTGGAGCAATCAAAGATAAGGTAAAGGTTCATGTTAATTTAGATGGAGTTTCAAAAGTGAAATTTGAACTTGAAGGCAGTGGTTTAGGTATATTAGATCCTAAATTTATTCAATAAACCTTCTCTACTAATAAACGAAAAAGACGATGACATAATAATTTGTCATCGTCTTATTAAATTTGACCTCTTCATAACTATTTCAAAATAGAGAAATGTCAATACATATTTGTCAATATTTACACTTTTACTTATAAAATAGTTGGATAGTATATGGTATAATTTCATACGATACTTATACATAAAATAGGAAAAGGGAGAGAAAAGAATTTGATGAAAAAGATGATGAAACGAACGAGTGCAGCGTTGCTTGGTGCCTCATTAATGCTGACGACAGTTGTCCCTGTGATTCATGCTGAAGAGCAAACAAAACCCCTAGTACCGTCGATAAGCGAATGGGCAATAGAAACATTAAATGAGGGCGAAAAATACGGGATTTACTCAACTGAATGGTACTTCGATGGTTTTCTTCAGGAAATTCCAGTGGACAAAGTAAATGAACTACTAGCTTTAACAGAAAAGAAGGTTGCCTCTCTAGGCTTAGCTGAAAATAAACAATACAAACCAGTAAGTGTGAAAAACAATAATACACGTGGTGATATTGTCAATCGCTTGTATAATATTGTAGCACGGTATGATTTACCTGTTGGTACAGATGCTGTTCAATTTATGAAAGAGCAAAATATATTACAAGGCTCTCCCAATGGACTTCAGTTAGAGAAAAAGGCAACCACTCAACAGGCTGTTTTGCTAGCTGTTCGTTTCATTCAGAGTACATATGCACTTGCAGAGCAAGGCTCTAAAGGGGTGGCCTGGGTAGTAGAGGACGAGGATACGCTTATCTACTTATTAGGCTCTATTCATTTAGGAACACCAGACTTATATCCATTCGATAAAAAATTAGTAACGGCATTTGATGAATCTGATGCACTGCTAGTAGAGGCGAATATCTTGGATACGGAAGCACTTGAATACTATTCAGAGAAAGCAATGTATACAGATGGCTCAACATTGAAAGATGCTGTTGCACCAGAAACATATGCGAAGCTTGAACAAGTGGCAAAGCTTTATGATCTGCCAATGGACCAGCTAACAGTTCAAAAGCCGTGGATGCTTTCGAGTGCATTATCGATGCTAGCTATGGACGATTCCTTTGGTATGACACCTCAAGAGATGGCTATGCACGGTATCGATGTCTACTTTTTATTAAATGCACAGTTGCAGCAAAAGCCAGTGATTGAATTAGAAGGTACAAGAGCACAGGTTGATATGTTTGAAGGATTATCACCAGAGGCACAGGAGCAGTCACTAGTCGCTGTACTGGATAGTATCATTCATCCAGCGGAAGAAAATCAATCTGAAGTACTTCAAGAGTGGTTTACAAGCTGGAAGCAAGGAAATGTTGAAGAGTTTGCAAAAAGCTTCCAAGCAATGGAAGGTACATCATCTGAATTTAATGAAATGCTATTTGGTCTACGTGATGAACAAATGGCCAAGAAAATCATGAATGTACTGGAAGAAAAAGAAGGTAAGTACTTTGTTGTTGTTGGTTCAGGTCACTTCCTAATCGATAAAAATATTCGCTATCATTTAGAGAAAAACGGCTACAAGGTAAAGCCATTTTATCAATAAAATAGATTCCCCTCGTAAAAGGATAGATTATTTTCTGTCTTTTACGAGGTTTTTTTATGCATGTAAGACAATAATGGTCATATGACCCTAACAATCTAAATAATCGGATTATTGTTGCAACGTAAAAAAAATCGTGTTAGTATTAGTAAAACGTTTTACTAAAACGTTTTACTTGTGAAGGGGATGAACATATTGAGAAATAAACGAATTGCAACGATTGGGGATGCAATGGTCGTTTTTAATCCATCTAAGACAGGTCCTCTACGTTTCGTTCCTTCCTTTGAGCGAGCTGTGGGTGGTGCAGAATTAAATTTTGCGATAGGTGTTACGCGTTTAGATATGGAAGCAAAATGGATTAGTTGTATTGGAGACGATGAATTTGGCAAATTAATTTATAACTTTGCGCGTGGTGAAGGGATTGATGTATCACATGTCTTACGAACACCACATATTCCAACATCTATCTATTTTAAGGAGATTCGGGAAGACGGTGCAGGTAAATCGTTTTACTACCGCAACCCATCACCTTTACTTGAGCTGACAGAAGATCGTATTGATGAGTCAGTACTGGATGATGTGGACTTATTACATATTAGCGGCGTGTATTTAGCGGTATGTGAACATAACATTGAAGTTGCATTGAAATTAATTACTTTAGCACAGGCGAAAAATATTCCAATATCTTTTGATCCAAATTTACGTTTAAAACTATGGACTATAGAAGATGCCCGAGCGGTATACGAAAAAGTGTATCCATCTATCAATCTTCTGTTAACAGGACAGGATGAATTTGAGCTTTTATTTGAAGGGCGTACAATTAAAGACGTTCAAGAGAGTTATAAAATAGATGAAATTATTGTGAAAAAAGGTGAACAAGGCGCCACGGTTTATACAGCCACTGAACAGTATGATCGAGAAGCATTTTCCATTCGTGCCATTGATACAGTTGGAGCAGGGGATGCATTTGATGCTGCCTATGTCTATAGCTATTTAAATGGTGATGATATCGTAGAACGCCTCCGTTTAGCTAATGGTGCAGGTGCATTGGTAGCAACAATTAAAGGAGATAATGAAGGGCTTCCATCCCTGCAAGAATTAAGGCAATTTATTGGTGATGAAAAACTAATTGAGCGTTAGGAGTTGTCAGGAATGCAAAAAATCGAAATTTTGAAAGCGTTGTCAGATGCAAAAATTGTAGCTGTTATTCGTGGGGATTCACCTGAAGAAGCAACGGAAATTTCAAAAGGTGCTATCTCAGGTGGCATTCGAGCAATCGAAATAACGTATACAACGCCTTTTGTTGAAGAAACTTTTAAAGCATTACACAATAGCGATGCAATAATTGGAGCTGGCACAGTTTTGGATGTTGAAACTGCACGCCATGCGATTTTAAACGGTGCCAAATTTGTTGTTAGTCCAAGCTATAACGCTGCAATTGCAAGGCTTTGCAATCGCTATAGCATTCCATATTTACCAGGCTGTATGACCATTACAGAAATGGTGACAGCACTTGAAGGTGGAAGTGACATTATTAAACTATTCCCGGGAAATCAATTTGAACCAAACTTTATTAAAGCCGTTAAAGGGCCTCTACCACATATCACAATTATGCCTACAGGTGGTGTTGGTTTGGCTAATATGAATGAATGGTTAGAAGCAGGCGCAGTTGCAGTTGGGATTGGAAGTGATTTAAATAAAGCATTTGTAAAAGATGGCTATGCAGGTGTAGTGGAACGTGCCAAAGCATATATCGAAAATCTATCAAACTAGGAGGTAATGACGTATGAATATGACATTTAGATGGTATGGTCGTGGCAATGATACAGTGAAATTAGAAGATGTGAAGCAAATACCAAATGTAAAAGGTATTGTTTGGGCACTCCATCACCTACCAGCAGGAGAGGTATGGACTAAAGAGGCTATTCAAGATGAAGTTGACTATATTCAATCGTTCGGATTCCATACAGATGTCGTGGAAAGTGTCAATGTCCATGAAGATATTAAATTAGGATTGTCAACACGTGATCAATATATAGAAAACTATAAACAATCTATTCGCAACCTTGGTGAAGTGGGTGTCAAAGTTATTTGCTATAACTTCATGCCCGTATTTGATTGGACACGTACAGATTTATTCCATCCATTAGAAGATGGCTCAACGGCTCTCTATTTTGATAAGGAAAAGGTCATGAACTTAGATCCACAAGAACTGGTGAATGAAGTAAGCGCATCTTCGGATTTAACCCTTCCAGGATGGGAACCAGAACGATTAGCTCGACTCTCAGATTTATTTGAGCAGTACAAAGAAGTAGATGAAGTTAAACTTTGGGATAACTTAACTTACTTCTTACAAGCTATTTTACCAGTTGCGGAAGAGGTAGGTATTCAAATGGCGATTCATCCAGATGATCCACCGTATTCAATCTTTGGCTTACCTCGCATTATTACAGGAGCAGAAAGCTATGAAAAATTAATTAAAATCTCTGATTCCATGGCAAATGGCTTTACGTTCTGCTCAGGTTCAATGGGAGCAGACCCACAAAATGATATGGTAGCCATCGCTGAAAAATATGCATATCGTGCTCCGTTTGCTCATATCCGCAATGTCAAGATTATGGAAAATGGTAGTTTCTTTGAAACATCACATTTTACATCGGATGGTTCAATCGATATTAAAAATATTGTACGTACATTAAATGACCAAAACTATGAAGGTTATGTACGTCCAGATCATGGTCGTCATATTTGGGGAGAACAATGTCGTCCAGGCTACGGCTTATATGATCGAGCACTTGGCATTATGTATTTAAATGGACTTTGGGATGCTTATGAAAATCTGAAGAAATAGGTGACATGTATGAAAGCACTACAAGTAATCAAACCTTTTGAAATGGCTTTAATTGACGTAGCAGAACCAGTAATAACAAAGTCAACAGATGTCCTTGTTCAAACAGAATATGTTGGTATTTGTGGCTCAGACATGCATATTTATCATGGTTCGAATCCATTAGCGACATTGCCTCGTGTACCTGGGCATGAAGTTGCTGGCCGAGTGTTAGAGGTTGGTCAAGACGTACAAGGTTTAAAAGCTGGTGACAAGGTTGTTGTCGAACCAATTCGTTATTGTGGTGAGTGCTATGCTTGCCGTAAAGGACAACCAAATGTCTGCGAACAACTTTCTGTTTTTGGTGTTCATGAAGATGGAGGCATGCGTGAGCGTTTTGTTGTAGCTGAAAAGCAATTGCATAAAGTAGCAGACCACACCTCTTTAGAAGAGGCAGTCTTAATTGAACCTTATACAATTGGCGCGCAGGCAGTATATCGTGGTGAATTACAGGCTGGTGAAACACTATTGATTCAAGGGGCCGGACCGATTGGCATTTGTATTTTAAAGATGGCTAAATTAATAGATGCACGCGTGATGATTTCTGATCTGGATCCAGCAAAGCTCTCATTTGCAAAAGAACTTGGTGCAGATGTAGTTGTTAATGTAAACGAGCAAGATTTATTAGAGGCTGTTAACCAATGGACAGATGGAGTAGGTGTCAATGTATCTATTGATGCAGTTTGTATTCCACTAACATTTAAACAATCTATCGATGCTGTTTCAGTTGCTGGGAGAGTAGTAGTCCTTAGCTTTGGAGAGGAAGCCATTGAGCTTGCCCCACTACCAATTACGAAAAAGGAATTATCGATAAAAGGCTCACGTTTACAAACATTCCAATTTGAAAATGTAGTGAAGCTTGTTGATGCTGGAAAGCTACAGCATCAAGGTTTAATTACACATACTTTCTCATTACATGAAGCAAAAGAAGCATTTGAATATATAGAAAAAAACCAAAATGAAGTACGTAAAGTTATTTTAAAAGTAGGTGAGTAAGGTGCATGAAGCATTGCAAAATAAAGTGGCTGTTGTAACGGGTGGTAGTGGTGTTCTTTGCTCAGAGATGGCAATGGAATTGGCTAGGCAAGGTATGCGAGTTGCTATTTTAAATCGTACAGCGCAAAAAGGAGAAGCAGTCGTCCGATCGATTACAGAAAATGGCGGAGAAGCAATTAATTTTTCTGTGGATGTTTTAAACAAAGAGTCGTTAATAGCAGCGAGACAAGCAATTTTACAGCAATATGGTCAAATTGATGTACTGATTAATGGAGCGGGCGGCAATCATCCAGATGCCATTACGGCTGATGAAGTATATAAAGAACAATCGACTACACCAAATTTCTTTGAATTAACACCAAGTGGTTTTGAAAGCGTATTCTCGAATAATTTTACAGGAACATTTTTGGCTGCCCAAGTTTTTGGTGAAGCATTGCTGAGAACGAAGGGCACAATTATTAATATTTCATCCATGAGCTCCTATGCCCCTATGACAAAAGTGCCTGCATATAGCGCGGCAAAGGCAGCGATTAATAACTTTACGCAATGGATGGCGGTGCATTTTGCAGAAGCAGGTTTACGTGTTAATGCCATTGCACCTGGATTTTTTATTACCGAACAAAACCGTAATTTATTGCTAACAGAAGATGGTTCATTAACTGCACGTTCAGAAAAAATCATTACAGCTACACCACAAAAGCGTTTTGGAAAACCACAAGATTTATTAGGAACTTTATTATTTTTAGCTGATGATACATACTCAGCATTTGTCACTGGCGTAACAATTCCTGTTGATGGTGGATTTATGGCTTATTCAGGCGTTTAACAAAGGGGATTTATTTCAAATTTAGGGGTGAATGATATGAAACAACAAGGTATTTTTGGAGACGGCAAAACGGTTGTAATTGTCATGCTATTTTTAGCGGGTGTCATTAACTATTTAGATCGTTCAGCACTATCAATTGCAGCACCATTTATTCAAGAAGATATTCATCTAACGTCAACCCAATTAGGGATTATCTTTAGTAGCTTCTCTGTTGGGTATGCCATTTTTAACTTCTTAGGTGGAATGGCTTCCGATAAATTTGGTGCCAAGTTAACGCTATTTGTAGCGATGATTGTATGGTCTTTATTTAGTGGAGCAATGGTTTTAGTCGTTGGGTTCGCATCGTTGATTATTGTTCGTATTGTATTTGGTATGGCGGAAGGGCCATTGTCATCAACCATAAATAAAATGGTGAATAACTGGTTTCCTGCGGATAAACGTGCCTCTGTAGTAGGGCTAGCCAATAGTGGTACGCCACTTGGTGGTGCAATCGCAGGTCCAATCGTTGGTTATATTGCATTAGCATATGGATGGAAATATTCATTTATTGCGATCATGATCCTTGGATTTATTTGGGCAATCGTATGGTTTAAAGTGGTGAAAGAAAAGCCAAACAAAGAAGACAGTGTAGAATCAATGGCAAACTTAGAGATTGCAGCAGAAGATATCAATCATAGTCGTGGTCTATCTTATTATTTAAAACAACCAACAGTATTATTTACTGCTTTTTCGTTCTTTGCCTATAACTATATCCTATTCTTTTTCTTAACTTGGTTCCCAAGTTATCTAGTAGAAGCTCGTGGAATGGCTGTAAAAGATATGAGTATTGTAACGGTTATTCCGTGGATTTTAGGATTCCTAGGTTTAGCATTGAGTGGAATTGTCTCAGATTTCATTTACAAACGCTTTATGCGTAAGGGAGTTTTATTCTCTCGTAAAGTGGTTCTAGTGACATGTTTATTCTTAGCAGCTGTATCGATTGGCTGTGCAGGTATTGTAACAACAACAGTTAGTGCTGTTGCGCTTGTTGCTACCTCTGTTTTCTTCTTATATTTAACAGGGGCTATTTACTGGGCAATCATTAATGATGTGGTGGAATCTAAGTATGTTGGATCTGTTGGCGGCTTTATGCACTTCCTTGCAAACACAGCTGGTATTATTGGGCCAACTTTAACAGGTTTCCTAGTAGACAGAACAGGAACATTCTCCGCAGMTTTCCTACTTGCAGGTGGCTTAGCGGTCATCGCTTCATTAGCAGTTATTAAATTTGTTACACCAATTGTTCATAAAGAATTAGCTTAAAAATAGAAAGGATKGATTCAAATGAACAATCAATCAATTATTAAAATTCATCCGATGGACAATGTTGCCATAGCCTTGAGTGATCTTCCTCAAGGATATTTACTTCCATTGGATGAAAAGGAAATAACGTTACAGCAACAAGTACTACGTGGGCATAAGATCGCCATCAAGACTCTTTCTAAAGATGCACACATCACGAAATATGGTTTTTCAATTGGTCATGCGACAGAAGAAATCCTAGCAGGTAGCTGGGTTCATTCCCATAACATGAAAACCAATTTATCGGGTGAATTAAGCTATGAATTTAATCCAAAAACACATCCCGTAGCCGAGTCTCGTCATGCACAGCGCACGTTCAAGGGGTATCGTAGAAAAGATGGTCAGGCTGGTGTACGAAATGAAATTTGGATTATTAATACGGTTGGATGTATTAACAAAGTAGCTGAAAACTTGGCGAAGTTAGGCAACCAATTATTGAAGGCTGACAATTTTGATGGTGTACAGCATTTCGCTCATCCATATGGTTGCTCACAACTTGGTGATGATTTAACGTATACACAAAAAATCTTAGCTAATTTAATTCATCACCCTAATGCAGGGGCAGTCATTGTATTAGGGCTAGGATGTGAGAACAATTATATTGAGCTCTTTAAGAAAACAATTGGTCATTATGATGAACAACGCGTTTCCTTTTTAAATGTTCAAGAATCAGCAGATGAAATGGAAGAGGGTCAACAACTGCTTGAAAAAGCCTTTGACTATGTGACGACATTTGACAGACAAACATTACCTATTTCAGAACTGAAAATTGGTTTGAAATGTGGTGGTAGTGATGGTTTCTCTGGCATTACCGCTAATCCGATGATTGGTGTATTTTCTGACCAGTTGATCTCAGCTGGAGGTGCAACGGTGTTAACGGAAGTTCCAGAGATGTTTGGTGCTGAACAGATTTTAATGGAACGTGCAAAAGATGCCTCTGTTTTTGAGGATATTGTGCATTTAGTAAATGACTTTAAACAGTATTTTATGAAATATAATCAACCTGTCTATGAAAATCCCTCTCCAGGAAATAAAGCGGGTGGAATAACAACATTGGAAGAAAAATCACTTGGCTGTATACAAAAAGGGGGCTTTCAAGAGGTAAAAGAAGTGCTTGATTATGGCGAACGTATGACAACAAAGGGGCTACATTTACTAAACGGTCCAGGAAATGATCTTGTTTCAACAACAGCACTGGCCTCAACAGGCTGCCAAATCGTCCTTTTCTCAACTGGTAGGGGAACACCCTTTGGAGGACCTACACCAACAGTCAAAATTTCAACAAACACACCACTTTATGAACGAAAAAAAAATTGGATTGACTTTAACGCAGGGCAGTTAGTGGATGGGAAGCCGATGGATGTATTAGTCGATGAATTTATGGATTATATAGTAGCGCTAGCTTCAGGTGAAGTGCAAACGAATAATGAGAAATATGGATTCAAAGAAATCGCCATTTTTAAAGATGGCGTGACGATGTAGGAGAGAAATGACATGAAACATCCTATTAAAATTATGCAAATAGGTGATGGGAATTTTATCAGAGGCTTTTTTGACCTAGCAGTTGAAAAACTACAAGTCCCTTGCAGTATTGTTTCTGTCGCAGCAACAGCAAGAGGAAAAACAGTTAAACTGCTAGAAGAACAACAGCTGCAATTCACTGTGATGGAACGTGGGCTAAAAAACGGTGAGGTCGTAGAAGAAGAAACCACTATTAAGATTATTCAAGATACTATTCATCCATATGAAAACTGGCCTACATTTTTACAATATGCACAGTCTGAGACATTAGAAATGATTGTGTCTAATACAACAGAGGCAGGGATTTATTATGAAAATATTCCTTATCCTACGGCTTGTCCCACAAGCTATGCAGCAAAGTTAACCGTCTTTCTAGAACAATATTACAAACATTTTCAAGGTGAAAAACAAGTGGCAATTGTGCCTTTGGAATTAATAGAACAGAATGGTTCTACATTAAAAACAATTTGTCTACAGCATGCTAAAGACTGGAAGTTGCCTACAGCATTTAATGATTGGCTTGCTACGTTAACTTTTTGTAATACACTTGTAGACCGTATTGTAACAGGTTATCCACAGGATTATCAGGGGGAGGATGCCCTTTACACAGTTTGTGAACCGTATTTCTTATTTATAATTGACCAAAAAGAGCCATTTAAACATTGGCCAACAAGTCATGATTTCCCTTTTGTCTTTGATGATTTAGACATGTATCGAAAACGCAAAGTTGCCATTTTAAATGGTAGTCATATTTTGCTTTCAGCATTCGGCAAGATTTTTAACTATACAACTGTAAGAGAGGCATTTTCACATGCAGGTGTTCGAGCCTTTATTGAAAAAGTAACAAACGATTTTACCCAACGCTTCCAAGTGGATGAGCACTATCAGCAAGATGTCTTTGAACGTTTTTTAAACCCATTTATTGAGCATCAGCTATATGATATTCAATTAAATGAGTTATCCAAGTGGCAAACACGTATTGCCCCTTACGCTGAAACAGAAATATACTATCAAGCTTTAGCAATAGGGATATATGCAATGAATCCAACACGCTTTTCCGTGCGTGAATCTGATCAAATTATTGAAAAACTGACTGAAATCCATAACTATTTTGAACAAGGTCAGTCAGAGCCAATGCAACAATTTATCGAACAATATTTCCAGTGTGATGCAGCAAAGGTTATTCAGCAATTATCTACAATTACTAGTTTATTGGAGGCAATAGCATGCGACAATTAATCATTAATGAACCGTTTCAAATGGTGGAACGTGAAGTAGACAAGCCTAGTATTGAAGGAAGTCATGATGTTTTATTAAAAATCACGCATATTGGTGTATGTGGAACAGACACACATGCTTTTGCAGGTGAACAACCATTCTTTAGTTATCCACGAGTGTTAGGCCACGAACTAGCTGCTATCGTGGAAGAAGTCGGTGAAGCAGTTAAGGACATCCAAGTAGGAGATCGTGCAACAGTTATTCCATACATCCATTGTGGAGAGTGTGTTGCATGTCGTCGAGGTCAAACAAACTGCTGTAAATCTTTGAAAGTATTAGGTGTACATATGGATGGTGGTATGGGTGAATATATCGTAGTTGATGAAAGTATTGTAATTACTGATAATGCTGTGTCAGGTGACCAATTAGCCATTGTGGAGCCATTAGCTATTGGTGCCCATGCAGTACGTCGTTCGGAACTAACAGAAAATGATACGGTACTTGTTATCGGTGCAGGGCCAATTGGATTAGGAGCAGCACGTTTTGCTAAGTTACGCGGTGCAAAAACAGTATTAATGGATTTGAACGAAGAACGTTTAAAAGAAGGACAGGCATGGTCGGAAGCGGATGGTGTGATTGTTGGTAGCCATGACATAATGGCGCAGTTACATGAAAAATTTAATGGTGAACTTCCTACAGTTGTCTTTGATGCAACAGGCAATCAACAATCAATGGAATCCTCATTTCAATACGTAGAAAATAGTGGCACATTAGTGTTTATTGGTTTAATGAAGAAAACCATTACATTTAATGATCCTGAATTTCATTCAAAGGAATTAACATTGAAGAGCAGCCGTAATGCTACGTTAGAAGATTTTGAGACGGTTATGAACTACATGCAGTCAGGAGCTATAAAGAAAGGCTATGTTACGAAGCATATTGCATTCGATGAAGCTATTTCTTACTTTGAGGCAAAACAATACAACACAAATAAAGCACAAATCTATTTTAAATAATGGGGAGGATTTTCAATGAATATTTCTGTACCAGCATTAAAAAAAATAGTAGTTCAAAAATTCACAACTGAAGGTGTTGAAGCTGAAACAGCAGCGCAAGTAGCAGATGTTTTGATTTATGCCGATTTACGTGGTGTCAGTTCTCACGGTGTTATGCGCGTGGAGCATTATATAACACGTTTACAGGCAGGTGGAATAACGAAAAACCCTCATTTTTCAGTAGAAAAAAGAGGCACAAATCACCTTCTTTTTAAGGGGGATAATGGCTTTGGGCATGTCATTTGTAAGGAAGCTATGGATGAAACCATTAAAGTGGCTAAGGAACATGGCTCATGTACAACGATTATTCAAGAGAGTAGCCATTGTGGGGCACTCGGCTATTTTCTTGAACAAGCCACGAGTGAAAATTTAATTGCTATTATGTGCTCTCAAACGGACTCCGCAGTTGTTCCTTTTGGCGGAAAAGAGCCTTACTTTGGTACGAATCCAATTGCTTACGGTTTTCCAACCAACGATAAACCGATTATTTTGGACATGGCAACAAGCAATGTAGCGCTAGGGAAAATTCTATATGCACGTGAAAAAGGGGAGACAATTCCAAATACATGGGGAGTTGATGCACAAGGAGCACCAACTACAGACGCACACCAAGTAAAATCTTTAACACCGTTWGMAGGGMCAAAAGGATATGGTATGGCACTTGTAATAGATGTTCTTTCTGGAATTTTAGCAAGTGCAGCTTTTGGTCCTCACATTTCAAAAATGTATGGTGATTACGAACAGAAACGTAATCTAGGACAATATTTATATGTATTAGATCCAAATATTTTTGGAGATGTAAATCAATTCAAAGCAAATATCTCGAAAATGATAAATGAATTACATGATGCGCCAACAGCACCAAATTTTGATCAGGTACTAGTGCCTGGTGAAATTGAACAGATACGTAGTTTGGAAACAATGGATAAGGGCATTGACTTACCTGAACAAGTATATAACTATTTGACTAGTTAATTTAACCAGTAAAGTATGCTATGCTACATAATACCAAGGAGAGTTTTCATACTATAGGTAGGAGATTGATTTTAGTGAAAAAAACAACAATTGCCGATGTTGCACAATATGCAAATGTTTCGAATAGTACAGTATCGCAATATTTGAATAAGCGATATGAATATATGAGTACAGAGACTCGTAAGAAAATTGAAGAGGCTATTGAAGCATTGCAATATCGTCCAAATTTAATGGCTCGTAGCTTAAAACAGAAATCTACCTTTACAATTGGTATTATTGTGGCGAATATTATCCATGACTTTTCAACAAAAATAATAAATGCATTGGAAGCAGAGTTCGATAAAGAAGGCTTTCATATGATTGTGTGTAACTCAGCGGATAACCCTAAAAAAGAGAAAAAACATATCGAAACTTTACTAGAAAAACAGGTGGATGGCTTAATCGTTTTTCCAACAGGAGAAAACAAAAATCT
Organism: Lysinibacillus sp. S1; assembly: GCF_044986265.1. Lineage (NCBI taxonomy): Bacteria > Bacillati > Bacillota > Bacilli > Caryophanales > Bacillaceae > Lysinibacillus > Lysinibacillus sp. S1. The sequence continues at coordinate 3,007,773 of NZ_CP173154.1, forward strand.
CTACATAAGGCTTCATCAACAAGCAATGCCAATCGTTTTTATTGACCGTTTTATTGAGGGAGTAGATATTCCTGCTGTATTGCTTGATAATTTTTCTGCCATGGATACGGCAGTGGAGACATTTCGAAAGCAACCAATAGCCATTATCACTACTTCTTTAGCCTTACCGATTACTCCTCGTGTCGAACGTTTAGAAGGATTTCGTCAAGCGCTCAGAAATAGGAATCTGTTGATCGATGAGCGCTATATAAAAAATGGTGAGCCAGCTCAAATGACAGAGATTTTTAATCAATTATTTACGTTGGAGCAACCACCAAGAGGAATCATTGCGGCAAATGATCGTATTTTCCAAGAATTAATGCTTTATATTAAAAAAAGAAACTTACATGTGCCTAATGATGTACAAGTAATTGCTGTGGATGATGTACCATATGCCAATTTTTTAACACCTTCCATTACAACATTGCAACAGCCCATTTTACCAATGGCACAGAAAGCGGCATCATTGCTCTTAGCAAAAATTAAAAAAGAACATCTAGCTGATGACCAAAAACTATATCGCTTCAAACCGATATTAATCGATCGAGATTCAACTAACTAAAAAGGCAACCCAAAGCTATGAATTAGCTAAGGGTTGCTATTTTTAGTTGCACAGCTATTCATCGATAGATATGATTATCTAAAGGAATACTTTTATGTCAAAAAAGACCAATCATTCATTTTGGTGATAGAAAGGGGACTTATGAGCATTGCTAGGAAGTATTGGCTCATTCTATTTGGCTTTGGTTTCTCGTATTTAGGAAATTGGGTGAATCTAGTTGCGCTCAATTTATTAGTTTGGCATTTAACAGAATCGCCTACTGCTATGGCGAGTATATTTATTGTAGGACCGATTGCTCGAATTTTAACAAGCTTTTTTGCAGGCTCCATCATTGATCGATCGAATAAACAAAAATTAATGATCTATAGTGATATTATTCGTGGCATATTGATTTTATTGTTACCTTTTACGTCCTCTATTTGGCTCATCTATTGTGTTTTATTTTTATCTAATATAGCAAGTAGCTTTTTTGGGCCAAGTAGTACCTATTATATTTCGAAATATATACCAGATGAAGATAAACAATCCTTTAATGCAATATTAGGAATGTTTAGCTCAGGCTCATTTTTAATTGGGCCAGCATTGGCTGGGTTTATCATTGCCATTTCCAATATTTCTATAGCGTTTTGGTTTAATGCTTTGACGTTCTTTATCTGTGCACTCTCCATTTTTAAGCTTCCCGCAGTAGAAGATCATCAGGACATGCACCGAAAACCCATTACTTGGAGGATGCTAAAAGAGGATTATGGTATTGTCTACGCCTATATAAAAAAAGAGCAAGTCTTTGCCAAAGTATTTCTTTATTTTCAAGGTGTATTGATGATTGCCTTTGCATTAGATTCACAGGAAGCTACATTTATTAAACAAAACCTTCAAGCTTCAGATAGTCTATATGGTGTCATCGTTAGTATCGCTGGAATTGGAGCTATTATTGGTGGAGCAATGGCTGCTCGCTATGCTAAAAGATTTTCAACAAGACAATATATTGTCTATGGTCTGCTTTTGACCACACTTTGCTATACATTGTTTTACTCTTCACCGAATGTGGCAATGGCGATTATTAGCTTTATAGCATTAGGAGTATGTATGTCATTTTGTAATGCGGGCTACAGCACCTTTTATCAAATAAGTGTACCGACATCAATTATGGGCCGTTTTGGTAGTGTTTCAACGATGGTCATTAATGTGCTACAGATTGTCTTTACGTTAGCCTTAGGGTTGCTATCGGAATGGCTCTCCCTACAAATGGTCTGCATTGTCTTTGGAATTGTAGCTATTTTCCTCTCCCTAGTTTTATATGTATTTATGCATTCAAAATCTGCCTATGAAGGTTTGAAGGAAGAGATTGTCTAAAAATCCTGTCAGGTGGAAACTTAATTGCTTTTAATGAAGGTAGAATTATTGGATAGATAGCGTTTAAAGGATGTTATTTTAGTAAAAGTTAGCACTCATATAATGATAAAATCATTCCAAAATAACCTTATGTCATAATTTGAGGAGGTTAACATGGCTAATTCAAGACATCGAAAACCAGATGATCGCTCCAATAATGTTGAACGCATTCGTGATATTGTTAAAAATACTGAGGAGAAAGTGCAGGAAGCAGAAATTAGTATGGAATTTGCAGATCCTCTAGAAAGTAACAGGCTAAAGGAAAAAAATAAGCGACGTAAACAGTCAATTGAAGCTTTAAAAGATGAAATGAAAGATGAAATGACAGCACGAAAAAAAGGTGAAGTTTAAAATTAGTTTCTAGAAGAATCAAATGTGATTCATGATATTGCCTTCGCTCACCATTTCCCAATAGCCAAAAACAGATGGATTAGATGTTCCATAACGGACCTCTATTGCCATCTGTTTTTTTGTACATTAACTGGATCTTTTTACATAAACACTAAATTAAAAAAGTACGTATATGAATTTCTTAAAAAAATGAACCTTTTCAAGTAGTCATTTGTTTATAACGTAGAACCATCAGAAAGGAGTGCCTTGGATTGACAGAACGTGAATTATTCGATTCATACAACAAAGATGTTTACCGTACCTGTTATTATATGCTACGGAATGCCCAAGATGCGGAAGATCTCTGCCATGATGTATTTGTCACCGTCTTTCGTCAGGATTGGAGAAGTGTAGAGCATACACGTGCTTGGATTTTACGGATTGCGATGAATCAATGTTTAAATTTGCTTAAAAGAAAGCAGGCTCAGTTAAAAAAAGTGAGTCAGGTACAGTTGCTACAGGAGCAAACTACGGCATCAGTTAAATCTGTAGACACCATTGTACTGGAGAAGGCAGCTGAGGAGGAGTGGGAGGCACTACTCAGACAGTTACCAGAAAAGTTAATGGCTGTTGTCACCCTCCGCTACATTGGTGAGCTATCATTAGTGGAAATTGCGGAAACGCTAAAGATTCCAGTGGGAACAGTGAAATCGAGACTCCATAAGGCATTGAAAATCATGCGCAAAAAACTAGAAAAAAATCAAAATTTATGGTTGAAGGGAGAGAATCAATTTGGAACGCATTGAAAAGAAATTGAAAAAAGAGATGAACGCAGACCATAACATGAAGTATCCTGACTTTGAACAAATGTGGAATGGTATCCAGCAGGATGAACTAAAAATGGTAAATGAACCGATCGAACTTCTACCTCGAAAAAGGAAGAGATTTGTTTTGGTCGCAGGATTAGCTGTTGCTCTAATGGCTACACCTGTCTATGCAGCACTGAACTATGATTGGTCAACTATTCTATCTTATAGAGCTGGTATTCAGTCGGCATTAGACCAGGGCTTAGGGCAGACGATTGAGAAATCCGTTACGAAGGATGGGTTTACGTTGACCGTACATACGGCGTTTATCGATGATAACAGAACCTTTCTTTTGTATAGTTTGAAACCTGATGCCTCTTGGGATGGAATGAATGTGAGTTTTGATCAAATCGGACTTCAAGATTCTAATGGTGATTTTATTCAAGGGAATTACTCACATCGCTGGAATGAAGATCTTGGTCTTTTCCAAGGGTATTTTGAGACAGACTGGGTGGCAGATAATCAGAAGTCAGACATTAAATTTTTAATGAAGAATATTCATTCTATTGGTGGTAAAGAACTGCCTATTAATTACAACCCTAATGACTCTCATACGCAGAATTTCACCATTCAAAAGGATGGAATTGACAATGTAATTCTACAAACCTTTGAACAATCAGACGGGAAAGTAATGCTTCAATCAGCGGTTCAATTTACAGATTCTGAAATGAAGAACAAATGGGTACGAATTAAGGCGCTAGATGATAAAAATCAGACTATTAAAGAAGCGGAAACACCTGTTTTTGGAACTCCTGGTGCTACTGGTGAATACTTTAGTCAGCAAATTTTCACTTCAGACAGCTTACGAGCGAAGGATACAAAGTTCCAACTAACTTATGAACATACATTAGATATTGCAAAGGATAATTGGAATATAGAGATGAATTTATCCAAAGAACAATTAAACAAGGGATCATTTAAAAAAGTCGTCAATATTCCTTTAGAAAATGCATCTAATGGAATAGTAATTCATGAAATGAAAGTTACTCCAACACAGGTACGTTTAATACTGACCCATAAGGAAAAATATGCACATATTCCTTACATGGACTATCAGCTGGATATTGGTGGCGTACTTTTGGATGGAGGTAGATGGGATATAGAAAACGAGCCTTATAAAACCGAACTTCGTTTTGAATTGACTGGAGTGGATGTGACCTCGTTAGCGAATCAAACTGTGGCATTGGTAGCTAAACATCGTGTTGATATAAAAGACGGTGACGAGCAACCGATTCATTTGACTGATATATCAGATACACCTCAAAGTAAGACATCTACGATTGGAGAGTATTCAATTACATGGACTTACTATAAGAAAGATAGCAATCTCTATGTGGAATCCTTTAGCACTGAACCTACATTTGGTGGTGTCTCTCAGACTTATTATCTAGATCATAAAGAGCGAAATTATGGAATGCCTATGATGACTCGCATACTTGGTGATGAAAATAATAAGCAGATGGATGAGTATAAGAATTTTAAAGATAAAGATCTTGATATTTATATTTGGAAATATACTACGAATTATCCAGATGCAGAGCTACGTATACCCCTTACATTTGGAAAATAACTAAATTAGTAATCCCATCTATTTGACTCTCACTATTCAAATAGATGGGATTTTTGTTATAAAGATTAAAAAGATTTACATAAAAAGAAATGTATCATATAGTTTAGTTAACTTAAATAAATTAATTATTGTACAGGAGAAGATACATGACCTCTAACGAAAAAACACAAAAATCTTTTGCTTATAAGCTTGGATTAGGCATTATTATCTTTTCACTTTCTTTATGGTTAATCCCAATTATTACACCTTTCACACCGATACCTACAAAAGTAAAGGCAGGGATAATACCAGGAAGTATTATTTTGGCTGAAATCTTATTTTGGCTTGGTGCTTTACTTGTTGGAAAAGAAGTAGCCAACAAATTTAAAAGCTATCTAAATCCTAAAAAATGGCGAGAAAAAGGTGACACTCAAAAAAATGAAGAATAACCAGGTAGCGGAGCAAATAAATCAAACCATTGAAGATATTTGGATCATGCTTGAGAAAATGGAAAGGGCTTATACTAATTTCTCCTTAAATAATCAGCAATATGTTCTTTTAACATTAGTGATGCGTCATCCATCCTGCTCGCCTTCAGAACTAGCAGATAAAATGGCTATTACAAAAAGTGCAGTGAGTCAGCAATTAACCAAGCTTGAACAGGATGGCTATATAATGAAAAGGCAGCATGAGGAGGATAAGCGTGCCTTTTCTGTTGAATTAGGTGAGAAGGGTCTATTATATAAACAGGAAGTCGAAGCCTTTAATCAACAGATTACAGAAAAGTACCATGCTCACTTAACAACTGAAGAGTTAGCTGAAATGTTAGCTACTCTAGAAAAAATGAAAAAAATACTGTGTGAATTTTAGAAAAAATTTGACATTCTATTGGGTGTGTCTTATAGTAACCCTTAATATAAAAGGGGGAATAAACATGGTCATTACTCTTGTCCAATCATTCACAACAAAACATCATCATCATCACTAGTCTTGCTATCTTTATTAACTTATTAATATTGAATAGGAAGACTATTTCTCATGTAATCGTATAAATAAAGCTGATTTGAAGCTTTATCGCTATACGGTTTTTTTATTGCTCAAAAAATGAGGAGGAGATTATGATGAAAAAAATAATGGACTATCAGAATGTTCGAGGAACACAAGATTATTTACCAGAGCAAGAGGCTACTCGTCGTGTGATACGACGTACGTTAGAAGATACATTTATAGCCTATGGCTGCAAGCCGTTAGAAACACCTATTCTTAACTATACAGAGTTGATGGCTTCTAAATATGCTGGTGGTGCTGAGATTTTAGAGGAGATGTATACATTAACAGATCGAGGTGAGCGAGATTTAGCGTTACGCTATGATTTAACAATTCCATTTGCAAAAGTTGTAGCGATGAATCCAGCGATTGCTATGCCATTTAAACGATATGAGATTGGCAAAGTGTTTCGAGATGGCCCCATCAAGGCTGGTCGTTTTCGCGAATTTACACAATGTGATGTAGATATTGTTGGGGTAGAATCACAGGCTGCTGAGGCGGAGCTAATGATGATGGCGATAGATGCCTTTAATCAGCTTAAACTTAAAATTAATCTCCAATATAATAATCGCAAGCTTTTAGTTGGTTTACTGCAATTATTTGAGGTTGAACAGGAACAAATGAATCGAGTTATTTTAACATTAGATAAGATTGAAAAAATAGACGAGAAAACAATACTCGCAGAATTGAAGGCATTGGGGTTATCAGATAATAGTATTCATAAAATAAAGCACTTTTTAGATGAACGTCCTCAAATAAGTATGGCGTATTTTGAAGGATTCGCGACCGAGAATGTCTTTTTACAACAAGGTTTACAGGAATTAATGGAACTAACTTCTTATTTAGAGGCACTTGAAATAAGTGACCAATGTATTTTCAATCCATTTTTAGCGAGGGGACTTGAAATTTACACAGGAACAATTTATGAAATTTTTTTAGCAGATGGAACAATCCGCTCAAGTATTGGTAGTGGGGGACGCTATGACAATGCTATTGGTGGCCTTTTAGAGACAAATCAAACCTATGCTACTGTTGGTATTTCATTTGGTTTAGATGTCATCTATACAGCATTGGAGCTTTCGGGAAAAACAGAGCAAAACGCTCCTAGCGTGGATATTTATATTATTCCTCTGGGAACAGAAAAAGAGGCACTAAAGCTAGCAACTGCATTACGGCGAGAAAAATATAAGATAGAAGTTGAGCTAAGTGGGAAAAAAGTGAAAAAGGCGATGGAAAAAGCCAATCGTGAAAACACACCAAAGGTTATTGTATTAGGAGATAACGAGGTCAATCAAAATATGTATAAAATAAAAGATATGAAAAGCGGTGAGGAAGAAATCGTTGCATTTATCTTTTAAACACCATAGCATGGAAAAAACGGCTGATCCCACTCTATTATAGGATTTGAGCCGTTTTTTGGTTATTTTTTCGATTTAAAAACCAGTTTCCATATCAAGATGTTGATGAAGAAAAGCACAATGAAATATATAGTAGAGCCGTATGTTATCTGACTAGCTATTACATAGTGCAGCCCTACAAGTAAACCTAAAGGGAGCAATAACAAAAGAATCTTCCAGCCTTGCGCATCATTAACTTCATCATAGGGTTTGGTAAAGGGTAATTTGTTTGTCATCATGACGAAACAAAGGATGGTATATAACCAACTTGTTACCAAAACAGCTAGTAAATCAGGGATAATTCGAATACCATAAATATAGCTAAAGACTATACTTAGTACTAAAAATAACGGAGTATACAATTTAATTAAAAATGCCTTTAAGCTACCTTTTTGTAAATCTGTATAATCTTTAAGCGGTAGCGTTTTATAAATCCATGCAGCCTTATATTTAGCAGAGTGACCAAGCATAAGGACAGCGGATGGTATAATCATCATACTAAAATAGATATTTAAATAGCTCATACTACTAGCATAATCGACTTCTTCCCCTCTGCTAAAAGTAAACATGAAAATAAAGGGAATAATAAATGAAAAGCCTAAAGATGGGTAGACCTTTAGCTTAAACTCTCGCTCTTGCTTCATCATCAGAGCTGCGAAGCGATAGAAAGCTCGTTCCTCGTGTGTTCTACACACAATGGTTAATAAAAACGACTTTAGTCGATTGTTCTTTTCCTTTTTAGACTTACTTGTACTTAGCAGTTTTTGGAGATTGCGTTCAAAGGTTGGTATGAGTTTAATATAGATCCAAATCGAAATAATAGGTACAATCACTGCTAAGATGGTATAAATGACTGTCAATAAGGATGTGTCACCATGCAGTATGAGTTCATAAGGGGCAGCGAACCACATCGGTATTAAGAAGAGGTTCCACCAATGAAACGATACTACCATATCTAAATTGACGAATTCAAAGGATCGAATAAGAACTTGGTAGCCAATCATCAGCATTAGAGATAAAGCGATTTGTACATAATTAATCATATCCTTCAGCTTTTCACCATCGAAGAAGCGTAAAATGGCAATATATAAAATGGCTGTGATGGCAACTATAAATAAATTCATTAATAGAATCTCAAGACCTGTTAAAATAAAAAACACAATACCTTGAGTAAAAAGGCTGACTATTAGAGGGATGGCTGTTAGGGCCAATGTTAAATAGGATAAATAAATAAAAATATGCATAAATTTTGCTGCATTAATTGTTTTAGCTGAAATAGGCTTAGTTGAAAGTATGCTTTTATCTCGTACATCTAAAAGCACAGAAGAAAAGTCAGAAATCAATGAAGTCATAATCAAAAAGATGATCATTGCAAAGGCGATACTCATCTGAAATAGAAAATTTTGACCAAATCCCATAAGCGGGATGAGTATAAGCCCGAATAACATATAAATCCATAGAGACTTAATGTAGCCATACTTTTGATTGTCTTTCTTTTTGTTTTGATTGAATAGGGTAGGTACTTTCCGTTCATCCATTGTTAATTTTATATGGAGGATTTTTCTCATCATGTCATAATCAATGCCCATTTTTATAAAAAGCCATCGGAACTTATCAAGCAATCGTAGCGTTTTGAAATCTGTCATAATTGTCCCCCACGAACGACGGACACAAATTTTTCTCCGATTTCCTGATGTTCATGAAATCCTGTTAACTGGTTAAAAATTCTTTCTAATGTTCCTTCAGTATTATCTGCTTGTAATTGGGCAAATGTTCCGTCCGCTGCAATTTTTCCATCATACAGCAAAATGATGCGGCTACTGATTTTTTCAACGACATCCATAATGTGTGATGAGTAAAATATAGTCTTTCCATTGGCAGCTAGTTGCGTTAAGATTTCTTTAAAAATCATGACACTGTTTGCGTCTAGGCCATTGATTGGTTCATCTAAAAATAGCAGGTCTGGATTATGTATAAGGCTTGCAATAATTAGTAGTTTTTGACGCATGCCTTTAGAATAGGAAGAAATTCTAGAATGGTATGCTTCACCAACTCCAAACAGTTCCATTAGTGATTTGGATTTGTCAGCCGCCTCCTCTAGCTCTAATCCATATAGCTGGCCGATGAAGGTTAAATACTCATAGCCTGTTAAGTTATCATAAACATCAGCGATTTCAGGGACGTAACCAATTCGCCGTTTATAATCAATTTGGTCTTGTCCTATGCTTTTCCCAAAGAGCTTAATTTCGCCACCAAAATCACCTTCTAGCCCTAGAATAAGTTTTACAGTTGTACTTTTACCCGCGCCATTGGGGCCGATATAACCGATGATTTCACCTCTAGCTGCGTGAAGGTCAATCCCTTTCAAAATTTCCTTGTTTCCATAACTCTTCGTTAAATTCGTAATTGTTAAAATCTCTTCCATTTTATAGCCCCTTTCAATTATTTTGGAAAATTAACCATAATTACACTATATCATATTAAAAGAGATAATATTCCTTATGCTAAAATGAAACCAGTTCAATCAAAAATAGAGAGATCTTCTTATATAAAGGGAAATTTAAAAACGAAATAGATTTATTATTTTAAGGTAAATACGCTTTATTTATAGTTGGCTTATTTCAAAAAAGTGAGGTGAATGACACATGAAAAAAATTGAAGTGGTATTGTCTGACTATAAACCAAATTGGGCTATCTTTTTCAATATGATTCGCCCAACATATACCCTGAAAAAAGAGCCTTTTATTCAAAAGGTGATTACTCAAGCTAAAAATGAAGGTTATGGAAAAAATTAAAAAAGCCATTCTAAAAAAATTAGAGAATGGCTTTCTTCTATATAGTAGTCTATTTAGCAAGTTCAACAACTGTATCATAAAAAATATTAGTTGCTACAATAATATCCTCATCTGAACTGTCTTCTAAAGGATTGTGACTAATACCATCCTTTGAACGGACGAATAGCATCCCAATCGGTGCAATTGCAGCTATATTCATTGCATCATGCCCAGCACCACTTATGAGAGAATAAGGACGTATACCTTGCTTTTCAATACTTGTAGTAAGTTGCTGTTGTAGTAAGGCATCGGTTTTTTCAGGCTTAATGCGCTGTAATACGTTGGAAGCCAATGAGACATGTCTTCGTTCAGCAATTTGTTGAAGCTGTTGCATAATTTCTTGCTCTAATGCACTTACTTTATTTTCGTCAATATCACGAAGATCAATCGAGAACGTAACTTTACCTGGTATAACGTTTGTCCCATTTGGGGAGACCGTTAGCTTACCAACCGTTGCAACGGAATCTGTTGTATTGGTTAATAGTTGCTCAATAGCTAAAATCATTTCACTTGCTGCAGTTAGAGCATCCTGACGAATCGGCATAGGTGTTGCACCAGCATGTTCACTGACACCCGTTACGGTTACCTCTAACCATAATGGGGCTGCAATACCTGTGACAACACCGACTGGTAGGTCTTCATTTTCTAACACTTTTCCTTGCTCGATATGCATTTCTAAATAAGCTTTTATGTCATTACGATGCACTTGTGTTAAAGGATAAGGTGATAAATGGAAATCTTTCATGGCTTCTTCGATGGAAATGCCAGCTTCATCTGTATGCTGTAATTGCTCCTCTGTTAAAAGACCAGCCATTGCACTACTGCCAAGGAGCCCAAAGCCAAATCTTGTTCCTTCCTCATCCTTAAAAGCGACAACTTGAATTTTTTTAGAGGGTATCAACTGTTGCTCATGCATAGTATGTACCACTTCAATAGCTGCTAGCACCCCTAATGCTCCATCATATTTGCCACCCTCTGGTACTGTATCGATGTGAGAACCTAGCATAATGGTTTCATTTCCTTCACCATATGTACCAATAAGGTTTCCAACTGCATCGATTGTGACATTCATACCTGCTTGTTCCATATAAGTTGTGACTAACTCAATTGCCTGCTTTTCTTCTGGTGTGAACGAGAAGCGGTTAATGCCACCTGTCTTTTCATTACGACCAATTTGACTTAAGTCTTGAAGATGCTGTACGAGCCTAACTCCGTTAATCATGACATCACTCTTTCATTTGGAATTGGAAGTGGCACTGTCCTTCACGTAAAACAAATTGATCATGTACCACCTCTAGGCTTTTATTGTACCCTTTAGCAATAGAGGGGTCGATGACTTTACAATACAAAATTCCATATTTACCCATATCATCATCTGCCCATTGTTGACCTAATGGGCAGTGAGTAAACGTTTGTTCAACCTCATTTTCCTTATAAACTGTATCGATTTCAAACAAATCACTGCGACCCATATCATAGTTAGTTAAATAATGCTCCACGGAATTTTCTAGACCGTTTGTGCGAGCACGTTGAGCAATACCTTGGCCTCGCTTATGACCAAAACGTTCTACTGCCCGCATAATCACTTGTTCACCAGCTTCTCCATATTCATCTACAACTGGCTTGGCAATCTGTGCAAACATTTTAGAAAATCGAGCAAACGGTGTTAAATCAGCAAACTTCTCTTCACCTACAACGATTTGGGGTAAGTATTCAAAGAAAGTATGATTTTCCCCTTCTGCTGTTGCTTTTTTCGCCATGGCTTCAGCATCCTTTAAACCAAACGCCTCTAAGCCTTTTTGTACTAATCTCCGACCATGCTCTCCGTACTGCTCTGTAATGGAGAGATGTAATTCTGTAAACATTTTTGCGGTAATTATGTCCATAGATAAAGCCTTCATCATTAATCTTTCCTCTGCCATTTTATGAGCCCCCTCATCAACAAATCATATTGATTTACTTGGATTTTATTTTTATTATAGAGGTGGCAAATAATTTAAATCAAATGAATATTTACACAATCAACTATGAAAAAAAATCATAAAAGGAGCAGAATAGCATGGCTACATTAGCACAATATATTGCTTTCCATACACTTATCGATACAGGAAATTTTACAGAAACAGGCTTAAAGCTCAATCTCACACAGTCTTCAATCAGTCATACGATTAGTAATTTAGAGGCAGAATTAGGGCTTTCTCTAATTATTCGAAACCGCAATAATATTGTTTTAACGAGTGAGGGGAAAATTGTTTACGAACACATCTCAAAAATATTGCAGCAACAACAGCAGCTTGAAACCTCTGTAGCAAATTTAAAAAATCTCATTGGGGGGACGTTATCGGTTGGTATTCTACCAAGTGTTTCTCTGGTCTTATTACCAAAGGTTTTAGCGTATTTCGAACAGCATCATCCAGACCTACAAATACGTTTGATGGAGGGAGATTATGATCAAATCGAAGAATGGCTTCATAATGGCGTTGTCGATATCGGTTTTTTAGTGCAACCAAATTCTAAACATCTTGTATTCGATGCGATTTTTAATGATGAGCTTGTTTGCATTATGGCACAGGAGCATCCATTGGCGAAGGAAGAGAGGCTCTCTCTAGAGCAATTGCAGGATGAACGCTGGATTATGCCTAAACGTACGATTGATCGAGATGTATCAAGGATCTTAGCTAAACATAAAATCCATCCCAATGTAGTCTATGAATTATCAGTTGACCAAGTCATTTTGACAATGGTCAATGAAAATTTAGGCATTTCTGTTGTGCCGAACTCGCTTTTACTACATGCACCAAGTAACCTGATTAGAAAAAAATTTTATCAAGCATATATTAGACAGGTTGGAATTGCACACAAACACAGTATTCATCTTTCTCCAGGAGCTTTAAAGTTTGTAGAAATATCGAAATACTTTGCCTCCTTTTTACAAAATTAGTTATTGACAATTAAAAAAACCCGAACTATTATCTGATAAAACCAATTGGGATTGTTTAGATTAATCAGATGGAGGACTTTGGGTATATGCATACAATTGTTTATGTTGAAATATTTATATATTTACTCGCTATGCTAGGAGTAGGGATATACTTCAGTAAAAAAGATTTATCACATAATGATTACTTTCTAGGGGGAAATAAACTACCGGGCTGGGCGTTAGCCTTTTCTGAACGTGCAACGGGTGAATCAGCCTATATGTTTTTAGGGGCAATTGGCTTTATTTATGTGGCTGGGCTGTCAGGCATTTGGATTTTATCTGGCATGCTTTTAGGCGTTGTTGCATCATGGCTATTTTTATCAAAGCGCTTTATGACAGAGCAACAAAAATATAAGGTGAATAGCCTAACAGATTATATTGCTGTTAAATTTCCAAAGCACGCAGATATAATTCGTTGGTTAGCTTCTGCAGTAATGGTGTTATTCTTTGTTTGCTATTTAGCAGCTCAATTTTCCGGGATGGGTAAAACGATTTATTCATTCTCAGGACTCAACATCACTTGGGGAACAATTATTATTGGAGCAATAATAATTGCCTATTCATGTATGGGAGGATTTATGTCCGTTGTTTGGACAGATACAATCCAAAGTTTTTTAATGCTGATCTCGTTTGTTATTGTTCCAATTGCAGCTTATATGGAAATTCAACATCAAGGTTTAAGCATTTCAACAGAGCTAGCTCAAATGGGCAATGGTGCGGATAGTTGGGTTGGAGGCTTAAATGGACTTGCCTTAGGGGCGATGTTATTTACAAATCTATCCTGGTTCTTTGGCTGGCTTGGGGGGCAACCTCAATTGAGCTCTCGCTTTATGGCTATTACGACTGAAAAAGAGCGAATTACTGGCCGTAATATGGCGATTATTTGGACATTAATTGTCTATGTGGGTGCCTTTTTATCTGCGATTTTCGCCTCCACTTTGTATAAGCAAGGTTCTATTGAAGATCCTGAAATGATATTGCCACATATGGTATTTGAAATTTTACCACCTTGGGTTGCGGGAATTATTGTGGCTGGTATTTTAGCAGCTATTATGTCAACGGCTTCGTCTCAATTGTTAGTCATCACAACATCGATAAGTGAGGATATAATTCATAAAACATTACGTTGGAATATTTCTAGCAAAAAATTAGTTCACCTTTCGCGTCTAGTGGCTGTTATTAGTGGGATTGTGGGTATTATCATTTCACTCAAATCAGGTTCTGTAATTTATAGCTTAGTATCCTTTGCATGGGCAGGGATTGGCAATACATTTTCGGTTGTGATCCTTTTAATCTTTTTCTGGAAACGTGTGTCAGGCATTGGGGTTATTGCTACAATTATTGTCGGTTTTATTAGTGCGATTGTATGGTCCCTGTCACCTATGGAGGCTGTAGTGTCAGCCAAGGCAGCGACATTCTTTATTTGCTTAATTGTTGGAGTTGTGGTATCCTGAGTATGTCCTGATAAAAAGGAAAACGGTCTGGATTATATTTTAAAATAATAATAAAACTCCTTTTTTGCTGATATATTTCTCAAAAGAGGAGTTTTCTTTTTATGCTTATGACCCTATTGAAATATGATAGAAAGAAGAGCAACCACTCTAACAGGAAATTACATAATGTGTGGACCTTTTTGGTTATCATGGTTTATGCAAAAATGAAGCAAGGGGGTTAGGAAGTGTTTAGTGATTTTAAGCTTATGGATGAACGACCAGTTTATGTACAATTGAAGGATTATGTTCAAGACATGATTGTCAAGGGGCATCTGTTGGAACATCAAAAGCTTCCATCTACCCGTGAACTTAGTAAGTTATTAGCGGTCAGTAGAAACACGGTGCTGAACGCATATGCCGAATTAGAGCTAGATGGCATCATCTATGCAGTGAAAGGAAAAGGGCATTTTATCGGAAAGGTTACTACATTGGAAACTTCTTCTATTGAAATAGATTGGAAACAAAGGCTGAATGAAACAACTTTATTAGCTGATGAAATTGATTTAATACGACAAGATATACACTGGAAAAAAGGCATGATTTCATTTACTAGTATAGCTCCAGAAGAAAAGCTTTTTGATGTTGAAAATTTCAAAAGGGCATTTCTCACAAGGATGTCCATTGAAGGAGATATTGTCTTAAACTATGGCTATGCCAAGGGCTATAAGCCCTTAATTGACCACCTTCTTAGCTATATGGAGATGAAAGGTGTGGACATTTCTAATAAAGATATTTTAATTACAAATGGTTTTACAGAAGGTCTAGATATTTTATTGTCCTCTTTAGCTAAAAAATCAGGGCGTGTACTATGTGAAAATCCTACACATCATGCAGCATTGAAGCTTTTCAGTTTGCATGGGTTAGACGTACATGGCATCGATATGCAAGATGACGGGATTGACATGGAACAGGTGGAAAAAACATTAGCAGATAAGGACTTTGATTTTGCCTATCTTATCCCGTCCTATCATAATCCAACAGGAATTGTCACTTCCTCCGAGAAAAGGAGTGCTATTTTTCAGCTTTTTTCCAAATATCAAATACCCATTATAGAAGATGGTTTTAATGAGGAATTAAGGTATTCAAGCTCGCATTTGGCACCACTAATCGCTTTTAGCGGTATAGGTAATAACATTGTCTATATTGGTAGCTTTTCTAAAATTCTTTTCCCTGGCTTACGTGTTGGCTGGATTTTAGCAGATAGGGAGTTAATTGATAGCTTGGAAAGTATGAAAAGAGCTCGAACAATTCATACATCAACACTGGATCAGGCAGTGTTATATCAATATTTACAGGATGGTTACTTTGAAAAATATTTAAAGAAAGCAAGATTTGTTTACAAGAAAAAATATGAGCTTGCCCGTCAAGCTTGTATCCAATACATTCCCTATAGCAGGATAACAGGGGATGGGGGGCTTCACCTTTTTATAGAACTAAAAGAGGACGTAGATGCACGATTGTTGCTTGAGAAATGCTATGACAAGGGCGTTGTATTTTATCCAGGTGATGTATTTTATACAAATGGAAGAGGTAGTAATACATTTCGTTTAGGTTTTTCCCGTTTAGCAGATGACGATATTGTTCGAGGTATTCAAATTATTGGTGATACATTGAAAACGTTATGAGGAGTTGAAAAAATGAAGGTTGGCGTAATTATGGGTGGTACTTCCTCTGAAAAGCAGGTTTCCATCATGACAGGTAAGGAAATGGTCACTCAATTAGATAAGCAAAAATACGAAGTTGTGGCAATCACATTAGATAACAACAAAGAGGTAATTGACAAGGTAGGTGATATTGATGTGGCTTTGTTAGCACTTCACGGTAAGTTCGGGGAAGATGGTACGATTCAGGGGGTACTAGMAGCKWTKGRWRTKCCTTATACAGGAARCGGTCTTCTAGTAAGTAGTTYGTGCATGGATAAAAATATGGCAAAAAAAATCCTTCGATATGAAGGTGTCGCAACTCCAGATTGGGTGCATCTCATAAAGGAAGAGGAGTTGCCCTTGCAGGATATAGAGCTTATGGGTTATCCACTTGTAGTTAAACCAAATGCTGGCGGCTCTAGTGTGGGTGTTCAAATTGTCCATGATCGGAGTGCCTTATTGGCTGCGGTTGCAGAAGTATTTAAGTGGGATAACGAAATCATTATTGAGCAGTATTTGATTGGTGACGAAATTACATGCCCAATACTCAATGAACAGCTATTGCCAGTCCTGTCAATCAAACATACAGCAGTATTTTTTGACTACCAGGCAAAATATGACGATGCTTCTACCGTGGAGGAGCCTGTGGAACTACCACTTGCAATTCATGACCGAGTGGCAAAGGCTGCGATGATCAGTTACAAGGCTTTAAGATGCAGTGTCTACGCAAGAGTAGATATGTTAATTAAGGATGGCGTTCCTTATGTGTTGGAGGTTAATACGTTGCCTGGCATGACGCAAAATAGCCTACTACCAAAAAGTGCCCTTGCTGCGGGAATCAGCTATTCAGCACTATTAGACAGCATTATCCAAAGCTCTTTACAGATTGATAGAAATAGGTAAATCGAAAAACAAAACCACCAATAGAATTTTTGTGAAAGGATAAAATGAACATCCGTTCCAAGCTACTTCTAATTGGTTATTCGATCGTTACTGTTAGGATGAAAGATAAGGAAAAGACTCTTTTGCACATGGTGATTTGAGTGACGCTGGCGGAACGTAAATCAACACTTCGCTTTGCCAAAAGTTCTTTTTCTGCTAGTGAAATCTTTTTTAACAACATAAAACACCTTTTGTTGTTACCTACAAAAGGTGTTTTGACTGTTTTATGATTTTGCTAATTCAATAAAGCCTTCTCCGAAAACGTCCCTTACATCATGAATGGCAATAAAGGCATCCTTGTCGACTTCTTTGACAATTTTTTTAAGCTTTACAACTTCTTGCTTACTAATAACAATATACAGGATTTCCTTTTGTTCCTTTGTGTAATAACCATGACCTGATAGCACAGTTACCCCACGATTCATATAAGCAGTTACCTGTCCAGCAATGTCTTCAGGTTTTTTAGAGATAATGGTAACTGCCTTTTTAGGGTTAACTCCTTCAATAACAAACTCCATTACCTTAGTACCAACATATAGCATAACAATTGTTAGCATTAATGCCTCTGCACCAATGATAAAATAGGATGAAAAAGCAACAATTAAATCGAAGAATAAAAGTCCATAGCTAATACTCCATCCAAGATATTTGTTAGTGATTCTCGCTAAAATTGTAGAACCTGCTGTTGTACCACCAACTCTGATAATCAAGCCAATACCGACTCCTGCAAATACGCCACCAAAAATTGTATTGACGATAATCTCATCTGAAGAGATAGACCACGTTTCTGTTAAATGTAAAAATAAAGAATGGAATGAGACCGCAATGATTGTATAAATTGTTGTTTGTCTATTTAAAAATTTATAACCAACGATAAGTAAAGCTGCGTTCATAACAAAACTGACAATACTTGGCGACCATCCGAACAGATAATAAGCAATAATCGTTAAGCCTGTTACGCCACCTTCACCTAAATCATTAGGAATAACAAATAAGTTAACTGCTAGGGCAAAAAGCAGTGATCCAAGCATAATCATTAAAATATCGATAACATATTTCTTCATTCACATAACACCACCAAATCAAATTTTATTTTTCTTAAATTCCATACTATATCAGGTTTTCACCAAATGATATACTTTTTGGAATGTTCATTTGTGATATATCGACAGTAATTAGTGTGTCTTTAGAGAGAACTTTGGAAACTTGACATATTATAGCCAGAATTTATAATAGTCGTAACAATGCTAGGAGGGTTATTAAAAAATGATACATGCTATGAGACTACGTTTCCCAATGTTGAACCAGTAACTGAATAGGGCCAAACGCTGTTTTGTGACACCAGAGTAAATGGGATAGTCTGTCCTTTTTTAATCATCTTCATAATCATGAGAAAAAAGAGACGCTTGTCTTATAATAAATCTCTTTTACTTTACATCACAGGCAAATTTGTCTGTGTTTTTTTATTGAATGTAGGGAGGAAAGTGAAATGTATAGTCTATTATTCTTTTAATACGAGCTTTGATTAAAAGCTCGTATCGATACCATCGCTATCGGTACGGAATGATCAATTTCGGGAGGTAGCAAAATGGAAAAGGTTTGCTTTGAGTTAGAGAATGTAGTCGTTACTTATTTAGATAAAGAACTATTAAATATTGAAAAATTAGCTGTGCATCAATTTGACCGAATAGGAATCGTTGGTAAAAATGGTGCAGGTAAAAGTACGTTGATGAAGTTACTTGCTGGCAAGATACAACCAGTAAGTGGGAAATTGAAAAGGCATGTTCATTTCGGATACTTTGAACAGATGGAGGCACCAACGTTAATAGAGGCAGATCCACAGTTATTAGGGAAATTAGCAGTACCTACGTATTCTGAAGGATTAAGTGGTGGAGAGCAAACAAGATTAAAGCTAGCACAATTATTTACTTCTTATGAGGAAGCTTTGCTTATTGATGAGCCGACAACACATTTGGATCAACTCGGCATCTCATTTTTATTAGATGAATTACGTTATTATTATGGGGCCCTCATACTCATCAGCCATGATCGTGCTGTACTAGATGAGCTGGTTACAACGATATGGGAGGTAGATGGTGGTAAGGTAACGATCTACTCAGGGAATTACAACGAGTATGCCATGCAAAAGCAATTAGAGCAAGATCAACAAAATCAGGCTCATGAACAATACTTGAAAGAAAAGAGCAGACTTGAAAAAGCTGTAGATGAAAAAATGAAAAAAGCTGAAAAAATTGCTCAGGCAGGCAATATGTCTAAAAGAGAGGCTAACGCTAAACCTAATCGTATGTTTATGACAAAGTCCAAAGGCACAAGTCAAAAAGCCGTACAGCGTGCAGCAAAAGCTATCGAACATCGGATAGGGAAGCTTCATAAAGCAGAAGCGGTGCAGGAAGAAAGAAAAATTGTTTTTCGACAATCAAAAGCTTTGGAATTGCATAATAAGTATCCCATTATGGCAGATCGATTCACTTTACATGCCCAAGATAAGGTACTATTACACGAGGTGAGCTTCCAAATCCCGTTAGGTAAAAAAATTGCGCTTAAGGGTAACAATGGTAGTGGTAAAAGTACATTACTAAAACATATAGCCAATAATGGTGAGGGTATAACTATTTCTCCAAAGGCTAAAATAGGTTATTTTCATCAGATGAGCTACCAATTTGCTGGTGAGGAAACAGTGCTACAATTTTTAAAGAATCGCTCTGAATATGATGAAAGTTTATTACGAAGCGTACTTCATTCCATGCAGTTTGCTGGCACTGATTTACAAAAGAAAATTACCACACTTAGTGGTGGTGAGGCCATACGCCTTCAGCTTTGTCAGCTATTTTTAGGAAATTATAATATTTTGCTGTTGGATGAACCAACTAATTTCTTAGATATTCAAGCACTCGAAGCCCTTGAACAATTTATAGCTGCTTATGAGGGAACAATAATCTTTGTCACACATGATAAAAATTTTATCGACAATGTAGCAGATATTCAGTTTACTGTTCATAATAAAAAAATACTTTAAGTGAAAAGGTGCGATTCCATTAGGAGAATCGCACCTTTTTTAGTGAATTTTTATTAGTAAGGAAGGTTAATGGAAAATTTCGGCGAAGGTGTAGATAGACAATATGAAAAAGGATGATGAATGATGATAAATACGGATGTGACGACGAAACTAAAAATCAATCAACCAGCCCATAAAGTATTTGAAGCCATTATTTCCCCTACTGAAATCGGTCATTATTGGTTTTCTAGCAGTTCCGAAAGATGGGCAGAAGGTAAAAGAATCACGCTTAAATATGAGGAGTATGGTGCAGAGGGTGTGATCACTGTGCTTGAAATGGAGATGAATAAAAAAATTGTGTTTGTTTGGGGAGAAGAGCATGGCGAAGTGACAATGGTTGCCATCTCTTTTGAAGAATCACAAAGTGAAACAATTATTACTGTTGTAGAATCTGGGTTAAATGCACATGACCCAGAAATTGTGACAAAAATGATGGGCCAAAAAGAGGGTTGGGTCTATACATTAACATGCCTCAAAGGATATTTAGAAAATGGGGTTAGCAATTTACGAGCTTCTCTAATTCATTAAGGAGGAGAGGTATGTCAACGATCGATATCATCGAGCAATTGGAGCTGAATTAGTTTGTGCTAAGAAGGGTTATTCGAGGTGAATCAAGCAAGGGATTCTGTATGCATACTTGTTGAAGTGATGCCTCCAGAAATAAAAACAGAAATAGCATTACGATTAAATAACCAGTCGTCTACAGTATTACAGCAATGGTTGTTAGAAGCAGCTGAGTGATGGAGGGATGAATATGAAAAAGTTGTATTGGATGATTGGCGGTGTTTTGGTTTGTATAGGTTTTGTATGTAGCATTATTTTTTGGAAGTTTCAAAAAGAAATCAAGAAGAACGATCCTGAATATATCGTGCAATTTATCAAGGAACATAAAGAGGATAAAAATATTTCTGTAGCCATTCAATATAATCAACAACATTGGGTGGAGCTAAACACCAAGGAACAGCTACCGTTAGCAAGTACAGTTAAAATAATCGTAGCCATCGCCTATGCGCAACAAGCAGCGGATGGCCGTATTAATCCTAAAGAGCAAGTAAATCTAAAGGAGTTAGAGGCATTTTACATTCCTAAAACAGATGGCGGCGCACATAAAGCATGGCTGGCGCAGTTAAACCTTCAGGGTGCAGATAGTGTACCTTTAAGTGAAGTAGCAAATGGCATGATTGCCTATAGCTCCAATGCAAATACGGAATATTTAATGCATGTATTAGACTTTCAAATAATTAATGATGTGCTTACACAGTTAAATGTAGAGGATCATGAACCTTTGTATCCAATTGTAAGTGCACTTTATATTCCCATTCACTTGATGGAGGAAAAAAATTTAACGAAAAAAGCAACATTAACTGCTTTGCGAAAAATGGATATGGTTGAATATCGTGAGCGTGCATTGGCTATTCATTCGAATTGGATAGAACATCCTTTAACAATTGAGGAGAAAACAAAAGTTCAAAAAATGCTCAATATGGATTTTCAAAAGATATGGTCTGATCGTTTAATAAGGGCCACAACAAGTGATTACATCTCTATTTTAGAAAAATTGAATGGTAAAAATTTCTTTAGCGCAGAAGTACATAAATATTTAGATTCCGTGTTGGAGCAATTGATGCAGAATCCTAGAAATCAAGCATGGTTAAAACATGCTGGTCAAAAGGGAGGATCGACGGCATTTGTGTTAACACTAGCAGCCTATGCGGAAGATAAAGATGGAAATCAAACAGAGATAGCCTTTTTTGCTAACAACTTAAATACAATGGAGCAGATTAAGCTCTCAAATAGTATGAATAGTTTTCAATTGAAATTTCTTACAGATGATAAATTTCGTAAGCGCTTGAAAGAGGAATTTTCCGAGTTGTGAGTTKCCCATAGATAAGGCAACTCATACTATTGACTACGCTCATCAATCAGTTTTTCAAGAAATTCTGAAAAAGAAGAGGCATATTCATAGATCATGTCATTCATTAAGTCATAGCACATAACTGGAAATTCGTCGTGTTCATCTTTAGACGAACGATCAAAGAAGTACAATTCGTCAGAGTCTGGAATAAATAAATCCAATCTATTCGGAAATTGTTTACACCACTCCTCGTCAGCCAAGTTAAGACGATGTATATAGAGAATATCATGATCATTGATGTCTCTGTATGCTGGTGGACCGATTGAGAGAATAGATCCACCATTCAGCTGCCCATTGCCATAATTTTTTAACCACCAGCAATAGGATGGTGGTAATTCGAATCCTAACTCTGCTTCAACTTCTACAATCCAATCATCTTCAACACCGTGTCCAGAAAACTATTTAATTGCAGTAGTGCCTGCAAGCTTTTCTGCTAATGTAGCAAACAGGATACCTATCTCCATTCTATATATAAAGATTACTCAATTAAGTCAAACTACATGTGAGTACCTTCTTTCATTCAACTGCATACTATAGCGTTATCATGCATGAGAGGATTGAGATAAATGTACCACCCTTATTACGGTAATTATCAATCGTATCATTACGGTTATCAACCTGTTTATTGGGCCTATCCAAATCAGGCAGAACGAGCGCCAAGAAGTAATGTCCAGAATGATTTTGGACCAACACCATTTGTTATCGACATTGAAGAGGCTACAAAGCGCAATAATAATTATCGTACAGCATTGTGGACAGGGTCAAACTTACAAGTAACGGTGATGAGTCTTAATGTCGGAGAAGATATTGGTTTAGAAGTACACCCACATGTGGACCAATTCATTTGTATTGAGGAGGGGCATGGATTAACTCAAATGGGGCCAACTAGAGATTATTTAAACTATCAGAGACATGTCGCAGAAGATACGGCTATTATGGTACCAGCAGGAACATGGCATAATGTTACGAATACAGGGGATAAACCACTAAAGCTTTACACGATTTATGCGCCACCAAATCATCCATTTGGGACTGTACAAGTAACAAAGGCTGATGCTCTTGCTGGAGAAGCGGGTTATGGACAGCATGACTAGGGATCATAAAAGCGTGTTTTCATACAAAACATGCTTTTTTCTTGAATTATGATAGAATGTGTTTTAATTGCAGATAATAAAGGTCCTGAATGAAGGGTGATGAATGATGAAGTATTCAAAAGCAACAAATTATGCTTTACATACAATGGTGTTTTTAACACTCAATCCTAAAGGGAAATCAATGAGTGTAGAGTCTTTAGCAGAAATGCAAAAATTATCTCCAACCTATCTTTCCAAAATATTAACTAAGCTTGTGAAGGCAGGTTTAATTGAGTCGAACCCAGGTGTCAACGGTGGTTATCGAATTTCTAAGCGCCCCCATGAAATATCGTTTTTAGATGTGATATATGCAATTGAAGGACAAACCTCATTATTTAGTTGTTCCTCTGAACACGATCATTCCTTCCATCATCAAGGCTGTCTCATTGAACAAGTGATGGTGGATGCTGAAAATAATATGAAAGAAGAGCTTAGTAGGAAATTTATTATAGATATAGCTAATAAAATGGAATTAAAAGGATAGCAGCTGGAAAAGGAACTAGGGTTTCGCCCCCTAGCTCCTTATTATTTTAATTGCATGAGTGCGCCAAAATATTGCTGTGCTGTCGTGAAGCAAATAAATGCTAGTAGCTCGCTAATCTCGGCTTCTGTTAAATAGTCCTTTAATACAGCCGTGACGTTGGGGGCGGTGTGCCCCTTAGCAGCTAAGAATGCTTCCGCAAAACCTGTGCATACTGCCGTTTTCTCATCATAGTTCTGGGGATCAGGCTTGCCTTTTGCCTGACAATACTGACAGCCATTTTTTTGAGCTAAAGTTTTTCGAACCTCTTCTTTTAATGAAGCGGATAGATGCCCGTCTTTTTCGAGTACCTCCCCCAACTGCTGCCAGTGCAGCTGAATTCCCTTGTTGTAGCCTAATAATTGTTGAAAGGGTGTTAAGCCCTTGTCATATAATTGAATAAGTGTCATCAATCATTCCTCCTTCTATTAATTAGTGTAAAATGTTCATAACGAAGTTAACATATCAATTCGAAGGGAAATATGATTGTTTTCCTTCAAAAAGAAGGGGTATTTACAAAATGGATTTCATTAACGAAATGATACTTAAAGAATTAAAAGAAGATAGTCGAATTTCTATGAGCGAACTAGGGAGAAGGGTTCACTTATCTGCACCAGCAGTTCGCGAAAGAATACGGCAATTAGAGGAACAGAACGTTATTAAGAGGTATACATTGGATATTAATAAAAAAGCATTGGGTTATCCAATTGACGCTATTGTTGAAGCGACAATCAAAAATAACCGCTATGCAGACTTTAAAGAACATCTGAAGGTTTATACAAATATAGACTTCTGCTATCGCATTTCAGGTGAGTCATGTTTTTTATTAAAGGGGCATTTTCAATCTTTTCCTGATGTAGAGCAGTTTATTGATGCATTACAGCCATATGCACATACGAAAACTAACTTTATTTTTTCAGATATATGTGAGGACGTTTAGATGAAGGGAGATATGTATGGAAATCAAATTATTTGAAGAAGAAATTGATGATTTAGTACATTTATTAGTGCAAAATAAATGCTTGGGAAAATAAGATGGTACTGTGACAGATAGTATTGTCTATGGTGCTATTAAAGATGACTGGGTAGTAGGGAAGTCAACACCAATAAGAATGGATGAAGTTCCATTTTAAAGTGTTTGAAAGGAGTTTTTGCATGGAAAAAGACGTATTAAATGCCTTAAGAAAATCATGGTCCATTCAATCAAGTTCTAAATGGAGTGTGGACAACCCTGCAAAAGGACAATGTGGCGTCACTTCATTAGTTGTGCAGGATATTCTTGGCGGAGAAATTAGGAAGACATTTCTTGAGGAAGGCTGGCACTTTTATAATATTATTAATGGAGAAAGAAAGGATTTCTCCGAGGAACAATTTCCATATCTAATCGACTACCAAGATATTGATTCAAATAGGGTAGAGGCTTTTCAAGATACTAATGATAGTCAATATCGTTATCTAAAAACACAAGTTTATAAGCTTTTAGGGAAGGCAGAGAATTAATTATCTCTGCCTTTTTAATTTTCAAAACAAAGTTGTTGACGTTTATAAAAATATCGTGTTATTATTATCTCGAATTCAAGATAAATAAATTCAAGATAAATGAATTCGAACCTTTAGCTTCGTTAGGAGGTACAATTATGGGGTTTTTTAATAAATTTTTTAGCTCAAAAAAAGAGGAGGAACAAACAATGGCAGAATTAAATATCGGTATTATTATTGGATCAACTCGTGAGGGGCGTGTAAGCCCTCAAGTAGCACAGTGGGTAAAGGAAATTGCAGATCAACGTGGAGATGCCAATTATACAGTGATTGATATTGCTGATTATAAATTACCATTATTAGGTGAGCCAGGACAGGATGCTTCAGGAGCACAAGGTTGGTCAGAAATTATTGCTAAACAAGATGGTTTTGTATTCATCGTACAAGAATACAATCACTCTATTACAGGGGCATTAAAAAATGCACTAGACTACTTACGTGTTGAATGGAATAACAAAGCGGCTGGAATCGTATCTTATGGTTCTGTTGGCGGTGCTCGTGCAGCAGAACATTTACGTGGGATTATGGGTGAGCTTTTAATCGCAGATGTGCGTGTTCATCCAGCACTATCATTATTCACAGATTTTGAAAATGGCACAGAATTTAAACCAAAAGAAGTACAAATAGATTCAGTAAACCAAATGTTAGATCAATTGATCCCATGGTCTAAAGCGTTGTATACAATTCGCTAAGCTTTTACAGATTGAGGTAGGTATAAATAGGGCATAGTATAGGTGAGAGATATAGTCATGAAAGGGCTTGTTAACATGAAAAAACATACAGCAGGTATACACCATATCACAGCGATCGTAGGACATCCGCAAGAGAATATTGATTTTTATGCGGGAGTATTAGGCTTACGTTTAGTAAAACAAACAGTAAACTTTGATGATCCGGGCACATATCATTTATATTTCGGTGACAAAGGTGGGAAACCAGGAACAATCATTACCTTCTTCCCTTGGGCTAATGCTTATCAAGGACGTATTGGTGATGGTCAGGTTGGCGTTACAACGTATGTTGTACCAGAAGGAGCACTGCCATTTTGGGTTAATCGCTTAGCGAAATACTCGATTCCTTTCCAAAAAGCTGAACGTTTTGGTGAGCAAGTCATTCAATTCGATGATCCACATGGTTTGCATATTGAACTCGTGGCACGTGCGAAAGGCGGGCACAACGAATGGTCATTTGGTGAAGTAACACCTGAGGTTGCTATCAAAGGATTTGGTGGAGCTACACTATTCTCAAGTCACCCTGAAGAAACTGCCAAAGTTTTAACAGAAGTAATGGGTCTTGAAAAGGTAGCGACGGAAGGTGACTATACGCGTTTTACTTCTAGTGCAGAGATCGGCAATACAGTGGATTTAAAAACAGTTGCAGGTCAACGTGGCCAAATGGGTGTAGGAACTGTGCATCATATTGCGTGGAGAGCCCAAGATAATACAGATCATTTAGAATGGCAAGAGTATGTGATGAATCATGGACAACATGTAACAGAAGTAAAAGATCGTAATTATTTTAATGCGATTTATTTCCGTGAACCTGGCGAAATCTTATTTGAAATCGCTACAGATCCTCCTGGATTTGCTCATGACNAGACACCAGAGACAWTGGGTAGCCAATTAATGTTGCCACCTCAATACGAGCAACATCGTGAACAACTAGAAAGAACATTAATCCCGATTAAAGTGCGTGAGCTTGATTAAGCGGGTTTGCAGGATCAAGCTAAGCTAAAGTTTGCGGGATTTATGAGATAGAACGTCCACAATAGATTTTCGCATTTTTTATTATTAGAAGGCGAAGTGCTAATCAAAAATTGAGTGCACCTGCCATGGCATCTAAATAGTTCTGAATAGCCTGTTGACTTACTTTTGCTTCAGGCACAAAGACCTCAAAGCAATGGTAACTGCCAGGGTAGAGGTGGAATTCAACGTCCACTCCTGCCTGTGCAAGACGTGTTACATAATCAATGGTTTCATCACGAAATAAATCAAGTTGGCCAATACATATATAGGCTGGCGGTAATCCTGTTAAGTTTTCAGCTCTTGCAGGGACCGCATACGGAGAACGGGCATTGATGTCCTTCTCCTCTCCTAAGTACAAATGCCAAGCAGTCAAATTATTTGTTCTACTCCATGTTGCATGATCATCAATAATCTCATAGCTGGAAGGTGTTACATTTCGGTTATCAAGCATCGGATACAGTGGCATCTGGAATATAATTGATGGTCCTCCTTTATCGCGAGCCATTAATGCAAGTGCTGCTGTTAATCCTCCTCCACCGCTTGCTCCAGCAATTGCCACCCGTTTGACATCGATACCAAGTGATTGGTGCTCATTAGTCATCCAAACTAATCCAGCATAACAATCTTCAATAGCCGCTGGGTAGGAATGTTCAGGCGCTAGTCGGTAATCAATGGATACGACAACGCAATTAGCTGTCTCAACAAAGCGTTCACATAAAACATCATCCATATCAGGGTGCCCCATGACAAAGCCACCTCCGTGAATCCAAAGCATAGCTGGAAGTTTATCCTGCTCCCGTTTAGCTGGTTCATAGATTTTAACCAGCATTTCGTCCCCGTCACCTCTAGGAATCATACAGTTGGTCGTAAGTACATCTTCTGATTTTTTTGAAGGTGGATTGGACAAGAGACCTCGACTCCAAGTTAAATCCTCCTCCAATCGAAAGCCAGGAAATTCTGAGTAAGCCTGCCTTAATTCTGGTAAAATTCGGTTAATGATAGTCATATATACTCCTCCTGTTGAATAATGAATCTTAAAGAAATGGCTTTCCTTCTAGAGCCATTTCAGCTTCCCATTTAGCGACTTCATCACGTACACGGGGAGCAACTTCTGTTCCAAGTAGTTCTATAGCTTGCATGACTTGATCATGCGGCATGGTACTTAAAGGAACGTATAGCATAAACCGTGTAATTCCTACATGTTTACGAAGATGAATAATTTTTTCAGCAACTGTATCTGGATCACCAACATATAATGCTCCTTCAAAGCTTCTTGCAGCATCATAACTAGYACGGTCATAATAAGGCCAGCCTCTTTCCTTGCMTAATTTATTCATACCAGCCATTGTTGATGGGAAAAATGTGTCTGCTGCCCATTCCGTATTCGGTCCAACGAAACCTATTGAATGAGAACCTACCTGAAGTTTTGATAAATCATGACCTGCATGAAGTGCTGCCTTTTTATATAGCTGTACAATCGGTGCAAATTGCATTGGGCTGCCACCAATTATTGCTAGCATAAGGGGTAATCCTAAAAGGCCAGCACGCATAGCAGATTGTTGATTTCCTCCACTAGCCACCCAGATTGGGAGAGATTTTTGAACAGGTCTAGGATACACACCTAAATGATTGATTGCTGGACGATGTCTACCTTCCCAAACTACTTTCTCAGACTGACGAATGCTAAGTAGTAAGTCTAAATGTTCCTCAAATAATTCATCATAATCATGTAAATCGTAGCCAAATAAGGGGAAGGATTCGATAAAAGAACCACGACCTGCCATGATCTCTG
The DNA here is from genome assembly GCF_044986265.1 of Lysinibacillus sp. S1. Taxonomy (NCBI): domain Bacteria; kingdom Bacillati; phylum Bacillota; class Bacilli; order Caryophanales; family Bacillaceae; genus Lysinibacillus; species Lysinibacillus sp. S1. Next base: position 3,036,567 of record NZ_CP173154.1, read on the forward strand.
CACGTCCATTTGATAGTCCATCCAATGTGGCAAAATCCTGAAAAACACGCACAGGATCTGCCGAAGAAAGGACAGTTACAGCACTTGTGAGTCGAATGTTTTTCGTTTGAGAAGCAGCAGCAGATAGCACCATTGCTGGAGAAGAGGCGGCATAGTCTTCACGATGATGCTCACCAATGCCAAAGACATCCAATCCTACTTGATCTGCAAGAATGATTTCTTCTACTACTTCACGTAAACGCTGTGCATGACTAATTATTTCACCACTGTGAACATCTGGTTTTGTTTCTACGAAAGAAGTAATTCCTATTTCCATTTGTTATCTCTCCAAGTCTAATTTTATTTAGTAAATCGTTTAGTTATTGCCCAAAAAAGAAGAGCAATTGTACTAATAGAGGCTCCGAGTAAGCAAACCCCTCCCCAACCAAAAAGTGCATACAACTGAGTCGATGCGATTGAACCGCTAGCACTAACAATAGAATAGAACACCATATAGCCTGCGGTCAGTCGACTTCGTGCTTCTATACGTAATGGGAGAATCATCGTCTGGTTTGTGACATGTACTGCCTGTACTGCCAAGTCAAGTAACACAATGCCAATAATTAATGCCAAGTATGACTTATCTAAATAATTAATAAATATCCAGGAGATAAGTAAAAGCGTTAAAGCAATACCTGTCGTTCTTTGTCCATAGCCTTGGTCAGCAAGTTTACCCGCTTGTGCAGCAGCTAATGCCCCTGCCACACCTACAAGACCAAAAGCGCCAATTACAGTGTGTGATAGAGAAAATGGTGGTGAACTAAGTGGCAGAACAAGGGGCGTCCACAAAATACTAAAATCAGCGAAAATTAGCATGGCTAGAATAGAGCGGATACGTAATGTTCGCTCTTGAATAAACAGCGTAAACACGGATTGAATTAGCTGAGAATAGGTGATTGATTTTACTTCACGTTCGCCCCTTGGTAAAACTTTTAAAAACATACCACTCACTAGAAGCATGAACGCGGCGGAGGCTAGATAGACAGAACGCCACCCTGCAAGATCTGTTACTAACCCAGCAAAGGTACGAGCAAGTAGTATGCCAATGACAATGCCACTTGTAACAATGCCTACGACACGACCACGTTCTGTAGAGGAAGCCATAGTTGCAGCGAACGCAACAAGGGTTTGAGTCACGACTGCAAGTAGACCAACTAAGGCCATACCTGCAAATAGCACTACAACATAGGAGGCAGTACCGACTAGAAGCAAAGCAACAGAGGACAATAGCATTTGTCCAATAATCAAGCGTCGTTGGTTTAGTAAATCTCCAAGTGGAACTAGAAGAAGTAAGCCTAGCCCATAGAAAATTTGTGTGACAGTAATAATCAAACCAATAATTGATTGATCAATAGCAAAATCATTCGATAATTCATCTAGCAGCGGCTGAGCAAAATAAATATTGGCGACAGACATTCCGCAGGCTGTAGCGAATAATAATGTTACAGCTCGGGATATAGAAGATGATTGATTTATATGAATTGCATCATCATTTGCATTGTTCACATTGTAACCTCCCTTTCTAATTGAATTGTAATTATAACATACCGTTCGGTACAAAATAATTATTGGTAAATATATCTTAACTACATTGGATTTGTCAATATTTATTTGGTATATATTTTCTTTTTATTTCGATTGATGAAATGAAATTGACAATAAAAAAAGCCAGATATAAAATAATTACATACTGTTTAGTATCGTAAAATTCAATGATTAACTTACTATTTTATCCTAATGGGGGTGTATCTATAATGGCAAGAACTCGGGAATTTGATGAGGCAAAAGTGTTAGAGGCAGCAATGCAATTATTTTGGGAGAAGGGATATGAAGCGACTTCTTTAAGTGATCTTACTACTAGAATGGGGATTCAGCGTCCTAGTATTTATTCAACGTTTGGGGATAAAAAGGAACTATTTGAAGCGGCACTTCGTAGATATACGACAACTCGCGCATCCGAAATACGGACTAAACTTCAAAGTTATGCCTCTGTAAAACAGGCGTTTTCTATATTTTTTGAAGATGTGATTACTGCTGAATATACAAAAGATCTTAGTAATGGCTGTTTTTGTATCAATACAATGGTTGAATTAGCTCCACATGATGAGAAGTTCGAGATTTTGACAAGAGAGCATCAACTCTATCTATCAGTAATTTTTCAGGAGACAATTGAACGGGGAATTCAATCAGGAGAACTAGAGGCGAACACTGATTCAAAGTCTTTAGCGCAAGCATTAATTGTTGCGTTAATAGGGTTAACAGTTATGCTGAAATCGCAGCCACAACGCTCGTTTGTTGATAACGCCATTGCAACGACGCTGACATTACTTAAATAATAAGGCAATACCCCTTTAKCGTTGCTAAAGGGGTATTGAAAAAATAAGAAAAAAATGCACAAATTTAGTTTATAAAACATAGGATGAATTTATAATTCCTTACAAGCCCATGCGTCAATCTCAACCTTTAAAGCTGGCGTAGCGAGTGCAACGACATACATTAATGTTGTGCATGGAAGATGTTCCCCCAAGAAGTCACTGATAATTTCCTTACGTTGAATAGCATCCATATCCCCCACTAAATAAAAGACGAGCTTTGTAATATCTTGAACCTCCATATCGGCACTATCTAGATTTCTTTTAATATTTTCAAGTGCTATCTTCAATTGAGCTATTGCATCTTCAGGTATAGATCCATCAGCTATCATGCCAATTTGTCCTGATAATGTTAACCATCTCTGAGGTCCCGTCACCTCAATTTGATGAACATAAGGAGCAACGGGTGGATGAATGTTCTGAGGGTTTCTCGCAATTTTCATAGAATCAGTCCTTGTCTTTGTTTAATTTATATCTCTAATCAAAATAGCATAAAGTAATAGTTGATAAAAGTTCTATACAAATACCATTATAAAAGAACATACAAATTGGATATGCTGGTTTAAAGGGTTATAATAGATTTATAGAATTTTGGCTGATACGCTGGTAAAGCTTTCACAAAGGATAAGAGTATCGACTTTTTAATTTGACAAGACATACAATTCACTTCAACCCCGCCTTAGGTTTTATACAGACACTTCTAAAAGAAACATACATTTCGTCTTATTTTGAAGGTAGATGGCTATACTCATTAAATGAGAGGGAAATTTTTACATAAGAATGATGCGTATTGTTATAAATCAATTTTATAGTGTAGCCCTAGGTAGCAGAGGCAGCGAGGCCGTTTTGTAGAAGGAGTGAATAAATGAATAATTTCTTTCGGAGTAATGGATTTAAGCGTTTTATTATTCTAGTCGGGATTGCTCTTGCATTATATTTAATGCGTAGTATGATCAATCTAATTTTACTTACGTTTATTATTACTTATTTGATGAACCAGCTTACTACGAAGACAACGAAAAGCATAAGAAAATATACGCCGATGAATGAAAAAGCTGTGACGGTAACATTATACCTTTTACTTGTTGCGGGTATTGTAGCTGTTATTTACAAATATTTACCAATTGTGACCCAGCAGATCACACAGCTTTTCGACCTCATTGCAAGTTTTAATCTCGATCCAGATGACAATGAGATTGCGAGATACTTAGCACCGACTTTTGAGAAAATAGAGCTCGGGAAATATTTAGAGCAAGGTGTGGATTTAACTCTTAAAAATATTACGAATATTGGTAAAATCATTATGCAAATATTGATTTCTCTAATTTTGAGTTTATTCATCTTGTTAGAATAGAATCGTATTATTGAGTTTATAGCTAAGTTTAAGKATAGTWAAATTGGGCCGCTTTACGATGAGCTTCATTCTTTCTCAAKAATATTCATCYGCTCATTTGGTAAAGTAATTGAAGCACAATTTATTATTGCTGCTGTTAACTGTGTGTTATCCGTCATTGCCCTTTCTATTATGGGCTTCCCACATTTGATTGCACTTGGGATTATGCTCTTTATTTTAGGCTTAGTTCCAGTCGCGGGAGTTATCATCTCATTAATACCATTAAGTATTATCGCATATAGCATTGGTGGCTTGATGTACATCGTCTATATTTTAGTTATTGTCATGGTTTTACATGCCATTGAAGCTTACTTCTTAAATCCAAAGCTTATGTCTGCCAAAACAGATTTACCGATTTTCTATACGTTTATGGTCATTCTCTTTTCTGAGCATTTCCTTGGTGTATGGGGACTAATCATAGGTATTCCACTATTTATGTTCCTGCTTGATATTCTAGGTGTAACCTCCTCGGAAGACCCTGCGAAGAAATCGGTAAAGGTACACACTGAAAAACAAATGGAATAGTTCCAAACAAAGGAATCATCTACATATATGATGATTCCTTATTTAATGCACAAGAGGTGTTTATATTGATAAAAGGTCAACAGGTCTATTTAAGAGAAATACGTGAAGATGATAGTGATAGTATTATAAGATGCTTTCAAAATGAAGAAATCATGTATATGACAGGAACACGGAATATTTTAACAAAGGAACAAATCAAAGAGGCGATCAAACGCTTTAAAGCAGATTCTTCTCGCTATGATTTTGCTATTTGTTTAGTTGATAATGATCAGGTAATTGGTGATTTGGCGATTATGGAGGTTGATTTAGATAATAAAAAGGCAGTGTTCCGTATAGCTTTACATAATATAGAGAATTGTGGCAGAGGTATGGGTTCAGAAGCAGTTAGGCTTGCTCAAAGATTTACATTTGAGGAGCTAAATCTGAATCGCTTAGAATTACAGGTATATTCACACAATAGTAGAGCAATTAAATCCTATGAAAAGGTCGGCTTTCAAAAAGAAGGTGTTTTGAGGCAGGCCTTGTTTATGAATAATACATTTTCTGATGAAATCATTATGAGTCTGTTGCGTGATGAGTATATGAAAATTCAAAAGTAGAAATTTAACCAGCACAGATTTTTGTGTTGGTTTTTTTTCTGAACACAAGTATAATTGGTGAAAATTTCTGTGTGTGAAGGACAGAAATAGTGTTGAAACTTTCATAGCTGTATTTTTAGTTAAAATGCATTCTAAATCTGATATAGCAAAACTAATTAAGAGACCCAAAATCGTCTTGTTGTTGTAAAACAATTATTTTTTGCAGGCATAAAGGAGAGATGGTAAATGAAAATACAATATCCTACTTTAAAAACGCCTCTTACGATTGGCGTGACAGCACCCTCTAGTGGAGTCGAACAGCATCTTCATCTATTAATAACAGAAGCTGAAAAACAATTAATACAAAGAGGAATGAAAGTTATTATTGGAAATACTACCTGGACGCAACTTAAAGGTAGAAGTACAACAAAAGAAAAGCGAGTCTCTGAACTTATGGACTATTTATTAGATGAGCGAATAGATGTCGTCATGCCACCGTGGGGAGGCAGTTTTCTAATGGAGTTATTACCTTTAATCGATTGGGACGAATTAAAAAAAGCGGGACCCAAATGGATATTAGGGTATTCAGATATTAGTACTTTATCTTTTGTATACACAACCATGACGGGGTACGCATCCGCACATGGGGTGAATTTTACTGAATTATCTGCACCTCAATGGGATGAACTTTCTTCTAAATGGATAGACGTAATTACATGTAAGACTGGTCATTCAATAACTCAAAGCTCTTCTCACTATTTTCAATCGAGCTGGGAGCAAGTTTATAAAAATCCTGCTACAGGATTTTATTTTGACAGTGAAACCGAATGGAAAGTTCTAAACCAAGAGCGTAGTAATCGTATGACAGGTAGGTTGATAGGTGGCTGTTTAAATACATTGCAAATTCTTATAGGTACGCCCTTCGATTACGTTCAATCATTTATTAACGAATATTGCTCTGAGGAAGGAACAATATGGTATTTAGAAAGTGTTGGTATGGATGCAGCAAAAATCTACCGAGCTTTATGGCAATTAAAGTATAATGGTTGGTTCAATAAATGTAATGGTGTTCTAATCGGACGAGCAGGACTATATGAAAATCTAGGGGACTTTACATTGGTGGATGCATTAGGGGATATTTTTGACGAGATGGGAATACCAGTTTTCTATGAAGTAGATATTGGACATGTCCCCCCTCAATTAATTCTAGTGAATGGAGCAGTTGGGGAAGTAATAGTAGAAGAAGGAAGAGGTACGCTAAAAATGCAATTTTGTTAGGCAAACATATTAAAAGGGGACCTTGATGAAGTCCCCTTTCATTTAAGCATGGTCAGGAGATGAAAGGGTTCTTGGATTTTTCCTAATGAACAAGTAAATAAGCAATGCTGTAATTCCTTCTGCTACTGGGAAGGTCCACCAAATAGCCTGCGAGCCAAGTATCTTGGGTAGTATGATGAGAGTAGGGATAAATAAGATAATACTACGTAGTAACATAATTGTTGTAGCAATACGAATTTTTTCAATGGATTGAAAGAATTCTGCGAACACCATGTTGATCCCTAAAAATACATAGCCAATGGCAAAATGTACAAAGCCCTGTGCTGCCATACTCCGAATTTCAAATGAGCTATCTCCAAATAACGCCATTAATTGAGAAGGGAAAAGAAGAGCTATAAGAGCTGTTGTTAATCCTAAAATAAATGCGGTAGCTAAACCGATTTTCAATAAAGCAGTTAATCTTTCAAGTAATCTTGCCCCGTGGTGATAGCTAACTAACGGTTGTAGAGCCATACCGACTCCAAGGAAAATAGTCAACAAGACAGTATGGATATAATTGACCATTGCATAGGCAGTAACGCCATTCGCACCTAAATAATGTAAAAATGTAACGTTATACAAAATAACGATAACTGCAACGGAAGCTTCAACAATAAAGCTAGGTAAACCTATAGCAAAAATTTTTTTCAAATCTGATAGATTTAAAAATGAAGTGACAAATTTTAACTCAGATTGAGGACGGAAAAAATGAAGACATAGCACAGACGTACCTATAATTGTAGCTATTGCTGTCGCTAAGGCACAGCCAGTCACACCATAATCTAGTACGAAGATGAAAACGTAATTTAAGAGTATATTCAAAGCCGATGTTGTAATTAAGCCCAGCATAGCCAATTTTGGGTTGCCATCATTCCGAATAAAAATACTTAATAAATTTTCAAGTGTGTAAAATATCCCAAAGAGCAAAATTACATGTAAATACTCCTGCACATAAGGATACGTATCATCGCTCGCTCCGAATATATAAGAAATGTCCTTTAGATTTAACGCGAGAAATCCAATAATCGTTATCACAACCACTAGCATTGTAGAAAACGCCAATGTAAATAGTTGATGGGCACGTTGCTTATTGCCCTCTCCTAGAGAAATCGAGAAAAGAGTAGCTCCTCCCATGCCAATCCATAGAGAAATAGAAAGCAAAATAGAGAAAATAGGAACAGCTATATTAACTCCAGCTAAAGCTGTAGGTCCCACGCCATGACTAACGAAAATGCCATCTACCAATATATTGACGGACATTAAAAGCATCCCGATCATTGCAGGGAATAAGTATGATAAAAATAATGGTTTCAGTGGCTTTGTTTCAATTGGATTAATGGTTGTCATAACCATGCACCTCCAAAACCATCACTTTTTCCCCTTTATCATCTAGCTCACCATTAAATATAAAACCAAATTGTTTATACAGCTGGATAGCTACAGCGTTATTGTCATAAACACTTAAATATATCTGAAGACAGTTGAACTTTACTGTTAAATATTGAATAAGTTGCTGTAAAAAATGTTTTCCCAAACCTTGTCCTTGGTATTGTTCTGCAATTAGATAGCGATCAAGCCATACTCGTTGACTGTAATCATCATGAGGGAATAAGCCGTACATAGCGAAGCCTATAGCGGTGTTATCTTTATACAGACCTAAAGGCGTAAAGCGTCGATCCATTTCCGCCTCTGTTAAGCATTGTTCTGTAGATTCTATAAAATGTTGCTGATTGTCAGCGATGCGTAATGCTAAAATTTCTTTCTTGTTAAAAGCTGTAATGTCACGAATCTCCGTGAACATAATGTCAAAACCTTTCTATTTTTATTTTGAATAGGTACAATCTAAAGTATATAGTAACTWTATAGTCAAGGGAGGAAACTCAAAAAATGCTTAATAAAAATGTAAAGTATTTTACAACTGGTGAATTTGCTAAATTATGTAAGGTGAATAAACAGACACTTATTTATTATGATCAAATTGGTTTATTATCTCCCATCATGAAAGATAGTAAGGACTATAGGTATTATTCACTTGCTCAATATGATTTTTTCGGTGTTATTGAATTATTAAAGGCAGTGGGGATGTCCTTAAAGGATATTCAGCATTATATGGCAGAGAAATCACCTGAAAATTTTTTAGAATTGATGCACCAACAAAAAGAGCATGTTGCGAAGAAGCGTAGAGAACTAGAAATGATTGAGAATATTATTGATGTCAAAATCAAAATGACAGAGGAAGCACTGCATCTAAATTTTAAGGACATCACGATTGAGTATTTTCCTGAAGATACATTATATTTGAGTAAAAATATTGAGAATTCTACAGAAGAGCAGTTTGTGAAGGCTGTATCTGACTTTATTGAGGAATTGGATCGCTCTCAATTAGATACGGGGTATCCCATTGGAGGGATAACAAGAAGAGAGCAAGTGTTAGCTGGGAATTACGATAACTATAGTTATTTGTATATTGAGCAGCCTCATCCAAGAGAAGGGCATCCTTATTTTAAGGCGATAGAGGGTGAATTTGTGATTGGTTATCATGTAGGCCCCTCCTCAAAACTTGGTGAGACATACACACGGCTATTTAATGTCATGCATGAAAAGGGTTATGAGCTAGGTCAGTATGTATACGAGGAATACATTTATGATGCCGTAATGAAAAATCGAGAAGAAGAGTATGTAACCAAAATTATGATGGAAGTAAAGAAAGTAAAATAATTCATTAAGACGTAATAGAAAAGAATGAATATAGCTGAGACATTTATCATATACGAAGGTTTAGATGGCAGTAAAATAATAGCATTTTGTCATTCTGTTTAAAGTTAGCCTAATCAGTAAATGATTTCCTGACGATAAATAAGAAGTATGACATCACATGAGCCTTATATGGAGGTTAGAGACAATGTGGATTGAGCGTTGGAATCATTTAGTAGAGCGATTGAAGCAGCAGGGAGCTTGTGTACATCCGATTGAAATGCGGCCAGTCGCTACCGAGCAAGAGTTACAGCAGGTTGAGGAAAGACTTGGTGTACAAATCCCTAATGGGTTTCGTCAACTGTTGCAAAATTGCTCAAAGCAAGTAAGTATTTATTGGTCATTACCAGATGAGGCGATACTTCCCACTGAATTGTTAGATACGCCTTCTGGTGAATTTGGCTGGAGCCTAAAAGCTCTAGACTTTCCTTACTTTGGAGAGAATGATGAATCGTATGAAAAGCAATATTTACAATTTTTTACGGCCGGTAATGGAGATGCCCTTCTCCTTAAGCTTGACGACGAAACGGTTTGGTATTGGAGCCATGAAGAAGATGAGCTTGATTTGCTTGCTGCCAACTTTCATTCGTACGTTGATAATATGACGGCTTTAGGCTGTATTGGCGTAGATTGCGGACAGCATCGTCAATTTTGTAGTGAAAATGGATTGGATATTGAATTGTATCGCTCACAATTATGGCTAACTTGGCTAGAACAATATTTAAGCTCTAATTTACAGCAGGCTCAATCCAGCTTAGCATCTTTACTTCATTATGTTTCCATGCATGGGGTGAAAAAAACAAGCGTGCAGGAGGCATTTTTGCATTTTGATGGAGTACAGGTGTATCAGGCTCTTCGACATAAGTTAGAGCGAGCTCAATCTCAATCAGAACAAAAGGCGTGGAGTGAAATTTTAGTCAAGATATGTCCGAGTGAGGCGGGAAATTGGGCGAGAGAACTTTGGCAAGGACAGAATGACGTACCTGACTGGCTGCGTGATTATGTAACAGTACATTGTTTGCCAGTTAATGAAGGACAATCTTTTATCTTAATGGATATCGAAAAAGATAGAATTGATGCCTATACTGCCCTATATCGTCTACGCCAATTTCACCATCCAAATATTATAGACTGGATGAGATCCTATGTCACGTTTCCTATTGATGGGTGGGATACACTTTTAGCTGAGTCACAACCAAGTGCAGAGACATTATACGAGTGGTTAAATGGCAACGAAGTAGAGAGGCTAACATCCATCCGAGCTGTTTGTCAGATGATGCAGCGGGGAATCACACCTACAACTATGATAGACGAAGAAAAATGGCGTCCTTTGCTGGCATATTGGGTTGAACATGAGGTGCTACGGAAAAATAAACAGCTGTTTAGCCAAGCGCTTAGTTGTTTGGAAAATTGGTTATTAAAATGCTATATGCGACTAAGGAGAGAGTAGATTGAACCATTTTACGATATTCGCTTCCAAAAATGATACAGATGATATTCAGGATAAACTATCCGATGTATTGGCAAAAAGCTTCATTATTGAAAAAGATGAAAACGAATATTTATTAAAATCAAGAGGTTTATTTAATAAATATAGATGTTCTATAAACATTTTAACTGAAGATACGCACCCTGATTATTTTGCAAAAAATATACCTGGGATGATGGGCTTTTACGATAAAATTCCATTTAAAGATGAACAGCTAAAAGAACGTATAATGATTCAAATATCAGTGCTCAATACTGTCGTTGCAATCGAAATGAACAAAGAGATGACAGAAGACCATATGCAGCAATTTATAAAATTACTAGCAAGCATAGGGGGGATTGGTTTCCTATCAGATGGTACTTTGCTGGATCAGAACGGTATGGTTATTGTTTATCCTAATGGAGAATCAGGTCCATCTGATTTTCAACCACATGCTTGTACAAGAAAGATACATGCACAAGAGGTCACATCAGCGCAGGGAGAGGCACGAAAAATTAGAACGATAGCCTTTTTAAAAGAGAAGAACATACCTTATGCGGCATCGCTTCCTCAGCTACCACCAGTAGAAAATCTTCAATTTAAAAGCCAAGAGGATATTGCAAGAAGAGCAGTTGCCCTGTTGATTGTTATTCAATTCGCTTGTGATGTAGCACAGAAGGGTGATATTGAGGAGTCTAGAGAGTTCTTTACCAATATGCTACACACATATGAGGTGCATGAATTTTTAACGGAGCATGAAAAATTCTTTCTTGAGGCTCAGCATCCTGGTGCTCAAGAAGCTGTCAATATATCATGGCAATATGAAGCCTATTGGACACTTATTTGGGCATTGGGACTTGTGGAAGAGCTAAATTTCCCTGACGATGTATGTGATTGTGAATATGCAATTCAAGTAGTTTCTCGTTGCGAGACATTTGAGCAATTTTATGGTCAAACGGTACTGCGCAGTAAGGAAGATATAGTGGATGAGGCGGATAAAATTTACAGATTACATTGGGCTTGTGTAGATAGCCGCATCAATGGACAAGAAGCTCCTTTAGCATTAAATGAAAGTGTTGTGATGGAAAGACGGAGAGGCTTATTTTGGATGATTGGATATCAAGACGAAGAATGGGATACTATATCGATGGATACTTAAAATAATAGCAAACTAGGAAATCTAGTTTGCTATTGTTTAATAAGAGAGATTATTTGATATAAGTTGGTTTATTCACCTGATCTATTAAAAGTATACCATCGTATTGGTCGCGCGGAACAAGACTTTCCTGTATCATTCCCCAACTATAGGATAAGCGTGGTTCAAACATCCATGAGTTGCCTCGTTCATTTTGTCGATTGCGTAAATCGATGAATGTGTAAGGTTTATTTGTTGAAGACAGAATATCTTCAATAGATCCTTTGACAGGAGGTAAAACAGGCATAGGTTCTCCCATATTATTAGCTGTCTCTCCACTAGTCATGTATAGACCTAATACATAGCTATATTTCTTATAGATATCAGGTAAACGTTCCCCCATTAATTTAACTGGGTAAGGAGATCCCATTACATCCGATTGTGCTTTACGAATATGATCGTTATGAGCCCATACAATAAACTTTTCTGTAGGGTACACCTCTTCAGCTAACCAAAGTAAGTTCTCCATCATCGCTTGATCTCGCCATTCCATAGTTTGCAAAAATGATTCTATATTATTTTGTTCAATGTCGATATTGGACTGAATTGTTAACTCTATATATTCGTCTGCTAGTCGAATACGATCTGCTAGAGTGCGATCCATTAGTTTTACAATATGAGGCTCTTTTGGATAAGCTGCCTGTAGCTCTTTTTCTTTGAATTGTATTTGTGATTTTACCTGTTTATATACATCAATTATAGTAGCTTTTACTTTTTGATAGCCCTTCAAATCTTTTCCCGAGCTCCATTCAGCAAGTTGCTTCTCAGCTTCATCGAATTGCTGAGCCAACTTAGGGTTTTGCAGCCAATCTCCGTTCGTAAATGCTCCTTGCTGTTGAATATCGAAGCCAGTAAGTACAAGAGGTTGCTCTGTTGCTTGAGTCGATTTTGCATAGTCAAACAGAGGCAAAGTTTCTTTTGTCCACCAAACGCCGAAAATGGCATCCTTCATTGTTTGTAGAGCTGCTTGTTTATCAATTTGTCCTTGAGCATTCATCACATTACCCATACCACTTTCAAAGGCAAGGACATTATAGCCCATATCTTGATGTAAAAATTGTATTAAACGTGTTTTCGCTAGATTGAATTGCGCCACTCCATGAGAGCTTTCCCCTAAAAAGACAATACGTTTATCATGTAATAAAGGTTTTAGCATCTCTAAATCGTCAAATTTGTTAGCGGGAATTTTTTGTCCGTCAAACGTTTCAGGCTGGATGGATGACAGGCTGTATGCATGGTCATTCGCCCATTTTTTCCAATCAAGTAATGTTTCATTAGAAGTCCTAGCTTGTTTGACGGCAGAATCGTTTTTAATAATCTGCTCATTTACAGGGACAGCAGCAGAGACATTTACTACTCCACTTACTGTCATTAAACTTGCCAGTGCAAAACTTAATAAAACCTTATGCTTCCTAGCTTTCCTCATTAATTATCAGCCCTTCACTTTATATTGATACTAATTATAGAAAGGCAAGTTTAAAGTTTAGGAAGAATTTGTTTAAAATTAGTTTAAATTTAGTATGTAAAAAAGAAAAACACCTCCAATTGATGGAGATGTTGGAATGCTATTTATAATGATACGTACTTGCTCTTACATGGTTACGTTGAATTTGGTTAAACCATGCACGATCCTTTTCTTCTTGTTTTAATGTCCCAACAATGGAGGAAGAGCAGCTCACGCAAATTTTAGCTTGCGTAATCTGTCCACATCGTTCGCATGGAGCCCCTAAATTAGGAAAAATGGAGTTCTTTAATTTACCTGCTTTTACCCATTTGTAAAGCAGCTCAGATGATACGCCTGTTAGAGCGACAACTTCTTCGTTTGTTAGGTAGCGATTATTTTTTCTTAATAAAAAATGATGTAGCTCTGAAAATATATCCTCTTCTCTCACATCAATTTTCTTTTGAAATAGCAACATAATTAATCATCTCCTCGTCCCATTAATTAATGATTTCATTAATTGTTATGGGTTGTTCGTCATATTTATAATTTTCCCAACGATTGCGTGCAAGCTTGCGATATTTTGGCGAAACATTTCGATCAGCGATTAAGCGTGAAAATCCTTTTTTTGCTTCAGGAATATCACCAAGTCGAAGGCTTAATTCAGCATGTAAAAACTGAATTCTCTCTCCACCTTCTTGATTAGAGGCAAAGGATTTACTATAAAAGTCTCTAGCTGCAAAAAGATAACGCTTTTCGGATTCTTCGTCCTTTTTTAATCGATAGAGCCAAGCAATTTTTAAAGCGAAATTCGCCATTAAAAGAGATTCTTCCATTGATGCACGGGATACTAAATAGGCGAGCTTAAAACTGATAATGGCATCATCAATTGTACGTTCCTGACAGATATCCATAGGTTTCTGGAGCTCTTTAATGTATAGTTCATCAATGAGTAGCATGAAAGGTCCATATGTCCGTGTCATAGATTTATGGTAGGCATAGCCACAATGTGGACATACGGCAACTTCATATAGCAAAGGGTTTAGGCCATCGTAAACAGGCATGAAATCCGTCTGTTCTTCGATAATTTTATATCGATTAGGGCGAACTTTATATGTTGTAAACTGCTTTTTGCAAAATTTACAATCCACACTACTTTCATAGTAGTAAATGTTAAATGCCATAAGAATCAACTCCTTTGCGTGCACTAAAATTTTATTTCTTTTGTTCTATTTATACGTCAGATTTTATCGTTCAATGTATTTAAGATATTATCTTTTATTTTAACAATTTTGTGTTCTTTGGTATACTCCTTTAGAATTATTAAATAAAAATATTCAAGGAATTTTTAGTTAAATATTATTATAAATACGCTTGTAATAGTTTTTATCGGTGGTGCAAAAGGAAGTTATATAGTTTGCTTAAAGTTTGTCAAAATACTTTCACATATTTCATGGGAGAAAAATTATAAATTGGTTCTAAATGACTATAAAGGAGGTTCTMAAAATGAAGTATAATATCGTGTTTTTTGATGTAGACGGCACATTGATTAATTACGAGGATGGCTGTGTGGAAGAAAGTACAAAACAAGCTATTCAGCTATTGCAAGAAAAAGGAATCCATCTTGTAGCGGCTACTGGAAGACCCTTATCTATGTGCTATGAGTTAAAAGCGCTGGGGATTGAAACCTTTATTACTGCAAATGGGGCCTATGTGAAACATAAGGATCTTGTCATACATAAAACTCCGATTGCCAAAGAAATTGTCCGCAATGTACAGGCATTTGCACAGGAACAGCAGCATAGCCTAACATTTTTTACAGAGCAGCTATCCATGAATAGCATACAAAGTCCAGTAGCTTTAAGAGCGATGCAAGAAACTTTATCTTTACGGGATTTTCCACTTATAAATGAAAAAATTGTAGATGAAGAGGTTTTTCTCATGTGTCTATATGCGGATGAGCTGGCTGAAAAAAGATATACTAGCCAGTTTTCGAATATATTTTTACAGCGTTGGCATCCTTATATTGTGAATGTATTACAGCAGGATGTTTCGAAGTCTATAGCTATTAAAGCGGTGCTTGATCATTTCAATATTGACCCTAAGAATGCGATTGCCTTTGGGGATGGGGATAATGATGTTGACATGTTGGAATATGTAGGAGTAGGAATTGCCATGGGAAATGGTAGTAAAGCTCTAAAAAGTGTTGCGAATTTTGTTACAAAGACATCTACAGATGGCGGTATCAATTTTGCTTTACGTCAGCTTCAAGTCATTTAGAGCGCTGAGGCTACACTATATATAGCAGGTAGATTTTAATAAATTTAGGTGGGATGATTTATGGCACATCACGTGCAGTCTCTATTTGAACATTACGGATACTTTGGTCNNNCCGTGCTTATAATTGGTGGTATTGGATGGGTGCAACTTCATGATGAGGTTTTGCTAACTTATGTAGGCTATAGTGTTTACCGAGAAAGTCTTGAACATATTCCTGCTTTAGTCAGTGCAATGATTGGTGCGGTTGGAGGCATTACCTTAAGCTATTATATTGGTTATCGTTTTGGCTTACCGTTATTGCAGAAATATGGCCCTAAAATTCATATTACAGAGCAAAAAATTGACTTTACGAAAAAGATGTTTACAAAAATAGGACCTACCCTATTATTAATTGGCTATTTTATCCCCGGGGTACGCCATTTGACAGCATATATTGCGGCTATTAATAATTATCCTTATAGAAAGTTTGCGCTTTTTGCCTATACAGGGGCATTTATCTGGACGTTCACATTTATATCATTAGGAAAGATGCTTGGAGAGAAATGGCGATTTGTTGGATACTATCTGACTCATTATAGTATCTATCTTATCCTTTTATTTATTGTAGGGATGCTCATTGCTTACTTTTTATTCAAAAAAAGAAATGGACAAACATAAAAGTCGGTATACGCTATACCGACTTTTATGTTATGGCAAAATAGCAAATGAGCGCACAGGGAAGCCAGATGCTTTTTCTGGCTTAGGTACGATATTGAAGATGATAGCGCCTTTCGCAGGTAGCTTGTCCAAATTCGTCATTAGCTCAATTTGATAGGTGTCTTGGTCAAGCACAAAATATTCGCCATCTAGCTTGCCATTTTTACGAAAATCAGCAGCAGAGTCCGTATCGAAAGTTTCATGACCAATTGCGCTTACCTTGCGTTCTTTTAGTAAAAACTGTAAAGCTTCTAAACCCCAGCCAGGGATATGGTTATGTAAATCTGCATCCTTATTACTGAAAGCCTCTTTATCTGTCCAGCGCTTACTCCAATCTGTGCGTAATGCTACAAATGTTCATGCTTCAAGTTCTCCATGCTTGTCCTCAAAATCAAGAATATCTTCAACACTTAATGAAAAATCATGGTTGCTCGCAGCCTCTTGTGATTTATCAATAACAACAAGGGGAAGAACAAGCTCTTTTAGTTCTAATTCTTCTAAGTAGCGAGTATCTCGCACAAAATGAATGGGTGGGTCGATATGTGTGCCATATTGACCAGGGAACGTGAATTGTTGAGCGAAGAAACCGTCCTTATGAGAAAATAACGTTTCAAATTTAGCGTCCTCAAACATAAAAAAATGTGGTGAATTAGGGCCGAATGTATGTGTTAAGTCAACCCACTGTTTCGATTTTAATAATTGCAATGCTTGTAAAAGTTCATTAGACATTGATTTCCCTGCTTTCTGTAAAAATAGTTGTAAATAAAAAGGAGTCCCCTAATAGAAGAGGACTCCTGCTGCAACAACGGTAGTTCTTCTTCTCATCTTCAAGGCTGATCATTTTGCCAATTGGAATTAGCACCATACTGTTAGCTGGTTGCTGAGACTTCATCGGGCCAATCCCTCCGTCTCTCTTGATAAGAAAAGTAATATAAGAATTTTCAGAAATAACAATACAAACACTTTAGCATAGTTTTTTATAGTTTACAAGTTCACTAGGAATTTTCACCAATTCAAATTTAAGGTGACTCCACAACAATCATTATCAATAAGACGTATTCTAAAACTGTCTGGTGTATAGTTTGTTTCAAATTTCATCGTAATGCCTGTTGATGTGATTAATTTTTCAACCTCTGTTTTATTTGAAAGTTGAGCAGCATTCATTAAATCATGTGCGAATTGTTGGGAGCTATCTATTTTATCCGTAAGTAATTGGGCTTGCTGCATCATCGCCTTTATCCGTGATGCTGAAGCTTTTAATTTGTGTGTATCGACAGGTGGAAAAGGATTATTGGTCGGCATTGCTAGATGTTGCGAAAAGGGTCTAATGGCAAAATGATTAGCGATAGGCGATGTTGGATAATGATAGGGATGCACAAAATACGGATAAGGATTGTAATACAAGGTCATTCCTCCTATCCTATAACTGATATCCTATCTTATGTAGCAAAACGGCTTTCGGTGTTATTAGCAGTGCAATGTTTGTCCTAATCATTGAAAAAGGAAGCTAAAGTAAGCTTCCTTTTAGCCAAGTACATTCAAGACATCATCAATTTTTTTACTATGTGATAAAATGCCATAATTCATCCATGTTAAAAAGTCTACTTCATAGACACAGTTGCTTTTAACGGCAGCTAGGTTTTTCCAAGTAGGAGTTTTTAAAATAGCACGTTCCTCATTTTCATAAATGGAATGTTGTTTATCAAAGGTAATAAATAAATGATCAGCATCTAATTGCAACAATTGAGCAAATGTCAGTTGTGCTTTACGTTGATTGTGCGGAATACTCCATACTAGTGAATGTGGCATTAAACCTAAGTCACGATATAAAATGGGGCCCGTATAGCCACATTCAGGACCCGCGTATAGAGTAATGCCAATGGCTGAAATACGGAGAAATGCTACACTTTGCCCATAAACAGATTTGCTAAGAATTCCTTTTGCTTGTTGTACTTTATCTTCATATTGTAGGATTACGTCTTGCATCAAGGAGGTTTTTCCTGTTAGATCTGCAATTTTAAATAAAGTAGATTGCCAATTCTCTCCAGGGTGTGAAAGATGGCAGACGGGGGCTACTTCATCTAAGTGCTGAAAGGATTCCCAACGCTCTACACCAGAATCTAACATAATTAAAGTTGGCTTATAGTAAAAGAGTCGATCCATTTCTCTATTTTGTACATCGATATCTGGCACTTTCTGTAGACCTAAATAGTCTTGTTTCCCCCATTTTGAATGACTGAATTGAGCAATTGGCGTAATCCCAAGCGCAACAAAGAAATCTTCTAAGAATGGTGCAAATACACGTATATGGCTGCTTTGATTTCTTCGATATTGTCCTGGAGAGATGCCAATATGTTCTTTAAAACGACGATTGAAATAATACTCATTATTAAATCCGACAGACTGGCTAATTTCAAATACTCGATCATTTGTTGTCATTAATAATTGCTTAGCTTTTTCAATACGAAGTTTAGTTAAATAGTGAAGAGGAATTTGTCCCGTAATATCTTTAAAAATGCGCGTATAATTCCATCTTGGTACGTCAGCTAGCTGTGCTAGCTGCTCAACCGTCCACTCTTTTTCAAAATGTTTATGTAAATGGTTAATGGACTGCTCAACAGATTGTCGATCATTTTTTTGCATCTGCTTGGGTATGGTTTGATGTAAGAGTAATAACATCAGCTCTTGAAAGTGTACATGCTGTTCAAAAATCGTGTGATCATCCTCCGYTAACCGGTTCTGATAGATTACTTCTAGCAGTCTATGACATTGTGAAAAGGGGAGAAGATGTCGTTCGCTGATACTTGTAAAATGACTATATGAATTTTGACTATTGCTGAGATTGACAATGTTGAATTGTAATTGATAAAAACAAAGGTGCTTACTTTGAATATGGATACTAACCGTGTTATTTGGCGGAATCAATATGCACTTTTCTTCACTAAAATGAATGGTGTCATGATCTATGGCTAGCTTTCCGCTACCATTCATTACGATCAAAAGTGTATAGAAATCACTACTAATCAATAACTTTTTTGATGATTGAATTGAATAAGAGATATTTTGTAACGTATAAACATGTGTTAAGTTACCCATTGATAATTCCCCCCTTTTTTTKAATTGGCAGAACAACACAAAGAAAGCCCTCATTAARAGCTTTYTTTGGAAAATTATTTGACGAACYATTTCTCTAAATCATCATACTTTAGCAAGTTGGCTGTGATTGCGCCAGATTGCCAATATGTGCGATCAGCAATATAAACATGCCCATTTTTTACAGCAGGGAGTGTTTTCCATAGTGTACTATCTAACCATTTAATGGCTTCTTGGTTTTCTTTAGACTCCCATGTTCCGTTTGAAGGGAAAAGGATGATATGATCCGCATCTAATTCCGTGATAGCCTCTTCTGATAAAACCTCGTGAAACTCTGTCATATCACGGGCTAATGGATGTGGTGTTAAGCCTGCCTCTGTGTAAATATAGCCAGAGTAGCGATTTTTAATGCCAAATAACGCTAATGTATTATCTGCTACATTTAGTCGTACAACAGCAACTGTTTCGTCTCCGATTGATTCATCTAGTTTTGCTTTTAAATCGGAAACACGTTGCTCATATCGATCAACCATTTCTTTTGCTTTATCAGGAATATTTAAAACATCAGCTATTGTTTCTACAATTTTACGTGGATCTTGTAGAATATCTTCTTTCAAGCGGTAAGTAGGCGCTACCTTTGAGTATTCATCATACTTTGCCTTGTCTGCGGCACCATCTACAATGATTAAATCAGGCTTGGCTTGTAATAATGTTTCCATGCTACCAGTAATGTCGAACTCAGGAACATCTAATCCTAAATAGTCCTGTTTTCCCCAAGATGGGTGATACCATTGCACAACGGGTTTTACATCCAAAGCAGTTAAATAGTCTTCCAAATAGATAGCAGCTACACGCTGTGGATTTGTAGGAATTTCTACTTTTCCAAACTCGTCTTCTACAATTCTTGTATCTTTAGATGATTGTTCTTCTGTAGCTGTATCCTCTTTTACTTCATTTGAGCCACAGGCACTTAATACGAATATAAGTGCAAAGAAAACTACAAATGAAAAATATCGACCTCTACGCATTTTATTCACTCCTATAGATTTACTAAAACAGTAAGGGTATTCCCTTAAATTAGAATGATAATCATTCTCGTTTGGTTCAAGTAAATTATAGGATACTACATATCAACAAACAATACACATTCTCTACTACTTTTTTATACAAAATGAAATTCAGAGAGTTATTGTTTTTTGTTATCGAAAAGTAACCATAAAAGTGTAACAATTGCTGCTAGCATAACCATCAGGAATCCGTATATAGGCGTATGCGCCAACGATTGGTGGCGAATAATAAAGCCTCCGATATATGATCCTAAAAATATGCCAATATTGAAAGCAGAAATATTCAATGCTGAGGCCATTGAAATTGCTGATGGTATATATTTTTCAGATAGTAGAACAGCATATAGCTGCAATCCTGGGACATTCATAAACATGAACAATCCCATTGTCAGCACCATTATTAATCCCATAATAGGTGATTCAAGAGTAAAGCCAATGCCAAGCAATGCCAATGCAAGTCCAACAAAAATAATAAAGATGGAACGTAGTGGATTATGATTAGCAAAATGACCTCCAAGAGTATTACCGATAGCTACACAAATACCATAGACAACTAGAATAATGACGACTGTATGTGGAGAATACCCCATATATTGCTCTAAAATAGGTGAAACATATGTGTAGACAACAAAAGCACCGCCGTATCCAATTGCGGTAATGAATAGTATTAAGATCATTCGAATATTGCCTAATACTTTGCCAATATCACGGATAGAGATGGGATTGCCTTTCGATAATTGGCTAGGTACTAAAAATGCATTACTAATTAAACCGACAATTCCAATGACAACAATAAAAACGAATGACATACGCCAATCTGTTACTTGTCCAATAAATGTACCGAGTGGGACACCTGTTACAGTAGCTAATGTTAAGCCAGTAAACATAAAGGCGATAGCACTTGCTCGTTTATTTGGTTCCACTACATCTGCTGCTATAACAGAAGCGATGGACATAAACACACCATGTGCTAATGCTGAAATAATACGTCCGATTAATAGTAATGCGAAATTAGGAGCTAAAGCGACTGCTAGGTTACCCACTATAAAAATGGACATGACAAGCAATAATACGGTTTTTCGACTAAGGCGGGATGTTAAAGCTGTTAGTAAGGGAGCCCCAACAGTTACCCCTAGTGCATATATAGAAACGGTTAAGCCAGCTGTGCTAAGAGAAATACCAAAGTCATCTGTAATTAATGGTAAAAGTCCCACACTGATAAATTCAGTGGACCCTATACCAAATGCACTGATAGCAAGTGCTAGTAAGGTAAGTTTAGCATTTGGCTTTTTTGATTTTGACATTTTACTACTATCTCCTTTGATTTTTTTTATTATGTGTAGTAATATTCATACATACCAAAAAGATATGTAGAGTACTTTTAGTTACTTTTGGATATTACAGGAGGTTTACGATGCAAAAAGTTTATAATATTGGTGTTGAAGCTACACTAGAAGTTATTGGTGGTAAATGGAAACCAGTTATTCTTTGTCATTTAAACCACCATGGTAAAATTCGAACAAACGAATTTCGACGATTGATCCCAGGTATTTCACAAAAAATGCTCACAAACCAATTAAGGGAACTGGAGCAGGCTGGGTTAATCAATCGAAAGGTCTTCAATCAAGTACCACCAAAAGTTGAATATTCATTAACAGCCTATGGACAAGGAATGGAACCAATTCTGAACATGCTTTGTACGTGGGGTGAAAAACATGTTGAATTATTACAGGATAAAGGTGAAGATGTACTGTTAAAACAACGTGATGATGATATTGCCATGCAGCAAACATCATAATGAGGGGAGAAAGAGACTGTCATATACAAGACAGTCTCTTTCCTCTTTTTAATGCTTATAGAGCAAAGTCAAATTCATCTGGATTTGGTCCAACACGTTGTTCACGATTCATCTCATTGATTAATGCCATTTCTTCGTCTGTTAAAGTAAAGTCAAAGATATCAGCGTTTTGCATCATACGCTCTCTACGTACTGATTTTGGAATTGTAATCACTCCATTTTGTACATCCCAGCGTAAAATAACCTGAGCATTTGATTTTCCGTATTTTGTTGCGATTTTTGAAATTGTTTCATCTTCAAGAAGTCCACCTTGCATTAAAGGTGCCCATGCTTCAAGTTGAATTTGGTGCTTGTCACAGAATGAACGAAGCTCCACTTGTTGTAAGCGTGGGTGGAATTCCACTTGGTTCACAACAGGTTTAATATGAGCAAATGATAATAAGTTATCCAAGTGTGCCACAGTAAAGTTACATACACCGATTGCTTTGATCTTGCCTTGTTCATATAAGTCTTCAAGTGCTTTCCACGATTCAGCATATTTATCTTTACCAGGCCAATGAATTAGATAAAGGTCTAAATAATCTAATCCTAATTTTTTTAGGCTCTCTTCATATGCAGCAATTGTTTCATCATAGCTTAAACCATCGTTCCATACTTTAGATGTGATAAATAAATCTTCACGACGTAAGCCAGTAGATGCTAGAGCTTGTTTAATACCTTCTCCTACACCTGCTTCATTGCCATAAATAGCAGCAGTATCGATGCTTCGATAACCAACCTCGATAGCATTTTTAACCATTTCTGCAGTAGCGTCATTTTCTACTTGAAAAACCCCTAAACCCATACCAGGCATTTGTAGGCCATTATTTAAAGTGATTGTATCTTGTAAATGAGTAATCATTTTTAGTCCTCCATGTTTTGTGATTATTGGATTGCTTACTCATTATGCTGCTAATAAACTCTCAAAAAAAGTACGTACTTTTTTGTGTCATAGAAACGTAGAGGTAACTTTTGTGAGCTGGCAATGATTAGAGGAGTAAAAATATTTATTGATGATGAACGATTAAATAAAAAAGTCACACCTGATTGGTCTTAACTACTAGTAAAAAATATCGAGTAGTCTACAAAAGGCTTTGGAGACAATTAAACAAATATTTATCTTGCGGTAATAAAAGGAAATATACGTTCGGTAGAGAATTAAAGTAGTAATACTTTAAAAAGGGGATTTTGAAGATGAATCGTTTAAATTTAATTACATTAGGTGTTAAAGATATGGTGGAATCTCTAAATTTTTATCGAGAGGGACTGGGTTTTGAAGTGGTGGTATACGGAGAGGAGACGAATCCCGATGTCATGTTCTTTAATAATGGAGGAACAAAAATATCGTTATTTCCAATTGAACGTTTAGTCAAAGATATTAATGAATCCAATCCACCAGAAATTAGMCAAGGCTTTGGTGGAATCACGCTTGCCTATAATGGTAAATCAAAAGAAGAAGTAGATCGAGTCTTTGCATTAGCAAAAAAGGCGGGTGCAGAAATTATTAAGGAGCCCGTAACTGTATTTTGGGGTGGCTATAGTGGATATTTTCAAGATCCAAATGGCTACTATTGGGAAGTTGCCTATGGCGACATGTGGCAGTTTGATGAGAATGATATGCTGATTATTCAATAACTGTTCAAAAAGAGAGCAAACTAACGTTTCTAATTTGTTCTCTTTTTTATTAATCGTTAACAATAATATTTCCTCATTAAATCCACAAAGTTTTGAGCGGCTTTAGATAAATAATGATTCTTCAGCCATACGAGTCCTACTGAGGTGGATAATTCTGCTGATGGAATTTTGTATGCATGAAGTGGTAAATCTCCATATTGTTTTAAAATAGTTTCAGGTACGATAGAGGAGCTAAAGCCAGCAGCGATCAAGTTCATTAACAGTGCCGTATCTGAGCATTCTCCAACAATGTGGGACTGCAACTGGAAGCGAGAAAATGCTTCTAATATCGAATAATGTACGCCTAAGCCTTCAGTGCTTGGTAAAAGGATTGGCCAATTTTGTATGTCAGCTAAAGATACATTGTGTTCTAAGAAGTCGAATTTTTTGGATTGTATAAAGTAAAATGGTTCAGTGTACATATGAAGAACAGAGAAATCATCTAATTCTAAAGGTAAGCGAATGATGGCAAGTTCTACAATACGGTCCCTTACTAATTTACATAGATAAGAAGATTCGTTTTGTTGAATTTTATAAGTCACCTTTGGATAATATTGTTGAAATTGTTGTAGTAATTGAGGTAGCTCAATTACTGAAAATGTATTAATGCCCAATGTCAATCGACCATGAAGGCCTAATCCAATATCCTTAACCTCTGCTTCTGCCTCTTCCATTAATTGTGCAACCTGCAACGCATATTTATATAATGTCTTTCCCGCTTCAGTTACTTCAAAATACTTGCCGCTCCTTTCTACCAACTTTGAACCGAGTTCTTCCTCCATCGTTTTTAAATGCTGACTTAATGGTGGTTGAGAAATATGTAACCTTTCAGCCGCAGCAGAAATCTTTTTTTCCTCCACAATCGCTATAAAATAGCGTAGTTGTCTTATATCCAAACATAAACACCCCTCTATTATAGGTAAAACCTAAGTAAATTATATTTCTCTAATATTTTTAATATAGTTAGGGCCATGTTAGCATATTTATCAAAGAAAAAAGAAGTAAAGTTTCTTTTTTCGAGCACCTAAATGTGAAGCGAGCAACGTCGATGAAAAAATAATTCAACTTAGGAGTATATGATTCTTGCATGCTTTGGGGCTTGCCTTGTAATACCGATTCCCTTCACCTTTCTAAATGAATTTGAAGCAGTTGATAAAGTAGCAACGTATACTATCAAAGAGCAACTTTTATTAGTTGCTTTTTTCAATAAATCAACGTTTTTGAATTTCCTAAGAAAATAAATAACAGTTCCCCTATAATAACCATGTATGGAAATTATAAATTTCTAATTTTAGTTAAATGTATCAAGGAGGATGAACATTGATTCGTATATTGTACATAGAAGATGAAAAAGAAATCGGACAATGGGTAAGCAAGGAATTAACTGAACGAGGTTATGACGTGACATGGCTGGAATCAGGGGAAGGGCTTGAGCAACATATTAACTCAAAAGATATTGCTATATTGGATGTGATGCTACCTGGATTGGACGGTTTCTCCATAGGTAAAAGAATTAAACGGGAAAATAAAGACCTGCCAATTCTAATGTTATCAGCACGAACAGCTATTGAAGATAAAATTGAAGGGCTGCATTTTGCTGATGATTACCTAACAAAGCCATTTCACCCTGATGAGCTCGTAGCAAGACTGGAAGTATTATTAAGAAGATATCAAAAAAGTGATGATGTACTGACATTGCAGCACCTTAAAATTGATACGAAAGATATGCAAATAATCAATACGATTGATGAAGAAGAAATTCTTTTGACAGGAAAACAATTTTATTTATTACAATATTTTATTCGTCATTTAAATCAAATTTTAACGAAGGAACAACTCTATGAGGGTGTTTGGGGTGAGAGCTATATAGAAGGTGATAAAACACTCATGGTGCATATTCGTTACTTAAGAGAAAAAATAGAAATCAATCCTGCAAAGCCTATGATTATTGAAACAATCCGAGGCATTGGCTATAGGGTGAAACAATGAAATTTTTTCGATCATTATTAGCGAAATATATGCTCATTATTATATTAGCCATATCTATTGTGCAAATCTCCTATCTGGGTGTTGCTATTTTCGTATTAGGCATTACAAAGACAGGGACAGGAGATTTTTCAAGTGGAGTACTTGTAGAAAGTGATATTGAAGAGCAATGGCATGCACAGGCTAAAAATATGACCAATGCAACAGATGATGCGATTACGCAGTTATTTCAAAAGTGGCAAGAGCAATTTCCTACGGCTTCTATGTTTTGGGTAAGTGAAGAGGGGAACTTACTGACTACATGGAATGTGAAGGATCTGTTACCAGCAAAGTGGACACCAGCCTATACAACTCAATTTATAAAAGAACGTTATGGAGATGATCCATTTACTGTTATTGCCTTCTTAGGTGATGATATATCAAATGGCTTTATTGTATTAGAGATTCCAAGGGTAGCATTTAATCCTCCACTTATAAAGGTCTATGATAACTATGGTAACTTTTTATTTTTTGGTGTTATTGCAGTTATTTTATTTTTTATTATAGTTTCGCTTTTATTTTTCAAGGGAATTCGAAAAAGACTCTTACATCTGCAAGAGGCGATGGAAATACGTGATGTAGATGGTCTACCTATTGAAATTCAGGTGAAAAAACGAGATGAGATTGGGCAATTGGAGCATAGTTTTAACAGAATGGTTTGTGAACTGCGAGACAGTAAACAACGTCAACAGAAGGAAGAACAGCTAAGACGTGAACTGATTGCTAATTTATCACATGATTTACGGACACCTTTAACAAAGGTAAGAGCTCAATCCTATACAATTAGCAAAGAAGCGTTATCTGAGGAAGGGAAGCAGGCATTAAAGGCTATGGACACATCCATAGTGAATATTGATGCTTTAATTGAAAATTTGATGTCCTACACACTGCTTATGGCAAGTAAATATAAATTTGAACCGAAAGACATCAATGTTATCCGATTTGTAAGGGAACATCTAACGACATGGTATCCAGTTTTCGAGCGAGAAGGTTTTACAATCGATATTGAGCTACAGTCATTTGAACCTGTTGAATGGCGTGTTGATCCATTATGGTTAGGGAGAGTATTTGATAATATTTTCCAAAACGTACTGCGCCACGCGAATAGTGGTAAATATATAAGTGTGAAAACCGAATCGACGGCGTGTTATACAGCATTTATTGTTGAGGATCATGGTCAAGGGATGAAAAATGAGTCGAATGCAAAGGGAGCCGGAATCGGCTTGTCAATTKTTGATGTCATGATAAAGGGCATGCATCTTGAATGGGATATCCATTCCGATCACTCTGGTACTAAAATTATCATAAAAAAATCTGCGAAGCTTGAGAAATAAATGCTTCGCAGATTTTTTTTATGATAGAAATGATTTTTTAAACAAAATTTAAACTTAGCCCATACCTTTTTTTAAACTTCCCTTTTTAAGATAGTTAAAGAGGTGTCTACATAGCACTTTATCGTACAAACACAAAACTTATCAAAAAGCTTTGGAAAAGAGCAAGCTGTATCAAATTTGAACTTGCAAATACGCAAAGGTGAAATATATGGATTTTTAGGTCCGAATGGGGCAGGTAAAACGACTACAATTCGAATGCTTCTAGGTTTAATGAAGCCATCTTCTGGAACAATTAAAGTCTTTGAAAAGAATATTACGAAGGAACGTATCCAAATTTTAGCTAAGATTGGTTCGTTGGTGGAAAACCCTTCTTATTATCCACATTTAACAGCATATGAGAATCTAGAGGCACTAAGAAAAATACTAGGTGTACCGAAAACTCGAATCGATGAAGTTTTGGAAATTGTCCGTTTGAAGGAAGCTGCCCATAAAAAGGTCAAAGGTTTCTCTTTAGGAATGAAGCAACGTCTTGGTATTGCTGCTTCTTTACTACATAGTCCTGAATTACTTATTTTAGATGAACCAACGAATGGCCTAGATCCTTCAGGCATTATAGAGATTCGTAATTTAATTAAAAGATTACCAGAGGAATATGGCATGACCATTATAATCTCCAGCCATTTATTATCAGAGATTGATCAAATGGCAACACAAGTTGGGATTGTTTCGAAAGGGAAATTAATTTTCCAAGATTCTATTGAGGCTATGCGTCGATTTGCCCAACCAAAGGTTACCTTTAAAGTAAACAATGGTGAAAAAGGATGGCGCTTCTTATTAGCAAATGGTATTAAGGCAGATTATCAGGGTGGTGTGATTTTCTTAGAAGAGTGCTCGGATGAAAAGGTTGCTCATATTGTCCAAGTTCTTGTTCAGGAGGGTATATCGGTATTCCGAGTCGAGGAAGAGAAACGTTCATTGGAGGATATATTCCTCCAAATGACGATGGGAGAACAGGGGATATGATGGGAAAGCTATTAACTGCTGACTTCTTAAAAATCAAACGTAAAGGATTATGGCTTCTAACGCTTATTGGCCCTTTAGGGGTGGTTGCTCTGCAAATGGTCAATTATGGAGTAAGAAAGGATTATCTCTTACAGCAAAGTGAGGATGATTGGGGCTATTTCTTATTAAATGTGCATTCATTTACACCGCTTGCCATAGTCTTGGGTATTGCCATTCTTACGTCATTCATAGCAAGCATTGAAAATGAGACCAATGCTTGGAAGCAGCTCATTGCATTACCTATTTCGAAATTAACCGTGTATTTGTCTAAATTTACGTTGTTAGCTATCTTACTATTCTTCGCCTCAACGTTATTAATGTTTTTTACGCTGAGCTACGGGTTGTTTTTAGAATTAGGTGACACGGTACCTTACATGGAGCTAGCCAAATATAGTTATTTCCCTGCTTTTGCAGCATTACCTATCTTGGCACTTCAATTGTGGATAGCGAGTGTAAGTCATAATCAAGGGATTCCTATAACTGTAGGCATTTTTGGGGTGATTTTTACCTATTCTTCCTATGTTCTTCCAGATTGGATGATATGGAAATGGCCATCATTGATGAACCAATGGAATGAGCCGATGATCAATGTCTTATKMRGCGTAGGAATTGGTATCTTACTCTATATTATCGGCATGGTTGATTTTGCAAGAAGGGACGTGAAATAATGATTGCTTTACTTCAAGCTGAGTGGTTTAAGTTACGTAAATCAAAAATGGTACCAATTATTTTAGCAGGACCCATGATTGGACTTTTTATAGGACTATCCGCTAATTTAGAGGACAACATGCAGGGGATTGAAATCAATTAGTGGTATATATCGTTATTTTCGATGAATTTAACATATGCTCTATTATTTTTACCTCTTATTTCTGGTGTTTTTACCAGTCTTATTTGTAGGTATGAACATCAGTCTGGTGGATGGAAGCAACTTTTAGCATTACCAGTAACAAGAGGGAAAGTATTTGTAGCTAAATACATATTGATTATGCTGCTTGTTTTAGCAATGCAGATATTGTATTTAGGCTCGGTCTTTGCTGTTGGGATGGTAAAAGGCTATACAGATTCTTTTCCTATGGAGATTGTTTGGAAAAGCATAGTAGGAGGCTGGGTAGCGACATTGCCATTAGTAGCCTTGCAATTGTGGATGTCCATTATGTTTAAAAGCTTTGCTGCTCCATTTGCTGTTAATGTCATATTTACTTTACCATCAATTTTAGCAGTGAATTCTGAAAGAATTGGTCCGTATTATCCTTGGGCACAACCCTTTTCGATGATGTATATAGGGGGCAATACAGACGATGTATTCTTTGTACCGTGGGAGCAATTGTTAACCGTAGTAGGTGGCGGATTCATCGTATTTTTCCTCGGAGGATATTACTATTTCCAGCGAAAATCTATTTAAGCTAAAAGGAGAATGAGAATGCTGAAACGTAGCTTACGTTTTTTAACTGCATCGATGCTATTAGTAGCTTTAGTAGGATGTGGACAGAGAGAGGCAGTAAAAGATGCCGCACAATATACGAATGAAATTAAAGATATCAACATTCCTGATGATGTAAAAATTATTGGTTTTGGGGAAGCAACACATGGCAATATCGAATTTCAAACATTAAAAAAAGATGTATTTGAAGCGATGATAAAAAATGAAAATGTCCATGTTTTCGTTTTAGAAGGAGATTTTGGTGGGGCCCAGCAGATAAATCAATTTATCGAAAACGGTGTCGGAACGGCGGAGGAAGCTATAAAAGCGTTAGACTATGGCATCTACAAAACAGAACAAATGGTAGAGTTTGTGCAGTGGATGCATGACTATAATCAGACAGTTGATGTTCAAGATAAAATTTACTTTTATGGAAATGATATGCAACGCTATGATTACAGCAAAAAGGGGTTACTTGATTTTTACGCCAAGGTACATGCTGACAATGCACGAAAATTCACGACTAAGCTAGAGCATGTTTCCAACAAAACGATGAGAGATTTATCGGATAGTCAGCTACTTGAGCTTGATAAAACCATTGATACAATAATCAACGATTTACAATCAAACAAAGCGATGTATGAGCAAAAATCTTCAAAGGATGAATTCGCATTTGCTGTTCAATATGCGCAAATTATGAAGCAGCGTACGCAATTATTTTTAAATGATGGTAATTATATGAATTTAAGGGACGAATATTTAGCTGACAATTTGCAGTCTATTGTTGAAGATGAAGTGACACTAGGTGTTGTTGTTGTATTAATGTCTGCTCATAATGGTCATATTGAGAAAACTTCTGCTACGATGGCAGGCTATCAATCGATGGGGCATTATTTAAGTGAGATATATAAAGATCAATATTTTGCGATTGGCACAGACTTTGTGAAAAATACATTCCAGGCACAAAATGGGTCTGGAGCACGAAAGGAATATACGATTGAGCATCACAATGCTTTAGTGGATGCCTTTAGTGACATTGATAATAACATCTTTTATGTGGATTTTGAAGCTGCCAAACAATCGAAGGAGCTGGCGAATATTCTTTCCAAAAAGCAAAGAATGGGCAATATCGGCGATGATTTTCGTCCGTGGTATAAGCTGACACAAATGCTGTACACCATTAAAATGACACCTGAGGAAGCTTATGATGGTCTCATCGTTGTGCAAGAAGCAACACCAACAAAAATAATTGATTAAGCTAAATTTAGCAACCTCCATCAAAAAATCTGTTTCCTTCTCCATTATGATAAAGATGAGGTGAGTAACATGGAGTATAGTCAAGCGACACAAAGAACTATTGCCTATATCGAGGAGCAATTGATGGAAGAAATTTCTTTTGAATGTCTTCCTAATACTGCTGGCTATTCGAAGTACCATCTAAGCCGAATTTTTAAGCAAGAAACGGGAATTACGATTGGTGAATATATTCGTATACGTCGGCTAGCTATGGCAGCGAGTTATTTGATGTACTCTAATGTATCGATATTAACGATTGCTGTAACACTTCAGTTTCAATCACAAGAGGCTTTTACAAGAGCCTTTAAAGAAGTTTATGCTTTACCACCAGGAAAGTATCGAAAAGTAATGCAATCATTAAATATGATGGAGGAGGAACATTACATGGAAACAGTTGAACAGGTTAAAGGTTGGGTGTTGAGTGGTGCTAATCCCGAATTGTATAAATTTCATACAGATGACAAGGTATTTCATTCAGGGAAGCGTTCAGGAGTATTGTATTCCACAACTGCCTCAGCAAATCATGGTCAATTTGCTACAATGATGCAGGGTTTTCAGGCAGCTGACTATAAAGGGAAACGCTTGAAAATGTCATGCTACTTAAAGACGGCAGATGCTACAAAGTGTGGTGCATGGATGCGTATTGACAATGGTACAGGTGATACGATTCAATTTGATAATATGGATCAACGCCCTGTGACAGGTTCTACTGAATGGAATCATTATTCTATTGTCTTAGACGTACCTGAAGAAGGTAATTCCATTTATTTTGGTGTGTTACTAATTGGTTCGGGTAAAGTCTGGGCAGATGGCTTCCGTTTTGAAGAAGTTGACAACAAGGTACCCTCAACAAATATGCTTACGCAGGAACATTTATCAAATCATCCTACTAATCTAGWCTTCAGTATGGAGTGAATCAGACAGCACTGACAAAAGTGCAAGATGACTTTTTTGAATAACGTATTGATTACCTCTAATTTGTTAAAGATAACAAGGAGGAGGTGTGAGACGATGGCACAAGAAATTCTTTGTGAAGTCAATAACTGCACATTTTGGGATTCTGGTAACAAATGCACAGCTGAAAAAATTTATGTTGTCAGCCAAAAGGGACAACATGCTTCCAACAGCGAGGAAACAGACTGTAAAACATTCGAACCTGAAACGCATTAATGCCAAAAGGGTAGCCATGTATATGGTTACCCTTTAGCTCTATAATTAGACATCAATATCTACCTTTTCWTTGTTAAATAAAAGAGCATGGGCATTTTTTACTTTTTCTTCTACATAATCCAGTGAGTATTTACCAACAGAATCTGTTAAATCCCCAATTGCCCGCGACAAGTTATCAATAATCGGAATTAATTTGTGCATTTCTGTGCGATGCTTTTCTTTGTGCATCTCATCCATAATTTCATATGCAAGACGTTGAATCTTCCTTAGTCGCAATTTCTCAGATTGCATTGAATCCTCCTTATTGAACCAATTTATGATGTCTAATTATATGAGCTACAATAAGGTTTCATGAATAATGTTCTTTAGAAATAATTGCTCGTGTTATGAAGGGCTAGCGCAATTTCCCTTATGCCAACATCAATCTTGGATTCGTCTATATTCGATACATTTAGTTTGATAATACGTTCCCGATAAAATGCATCTAAATAATTGCGTTTAATAGGATCTAACAAAATATTTTGTTGTGCCAAATGATCAATAATCTTAGAAGTATTCACCTGTCTCGGTAGAATGATATGGCTATGCATACAGATTTCCTTTGAGGATTGATAGTCTGCCAGATGAGTTGCTATAGATTGTTGAAGTTGATTTGCTCGGCTTGCATAAGCTTCACTGACTTTCTTCTGATAACGTTCAAACATACCACTTTTCAAGTAGAGCTCTAATGCAGCTTGGGAGATCATGGAGCTATCAATATCAGTGGTATTTTTATACTGTTGAAAGGTATTAATCAAAACATTTGGTAATACGGCAAGTCCGATACGTAAGCCAGGAAACATAATTTTAGAAAAGCTTTTTAAATAAATAACCCGATCCTGTGTATCCTCCGTAAATAGGGGATCTATTTTTGTATTTTGCTCAAAATCCGCTAAATAATCATCTTCAACTATATACACATTATATTTATAGGCAAGTTTTCGTATTGAATCCTTTTCTTTTTTACTATAGGAAGTTCCTAGAGGGTTGTGCAGACGTGGCATCGTATAAAAAAACTTTATGTCGTGTTTACTAAAAATGTTTTCTAATTCATCTAAATCAATGCCATCCGTTGTTCTTTTGATGCCCATTGCCGGAAGTTCATAGGTTTTTAAATAATCCATATACAAATGATAGCTAGGTTGTTCCACTAAGATCGTTGAGCGACCATTTGGAAAGGGCATTATACTTAGCAAGGATAGAGATTGTTGGACACCTGAAGTAATGAAAATATTTTCTTCCTTTGTAAACAGCTGATAGCTTGTTAATAGTTTTTTTGCTTCCGCTATTAATGACGGTAGGCCTTTTGGTGTCCCATATCTAAATAAATCTGCTTGGTATATGTCGATGGCCTTATTAATACAATGCTGAAAATCTTGATAAGGGAATGCATGCCAATTGGGCGAAGATGTAGCAAAATCTATGTAATTTTTCATTTTTGGTTGGATGGGCAGTTGATGATCAACAACATAGTAGCCACTTTTAAGCATTGAATAGATAAGATGCTGATCCTCCAGTTTTTTTAAAGATGCTAAAATCGTACTCTTACTACAGGAAAATTGCTGTGATAACTGGCGAATCGAGGGGAGTTTTGCCCCTGCTTGAAGTGAGCCTGTTTGGATCTGAGTCAGGAGCTGAGAATAAATCCATTCGTATTTAAGCATACATAACCTCCAGCACATCTGTATCGGTACAGATGTGTTTTTTTTATATCGTCAATAAGTTCTCTATTTAATACGATAACTATACCGGCCGGAATGTTTAAAGAAGGAGTACGATCCTATGTCAGAAAATAGAAATGCCTATATAGCAGCAATAATTTATGCATTTGTCATTGGGCTCTCATTTATGTTTGTGAAAGTTACGTTGACTGTAGCAAGTCCTATTGATATACTTGCACATCGTTTTACTTTTGCATTCATCGGTATTGTTATAATCATGGTAATGACAAAAAATAAGCTAATAATGAACATGCAGGACATACTAAAAATATTACCGTTAGCCATCTTGTATCCAATTGCTTTTTTTACGTTTCAAGTGCTTGGACTTGCTAAAATTTCCTCATCAGAGGCGGGAATTATTCAAGCGACAATTCCTATTTTTACATTAGCATTGGCAGGTTTATTGTTAAAGGAAAAAGCTACTCGGGGTCAACTTGTATCTGTAAGTTTGTCCGTACTTGGTGTCATCTATCTGTTAATGATGAATGGAGCAAATACTACTACAGGAAATGTCATAGGAAGTGGATTTATTTTACTATCAGCGATTGCGACATCACTTTATAATATTTTTGCTAGAGGGCTTACCAAGAAATATTCTTTACTAGCATTAACATATGTCATGACATTGTGTGGATTTGTTATTTTTAATGGAATGGCTCTTGGAAGTCATATGATGAATGGAACACTCAATGAATTTTTTAAGCCATTAACACATGCTCATTTTGTCTTCGCTATTTTATATTTAGGTATACTATCTTCACTTGGTACATCCTATTTATCTAATTATGCTTTATCTAAATTGGAAGCATCTAAAATGAGTGTCTTTAGCAATTTTGCAACACTTATTACTATTTTGGCAGGGGTCTTATTTTTACAGGAAGATTTCCATCTATATCATCTTATTGGTGGCATCATGATTATTATTGGTGTGATAGGGACGAATTATTTTGGGCGGAAAAATGTAGAACAAGTGAGATAATGAATAGGAACATTTAAATCGGAGCTATTTAGAAAACGGGGTATAATAATCGTTTATAAATGACTTTCTAAATTAGGAGGTTTTTATGGGGAAAATTTATGTCATTAGACATTGTCTAGCACAAGGACAATCACTAGATGCACCCTTAACACAGAAGGGAATAGAGCAAGCAAATAGTTTAGCTGAATTTTTCAAGAATCTAAAAATTGATCGAATTGTATCTAGCCCTTTCTTACGAGCAATCCAATCCATTGAACCATTAAGTAGCAGAGAAAGTATAACGATTGAAATTGATGAACGTCTTTCGGAGCGCCTTTTAAGTACTAGAGATTTTCCAGATTGGTACGAAAAATTACAGGCGACATTTGTTGATATGGATTTAAAATATGATGGTGGAGAATCCAGTAATGAAGCGATGCATCGAATTGTAGACCTTGTAAAAGATGCATTTGCTCAGGATGTTGATAATACATTAATTGTGAGTCATGGCAATATCATCTCTTTGCTACTGAAGTATTATGATAAGGATGTTGATTTTCACTGTTGGAAAAATTTAAGCAACCCAGATGTTTTTCTACTAAGCCCTAAGCATAATGGAGTAATGATAGAGCGAATATGGGATTCCCCGTATAATGAAGGCTAATATTAAGTGGTATGGTAGGAATTGTTTCTTGCCATACCTTTTATAGTGAAGGCGAGTAAGATGGAGACGATATTAAAAGAAATTTTAAGATGGGTTAAACAAGCTGATAAAAAAATCATAATCGGCATTTCTGGTCATGGAGCTGCTGGAAAAACGACATTTGCCAAAAAACTTATACATGCTTTAGATAAAGATGAAGTGAATTATTTAAATACTGATCCGTATATTGTGAATTCTGATATTCGCAAACAAACTATACTTGATTATACATATCAAAATGAACATCATCGTTTTAAAATGACGGCTTGTCATCCCGCTGCTCAACATCTGCCCTTCTTGGAGCGAGATGTTTAGATGATAAGAGTAGGACTCGATTTAATGACAATCGATACACATTATATGAAAAGTACATTAATATCTTCGAAAAAACAGATCACGATAGTAGAAGGAATGTGTGTAGCATTTATAGATCCGCAGTTATTCGATTTAAAGATTTATTTTTATACGGATGGGGCTACAGAGCTTAAGAGAAGATCAGATCGTGATGTGCTTGAAAGAGGGACAGATATAAATTATTTAAAACAATCACATGATGAGCGACGTATTCAATATGAATTATTTATGCATCCACATTGCCAACATTTTGATATGGTTATTAAAACTCAGGATGATGAAATCCTTATTGAAAAAAATACACTTGTAAAATAAATGAGGGCCTTCTACACTTTGACTAGCGGAAGGCTCCTAACTTTAGTATTGAAATTTTACACGAACAGTAGCATCAATAGCAATTTGTCCCTGTTCTATAGGCGTGATTCCCGAGGATACAGCCATAGAGCGATAAAGGATAGGTGTGTTAGCCTGCTCTTCCACAATCTCTACAGGGAGTGGCTGCAAAGGCAGGTGCATAGTTTCTGCTATTGTTTTCGCCTTCAATTGAGCATTCTGTAGCGCTAAACTTAATGCTTGCTGATAGTAAGCATCGGTATGGTCCATTTTGAACTGAATATTGGTTATTCGATTTGCCCCATTTTCTACAGCCGTATCAATGATTAAGCCCAAATCATTGGTATCCGAAACGTTGACGGAAATGGCGTTGACTACTTCATAGCCATTAAAAATTTGTTTGCCATCTTCGAAATTATATAGTGGTGTGATTGTATAACTAGCCGTTTGAATTTGTTCTCTTGGAATACCAAGTGCGATAAGTGATTGCATAACTTCATTCATGATTGCCGCATTTTCCTGTTGAGGACCTTGTACATGGTTGCCCTGTGTTTGGACTTCAATTTGTAATTGTACAGAGCTTGGTGTAGCCATTACCTGTCCATAGCCGATTACAATCATAGTACGTGATGGATGATGTGTTTGTTGATTGACCTGTGCATAGTACATCTAATACCACCTTTCATAGGTTATATAATCATGCTATGCAAAAATATTTAGGATTTGTTTATTCTTTTTAAAAATTTGTCATGGAGCTTTGTGAATAGAAGTAAAGCTAAAATAGCTCCCAGCAAGGCTAAAAACATGTCCCATTGTGCATCCCATTTATCTCCCTGCTTGCCTAAAAAATCCTTTGCTCCTTTACTTCCCTTCGAGATTCTTGTACTTAACCATTCAATGATTTCATAAAAAGCAGCAATTGCGAGCAGAATACTGATCGTAATACCTGTAAGCCAAGCTCCTTTTGTAAGTGGTGTTTTCCTGATTAGTATTTCCCTTATTACGATGGCTAATAAACCTTTTAAAAAATGGCCAAACCTATCATAGTGATTACGTTGTAAATGAAATTCATCTTTTATCCAATTAAAAAGAGGGACTTCCGAATAGGTATAATGCCCACCTATAAATGTCAGGATCGACAAGAGAGCGATAATAAAATAAGAAAATGTGGTAAAGCGAAATTTATGATAAATGCAAACAACGACTGTTATTGCCACAATTCCAGGACTGACTTCAGCTAGCCAATCTAAATAGGAGGACGGCTTTATAACAGACCAGATGAAAACAATTAAAACAATAATAAGTAAGGTGGCGTGTATTTTAACATGTTGCCTACTATTCATACTAACAACTCCCTTTGTCAAACAGTATGGGAAATGGGGAAATTGCTTATTCAAATAGTTAGCAAACAAAAAAGAAAAGCGTCTAGTTGACGCTTTTTTAGCCAATTAGATCATTTTTAAAAGTGCCTCTACACCAGTCATTCCTTCTGTAATACCAAGCTGTTCTGCTTCATATGTTACAGATTCTAATGGAGCTGTTAATAGCTCGTCAATTGTTTTCACGCCTACTGCACGACCAGCAATAATTTTCCGATCAACTAAGCGACTATTTAATAGGCCGACATCTAAAGCACCACACATAATGTAGCCTGTATCATTAGAAATAGTTAGTAATGTTGTTTTAGGTAATTGAACAACTACTGCAGTGAAGAAATGCCCTTTAATCATAATAGGTTCAATTGTCACCATTGAAATCACTCCTTTTCTCTATATACATATGGTGAAGGCTAGCAAGGTGTTCGACATTTTCATGAAAAAAAAACTAAATATGTTGCTAGATGTATAAGGATGAAAGGAATGAGGGGAAGCATCGGAGGTACTTTATAACAAAAAGGAATCTACTCAAATGAATAGATTCCATTTATCCTTTCTTATCTTGTATAAGAAAGCAAAGCAGTTTCTTTAAATTTATGTAATGCATTTGTTGCCTCACGTTTAGAACTGTACTCAAACATGCGATAAGTGTTTTCTTCAAATACTGTAATAATCCACATATATGTCATCCCCTTTATTGTGTTGCATAACATTTATATATTTATAATAACTGTTATATATCAGATTTGATTTAATTTTACATCAATAAATAAAAAAATAAAGTACTATTCAAAGATTTTCACATATTGTTCAAAATTATAAAGAACGTTTAAAATTTTTTTGAAATAATTAAAAGGAGAAAACAGACAATCCTTCACAAGTATATTTCCGGGTAATTCGTAAATAGTAAGTTGACGGAGTTCTGTGATTTCGGACTTGGGAGGTGATGCTATGACACGTAATTACGTATTCATTTTTATGGTTTTCTTTTTAATCATCTCGGGATTTTTAGTGCAGGAAGGCTACGCAGATAGAGGTCGTCCTTATTATGAGGAGACAGGTGAAGTTGTTTGGGATATCAAAACAGAGGATAAAATTGTTGCACTCACCTTTGATGATGGTCCACATCCTAAATACACAGCAGCTGTGCTAGATTTATTAGCAAAATATGATGCAAAAGCCACCTTTTTTATTATTGGAAAAAATGCAGAAAAATATCCAGAGCTTGTTTTACGTTCTTATACAGAAGGCCATGAATTAGCAAATCATACGTATACACATCCATTTAAAGTTTCCATCAAAAAATTGCAAGAGGAGCTTCAAAAGACAAATGACACGATTTATAGTATTACTGGTTTTTCCCCAGTTTTATTCCGTCCCGTTGGTGGAAATTACACGGATGCTATGATTAATGCTGCTGTTAAGGACGGCTATAAGGTAGTAATGTGGTCCTGGCATCAGGATACGCAAGATTGGAAAGAGCCTGGTGTAAGGAAAATTGTGCAAAAGGTAATGAAGGGAACAAGGCCTGGAGATGTTATTTTATTTCATGATGGTGGCGGGAACCGTACACAAACAATTCAAGCACTAGAAGAAATACTACCTGCATTAAAAAAGCAAGGCTACACATTTGTTACAATATCCGAGCTGATTGAAAGCAAACAGCAACAAGAACAAGTTCAATAATGAAAAATTAGCCATCTCAAGAATGTTTGAAATGGCTTCTTTTTCATTTAAATAAAAGGTTTGAATTAGAAGAAAATAATTGGAGCTAGCGCAATACCTAAAATTGTTCCTAGAGCAATTCCATAGCCAAAACCTTCTCCTCCAAATCCCCAAAACCCTAAACCATAACCACTATATCTTCTATCAGGTAGAATCCATACCTGTCTTCTATCTACCCTTGTGATTTCTCCAACATGTACTTTACCAGATGAATCCGAGATTCGAACACGTTTACCATGATATTTACAGCAAAGACTATAAGCATCAGCTGGATTCACACATATCCCTCCTTTCATTGTCATTACAAGCTAATATATGCGATTTGATGCATTTATCACTAGCCGATTGTCTATTCAAGACATATGCTGTGAAGAGGTGATAATATGGCAGTTGTGTCAACGGATAAGTGGTTAGATGAATTTGTAAGTGCTAGAAAATCAACTAGAAAGGATGAGCGAACAAGCTTACAATGCTCGATTCTTTGCGGTCGATTAGTCAAACTATTTCGAGATGGGCTTCCAGAAGAAATTCACTATACATTACAGCAACAGGGTCTTTTTTTACCTCATGAGGAAGTCGATGTTGAAAAATTAAAGAGGCAAAAATTATGGGCCAGTGTACAGCAGGAGTTCCTATACTTACAGAGGAAATGGAATGGCCCATCAATACCAATTTATATTTTCCCAATTACTCAGCAGCAAACGATAACCAATAAAAATGGTGTCGCTTATCCTCATTCGCTTTTTTTATTTGTGGGTGATTTAGAAAAGCAGGAGCTTCAAGCATTATTTGCTCATGAATATAACCATGTTTGTCGTATACACATATTAAAAAAAACTTTAGATGATATGACTTTATTGGATTCTCTCATTTTAGAAGGCTTAGCAGAAGATGCGGTGAAAGATTTATACGGAGAAAGGTGGATTGCTCCTTGGTTACAATCCTACTCAGAAAAAGAACTTTTAGCTTTATGGGAGCATCATTTTTTACCGAATTTACAACTCCAAGGAATCAAACAACATCATCCATTTCTATACGGGGGGGCCCTTCCACCTTGGATAGGCTACTGTATAGGCTACAAAATTGTGCAGTCGTATAAAATGAACCATTCATGCCAACATCCCTTGTTCATTTCAAGCCAAGATTTACTTACTGGTTCGAATTTTCCGCTACAATAGAGAAAAGGAGTGATT
Organism: Lysinibacillus sp. S1; assembly: GCF_044986265.1. Lineage (NCBI taxonomy): Bacteria > Bacillati > Bacillota > Bacilli > Caryophanales > Bacillaceae > Lysinibacillus > Lysinibacillus sp. S1. Next base: position 3,077,008 of record NZ_CP173154.1, read on the forward strand.
GTTGTGTCCAATGAATTAAAAAATATATTATTACCAATTGTAGACTCATCAACAAGGGTGCTCATTGTTGGATCCATGCCAGGAAAACAATCGTTAGAGAAACAGCAGTACTATGGCAATCCACGCAATCACTTTTGGCCTATTATGGGTGAGTTATTACAGATAGCGATTCCAAATGATTATACAGAGAGAATAGACTTATTAAAAAACAATGCAATCGGTCTTTGGGACACGATTGCAACTTGTGAACGTGAAGGAAGTTTAGATGCAGCGATACGCAATGAAAAGCCCAATGATTTTCAAACCCTTTTTGAACAATACCCTAATATTCAATTAGTGCTTTTTAATGGAGCGAAAGCATTTGAGGTTTTTAAAAAGCATATTGGCTTAGGGCTTCTAGAAGGACGAGCCTATAAAAAAATGCCATCAACAAGTCCAATACCAGGGAAAAATATTAAAACGTTCACTGAAAAGCTAGAGGACTGGCGGATTATCCAATCCTATTTAGCCTAATCAACAGGGCGAGATTAGCGTGATGAAGTAGCTGCTTTGGGGTGAATACTATTCCTTGTGCTTTTAAACCATTGATAAAAGAGAATATACACAAGAAGGATTTCAATAGCATCTCCACCGTAGTACATGATCTTAGCACCTAGTTCTGCCTCAGTGGATGGTACATGATGAGGCGGATTTGCAAAAATAAATTTTGCCAATATGGCATGAGCAGCCAATGCTACTACTAATGTAAGGGATCGAAAAACATAAGAGTATGAATGTGGAGTAGGATCAATATAAATAAAGGCAATAGTAAACAAATAACCCGCTAGAAAAATATGGAGATGAATGAATACATACAGTAGTATATGTTCATGCATCAAATTGAAAAGTGAGGTTGTATAGAGTAACCATAGGCCTCCTACATTTAGAATAGATGCAATAATTGGATGACGAATAAAACGAACATACGGATTTTTTAGTAGCCGAGAGAGAATACGTGCCTTGTTTACTGGTAAGGTTCTTAACAGCAGAGTCATGGGTGCTGCTAAAGCCATAAGTAATGGTGCCAGCATGCCAAGCAATAAATGTCCTATCATATGTGCGTCAAAATGAATATGACTAAGAGCAGCCAATGGGCCGATTAATGTAATCAGAGCACAGACATTTACAACAATCTAACAGAAAGTACGGAAATGAGGCCATCGTTTTTTATGTTGATTAGAAATCATAACAGCGAGCATATAGCCTATAAGAGCTAGAACAAATGGCAAGGCCAGTAAAAGCTGAACCATCATAGGAAAGTTTTGAGCATGAACATCGTGAGAATGCAAGATGCGCCACCTCCTATCGATCTTTTTGATTTGTTTGGAGCAGTAAGACAATACCGATAATTATTAATAGCGCCGCCAAAATGTTCCAAACGATATCATAGGGAAGTATTTCAACATTGTAACGAATTTGGTGAAGTTTCATGAATTTATGTTGTATAATTCCATCGTAAAGCTGAAATGAGCCTGCTCCAAGAAAAATACCGCCTAGCCATCTTTTTAGCCAAAACCCATGTTTTCTATGTAGATCAGCCAATAAAAAAGCAGATCCAATCGTAGCAAAAAAGCTGAATGCATGAAATAAACCATCTGAAACTAGTCCAATAGCTGCTGTAGACTTATCATAGAAATGATGCCAGTGTAATAATTGGTGAAAAATCACCTCATCTATAAATGCAACAACCCCAAGCCCAAATAAAATCCCAGTCCACATGTTACGCTGCTTATATTGAAAGCGATTTTCATGCTTATGTTTTTGTTCTTCATACATATTGGTCGTATCCAATCCTATCACCTCAAGCTGATTTTCTTTTAGTCTACCCCTGAGATGAGCTCTTAAACAAATATCCCTCAAAACAGTCGTTTGTCAGAGGGAAGTAAGGATGATTGCCAGCTATTATAGTAAGAGCCAGCAGGACTGTAAAAGAATTTGAAGTGATGCTTCTCAGCTAAAGCACGGCTTTTTGCTTCTTCTTCAAAACCAATTGTCATCACTTGTGTACCWAATTTATTGCGTATGTGGACAAGCTGTTGCATCATATCGAGTGACCATTCATCTTTTCCTACCACAGGATACGAAAAATCCTCCCACATAATAAAATCAATAAATGGTGCTGTATAATCGGCGAGTGTTTGAAATCCCCAATTTTGAGCAACAGATATATTTGGATGTCGTTTTTTGATTTGTTGGATAAAAGATAACATGGCTTCATTTTGCCACTTTTGTTCATCTTCAGGTAAATAGGAATTGATATTACCAACCGTATCTAAAAACACACCGTCTAAGCCTTTCTGAACAATTTGCTGCTCTATTTCTGCTAGCAAAATGTCTTGATAGTGCGTAGAAGTCAAATCCATTAAAAAAGAATCCCATTTGGCAAAATACATTCTTTCACCCTGTTTGTCTCGATAAAAATCTTCTTCCTTCAATTGTTGATAGAGTGCTGTATTCCATTTGTCTGCTTCCATCACATTAATATAGCCGTACACTAAAGTACCGCTTTTTTGAGCATTGACGATATACTTTTGCTGCATTTCAAGAGGTTCTACAATCACTAAATCTAACTTCGTCATGCTCTTGCCAATGGCATCGTTGCCTTTATCTAAGTAGTATGTGTAATCTTTCACATCAGCAAGCTTTGCTTGGATACTTGTGGAAGAAGAGACTGAATTTTTAGCAAGCAGCATCCACATACTACCTGAGATAAGCAGGGCTAATAAGAGTATCAATAATTTTTTCATAAGTACTCCTTTTTGAATGATTTTCCTTCCATTATATAATAATAGGAACTAGGTAACCTTTGGTAAATGGGCAATGGCTCAACGGTGAATCGCCCTTTTACATATATTGAATAATGTAAAAGGAGGGTTTGTGTGTATAATAATCCATTTAGAGAAGATAATTTTAGAAGACCTGGTGGTTGGGGAGGTTATAATGATTTTGAAACAACGTCATTTGGGCCAACTCATTTCGGCCCCCCTCCCGCAGGACAAATGCCCATAAGCACACCACCAGGTTTTTCACCACCAATTCCTGCTTGGCGAGAAGGTTCTAGTGGTATACGCTCCTGTTTATTTAGAAATACGTATATTTGGATGAATAGTGGTAGAAGTTTTTGGTTTTTCCCAACAGCTGTAGGAAGGGAAATCATTGCTGGCTTTAGATGGAGTCGAAGATATGGCTGGTATTTCCGTACCATTTCTAGAAGCCAAATTCGTTCCTATGAATGTTTTAGATAGACTTAGCTCAAGGTATGGAGTTTTATTTTTAAAAAAATGATGTTACAATGACGATAACGATGAATGAAGGGAAGATGGGTGGCTAATGAATAACTAATCTTAATTTTTGTATAGGAAATTTTATATTTCACGAACAACAAAAATAGGATTAGTCTGCCCATTTTTCATAATAATTGCTTTATATTCGCAAACCACTGCCGATAATTAGCTACTCCAAAGCTTGTTTTCACAATAGTTTTGGAGCTTATTTGTGTATGATATTGTAGCGACTAATCCTTCCAAATGAATTGGAGKGATTTTTTTKTCCCTCCAACTGGAGAGGATGGATAGTATGAAGTAACTTTTMAAATTACAGGATGTACGTTATGAAATAAAGGATATGTTGTTATTTGAGCATGTGACAGGCACAGTAAAAAAAGGCGAAGTCATCGGCATTATAGGGAGGAATGGTGCTGGGAAATCGACATTATTACAATTGATTCAAGGTACATTATCACCAACTATGGGAGTAATTCAGGGAGCACAGGCTTTAAAAATTACATTTGTTGAACAGGAGCTAGCTCATTTTGACAAACTAGAAGTATCCGCAAGAGAAGCTGATCTGCTGGCTAAGTGGCAGGTACCTAATGTGTCATYTGCAGCGTTAAGTGGGGGTGAAAAGCTGAAAATGCGTCTTGCAGAAGGTTTTTCCCAGAATGCTCAAATTTTATTACTTGATGAACCAACGAATCATTTAGATGAACAAAGTACCGCATTCCTCATCAGACAAGTACAAAACTATAAGGGGACAATCATCGTGGTATCACATGATCGCTATTTTTTAGATAAGGTTGCCACAAAAATCTGGTCTATTGAGGCAAAAAGCCTGATTGAACATGATGGCAATTATACAAGCTACATGGCTGATAGGGAACACCGACGATTAACACAGCAACGTGCCTACGAGAAGCAGCAAAAAAACATTGAACGAATTGAGGCTCAAATGTCGGAACTGACGTCTTGGTCACAAAAGGGCCACGCCCAGTCAACAAAACTGGAAGGTTTTAAGGAGTACCATCGTGTGAAAGCAAAGCGTTTAGATTCTCAGGTGAAATCTAAGAAAAAGCGATTAGAGGCTGAACTTGCGAAGACAAGAGTGGAAGCAGTGGAGCCAGAAGCAGAGATTCGTTTTTCTTTAGGCACGAATCAACGAGTCGGCAAACGCTTACTGGAAATCAAGCATTTATCTTTAAAATTTGGTGAACGCATACTATTTAACGATGTGAATATTACGGCTCAATTTGGAGATAAGATAGCTATCACAGGAAAGAATGGAAGTGGGAAAACAAGCTTTTTAAAAGTTCTTTTAGGCAAGCTAGAAGCTGAGGGTGAAGTATGGGTATCACCAGCTGCAAACATTGGTTATCTGACACAGGAAGTATTTGATTTACCACTTGATCAGACACCAGAGCAATATTTTTATCAAGAGACATTTGAAGAGCGTGCTAAAGTGCGCAACTTGATGAAGAATTTAGGGTTTACACTGACACATTGGACATCTCCCATAGGCAAAATGAGTATGGGAGAACGCGTAAAGTGTAAGCTGATGGCTTATATTTTAGAGGATAAAAATGTTCTTATTTTAGATGAGCCGACAAACCATCTTGATCTACCTTCTCGTGAGCAGTTAGAGCATACTCTTACTCAATATAATGGAACATTGCTTGTCGTTTCACATGATCGATACTTTCTAGAAAAAGTCACGAACAGTGTTTGGGAGCTTCACGGTCAGCACATCAAGAAAAAGTGGACAGAAGTCACACCGAATAAAGTGGATGATACAGCGGCTCTCCGTTTAAAGCTTGAAACGGAAAGACAAGAGATTTTAGGCAAACTGAGCTTTCTAACAGTAAAAGATAAGGACTACACCATGCTCGATCAGAAGTTTAATGAGCTGACGAAGCGCATCAATGAACTTCGATAGCTGAAGCGTTTAAGTTAACCTTTTTCAGGGGAAAATATGGAGAGAAGGCATTTCTTAAATGGGGGTTAACATGTTGAAAAAGGTAGTATTTCTCTTTTTATTGTTAAGCATTTGTAGCTTAAGTGCTTGTGCTGAACGAAATAAGAATGCACAAGAACATGAGATTGAAACAAGTACATCTGTAGCACTGTCTAATAATGATCAAATTGATACGGTTCAAGCAACTGAAGCTCTTCAACAAATAAAGGAGCAGATACATTTCAATGTTCCAATAAAAATGCCAACAACGTTACCTATTGCAGAGGGTACATTTTTATCAGCTACAGCAAGAACACAGGGCGACCAGGTTGAAGTTATTTTTTATGAGAGCAAAGAGAATATGCCAATTAACGATATTCGATTAAAGAAATCAGCGACTGTTATTGGAAGATTGCTGGTCAAGAAATATAAAAGTGTGGAAGGTGCAAGCACACAGATAGCATTTGATAATTTTAATCAAAATGGCGGGCAAGAGGTTGATCTTGGTTACAATATAAAAGGTTATCAAGATGCAGGCGCTGGTTCATTATGGACTGGTTGGAACGAAGGGCGATGGGCAATTGCCACTCATACACGAACTGATAATCCTGATGCAGGTGTCAAACTTGCTAAGCAGGCAGTAGCGTATTTAGAAAACCACATGCTGCCTATTCCAAGGCAATATGGCATGGCTCAGCTAGATGTCTATCAATCAGGTAATTTAATTGTGTGGCAGGATGAAAAGCTTGTTTACACACTGGATTCAATCAAAGATCCTTTAAAAGCACTAGCAATTGCTACAGCCTTTTATCAATAATAGAAATCCTAGAGTAATGATGCTCTAGGATTTTTTGTATTATTTTACTTTATACTATTCAGCATTTTTTGGTATTCGCTGAATCTTTGCTGCCATTCATCCATTGGGAAATATTGATGGTCAACGCCATTTAGTAGATCTTTTAACATATCAAGACAAATATGCCATCCTGCTAAATCCTTCGGTGTATGCTCTGTCAGATTTTGAAGTGTCTCCACTAATACCAATAAAGAACCCTTTTCAGTAGAAAATAATTCAAATCTCACCGTATCTGTTCCCCAACCAAATTCTAATACTTCTTTCTCAACATAATCTGTGATGGTTATTTCCTCAAAATTACCTGTTCCATCATTCATATTAAAATGTATTTTCCTGTTCTTACGTAGCTCAATTATTTCTAAATTACTCATCCATTTTTGTAGGTTTTCATTGTTAGTCATAGCGGCCCAAACGGCATCTATTGAATATAGTAATGGCCGTTTGAATGTAGCAATATGGTAATTTGATTGTTTTTCAATAGTAGCTAGCACAGACATCCTCCTAATGATAAATTGCTTGAAAAAGTCTAGTGATGCCTAGTTCAATTTCATGCTTTTGTAAATGACCATAGCCAATAATCAATCTGTTATTATATTTTCCCTTTTGAATTGTATGATCCTCTACTGGGTAAACCTTTACACCAAATTGTTCTATTTTCACTAATAAGTTTCGTGTAAAATCAATCTTCTCAAATTCTGCAACTAAGTGCATACCTGTAGAATAGCCAAATATTTTTATGTTATGTGAAAAAGTGGATTGTAAACATTGAATCAGAAAATCACGTTGGCTTTTATAGAACTTCTTCATTTTTGTGATATGTCTTTCCATATAGCCCTCCTGTATAAAGCGAGAAAGGATAAGCTGGTCTAAGGAAGGTGTATGTAAGTCCGTAAACCATTTTAATTGACGGCATTTTTCAGTAAGCTGTGTTGGAAGGATAATGTATCCTATTCTTAATGCGGGAGAGAGAATTTTACTAAAAGAACCGATGTAGAGAACTAGCTCTGGATCTAGGCCCTGTAAAGAGCTAACAGGTGGCCCTTCGTAGCGAAACTCACTATCATAATCATCTTCTATTAAAAAGCAATGATTCTTTCTAGCATACTCAATTAATTGAATTCTACGCTGAATAGGTAAGGTACTCCCTAAAGGAAATTGATGAGAGGGAGTTAGAAAGACAAGTTTAGGATCTATATTATCTGGTAATAGGCTTGTTTTCATCCCGAATTCATCTACTGGTACCGGATAAATGGTAGCACCAGAAGCTTTAAAGATAGTTTGAATATCATTCGTTATAGGATCTTCCATAATAGCAATATCATTAGATGACAGCAATAATCTCGACACAAGCATCATTGCCTGTGTCGCACCAGATGTAATAATAATTTGCTCTGGATGACATTCAACGCCCCTTGTCCTTAATAAGTAGTGGGCAAGAGTATGCCTTAATTCTATGCGCCCCTCTGGAACCCCGTATCCTAATATGGAGGACTCACTATCGTGCCATAGCTGGTGACTTATCCTCGCCCAAGTTTTACGAGGAAACAAGTCGAGTGCTGGAATACCCGAGCGTAAGTTTACAACCTCTTTCCCTACTATTGGATCTCCTGCTTTATTTGTAATAAGAGGTTTGGTCTGTTGTGGTAACAATGTGCCTTCTGCAACAAATGTACCAGCTCCTCTTCGTGCAAATAAAAATCCTTCGGCAAGTAACTGATCATAAGCTTCTAATATGACATTTCTTGATACTTTTAATTCTACTGAAAGCTCTCGTGTTGATACTAATTTTTCACCTGCCTGAAGTTGTCCACTTAAAATTTTTTCCCGTATTTGCTGATAGATTTGACGATTTAAAGGAATATCTAATGCTCGATCTATAGGTATCCATAACATTTTACATACCTCCGATTTGAAAGTGGTACCTTTAAAATCACTTTAAAGTGGTTCTACAGTTACCAATTTTATCATGATAAAATACTTACCAATACCGAAGAGGGGGAATAAATATGAAGAAAACAGAAGAATTAGTGATTCAGGCCTTAAAAGCCGCGGCACGAGACGAGCGCTTGAAATATGCGGTGCAGCAATCAACAGAGCTCTACCCATTATTATGGAAAGCAGCAAAAAGGTATGTAACAGGAGAAAAAAGAGAGGATGCCATCGCTGCTGCACGTAATTATCTTAATGACAATTATAATATCTCCATTGAATATATTGGGGAAAATACAACCAATTTAAGGGATTGTCAAAGAGCAAAGGATGAGCTTTTACAAGTAATTGGGGAAATGGGGTTTTTATCTTTGAAGCAAACAGTATCTTTCGATTTATCTCATATAGGTCTTTCTATTAATGCTGAGATAGCTTTTAAGCATCTTGAAGAGCTTACACAAAAAGCTCAGCGGTATGGAATAACTTTGATGATAAGTATGGAAGAGTCCTCAAAGACTAGTGATATTATTACTCTTTACAAAAAAATAGCAACGGAGTATACAAATGTTGGGATTACATTGCAAGTGCATCTTTATCGTACAAAGATAGATTTACAAGAACTTATGCAATATCCAGGGAAAATAAGACTTGTTAAAGGGGCTTTTCAAGAGTCTGTCGATATAGCCATGATCAGATCAGAAGAACTGAATAAGCATTATCTTGATTATGTTGATCAGTTAGTAAATGCGAATCATCCGTTATCAATCGCTACACATGATGAAATGCTTATTCAAGAGATAGAGCGACGTCAATATCTTGAGAACCCAAATGTTGAAGTTGAGATGCTTTATGGTGTACGCCCTACATTACTCAATGAATTAAGAAGGAAAGATTATCGTTGTAGAGTATATTTAACGTATGGAATTGAGTGGTACTTATATCTTTGCCACCGAATTGCTGAACACCCTGAAAACCTATATTTAGCAGTAACCGATATTATTAATGAATCCATGGAACGAGTAGTATAGAAAAATGAGTAGGTGGAACTGGAGTAGTGGGAAAGTTATTGTGGCGATGAGTATCGTTGGTAGTTCAGTTGTTGCGGGCAAATTGGTTGTTCAAAGTTTTCCAATTTTCTTAGCTAATGAACTAAGATTTCTTGTGGCTGCAATTATTTTGATTCCTTTGTGGATAAAGATAGAGGGATTTTCAACATTAAACAGAAAAGAGTTAGTAGCGATTTTTTTACAAGCGTTATTAGGGGTGTTTTTATTTAATCTATTAATGCTCCATGGTCTTTCAAAAACGACTGCTATGGAAGCTGGTATTATTACTGGTACTCTGCCAGTCTGCACGGCATTCCTATCCTATTTTATTTTGAAGGAGAAATTAACGAGGAATATGGGTATTAGCATACTTCTTGCCGTAGTGGGAGCTATCCTTATGAACATTGCTAACCATTCTACTACTAACCATTATTCAACTTCATTATTAGGCAATCTATTCATTTTAGGTGCAGTATTTTGTGAATCTTTATTTCTCATCATTGGTAAGTTAATTTCTTATCGTATGAGTGCTCTTACAGTCTCAACTATGGTTAGCTTATTTGGCGTCATATTATTTTTCCCATTTGCTGTAGCTGAAAGCAGATATTTTGAATTTAAAGAAATATCAGTTGCAGAGTGGGGATTAGTATTGTATTTCGGCATTGTTGTAACCGTCATAGCGTTTCTTTTGATGCAACAGGGTCTTGCAGTAATTTCAGCATCTTGGCAGGCGTACTTACTAGCTTATTGCCAATTAGTAGTATGATTTTATCTTCTATTCTATTGGATGAAAAAATAACTAATCTTCAGGTCTGTGGTTTTTTCTTAATTATAGCTGCCATCTATTTACTGTCAAAGCAGAAAGGGATACAGAACTAGTGATTTATAAAAAGTTAATTATCGGATAATATTGTGAAAAAAGGAGAGGTGAAGATGACACATCAACAAGCATTGGAACATTATATCCAAGCAACAAATACCCATGATTTTAATCAAGTAAAGGCTATTTTGCATCCACAAGCAATTTATTGGTTCTCTGATAAAACATGCACAACAACAGAGGAGATTGAGGCTTATTTCAAGCATGCATGGAATGTCATTAAAGAAGAGGTTTATTCAGCTACTGATGTAAAATGGTTAACCGTTGATGAAACGACGGCTACCTGTCTTTATACATATCACTATGAAGGCTATCATAACGAAAAGTTTGTATCAGGTAGCGGTAGAGCAACTAATATTTTTACATTAGTTAAGGATCAATGGAAGGTAATTCATGAGCATTTGAGTAGTGGTCATTAAATTATTTTCAATGTAACTTGAACAAGCAACAATATAATAATCAATGTTAGTAGTGTTTTGGCTATTTTTAATGGAATGTATGGGAGCACTATAAGACCTAATTGGGAGCCTATAATGGAGCCAATTGCCATAGCAAATGCATAGTGCCATTGAATAAAGCTAGTGTGATAAAACACAATAAATGCTCCTGTACAGCTCCCGAAGAGGAGTACTCGAGTGAGCTGTACAGCCTTTATGTAAGTATGATGAGTACGTAGATAGTGTAAGATGCTAAATGTCGAAGAGCCAGGGCCGAAACCACCATCATACATAGCGATGAAAAATGGTTGCCAAAAATGAGGTGCTTGATGTTCTAGCGAATCAGGAACTTCCGTCCACGCCTTATTTTTTAAAGTTACGACTAAAGCCAAAAGAAGTAGTACACAGGCCATATAGTTCATAGTTTGCTCAGACAGCGAAACCGCTAAAAGTGAGCCGCAAATCCCCCCAACAATAGCAAGAGCTATATATTTGATGATAGATGTGAGATGTAGCTCCTTCTGATAGAGTAGATAAAAAATACTGGATAAAGACGAAATGCCTGTCGAAAATTTGTTTGTGGCAATACTTGTTTGAATAGGGATACCGACAAGCATCATGGCAGGAAGTGTAATTAGTCCACCACCTCCCGCAAGTGTACCAATAAAAGCAGCTACCATTCCGATACATATGAGTGTTAAAGAAATGTTTGTATAGAAAAGTCCAACTAAGCTAAGTAGTACAAATAATAACAGCATGATCATTTTATTCATAAGCTTCTCCCTTTCTTTTATTAGCTTTAGGGTAAATGGTGTTAATGTATAAATCTAATATATAATTTTTAGTGATTTATAAATTTAATTTATATTAATGGAGGCTGACAGAATGAGGTTGCTTCAATCGGAGGAAGAGCTGAAGAACTTAATTGCATCTGATGACTGGATGATGAGCATTTTATCCACAGTAGAAAACTTGCAACTACCAGATTGGTGGATATGCGCAGGAATTATTCGCTCAAAGGTATGGGATTACCTTCACAATAAGGAGGAAAGAACACCAATTGCTGATATTGATGTGATATATTTTGATAAAGAAAATTTAGCAGAAGAAGTAGAGAAGCAGTATGAGCAAGAACTGAGAAAGTTATCTCCAAACGAGCCTTGGTCCGTGAAAAATCAAGCACGAATGCATGTCCTAAATGGTAGTAAACCATATCAGTCTGCTGTTGATGGAATCTCTCATTTCCCAGAAATCCCAACGGCAATTGGAGTAAAATTATCAGATGGGGTACTAGAGATTGCAGCACCGTACGGTATTCATCTTTTAGGAGCAGGCATAGTAGAGCCAACATCGTTTTACCTAGAAAATAAGTATGCCTATGCGATTTATCGTCAAAGAATTCAGCAAAAACAATGGCATTTATGTTGGCCAGAATTGAAAATTCATCTTCAATAAAAAAAGAAAGAGGGGGAACAATTGCAACAAGATAAAACCTATGTCATTAAACACTATATAAAATCTTTAGATTGGATAGATAATTTACGAGGGTTATCTGAGGCACAATGGCGTATGCCCATTGAACCTGGGAAATGGTCGGTTGCAGAGGTAATTGGGCATCTTCCTCCATGGGACAAGTTTGTGCAAAAGTACCGAATTCCTTTTCTCTTTACAGATGAGCGTCTGCCGAAAGGGCCAGATGTAGCACATTTGAATTCGATGGCAGCTAAGAAAAGCCGTGAACAAACAATGGAGGAAACATTGAATGATTTTATTTCCACAAGGCGTCAATTATTGCAGGACATTCAGCAATGGACAGACGAGCAATGGCAACAGTCATTTAAAATTGGGCCGTCAGAAATGACTATAATCGACTATTTTGTTGGATTAATCAATCATGATTTACATCATTTTTCACAGATTCAGAATGTTATACATGTATAGGAGTTAGCATATGGATATCAAGTATTTAATTGATTACTTTGCACATGCTTCTGTAAAATTTACAGATGTTTTTACTAAAAAAATGGAGCCAGGTGAAGTAGATGCTGGTAGAACAACAGCTCCAGAAAAGTGTGGTTTAGTAGTGCCACTTGCAGGGAGTGCGATCTTTAGCTTTAATGGAACCCCCTATATGATGGAGCCAGGAATGATTGCCCATGCTGGCCCCCAGATGCCGATAGAAGTGAGAGCGACTGGCCATAAAGGTTGGGAGTATGCAGTTGTTCATTACAGCCTACCTACAGAAGAAATAAATCTATATCCGCTAGCCGAGCAACATTTTCTAATCAATACAGGCTTTAACACACAAATTATTAGCCATGTTCAGCAATTAGTAGAAAGCTATTCCTTTCCTGGTAATATGGCTGTATTCAAGTCTAAGACATTATTTATGAATTTGTTGGAAGATATCCTTGTAGCGGCAAAAATGCAGGTTTTAGATAGTGCCAGCGAATTAATGGAACAGGCATTACAGTATATACACGAAAATTATGCACAGCAAATCTCAGTATCAAATATCTCGATGGAATTGGGCATTGAGCGTCGTCGTTTTGCTTATTTATTTGAGCAGCATACAGGTATGAATCCAAGTACATATATAACAGAATACCGTATACGACGTGCGAAAGACTTACTAGAATATGGTGGAATACCTGTAGCTGAAATTGCAGAATGTGTTGGATATGTAGATTGTTTTTATTTTAGCAGAGTATTTAAAAAGTGTACGGGTTTATCTCCCTCAGCCTATCGGAAGTTAAAAATAGAGGAAGCCAGATATGTATAATTGACTGTTTCTTATAAAAAAGAAGCAGTTTTTTTATTGCTTAAATCGGCAAAAATCCATGTCATTTTCGAAATCGTCCATTCACAATCTTTTTTCACTTTGTTAGGATAGTATCCGTAAATGATAATGAGTATCAATTATATATTGACTTATATATGAAAACGATTATCATTATCAATATGAGCTCGTTAGGGGAGAATATCTATGAATAAATATTTTAAAATGTGTGCACCAGCACTATTAGCATTATCACTGGCCGCATGTGGAACAGACAAAGCAGAGGAATCAACATCAACAGCTAATACAGCAGAAACAAGTGCAACAGAATCACAGACAGAGCAAGCTAAATCAACGCAGACCATCACGTACTTAGGCGAGCAATATGAGCTACCAGCCGAAGTAAAGAACATTGTCGCTGCCAGTCTTGAATCAATGGAAGATGCGGCAATGCTTGGTATTAAGCCGGTAGGTGTTCTAGAAGTAGGTGGAAAAGTTCCTGCCTATCTAGCAACAGATTTTGAAGGAGCTACACTTGTAGGAAATAAAATGGAGCCAAATGCAGAAGCCATTCTTAATCTGGATCCTGATGTAATTGTGGGTACTTCGAAATTCCCTGAAGAAACGGCTGAAAAGCTCAACAAAATTCAAACAATGATTCCATACTCACATATTTCAACAAATTGGAAAGAAAATTTAACATTGCTTGCACAATTAGCTGGGAAGGAAGAGGATGCAAAGAAAATCATCTCTGACTATGAAGCCAAAGTTGCTGATGCCCAAGTAAAATCCAAGGAGCAATTAGCAGATAAGCAAGTATTAATCATCCGTGTTCGTGGTGGAGTGATGTACATCTATCCAGCAGGCGTTTATTTAAACCCTGTTCTATATGAAGATTTAGGAGCACCTGTACCAGAAGTTGTTACAACAGCTAAGGCGCAAGCGGAACTATCACTTGAAACATTAGCACAAGTAAATCCAGATGTGATTTTCCTGCAATTCGAGGATTCAGAGAATAAGGATACGCCAAAAGCTTTAGAGGAGCTACAAAAGAATCCAATTTTCACTAGCTTAAAGGCAACACAAAATAATCAAGTTTTTGTCAACACAATTGAGCCATTAGCACAAGGTGGTACTGCTTGGTCTAAGGTGAAATTCTTAGATGCTGCAGCTGAAAAATTATTTAAATAGTATAAACAGGCTGGTAGTAGATTTGGTGGTATCACCGGGCTATTACCAGCCTTTTGTAAGATGTGGCATTTTTCATTGCAGGCAGTTGTTAAGGGTATACACTTAAGTGATTGATATTGTGTACCGCAAAATGGATAAAGAAAAAGGTGTGAAAGTTGAAAAAAACAAACATAGTGTCGTTTTCAATATTAGCGATATCTCCTTTCCTTATTGCCCTTGTGGCACTTATTTCTGTTATGTATGGGACAAAAGATATTAGTGCCATTACAGTATGGCAGTCGATGACAGCATTTGATCCATCGGATGTCGATCATCAAATTATAAGAACAGGCCGTATTCCAAGAGTTGCCGCGGTATTACTAGTTGGAGCATTTTTAGCAGTTGCCGGTGCAGTCATGCAAGGGATTACACGAAACTATTTAGCCTCGCCTTCATTAATGGGTGTCAATGATGGCTCTGCATTTGTCATTACATTAGCCATTGTTTTTTTTCCAGGGCTACCAAACTATCAAATGATTTTATTATCGATGCTTGGTTCTGCATTGGGAGCTGGTATTGTCTTTGGTTTTGGCTCGTTAATCCGCAATGGCTTATCTCCAGTAAGGCTAGCCATAATTGGAACGGTCATTGGCACATTTTTAAGTAGTATTGCTACTGCTATTGCGATGTATTTCCAAGTATCACAAACAGTAAGTGCTTGGTATAACACAAAGGTACATATGGTAAATATGGATATGCTGATTCTTTCTATTCCATTTGGTTTAACTGGGTTGATCTTGGCTTTATTATCGGCAAAAGCGATTACCATTACTTCATTAGGTGAAGATATTGCCATGGGGCTAGGACAGAAAACAAAAGTAGTACGTATTATTAGCATGCTAGCTGTCGTATGTTTGRCAGGGACAGCGGTTGCACTTGTAGGGAAAATCGCCTTTGTAGGGTTAGTCATACCACATATTACACGCTTCCTTGTTGGTGTTGATTATCGCTATATTATTCCTTGTGCAGCTGTCATTGGAGCCTTTTTCTTAGTGCTTTGTGATGTCCTGAGCCGCGTTGTCAATTATCCATTTGAAACGCCAATTGGTGTCTTAACCGCATTGGTCGGTGTACCATTCTTCTTATATTTAGTTCGTAAGCACGGAGGTGAAAAACGTGCGTAAAAAAACCTCAAGTGTATTCTTTTTAACCATGCTGATGCTTGTTTTAATGATTTTAGTTGCGAGCTATTTACATATTACAAATGGTGTTTTTGATATGTCTGTAATGGATGTTATCAAAACATTGCTGCGGATCGAGTCAAATTCAAAGTTTGATCTTGTTATATTTGAATTCCGTTTACCTCGGATTGTCATTGCTGGACTTGTCGGTATTGGCTTAGGTATGGCAGGAGTTGTATTACAGGGGATTACACGCAATGGACTAGCAGATCCAGGAATATTAGGGATTAATGCTGGAGCTGGTGCAGCAGTCGTACTATTCATGTACTTCTTTCAAGTAAAGCTAGTGAGTGCAGATATGAACAGCTGGATGTCAATTTTAATGATGCCACTATTCGGTTTTATCGGTGGAACAATTGCAGCTATCCTGATTTTTTCATTTGCTTTAAAAAATGGTCATCTGGATATGCAGCGATTAATCTTAACTGGTATAGCTATCAATAGTGGATTTGGAGCTTTGTCCTTGTTCCTATCCTTAAAAATGAGTGCACAAGATTTTGAATCAGCGGCTATTTGGATGGCAGGTTCAATTTATAATGCGAATTGGATCTTTGCGCTTACGATGCTACCTTGGCTTTTGATTTTAGGAATATATGTGCATAGAAAATCATATTTACTCGATTATTTTCAGCTTGAAGAGGATAGCATCACAAGTTTAGGAATAGCTGTTGAAAAGGAGAAAATGAAGCTGTTACTAGCCAGTGTAGGTCTTGTCAGTGCTTGTGTGTCTGTATCAGGGAGTATTGGCTTCATAGGTTTAATGGCCCCCCACATTGCCAAGCAGCTTGTTGGTATTCAGCACCGTTACGTTATGCCAGTGAGTGCTTTAATTGGTGCAGGTCTGTTAATCCTCGCTGATTTTATTGGTAAAACCGTTTTTGCACCATCGGAACTGGCTGTAGGTATTGTTGTTTCAATTATTGGGATTCCATATTTCTTGTATTTACTGGTGAAATCTAAGGCATAGGAGGAAATGGCGTGCAAACTGCATTTAGAATGGAAAATTTGGCTTCAGGTTATGAGCAGGTACGTGTCTTTGAAGGGTTAAATTTAACGATAGAAGAGGGCAAAGTGACTACAATCATCGGTCCAAATGGTTGTGGTAAATCTACACTCCTTAAAACGATAGGACGTATTTTAAAAAAACAACAAGGTACGGTATATTTGCAGGAGCAAAATATGCAAAATTTATCGACCAAAGATATTGCCAAGAAACTAGCAATATTGTCTCATACACCTATAGCTCCTGGTCAATTGAAAGTGGAGGAGTTAATTGCGTATGGTCGCTATCCACATCGCAACAATGTCAATCGTTTAACGAATAAGGATGAGGAAATGATTGAATGGGCTTTAACAGTTACTAATACGATGGAATATCGAAATAGGGAGCTTGCCCAGCTTTCAGGAGGTCAGCGTCAGCGTGTTTGGCTAGCTATGGCCTTAGCACAAGAAACAAATATCTTGCTATTGGATGAACCTACTACTTATTTAGATATGGCGCATCAGCTAGAGGTATTGGACATTGTTAAAAGTTTAAATGAGCACCACAGCTGTACAGTAGTGATGGTTCTACATGATATTAACCACGCGGCCAGATATTCAGATCATCTTATTGCAATGCGTAAGGGTATTATTATGCAAACTGGCACGCCACAGGAAATTTTAAGTGCTGAGGTAATGCGTAAAGTATTTAATATTGATGCACGCATTATGGAAGATCCTGTAACCAATACACCTGTATGTTATGGCTATGAAATTTTGAAGGAGGATATCTAATGAATACAACTAAAGTAGACTACATTACACAACATATGACTTCAAAATTGACAAATTATTTGTACACGATTAATATCTATGTGCCAGAGGAGGAAGCGCCACAAGATGGCTTTCCAGTTTTGTATGTACTTGATGGCTCATCCTATTTTAACCTTGTAAAGGAAGCGGTGCGTCTACAAAGTCGTAATGCACCAAAAACAGGTATCCTTCCAGCTATTGTTATTGGAATTGGTCATGGCGACGATATGCGTGAAAGAAGATTTTATGATTTTACAGCACCTGCGGAGTCTTATATTTATCCAGCAAGATTTAAAGGAAAAGGTCATGAGAAGCTTGGAGGAGCAGTGGATTTTAGTCTCTTTATAGAAGAAGAGCTAAAGCCGACGATTGAGGCACAATATCCAGTAAATCAAGCACAGCAAGCTTTATTTGGTCATTCCCTAGGAGGTTACTTTGCACTGTGGCAACTATTTCACCACCAATCCAGCTTCCAGCGCTATCTAGCTATTAGCCCATCCATTTGGTGGAATGAGCATGAATTAGTGCAGTGTGCTTCAGTATTTCTGAACGAGCATCAAGACATGAACGAAACTTTGTTTTTGAGCGCTGGTGAACTTGAAACCTTTATGGTGGATGATGCGCGCCAAATGGCGACAGTATTAGAAAAAATAATGAATGTTGAATTTTATGAGGCTTTAAACGAAAATCATGCTTCGATCGTACCAACTGTTATGAGTAGAGCCATACGTTTTATGCATAAATCACATTAATAGTAGACCGCATTGTCTTTTGATAATGCGGTTTCTTTTTTATTTATTAATAAAATTAACGAATGATACGCATAATAAAGGAAATTTGGTCATCTGTCTGGGATAAATGGAGGCGCTGTATGCAAAATAAAATTTTAAGAAACCCAGTATTTCTTATTTCAAGTGGAGCAATTTTTCTTTTGGTCATTATCGGAGCAACGATACCAGAAAAATTTAAGAACGTAGCAAACAGCGTATTTCATATGACAACGGATTATTTTGGCTGGTTTTATTTAATGTCAGTCTTTATTATCGTTATTTTTTTATTTGGCTTGGCAATTAGCAAATATGGTACCATTCGCCTTGGATCGGAAGATGGTCGCCCTGAGTTTAGTTTTCTAACTTGGATTTCCATGCTCTTTTCAGCTGGACTTGGTGTCGGTTTGGTCTTCTGGGGAGTAGCTGAGCCAATGAGTCATTATTTTTCACCACCCTTCAGTGACACAAAACCGCTATCAACGGATGCAGCCCGACTGGCGATGGGATATTCATTCTTTCATTGGGGATTAAGCCAGTGGTCTGTTTATGCCATATTGGGCCTTGTTATGGCCTTTGTACAATTCAATAAAAAAAGAAATATGCTCATCTCCACTGCTTTAGAGCCTGTCACTGGAACAAATCGAGTCGTTAAAGGAACGATCGATATTCTCGCAGTAATTGCTACCGTCATGGGGGTAGCAACGTCTATAGGGCTAGGCGTATTACAAACAAATGGAGGTTTGACATTTGTCTTTGGTTTGCCAGATACATTTATCTTGCAAGTGGCCATTATTCTTATCATGTTTATTGGCTATATGTTATCAGCCACAACAGGTCTACAAAAAGGGATGAAGATTCTGAGTAATGTCAATATGACTTTAGCAATCGTCTTACTCTTATTTGTTTTTATTACAGGCCCAACAATCTTTATACTTGAAACCTTTACATTAGCTATTGGTGATTATATTTCAAATTTTATTCAATATAGTTTAAGGATGCAGCCATATGTTGGTGGAACTTGGGTGAAGGATTGGACAATCTTTTACTGGGCATGGGCGATTGCTTGGTCACCATTTGTAGGCTCCTTTATAGCTCGTGTATCCAAAGGCAGGACTATACGAGAATTTATTATAGGTGTATTAATTATTCCGCCCCTCATTGCCTGCTTTTGGATCGCGACCTTTGGAGGAACTGCGATGTGGTTTGATTTACATCAAGATGCACAAATCGCTCAATCTGTTCATAATGATGTAACGGTTGCTCTTTTCCAGCTTTTTGAACACTTACCACTTTCAATGATTGCATCCACAATTGGAATACTTTTAATCATAATATTTTTAATTACCTCTGCTGATTCCGCCACCTTTATTATGGCAAGTATGACGACAAAAGGATCTTTAAATCCCACCATTTTATCAAAGTTTGTATGGGGTGTTTTGATGGCAGCTATTTCAGGTGTTTTATTGTATACAGGAGGTCTTGAAGCATTACAAACGGCCTCGTTAATTGCTGCATTACCCTTTACAGTGGTGTTACTTTTATTAATGATTTCTTATATTAAGATGATGAAGGAAGAGATTATTCCTCTTAAGAAAAAGGATATCCAACGTTTGAAAATAGCGAGAAAGCATATTGAAAAGGAAGCAAAAGTGAAAGACAAACATACTAAGTAGTAGGCCGTATTCGAAATAATACGGTTTCTTTTTGTTTTAATATGCACTATTATGAATAAAAAACGATAAGAGGTGGTTTAGGATGGAAATTGTTTTAGCACAGAGCAAGGATGCCCCAGTTATACATCAGGTGATGCTACAGGCGTTTCAAGAATATGAAAAAGCTACTCCACCATCCAGTGCACTAAGTGAAACGGTGGATTCTATTGAGCAGGCAATGCAGCAAAGTGAACAAGCGTTTATTGGCTATATCGAAAAACAGCCAGTTGCCATGGTAAGGTTTACCCTCAGTACAAAGGGAATTTATTTTTTTAGACTTTCAGTTATCCCAGAAAGACAGGGACAAGGTTTAGCTAAAACACTAATTTCTTGGCTTGAACAATATACACTATCGAAGGGGATTACAATTAGTCAGTGCAAAGTACGTATGAGTGTTCCACGTAATATTGAGTTATATCGTTCTTTAGGTTATGTTGTAACGAAAGAGGAAATGGTGAAGAATCGTAATGGTAACTCTCTAGTAATAGCAACCATGGAAAAGAGACTTTCCAATGAGGAGGAGTTTAATTGAGAAAAAAGGTCGCCTGCTTGCATGCTCATTATTCCAATATACAATACATTGAGCAGGCTTTTCAAAGCGCTGAAGACATAGAGATACTCCATTTTGTAGACCCTGGCGTGATACAGCACGTGTCTAAAGGTAGTGATGGTTTAGCACGTAAAGTTAAGGAGCAAATTGAATGGATAATTAGTTGTGATGTGGATGCCATTTTAATAACGTGTACAAATTATATTGCTTTATTAGAGGATGAAACTTTGCTCGATCCCTCGACCCCTATCATAAAGATAGATGAGCCCTATTTTGAAAGTATATGTAAGCAACAGCCTCAATTTATTCTTTTTACAAATCCTGCAACTGTCGAAGGAACGATGGCAAGACTTCACCAATATGCTAAGCATCAAGGAGTATCAGTAGATGTAGAGGGAAAAATTATTGAGCATACATTTAATCTCATTATGCAGGGGAAAAAGGAAGCATATGATGATGCTATTTTAAGGGCTTTACATACTTTGTCAGCTGAAGAAAAATCCATATCAGTTGCCCAGCTATCGATGGTGGATGCAGCGCAACGATTTGAAGATCACACGGCAATTACAATTCTCCATCCATTAAAGTCATTAGTTGATATTGTAAAGAGTAAGATAAAATGATAGTTTCATAATTTACAGAATTATCTGTAACAATCTGGTTAAAACAAACGTTTCATAAGAAAGGGGGATGTTATGAAACGAGTTGTATTTGTATGTATATTGCTATTATTTTTAGTGGGTTGTACAGACAAAGCAAATGTTACAATGCCAGAGGATCTACCTGATTTTGTGCAAGAAAGTGATATTGCATCAGTTGATTGGAATCAAAAGGCACAGGAATTTGGTGAAAGAGGCATTATTGGTAATGCTGATAAGTCGGGTGTCATTGGTGCGAATATGCCTAGTCTAAGCACACAAAAATGGATGTGGCATCTATGGGGAATAGATGAAGTACGAGATACAGAATTAACGGTTATTGGATACCATAGAGACTCTAAAGTCATACAACCGATTTTAGCGAATGGTTGGAGCATAGGACTGGGAGGACCTGTTAATGGAGCAGATGCTCATACACCTTCTCATGTGAAATTTCCTAAGCCTGGTGAATGGGCTATTCTACTGTATACAAATGAAAAATACTTTGATACTTTGATATACGATATCCAGGAATAATAGTAAACCCTTATTTTGTAATTATTTATACTTATAAAATAAGGGTTTTTGATGTTTGTATATGTATTGGGAAAGGAGGTGTATGGTGTGCGCATGTAAGCTTGCATTGTGTATTGCTTTCATATTTCTGAAATGCACAAGATGCTGAAGACGCCATTCAAAAATTTAAATACGAAAAGCTATTGAACATAGATAATTACAGTGCAAGGTTGTAGCAAGAAAAATATTAAATTGGTAAGATAAAAAGTAAAATGGAGGTCAGCAATATGAAAGATTTACGTTATCCTATTGGACAATTCCAATTTCCCAAAGAAATGAATTCACAGCAAGTACTAGAGTGGATTAATGAAATTCGTTTGTTACCAAAACAACTTGCAGAGGCATTAAGTGGTGCAAGCGAGCAAGACTTAGTAAAATCTTATCGTGAAAATGGCTGGACAGTGACACAGCTAGTCCATCATATTGCTGATAGTCATATGAATAGCTATATTCGTTTTAAGCTAGCGTTAACAGAGGATGTACCAACCATTAAGCCATACAATGAGGCAGAATGGGCACAGCTACCAGATTCTGAAATGCCAGTAGCAATTTCTTTTAATTTAATTGAAAGCTTACATGAACGTTGGGTTTATTTACTGTCAAGCTTATCGGATGAACAATTACAAAGAGCCTTTAATCATCCTGATTCAGGCCTGACGACTCTTGAGCATGCAATTGGCCTTTATGCATGGCATGGTAAGCATCATTTGGCACATATTCAGAATGCTTTGGTTAAATAAATATGGATGTTTTATGAAAAAACAAGTGATTTCTGCTAATGAGGAARTCACTTSTTTTCATTTTTTATTTAASTTTATTTTATACGATAGTAATACCAGCACTTGCGTTACCAGCAAGTGTAGCAGCAACTCCTGTAGTAGTCATAGAGAATACCATTAGTAAACGATCACCAGTACTTACAGGTACTGAAACGTTTGCATTACCACTTGCAATCGTACCTACTGCTAATGCTATTAGTGGTAAAGGTGGTAATAAATCAACAAATGCTGCAGTAGGGCTGAATACATTGCTTCCTTGAACTGCGCGGTAAATCTGTGCTCTGACAGTTGCTGTTCCAGTTAGAGTTAAAGCAGCAGTTGCTGAGATTGTAGCAGAAATAGATGTAATAGTACCTGGACGTGGAACCGTAAATGCTTCTGTAGCAGCAGAAGTTGTTAAATCAATATTAACGCCAGCAAGAGTAATCCCTGGAACTGCTGTACCAAAACCTACAAGACTTACAGTTGCAATTAAACCAGTAGCAGCAGCTACTAATGCAACAGGAGTTATTCCTGATGAGAATGGGATAATAGAACCAGTAGCTACTGGTGGAGTAATACATGCAGCGTCAATTGCAACAAAAGGTCCTAGTGCAGTACACTCCCCGTTACCATGACCGTTACCTGAACAGCCACACATTGAGTTATTCAAACACATTTTTACACCCCCTTTCTTCATTATTCTATTCATTTCAGATTAGGGGTTAAGGGCAATTATCTATTTCACCTATAAATTCAATGATTTCTTTATGACTGCTTTTATTTGACACATAAAGACATCCACTATGTATGTTTTGACATAGTGGATGTTTAAGATAATGTTAACTCCATCTTTTAAAGAAATCGAAAAATGAGTTTTTTCCCTTTTTATGTTCTTCCTCAATCGGCTTGTTTACAGATTCAAGTTGCATGATTTCTTCTTCAAAGGACGGATGAACCTCATAGGTTGCATCAGCATGATACACTTCAACAGATTCTTCTGTTTCTAATGAAGGAGAATGATCTATAGCTGCAGGTTCTGCTACTGTTTCTGCAATGATTTGGTTGAGAGGCTCACTAGCTATTGCTTCAATGTCTTGACTAACAGGTTCGCTAAGTTKCTCCAAGATAACTTGTTCTATCGATTCATTCGTTACAATGGGATTCTCAAGATTGTTATGTTCATTCTCAATTTTCACAGCCTCGATAGGATTATTTAATGTTTCAGTTTTAGTGCTATCTGATTCATTAACTATAGAAGATTGTAAAGTATCATTCTCGATGTTTTCTTCTCTTGAAGCAGGCTGTACGGCAGATGGATCATATACACTTACTGGAACTTCCTTTGCATCCATGGCATTTTTAAAATGGAAGGTGGATTCAACTGTCGTGTTTCTGTATAAACCATTGTATATTTGGCTGGGGTGCGTATTGATTGATTGGAAATATTGCTGATTAAAATGCCGTTCTTCAGGTTTAGTTTCCGGTAGACCATTCTGAGGAGAGGGACCCCCGATATTTACATTTGGTTGGTGGTTTTTGGCTTTACCTGCCACACTTTGTAGTAGTCTATAAGAAGGTTGTGCTGATGTAATTGTAGTTTGATCTGCTGTCTGTGTCATTCTAGGTTGTCTAGGTAAAAGATTAGAATAGGTTTGAGCAGGCATGTCAATGGAGGGCATTATGGTTTTTGTATCATTTCCTTTAACTGGCAACAGTTTATTTAAAATTGATAAAATCTCTTGGTTCATTCCTTCAATGGTTTGATTCAAAGACTCAAGCTGTGTTGAAAGAACCCTAATTTGATCGTCGTATCCTTTTATATATGAATTTTGTTTAGTATCAAATGTCTCTGTAATCCCTTYTAAATGGGCCATCTGTGTTTTTMGTCCATCAAACTCCTGCTTCATATAAAGGAAATCTTCAATTGMCTTCCCCATTTTTAACGAGGTTAACGATTCTCTATAAGATTCAATTTTTTCCTTTAAATTTTCAATTTCTTGAGTGGTATACAATTTTGACGCTTCCATTGTAGTTCACCCCTTTCAGTCCATTATTAGTTTATTAAAAACATTGACTTTCTGTTACAAATATAACGGTTCTTTCAACATTTTGATTCGTATCGTTAATGAGGGAAGTGTATGAAAACAAATCTTGATTGATTTTAATAAATATCCAATGTAACTATTTGTTAGCCCATGCACTTATAGCTGAAAAACATATGCTACAAACGAAAGATAAAAATTTTATGGAGGTGTCAAAAGGATGCAAGAGCATATGCCATCCCAGGCGCAGGAACTAATCTGTATAAATGTTGATAAGGTATACGACTGGATTGTAAAAGAAATGTCGTTTGATATTTCACCTACTGGACCAATTACATTCCCAGGTGTTACAGCAACTACTGACTTAACAGGTGCTATTGTTACTTGTCGAGTAATTCCAGCAACTACAAATCCAATTGTGATTCTGAACCGTGAGAATCGCCAATTCTCTATTGATGGATCAACTGTTTGTCTGCAACATCTAAATGTTCAAAAGAACTTCATTCTAACAATTGTCGTTACTTTACCTAATGGTACTGTTTTCACAAGCAATAATATTCCAGTTTCTCGCTGTGAGCAAGTKACATTATGTGCACCTAAGGGAACAGACGTTGAAATTTTATACACAGATTTAGATTGCTTCGTTTGTACAACTGGAACACTTAGTGTTGGAACAGGTGCTGCAGCAGGTACAATCACGTTCTCTGCGTTGACAATTACTGTTGCTGTTTGTCAAAGTATTCAATCTACATTCCCAGTTACTGTGGAATTTTTAGCAACTTTCTGCGAACCAAGAGCAGACTTACCATTCTCATGTCCAACTGCGGTTCGTCCACAACAATGCCCAGTTATTTTCCCAACTGTTGGTTAATTGTGATAACAAAAAGAAGAAAGTCATACTATGAAGAGAGGGTAATCCTCTCTTTTTTTAATGGAAATAACAAGGAGGTTTAAAGTGGCAGATCGTATTGAAGACAAGATACAGGCACTAAAAGAACAAACAAATGCCTATGTTCATGATATTAAAAGATTGGTTGAGGAATTAGCAATTCCGAATAGGATTAACCTCATTAGTTATTTTACAACTGCAATTAATATTTCTTATGATCCTGAGCAAGAGAGTTTATGTTTAGGCTCCTATCATATTCGTAATATTGGTAGTGCAGCCGTCACGAACCCATCTTTGTGTATAACAATACCCAAGGAGTCACCGTTTTACTTTTCAGGGAGATATGTTCATGAAAATTTCACTCCGAATTTTAAAACACAGGGGCAGAGTCAGTGGGAGCGTTTTAATGACAAATCAAGCAAAGAGGAGTATTGGCTGAGACCAGTTGGTAAATCAACAATCGAACCGAATGAAACCATTTCATTTACCAATTTTCAAATAAAATGGTCCCATAATTTATCATATTCAGGCACGATTATGGGTTTTACATATTGCGATCAGCTCACAGAAGGTGTTGTTGTTTTAAATCCAATTAATCTAAATGGAATGGGCCAAACACAGGAGGAAGACAATGGGTGACAACGAAAAACAAGAGTTTGGTAGTGTAATTCAACAATTAGTAAAGGAACAGCTAAGTCGTCGTAATGAACAAGATAATAGCTTTGCCTTTCTTGAAAAAAGTACATTAC
This sequence comes from Lysinibacillus sp. S1, assembly GCF_044986265.1. Classification (NCBI taxonomy): domain Bacteria; kingdom Bacillati; phylum Bacillota; class Bacilli; order Caryophanales; family Bacillaceae; genus Lysinibacillus; species Lysinibacillus sp. S1. Next base: position 3,103,092 of record NZ_CP173154.1, read on the forward strand.
AGCTATTAATAGCCTATCTTGTTTCAGACGAAAAGAGTCATGTTGAACAAATAGAGAATTCAAAGTTAGAAGAAAAATGGATGAAGCAGCTGGATGATTTACTAGAGGAAAGTAGAGAGCAGCTTGAAGAGGTGGTCGATTTACTAAAAAGATATTCAGGCTAGGGGGTGTGATGATGGACAATGATATTGTGAAAAACAATGATCCAATACAGCTCCAACAAATGATTATTTTTTTAAGGGCCGAGTTAGCCAAGTACAAAAATGAAGTAAAAAGACTTAGAGATAGTGATTATTATGCTTTGGTTCTTCGACTTGAACGAGAAAATGTTCAATTAACAAGGCATAAAAAAGAACTTTCGATGGAACTCCTAAAGTTGAAAAGAGACTTTGATAAAGAATTGCAAGCTTACGATGAAGAAATTCAGAAGAGAGAAGCACAAAGAAAAAAGCAAATTGCATCCATTGAGGCATTATTAAAGGAATTGGCAGAATTGCGGGCTGAAAAAAAGTCATTGATGGACAAATTTCAAGCATCAAAGGAGGCTTCGATCGATTCAAATGAAAGGTCTATTGTGGAAAGCATAGATAAAAAGTTAAGTGACTATACAACCATAGCAAGTAAACAAATGGAGAATATTTTAGAGACACTAGAAAAATACCATAGAGAGAAAGTAGAATCGGACAGCCTTCATCGACATTTACTAAGTGAGTTAGAGACGAAAAATCTAGATATTGAGAGATTATCCAATGAAATAGTTGCATTAAAGAAACAATCTAAGGATGGTAGCCCATTAATGAAACAAGGAGTTAATATTGATGAACAAATAGATTTTAGATTACGCATGCTCGATGAATTAGATGAGAAATTGAATGAACTAGCGTTAGAAATCAATAGTGAGCAGCTTTAGCTATAAAATTTCATCATGACTGTTTCAAAAGTATGCCTTTGAAACAGTCATTTTTTGATTTGCATAAAAAGCTTTTAAGAAGGTTCAACCGCTCACAAAGAAGAGGAAGGCGCTCCAAAGCAGGTTAACCTCGCTCACAAAGTAGAAGACACCGCTCTAAAACAGGTCAGAACCGCTCATGAGGATCTCATCATGACCCCCATTCCAATATTATTTTGTTTCTCTATGCAGGGTTACACGCTTCAGGCGAGGGGAGTACTTTTTAAGCTCCAATCTTTCGGGATTATTGCGTTTATTTTTAGTAGTAATATAGTTTTTATCACCTGTTTCAGTACAGGCTAGCGTTACTTGTACACGCATTGAAGGACCTCCTTTTAAATAGTAATTATTACGATTKATACAATATATTTCTCACTGGAGATTGTCAAGTTTAATTTCWCTAGTAATAAAAAGCTTTGCATTTTCCAAAGTAATATGATTTAATTACAAATTGTAAATAGTAATGATTACGATTTGAGGAGTTGTAAAAATGACAAAGAAAATWYMKKTTACAGTATTGAGTGGATATTTAGGTTCTGGTAAGACAACAATGATGAATCATGTATTGCAAAACAAAAAGGATTTACGTGTCGCTGTTATTGTGAATGATATGAGTGAAATTAATATTGATGCGGAGCTTATCGCAAATGGTAGCGGTATATCACGTACAGAAGAGAAATTTGTGGAGCTATCGAATGGTTGTATTTGCTGTACATTACGAGAGGATCTATTGCAGGAGGTGGAACGTCTTTCGAAGCTAGGCAATATTGATTACATTTTGATTGAATCGACAGGGATTAGTGAGCCGATTCCAGTTGCACAAACATTTAGTTATTTAGACGAGGAGCTTGGCATTGATTTAACGAAGTTTTGTCGATTAGATACAATGGTTACTGTCGTAGATGCCCATCGTTTTTGGCATGATTTTCAGTCTGGGGAAAGCTTATTGGAGCGGAAGGAAGCTGTTGGTGAATTAGATGAGCGTGATGTTGCAGACCTTCTTATTGATCAAATTGAATTTTGTGATGTCCTTATTTTAAATAAGTGCGATTTAGTATCCGCAGAGGAGCTTGAGCGATTAGAACGTATTTTACGTGCATTACAGCCTGAGGCAAAACTTATACGTACAACAAATGGTGTTATTGATCCAGTTGAAATTTTAAATACGGGGCGCTTTGACTTTGAACGTGTCTCTGAATCGGCTGGTTGGTTAAAGGAGTTGGAGCTTGGTCATGAAAACCATACACCAGAGACTGAGGAGTACGGGATCTCTTCTTTTACCTATAAACGCAAAAGACCGTTTCATCCGATGCGCTTTGTTGAGTGGTGTGATCACATGCCAGATTCAATAGTACGAGCGAAGGGTATTATTTGGAGTGCAAGACATCAGGAAGTTGCGCTATTATTATCGCAAGCGGGGTCATCTGCAAAAACTGAACCAGTCTCTTATTGGGTAGCGGCACTTTCTCAAGCCCAGCAGCAGGATGTATTCCAGCAAAGCCCTGAAGTATTGGAAGATTGGGATGAAGAGTTCGGAGATCGAATGACACAACTTGTGATTATTGGCATTGATCTAGATCGAGAAGACATCACTAAACAGTTGGACAACTGTTTGTTAACAAATGAAGAGTTTCAGAACCCTTGGGAACGTCTACAAGATCCCTTTAACTGGGAATGGCAATAAAGAAGAAAAGAAGATTTCGGCTAAGACTCCGAAATCTTCTTTTGAAATACACGATTATAATTAGTAGCATCTCGTAATGCTTTTTCTTCTATAGGTATTCGTACAGAAAGCATTGTAATATTGAGTAATGTAAAACAAAATGCTGTAAAGTATGCCTGAAACATGAGTGGTAGCAAAAGGATTTCTAAACAAACTACCGCATAATTGGGATGGCGCATATATTCATATGGCCCTTTACGAACAACATGTGCGTCAGGTAAAATGAGGATTTTTGTATTCCAAAAAGTGCCTAAAGAGCGAATACACCAGATTCTTAAAGCCTGCACAGCTAAAAATGATATAAAAAATAACGGAAATAAGGGCGAGATACCTATGTTGTTTGTGACGATTTCCACTATTAAAAACAGAAAAAAACTAATATGCATGGCTACCATATATGGGTAGTGTGAAGCACCTACTTCATAGGCTCCTTGAGAAAGCATCCACTTCTCATTGCGCTTGGCAATAACAACCTCTGTCAATCTTTGTAGAACGACAAGGATAAAAATAAAATAGAAGATCATGTTACTCCCTCCAGTTTAATAATACAGCTTCTGCACAAAAACCAGGGCCAAGAGCTACGAGCAAGCCTGTATCCTCCACTTGTCCTTCATTTAACATAAACTGCTCTAATACGTATAACACTGTTGGTGATGACATATTACCATGTCGTCTCAATATTTCCCGAGAAATGTCGGTTTTTTGGGGAGATAGATAAAGTGTATCTTCGTAAGCTTTTAATACCTTTTTTCCTCCAGGATGCGCAATAAAATGAGTCAATTGTTCGCTGTACAGTCCTTGTTCCATTAAAAATTGCTCAATGAAAGGTCCGAGCCAATTGGTAATAATAGAAGGAATACTTTTTTGGAAAACGACATGAAGCCCGTTGTTTTTCACATCCCAACCCATTACATTTTCCGAATCTGGCATCCATTTAGAACCTGTAGCTAGAATATTAGGGGTTGGCCTTTTTGTTGCGATAGCTACTTCATCCCCACAAACAAGTATGCATGCTGCACCATCGGCAAAAAGAGAAGCACCAATTAAATTACTTTTAGAAAAATCATTTGGCTGAAAAGTGAGGCTACATAACTCGACACAAACGACAAGTACCTTTGCATGTGGATGGGCTTTACAAAAATCATAGGCTCTGCTTATACCAGCGGCTCCTCCTGCACAACCAAGACCCCATAGAGGAATGCGTTTAAGTCGATCTGAAAAGGGAAGCTTGTTCATAACACGTGCGTCAATGCTAGGTGTTGAAATTCCTGTACTGCTAACAAAAATGATGGCATCGATGTCCTCAGTAGGAATAGGTGAGGATAAAAAAGCTGTATTAGCTAAACATGCTTGAATGACACTTACACTGTATTGTGTAGCTAACTCAATATATAAATTATTACGTTCTTCAAAGGAGTGATTCGTACGATGCCATTCAGCTGGCACACAAAAATGGCGTGTGTTGATGCCACCATTTTCAAAAACCTTTAAGTAGCGCTCTAGTTTTGGAATTTTTGCATAAAAAAGCTCTTTCGTTAGTTCCTCTGCGTTATCTTGCTGTAATGTGTAAGGTGGTTGATATGTGCTAATTGAAATGATTTTAGGCAATCCAACATCTCCTCGCATTTAATGGTTTTGTTCATTGTATGCGTGGATGATTGGAATAAATGCTTATAATATTGTAATTGACAATTTCTGAAAATTTAGCTATATTGATAACAACTAAATGGAAAGTAGGTGATGTGACATGATGAATAGATCTGTAATTAGCGAACTGCAATCCGGTTTGTTCAATTTCACACGCCTAAAATATACAAAGTGACGCCGTGCCATAACTCGGGGTATTTGTGTATCTTTTAAACGTGCCTGTGAAACCTTGTAACTGCCGAATTGCAGCTACAAGGTTTTTTATTGTAGTTCCAAAAGGTGAATTGCGATAGGGCCTCTTGCGGATGACAACTATTTTCGCTGAGGCATCATACGTTTAGGAGGAAAATAAATTGAATTTAACAACATTAGGTTTTACAACATATTTTGAAGAGCAAATGATAGAAATGAAAAAACAGGCTAAATTAAAAAATTGTGTGCCTGCAAGGGTTACTTTAGAGCATAAGCATTCTTATCGGGTGTTAGCTGAAGAGGGAGAATGGCTTGCGACAATTGCTGGTCATTATGCGTATACATCTTTAGCGAGGGAGGACTATCCAGCAGTTGGTGATTGGGTGCTAGTGGAGAAAATGCCCGGAGAGGCACGAGCAATTATTCATCAGCTATTCCAACGAAAATCTGTATTTTCACGTAAAGTTGCAGGAACGGAAATTCAAGAACAGATTGTCGCATCAAATGTCGATATTGTGTTACTTGTTATGAGCTTGAACGCAGATTTTAATATTCGACGTTTGGAGAGATATTTAGTGGCTGCTTGGGATTCAGGGGCAAAGCCCATTATTGTCCTGACAAAAGCTGATTTATGCGAAGATGTTTCGAGCTTAGTACAAGAAGTGGAGTCTGTAGCCTTTGGTGTGGATATCTTTGTAACGAGTGCTCTATCGGGCGAAGGTCTAATGGAAATTCAGACGCTATTCACAGAGGGGGTCACGGGGGCACTATTGGGGTCTTCTGGAGCAGGGAAATCCACATTAACAAATGCTTTATGTGGTGAGATACTGATGAAAGTAGCGGGTATACGTGAGGATGATGCCAAGGGACGACATACAACAACCCATCGAGAGCTAGTAGTATTGCCTGCTGGTGGCTGTCTAATTGATACGCCAGGGATGCGTGAGCTTCAATTGTGGGATCAAGGGGATAGTTTAGCTTCTAGCTTTCAAGATATTGAGGAACTAGCAACAGCTTGTCGTTATCGTGATTGTACACATCAAAAAGAGCCTTATTGTGCTGTCCAGCAAGCTATAGTAGATGGGGACTTGGACCAATATCGCCTACAAAGCTATTTTAAGCTGCAAAGAGAATTGGCTTATATGGAGCGCAAAACAAATACGCAAGCAAAACTTGAGGAGCAGCGCAAGTGGAAGCAAATAGCCAAGGGAATGAAAAAGGGGAAGAAATAATCAATAGGAGCACAACCATGACAATTCAAAACATCAATCATTTATTGTTTTCAGTTTCTAATTTAGAGGAATCCATCACTTTTTATGAAAAAGTATTCGATGCCAAGTTGCTAGTAAAGGGGAACAGCACAGCCTATTTTGATGTAAATGGACTGTGGCTAGCTCTGAATGTAGAAAAGGATATACCCCGTAATGACATCCATCATTCCTATACACACATTGCCTTCACAATCGCTGAGGATGACTTTGATAAGGTGTATGACAGATTGGTGCAGCTAAAGGTCAATATTTTAGCAGGTCGGCAAAGAGATGAAAAGGATAAAAAATCAATTTACTTTACAGATCCTGATGGTCATAAATTTGAATTTCATACAGGAACTTTGCAGGATCGTTTGGATTATTATAAGCAAGAAAAGCAGCATATGGCGTTTTTTGATAACTAATTAAGGAGAGATTTTATGAATAAAGCGTTTATTTTTGATATGGATGGAACATTATTTCAAACCAATCTTATTTTAGAGCCTGCTCTCGATGCAACATTTGATGTGCTGCGGACAAACGGCTTGTGGCAGGGGGAAACACCTATAGAAAAATATAGAGAAATAATGGGGGTTCCTTTACCTGTTGTGTGGGAAACATTATGTCCTATGCATGCTTTAGAGATACGAGAAGAGAGCAATGTATTATTCCATGTAAAGCTGATTGAGCAAATACGTGGACATAAAGGTGCTTTGTATCCAAACGCTGAACAAACCCTTGCAACATTGTCAGAGAATTATCCGTTATACATAGCGAGTAATGGACAGGTTGACTATTTACAAGCAATCGTCGAAACCTATCAGTTGGAGCGTTTTATAAAGGGAATCTATAGCATTCAAGCAATTGCAAGTGGGCATAAATCGGATCTGGTCAAAAGAGTTGTAGATGAAAATAAAATTGATTATGGAGCAGTGGTAGGAGATCGTTCTTCGGATATCCAAGCTGCACAGGACAATCAATTACTATCAATAGGTGTTCGCATTGACTTTGCACAAGACAAGGAGTTAGAAAAAGCAGATATAGTAATTGATKATTTAACTGCATTGGTAAAGGTTACATTAGATTAACTTAAGAAAGTGTATCAAAATAAGGATGATTTTAGAACAAACATTGCATTTCCTCACAAGAAGGCGTAAAATAATGCCAAWCCTATAGAAAAAKCATTGAGAAGGAAAAGTAAATTGGATTAGCATTTTGTAGAGAGCCTCTGTTGGTGGAAATGAGGTAAGTGAACCCTTTTGAAAATGACCTTTGAGCTTCGTACCGAAAGCTTTTTAGCCAGTAGATTACGACGAGATGGGCACTCGTTACAACAGCGGCAGTATCTCTTTTTTGAATGAAGACGTACTGATAGAGGCAAATAGTGTGAGCTATTTGTAAATATAGGTGGTAACACGGGTATACTCGTCCTAATCAGATTTGATTAGGGCGATTTTTTTTTACCATTTTTTCTGTGAGGGGAGCAATTTAGAATGACGATTGTTATTGGAGGCGCTTGGCCGTATGCAAATGGCTCTTTGCATTTAGGGCATGTTGCCGCATTATTACCAGGTGATATTTTGGCTAGATATTACCGACAAAAAGGCGAGCAGGTTTTATATGTATCAGGCAGTGATTGTAATGGTACACCCATTTCTATACGGGCCGCACAAGAGAATACAACGACAGAGGCTATAGCTAATCACTATCATGATGAGTTTACAAGATGCTTTCATGATTTAGGATTTACCTATGATTTGTACACAAGAACGGATGCGGAGCACCACCATGAATCCGTTAAGGCCCTTTTCTTACAGCTACTGGCTAATAATTTCTTATACAAAAAGAAAATTGAACAGGCTTACTGTGAGACGGATAATCAATTTCTACCAGATCGATTTGTCGAAGGTCTTTGTCCAAATTGTGGAGCGAAAGCAAGGGGAGATCAATGTGATAACTGCTCAGAAATTTTAGACCCATTGGACTTAATTGATAAGCGCTGCAAAATTTGTGGGAACGAACCTGTTATTCGGGAAACTGAGCACTTTTATTTTACCTTTAGTCAATTTCAAGGAAGGTTGGAGTCTTATTTAGCACAAGCAAAAGTCGAGAAACGTTGGCGTGACAATGCTTTAGGGTTAACGGAGCGATACTTGGCAGAGGGAGTTCCCGACCGAGCAGTAACAAGAGATTTACCGAATGGCATAGATGTTCCAGTGCCAGGTTTTGAAGGGAAAAAAATATATGTATGGATTGAAGCTGTAGCAGGGTACTTAACAGCAAGCTTAGAATGGGCAAAAGAACATCAAATAGCTATTGAAGATTTATGGAATGAAGAGACCATTTCATACTATGTACATGGGAAGGATAATATTCCATTCCATACAGTTATTTGGCCAGCCATTTTAATGGGAATTGGATCCAAGGCATTACCTACCCATATAGTATCTAATGAGTATTTAACATTAGAAAAACGCAAATTATCTACTAGTCAGAATTGGGCTGTATGGGTTCCTTATATTTTAAGCCGTTATGATGCGGACTCTATTCGTTACTTCTTAACGATGAATGCGCCAGAAAATCGGGATACTGATTTTTCATGGCGGGAATTTATTTATAGCCATAATGGCGAACTACTCGGAGCCTATGGCAATTTTGTAAACCGTACATTGAAGTTTATTGAGAAATCATTTGCTTGTCAGGTGCCACAAGCGGAGGTGGATAGCGACATTCGAAAACAAACCGTACAATTGTTTAATGAAGCGGGTGTTCTTATCGAAGGTGGTCATTTCAAACAGGCGTTAGAATCGATTTTTGAGTATATTCGCGGTGCTAATCGTTATTTTGATGAACAACAGCCATGGCTACAGGTAAAAGAAAACGTAGAGGCAGGTAATCGTACATTAGCAACTTGCGTCTATATCATTGCGAATTTAGGACAGCTGCTGCATCCTTTCTTACCGTTTTCAGCAAAGAAAGTAAGAAATATGTTAGGTATAAATGAAATGATGTGGCATGAGCAAGTAGATCTCCCTAAAGTCATTCGAGAGGTGACACCATTATTTGAACGTCTTGATATCGAACGAATCGATGAGGAATATCAAAAACTAGTTAGGGATAGTCACTAGGATTGAAAAAGCAGTATGGCACAAGTGCCATACTGCTTTGCTATTTTCATTTAATTCATAACAGGTGTTAATTTTGTCACTACAATGCTATTGATCGCATTAATATAGGCTAATGCACTTGCCTTAAGAATATCTGTATCTGCTGCTTTTGCAATATACTTTTCGCCTTCATGCTCAATCGTAATTTTTACTTTACCTAAAGCCTCTTTGCCTCGTGAAACACTATTGATATTATATTCCACTAGTTTTACATCCATATTTGTAATTTCTGCAATGGCTGAATAGAGGGCATCAATTGGACCAGAGCCTACTGCACTAGCTTTAAATACTTCGCCGCCTTTTCGAACCTTAACACTTGCTGAAGGGAAGCTTGTATTGCTGACGACTTGTAGATCATCAAAATCAAAGAATTGCTCACTATAATGTGTAGCATTTTTATTATTGGCATCATGTTTTTCATAATAGCTTTCAACAATAACATATAAATCGTGATCATATACTTCTTTCTTCGCATCGGCTAGCTTTAAGAATCCTTCGAAAATACCTTCAAATTCCTCTGTTGAAAGATTAGTAAATCCTAATTTTTCAAGAGCATTTTTCACTGCATGGCGACCAGAGCGAGCTGTTAGTACTAGCTCCATATCATCAAGACCTACATCCTCAGGATGGACGATTTCATAAGCATCACGCGATTTTAACAAACCATCTTGGTGAATACCAGAAGAATGGGCAAATGCATTATCTCCTGTAATGGCTTTATTGACCTGTACATCTAAGCCCATAAAGCTAGAAACAAGACGTGAAGTATTCATAATTTCTTTTGTATTAATACGGGTTTCTGCATTGTAGACGGAGCTACGAGTTTTAAGTGCCATGACAACTTCTTCTAATGCAGCATTACCTGCGCGTTCACCGATACCATTGATTGTACACTCTACCTTATCTGCACCATTTTTAATTGCAGCTAGCGTATTAGCCGTTGCCATGCCAAGATCATTGTGACAATGAACGCTTAAAAGAACGCTATCATCTAAGTTTTTCATACGGTCATTTAATTTAAAAATCATTTCTCCAAATTCCTCTGGCTCTGCAAAGCCAACCGTATCAGGAACGTTAATCATCGTTGCGCCAGCTCTCATAACAGCTTCAATTGTTTTCCAAAGATATTCAAAGTCAGAACGAGAGGCATCCTCTGTGGAATATTGAACTTGCGGCAATAATGTTTTAGCGTATTTCACAGCATCCACGCCTATTTGTAAAATTTGATCTTTTGACTTGCTGAATTTTTTCTCCACATGAATATCAGAGGTTCCTAGTACCATGTGAATCATCGGGTTTTGAGCATACTTCACAGCATTATAGACAGCATCAATGTCAGCCTTTACAGCACGTGCTAATGCTGTAATCATAATGTCGTTTGTATTGCCAACCTTTTCAGCTACAGCTTTGACGGCATCAAAATCACCTTGAGAGGAAGCGGGGAATCCAGCCTCAATAATATCGACACCTAATTTTTTCAGCTGCTGAGCGATCTCTACTTTTTCATAAAGATTTAGCTTTGCTCCAGGCACCTGTTCGCCATCACGTAAAGTTGTATCAAACACCCAAATTTTTCTTCCCATTTTCAAACACTCCTTTTTAGTGATTAGTATCTAAAATCTACACTTAGGCCAATAAGTCATTAAAAAAATAAAAAACCCGTCTCTATTTAAAAATAGAGACGAGTTTATGCTCGCGGTACCACTCTAATTGACCTTCTCTTTATAGAAAAAGTCCCCTTATCGAYAGCTATCACTGTCTATCCTGTTAACGGGGGAAACCGACATCCCTTACTAAAAAGTTCAGGGAGTAGCTCATGGACGAGTTCAAAATGTGTGCCTACCGATTTACACCAACCATCGGCTCTCTACAAGTACACAAACACTTTTACTATTTCCAATCTTGGCCTGCAATGTGTTGTTGAAAGCAATATTACTTGGATATTAACTGCCTGTCAATAATATTCTAAAAATTTATTTAATTCTGTCTTAAGTAATGTCTATTTTATTAAAAATTTGATATTTGGTGAAGTGTAAAATAAAGTAGTGAAGAATGTATTTACTGGGAGAAAATGGTGAGTAGGGTTAGCATACGATAGGTAGAATGATCATGATATTTTTCTTCGTATGAAGAAACTGCTCGTTTTCTTTAAACCTAAAGAAAACGAGCAGTTTTTTATTCTACCTTAAAACGAGAGACTTGCGTGTGAAGTTCTTCTGCCATATTTGAAAGTGTTGCTGCTGAAGCAGCTACTTCTTCGATAGTAGCTAATTGTTCCTCGGAAGCAGAAGCAACATTTTGTAAATTAGATGAGGACATCTGTGCAATAGTTGCAATTTCATCAAAGGAAGCATAGATTTGCTCTGCACTAGAGGACATCTCCTCTGACACTGTCGTTGCTTCTTGGATTTGCATGGATACTTGCTCAATCAGCTCAACAATCTTAGAGAAACCTTCTTCTGCTACCTTCACTACTTGCATACCAATTTGAACCTCTTGAGTTCCCGTATCCATCACCGTTACAGCACGGTTTGTATCCTGCTGTATTTCAGAAATCAAGGTAGCGATTTGCTCAGCGGATTTTTTTGATTGCTCTGCTAGCTTTTTCACTTCATCTGCTACGACTGCAAAGCCGCGTCCATGATCGCCTGCACGAGCCGCTTCAATTGCAGCATTAAGTGCTAATAAGTTTGTTTGTTATGCAATATCAGTAATAATGCCAATGATATTGCCAATTTCAATGGAATGCCCGTCTAGATTTTTAACAACACTTGCTGACTCTAAAACAGCCGTGTTGATTGTTGTCATCTGAGAGATAACACGATGTAAAGAATCATTCCCTTTCTTAGCCTCTGAATTTGTTTCGATTGCCAGTTCAGAAACAGCCGCAGTAGTAGAAGCTAATTGTTGTATACCTTTTGTCATGTTTTTCATTGCTTCTGAGCTTTCAGTTGCGTTTTTCCCTTGAGCCTCTGAGCCACTAGCAACCTCTTGAATAGAAGAAGTGATTTGTTCTGTAGCCTGTATAGTTTGCTCTGCACTAGCTGTTAACTCAGCAGCAGAGCCACTTACTTGTACAGTGTTTTGGCGCACTTTCGTAATTAAATCCTTTAAATTTGTAGCCATTTGATTAAACGCAAGCGCTAGATCACCTACTTCATCACGATTCTTTATACGAATTTGTTCAGCTGTTAAGTCACCCTCAGCTATTTTTTTCGCAGCTTTAGCCATACCGTTAATTGGACGAGACATTAGACTACCAACAACCATAGCAATTATCAGACTTATGACAACAGCAAAGACTCCAAGAAGCATCATTTGGAGCTTGATGTCTTGAATTTGATTGGATGTAGCAGCCATTTTACCTTCTACATATTCATTTTGATAATTAGAAAGGTTTTCAACACGTTCATCGAATTGTTTAATAATTAAGCGTCCTTGAGTACTATCCAATTTTTCGTACTTCTCTGTTTCTCCAGCAGCTTTTAACTCAAACATACGATCTGCAAATTCTTGCACATTTTGCTCACTTTTATTAATAGCTTCAAGCATCTTAATTGATTTTTCTGAATCTAAAGTAGCCATTAATTCTTCAGATTTTTGTTTGAATTCCTCGCGTGAGGCTTGATTACTTTGAAAGTTTTGTTTGTCTCCAAGTAGTAAGTAGCCTCGCATGCTGACAATTTCCTGTTTTGCAATCACCCGTAATTCCTGAATACTTATAGATTTAGTAGTTTGTTCCTCCAATAATGTACGATAGGTCTTATTTACAGAATCAAGCTGTTTTATATTTAAGCCGATTGTTGTAACGAGTACCAAAATAACTATAAAAAAACCGAGTAATAATTTCTTGTAGATAGTAAATCGCATAGTTGAAATATCCTTTCTCAGTAATTAGTAGAAATGTTACAAAATAATGAAATATGTATATATGTCTCTTAAATCACCTCATATGACCTTTACAACGTATTATGAGTATTTCTACAGTAATTAGTAGTTTGAAAATGGGTATAAATTATATATGAAGTAATAAAAAAAGTAGATTTTATCGCTATAATGCTACTACTAATAGGGATAATTAATGGTGCATGTTGAATATTAAGTCAATTTTCATAAATTTTGAAACTTTAATAGTAGTCATAACGTAGATGTAGTAAAGGAAAAGAACAGGGGTGGAGAAAATGTATAGGCCAATTTTAAAGTTACCTAAAACAAGATCAGAAAAGATATGGGACTATATTGGTGGTAGTATATTTATTTTATCCATCTTTTATATTATATTGGCATGGGGCAAGTTGCCTGATGAAATACCTGGTCATTTTAATGGATTAGGTGAGGTGGATCGATGGGGATCAAAAATAGAATTATTCATTCTTCCGTTCATCGGTTTATTTTTATGGATTGTTATGTGGCTGCTAGAAAAAGCACCTCATATGCATAATTATCCGTCACGTTTGGATGAAAGTAATGTAAAAGCATTTTATTTGAATAGCAGAAAAATACTAAATCAAGTAAAAAATATCTGTCTCATTTTATTTGCTTTTATATCGATTCAGATGGTTCGTATTGGTCTTGGTGAGGTAAATTCATTAGGATGGTGGTTCCTACCCATTGTATTGATAGGAGTATTTATCCCAATTATTAAAGGGTTTATAACAAGCTCCAAAATAAAATAGTGAGACTCAAACGCTTAGGTTACCCTTAAGCGTTTTATTTTTGTGAAAAAATTTTTATAGTGTGTCACAAATGGCTGTTGATTTCAGTTATATAGGCGAAGAAGGGAAGATATAAAAGATTTCTCCAAGTAACTCGATGACATTCAATAATATTTTTAAGATTTTTTATCTAGTGTCACAAACTTCTAATAATTTCAGTTATATAGATTGGAGAGGGGGGACAACATTGACTACACGAGAACCATCAAAAGAGCGAGCTGATATAGATATTCAATCAATCGTGGAGCAAGTTCAATCAGGGGATACGCATGACTATGCAGAAATCATTCGTTGTTTTCAAAAGCAAATTTATATTTATTGTTACTATATGCTAGGAACCAAAGAGGAGGCGGAGGATGCTTCGCAAGATATTTTTATTAAAGGACTAGAGAATATTCATAAATTTTCTTATACGGTTTCCTTATCGGCGTGGCTTTATAAAATCGCTCACCACCATTGTATTGATGTCATAAAAGCAAAAAATAGGGGCTATAAATTTTGGCTAAGTGTGAAGCGAGAACAGGTGAAACAGACGCAAGCACCGATACCTGAATATGATGAGATGGTGCATAGGCTATTGGAAAACTTACATGTAGATGAAAAAAGGATTTTACTGCTTCGTTCTATTGAAGAATATAGCTTTGAAGAAATTTCTGAAATTATGGATATGAAACCAGCTACAATAAGAAAAAAATATGAACGATTACGCAAAAAATTAATAAAGGAAAATAAGTTAGGAGGTGGATTTTATGAGCATTCATTCAAAGCAGAAGGATAAAGAAATGGCACGAATAGAGCTGCTAATTCGAGAAACACCTGTAGAAATTGATTTGGTTGATCGTGTAATTAGTAAATATGAACGTAACGAGCAGCCACAAGTAGTAAAGCACCAGAAGAAATGGCACTATAAAGTTGCTTTTGCAACAGCCATGCTAGTTAGCTTACTATTTATTACATCATTTATTTCACCAACAATGGCTGCAACGCTTAAACAAGTGCCTGTACTATCCTCAATTTTCCGTCTCGCTGGTGATTTGGGGTTGCAGATGGCTGATGAAAAAGGACTTTCTACAAAACCACAGGTAAGTGTGACACAGGAGGGGTTTACATTAAGTGTATCGGAAGTAGCGTATGACGGTACACGTGTTTCAATTGCTATTGAACGCCCCTATAAAGAAGATCAGAAAGAAGCTTTAATGGATTGTATCAGTAATTATAATTTGTTTATAAATGATGAGCCTATTAATTCTTTTGCTCCGAGTGAGTCCAATTCTATTAGTGGTTTTATGTACCCTGGTAAAGATAATGCTTCTGTCATTATTGAATTTTCAGATCTGAGAAATCAGGGAGGGAAGCCTTTCCCAGAGCAATTTGATTTAACCATTCAAGCTTTTGTCAAAGGTATAGAAAACCCCATTGAAATTGATATTCCTGTGAAAAATAAAGTGAAAGACTATGTAGCTTTAGCACCAAATATAAGTCGACAATATGACAATATTCATTTGACTCTTGAAAAGGTCAAGCTAACACCAGTTACAACAAGTATCACAACACGGATGGTTTTAACTGATAATTCAACGTTCACTGATAATTTAACACTACTAACAATGGGGATAGTTATTATTGATGAGCATGGTCGTGAAATTGAATTAATTGGAGGAAACGGTTGGAACGCTACCAATGGAAACATTCATCTTGATGATCTTCGGTACACTCCTTTTGAATCTGTTCCAAAAACAATAACCTTAAAACCCTATATCCATCTTTTCAAGGAAAACGAAAAAGGTATGTTTCAATTGGATAAAAACGGTTATCCGAAAATTCAATATATACCTGAACTAGAGATCACTATACCAGTTCAACCATAAAAATAATTGAGAAAGTGTAGTAAAAGCTCACTTTCTCAATTTTTATTTTTCTATATTTATATAAAGTAGATGGATATTCAGTTATACTAGCAAAACAAGGCTTTTGAATAATCTATAGTATATGGAGTATATATAAAGAATAAGTTTTCAATCCTAAGAAATAAAGGGGAATAGAAGATGGCAGTAACGTTAGTAAGGCATGATGTGAAGTATGCTGAGGCTATGCATGCGTTGTCTTCTATGCCACAGGTTCGAGATGCCCTAGGCTTACCTGCTGGCAAGGTAGAAGACACAATTCATTTTATTAAGCGTGAACGTATAGATGAAGAAGAAGGTAAGACCGTCCCTCGTGTGATTTTAGATGAGGAGGGGCAAGTCATTGGTGTGACATCATTAATGTTTATCGATCGTCATAAAAAGAGCTGTCATATCGGCTCTTGGCTTGGCTATCAATTTTGGGGGAAGGGCTATAATCTTGAAGCAAAAACGGCTATTTTAGATATTGCGTTTTTTGAGCTGGGATTATCACGTGTTTTTGCAGGAGCCCGAAAGGTTAATATCCGTTCACAAAAAGCACAAGAAAAGCTACCTTTTGTTCGATTAGGGGTGGAAAAAGATTATCCTGAGGAGCATTCGTGGTTAGAAGTGAAGGAAAAGCAACCATGTGTGTTAAATGTTTTTGAACGAGAAGATTATGTCCGTTATCGAACATCCCTAGAAAAGGTAGAAGGAAACCGAGAAGCCTTTTTACCTCAGCTTTTATTAGCTGATGAGAGTGAAGTGGCAGTTCGGAAATATTTAGATAAGGGTACATTATATAAAATTAATTGTGGGGAACTGTTGGTGGGAGTGGCATTAGTCATTCCTCAAACTAATACTACAATTGAATTGAAGAATATTGCTATTGTAMMMRRGTATCAAGGGAAGGGAATAGGCAAAGAGATATTGCGACAGCTCACTGAAGAATGTCAAAAGGATGGTTATCAAACGGTATTAGTTGGAACGGCGAACTCAAGTATTGATAATATCGCTTTTTATCAAAAAGCAGGCTTTCGCATGGAGGCTATTGAAAAGGACTTCTTCAGTCATTACCCAGAACCAATTTATGAAAATGGTATTCGTGCATTGGATATGATTTTCTTTTCAAAGCAATTATAAGCAAACTTCTAAAAAAAATACCCGTTCAACAAATGTTGAGCGGGTATTTTTATTTACCGAGCAGTAGAGCCATTAATTTTTCCTTAGAATGAAGGAAATCGTCCAAGGTGTATTGATCTAATACTTTCAAATAGGCTTGCAAAGCTTCATACAGTACACCCTTTAATTGACATTCTGGAGCTATTTTACATAGGTTATTTTCTTTATCGAAACATTCTACAAGATGAAAATCCTCTTCTGTATGACGAACAATTTCACCGATGGTAATGGTTTTTGGATCGATAGCAAGGCGAATTCCACCGCCACGTCCACGGATTGTTTCAATGTAACCTAATAACCCGAGTTGGTGTGTCACCTTCATTAAATGGTTTTTCGATATATTATAAGCATCTGAGATCTCTTGAATAGTCGATAATTGACCATCTTCCTTTGCGCCTAAATAAATAAGTGTGCGCAAAGAGTAGTCTGTGTATAAAGTTAAGCGCATCTAAACACCCTACTTTCTATAATTCAAAATAATTATAGCATTTTTACATTGAAGTATAATATCTACAACCTATTTTTAAAGATGTATTTAAAATACATTAATTATGTCTATTTTGTTAAAGATGTATTTTATATATTGCTTTAAGAGAATGAAAGCGTTATATTGTAATCACGAAAGGATGGTAAGCGATATGTTAAAACAAGAAACAATTCAAATTATTAAAGCAACAGTACCTGTATTAGAAGTTCATGGTGTTGAAATCACAAAGACGTTTTACAAAAATATGTTTCAAGCTCATCCAGAATTACTAAATATTTTTAATCACACGAACCAAGAACAAGGCCGTCAGCAAACAGCATTAGCAAATACTGTTTACGCTGCAGCAGTTCATATTGAAAACTTAGAAGCAATTTTACCAGCAGTAATGCTTATTGCACATAAACACCGTAGTTTAGGAATTTTACCTGAACATTACCCAATTGTGGGTGAAAACTTATTAAAAGCGATTAAAGAAGTACTTGGTGATGCAGCAACTGATGACATTATTGGTGCATGGGCCGAGGCTTATGGCGTTATCGCAGATATTTTCATTCAAGTAGAAGAAGAGTTATACCAAAAAACTGAGAACAATGGTGGTTGGCGTCTATTTAAACCATTAAAAGTGGCAAAAAAAGTTGTAGAAAGTGACTTAGTAACTTCTATTTATTTTGTAAATGAAGATGGATCACCACTACCAACTTATGAACCAGGTCAATACATCTCTATTCGAGTGAAAGTGCCAGGAGAAGAGTATTTAATGAACCGTCAATATACACTTTCACAAGCGAGTGCAGAAGATGGCTATCGTATTTCGGTGAAACGTGAAAGTGATCATACGCCAAATGGTAAAGTGTCAAATTATATTCATGATCAATTACAAGTTGGAGATTTGGTAGATGTAAGTGCTCCAGCCGGATTATTTGTGTTAGAAGAAACGGCTGCACCAATTACATTTGTAAGTGGCGGTATCGGTGTAACACCTTTAAACAGTATGCTGCAATCTCTAAATCATAATGCAGTGAATGAAGTGAACTTTATCCAATGTGCTCGTAATGAGAAGGTTGTAGCGTTCAGTGATGACATTCAAAAGAAAGTAAACGTCTTACCGAATGCATCCTATACAGCTTTATACTCTGATGAAGACAAGCTTATTACAAAAGAATTGCTGGCTGAAAAAGTAGCTGATAATGCAGATGTATATATATGTGGCCCTGTAGGCTTTATGGAAGCGGTTATTAAAAATTTACAGGAAATTGGCGTGAAAGATGAAAAAATTCACTATGAATTCTTTGGGCCAGCCATGCAATTAGCTAAATAAAAATAAACTCCCTGCTATGAGAAATAACTCGTAGCAGGGTTTTTTGTTGAAATAATAAGGAAGCAGATAGATGAGGTTAAAGCGATAGGGAGAACATTGTAACTCGCAATTGCAGCATTTTAAAAAAGATAGAAGCTTTATGTTGACAACATACCTATAGGGGTATAATATAAATCTCGTAAGGAAGTTCAATCTATCGTTTGAAAGGGGGCATAACAGAATGGCGTATGGCTCAAACACTGCAAATCGTGTGAAACGTATGGAAGGTCAAATGCGGGGTATTTTACGCATGATGGAAGAAGGTCAAAGTTGTAAAGATGTGATTACACAGCTATCTGCCGTGCGTTCTGCTGTTGACCGGACGATTGGTGTCATTGTAAGTGAAAATTTATTAGATTGTGTATCGACTGCTGAAGGCAATGCTGAAAAAATGAATGCTGCTATCCAAGAGGCGATGGACTTGGTCGTGAAAAGTCGATAACTTGATATACCCATAATCGTATAAAAAGGAGGACTGGTCATATGGAAATATGGATTATTATCGCGCTTGTGGCAGCCTTTTTCGTTTGGCGAATGAAGCCAGCGAAGGGCATTCAATCAATTTCTACAGCCCAATTAAAAGATATGCTGAATGATAAGGATAAGATATTTATCGATGTACGCACGCCTGCTGAGTATAAAGGTCGGCATATCTCGCAATTTAAAAATGTTCCGCTTGGGTCGAGCTTTAAAAACCTTCCGAAGGATAAAGAGATCATAGTTATTTGTCAGAGTGGTATGCGAAGTAGTCAGGCTTGTAAGCAACTTAAAAAGCAAGGTTTTGAGCGTGTTTCTAATGTTCGGGGTGGAATGAGTGCATACTAGGAGGAGAAAAAAGTGAAAGAAATTACAGCAAAAGAAGTTCAACAAACTATGGAGCAAGGAGGGAAGCTGAATCTTATTGATGTGCGAGAGGTAGATGAAGTAGAGGCTGGCCACATCCCGGGCATTATTCATATCCCGCTAGGTTTATTAGAGTTTCGACTACCTGAATTAAATAAGAGGGAGTCGTATATTATGGTTTGTCGATCAGGTGGACGAAGTGCTCGGGCTACTCAACTATTAGAAAGTAATGGCTTTAATGTAACTAACATGATTGGTGGTATGTTAGCTTGGGAGGGAAAAGTACAGTAATAGGTTAAATCTATATTTTTTTGATTAAAATAATACCCTTATAGGTATGTGGAGGTTATGAAAAGTATGAAGGCGGATTTTCAGCTAGATGCCAAGGGTCTTTCTTGCCCGATGCCGATTGTGAAAACAAAAAAAGCGATGGCTGATTTAGTAGATGGTCAAATTTTAGAAGTAGCTGCGACTGACAAAGGATCTAAAGCTGATATTGCGGCATGGGCTGAAACTGTAGGTCATCAGTATATTGGTACTTTAGAAGATGATGGTGTACTGAAACACTATATTCGTAAATGTACAAACGACCAAATAGAAGAAATGACGTTTGATCAAACAATTGATTTAGAGCAAATCACAAGTCGTAAAGGATTAATTCTAGATGTACGTGAGGAAGCGGAATTCGCTTTTGGGCATATTGCGGGAGCAAAATCGATACCAATGGGCGAACTGGAGACACGACTTTCTGAGCTTGATAAAGAGCAGGAGATATATGTTATTTGTCGTACTGGAAAACGCAGTGACATGGCTGCGCAAAAGCTGGCTTCACATGGTTTTACGAAAGTATTTAACGTCTTACCAGGTATGACATCCTGGTCAGGCGATTTAACAAAAAACATTTAAATTGGAGGAATTTTATTATGTCGAACAAAGTAGCAATCATTGCAAGTAACGGTGGTTTATTTGATGCGTATAAGGTATTTAATATCGCAACAGCTGCGGCAGCTTCTGAGAAAGAGGTAGCTATCTTCTTTACATTTGAAGGTTTGAATTTAATTCATAAGCAAGGTATGCATGCATTACCAATGCCAGCTGGAGCAGAACACTATGCTGAAGGGTTTACAAAAGCAAATGTGCCAGCTATTCCTCAACTAGTGGAAATGGCACAAGAATTAGGTGTGAAATTTATTGCTTGTCAGATGACGATGGATGTTATGGGTTTAACTACTGAAGATTTCATTGAGGGTATTGAGGTGGGAGGAGCCGTAACGTTCCTAGAATTCGCGAAAGACGCAGCACCGTCACTTACATTCTAGTGACCTACCTATAAAAGCGGAGAGGGCACCCCTCTCCGCTATAAAAAACATAAAAACAATACCGATGGGGGTAAAAGAGATGTCAATTCAAAAATGGAGCGCGTCACAAGTAGCTAAAAAGGTTATTCACAATGAAGAGTTGTTTATTTTAGATGTTCGTAATGCGGATGCATTCGAAGATTGGAAAATCGATGGACATCGTTTTGAGTACTTAAATATACCGTATTTTGAACTGTTAGATGGTATTGATAATATTTTACCGAATATCCCAACTGATAAAGATGTATTAGTCGTTTGTGCTAAAGAAGGATCGTCTTTAATGGTTGCTGAAATGTTAGCTGAGGCAGGTATTGAGGTTGCCTATTTAGCTGGAGGTATGAAATCCTGGAGTGAATATTTAGAGCCAATTAAAGTAGGTGATTTAACAGGCGGTGGTGAGCTTTATCAGTTTGTTCGCTTAGGAAAGGGCTGTCTGTCTTATATGGTCCTTTCTGAAGGTGAAGCAGCTATTATTGATGCTGTACGTTTTACAGATGTGTTTATAAATTTTGCAGAACATAAAAATGTCCAAATTAAACATGTTTTTGATACACACTTACATGCTGATCACATTTCAGGTGGGCGCCATATTGCAGAGATGACAGGCGCAACCTATTATTTGCCACCTAAGGACGCTGAGGAAGTTGTGTTCCACTATACACCGTTAGTTGATGGAACGACTGTTCAAATCGGTGCATCAAAAATAGATGTAGGAGCTATCTATTCTCCTGGTCATACGATAGGCTCTACTTCATTTGTTGTTGACAGCAAATATTTATTAACAGGAGATATTTTATTTATCGATTCAATCGGACGTCCTGATTTAGCTGGCCTTGCTGATGACTGGGTTGGAGATTTACGAGACACGCTTTACAAGCGTTATCGAGAATTGTCTGATGAACTTATTGTCTTACCAGCACATTTTATGATTATTGATGAGCTGAATGAAGATGGGACAGTTGCTAGACGACTAGGGGATTTATTTGTACAAAACCATGGATTAAATATTCAAGATGAAGAAGAATTTAGACGTGTGGTAACAGATGAATTACCTCCACAACCAAATGCTTATCAGGAAATTCGTCAGGTGAATATGGGGAAAATCACACCTGCGTTAGATGAGCAAACAGAAATGGAAATTGGACCAAATCGCTGTGCAGTACGATAAAACATGCTAAAGTGCAATGAGTATGCATGTATGCTTATTATATGTAAATTTCTTGAATTGAAGGCGCTCATCCTTCATGAAGATATAAAACAAGAAGAACCGGCAAAATCGCTTACAACCTTTGCCGAGTTGAAGGAGAATATGATGAAATCAAGTTTACAACTAGATGCAAAAGGCCTTTCTTGTCCAATGCCTATTGTGAAGACAAAAAAAGCAATAGATACCCTAAAGTCTGGGGAAGTTTTAGAAGTTCAGGTGACAGATAAAGGAGCTTTAGCGGATATTCCTGCTTGGGCAAAAGCAGGAGGTCATATCATTTTAGATCAATCTGAAGAGGCTGGCGTTATTACATTTTTCATTCAGAAAGCATAGGGCTGATTGAGGGTTGTCTATTACAGTAGAACAACCCTTCTTTCCTTTTGTTGAATACAGCCAGAAAGAAGGAAAACTAAATGGATATTGCATGGATCTTAACCATTTTACTTATTGGTTTTCTCGGTTCATTTGTATCAGGGATGTTAGGTATTGGCGGTGCCATCATTAATTTCCCGATGCTACTATATATATCTCTTATACTAGGATTTGCGGCCTTTTCTGCACATGAGGTGTCAGGGATAAGTGCGATTCAGGTACTTTTTGCTGCTCTTTCAGGKGTTTGGGTCTWTCGTAATGGCGTGGAATTAAATAAATGCGTGTTTATCTTGATGGGGATTGCCATATTAGCGGGAAGCTTTGTGGGTAGCTTCGGTTCAAAATTTTTATCTGAGTCTGGTATTAACATGGTCTATGGAATCCTTGCATTGATTGCATCTGTGATGATGTTCATACCGAAAAAGCAAGTTGATGATAAACCGATGCAGGCTGTTACATTTAATAAACCATTGGCGGTCCTATTAGCTTTCGTTGTTGGTATCGGTTCCGGAATTGTAGGAGCAGCTGGTGGATTTTTATTAGTACCAATCATGCTTGTGGTCTTAGGAATCCCTACTCGTATGACCATTGCGTCAAGCCTTGCTATTACGTTTATCTCCTCAGTAGGAGGAACTATTGGTAAATTAATGACTGGGCAAGTGGAATATTATCCAGCGCTCATCTTGATTGTAGCTAGTCTAATAGCTGCTCCTCTGGGTGCGAGAATAGGGGGCAAGTTAAATACTAAATTCCTACAAATTATTTTAGCGGTTCTTATATTAGCAACAGCTATTAAAATTTGGATGGATATATTATAAGGGGGTATGGTAATGAAAATTGAAGTTTTCTCTGATTTTACATGTCCATTTTGTTATATTGGCAAACGAGAACTGGAACGGGCGATTGACATCGCAGGCTATACAGGATTAGTGGAAATAGAATATAAAGCATTTCAAATAGGCCCAGATATCCCGGAAGTGAATGCCCCCTCTTTTTATGAGGCGCTGGCTAAAAAGTATGATGTCACGCTAGATGAAGTGAAAGATATGGTCGAGGGTATAGCTACGAGAGCAACGGAAGTTGGTTTGCATTATGATTTTGCTAAGATGAAAACAGCGCATACAGAAAAGGCTCATCGTTTAGCTAAATGGACGCAGCAATTTGGTAAAGCGACAGCTTATACGGAAGCACTAATGGCTGGTTATTTTAAAGATGGTGAAGATTTGAACAAAGATGAGTTTTTATTAAAAGTTATTGCGCAATTAGATTTGGATAGAGAAGTTGCAGCGGGAATATTAGCTTCAACTGATTTTAGTGAAGAGCTAGACAAGGATCGCTATGAAGCACAGCAACTTGGCGTACAAAGTGTACCGTTCTTTGTATTTGAAAATCGTTATGGTATTAAAGGGGCTGAGCCGAATGAAGTGTTTGTGCGAACTTTGCATCAAGCTGCGGAAATAGCTGGGATTCAGCCAACGATAATGATAAATGGTAATGGAGAATCGGCATGTGCTGATGGACAGTGTAAACTATAAAAGACTTTAAAGGTGTCGAGTGCGTAAGTGTACTTGACGCTTTTTTTTCGAACAAATGAATACTGCAAGAGGTATTAAGTCTTGTTTTCTGTGTTATACAACAAAATAAAATGTATAATTTATCCTTTTTTATCATCTGAATGGTTCTATTTTATGGTAGTGTGAGAAAAATCACATCCAATAAATTGTTATGTTGCTAAAATATAAGTGAGAATACAAAGGGGGGTATTATAGATGAAACCTATAGTAGCAGGAGTAGCAGGAACAGTACTGTTAGCAGGCGCCATTTTTGTTGGGACGTTTGTCAGTGACAAAATTACAGTTGATTCGAATGTGAGTGAGAAAGAAGCGACAGTGCAAACACAAATACCAACAACAGCAGCTGCTCAGTCAGTGGTCTATGCTCCGCCAAGTATTGAAGAAGTACCAGATGGTCCAATGAAAGAAGCAATATTAACGGGCTATGAACTTGTTAATAACACACATGTTGCGGCAGATGAATATGTGGGCAACCAATTATCTTGCACAAGCTGTCATGCCGGTGCTGGCTATGACGAGCAAGCCTCATCATTAGTAGGTGTAATGGCAAATTATCCACAGTATATTGGACGCTCAGGTGGTGTAGTTACAATAGAAGAACGGATTAATGGCTGTATGGTTCGGAGTATGAATGGTAAAAAATTCGAAATGAATAGTGATGAACTAGAGGCTATGGTGGCGTATTTCGCTTATATTTCTGAAGGTGTTCCAATTGGAGCAAAACGTGAATGGGCGGGCACAAGTGATATGAAGAATGTGCCGATTCCAAATGTTGCAGATGGTGAGGAGCTTTATGCGCAGTCCTGTATAGCCTGTCATGCAGCTGATGGCGCAGGAACTGGTGCTAATACTGGCCCAGCTTTATGGGGAGATAATTCATTTAATGATGGCGCAGGTATGGCACGTATGTCAAAAATGGCTGGCTATATTCAAAATGATATGCCGATAGGTGCAGCGGGTACATTAACAGATCAAGAAGCTGCAGATTTAGCTGCCTTTATTTTATCGCAAGATCGTCCAGAGTGTGCGAACCATGAAAAAGATTGGCCAAAAGGCGGGCGTCCAAATGACATCATGAATAAGGAAAAACGTGAACAAGTTAAAAATGGTACGATTGACTGGGAAAAAGTTTTGTCTACAAATTAACGAAGAAAAGGGCTGCTGATAATTGGCATCCCTTTAACTTATTTAMAATTATAAGCAGTTACTATTTTATCTCTGTTCGTTGTGATATCTGTAAAATATTCGTATAAGCAAATCCCTAGGAATGACCCACTTACATTAAAGACGTTAGAAAAACCGCTATTTTGAAGGGCCATAACAGCATTATAGCTACGTTGACCAGATCGGCAATGCACATACACTGCTTGATCCTTCGGAATTTCATCCATTCTTTCCCGAAGTTCACTTAGAGGAATATTGTGTGCATTGATAAGGTGACCGGATTCAAATTCATTTTTTTCACGAACGTCTAAGAAAAAGGCTTGATTTTCAATGAGTTCCCTTACTTCATCAACTTTTACCTGCTTAAAGTGTCCGTGTAATAGATTTTGAGCTACAAGAGCTGCCAAATTAACAATATCACGGGCAGTGCTAAACATTGGAGAATAGGATAACTCTAGCTCCTTTAAATCTTCTAATGTACCGCCCATTGTGATGAGGGTAGCTATAACATCAATCCTCTTATCTGCATTACCTTTACCTATTGCTTGAGCCCCTAGTATTTTACCCGTCGGTGTTTCATAAACGAGCTTAAAGTGAAGTGGATTACTATTTGGCATTAGTCCTACTTTGTCTGGAGCTATCAAATAAACACTTTTTGCTTGAAAGCCATTTGCTAGGGCTGTTTTTTCGTTCAAACCTGTTGTCGCGCATACGAGATCGAAAATTTGTACGCTTGAAGATCCAATGACTCCTTTGTTGTGATGAGGGATGTTATACATATGATTAGCTGCTGCACGTGCTTGTCGTTGAGCGGGACCGGCTAAAGCAAGGCGCGTCTGTTTATGGGTAAGCTGATGGAATACTTCAATCGCATCTCCCACAGCATATATGGAAGGATCAGACGTCACGTAATTTGCATCAACTTGAATACCTCCGAGTTCACCAATTGTTAGCCCGGCCTCTTTGGCTAAGCGGATTTCAGGTCGAACGCCAATTGCTAATACTACTGCTTGGGCTTTCAATTGTTTGCCTGAGTTCAACGTCACATTATTTGGTGTAACCTTTGCAAGACCGTCATTGACAATAACTTGAACCCCTTTATCAGTCATTTCCTTGTGTAAGATTTGAGCCATATCATAATCAAAAGGGGCCATAATTTGTTGGCCAAATTCAACTAGAGATACATTATAGCCTGCTAGCTTCAAATTTTCTGCTACCTCTACACCAATGAAGCCTCCGCCAACCACGGCAATATCCTGTACATTATCTGTTTGTAGATACCAATTTAAACGGTCAATATCAGCCACGTTTCTAATGGTAAAGACGTGCTTAGAATGAATGCCCTCTAAGTCAGGGACGATAGGACTTGCTCCTGGGGATAAAATTAACGTATCGTAACTTTCCTCATAATCTCTATTCGTTTTTAAATCCTTAATGGTGATGGTTTTTTTCTCTCTGTTAATACGTACAACTTCTTGCTGAACACGAGCCTCTATATTGTATTTTGTTTGGAAGCCTTGAGGCGTCATTAAAATTAATTTGTCGCTATTTTCAACAATCCCGCTTAAATGGAAGGGGAGAGAACAATTAGAGAATGAAACATTCGGCCCCTTTTCAAATATAATAATTTCTGCTTTTTCATCTAGACGACGAAGACGAGCTGCTGTGGATGCACCACCTGCAACGCCACCGAATATTAAAAATTTTTTACTCAATGTAAACACTCCTTTTCATAATAAATACATAATGGGGTATTTAGAGTCTCTTAAATAAAGGTTTTTTCTCTAAAATGAGGAGAATTATGTAGTTTGAATACTACAAATAAATAATATACCCTAAAGGGTATTTTATCAAGGTGCCAAATTAATAAATTTTCTGTGGTGTTCCTCGTTCAAGAAAGTTGATGCACAAATTTGCTATACTAACGGTAGTAGGAAATGGAAATGGCACAGGGGGTGACACTGTTGATCTTTTTGAAATTTTTAACCCAAATCCTCATAGTATCGGGTTTGATTTATATTGTGAGTGGACGATTAATTGGCTCGAATATTAATTTTGTGCGAAGAGTGCTGTCAGTCGTTATTAGTGTGACATTAACCTCTTTTGTGTACTGGTATTCTTATCTACGCCATACAGATTTTTTATCAGAAACGATGATGCAAACAGTAACTGAGGTAAGCACACTGATTTGGATCGGTAGTATGCTACTAATTTCGATGTTGCTTTATTTGGTATTTGAGCTTTTTGACCCTAGTGGCATTACGAATGGAGATCGCCGTCACGGCCAAAAATCTTTACTATTGCGATTGCGTAGCTATTGGCGACAGCAGAAACGCTTGCGTCAGGTATTAAAAATTGCTGTTACAAACGGTGTCGTACAAACGATTAAATATGCGAGGCAACGAGAAAATGAAAAAGAACTTGCAATTGCTTTGCGCGCAACGTTAGAACAATGTGGTGGGATTTTCATCAAATTTGGCCAGGTACTTTCCACACGAAAAGAGCTTTTTTCACCTATTTTTATTGATGAATTAGAAAGGCTTCAACACCGAGTAAGGCCTTTATCAGAGGAGCAAGTGAAACAAATTTTAGAGAGATCTCTTCCGCAATCAATGGACGAAATATTTAGCCAATTTCAAATGGAACCCATTGCAGCAGCCTCTATTGGCCAAGTGCATAAAGCAAGGCTTAAAAATTATGAAGAGGTGGTAGTCAAGCTATTGCGTCCAGAAGTAAAGGGAATTATGCGCGATGACCTTTAAATTTTAGAGGATTTTGCTAATTGGCTATCCACAAAATCAACCTGGGCTGAATCATTAGGCTTTCGAGAGTTGGCTGGGGGATTTGCAGAGGGGCTACGTGAGGAAATTCATTTGGATATTGAAGTACGTAATACGCTACAGGTGAAGAATGCACTGGCGAAAAGCGATTACAAGGTTCGAATTCCTAAAATATTTACGCCTTACAGTAATGAAAATGTTATTGTGATGGAGTATATTCGTGGACAAAGTGTGGCAGAGGGGGCATCTGAATTTAATCGTTTGTCGATTGATCGTAGGCAATTTGCAAGAACCGTACTCTACTCATTTTTTGAGCAGATGCTATTCTCTGGTATTTTTCATGCAGACCCACATCCAGGAAATATCCATATCGATGAAACAGATGGAACACCAGTCTTGCTTGACTTTGGCGCAGTAGGACGTTTAGGTGCAACACAGCAAGAAGGCTTAAAGTTATTTTTGATGGGCATTCAACTAAATGATTCAAGCGTTTTATATGATGGTTTAACATTATTAGTGGAAAATGCTGATCATGCAGAACGTGCGAGAATGGAGCAGGCAATCGACCAAATATTACTGAAAATTTCCTATGTTGACCGTATACCTACTGAAGAATTAATTCACGCGCTATTTACAGTGGTAAGAGATTTTGGACTTGCATTTTATCCAGCAGTGGGATTAGCTCTCCGTTCCTTAGTGACGTTAGATGGCACATTACGGGTAATAGATCCACGTTTTGATATCTTTACTGAGGCAAAGGATTTTTCTGCTACATATATGCGTGCCTCTTTCCTTAAGCCTTTTAAAGAACCGGTGGCAACTAAGGAGCGGCTGCAAGAAGAATTATCTATGCTAATACCGACTTTGCGTAAAATGCCTAGAAGAGTCGATCAGCTCATTCAGCGAGTTGAGAGCTGAAAAATCATTTTACATCATGATGTCTTTTCGGATGAACATAATTCACGTTTTATTACACATTTGTTTTCTCAATTTGTTTTGCTGCTGGTGGGTATAACTTTTGGTATTATATCTGTCGCTCTTTTAGCTATTTCACAATTTATCCACGATTCTTATGCGGTCTATTTGAACACAGCGGCATATTTAGGTTTATTTTTATGTGCTATTTTGTTAGTGAGATTATCTATACAAGCATTAAGGTCGATGAAGCAATAGGTAGGGAATTTTTTCCCTACCTTTTTCTTTGGCATCCTCAAATATTACAAAAACATTACAAAAGATCTGTTAGGTCTAATGTCGAATTAGCTAATAATTTCTCTGTGTAGAAGAAAAATGTATTATGTAGAATAATGTAGTTTAAGTGCGAATGTTACAGAAATATTTCGAGTTTTACTAATGTATTAAATAGACATGAAATAGTATAAAAGTTATGTAGAAAATGCTAAACTTTAAAAGGCTAAAATAAATATAAGAACATTTAATTAAAATAGAAATCGTTCAAGTGATTACATAGAATATCGAGAGCGAAATTGATAGATGAAGGGAAATGAAGGTAACGTGGCTAAGCGTAACAAATGGCGTAAGTCGATGGTGCTAGCATTAGCACTAGCTGGCGGCTTATTATTTAATACAATTCAACCAACAGAAGTACATGCCGAAGAAACTTCTCAACAAATGATAGAGAAAAAGGCTGAAATAGATGCACAAATTAAAAAATTACAAGAAGAACTAACGAAACTACAACAAGAGATCGACGCAAAAGTAAAGGTATTTAAACAAGTACAAGCAGATATTAAAGAAGTGGATGCTAGTATTGTTGAAACACAAAAACGTATCGAGCAACGTTCAAAAATTTTAAGTGAGCGTATGGCTGCATACCAAGCGCAAGACAACACTGTAGGTGTTTATTTAAATGTAGTGCTTGAGGCAAAAAGCTTTGCAGATTTAATGGATCGTGTCGTAGCGGTAAAAACATTAATGGATGCTGACCAAGAATTAGTGGATCAACAGGAAGCAGATAAAGCAAGCTTAGAGCAACAAAAAGCTACATTAGATGAAAAACAAAAGGAACTTCAAAAACAATTCCAAGAGCTTCAGCAAAAAGAAAGCGAGATGGAAGTGAAGAAAGCTGAGAACGAAGCGAAATCACTTGCATTAAAAGCTGAAATTGCAACGAAACAAGAAGAAGAACGTTTAGAAGCAGAGCGTAAAGCAGCTGAAGAAGAGGCAGCTCGTTTACGTGCACTTCAAGCAGCTACACCAGTTATACAAGCAACTCAAAATAATGGTGGAGGCGAACCACAAAAAATTATTGTTGGGTCAGGAGCTGGCACTGTTTCTTCAGGAGATGCCATTTCAACAGCTAAACAATTCCTAGGACGTCCTTATGTTTGGGGTGGTAGCAACCCATCAACAGGTTTTGACTGTTCAGGTCTTGTACAATGGTCATATAAGCAAGCGGGTGTTTCTTTACCTCGTACAGCATCACAACAATATTTAGCAACACAACGCATTTCAGCAGGTGAAGCACGCGTTGGGGACTTAGTGTTCTTCAGCTATGGTTCAGGTGTAGCACACGTAGGTATTTATTTAGGTAATAACACAATGATCGACGCTCAAAACAATGGTGTCGTAATTGAATCACTTGATTGGTGGAATCAATACTTAGTAGGCTTTGGACGTATTCAATAGGCCTCACTAATATATAGACGGTTGAGATAAGAAAAAGGTCATCTTTGTAGAGAAAAATATACAAAGATGACCTTTTTTGTTTTTGGAATGCTATTCTTTCAAAGAAACAAGACGACTACTTCTATTCTTGAAAAGAGACTTTCCTGCATACTAAATTGATATTAAATTTTAAAATTTACTTTGATGACACCTGTCTCTTTCAAGGCAATAAAGAAAATAATAACGAATGGGCCGACAAGTAAACCGATAATACCAAATAACTGTAGACCTATGAACATGGAAATTAATGTTGGTAAAGTGGATAAACCGATATGGTCTCCCATTAATTTAGGCTCGACTACTCGACGAATAATAAGTAAAATAGCAGCTAAGATGAATAATTTTACAGCTATAGAGGTGTTTCCCATCAACAGGTGGTAAAGTCCCCATGGCGCTAGAATAATGATAGAGCCTAGGAATGGTACAATATCTATTAACCAGATAATAATCGTCATTGKTACTGCATATTTCGGTTGGATTAATAGCAGTCCAATGAGTGTGACGCCTCCAATAATAAAGCTTACAAATAAGTGAGCCTTCATATAGCCAAATGTTGCATCTTTTAAGCGATTTAAAATAATTTTTATCTTCTTTGCTGTATTGGGCTTTAAATATTTATAAGTGATTTGCTTTAACTTAGGCAAATCAAGCATAAATAGGAATAGCGCAATCATATAAACGAGAAGACTGATAAATAGGCTGGGTATCTCTGAAAAGAAGGCAGAAACTTTGCTATAATTAAAGAAGCTTAAAAAGGATTCTTCGACTTTCTTTATGAAATCCATAGTGGTTTTTTGAAGCGAAGCACTTACTTCAGGTGGAAAGTCTTCTGTGTATTTAGAAAYATTTTCTTGCATATGAAGCCACATATCTGATAGCTTGGAAATATAATAGGGAGCTTGCTTAGATAGTAAAATTATTTGTGTCATTATTTGTGTAATAGAAAGATAACAAATAATAGATATAACAATAACACTCACTATGTAAATAAAAGCAACTGCTATTTTCCGTGACATTTTCCATTTCCGTTTAAAGAACATGACAATTGGTTCTAAGAAAAATGCACTAATCCCAGCAAGTATTAAAGGCATGGACACTGGGATAACAAAATAGACAGCTAAAAGTAGTGATATTATCACAATCAACCGAAAAATCAATTTCCTAGCATTAAATTTATTCATAAACTCACCTTCTTTGCGAAAAAAATTAAGTTAAGTGTACCATAAATCAAATTTTATTACGTTCTGAAACAATAAAGGTAGGGATGAATTATGGAAAAAGAGATTTTGCAACTTTTTAGTAATCTAACAGAGCATGATCGCGATATTCAATATGAATCTTACGAGGAATTAATGAAAATTATGCAGGAACCCGTAGATTGGACATATGCAGTTTGGGAACAGCTAATAAAAGCACTTACATACAATAATGGTTATTCTCGTGCACGTGCTGCACAAATTTTATGCGCTTTAGCTGCAAAAAGTGATCCAGAAGAAAGGGTCTTGGAGGATTTTTTAAAGATTTGGGCTGTGACTTACGATGAACAATCTGCTACGGCAAGGCATGCATTACAAGCAATTTGGAAAATTGGACAGGCGGGTCCAGTACAAAGAGATTTGGTTGTATCGTATCTAGCTAAAAGATTTCAAACATGTATAGATGAAAAACAGCCATCTCTTATTCGTCAGGATATTATTATGTCATTTAAAAAGTTATATGATCAAACAAATGACTCGAAATTATTAGATATTGCCCATCGTTTAATTAATGAAGAACAAGATGCTAAATATAAAAAGAAGTATAAGTCAGCCATCCGTTCAAAGTAGCGAGGTGGTGTTTTTTTGTGCAAATTCTTTGATGAACGATAGAATAGTCAACTATAATGAATGAAAAAAGGGGATTATGCATGAGCATTTATAATTATCTAGTTCGGAAGCCTAATGGCGAAATTTTATCGATGGAAACATATCGTGGAAAAACAATGTTAATTGTTAACACGGCAAACCAATGCCGATTTACATATCAATTTGAAGACTTACAGAAAATGTATGATAAATATGGAAAAGAGAATTTTGTAGTTCTTGGATTCCCTTGTGATCAATTTGGCCATCAAAATCCTGAAGATGGGGAGGAAACTAAGCATCTATGCAAGGTAAACTATGGGGTCACATTCCCGATTTTTGAGCTTGTACAGGTAAATGGAGAGGCTACCCATCCACTCTTTAATTATTTAAAGCATGAAGTGGATTACCGAGAGTTTGGGAAGGCAAGTATGCAGGAGAAAATGTTGGCAGAAGCAATTGTTCAACTTGCCCCAAGCTTTTTAGATGGTCGTAATATTCGCTGGAACTTTACAAAATTTCTAGTAGATGCTAATGGTAAGTCCGTCGCACGCTTTGAACCAACAGATTCACAGCTCGATATTGAAAAAGCAATTGAAACACTATTATAGTAAATTTCTTAATAATGTAAAAATTAGTTAGGGTTTTCTCTTCAAGTAGAAATAATGCTATATTTTAAAACTGAGCACAGCTATTTTTTCTGAAGCATATATGATAAACTGCTTTACAVATGAAATATTCTTGCAGAATAAAGGTGCGAATTAGCATAATCGGGAATCCGGTGAAAAACCGGAGCTGTTTCCGCAACTGTAAGTGCAGCCATTATAAAGATTTACCACTGTCTCAAAGAAGATGGGAAGGTCCTTTATAACACATTCGTTTCATGTGACGAACTGTACAAGCCAGGAGACCGACCTTTATTTGAACGTATAAAAACTTCTCGGAAGCTAGGAGGATATACGGCAAATACATAGGCTTTGTCTAGTTTGATGGCTCATTATGTTATTTTTGTCGTTCCTTTGCAAAAAGGAGCGACTTTTTTATGCCTTTCAAATAAGAATTTTTCATTATAGAAAATAGGGGGGAAGCAAGTGAAAAAAGATGCCCGTTATTCTTGTTATCCATTTATGCGTGAGAAAGCTTCAACGGTCGATTTTGAAATTCGAACAGATAGCCTGACAACACATCTAGGAGTTGCATTAGCTGCGGTAAAAAAAGAGGATGTTCAAGTTGTTGCTGAGGATTTATTGCTTATGTTACCTATGGCTTATCATGTGAATGGCTCAGTACGTGGGAAATTAGCAGTAACTGAAGAGGATTTATCTTGGTTAAGTGAACGTTATGATTTTTACGTTCGCCATGTGAAGGAAGAGATTCAAAGTTTTGTTTTACCTCAAGGAACAGAGGCTGCTGCAGCCTTACATCTTTGTCGCAGTGAGGCAAAAAAATCATATCGTACTTTACACAAAGTATCAGAAGAACGAGAGGTTCCAGCTATTCTTTTCGATTACCTTGGTTTATTAGCTAATGTATGTTTTGTCATGGCTGTTTTTATGAATCAGCAAGCTGGAATAGCGGAAATACCGTTTATTAGTAAATCCTACCCAATGAAAAAGAAAAAGGAGAATAACAATGAAAAAAGTATTTAATTTCCAATGGCTATCAGTGCTCTTACTTGCACTGGTATTAGCAGGCTGTGGCACTGCTGAAGATACAAAAAATAAAGATGCTTCGCAAGATACACAACAAGCAGAGAAAACAAGCTATAAAGTGACAGATGACCGTGGAGTGGAAATAGAGTTTAATGAAGTACCAAAAACAGTTGTATCTTTACAACCAAGTAATACTGAAATTTTGTTTGCTTTAGGTGTTGGCAATAAAATTGTAGGAGCAACTGAGTACGATACTTACCCAGAGGAAGCACAAAAAATTGAACGTGTCTCGGATACTATGAACTTTAACAGTGAAAGAATTTTAGCGTTAAAGCCAGATGTTGTCATTGCTTATACAATCGGTGATAAGGATGCCCTAAAGCCGCTTGAGGACGCAGGAATTAAAGTGTTTGTTATTCAATCTGCGACTACTTTCGACGATGTTTATGGAGATATCGAACAAATTGCTGCTGTGATGGATGTTCCTGATAAAGGAAATAAATTAAACGAAGAGATTAAAGCGAAAATTGCTGAAGTACAAACGAAGGTGAAGGATGTAAAAACGCCGAAAAATGTTTATTTAGAGGTTAGCCCTAAGCCAGACATATATACAGCAGGCTCTAGCACTTTCCAGCAAGAAATATTAGATGCAGCTAATGTTAATAATGTTTTTTCTGACTTGAATAGCTGGGCAAAAGTGAATGAGGAAGATGTTATTGCGAAAAATCCAGATGTTATTTTAACAACAGTAAACTATACAGAAGATCCAATAGGAGAAATTCTTGGACGAGATGGTTGGAATACTGTGAAAGCTATTCAAAACAAAGCGGTATTGTCCATTGATACAGATATCTCTAATCGACCTGGTCCGCGTATTGGTGAAGCTGTAGAATTAGTAGCGAAGGCTGTGTACCCAGAGTTATTTAAATAAGAAATGTTTCCATGCTAGCTGTCAGCTATTCAGCTAGCATTTTTTATGTGGTTTAAATTATTACCTAGCGTGAAAATTGGAATTAATGTAGTTTGTTCTTTAAAATAAAAGTAAGTATGCTTGATAATCTTAGGAGGTGTAGTGATTGGAGCAATTAGAGACAAAGGTAATTCCATTTGAAGCAGTCTATAATTTCCGAGACATGGGTGGATATAAAACAAAAGATGGGCGTAGGGTAAAGAACGGTTTATTTTACCGCTCAGCTGCCCTTGGAAAAATGACACTGTCGGATAAAGAGCTATTTGAAACGTTAGGGATTAAGACCATTTTTGATTATCGCGATAACAATGAGGCGTATCATAATCCTAACCCAGTGTTCTCGCATGCTCAATATATACAAATCCCAGCGAAGGGTAATCATGCTTTTGAAATGCAAACCCATGCTGGTGGTAGAGATTTCTATAAAGTGGTCAGCCCTGAGATGTTTCGGGATTTTTATGCACAAATGCCTTTTAACAATCTTTCATTTAAAGAGTTAATGCAAACGATTCAAAATCCTAATAATCTAGGTCTTGTACATCATTGCGCAGTTGGTAAGGACCGAACGGGTATTGGAGGAGCACTTATTTTACTAGCTTTAGATGTACCAGTGGAGACTATCATGGAGGATTATTTAGATACTAATATACATTTACGTCCAATGGTAGAACGAATGGCTCAGGCTATTCAGCATCAGTATAATGAGCAAGAACTACAGCAATTTTATGCATTAATGTCCGCCCGTGAAGACTATTTACAAGCAGCATTGGATGCGATGGATCGTCGCTATGGTTCTAAGACTGGGTTTTTAGAGCAGGAATTTGGCCTAACAATTGAAAAACGAGAGCAATTACAATCTTATTGCTTAATTTAAAAATGAGCCCTTTCACACGATGTGAAAGGGATTTTTTATGTGGAAGCGCTGTCTTCCTATAAATCTCTTTACAGTCTGAATATTTGTGATAAGATACAATAGATTTTTAAGAAAAAATAGGAGAAGTGAAAGTATTGGCAGACACAATTAAAGAGACAAATAAGTTAAGTCTATTCCATTTAACATGGCCAATCTTCTTAGAAGTTTTTCTATTTATGTTGATGGGACTAGCCGATACTTTTATGCTCAGTGCTTTATCAGATAATGCTGTATCAGGAGTAGGTGCAGCCAATCAATATATCCATATTGCCATCTTGATTCTGGAGGTAGTGGGCAATGGTGCATCTATTGTTGTTTCTCAGTATTTAGGCTCCAAACGCTTTTTTGAAGCTGCCAAGATCTCGGCGTTAGCGGTCACGATGAATTTGGTCGTTGGGCTTTTAATGAGTATTTTATTTTTCTTCTTTGCGAGACATTTAATGACAATGATGAACTTGCAGGGAGAAGTACTCCACTATGCACAAAGTTACTTAGCCATCATTGGGAGTTTTATTTTCCTACAGGCTATTATTAATGCACTCGCTGCAATTATTCGTGTACATGGTTGGACAAAACAAACTATGTACGTTTCGCTTGGCATGAACGTCTTACATGTTGTGCTAAACTACGGTCTTATTTTTGGGAATTTAGGTTTACCAGAGCTTGGTGTGAAAGGAGCGGCTATTTCCTCTGTCATTAGTCGCGGATTAGCCGTCCTAGTATTTTTCTGGTTGCTGTATCAGGTAATGGAAGTGCGCGTAAAGTTACAATATTATTTTGAGTATTCAAAGGAATATGTGAGAAAAATATTAAACATTGGTTTACCATCTGCGTTT
The DNA here is from genome assembly GCF_044986265.1 of Lysinibacillus sp. S1. NCBI lineage: Bacteria > Bacillati > Bacillota > Bacilli > Caryophanales > Bacillaceae > Lysinibacillus > Lysinibacillus sp. S1. The sequence goes on from NZ_CP173154.1 coordinate 3,139,842, forward strand.
GAACAGGTACTTTATCAATTTTGCCAAATCATCTTTTTATATTATGCGACTTACTTAGGAGCAGAAACACTAGCAGCACGACAATATGCTATGAATATTTCGATGTTTACGTATTTATTTGCAATTGCCATTGGTACAGGAACAGCCATTATTATTGGTCGTCATGTAGGTGCAGGAGAAAAAGATGAGGCGTATCATCAGCTATGGAAAAGTGTTCGTGCAGCATTTGCTTTTACGATTATTATGGTCGCAGTCGTTACGCTATTCCGTAAGCCACTTATGCAGGTATTTACTGATAATCCAGAAGTCATTAAGATTGGGGCATCCGTGTTAGCATTAAGTATTTTGCTAGAGACTGGTCGCACAATGAATATCGTTGTCATTAACTCTTTACGCGCTTCTGGGGATGCTAGATTCCCTGTGAAAATTGGTTTTCTATCAATGGTTTGCATGAGCCTGCCGCTTGGCTATTTATTTGTCTTTGTATTGGATTGGGGCTTGGTCGGAATTTGGCTAGCCATTTCAGCAGATGAATGGGTGCGGGCAATTATCGTATACTTTAGATGGAAAAGTCGTAAATGGGAGCGTTATGCTCTTGTATCACCGAACGACAAAAAGGAGGCATAGAAATGGGCGCATTATCGAAACGTGCTATCGGGGCGGCATTAATGGATCAACATATCACCCTTTTTGCTTGTCCAATCTGTCAGCAATCAATGCATGTATATGAGCAGGGGAGATTGGTTTGTACTTCTAACCATTCCTTTGATATTGCGAAACAAGGCTATGTCAATATGCTGACACATAACGCCGCTTCTAAATATAGTAAGAGCCTTTTTGAATCCCGCAAGGCTGTTATTGATAGTGGGATTTATGATGCTGTAGAAGCCCGAATCGGTGAGCTTATAAGCTCTGCAAAAACGGTGCTCGATACTGGTTGTGGAGAGGGCTCACATTTAGCTCGCATTATGAATGATAGAGATCATGGTATTGGCGTTGGAATTGACATAGCGAAGGAGGGCATTTTGGCTGCAGCACGTCATTATCCTCAACAAATTTGGTGTGTAGGGGATTTAGCTAAAAGTCCATTTGCTCAAGCGAGTTTCGATGCCATTTTAAATATACTATCACCAGCAAATTATGAGGAGTTTAAACGACTTCTTACACCGAATGGCTGTCTTGTGAAGGTTGTACCGCAAAGTGGTTATTTGCGGGAACTGCGTGCTCAATTATATGCAGATTCAAACAAGGAAACTTATTCTAATGAACAAATTGTAGCTCGTTTTCAAGAAAGTTTTTGTGAGGTAAACGTAGAACGTGTAACTTATACTTTACCGCTTTCAGAAGAGCTAGTACCCGCTCTATTAGAGATGACACCAATGGGTTGGCATAAAGCAGAACAAACAGCCGTTGAACTAAATGAAATCACGATTGATGTGGATCTATTAGTAGGGAAGGTTTAAGTTGGTCACCTGCAATTGCAGTATACTGGTATTTTCGATTACAATGGGAATAACTATTGAATAAGGTAGGAATGTAACAGTGTATAAACTAGCAGCAAATGTTGTCAAAGTAATATTAAAATTAATGGGTTCAAAGGCTCGTGTATACGGAGAAGAAAACTTGCCGAAAGAGGGTGGGTTTATTATAGCTTGTACACATACTGGCTATGTGGATATTTTAAACCTTGGTGTAGCCATGTACCCTCGTGAAATTCACTTTATGGCGAAGAAGCAATTATTTGAAATGAAAGGGCTTGGCTGGCTTGTTAAGCATTTAAATGCTTTTCCGGTAGACCGTGATAATCCTGGACCGAGCGTGATTAAAATTCCTTCGCAGTTATTGAAGGAAGGTAAAATTGTAGGGATTTTCCCCTCCGGGACACGTAGTGCAGAAGGAACAGATTTAAAACAAGGGGCTATTACCATTGCACAGTTGGCAAAGGCGCAAATTGTTCCAGCTGCTTATGTTGGTGCACGTAATGTGGGTGATGTAATGAAGCGAGGCAAAGGCTATTTAATTTATGGTGAGCCTTTTTATGTAACAGGCAAGGGTAAAGAAGGTCGTGAGCAGTTTACTCAACACCTTGAGCATGAATTAGTTGCTCTAACAGAAGAACTACAGAAACGTATTCCCGTAAAATAAAAGCAAACGGCACTCAGAATCAAATTGATTTTGAGTGCTTTGTTGTAGGAGGAAAATAAAATGATTCGAGTACTTTTCGTATGTTTAGGTAATATCTGTCGCTCACCCATGGCTGAGGCGGTCATGCGCGACATGGTGAAAAAAGAACATTTAGAAGATAAAATTGAAGTGGATTCCGCTGCTACCAGCTCATGGCATATTGGCGAACCTCCACATAGAGGTACACAGGATAAGCTTAGGGAATATGGTATTTCTACAATAGATATGCAAGGTCGACAATTACAAAAGTCTGATTTTGAAAAGTTTGCTTATATTATTGGAATGGATGAAAGCAATATTCGTAATATCCGTACAATACTAGGCCATCCAAACTCACCAAAGATTTTTCGATTTTTAGATTTAACAGCGCATCGTAAGGATGTCCCGGATCCTTATTATACAGGTGATTTTCAGGAAACCTATGAATTGGTGCAAGAAGGCTGTCAGGCATTGCTAGCAAAAATTAAACAAGAGCTGTTATAAGATGGCGCAACAATCGTATACTGTGCCAGGCAACGCTTTATCAACATCCTCAATGAAACATTGGTATATCTAGCTTTGTAAGCATCATTGTGTTATTATTTGCAGAGTAAAGATACGATAAGTATTTAATTACCATTTACAGATATACAACTGTGTATCTATTATTTTTATAAATTTATCTTTTGAAAGAGAGTGGAAACAATGGGTCGTAAGTGGAACAATATTAAAGAAAAGAAAGCGTCTAAAGATCAAAGCACAAGCCGTATTAATGCAAAATTTGGGCGAGAAATTTATGTGGCAGCTAAATCAGGCGAACCAGATCCAGAGTCAAACCGTGCACTTAAAGTAGTGCTTGAACGCGCAAAAACATACAGTGTTCCAAAACATATTATAGAAAAAGCCATTGATAAAGCAAAAGGTGGCGGTGATGAAAGCTTTGATGAATTACGTTATGAAGGCTTTGGACCAGCCGGCACAATGATTATCGTGGATGCTTTAACAAACAATGTAAATCGTACAGCATCAGATGTACGTGCAGCATTTGGTAAAAATAACGGCAATATGGGTGTCAGTGGATCTGTAGCTTATATGTTCGATTCAACAGCAGTTATTGGCTTAGAAGGTAAAACTGCTGATGAAGTACTAGAGATTTTAATGGAAGCTGATATTGATGCTCGCGATATTCTAGAAGAGGAAGAAGCGGTAATTATTTATGCAGAGCCAGACCAATTCTTTGCGACACAAGAAGCATTAAAGGCTGCGGGCGTAGAAGAATTTACAGTAGCAGAGCTTTCTATGTTGCCTCAAACAGAAGTGACTTTAACTGGCGACGATGTAGCGAAGTTTGAAAAACTAATTGATGCATTAGAAGATTTAGAAGATGTACAAAATGTTTTCCACAATGCAGATTTAGGCGAATAAATATTAACGAAATGAGTAAACCAGTAGCATTTAAGCTACTGGTTTTTAATTAGGGAGGAAAACGATGCAGACTGCTTTAGCCATTATTTTATTTTTAGTCACATTATTTTTTGTCATAGTGCAACCACGAAAACTATCAATTGGCTGGTCAGCCTGTATAGGAGCAGCTATTGCGCTATTAATAGGTGTAGTAACCTGGCATGATGTGTTAGAGGTAACGGGGATTGTTTGGAATGCAACGCTATCATTTATTGGTATTATTTTAATTTCACTCATCTTAGATGAAATTGGCTTTTTCGAATGGGCTGCTCTACATATGGCACGACTTGCAAAGGGAAGTGGAATTCGCTTATTTGTTTATATTAGTTGCCTTGGAGCTGTTGTATCCGCTTTGTTTGCAAACGATGGGGGTGCTTTAATACTAACGCCAATCGTTTTAGCGATGGTGAGAAAACTAAACTTGAGTGAAAAAATGATCTTTCCATTTATTATTGCAAGTGGATTTATAGCAGATACAACCTCGTTACCGTTCGTTATTAGCAATTTAACGAATATCGTATCCGCTGACTTTTTCGATATAGGCTTTATAGATTATGCAGTTCATATGCTTGTACCGAATTTCTTTTCGTTAGTGGCAAGTATAGTAGTACTTTACATTGTTTTTCGCCGTTCCATACCACAACATTATTCTCTTGAGGCCGTTGAGCAACCAAGTCAGGCAATCCGAGATCCCAAATTATTTTCGATCGCTTGGTATGTAATTGGGATTCTATTAGTGGGCTTCTTAGCTGGTGAGGTTTTACACATCCCTGTATCTTTTATTTTATGTGGGGTCGCTGCAATATTCTTATGGCTAGCACAGCGTAGCTCTGTGGTAGATACAAAAAGAGTTGTAAAAGGAGCGCCATGGAATATTGTGTTCTTCTCAATTGGCATGTATGTGGTTGTCTATGGGTTAAAAAATGTAGGGATGACAGGAATGTTAGCAAATTTATTTGAACTAGCTATACAACAGGGCTTCGTAGTAGCAACGATGACAATGGGATTTGTCGCTGCCATTTTGTCTGCTGTCATGAACAATTTACCTACTGTTATGATAGATGCTTTGGCGATTTCAGAAACAAGCGCATCGGGCATGATGAAAGAGGGACTGATTTATGCAAATATAATTGGTACGAATTTAGGTCCAAAAATGACACCGATTGGTTCACTGGCAACATTGCTATGGCTTCATATATTAGCCCAGAAAGGCATTAAAATTAGCTGGGGACAATATTTTAAAATCGGTGTTATTCTTACCATTCCGACACTGTTCGCCACTTTAATTGCATTAATTATTTGGATATGCTTAATATCATAGATTTATTGTCGAAATAGTTGAAAAAATAGTACAATAGGAACTATTAAGATATTAGTATATCAGTATATTAAAGGAGGAAAGTATGCGAGCGACAGGCAAATTAAGCAATAAAATAGTGTTAATGTCATTGGTAATGTTAGTGGCTTTGTTATCTTTTTTCGTTATAACAACTATCTACACAGCAAAATCATCTGTTAATAAAACCATGGGAACACAGGCAGTTGCAGTTGCTGAGAATATTGCAAAACATCTAAATGCTGCTGAATATGAACAACTCTCAAAGGAACCAAAAGAATCTGAGTTATATTGGCGACTTCGAGAAGAGCTCAACGAATTACGTGAAATAAATGGTGTTCTCTATGCCTATACTTTCGCAGTACCACAGGAAGATAAAAAGGTACGTTTTTTAGTGGACGGTATGCCAGCAGATGATCAAGAAAATGCTGGAGCTATAGGAGATGAGTCCTCCACCACATACTACAAGGATATTGAAAAGGTAAAGAATACAGGAAGTTATTATTCCGCTATTTTACATAGTGATTTTGGAGATTATTTATCTGGTACTGTTCCATTAAAGGATGAGGCAGGGAATACTGTTGCCTTTGTTGGGGTCGATATAGAAGCAACAGAGGTAAGCAATGTTGCGAATGCCGTATTAACGGCTATTTTACCTGCATTAATTATTGTCATATTAGCTTTAACAGGTATTGTTATGTTCATCCTATATCGTTATATTAATGGAGCGTTAAAACCCCTTGCACATTTAGGTGATGCAGCACAAAGTTTTGCTCAAGGTGATATTGCTAAGGCAACGATAGCAGTGGAGAAAATCCAGCTAAAAGGAGCAAATGAAATTACAATATTTGCACAATCCTTCAGAGAATCACTACAAAAATTAAAAGAAACTTTCCATACGATTCAACAACGCACATTTGCTTTACAAAATGTTGTTCAAAAAATTGATGAGACTTCTCAGCATGTGGAAGAATCAAACGCTCAAATTGCAGATCGAATTATTGAAATTGCTGCTGGTAGTGAGCAACAGCAGCAAAATAATCAAGAGGTTGTATTAACTATGAATGAGATGTCGATTGGTATTCAACGACTGGCTGATACAACTTCAGAAATTGCGGAGTCATCATCAGCAATGACGGGACTTGTGGAAACAAGTGTTAGTCATTCTCAAGAAGTTGTATCTCAAATTCAAAACGTAGAATCTTCTGTTTTACGTACGGCTAATCATGTCGAGGAAATGGGTGATAAGTTCCGATCAATTGAAGAGATGGTGACCATCATTACGAGTATTGCGGATCAAACCAACCTACTAGCTTTAAACGCGGCAATAGAAGCAGCTAGAGCAGGAGAAGCTGGTAAAGGATTTGCGGTCGTGGCAGATGAAGTTCGTAAACTTGCAGAGATGTCTAAAGCATCTGCTGACGAAATACACATGCATTTAGAAAGCTTTAAGAAAATTACTGATCGAGCGTTACAAGAGATGGCTAGTAGTACCATAGATGTACAGGCAGGCAATAAAGCAGTGCAACACATAGGTGAAAGTCTAGAGAAAATATTGCAATCTGTCCTTGAGGTGAATAATAAAATTCAAGATGACTCTGCTGTCATTGAAGAAATGTCAGCAGGCTCTGAGGAAGTATTAGCTACTACCGAACAGATGAATGCTATTGCGAAGCATAGTGTCCTAGGAACAAAGGAGGTAGCAACTGCCTCAGATTTACAAGTAACGATGGTTTCTAAATTAAATGAAGTTGTAACAATATTAGATCAAACATCGAAAGAGGTTATAGAAACGATTAATACATTTAAATTATGATTAGTTTAGAACTATTTCTCTATAAGCTTATGTCTTGTGGAGAAATAGTTCTTTTTATTTTTGGCATTTAAAATTTAACTGGAGATTAGCATAAAACAAACCATATTAAGGGAAATAAGAAAATAATTTGTGCTTTACCCATTGTGAAAACTTTCAAACCATAACATAATATAAAGTAATATATTGTTGAACGAAGAAAATAGGGGGGCTAAAGTATGAAGTTTTTACGTTCAATACAGGGGAAATTGATTATTATTTCATTGGCACTACTAATTATTCCAAGTTTAATAATTGGTATAGTTAGTTATGGTAAGGCTAAGAATGGGATGGAGGATATAGGAGAACAGGTACTTTACAATAGTGTTGAATCTGCTTTGCAATTAATCGAGCTCGCAAACGAGAGTGTTGAAAAGGGTGACATACCCTTAGAGGTTGCACAGGAACGAGTAAGAGAAGCATTTCTTGGTCCGAAAGATAGCGAAGGAAAACGGCCTATTAATTATCCGGGTGATTTAGGGGAATATGGTTATATCTATGTGTTGGATGATAAGGGAACATTAACAACACATCCAACACGAGAAGGAGATAATCTTTGGAATGACCAAGATAGCAGTGGCAATTACTTTATTCGAGAAGTAACTGAAAAGGCACTTGATGGTGGTGGTTTTACACAATATGAATTTGAACTACCAGGTCAGGATGTCTTAGCGGATAAAATTATTTATTCTGAGAAAGATCCACATTGGGGATGGATTATTGCATCAGGTACATATATGCAGGATTTTAATGCAGAGGCGAATTCTTTATTGCTAGTAATTGGTTTGACATTAGTAGGTGCCATAATTATTGGGACAATCGTTGTCATTCTTGTATCAAGACACCTGGCATTACCAGTTCAAAAATTATCTAAACGTGTACGTGAAGTAGCAAAAGGGAATTTAACGGTTGAAATTGAGCATTTACAGCGCTCGGATGAAATAGGACAGTTAAATGATGGCTTTAATGAAATGGTACATCAACTTAAAACACTTATTTCAGATGTGGAGGAAGCGATTGTAGAAATACAATCAACTTCAGCAAATTTAACCGCAGTAGCTGAAGAGACAAATGCCTATGGTGATGAAATCGTCAAAGCAATCAATGAAGTATCCAAGGGTGCAGTCAAGCAAGCATCTGATGCAGAGGATACAAACCGAACGGCTATCGAGTTTGCGCAGCAAATAGAAGGATTGCATGATAAAAATGAATTAATGTTAGATGCCTCACAGCATATGAAAAAATCAAATGAAGAAGGCCTAGTCAATTTAGAAAGCTTAAAGGATAAGTCACGGGAGTCTTCAAATCTCGTTCAGAATATTCAGTCTGTATTTGGTAGTCTAATTGTCAAGGTACGTGAAATTGAAGGCATCGTGGGGACGATTACGGAGATTTCAGATCAAACGAATTTACTTGCACTTAACGCTTCTATTGAAGCAGCAAGAGCGGGTGAACATGGTAAAGGATTCGCAGTTGTCGCGGAAGAGGTACGTAAACTCGCTGATCAAACCTCTGTAGCAACTGAGCTAGTACGCACGACGCTAAAAGGCATTGAAAGTGAAACAAACTTAGTCAATGGTGAAATGCAGAAAACCCATATCATTGTAAGTCGACAAAATGATTCTGTCATGGTAACAGAATCATCCTTTAAAGAAATTAAATTAGCTGTTGAAAAAATCATAGCCATTATAGGCGATACAACAGATAGCGTAGAATATTTAAATAGCTCTAAGAATACGATTATGCAATCGATTGAAAGCATTGCGATGATTAGTGAAAAGAATGCTGCTGCGTCTGAAGAGGTAACAGCATCTGTAGATGAGCAACAACGCGCAATACAACTCGTTAGCGAATCTTCCAATGATTTAACTGATGAAATATCTGCCTTACAGGAGTCTATTAAACGATTTATATTGAGATAATATCTTTCAGGGTGCTTGCTTAACAAGCATCCTTTTCTTTTTATCATCGTTAATAAAAGGTAAAGGAGGAATGATTTGTGAGAAGGTGGCTGATGACAATTGGTGTTATTTTAATCGGTATTGGAATCGTTCTTTATATTTGGCTGGGAAAAGAAATTGATCAGGGTATGGAACCGAATGCCAATGGTTCAGCTGATTATATGATTATATTGGGAGCAAAAGTAAGGCCAGGTGGTGTACCATCGCTTTCATTAAAAAGTAGATTAGAGGTGGCTGTTCCATACTTAACAAAATACCCACATGTTAAGGTCATTGTGTCAGGTGGACAAGGACCTGATGAAGATCGTACAGAGGCATCTGTAATGCAAGACTATTTGGAACAGCATGGCAGCGATGCCTCGAGAATTATCATAGAAGATCAATCTACATCTACATATGAAAATTTAGTATTCTCTAAAGAATTATTACCACAAGAAACTAAGAAAATTACCATCGTTTCAAATGACTTTCATTTGAAACGTGCAAAATATCTTGCTGAATCGTTAGATTTTGAAGTAGATGTTCTATCAGCAAGAACACCAAAATCAGTAGAAGCAAAATTAAGAATAAGAGAAAGAGCGGCGTTATTAAAAACATATATTGTGGGCTATTAAAACAACAACGCCATTATATTTAGGAACTGCTTCTTTCTCAAAAAATCATGGAACAGAAAAGAGATAATTGATTCTTAATAGATTCTATTTGGCATATAATAGAAATATTACGGGGTATAGGACAGAAAGAGGGGACTTTAATGACAACGTTTAAAGAATATCAATACAGCCGTCCAAATGTGGCATCAATGAAAGAGCAGCAGTTAGCACTCATTGAGCAATTTAAACAAGCACAATCGATGGACGAGCAAAGTAATATCATTGAAAAGCACAATGCAATTAGTAATGACTTTGCGACAATGGCTAATTTAGTATATATTCGTGCTTCAATCGATACGAACGATGAATTTTATCAAGCAGAACGTGATTATTTCGATGAAGTAGGTCCTGAGTTAGAAGAAGTAACGACAGAATACTATAAAGCTTTAATTGATTCACCATTTCGTGAGCAATTAGAAGAAAAATGGGGTCAACAATTATTTGATCTAGCAACTTATCAAATTAAAGGCTTCTCACCAGAAGTTATTGATTTGATGCAAAAAGAAAACAGACTTGTTTCTGAGTACAATAAGCTTGTTGCATCTGCACAAATTGACTTTAATGGGGAAACATTAACACTCGCTCAGCTTGGTCCGTTTGCAGAGTCAACGGATCGAGAAACACGTAAGGCAGCAACGGATGCTCGCTTTGGCTTCTTTGCACAGCATGAAGATGAATTCGATCGTTTATATGATGAACTTGTCAAGGTACGCCATGAAATTGCGATTAAACTTGGCTATAACAACTATGTTGAACTAGGCTATATTCGTATGAATCGGATTGATTACAATGCTGATATGGTTAAAAAATTCCGTGATCAGGTACGTGATTTAATTGTGCCTGTTGCAACGAAGCTTTACGAGCGTCAGGCAAAGCGAATTGGCATTGAAGATTTCAAATTTTATGATGAAGCACTTAACTTCTTATCAGGTAATGCTACACCAAAAGGGAATCCTGAGTGGATTGTAGCAAACGGTAAAAAAATGTATGAGGAACTTTCACCTGAAACAGGAGAGTTCTTTAATTTCATGATTGACCATGACTTAATGGATCTTGTAGCGAAGAAAGGGAAAGAAAGTGGCGGTTATTGTACGTTTATTGAAAACTATCATTCCCCATTCATTTTCTCAAATTTTAACGGTACTTCAGGTGACATCGATGTATTAACACATGAAGCTGGACATGCTTTCCAAGTTTATTCAAGTCGTAACATTGGCATTCCTGAGTATTTATGGCCTACCTACGAATCTTGTGAAATTCACTCGATGAGTATGGAATTCTTTACTTGGCCTTGGATGGAGCTGTTCTTTGAAGGTGATACAGAGAAATATAAATTTACACATTTAAGTAGTGGTCTTTTATTCTTACCATATGGTGTGGCAGTAGATGAGTTCCAGCATGTTATTTATGAAAATCCAACAATGACTCCTGCTGAACGTAAAGCTGCATGGAAAAAAATTGAGGAAACGTATTTACCACACCGTGACTATGATCATAACAGTTACCTAGAGGCTGGGGGCATTTGGCAACGTCAGGCTCACATCTATGCAAGTCCGTTCTACTACATTGATTACACGTTAGCACAAATTTGTGCCTTCCAATTCTGGAAACGTTCACGTGAAGAATTTGAAGCGGCTTGGAAAGACTATATTCATCTTTGTGGTTTAGGTGGCTCTATGTCCTTTACAAAGCTTGTAAAAGAGGCAGGTTTAATCTCGCCATTTGAGGATGGCTGTGTTGAATCGGTTATTGGAGAAATTGAGACATTCTTAAATTCCATAGATGATTCTTCTCTATAATTGATGACTTAAATTCGTTTCACTTCCACGATAACTATTATTGGGGAAGTGAGCGAATTTTTTAGTTTGTCAGAGGAGTTCTGTAAAAAAATACTAGGATACTTGCGAAATGGTTAATATATCAGTAGTATTTTCAGTAACTGCTATTAAAGGAAGTGAAAGAAAGTGACAAGGAAAGTTTGGTTTCAAGTAGGGGTAGGGATACTACTTACACTATTAATCATTAAATATTTTATAGAAATTCATTGGATTTTTTCACCGCTTGTCATCATATTAAAAGCCATTTTTGTGCCTTTACTACTTGGTGGTGTTCTCTATTATGTGACGGAACCAATTCAGAGATTTTTAGAAAAACGTAGATTTCCTCGATGGGGAAGTATATTGACGATTGTGTTCGGACTAATAGCAATGGTAGGTATTTTTGGCTGGATTATTGGTAACCCGATTGCCGAGCAGGTCAATAAATTAGTGAAAAATGCCCCTATGATTAGTACGAGTATTAGTACGAGCATCCAGCAACTAACAGACTATGTAACGCAAAATAAGGATAACTTCCCTGAGCAATTAAATGATGTTATCGAAAAAATGGCGAATTCGGTTCAAGATATTGCAGTAGTGGCGAGTAAAGGTTTTGTGTCCTTTTTACAATCCATTGTATCTGTGTCGTTATTAGCCATTTTAATTCCGTTCTTCTTTATTTTTATGCTGAAGGATCATGAGAAGTTTGCTCCATCCATCTATAAATATTTCAGTGGTGAACGTCAGCAATGGGTAAAGAAAACGTTAAGTGAAATTGATGATGTATTACGTACCTACATTCAGGGCCAACTGCAAATTAGTTTTTTATTAGCACTAATAATGTATGTAGGCTATTTAATTATCGGATTAGACTATTCGTTATTACTAGTGATTTTTGCATTCTTTATGAATATGATTCCATTTATCGGGCCTTGGATTGCCTTTGCGCCAGCCCTGATTGTGGCAGTTATTCAAGATCCAATTTTAGTGGTGTGGGTTTCGGTTGTGACGCTGGTTGCTCAGCAAATAGACAGCAACTTTATTACACCTAATGTCATGGGGAAATCACTTGATATCCACCCCCTTACCGTTATTACAATTATTTTAGCGGCAGGTAATATAGCAGGTTTTATTGGTATTATTATCGCTGTACCATTTTATGCAGTCTTAAAGGTTATCGTATCCAATATTTATGATCAACGTAATGCAATTAAGAAAAAAGCGACGAAGTCAGTATAGGAGTCGAAACAATGGAACAAGAAATTGTAAAGGTATTTAATGAACAGCATGAGCAAATTGGGACAGCTACGAGAGCGGAAGTGCATGAAAAGGGGCTTTGGCATGAGACTTTTCATTGCTGGCTTGTAAATGAAGACTATATTTATTTTCAAGTACGTAGTTCACAGAAAAAGGATTATCCAGGGTTACTCGATATTACAGCAGCAGGACATCTTTTAGCGATTGAGACAGTAGAGTCAGGCATTCGAGAAGTAAAAGAAGAATTGGGACTTAATATTGATGTCCATGAAGTTGTCAAAATGGGCATGACATCTTGTAGTATCGTTTCTGAAAATATGATCGACAATGAATTTTGCCATGTCTACATATATCCTTTCAAGCATGATTGGGATTCCTTTGCTTTGCAGTATGAAGAAGTATCGGGTGTAGTTAGAGCGAGGCTAAATGAGGCGGAGGCTTTCTTCTTGGGAGAAACGACGACACTTAATATTGAAGGGTATGAATATTTCCCTGATGGTCAACGTGTGAGAATTGTCAGACCAGTAGGTACTGCACAATTTGTTCCTTATCGGGAATTGTATGTTGCACAGGTGATAAAATTCACAAGTGAAAAAATATTTAATCAAACCTCATAAGTTTAAATAGGATAAGCTATAATATTAGCTTGTCCTATTTTCTTGCGCAAAAATGATTTAGAAACGACACGATATAATAGGAAAAAATGAGTTATACTGTTAGATAGATTGTAAAGAAAAGGAGCATTTTTTATATGCTAACATTTGAACAAAAACAAGCGATTATTGAATCGTTTTCTGAGCTAACAAAAAAAGAAATTTCTTTAAAGCGCCTAAATTATCATTACATGGACAGTCTTTACGAAAAGACGATTGTAGTTGAGAAATTACATCCAAACGGCAATGGCTTTGTCTTTGTAGGAGATTTATTACGCTATGAGAATGAGGCTAATGATAAAGGATTAGTAAATATCCGCGATTACGATGAACAACAACTTCGTGAAATTATTGAAGACGCAATCCAATATTTATCTGAAGAAGTAGAAGAGCAGGAGCCAATTGTAGAGATTTGGCATAGTCGCGATGGTAGTCAGTTACAGCTAGCTTTTGAGCAACGTTCGTGGAACGTGTATCATGGAGACAATCTGGAAGAGGCATTTGGTACGTATGAGGCAGCAAAGGAATATTTACTAGAAGAAGGCTTTCGTACAAAGAAATAAGAAATACGGGGGATCATGATAGATGAACGGAAAAAAATTAGTGGGAATTGTAATTGTTGTTGTGATTGCGGCATGTTTATTTTCAGTTTATACCATTACTAATTTTTATAAAAATCACGAAGAACAGCCAAATCGTGAAAATCGTGAAATTAATAAGTCAAAGAGCTTGAATTTAATTTTGCCACAGGCTACAATTATCTCGAATTCAAGATAATTGAGAGGTGACTGTCAGTGCAACATATTTATTATAAAGGTACAGACGAAACGAAGCCGACATTATTATTGCTACATGGTACAGGTGGTAATGAGGAAAGTCTTATTGGGCTGGCAAAAGAAATAGATGAAACAGCCAATATTTTAAGTGTTCGCGGAAATGTACTTGAGCATGGAATGCCACGATTTTTCCGCCGATTAGCCGAAGGTGTCTTTGATATTGAGGATTTAATCTTTCGTACAAAGGAGCTTCATGAATTTTTACAGACGTCAGCACAGCAATATGGCTTTGATCGCCAACGAATTGTAGCAATAGGGTATTCGAATGGTGCTAATATTGCAGCAAGCTTATTATTCCACTACGATGATGCGTTAGCCGGAGCTATTTTGCATCACCCAATGGTACCAAGACGTGGTATTGAATTACCGCAACTTTCTCCAACACCTGTGTTTATCGGTGCTGGTACGAATGATCCGATGTGTACAGCACAAGAATCTGAGGATTTAGAAACCCTTTTAAGTTCTGCAGGTGCCAAAGTAACGACGAAATGGTTTAATTTTGGTCATCAACTAACAATGCCTGAAGTACAAGCTGCAAAAGAATGGTATAAAAGCATCTACGCTTAATTGAAAAATCCACCTCCTTTTATAAGGGAGGCGGATTTTCTTTATGTTATTTACTTTTCTTTGAGAAAGGAAGCCACCAGTTCCAATCACCAAACAGCTTCATGAGACTAGGCACAAGCATAAGACGAATAATTGTTGCATCAATGGCAACAGCAATAGCGATACCCACACCAATTTGCTTCACAGGCATTACATCTGTGAAGGCAAATGCACCTGTAATAACAATCATGATAAGCGCTGCAGATGTAATTATTCGGCTAGTGGATGTTAAGCCATCAATTGTTGCACGCGTATTATCGGAGCCCTTTAAATATTCCTCTTGGATACGAGAAATTAAAAAGACTTCGTAGTCCATACTTAAGCCAAATACAAGACAAAAAACAATAACTGGAATGATTAGCACGATGGAGCTTGCTTCAATACCAAAATGACCATATTGGAAAATATAAACGAGTATCCCGAATGCAGATGAAAGCCCAATAATGTTCATGATTATTGCCTTTAACGGAATTAAAATAGAACGGAATGCCAACATTAAAATAAAGAATGTAGAAACGATAATAATTGCTATAGCTAAAACAATTTTATTAGCAATTTCATCAAAGATTTCTTGGTTGAATTTAGCTGGTCCACCAAGTGCAAAATCCACGCCCAGGTCTTTGTCCATCCATGTTCGGGCAAATTTTTGAGCTGTAGAGGAAGAACCTGCTGCATCAATTGTAATTGGAACAAATAGCTGTGTATCCTTTGAAAATGAATTAATAACAGGTTTTAATTGTTCAGCAACCTGGGGAATAGCTAAAGAAGCAGAAAGCTCCTCTGGTGTTTGAATGTTAGCAGCTGTATAAATAGTTGAAACATTAGTCACTAATGGGTCCTTTAATAGCTTTTCTTGAATAGTATAAATTAGCTCTCTACCCTCAGTATCCTCCCAGCCATCTTTTCGTTCAGCCAACAAATATAATGTAGAAGATTCACCTAGTCCAAACGTTTCATCTAATTTATCGTATGCTGCACGAGCATCATATTTCGTAGGTAAGGAGTCCACCTGTGGAATGGTTAATTGGATATCCTTTAAAGGGATCATGCCGATGCCTAGTAATAATAATGCTGAAATCACTATAGCTACTGGATGCTTCATGACAAAACCTGCAAAGCCACGCCAACGATTAGCCCCACCTGGTTTAACGCGTATTAAGCGCCATTTATTAAGTCTATCTCCTAATAGCATCATAGTGGCAGGAAGTAATGTTAAGCCAGAAAGAACGGCTAACAGGACGACTATAGTGCCTCCTAGGGCGATATTATGAAAAATTTCTACATCAATGACAATCATCGCCCCTAAGCCAATCATGACACAGACTTCGGAGAAAATGATAGAACGACCTGCTGTCTGAATAGCAGTTTGAATGGCTTGAGCAATAGAAGTATGTGTGCGTTCTTCTCTGTAACGATTAATAAACAGCAACGCAAAATCAATACTTAAAGCCAGCCCAAGCATTGGAACAATATTTAAGACGAAAATAGATAGATTTACATTAGCACTGAGCAGTGTCATCATACCAAAGGCGGTAACCACTGTCACAACACCAATGACGATTGGCAAAATAGAAGCAACAACTGTACCGAACGCTAATAAGAGTACCACGATGGCAATTGGCAATCCAATGGCCTCAGCTGATGCCAAATCCTTTTGACTAGCAGTATTTATGTCAGCAGAAATAACAGGCCCTCCAGTGATACTAATTCCGTCTTTTTCAATTAATGAACGGAATTCCTCAACAATGTCAGGAAGGTTTTCTACATCGTTCTTTATGTGAACCATAGCATAGGCAATACTATCTTTCCGTAAAGAGGAGTCTTCTAAATGTGATTGAATTGAATGAATCTCTTTTATGCTATCTAATTATTTTCAAGTGTCTTCAATTTTCTGATCTTCAGCTGGATCAAAGACAACCAAAATCGTATTAGATGGTAAATCAAATTTTTCTGCTAGCTCGTTGGTAACATAGGTATGATCTGCTTCGACAAAGAAACCATCACCTTGAAGTTTGCCTGGAAGCTGTAAAGCAAAGTACGCCATTGCTAGAAAAATAATAAGCCATATGACTACGATTGCTTTCGCATGTGCTGTAATAAAAGCTGAAAAAGTTTTCATAGTTGTTTATACATCCCCCTTTTCAATTAGTGTAAAGGATGTGTCACATTTTGTCGTGTGACAAAGTAAAGACTCCCATCCACTTTTTGGACAGGAGTCTTACTATTAAAAGAATAATGATAATATGAAATAAATAACAGACGCCATAACGGCAGAAATTGGCATTGTAATCACCCAAGTAGTAACAATCTTTCGAGCCATACCCCAGTTTACACCACGCACACGCTGTGCTGAACCGACACCCATAATGGAGGAAGAAATGACATGTGTTGTTGAAACTGGTAAGTGGATTAGCGTAGCGCCAAAAATAACAGTAGCAGATGCTAAATCTGCCGCAACACCATTAACAGGGCGGATTTTCATAATCTTACCGCCAACCGTTTTAATGATTTTATAACCACCGATTGACGTACCTAGCCCCATTGCTGTAGCTGCAGCAGCACGCACCCAGAAAGGTATTTCATCTCCAGTGTGCAAACCACCAGCGATTAACGCCATCGTCATAATCCCCATCGCTTTTTGCGCATCATTTGTACCATGGGTGAACGATTGGATGGCAGCAGTAAAAATTTGCATTGTACGGAAACCTTTATTCGTCCTATATAAATTTAAATTTTTAAACCATAGTTTAAAAAGAGTCATCATAATAAAGCCTGCACAAATAGCAAGTAAAGGTGAAAACACTAAAGCCATGATGATTTTAGTAAAGCCGCCATAGTTTAACACATTAAAACCAGCAGATGCGATTGCAGCACCGGCAATAGACCCAATCAATGTGTGTGAAGAACTTGACGGAATACCGAAATACCATGTCAATAAATTCCAAATTATAGCTGAAATTAATGCAGCTAAAATAACGACTGAGCCAGTTGTGTCTCCTTCAAAAGCATTTAATGCAAAAGGATCTACAATATCTTTTGTTAGAGCTTTTGCAACCCCTACAAAGGTGATAGCACCAATAAAGTTCATAGTTGCCGCCATAATGATTGCCGTGCGTGGCGGCAATGCTCTAGTAGAAACCGAAGTTGCAATAGCATTTGCTGTATCATGGAAGCCATTGATAAAGTCAAATGTTAGGGCAAAGATGACGACCAGTACGGTTAATATAATGATTGTGTTCATTGTAAAGTGCCCATCTCCTAATTATGCGTTACGCATGATAATTGTTTCCATAGTATTTGCTACGTTTTGACAATGATCAGCGATATCTTCAAGTTGTTCATAAATATCCTTAAATTTAATGAGGCGGATTGGATCTTTTTCATTTAAAAATAACTTCTTAATAGAAGTACGTTGTACCTCATCACATTCACGTTCATAGTCTTTAATAAGAATTGCGTGTGGACGCATGCCAATTAGATTCTTTTTCTTTAACTCTTCTGTCGCTTTGACTATTTCATCAGCACTTTTTGAAATAAACCCTAAGAAAATGCGCATAGATTCATCAATCTCAGTGAGCGAAAACATTTCAAAGTGTGCAATACAGTGTTCTGTTCCATCTAAAACATCATCCATACGAATGGCGAGCTCTAAAATATCCTCACGTTCAATAGGTGTCATGAATGATTTGTTTAACATGACAATCAGTTCATGAATAAGCTTATCACCAGCAGTTTCATAATTTTTCATTGTAATGCTAATCTCTTTTAGGTCAGCTACACTGTTAATACGAAAATCATTTGCGTAATGTACAGCCTCTCTCATATTTTCAGCAATTTTATGCAATGCAATAAAGAAAGGGTCTTGTTTTTTTGAGTTAAGCATGTGAATCGAATCCTCCTGGATATAAATAAATTAATCGACCTCTAAACTTTACTATCATAACAAAATCTTTAATTTATCTACATAAAAATTTACTAATCGACATGAAAATTTACATTGCTGTAATATACAATTCGTTCACAAAATATAAGGTAATCCAGCTGTATTTATTTTTATGAGTACAGATAAAACCTTGTTATAAATGGCTATTCCTCTGTAATGGTGACTTATTAGTACAGATTAAGACACGAAAGATAATAGAAGGTAATAAAAATAGCGCATTCGAATTGTAAAGGTATTGTAAATTCATTTGATAACCAGAAGAGTACCTTCTTATTCTTAAGAATATCTTCATTTTTATCCTCCCTCTTTATTAAGAATTGTTTACTACAATGGAAAATGTATAGGAAAGGAGCGTTTATTAACTAATGATTCAGGTTGAAAATTTACAACATACATTTTTAATTGGAAAACGAGGGAAGGAAAAGCAAGTGCCGGTATTGAAAGGTGTGAACTTCGAGGTCCATAAAGGAGAAATTGTTGCCATTGTAGGTAAAAGTGGCTCAGGAAAATCGACCTTATTACAAGTTCTAGCTGGTTTTATGAAGGCTGAACAGGGCTCTATTAAAGTAAATGGAAAGGAAACAGCCCATCTAACTGAAACAGAAAGTGCTGCCTTCCGTTTACGTCAATTCGGTTTTATTTTTCAAAACTTTCAATTGATGCCTGGTTTAACTGCTTTTGAAAATATCGAATTACCTTTAAAGCTACAGGGTTTGCGTAAGGCTATGCGCAAAGAAAAAGTGAAGAAATTAATGGACAAGGTTGGTTTGACAGAAGTAGCAGACCATTATCCCAATGAATTGTCAGGTGGACAGCAACAGCGTGTCAGCATTGCACGAGCCCTTATTACGAATCCTCCTATATTACTTGCTGATGAGCCAACAGGGAGWCTCGATTCAGAAACCGAGCAGGATATCTTATTGCTTATTCAAAGTTTAAATCGTGAATTAGGGCTAACTTTTGTCATTATCACGCACGATGAAGAAGTAGCTACTATCGCACATAGACGCTTCCGCATGTACGATGGAGAACTTGTAAAGGAGGAAGCTTAACATGTTATTTAAGGATCAATTAGATTTTGTAACACAGCATATCAAGAAAAATAAGCTGCGTGTGTTTATGACGATACTAGCTGCAACGATGGGCTGTGCCTTTTTAATCGTGCTAGCATCCGTTGGTTTTGGTTTACAGGAATCTTTACGTAATGAAATTCTTTCAAACGAAACAGTTACAAAAATTCAAGTATATGGCGATAAGCAATTAACTGAAGAACAAGTACAAGAAATTAAAAAAATGGAACATGTAGAAACGGTGCTTGAAACAATTAGTGTCAATGCTACCGCACAATCATTTTTTGAAGATCGTGATACTACTTCTAATTTAATATTGTCAGATATGCAGGACTTTGAACAGGTAAATGGAAAGCTTGCAAAAGGGCGTTATCCAACGAAATCTAATGAAATTGTTGTAGGGTATCATTTTGCTCAAACATTATTGAATGAAAAAGAACGTGATGTCATTGCGGAAAAAAGTAAAAAGGCTGAAGCAGAGGGTACGTATTATGATGGTAGTGAAGAGGGCTATAAAGAATCATTGATTGGAAAGAACATAGACCTGTCCTTAGTTCCTCACACGGGTACAAATGATGAAACGCAAAAAATGAGCTATACAATTGTTGGCGTAATGGAGAAACCTTCTTATGATTGGATGGTTGATAACGCTATTCATATGGACAAAGAGCAAAAGGCAATATGGGTTGAAAATTTATCTACAGATAATAACATGGCAGAGGATGAGCTGTTTTACTCTGAATTTAATATTTATGCGGATACATTAGAAAACGTAAAGCCAATTTTAGAGAAGTTAAAAGATAAGGGCTATAGCGTATATTCAGTAACAGAGCAACTAGATCAAATGAATGTATTTTTCCTTGTATTAAAAATTGGCTTAATCTTTGTTGGTACAATTGCTGTATTGATTGCTTCCATTGGTATTTTTAATACAATGACAATGGCTGTGACAGAGCGAACACGTGAAATTGGTGTATTAAAGGCAATTGGGGCAAGTCCGAAGCTTATACAACGGTTATTTTTAATGGAAAGCACATTTATCGGTATTTTTGGTACGCTAATTGCGGTTGTCATCTCGTATGCTATTAGCTTTGCGGCTAATGCAGCATTACCATTAATTCTTAAGGCGGCAACAGGGGAGGAAGCTTTTGCAACAAATGATATAACATTTTCTCTTATTCCATGGCAACTAGTCATTATTGCAGCAGCCATTAGTGTTGGTGTAGCGATGATTTCAGGTTATCGCCCAGCACGTAAAGCAACAAAAATCGACGTTATTCAAGCTTTACGACAAGAGTTATAATAAAAAAGGCGGTCCAATCAACATTGGATCGCCTTTTATTTGGATTGAAGTACATCTGTATGTTATAAATACTCTTTTAACTCATTCGCTAAAAATGGTGTTGCATTCAATAATTTTAAGAAGGCATCATAGCTGGCACGTTGCTCTTCATTTGGTTTTTTACCTGTTTGATAGGCTCGAATTAATATGTTTTTAGGTGTATTCTCCATATCGATAAACTCTAAAAGCTGTGCCTCATAGCCAACAAGCGATAAAATTTCAGCTCGAATAGCATCTGTAGCAAGTGCCGCAAATCGCTCTCGAACAAGTCCATGTTGCAACATAATATCGAGAGCAGGTGTATTTAGTTGACGATTTAACTCATGCTGACAGCAAGGCACACTTAGAATGACACTTGCTCCCCATTTCACAGCACGAGCCAAGGCCATATCTGTCGCTACATCACATGCATGGAGTGTCACCACCATATCCACAGCACTTTCATCATTATAATCATTGATATCTCCTACAAGAAATTCTAGCTGATCATAGCCTAGATCCTGTGCTATTCTTGAGCACTCTTCAATAACCTCTTTTTTTAAATCTAAACCAGTAACACGAATGTCTAAGCCTTTTTCAATTTTTAAATAATGATACAAAGCAAAGGTTAAGTAGGATTTTCCTGAACCAAAATCTAAAATCCTCACCTGTCGATCCTGAGGTAAATAGGTTAAGGCATCATCTATAAATTCAATGAAGCGGTTAATCTGTTTAAATTTATCATAYTTTTGTTTCTTAACMTTTCCTTCTTCTGTTTGTACCCCCAGTCGAATTAAAAATGGATAGGGTTGATCATCAGATAGTAAATAATTTTTTTTACGATTATGGCTTAGATGGACTTGTTTAGGTGAAGCTGTTTTATCTGATTTCCAAAGGACTTTGTTCTTTTTTGATAATTGTACTTGTACCGTTTCATCTACGAAATCAATATGAGCTTGACGATACTCCTCAAAAAACGCGTCAAGCTTGGAAGGTAAATGAGCCAATAGAATATTTTCATGTTTTAAAATCCGTTCATATTGGTATTCAATTTGTATATGGTACTGATTTTTTAACATTAATGGTTTTAATTTTATACGTTTTATTTCATTTGATTTCATACGTGGTTGACTGATTGTAGCTGTCACAAGCTTTTGTTGCAAAATTTGCTCAGTGAGCAGAGCTTTCATTTCTTCAAATGTCATACATTTTCGCCTACTTTATTGTGTTATAGATGGCACTAGTTTAACACATTTTATAAAAGACAATGGCATCTTTGGTATTCGGAATAAATTTAATAAAAATTCCGAGTATTTATAGGTGGAATTGTATATTCGTGGTATCTTAAATACAGTAATTCTTTTTAAATTGGTGATACTAAGGATTAATAAGGAGGAGAAAATATGTCGGATAACATGTATCAATTATTAGCGATTGTTATTTATATGATCGCCATGCTAGCAATTGGCTGGTATGCATTTGTTAAAACATCTAATTTAACAGATTATATGCTTGGCGGTCGTTCCTTAGGTCCAGCGGTTACTGCGCTAAGTGCGGGTGCTGCGGATATGTCTGGCTGGCTCCTAATGGGCTTACCAGGTGCGATATTTTTATCAGGTCTTGTGGAGGCTTGGATTGCAATTGGATTAACAATAGGAGCTTACCTAAACTGGCTACTTGTGGCACCACGTTTACGGGTATATACACAGGTTACAAATGATTCCATTACTATTCCAAGTTATTTGGATAATCGATTACGTGATCATACGAAGCTTATTAGAATTGCTTCAGGTATCATCATCCTCATATTCTTTACATTTTATGTATCGTCAGGAATGGTAGCAGGGGGCAAGTTTTTCGATAGTTCATTTGGTTATGAATACCATACAGGCTTATTAATTGTGTCAGCTGTAGTTGTAGCATACACTCTTTTTGGCGGATTTTTAGCGGTAAGTTATACAGACTTCTTACAAGGTCTTATTATGTTTTTAGCACTTATTATGGTACCGCTATTTGGTTTATTTGTAACAGGTGGTATAGGTGAAACCATTTCATCTATTAAATCTGTTGATCCAGATCTTCTAAATTTATTACCAGCCACTGCGACAGCAGCAGGGATCATTTCTTCAGTTGCTTGGGGATTAGGCTATTTTGGACAGCCTCATATTATCGTCCGCTTTATGGCGATTAGTTCCGTTAAAGAAACGAAGCAAGCACGACGCATTGGTATTGGCTGGATGATGTTAAGCTTATTTGGAGCTATTGGAACTGCCTTGGTTGGTGTAGCCTATTATCAGCAAAATGCTGGTGAGCTAAAAGACGCTGAAACAGTATTTATTGTACTTGGTCAGATTTTATTCCATCCATTTATAGCAGGTATTATGCTGGCGGCTATTTTAGCAGCTGTTATGAGTACAATTTCTTCTCAATTAATCGTAACTTCTTCAGCACTTGTAGAGGATATTTATAAAGCATTATTTAATAAAACAGCAGACGATAAGCATTACGTTTTTGTTGGGCGTATGGCTGTATTAGTTGTTGCAATTATTGCAGCAATCCTAGCGTGGAATCCAGATAGTTCTATCTTAAGCTTAGTTGGCTTTGCTTGGGCAGGATTCGGTGCAGCCTTCGGACCTGTTATTTTACTTTCTTTATATTGGAGAAAGTTAACGAACTACGGAGCACTTAGCGGAATGGTAACAGGGGCTGCAACTGCGTTTATTTGGGGTAAAGTAGATGCTTTATCAAGTACGTTGTACGAAATTGTTCCTGGCTTCATTGTTTGTTTAATTGTTGCGGTTGTTGTCAGTATACTGACATATAAACCAAATAAAGAAATTGAAGAAGAGTTCACACGCTCAGAAGCCCTGCTAAAAGAAGAAAGAAAATAGTTGAGATGCGCCTTTCCATGAGGCGCATTTTTTAGGAAAGTTAACGATGATCTTCAAATACGAAAAAGGGTATATTATGGTAAGATGAAGAAAATTTGTCGTAGCGACACCAAGCTTTGGTGGGAGGTTTCTAATGGATAGAATTAAGGAAGTTGATGTATTAATTGAAAAGGCCATACTAGTTGGCGTGAATTTACGAAATGATGAGCACTTTGACTATTCTATGGAAGAGTTACAAAATTTAGCTGAGGCCTTGCATGTAGAAGTGGTTGGGACTGTCACGCAAAATTTGGAACGTGTGACACCTTCCCATTATGTGGGTACAGGTAAAATAGAAGAAATCAAAAATTTTTATGAAGAAGCACAAGCAAACCTCGTGATTTTTAATGATGAACTGTCTCCTTCGCAAATCCGTAATTTGGAGCGTGATTTAGCAACGAAGGTCATTGATCGAACAATGCTTATTTTAGATATTTTTGGAAGGCGCGCAAAAACACGTGAAGCCCAAATGCAGGTGGAATTAGCACAGCTTCAATATATGCTACCTCGTTTAGTGGGTTTGCATGCCTCTTTAAGCCGTCAGGGTGGAGGTACTGGGGGAGGCTTTAAAAACCGTGGTGCTGGTGAGACAAAGCTGGAATTGGATCGACGAAAAATTGAAGATCAAATTGCTAAAATTAAAAAGGATCTAGAGCACGTTAAGGAACAGAGAGAAACGCAGCGTAAACAGCGTCGTAAAAACGCTCTTCCGGTTGTATCGATTGTAGGCTATACAAATGCTGGGAAATCAACGATTATGAATCAACTGCTTACACAAATAGGACAAGAAGAGCACAAACAAGTCTTTGAGAAGGATATGCTTTTTGCTACCCTTGAAACTTCTGTTCGTCAGATTGAACTACCTGATAAGAAGACCTTTTTACTGACAGACACTGTAGGCTTTGTTAGTAAATTACCTCACCATTTAGTGAAGGCATTTCGTTCCACTTTGGAAGAGGCGCGAGATGCGGATCTTTTACTCCACGTGGTGGATGTTTCGAATACAGAGCACGGATTTATGATGGATGTGACGAACGAAACACTTAAAGCAGTTGGTGTTGAGGACATTCCTACAATCTATGTATACAATAAAGCAGATATAGCAGATGTTCCATATCCTGTGGTAAGTGGAGATAATATTTGGATTTCAGCAAAGCAGGGGGTTGGTTTAGAAGAATTAGTAAAGCTAATTCGTCAACACATCTTCTCGCATTACGTAACGTGTGAAATGTTAATACCTTATGATCATGGGAACGTTGTTTCTTATTTAAATGAGAATGCCTCTGTTTTTAATACAGCCTATGAAGAGGGTGGGACATTATTGTCTCTTGAAGTAAAAGCAGCAGATTACGCAAAGTATCAGCACTATGTTATTAATTAAAAAATGTACTTCCCAAAGCATGCCAAAAGATTTTTGGCATGCTTTTTGTGATTAGAGGGAATAGTAGAATCTAGAACAAAGGTAAAACGTGTACTCAAGAAATTGTATTAATTGTCAAGTAAAGTAAGGAATCTGAATTTTAAATATTTTAGAATAAKTCATTGTAAATTTAAAAATCTTTTAGGTAKAAAGTGTAAGAAAACTTAGATATATCAAAGGATTTAATAATTTATCTAATAATCAATCAGAATTTATAGAAAAATGACAAATTTTCAACATTTTTTAAAACTCTTGCTAAAGTTTATAAAACGCTTTAGTATGATGAAACAAAGTTTTTTTATCCTTATATTAGGGTAGTTGTGTTTTTGTAGAATAATTTTTTATTGGGAGAGGGTATTGTATGTCTAGTAAAGATGAAGTTGTAAAATCTGTCCCTCAAAATGGTTTTGTTGGACACCCTAAAGGGCTCTTTACTTTGTTTTTCACAGAATTTTGGGAACGTTTCTCGTACTATGGTATGCGAGCAATTCTTATCTTCTTTATGTATTACGAATTACATGACGGGGGCTTAGGTCTAGACCGCGGAACAGCAAACTCTATTATGGCCATCTACGGCTCGCTTGTTTATATGTCTGGAATTATAGGTGGATGGATTGCCGACCGAGTTTTAGGAACACGAAAAACCATTTTTTATGGTGGCGTGTTAATTATGATTGGTCATTTACTGCTAGCATTGCCTGGTGGTGTGAGCATGTTATTTGCTTCCATGGCATTTATCGTTATGGGTACTGGTTTATTAAAACCGAACGTTTCAAGTATTGTTGGGGACATTTATGCTGAAACAGATAGCCGTCGTGATGCAGGTTTTTCTATTTTCTATATGGGTATTAATATGGGAGCATTTATTGCACCTTTTATTGTCGGAACAATTGGACAAAAATATAGCTTCCACCTTGGCTTTGGTTTAGCGGGTCTAGGTATGTTTATTGGTTTAATTGTTTATAAATTAACAGAGAAAAAATATTTAGGCTTAGCGGGCTTACAAGTAAACAACCCATTAAAGCCTGAAGAACGTAAAAAAGTCTTTACGCAATTCGGAGTTGCAGCTTTACTTATTATCATCTTGGGTGCTATCGGTATTAAAACTGGTACTTTAACAATGAATGTATTTAGTTTAATCATCACAGCTCTAGGTGTATTAATTCCAACTGCATTCTTTATTTATATGTATCGCAGTAAAAAAACAACAAAGGATGAAAAGTCTCGTCTACTTGCTTATATTCCTTTATTTTTATCAGCTGTAATGTTCTGGGCTATTCAAGAACAAGGAGCAACTATTTTAGCGACTTATGCAGATGAGCGTACACAGCTAAGTTTTGGTGGTATTCAGCTTCAATCTTCTTGGTTCCAGTCATTGAACCCATTATTTGTTATTACAATGGCACCATTATTTGCGATGCTATGGCTTAAATGGGGAGACAAGCAGCCAACAACACCACGTAAGTTCTCATATGCATTGTTCTTTGCGGGTCTATCGTTCTTAGTGATGATGATTCCAGCACACCTGTCTGGTGGAGATACATTAGTGAGTCCTTTATGGTTAGTATTGTCATTCTTCTTAGTGGTTGTTGGTGAGTTATTATTATCACCAGTTGGTCTATCTGCCACAACGAAATTGGCACCACAGGCATTCGCAGCGCAAACGATGTCTTTATGGTTTTTAACAAGTGCAGCAGCACAAGCAATTAATGCGCAATTAGTTAAGGTCTATGAAGTTGTAAGCGAATTCACATACTTTGGTTTCTTAGGTACCTTATCTATTGTAGTCGGGATTATTATATTGGTGCTTTCACCAATTATTTCAAAAGCGATGAAGGGTATTAATTAAATGAAAGATGCAAGTACAGTTATTAAAAAAACTGTACTTGCATCTTTTTTTGTATCTAAATAAAAGTCTATCTAAGAGGCTGAGAGCGAAATATATTATCATAAGTAGTTATTTTGTTGAATGTGGGTATAAGTTTCTATGTAGAAAATTATCATTTTCGTTATAATAATTTTAATAATATAAGAATTTAAGGGGTTGGAATCTATGAAGGAAGAGTTAGATTATTTGAGGCCAAGATTAATGGAGATTTTTACGTATTTACATGCAAATCCAGAAATCAGCTGGCATGAAGTAGAAACCACCAATTATATAGTGGAGCTATTAACGCAGGAAGGCTTTTCCCCTAAACGATTTAAAAATTCCACAGGATTATATGTTGATGTAGGCAAAGGTAACCCCAAAGTAGGACTAAGAACAGACATAGATGCCTTATGGCAAGAAGTAGATGGTCATTTCCGTGCGAATCATTCATGTGGACATGACGGTCATATGACGATGGCCATTGGTACACTATTACTTTTAAAAGAACTACAGCAATCTATTAATGGTACAATCCGTGTTATTTTCCAACCTGCTGAAGAAAAAGGAACTGGAGCGTTATCTGTATTAGAAGAAGGTGTTATTGATGACTTAGATTATTTATTTGGTGTCCATGTAAGACCTGTTCATGAGCTAGAGGACGGCACTTATTGTGCAGCCTTATATCATGGTGCCTCTCGTTTACTTGAAGGCGAAATTATCGGAGAGGATGCTCATGCTGCAAGACCGCACCTAGGTATTAATGCCATTGAAGTAGGTGCAACAATCATCGAAGATTTGCGAACCATTCATACAGATCCTATGGTTCCTGTATCTGTAAAGATGACGAAATTCCATGCTGGGGGAGATTCGGGCAATATTATCCCAGGTAATGCCTCATTTACGATTGATATTCGTGCACAACAAAACAAGGTGATGGACGATTTAGCACAAGGCGTAAAGCGTGTGATTGATTCCTCTAAATTGTTGCATAAAGTACAAATTGAATTACGTACGGTGGCCAATATCGTAGCTGCTGAAGTTGATACAAGTGCTCAATATTTAATGGAGCAGGCAATTATACAGGCTGCTGGATTATCAAATTTAAGAAAGCCTGTTCATACACCTGGAGGAGAGGATTTTCACCATTATGCTGTACAACGGCCGCATTTAAAAACAACCATGCTGGGCTTGGGTTGTGGATTAACACCAGGCTTGCATCATCCGAAAATGAAATTTAAACAAGCAAGACTTGTCACGGGAGTGGAGATACTTACAAGAGCAGTTTTATTAGCTTTGGAGTCAGGGCATAAAAAGGAGGCGTCAGCGTAATGTTAGAGCAAGTGCGAATTCACAAAGTAACGACACCGAAAGAAATTGCAGAGATCCAAAAATTAAATGCTGAAATATGGGGCAGTCAAGCAATCCCCTCCCATCAATTACTAGCTGCTGTACAAAATGGGGGAATCGTATTAGGAGCGTATTTAGATGAAAAGCTAATTGGCTTTAACTATTGCTTCGTTGGCTATCGGAATAGAGAAATGTACTTACATTCGCACATGATTGGTGTAGAAAAAGCATATCGTGAACAAGGTGTGGGTGAATTATTGAAGCATGCCCAACAAGAATATGCAAAAGAGCATGGTTTTCAACTTGTCCGCTGGTTAATTGACCCATTAGAGGCGCGTTTAGCGAATCTAGCATTTCTAAAACTGAACGCCACTAGTTATCAATATGAAAATGATTATTATGGTCCACTTCGAGATGACTTTAATGAAGGACTACCTTCAGATAGACTTGTCGTTGAATGGTGGATCGAGCGTGATCAAATGGCAGATAGCCTTGATGAATTAGAAGAAGTAGCACAGGAAATTGTACCTTGGACATTAACAGTAGACGGATTACCAGTTCTAGATGTAGAAAATACATTTCAGTTAAATCAATCCTTTTATAAAGATGCCTATCTTTTACCGATCCCTCAATCTCTACAGAAAATGAAAGTGGAAAGTCCAAAACTTGCAGAGGACTGGCGTTATAAAATTCGCACAATCTTAACAACATTATTTAACCAAGATTATGCCATCGTACGCATGAAGAAACATCCAGAATATGTTCATAGCTATCTGTTAGTCAGACGCTCCTTATTAGCTTTATAATAATGATAAGGAGTGAACAATGTGAGATTAGAAAAGATTACATTAAGGCATTTAAAAATGCCTATGAAAGCACCATTTACTACGAGTTTTGGCACAGTTGATGAAAAGGAAATGTTACTGATAGAAGCAAAAGATGAATCAGGGACGACGGGGTGGGGAGAAACTGTTGCTTTTGTAGCACCATGGTATACGGAAGAAACATTAAAGACAACATGGCATATGCTACAAGATTTTTTGATACCCATCTTGTTACATAAAAAGATTGGGCATCCAGATGAGGTAACCTCATTATTTGCACCTATTCGGCGAAACTGCATGGCGAAAGCTTCAATTGAGGGTGCTGTATGGGATATCTATGCTCAGCAAACAAAGCAATCACTTGCACAGGCGTTAGGTGGTCAAAAACAACGTATTGAAGTAGGAGTCAGTGTGGGTATCCAACCCTCTATCGCTCAGTTAATAGCATTAATAAAAGGTCATATTGAAAAAGGCTACAAAAGGGTGAAGATTAAGATAAAGCCTGGAGAGGATGTAGAGATAGTACAGGCAATTCGTGCGGAATTTCCAAATTTACCCTTGATGGTTGATGCAAACTCTGCTTATACATTAGAGGATATAGAAATACTACAGCAGCTTGATGATTTTAATTTATTAATGATCGAACAACCATTAGCTACTGATGATATTGTCGATCATGCAGCATTGCAGAAAAAGTTAAAAACGCCTATTTGCTTAGATGAAAGCATCACATCATATGAGGATGCCAGACGAGCAATTGAACTTGGAAGCTGTGGTGTCATAAACATCAAGATTGGACGAGTAGGTGGTTTAACGGAAGCAATACGAATACATGACCTATGTAAAGCAAACCATATTCCAGTTTGGTGTGGTGGTATGTTAGAGGCTGGAATTGGACGAGCACATAATGTTGCCTTAACGTCTCTTAGCCAATTTATTTTACCTGGCGATACAGCAGGTTCTAGTCATTATTGGTACGAGGATATCATTGATCCTGAAGTAAAAGTCAAAGATGGCTATATTGAGGTACCCCAGTCGGTAGGTATTGGTTTTAAGCCTAATATGGCTGTGATTGATAAATTAACAATTAGCAAAGAAATCTATCAATAAGGCAGTACTTAGTCGATCATTTAGTATAAGGAAAACGAGGAGAGAACTGATTGAAAAAAAGCTTGCAAATCGGTGGTGCCTATGTGGGGATTATCGTTGGAGCAGGATTTGCATCAGGGCAGGAAATTGTCCTTTATTTTACAAGCTATGGCTTTAAAGGAATATATGGAGCATTGTTAGCTATGGTTGGTTTCTCAATTGTTGGAATGTGTGTTGCTCAAGTGAGCTCTAAGCTTCGCACATCGTCCCATAAGGATTTGATTTATCAAATTTCAGGGAATACTATGGGCTTTGTCTTGGATTTAGTGCTATCACTCTTTTTATTTGGTGTAGCTGTCATCATGTTTGCTGGCGCTGGTGCAACATTTCAGCAAATGTTTGGACTGCCTATTTGGCTAGGGAGTATTTGTATGATCTTGCTTACAGTAGCCACTGTCATGATGGATGTGAAAAGCATCATTAATATCATTGCACTAGCAACCCCCTATCTACTAACCGTTGTCTCCATCATCGCTATCTATGCTATTGCAACGATGGATTTTACCTTTGCAGAGCAAGCTGTTATTGCTCAACAGGCTCAAATAAGTGAGAAAAGTTGGTGGGTAACGGCTTTATTGTACATGTCGTTCAATGTAGGGGTAAGCTTCTCTTTACTGACTGTTATGTGTGGATCCATCCGCAATCATAAGGTAGCTGGCATGGGTGGTATAATTGGTGGGATTTTGTTAGGTGCTTTAATCTTACTTGTGAATTTCTCCCTTTTAGCCAAGATGAATATCATTGTTGGGTTAGACATTCCGATGCTAGCGTTAGCGAATGAAATTCATCCGATTGTTGGAGTATTAATGACTATTTCTCTTTTGGGAATGATTTATAATACGGCAGTAGGGATGCTATATTCCTTTATGGTAAGGTTTTTCGAACCTAGTAGAGCAAGCTTTAGGGTTGCAGTTATATTTATAGGCGGTCTCGGTTTTCTAGCAAGTCTTGTAGGGTTTACAACGCTAGTAGCTAAACTATATGCAGTGATGGGCTATGTTGGGTTAGTATTAATCATATTCATTATTTCTGCATGGTTAAGAGGCACTAAAAAAATTATCTAATATAGAAATGGTAATTGAGGGATAGATTTTATTCTCAATTACCTTTTTATTTGGATAAAAATATTGTAGAAATAGTGAATTATTTCTGTTGATTAATTTACGGTAATGCTGATATTTCGTTAATTTGGCATATTTTTTAGTTAATCATTAATAAAACGAGAATAATTCTCATTTGCTGGTTGACTGAGAATAAAATCATGCTTATAATGGAAATCGTGAGTAATGATAATCATTTTCACTAATAAGTGAGTTACACACAAAAATGAAATCTACCGGGGATTACTATGAAAATAAGATATCTTTTAACAGCAACTGTTTTGCTGTCTATTGTGTCGCTCTTTATCGGAGTAGTAGATATTAAGCCTAGCGACCTATTAGACTTCCAATCAGAAGAAGCTAGACTATTTTTAATTAGTCGTGTACCTAGACTTGTTGCAATCTTGCTAGCGGGTGCAGGTATGAGTATTGCTGGTTTAATTATGCAAAGCTTAAGTAGGAATAAATTCGTTTCACCAACAACAGCTGGTACATTAGATGCCACACGGTTGGGTGTATTGATTTCCATGATGTTCTTTACGAACGTTACGTATTTCCAAAAAATTTCCTTCGCTTTCATATTTGCTTTAGCCGGCACATTACTATTTATGCAAATATTAAACCGAATTAAGTTTAAAGATGCGATTTTTATACCGCTTATTGGCTTAATGTTTGGGAATATTTTGTCCTCTGTTACAACATTCTTTGCATATAAGGCGAATATTATCCAAAACATTTCTGCATGGTTACAAGGAGATTTCTCATTAATCATGAAAGGCCGTTACGAACTGTTATACGTAAGTGTACCAATACTCATTTTAGCTTACATTTACGCAAATCGTTTTACAGTAGCTGGGATGGGAGAGGATTTTGCAAAAAATCTTGGTCTATCCTATAAATTTGTAGTCAATTTAGGCTTGGTGTTGGTAGCTCTTATCTCCACGACAGTGGTGTTAACAGTCGGTATCATTCCATTTCTTGGTTTGATTATTCCGAACATTATTTCCCTGTTTAAAGGTGATAATTTGGCAAAAACCTTGCCGCACACAGCATTACTTGGTATGTCATTCTTGTTATTCTGTGATATTTTAGGACGAGTACTGATTTTCCCTTATGAAATACCAATAAGTATGACTGTTGGTGTAATTGGAAGTGCCATCTTCCTATTCATGTTGTTTAGGGGGAGAGCATATGCGTAATCGTACAAAAATGTTCATTTTACTAGGTCTCGCTGTTATAGCAGTTGTCCTATATTTATTTTGGGAACTCAATGGTAATTATCACTATGCTTTTCCACGCCGTGTCATAAAGGTTGTGGCAATGGCATTAACGGGTATAGCGATCGCCTATTCAACAGTAGTTTTCCAAACAATTACACATAATCGAATTTTAACCCCAAGTGTCATGGGTTTAGATGCCTTGTATATGTTAATTCAAACATGCATCTACTTCTTCTTTGGCTCTACATCCATATTAGTTATTAATATCTACTATAATTTTACGCTTGCAATTGGGGCGATGATTCTATTCGCTTTAATTTTTTACCGAGTATTGTTTAAAGAAGGAAAGCGACCGATTTATTTTTTACTGCTTGTTGGGATGATTGTTGGTACGTTCTTAGGAAGTATTACAACGTTCTTCCAAGTATTAATAGATCCGAATGAGTTTTTAGGCTTACAAAGTAAAATGTTTGCAAGTTTCAATAATGTTAATTCAGATTTAGTTTGGCTAGCAGGCGTTATCATTTTAATAACGTTTATCTACGGTGCTCGTCACATGAATCAATTAGACGTCATGTCTCTAGGACGAGACACAGCTATAAATTTAGGTGTACCTTACGATAAGCTGGTACAACGTATGTTAATTTTAGCTTCAATTTTGATTGCTGTTTCAACAGCGCTTGTTGGTCCGATCACGTTCTTTGGTTTAATCGTTGCAAATTTATCATATCAGTATTTCAGAACATACAAGCATTCCATCTTAATTACTGGCTCCTGTGTAATGAGTGTTGTAGCTTTAGTCGGTGGACAGTGGATGGTTGAACGTTTATTTAGTTTCACTACTACACTTAGTGTCATTATTAATTTTGTGGGTGGGGTTTACTTCATCTACTTATTATTAAGAGAAAGTAGGTCAGCAGGATGATACAAGTCAAAGAAATTACAAAGTTTTTTGGTAAAAAACCTGTCGTTCAAGATGTAAGTGTTGATATTGTCTCAGGAAAAATCACATCGTTTATTGGACCGAATGGTGCAGGGAAGTCCACGCTACTTTCTATGGTGAGTCGTTTACTGAATGCAGATACTGGTGAAGTACTACTCGATAAGGCAGATGTACGTAGCTGGAAATCAGATGATTTCGCTAAACGTGTATCGATTTTAAAGCAATCAAACTTTATGAATGTTCGTCTAACGATTCGTGAGCTTGTATCTTTTGGCCGTTTCCCTTACTCAAAAGGACACTTAAAACCTGAAGACGAAGAAAAAGTGGATGAAGCTATTCGCTATATGAATTTAGAAGATATGCAACATAATTATTTAGATGAGCTTTCAGGTGGTCAACGTCAGCGTGCATTTATCGCAATGGTTATTGCCCAAGATACTGAATATATCTTACTGGACGAACCATTAAATAATTTAGATATGAAGCATTCTGTCCAGATTATGAAGATTTTACGTAAGTTGGTTGATGAGTTAGGCAAAACAGTGGTTATCGTTTTACACGATATTAATTTTGCTTCTGTTTACTCTGACCATATTGTTGCATTAAAAGATGGCCGTGTTGTTAAAAATGGCCCTACAAATGACATTATTAACTCACATGCATTGAAGGAAATTTATGATATGGATATTCCTGTTCAAGAGCAGGATGGCTGTCGAATTTGTGTTTATTTTAATTCGTAAAAATAGTCCAGATGATGAACATCTAACTATCAAATCATTTAATTAAAGGAGAAATTTCACAATGAAAAAATGGAAATTACTTACGGTATTAATGGCAATGATGCTATTAGTATTAGCTGCTTGCGGTTCGAAAGATGAAGCAAAAGAAGATGATAAAGGTAATTCAACTGACAAACCAGCTGAGGAACAAAATGAAGAATCATCAGTATATCCACTAACAATCCCAGGTAGCACAGTTGAAGGTCGTGACGGTAGTACAACATTTGAAGAAGTAACACTAGATAAAATGCCAGAAAAAGTTGTCGTTTTTGATAATGGTTTCTTAGATACATTAGATGCTTTAGGCGTTAATCCTACAGCAGTGGTACAAGACTCATTACCAGCATATTTGAGCAAGTTTAAAGATAGTACTTATGTAAACGCAGGTACATTATTCGAGCCTGATTATGAAAAATTATCTGAAATTAACCCAGATATCATTTTCATCTCTGGTCGTGCTTCAGCAGCTTATGCTGAATTATCTAAAATTGCTCCTACAGTATACATTGGTGTAGATAATACTAACTTCTTAGAGTCATTCAAAGCTAATACAGAATTAGCTGGTAAAATTTTTGGTAAAGAAAAAGAAGCGGCAGATGCAATTGCTGCATATGAAGCAAAAGTAGAAGAAGTAAAAGCTAAGGCTACTGCAACAGAAGAAAAAGCGTTAATCGTTTTAGGTAGTGAAGGTTCATTATCAGTATTCGGTCCTGGTTCACGTTTCGGTGTGATTCATGATGTATATGGTGTAAAAGCTGTAGCTGAAGCTAGTGGCTTCAAAATCGAATCACATGGTGATAATGCAAGCTTTGAATTTGTACGTGAGAAAAACCCAGATATCTTATTCGTCATTGACCGTGACGCTGTTGTAAATGAAAACGGTGAATCAGGTACAAAAGCTGCAATTGAAAACGAAATCGTAAGTGCAACAAACGCTGTGAAAAATGGTAAAGTATTCTACCTAGATCCAGAAATTTGGTACCTTTCAGGTGGCGGTTTACAATCAGAAACACAAAAAGCTGAAGATGTATTAAAGGCGTTCAACTAATATGTTTGTACAAATTAAACGTATTGTTGTGACAGAAGGGAATTCGGATAAGGTTGTGGAACGTTTTGGTGCTAAGCCAAACGGTCCCTCATTACTTGAACAACAACCTGGCTTCATTGATAAGCAGGTACTTGTAAAGAAAGTTCGCCGCGGTGATGAAGAAGTACTAGTGATGGTTCGTTGGGAATCAGAAGAAGCATGGAAAAATTGGGAGAAGAGTCCTGAGCATATTGCAGGCCATAAGGCAAGTGCAGGTAAACCGAAGCCTGATCATATCATTGAAAGCGGACAAGAAGTTTATTATGTAAAAGGTTAATCATCTAAAGGTGTCTCAAGGGATTGAGACACCTTTTCTTGTTGTTGAAAAAAGAATGTCACTAGCAGAAAAAGCCTTTTTAGCAAGGTGAGGGGTTGATTTCCGATCCGCCAGCGTCCTTTCCAGGGGGCGTCCGATGAGCCGCTTCACTCACTTGCGCTCGCTCCAGGGTCTCCTCAGTGACGCTAAATCTCCTAGGAGTGACGCTGGCTCCACTCCAATCAACCATTCTGCAAAGTGTCTTTACTTTTTTCATAGTAGCATAACAATCAAATAGCCCATTATCTGTATTCTTAGAGGGGATAAGCTCTTATTTTCAATGTGGAGAAGTGATGCGTGACAACACCTCTTCATAAAGAGTAATGAACACCTTCACTTTATTTGAAAACCTTTGCTAAAAAGCGGTTTATAGTGGTGGGCTACTGGACTACCATAGAATAGCAAGACAGGCAAAACTTTAAACGGAGCAGTAGCGGAGGAAGCGATTCGGTGCTCTCCTACAGGAAAGCAAGTAGCCTGCAACGGAAATGCATTTTCATCTTTTATAAAAATGCTATTGATCGCTTTGTTTATCAACACTATGTAAAGATGTCGTTTTATTACTCAAAAAGCAGGTCACAATCAGTGTGACCTGCTTAGCTAGGTGTATAGGTTAATGTGTAATAGATGGTTTTCTCCATTTACTAAATGTAGAATCCATATTAAAGGAAATGGTGTTCTCATTAATGGACAAGCCTGAGATGCTGGTATTACAGAGCTCATCCAAACTATCAGAATGATTGTTATTATTAGATGCATTAGCCGCTATTACTAGCCCTCTTGCATTAATAATTGTGTCATGTGGCGTTACATACACTATAGGGGAATCTATATTTAATCCAAAAGTGAAAGGATTGACTAATGACATAGTAGAAATACTTTCGTTTGATATTCTAATAATGCCATATTGCTCAATATAATAATCTCTTTTTTGTTGAAATGTATCCTCAAATCCAGGAATATCACTAATATATTTTGAATAGGGTGAAATATTTTTATATGCAGCCAGTGTATCTTGATAGGCTTTTACTTCAGATTGAATAATAATTTGTTCAATTCGTCGTTGATCATTGCTAGGCTGTTTAATTGTAATTTCTTCAGCTGAGACAGAGATATTACATGAAAAAGTAGCCGTAAGTATGAAAACAGTTTCATTCAATTTTAAGTCACTCCCAGTACAAAAAGATTTCATGTTCATCAATCTATCCTGACTTTATAAATATATTTTATTGCTAATCTAAGCGTAACATCTGTTAGAGCGCCATTTCAATGGTAAGTTTACGCCACTTTAATGGCGGTACTTGGTTCTCTACCGCCATTTTTTTAGTAATAATTAGCAAAAATCTGGCGTGATTTGCATGAATAACGCCATTTTTTGGCGGTCTCTCTCTTTATAAAGGAATTAATGGTATTTAATGTATTATATAAACGCGTGCCTAGTATTAATTCCCACTAATCTATATAATATCTAGTAATACAACAGATAGGAGAGAGGACTATTGAAGGATTTAGATGTACACATCAATGAATCATTAGACATCCTTATAGAAAATGAACTATTACTTGGACCAGAGCTAAAATTAATGCTAAAAAGCTTTAAAGAAGAAAAAACAACAGTAGGTTTTTCCTTTGGTAAAATGTGTTTTTGGCATTATGAAGCATTTTCAAGTAGTATAAATCCAGATATCTACAAGGTAGCTGCTGCAATTGAACTTTTAATACTGTCTTTTGATATTATTGATGATCTGCAGGATAAAGATTCAGACTATAGTTGGAACAAAACACCAGAATTATCATTAAATGTTGCTTTAGCTATGCTGGTCATGGCATCTAAAACAATAGATGAAACCTCTTTTGAACATAAAAGAGCGGCTATAAAGCTAGTTGATAAATACGCATTAAAAAGTATAAATGGACAGCAATTAGACTTATTAAATAGTTGTCGCGATGAAGATTCCTATGTAAAAATGATTACCTTGAAATCCGGCTCATTAACAGCGATGGGTTGCTTGGTTGGCGAAGTACTTGCAAAAGGAGAAATATCTCAAGAAGTAGAGGAATATGGGAAATACATAGGGATCATCCAACAAATTAAAAATGATATTCAAAGCTTAAAGGAGTGGGGTCCTAAAAATGATCTGCTAAATAAAAGGTATTCTCTTCCTATTATTTATCTATTATCACAGAAAAATGATGTTTCAAAATCTGTTTCTAGCTATTATAATAATGATATAGTTACAGATTTGGATAATAATGCAACAGAAGACGCGTTGACAAATGGTGGGGCGATACGTTATGCCATTACCATAAAAAACGTCTATAAATTTAAAGCATTGAATTACCTGGAAAATGTAGCTATAAATCAGGTAGGTAGAGAATACCTACAAAAACTATTGAAATGAGGAGAGATAAGAATGATTAATGTAATCCAATATTTAGAGCAAAATCCAAGCCTAGTTGCACTATTAAAAGATCAAAAAGCCTCATTAGTTGGAGTTTCATCTGTAGAGCAAACAGCAATTTTAGAAGCGTTTAACGGTGAAATGAATACAGAAAGTGATATTTGGAACTAAGAAAGTTGCGAAGTAAGTTGTTTTGGCCCGCTATAATTCTCTATTTAATTATTGGTTTTTATTTAAATTATGTGAATTATAGCGAGCCTTATATACAGATTGGGGTAGAAGAAGAGAATGACAAATGGGTCATTTCTCAACTTTATTATAAAGACTGGGCAGAGGGTCAAAATATTTCTGTTGGTGATGCAATTTTAACTGTAGATCATGAACCCATCAATGAATTAAATCAACTGAGATATAAATCTAAAATTTTATCTGCTAATGAAATAACAATACTGAAGCCCGATGGAGATCTAATCAATATACATATTAAGCATTTGGATATCCCTCAACAATTTATCTATGTATTAATCATTCCAGCTTGTTATTATTTATTAACATTATTTATAGCGTTTTATTTACATTTCAAACAAAGGAATACAAAATTAGCTGACTTACTAATTCTTTTTATGTTAACGGTTTCTTTGGCCTATGTAAGTAGTGGTGTCTCTGGTAGAATGGATACGATTGGCATTATCGTAAATCGAAGTAGTATGCTGTTATGTTTAGTTATACTGTTACATTTTTTGAGAAATTATTATTCATTTGTGAAAACAAATTGGGTGTTTACAAATAATATCAAGCTCTTTTATATACTTCCTTTCATAGCTTTTGTATTAGGATGTATGGGTACTATTTATCCTGCTTCAAATGATATTCTTTCCAATGTTATATTGGCTATTTTCTTTATTCTCCTAGTGATCHTTCTTAGTATTTTATTAATAAGCTATTTTAAGTACAGCTCACCTCAGTTGAAGATTTTATTAAATAGTATATTAATTCCGTTTCTACCATTTCTTTTTTTATATGCACTCCCTAAAATTTTTTTTCATACGTATATACTTTCATCTGAGATAAGCTCATTATTTTTATTGCTTATACCCTTTAGCTTTATTTTTACGCAATTAGCAGAGAGATTATTTGATATTGAGTACCATATTACAAGATTACGTTATTATGTTATATTCTCTTTAATCTTTACTGTATGGTTTACAGTGGGACTATATTTTATTGCAGGGCGTTATTTAACCATGACGGTTATGTCAGGGGTATCTTTCTTTACATTTTCTTCATTAGTCATACTTTTTTACGTAAAAGAGAAGGTCGATTATCGCAAGCGGAAAATATTATTTTCCACAAAGGGTGACTATATTCATCAGCTATATACAGCCGTAGATAAAATTGGGAAAACAATTAAAATTGACGAACTTTTAGAAAAATTTGCTTATGAGGTTTCCATGCATCTGGAGTTAGAGGATGTTTTTGTCTTAACATATAACTATGACAAAAATGAATTCATACCAATAGCTGGTGAAAGTATTACGATAGATCCTGACATAATGGAAGATATCAGATTAGGTGAAATACGCAAAATTGACAAAGTTTATATAGCATTCCTCCATCAGGATGCACATTTTAAAAGAGCTTTAGTGCTAGGGCATAATAATACGATTCATTTAAAAGATGAGGAGCTTTTATGGCTTGAACTGCTCTTATTATATGTAAATAATTTTATTGAAAATACCAAGATGGTGGAAGAACTGCTAGAGGAACTAAAGCATATGAAGCAAGCTGATGATGGTCAGTTACCATGGCTGAATAAGCTATTATGGCTAAGATTTGAAGAAGAAAAATACCAGTTAGCTCAAGAGTTACATGACACCAATTTACAGGAGCAACTTCATATAGCCCGCGAGGTGGATGTCCTAGTAAATGCAAAAAATACAACGGATATTCAAGAAAAGCTTGCGAAAATTCATAAACAAATGGTTGCATCCTTACATGAATTACGTACTTATTGTGAAAACCTAAAACCACCGTTATTAGATACATTAGGTTTAAATGCAGCTTTGGAAAAATTGATTCGGAAAGTTCAAGAAAGAGCTAACTTCGTGCTTATTTACACCATTGACCGTCTTTATTTAGAGGATGAGCGTATGAATTTAATGATTTATCGTTTATTCCAAGAGTTACTTAATAATGCGTTGAAGCATTCTTATGCAGCATCAGTTGAAATTCATTTAAAAGAAATGAACGATGGTTTCGAAATCATTTATAAAGATGATGGTGTAGGCTGTAATGTAGAGGACATTATAGTAGCCGAATCAATGGGCATTCAAGGCATGCAGGAGCGTGTAAAAGCGTTTAACGGACAATTTACTATTGACTCGAATATCAATGAAGGGATGTTTATAAGAATCATGGTGAAAGAAGGGAGTGAAACACTTGATTA
Organism: Lysinibacillus sp. S1; assembly: GCF_044986265.1. NCBI lineage: Bacteria > Bacillati > Bacillota > Bacilli > Caryophanales > Bacillaceae > Lysinibacillus > Lysinibacillus sp. S1. The sequence continues at coordinate 3,180,607 of NZ_CP173154.1, forward strand.
CGATGCTCATAGTGGATGATCACCCTATAGTGTTAGAGGGAACTAAAAATTTATTTCAAGAGAATGAAGATATTATCATCGATACGGAAAGTGATGCAACTTGTGTCATTCAAAGGATAAAGAATAAACCGTACGATATCTATCTAATAGATATCAATATGCCATTAGAAAATGGAATTAACCTAGCCCGTAATATCAAGGCTATTCAGTCAAATGCTTCAGTTATTCTTTACACAGGTGATGATATTACAGATTATTATCCACTCATTTTAGAAAGAAAAATAGAAGGCATTTTAGCTAAAACAGCTTCGAAAGAGCAAATATTAAGAACAGTAAGGGCAATTGCAAACGGTGAAATTGTTTTACCTAAAAATTTCTTAGATTTTCTGGATGATAAATTTAAACTGCAAGGTGCTAAAGATATTCACTTAAATGAAAAGGAAAAGAAAATTCTAAGACTCATTGCAGAGGGCCATACAAATAAAGCTATCGCTATTGAATTAAATATTCCTCAACGTACAACGGAAAGATATTTAACTCAACTCTTTTCTTTGTTAAATGTAGATTCACGAACAGAAGCTGTAAATCTTGCAGAGAGAATGAATTTACTCTAAACTATTTCTATGTTATACTGTTGGTATATTTTTCAATTAATAGGGGGCATTATGGGAATTAAATATCCTATATATTTCCTTAGTAAAATAAAACCATATCCCTATACTAAATTACCTATAAAATATGATAGACACCGCCAAAAAAGTGGCGGTGTTTTTTTATAACCGCCAAATCACGCCAAAAATCTGTCTGAATCACGCCAGAAAATTGGCGTAAACCCGAAGTTGAAATAACGGTATAACTACTGGTACGCTTAAATTAACAGTGGTTAAGTAGATTTGCTTTAGTGAGTAATATATAAATCATTTTATTAAATAAGCAGCCTGACTATCTATGAATAAAGTAGCGTTAGTAGATTGTAGAATGTTACTAGCTAGTCAATATACTTCACCATAAAACTTTATAAAGGTAGGCGTGTATTGTGAAAGTAGAACTTGAAAATTTGTTTTCCATAGATGAAACTAGTCAAGATCAAGTTATTAACGTTTATAATCGTCATGGTATTGCTATTGGTGCGCCTGAATTGAGAAAAAGAAACTTAAAAACTAAATTTAATCCTATTTTTACATTAAATGAAGATGTAACATACGAGCAGGTAACAGCTTTATATGAGTCATTAGAGCGTGAATTTGGAATCGTTTCAATCGGAGAACGTTTTTATTTTGAATTTTCAGATTTAGAGTATGAACGAGCACCATTATTTACTTTAAATTCAACAGGTAATTCACCAGAAATGTTCTTAGAAGATAAGGGGACACTATTTTCTTTGAGTACACATTGTAAGTGTTGTGGGCTCATGGATAAAGAGCAGTTATCACCAATAGTTATCGATACTACGCAGATGAAAGATCGTCATTTAGTGCATGTAAATGGTTATTGGGTAGCTTCTGAGGAACTAGTATCATTAATGAAAAGAGAAAAACTAGAAGGCTATGAGCTTTTAGAGGTGATCCATCAAGGTCCGGAAGAAGGCAAACAGCCAGCTTTTCAAATTATTCCTATACAAATGCTTCCTGAGTGTAGTAAGGACAGGGTTAAATTATACTTTGCAACTGAGCAACCTCCGTGCAGTTGTGGTTTAAATGGTGTCATTAATGGTCCTGATATTTATCATCATGAAGATTTGGAAAACTTAAAAGGGGATGTTTTCTACTCAGCCGAGTGTAGTCATGATGGAAGATATCTATATAGAAAGACTTTGTTTAGTAAAAGATTTAGAGAAACTATTATAAAATATGGTATTTCACGTGAGGTTAGAGGAGAAAAGGATGCAAACTTTGGTCCAAAAGATTGGCTTTTTGATCCAGTGCTAATTAAGTAGTCAAATGTGGACTAGTAAAAGAATAAGGGAGTGTTTAGGATGTTTAGAAGAATACTACCTATAGTAGCCATTTTATTCATTGTTGCATTGGCCGTTTCCAATTACTTTAACAAACCAGAAGAAGAATCAGTCACTATTTATCAAGAGGTCAATGGTGTATACCTTTCTTAAAATGAAGGCCTATATTTCATTCAGAAAAGATTTATTTGTGTTATGATGTGAAGGACATAGCATGAATGTTTTTTGAGGTGAAAAAATGAAAAAATGGGCATATCCATTAGCAGTTTTAACGTTAATTGTCTTTATTGTATTAAGAGCCACTTATCAAAGCCAGCTGATGAATACATTTGATGCAAAGATGGCAGAGCTTTTTTTTGGTAATCGATTTATTGAGATTTTTCATTATATAGGTGAGCCTAAATTTGTTGTTGCTGTTGCAGTAGTTTTAATGGTGTATTTAGCTTGGAAGGAAAAAAATTATCGAGGTATGCTATTTGTTGTCCTAACTTTTGCGGCAGGCAATGTTCTGAACCAATTACTAAAAAAATGGGAGCAGCGTCCACGACCTGAAATTGAGGATCAACTGACATCCTTTAGTTTTCCATCTGGACATTCGATGACTGGTATACTTTATTTATTTACACTTGCTTATATCTTAGCGGAGAATAGTAGTAAAGGACGTAAAATCCTTCTGTGGCTTGGGGCAACAATTTTAATGGTGCTTATTGGTTTATCACGTATTGCAGGAGCTCGACATTTTGCTACAGATGTACTTGCTGGTTGGAGCATCGGCTATACTTGGTTTATCATCTGTGTCATTTGGTACGAACGTCGTAAACGTTTATTTCAATCTAATCATAAATAAAAAGACAGGCAGTATCTATTTCTATGATAGATACTGCTTTTTTACATTTTACCGAGACATTGTAAAGAATGATATTTGCCTCATAAAAAAGAATTGCGTATAGGAAACTTCTACGTTAAGATGAGTACAATAAGAAAAAGAGCAAAGGAAGAAGGGTATGGACGGAAATGTTTTACTGGCATTAGGATTAACTCTGTTTGCTGGACTTGCAACAGGTGTAGGTAGTTTAATAGCGTTTTTTACATCAAGAACAAATACAAAATTTTTATCATTAGCATTGGGGTTTTCAGCAGGGGTGATGATTTATGTATCCCTTGTAGAAATATTTGTGAAAGCTAAAGATGCTTTAACCAATGCATTAGGTACAACTAATGGCTATTGGATGACAATCCTTGGATTTTTCGGTGGGATGTTGTTTATTGCCTTAATTGATAAATTCATTCCGAAGGCAACTAATCCTCATGAAGTAAAGCTGGTAGAGGATGTTAATGCCATCAAACCACAGGTTAATGAAGAACATTTGATGAAGATGGGCGTTTTTACAGCCCTGGCGATTGGTATTCATAATTTTCCTGAGGGGATCGCTACATTTATGTCAGCTATTAATGATCCGAATGTAGGAATTGCTATTGCCATTGCAGTTGCTATTCATAATATTCCAGAAGGCATTGCTGTATCTGTTCCTATTTTCTTTGCAACAGGTAATCGAAGGAAAGCCTTTAAATTATCCTTTTTATCAGGATTGGCAGAACCTGTAGGTGCATTAGTAGCTTTTTTGCTCCTTATGCCCTTTTTAACAGATGTCATGTTTGGAATCGTTTTCGCTGGGGTTGCAGGGATAATGGTCTTTATTTCACTAGATGAATTGCTACCAGCTGCACAAAGATATGATGAAACACATTTGTCGATGTATGGTCTAGTAGGGGGAATGGCAGTCATGGCCATTAGCTTAGTATTATTAGCATAAGTAAGTAGGAAAAGGGAGACATCTTTGTAAAAGTGGCTCCTTTTTCTTTTTTCTATTAGCGTGTAACAACAGCTTCTTTTGACTCCACTAGCTCTTGTACTATTTTTAGACAATCATGAAATGTGGTAAAAGGTCTATATGGAACATGAAGCTCTTCACAGCGTTGGATAAGATGATCTCTAGCTAAAACAATATCTGCTAGTTTAGCTGCCTCAAAATCTGATAGAGAATCACCAATTACAATTTTATAATGATCCTCCTTGGCAACCTTCCGCATCACGCTTGGTTTACAGCAGCCGCATCCTTGTGTGTTGTATTTAGCGCATTCCTCATCGCAGCTATTTGGGTAGATCAATTCTATTTGTTTACCAGAGAAATCTGCTCTATTACAGTAAATGCCTGAAAAAGGACCAAATTTTTCAACTAAAGGCTCGATGAAAAAATCAACTCCGCCACTTACAATATAAAATGGAATATCGTTGTTTTGAGCATAGCGGGCAAAATCACCAAATCCCTCACGTATGACTGCCGACTCCATCAGGTATTGAATGACTTCATCTTTTTGATGAGTAGAAAGTAGGTGAAACATTGCTGATAGCCCATCTTTAAATGAAATGGTTTGTTCCATCATCGCTTGAGCAATTTTCTCAGATTCTTCTGGTACAAATTCAGTCATAAGTGAAAAGATGTTATCTGTTTCTGTTATCGTGCCATCGAAATCACAGAATATAATGGGTTTCAAAATAATTCCTCCTTAGGAAAGCGCGTATAAAAAGTTTAATTCTATACTTCTATAATATTAGTTTTATCCAATCTTGCTTTCAAGAAAAAACGCCTACTATTAAAGTAGACGTTTCACACATTCATTGACTTGTACACCATGTTCATCAGCATTTGTTAAAATAATTTGATGCTCTGGGAATTGCTTTTTCATTAATTCAACGAAGTCAGAGGCAATAGCAGAAGGAATAATAGAAATCATTGTTGGTCCAGCGCCACTTAGAGCAGTACCGTATGCACCGTTCGATTTTGCAGCCATACGAATTTCTTCATAAGCAGGAATTAGCTTTGCACGAAACGGTTCATGAAATAAATCTTCCTCCATATAACGCCCAGCACGTTCAAAATCTCGCGTCATTAAAGAAGCGGCTAACATATTTGCATTTGCTGAGGCATGAACAGCATAGGAACGGTTAAATTGCTCTGGTAAAACAGAACGGGATTCGCTTGTTTTTAATTCAACATCTGGTACATATACCACAAAGGAGGCATCGATATCATTGATGTGGAATGTATCGACTATGCCATTGTTATCCATCGAAGAAATCGTTAATCCTCCTAAAACTGAAGCAGTTGCGTTATCTGGATGTCCTTCAATTTGTGAAGATAGATTGAGTTTATCTTGAATTGTTAATTCCAGCTCACAGACTTGGTTAGCAAGCTCAATACCTGCAACAATAACTGCTGCACTGCTGCCAAGTCCACGTGCCAATGGAAGTTCACTAGCCATCTCCACACGACAAGCGGGTAGCTGTTGACCATATAGATCTGCAGTTTTTTTAGCAATGACGTATAGTAAGTGTTCTTCAAGCTCAAACTCTTTAGGACCATTATCATCAAGATGAATAATTTCCCATTGTTCTTGCAAGGTAACAGAAAGCTGTAAGTAAAGAGACAAGCCAAGTCCTATTGAATCAAAGCCTGGACCTAAGTTGGCTGTGCTTCCAGGAACTGAGATTTGCCACATTTTACTCATAGTACACCCTCAATATATGCACGAATTTCTTCTTCATCGTTTTTAAGGGATACGACCTCTACAGTGGATACATTCATGGCTGTATCAGGATCTTTTAGGCCATTCCCTGTAAAGATTGTTACAACTTTGGCGCCTTGAGGGATTTTTCCATTTGCAACAGATTTCATAACACCTGCTAAAGAAGCAGCAGAGCCAGGCTCAACAAAAATGCCTTCTGTACTTGCAATTAATTTGTAGGCTGCTACAATTTCTTCATCTGTAACAGAATCAATGATACCACCAGATTCATCTCGAGCAGCTTCTGCCAATGTCCAGCTCGCAGGATTTCCAATACGAATGGCAGTTGCTACAGTCTCAGGATTAGCAATTGGCTCACCTTTAACGATTGCTGCAGCACCTTCAGCTTCAAAGCCATACATTTTTGGTAGACCACAATTTTTTGCAGCGTGATATTCTTTAAACCCTTTCCAATATGCAGTAATATTACCTGCGTTCCCAACTGGAATACACAAATAATCAGGTGCTGAACCTAAGGCATCTACGATTTCAAACGAAGCCGTTTTTTGACCTTCGATACGGTATGGGTTTACAGAGTTAACAAGTGCAACTGGTGTCGTTTCACTTACTTGACGAACGATATTGAGTGCATCATCAAAGTTTCCATCAATTTCAATGATCTTTGCCCCATACATTGTTGCCTGTGCTAGCTTTCCAAGAGCAACTTTACCTTTTGGAATAACAACGATTGATTGGATGCCTGCACGAGTTGCATAGGCAGCCGCAGCAGCGGAAGTGTTTCCTGTAGAAGCGCAAATAACGCATTGACTTCCATCCTCGATAGCTTTTGCAACAGCAAATACCATTCCTCGGTCTTTAAATGAGCCAGTTGGATTTGCACCCTCAATTTTTCCGTAAAGCTCAATGCCTAGTTTCTTAGATAAGTTCACTAAATGTATAAGAGGCGTATTGCCTTCGTTTAAAGTTAAAGCAGGTGTATTTTCAGTTACGGGTAAAAATTGTTTATATTCTTCAATAAGGCCTTTCCACATAACGTAACGATCTCCTTTTGTTCTTATAGAAAGAACAGTTGTTTTTGTATAAAAGACATTTTAACGCAAATAGCACTATTATTTCAATACCATTTCATTAATTGTCGAAACAATTCGGTAATTTGAATAGTACTTGTCACTTTCTTGAAACAACTGTATAGTAATCTTGTAATGTAAAGTCATGTGTAAAGACAGGTGGTTAGAATGACAATAAATACAGTAGTAACAAAGAAACCTCAGCAATCCATTTCCAGAAATAAGTTATTGGGTGTAGCGGGGGTTGGGTGGCTCTTCGATGCAATGGACGTTGGTATATTATCCTTTGTCATTGCAGCATTGGCCGCTGAGTGGGGACTATCACCAAGTCAATCTGGTTGGATTGGTAGTATAAATTCTATCGGGATGGCTGTAGGAGCTCTGTTTTTTGGTGTGTTTGCTGATAAAGTAGGTCGCAAGCAAATATTTATGTGGACACTTGTCCTTTTTTCTATTGCAAGTGGTTTATCCGCTTTTACAACAACATTAACTGCATTTTTAATTTTACGGTTTTTAGTAGGGATGGGGCTAGGAGGAGAATTGCCTGTAGCTTCAACACTTGTATCTGAAAGTGTGGCTGCCAAAGAAAGAGGTCGTGTGGTTGTATTACTTGAAAGCTTTTGGGCAGCAGGTTGGTTAATAGCGGCACTTATTTCGTATTTTGTTATTCCCACATGGGGATGGCGAGTAGCCCTTATACTAACAGCACTTCCAGCGTTTTATGCTATTTATCTTCGTTGGCATTTGCCAGATTCACCTCAATTTACGGTGAAGGAAGAAGCGAAAAAACGGAGCATTGGTCAAAATATGAAAGAGGTTTGGTCAAAAAAGTATGCTCGTTCTACATTTATGCTGTGGCTATTATGGTTTACGGTTGTATTTTCGTATTATGGCATGTTTTTATGGTTGCCAAGTGTGATGGTAGGGAAGGGCTTTGACATGATTACAAGCTTTAAATATGTTTTGGTCATGACTTTAGCTCAATTACCAGGTTACTTTACAGCCGCTTGGTTTATAGAAAAGTTTGGGCGTAAATTTGTCCTTGTTTCCTATCTAATTGGTACTGCAGCGAGTGCTTATATTTTTGGAAATGCAGATACTTTAGCCGTATTGCTAACTTCAGGGATGCTTTTATCTTTCTTTAACTTGGGGGCTTGGGGAGCATTATATGCTTATACACCCGAACAATATCCATCGGTTATACGTGGAACAGGTGCAGGTATGGCAGCAGCGGTTGGACGAATTGGTGGTATTTTTGGGCCGTTGCTCGTTGGGTTTTTATTAACGGCAGGCTATGATATAGGTTTTATCTTTGCCATTTTCTGTGGAGCGATTATTATCGGTGTTGTAGGGGTCATCTTCCTTGGTAAGGAAACGAAGCAGCTTGAATTAGAATAGTATGAAATAGAATGTCCTGGATCAAAGAATTGATCTAGGACATTTTTGTCTGATTTCGCTTAAATAATACATAAAAATGAGCTTTTATTAATTTTTATTCGATTTTACTGATTTATTTGTTAAAATGACAAATCAATATAAAATGGTTAAAGAGTAAATCAAATTGTTTTATTAGCAGGTTAATGCGATGAAGATTTTTCAGAAAAGTCATTGTATTCAAATTGTAATCGTGATACTGTATTTTTAATCGAATTTTGAGTCAGTAGGAAACAATCTCCCGTTCGTGATAAGGTCATTGAAAGAAAGGTTGTTAGGAATGAGTATTCATGAAGATATAAAGAAAAGGTTTGTAAGGCTGTCAAAGGGCCAGCGTAAAGTAGCACAATTTGTAATGGATAATCCCACAACAGTGATTGCTAATGGAGCAGCAGAGGTTGGCAGATTGGCTAATGTAAGTGAATCAACCGTGATTCGATTTTGTTATGCTATGGATTTGTCAGGGTATGTAGAACTACAAGAGGAAGTTAGAGGCTTTATTATGTCTCAAGATGTAGGTGCAAATCTACAGCCTACATATACTGCTAAGAAGCTGACTAATTCTAGCTTTGGTAAGGTGATGCAACGAGATAGCCAAAATATTCAAGAAACAATTCATTTGATTAACGATCAGCAGATCCAAAAATGCTCAAAATGGATGCATGAAGCAGACAATATATATATTCTAGGTACTCGTCACAATGCAACTGTTGCAAATTGGCTATCTAATACATTGAAAACACTTCGTGCTAATATTAAGCAGCTTCGTTTAGACTCAGATGATTTAGTGAATCAAATAAACAGTATGGGCGAACATACGACTTTAATTGTACTATCTTTTGATAAACAGATTGTGGATATTAAAACGATTGTTGAAATTGCAAAGGTAAAGAAAGTGAAAATTATTGCCATTACAGGTTCTGCATTTTCGCCTATTCGAGAATATGCCAGTGCATTATTTACCCTCGGTACCAAGAATCATTCTTCTCTAGACATTGCCCCAGTCTTGATTTCATTTTTGCATGCGTTGATAGAGGAAATGATAAGCCAGGATAAAGACCACTATGATAAATATCAGCAATTGTATGAGCAAGTAGAAAGTAATGTATTATTCTTAGATGCTATTAGAGAAAAGCAGGTATTTTAATGTAACTACGTATAGATAGTTGTTGAAACACACTATCTATGCGTATTTTTTTGAAATTTTCTATATAAAAAGATGTCCAAATAGTATTTAGACATCTAGGAAAAGTGAATTATAGAATTTTACTCAAGCTATATTCATTAATATAAGTATCATTTAATTTAATGGCATTTTTTCGAATGCCCTCCTGATGAAATCCTAGCTTTGTAAAGAGGTGTAAAGCTACATTGTTATGCTCCATAACAGATAACTCTAAACGGGAAATATCATGTTGTTTAGACCAACTTTCAACAGCTTTCATCAGTGCGGAGCCAATACCTTTTTGTTGATACTCTTCTTTCACAGCTAAACGAATAGAGGCAACATGTCTAGCTTTAGATTGTTTATATCCATGAATAACCGCATAACCCGCAAAAATTCCGTTTAGTACACAAAGTAGTATAGTACGGTTTTTTAATTGCTTCCAATAGGTTAAATTTTTACGAAGTTGTTGGACAGTGAGATCTAGCTCGTTTTGAACATTATACATGAAGTCAGTTTCTTGAAAAATCTCCTCTTGTAAATGAATGAATGATCTAGCATCAGATGCTTCAATTCCTCGTATTATGTATGCAGATGAATTCTCCTCACTATTAGAAGTGTTGTTTTCGGTAGACTTCATTTGCGTACGTGAGAAAGATACACTAGAACCTAGTTTAACATCAATGACATAATAGCCTGCATTTGTCCATGATAAATAATGTGAGAGAGGGGGCTTAGTTTTTTTCCACCAGCTTTTATTTAAGTAGGCAGCGTTCGGTAATGCTTGTCCCATAATGTTTTCTAATTCACCAAAGGATAAAGTAATTTCTTGTTGTAAAGCTACATCAAAATAGTTAGCTAAAGGAATGTACTTTTTTTCTATCTTCTTCGTCATCGTAATCCCCATTTCCTGAATATCCAAAAATATAGACTACCTGATGATAGCATAAAATTATGATGACTTAAATATGAAAACCCAACTAAATATCTATATAAACTAATTATTTTATAAAAAAGAGGCATTTTTACTATTGAATGTTAAAAATAGGTTGGTAAAAATAGAGAATTTTATAGAAGTAATTAGACCTATTAAAAGTATACTCGGCGGGGTCAGATAGTTGTAATATAGAGGTCTTATTTGAAAAGTATGTATTTAGAGCGCTATCATTATATTTGCATAATACAGGTTAACCGCAATTAAGCCTGTATGTTATTTCGAGAGTGAAGGTCAATGGCAAATACGCTGAGGCGAAAATGTTCCAAAGTTTCACTTTATCACTTGTCAGGCTATAAGGTATGATAAAATAAAATATAAATGTAAGTGCCATTTTAGGAGGAATTAATTCAATGAGTAAAGTATTAGTTTTTGGACATAAAAACCCAGATACAGACACAATCACGTCTGCAATTGTATATGCCTATTTAAAACAGCAAATTGGTGAAGAAGCTGAGGCGGTACGTCTTGGAGATGTTAATAATGAAACTCAATTTGCATTAGATAAATTTGGCTTTGTAGCGCCTCGTTTAATCTCTTCTGTAGTTGGTGAAGCGGACAAAGTTATTCTAGTAGACCACAATGAATTCCAACAATCGGCTGACGGTATTGAGGAAGTGCAAATTGCAGAGGTAATTGATCACCACCGCATCGCCAACTTCCAAACAGCTGATCCACTATATTATCGTGCAGAACCAGTAGGCTGTACGGCTACTATTCTTAAGAAAATTTTTAGCGAAAACGGTTTAGACATACCTGCGAACATTGCTGGTTTAATGTTATCTGCAATTGTTTCAGATACATTATTATTCAAATCACCGACTTGCACAGAGCAAGATGTAAAAGCTGGTGAAGAGCTAGCAAAAATTGCTGGTGTGGAAATTGCAGAGTATGGCTTAGCAATGCTAAAAGCAGGTGCTGATTTATCTGATAAATCATTAGAAGATTTATTATCATTAGATGCAAAAGAGTTCCAATTTGGTGAGTACAAATCTGTTGTAGCTCAAGTTAATGCAGTTGATGTTAATGATGTTCTTAATCGTCAAGAGGAGTTAGAAATCCTACTCAATAAAAATGTTGCAGAAAATGGCTTAGATCTATTCTTCTTCGTTGTGACTGACATTTTAAATAATGATTCAACAGCTGTTGCAATAGGGCAAGTAGCAGAAGCAGCAGCAAAAGGATTCGGTGCTGATCTTATCAATAACCGTGTTGTATTACCAGGTGTTGTTTCTCGTAAGAAACAAATTGTACCAGTATTAACAGAAGCTCTAAAATAAAAAATAAAAAAGAGGTTGTCTATTTAGACAGCCTCTTTTTTTTAATCAAGTTTTAATGGCTGTACAGCAGGGCCTTCAAGCACCTCACCCTTAGCGTTAAAACGAGAACCATGGCAAGGACAATCCCATGTTTCATCAGCTTCATTCCATTTTGTTTTGCAGCCTAAATGAGTACAGGTTGGAGCAGTGGCATTCCTCATATACCCAGCTATATATTCCTTGGCAACAAAGCCTCCTACTTTCAGCATTTGCATGAATTGGGCACCGAATTTAGTACGTGATGGTGAATAAAGAGCGATAGCACCTTCTTCAATCTTTGAGCCTGTTAAAAGAGACGATAAGATATCACCTGCGACAAAGGAATTGGAGATACCCCATTTTCTATAGCCAGTGGCAATTAATACGTTAGGTAAGGAGTTTGTAATTCTCCCAACATAAGGGACAATATCAGGTGTTTCTATATCCTGGGCTGACCATCGATAAAGTGGCTGTTGTTCAAAATGCTCCTTCATTTCACTGGAAATGGCCTCATAATATGGCTCAGTATGAACGGTCTCGCCAGCGATATGATTCGCCCCTCCTAAGACTAAATAATTTTCCTGATTGATCGTGGCAGTCCGTATTGAACGGGAAGGAAAATCAACTGATAAATATTGACCTTGCATAGTCTCAGAGGTTTTACTTGCAACCATATAGGAGCGACTATTGGATAATTTAAAAAGTTTAAGTCCTTTAAATGCTTCAATGGGATAATGCGAACATAAAATAAGTTTATTATATTGAACCGACATATTTTTTTCGGTATATAAGTTATTCTGTGGTATGTTTAATTGCTGAACACGGGTATTTGCATAAAGTTTTGCGCCCATCTTCTGCGCCTCTTTCGCAAGAAAATTACTTACTTCAACAGGATTTATTTGTGCTTGTTGTGTCATACATAAAGCTTTTGTAATAGGGAATGGGAGCTCTGTGTCAGAGGTAAGGTTAGACTTAATGTTTAAAACCTTATAGGCATTCCATTCTTTTAATAATTGTGCATAGCCTTCTTTTGTTTGACAGTATAACAGTGAATCCACCGAACGAACCCTGTCTGGTGGGAGTATTTGTCTAGCTTTATCAATGGCTTGTTGATTCAGTTGATAATAAAGCTGTGCCTCTTCCAAAGATAATTTTTCTAAAAGATTTGCATAGACAATGCTATGTTGGGCTGTTAATTTTCCTGTTGAATGCCCTGTCGTACCGTGACCAAAATGGGTATTTGCTTCGAGAAGAACTACATCCACACCTGCTTTTGCTAAAGTATAGGCAGTATATAAACCAGTTAAGCCACCACCGATTATACATACATCGCATGTTGTTGAGGAAGTAAGAGAAGATAAAGAGACAGACTCAGTTGTAGCAAGCCAAAGAGATTGTGTCATATAGAAACCTCACATTGTTTTTGTATTCAGTATGTAGAAGAACTTGAAAATTTATGCAGTGAGGCATTAAAATTGCCTTGTGATTTCAACTATCGCTACAATGTAGCAAAAGGAGTGAGTATGAAATGAAAATTGAAATTTGGTCTGACTATGTATGCCCATTTTGTTATATTGGTAAAAAACAATTAGAGAAAGCGATTGAGGATACTGGCTATTCGGGGCAGGTGGAGCTTGTCTATAAAAGCTACCAACTAGATCCAACTACTCCAATAGATTCGCATAGTACTGTCTATGAATCATTGGCAAAGAAATATGGAATGTCCTTAGAGAAGGCAAAGGAAATGACAGTGGGTGTAACAGAGCGTGCGAAAGAAGTAGGGCTAAACTACGATTTTAGCAATTTGATGGAAGAGAATACGCTAAAAGCACATCGGCTTGTAAAATGGGCTGAACAACAGGGAGATGTTACAGCTCTAGTGGAGTCACTTTTACACAGTCATTTTATTGAAGGAAAGCGTATCGGTCAAGATGATGTTTTATTAGAGATAGCTGAGAAAGTGGGCCTAGAGCGTGAAGAAGTTGCAAAGGTTCTTGCTGATGATGTTTATAAAAATGAGGTAGAAGCGGATATTCAAGAAGGTCTCCAGCTTGGTGTACGAGGGGTACCGTTCTTTGTCTTAAACCGTAAATATGGTATTTCAGGTGCACAACCGCAGGAGGTATTTGAGGATACATTGCGTAAAGTTGCTGAAGAAGAGGGCTTACAACCATCGCTAAAGATGGCTGGCACAGGTGATGCGGGTATTTGTACTGACGATAACTGTCAATTTTAGCTTACTAGAGAGAGGAGTAAGGCTTTCAACTCCTCTTGTTAGAATGGATGAAAGATAGAATATTTCAGTCAAAAGTCTGAGGCAAGTAGCATTGACATTTTAGATGAAATTTTTTAAGATAAACACATATCTTGAATTCGAGATATTAGATTTTGAAATTTAAGGGAGATTTTATATAATGAACGTTTTAGTAGTAAAAGCTAACAACCGTCCAGACGGTATTTCAACAAAAATGTATGATACTTTCATGGAAAATGTACAAGGTGCCAACGTAACAACTTTTGACGTATTTGCAGAAGATATGCCTTATTTTGGCCAAGATCTTTTCAATGCTTTTGGTAAAGTACAAAATGGTGGAGAGTTAACAGACATTGAATCACGTCTATTAGCTGCAAAACAAAAAGCAATGGATGCATTAACTGCTGCTGATTTAGTTGTATTTGCATTCCCACTATGGAACTTAACAATTCCAGCACCTTTACAAACATTTATTGACTATGTATACCAAGCAGGATTCACATTCAAATATGGCGAAAATGGTCAATTAATTAGCTTAATGACTGACAAAAAAGCGATTATTTTAAATGCTCGTGGTGGCTACTATTCATCACCTGAAGCTCAACCAATGGAAATGTCAGTAAACTACATTAAAAACGTAGTAGGTGGCGTATTCGGGATGGAAGTTATTGAAGAAGTGATTATTGAAGGTCACAATGCTTCACCAGATAAAGCGCAAGAAATTATTGCAAATGGCCTAGAAGAAGTGAAAAAGGTTGCTCAATCACTACAAACTGTGAATGCATAAAAATTATTTTTTATTAAAAGTCCTCTCAATTTTGGGAGGACTTTTTTTATTTTGTCAACAGATGTATGGTGTGGTATGGAGGTCGGACATATTGACAGTAACTAATTATTTTGAATTTACATTTACTAACATCCTATTTAATAGAAAAATAAAGAATGGTAGAAATCTGTGATTTGGAGGGAAAGTAATTAACCATTCTTTTAAAAATACATATAATTAGGACTATATATTCAGTAAAAATTAGAATGGTTTTAATATAATAGAATTTGTAGGAAAATACTAGATTATTAAGGAGGTTGTTGTATGAATAAGAAATTAATAACTAATTTCTTGGCGACGTTACTAGTCCTTTTCGCGTTTATACCATTTGGAATTTCTGCTGATGCTGCTTCCAATGATGTAACACGCGCAGATTATGTAAAAGAATTAGTAGAAAATTTAGATGTAGAGATGGGTGACGGCTCTTCGCTTGCCTTTAACGATGTCTCTAAGGATTTAGCACCTTATGTAGAAAAAGCTGTTCAATTAAAACTTATTAAAGGGAAAACAGCAACGATATTTGGCCCAGATGACAAATTAACACGTCAGCAAGCATTTGTTATCTCTGCTCGTGGACTTGTTAGTGAAAACGCTTCCCTCAAAGTTTTAGAGCAATTTAAGGATGCAGATCAAATTGCAACGGCATATAAACAAGATTTAGCGAATGCTGTTGCAGCAAACATTTTACAAGCATTTGAGGATAATACTATTCGTCCTCGTGACTATGTGACAAAGGAACAGATGGAGAGTATTGTGGAGCGCTTTGTAGCAGAATACAAAGCACCTTCAACTGGCGTATCAGTTGATCTTCAGATTTTAGGGACAACAGATATTCATACCAATTTAGCTAATTACAATTACTATTTAGATGCTCCATCATCAGAGCTTGGGTTAGCTAATACAGCAACACTAATTGAGCAAGCAAGAGCTAAAAATCCAAACACATTACTATTTGATAATGGTGATTTAATTCAAGGCACACCACTTGGCTCATATAAAGCATTAGAAAGTGTTTTAAAGCCAGGTGAAGTTCATCCAGCTATTGCTGCACTTAATGCATTGAAATACGATGGTGGAACTTTAGGGAATCATGAATTTAACTATGGTCTAGACTTTTTAGATGAAGTATTAAACGATGCAAAGTATCCAGTCGTAAATGCTAATACCTATGATGCAAAAACAAAAGAGCGTATGTTTACACCTTATGTCATTCTTGATAAAGAAGTGGTAGATAGTTCAGGCAAAAAACATACACTTAAAGTTGGTGTAACAGGGATTGTTCCAACGAAAATTGTTGAATGGGATGCCATTCATTTAGCAGGTAAAGTTGAAATGCAAGAGCCAGTTGAAGCTGTGAAAGAGGTAGTACCAGAAATGCAAAAGGCTGGAGCAGACGTGATTGTCGTTCTGTCACATTCAGGTATCGGTGAAGATACTTATGTGAAGGGTGCTGAAAATGTTGGTTACCAATTAGCAGAAATTGATGGTATTGATGCGTTAATTACAGGACACTCTCATTTAACATTCCCTGGTGACTATAAGGATTTGAAAGATGTTGACCAAGAAAAGGGTACAATTCATGGTGTTCCTACTGTTATGGCAGGTAGCTATGGTAGTCATCTTGGTGTAATTGATTTAAAACTAGAACAACAAGGATCTGAGTGGGTAGTGGTAGATGGTAAAGGTTCATTGCAATCGATCAAGCAAGAAGGTTTACAACCATCCACAACGGTTTTAGAGGCTATTAAAGAGGCACATGATGGCACATTAACGTATATCCGTCAGCCTGTTGGAGAAACAACTGCACCAATCCATAGTTATTTTTCAATGGTGCAAGATGATCCATCCATTCAAATCGTAACACAAGCTCAAAAATGGTTTATCGAACAAGAGCTAAAGGGTACGGCTGATGAAAAGACACCAATTCTTTCAGCAGGAGCACCTTTCAAAGCAGGATCACGTAATAATCCATTAGATTATACAAATATTCCTGTAGGACCGCTTGCTATTAAAAATATGGCCGACATTTATCATTATGACAATACTGTTGCTACGATTAAAGTGACAGGCGCACAAGCAATCGAGTGGTTAGAGATGGCTGCTGGTATTTTCGCAACAATTGATCCGACTAAAACAGAAGAGCAAAATATTATCGATGCAGAAGCACGTTCTTATAACTTTGATGTGTTAGATGGCTTAACATATCAAATTGATGTCACATCGCCAGCAAAATATGACCGCCGCGGTAATCTTACTGATGAAAAGGCAAATCGTATTAAGAATGTACAATATAATGGTAAACCAATCGATTTAAAACAAGAATTCATCATCATTACAAACAATTATCGTGTTGGTGGATCATATGGGGCGACATTTAAAAATGCAGAAGGCTCTAACATAACTAACTATGCTTATGAAAATCGACAAGCTGTTGTAGATTATATTATGGCGAATAAAACAATTAACCCAGCTGCGGATAATAACTGGTCATTTGTACCGTTCCCAGCCAATACAAAGGTTATCTACCTATCTGCAAAAGATGCACAAAAGTTCATACCAGCAGGTAGTGGTATTGAATATTTAGAAGATACAGAAGCTGGATTTGCTAAATATTTAATTAAATAAAAGAATAGGAAAAGGAGAGTAACGATAATCGCTACTCTCCTTTTTTATGTCTGTTGAATGAATGATACCGTGTACCTTGATAGGTTAAAATGCCAAGATCACCTTCTACAAGCTGACCATAATCGTAGCCATTCATCTTTAGTTCATGCCGTTCTCCGCTTTGCTCTTCAAACGTAACGTAGTAGGACGTAGATGCCCCAGAATTGTTAGATCCCCCACGTATATTCGTACGCTTTGTCACAACCTTAGCGGGTACCGTTAATATTGGTGAACGGTTGTTTTTAGACCAAGTGATAATACCGTTTACAATCATAAAGGCTATGCTCCCAAAAACAATAAAGAAGATGATGGTAATAAAAGCAGAGCCAAATAAAAAATCATTATCAAACCAAAACATAAATTCCTCCCTTTCTTTAAGGTAGAAACAATACTTAAAGAGGATTTAATTCAAGATCTACTATCACGTCTATTTCATCGCTAATCAATACACCACCTGTTTCTAAAAAGGTATTGTAGACTAGATTAAAATCACGACGATCAATTTGGGCTTTAGCTTGGAAGCCAAAAACTTCTTGTGCCCATGGATTCACACCTTTTCCTGTATATACTGTTGTAAATACGATAGGTCTTGTTATGTTTTTGATGGTTAAATCACCATGAATAGCAAAATTTTTATCATCAAGTTTATCAATATATGTAGAGGTAAATACTATTTTTGGATAGACGTCTGCATCAAAAAAGTCAGGAGACACAAGGTGGACATCACGATCATGATTCTTGGTGGAGACACTAGCCACTGTAATCGTGATAGAAATGTTTGCATCCTGCATTTGTTCGATATTGGATGTAACTATTTCACCGCTGTACGATTCAAACGTACCATGAATACGAGAAATCATCATATGTCTTACGGAAAACCCGATCGTTGAATGACTGAAATCAATAGCATATTTTTTCATTTGAAAACCTCCTAAAACAGCATTCTACAACGAATGATAAAGTAAACAAATCGCATATTCAATGAGTTTTTTATAAATGTGGAAGTATTTCCCTCTATAAAAGTGTAATCTGTGAACATGAAACAGAACATATTTAAAATCGAATAGGCATATTATTGGAAATATGTGCATTTTATTAAGATAGCGTTTAGTCTAAGACATTTTATGTTCCCTTGTTAGATATGTCCAACATTGAAATTGTGAGTTACTATTTGTAATTAAATATATAAAAGTTAATAGATTATTTTACGTAAATAAGTTACTTCAAATTTACATTTAGTGCATTAATCGTTACAATAGTTACATAGAGGTGAAAAATTATGAATGAGACAACTTTGTGTCCTCGTTTAGCTAAAGCAATGGATTTAATCGGAAAACGATGGACAGGGTTAATATTATATCAATTACTAGATGGACCACAGCGCTTTAATGAAATCGAATCTGCACTACCTGTCAGTGGACGTTTATTATCAGAACGTTTAAAGGAGCTTGAAAAAGAGGGGCTTGTTGAACGTAAAGTATATTCAGAAGTACCGGTACGCGTTGAGTATTCATTAACAGATAAAGGTCAGGCACTTGAAGGTGCTATCCGCAATATCGAAACATGGGCAAGTAGTTGGCTCTAGGGTGAATGGATTATTTTACTAGATAATACAATGAAATAGTGTCCTAAAAACGACACTTGGAATGACTGTCAATTTTCTTTATAATATTCATCATCTCTGCACAGGTCTTACCTGTCTTTTAATATGAGATAAAAATACCCTTCATTTTACTTGTCAAATTGGGGTTGTAAATCCATACTGGTGTAGAGTAAGAAGGACGTTAGAAAGGAATTAGCTCTCATGACAAAAGAACAATGGGCGATGGATTTAGCAAAAAGTATTAATCCTGCCAATATTAAGTTAAATGAATCATTACAGCAATACACAATGACAAAATTAGGTGGCAAAGCAGATGTTTTTGTTCTTCCTGAAACAGAAGAAGAGGCGGCATCCGTTATTCGCTATGCATATATAAATAATATTCCTTTATTAATGTTAGGTAACGGATCTAATATGGTTGTTCGAGATGGCGGTCATAGAGGAATCGTTGTAACATTTTCACGCTTAGATGAGATTCGTATTACTGGTGAGCATGTGTATGCTCAAAGTGGTGCACTGATCAAAGATGTATCAAAGCTATCAGCGCAAGCATCCTTAACAGGTTTTGAATTTGCATGTGGTATTCCTGGATCAATTGGCGGAGCAATGGCTATGAACGCAGGTGCCTATGGCGGTGAGATTAAAGATATTATTGTTTCATCGAAGGTGTTAACAAAAGAAGGGGACATTTTAATACTAGGTAAAGAAGACCTTGAGCTAGGATACCGACAAAGCATTATTGCCAAAAAGGGTTATTATGTGCTGTCCTCTGAATTTCAATTAGCAGTTGGCGTACAGGAGGAAATTGATGCGAAGATAGCTGATTTAACCTTCCAACGTGAATCAAAACAGCCTTTAGAATATCCATCTGCTGGAAGTGTATTTAAACGCCCACCTGGTCATTTTGCTGGAAAACTTATTCAAGATAGTGGCCTACAAGGTAAAGGTGTTGGTGATGCTGAAGTCTCTACCAAGCATGCAGGATTTATTGTCAACAAAGGAAATGCTACTGCTTCAGACTATATTAAGACAATCCAAATGGTTCAACGTGTAGTGAAAGAAAAATTTGGCGTTGAATTAGAGACGGAAGTCAAAATTGTTGGTGACGATCTATAATAGGATGCCCTTCGCATAAGCCGAAGGGCGTTTTTTTAGGAGTGTGGATAAAATGAAATTTATATCATGGAATGTTAATGGGATACGAGCATGTCTAGGTAAAGGCTTTTTAGAGTTCTTTCATCAAATAGATGCAGATTTCTTTTGTATCCAAGAAACAAAATGTCAGGCTGGACAAGTTGAGCTCTCTATCGAAGGTTATGAGCAGTATTGGAATTACGCGCAGAAAAAAGGGTATTCTGGAACAGCAATTTTCACGAAACACACGCCATTGTCTGTTAAGTATGGGGTGGGCGCCGAAGATTCTCAGGATGAAGGCAGAATTATAACATTAGAATATAAGAATTTCTATTTAGTAAATGTTTATACTCCAAATGCACAGCGTGATTTAGCGAGGTTACCATTACGTTTACAATGGGAGGATCGTTTAGCTAGCTATTTACAAGAACTAAATAGTCAGAAGCCAGTGGTTTATTGTGGTGATCTAAATGTTGCACACACGGAAATTGATTTAAAAAATGCAAAATCTAATATTGGAAATTCGGGCTTTACATATGAAGAGAGAGCAAAATTTTCAGCGTTATTGGAAAGCGGTTTTGTAGATTCTTTTAGATACAAGCATCCCGAGGAAACTGACCACTACACATGGTGGTCCTATATGAATAAAGTGCGTGAACGTAATATTGGTTGGCGTATCGATTATTTTGTTGTATCCAATCAATTGAAGGAACAAATTGAAAGCGCAACAATTCACCCACACATTATGGGCAGTGATCATTGTCCAATTGAATTGCAATTACAATGCTAGTACTTAAATCGTATKTTCTAAATGGAAATACGATTTTTTGTATTTGTAACTTAATAAGGTGACTTTTAAAAATGTGAGATTTGGCAATGCCAGGGGGTACCTTCAAAGTGAGGAGTAGACGCTCCAATCATGTGGGAATCCGCTTCCACCATATAAGTCCGCTCCACGAGAGAAGATAAAAGAAAATATACTCTATAGAATCATTATACCTCTATGAACATACGAATTTTTAACATTACTCAGTAGCCTTCATAATTCCTATTGATTATACTATTCTAATAGCGGATAAATATAAAATTTTGTATTTAGAGACAATTTTATATACATAAAATAAGAAATTTCGCTAAAAAATTTTGCGTTTCAAAGCGGGTTTGGGAAGGTAGTACGGGAATATAGTGCAAAAAGGGGGTTATTCAGTGGGGAAGAGAAAGTTTAATTGGAAAAAGTGGCTCATTGTCATAGCTGGGATAATAGCTGCTTTGGCTCTTGTGGCTTTTATTGGATTTACATGGTTTATGAATAAATCTAAGCCGGTGATTGATGGTGAATTAGCTGTTACTATTCTGGATCAGGATGTGACAGTTACGAGAGATGAAAAAGGGGTTCCGCATATTTTTGCCAAAACAGATGCGGATTTGTATCGTGCGCAAGGTTATGTCCAAGCACAGGATAGACTATTTCAAATGGACTTAGCACGAAGGCAGGCAAGTGGTCGACTATCTGAAATTATTGGAGAAGCAACGATTAATACTGACAAACATTTCCGTACATTTAGCTTACGAGATGCTGCAGAGAAATCATTAGCTGCCTATGATGACGAAAGCAAACAAGTACTTGAATGGTATGCCGAAGGAGTAAATGCTTTTATTGCACAGGCAAAGGAAAGCAATACACTAAGCTATGAATTCGCTTTGTTAGGCTATGAACCTGAGGAGTGGACAGTTGTTGATTCCTTAACCATTGGAAAATATATGGCCTATGATCTGGGTGGAAATTGGAATACGTTAGCTTTTCGTCATTGGGCACTACTGAATTTTGATGAAGAAAAGGCAAAAGAATTATTTATTAAATATCCAGAAAATGCTTCGGCGATTATCGAGGCCAATATCCAAAATCCTGTAGCAGTAGCTGGGCAATTCAGTGCGGAAATGCTACCAAACGAATTTAACGGAAGTAATAACTGGGTAGTTTCAGGTGATAAAACGAAATCAGGAACGCCTATTTTAGCAGATGACCCACATTTAGGGTTAAGCACCCCTTCTATTTGGTATCAAATGCATCTGCAATCACCACAGCAAAACGTTAGTGGCGTTATCTTTGCAGGGATTCCAGGTATTATTTTAGGCCATAATGATGAAATTGCTTGGGGGGTAACCAATGTGGGTCCAGATGTACAGGATTTATATATTGAAATACCAAATCCAGATAATCCAACACAATTTCGATACGATGGAAAGTGGGAACAAGCAGAGGTGCGCGACGAATCAATTAAGGTAAAAGATGGAGAAACGGTAGATTTTGAAGTCGTTGTTACACGTCACGGCCCTATAATGACAGATTTAGCTTTTAAAGATACAGAGCCAACCGCACAATTTTCGATGCAGTGGACAGCACTACAACCGACAGCTGAACTAAGAGCAGTGCTTGGTTTTAATAAGGCAAAAACTTGGAGTGATTTCGAAAAAGCATTAGAAGACTTTAAAGCGCCAGCACAAAATTTTGTATTTGCATCAAAAGACGGTACGATTGCCTATAAAGCTAATGGTCAAATACCTATTCGTAAGCAAGGTGAGGGCCAATTACCAGTTCCAGGTGATTCGAGTGACTATGGCTGGGAGGGCTTTATCCCATGGGATGAATTACCAACTCTAGTAAATCCAAAAGAAGGTTTTATTGCAACGGCAAATAACCAAGTAATAGGAGAGGACTACCCTTATCACATAACTGATTTCTGGGCGCAACCTTATCGTTTCGAAAGAATTAAAGAAGTGTTAGAGGCAAATGATGCGATTACAGTAGAAGATATGATGGCTTTGCAAATGGATCAGCACAACCTCTATGCAAGAGAATTTCTGCCTGATTTATTAACATCTTTAAAAGAAAAAGATCAGGATGGGAAGTATGCCGAGATTATTGCCATGCTAGAGAAGTGGGATATGGTAGACGCAAAGGAATCAGGTGCACCACTTGTGTTCCATACATTAATGATTAAGCTACAGGAAGTTTTGTTTAAAGATCAAATGCCTGAAGATATGTATGGCATCATGTATGGGAAGTTTAATATTACAGACCAGCTCTTACGTACAGCCTATTCAGGAGAGAAAAGCATTTGGATTGAGGAGCAGGGTGGCATTGATGAAACCATATACAAGGCATTTGAGCTAACAATTGCACAATTAGAAGATCAATTCGGAAAAAATTCCTCGAAATGGAAATGGGGTGATTACCATCAGCTTACTTTTGACCATACACTAGGAAGTGCATCGCCTATTCTTGCAGCCTATTTTAATGCTAAAAAGGTTCCTATTGGTGGATCAAAAGTTACCGTACAAGCAGCAGATAATGATTTAGCTGGTAATGTAGATCACGGTGCATCTTGGCGTTTTGTGGTGGATGTAGGTGATTTAAGCTCAGCCTATCATATTGTTGGTCCTGGTCAAAGTGGTCATGTAAAATCTGATTGGTATCAAGATCAGGTGCTGGATTGGGCAAATGGTGATTACCATCAAACATTTATTAAACAGGAAGAGATAAAAGGGAAAACATTACAATTAATAGCGAAGTAATAAAAGAGTTAGCGTACAGAAAGTGCGCTAACTTTTTTTATTGAAGGATATACATCCTAACATTCAAATATTCGTTTGAATATGATGGAATAATATGTTACATTGAAAACAATCAAACGAATATTTGAATGAGGTGAGAAAAATGCCGAAAGAAATATGTGAGGTGACGCATGTACATGAAGAAGCAGTCACAAAGGTGAAACAACAAATGCCTGATTTATCAGGTGTAGCCAAATTTTTAAAAGCGTTATCTGATGAAACTAGACTTAAAATTGCCTATGCTTTAACGGTGGAAGATGAACTATGTGTTTGTGATGTTGCAACTATTATTGGTTCTTCAGTTGCTACAGCATCCCATCATTTACGATATTTGAAAGATAATAATTTAGCGAGATCACACCGCAAAGGTAAGCAAATGTATTACTCTTTAGCGGATGAGCATGTATATCAAATTGTAACAATTGCCTACGAACATGCGAAAGAGGGGATTGCGAATGGCAACGACGCCAATTAAACAAGAATACAGATTGCAAAATTTATCTTGCGCTAGTTGTGCTGCAAAGTTTGAGAAAAACGTAAAGGCTATACCAGAAGTACAGGATGCACAAGTGAATTTTGGTGCTTCTAAAATTACAGTAATCGGTGCTATTAGTGTAGACCAAATTGAAGAAGCAGGTGCCTTTGATGGCATTAAGGTTACACAATCGGCAGCAAAAGCACTTGAAAATACTACACCTTTTTATCGTAAAAAGGAAAACGTTTTAGCAGGAATTTCATTGCTTTTTGTCATTCTAGGTTATCTATTTGCGGGTATGAATGGGGAATCGAGCCCGCTACCGATTTCCATGTTCATTATAGCTATCCTTGTGGGTGGAGTGGGTATTTTTAAAATAGGCTTCCGTAATTTAGTTCGCTTTGAATTTGAGATGAAGACGCTTATGACAATCGCCATCATTGGAGCTGCTATTATCGGTGAATGGGAAGAAGCGGCAGTGGTCGTATTTTTATTTGCTGTGAGTGAGGCACTTGAAGCGTATTCAATGGATAAGGCACGTCAATCTATTCGTCAATTAATGGATATCGCTCCACCAACAGCGATTATCAAAAGAGCCCACGGTGAACACTACCATGAGGTTGAGTTACCTACTGAGGATATAGAAATAGGAGATATTTTGATTGTAAAGCCTGGGCAAAAGATTGCGATGGATGGCATAGTCAATAGTGGGTTGTCTGCAGTCAATCAGGCAGCTATTACAGGTGAGTCGATTCCCGTAAATAAAACAGTAAATGATGAAGTATTTGCTGGGACTTTAAATGAAGAGGGTGCTCTTGAAGTACGTGTGACTAAGCGTGTA
Source organism: Lysinibacillus sp. S1 (assembly GCF_044986265.1). NCBI lineage: Bacteria > Bacillati > Bacillota > Bacilli > Caryophanales > Bacillaceae > Lysinibacillus > Lysinibacillus sp. S1. Next base: position 3,205,519 of record NZ_CP173154.1, read on the forward strand.
GAAGATACTACTATCGCTAAAATAATTCATCTAGTGGAAGAAGCACAAGCAGAAAAGGCACCTTCTCAGCAATTTGTAGATCGCTTTGCAAAGTATTATACACCAGCGATTATGGTTATTGCTTTTTTAGTAGCTGTAATTCCACCTTTAATAGTAGGTGATTGGCAGCATTGGATTTACCAAGGGCTAGCTGTTTTAGTGGTAGGATGTCCTTGCGCACTGGTCGTCTCTACGCCCGTCGCCATTGTTACAGCCATTGGTAATGCAGCAAGGCAAGGTGTACTGATCAAAGGTGGTGTTCATTTAGAGCAGCTAGGACATATTGAAGCTGTTGCCTTTGACAAAACAGGAACATTAACGAAGGGGCAGCCAGCAGTAACAGATATCGTAACGACTGAAAACTGGTCAGAGGACTATGTGTTACAACTAGTGGCAGCGGTAGAAAAACAGTCACAGCACCCTTTAGCTAAAGCAATTTTAAGTAGATTACACGATAAAAAATTATCTGAGCTAATACCAACAAATTTCCAATCAGTAACAGGAAAAGGTGCCTATGCTACCGTTGATAATCAGATTATTTATGTAGGTAGCATGAAATGGGCTACTTCATTAACTTCTGTAGATCAAAATATAGAAAGTCAGGTTAAGAATCTGCAAGAACAGGGTAAAACAGTAGTAGCAGCTGTTTCGAATAATCAACTTATTGGACTGGTTGCAATTGCTGATCAATTACGTCATGAAAGCAAGGATGTATTGAACAAATTAAATGCCTTAAAAGTAAAGCATATGGTGATGTTAACAGGCGATGCAGAGCCTACTGCGCAAGCCATTGCTACTTCATTAAAGATGACAGATGTGCGCGCTGGCTTGTTACCAGAAGAAAAATTAAAGGCGATTAAGGATTTACGTAAACAATTTGGTGCTGTAGCAATGGTTGGAGATGGTGTAAACGATGCACCAGCATTGGCCACTGCAAATGTAGGAATTGCCATGGGTGGAGCAGGAACGGATGCAGCTCTTGAGACAGCAGATATTGCCTTAATGGGTGATGATTTAACAAAGCTTCCTTACACTATTGGATTGAGCAGAAAAACATTACGTATCATTAAAGAGAATATTATATTTGCCCTAGTTTTAAAATTAATTGCATTGCTACTTGTCATACCTGGTTGGTTAACATTATGGATAGCAATTTTTGCCGATATGGGTGCGACACTATTAGTTGTGTTTAATTCATTAAGACTAATTAGAGCAAAAAAGTAGTAAGTAAGGTGTAGAACAATCTGAAAAGGTAGGAAATTAATCTTGCTTTGACACAAGGGATTTTATGCGAATAGATGCTACTTGTGATTCTTGAAAAAGACTTTTTTTAAGGCTATTATAGTTTCAGGAGTAATGTAACAATTAAATATAAATGAGGCGAAAGTTTGAATATGTCAGATCCTATTTTAGTAAATGTTACAGAAGAAATTGTGCGTGGTTTAGTAAGCTTTTTACTACGAGGACCAGAATATCAAACATTTTGTAAATGCGAAATCTGTGAATTAGACACGGTGGCACTTACACTAAATGCATTGCCAAGTAAGTATGTTACATCTATGGAAGCTAGAGATGAGGCATTTAAAGAAATGAATACTCCTGGAAACATTGAGCGTATTAATAAAGAGATTATTCATGCGTTACATGTGGTAAATAAGTATCCTCGACACAAAATAGAGCCTACTTCTTAATAGAAGAGGCTCTATTTAAGTTGTATAGGAAGTGTTTTTCTAGGCTATGTATTTTCAGTTAACTTTTAAGCCAAGCTTGTAGTAAACTAGAGAGTAAGAAAAGGAAAGAGAGGGAAAAAGATATGCCAACACCTAGTATGGAGGACCATATCGAACAAATATACTTATTAATTGCCAACAAGGGATATGCGAGAGTGTCTGACATTGCTGAAGCATTATCTGTTCTTCCTTCTTCTGTTACAAAAATGGTTCAAAAATTAGATAAAGATGGTTATTTAGTTTATGAAAAGTACCGTGGACTGACATTGACGCCTAAAGGGGATAAGCTCGGAAAGCGTCTTGTGCAGCGTCATGAATTGCTCGAGCAGTTTTTACGAATGATTGGTGTGGATGAAGAACGTATTTATGATGATGTAGAGGGAATTGAACATCATTTAAGTTGGAATTCAATCGATCGTATTGCAGATCTTGTGCAAGTAATGGAAGAAAATCCAGACATCGTGAAAAAATTAGAGGCATCTAAGACACAGCACAATCTTTAAAATGATGGTGTGAAGGAAAGGGAGACAATATGAACGCATTAAAATCAGGTGAAGTCGTTACATTAACGGTATTAGAACAACAAGCATCAAAATGGATTTTAACAAATGGAGTTGAAGAACTACCTTTAAATGCTTCAGAGGTAACAGAGCCACTAACAGTAGGTGACCGCCTTGAAGTATTTTTATTTGCAGACCGTCGTGGAGATTTGGCTGCAACAACGGCTATTCCAGCTTTTACACAAGGTGAATATGGCTGGGCACGTGTCTTGAAAGTAGTGGAACGTGAAGGTGCTTTTGTGGATATTGGTACATCTCGTGAAGTATTAGTAAGAGCAGAAGATTTACCTGCATTAAAAGAGGTATGGCCAGAACCAGGCGATCATTTATTTATGACACTACGTACAGATCGTAACGGTGATTTATTTGGTCGTTTAGCCACAGAGGAAAAAATTTCGGAGCTATATGAAGGTGCATTTGAAGATATGCACAATAAGAATATCCAAGCACGTCCATATCGTTTGTTACCGATCGGGACATTTTTGCTAGGTGTAGAGGTTCCTTACCGTATTTTTGTGCATGAGTCTGAGCGAAATAATGAGCCTCGATTAGGACAAGATGTAGTTGTACGTATTATTGATGTAAAAGACGATGGTTCCATGAATGGCTCACTTTTACCAAGAAAACATGAGCGTCTTTCAAATGATGCGCAACAAATATTAAAGTATATACAGGATGTGGGCGGTAAAATGCCATTTGGTGATAAATCGTCTCCTGAAGAGATTCTAGAAATGTTTAATATGAGTAAAGGGGCATTTAAACGTGCCTTAGGAACGTTAATGAAAGCTGGTAAAGTGAAACAACAAGACGGTTGGACTGAAGAAATTTAAAGGATGGTTTGTTTGACTAGCTAGCAAAACATTTACAACAGGAAAAGTGACGAGAGACATCCTTGAAACCTTCTCGTCTTTTTTTCGTACTAATTATTGTATAGTGGCATACATTATACTTGCTAATTATGAAGTTTTAGCGAAAGGGGTCACACGATTTGAAAAAAACATGGATTAAAATACTAACTGCTACTATGTTAGTATTTGGAGTGATGGCACCAGCAACAGGATTTGCATCTGACAATACGCCTCCAAAAGCAATTGATGAAAAACTAGGCGTACCGATCGTCGTGTATGGAGCAAATTTATCTGAGGCTGAAAAAGAGTCTGTAAAAAAATCATTAAAAGTAAGCGAAGAACCTGAAATTGAAGAAATTACTGTGTCTGGTGAGGATCTAGTAAAATACATTAAAGATAGTAATTCAAGCTCACGTATGTACTCTTCTGCAAAGATTACACGCAGAGAAGCAGGAGAGGGTCTAGTAATACAAATTGTCACACCATCAAATATAACGCAGGTAACTTCAGAGATGTACGCAAATGCGATGTTAACAGCAGGAATTCAGGATGCATCCGTACAAGTAGCTGCACCGAAAGCTGTTACAGGGCATTCAGCATTAGTAGGTATTTACAAGGCATATGAGGTCACTACAGGGGAAACACTGGATATTGATCGTACAGATGTAGCAAACGAAGAATTATCAGTAGCAACATCCATTGCAGAATCTGCAGGGGTAGACGATGCAAAGGTTGCGGAATTACTGACAGAAATTAAAAAGCAAATTGCAGAGCTAAAGCCAGCAACACGTGAAGATGTGGAGAAAATTGTAGAAGAGCAATTAAGTAAGCTTGAAATTAATTTAAGTGAAAAGGACCGTCAATTGCTAGTTGATCTAATGGATAAAATAAGCAAGTTGGACATTGATTTTAGTAAATGGTCTGATCAATTAAATGATATCAGTAATACAATCCAAGAAAAATTCGGCTCACTTATGGAAGATAAAGGTTTCTGGGAAAGCGTAAAAAGCTTTTTTGCTAATTTAAAAGATACTATTTCTTCATGGTTTAACTAAATTTATAGTTGATAGAAAGGAATCTGTTATACCTTCTCACTTTGCTAGAGAAGGTGTACAGATTTTTTTTGATGCAACAAGTGAAAGATTTTGAAGTGTGATGTTTTCGACATAGGAAAGCTAACCGAATATCTGGACATAGCTTCGCTGATTTGATAAAAGAAGCGTACACAAATTTTGTGAAAATATAAAAAGCTATGGTACTATGAATAAAAGGAGTGGTGAGAAATGGAATTCCAATTACAACAATTAGCAGAAAATAAGTTTGCATTTTTGAATGAGCAAGCAGGGGAAAAACTAGCAGAAATTACTTGGCAGCAAAATGGCTCAGTAATGGTAATGGATCACACATATGTATCTGATAAGCTCCGTGGTCAAGGTGTGGCCAAACAATTACTCGATCAAGCAGCATCGTATGCACGCGAAAATGGTTATAAAATGAAGGCCGTTTGTTCCTATGTGGTGGCAGCATTTGAAAAGTCAGATGCATACAATGATGTAAAACAATAAAAAATAAGGCAATCTGCTTTTAATTAAGCGGATTGCCTTTTAATTGCTAGAGCAAATCATGTAAATAGCTCCTTATAATAGAATGACACTATAAATTAGTACTGTTAAGAAGCCAGCCCCGCCAATTAATGAAGCCATATCTATCCAATCGTATGCTAAATCGAAATCTTTCATTTTAACCACTCTCCTATTTTAGTATTAATTCATTAATTCCCTTTACTTGCCTTTTATAATCATAAATAGTTACAAAATTTTGACGAATGCTAAAAATAAGGGTACGATAACTGGGCTTTTATAGGAAATAGAGTGAGATTGTCTGCATTAAAAACTAGACGAACTACGATGGATTGACGGAGTTTTTACTAGATAAAAGGGCAAGTATTTATCCATACATTAATATATATGCTAGAGGGTATAAAAAAATAATGTTTATTCTTTTAAGAATAGGGAAAAACTATACTACAGAGCTAGTTTCTATATTTTTAGGAGGTTATAAACTATGGCAAAACGAAAAGGAACAGGTGTTGTCGTTGCAGGATTAGCAGGACTAGCAGCATCTTATTTCAGTAAAAAAGAGAATCGTGATAAAGCACTAACAATGTTTAATAGTATGAAAGCAAAATTAGAGTCGTATCTTACTACAGGTCCTGATATGCATGACAATATTGCAGAACGTGTAGCTACAGAGGTAGCAACAGAGGCTGGTACTTCACCAACTAAAATTGCCTCGAATGAAATGGTAGCTGAAGGTGGAGGACATACTGGTGTCCATTTCTATAATGAAGAAATTCAAGAAAAGGAAAAGTAAACAAAAAACCTTCTCATCTAAGCATGAGAAGGTCTTTTGTGTGGGATAAGAATTGCGCCTGCAAAGAGCAATAATACAAAGCCAGTAAATGCAAAGCCACTGACAGTACCAAGTGATAGCCAACCTAATAAAGAAGAGCCTATAACTACACCTAGAGAGAAAAACGCGTAGAAATAGCCGTAAGCTTTTCCTCGTACTTCAGCAGTTGTAGAGTCAATTAGCAGCGAATTTACTGAAGGGAATAGGAAACCGAATCCGATCCCATAGCAAGCCATTGCTGTATAGAGTAAAGAGCTAGAATTTGCTTGGCTAATTAATAGCTGGCTTATTCCCATTAAACCTATACCAAAAGACAATGTTTTGAGTGGATTAACCTTATCAAAAATACGATTAGTAGGTAATAGGAAAACAAGAACTGCAATAATACCAAATGTACTCATTAAAGTGCCGCTTAAACGAGAGTCGAAGCCTAAGGAATGTACTTTAAGAGGGAGTAGATACGCAATAACCCCTTGAGAGAACATTAAGAAAAAGGCTCCTAAAAAGGCTTTTAATGTTCCTGTGTTATTAAAAAAGACACTGATCGGAATGTAATTACTTGGTTTAGCCTTCTCTTTTTTTACTTGATTTGCTTTCAATATAAAGAACGCAAGGATACCTAGCAGAAGCATAAAGCTTGCTGTGATATTGAAAACAAATGGTACACTTGTCCGGCTAGCTAAAATGCCACTAAATGCAGGGCCTATAATGGCTGCAATACCAACAAAGGCGCCAGAAATAGCACTGCCTTTACCTCTTTTTTCCTGCTCTGTAGCGTTCGCTAGAAATGTAAAGGCAGCAGGAACAATGAAGCCTGCAACAAGGCCATGGATAAAACGTACAATTAATAGAGCAATGGGCTCTTCTACTAAATTATAAAATGTTAATGATAGACCTGTTGTGAGAAGACCTATTATGAGTATGATGAAAGGTCCTTTGCGATCCGTTAAGAAACCAGAAATGATATTACCGAATGTATTGGAAAGCGAATACATGCCCACTGCAAGACCAGTGAGGAATGCCGATGCACCTAAAGACTCAGCATAAGTACTCATAACAGGAAGCTGGGTAAAAAGGTCGAAAAACGAAAAGAAAATAATAGCATAGATAAATTTCTTCATGGTTCCTCCGATAAATAGAACATTATAGTCAATAAGATTAATATAGTCCTATTATAGCATCTTCCAATCGATAATACTTCTCACTTGTTTTTTGCTTTCACGTATAAAAAAACGTCTAATAAGTATTAACTTATTAGACGTAGAGAATTTAATAATTAAGCTTTTGCAACTTCTTTTTTCATTGTTTTGTTTTTAGCAAGATTTACATGCCAAGAAAGTGCTTCCTCTAACAGATGAGGAGTTTGGTGGTTGCCAGTTGCTTCAACTGCACGGTTATAGTAATCCCATAATTGTTCTTTGTAATCTGGGTGTGCACAGTTTTCAATAATTAAAGGTACACGTTCTTTTGGTGCAAGACCACGTAAGTCAGCAATACCTTGTTCTGTAACGATAACATCAACGTCATGCTCTGTATGGTCAACGTGAGATACCATTGGCACGATAGAAGAAATTGCTCCACCTTTTGCGTATGATTTTGTAACAAAAATACCAAGGCGTGCGTTACGTGCGAAGTCACCTGAACCACCGATACCGTTCATCATACGAGTACCAGAAACATGCGTCGAATTAACGTTACCATAGAKATCTAACTCAAGAGCTGTGTTGATTGAGATTAGACCCAAACGACGGATAAGCTCAGGGTGGTTAGAAATTTCTTGTGGACGTAAGCAAATTTTATCAGCATACTTTTCTAAATTACCATAAACTTTTTGCTGTAATTCTTCAGTAAGTGTGATTGAAGTTGCAGCAGCGAATTTAACTTTACCAGCATCGATTAAGTTAAATACAGCATCTTGAAGTACTTCAGATGCAACAATTAAATCTTCAAATTCTGAATCTGCAAAGCCATCAAGTACAGCGTTTGCTACAGAACCTACACCAGATTGCAATGGCATTAATTGATTTGTTAAACGACCCGCTTTAATTTCATCACGGAAGAAGTCTAATAAAATGTTTGCCATCGTTTGTGTTTCTTCATCTGGAGGTACGATTAATGAAGGAGCATCTGGCTCTTCAGAAATAACAATTGCTTTAATTTTAGCTGGATCTACTTTGATACCAATATCACCAAGGCGTTGCATAGCATCTGTCATTGGAATAGCTTCACGTTTACCTTGTTCTCCAGGTACATAAATATCATGGATACCGATTAAAGCTTCTGGATGAGAGATATTTAACTCGATAATAATATTTTCTGCATATTCTGCAAAGATAGGTGAGTTACCTACAGAGTTTGTTGGAATGATTAAACCATCTTCAGTAATAGCAACCGCTTCAAGAATTAAATACTTGATTGGTCCGATAATTCCTTGGCGCACTAGCTCAGCATTATGAGAAAGATGAGCATCTACATATAAGATATCCCCAGAATTAATTAAATTACGGATACCCGCATCACCCTGGAATGGTCCACGTTTACGAATGGCACCAGCTTCTGCTAAGTACTTATCTACTTCTGGTCCTAATGATGCACCTGTATATACATCAATTTTGAATTCTTCATTTTTTGCGCGCTCAACTAATGCCATTGGAACAACTTTTGCATCCCCAGCACGAGTAAAACCACTCATCCCAACTACATCACCATTAGAAATAAGTGCTGCTGCTTCTTCAGCAGTTACAATTTTACTCTCAAGTTCTTTTAAACCTAGCCGTTTTTGAACATTTGCATCCATAAAAAAATCCTCCCCTAAATAATTTTGATGGAAACCGATTACAAAACTAGAAAAAACATTTAAGAATTTTCTGTTTATTCAGTTGTAGTATGACTCCAACCATTTGAATAATACTATCACCAAATTGTCACAAAAACTTTAGAATTAGCATTAAATTGAGTAAAAAAAGGAAAATCGAGCATTAAGATGATTTTTCGACAGAGAAAACGTTTTATTGTAGAGCTGTATAAATATAGTTGTTTTCTATATTAAAAATAGTGCAAAAATAGTTAAATGTTGAGGTAAATGAGGCGGATTTGTGCGCAAAAAAGAACAGCGAGCAATTATAAAAATTGCTCGCTGTTCATACAAATTAGAAACCTAAAGAACGACGGAAATAGCTTGCATAGCGTTGGCTAACAGGAATACGTGTACCATCTTTCATAATTAATAAAAACGTTGAGTGTGAATCTGGTTGAATTTCATCGATGTAGTCAATGTTAACGATATAAGAGCGGTGACAACGAATAAATGAGTCAGGTGCTAAAAATAGCTCTAGATCACTTAAGTTTAAACGGTGATAACCTTCACGTGTCATTGTTTTAACAAATGTTTTACGGAGTTGTGTTTCTAAATAAATAACTTGATCATGTTTGATTGGGTACCAGCAATCATCAATTTTGATTGTAATGTAGTTAGTTAAGAATGCTGATGGTTTTTGCGGGAAGATAGCAGTAATAGCTCCTTTTGTTTCGCCTTCCTCCATTAAAGGAATACTCATGCCATAATAAGCGACACCGAAGACATCAGGTTCGATATAAGAGCTGATTTTTTGACCATAGCTTAATGCTTTGTGTGCGGCTGAACCTTCTTTGATAGGGTCACCAGGTTTAATTTTTAAATCAACTTTCTTGCTTGGTTGGTAATACAAATATTCATTTGTATCAGAGATAGCGATGGACGTATTTTCAGGGAAGAATTCCTTAATAATTTCCATGATCTCTTCTATTTGTTTTGGATCCACTTTAAACACCTCGTCTAAACTTTTAAAAATAGTATTATCATCTATTTTACTACATATTCATATAAATTATATAGAGAAGATTTAGGAATAAAATAGAAAAATGTCGAATGATCCATTAGAATGATGTAAGTTGTTTTGTATAATTTGTAAATAAATTTATAAAATGACTAATTTATTTTGATATGTATATGGTAAAATTTAATTGTTAGGAATAAGTTTACGAGGTTTCTACTATGCATATGTGATAAATTAGAACTAGAGTAGCAATTAAAATGTGGTTGAAAGGAAATCGCAGAATATGGTAAAATTCACTGTATAGTCTATTTTTTTTATATCTGGTGTTTTAGTAGGGTTATTTTTGATTTATTTGTTAATAAAATTTGTGAAATAGGACTCAGTTCTTATATTGAATAAGTAAATACTATTTTCTTATTTTTAATTCGTCGGGATTGATGTCAAATATTGTCATGCAATTCGTGCACTCTGAGGAAAGATGGGGAAGATTATGCAACTACATCAACATTCTATGTCAGAAACGATATCCAAAAGATACTTCCAAGAAATCGATAATATTAATCAATATATCGGTGTCGAAGAATTTTTTAATATTGAGTCGAAATTAATTTTTGAAATTTACCATTTAGAATCTGCAAAAGCGAAAAAATCTTTGCATGAGTTAATTGATATTCTCTCAATTCGTTTTGGCAAACAGGTCATTAAAATCGTTCGAAGTTATTTTTCTGTTTTGTCATCAATTGTTGCTCGTAAATTGCTGGACAATCAAGTACCTTCGAAAAAAGCATTTGCTTTCAATATTGCGTGTAACGATATGATAGAAAATCAAATGAAAGACGCAGAGTTTTTACAATTTGCTGATGATTTAATTGATTTCTTTGTTTACTTTATTGCAGATCGCAAACAACCGACTTTCCGACATCAAACTGTTAACAAAGTGATAATGTATATAAATGACGAGCTTGAAAATGATTTAACTGTTGAAAGTATAGCAAATAACTTTCATATAAGTACTAGTCACTTATCACGTATTTTTAGAGAACATGTGGGTATTACATTGGTTGAGTATTTAAATGTTAGACGTGTAGAAGAATCACAATACTACTTACGACATACAAACAAAAGTATTACTTCTATCTCAGATCAATTCCATTTCTGTAATCAAAGTTATTTTACTCGTATTTTCAAAAAATATACTGGAGTTACGCCAAAACATTTTAGAGACGAGCTTCATCATGAATTTTATCGTTTTGAAATGGCAGAAGCTGAATTACAAAATGTGTAGATTTTGAGCATAGAAAATGAGAAGGTGCGAACATATTAGCGTTGCTAAAGCTCGCATCTTTTTTGATGAATCATCTGAGGAACCAGCTTAAGGAATAAGTAGCACTTGCTATTTGATAAAGAGAGACCCTATAAGGTATACTTCACAGTAGTTGATAAATAATAGTAGGTGGAAAAATGAAAAATTTGAAGCTATTTTCAATGCTTGGTATTGCCGTTTTTGTTCTTAGTGGCTGTCAAGCTGTGCAAAACAAAGAAGGTTTTTTCTATAGTATCTTTGTAAAACCTATGGAATTTTTATTGGAGTTTTTCGGGAATGATATCTTTTCAGGGAGCTATGGTTTAGCAATCATTGCGATTACTGTTCTAATTCGTTTAGTATTAATGCCGATTATGCTAAAAAACTATCGTCAACAGCAATTAATGAAAACGAAGATGGATGCTTTTAAACCTGAAATGGAAGCCGTTCAGAAAAAAATGAAGGAAGCTAAGACAAAAGAAGAGCAAACGCAATATCAACAAGAAATGATGGCTCTATATCAAAAGCATGGCATTAATCCACTTAATATGGGTTGTTTACCGATGTTAATTCAAATGCCGATTATTATGGGTCTGTATTTCTCGATCTTGTATTCTGCCGATGTTAAATCCCATGAGTTTTTATGGTTTAGCTTAGGTTCACCTGATATCGTAATGACTATTGTTGCAGGGATTGTTTACCTAATCCAGGCTCGTGTATCTTTATGGACGGTACCTGAGCAACAAAAAGCGCAGATGAAAATGTTTATTTATATTTCACCAATTATGATTGTCTTTATCTCCATGTCTTCTATGGCAGCACTGCCTTTGTATTGGTCTGTCAGTGGTGCATTGTTGATTATTCAAACATATATTGGGCGTAAATATTATTCGGAACATCCTGAGAAAGCAAAAAAATAAATTGATTGATGTCGAGGCGCCTTTGCTGCCTCGATTTTTTTAGGAGGACAGCAAGATGAACAAAAAATGGCTATCATCTATTCTTGTCGCAATTTTTAGTATTGCAGCACTTGTATTTATTATTATGGGGAAATTTAATTTTGCCGTACTTGCAATGACGATCATGTTTGCCCTATCAAATGGGTTTAGAGCAAAAAGCTTTAAAGAGCAAGGTTATGTAAAAGAAGCAAAATGGATGCAGTATATGGCAGTTTTTTTCGCAATTGCATCTATAGTAGTATTTGTCATCGTTCTTACAGATTAATTGAATATTTACGTGGGAAATTTAAACCTGAAAATGTGAACAGTGCTAAAATAAGATTATAACTAGTAATACAATAAAATAGGTATTTTCAAGGTGAAATGCTTTAAATATCCTTTTAGATACCTGATATTTTAAAAGGGGTATAAAGAGTGAAAAACAATCGTCTTCCGCTTATCGTTGGTGCTTTCATATCTATCGCGTTAATTGTAGCAATTTTTGTAGTCTATAACTATAAAAATAATCAAGTAAATAGTGCATCTGATGAGCAGCCAAAAACAACAGAAACAAACAAAACAACTGAACAAGATTCTACTGCAACAGAGAAACCAGACAATACTGAAACTCCTGCAAAGCCAGAGCAACAACCAGACGAAAATGGGTATCTTCCAAATCAAACATTACCTACGGAACCAACCTATATCAATGGTATTCTGTTAGCTAATAAAATTTATCCGCTTCCATCTACCTTTGCACCTGAAGAAAATCCAGAAGCACGAGAAGCGTTAAATCAAATGTTAGCAGCTGCCAAGCAGCAAGGATTTGATTTAGTTGCATTTAGTGGCTACCGATCTTTTGAATATCAAACAACCCTTTATGATAACTATGTTAAACGTGATGGACAGGCAGCGGCAGATCGATATAGTGCTCGTCCTGGCTACTCAGAACATCAAACAGGCTTAGCGTTTGATATAGGAGAGCGTGGAAAAGAAGATGTGTGGCTGACAGAAGAGTTTGGGGAAACTCCAGCAGGGCAATGGCTATTTGCACATGCACAGGAGTATGGCTTTATTTTGCGTTTCCCTCAAAACAAAGAAGAGATAACAGGTTATATGTATGAGTCATGGCACTATCGTTATGTGGGCAAAGAGATTGCAAAAGAGATAACAAAGAAAAACATTACGTTGGAAGAATATTTAGGCGTAAAATAATAAAAGGAAGAGAAGCCATTCTGTGAACAGGCTCTCTTCCTTTTTATTTTTATAAAATGGGTGTTAATAGACGGGAAATAGATTCTTTAAATTTAATCAGTGTTGAACGGTTTTTATACATTTCCCATGTTAATTCCGTACAATCAAAAATATCCTTCTCAAACAGTTCTGCCAATTGGTGCGATATATTTGCATCATATATGAAGGCATTGACTTCAAAATTTAGACTAAAACTTCGTACATCAATATTCGCTGTTCCGACAGAGGAAGCCTCGTCATCAATAATAATAGCTTTAGCATGGATAAAGCCCTTTTCATAGATGTAGACTTTGGCTCCAGCACGTAATAATTGACCCACATAAGAATAAGTAGCCCAATATACAAACATGTGATCAGGCTTATTAGGAATCATTATGCGTACATCGATGCCTGACAAGGTGGCAATTTTAATGGCGTCTAAAAAACTAACATCTGGGATGAAATATGGTGTTTGAATATAAATATATTTTTGAGCCATATTAATAAGCTTTAAGTAACCGATTTTTATTTGCTCCCAGTCTGAGTCTGGTCCACTTGAAACAATCTGTAAACCCACATCACCTTTTTTCGGGATGGCAGGGAAGTAACGATCAGAGTACCCCATTTTTTGTTGTGCACTAGCTTGGTTCCAGTCGAGTAAAAAGCGTGTTTGCAAAGGATGTACGGCACTACCCTCAATACGTAAGTGTGTATCTCGCCAATAACCAAACTTTTTTTGTAAACCTAAATACTCGTCACCGACGTTAAAACCACCAATATAGCCAATTCGACCATCAATGACAACGATTTTTCGGTGATTTCTAAAATTTAAACGAGGGTTAAGAAGTGGCAAAATGGATGGGAAGAAAACTTCTACTTCACCACCAGCATGCAGCAACTCTTTAAAATGGCGTCTTTTAACATTACGTGATCCCATTTCATCATAGAGAAGACGCACCTTAACACCTTGCTTTGCTTTTTTTATCAATGCATTGACGATACGTGTACCTAAGTCATCAAGTCTAAAAATATAATACTGGATGTGAATGTGATCTTTAGCTGCTTCAATGTCTTTAAGGAGCTGCTCAAACTTATCGGCACCATCATCAAAAATATCCAGATGGTTGTCCTGTGTTAAGACCGCATTGTTTGTTCTGAGGTGCATATAAATCATCTCTTGATAATTTTCTGCATTAGCAATACGAAACTCAAACGTTTCATCACGAATCGCTTCCATCTGATAGGTAATCAGATTATCAATCCCAATATCCTTGCGTCCTTCCCAACGGAATAGGTGCTTTCTTCGTAATTGTCTTCCAAGTAATAAGTACAAAATAAATCCAGCTAATGGCAGGAAAAATAACACGAGGATCCATGCCCATGTAGAGGTAGCATCTTTACGTTCTAAGAAAATGATGGTCATGGCTAATAAAATATTAAAAAACAAAGTTAAAGGAACTAAATATTCTATATCTGTAAAAATGCTCATTCCTACACCTGCCTTTGTATTGTTAATAACATACTTAGTATAGCCTACTTCAAATGCGGAAAGAAGATATGAAATGGCTAGATAGCATGGAAAAGGATTATCCCTTTGATATATAGGAATAATCCGCATGGTTTAATTAGTAATTCTCTAATAGTTAGAAATTTATAAAATGCAACCTACTATATTTTACGGAAGACGTAATGATTTACGGGATGCCTTATATATAAAGATTAGGCTTATAGAAAGAATGGCTATTGCAGCCGAAATATAATAACCAAGACTTGCTTGTACGGTAAATAACCATGTAAAAAAGAGTGGACCAAGAATACGTCCTAAGTTATCCATTGAATAGGACAGTCCAGCGGCAGTTCCATATTGTCCTCCAGATTCTTTAGAGGAGAGTGATACAACACATGTTCTTGCAAGTGCATTACCTGCTGTAAAGACACAAAGGGCAAGCCCAGCGATAAAAAGATTAGCTGTCAATGTAAATAAAAGCATGCCGATAGCAGTTACAATTTGTGCACCGATTAACCATGTCGTTTCACTGCCATTTTTTATGCGTCGAACGACCCCTCCTTGAATAGCAGCATCGACAAATCCACTAAACATGAACAAGTAACCAATTTGTAATGGTGTAATGTGAATTTTTTCGATTTGAAATAGCTGAAATGTAGCCTCTACGCCAGCTAGCATAAAAGTTACTAAAAAAGAAAACATAAATAGATAGCGCACACGGAATTGTAACATTGTTGCAGCACCCTTTGGCACTATAGCACGTTTATTTGAATCTTTTCGTTTTTTAGGTTCTTTTAGGACGAAACTTGCATAAATAAATAATAGTGCAATTAATGATGCTGATGCAGTAAACGGTAACTGCAAGCTATAATGGCCTAGCATTCCCCCGATTGCTGGACCAAAAATAAACCCAAGACCAATGGACATGCCCATAAAGCCCATATACTTATTGCGATCCTCTTCACTAGATATATCGGCGATAAATCCTGTTACTGCTGTATATAATGCACCTGAAAATAAACCACCAATAATACGTGAAACATACAATATAGCTAGGTTATCTATAAATAGTGAAAAAATAACAAAACTAAGGCTAAAGCCAATTAGACCAGTAAGGATTAGTTGTTTTCGCCCTACCTTATCTGATAGCATACCCCATAACGGTGCTGTGAAAAAACTTGCAAGTGAATAAACGGTCAATAAACCACCCACGTGGAGATCATGCCAATTTTGCTGCACAATTACCTCTGGTAAGACGGGAATAATAATGCCGAACCCTAGATAAACGAGGAATTGAACAGACATCAATAGTAAAATAGCCTTTTTCATACTGTTCCCTGCTTTCATACGATATTTCAATATGTATATTCTACCTCTCTTGTTCTTGCGATTACAACAATAGGGGAGGGGAAGCTTGAATAAAGTGGAACAATTTAGTAAAGAAAGAAATGAAGTATTTTAGATATTTTAAATCTATGTTCTGATTTTTGAATAAAATGTAGCCATTTTGGGTAATTTAAATATGTTTGATGGAAAAGTTTGATGATGTGAAAAATTTACAATGTAACAAAATTGAAAAATTTTAAAGGTAAGTTAAATGGTATGATAAATTTGTCAGACATCATACTCGTAGAAAAATGAAACTTTTTCGTAAATAAAACGTTATATAAAATCGAGGAAAGATTGAGGTGGAATGTATGACAAAAGAAGTAGATTTGAAAAAGATTGTTTCGAATTTATCTAAGTTGGGTGTAACAGCCACTGTAACAAAGTCTCGACTAGAACTTTTAAAAGTGCTAACACCACCAACGCAAACTCCGCAAGTTCAAGCTTAACTCGTTTCCAATAGAAAAAGGGAGGTCTCAATACGCGAGACTTCCCTTTTTCTATAGTTATTCATCTTCATCATGTGTGGTAAACATATACGTTCGATAATGGAATCGCATACTAAAGACTAGCCCAATCGCTAAAGCATTCCCCATAAGTGAACTTCCTCCGTAGCTAATGAACGGAAGTGGAATACCTGTGATAGGTAATAATTGAATAGTCATACCAATATTTTCGAAAACGTGGAAGGTAATCATAGCAATAATCCCAGCACATACATAGGTCGAGAAGGGATCTTTCAGTAATAGGGTTGTCTTTGTTAAATGATAAATTAATAAGAAGAAAATACAAATAACAATACTAGCGCCAATAAAGCCCCATTCCTCGCCGATAACTGTAAAAATGAAATCAGTATGGTTTTCAGCTACATATACTTCACGATTTCTAAATCCCTTACCAAAAATTTCACCTGATCCAATGGCATTTAAAGAGGTAATTAAATGATAGCCATCACTGGATGAATAGGAATAGGGGTCTAGCCAAGAATAAATACGAGCAAATTGATAGGCCTTAAAACCAAATGTTTTTTCTAGAAAGTCCTGCATATAGAGTGCCATCCACAGTAGGGTACCGCCTGCTACCATGCCACCTAAAAATGTTGGTAGAATGATTTTCCAAGAAATACCTGCTACAATGATAAGTGCTGCCGTAATGGCAAAGAATACAAGTGCTGAGCCTAGGTCAGGCTGCTTTAAAATAATAGCTAATGGTACGATTAAGGTGATAGCGATTTTACCTAGTAGCAAAAAGTCTGTTTTAATTGATCGTAATGAATAAATTTCATGGTGCTTACTAATTAATCGAGCTAGTGCTAAAATGTAAAAAGTTTTCATAAACTCAGAAGGTTGAATATTTCCAATCGGCGTATGATACCAGCTTTTAGCACCATTAACGGGTGCACCGATTTGACCTTCTCCTTCTGGCATAAAAATAAGCAGTACCAGTAAGGCAATCCCTGCTCCATACATATACCATGACATTTTTTTATATTGATCTGGCTCAAAAAACATGACTATACCAATAATTACTGCACCAATCACATACCATTGCATTTGTTTTGGTACGTAGTTAATGCCATATTGTCCTGAAGTTTGGGCAGATGCAATAGCTAACAAACTAATGACTAGAAAAGTGAAGAGTATAAATGCAAGTGTCCAGTCAAAACGATTTGCGAAATTTCGTTTATTTTCCATAAAAGCCACCTAAAATTAAAATAGTATCTCAATATGAGTAAATGTGATGCGATTCTCCCTATTTCGTTTATACTTGGTCAAAGAAGAAAGCAAATTAATAACCAGCAGTGGTGTGAAAATAGCTCATATCTATTGATAAGCTTGCAATTTGCTTTGAATATTGTCAATGGAATTTTAAGCAAATACTTGAACTCATTGAGTAATCTAAACTTTATATGCAAATGCATGTTTAACATTCCTAATTATAACGCAAAAATTACTTTTATGCCTGCGTATATAGTAGTGACGACAATTAACATAAAATGTTTCAAAAAAATCATGTTTAGTCTTATAATGTAGTGAAGAATGGGGTGATGGTTGTGGCTAAAAAATTAAAGTCAGCTGATGATTTTATGTATCATATTTATGTTCATATGAATGATGTCGATAAATTTGTTATATTTAGCGGGTTAAAATTCTCGCAATTTGTGGCTGCACTTGAACCACTACATCACTTACTGTTATTAAAACATTCCTATGAAGACGGTTCTTTTAATATGCATACACAATTTGAATATGTATTAGAAGAAGATGTTCCTCGTTTTGTGAAAAAATCTGCTGAATCTAAAGAATTATGCTGGGTAGATTTTATGGACGAGAAGAGGCTAGATCATTTAACACCGATGGAACAAGGAGAATTGCTGTACATAAGTCACAAGAAAGAACCAATTACGTCAGCATTTTTTAATAAATTACAAAATAGATTCGTCTATTATTCTTCAGACTTAGAGAAAATGACTAAAATTTATTTTCGTCATTTAAGTGATTCGGATTTATTGGTTGCCAATGTTTTTAATAGTTTAATTCGTGAAAAGGAACGCAGCACTGGATTTTGGCGTCGAAAAGTAAAAGCGAGTATTCCCGCTATATCACCAGATTTTTTACGTTCTTACCGATCCTTTGCGAAAGATGGAGCGTTACTATCTTTGTATCGGATTGAGAAACCAAAAGTAGCGTATGGAATAGAAGTTCGCAATCTGTCTGAATATTCTTTTCCTGACGAAGTTTGGGATGACTTAAATACGATTTTAAAAACAGAGCATGATGAATTAATCTATATTATTTAAACTTCATGGTGACGCAATCAAAGAACTAAGATGTTGGTAGACAATATTTATGTTGCATTATTCCTGTACAATTTAATAGCAGGAAGTATTGATGCTGGGGCATAATCGAAGAACTATACACGCAAAATCTCACCGTTAAAAATACGGTGAGATTTTTATGTCATTTGTCAAGACGTTTCATGATAAACTAATAGTACTCAAGAAGTATGTGGAGGGCACAAAAATGAAAAAAAGAATCGGTTTATTATACGGCGGAAAGTCAGCGGAGCACGAAGTGTCGTTATCGACAGCACGTGCAGTCACAGGAGCTTTGAATTTCGAGGAGTATGAAGTATATCCGATTTTCATTACAACTGACGGGGAATGGCGCCGTGGAGAGCGTTTAGAAAAACCCGTCAGTGCAATAGAAGAACTACAATTTGGTGATAATACTACAATTTTAGAAAATAATATCACTGATTTTTTGCTTGATAAAAATGGCAATGAGGTAAAGTTTGATGTCATTTTCCCATTGTTACATGGTACGAATGGTGAGGATGGAACAGTGCAAGGTTTACTTGAGGTTCTAAATTTACCGTATGTAGGAAATGGTGTATTGGCATCCTCTGCTGGAATGGATAAAGTGGTAATGAAGCAATTATTTGAAATTGCTGGATTACCTCAAGTGCCCTATACGTATTTTATTCGTAGTGAGTGGAAGAATGAGCAACACGCAATCATTGAACGCTGTGAAAATAACCTGAATTGGCCAATGTTTGTGAAGCCTGCAAACTTAGGGTCAAGTGTTGGGATTAGCAAGGCAACAGATCGCGAGCAATTGGTAAAAGCAATTGAGGTTGCTTTACAATATGATCGTAAAATCGTTGTTGAACAGGGAATTGTCGCTCGTGAAGTTGAACTAGCGGTGTTAGGAAATGACTATCCTGAAGTATCAGTGCCAGGAGAAATTAAACCCGTTACTGATTTTTATGATTATGATTCTAAATATAAGGACGGTTCTACAGCACTTATTATTCCAGCTGAGCTTCCAGTAGAAACTGTGGCAAGCTTAAAAGAACTGGCAAAGCGTGCATTTAAGGCTATAGATGGTAGCGGCTTAGTTCGTGCGGACTTTTTTGTAACAACTGAAAATAACGTTTACATTAATGAAGTAAACACAATGCCAGGTTTTACGCCTGTAAGTATGTATCCATTATTATGGCAGCATACAGATGTGAGTTATCCAGAGCTGATTGACCGTTTAATTACCCTAGCAATTGAACGCTATGAAGAAAAACAACAGCTTCACTATAAAAAAGACTGAGTGGGATTATCGTGAAAAAAACTTTAAAACAATTAGCTGCATGGTTAAATGAGGATATGGCGGCTTTGGGTGACACTGTTGTGTCAGGAATTTCTATTGATACAAGAACAATTCAACAAGGAGACCTATTTGTTCCATTTCGTGGTGAGCATACAAATGGGCATAAGTTTGTAATGCAGGCATTTGAGAAAGGTGCCGGAGCTTCTCTTTGGCAAAAGGATGAGCCGAATCCACCAGAAGGTTACCCGTTGTTGTTTGTGGATGATCCAGAATTAGCTTTGCAAGAAATGGCTAGAGCATATCGTAATGAACATAAAGCAAAATTTATAGGCATTACAGGTTCAAATGGTAAGACATCAACAAAGGATATTTTAGCGGGAACACTAGCTCCATTCTTTAAAGTACAAAAAACGATCGGGAACTTTAATAATCAATTGGGCTTGCCTATTACTATCTTACAGCTTGATGAAGATACAGATGTGGCTGTCCTTGAGATGGGCATGAGTGGATTTGGTGAAATTGAGTTTTTAACGAAGCTTGCTCGTCCACATATGACGGTTATTACCAACATTGGTGAGGCCCATATGCAGGATTTGGGGTCACGTGCAGGTATTGCAAAAGCTAAGTTTGAAATTATTCAAGGAATGCAAGAAGATGGTCTATTATTCTATGATGGTGATGAACCTTTGCTCAAGGAATTAGTGGCAAAAGAACAGCAATTACAGTCAGTGCCGTTCGGGTTAGAATCCAATAATCTTTTATACGCTGACAATATTCATGCTAACGCTGATGGCAGCCACTTCACTACACACGGTCTGATCGAGGGTGATTTCTTTATTTCAGTGCTTGGCAAGCATCAAGTAAAAAATACACTTGTGGCCATGTTAATTTCTCATAAGCTAGGTTTAAGCAATGAACAAATACGTACATCCTTAGAGCATGTCGTATTAACTGATATGAGGATGCAACAGGTACTAGGAACAAATGGCGCTCTATTTATCAATGATGCCTATAATGCAGCTCCAACCTCTGTAAAAGCTGCAATTCAATTTATGGCTACATCAACTATTCGACCTGAAAAATGGCTTGTGTTAGGAGATATGCTAGAGCTTGGACCAAATGAGCAACGTTTCCATGAGGGTCTGGTTGAGCATATTAATGAGGATGAAATTGATAATGTCTGTTTGTTTGGCCCTCGGATGCTATATCTTTACAAAATATTAAAAGAGCGCTTTGAGGCTGAACGTTTATTGTATACAGAAGATGATTATACGGCTATTATTGAAAAGCTAAAACAAGCGAATGAATCATCTATTGTTTTACTTAAAGGTTCACGTGGTATGAAATTAGAGACAATCTTAAAGGCATTTACGTCATAGTAGCAATGAATCGGTGAGAGAAACGCTCACCGATTTATTTGTGTAGGTTTATCTTTGTTAAATGAGGTGAAGAATTTGTCAGTAGGTGTGCTATGTATTCATGGATTTTCAGGTGGACCATATGAGGTGAAGCCATTCACAAGTTATTTACGTTCACATACAGATTGGATAATTGAAGAGCCAACATTGTCTGGACATGGTGAAGAATTACATATGAGTGGTTTTAAGGCGAAACACTGGTTAATGGATGCCGAATTAGCTTTCCGATCGTTGGCAAAAAAAGTTGACGAGGTAATCGTTGTTGGCTTTTCAATGGGAGGAATTATAGCGCTATATTTAGCTAAACGCTATAAAGTGAAAAAGCTTGTATTACTAAGTGCTGCTGCAAAGTATGTGAGCCCTAAACAGCTAGTCAAAGATTTTAAAATGTTAGCTACTGAAGCCTATCACCATAATTTGACTAATAACGAACTCTATTTACGATACCATCAGAAGTTTAACAATGTGCCACTTGCCTCAACAGTAGAATTTATGAAGTTGGTTAGAATGGTGGAGCCGTATTATCGGCATATTCAAATTCCTGTATATATTGTGCAGGGGAAGTTGGATGGGATAGTGCCTTATCACACGGCTCAATTTCTTTTTGATGAATTAGCCTCTACAGACAAGGTTTTGTATTTTTCTGATAATGGCAAGCACCATATATGTTTTGAGGAAGATTGCTCTGAATGGTTTCCACAGGTTTTAATGTTTTTAAAAGACAAATAAAGTAGTCAGATTATTACGACTCATGCGTTATCGTTGCATAGGATTTAAAGCCATGTTAGACTAGTGTAAGCAATGGATACATTTTGTGCGAAGACTCTTCATATTTGGTTGAAGAGTACTTTTTTTTGAACACAACGGTTTTATTCTAAAGTGAAAAATTACGACAGAATCGAACCGCTCGGTAAAGACCGGGCTTTCCTTTTCATATAAGAGAGCTCTATATGGACTATCATGTAGAGAAAATTTTTAAGTAACGGAAACGTTCCACTACACAGGCTCGAATTTGCCGACAACTTCATCTGAAAATGTAACCATTTGTCAACTTAAAAGGAAAAAAAGGAGATTGAGAAGTTTGACAAATTTTTCAGAATTAAATATTAGCGAATCTACTTTACGCTCAGTTAAGCGTATGGGATTTGAAGAAGCAACACCAATCCAAGAAGGTACTATTCGTTTTGCGATTGAAGGCCGTGATGTATTAGGTCAAGCACAAACAGGTACTGGTAAAACTGCCGCTTTCGGGATTCCACTAATTGAAAAAATCGATCCAAAAAACCCTAATATTCAAGCATTAGTCATTGCTCCAACTCGTGAGTTAGCGATTCAAGTTTCAGAAGAGCTTTATAAAATTGGCTATGACAAACGCGTAAAATTATTATCAGTATACGGTGGTCAAGAAATAGGCCGTCAAATTCGTGCACTGAAAAATAGACCTCAAATCATTGTTGGTACGCCAGGTCGTATTATTGATCATATTAATCGTCGTACGTTAAAATTAGAAGATGTTCAAACATTAGTATTGGATGAAGCAGACGAAATGTTAAACATGGGCTTTATCGATGATATTAATTCAATCTTAGAAAACGTACCTTCTGAGCGCCAAACATTACTGTTCTCAGCAACGATGCCACCAGCAATCCGTAAAATTGCAGAAACATTTATGCGTGATCCAGAGATTGTAAAAATTAAAGCTAAAGAACTAACTGTTGATAATATTGATCAATATTTTGTTAAGTCTGCTGAACGTGAAAAATTCGATGTTTTATCTCGTTTATTAAACGTTCACCAACCAGAGCTAGCTATTATTTTTGGTCGTACAAAACGTCGTGTAGATGAGCTTGCACAGGCCCTATCTATTCGTGGCTATTTAGCTGAAGGTATTCATGGTGATTTAAGCCAAGCGAAGCGTATCTCAGTATTACGCCAGTTTAAAGAAAATAAAATCGATATCCTTGTTGCGACAGATGTAGCCGCTCGTGGACTTGATATTTCTGGTGTGACACACGTTTATAACTTTGATATTCCTCAAGATCCTGAATCATATGTTCACCGTATTGGACGTACAGGTCGTGCGGGTAAATCAGGTCTTGCCGTAACATTTGTAACACCACGTGAAATGGGTTACTTACGTATTGTAGAAGAAACTACGAAAAAACGTATGACACCTCTTCGCCCACCAACAACGGACGAAGCATTAGAAGGTCAACAACGCTTAGCTGTTGAAACACTGGAAGGTCTTATTGCTAATAACAATTTAGGTGATTACCGTACACTTGCAGCAGAATTATTAGACAATCATGATGCTGTTGATGTTGTTGCAGCTGCTCTGCGTTCATTAACGAGAGAGCCAGACGATACACCAGTAACAATCACAGAAGAACGTCCATTACCAATGCGTCGTGAACGTTCTAGCAATAACCGTGGTGGCGGTGATCGTGGCCGTGGTAACCGTGGCTTTGGCGGCGGACGTCGTGACAATGCTCGCAGTGGAGAGCGTCGCAGTAGCAGTAGCCGTCGAGAGGGTGGACGCCGTGAAGGCGGACGTCGTGAAGGTGGACAAGGTCGTTCTCGTTCTCCAAGACGTCACGAAGGATAATTTTAGACGAAATACACTTAATTTTTTACAGTAAACCTTACAGTCATGATGGCTGTAAGGTTTTTTTTCGGCTATAGTTGAAACAAAAAGGTGAGTGAATTCGTATACACCTAATGAAGAAAGAGGGGGAACGACAATGAGAGCACAACCGATTCATCAAATTTCTCGTAAAGGGCTAACAGTGTGGCGTTTATATGGAGTCATACAAACATTGGTGCTGTTAGTTGTAGCAGGACTTGTAAGCTATGGTACTTATTATTTTGAATGGCCTTCATTTATTTACTTCATAGCATGTGCAATTGTTTTACTAAGTGCGATATTATCTATTTTTATTTTCCCGAAAATAAGATGGGAAAGATGGCGCTATGAAGTTCGAGAGCATGAAATCGAAGTACAACATGGTTTATTTGTTGTGAAACGCACATTAATTCCAATGGTACGTGTGCAACATGTTGATACAACACAAGGGCCGATATTAAAAAAATACGACTTAGGTAATATCTCTATTTCTACAGCTGCAACTGTACATACGATTCCTGCACTTGTTATGGATGAAGCAGACGTACTGCGTGCGCGTATTTCTGATTTAGCAAGGGTGGCTGAAGATGATGTCTAAGGAAATTAATCGTTTACACCCAGTGTCTGCAATTATAACGAGTGTAAAAGCATTGAAAAGTATGATATTACCAATTGCCATTATTATCATAAGTAACGGCTTTAATTTTTCTTTGAATTTTCGTAGTGATCATTTTTTTGAAACCATTTTACTTTTCGGTGTATGGGGAGTAGCAGCACTTCTTGCGCTCGTGGGAGGAATCATAAAGTGGCGGACATTTGTTTACTGGTTTGAAGATGGGGAGTTGCGTGTGACATATGGATTATTTGTTAAAAAGAAACGTTATATCCCTTTTGAACGTATTCAAAGTTTGAATTACAATGAAGGTGTTTTTCATCGTATTTTTGGTTTAGTGAAAGTTCAGGTGGAGACTGCTGGTAGTAAAGGGGGAAAACCTGAGGTTGAGCTGACAGCCATTCGCAAAGCAGCAGCAGATGTTATTGAATTAGAAATGCGTCATGCTAAAAACGAAGCAGTTCAACAACAGGATCAAATGCAGGTTGTAGAGGAAGCTATACCAACTCCGATGATTTACCATATGTCCATGCGAGATTTACTAGTATTAGCAACAACATCTGGTGGAATTGGTGTTGTGTTATCAGGTCTTGCAGCCGTTGCTTCACAATTTTCCGACATTATTCCTTATGAAACTGTATTTCATGAGTTAGCTGATTTCGTGAAAATCGGCGCATTTTTAGTGGCATTGACGGTGATGGTTGTTTTAATTGTTGCTTGGATTGTATCAGTGGTCATCACACTGATAAATTATTATGATTACACTGTCCGCATTGAGGAAGAAAAGTTGATTATCACAAAGGGACTGTTAGAAAAAAAGCGTATTACTTTGCCGTTGAATCGAATTCAGGCAATTCGTATTGTGGAAAATCCACTACGTCAGTTAACAGGCTATGCTACAGTGGTTGTTGAAAGTGCTGGTGGTAATGGTGAAAATGGAAATGATAAAAAAATTACGCTATTTCCACTTATTAAGAAGCCGGATTGTATGCAAACATTAGAACAGCTTTTCCCAGAAATGAATTGGCAGCCTACATTTACTCGCTCACCAAAAAGGGCAAGACCATTTTTTTATCGCATTGATTTTTTCTGGCTAGTTCCGATTATCGGTGCATCTATCTATTTCTTTTATCCATACGGGCTATTGTCGTTGCTGTTAATTCCATTAACAATGTTACTTGGTATTTGGCAACATAAAACAGCAGGCTATCAAATAGATGGCAAGCAACTGGCTATGCAGTATCGTGTGTTTAGTCGAATTACGTTAATCATGGAGAAGAAGCGAATTCAATCTATTGAAAGTACACAATCATACTTTCAAAAAAGAAAGAATGTTATGTCTGTAAAAGCAACCGTCATGTCAGGAGCAACTGGTACAACGGGGAGTGTTTCCAGCTTAGAGCAACAAGATGCCGAGACGATCTTAACATGGTACGAACATTAATGAACTAAAAAGCTAATCCTTTCAATTTTATGGAAGGATTAGCTTTTTTAACTATAAATAAATAGAGATGCTGTTTATAATAAAATAAATAGAACAAAAGGGGTGGAGACATTGTTTAAATATGACATTAATGAAAGCGCTTATTTAAAGCTTTTGGATTTAAGTGATGTAGAAGAGTTATTCGCTTTAACTGACCGTTCAAGGGATACATTACGTGAATGGTTGCCCTTTGTAGATGATGTCAAAACAGTAAAGGATACTGAGCAATTCGTAAAAAATGCTATGCAACAATATGCTGATCACAATGGCATACAAGCAGGGATTTACTATGGTGGAAAGCTTGCCGGTGTTATCGGCTATCACCAAATCAACTGGCAACATAAATGGACAAGTATTGGCTACTGGCTAGGGAATGAATTTGTAGGAAAGGGGCTCGTTACGAATTCCATGAAAGCATTGATTGATTTTGCCTTTAATTATTTAAAGTTAAATCGTATAGAAGTGCGTGTTGCAGTTGGTAATATTCGTAGTCGTACAATCCCAAAGGTATTGGGCTTTCATGAAGAAGGGCGTTTAAGGGATGCTGAGTGGCTATATGATCACTACGTAGATCAGGTTGTTTATGGTTTAACAGCAACTGAATGGAAAAAAATAAAGATGTCAAATGAAGCTACAGTGGTTTTATAATGGAGGTCATTGTAAGGAAAGAGGAGCTGCTCTATAGGTGAGCAGCTCCTCTTTTTAATGTTATGGTCTACCAGCCATCTTTTGTTTGCGCCAGCTTAAAATTCTTTTTGGATGTAAATAGACAAGTCCAAGGATAAATCCGGTTACTAGACCGCCTAAATGAGCAAAGACATTCACATTTGGTTGGAGAAAGGTCATAATGACACTGATGACGATGATTGGTAAAATGAGCTTACGAAGCATGGGCATTGTACGTCGAGTATAGTAAACTAATGCCCCAAATGCACCAAAAATTCCAAAAATAGCCCCACTTGCACCAAGGCTCGCATAACTACTATCATAGAATATATAGGTTGCCATGTTGCCTACAATACCTGATACTAAATAAATTGTAATGAAACGTGCTTTCCCTGCGATTTTTTCTAGCTCTGGTCCAAAGAGATATAAGGAAAACATATTAAAAAACACATGCATAAAACCTGCATGTAAAAACATGGCAGAGAAAACACGCCACCATTCACCACTTTGAATCAGGAAATTTGCTTGGATTCCGTAATTCCACAAGAGTGTTCCTATGCTGGGTATGAGAGACAATACATAAAGAGTAAGATTTATTGCTATTAAAGTTGAAACAACAGGGTAATACTTTGTATATTGCTTAAAATTTTCCGTTCTACTAAACATGGCTCCACCTCAATTTACAATTATTATACATGCCTTGTTGGAAATAGGTAAAGGAGAAGGTTCACATGATTAAGGGAATTGGCCTCGATATTGTAGAGATTGATCGTATTGCAAAGGCTATGAAACGAACAGATAAATTTAAAGACCGCATTTTAACGATAAATGAAAAAAAAATATTTGATGGTTATTCGGAAACTCGCAAAATAGAATTTTTAGCTGGGCGATTTGCTGCAAAAGAAGCATTTTCGAAGGCTCTGGGAACAGGGCTTGGGGAACAATGTAAGCTTCATGATTTGGAAGTGTTAAAAGGAGCAGCTGGCAATCCTGTTTTATATTTTAAGGATGAACTTGTCAATGGTTTTGTTAGTATTACGCATTCTAAGCAATACGCAGCTGCTCAAGTAATCTTATTAGAATAGTACTTAACTTGTCTAAAAGGATTGCATGTAAATTTAAATATATTGCCCTTTCTTCAAATGACATAACTGACAAATACGGTTCATATATTGTCGTAGTGGATTTGAAAGAAGAAAGGGTGAAAGCGTGGGCAACCGTATAGTTAAATGGCTCGTCTTACTTTGTACGATATTACTTCTGTCGGCATGTGGTGCAGCCTCACAGGAAAAAGTGTTGAAGAAAGTGAATGGTAAATGGGCAGAGACGAATGGTTATGAATTAAATGCATCGATGGAAATTAAATCGGGTGGGGAACCTAGAAATTATGATGTAACAGTATGGCACACAAAACCTGATTTCTATCGAGTAGAAGTAGTTGAAAGTGGGAAAGATGTTTCTCAAATGATTGTACGTAATGCTGATGGTGTTTTTGTCGTAACACCGACATTAAACAAAATGTATAAATTCCAAAGTGATTGGCCAAAGAAAAATAGTCAGGCATACCTAATTGGAGCGCTAGCAGAAGATTTAGCAGAAGATAAAAATCTTGTCATGAAAGAAGAAGAAAAAGCATATATATTTGAAGCGGCTACTAGAAATAGCTATAAGAACAGTATGCCACATCAGGTTATAACAGTAGATAAGAAAACTTTATTGCCAACCTCAGTAGTTATTATGAATGATGTGAAAGAAGAGCAAATCAAAATCACATTTAAGAAAATTAAGCTAGGTGTACAACATGCTGCAAAAGAGTATGCAGTTGAACAATTCACTGATAAAGATAACACGAAAGGTGAACAAGCTACACCTGCCGAAAAAGAAGGGCAAGAAGATAATGAGGATAAGGAAGCTGTTGGAGCAGAAGTTGAATATCAAGAATTCCAAACACATTATCCTGTTGTAAATTGGGCACAATTAGCGAATGAAAAAGTTGTGCAGGAAAGTGGAATGGAACGAGTAATCTTAACATACGATGGTGAGAAGGCATTTACTGTTATGCAGCAACCAGTAATGAAGGAAAATTCAATGTTACCTGTATCGTCACCTGGTGATCCAGTTGATTTAGGCTATACAATTGGTGCTATTACAGATACATCAATTAGTTGGGAAAAAGATGGCGTTGAATTCTTTGTAGCATCAAGTAAATTAACGCGAGAAGAAATGATTGAAGTTGCTACATCTATGACGATAAGTAGTATGAAGTAACTTTTCTGGCTACAGCCTTCTGGAATACGGAGGCTGTAGCTTATTGATAATTAAAATGAACCTATAAAGTATAGGCTCATCCGAAAACTAAAACTTTGTGTGTACAAGCTAAATCGACATACTTTGCAATATGTATGTCCTACATAATGTTTTAATTAAAAATAAAGAGGGTATTCTTATGAAGACACAGCAGTTTTTTCGTCCAACAAAAGCAATAATAGACTTACAAGCAATTCAACAAAATGTAAAAAACTTAAAAGAATTTTTACGACCTAATGTTCAAATTATCGCTGTAGTAAAAGCAAATGCGTATGGTCATGGAGATGTAGCCGTTGCGCGGGCAGCTCTTGAAGCTGGTGCCACAGTACTTGCAGTGGCAACGCCCGATGAGGCATTACATATTCGAGCACATTTTGAAGAACCAGACATATTAATATTAGGTGCATCTCCAGTTTCGTTTGCTCCTTATGCAGCGCAGCAACGTATTATACTTACGGCATTTGCCGATGATTGGATTCAGCAAGCTGCTTCTCTTTTAGTGGATGAAGCGCTTCCTTTACGACTTCATATAAAAATAGATAGCGGAATGGGTAGAATAGGTATTCGCTCAGAGCAGGAATTATTAGAGCTCTATCAAACAATACAGTCTACAGATAACATGGAGCTGGATGGAATATTTACACACTTTGCGACAGCTGATGAAGAGGATACGCTACATTTTGATCAACAGGTACAATTTTTTGAGAAATGTTTAGCTGTAATACCTAATAAGCCGCGACTTGTTCATGCATCTAATACAGCCGCCTCATTAGTAAAAGATCCGCATTTACAATATGATGCTGTTAGATTTGGTATTTCGATGTATGGATTATCACCTTCTTCATATGTGAAAAGTATATTACCTTTTTCCTTGTTACCAGCGTTCTCGCTTGAAAGTGAACTTGTTCATGTAAAGCAAATAAAATCAGGTGATCCAGTTGGCTATGGAGCTACATATGTTGCTCCGACAGATATGTGGATAGGAACAATTCCAATTGGCTATGCAGATGGCGTGATTCGCAAGTTAGGTGGACAAGAGGTTTTAATTGATGGACAAAGAATGCCGATTGTTGGACGAATTTGTATGGACCAATGTATGGTTGCCCTACCAAAAGCATATGATATAGGTGAGAAGGTAACACTCATTGGTCGACAAGGAAATACTGGAGTATCGATCGATGAATGGGCAACAAAGCTCGAAACAATTAATTATGAAATACCATGCATTATAACAACAAGAGTTCCTAGA
The DNA here is from genome assembly GCF_044986265.1 of Lysinibacillus sp. S1. Classification (NCBI taxonomy): domain Bacteria; kingdom Bacillati; phylum Bacillota; class Bacilli; order Caryophanales; family Bacillaceae; genus Lysinibacillus; species Lysinibacillus sp. S1. Next base: position 3,235,752 of record NZ_CP173154.1, read on the forward strand.
ATATATCTTTAGTTGTCTTTCATTAGAATAAGTCAAATCTCAATGTAATGTCATGAGCAATGTTCCAAGTTGAAATTGGTAAATAAATTAGCACTGGAGAACTTATTTCTTTTCCAAAACATAGTAATGGCTCATATTTGAAAACACATTGCAATAATAATTATTCAGCATATACCTTCGACAACCAACATATTTTTACAATTTGTACTTCAAATTGTCAGATATTTTGTCATTTCATGTCTTTTCAACAATATCTTTCAATGATAGAATGGGAAGTAATGAAAAGTGTATGGTTCCGTTGGAGGTGCTTGCTGTGTACGAGAAAAAGTTAAGAGAAGCTACAATTGCTGTTCAAGACAGACTATTTCTACAAACAAAGGAAGTAATTGAAGGTGAATCTTTTGTGCGTATTTTGGCGCGCAAAAATTTAATGCAGGAGCAACCAAATCAAATACGGGAAGCTATGATTAAAGGATATGTTGAAATGTCTCATATTAATTTAATGATTGCGAGCGAATGCTTGCATGCAGAGTATGAAGCACAACATATGGTGGAGCGTCTCGTTAGCGGGGGATGACACTTTGAATGTAAAACGTGGTGACGTTTTTTTTGCAGACTTATCACCGGTAATAGGTTCTGAACAAGGAGGCACTAGGCCGGTGCTGATTATTCAAAATGATATTGGCAATCGATTTAGTCCGACTGTCATCATCGCAGCTATCACTGCACAGATTCAAAAGGCAAAGTTACCGACACACGTTGAAATCAATGCTGAAAAGTATGGTTTTGAACGTGATTCGGTTATTTTGCTAGAACAAGTGCGGACAATTGATAAGTCAAGATTGACGGATCGTATTACGCAACTGGATCATGCTGTGATGGAAAAAGTTGATGGTGCGTTGATGATTAGTTTAGGTCTAGTTAAATTTTGATATACATATGTGTATAGAAGCATCGAGATTATGATATCTCGATGCTTTTTTGTCTTATATCCTTGAAATGTCTTTACCATAATTTGAATTACGATAGATCTTGCTCAGCAAGCGATTTTGCTACGAAAGATGAAGTACCTGAAATAATTAAGCCAAGGTGTAATTGATAAATGTTACAAAAAGCTTTAAGATATACACAAGATTTTTAATAAAAATAGATTTTTGAAAAAATTCTTAAAAGGTATATGAAAATTTACATAGAATATTCCATTTATAGAGGCAATTCATTCATTTTAAATGATGGCAAGCAGTTTGAATAAAAGTGTAAGAGTATAACTCCAAAGGAAATGGAGGGACAGCAGTGACATATAGGTCTTCGGTTGAAATTATTACAGAGTGGGATATTGTTGCAGCTAGACAACTGGGGCGCAATGAAGCAAAAGCACTTGGATTTGGCACTGTTGATCAAGCCCGCATCACCACTGCAATTAGTGAATTAGCACGAAATATTTATTTATATGCAAGTATAGGTATCATAGCAATTGAAAGGGTTGAAGCAGATACTGAAAAGAAAATAGTTGTTGTTGCAACAGATCAAGGGCCTGGTATTAAAGATGTTCGTAAAGTAATGGAGGATGGTTATTCCACCTCGGGGGGGCTAGGTGCTGGTTTGCCAGGTGTTAAACGATTGATGGATAGTTTAGATATTCAATCTGTCGTTGGAGAGGGAACAACGATAAGAGCGGAAAAATGGTTGCGTTAGGACGTGAAGAAAACTGAAACAATTAGAAGCTCAGTATAAAAAAATATTAGCAGATTATATGGTCAACCAAACAGAAAGAAATTTATATATCGCTCAGAACTTCACACGTCAGTTAATTCAAAAAAATATTTCTCCCGAGGATGTTATTAGCATTCATAAAAATGCTGTAGAACAAATATTTCCGAATCAAATGAACGAATCACAGCCTGCTTATGATTTTTTGATTGAAGTAATGGTGCATTATGGAATGGCACATAGAGAGCATCAAAGTTTACTTCAAAAGCAAGCTGAATATGAAATGGAAATGAAAATAGCGACAAACATCCAAAAAACATTGTTGAAAACTTATGTGCCGAATATGCAAAATATTGATATAGGTATGATTTCAGTACCTATTCGAAAAATGAACGGCGATTATGTACATTTTTTTCATGATGGAGAAGAATATTTGAGTGTGGCTGTGACAGATGTTGTCGGTAAAGGAGTTCCTGCTGCTTTATGTATGTCGATGGTGAAATATGGACTTGAAACATTAGTATATGCATATAAAGATCCCTCATATGTTTTAGAAGTTATTAATAGGGTAATAGAAAAAGGTGTGGATGACAGTATGTTTGTTTCGATGTTTTATGGCTGCTTAGATGTAGAGCAAAACATTTTTTCTTATGCTTCGGCAGGCCATGAACCAGCTTTACATTATAGTGCAAAGAACGATCAGTTCTTTACCTTAGAGGCTAAAGGTTTACTATTGGGTGTATTGTCTGAAACAAACTATACGTTTCATGAAATTGTGTTAGAAGAGAATGATTTGATTATTATGATGACCGACGGTGTGACAGAATTTAGAGTGAAAGAAGAATTAAATTCGCGAGAGGTAATCACAACTTTAATAAAAGAAAATAGACATTTATCTGCCCAGCAATTGTGTCAGCTCCTTTATAAGGAAATAGAGAGAGTGCAAAATTTTAAACTATTTGATGATTTTACTGTAGTTATTTTAAAAAAATAGGTTTAAGTTTAAATTGAACAGGGTAGAGAAAATAGTCTAACAAATATGGTGGAGGTGTGCTATATGGACGTAACGATACATTTTAAAGAAATTGATCATAAATTATTTGGCTTTGTTGAGGGTGAGATTGATACGTTTACTGCTTCAGGATTACGAGACGAATTAGAAGCTGTAAAGATTACAGAGGGTTTAGAAATTGAGCTTGATCTATCAAAGGTAAATTACATGGATAGTACAGGACTTGGGATTTTTGTTGCCTTTTATAAAAGAGCATTACGTGAAAATGGTAAAGTAAAGCTCGTTGGTTTATCGAATAGGTTACAAAGATTATTTGAAATTACTGGTCTTAGTGATTTGATGGATATCGAAACTGATAAAAAGGTGGAATTAAGATAATGAAGGAATTTGACTATATTGAAATTAGAGTTCCTGCTAAACCGCAATTTGTCAGTGTCATTCGATTAACTGTCTCGGGCTTAGCGAGTAGGATTGGCTTTAATTATGATGATATTGAAGATTTAAAAATTGCAGCAAGTGAGGCTGTGACAAATGTTGTTCACCATGCTTATAAAGACGAAGAAGAGGGTGAAATTGTCATCGGGTGTGCGCTGTATGACAATAAAATGGAAATGATGATTGCGGATTACGGCAATAGTTTTAATTTTGAAGAGATTAAGTCTAAGATTGGGCCGTATCATCCTGAAGAAAGTATTGCAGGGCTAAGAGAAGGTGGTTTGGGACTTTATTTAATGGAAACTTTGATGGATGAGGTGATGATCAATAACGATGGTGGCGTAACTGTCTTCATGACAAAGTATGTCACTAGGGAGCAGGTGGAGAAAAATGTCGAAAGAATCACTACATAAATCTTCATCTAAAGAAGATGTACTTAAGTGGATTGAATTGTACCAGTCAACGGAGGATGATGAAGCACAAACCAATTTAGTGATTCATTATCGATATCTAGTTGAATCTATAGCTCGTAAATATTCGAATGGTAAATCATATTATGATGATATTGTTCAAGTAGGGATGCTGGGATTGTTAGGTGCAATAAGACGTTTTGATCCGAATGTTGGTCGTAGTTTTGAAGCTTTTGCCGTGCCAACAATTGTTGGGGAAATCAAACGTTTTTTACGTGATAAAACATGGGATGTGCATGTGCCTAGACGTATAAAGGAACTTGGGCCGAGGATTAAATCAACTGTGGAGGCGCTGACAATTGAATTACAGCGTTCTCCATCCATTAAAGATATTGCTGAACGATTAGAAGTAGCAGAGGAAGAGGTACTAGAAGCTATGGAAATGAGCCGTAGTTATCAAGCTCTTTCTATGGACCATTCGATAGAGTCAGACTCAGACGGTAGTACAGTCACGTTATTCGATATTTTGGGCAGGGAAGACGATGGCTATGAAATGACCAATAAACGAATGATTGTTTCAGAGGCGCTGGTTGTGTTGAATGAGAGGGAAAAACAAATTATTCAGCTTACATATCTAGAGCAACTTAGTCAAAAAGAAGCTGGAGAACGATTAGGGATTTCTCAAATGCATGTATCGAGGATACAAAGGAAAGCAATAAAGAAATTACAAGAGGCTATTCTAGCAAGTGGCAGTGTTTCGCTCTAATCTTTCATGGGTGTTTAATGAAAAATACCTTTAAAATGAATGGAAATAGTCTACTCATATTCGTCTGAGTAGACTATTTTTTTGCATTTTTAGTAAAGTGTAATGGTAAAATGAAAAGAAAAAGGTAGTGATGATGTGGAGCAAAAGCAAATGTTACAGCTCATTGCAAAGGATGTAGCAGTCAAACCAGGGCAAGTAGAAGCTGTTATTAACTTATTAGAAGAGGGAAATACGGTACCATTTATTGCGCGCTATCGAAAAGAGGTTACAGGATCACTTGATGAGGTGCAAATTAAAGCTGTAGAAGATCGTTATCACTACATACAGCAACTTGAACAACGAAAAGAAGAAGTTATACGATTAATCCAAGAGCAAGAAAAGCTTACACCAGAATTAGAGCAGGCTATTCTTTCTGCAACAATCTTACAACGTGTTGAGGATTTATATAGACCTTATAAGCAAAAACGACGTACAAAGGCGACGATTGCAAAAGAGAAAGGTTTAGAGCCTCTTGCAGATCTCCTGTTAGCATTTAGTGATGATGCATTAGAGCAATTAGCAACTGACTTTGTGGACAACGAACAAGTTGCTAATACGGAAGAAGCCCTGATAGGAGCTCGAGATATATTAGCAGAACGTTTTGCGGACGATGCCTCTATTCGTGAAAAAATCCGAGCTTATTCATGGAAAGATGGAATTCTTGTGACGTCTGTGAAAAATACAGAAATCGACGAGAAAAATGTTTTTGAAATGTATTACGAATATGAAGAGCCTGTTAGTCGCATTGTACCACACCGTATTTTAGCAATAAACCGAGGAGAGAAAGAAGAAATCTTAAAGGTTTCTATTCATGTGCCGGTGGACCGAGTATTAATGATTATGTGGAAAGAATGGATACCTGCAACTGGTTCGTCTCCTGCTATTGCAGAAGTTAAACTAGCAATCGAGGATTCGTACAAGCGTTTAATTCAGCCTTCAATTGAAAGGGAATTACGAAACGAGCTTACAGAAAAAGCTGAGGCACAGGCTATTCATATTTTTTCTGAAAATTTACGTAACCTATTGCTACAACCACCTATGAAAGGTAAATATGTTTTAGGGGTTGATCCAGCTTACCGTACAGGTTGCAAGCTGGCGGTTGTAGATGAAACTGGGAAAATGCTTGAGGTTACAGCTATTTACCCACATCCACCGAAACCAGATGTGGCAAAATCCAAAGCTATTGTAAAAGGAATTTTGGCAAAGTATCCAATAAGTATAATTGCCATTGGTAATGGTACAGCATCTCGGGAGACAGAACAATTTATCGCGGATGTATTAAATGAACTTACTACTGACATAGCCTATGTGATTGTCAATGAAGCGGGGGCATCTGTTTATTCAGCGTCTGAAATTGCACGTACAGAATTTCCTGATTTACAGGTTGAACAACGTAGTGCTGTCTCCATTGCACGTCGCTTACAGGATCCTTTATCAGAGTTAGTGAAAATTGAACCAAAAGCTGTGGGTGTAGGTCAGTATCAGCATGATGTTTCTCAAAAAAAATTAAATGAATCGCTATCTTTTATAGTAGAAACAGCTGTTAACCAAGTTGGTGTAGATGTAAATACGGCTTCATCATCACTCTTACAATATGTTTCTGGTCTATCAAAAACTGTTGCAGAGAATATCGTAAAGACGCGAGAGGAAAATGGTCAATTTACTACACGTGCGCAATTAAAGAAGATTCCAAGGTTAGGCGCCAAAACGTATGAACAAGCTATTGGTTTCCTACGTGTCCCAGAAGCAAAAAATCCGTTTGATGCTACAGGTATTCATCCTGAGAGCTATGCCCTTGCTGAGCAAATATTAGCAGAGGCTCAAATAGATAAAAAAGAGTTAGGGACACAGAAGGCAGAGGATGCTATTGCAGCACTAAAAATCCAAAAATTAAGTGATGTGCTTGGAGTAGGAGTTGTGACAATTCAAGATATCGTGGATACCTTAATGAAACCTAGTCGTGACCCACGTGATGCATTCCCACAACCATTGCTTAAGACTGATGTATTAAAAATGGAAGATTTAAAAGTAGGTATGGAATTGCAGGGGACGGTAAGAAATGTAGTAGATTTCGGCGCATTTGTTGACATTGGCGTGAAGCAAGATGGACTTGTGCATATTTCTAAACTCCAAAATAAACGTATAAAGCATCCATTAGAAGTTGTGGCACTTGGGGATATTGTAACTGTCTGGGTTGAACAAATAGATGTAACGAAAGGACGTATCTCTTTAACGATGCTTCCTCCTAAAAATCAAGCATTAGTTTGAGTACTAAATTTTTGCCACACTGTCTATACTACGCAGTGTGGTATTCTTGTTGTTAGAGGTGATTACTGTGGACAATCAAGAATTACAAGAGCTTGTTCGTCGCTTATCTTTAGAAAACTTTCAGAGGCCTTTTCTGCATCAAGCCTACTTTAATCCGAGATTACGGTCAACGGGAGGACGATATCTTTTACAATCCCATAATATTGAGATTAATCCTAAAGCCTATGAGTTATACGGTTTGAAAGAGATTCAAGGTATTGTTTTACACGAATTATGCCATTATCACCTACATATTGAAGGTAAAGGGTATCAGCATCGAGATAAAGATTTTAGAGAATTATTAAGGAAAGTAGATGCCCCTCGATTTTGCGCAGTTTTACATGTCCCGAAAGCTACAGTTAAAAAACAACGACGACGCTATACATATACTTGTGTCAATTGCCACCAATTATATATACGGAAAATAAAAATGAATGTTGAAAGGTATTGTTGCAGTAAGTGTTTGGGGAAATTAAAATTAGTAGAGTAAAAAAAGTTTAAAAAATAGTTGACGTTTTGTTGAGTTGTCCCTATAATAGTAAAAGTCGACAAGATAACGACGACAACATAACATGAATTATTCCGAAGTAGCTCAGTTGGTAGTAGCACCTGACTGTTAATCAGGTTGTCGCAGGTTCGAGTCCTGCCTTCGGAGCCATGGCCCCTTGGTCAAGTGGTTAAGACACCGCCCTTTCACGGCGGTAACACGGGTTCGAATCCCGTAGGGGTCATTTTTCATAATTTAATGTAAATAATATTTTGGTCCCGTGGTGTAGCGGTTAACATGCCTGCCTGTCACGCAGGAGATCGCCGGTTCGATCCCGGTCGGGACCGCCACTTATTGGGGTATAGCCAAGCGGTAAGGCAACGGATTTTGATTCCGTCATGCCTAGGTTCGAATCCTAGTACCCCAGCCATTCATTTCTTAATTCGAGCCATTAGCTCAGTTGGTAGAGCATCTGACTTTTAATCAGAGGGTCGAAGGTTCGAGTCCTTCATGGCTCATCTCTTTAAGAAAAAGAGTTGACTTTTTGAATTATCATAGTATAATAAAAAAGTTACTAATTGAATGCGGTCGTGGCGGAACGGCAGACGCGCTAGGTTGAGGGCCTAGTGGGGGCAACCCCGTGGAGGTTCAAGTCCTCTCGGCCGCACCAAGTCAATTAATTAATTTCATATGCGCCCGTAGCTCAATTGGATAGAGCGTCTGACTACGGATCAGAAGGTTGTGGGTTCGACTCCTGCCGGGCGCGCCATTTTCAAGAAAATATATGCGGGTGTAGTTTAATGGTAAAACCTCAGCCTTCCAAGCTGATGTCGTGAGTTCGATTCTCATCACCCGCTCCAAAAAAGTGTTGACAACCTCTTGGTTGTATGGTAAATTTAAATAGTTGTCCAAAAGGGCGATGACATGAACCTTGAAAACTGAACAAGCAAAACGTAATCAATAAAGTTTTAAGTAGCTAGCTTTTGCTAGTGAACAAAACAACAATTTTGGACATCAAACATGATGCCAGCAAAACATTTGAGCTAATCAAATTTCTTTTATGGAGAGTTTGATCCTGGCTCAGGACGAACGCTGGCGGCGTGCCTAATACATGCAAGTCGAGCGAACAGAAAAGGAGCTTGCTCCTTTGACGTTAGCGGCGGACGGGTGAGTAACACGTGGGCAACCTACCCTATAGTTTGGGATAACTCCGGGAAACCGGGGCTAATACCGAATAATCTCTTTTGCTTCATGGTGAAAGACTGAAAGACGGTTTCGGCTGTCGCTATAGGATGGGCCCGCGGCGCATTAGCTAGTTGGTGAGGTAACGGCTCACCAAGGCGACGATGCGTAGCCGACCTGAGAGGGTGATCGGCCACACTGGGACTGAGACACGGCCCAGACTCCTACGGGAGGCAGCAGTAGGGAATCTTCCACAATGGGCGAAAGCCTGATGGAGCAACGCCGCGTGAGTGAAGAAGGTTTTCGGATCGTAAAACTCTGTTGTAAGGGAAGAACAAGTACAGTAGTAACTGGCTGTACCTTGACGGTACCTTATTAGAAAGCCACGGCTAACTACGTGCCAGCAGCCGCGGTAATACGTAGGTGGCAAGCGTTGTCCGGAATTATTGGGCGTAAAGCGCGCGCAGGCGGTCCTTTAAGTCTGATGTGAAAGCCCACGGCTCAACCGTGGAGGGTCATTGGAAACTGGGGGACTTGAGTGCAGAAGAGGAAAGTGGAATTCCAAGTGTAGCGGTGAAATGCGTAGAGATTTGGAGGAACACCAGTGGCGAAGGCGACTTTCTGGTCTGTAACTGACGCTGAGGCGCGAAAGCGTGGGGAGCAAACAGGATTAGATACCCTGGTAGTCCACGCCGTAAACGATGAGTGCTAAGTGTTAGGGGGTTTCCGCCCCTTAGTGCTGCAGCTAACGCATTAAGCACTCCGCCTGGGGAGTACGGTCGCAAGACTGAAACTCAAAGGAATTGACGGGGGCCCGCACAAGCGGTGGAGCATGTGGTTTAATTCGAAGCAACGCGAAGAACCTTACCAGGTCTTGACATCCCGTTGACCACTGTAGAGATATAGTTTCCCCTTCGGGGGCAACGGTGACAGGTGGTGCATGGTTGTCGTCAGCTCGTGTCGTGAGATGTTGGGTTAAGTCCCGCAACGAGCGCAACCCTTGATCTTAGTTGCCATCATTTAGTTGGGCACTCTAAGGTGACTGCCGGTGACAAACCGGAGGAAGGTGGGGATGACGTCAAATCATCATGCCCCTTATGACCTGGGCTACACACGTGCTACAATGGACGATACAAACGGTTGCCAACTCGCGAGAGGGAGCTAATCCGATAAAGTCGTTCTCAGTTCGGATTGTAGGCTGCAACTCGCCTACATGAAGCCGGAATCGCTAGTAATCGCGGATCAGCATGCCGCGGTGAATACGTTCCCGGGCCTTGTACACACCGCCCGTCACACCACGAGAGTTTGTAACACCCGAAGTCGGTGAGGTAACCTTTTGGAGCCAGCCGCCGAAGGTGGGATAGATGATTGGGGTGAAGTCGTAACAAGGTAGCCGTATCGGAAGGTGCGGCTGGATCACCTCCTTTCTAAGGATTATTTCGGAATACAAACCTTGGGTTTGTAAGATTACGTTTTGCGTTCAGTTTTGAAGGTTCATTCTATCTGAATGAAACACTTCAAAACTTGTTCTTTGAAAACTGGATAAAACGACATTGAAATTGTAACAAACACATTTATTTTTTAAGTTTTTTATAGGCTTAATAACTTGGTTAAGTTATTAAGGGCGCACGGCGAATGCCTTGGCACTAGGAGCCGAAGAAGGACGGCACTAACACCGATATGCTTCGGGGAGCTGTAAGTGAGCTTTGATCCGGAGATTTCCGAATGGGGGAACCCACTACGTTTAATCGCGTAGTATCTTGACGTGAATACATAGCGTCTTGAAGGCAGACCCAGGGAACTGAAACATCTAAGTACCTGGAGGAAGAGAAAGAAAAATCGATTCCCTGAGTAGCGGCGAGCGAAACGGGAAGAGCCCAAACCAAGAGGCTTGCCTCTTGGGGTTGTAGGACACTCTATACGGAGTTACAAAAGAGCGAGTTAGATGAAGCGACTTGGAAAGGTCCGCCAGAGCAGGTAAAAGCCCTGTAGTCGAAAGTTCGTTCTCTCCTGAGTGGATCCTGAGTACGGCGGAACACGTGAAATTCCGTCGGAATCCGGGAGGACCATCTCCCAAGGCTAAATACTACCTAGTGACCGATAGTGAACCAGTACCGTGAGGGAAAGGTGAAAAGCACCCCGGAAGGGGAGTGAAAGAGATCCTGAAACCGTGTGCCTACAAGTAGTTAGAGCCCGTTAATGGGTGATAGCGTGCCTTTTGTAGAATGAACCGGCGAGTTACGATTACGTGCGAGGTTAAGCTTTAGAAGGCGGAGCCGCAGCGAAAGCGAGTCTGAATAGGGCGAAATAGTACGTGGTCGTAGACCCGAAACCAGGTGATCTACCCATGTCCAGGGTGAAGGTGAGGTAACACTTACTGGAGGCCCGAACCCACGCACGTTGAAAAGTGCGGGGATGAGGTGTGGGTAGCGGAGAAATTCCAATCGAACTTGGAGATAGCTGGTTCTCTCCGAAATAGCTTTAGGGCTAGCCTCGTGATGAGAATACTGGAGGTAGAGCACTGTTTGGACTAGGGGGCCATCCCGGTTTACCGAATTCAGACAAACTCCGAATGCCAGATATTTATACACGGGAGTCAGACTGCGAGTGATAAGATCCGTAGTCAAAAGGGAAACAGCCCAGACCACCAGCTAAGGTCCCAAAGTAATCGTTAAGTGGAAAAGGATGTGGCGTTGCACAGACAACCAGGATGTTGGCTTAGAAGCAGCCATCATTTAAAGAGTGCGTAATAGCTCACTGGTCGAGTGACGCTGCGCCGAAAATGTATCGGGGCTAAACGATTCACCGAAGCTGTGGATTGACATCTACGATGTCAGTGGTAGGAGAGCGTTCTAAGTGCGTTGAAGTCAGATCGGAAGGACTGGTGGAGCGCTTAGAAGTGAGAATGCCGGTATGAGTAGCGAAAGACGGGTGAGAATCCCGTCCACCGTATGACTAAGGTTTCCTGAGGAAGGCTCGTCCGCTCAGGGTTAGTCGGGACCTAAGCCGAGGCCGATAGGCGTAGGCGATGGACAACAGGTTGATATTCCTGTACCACCTCCTCACCGTTTGAGAAATGGGGGGACGCAGTAGGATAGGGTAAGCGCGCCGTTGGTTGTGCGCGTCCAAGCAGTAAGGCGTGTGTGTAGGCAAATCCGCACACTGTAACGTTGAGCTGTGATGGCGAGTCCGTATGGACGAAGTTCCTGATTTCACACTGCCAAGAAAAGCCTCTATCGAGGTGAGAGGTGCCCGTACCGCAAACCGACACAGGTAGTCGAGGAGAGAATCCTAAGGTGTGCGAGAGAACTCTCGTTAAGGAACTCGGCAAAATGACCCCGTAACTTCGGGAGAAGGGGTGCTCTTGAGCGTGCAAGCGCATGAGAGCCGCAGTGAATAGGCCCAGGCGACTGTTTAGCAAAAACACAGGTCTCTGCAAAACCGTAAGGTGACGTATAGGGGCTGACGCCTGCCCGGTGCTGGAAGGTTAAGAGGAGTGGTTAGCGCAAGCGAAGCTGCGAATTGAAGCCCCAGTAAACGGCGGCCGTAACTATAACGGTCCTAAGGTAGCGAAATTCCTTGTCGGGTAAGTTCCGACCCGCACGAAAGGCGTAACGATCTGGGCACTGTCTCAACGAGAGACTCGGTGAAATTATAGTACCTGTGAAGATGCAGGTTACCCGCGACAGGACGGAAAGACCCCGTGGAGCTTTACTGTAGCCTGATATTGAATTTTGGTACAACTTGTACAGGATAGGTAGGAGCCAGAGATCTCGGAGCGCCAGCTTCGAAGGAGGCGTCGGTGGGATACTACCCTGGTTGTATTGAAATTCTAACCCATGCCCCTTAGCGGGGCAGGAGACAGTGTCAGGCGGACAGTTTGACTGGGGCGGTCGCCTCCTAAAAGGTAACGGAGGCGCCCAAAGGTTCCCTCAGAATGGTTGGAAATCATTCGTAGAGTGTAAAGGCACAAGGGAGCTTGACTGCGAGACCTACAAGTCGAGCAGGGTCGAAAGACGGGCTTAGTGATCCGGTGGTTCCGCATGGAAGGGCCATCGCTCAACGGATAAAAGCTACCCCGGGGATAACAGGCTTATCTCCCCCAAGAGTCCACATCGACGGGGAGGTTTGGCACCTCGATGTCGGCTCATCGCATCCTGGGGCTGTAGTCGGTCCCAAGGGTTGGGCTGTTCGCCCATTAAAGCGGTACGCGAGCTGGGTTCAGAACGTCGTGAGACAGTTCGGTCCCTATCCGTCGTGGGCGTAGGAAATTTGAGAGGAGCTGTCCTTAGTACGAGAGGACCGGGATGGACACACCGCTGGTGTACCAGTTGTCTTGCCAAAGGCATCGCTGGGTAGCTATGTGTGGACGGGATAAGTGCTGAAAGCATCTAAGCATGAAGCCCCCCTCAAGATGAGATTTCCCATTACGCAAGTAAGTAAGATCCCTCAAAGACGATGAGGTAGATAGGTTCGAGGTGGAAGTGTGGTGACACATGGAGCTGACGAATACTAATCGATCGAGGACTTAACCAAAAAGTTTGAAACATTCAATGCACCGTTTATCCAGTTTTGAAAGAACAATTCTTTCAACAAAAAAAGAGAGCTTCAAGACACAAGTAGTACAAGGAAGCAAACGAGTGATTGAAGGAGCGTACTTCTGTACGTGACTGATTGAACGAGAGCAGCTGACGCAGTAATACGCCGTGTATTGGAGGTCGCATAAGTCTAGTGATGATGGCAAAGAGGTCACACCCGTTCCCATACCGAACACGGAAGTTAAGCTCTTTAGCGCCGATGGTAGTTGGGGGCTTCCCCCTGTGAGAGTAGGACGTCGCTAGGCAAACAAAACAGTCAGCTGTGTGTTGGCTGTTTTTTCTTTTATAAAAAGAGTAAGTACAAAGAATTTATTGTACTTACTCTTTAAAACATTTGTTATATATCAAAGTAAGCAGCTAAACTTCTTTAATGATATCTCCATATAAAACATCACTTTAATGGGCTATAAAATAATGAGTTCCTTAGGAGAGTGAGTGATGACTTCCACACCTTCTTTTGTAACGATAACATCATCCTCGATTCGAACACCACCTACATTAGGTATATAAATACCCGGTTCGACAGTTAGTACCATATTTTCTTCTAACATGTCTTTACATATGGTAGACATAAATATGTTTTCATGGATATCTAAGCCTATACCATGTCCTGCACCGTGTCCGTAATTTTGTCCATATCCCTTTTTAGTAATGAAGTCTCGTGAATAACTATCGGCCTCTTGTCCAGTAATACCAGCCTTCATATTGGAAAGGGCATGCTGTAAGGCACCATAAACTATTTGATATACTTCTTTTAATTGCTCTAATGGTTCTCCAACAGCAATCGTTCTTGTCATATCAGAACGATAACCTCGGTAGTAAGCACCAAAATCCATTGTCAACATGTCACCTTGCTCCACTATTTTAGAGGATGCTACACCATGTGGGAGTGCTGAACGATGGCCAGAAGCAATAATCATATCGAAGGCTGCACCTGTTGCACCATTTTTTCGCATATGAGACTCTAATTCATAGGCAATCTCAAGTTCTGAAATACCTGGTTTGATGAATGTCAGAATATGATTAAACGCCTCATCGGAAATCCATGCTGCTTTCTTAATTATTTCAATTTCTTCTGGTGTTTTAATCATCCGTAAATCTTCTACAATAGTAGGCATTGGTTTTAATATAGCTGTCAATTTGCTCTTCATTAATTGATAGCTAAAATAAGTTACATGATGTTGCTCAAAACCAACAGTTTGAATTAATTCCTGTTCAAGAATTTCCTGAATGGTTTCATATAAATGGTTGCGATCAATCTCTAGTACTTCAAAGGTGTCACACTGATTTGTTGCTTGCTGTGTGTAGCGGAAGTCTACTAATAAAAGTGCGCGTGTCTTTGTTACAATAACTGTACCTGCACTACCTGTAAAACCTGTTAGATAGCGACGATTTTGAGCATTTGTGATAATAATTGCATCGGTATTGTGGAGCTGTAAGGCTGCTTGTAATTGTTCTAATTTGACATGTTATGTTTCCCCCTTCAAAGTTAAATATACTGCAAAATTTGCATCATGTTTAGAGCTTATATGAAAGTAGATGTTGATTATGTGGAAAATATATTAAAAAAATGTGAAAAAAGATATTGTATATCTATATTTTCTATGATATATTTATAAATGTCTTAAAGAGGTCCCGTGGTGTAGCGGTTAACATGCCTGCCTGTCACGCAGGAGATCGCCGGTTCGATCCCGGTCGGGACCGCCATTTAAATTGATATTACAGTCCTTATGATTTTACATCATAGGGACTTTTTTGTATGTGATTGGAGTATGGATCCAATTCATCTTTCAGGAGTTTATCAGTAAATTAAGTAGAAATTACATGACAAATGAATAATGTCGAAAGGATCAACACTGCCTAGTAGAAACACAGAGGCTAAAAGCATAACATTTTGTGAAGTATTTGAGACCAACTTCCCTTTATTATTTCATAAACAACATCTATTTCCCTAAAACATATCAAGTGTATCTAAAAAATGGCTTAAATCGCTGTGAAATGATCGATAATATTGCCATAAACATAGCGAATTTCATATATTTAACATTATCTAAAAATAGTAAAAATTACCGATAAATGATAGCGTTTCTATAAGGTAAAATTAGAGATGTTTCTAATATAAAGATTAGGGGTAAAAAAGTAGATGTAATCGGATTGGCTACGGAGGTGTTTATATGAGCAAAGATTATTCTTTTAAAAGTATTTATTTCCCTTTGCTTATTGGTTCCATGATAATGATGGTAGGCTGTGGAGATCCTATTATGGAGATTGAAGAATCAAATGCGTATCACTGGCAAAAAAATATGAACGAAGTAGAATTTGAGAAATTAAAAAATGATATGTCATATATTGAGGTAGTAGAAGCAGCAGGCGGCGCAGGTAAAAAAATCAAAAATAATGAATATCGTTGGAATGATGAAATCTTGATGACACAGGCCTATATAGTAAAATTTAAGGATGATAAACTAATTGGCAAAGAAATCATAGCAGTGAAAGGTCATTCAAACAGATAAATAGTTGTCACGTCTTTGTAAAAGAAGGCGTGTTTTTTTATTTAAATGGCTACCATGTCATAAAATTAGGCTTTTTAACGAAGATAATCTATGTAGGATATAATGATATTGGATGCTTTGAACATTTTCGCTAGTTTAGGTAAACTAGAGGTAATGTAGTGATGAGAGGAAAAATGAGAATGTATGAAATAATCATGAATTCAGTTGATGATACAGAGCGTTTTGCCGTGACACTTGCAAAATTACTAGAAGCTCAAGATACAATTACATTAGAAGGAGATTTGGGTGCAGGCAAGACAACGTTTACGAAGGCCTTAGCAAAAGGGCTTGGTGTGAAAAGAACGGTCAACAGTCCAACATTTACAATCATTAAACAGTATGAAGGACGTTTACCCTTCAATCATTTAGATGTTTATCGTTTGGCTGAAAGTGACGAGGACCTTGGTTGGGATGAATTATTTTATGGAGATGCAGTATCAGTGGTAGAGTGGGCGCATTTAATAGAACAGGATTTGCCACGGAATCGATTAGCGATAGAGATTTATCGAATCGGAGACAATGAACGACGATTTGTGTTAATACCTAGTGGGGAACGCTATGAGGCACTATGTGAGGAGCTAATGAAATGATTTGGTTAGGAATAGAAACAGCGAATACACCACTTTCCGTTGCTATTGTGAGGGATGGAAAAGTGGTAGCTGAGCTGGTACAAAATATAAAATTAACACATTCAGCAGGCGCAATGCCCGCTATTGAAGAGGTATTAGCAAGAGCAGGTTTGAAGGCAGGCGACTTGGATGTTATTGCAGTGTCTGAAGGGCCAGGTTCGTATACAGGGGTCCGTATAGGTGTAACATTAGCGAAAACCCTAGCATGGACATTACAGATACCTTTAGTTGGTGTCTCTAGCTTAAAAGCATTAGCTGCAAATGCTACCCTTTATAATGGATTAATTTGTCCAATTTTTGATGCAAGAAGAGATAATGTTTATACAGCTGTTTATCAAGGAGTGACTCTAGAGGCTCTTGTGGAGGATCATCATGCACATATCGCTGATTTATTAGAGCGTTTAAGGGCATTAGATGCACCTATTTTATTTGTAGGAACAGATGTGGGCTTATTTTGGGATAACATTGTAGAGGAGCTTGGCGATAACGCTTTTCGTGCACCTTTTAGTCTTGACTTGCCACGTGCAACGGAAGTTATTCGTGTAGGAACTAAAGTGGAATTACCGAGTGTTGAAGCTACTCATCACTTTGTCCCACAATATAAACGAATTGCAGAGGCTGAAGCAAATTGGCTGAAAGAACAGAAGGAGAAAGAACATGAGTAGTGATGTAACTTATCGTAAAATGGTTTCTGATGATGTACCAGCAGTTTATGAAATTGAAGTAGCTTCATTTCCTGTACCTTGGACGTTGGATTCCTTTTACTATGAAGTACATGAAAATCAGTATGCCCATTATGTGCTGGCTGTTGATGCAAGTGGACGTATTATTGGTTTTTGCGGGATGTGGATGGTTATAGATGCAGCCCAAATTACGAATGTAGCTGTTATTGAGGCAGCTCGTGGACGAGGTATAGGCGAGGGATTAATGCGTGAGGCAATGCAAATAGCTCGTTTACATGGAATGGAGGTTATGACATTGGAGGTACGAGTAACGAACACAGTTGCACAAAATCTTTATCGTAAGCTCCAATTCCAAGATGGTGGTATACGGAAAGGCTATTATACGGATAACGGGGAGGATGCCCTTGTCATGTGGGTGAATTTATAATGAATAATGGATTGATATTAGCAATAGAATCAAGCTGTGATGAAACAGCTGCAGCGATTATACGAAATGGTCATGAAATCGTGTCGAATGTTGTTGCTTCTCAAATAGAGAGTCATAAGCGATTTGGTGGCGTTGTTCCTGAAATTGCATCACGCCATCACGTTGAACAAATTACGATGGTAATTGAAGAAGCATTAGCTCAAGCAAATTTAAAGCCGGTAGATTTGGATGCGGTTGCTGTTACAGAGGGTCCGGGTCTTGTAGGGGCATTGTTGATTGGCATTAATGCAGCGAAGGCTTTTGCCTTTGCGAATAACCTACCAATTGTAGGTGTGCATCATATTGCAGGGCATATTTATGCCAATGCGCTTGTTCAGCCGATGGAGTTCCCTTTATTAGCACTAGTAGTTTCAGGCGGTCATACAGAGCTTGTCTATATGAAGGAACATGGCTCTTTTGAGGTCATTGGTGAAACAAGAGATGATGCAGCTGGTGAAGCTTATGATAAAGTGGCGCGTGTTTTAAATTTACCTTATCCTGGTGGGCCACATATTGATCGTCTTGCTCATGAGGAAGGAGAGGCTGTTCCTTTTCCAAGAGTATGGTTGGAAGAGGATTCATATGATTTTAGCTTTAGCGGTTTAAAATCAGCTGTCATCAATTATAAACATAATATGGATCAACGAGGTGAAGCTATTTCACCAGCAGCTGTCGCCAAGGGCTTTCAGGAAAGTGTTGTTGAAGTACTGACTGCTAAGACATTACGTGCTGCTCGCGAATATCAGGTGAAACAGGTTATTGCAGCTGGAGGTGTAGCAGCAAATAAGGGGTTGCGAATTTCTTTGGAGACTGTATTTGAAGAGGAAGGTATCCCGTTTTTTGTACCGCCGCTTAAATTGTGTACTGATAATGCGGCAATGATTGGCGCAGCAGCTATGCCGATGTTTGAGGCTGGTATTCGAGGAAACTTAATGATGAATGGACGTCCAGGAATGGAGTTAAAATCCTGGGTATAGTGTAAGAAAGAGGTATCTATATTTTTAGATATCTCTTTTTTTAATTGTCGAATAATTGTTGATAAAAAAGAACCGTGCTAAGGGAATAGTCAGTAGAGGCATCACAATTGACAAATTTTTCAGAAAATTATCCACAGGTAAAGGAGCGAATTAAATGGCGAACACGCGTACTTATGCACAAATTGTTGATAACTTGTGTATAACTTGTGATTATTCAATATATAGTAGCTGGTTTTATACGATAGAATGTGGATAAAATAAATTTTCATTGTGGACAATGTGGAAAACTCTGTTGATATGTTGGTACTACTAGATTTGTAGTGTGAATAAAACTGTGGGCATTTTTTGTCGAAAAATAGCACTTGACCAATATATATGAAAAATGAAGACAAGTAAAGAAAAAGCCATGTGACCTTTCACATGGCTTACATCATTTACATACTAATATTTTCAAGTTCTTCATTTAACTCAAGCCATTCTAATTCTAATAGCTCATGCTGTTCTTTAGCAGTTGCTAATTCTGCTTGAAGCATTGAAATTTTTTCATGGTCGGTAAAAATGGCAGAGTCACAAAGAGCTTCTTCTAGTCTTGCAACAATAGCAGATGTTTCTTGCATCTTGCTTTCTAAATCTTCAATCGTACGTCTAATTTGACGTTCACGCTTTTTTGCTTCTTTATCAATTTTTGATGTAGAGGTTTTATCAGGTAGGTCTTGCTGTACTTGTGGTTGGGAGGCAGCCTTCATTTGTGCTAGCTCCAATAGTTCCTGCTTTTTCTCAACGTAATAATCGTAGTCACCTAAATATTCAAATGAACCCGTTCCAGATAACTCCACCACTTTTGTTGCGATACGATTAATGAAGTAGCGGTCGTGTGAGACAAATAGAAGCGTACCTGGAGAATCAATCAAGGCATTTTCTAATACCTCTTTGCTATCTAAGTCCAAATGATTGGTAGGCTCATCTAGAATTAAGAAATTAGCCTTTTGCATCATTAGCTTTGCGAGTGCAAGGCGTGCTTTTTCACCGCCCGATAAAGAGGATACAGCTTTATCCACATCTTCACCACTAAAAAGAAAACGCCCTAATACAGTTCGAATATCTTTTTCGTTCATGAGTGGCCATTCATCCCATAATTCTTTTAGGACACTCTTATTGCTCGATAGCTTTGCTTGCTCTTGATCATAGTAGCCGATTTGTACATTCGTACCATAACGAATACTACCTCCAAGAGGGGATAAATCTTTTACAATTGTTTTTAATAATGTCGATTTACCAACTCCGTTTGGTCCAACAAGGGCAATACGATCCTCACGAAAAGTGCGGAGGTTTATCCCACTAGAAATGGTACGATCGTTATAACCTATCGTTAATTCATCAACAGATAAAACATCATTTCCACTTTGACGTTCAATCGTGAAACCGAAACTAGCGGATTTCTCATCACCATCCGGCGATTCCATCCACTCGGTACGTTCAAGCATTTTACGTCGACTTTGTGCCATTTTTGTTGTAGAAGCACGTGCAATATTTTTTTGGATAAAATCCTCTAGCTTGGCCTTTTCATCTTGCTGACGTTCAAAGAGTTTGACATCACGCTCATAATTTTTAGCTTTTTCATCTAGATATGCACTATAATTACCCGGATATTTGGTAACGCGATGACGAGATACTTCGTAGACAATAGAAACGACTTGGTCTAAGAAGTAGCGGTCATGGGAAACAATTAAAATAGCGCCTTCATAGCCCTTTAAATAGGATTCCAACCAAGATAGTGTTTCGATATCTAAATGGTTCGTTGGCTCATCGAGAATTAAAAGATCTGGTTTACTAAGTAAGAGCTTAGCAAGTGCTAAACGTGTGCGCTGTCCACCAGATAAGGAACTGATGGGTTTGTCATAGTCTTCGGAATAAAATTGCATACCATGAAGGACTGACCGTATGTCTGATTCATATTGATAGCCACCTGCATCTTTAAACGTATGCTGTAATTGATCGTATTCCGACATAACTTTCGCATACATAGTAGGGTTTTCATAGACAGTAGGATCAGCCATTTGTTGTTCAAGTGAGCGTAGCAGCTGTTCTTGGGCTAAAAGAGATTCAAATATAGTCATCATTTCATTCCAAATTGTTAGCGTAGAGTTTAATCCTGCATGTTGCTCTAAATAGCCTATTTGAATATCCTTTGGGATAATGATATCACCTGAATCATAAGACATTTGACCAGCAATTATTTTTAATAAAGTAGATTTACCTGCACCGTTTCGTCCTACTAAGGCAACACGGTCACGGTGTTGAACTTCTAATTTAACACCACTTAAAATTTCATCTGCAAGAAAGGATTTAGTTAGTTGATTGACCTGTAAAACAATCATTCTTGACACCTCAATTCTACCTTAGTGTAATGGATGAACGATTTGCATGCAATGTCCGTGCTTTACTTATTCCTAGCAGTCATGTAAGATTGAAACGATTTCTTTTTAGTTAGCTGCGTATAAGGCGCCATTAACTAAAGAGAAATACAGCAGGGGATTGCAAAAATGTTGTATATTGTTAAGGATGAATGTATTAAAATTAGTAGTTAAAGACAGTAAAATTGATGGAGGTACATCATAAGGAGGAAAAAGTTTGAAACAAGAATTAAAAATTCCACAAGCCACTACAAAAAGACTTCCTCTTTACTATCGATTTATTCAAAACTTTGCACAAGAAGGTATGGAACGTATTTCGTCGAAGGAATTGAGTGAAGCGATGAAAATAGATTCTGCAACTATTCGCCGTGATTTTTCTTATTTTGGTGCACTTGGGAAAAAAGGTTATGGCTACGATGTGCAGCATCTATTACAATTTTTTAGCCAGACGCTTGATCAACATGAAACGACAAAAGTAGCGTTAATTGGTGTGGGGAATTTAGGCAGTGCATTATTAAAATATAATTTTCAAAAAAACCATAATACACATATTGTGGTAGCATTCGATTCAAAAGCACCGAAGGATGGCAAAATGATCAGTAACATTCCGGTTTTTCATCCAGATTTATTGGAAGAAAAATATGCAGAATACGGTGCAGAGCTTGCTATTTTAACCGTTTCACCACGCTCCGCTCAAAAAATGGCGGATCGCTTAGCAGCCATGAATGCAAAGGGAATTTTAAACTTTACGCCAGAGCGATTAACAGTACCTGATAGAATGCAGCTTTTAACAATCGATTTATCGGTAGAGTTGCAAGCGCTTATTTATTTAATACGTAATCAGGAAGAGTGAAAACCATACATATTTTTTAGTGTAATTCACCGTTTCTGTCAAATAGATAATTTAAATAAAATGAGGTCAAATCAGTGAGTGTGACGAAAAACTTTCACATATAATTAGTTAGCAAAATGGCGAAATATGCGTTAAAATGATGGATATAAAGAGGAGGTGGCTGTAATGGGTGGTATTGGTCCTATGAGCCTCATTATTATCGGAGTTGTCGCGTTACTAATTTTTGGTCCTAAAAAGTTACCAGAGCTTGGTAAGGCATTTGGTTCAACATTACGTGAATTCAAAAATGCTACTAAAGGTTTAGCCGACGAAGATGATGATGATAAGAAAAAGAAAGAACTAGATAAGTAAGTTAGGATGTTTGAGGAATGAATCCAAAAGATCTAACTGTCATTGAGCATATAGAAGAATTAAGAAAACGGCTGTTCATTGTTGCCGTTTTCTTTGTTCTAGCTATGGCCGGCGCCTTTTTTGTCGCAAAGCCACTTGTAAAATACCTTCAAATGACTGGAGCCAAATATAATATAGAGCTTCATGCATTTGATGTAGTCACACCACTTGCAATTTATATACAAGTTGTTTTTATAATTGCATTTATTCTTTCATCACCCGTGTTGATGTATCAATTATGGTCGTTTATTAGCCCTGGATTAAGGGAAGTAGAGCGTAAAGCAACTCTAAGCTATATTCCGTATTCATTTTTATTGTTTCTTGCAGGGTTATCTTTTTCGTACTTTTTACTATTCCCATATGTCATCAAATTCATGATGAATTTATCGAATGATTTGGAGATACAGCAAACCATTGGTATACATGAGTATTTTACATTCTTGTTTAAGCTTACAATACCGTTCGGTTTCCTTTTCCAGTTTCCAATTGTTGTTTTATTCTTTTCACGAATTGGCATATTAAGTCCGGAATTACTAATTCGTATTCGTAAATATTCGTACTTCGGTTTATTTGTATGTGCTGCGATTATTGCACCACCTGAGTTGGCTTCGCATTTAATGGTTTCAGTTCCGCTGTTTATTTTGTATGAAATTAGTATTATGATTTCACGAATAGGCTATAAGAAATATCTTAAATCCGAAGAGATTCGATTAAAAGAAGAACAGGAAGCGGAGCAAAAGCGCCAGATTGAAGAAGCACTTGAGCAGCAACGACGACAAATAGAAGAATTGAATCAACAGTAATAAATAAAGCTCGGTGCCCTAAATGGGACACCGAGCTTTTGTGTTATTTTTGCATCTTACAAGCGCTTTACAAAAATTTATTGCATTTTTTCGAGTTCTTGAAGAAACTTTTGCAATGGTTCCGCATAGAATTGTACAAGTGTCACAAATCCATTAAGCATGACGTGTGCAATAATAGACGTCCAAATGCGCTTTGTTTTGTGATATAAAAAGGCGAAAATTAAACCACAGATGGTATAAAGCAAGATATGTGAGAAGTCGAAGTGGATAATCGCAAAGAAAATGGCACTCACAATTGCTGCCACCCAGAAATTTGTTGTTTGGACAAGCGAGCCAAAGATCACTCTACGGAAGACGAATTCTTCTAAGATTGGCCCGAATACAACAATTGCTAATATGGCGATGGGAGCACCTTTAGCTATCGCGACAATATCTGCAGTATTTTGTGAGCCTCCTTCAATACCGAAAACAGCCATCTCAATAGCTGCACCAATCATTTGTCCAAAGAACACTAGGAAGAAGCCGATGATTCCCCACACAATTGTAAGAGGTATCGTTTCTTTTTTTCCTTGATAAATGTTCCAAAATGCTTTATCTCGAGATGTAAGGATTAAGCTTAAAATGAGCGCTACAGCAAAACTTAAGGCAATATACCAACCTTGAGTAATAGGAGCTGCTTGTTCAGAAGCTAAACCAGTTACCTTCATGATGAGCTTATGGAACGGTAAGAGCAACCATCTGCTAGAGATTTGCATCAAGATATAAATCAGCAAAACATACAGGGCTGTTTTTTTATGTTTCGTTACTTTTTGAGAATTAGTCACAGTCAAAATCCTTTCCATTCATATGCTTCCTTTCTATTGTAGAGGAATATGGAAAGAAAACAAAATTTTTCGAAGTTCTGACTTGCAAAAAAAAGAGTGATTGATTATCATAATAATTGTGTTAGCACTCATTGATATAGAGTGCTAATAAATATCAACAATTATTTAATTATTAGGAGGTTGTTTCACTTGTTAAGACCACTAGGAGATCGTATTGTAATTGAACTAATCGAGGTAGAAGAAAAATCTGCATTCGGTATTGTACTACCTGACTCTGCAAAAGAAAAACCACAAGAAGGTAAAGTAGTAGCAGTTGGGACAGGTCGTGTATTAGAGAACGGGCAACGTGTAGAGCTTGACGTTAAAGTTGACGACCGCATTATTTTCTCTAAATACGCTGGCACAGAAGTTAAATTTGAAGGTAATGAATACCTAATTTTACGCGAAAGCGATATTCTTGCAATTATTGAATAAGAACTTTAAAGGCACCTTACGTAAGGTGAATACTTATTGTTTGCATAACAAATGTGACAATAAGGTGAAATTGATATAAATATATTGAAGAAGCTTAACGAATATTCCATTTCAGGAGGGTAAATTCTCATGGCAAAAGATATTAAATTCTCAGAAGACGCTCGTTCATTAATGTTACAAGGTGTAGATAAATTAGCAAATGCAGTAAAAGTAACATTAGGACCAAAAGGACGTAATGTTGTTTTAGAAAAAAAATTCGGTTCACCACTTATTACAAATGATGGTGTGACAATCGCTAAAGAAATCGAACTAGAAAACCCATACGAAAACATGGGAGCAAAATTAGTAGCAGAAGTTGCTTCTAAGACAAACGAAATCGCTGGTGATGGTACAACTACAGCAACAGTATTAGCTCAAGCAATTATTCGTGAAGGCTTGAAAAACGTTACAGCTGGCGCAAATCCAGTAGGTATCCGTAAAGGTATCGATAAAGCAGTTGCTGCAGCACTTACTGAATTACACGCTATTTCTCGCCCAGTAAGCAATAAGGAAGAAATTGCACAAGTTGCTGCTATTTCTGCTGCTGATGATGAAGTTGGACAACTAATCGCTGAAGCAATGGAGCGCGTTGGTAACGATGGTGTTATTACAATTGAAGAATCAAAAGGCTTCACAACAGAGCTAGATGTAGTAGAGGGTATGCAGTTTGATCGTGGCTATGCGTCTCATTACATGGTAACTGATACAGATAAAATGGAAGCGGTTCTTGATAACCCATACATTTTAATTACTGATAAAAAAATTACAAACATTCAAGAAGTATTACCATTATTAGAGCAAGTGGTGCAACAAGGTCGTCCACTTTTAATGATTGCTGAAGATGTAGAAGGTGAAGCTCTTGCAACACTTGTTGTGAACAAACTTCGTGGTACATTTAATGCTGTAGCAGTAAAAGCACCAGGCTTCGGTGATCGACGTAAAGCAATGCTTGAAGATATTGCTATCCTGACAGGTGGACAAGTGATTACAGAAGAATTAGGCTTAGACCTAAAATCAGCTGATATTTCTGCACTTGGTCGTGCAGCAAAAGTTGTTGTAACAAAAGACAACACAACAATCGTTGAAGGTGTAGGCGGAGCAGACGCAATTGAATCACGCATTGGTCAAATTCGAGCACAACTTGCTGAAACTACTTCAGAGTTCGATAAAGAAAAATTACAAGAACGTCTTGCTAAATTAGCAGGTGGTGTAGCAGTTATCAAAGTTGGTGCTGCAACAGAAACAGAGCTGAAAGAGCGTAAACTTCGTATTGAGGATGCTTTAAACTCAACTCGTGCGGCTGTTGAAGAAGGTATCGTATCAGGTGGTGGTACAGCACTTCTTAACGTCTATGCAGCAGTGGAAAAAGCGGCTGAAGCAGTAGAAGGCGATGTAGCTACAGGTGTGAAAATCGTTCTACGTGCTTTAGAAGAACCAGTTCGTCAAATTGCTAATAATGCTGGTCTTGAAGGCTCAATTATCGTAGATCGTCTAAAACGTGAAGAAGTTGGCATTGGTTTCAATGCAGCAACTGGCGAATGGGTAAACATGATGGAAGCAGGCGTAGTAGACCCAGCAAAAGTAACTCGCTCAGCTTTACAAAACGCAGCATCAGTTGCAGCCCTATTCTTAACAACAGAAGCGGTTGTAGCAGATATCCCTGAAGCAGCACCGGCAATGCCAGATATGAGCGGCATGGGCGGTATGCCAGGAATGATGTAAGATTTAGTTAGTCTATAAGCACAATCTTTTAAGTAATATGACCACTTTCCATAGTTTTATGGAAAGTGGTTTTTTATTTTGATTTTTTATTAGAACAGAGTTTAAATAAAAATCCTTAAATTTTCTTCGCTATATAATATCCGGAATTTACAATGAGCTGTTTTAATTTCTATCGGAACAATAATTTTAGCGAATTAAAACCCGCCAGTAGTGGAATATTTATCTACTGAATGTATGCATAATCTATAATTAAAAATTTTCCTGTTGTTTTTCAATGGATTATCACTTACAATACAAAATGAAAATGATAATCGTTATCATTAACTAAAAGTTTAATAGATAGAGGTGAAATTTTGGATAGACAGGAAGCTAACAGAATAGGAATGGGCAATATTTATTATGTTATTATCTTGCTTTTAATAGTCTCTATTTTAATATCTGCCGTTTTTTCTGTATCAATAGGACAAGTCAGCATTCCTTTCAAGCAATCGATGGATATTTTGCTACATACTATATCCAATGGAAAACTTGGAACACTTGATAGTGTGGAAAGTGAATCCTATTTGAATATTATTCTACAGGTCAGAATGCCGCGTGTGGTTTTTGCCTTATTGATTGGTGTCGGTCTTGCATTGTGTGGGGCTGTCATGCAGGCAGTTGTCCAAAACCCGCTTGCTGATCCATACATACTTGGTATTTCTTCAGGAGCGTCATTAGGTGCAACCTTTGCTATTCTAGTTGGTTTTGGGAGTAGTGCATTGTTAGCACAATTTGGAGTAGCCTTTGGTGCATTTGCAGGGGCGATGATTACCTCTATGGCAGTGCTTATCTTATCCAGCATTGGAGGTAAAGCAACCTCAGTAAAATTGGTTTTATCAGGGGTTGTTATCGGTGCATTATGTAGTTCGTTTTCAAGCCTTATCATCTTTTTTGCCAATAATGCAGAGGGCATTAAAACTGTTACGTTCTGGTCTATGGGGAGTTTAGCATCTGCCAGCTGGGACAAAACACCAATTTTAACAATCGTGATTGTACTAGGAGCTGCATTATTCCTTTTCCAACATCGTGTGCTAAACACAATGCTACTTGGGGATGAATCAGCTATCACCTTAGGGATCAATTTAAGTGCTTATCGTAAATTATATATGATTCTTACCTCGCTTATTACAGGAACGATGGTCGCTTATGCAGGTATGATCGGTTTTGTTGGTTTAATTATTCCACATATCACAAGAGGTATTTTCGGGGCAGATCACAAACGATTAATGTTAGGAACATTGCTCTTAGGAGGCCTTTTCATGATTTGGGCTGATATTCTGTCTAGAACATTAATCCAAAATGTGGAATTACCTATTGGTATTATTACTTCTGTCATTGGGTCACCATTATTTATCTATATGATTGTAAAAAAAGGTTACAACTTCGGAGGGTAGAACAATGGAATTAGTAGCAAAGGAAATAGAAGTAAAAATCGGCAAAAAGGAAATCGTAAAAAACGTATCCATTCATGTGAATAAGCAACAATTTGTGGGCTTAATCGGACCAAACGGATGCGGAAAATCAACTTTACTGAAAAGCATTTATAAAAGCCTAGTACCTCAAAAAGGGATGGTCTTCTTAGATGATTTAGATGTTTTAAAAAGCGCCGAAAAAAAGATTTCTCAACACTTAGGTGTAGTTGGACAATTCAATGAAATGCACTTTGATTTAACGGTACAACAAATGGTGATGTTAGGTAGAACACCTCATAAAAAAATCCTAGAGTCAGATAACCAAAAGGATTTTGACATCGTAGAAGAGGCATTGACAAGAACGAATTTACAATCTTATAGAGAGCGCAGTTTTCTTTCACTATCTGGTGGTGAAAAGCAAAGGGTTATTTTAGCTAGAACGATTGCCCAGCAGCCTAAATTTATGATTTTGGATGAACCAACAAATCATTTAGATATTCGCTATCAAATTGAAATACTATCCTGTGTAAAAAGTTTAAATATCGGTGTTTTAGCAGCTCTTCATGATCTAGAAATGGCAGCACATTACTGTGATTATCTTTATGCAGTAAAAGATGGTGAAATCTATGCACATGGTACACCCCAAGAAGTTTTAACACCAGAAACAATAGAAGCTTTATATCATATCAAATGTCAAACGTTTACTAATCCAGTGACGAATGGATTAGGCTTTGCATATGGACTGTAGGAGGAAAAACATGAAGAAAAAATTATTATTAGGAATTGGTTTAGCGGCTTTATTAACATTAACAGCCTGCGGTAACACATCAAAAGATACATCTAAGGAAAAACAAACAAAAGAGCATTATCCACTGACAATTGAGAACTTTACAAAGGCTGAAGGTGGATCAACATGGGAAAAGAAAGATCAAGTATTTGATAAAGCACCAGAAAGAATTATGGCAAATACACGCCCAGCTGCAGAATTATTATTACATTTAGGATTAGGCGATAAAATCGTTGGTGTTGGTGCAAACTTTGGTGCAGTTGATAAAGCTGTTGAAGAAGAGTATGCTAAGCTAAATATTTTAAGTGATGAATATGTTGGGAAAGAGGTTACATTAGGTACTGATCCTGATTTAGTATTTGGTCGTGGTGGCTTATTTGATAATGCTGAATGGGGAGTAGGGACAGTAGATTCGCTTAATGAAATGGGTGTAAAAACATATGTTTTAGAGTCATCCGTAACAGGCGGCACATATGATTCTATTTATAAAGATATAAAGAATATTGGTGAAATTTTTAATGTTCAAGACAAAGCAGATAGCTTTATTAAAGAATTAAAAGGTCGACAACAAGATATTTCCTCAAAATTAGAAAGTATAAAAGAAGAAAAAACATTTGCCTATTTGCATACAAATGATCCAAAAGAGCTTTTTGTTTATCCAGCACACGATGAAACATTCTTTAATGATGCATTTAAAATGGTTAAATTAGATAATATTTTTAAAGATGAAACAGGCGATGTAAGTGTTGAAACATTAATTGCAGCAGATCCAGATGTATTAATTCTTCCTAACTGGGACGGTTCTGATTTGACAAAAGTACGTGAAGAAATTTATGCGAATCCTAAACTATCAAGCATGAAGGCTATTAAAAATAAACAAATGTATATTGTAGATTACAATTACATGTTTGGCTATGGCTATAACACAATTGATGGAATGGAAGCATTAGCAAAAGAAATGTATCCAGACTTATTTAAATAAAACAAAAAGTGCTGTCCTAGCGGGTCGAATAAATGACACGTTAGGGCAGCGTTTTCTTAATACGGAGGAATAATTATTGTTATGGCTGTAGAAGCTGCTCTTTATTTAATATTGTGGTTATTAACTTAGAATTTTCATTGTTCCAGCAGACGGATACAGGATGCTGCTGATCGAGATAGAGTAATTGGGTAAAAAGGTCTTTCCTTGTTTTTTTTATGTTGGTGGTATCAAGCAAATATGGCGATAGGATTGGCAATAAGCCTGTTTTAAAAAGGGCCTCTTTTAAAGTCCAAAACTCATAAAAAACATGTAAAGGCTGATGAGAGACCAATTGACGCTCTGTCTCGGAAAGCGCATAAATCATCATATCTTCACTAACTGGCTTTATTTCTTCAACATCAATGCCCACTCGTCCGATAGTGGTGACTGCTAACACTATCCAATCCCCAGAATGAGAGAGATTAAAATCTCCCTGCCAATGAGGGTGTCCTGCAATATAAGGGCGCCCAAATTCATTATGAGCTAGTTGTAACAGAACGTCATCTATATAGGGAAGGAGTGCCCATCTAATAAGAGTGCTACCTAGCAACGCTCTTTGCTGATCCTGCCAGTGCTTGTATTGCTGAACTTTTCTTTGCACCTCAAAAGGAAGTGCTTTAAGGAAAGCATCCCGTTCTGGTGGTGCTAACTGTACTCCTAGAGGAAGTGCAAATAACTGTATAGTTTGTTTTATCATCTTATATTGACTTGTTTTGGTTCAGGAAAGTAGCCTGTATCAATGCCATATTGAATCATTCTGTAAATAAAGGCTTTATTTGGTACCGCACATTCAATCTTGGTATGAGCTAAAAATTCTATCGTTTTTTTGCAATTGAAGATAAATGGGGAGTCACTTGCTCCATCACCTTCAAGCTGCGCAATAGCTAACGATAAATATTCCTGTACATCTTTTGAATGATCACCATTTAATAGCCAATCTGTATACTCTTGTGTTGACACAATTGTTAGGTCATAACCAATTTCCTTAAGCATATCGATTAATTCTAAATAAGTAAGCGATACAGGGTTACATAAATGGAAGACATGGCCGTTGGTTGCTGGCTGGCTTGCCAAAGAAACAAGTGCCTGACTAGCATAATTGATTGGTGTGAAGTCAACATGCCATTGTGCGGTAGGTGTTTTACCTAAATAAAGCATTGATTTAATCATACGGTAAAAGGCATTGTCATCGATATTACGTTGGAATTTACCTGTTTCAGAATGACAGCTTAAATTTCCTACACGATAAATGGAGACAGGGATTGCATCCTGTACAGCGTTTCGAACAAGGTTTTCTGCTTCTAGCTTACTTTGAGTATAAACATTATCAAGCTTAACATTGTAATTGAAGTTACCTTTTGCTTCATTTGGTCCCCATTGTATGGCGGCTAGCTCCTCTGGAATGCCAATTGTCGATACATAATGGAAATGCACACCTGGTTTCTGTTTGGCTATTTCAAGCAAGTAGCGAGTTCCATTCACATTGACATTATTAAAATGATCAGCTGCACCGAAGTGACGTACATCTGCACCACAATGAATGATAGCATTAATTTCTTTCATAATGATTTTTTCATCTTTATCAGATAAGTGTAGTCGTTGCTTCCCTAAGTCACCTTGGATAACAGTAATACGATCTTTCATCTGCTGAGCAATGGTATTGCCAAAATAAAATTGCATACTCTCTCTTAGTTTATCTTCAATCGTAGTTTGGGTGCTTGGTCGAATAAGGCAATATATGTGCGCAGTTGTTGTTGCTAATAGCTCATATAATACATGACTACCTAAATAACCTGTAGCACCTGTTAGTAATACCGATGTCATTGGCAAGGGCTTCACATTTTGGGAGACTTTTAGAGGACTAGGCTCCATTAAGTCCTTGAATACAATGCTTTTAGCTGGCTCGTCTTGATCTTCAATCGCTTCTGGTTGATAATGACGAATATAATGATCCAGTTCAGCAATCGTTTGATATTGGAAGAAATCCTGAATCTTTAAGAATGGTATATGTTTTTTCACTTGTACAAGAATCTCGAGCACTTTTAGCGAATGCCCTCCGATATGAAAGAAGTTATCGTGAATGCCAATTGGCTCAATACCGAGTACAAATTCCCATGCAGTAGCAAGCATACGCTGTGTATCATTTTCTGGGGCAATATATGTAGTACTGCGTGATAAAGTTAATTCCAATGAAGCTAAGTGTTTTCGATCAATTTTTCCTGTAGGGGATAATGGCATTTCTTGCAATTCAATAAATTGCTCTGGCACCATATAATCTGGTAAAAGATTTGCTAAGTAGTCCCTTAAAAGATTCTCCTCAAGCTGCATCCCACTTGCCACCGTATAGTAGGCAAATAAATGATTATTCCCATCAGCCATTTTCTTTGCAATGATCACAGCTTCCTGAATGCTCGTATGATTGCTCAATACTGTTTCGATTTCACCAAGTTCAATACGGAAGCCTCTTACTTTAATTTGAGAGTCTTTACGTCCAACAAATTCAATGACACCAGTTGGCAATAGTCGAACTAAATCACCTGTTCGATACATTTTTTGATCTGGCTTTAAGAGATGAGGTACAAATACTTCAGCTGTTTTTTCAGGCTGATGTAAATAACCTGCTGCTAAACCAGCACCAGCAATACATAATTCTCCGATTACATTAACGGGACATAGCTGATCGTCCGTGTTAATAACGTACATTTCATAATTGGCGATTGGTCTACCAATAGGGATACTCATGTCTGTTATCTGACTTTTCACCTTAAAATAGGAGGACAATACTGTACATTCAGTTGGTCCATACACATTAATAATTTCTGTAGAGAGTCCAAATTTGTCTTGCCATTTTTGAACAATGGCAGGCAATAGGGCTTCACCACCTACAGATAAATAATTTAATGTCGAAAGCTTTTTTCTATAGCTTACTGGTAAATGTGTAGCTAGCTGTGTAAAGAAGGCATTTGGAACAGTAGCGGTCGTTACTTGCTCACGGTCGATCATATCAGCAAATGCCTCAATGGACAAACGCTCTATACTTGTAAGCATATGAAGTCTTGCACCTGAAAATAAAGCAGTAAAGGTTTCTGTTATAGAAGGGTCAAAACTAAAAGAAATAAACTGGGAATAAACATCTTCTTTAGTTGAATGGTAGATTCGTTGATTATCTGTTATTAAATTAATGACAGCCTCATGCTTAAGCATGACGCCTTTTGGCTTACCTGTTGAACCAGATGTATAAATAATATAGGCTAAATCGGATGGAAGAATTTCACATTGGATATTTTCCTGTGAATATCCTTGCTCCATTTGGTTGATTGTGAACACTGTGCGTGTTTGGGAATCATTATGTATAAAATCATTCAGTAGAGCTGTATGTTCGTTTTTCGTTATGATAAATGGAGCACCTGTATCGTTTAATAGGTACTGACAACGTTCTTTTGGATAGCTCGGATCAATGGGAACATAAACTCCACCAGCTTTCAGGATACCTAACAAACTAATGACGGTTTCTTTACTGCGTTCCATAACTATCGCTACATAGTTTCCTTTTTGTAGACCGTTGGCAACTAACATATGAGCAACTTGGTTGGATTGTTCATTTAGCTGACGGTAGGTAAGTTTTCCACCTTCATAGGATAATGCGATTCGTTCCGCAAATTTTTGTGCTGCCTGATAAAATACGTCAGGTATTGTGGTGTTTTGATCGTAGTCAGCTATTGTACGGTTTAACGTTTGATATGCGAGTAAGTCTTCTCTGTTTAATAATTGTGTACTATTGGATTGAAGTGTTTGTTGGTCAAAAGAAAGCGTATTATTCTGTGATGGGTGTACATCAAATTCTTTTTTATTATTCAATTATGACAACTCCTATTTTAGAAAAGGGCCGACACCTATCAAGGAGCGATTATCGTCATTAGGTCCACAGTAGTGAATCGATCTGTGAGAAACTAACGGACATAACTCTCCTTAATAAGGGCAGCCCTTTCATTTTTTATTTCACTACAAAGGTATTAACAACATTCATTAATTCATCAGATAGCTCGGATAATACTTGAGCTTCTTCAGAAACTCGTTGTACTGTATTCAATTGAGAGGCAGAAGTTGCTGCTACTGCTCTTGTATTGTCCTTTGAATTGACTGAAAAATCTTCCATATCTTTTACAGCAGATGTTACTTCTTCCATACCAGCTGCCATTTCTTCAATTGTTGCAGAAAGCTCTTGAATTTGCCCTGTCACATGGTGAATGGAAGTTAATATCTGGCTAAATGATTTTTCTGAGTCATTGATCATGACAATACCATGATCTACTTCTTCTACAGCGTGAACCATGATATTTACAGATTCGTTTGTATCATGCTGGATATGAGAAATAAGTGTAGAAATTTCTCTTGCAGATGCCTCAGATTGCTCTGCAAGTTTACGTACCTCATCAGCAACCACTGCAAAGCCACTACCAGCCTCCCCAGCACGTGCAGCTTCGATTGCCGCATTCAATGCAAGTAAATTGGTTTGCGAAGCAATCCCTGTAATGATTCCTACGATTTCTTCTATTTTATTGGAATGATCGCCAAGTAATTTAACAGAAGCTGCAGATTGGTTAACAGCTTTGCTAATAGCATTCATTTGTGCAACAGATTTATTTGTCGATTCATTCCCTCTTTCAGCTTCCTCTGATGCTAAAATCGAGGATTCTGAAATTTGATTGGACGTCATGGCAATACGTTGAATACCAATATTCATTTCTTCAATGGTAATTGTACTTTCTTTTGCCTTTTGTACTTGAAGATCAGCGCCACTTGCAATCTCCTGCATGGAAGATGCTACATTATTATATGAATCGGAAGCTTCTTGCATATTTACAGATAAAACATTGGCTGTGTTTGAAACACGCTCAGAAACAATCGTTGTACTCTTAATAACATTTTTTAAGTTATCGATCATAGAATTAAAATTTTGTGTGAGCATTCCTACTTCGTCTGTTGAAGTAACTGGTAATGGTTCCAGCTCTAAATTACCTTCTGCGACTTTTTTAGATTGTAAGGAAAGTTGTTGAATTGGTGTTAATTTTTTTCTTAAAAGAGTGTAAACAGCAATGGATGAACCAATTAAGAAAATAACCGTTACTAATAACGTCCATAGGGCTTCAGACATCGCTTTTCCTGTTACCATTGATACGTCATAGTCAATGGCATAAGCAGCCAGCATATTCCCATTCTCATCCAAGATTGGTGTAAGGCCTGTTTTATAGCTACCATATTCATCGCTATAAATATCTGTTGCTGTTGCTTTTTTTGTATCAAAGACTTCTTTAATTCTTGCTAGGAAATCTGGAGATAAACCCATTGCAATCATATCTTGGTTATACTCTGCCCCTAGTTCAAGTATACTAGATGATAGAACAGGTGCATTAATATTTTCACCGTTAACTGTAATTAAAAATAGATTGGTAATGCTATCTGAATTATCATTGATTGCATCCATTTCACTAGTTAATCGTAGAGCATCAGGGTTACTATTTGTAGGATTCTCTAATATCGATTTTAGTGTAGTAATATCAATGGTTTTGGCTAGGATCATGCCTTTGTCAGAAAGAGATTGATTCATGTCTGTTAAATTACTATTTCTTACTATATAATAAGAAAGACCTAAAGTAACTAATCCAAATAATAATAAAATACTCACTACTATTGCAGTTAATTTCTTACTAATAGACATTTGCTGCTTCTTGMSKGTWTTCATGMTTTTCCTCCTAATATGATATAGCAAATATTTCAAGCTAAGGACTATAAATGGATAATTTAGTCAATGTACTACACATTGAAGATGTTGATGTTATTCGTAGAAGTCCAGATGCGTGTTAACTATTTATAAATGCAAAATAATCTATTTATCCCCTATCATTTAACTACTATACTGCCAAAAAAATTGATTCACAACCCAGAAAACTTACTATTTCAAGTCATGATTTCTATAAATAAACGATGATATATAGTTTTTTAGTCTATATATTTTTTAGGTTAGGTTAAATTTTTACAAAAAGCTATATATTTCCTAGTATAAAAAAGAAGTATGCTCAGATCTAACTTATTTTTAGTTGATTAAAAATTTGGCTGAAATACCAATTTCCAATTCCTTGTTAGGGCTTTTTACTTATTTTGTCATGACTTATATGTAAAGGAATTTGATGATTATTGTTATGGGAATAAAATGAAAAAAGGTTATTTCTTTATTCTTAAATAAAGAAATAACCTTTTCTATTGTTGCTAAGGCCGCGGATTACCAAATATGCCCGGTAAAATATTAGGGAGTCCTGGTATTAATGGTGGTGGGAAACCAGGATATTGCCCACCTGGACGTGGCGGATAAGGTTGCGGTGGATAAGGCTGTGGTGGATAAGGACGTGGCGGATAAGGTTGCGGTGGATAAGGCTGTGGTGGGTATGGACGCGGTGGATAAGGTTGAGGTGGATATGGTGGATATGGTGGTGGGTATGGCGGCGGATAGGAACTACCAGGAGGTGTTCCTGTACCTGCAGCAGTGATTTGACTAACATCCACAGTCACTATTTGACCATTATCTAACTGAATTTCAGCAGTTCTTCCTCCAGTTCCGAATGTCCGAATTAATGTACCTGAATAAGTACCAGTAGGGAGTGTTACCCATATTTTCATACCTGGGCGAAATTGACTGTTAAAATCATCAGGGGCTAATCTAGGATAAACCAATGAAACACACCTTTCTTCATTTTTTCTAACATATGCCTATTACGATTTTTGTCATAGGCTATAGGCTATGGATGCTTAAGTTCGAATTTGTTATAAAATAAAACGATTTTCATTATAATAAGGGAAAAAGCTAAAAGGATGTTTAGCACATGGCAATTATTAAGATAAAAAAAATAAACATACAAAATTTACGAAATGTACGACAGGGTGAAATTGTTCTCACAGTAAATTTTGAGACATTTCTACAAGCGAATGTTGTTGGCCTATATGGACAAAATGGCTCTGGAAAGACAACCATTGTAGATGCATTTAGTTTATTGAAGACACTTCTATCAGGATGGCTTGCTGAAGTGAAGTTGCCCTCTCAAAAGAAGCGACTTATATTGGCAGGAGAGCAAACAGCTAGCATGGATGTAGAATTTCTAGTTCAGAATCAATTCGGTACATTTTTTGTGAATTACTATGTGGAGCTACAGGAGGATCAACATCGACTATATACTACGTTGGAGCGCCTTACCTATCGAGAAAACACGAAAGGGAAGCGATCAAAGATTTTAGTGGCTGTGACGGAGAGGGATGTACAAATTCGTCAATCGAAACTGGATGATTTGAGTGAACAAGCACGAATTCAATTACTGGTTATTCAACAGTTAGCAAGAAAACAATATATATCATTTCTATTCCATAAAGATATAAAGACATTATTACAGGAACGGCTTTCTGAGCTAGAAATGCAGTTGCTACAAAATATTGCTGTTGATTTTAGTCGAGACTTACATGTTGTTAATACTCAAAATATTGCCCCACTATTTGAAGAACGGATGATGCCATTCAGTATTCATTTAGAGAAAACAAGAGGTCTTATTCCTTATGATTTAAATGGACCAGCTTTATTACCAGAGGATGCATTCTATGCATTATGTGAAGTTATTGAACAAAGTAATCAAGTGCTCTCAGCAATTATTCCTGGTCTGACGATTAAAATTAATATCATTACAAAGCAAATGATGGACAGTGGCGAGCAAGGAATTCGTTTTGAATTTTTGTCTCAGCGTGGGGAGCAGGAATTACCGCTACGAACAGAGTCAGAGGGAATTTTAAAGATCATTTCTATTCTTAGTGTATTAATTGCTGTATACAATAATCCGAATGCATGCGTGGTTATTGATGAATTAGATTCAGGTGTATTTGAATATTTGTTAGGTGAGTTGTTAACAGTGATAGATGAGGATGGAAAAGGGCAACTTATTTTTACTTCCCATAATCTACGTGTGTTAGAGGTGCTAGCTATTAAAAATTTATGGTTTACGACAACAAATGAACATCACCGTTATATGCAGCTAAAAGGTATCAAAGAAGTGAATAACGCTAGAGATGTCTATTTACGTGCTATCCAGCTTGGCGGGCAAGAGGAAGAGATATATAAGGAAACTAAAACATTTAAAATAAAGCGGGCTTTTCGTAAAGCAGGTGTTCAACATGACTAAAAAAGTACTTTTGATTATTGTGGAAGGGCAGACGGAGCAAATTATTTTAGAGGATTATTTAGATGCTCATTTTGCGAACTCCACAATACGTTTTGATGTACAACGAGAAGATATCTTAACAAAGTGGGATGCGCACAAACGAATACCGAATATTAAAAACAGTGTTGTACGAGTGATTCAAAGCTATCTTGAAAAATATAAATTTTTAGCCAATGATTTAACAGCGGTTGTTCATATTACAGATGCAGATGGATGCTTTATTGCACCAGAGTGCGTCAAGGTAGATGAGCGTATCGAGCAAAACTTATTTTATACAGAGGATGCTATTTTAGTGAAGTCGGATAAACGCAAAGAACAAATAGAACAACGCAATGATATGAAGGCTAAGAATGCTAGAATTTTGATTGCCAACGACCACTTTAGCATTAACCGTATGAAAGTACCTTATCAATTATTTTATTTTTCTACGAATTTAGAACATGTCTTATGGAATGAGCGCAATGAAATCCCAACAGAAAAAATACAAAAAGCAGATAAATTTATGGACAATCTGACATGCACGATTGAGGAATATTTAAGCACCTATCTCCCAGTTAGTTCAGAGTTGTCTTATAGGGAAAAAATAAAGAAAAGTTGGTCATTTTTAATGGAAGGCTGTCATTCATTGCATCGTGGCACGAATGTACCGCTATTGTTTGAAATGATTAAAACAGATATAAAGTAAAAACAGGTGACGAATGGAGTCACCTGTTTTTATCTAGAGTACGTTAGTGCATTTGCTCATAGCTTCGAATATGAGTTAATATAGCTGGATCTTTAATTTTTGTATCTTCACATAGTAATAAGAGCTTGGACATGATCTCAGCCGTCCGTGGATCATCATCCACCATCGGTAAGAAAATTCGTCCACGATGCTGAGATGGGACAGCAATAATTGGGATCATGGAACCGCCTATTTGATGCACCACACCACTTCCTAAATGTAAGGAGTAACTTGCTAGCTTACCTTCTATGAGGGCATGTTGCTTTTTCACTTCCACATTGTTTAGCTTCAATAATTTAGCCAATTCTTCTACGATGATACTGCGCATTTCAACAGTAGAATGACTTGCCTCAGGGTCTACACCACCAACATGAGCTACGCTGACAACAAGATCAATATCTCGCATAACCTCAGAGAATATCGCAGCTGGAATATCATCTAAAACGATATCTTTGCCTGTTAGTCGATCATAGAAGTAAACACCTTCGATTGCAGGTGCTTCAATTTCTGCTGGCGTAAACCAATCTGCCTGTGCATACAAGGATGCCACAATATTTTCCTTATAATATACTTTACGTGGTCCTGTTTCATAGCTGATTTGCCAGCCACGTGTTTTCAACAGGGCTACTGTTTGTGAAGGATTTACTTGATGCCCTGCATAGCGCAATGAATGTTTCTGTGCTTTTTCATCAGCATTGATGAGATATAACTCACGGAACACTTGCTTAAATGGCTGTTTAATGTTGTGCTCGAACATATAGGATTGCCACTGTCTCCATTGACCGCTCTCTAGAAGATGGTAAGGATGAGCAATCTTTATAGAGGACGTAGGAGCAAGGTTCACAATGTCAGCCGATAAAAGCTGTAAACCTTCTGATGTCAGCATTCCAACGTAATTATCGCTAATAAATAGTAGTTTTTGTAACAGCGGAGCTAGAATCGGATGAGCTAATAAATGAATGAGCTCCTCGACCGAAAATACTGTTTCTAATTCCATTGCTTGCTCAAGCGCTGGGCGTGCTCGTTTATATTGCTCTTGTAAGTCTTTTCGGRCTTCCTGCAAGGTTACAATATCAGCATGCTTTTTTAATGCAGCAGGAACGTTCTTTAGACGTTTACCATCCTTTTCAACAATAATAGCTACAGAGGCATCATCCTCTATTTGTAGATGGGCTGTAATTTGCTCGATTTGTTGTGCTTTAAATAAATGCTTCAGATCGTTAAAGGCAGATAACTCCATACGCCATGTGAAGCGAGTGGCTTCTCCATCCCCTGCATTGCGCGCTAAATTTTCTAGAGCGATACTTGCTGCTCGAGCCTCACTTGCGCGGCGTTGAGCACCAAATTGCTTACTTTCCTTCAAAAACTGTTGAATAAATTGATAGCGTGTCAGGGCGTCTTTGTCATCTGATTTTATGAAAGGGATAAGACCAAGTGCGCGCAGTTTATCTTTATTGCGTTTATCTTGAATTTCTTGCATTAACAGTTTTGGACTGAGCTTACCGATAGCTGTATCGGCATAAAGCTGTGCCCGACGATGGTTGGCTCCTTCTGATGCATACTTTGCAGCATCATAGACAATTTTGAAATTTTTAGCCCCAAGTGTTTGATAAGCGCTTTGGAACCAAGCTAAATCGAATGCACCATCACGGAAATCCTCAGCAGTGATGCTAGAGAAAAGGGCAATTTGATCTTTGGCATAGTCAGACAATGAATCTGTTGTGTGAGCAATAAAATACCAGGCTGATTCTTTTAGTCCATCCCAGCCAATCACTTCACTTACAAGGTCTATCCAATGCTGGTTATACATCATTGCTTCAATTAATCGTTCTTTAGAAATGTCTGTTTTCTGCCAAGCTTCTTTTAATTGCTGGGCTGTTTCTTCTTTTTTGGGGTAACAGTTAGTTAGCAATCGGGAGAATACATCCTTTTTCGTTTCTGCCTGCCAAATATATCCTCTCGCAAGCTTTTCTCCGTCAAGTGCCTGTAGAATCTGTAAGAAATAATCAATACCCTCAAAATAAGAAATGCTACTAGCAAGCTTTGTTACAGCAGTAGGCGTATCACCACGTTTTAGCTCTATGGCTAAAATACGATCAATCGCTTGTTCACGAATAGCAAAGAAATCTGTTAAATCTTCAAACGATTGTTGATAGCGTTCTTGTAACTTAGTTGGCTCATTAAATATTTCTGAAGCGAGCGTGTTGGTAAATATGGCTTCAAATAAGTGATCTTGCGTAAATAAACCAACTTTCATGGCGTCTAAATATTGGAACAAAGATAAATTGTAGACGTTTGGGCTATAGCTTGCATTTTTCATACGCTTTGTTAGCTCTTCATTAACAGCTAGCATTTTGACATATTCACCATAGGTTGAGTAATCAGACCAGCATCGATCAACGAATGACTCAACGACATCTAAATCGATAATAGTAGAAGTGGAACGATAGTAATAATAACCCTTCTCTCGAACATCAAGTTGCCACTGATCAGCAGGGATTTGTTTGAATAGCTGTAACATTATGCCTACTGCCTGTTCGAAGCGATTAAATTCGGGTGCATGCTTTTCGAGTAATGAAAGTGCTTCCTGATGTAGCGCTGTATCACCTGAGATTTTGTCGATGTCTTGGGATAGCACTGAGAAAATCTGTTGAATTGTATCGTCATATTTCAAGGAATTAAATTGCGCAACACGTACTTTTAAATCTTTGTATTGGAAGAACGGTTTAATTAGTGTATGAGCTGCTTCGGAAAGATCATGAGCAGCAGGGTATTCTGATAGATTATGGTAAAAATTAAAATAGGCTAAGTCCTCATTACTAAATAATGCTGTCTTCATCCATTGAACAATTTCTTCGGGGATAGGATAAGCATCAAGACTAGCATGTCGTTGATTATCCGATTTAGTTGCCATTACACTGTATCTTTGTCCTAATGTAGTGCTAATGGGTGTGTCATTCCATTGGTATGTTTCATATTCTAGTTCAGCATGTTGATCTAAAACCTGAATAAGCTGTTCAAGCTTAGATAATAACTTATCAACATCATATTGAAAGAATTTTTCAAAAGGTGTAGGTGCCTGTACATAAAGTGGAGC
This sequence comes from Lysinibacillus sp. S1, assembly GCF_044986265.1. NCBI lineage: Bacteria > Bacillati > Bacillota > Bacilli > Caryophanales > Bacillaceae > Lysinibacillus > Lysinibacillus sp. S1. The sequence continues at coordinate 3,276,859 of NZ_CP173154.1, forward strand.
AAGCTGTTGCCAAGGCTCTACACCATTCATTTGAATGGCTCCATCAGAAATACAGCCGTATTGAATAGGGGGATGTGGCGTATACAAGCCAAAGCCATTACTTTCGTTATACTCAGGGACATCCCTTGTAATTAATTGCTCTAACAAAACTTGCTCGTTTTTAGTTACTTTTGGTAATAAGGAGCATAAAGCTGTAATTTGCTCGCTTGCTAAGTTGTGTCGCTTAGAGGCTTCTAATAGTAATTCAAGCCCTCCAAGTCTCTTTAACTGCTTACTATCTTTTAACAGCCTTTCAGCACTTTGTAACAGATTATTCTGTGCCTGAACTTTTAAGAGAGAAATAGCCTCTTTACGAAGTGCACCTGATTTATTAGCTAAAAGATCTTCAATTTTTGCTATTTCTTCTTCTGTTGGTGTTAGAGCATGTATTTTCTTTAACGCAAGAGAACGATTGATGGAACTGCGATCCCGTAATGAATTAAATAAAAATTCACGTTGACCTTCTGTGACAGGGTCAAGACAATAAATATTCAGTAGGCCGATTCTGCTAGATGGTGAGTAAGAATCTGCATGCTCAATAATCCGTTGGAATAATGCCTCGTCTTGTACATGTTGGGCTAAAATAATTTGTGTTGAAATTAAATCTTCTAATGACAAATGGACATGGACAAAGGATAGAGGTTTACCTGTAATGTTAAGTCCATCTTTCGTAATTTCATTTTTTGCCCACTCAAGCTGTTCGAATAAAAGGTATTCAATCCCTTGTAACTGTGTGTTTTCTTGCATGAAGGTTTGAAGGATTTGCGCCCATTCATTGTCTCTTGCATACTCACTATTAATATGGTGATTAGCATAAAGAAAATTGCCCCATGCAAAGGCAAACAACTCGATATCTTTTGTTGATAAGATTAAATCCTTTACAAATGGCGCTGTGAAGGAAATTTTCGATAAGTTTTTCAAAAAGGCAAGCGTTGTAAGTTGGATATGCTTGTCACGCTTTAAGAGTTTTGTTACAAGGTCATTTAACTTCGTATAGTCCTTTGTAGCAGTTGCCCATAATGCAACATAGATATCAATTGTACGTTCACTCGTTAACAGTTTTTCAACAAAGCTGTCTTCTTCGATTGCTTGGATGGCTAATGCAAGAACTTCCTCTGTTATTTTTTGATTTTCGAAACTATTATAGCCAAGTCCCATCCAAGTATCGACTGCTCGAATTACAGAGGAGAAGCGTGTTAGGCGATGTTCCTGAATAAGCTTCATCATGTTGAGTTGTGCATCAAGATTGCCATGGTCAATATTTTCTACTATTGCCTGTCGTAAACCTTCTTGTCGTGCAGCTGCTAATAAGAGTTTGCCAAGTGCATCATGCATCCGATGATTACTTGATTTAAAAATACCTCGAATGAATGGATGGCCGAAAAAGCTACTTTGATGTTCATCAAATAAAATACCCTCTACTGCTTCTTCAATTGACGGGTTTTCTAATGATAGTTCTTCAGCAAGCAACTGCTCAAAGACATTAAAACCCATTACTTTTGTATTTTCATTCTTTAAGACATAGGAGCTATAGTTTGGATAGGTTCCATGCTCATATTGACGATGATTCGTTAACAACTCCTGCAAAGTAATTTCCTCAAATGTCAGCATTTCTTCCATTAATTGTAAACATTGAAACAGATGGTCTTGCACTGGTTGAGAAGAACGAAAAGATCGACGTAAAACACCTCTTTGGAACATTGTAGCATCAAAGCGTAATGCTAGTTTCTTGATCTTAAGTGCACGTTCTTGTGAAGAAAACATGGTAAGCACTTCAAATAATGGTCCACTAAATAGTTCTTCAAGTGATGAATATTGCTGAGCAGCTATAAGCGTTTCAATGTCATAATCTCTATTGTCCATGTATTTTAACAATGCAGCTGCTAAAGGCTGTATTGCTATAGGTGCAGAATCAACTATACTTTGAAAATGTATTTTTTGTTCATGTGAAAGTGTCATATAAATCCCTCCTTACCAAATTCGTCCTGCAAGCATAGTAAGTTTAATAAATGTAAAGACATCGTCTTCCTGTATGTTTAATGGTGTAGAAAGAGAATCTAAAGATTCTTCATTATGAAGGACTAAAAACAGCTCGTCCTGAAAGGCTTGAAGCATTGTGGAAATAGCTTGATCCACTGACTGTACAGTATCCTTTTTCTTTTCTCCAAAATGTACTTTGCCATATTGAGCAGCTTCTTCTAGTTGCTGATCCGATAAATAAACATGAAGTGGTGTATCTACCATTTTCTCATTAAATTGTTGAACCTGCTGTGTAACAAGCTGAACAAGTAAATCTTGTAACGTTATGACAGGCTCTTCAATTGAAAATGAAATTTTTTCAAGTTTACGAGACTTCTTACCGATTACTTTTTGCTGGTAAAATAAACGCAATCTAACACCTCCTTACAATAATTTCATTATACAAGAGTGAGAACAGGGAAAAGAATAAGGCATATGACGCTAGTTGCGTAAAAAAATTTGGGAAAAGTGTTATCAAAAGTAGCCTGCTACAACTGATTTGTAGGGTAGAAAGTGGGTAAAAATTTACTGAAGATTATGCGGAAAGTAGAACATTTGTACGATTATTGTTATCAAGATAAGTATCATTTTGCGTTTTTTTATTCTAATAACGGTGAAGAAGCAGAATATATTACTCAGGTAACTTTTTAGACATACGTATTTAAAAGAACATTCTTTCATGAAATCTCGTAAACGAAGATTATTCTCATTAGTATTAAATAGGTGACATAATATAGCATACTATTTATTTGCTTTGAATAGTGGTGTACTTTTGTGGAGTTGTTAAGAGACATCTTTTCATCTCTGATTTCATAAGCTTTATAGGTATGATTTTATAAAGCTAGAAGGAGGCAAAATCATTCAAATACACGTTGTACGGGCTGGCGAGTCTTTATGGGGAATTGCACAGGCGTATGGGGCTACGGTTCAGAGCATTATAGATGCCAATCAAATTCCAGAGCCAAATCGTTTAGTTGTGGGGCAAGCTCTTGTAATCCCGATTGTCGGAAGCTTTTATTATGTACAGCCAGGTGATAGCCTATGGTCAATTGGCCAACGTTTCGGTATTAATTATGTAACACTTGCACAAGTAAATGGCATTAATCCAAATCAACCATTAGCAGTTGGAACGAGATTATATATCCCACAGCCACCAAAAACAAGGGCAGAAACATTAGCCTATTTAGAGCCGAGAGGAACATCAGTTAGTGAAGCACTCTTGAATCAAGCGAGGGAAGCGGGTCCTAATTTAACATATTTAGCTTTATTTAGCTATGAGGCTAGGCGTGATGGTACTTTACAGAGGCCACCAAGCCAAGGTGTGACACAAATTGCAAATGATACGGGAGCATCAATGGCAATGGTTATTTCTAATTTGGAGAATTTTAGTTTTAGTGGTGAATTAGCGAGAGATATTTTTCAAAGTACAGCTGTTCAAGATTTATTATTTGATAATATTCTTGCAGAAGCAAAGCGACTTGGGGATGTTAAAGATATCCACTTTGACTTCGAAAATTTGCCAGCAGATCAACGACAAGCCTATAACAATTTTTTAAGAAGAGCTGTAGAAAAATTTCACGCTCAAGGATATACAGTGTCTACAGCATTAGCTCCTAAAACAAGTGATAGTGAACGAGGACCATGGACAGCGGCACATGATTATAGAGCACATGGGGAAATCGTGGACTTTGTTTTACTCATGACTTATGAATGGGGATATTCAGCTGGCCCACCAATGGCCGTTTCACCTCTCCCAGAGGTAGAAGCAGTTGTAAAATATGCGGTGAGTGAAATACCTGCAAGCAAAATTATGTTAGGGCAAAATTTATATGGCTACGATTGGACGTTACCTTTTGTTCAGGGGGGACCGTATGCAGAAGCGCTTAGTCCACAGCGAGCCATTGAAATTGCTAAACGTTATAATGCAGCAATTCAGTATGATTGGAGAGCCCAAGCACCATTTTTTGAATACTATGATGAGCAAGGTAGGGCGCATATGGTGTGGTTTGAAGATGCTAGATCTATTCAAGCTAAATTCAATCTCATTAAACAATATAACCTTCGTGGTATTGGTTATTGGAAATTAGGACTACCATTCCCTCAGAACTGGGTGTTAATTGGTGCCAATTTTGATGTGGTAAAGAAATGAGAAAATGAAGAAAAAAGGACGGATTGCCCAATGTATTTTCTTCGAAGAGGAAATTATCTGTAAAATTCATTTCTAATTATGGGTAAATATATTATAATTATGGTAAATAGTATTTTAGGAGGTATATTTTGGGTAAATTTAAAAAGTTAGGTATTATTTTAACCACTACTGCATTTTCTGTTGGTATTCTAGCACCCGTTTCACAAGCTTCTGCAAATGTGAAAGAACCTTCCGAGCGTATTGCAATACAGTTGGCTGCCTCAGAGACGAAAGTGACAAAAGGTATGCTAATTAACAAATTACGTGCACTATTCCCTGAAGAGTTCAAATTTGTAGCTGATAATGAGTTTAATTCTGGAGGCGGTCATTTCTTTAGAGATGATACAACGGTCCGTTATGATTTAAACTTCCATAAAACGGTAAATGGTAAAGATGTATATGGTGGTTTTACATTTAAAGGTGAAGATTTAGAGTTAGAACATTTCTATTATCAGCCAGCTAATATCGCTGAAGCAGTATATCCCGCAAAATATTCAGAGACTGAAGCAAAAAAAATTGCAGATGACTTCCTAAGAAAATTTGCGAAAATAGAGAACTATAAACTCCGTGAAGATGGCTTCGGTTATTACAATGTCATTAATCGTCCATTATCACAACCAATTACCTACTCATTTGTTTATTCGCCAACCTATAATGGAGTGCTTATTGGCGATCAAAGTATCACTATAGATGTTCTTGCTAATGGTCAAATAACAGGAATGTATAAAAATACAGAATCAATTGGTAAAGCAACCTTTGATAGCTCAAGCCAGAAAAAAAATGAGGAAGAAATTGTTGCACAAGTACGTGATAACTTAGCAGTTGAACTTCGTTATTACGTTGACTATTTTAGCGATCAACGTAATGTGAAGCTTGTCTATATGCCAGCAACAGGATTTAATGGTGTACATGCATTAACGGGTCAATGGCAAACAACGAATGGCTTCTCTACACAAGTTCCTAAGACGAAAAGGGCTGAGAAAATATCCTCACAGCAATTACCACCAAGAAAAAGCGGTATGACAGTAGCAGAAGTTGAGGAATTCGCTAAAAATTTATTAAAAGTTGATGAAGACAAGGCAAAGCTCACTATTGATATGGTTGACGAAAGAGAAAATGACAATGGTGAAACGGTTTATACAGTAAATTACATGTATATGTACAATAATGGCGGGTCTGGTACCTCTTTAGAAATTAATAAGGCAACAGGCGATATCGTACAGTATCACGATATTATGAGAGATTTTATCAACACTGACAAAACAACTACCCTCTCTAAGGATGCGGCATTAGCAAAGGCTGTTGAATACTTAAAGCAATGGGCTCCATCCTATTTACATGAGTATTCGATGCCAATTGATGATCCTGTACATGATGATTATAGTAAAGATTATTACTTCTCCTTCCCACGCATCGTAAACGGAATTGCGGTTGTTGGAGATGAAATAAACGTAGGTATTGGCTCTGATGGATCATTACGTTCATTGAATGTTAATAAACAAAAGATTAATAACTGGCCTTCTCTTAGTCAAGTAATCTCTGCTGATAAAGCAAAAGAAGCATATAGTAAGGCCCTTACATTACAACTACAATATGTAAAGCAGGATACTGAAGGTAAACAACATTATGATCTAGTCTATGCTCCAACTTACAACGGTAGCTTAGTTAATCAAATTGATGCAATTACTGGTGAATGGTTGTATGAGGTAGATGGCTCAAAAGAAAAGCAATCTATTTCACACCCAACAGCAGCCAATGAATTAAATTATCTTCTACATCAAAATGTATTAGAGATAAAAGATATAGCAAACTTTAATGCTGATGCTGCTGTGACAAAGGGAGAAGCATTAAAGATTCTACTAAAATCTTTAACATATGGCCATTTTGGTAGTGGCGATGGTGAAAAGCAAACCTTCAGCAATATCGATAAAAACCATCCATTATATGGAGTGGTTGAACAAGCTGTAAGAATGGGAATTTTACAGCCAGCAAACCAATTCGCTTTGGATGAAACATTGACTCGTCAAGAGCTAGCAGTATGGGCTGTTAAAGCAATGCAATTGGAGAATGTTGCAAAGTATAAGGATATTTACAAATTAAACTTTGCGGATGCAGCTTCTATTGATCCAGCGTATACAGGCTATATAGCAATAGCAAATGGGATGGGGCTGATTGATACACAGCAAAATAACTTTAATGCTACCAAGAGTGTGTCATATGCCGATTTGGCTGTGTCAACAGTTCGTTTAGCAAAAGCTATTCAAGAAAATAAAGTGGATCGTAACTTCTATTATTAAGTCGCATTCCATGAAAAGGGTATCTCCTTATTTGTAGGAGATGCCCTTTTTAGGTTAGTTTGTAGAAGAATGGGGAAATAATATGTAAAGAAAGGAGTGAATAAATTGAAATTGAAATTTATTTTAGTGATTTCTTTAATGACTGTTATTCTTTACGGCTGTAATAAGGATGAGGTAAAAGATGTGCCTGCAAATGCTCCAGCAGATCAGAATGCTACTCAACAGACGGGTGAGACGCCAACTGACCAAGTGACATTTAATTTTTTAGAGTTTTCTTTAGATGTTGATTACTCTGCAACGGAGTCTTATGAGGTAGAATATGAGGATAAAAAAACAGGAATAGAAGCAAAATTAGAAGATGATCGAAAAAATGAAAAACTGCAGGGCGATGAAGCTTATACTAAATTAGAGCCGTTATTTAAGCAGTTGAATTTTGATTCTACAACATCTAATGATGAAGTGATTGATCAAGTAATCAAAGTATTCAATATTGAAGATAACTATCAATCCATTGAAGTGGATGTCGAATTTGTAGACGGCAATGAAAAGGAATTTAAACGAATTAAATAATAAAAACAAGCCAGCTAGCTGATTTAATCAGTTAGCTGGCTTTACATTCATTTACATTCTCGTACCCAATGTCGATGTTTAGCAAGGGCATGAACAAAAGATTTTGGATCGGTTGCAACCCCATGTTTATTGGCTATATGCTGTAAAAATAAAACATTTTCCGTATAACCTATTGTTTTACAGTGCTGATAGGCTTGTTCAATAAACTGTTCTGCTTTTGCTTGTTCATAGGAATTCTGAAAGGCTCCTGTAACATAAACCCCATCATAAAGAACTGAGGAGGTAGTAGCAAATGTTTCGTGAATTTCATAACCGCTTACTATGCCTTGTTTATTACTTACTAGTTCAACTACGATATCTTCACTTAAAAATGTAGCAATAAGTTCATTTAATTTTTCACTACTATTTTCTTTAACAATTACAGCTACTTTATTAGATTTGACACTTTCCTTTGCATTGATTACTTGGCTAACAGCAGGAGAAGTTTGTTGAATATGTGGTACTTCCACTTCTACAGGTGGAACTATACCAATACGCTCAGCGATAGCTGAAGCAAGTGAGTAACTGACATGAGCATACATGTCTACAACTTGTTTTCGAATCGCTTTATTTTTTACTTTGCCAAGTTCAAAGCTAAAGGCATCGATAATATGCTTTTTCTCAATATCTGTCATACTAAGCCAGAATAATCTTGCTTGAGAAAAATGGTCTTTGAAGCTCTCACTACGTGCACGTACTTTATGCCCTTCAACTTTTTCTTCATAATGCTTATATCCACCATCTGCTTCAGAAACAGGATGTGGTGTATTATTGGCTAAGGAATTTTTATGGTAGCTAACTTGTCCCACATTAATGGTTTGTCGGCCATAGCCATCTCGTTGGTTATTATGAAATGGACAAATTGGTTTATTAATAGGACGCTCATGGAAATTAGGTCCTCCCAGTCGTATTAACTGTGTATCGGTGTAGGAGAATAAACGACCTCGTACTAAGTGGGCATGTGAAAAATCAATGCCAGGCACAACATGCCCGACATGGAATGCGGCTTGTTCCGTTTCTGCAAAAAAATTATCCACATTTTTATTCAAGGTCATTTTCCCAAGAATGCGTACTGGAATTTCTTCTTCAGGCCATATTTTCGTGGCATCAAGAATATCGAAGCTAAATTTGAATTCATCTTCAACGGGAATAAGTTGCACACCAAGCTCCCACTCTGGGAAATACCCACGTTCAATGGATTCCCATAAATCTCTGCGGTGAAAATCGGGATCTTTTCCAGCAATAATTTGTGCTTCATCCCATACTAATGATTTTACCCCAAGTACAGGTTTCCAATGAAATTTAACAAAGTGGGCTTTTCCTTCGGCATTGATAAAGCGATAAGTATTAACTCCGAAGCCCTCCATCATTCGATAGCTTCGTGGAATCGATCTATCTGACATATGCCACATAACCATATGAGCAGACTCCTGATTATTTGCAATGAAATCCCAAAAAGTATCATGGGCACTTTGTGCTTGTGGTATTTCGTTATTTGGTTCGGGCTTTACAGCGTGTACAAAATCGGGGAATTTAATAGCATCTTGAATAAAAAATACTGGTATGTTATTTCCAACTAAATCATAATTGCCCTCTTGTGTATAAAACTTAGTAGCAAAGCCGCGTGCATCACGAACAGTATCTGCAGAGCCTTTAGACCCGGCAACGGTAGAGAAGCGGACAAAAACAGGGGTTTTAGTGCCTTTTCCATTTAAAAATTGAGCCTTTGTAATATCACTTGCGCATTCATAAGTTTCAAAAATTCCATGAGCGGCTGAGCCACGTGCGTGTACTACTCGTTCAGGAATTCGTTCATGGTCAAAGTGAGTCATTTTTTCACGGAAATGAAAATCCTCTAGTAAAGTGGGTCCTCGCTCACCTGCTTTTAGTGAATGTTCATCTTCCGATATTTTTAATCCTTGATTGGTTGTGAGAGGTTGATCTTTATCACTTACTCGGAATGCTTCTAGCTGTTGTTGTTTTTGATTGACATCTTTTTTCATTTAGAATCCTCCTTTATAAGTTACAACTACCTTCTACCCGAACGAAAAGATGACAAACATAAAGAAACAAATTGTTTGCTGTTTAAAAATGTATATGTTATTATTATCYCGAATTAGAGWTAAKKRWRWTYGWRGTAAAAAGAGGGAGTCGTATGAAGCAAAACAATCGTAACTTAAAAGCATTTACGGTCTTGTTCCGAGCATATCAAACGATTCAAGATGCAACTAGAAGAGATTTACTTCAATTCGATTTAAATCAAACTGAATTTTCGGTTCTTGAATTTTTGTATCACCATGGAGAACAACCAGTTCAAATGATTGGTAAAAAAATATTAATTGCAAGCAGTAGTATTACTTATGTGATTGATAAGCTCGAGCAAAAGGGCTATGTGTACCGTAAGGCATGTCCAAGAGATCGTCGTGTTACGTACGTATTACTAACGCTTGAGGGACAGGTTTTGATGGAGGAAATATTCCCTAAGCATGAACAGAAAATAAATGAGATATTTGAAGTATTGGAAGCCCAGGAGCTGGACAACATGATTTTATCACTTAAAAAAGTTGGCAAGAACGCCACTAACCAATAAAAAAATTTAAATATATATCTCGATATCGAGATATATAGGAGGAGCATACTATGAATCATTTAAAAGGTGTACACCATGTAACGGCTATCACAAGTAGTGCTGAAGAAAATTATAAATTCTTTACCTATGTTTTAGGAATGCGCTTAATAAAGAAAACAGTGAATCAGGATGACATTCAAACATACCATTTATTCTTTGCAGATGATAAGGGTAGTGCGGGTACAGATATGACGTTCTTTGATTTCCCTAATATCCCAAAAGGTGTACATGGTACAAATGAAATTTCAAAGACTTCTTTCCGTGTACCAACGGATGCTGCTTTAGATTATTGGATAAAGCGCTTTGACCGTTTAAATGTGAAGCATACAGGTATGAAAGAACAGTTTGGTAAGAAAACACTATCTTTCGTAGATTTTGATGATCAGCACTATCAGTTAATTTCTGATGAGCACAATACAGGTGTGGCGGCAGGTACGCCTTGGCAGAATGGCCCCATCCCACTTGAGTATGCCATTACAGGTTTAGGACCAGTTTTTGTCCGTGTCGCTAATTTTAAATACTTTAAGGATGTTTTAGAAAAGGTAATGCTTTTTACAGAGATTGCAGATGAAGGGGACTTCCATTTATTTGAAGTAGGCGAGGGAGGAAATGGCGCCCAGATTATTGTCGAGCACAACACAGTGTTACCCGTTGCTCGTCAAGGTTTTGGTACTGTTCACCATGCTGCCTTTCGTGTAGAGGATCGTTCGGTATTAGATGAATGGACTGCACGTTTCGAAAGTTTTGGTTTCCACACTTCTGGCTATGTAAATCGTCATTTCTTTGAATCATTGTATGCACGAGTAGCTCCGCAGATTTTATTTGAATTGGCTACAGATGGTCCAGGATTTATGGGCGATGAACCATATGAAACATTAGGAGAAAAACTGTCATTACCACCATTTTTAGAACCAAAACGTGAACAGATTGAAAGTCTTGTTCGTCCGATTGACACTGTAAGAAGTTCCATTATGTTCGATAAAGAATATGAGTAACACAATTTCATCCAGTTGGGAAAGCAAAGCCCCACTGGATGTATACATAACTGTATTGGGGGATAAAAAAATGGAATTTTCCAAGCTGATTGATAAGCGTCGCTCTGCTAATAATTTTATCAAGGACGTTAAAATGACTGAAGAAGATATACGCCCTATTTTGGAGGATGTTAAGCTTGCCCCTTCAGCATTTAACTTACAGCATGCTAATTATATTGTTGTGCTGGATGAGGATATGAAAGAAAAGGTGAGAGAGGCAGCATATGGTCAATATAAAGTACATTCAGCTTCAGGTGTAATTCTTGTACTAGGTGACAAGGAAGCATATAAAAATACTGCTGAGTTAAGTCAGGGCATGGTGGATTTAGGCATAATTACAGCGGGTGAACTAGAGGATATTGTAGCAGAGAATACAAGATTTTATGAGGATCGCGGTGAAGGATTCATGAAAGATGAAGCCATTCGTAATGCTTCTCTGTCTGCAATGTTATTCATGCTAGCTGCGAAAAATCGTGGTTGGGACACTTGCCCAATGATTGGCTTTGATAATCAGAAAATGCGTGAGCTTTTCAATGTGCCAGAAACACATGAAATAGCCTTAATGATTACTATTGGGAAAGAAAAAGAAAGCAGTCGTCGATTACGTGGGTATCGCAAGCCAGTTGAAGAATTTGCCATTTATTATTGAAATGGTATAAAATACAATAGCTATACAAATACTATGAATAATGTACATTTAGGAGGAAACATCATGAAAGTAGTAGCAATCGTAGGTAGTATCCGTAAAGAATCTTATAATATGCAATTAGCTCAATTTATTCAAAAACGTTATACAGAAAAGTTAGATCTTGAAGTATTAAGCTTAAAGGACCTACCAATGTATAATCAAGATATTGAAAATGAGGCTCCACAAGCAGTTCTTGATTTTAAAGCAAAAGTAAAAGCTGCAGACGCTGTACTTTGGGTTACACCTGAATATAATGGTACAGTTCCTGGGGTTATGGTAAATGCTATTGATTGGCTATCTCGTGTAGATAAAGTAATGATTGGCAAACCATCTATCATTATGGGTGCATCAATGGGGAACTTAGGTACTGTAAAAGCACAATTACATTTACGTGATATTTTATTCTCTCCAGGCATTAACTCACCATTACTTAGCGGTAATGACGTTTATATTGGTGCTGTTCACACTAAATTTGATGAAGAAGGCAATTTAACTGATGAAGGTACAGTGAAATTCCTTGACGTAGTTATTGATAATTTCTTAAGTTGGGCAAAAAAATACGTTTAATTAAAATATAACCCATAAGTATACAATATACTTATGGGTTATATTGTTGAAAAAAAGAGGATGTCACTAGCAAAAAAAGCTCTTTTGTTAAGGCGAATGGTTGATTTCGGTTCCGCTAGCGTCCGATGCCGCTTCCCTCAATTCCGTTCGCTCTAGGGTCTACTCTGTGACGCTAGCTCCTCTCCCATCAACCATACATCAAGAGATTATTTTTCATATTAGCAGTAACGGATAAAATAGCCCATTAGAGAAAGGATAGGCACTTGGAGAAGTGATTAGTTACCCATAAAATCTTTGCTAAGATGGTAATTCTTGTGAAGCGGCAAGCCTTTTTCATACAAATTCTAATGAATGTTCAATACTATGACCCATAGGTATACAATATACTTATGGGCATTTTTTGTTTGGAAAGATGCTACTTCTGCATGAAATCTTCACACTTTCAAGATATACTTTTAAGAAATTCTAAAATGGTGGTTACGGATGAGAAAATTATCATTAAAGCTGGGCATTATCTTCTTCATCACATTGTTTTGTATTGAAACCTTTATGATGTTTTTTTTGCATGTTTCCTTGACGAATTCTAGAGTGGAAGAGGAACTAGAGCGTTTACAAGCGAGAGGAAATTCACATCGTACTATATTAGAACAGAACTTCAATAATGAAACACTAGCACATGTCGTTCTTATGGAATCAGAAGCAAGTACAGATGTCGTGGTGACTGACCATTTCGGGACAATCCTTGCATCCTCACAGCCACATCAAGAAATCAGTGATCTGATTCGTGAAATAGAGGGGGAAATACCTTATGAAGGAAGGGTTTTACAAGACAATTGGCAAGAAGTTAAAGCAATTGCGACTATAAGCCCTATTCAAAATCAGCAAGGAACGATTGGCTATGTATTTATGTTTCAAAATACCGATTCCATCCATGCATTAATGAAACGGCTGAATAAGCATTTTCTCATCGTGGGTATTGTATCTGGTCTAGTCAGTATTGCAGTCATTGTTGTTCTATCTCGTAAGCTGGCTAAGCCACTTATTCAAATGAAAGAGGCTACATTGAAAATGAGTAAGGGTGATTTTACAGTTGCTCTTTCTACGAATGGAAAAGATGAGCTTGGGGATTTATCAAATGCTATCCAGCTTTTATCCAATGATTTAAATCATCTAAGGCAAGAGCGTAAGGAGTTTTTATCGAGTATTGCACATGAGCTTCGTACACCGCTAACTTTTATTAAAGGCTATACAGACATTCTTGCTAAACGGGATTTAACAGAGCAAGATCGTCAAAAGTATTTAGCTATTATAATAGAAGAAACAAATAGACTTTCTAGATTAATCAAAGATTTATTTGATTTAGCGAAAATGGATGAAAACTCATTTGTAATTGAAAAACATTGCTTACATTTAGAGCCGTTTTTTACAAGCATTGAAGAAAAATTAAGTCCCGCTTTTCAAGATAAAGGTATCTATTTAGTTGTACGTTGTGATAATGGCTTAACACTATGTGCAGATGAAGCAAGACTTGAGCAAATTCTGATTAATCTATTAAATAATGCATTAATCTATTGTGCACCAGGAGATATGACTACAGTCACTGTAAAACAAGACAGTGGAATTTTAAGCATCATCGTTGAAGACACAGGGAAAGGAATTCCAAAGAAGGATTTACCGTATATTTTTGATCGGTTTTATCGAGTGGAAAAATCACGTAGTCGTGCTTTAGGTGGATCTGGACTTGGGCTTGCTATTGTCAAGGAGCTAGTACAAGCACATGGGGGAGAAATAAAGGTTAGAAGTGAAATAAATAAAGGGACTACTTTTGAATTATCATTTAAAGGAGTAGAAATGAATGAAAACGATTTTATGCATTGATGATGAACCAAGAATGTTAGATTTATTAACCCTTTATTTGGAACCACTATTTAATTGTAGAGCAATGTCTTCTATACAAGAGGCATTGCATTTTTTAGAAGAAGAGCATGTGGATTTAGTTCTTTTGGATATTATGATGCCAGAGATGGATGGGTGGCAGGTTTGCCAGGAAATTAGGAAGTTTTGGGATGTTCCTATCATTATGCTTACTGCAAAAGGAGAACACGCTGATATTGTAAAAGGTTTAAATCTTGGTGCTGATGACTACGTTTTAAAGCCTTTTGATGAGGAAGAATTGTTAGCACGCATACATGCTGTATTAAGAAGAACGATATCTGAAGAAAAAGTGATTAACTTTGAAGGGCTTTGTTTAGATAGAGAGTCCTTTGAAGTATATTTTCAACATAAGGCAATTCCATTAACACCAAAGGAATTTGCCATGCTCGCCCTATTTTTAGATTATCAAAATAGAGCATTTTCTAGAGAACACCTTATACATGCCGTTTGGGGATATGATGTAACGATTGAAGATCGTACCATTGATTCACATGTACGTAATTTACGAGAAAAATTAAGAAAAAGTGGTTTTCCGGCGGATGATTACTTGCAAACCGTTTGGGGCATCGGCTATAAATGGCATAAGTCTGCAAAGAGAAAGCAAATGGAACATAAAAGCTAGAAAATAACCTCTACCAGAATTGAAGGTAGAGGTTATTTTCTATTATTTTGGACTAAGCTCTTCTTCTGTTACCCATTTATGATTTGTTACAGCTTCACCACTTGTAGTGGAAGTATAATCAACCATATATACAGTTGTTTGCACAGCCTCGTCAATAAGGACAGTCGCATTTTCCATACCTTCCATATGTGTTGCGTCCGTTTTTACTTCTGTTCCAGGAGCCAGTGGTGCTTCTTGTGGGTCAATTAATTCTTCATGAATTACCCACTTATGCTTTTCTATTCGCTTTCCACCAGATGTAGGCTCATAGGAAATAACATAGGCAGTTGTAGTATAGGCACCTACTATTGTTGCTTCGGCCCCTTTCATACCTTCCATATGTCCATCTGTAATAATGGCTGTGCTTCCTATAGGAAATTTCGGATTTTCAGCTTTTTTTAACGTTACTGGTACTTCGCCAGAACTTGAATGGTTCATTGTAGAATGATCCATTTCTTCAGCAGCTTCATTAGAAGTGGACGCAGGTTTTGTTTGATCCTCTGTACAAGCCGATAAACTAATTAGAGCGACTACTGATAATAGTCCGACTGACCATCTTTTATTGAATTTCATATGATATCCTCCTCACTATGTGCTCCTAATGTAGCAAATAAATATGCAGAAACGATGGATATAACCTATGAAAAACATTTCTCTAGTCTGGCGGGGAGATATGCTATTGAATGGGCATGATCTTCAATGTTTTTTGTAATCTATGGGCGAAGATACCAGCAAAAATAGCTAAAATAATATCTTTTGGTAGTGGAGGAATCATCCAAAGCCAAGCGAGCTTATATGAAAAATTCTCTGGCGCACTTGCCCATAGCTTATAGGCAAAAAACATCCAATTTGTTCCTATCAAATAATTTATAGCCGTTGCTACCAAAGCAGCTACGATAAAACTTTTCTTTGTTCCGCTTCGTTCTACGATTAACCCCGCAACAAATGCCGCAAATATAAAAGTAATAATAAACCCAAAGGTAGGGCTTAAAATTTGGCCAATTCCACCCCCGAAACGAGCAAAGACAGGAGCTCCTGCCAATCCTACGCACATATAAATTGTGCAGGCGAGCGCACCTTTTCTACTACCAAGAATAAGCCCTGCTAAAATTGCAAAGAAGGTTTGAAGCGTAATGGGTACACCACCTACTACCATAAAAGGTGCAAAGGAAGTGATATTAGCACCCACCATCATTAGCGTTGTAAATAATCCAATGTAGGTAATGTCAACAGTTCTTAACTTATGGTGACTATGTTGTGTAACAGTTGCCATGATTTCACCTCGTTTTATAAGTTATTACTGCTAGTGTAAAAAACGAATACATTTGTGTCAACTTTATTATTTGTATAAGTTAACGCAATTACTGAATTAAATTGAAGTAGACTATCTATCTATAAAAATGTATGATAGAATCGTCACAATTTTATAACTTCAAATACTATTGGTGTGACATTTTGAATGTCACTTAAAAGGGAAGTCGGTGGAAGTCCGACGCTGTCCCGCAACTGTAACGATGAATCCTATAATATGATTTGCCACTGTTTAAGAATGGGAAGGCAATTATAGGATAGTGAATCGAAGCCAGGAGACCTGCCATTTAGTAATACCTGTAATGCCCACGAGGATGCAAGCAATTACGGACAATAGCTGGATATTTTTCTGACTTTGTTTAATCTTGGGTATTTCTATGCGCATTTTCGCATGGGATACCTTTTTTTATTGCTTCATTCATCAATATTCAGTAGGAGTTTAAAACAGATGAATAAAAAATTTATGTTATTTTCCTTCGTACTTTTCATGGTATTAATTGTTTCAATGACCTTTGCTGTAATRGTTGGCTCAGTTACAGTTACACCGTTATATGTATGGAAAGTCATTCTTTCTAAAATTCCTTTTATACAAAATTCGATCGAGCAAGATTGGAGTCGCTCTCAGGAAATCATCATCTGGCAAATAAGAGCACCTCGTGTTTTGCTAGCTGCGATAGTAGGAGCGGGGTTAGCTATTGCAGGGGCAGCCATTCAGGCACTAGTACGTAATTCTATTGCAGACCCGTATATTCTAGGGATTTCTTCAGGGGCAGCTGTCGGAGCTACTTCTGTGATTATTTTAGGAGCCTTTTCATTTTTAGGTATTTACGCTCTTTCAGTATCCGCATTCCTTGGTTCATTACTTGCCATTGCACTTGTCTTTTTCTTATCACGTGTTGGGGGACGTGTCTCTATTTTCCGCTTGCTATTGGCAGGCATGGCTGTGTCCTTTATCTTAACGGCTATCTCTAACTTTATTTTAATGATGTCAAAGCAAGAAGGGGCCTTAAAGGCTGTTATGTTTTGGATGCTAGGTAGTTTAGCTGGAGCCAAATGGAATAATATTGTGATTCCAGCTTTCGTATTCTTTATTGTATTTGGGCTACTGTGGCTACACTATCGCAATTTAAATTTATTATTACTAGGAGAAGAGGCGGCAGTGACATTAGGCGTTAATCTTCAGCAATTCCGTATTCAGTTAATACTACTAGTATCTCTATTAACAGGTGTGCTTGTCGCAGTTAGTGGTTCTATAGGATTTGTGGGATTGATTATTCCCCATATTGTGCGTTTAATTGTGGGCTCAAACTATAAATACGTAATACCTATCAGTGCTTTAATAGGTGGAATATTCTTAGTGTGGGCAGATGCCTTTGCTCGAATTATTATTGCTCCTCAGGAAATGCCAATTGGTATTATTACAGCTTTTTGTGGAGGACCATTTTTCATTTGGCTTCTCCGTCGTAACAATTATTCTTTCGGTGAAGGAGATTAACTTCCATGACATTAGAAGCGAAAAAAGTATCATTCTCCATTTACGATCAGCGTATACTGCATGATGTAAGTATTCAAATAAAAGAAAAGCAATTTGTTGGATTAATTGGTCCTAATGGGAGCGGAAAATCAACATTGTTAAAAAATATGTATCGTCTCCTAAAACCTGAAAGTGGCTCGGTAGTATTAAATGAGCAAGATATATTAAAGCAATCAAGCAAAGCAATTGCGAAAAATTTGGCTGTTGTAAGCCAAGAGACACCCGTATTATTTGATTTCACTGTGCATGATTTAGTCAGTATGGGAAGAACCCCACATAAAAAGCTGTTAGAGCTTGATCAAGAGAAAGATTTTCAAATTGTTAAAGAGGCTCTTAGGCAAACGGGCATATCGCATTTAGAGAAACGAAGCTTTAGTTCGCTTTCTGGTGGCGAGAAAAAACGTGTCATGGTTGCAAGGGCACTCGCTCAACAAGCACAGATATTAATATTAGATGAGCCGACGAATCATTTAGATATTCAACATCAACTTCAACTTATGGATTTAATTCAGACTTTGCATTTAACCGTAGTAGCAGCTTTACATGATTTGAATATTGCTGCTATGTATTGCGATCAAATTTACGTTTTACAGCAAGGGCGAATAGTTTGTCATGGTACACCAGAGGAAGTACTTACGCCAACAGTGCTGCAAGATGTATTTGGTGTTTTTGCGGATATTCAAATACATCCAATGACAGGGAAGCCGTATCTTACATATGTTCCTGAACAGTTCACGAAGGGGTTTAGCCAAATATAGAAAAGTGTCATCTTCTATTAGATACATAAAACAACCTTTAAGGAGTGACTGTATGCAAATAGCCTTTACGAAAATGCATGGTATTGGCAACAGCTATATCTATCTTGATCTTTTCCAACATGATTACAAGGAAGATATCTTTTGTGAATTGGCTCAAAAAATGGCCAATGTCCATACTGGTATTGGCTCAGATGGATTGATTATTATCCAACCCTCTAAAATTGCTGACTGTGGTATGCGTGTATTTAATAAAGATGGATCTGAGGGGACAAATTGTGGTAACGGTCTTCGCTGTGTTGCTAAGTATATTTTTGAACGTCATATTGTACGACAAGAGCTAATTACGATTGAAACGAAATCCGGGATTATGCTGGTACAGGTAGTGGTGCAAGACAATCGTGTAATAGAAGTGATTGTCGATATGGGCAAGCCTCTCTTATTGCGCAAAGACATTCCGATGTTAGGAAACCCAAATGAGCTTGTCATCAATGAAATATTTCCTTTACCCCAACAAACTCTTTTAGTAACAGCTTTGTTTTTGGGCAATCCCAATACCGTAGTTTTTGTGAATGCGATCGAGCAAGCACCATTAAGAACATTAGGCGGTATTATAGCAAACGATATGAGATTTCCTTATCGCTGCAATGTTGAGTTTGTAGAGGTTGTTCATGAGAAGGCATTAAAATGCTGCGTTTGGGAACGAGGTTCGGGTATAACAGAGGCATGTGGGACAGGTGCTTGTGCAGCGGTAGTGGCTGCTATATTAAATGGTTTTTGTCAGAAGGGAGAAGAGATAGTAGTCCAACTTAGTGGCGGTGACTTAGTCATACGATGGGCTGACAATGATCATATCTGGATGCGTGGACCTGCAGAATTTATCGCGGATGGTATTTATGAATTTTTATCTTAATTACTCCCATTTCATGCCATTTTAAATAAATGAATACAGGACGCCTCCGATTTAAGAGTGGCGTCCTATATTGTAAAGCCATTAAGATACTGCTTTTAAGCCTGCTACACCTACGATAATTGCTATGATACTGATAATACGTGATAGATTTTTGGATTCGCCAAAGAAAATGATATTTACGAGTACAGCTCCAACAGTACCAATTCCTACCCAAACAACATAGGCAATACTTAACTGCAAATAGTTGAAGGATGCATATAAAAGGGCAAAAGACACACCAAAACCACCAATATATAACATTAAGTTTCGTAATGTTTTATGCTGACTATAGAAGCGTAAGCCAACCACACCTATAATTTCAGACAATGCAGCTAAGATAATAAGTATCCAACCCATTATACATTCTCTCCTTTCGTTTGCATCTGCTCTTTAGAGGAATTATCCGCTAATTTTAGACCAATCACACCTAATAATAAAATAATCATGAACAGTCCTTTAATGGCATTAAATTCTCCTTCGAAAATGAAAATATCCATTAATGTGGTACCGATTGCACCTGCTCCAGCGAAAATAGCGTAGACTGTACCAGTAGGTAAGCTCTCACAAGCCTTCGATAAGAAATGAAAATCTATAGCAATGATTGTCACAATAATTATCCAATGCCACCATGAGCTTGCTACGTTAAAGCCAAATACCCAAAGCAATTCAAATAAACTTGTTAAAACGACGTACATCCATTCTTTTTTCATCAATAAAATCCTTTCTATTAGGTAATACAATGACTGACATTCAGTCATTTTCGAGGTAAAAGAGAACGTCACTTTTATGGGTGACGTAGGCCAAGTGCGTGAGATAGGAAGTCTATAAGCTCAAGCTTGAGCAATTTCATTGTTTCGTCCTTGCTATCATCAAATAAATAAATTTGTTCAGCAGCAGATTCAATTAGACCAATCATCAGTTTAGCAGAACGTGTTGGGTCAATTGAATCACGTATCATTCCCTGTTGCTGGCCAGATAATAAGAAATGACTCATCCAGTCATAATAGGGTGCATATATATTTTCCCATTCTTTTAAATGCTCAGTTTGCGCAATACCTGCATAAATAAGTGCAACGATATCTCCATAATCTTTCGTGATTAAGAAAACCATTTCCACAACCTCTTCAAGTTGCTGTTCAAAGGGCTTATGACTTGAAATACCTTCATCTAAGGTAGCAATAATTCTTTCTACCATATTTTTTGCAATAGCAGGCATAACAGAAAGGCGTGATGGGAAATAAAGATAAAATGTTCCTTGAGCGATCCCAGCAGCTTTAACGATATCTGAAACTTTTGTTTTTTCTATACCTTTTTCTCGAAAAACCTCAATGGCAGCTTGAATAATTTTTTCTTCTTTTGACATGCAATCCCTCACTTTTGCCTTACTTAATTATTATGTTATAGAATAAGAAAAATAATGTCAATAAAAATGACTGATTATCAGTCATTTTTATTATCCAATGTTCGTTTGTAATTCCACAATTATGCGAAGGAGTATATTTTCTATATTTCGGGGAATTGTATAATTGAAAGGATTGATGACCATGAAAGAAATTAAGTTTGCACAATTAGACCCGCAGCAACTAGAAAAAATTAATGAGCTTGAAGAAAAGATTGGTGTAACATTAGTTGCCTATGATGCTTCCTCCACACCATCACACGGTTCCGGCGCTTTTGAGTCAAATAATAGCACTACTACAAATCATCCATCATAATGAAGTGAGAAATGCCTTGCAGTAATGTAAGGYWKTYYCKTWKWMWMRMATGTATTTAAAGGAGKGTTTGAATTGAATGAATTCTATGCTGATTTACATATTCATATTGGACGTACTTCTAGTGGAAGGGCAGTGAAAATTACTGGCAGTAAAACGTTAACATTAGCACGAATTTTAGAGACGGCTAGTGCAAGAAAGGGATTAGACATCATTGGGATCATTGACTGTCACTCACCTGAAGTAATCGAAGAAATGGTGAGGATGATTGAACACGGAGAACTACAAGAACTTAAAGAAGGTGGTCTGCGATTTCAGGAAACAACTTTAATTCCCGGATCAGAGATCGAAATTTATGATCAACATTGTCAGGGTCCTATTCATGTGCTTGCTTACTTTCCTACACTAGAGCTCATGAAGCTGTTCTCAGAATGGATGTCACAACATATGAAGAATATCCATTTAAGTTCACAGCGTATTTATTGTGATGGTCAGACCTTGCAGCAAAAGGTACATGAATTGGGAGGTATTTTTATTCCTGCACATGTATTTACACCATTTAAAAGCTTGTTTGGCAAAGGGGTTCGTCGAAGTTTAACTGAAGTCTTTGATCCGCAGCTTATTGATGGTATTGAATTAGGTTTAAGCTCTGATACAAATATGGTAAGTCATATTAAAGAATTACAAGCATATACATTCGTTAGCAATTCTGATGCACATTCGCTTGGGAAATTAGCACGAGAGTATCAAAAGTTACGATTAGCAGAAGCGAATTTTACAGAATTAAAAATGGCCCTGCATGAGCAAGAGGGACGAGCGGTAATAGCCAATTATGGCCTAAACCCTTTGCTTGGCAAATATCATCAAACAGTTTGTGCAAAATGTAGTCAACAGCTAAGTAAAGAGGCTACCATTTGTACAGAATGTGGGAGTACTCAAATTATAAAGGGAGTAGCTACCCGTATACAGGAGCTATCTGAAGACTTTCCCGATAAACGAAATAGACCACCTTATATTCATCAAATACCACTTGATTTCATTCCAGGTATTGGTCCTAAAATGATGGAACGTTTAATCGAAGCATTTGGTACAGAAATGAATATTTTGCATCGTGTAACAATCGACCAGCTTGAACAAATTGTGCCACATAAACTAGCCCATTTAATCGATTTAGCGAGAACGGGTCAATTAGCCATTGAAGTTGGTGGTGGTGGGATTTATGGAAAGATACAGGTTGATTAGATAAAAAATGAAATGTTTCAAAAAGATTGTTGTAATTTAACCTATTTTTATCGTTCCTCTAGTAAAATAGTGAAAATAACGACTATTTTATAAGTAGAGGAGAGAGTAAATGCGATTATCAAAGAAATTTCGTTTTTTAGCTTCAAGTGTATTGGCTTTGCAATTAGCTATACCTGTAGCAGCTAGTGCAGAAGAAGGACAGGGTGACCATATAGCACCAAGTTGGGTTGTACAAACCGATTATGTGGCACTTGGTGATTCATTAGCACATGGAATGAATGAAGTAGGTGTAATTGGATTAGGCTATACCGATTTTATTGCACAGGCATTACAGCAAGACGGCTTCCTTACTTCCTTTAATAAGGGCTTTGCTATGTCAGGCTACACAACTAAAAATGTTTTAGCTGATCTACAAAATGATGTTGCAAAAACAGTGACTGGTTTTGGCTATACAGACGAACAGGCAAAGTTACGGGCTTCTATTAAAGAAGCTGAAATCATCACATTAACAGCTGGGGCAAATGATCTATTGCCAATATTAAAAGAATCTCAAGCAACGGGAATTGACACTGTGGCTATCATAAAAGCTACTAAAGAAGCTGTATCGAACATTGCTACTATTCTATCTGAAATCAAAAAGATTAATCCACAAGCTGAAGTATATGTAATGGGCTATTATAATTCCTTCCCATACTATAGTGAGAACTTACAAAAACAATTTAATTTGTTATTAGCTACATTGAATGCAACAATTAAAACAACTACTGAAAAAGCGGGCGCTATTTTTGTTCCTACATATGATGTTGTTGCAAAGGATGTTGCCAACTATCTACCAAACCCTGAAAATATTCATTTAAGTGAAGCTGGTTATTTAGCAGTAGCAAATGAAGCATTTTTACCAATCATTAAAACAAGCTCTTTATGGGATGTCACGCAGGCTATTGGAGTAGAGGTAAAAGATCGTACAACTGTTAAGGTTAGCTGGCAAGAAGCGACAGATAATGTAGGCGTAGCAAATTACCTTGTCTATGTGAATGGAAAATTAACTTCAACATTAAATGCTGACACTACTACAATTACGCTCAAAGATTTAATAGAAAATACAACCTACAATGTATCTATCAAAGCAATTGATGCTGCTGGTAATGAAAGTGTTCAAAATCCTACAGTAACTTTCACTACGAAAGGAACAGTTAGCTTTACAGATACACAGAATCATTGGGCAAAAGATTATATTCAAACAGCTGCAAATATAGGTATAATGAACGGCTATACTGATGGGACATTTAGACCTGAGAGTAGTGTAACACGTGCCCAAGCTGCAGCTATTCTTGTAAGAAGCCTTGGCTTAACTACAGAAGAAAAAGCACCATTTACTGATATCGAAAATTATGATGCAGCAACACAGGCAGAAATTGCGGCAGCATATGTACATGGTCTTATTAAAGGAACAGATGGGAAATTTAAGCCTGGACACCCTGTGACACGCGCTCAATTAGCTTTAATGATTCATCGCGCTTATGAACAGCAATCTAATCAGCCGTATATTGCAAAAGGCAATGTGCCATTTGTAGATGTCGCTTCATATAATGCAGAAACCAAACGTGCAATCACAATGCTGTATGAATTAGGAATCGTGACAGGGGATGGAGGGAAATTTTCACCTGAGGCTGTCACAACAAGAGGTCAAGCAGCTAAAATATTTACCAATCTTAGTCAGCTACTCATTCAATAATCATTAAAAGGTAGGGGGATTGTCTCCTCTACCTTTTGATGTTTTCGTAAAAAACGAAGTATAGTCTATCTAAATAAAGGAGAATGGGATGCTGTCATTTATATTATCTGCTAAAAGATTAGGAAAAGGACTGTGGAGGTCCTTTAAACGTCCACAGTTCCTATCATTATTTACTACACTATTTTTAATCATTCTATCAGGAACTCTATTCTACAAGGGGACAGAAGGATGGTACTGGTTGGATGCCATGTATTTTGCTGTAGTGAGCTTAATTCCAACTGGAGTCGAAACAGGACTATATCCAACAACGGCTTATTCTAAAGTATTTACAATGATTTATTTAATTGTTGGTACAGGAGTAATGTTTATCATGTTATTAATGCTGGGACGCTCTATCGTAGATTTTTCTCTGAATGAAGAAGAAAAAGAAGAGGTTAAAAAACGTTTGAAAAAGTAAAATAGCAGTACAATGAATTTTTTGGACGATTCATTGTACTGCTATTTTTTTATGATAGTTTGGCAATAATGCCTTCTTCGTCATCTAAAACTAATTCAATCCCTGTCGAGAATGGATCACCGTGTAGAACATCCTTGATCCAAACACGTAAGGCACCAATCATGGCTGCTGTATTAAGCACCTCGATTTGACCGTTGACTTCGACCTCTGCACCAAAACCTGCATCATCCTCGTAAGTTAATTCAACAAGAACATCCTCAGGGCGAATGTTTTGATAGTAGGCTTGAGATAAACAAATAGCATTAATAATATCTTGTTCGTTGATTATTTGTGCCATTGTGCTTCCTCTTTGCGCTTTTTATCTTTAAACATATTTATTATCTTCACAACAAGCATCACAATAACAACAATTGCTGCCACATTAATAAGTAAACCTAAAATATTCCCCAGTATACCCATACCACTAAATAGACTACCGAATAATAATCCAGCAAGTCCGCCAAGCATTAATCCTTTCATCAGACCACCTGAGAAAAAACCACCTTTTTTAGTAGTATCTGCTTTATTAGTAGATGTTGAGTTGTTTTTATTTGTTGTTGCATTGTTTTGATCTTTAGTAGTATCCGACTTTTGGATATTCGAGCTATTATTATTGTTAGAGAAGCCCTTTTTACCCGATTTATAGGATTTAGCTTCTGCCGTTGGTGTATCAGAAATAAATAATGTTGCACCAACAGTCGAAAATATCAGTGTCGCTGCAAAAAGAGCGGCAAGAATTTTTTTCATTACATACATTCCTCCAATATAATTTTTAATTTAATCATAAACTAGTTCTTATATAGTAATATTACATGAACTATATTAAAAAATAAAACAAACGCTTTCAAAAATTAAGCTAGATCAAAAAATATGGACAAATAGTGGCAGATGTAATGATTGTAGAAATTATGCAATAGGAAGGAGTGAAAAAATGCTACTAACTTTATCAATCTTCCTTACCATTTTTATCATTTTGTACCTAACAGAAAAAAGGCGCTTTCTCAACGTTGTAGCCCTTGGCGTGATAGGGATATATATTGTCAGAGCGTTTATTATTCATTATCCTTTATTGCTACCAAATGATCAGGGGATTATTTCTGAAATGGGGATATTCATTATATTAGGAAGCTTTCCAAGTATTATGTTTATTTTATCAATAGCCATGTTTTTCAATAGTAAAGTATTATTGGAAAAGGAAGGACGCAAATTCCGTAACTTAATGTTAGCCATATTAGGGCTAAGTTTTGTTATTATGATGTTATGGTATGTATTCGTCATTTTTATTGAAATTGAAAATGTATTTTGGCATATTCTTTTCTTCTATGCGTTTTTGATTTTTGGTTATACAATGTTCTTATACACTAGTGTCCTTGCTTATTCAATATTGTATCTTCTTACACCAATACGTTATAAACCAAATTACATTATTGCATTAGGTTCAGGATTAATTGGCGATAGAGTACCTCCACTTTTAGCAAGCCGTTTAGACGAAGCAGTAAAGCAATATATAAAGTATGAGATGAAGCCTTATATCATTGTCTCTGGTGGTCAAGGAAATGATGAAAAGGTATCAGAAGCATATGCAATGAAACAATACCTAATAGAAGTACATCATATTCCGACTGACAAGATAATTATGGAGGATTGTTCAGCCAATACAGAACAAAATATGATCTTTTCAAAGCAAATAATGGACCACCATTCTCATGGAGAGAACTATCGTTCCATTTTTGTTACGAATAATTTCCATGTGTTTCGCGCAAGTATTTATGCTAGGAAAGCAGCATTAGATGCCGAGGGGATTGGCTCAAAAACTGCTTTTTACTATGTTCCTAATGCATTCACACGAGAATTTATAGGTTTATTAGCCATGTATAAATGGACCCATGTCACAGTATTTTTAATTATTACGCTATTCGTAGGCTTACTATTGAGAGCATATGTGTAACCAAACTTCAACTGTCTTCCATATAATAGTGGTAAGGCAGTTTTTTTACATAGTGTGCAAGGGAGGAAAATAATGTACGAGCAAATTTTAGCCAAGCGAAATAAAGAACGAATAATTTCCCTACAAAATCTTACACAAACTCAAGATCAGTGGTTTGCTCAAAATATAAAATTACTTACATTCGCTGAAGTTAACCTAACAGCCTTGCAGAAAATACTGTATCAAGTAGTACGAGGGTTATTAAAAGAACAGCAACAACGTCATTTACAGATTGTCCATACAGTGCAATCTCAATCGATACAGGAGAATGTATTAACGCTGTTGGCAGAATATGATGATGTCTTGCGCGATGCCATTCCACAGCCTATCTATATACTCATTTGGCAAATTTCTTCGCTAGAAAAGTTAAAAAACAGTATAGAAGTAGTAGATGATGTGCTTGATATTGTAGAGTGGTATTTTCGCCATCAAGATGAACAAGTTGCTGCTCTAGATGAAGAGGACTTAGATCATGAGCTCATTATTGATTTGTATAAAGAAGCGGTTGAAGAGCAGGATGGGGATGCCCAATATCAACTGGGTGAATACTATAATTCTAGAGAGGGTAAACATTTTCAACCTGAAAAATCATTGAAATGGTTTGAGCTAGCCGCTGCCCAGGGAAATGCAGATGCTCAATATATGCTTGGGAATTTTTGCTTTGGGGGCATAGGTATGGAGGAAAATTATTCCCTTGCCTTTTCATACTATGAAAAAGCAGCTTTGCAGGGACATGCGGATGCTGCCAATAATTTAGCAGATATGTACTTTAATGGCGAGGGCGTAGCAACGAATTATACATTAGCAAAAAAATGGTTTGATTATGCTGCACAAAAGAATGTGGCAGAGGCAATGTTTACGTTAGGAATAATTTATGAGCAGGGGTTAGGCGTTGAGGTAGATGAGAAAGAAGCTTTTAACGCCTATAAAAAATCAGCTGAGGCAGGGTATGTGGAAGCACAATATCGACTTGGTGGATTTTATTTAGAGGGGCGCTTAGGCCAAGCGAAAGATGTCAATCGTGGTCTGTTTTGGTATGAAAGAGCTGCGGAGCAATATCATGTAGACGCCTTTTATGATTTAGGTTATATATGGAGTAATGGTCTGGCCGGAATACGCAATCTCGAAAAAGGTATTCATTGGTTTAAGCAGGCTGCACTTCAAGGAGATGTAGAAGCCAAGCTACAGTTGGGGCATATTTTTAATAAAGATACAGGGTTAGATAGAAATCTGAAAGAAGCTATTAAATGGTATGGACTCGCGGCAGATGCAGGATCCGAAGAAGCGGCTAAAATATTACAGGAACTTAAAGGATTGTAAATTTAGTGTTAAAAAAACATAGGCTTTTAGAATTATTTATGTTGCTACGGTATGAGGGTATTTTGGTCTAAAATAGACTGCTGTTTACGAGTATTTAGATAGATCGTGATTGAGGATAAAAAATATTAGTATAGTGAAATTTGAAGATGATCGATAAAAAAGTAGAATAAATATAAAGCAAGTAAGCATAATAAACAAAAAAATAGTTAAAAAAGCTACCCAATAATATTGTGGTAGCTTTTTTATAGTTTATTACGCTTTATTTAACAACAAGGACTTTTTATACATTTTGTGTAAAATAATGGTATTAATAAGATTGACAGTCATTTATAAAATGATTAATGTAAATGAGTGATTTTGAAAAGAAGCATACGTAAATAATTTACTGTTAGTCATGTAGGGACTATATCTGTTTGCTGAGAGCAAATGACCTTAGGATAAATTGAGCAAATGGGTACCCTACATACTTTTGGAGGAAGTTTGTCATACGGAATTGCGCTATCGAATGTAACCATTAAATCTGACTAATCAGATTTTACCGGTATTTTTTCGTGTATCCATCAATATGTTAAAAGGGATTTGATGTTTCTCAGCCTGATGAAAGTAAACGGAATGAAAGAGGGAAGATGTGTGATTTTTCAAAAACAAAGAAAGACGAAGGTATTGGATTTACAGCAATACACAGTGAAAATGGATTTGTCCTCTCGTCAATCGATGGCGAAGCAAATTGAAATGCTGAACTTAACGAAGAACGACTTACAATATTTAAAAGCTTTCCAGCCAATAGTTATGGATAATGTAGATCACATCGTAAACCGTTTTTACAACATGATTGGAACAGAGCATCATTTGGTAGATATTATCAGTCATCATAGTTCTGTAGAAAAGCTTAAAGTAACATTACGGCAACATATTATTGAAATGTTTAACGGAACCATTGATGAGATGTATTACCAAAGGCGGGTAAAAATTGCAAAGGTGCATGTCCACATTGGGCTTAGAACACAGTGGTATATCTGCGCATTCCAAGATTTATCGATATCATTTATTGATTTAGTCGAAAAAAATATAGAATTTCCACAAGATCAATTTAATACGATCAGAGCTATATCGAAAATTTGTAATTTTGAGCAACAACTCGTTTTAGAAGCTTTTGAAAACACTGTGGAACAACTGAAAGAAAAAATGGTTCATGAAAAAGAAGCGATTGAACGACAGATTGTAGATTCTTCGGAAGCACTTGCAGCTATCTCGCAGGAAACCAATAATTCATTTTGCTGCTTAAGTAAGCAATCTGACGAAATTAAACATTTGGCAAAAAAATCACTCGATGTGTCTACGCTGGCTGAAAACCAAGCACTTGAGGGTCGCAAGCGTTTAAAAAATCAATCACAAAATATGCTCAATATTAGTCATTCTCTTCATGATATAGAAGAAAATATTGAACAATTATCAGGTATGTCTAAGGAAATGGAAACAATTATGAGTGTTGTGACCAATATTGCGAATCAAACGAATCTATTGGCTTTAAATGCTGCAATTGAAGCAGCACGTGCTGGGGAAGCGGGAAAGGGCTTTAGCGTAGTGGCCGATGAAGTACGTAAATTATCAATTCAGACAAAAGAATCTGTTACAGCGGTGGCTTTGTTATTGAAAAAGACAGGTGAACGAACAGAGAAATTAGAGTATTCTTTGACCAACATTCAAGATGAAGTTGCAGCAGGTGAAGAAAATATGTTACAAACTGAAGGCCAATTTACGAGTATATTGGGAGCCATGACAGAAGCAAAAGATCAAAATGAGTGTATGGCAACAAAAATACAAGCAATTGTAGGTATATTAAGTGAATTAGGCACTTCATTTACTGAGGTAACAAATTCAGCTGAAAAATTAGCGAGCTTTGCGCAAAATTTAAAAGGATAGACTACTAACATTTACATTCTATTTTTCATATTTTTAGACGTAATAAACACTATAGTACCTATTTAAATGTTTGTTGTGAAGTTATCGCTATAGAGGATCAATTTTATAGAGGTTCAGAAAGTAAGAGCTATTTCACTGATGAAATAGCTCTATTTTTGCTAAATTTGTAAAGGGTTTAACGTAATTTTCAATGAAAAAGGATTATACTGTAGAAAGAATGAATAATAGGGGCGGTTATGATGAAAACAGTTGTTGTTTTAGGCGGCGGTATTACAGGACTATGTACAATGCATTATTTGCAACGTCAAGTGAAGGAACATAATTTAGATGTTCGTCTAGTGCTTATAGAAAAAAATACATATTTAGGAGGCAAATTATATTCAGCACATGAACAAGGTTTCATCATGGAAACGGGTGCTGATTCTATTGTAGCCCGTCATCAAGGCGTTATGGAACTCGTTCAGGAGCTTGATTTTGAGGCGGAATTAGTTTACAACGAAACAGGTATTTCTTATATTTATACGAATAATGAGTTACATGCTATTCCGGCAGATTCAACTTTCGGAATACCGATGAGTGTAGCATCCTTAGAGGAAAGTACACTTATTTCCGAGCAGGGAAAAAAAGAAGCGTTGAAGGATTTAACATTGCCAAACAATGGCTTCACAAAGGAAAGTTCGATTGGTGAATTTTTAACTTACTATTTAGGAGAGGAACTGGTGAAAAACCAAATTGCACCAGTCCTTGCAGGTGTTTATTCGGGAGATTTACATCAGCTTTCTATTGGCTCTACTTTACCGTATTTAATTGATTATAAGAATGATTTTGGAAGTATTATTAAAGGCTTTGATGCGAATCGTGAGCAATTTGTTAAAGCAGCGAACAAAAAATTTATATCCTTTAAAAATGGTTTATCTTCTTTAATTGATCGACTTGAACAAACCTTATCCGATGTAGAAATTATCAAGGGTGTTACTACACTAAATGTTCAAAAACAAGATAAGAACTACACAATTTCCTTAGCTAATGGTGAAATTATTGAGT
Organism: Lysinibacillus sp. S1; assembly: GCF_044986265.1. Lineage (NCBI taxonomy): Bacteria > Bacillati > Bacillota > Bacilli > Caryophanales > Bacillaceae > Lysinibacillus > Lysinibacillus sp. S1. Next base: position 3,307,536 of record NZ_CP173154.1, read on the forward strand.
CAGATTATGTCGTTTTAGCATTACCGAACGATACTGTACAAAATCTGCTACAGGATGAATCTTTAAACCGCTATTTTGACCAATTTACGACAGCGTCAGCGATTACTATCTATTTGGGTTTTGATGTGCCAGACGCTAAATTGCCAGCAGATGGAACGGGCTATATTGTTTCCCATAATTCAGACGTAACTTGTAATGCAGCAACTTGGACTAGTCGTAAATGGAAGCATACATCGAAAGAAAATAAATTACTTGTGCGACTCTTTTATAAGAGCATCAATCCAGCCTATGAGCAACTACGCGCCATGACGGATGAAGAATTAGCAGCAGTTGCTTTAGAAGATGTGAGAAAGAGCCTAGGAATAGAGGAGCAGCCAACCGTTGTGAATGTAACAAAATGGATTGATCAAATGCCTAAATATGATCTAGCACATCGTGAAGCATTACAAGGCTTACTACAAGAATTACATGAGAAATATCCTAATTTATCGATTGCAGGGTGCTCGTATTTTGGCGTAGGTATTGGTGCTTGCATTCAAAACGGGAAAAAAATTGGTGAAGAGCTTGCAAAGGAACTTGCCAATTTCTAAGGTTTTAAGTGGAAAAAAACTTTGTTATGTGAAATAGTCTTGACTCATTCGTCAGTAAACGATATGATTCTTTTAATTATTTAAAAAATTCATACTTAATTCTTATCAAGAGAAGCAGAGGGACTGGCCCATTGAAGCTTCAGCAACCAACTTTATTGTCAGGTGCTAAATCCAGAAGACCGTTGAGTCGAAGATGAGAAGGAACAACAATGATGAATCGTTAAAGCCTTCTTTTTTTATGAAAGAAGGCTTTTTATTATATAGAGACATAGGAAGAGAGGCTAATTTTATGGGATTGCTTGAAAGGTTAAAAACGCATGTTTTGACGGCAGACGGTGCAATAGGCACAGTGCTATATGGCTATGGATTGGAGTATTGCCATGAGGAAATGAATGTTCAGAGACCCGAGTTAATTGAAAAGATTCATAGAGAATATATTGCAGCTGGTGCTGACATCATTCAAACGAATACGTACGGTGCAAATGCCATTAAATTAGCTCGCTATGGATTAGAATCACGTGTCCAACAATTTAATGAAGCTGCTATCACCATCGCAAAACGAGCAGCGGCTGATGGCGGTCAATTTGTTTTAGGAACAATTGGTGGTATTCGGGGAATTCGTAAAAGTGATGCAACCTTGGATGAAATATTAGCAACTATTGAAGAACAAGCAAGCGTCTTACTTGCAGGGAATCCAGATGGCCTTTTACTTGAAACTTATTATGATTTTGAAGAATTAACAGCAACCTTAAAGATGCTACGAGAAAAAACAAAATTGCCGATTATTGCACAAGTTTCTATGCATGAGCCCGGTGTTCTACAAAATGGGATGTCTTTAAATAATGCTCTCCATGAGCTTGAAGCCCTAGGTGCTGATATTGTTGGTGTCAATTGTCGACTAGGTCCACACCATACAATTCAGGCATTTGAAGGTGTAGAACTTCCTAATAAGGCATTTATGTCGGCCTATCCAAATGCATCACTTCTGGACTTAGAGGATGGGCGTGTCGTTTATGAATCAGAAGCTGATTATTTTGGTCGAGCGGCTGTTGAATTGCGTGATCAAGGTGTACGTTTAATAGGGGGCTGCTGTGGTACAACACCCAAACATATTGCAGCAGCAAAGAAGTATTTAGAAGAGTTATCACCGGTTCAGGAGAAGCATGCGAAGCCTAAAAAGATTGAGATTGTTCGGGAAGCGGAGCCAACAAAGTATGAGCCTCTTCATGAAAAGGTTAAACGTGAACGCTCTGTCATAGTAGAGTTGGATACGCCTAGACATTTAGAGATTGATGGGTTCCTTGAAGGAGCAAAGCAATTATATGATGCAGGTGCAGATGTAGTTATGATGGCAGACAATTCATTGGCCTCTCCACGTATTAGCAATATTGCAATGGGCGCATTGTTGAAGAGCTCACATGGTGTACGCCCACTAACTCATATTACATGTCGAGACCGTAATTTAATTGGTCTACAATCTCATTTAATGGGGTTAAATGCTTTAGGTATTCATGATGTGTTGGCCGTTACGGGTGATCCAACGAAAGTAGGAGATTTCCCAGGTGCGACAAGTGTTTATGATGTATCTTCCATGGAGCTAATCCAATTAATTAAGCAATTAAATGAAGGGGTCTCTTTCTCAGGTAAGCCACTTCGTAAAAAAGCAAATTTCTCAGTTGCTGCTGCATTTAATCCAAACGTCCGTGTGTTAGATCGTGCTGTGACACGCTTGGAGAAGAAAATTGAGCATGGGGCAGACTACTTCATTTCTCAACCAGTATATACGATCGAGAAAATTGTAGAGATTTATGAGGCAACAAAGCATTTACAAGCTCCAATTTACATCGGTATTATGCCTGTTACGAGTTATAAAAGCGCTGAATTTTTACATCATGAAGTGCCAGGTATCAAATTATCTGAAGATGCCTTAACAAGAATGAAAGCATGTGGAGAAGATAAAGAAAGGGCAACATTGGAAGGGATTGCTATTGCCAAAGAATTAGTAGAAGTGGCTACGCAATATTTCAATGGGATTTACCTTATTACACCATTTTTACGTTACGATGTGACACTAGAGTTGATGAAATATATAGAGCAATTGGATGAACAGAAAAAAGGAGTAAGTATACATGGCTAAGCACTCGATTGAAGAGCAACTAGAGAAACGTATTTTAATTCTTGATGGCGCAATGGGAACAATGCTACAAAATGAAAATTTATCAGCAGAGGATTTTGGTGGCGAGGAACTTGATGGCTGTAATGAAAATCTTGTGCTTACTAGACCAGATGTTATTGAAAAAATTCACCATAAATACTTAGAGGCAGGCGCAGATATTATTTGTACAAATACATTTGGTGGGACGCCTCTTGTGTTAAATGAATATGATCTTGGCACAAAAGCAGAAGAAATTAATAAGCGTGCAGTGGAAATTGCTCGCCAAGCAGTGGATCGTTATTCCACATCGGATTGGCCACGTTTTGTTGCAGGGGCTATGGGGCCAACAACAAAAACGTTATCAGTAACAGGTGGTATTACATTTGAAGAGCTAGAGGAAAATTTTTATGTACAGGCAAAAGCTTTAATTGAGGCAGGAGCCGACGTTTTGTTATTAGAAACAAGTCAGGATATGCTCAATGTCAAAGCAGGCACACTTGGCGTAAAGCGCGCTTTTGCATCAACGGGAAAAGAGCTACCTGTCATGATTTCAGGAACAATAGAACCGATGGGTACAACGCTTGCAGGGCAAACAATTGATGCCTTTTATATTTCGATCGAGCATATTAAACCATTATCAGTTGGCCTAAACTGTGCGACGGGACCTGAGTTTATGACGGATCACATTCGTTCATTAGCAGAGCTTTCAACAGGCTATATTAGCTGTTACCCAAATGCTGGCTTACCAGATGAAGAAGGGTGTTATCATGAATCACCAGAATCGCTATCGCAAAAATTAAAAGGCTTTGCAGAAAAGGGTTGGCTTAATATTGTAGGTGGATGTTGTGGGACGACACCCGCTCATATTGCAGCCATTCGTGAGATCTTAAAAGATGAAAAACCTCGTCAATTACCAGAAAAAACACATGGTCATGCGGTATCAGGAATTGAACCGTTATTGTATGACGATTCTATGCGTCCGTTATTTATTGGGGAGAGAACAAATGTAATCGGCTCTCGTAAATTTAAGAATTTAATCATTGACGGGAAATTTGAGGAGGCCGCAGAGATTGCACGTGCTCAAGTCAAAAATGGTGCACATGTTATTGATATTTGTTTAGCCAACCCTGATCGCGATGAATTAGCCGATATGCGTGGATTTATGCAGGAGGTTGTAAAAAAGGTTAAGGTGCCTCTTGTGATTGACTCAACTGATGAAAAAGTAATTGAGGAAGCATTAAAGTTTTCACAAGGGAAAGCCATCATTAACTCTATTAATTTAGAGGATGGTGAAGAACGATTTGATGCAGTATTACCACTCGTGAAAAAATATGGTGCATCATTAGTTGTTGGAACGATAGATGAAAAGGGGATGGCGGTTGACCGTCATCGAAAGCTCGAAATTGCCGAGCGCTCCTATCAACTTTTAACGGAAAAATGGGAGATTGCACCAGAGGATATCATTTTCGACCCATTAATGTTCCCTGTAGGAACTGGGGATGAGCAGTATATTGGTTCAGCGCTAGAAACAATTGAAGGCATTCGTCTCATCAAAGAAAAATTGCCGCAGACATTGACTGTACTTGGCGTAAGTAATATCTCATTTGGCTTACCACCTGTTGGTCGTGAAGTACTGAATGCTGTTTATCTCTATCATTGTACACAGGCGGGCTTAGATTATGCCATTGTTAATACAGAGAAATTGGAGCGTTATGCATCCATCCCTGAAGAGGAAATCAAACTCGCAAATGACCTGCTCTTTAATACAAATGATGAAACATTAGCAGTGTTTACAGATTTTTATCGAGATAAAAAGAAGGAAAAAACGGAAGCTGATATTCCAAAAACGGTTGAAGGTCGTTTAGCTTACTATATATTAGAAGGTACAAAAGAAGGGCTAATTGAGGATTTAGACGCTGCACGGGAAATCTTCGAGGCGCCACTTGATATAATTAATGGTCCTTTAATGGAGGGCATGGCTGAGGTAGGTCGTTTATTTAATGATAATCAACTCATTGTAGCAGAGGTTTTACAATCAGCAGGTGTGATGAAGGCTGCAGTTGCTCATTTAGAGCAATTCATGGAGAAGGATGAAGAGAGTGCTGGAAAAGGGAAAATGGTACTTGCTACAGTAAAAGGCGATGTTCACGATATTGGGAAAAACCTTGTTGATATTATCTTAAGTAATAATGGCTATAAGGTAGTCGATTTGGGCATTAAAGTAACCCCTGCCCAATTGATTGAAGCGATTCGTAAGGAAAAACCTGATTTTATTGGGCTGTCAGGTTTACTCGTAAAATCAGCGCAACAGATGGTTATTACTGCTCAGGATTTTAAAGAGGCGGGAATTGATGTTCCTATTTTAGTTGGTGGTGCTGCACTTTCACGTCGTTTTACTGAAACAAAAATTGCAGATGAATATGGTGGTCCTGTTATTTATGCAAAGGATGCTATGCAAGGCTTAGAGCAAGCGAATCTATTAATGGGTGAAGGGACACGTGAAAATTTCTTAGCAGAAATTGAAGAATCCCGTCAAAAACGTTTAGCGGCCGATGAAAAACGAGCTGCTCGTCCGGCAAAAGAGGTAACAATAAAGCCTGCGCGAACAGTAAAAGGAGCGCCAGTATTTTTACCAGCTGATTTACGACGTCATGTGAAAAAAGACTATTCTGTATCTCATTTATATCCTTATGTTAATATGCGTACATTACTAGGACACCATTTAGGCTTGAAAGGGCAAGTCCAGCAATTGCTTGATGCGGGCGATTCAAGAGCAACAGAGCTCAAGGATTTAGTAGATGATTATTTAAAAAGTGATCTATTAAAGCCATCAGGTTTGTATCAATTTTTCCCGGCTCAAGCAGATGGTGATGATGTCGTTGTGTATGATCCTGCCGATAGTAAGACAGAAATTGAACGTTTTACCTTCCCTCGTCAGCAGGTTGAACCATTTTTATGTCTTGCAGATTTCTTAAAAACGGTAGAGAGCGGTGAAATGGACTATATTGCACTCATGGTTGTAACAGCAGGGCAAGGAGTTATGGCTAAAGCACGCCAGTTAAAAGAGGCTGGGAAATTTCTTGAAAGTCATGCCTTGCAATCGACTGCTTTAGAATTAGCAGAGGGCTTTGCTGAACGTATGCATCAGGAAATTCGTGACCAATGGGGCTTCCCTGATGCAACAGATTTCACTATGAGAGATCGTTTTGCTGCAAAATATCAAGGTCAACGCTTTTCATTCGGATATCCTGCATGTCCTAACTTGGAGGATCAAGAGAAACTATTCGGCCTATTAAAACCTGAGGATATTGGTGTCCATCTTACAGAAGGCTTTATGATGGAGCCTGAAGCATCTGTATCTGCAATCGTTTTTGCTCATCCTGATGCTCGCTACTTCAATGTTTAAGGCATAAAATAAGAGGAGATAGATAGTCTATTCAATGACCGTCTATCTCTGTTTCTTTATAGAAGAAAACATTTGGTTAAGGGAAGTGAGCAGAATGATACGATTCATGGAAGAAAGAGATATTCCCGAGGTTTTGGTTATCTATAATGATATTATTTTAACAAGCAAGGCTGTCTATCGATACGAAATACAAACTTTAGATGAAAAAGTACAGTGGTTTAGGGAGCAACAAGCATTAGATAATCCTTTACTTGTATTTGAGGATAATGGGCTTGTCGCTGGCTTTGCTACCTATAGTCAATTCCGTCCTTACCCAGGTTATAAATATACAATGGAGCACTCTGTCTATGTGCATAAAGAACATTATCAAAAAGGGATTGCGACAAAGCTCATGAACAAGCTGATAGCGATCGCTGAAGAAAATGGTGTCAAAACGCTTGTTGCTGGTATTGATGGAGAAAACATTGGTAGTATTAAAGCACATGAAAAATTAGGCTTTGAATATGCAGGAACCATTAAAAATGCAGGCTATAAATTTGAACAATGGCTAGACCTTGTGTTCTATCAACTTCATTTGACTGGACCGAAATCATAAAAGGATATGACAAATGTCATATCCTTTTTGTGATGTTTGCGTCTGTTACTGACTTGTATTCTTGTTTTATGATGAGGTCATAAGAAAAAAAGAAACGAGGGAGTAAAAGATGGCAACTATTAAAGAAAAAACAAAAAAGTTACGCCAAGATGTAGCGCCATTTGCCAAATCAGATACGCGTAAAAGTGTTTTTCAGATTATAAATACAATTGTACCGTTAATTGCATTATGGGTGGCTGGTTACTTGTTAGTGGATGTATCACCTTGGCTAACAGTCGGCTTAAGTGCTATTTCAGCAGGTTTTGTCGTACGAACTTTTATTATTTTTCATGATTGTACACACGGCTCATTTTTCAAAAGTAAAAAGGCAAACGACTGGGTTGGATTTTTTACTGGGGTGCTAACATCATTCCCTTATGAAAAATGGAAACGTGAACATACAATTCACCATGCAACAAGCTCAAACTTAGACAAGCGTGGTATCGGTGATATTGATATGATGACAGTTGAAGAATATATGCAAGCCTCAAAAGGGCAACGTCTATGGTACCGCTTCTATCGTAATCCATTTGTGATGTTTGGATTAGGCCCACTTTATATGGTTCTTGTCTTAAATCGTTTTAATCGTAAGGATGCGAAGAAGAAGGAACGTCTCAATACAATTTTAACGAATATTGTCATTGTAGGAATTTGTGCCGCTTTAATTTTCTTCATGGGCTGGCAAGCGTTTTTATTAGTGCAAGGCGTTACTTTATTTATTGCAGGTTCTTTAGGAATTTGGTTATTTTATATCCAGCACACGTATGAAGATTCTTATTTTGAACACGATTCAGAGTGGGATTATGTGAAAGCTGCAGTTGAAGGAAGCTCCTATTATAAATTGCCAAAACTTTTACAATGGGTAACAGGGAATATTGGTTTCCATCATGTTCATCACTTAGCTCCTCGTGTACCTAATTATAATCTTGAAAAGGCACACAATGAGACACCGCCATTACACATGGCAACAACGATTACTTTACGTACGAGTTTAGAATCACTACGTTACAAGTTATATGATGAAGATCAAGGTAAATTTGTGACGTTTAAAGAAGTAAATGAAATTATAAAACGTAAAGAAAGAGGCAGTATTGCCGCTTAGTTGATAACAGCCATCTCTGCAAGAGAGATGGCTGTTTTATGTAAAGAGAAGAATATGGGTCAAAGCATGTACAGGCATAAATTTAATTTTCTTGTTATAATAAGGGAAAAGTAGGAAAGAGCGTGAGATTATGTTGAGGAAATGGCATAGTATTATTCCGAATAGTCCGATGCTCAGTGTATATTTGTGGATAATTTTTTGTTTCCTACCGTTTTTCTTCATTTTTAGGAAATCTTCTTACATCGAAATTTCGATAGGCATTACATTTTTAATGCTCTATTTTATCTTCTATCGATTTGCCATGAATTCGAAAAGCGGTTTAGTTTACATGTGGATTAGCTTTGAAATGGTCATAAACATTATTATGACCATCTTGTATGGCTATGTCTATTTGTCCATTTTTACAGCATTTTTTATTGGCAATATCCGAAGACCCGTCGGCTTTTATATTATGTATGGTCTACATATTGGATTTACAGTTATTTCAACTGGCGCTGGATTCTTTGTAGAGCTCAACCTATTTTTATCGCAGTTGCCTTTCGTTGTATTAACAATTTTAGCTGTCGTCCTTTTACCGCTAACGCTTTATTCCAAAAATAAACGTGAAAATTTAGAGGGACAGTTAGAAACAGCCAATGAACGTATTGCTGAGTTAATTGTTTTTGAAGAACGACAAAGAATAGCTCGAGATTTGCATGATACATTAGGGCAAAAATTGTCCATGATTGGTTTGAAGAGTGATCTAGCTTCTAGGCTGATTGAACGAAATCCCCAGCAGGCCTTGATTGAGATTAAGGATATACGCCAGACGGCTAGTATTGCTTTAAAAGAGGTTCGGGAATTAGTTTCAGATATGCGCACGGCAAAATTTGAAGATGAGATCATGCGTATTTCACAAATACTAAAGGCAGCTGAAATGGAGTTTGTCTTTGAGGGGGATAAAAACGCACTGCAAGTTCCACCACTTGTAGAGAATGTTTTATCTATGTGCTTAAAAGAGGCGGTTAATAATGTTGTCAAACATAGTGGAGCAACGAAATGTGAAATTGCTTTCCATCAAAATTTTAAAGAAGTTTACTTAGTAGTGCGAGATAACGGACAGGGCATTACGAAAAAACAAGCCTGGAGAACTGGTAATGGATTGAAAGGAATGCGGGAACGTTTAGAGTTTATTAATGGGTCCTTCAAAATTGAAAGTGTTGAGGGCACCACATTAACGGTAACTATCCCAGTAGCTATTACGCATCAGAATGTCAAAGACAATCTGAAGAATATATAGAAAAGAGGATTGTGACATGATACGAATTGTGATTGCTGAAGATCAGGGGATGCTATTAGGCGCGCTTCGCTCTTTACTTAGTATGGAGGAGGATATGGAGGTTGTTGGCTTAGCAAAAAATGGTGAGGAAGCATTGATGCTTGTGGAAGAGCATCAGCCTGATATTTGTATTATGGATATTGAAATGCCAGTGAAAACGGGACTAGATGCAGCAGAAGAAATGCATAGCACTGGCTCAGGTTGTAAAGTCATTATTTTAACTACATTTGCTAGACCTGGTTATTTCGAACGTGCTAGAAAAGCGAGTGTCAGAGGCTATTTATTAAAGGATAGCCCTATAGAGGAGTTAGTGAGCGCAATCCGTACAATCATGGACGGTAAACGCATTTATGCGCCAGAGCTCGTTGATTTTGTCTATGAAGATGATAGTGAAAATCCTTTAACGGAGCGAGAGAGTCAAGTTCTGACACTTGTAGCAGAGGGCAAGACGACAAAGGAAATTGCTGCTGAGCTGTTTTTGTCTGCTGGCACAGTTCGTAACTATATTTCGACGATTTTAGAAAAACTAAACGTCGGCAATCGAATTGAGGCCATTGCACGCTTTAAAGAAAAAGGATGGAATAAATAAAATGAGAACCTTTTCGCATCATAAGCGAAAAGGTTCTCTTTTTTTTACTTATTACGTTTAGTTAAACGGCCAAGAACGAATGCACCTGCTGCTACTGCAAGAACAGTATTCGTTTTTTTCGTAAATACTTGTTTTGTGACAAGATTAAGGTTTTGAGGACGCTCAGCTAAACGGCGCATGAAATAGCCGTACCAATCTTCACCGAATGGAACGTACACACAGAAGTTATAGCCCTCTTTTGCAAGTTCTTTTTGCATATCTGTACGGAAACCATATAGCATTTGGAATTCAAATTTATCAAGCGGAATATTATGATCAGCTACAAAGCGTTTTACGTGCGCAATAATATTGTGATCGTGAGTTGCGATTGATGTAAATTTACCATTTAGTAGGTGATATTCAATCAACTCAATAAAGTTTAAATCAATATCTAATTTATCTTGATAGGCTACTTCAACTGGCTCTTTATAAGCACCTTTTACGATACGTAAACGGTAGTCCTTAAATTTTTCAATATCATCTTTTGCACGGTAAAAGTATGATTGGATGACTGTACCAACATTATTAAATGTTTTCGATAATTCTTCCACCATATCGAAGGAAGTTTGTAGACGTCCATAGTCTTCCATATCAAAGTTAACAAAGATATCGTATGAAGCGGCTTTTTCTACAATCTCATACAGATTGTCATAACAAAAATCAACATCAATATCTAAGCCTAATTGAGATGGCTTTAATGAAATATGTGCCGCTACACCATTTTCGTGAATAGCTTCGATCACAGTAAGGATTTTTTCTTTAGCAGCAGTCGCTTCTTCTTTACTTGAAACAAATTCACCTAGGTTATCTACTGTACAAGAAATATTATGTGCATTTAGTTCTTTGATGCTTGCAATTGTTTCTTCGATATTTGTACCAGCTACTACACTTTGTGCTCCTAATTTTAGGCCATATTTCTTTGCAGCACTATTTAATAGTTGGTTCTCAGATAAGTGGATGAAAAAATCGCGTAATAACATGGTCATTCTCCTAACTGCATTTTCTTTTTAGTATAACATAAATTTTTTAAACTATATTACATTCAGCCTAACAATTATTTCATTTCGAGTAATTGCATACGTTCATTAAATAGTGCAGGATAACTTAAAAAGCCAATCATAACGCTGGATAATGTTGCAGTAGTTAAGAGAGCAAAGATAATTAAAAGTTGAAATTGGACTGCATGAATAGGGTCGGCTCCCCCAATAATTTGACCACTCATCATACCTGGTAACTGTACTAGCCCGATTGTTTTTTGACTCTCAATCGTAGGAATCATACTAGCTTTTATGGCATTAATTAATTGGCGATGAATAGCCTGTTTTGGTGTGCCACCCAGGGATAGTATTAGTTCCATTTGATCCTTATGGTTAATAATTTCAGCTGTAAAACGATTTAAGAATAAAATGGATAGCACCATGGAATTACCAATTAGCATCCCGCTAATGGGAATGATATACTGAGCGGTTGCTGGAACAATATGAAAGCCTAGCAAAACACCTTGTGTAATTATTTCTATCATGACAAGAGTCAGTGCTATCTTCCAGGTGATTCCTTTAATACCTGCTCCTTTTTTTCGTGCATTTAACGTGGCTACGATAATCATTAGTGCTACCATCAGGAAAATATAGCTATAACTATTTGCATCAAACACAAACTTTAATATATAGCCGACAGCAAGCAATTGAATGATGGAGCGTAATGTTGCAATAAGCGTATCTTTTTCAAGGTCTAATTTTAATATTTTGGATAATAGTAAAGGGATACAAACAAAAATTAATGTCAGTGATAAGGCTGTATATGTCATTTGTTTACCCCCTGTACAAACTCGGCAACACGTGGATTTGTTGGTGCATCGAGTAATGAACTTTTACCAGTTTCAACGAGCTCCCCATTCATCATAACCCATGTATAGTGACCAATCGTTAGCGCTTGTTGCAAATTATGGGTAATCCAAATAATGGTAACATTGTATTTTTTGTTAATGGTGACAATCAATTTTTCAATATCCTGTACGGATTGACGATCCAAGGCAGACGTTATTTCGTCTAATAATAAAATAGAGGATTTATTGATAAGTGTTCGAGCGATGGATACCTTTTGACGTTGTCCGCCTGATAGATCATTTGTAGATTGATGCAGGAAGCTTTCGTTTAACCCAACGTCCTCTAAATATTGAATAGCCTCCTGCTGCAAAAGTTTTTGTCCTTGCAGTGTACGGGGAAGTGCAAGATTCTCTAACACTGTACCTGCTATCATAGGAGCTGCCTGTAAAGCAATACCAACATGCCTTCTTAAAGCTGTTGGATCATATGTAGAAATAGGTTGATTATCGACGAGTATATGCCCATTTGATGGTGAGAGAAGGCCATTACATAATTTAAGTAATGTTGTTTTACCAGCGCCAGAGGGGCCAACGAGAGTGGTGATTTGCCCTTTCGGAAATGACCCAGTAATTGACTTTAATATCATTTTGTCATTTACTGAAAAATGAACTTGTTGAAAGTGAATGGCAGGTTCATATAACATATTCATCTATTGAAACTCCTTTACTTTAGTCAGTAAAATAACTTTAGCATGAAATGACTGGAAGATGGTGTTGAAATAAAAGAAAGAAGGGAATTTGGGAATGGAAATATTGTATTTCGATACATTAACATATGCAAAAGGCGATATGTATGTTGTGGCTTCAGACAAAGGACTTGTTTATATAGGTACACCAAATGCAGCATTCGATGAAGTAAAGGAGTGGGCTATAAAACCATTTAAAGGATATTGTTTTGAAGAGAATTCAGAAAAGTTGCTCCCATATAAAGAGCAGTTAACAGCCTATTTTAAGAAGGAACTTATTGAATTTAATCTTCCAATCCATGTGAAAGGGACAGCATTTCAATTAGCAGTGTGGGATGCATTAAAAGAATTACCCTATGGTACAACAACAACTTATGGAAATATTGCTCAACGCATTGGTAATCCCAAAGCGGTTAGAGCGGTGGGGACTGCTATTGGAGCAAACCCAATCCTGGCAATTATTCCATGTCATCGGGTTATTGGCAAAAATGGTCAATTAACAGGCTTCAGAAGCGGCTTAGCTATGAAACAATTTTTACTTGAGTTAGAGAAGGAATAGAACGAGTGAAGCGGTAAATGTTAGTCTCTTGCGAAATAATGGAAAGAGCGCTTTTTCTATGGATTGGATCACTTCAAACAAAGTAACCTTCTTTCTCTGTAAACGAACAGTTTCACATGTAGGAGTGCACCAAAAGAAATCTGCCCCATTATCCAAAGATAAAGGAGCAGATGAACTAGCTATACATGTTGTTCTTCTTGAACATTGTTCTGCGTTTTACCGAAATGTGTTAAACGATGAGCGAAGGTTTCGCCTCGTACAGCGGAGCTTTTGAAAATATCTTGGTATTCGTAGGCAGGCGTTCCGTGTTCCATTACATCTAATCCAGCAATTTCTTCTTCAGCTGTTACTCGTAATGGGACAAATGCTTTGATGATCAATAAACCTGCAGCTACAGATACACTAACCCAAGCAATAGTTGCAATAACGCCGATTGCTTGAATACCTAATAGACCAAAACCCCCACCATAAAATAAGCCTTGCCCACCAATATCAAAGAGGCCAACTGCCAGTGTTCCCCAAATACCACAAATACCATGAACAGCAATTGCTCCAACAGGATCATCAACTTTTAGCTTCCACTCTAGGAAGCGTACACCTTCCACAAGTAAAGGGGCAGCAATTAAACCAATGATAAGTGAGCCAAAAATGCTGACATTCGCTGCACCAGCAGTAATCCCTACAAGCCCAGCTAATGCACCATTTAATGTAAGAGAGCCATCGATATGTCCGTATCGAAATTTTGTATAGAAAGCAGTGGCAACGACACCAGCTGCAGCTGCAAAAAACGTATTAGCAATAACACTAGGAACTAGCTCTGGATCAGCTGCTAATGTAGAAGCGCCATTGAAGCCGAACCAACCAAACCAAAGTAAAAATACGCCTAATGCACCTAATGGAATGCTGTGTCCTGTAATAACATTTACTCGCCCATTTTCATATTTGCCTAGTCGAGGTCCGACCATAACTGCTGCGACAAATGCTGCAACAGCCCCTGTTAAGTGGACAACTGTCGAGCCAGCAAAATCAACAAAACCTAAATCTGTTAACCAACCTTGACCACTCCAAACCCAGTGGCCTACTACAGGATAAACAACTAAAGACATAAGTATAATAACTCCAACATAAGCGAAAATATTAGTACGTTCTGCAACAGCCCCCGATAAAATAGTTGCTCCAGTTGCAGCAAACATCGTTTGGAAGATAAAGAAAGAAAGATCATCTACTCCTTTTAAAGCAAAGCCACTTGTGCCGAAAATGCCACCTACTGAGTCTCCGAACATAATGGCATAGCCACATAAAAAATAGACGATTCCACCAAGAGAAATGGTAAGAAAATTCTTCATGATGATATTGACTGCATTTTTTGAGCGGGTAAATCCAGCCTCAACCATAGCAAAACCTGCATGCATAAAGAATACTAAAATAGTGCCAAGCATCACCCAAATTAAATTAACAGATAATAGTACTTCATCCATTTATATCGCCCCCTTTATTCTACTGCAATCGATCCGACTTCTTTTGTTCGGATACGAATTGCTTGTTCTACTGGATAAATGAAAATCTTCCCGTCCCCAACTTTACCGGTTGCTGCTTCACGCAATAAAATCTCTACAATGGCATCAACTTTGCCATCGTCTACAATCATTTCTAATTTTAATTTAGGTAAAAATTCAATTTCATACGTATTGCCGCGGAAGAGTCCTGTTCGACCTAGCTGACGACCACAACCAGCGATTTCAGAAACGCTTAACCCTGCAATTCCTTCCTGTGCAAGACCATCCCGAACAGCTCCAAAAACTTCAGGACGAATGATTGCTTCAATTTTTTTCATGAGTACCAGCTCCTTGCGTAAATTTAATTTACATGTTAAAACGGTATTAAAAACAGTGCAATTGTTTTTTTGAATTCTATGTAAGGTTAGTTTACATAGAATATTTCTAGTCTCGAAGTATTTTAGAAAAAAGGTTTTTATAAAGGGAATGAAAGCGGTACTAAAATTTGTGTCTAAAATGTGTACGGTTCTAAATTTTCTGACTATTTATGTTAAAAAACCTAACATCTACAAGAGGGAATGTAATACGCAAGAATTTGGGTATATAGTGTATACTAGGACTAATTATCAAAGCGGAAGAAGGGGTTTCTTTTGAGATCAAACTATGCAGATGATAGCTTAGCGCTACACACAGACTTATATCAAATCAATATGGCAGAATCCTACTGGGCGGATGGCATACATAATAAAAAAGCGGTTTTTGAATTGTATTTTAGAAAATTACCTTTTGGTAATGGCTATGCCATATTTGCTGGGTTAGAGCGAATGCTTGATTATCTACGTGATTTTCATTTTAGTGAATCGGATATTGCGTATTTACGTGATGAAGTAGGTTATAAAGATGACTTTATTCAGTATTTAAAGAACATCCGATTTACTGGAGAAATGTATTCCATGGTAGAAGGGGAACTGGTTTTCGCTAATGAACCAATCGTCCGAATTGAAGCTCCATTAGTAGAGGCGCAGCTAATTGAAACAGCCTTACTTAATATTGTTAACTATCAAACATTAATTGCTACAAAGGCTAGCCGTATCAAGCAAATTATTAAAAATGAAGTGGCGATGGAATTTGGTACAAGGCGTGCACAAGAGATGGATGCTGCTATTTGGGGAACGCGTGCCGCGTTTATCGGTGGTTTTGCTTCCACAAGTAATGTTCGAGCAGGTAAACTTTTTAAAATTCCTGTCTCTGGTACACATGCCCATGCATTAGTGCAAGCTTATAAAAATGATTATGATGCATTCCATGCTTATGCAAAACGTCATCGCGATTGTGTGTTTTTGGTAGATACTTATAATACATTGAAATCAGGGGTGCCAACTGCAATTAAAGTAGCTAAAGAGCTAGGAGACAAAATTAACTTTATTGGCATACGCTTAGATAGCGGCGATATTGCTTTCTTATCAAAAGAAGCTCGTCGTATGTTGGATGCTGCAGGCTTCCATGATGCCAAAATCATTGTCTCAAACGATTTAGATGAATACACCATCTTAAATTTAAAAGCTCAAGGAGCAAAAGTGGATGTTTGGGGAATTGGTACAAAGCTTATTACAGCTTACGACCAGCCTGCGTTAGGTGCAGTATATAAAATGGTGGCTATCGAGAATAGCGAAGGGCAACTTGAAGATACAATAAAAATCTCAGCTAATGCGGAAAAGGTATCAACGCCAGGCTTGAAAAATGTCTATCGTATTATCGATAAAAAGAATGGAAAGGCAGAAGGAGACTACATCACAATGCACGATGAAAATCCTCAAGCTGAGGAACGTATCAAAATGTTCCATCCGATTCATACGTTTGTCTCAAAGTTTGTCACAAATTTTGAAGCAAAAAATTTACATCAGCATGTTATTAAAAATGGAGCGATCAATTATCAAAACCCTACATTAGAGGAAATGCGTGATTACGCGGCGGAGAATTTAGAGCTGTTGTGGGATGAATATAAGCGTGCGATGAATCCTGAAGAATATCCGGTCGATCTCAGTCAAAAATGCTGGGATAATAAGATGCGTAATATTGAAGAAGTGCATGCGATGGTTAAACGAATGTAAAAAGGAGTGACGGGTGCAATGACTTTACAGCAACAAATTATTGAGGAATTACGCGTACTGCCTAACATTGATGTACAGAGGGAAATACGTAAATCAATTGATTTTTTAAAGGAATATGCAAAACGCTATAGTTTTGTAAAAGGTTTTGTTCTTGGTATTTCTGGTGGTCAAGATTCAACATTAACAGGAAAACTAGCGCAGTTGGCTATTGATGAATTAAATGCAGAAGTGGGAGAAATGAAGTATTCGTTTTTCGCTGTACGATTACCGTATGGCGTACAAGCTGATGAACAGGATTGCCAAGATGCCATTGATTATATAAAGCCAACGAAGGTTTATACAGTAAATATAAAAGACGCAGTGGATGCTAGTGTGAGAGCTCTAACAAATGCGGGGGTTGAGCTGAATGACTTTGTGAAAGGGAATGAAAAGGCTCGTGAGCGTATGAAGGTCCAATATTCAATTGCTGCAATGAATGGAGCGGTTGTATTAGGAACAGATCATGCTGCGGAAGCTATTACAGGCTTCTATACAAAGTTTGGTGATGGTGGAGCAGACTTAATGCCAATCTTTCGTTTAAATAAACGACAAGGAAAGCAATTGTTAGCAGAACTTCAATGCCCTGAGCATCTTTATAAAAAGGTGCCTACAGCAGACTTAGAAGAAGATCGTCCCTCATTGCCAGACGAAGTGGCGCTAGGTGTGTCGTATGATCAAATAGATGATTATTTAGAGGGGAAAGAAATTCCAGAAGAACCTCGCCAAAGATTAGAAGGGTATTATTTGCGTTCCCAACATAAACGTCATATGCCAATTACAATATTTGATGATTTTTGGAAGTAAGATGAGCGAAAAGGGTTATAAAGAAAGTGGTTTCACTTTTGAAAATAGCTCTTTTCGCTCTTTTTTTATGTATTATGGTTCTATGTTGTTAATTGTCAGCATATAATGTCGATATAATTACCTATAAGGATAATAAAATGTAGGGGAGGGTAACTTTTTATGAGGACTTCTAGAGTGAGTGCAACGACAAGTAGTGTTTTTCGGCAGGAACAACAGTATTTACATGCTGGTGATCTCCGCCATAACTTTGGGCAAAATCCACAAAAGCAATTTCGGAATAGATTACAAAAAAATAAAGAGAAGACGTACAATTCAACAACTATTTCTGTAAATTCACAACAGCAGCAACCGATTACACCTATCCATATAGATAGCGCTAGTGATTTGGAAATTCGCCGTGAATTAAATGAGACGGCATTAAAGCTCAGTCGTTTAAACAAACAAAAGAAGCGTCTCAATAGTTACCGTTCTTCCATATAAGCCAAACTCTCCACATCAGTGTGGAGAGTTTTTATTTTTGAGGGGAAGTAAATGAAAGTACTAAATTCAAAATATTTGAAGTGAAGATGTTCATGGAATGTTCAAGGTAATTTTTCCATTTCTTCACAGCGATTTTTAACTAATTTCACAACTAATCTGTAGTGTAGGAGATGGCAACAAAAAACTAAACTTGGAGGATAAAGTTGTGAAAAAATTATGGTTACCTGCACTAATATTATTATTTGTACTTGCAGCTTGTGGTAGCGAAAAGAAACAGGTAGAAGAAACGGAAATTGAGCAAGAAGTTACGAAAAATGAATCAGAAACCGTGCAAGTTGCTTCATTAGTAGATACACGGTTACAAGAGCCTGAAGAAGAGACAACTTGTGAAATGTGTAATATGAAAGTTTATATGAAAGACCATGAGATGGGTGTATTTTCAGCACAGGCAATAAAAGAAGATGGAACAATCGCTTTTTATGACGATATTGGCTGTTTATTAAATGCAGAGGTTGCTAATGAAGAAAAAAACGAAAAATTTGTACGTGATTTTGTGTCGAAAGATTGGGCAAAGATTGAAGATGTAACAATTATAAAAACAGAGCTGAAATCTCCGATGAACTGGGGCTATATTTATTTCGTGGACAAGGCTGAAGCAGATAAATATATGCAAGAAAATTCGAAAGCTTATGTGGAGGAACTACAAAAAATTAAAGATGATGCATTGGAGAGACGTAAGAAAATGATGCAAAAAAAGGCTGAGGATGAAAAAGATGCATCCGGTTCTATGCATTCGAATGAGGTGAATCAAGAAGGGCACGGTCATTAAATTATAGACTAGGGGAAATCCTCTAGTCTTTTCTTGCTGAATGAGGAGGTGGAAAGTGATGAAGCAAATCATGTTGTTCTTTTTATTTTTTCTCATGACAAGTCAAACGGCGTATGCAGAATTTGATATTCAATATGCTATCGATCAAGCAAAAGCTGGAGATAGTATTCATATTCCTGCTGGTCGTTACCAAGGGAATTTCACGGTGAAGAAACCGATCAAACTGTACGGACAAAAAGGGACTGAGCTTTATGCTCAAAATGATGAACCTGTATTAAAAATTGAACATGTATCGAATGTTTCCATAGAAAATATAAGGATAACAGCAAAAAATAAAGGAATTGTTACTAATGAGGCGGATAATTTAGAGCTAAGAGCTATTGAACTAAAAGATATCCGAGTTGGTATACATCTTCAGCATTCAAGGCATATACGAATTTTAGAAAATAGGATCATTGGAAATGAATCTCACTTTGCTGAAAAAGGAAATGGAATTGCGGTTTTTAAAAGTGAAGATGTCGTGATCGATCAAAATACGATCGAACAAGTCCAGGATGGTATATATGTTGAAGAAGGGACGCGAATAGATGTACAGCGAAACAAGGTAACAAATTGCCGTTATGGAACACATTTTATGTATTCAAGTAATGTGAAGGTGTTGTTCAATACATATTTACAGAATGTTACAGGTCTTATGGTGATGATGACTACTAATTTAGAAATAAGTAGTAATACAATTAGTAATCATAATGGCTTCAATAGTTATGGACTTATGATGTATGACACACAGGAGGCAATGGTAAGAGAAAATAGCTTTCTGCATAATCGTGTAGGGGTAGCGTTGCAGAAGAGTTCAGTGATTCAAATACAAGAAAATCGCTTTCAGATGAATCAAACTGCATTAGAAGGTACAAAAGTCGATGAGCGTTCAATCATTATGAATAATCAGTTTACAGGCAATATATTAACAGCAAGGTCAGACAATCGAGGATTACGTTTAATTCATAATTTTTATGATGATTATACAGGGCTAGATGTTACAGGTGATGGTTTTGGAGATATTCCATATGTGGCTGTGTCGAGTTTTGGACAATGGATGGTGAGACAGCCGGTTTATCAATTTTTTGTGGCATCACCAAGCGTTGTTATCCTGACGTCACTAGATCAACAGATTAATAAAACAGAACGAAATCTAATGGTAGATAATGAACCAAAATTACTGAGCAATATGAAAGAGATAGAGTTTTCATTAAATATCTTACAATTAGTGATTGGTTTTATCGTGTTTATGGGAAGTTTATGGCTTTGGAAAAGGGGGATACGAGTGTGACTAGATGGATAATGATAGTAATTATATGTGGCGTTATTTTAGGAGGCTGTGGTGAAAAAGCATACCATCCACGTGAAATCAATAGTGAAACAGATGTTTGTAAAGTTTGTAATATGAGTATTGTTCATAATGAATACGCAGGGCA
This sequence comes from Lysinibacillus sp. S1, assembly GCF_044986265.1. Taxonomy (NCBI): domain Bacteria; kingdom Bacillati; phylum Bacillota; class Bacilli; order Caryophanales; family Bacillaceae; genus Lysinibacillus; species Lysinibacillus sp. S1. The sequence goes on from NZ_CP173154.1 coordinate 3,327,733, forward strand.
AATTGTTTTGAAAAATGGAGACTATGAGACTTTTGATGATATTGGATGCTTAATGGATTACATTGAGCTAAATGGCGATGGTGAAGTGGGAGCAGCCTATATTAAAAATAAAGCAACGAATGAATGGATTGACGTTTATAAAGCGATTTATGTGTACAACAAAAATTATTGGACGCCGATGAACTATGGTGTTATTGCATTTGCTACAAAAGACGAAGCCAAAGAATGGATGAATGATGAAGAAGAAGGTCAACTATTTGCCTATCGTGATTTGCTGACATTGAATTGGGGGATTCATGAGTGATGTTTGTAAAAATAGAGCTGAAGCAGATTTTAAGAAGTCGATGGATGCAACTAGTAGCCTTTCTGTTTACGTTTGTTTTCGTTGCCATAGTCGTCATTCAACAAATGGCTTTACCAGATATTGAAGGCTTTACACGTCAAACTGCATCATTTTTAAGTGTGTTATTATTTCTGCTGCCGCTATTTATCCTCACCATTGGTAGTATGAGTATAGCTGGTGATATAGAATCAGGTTGGTTATCGTTATTAAAAACATACCCTATGAAGCGGAAGCAATATATTACAGGCAAATATGTAGCTACGGTACTTGCGTTTTTATTAGTAATAGTAGTGGCATTTAGTTTTGTATTAACCGTAGGTGGGTTACTAGGTGGGGTACGGTTACCAATTGTTTTAGTTATTCTTACGCTATTATGTATTATTATCTTTGTGTCTTTAGGAATCTTGCTAGGGGTATTTGCAAAAAAAAGATTATTTGCACTTGCATTATCACTTGTAGTATGGTCCTTTCTTTTATTGCTCATTTCTTATGCTTTAATGGCGATAGGTGCAGTTGTTTCAGGACATCTTTTACAAAAGCTCATCATCATAATGATACATATTAATCCAGTAGAATGGCTGCGCTTCGGCTATTTTATATTTAGTAATCAAGCTAGTGTGCTTGGTCCAGCCTTTTATGATGTAACGAGGTTTTACTTATCACCGCTTGGTCAGGTGGTGTATGGAATAATAACAATACTCTGGATTGTACTACCGTTAATGCTTGCTACGAAGCTGTTAAAGGAGGGGGAGCGGCGATGATTCTGTTAGAGGGAAAAAATGTAGCTAAGGTTTATGAAAATGATAGAGGATTAAAAGAAGCCTCCTTTCAGCTGCAAGCTGGTCGAATTCTTGCATTGGTTGGAGGAAACGGGGCTGGGAAGAGTACTTTGATTCGTTTGTTAACGGGTCAAGAGAAACAGCAATCTGGTGAAATAATATGGCATCAACCACAAACAATCCGTTTTATGCCTGATGATGTAAACTTTCCAACTATGCTAACTGCAGCTGAAATATTAGAGCTGTTGGCATCTTTAAAACAAGTAGATAAATATGAGCAAGAGAATGTACTGAAGCGTGTTTCCTTGTGGGATGTTCGGAAGCAAAGAGCTAAACACTTTTCCAAAGGGATGCTCCAACGGCTAAACCTAGCCCAGAGCTTACTTGGTAGCGGGTCATTGTTAATTTTAGATGAGCCAACGAATGGTCTAGATCCCTTTTGGATAGCACAGTTGAAAAACATGATGCTGGAGGAGAAGAAAAAAGGCAATACCGTTATCTTCTCTACTCATTTGCTATCTTTTGCTGAAGAAATAGCAGATGATGTATTAGTTTTACATGAAGGTGAAATTATCATTTCTGGGGCGATATCTGAAATTTTCTTGCAAGAAAATTCTACATCTTTAGAAGAAATATGGTTAAAAAGATTGAATTTGTAACATTCTAATGGTTAATGACGTTATATAATAAGGATTAGGCTTGTTTGGATGTTATCAAACAAGCCTTTTTTATGAATGTTCGTAGGAAGTAGAAGTTTCAGATAATTGTTTTACAAGACAGATTTCGCTATGCTTAGATTAAGTTTGCTTGCAATTCACACAATTGCTTGATGGAATGGGAGGCTTTTCGATTAATGAATGCTCAAATACAGAATGTTTTAGAAAATATAGAAAAAGTAATGATTGGTAAAAGAGAAGTTGCTGAGCTCAGTATTGTCGCATTATTAGCAAGGGGACACGTTTTATTGGAGGATGTACCTGGAGTAGGAAAGACAATGATGGTGCGAGCACTTGCAAAATCGTTTGATGCACAATTTAAGCGTATTCAATTTACGCCAGATCTATTGCCATCAGATGTAGTCGGTATTTCTATTTATAATCCCAAGACAATGGAGTTTGAATTTCGTCCAGGACCAATCATGGGGGATGTTGTATTAGCCGATGAAATTAACCGAACGTCTCCGAAAACTCAATCAGCGTTGTTAGAGGGGATGGAAGAGGCTTCTGTTACAATTGATGGGAAAACGCTGATGATCAATCAGCCATTTTTTGTGATGGCTACACAAAATCCGATTGAACATGAAGGTACCTATCCTTTACCTGAAGCACAACTAGATCGATTTCTCTTAAAGATAAAAATGGGCTATCCATCTAGGGGGCAAGAGGTTGAAATTTTACGAAGAGCTGAGAATGGTAAAGCCATTGAAAAAATCGAAGCAGTATTATCGGTAGCGCAATTAATCGAATTACAGGAACTTGTTCAAGGTGTGTATGTAGAAGATTCTGTTAAAAATTATATGGTGGAGCTTGCTACCCTAACAAGAGAAAATAATTATGTCTATTTAGGTGTGAGTCCACGTGCCACAATAGCGCTAATGAAAGCTTCTCAAGCTTACGCATTTTTAAAAGGACGAAGCTATGTTACCCCTGATGATGTTCAATATTTAGTGCCATTTGTTTTTAACCATCGTTTAGTTTTAAAACCAGATGCACGCTATGATAACGTGACAGCAGACGAAATTATCCAGCGGATCATTGCTAAAACACCAGTTCCGACAAAGAGGTTTGCAGAACAATGAGGCAATGGAAAGCTTTTGTAGAAAAAAGCAAACATTTCCTATTAATCGCTTTCTTGATGATCGTAACATTTTGTTATGCAATGTTCCAAGGTGGGTTTGTGAGCTGGTTTGTATTTTTTACGGTTAGCCCATTTTTAGTATATGCATTCATTTTCTTTGTCGTTAGAGAAGATATTTTACTAATCGAACGCAAGATTGACCCGATTCATATAGAACGAGGTCAATCAGCGAAGGTGCTTATTACGATAGAACGTAAAACACGTTTTCCATTTGCCTATATCGTAATGGAGGAACTTGTGGATAGTGAGGGATTAGTGCAAGCTAAAATACAAAATGCGAATGCCATTAAGTTCGTTGGATTCAAAAAGACCTTTAGCTGGCAATATGAATTGGAAAATATGCCACGTGGTGAACATCGCTACCTAGGTGTTACAATTGTTTTCTATGATTTTTTTGGCTGGGCTAAAAAGGTTGTCGTAGCAGAAAAGGACCAAACTATTTTAGTTTACCCAAGAGTACAAGAGATGAAATATGCTGCGCTTCAAACAAAATATGATGTTGGCTTGATGATGTCTCCATACTCTATTGTGAAGGACACATCGATGGCTGTTGGATTACGAGAGTACGTTCCAGGAGATCGTTTTTCGTGGATTCATTGGAAATCATTTGCACGTACACAAAAGTTACAGTCTAAGGAATTTGAGGATCGACAATCATCTGAACTAATGTTAGTGCTAGACGCTACAAAATCCTCGATGTTTGAAGAAAAAGTAGAGTTAGTAGCTTCAATGCTACAAATGATCGTTCAGGAACGAGGAGATTTATCATTTATTTCTGCTGGAGCAATGACGAAAGTATTCCCAGCTATACAGGGTGACAAGCATTTAGATCAAGTCATGTATCATTTAGCTGCGATAAAACCTACAGAGAATGTCAAGTTTCGATTTCATGACCAACAAGCCTTTAAACAAGTTGCAACACTGCTTTATGTGACAAGTGATGTTTCAGATGAATTCCTACATACTCTTGCGAATATAGTGAAAAGCTGTATTTGTTTTGTAGTGGCAAAGCAGCAACCAGTGCAATCTGAGCTTGCGATGCGGTATAAACATATACAAGTTATTTATGTAAATCCAGCAGATTTCTATCATTTATTCACGGAGGTGATAAGACCGTGAAGCAATCATTAGGAGAATTTTTAGAATTAGCCATAGCTTATGTTATTGTATTTTTCATTTTGCGTGAATGGCTTATTCCCATTATGCAATTAACGAATACAGGTGGGATGCATCTTTTCTTAGTGTTTATCGGTATGTCTTTAGCGCTAAGTCTTTTCCGCGTACATCCTTTATTATCAGGATTAGTGAAGTTTGGTTATATTACCTGGTTTGTCGTTTTTATCTATAGCCCTAGTCCTGTATTATCTGGTGATACATTGCCTTTTTTATTGGCTGAATGGAGAGGGAACATGGCCACGATTCTAACAGGTGACTTTGGACAGGTTTCAGATGTTTTCAGAACAGTGTTATTTCTTGTATTGATTTGGATGCTGGTCTATTTAATTCACCATTGGGTTTCGGTGCGAAAAAATATATTCTACTTCTTTGCCATGACCGTATTCTTTATTGCTACTTTGGATACATTTAGTGACTATGACGGTAAAGCGGCAATTGTAAAAGTTGTTGTTTTAGGATTAATCATGACAGGTGTTCTTTTTGTCAAGCGCCTATGGCTTCAAGTAGAAACTACAAGTACGGTAATGGAGAAATGGAAAATTGTTATTCCCATGCTAGTATCTGTATTACTCGTTAGTTCTGTAGCATACTTTTTACCAAAGACTGGGCCAACATGGGCAGATCCGGTGCCGTTTATCCAAGGGGTTACTGGACAAGACGGAAATGGAAATGGTCAAAAATCAGTTGGTTATAGCCAGGATGATAGTCAGTTAGGTGGTCCGTTCCAAGGAGATAATACTTTAATATTCACTGCCTCTTCCCGTGATCGTCATTATTGGCGTATTGAAACAAAAGATACGTATACGTCAAAAGGTTGGATTGTTTCAGAGGGGAACTTTGGGAAAAATGTTTATGAGTCAAATACACCCATTCTGACTTCTTTACAAGTAGGGCCGCCCGAAAGTGAACGTCAGATTCAATTAGATATTGCTGTTCCAATGCCATTTTTAATTCAAACATATGGTATGCTTTCTGTTTCGGCTCAAGATTCCACTTTATTTATTCAAGATGAGCAGACTGAAAAAATGAATATAGAACAACAGGTAGGGGAATCGAAATCATTATCAAACTATTCATTGTCTTATAGTGAGCCTGTTTATAGTATGGAGCAGCTCCAATTGTCATATCCAGCAACACTTGAAACAATGGATTCTTCCTTTGATCGATTTTTGCAGTTACCTAACCAACTTCCTCAGCGTGTAAGGGACTTAGCGTCTGAAATAACGCAAAAGAAAGATACGGTTTATGAACAAATTAAGGCTGTAGAAAGTTATTTTAGAACAAATGGTTTTAAGTACGATAAAACGCAAGCTGCCATTCCTGGTGAAAATCAGGATTATGTCGATCAATTTTTGTTCGATACAAAAGTTGGGTATTGTGATAATTTCTCCACTTCAATGGTGGTACTTTTACGCTCAGTAGGAATCCCAGCTCGATGGGTGAAAGGCTTTGCACCTGGGACTGCAGGACCTGTGTCAGATGGATTACGCGAATATCGCATCACGAATGACAATGCGCACTCATGGGTAGAAGCTTTTATACCTGGAACGGGATGGATGGAGTTTGAGCCTACAATCGGCTTTTCTGGCAATGTTAACATCGATTATGATATTCCGTTAGATACGTCTGATGAGGAGGAAGTGGCGCAGCCAGAACGAAAACCCGAGCAGCCACAACCACAAGAACAGGTAACCGAGAAGGAACAGACAAAATCAACATTTAGCTTTGATGCAATGTGGTTATGGATGAAAAAGTTTGCCTATGTTTGGGTGATAATTGTTGTATTATTAATAATCACAGGTATTTCTTTATTCTTACAGCGTAAAACGTGGATTCCTAAGATGCATGTTCGAGCATACCGTAAAAAAGTAGCGGATTGGTCAAATTTCGATTCTTCCTACCATGTTTTACTGAAGCAATTATCCCGTATTGGTTTGCGGAGAAAAGATGGAGAAACGTTAAGTGCATTCGCAGAGCGTGTAGATTCAGCATTAGAAACAGATGAAATGCAAAAGCTGACGGTAGTTTACGAGCAACATATTTATGGGAAAGACAAAGAAGATGTTGATTTTGTGAAGCTGAAAGAAAGTTGGGAATATTTAATCAATCGCACTATCAGTTGATTTTAACGTAGACAAAGAGTAAAATGAAAAAAATTAAATGCAAGGATTGCTTTCATATAAGTTCGATAATAGGGTTCGGATGTTTCTACGAAATCACCTTAAATGATTTCTCTATGAAGGCGGATGTTTTCGTTAGGTGAAAAGTATAGTAAATCACTTTACTTTGCTACGCATTCGCCTTTATCAATATTCTAGAGCTTATGAACGCGTAGAAAGTTTTTTTACTTTCTTCGCGTTTTTCTTTGAACACATGAAAAATCCTTTAAAAATAATAGAAGAGGTGGAAATTTTGACAGCTAGCCCTTTATTAAAAGAGCAAGAAAAAATCGTTGTACTAGACTTCGGTAGCCAATTTAACCAATTAATTACACGTCGTATTCGTGAATTTGGTGTTTTCAGTGAATTACATCCACATACGGTAACTGCAGAAGAAATTAAAGATATGAACGCAACAGGTATTATTTTCTCAGGTGGTCCAAACTCTGTTTATGATGAAAATGCCTTTCATGTGGATCCAGCTATCTTCGAATTAGGTTTACCGATTTTAGGTATTTGCTATGGTATGCAATTAATGGCCCATACAAACGGCGGTAAAGTTGAAGGTGCTGAAACACGCGAGTATGGTAAAGCCGAAATTCAAGTAACAACACCAAACAAATTATTTGGTGAATTACCTACAGAACAAATCGTTTGGATGAGCCATGGTGACCATGTAACAGAAGTTCCAGCTGGATTTGAAGTCATCGCAACTAGTGCATCTTGTCCGATTGCTGCAATGGCAAACGTTGAACGTAAACTATATGCTGTACAATTCCATCCAGAAGTACGTCACTCTGTATATGGTAATGATCTATTACGTCAATTCGTATTCGACATCTGTGAAGCGAAAGGCGATTGGTCAATGGCAAACTTCATTGAGCTTGAAATTGCAAAAATTCGTGAAATCGTTGGCGATAAAAAAGTATTATGTGCACTTTCTGGTGGTGTAGACTCATCAGTGGTAGCGGTGTTAATCCATAAAGCAATAGGCGATCAATTAACTTGTATGTTCGTAGACCACAACTTAAACCGTAAAGGCGAAGTTGAACAAGTAATGAAAACATTCACAGAAGACTTTGACATGAATCTTATTAAAATTGATGCACGTAAACGATTCATGGACAAACTTGCTGGGGTTTCTGATCCAGAGAAAAAACGTAAAATTATCGGTAATGAATTCATTTATGTGTTTGATGAAGAGGCATCTAAGCTTGAAGGTATGGATTTCTTAGCACAAGGAACTCTTTACACAGATATTATTGAATCTGGTACTTCAACTGCACAAACAATCAAATCACACCATAATGTTGGTGGTCTTCCTGAAGATATGCAATTCCAACTAATTGAGCCACTGAAAACTTTATTTAAAGATGAAGTACGTGCACTAGGTTTAGAGCTTGGACTAGACGAAAAAATCGTTTGGCGTCAACCGTTCCCAGGTCCTGGATTAGGTATCCGTGTGCTTGGTGAAGTAACAGAAGAAAAATTAGAAATCGTTCGCGAATCTGATTTCATTCTACGTGAAGAAATCGCAAAAGCTGGCCTTGATCGTGACATTTGGCAATATTTTACGGTATTACCTGATATCCGTTCAGTAGGTGTAATGGGCGATGCTCGTACGTATGACTATGCAATCGGTATCCGTGCCGTTACATCTATCGACGGTATGACTTCTGACTGGGCACGTATTCCTTGGGATGTACTAGAGAAAATCTCCGTCCGCCTTGTAAACGAAGTAAAACACGTGAACCGCGTGCTGTATGATATTACATCTAAGCCACCAGCAACGATTGAGTGGGAATAATAGCAAAAGCCCTAAAAGCCCTGAGAGGTTTTTAGGGCTTTTTTTGATTTATTTCCTTCTGAATTTATGGCTTAATGAAGTATCTCAACTGCAAAAATTGCTGGTAAAGTGTTGTATGTAGTAAACTAAATGAATGCACAAGAAATTATACTATTCAGATTAGGGGGGATTTAAATGGAGAAAAATAAACCAATGATTCATACATTAACGGTTGGGATGCCAAAAGAATTGGTTGATAGTAAAGGACGTTCAATGATTACAGGGATTGAAAAGCAACGAGTGCAAGAAGTTTATTTGTCCTCTCAAGGCTTTGAAGGGGATGATGTGGCAGATAAAAAACATCACGGTGGCCCTGATCGAGCAGTTTGTTTATATCCTGCGGAGCATTACATACAATGGGAACAGGAACTTGGAAAAACGTTACCCGTTGCTGCATTTGGCGAAAATTTAACCGTAACAAATATGTTAGAATCAGATGTTTGTATTGGTGATATTTATAAAATTGGAGATGCTGTCATTCAAATTACACAGGGACGTATTCCATGTAGTACGATTGATAGATATACCGAGGCAAACACATTACTCAAACGTTTAATCGAAACAGGCTATACAGGTTTCCTTGCGCGTGTACTTGAAGAAGGGACAATCTGTGCAGATTCAACAATTGAGCTTGTAGAAAAGCATCCTGCACGTATCTCTGTTTTGTATTGCAATGAAGTGTACTTCAAAAACAATGATGCAATCGCTATGAAACAAATACAAGCAGTAGATGCATTAGCAGAAGATTGGAAAGAAAAATTAGAAAAAAGAATTCAAGTCTTGCAAAGTAAAGTGATGAGTTAAAACATACGTTCAAAAGAAGGATCCTCTAGAATTTCTAGGGGATTTTTTCTTTAAACTAATTGCTGAAATGTTCAGTACAAAGCCTCTTTAGTAATACATTTAATAGAACCTGAACATTAAATAAGAATTTTACACGAACTTTCGCATTTCTTTTTAGAAAAATGTTCGGAAATAGGGTTGAAATCTAAAAAACGAAATGATATATTACGAATGTAAATTAAATACGTCGTCGTATAATGTCGGGGATAAGGCCCGTGAGTTTCTACCAAGTTACCGTAAATAACTTGACTACGATTTAGGTTTATACATAAATGTATAAACACTAATTTGTTTCACACACTAATTGTGATGAAATATATCGTAGACATGCGACTAGTAGAGTAGTCAGCGTGTCTTTTTTGTTTTCGATATTGAAGACGACCACACGGAGGATTTTTTGATAATGAAAAAATATTTCATGTTCGATGAATTAGGAACTAATTATCGCCGCGAAATAATAGGCGGTATTACAACCTTCCTTGCAATGGCATATATTCTAGCTGTTAACCCAGGTATTCTAGAAAATGCAGGGATGGATAAAGGTGCTGTTTTCGTAGCAACAGCATTAGCAGCAGCAGTCGGTTCTTTGATTATGGGGATTTTCGCTAAGTTTCCGATTTCACTTGCTCCTGGGATGGGGTTAAATGCATTCTTTGCATTTACTGTAGTCGGAGCATACGGTATTCCGTGGCAAACTGGTTTAACAGGCGTGTTCTTCTCAGGGATTATCTTTATTATTTTATCTTTAACTGGTATCCGCGAAACTGTTATTAATGCTATACCAGTACAACTTAAATATGCAGTTTCTGCAGGTATTGGTTTATTTATAACTTTTGTTGGTTTACAAGGAGCAGGGATCATTGTCGATAGCCCAGCTACTTTAGTCACTTTAGGAAGTTTCACAGGCGCTACATTATTAGCGGTATTCGGAATTATTCTTTCAGTTATTCTTATTATTAAATTGCGCAGTATCGGTATTTTCTTAGGGATGGTGATTACTGCAGTTATTGGGATGATCACAGGTATCATTGATCCTCCGACAGCCGTTGTATCAGCTATTCCAAGTGTAGATTCTACATTCATGGTAGCACTAGAACCACTTGGTGACTTCGGTACATTATTTAACGTGAAGTTTTTAGTAGTAGTGTTAACATTCTTGTTTGTTGATTTCTTTGATACAGCTGGTACTTTAATGGCTGTAGCGACACAAGCAGGTTTAGTAAAAGATAATAAATTACCGCGTGCAGGACGTGCCTTAATGGCAGATGCACTAGCAACAACTATCGGTTCTTTATTTGGTACGTCAACAACAACAGCGTACGTAGAGTCAACTTCTGGAGTTGCTGCAGGCGCTCGTTCAGGATTTTCAGCAGTCGTAACAGCAGTACTGTTCTTAGTTGCATTATTCTTCTCACCATTACTAGCAGTGGTAACACCAGCAGTTACTGCTCCAGCTTTAGTAATCGTAGGGGTACTAATGGTATCGTCCTTACGCTTAATTGATTGGGACAAATTCGAAATAGCAGTACCTGCATTCTTTACAGTATTAATGATGCCACTTGGTTATTCAATTGCTACTGGTATTGCAATCGGCTTTGTATTCTACCCAATTACAATGTTATTAGCAGGTCGTAAAAAAGAAATTCACCCAATGATGTATGGTCTATTCTTTGTTTTCCTTGCATACTTCATTTGGGTACGTTAGTTAAACAGACACCTTTAATTGTTAGTAAGTTGCTAACAATTAAAGGTGTTTTTTATTGAGTTGATCCAAAATAAAAGAAGGTATTATTTTTACATTTATATAGAAGAAACTCGGTTTTAAATAATGCGAATAGTTTTACTTTAATGAAACACTTGCAAACTTAAATTTATGATGATATATTTAAACACGTTGTTACGAAATAAACGAACAACTTAAAAAATATTAACATAAACAGTTGACAACGAGTTAACATTATGTTAAATTATAAAAAGTTACTTAGTGTAACTAGTAAATGAACCTTGAAAACTGAACAAGCAAAACGTAATCAATAAAGTTTTAAGTAGCTAGTTTTGCTAGTGAACAAAAAAAATTTTGGACATCAAACATGATGCCAGCAAAACAATTTGAGCTAATCAAATTTCTTTTTATGGAGAGTTTGATCCTGGCTCAGGACGAACGCTGGCGGCGTGCCTAATACATGCAAGTCGAGCGAACAGAAAAGGAGCTTGCTCCTTTGACGTTAGCGGCGGACGGGTGAGTAACACGTGGGCAACCTACCCTATAGTTTGGGATAACTCCGGGAAACCGGGGCTAATACCGAATAATCTCTTTTACTTCATGGTGAAAGACTGAAAGACGGTTTCGGCTGTCGCTATAGGATGGGCCCGCGGCGCATTAGCTAGTTGGTGAGGTAACGGCTCACCAAGGCGACGATGCGTAGCCGACCTGAGAGGGTGATCGGCCACACTGGGACTGAGACACGGCCCAGACTCCTACGGGAGGCAGCAGTAGGGAATCTTCCACAATGGGCGAAAGCCTGATGGAGCAACGCCGCGTGAGTGAAGAAGGTTTTCGGATCGTAAAACTCTGTTGTAAGGGAAGAACAAGTACAGTAGTAACTGGCTGTACCTTGACGGTACCTTATTAGAAAGCCACGGCTAACTACGTGCCAGCAGCCGCGGTAATACGTAGGTGGCAAGCGTTGTCCGGAATTATTGGGCGTAAAGCGCGCGCAGGCGGTCCTTTAAGTCTGATGTGAAAGCCCACGGCTCAACCGTGGAGGGTCATTGGAAACTGGGGGACTTGAGTGCAGAAGAGGAAAGTGGAATTCCAAGTGTAGCGGTGAAATGCGTAGAGATTTGGAGGAACACCAGTGGCGAAGGCGACTTTCTGGTCTGTAACTGACGCTGAGGCGCGAAAGCGTGGGGAGCAAACAGGATTAGATACCCTGGTAGTCCACGCCGTAAACGATGAGTGCTAAGTGTTAGGGGGTTTCCGCCCCTTAGTGCTGCAGCTAACGCATTAAGCACTCCGCCTGGGGAGTACGGTCGCAAGACTGAAACTCAAAGGAATTGACGGGGGCCCGCACAAGCGGTGGAGCATGTGGTTTAATTCGAAGCAACGCGAAGAACCTTACCAGGTCTTGACATCCCGTTGACCACTGTAGAGATATAGTTTCCCCTTCGGGGGCAACGGTGACAGGTGGTGCATGGTTGTCGTCAGCTCGTGTCGTGAGATGTTGGGTTAAGTCCCGCAACGAGCGCAACCCTTGATCTTAGTTGCCATCATTTAGTTGGGCACTCTAAGGTGACTGCCGGTGACAAACCGGAGGAAGGTGGGGATGACGTCAAATCATCATGCCCCTTATGACCTGGGCTACACACGTGCTACAATGGACGATACAAACGGTTGCCAACTCGCGAGAGGGAGCTAATCCGATAAAGTCGTTCTCAGTTCGGATTGTAGGCTGCAACTCGCCTACATGAAGCCGGAATCGCTAGTAATCGCGGATCAGCATGCCGCGGTGAATACGTTCCCGGGCCTTGTACACACCGCCCGTCACACCACGAGAGTTTGTAACACCCGAAGTCGGTGAGGTAACCTTTTGGAGCCAGCCGCCGAAGGTGGGATAGATGATTGGGGTGAAGTCGTAACAAGGTAGCCGTATCGGAAGGTGCGGCTGGATCACCTCCTTTCTAAGGATTATTTCGGAATACAAACCTTGGGTTTGTAAGATTACGTTTTGCGTTCAGTTTTGAAGGTTCATTCTTCTGAATGAAACACTTCAAAACTTGTTCTTTGAAAACTGGATAAAACGACATTGAAATTGTAACAAACACATTTATTTTTTAAGTTTTTTATAGGCTTAATAACTTGGTTAAGTTATTAAGGGCGCACGGCGAATGCCTTGGCACTAGGAGCCGAAGAAGGACGGCACTAACACCGATATGCTTCGGGGAGCTGTAAGTGAGCTTTGATCCGGAGATTTCCGAATGGGGGAACCCACTACGTTTAATCGCGTAGTATCTTGACGTGAATACATAGCGTCTTGAAGGCAGACCCAGGGAACTGAAACATCTAAGTACCTGGAGGAAGAGAAAGAAAAATCGATTCCCTGAGTAGCGGCGAGCGAAACGGGAAGAGCCCAAACCAAGAGGCTTGCCTCTTGGGGTTGTAGGACACTCTATACGGAGTTACAAAAGAGCGAGTTAGATGAAGCGACTTGGAAAGGTCCGCCAGAGCAGGTAAAAGCCCTGTAGTCGAAAGTTCGTTCTCTCCTGAGTGGATCCTGAGTACGGCGGAACACGTGAAATTCCGTCGGAATCCGGGAGGACCATCTCCCAAGGCTAAATACTACCTAGTGACCGATAGTGAACCAGTACCGTGAGGGAAAGGTGAAAAGCACCCCGGAAGGGGAGTGAAAGAGATCCTGAAACCGTGTGCCTACAAGTAGTTAGAGCCCGTTAATGGGTGATAGCGTGCCTTTTGTAGAATGAACCGGCGAGTTACGATTACGTGCAAGGTTAAGCTTTAGAAGGCGGAGCCGCAGCGAAAGCGAGTCTGAATAGGGCGAAATAGTACGTGGTCGTAGACCCGAAACCAGGTGATCTACCCATGTCCAGGGTGAAGGTGAGGTAACACTTACTGGAGGCCCGAACCCACGCACGTTGAAAAGTGCGGGGATGAGGTGTGGGTAGCGGAGAAATTCCAATCGAACTTGGAGATAGCTGGTTCTCTCCGAAATAGCTTTAGGGCTAGCCTCGTGATGAGAATACTGGAGGTAGAGCACTGTTTGGACTAGGGGGCCATCCCGGTTTACCGAATTCAGACAAACTCCGAATGCCAGATATTTATACACGGGAGTCAGACTGCGAGTGATAAGATCCGTAGTCAAAAGGGAAACAGCCCAGACCACCAGCTAAGGTCCCAAAGTAATCGTTAAGTGGAAAAGGATGTGGCGTTGCACAGACAACCAGGATGTTGGCTTAGAAGCAGCCATCATTTAAAGAGTGCGTAATAGCTCACTGGTCGAGTGACGCTGCGCCGAAAATGTATCGGGGCTAAACGATTCACCGAAGCTGTGGATTGACATCTACGATGTCAGTGGTAGGAGAGCGTTCTAAGTGCGTTGAAGTCAGATCGGAAGGACTGGTGGAGCGCTTAGAAGTGAGAATGCCGGTATGAGTAGCGAAAGACGGGTGAGAATCCCGTCCACCGTATGACTAAGGTTTCCTGAGGAAGGCTCGTCCGCTCAGGGTTAGTCGGGACCTAAGCCGAGGCCGATAGGCGTAGGCGATGGACAACAGGTTGATATTCCTGTACCACCTCCTCACCGTTTGAGAAATGGGGGGACGCAGTAGGATAGGGTAAGCGCGCCGTTGGTTGTGCGCGTCCAAGCAGTAAGGCGTGTGTGTAGGCAAATCCGCACACTGTAACGTTGAGCTGTGATGGCGAGTCCGTATGGACGAAGTTCCTGATTTCACACTGCCAAGAAAAGCCTCTATCGAGGTGAGAGGTGCCCGTACCGCAAACCGACACAGGTAGTCGAGGAGAGAATCCTAAGGTGTGCGAGAGAACTCTCGTTAAGGAACTCGGCAAAATGACCCCGTAACTTCGGGAGAAGGGGTGCTCTTGAGCGTGCAAGCGCATGAGAGCCGCAGTGAATAGGCCCAGGCGACTGTTTAGCAAAAACACAGGTCTCTGCAAAACCGTAAGGTGACGTATAGGGGCTGACGCCTGCCCGGTGCTGGAAGGTTAAGAGGAGTGGTTAGCGCAAGCGAAGCTGCGAATTGAAGCCCCAGTAAACGGCGGCCGTAACTATAACGGTCCTAAGGTAGCGAAATTCCTTGTCGGGTAAGTTCCGACCCGCACGAAAGGCGTAACGATCTGGGCACTGTCTCAACGAGAGACTCGGTGAAATTATAGTACCTGTGAAGATGCAGGTTACCCGCGACAGGACGGAAAGACCCCGTGGAGCTTTACTGTAGCCTGATATTGAATTTTGGTACAACTTGTACAGGATAGGTAGGAGCCAGAGATCTCGGAGCGCCAGCTTCGAAGGAGGCGTCGGTGGGATACTACCCTGGTTGTATTGAAATTCTAACCCATGCCCCTTAGCGGGGCAGGAGACAGTGTCAGGCGGACAGTTTGACTGGGGCGGTCGCCTCCTAAAAGGTAACGGAGGCGCCCAAAGGTTCCCTCAGAATGGTTGGAAATCATTCGTAGAGTGTAAAGGCACAAGGGAGCTTGACTGCGAGACCTACAAGTCGAGCAGGGTCGAAAGACGGGCTTAGTGATCCGGTGGTTCCGCATGGAAGGGCCATCGCTCAACGGATAAAAGCTACCCCGGGGATAACAGGCTTATCTCCCCCAAGAGTCCACATCGACGGGGAGGTTTGGCACCTCGATGTCGGCTCATCGCATCCTGGGGCTGTAGTCGGTCCCAAGGGTTGGGCTGTTCGCCCATTAAAGCGGTACGCGAGCTGGGTTCAGAACGTCGTGAGACAGTTCGGTCCCTATCCGTCGTGGGCGTAGGAAATTTGAGAGGAGCTGTCCTTAGTACGAGAGGACCGGGATGGACACACCGCTGGTGTACCAGTTGTCTTGCCAAAGGCATCGCTGGGTAGCTATGTGTGGACGGGATAAGTGCTGAAAGCATCTAAGCATGAAGCCCCCCTCAAGATGAGATTTCCCATTACGCAAGTAAGTAAGATCCCTCAAAGACGATGAGGTAGATAGGTTCGAGGTGGAAGTGTGGTGACACATGGAGCTGACGAATACTAATCGATCGAGGACTTAACCAAAACAGTTTGAAATATTCAATGTATCGTTTATCCAGTTTTGAAAGAGCAAATCTTTCTAAAGAGAGAGCTTCTAGACACAGCAGTACGCCGTGTATGGAAGGTCGACCATAGTCTAGTGATGATGGCAAAGAGGTCACACCCGTTCCCATACCGAACACGGAAGTTAAGCTCTTTAGCGCCGATGGTAGTTGGGGGCTTCCCCCTGTGAGAGTAGGACGTCGCTAGGCAATTAAAAAGTCATGGATGTATTCCATGGCTTTTTTTTATTTTGTGAACTATTCATAAAATGCTATAATATATTTAATATTTACAAGTGGATTTAAAGGAAATTTCTTTCGCCTAGATACATTCTGGATTTAATAATGGAGGAATCAAAATGAGGCAGAACATTTTTTCTGCGATTTCGATCTCAAGTCTACTACTTATATTCTTTATGTTTGGCTATGATTCAACCAAATGGTATGGAAACTTTTTTACATTTCTCTATCGTGTAAATATGTTTATGCCGTTTATTTTAGGTGGTTTAGGCATCACCAGTGCCCTATTTGGCATCAAAGGATATCGTATGGTTCTTGTTGTCCTTCATTTGTTCCTACTGCTATTATTTTTTTGTATCTATTTAAAGGCATTTTATGTTCCATGAGCATTCATCAAAACTGCGGAGAGGAATTCTGCAGTTTTTTCTATTTATTTAAGTTCTTACATACTTCTGTAAGCAACAAAAGGTATAATGAATTACAAATTGGTTGTGAATGAATATGTACAATGGAAAGGAAGAAAAAGTTGGGAAAAAAGCAAATTTGGTATGAGGTACAGGAAAACGAGTCAATCGAGGATTGCTTGGCAAGAATGCGGAAAGATGGCTTTATGGTCATAGGACGAAAAGAAGAGCCACTTTTTCATATCGTAGATGGTGAGCCAGCTTATTTGCGCCAAAAAATTCAGTTTAAAGGTATACCTGCTCAAGATATCGAATGATTTTGACTAAAAACCGAACATTTTTTTTCACCTAATAAAAAATGTTCGCATTTTTGGATTGACGATAAGACAATCCCTTGTTAAAATGTGAGAAGGAAAAACAAATAGATCCCACATATATGCTAGAGGATTGGCTCTAGTGTCTCTACCCGGCACCGTAAATGCTGGACTATGCGGGAAAGCACTTTTGGCGTATGGTGAGAAGGTCTTTGTACAGCTATGTACATGGAGACGATCTTGTCCGAATAATCCTCAAGTAAACTGCTTTCACGTGTACTGGTAGAGAGTAGTTTATTTGGGGATTTTCTTTGTAAATAAGAATTGCAGTAGCTATTCAAAATAGAGGCTAGCACAATAAATAATTGATCATTTTTCTATCGTTTAAAAGGAGCGACAATTTATGAATCCGAAAATCGGTGTCATTATGGGTAGTTCAAGTGACTGGGAAACAATGAAACATGCATGTGATATTTTAGATGAATTACAAGTACCGTACGAAAAGAAAGTTGTATCTGCACATCGTACACCTGATTTAATGTTTGAATATGCAGAGGCAGCTCGCGAGCGAGGAATACAAGTAATTATTGCTGGAGCAGGCGGTGCTGCACATTTACCAGGAATGGTGGCAGCTAAAACAACATTACCTGTCATCGGTGTACCAGTTCAATCCCGCGCACTTAATGGACTTGATTCACTATTATCCATCGTTCAAATGCCTGGTGGCGTACCTGTAGCTACTGTAGCGATTGGCAAAGCAGGAGCGACTAATGCAGGGTTACTTGCAGCTCAAATTTTGTCAACAACAGATGCGGAGCTTGCTAATAAATTAGATGCTAGACGTGAAGCAACAAAGCAGCAAGTATTAGAAAGTACAGGTGACTTAGTGTGACGAAGATTATTTATCCTGGACAAACGATAGGCATTATAGGCGGAGGGCAACTTGGTCGAATGATGGCACTTGCTGCAAAGGAGTCAGGTTTTAAAGTGGCTGTTCTTGAACCAGCAATGGACTCACCTTGTGGGCAGGTTGCAGATATTCGCATTGTAGCTCCATATGATGATGAAGCTGCTTTAGAAGAACTTGCAGAAGTAAGTGATATTATCACATATGAATTTGAAAATATTGATTATGAAGGCTTAAAGCGTTTATCACAAATGGCTTATGTTCCTCAAGGAGCAGAGTTGGTACGTATTACACAAAACCGTATAACAGAGAAAGAAGCTATTGTGAAAGCTGGTTGCCCAGTAGCACCATATATTGTTGCAAAAACTTATGAAGAATTAGTAGCCAATATTGATTCGATTGGTTATCCTTGTATAGTCAAAACAGCAAGAGGTGGTTATGATGGCAAGGGACAGCAGCTTTTAAAATCAACTGAAGATTTGCCTTTAGCGAAAGAATTATTCACGCATTCGCAATGTATTGCAGAAGGATTTGTTCCTTTCGTAAAGGAAGTATCGGTCATTGTTCAAAGAAATGGTCATGGTGAATCGTATTGTCAGCCAGTTGGAGAGAACATTCATGTTCATCATATTCTTCACGAGACAATAGTACCTGCTCGCATAACTGAAAGCACAGCTCAAGCTGCAGAACGAGAAGCTTTGAAAATTGCAGATTATTTACATTTAGTAGGAACGCTAGCGGTAGAAATGTTTGTATTAGAAGATGGTAGTATTGTTATCAATGAATTAGCACCAAGACCTCATAATTCTGGTCACTATTCAATTGAAGCATGTAATGTTTCACAATTCCATCAGCATATTCGTGCTGTTTGTGGATGGCCGTTACGTAAGCCACAACTATGGGCACCATCCATTATGGTCAATGTATTAGGGCAGCATGTCGTGCCACTCAGTAACTCAATTGCTAAATATCCTGAATGGTCCATACATCTTTATGGGAAAGCTGAAGCTAAGGTCAACCGTAAAATGGGCCATGTGACGATTATGACAAAAGACTTAGAAGCTACACTACAACAAATCGAGAGTTCTGGCATTTGGTCAGAATAGAAGGAGATACGCGATGATTGAACGTTACACAAGACCCGAAATGGGCGCAATTTGGACAGAACAAAATAAATACCAAGCTTGGCTAGAGGTTGAAATTTTAGCTTGTGAAGCATGGGCAGAGTTAGGAGATATCCCTAAAGAGGATGTTGCTAAAATTCGCGAAAATGCTTCATTTGATGTGAATCGTATATTAGAAATTGAACAAGAAACTCGTCATGACGTTGTAGCCTTTACTCGTGCTGTTTCTGAAACACTTGGAGAAGAGCGCAAATGGGTACATTATGGTTTAACTTCTACGGACGTAGTAGATACAGCACTTTCTTATTTAATCAAACAAGCAAATGATATTTTACGAAAAGATATAGTAAATTTCATTGATATTATTGCTACTAAGGCAAAAGAACATAAACATACAGTTATGATGGGACGCACACATGGTGTTCATGCTGAACCAACAACTTTCGGTTTGAAACTTGGTTTATGGTATGAGGAAATGAAGCGTAACCTTGAACGTTTTGAAGCAGCTGCCAAAGTAATTGAAACAGGAAAAATGTCTGGAGCTGTTGGAACATATGCCAATATCGATCCTCGTGTTGAGCAATATGTTTGCGATAAATTAGGACTTGCAGCATCACCGATCTCCACACAAACTTTACAGCGTGATCGCCATGCTCAGTATTTAGGTGCATTAGCTTTAATCGCTACTTCAATTGAAAAATTCGCAACAGAAATTCGTGGACTACAGAAATCTGAAACACGTGAAGTGGAGGAAGCTTTTGCAAAAGGACAAAAAGGATCATCTGCAATGCCACATAAGCGTAATCCAATCGGTTCTGAAAACATGGTTGGTATGTC
The DNA here is from genome assembly GCF_044986265.1 of Lysinibacillus sp. S1. Classification (NCBI taxonomy): domain Bacteria; kingdom Bacillati; phylum Bacillota; class Bacilli; order Caryophanales; family Bacillaceae; genus Lysinibacillus; species Lysinibacillus sp. S1. The sequence goes on from NZ_CP173154.1 coordinate 3,347,368, forward strand.
TCGTTTAATGCGAGGTTATATGGTGACTGCTTATGAAAATGTAGCTTTATGGCATGAGCGTGATATTTCACATTCATCTGCAGAGCGTGTTATTTTACCGGATGCAACAATTACTCTTAACTATATGCTAAATCGCTTCGGTAATATTGTGAAAAACTTAACAGTATTCCCTGAGAACATGAAACGTAATATGGATCGTACATTTGGTCTTATTTATTCTCAACGCATCTTACTAGCATTGATTGATAAAGGACTAGTACGTGAAGAAGCTTATGATACAGTACAACCTTTAGCAATGCAGGCTTGGGACGAGCAAGTTCAGTTCCGTACATTAGTCGATGCAAGTGAAAAAATCACATCTTATTTAACAAAAGAAGAGTTGGATGATTGTTTTGATTACAACTACCACTTACAGCATGTTGATATGATTTTTGAACGACTAGGACTTAACTAATATTTATTTAGCCATCTAATAATAAATGTTAGAGCCACCAGTAAAAGTTTCAGAGTTGAATCGTAGAGATACGGTTCAATTCTGAACATTATTACAAGCGTATCTCATAATATCAGGGGGAAAACGAAATGACTAAAGGTCAACTTTTGTATGAAGGTAAAGCAAAAAAATTGTTCACAACAGAGGAGCCAAATGTGCTACTTGTTGAGTACAAGGATAGTGCAACAGCATTCAATGGTGAAAAGAAAGAGGAAATTGAAGGTAAGGGCATTTTAAATAATCGCATTACTTCATTAATTTTCGAAAAATTACAAGCTAACGGAATTGCGTCACATTTCGTAAAACGATTATCCGATACACAACAACTTGTAAAAAAAGTAGAAATTATTCCGATTGAGGTAGTTGTTCGTAATATTGCTGCTGGAAGTTTAGCAAAGCGTCTAGGTCTTGAAGAAGGGACACCTTTAAAACGACCAATCGTTGAATTTTATTATAAAGACGATGATTTAGGCGACCCACTTATTACGACAGAACATATTGATGTTCTTGAACTTGCCACACCAACTGAAGTAACAGCTATTTATGATGGTGCATTAGCCGTTAACAAAGTGCTACAGCCGATCTTTGCAGATGTCAATGTGACATTGATTGATTTTAAATTAGAGTTCGGCCGTGATATGGATGGTCATGTATTATTGGCAGATGAAATTTCACCAGATACATGCCGACTTTGGGATGCAACAACGAAGCAAAAGTTAGACAAAGATGTTTTTCGTCGTGACCTTGGTAATTTAACTGAAGTTTATACTATTATACTTTCTAGACTCGGAGGCAAATAACAATGAAAAAAGTAAAAATCTATGTAACATTACGTGAGAGTATTCTTGATCCTCAAGGCTCTGCAGTACAAGGTTCTTTAGCTAAGATGGGCTACGGTGAAGTAGAAGATTTACGTATCGGTAAATATCTTGAACTATCAATTAAAGATTCAGAACGTGACATTGATACTCTAGTAAAAGAAATGTGTGAAAAGGTTTTAACGAACGTTGTAATTGAAGACTACCGTTACGAAGTCGAGGAGGCTATTTAATCATGAAATTCGCAGTACTCGTATTCCCTGGGTCAAACTGTGACATCGATATGTATCATGCGATTAAAGACGAGCTAGGTGAAGAAGTAGAATATGTATGGCATACAGCAACAGATCTAAGTGGTTTTGATGGTGTATTAGTACCTGGAGGATTCTCCTATGGGGATTATCTTCGTTGTGGTGCAATGGCTAATCAATCTAACATTATGACAGAAGTTAAGAAGGCAGCAGATGCTGGTAAACCTGTATTAGGTGTATGTAATGGCTTCCAAATCCTAACGGAAGCAGGTTTATTGCCAGGAGCTTTATTGCGCAATAAAAACTTAAAATTTATGTGCCGTACAGTGCAGCTTAAAGTTGAAAACAACAATACATTATTCACAAATCAATATGAGCAAGGTCAAATCATCAATATTCCAATCGCACATGGTGAAGGTAACTACTACTGTGACGAGGAAACTTTACAATCACTAAAAGATAATAATCAAATCGTATTCACATACTCAGGTGACAATCCAAACGGTTCTTTAGAAGATATCGCAGGGATTATAAACGAGCGCGGCAATGTATTAGGGATGATGCCACACCCAGAGCGAGCTGTTGATGCACTGGTGGGCGGCGCAGACGGTCTAGCAGTATTTAAATCAATCGTGAAGCAGTGGAGGGAAAATCATGTCAACAACTAAGTTTGAGCCAACAGCACAGCAGATTAAAGATGAGAAGCTATACGCTGGAATGGGGATGTCAGACGAAGAATTTGCAATGGTAGAAGGTATTTTAGGACGTCTACCTAACTGGACAGAGACAGGTCTTTTCTCAGTAATGTGGTCTGAACACTGCTCGTACAAAAATTCAAAGCCAGTACTACGTAAATTCCCTACTAAAGGGCCACAGGTATTACAAGGACCAGGTGAAGGTGCAGGTATTGTTGATATTGGTGACGAACAAGCAGTAGTGTTTAAAATGGAATCGCATAACCATCCATCTGCAATAGAACCTTATCAAGGGGCTGCAACGGGTGTCGGTGGTATTATCCGTGACGTTTTCTCAATGGGTGCACGTCCAATCGCTATGTTAAACTCATTACGCTTTGGTGAATTAAAGTCAGCACGTGGTAAATATCTATTTGAAGAAGTAGTAGCGGGAATCGCAGGATATGGTAACTGTATCGGAATCCCAACAGTAGGTGGCGAAATTCAATTTGATCCTTGCTATGAAGGTAATCCTCTAGTGAATGCTATGTGTGTCGGTTTAATTGATCATAAAGATATTCAACGAGGCATTGCTGCTGGTGTAGGTAATACAGTGATGTATGTTGGAGCAAAAACAGGCCGTGATGGTATTCATGGTGCAACATTCGCCTCTGAGGAATTAACTGAGGAATCAGAAAACCAACGTCCAGCGGTACAAGTTGGAGATCCATTTATGGAGAAGCTTTTACTTGAAGCTTGTTTAGAGGTTGTAAAATCGGATGCTCTAGTTGGTATTCAAGATATGGGTGCAGCTGGTCTTACTTCTTCTTCAGCAGAAATGGCTTCAAAGGCTGGTTCTGGTGTAGAAATGAACTTAGACTTAGTGCCTCAGCGTGAAACAGGAATGTCAGCGTATGAAATGATGTTGTCTGAGTCTCAAGAACGTATGCTTTTAGTTGTGAAAAAAGGTCGCGAAGATGAAATTAAAGCGATTTTCGATAAATACGATTTAGATGCAGTAGCGATTGGTCGCGTTACAGATGATAAAATGCTTCGTCTGCTACACAAAGGACAAGTAGTTGCAGAGGTACCTGCAGACGCATTAGCAGAAGATGCACCTGTTTATCATAAACCATCTGCAGAACCTGCATACTATGCTCAGTTCCAAGCAATCGAAAACACTGAACCTGCTGTGACTGATTACAAAGAAACACTCATTGCTTTATTAAAAGCACCGACAATTGCTTCTAAAGAATGGGTATACGATCAATATGATTACCAGGTACGTACATCAACAGTTGTTAAACCAGGCTCTGACGCTGCTGTTATTCGAGTACGTGGCACAAATAAAGGGTTGGCAATGACAACAGACTGTAACTCACGTTATATCTATTTAGATCCAGAAGTGGGTGGTGCTATCGCAGTAGCCGAAGCAGCTCGTAATATCGTGGCAACTGGTGGCACGCCACTTGCGATTACAGACTGCTTAAACTTCGGTAATCCAGAGAAACCAGAAATCTTCTGGCAAATTGAAAAATCTGCAGATGGTATTTCGGCAGCTTGTACGGCATTAAATGCTCCAGTAATCGGAGGTAACGTTTCTCTTTATAATGAGCGTTCAGGCGAAGCGGTGTATCCAACGCCAACAATTGGTATGGTTGGTCTTATTGAAGACTTAGCACATGTAACGACACAGGATGTAAAGGCAGCAGGAGATCTTGTCTTTGTTATTGGTGAGACAAAAACAGAATTTGGCGGTTCAGAGCTTCAAAAACTTTTAAATAATGGTGTTATTTCAGGGAAAGCGCCAGCTATTGATTTAGAGGTTGAAGCGACACGTCAGCAAGCTTTATTAAAGGCGATTAAAGCAGGCCTTGTTCAATCTGCGCATGATGTAGCAGAGGGAGGTCTAGCTGTGGCGATTGCTGAAACAACATTTGGCGCTAACGGTCTTGGTGTGGATGTAACATTAACAGGCTCTGCAACAACTGCGCTATTCAGTGAGAGTCAATCTCGTTTTGTTGTTACAGTTAAAGAAGAAAACGCTGCAGCATTTGTAGAAATCATGAAAGATGCTCAAAAAATTGGTGTCGTAACAAACGATGCACTTGTGAAAATCAACGGGGACAAAGGTGTGCTTGTAGAAGGTACAGTGGAGGAATTCCGTTCTAATTGGAAAGGAGCAATCCCATGCTTGCTGAACTCAGAGGCTTAAACGAAGAATGTGGGGTGTTTGGTATTTGGGGTAACCCAAGTCCAGCGCACCTTAGCTATTACGGGCTTCATGCTCTTCAACACCGTGGACAAGAAGGCGCTGGAATTGTCGTTTCAGACGGACAGCATCTTCGCGCGGTGAAAGGCGAAGGACTAGTTAATGATGTTTTCAACGAAGATAAATTAAAAGCAGTGAACGGCAAAGCAGCTATTGCGCATGTTCGTTATACGACTGCTGGTGGTGGCGGTATTGAAAATGTACAGCCATTATTATTCCACTCCTCAACTGGTAGCCTTTCAATTGCCCATAACGGTAACTTAGTCAATGCGACACATTTAAAGCAATATCTAGAGCGACAAGGTAGCATTTTCCACTCTAGCTCTGATACAGAAGTGTTGGCGCATCTTATTAAGAAAAGTTCACATTCACCATTCCGTGCGAAGGTGAAAAATGCCCTATCTCTTTTAAAGGGTGCCTATTCTTTCTTAATTATGACAAAGGATGAAATGCTTGTTGCACGTGATCCACATGGTTTACGTCCATTATCTCTTGGAAAGCTAGGAGATGGATGGGTGGTAGCTTCTGAAACTTGTGCATTCGATTTAATTGGTGCAGAATTCGTTCGTTCGGTAGAACCAGGTGAATTAATCATTATTAATGATGAGGGCGTAAAATCAGATCGTTTTGCTGATATGGATAAACGTTCGATGTGTGCGATGGAATATGTTTATTTAGCACGTCCTGATTCGGATATTGATGGTATTAACGTTCATATGGCACGAAAACGTATGGGTAAACAGCTTGCTCGTGAGTGTGCGCATATTGAAGCAGATGTTGTAACAGGTGTTCCTGATTCAAGTATTTCCGCAGCGATTGGTTTTGCAGAAGAAAGTGGAATCCCTTATGAATTAGGTCTTATTAAAAACCGTTATGTTGGTCGTACGTTTATTCAGCCGACACAGGAGCTACGTGAACGTGGTGTGAAAATGAAACTTTCACCTGTTGTTCAAGTCGTAAAAGGAAAAAAAGTAGTAATGGTTGATGATTCTATCGTTCGTGGTACAACATCTCGTCGCATTGTCAAAATGCTAAAAGATGCTGGCGCAGCGGAAGTTCATGTTGTGATTTCATCACCGCCGATGACAAACCCTTGTTATTATGGCATTGATACATCAACGCATGAAGAACTAATTGCTTCTAGTCATAATGTAGATGAAATTCGTGAAGCAATTGGTGCAGATTCTCTGACATTCCTTTCTGTTGAGGGGATGGTAGAAACAATTGCACGACCATACGAAGATGAAAACCGAGGACTTTGTCTTGCATGCTTTACAGGCAAATATCCAACAGAGATTTTCCCGGATACGATTTTGCCACATGAAAAAGAATTATTACGTTAAGAACAACATCGCAACAAATTAGTGTCTTACAGTCATTTCTATCTAGGAAACTTAGGCGACTTGGATGATAAGGAGGAACTCTGCGTGTCAAAGGCATATGAACAAGCAGGTGTAAATATTGAAGCGGGCTATGAAGCCGTAAAACGAATGAAGTCTCATGTTGAACGTACGAACCGTCTAGGTGTAATGGGGACATTTGGTGGTTTTGGTGGCATGTTTGACTTGTCAGAACTGAATCTTAAAGAACCTGTTCTTATTTCGGGGACAGATGGTGTTGGAACAAAGCTAAAGCTAGCCTTCATGGTAGACAAGCACGATACAATCGGTGTGGACTGTGTAGCAATGTGTGTAAATGATATTGTTGCTCAAGGAGCAGAACCGCTGTACTTTTTAGATTACGTAGCTCTTGGAAAAGCAGAGCCTGCAAAAATCGAACAAATTGTCAAAGGTGTTGCAGATGGCTGTGTGCAATCAGGTGCGGCTCTAATAGGTGGAGAAACTGCGGAAATGCCTGGTCTTTATGAAGAAGATGAATATGATCTAGCTGGCTTTGCAGTAGGCGCGTGTGAAAAGTCTGCCATCGTGACAGGTGAAGAAATCGTAGAAGGCGATGTACTTATTGGAATTGCATCAAGTGGTGTACATTCAAACGGTTATTCTTTAGTGCGTAAAATTGTCTTTGCAGATCATCAATATGCTGTGGATGCTATTGTAGAAGGCTATGAAGATCTAGGCCCAATCGGTGAGGCGCTTCTAGTGCCAACAAAGCTATATGCTAAACCTGTGCTAGCAGCTTTAAAGGCAGCAGATGTACATGGCTGTGCACATGTTACAGGTGGCGGTTTCTATGAAAATCTACCACGCATGATGCCAGAGGGACTAGCAACGGAAATCGACTTAGGTTCTTGGCCTGTATTACGTATCTTTGAATTCCTAAAAGAGAAAGGTCAGCTAGAAGATAAAGATTTATATAATGTGTTTAACATGGGTATTGGCTTTGTAATAGCTGTGCCAGAAACTGAAGCTGATAAAGTAATCGCTGCAGTTGAAGCAAATGGTGAAAAGGCTTATACAATCGGACGTGTTATTAAAGGTGACGGAGTAGTATTTAATGGCTCACATGATGGGAGTTTAGTGTAATGACTGCACCAACAAAAATAGCCGTGTTCGCGTCAGGTAGCGGTAGCAATTTTCAAGCCATTCAAGAGGCCATTGAACGTGGTGAACTCCATGCAAAGGTCGCACTAGTGGTCACAGATAAGCCTGGAGCATTTGTAGTAACACGTGCTGAAAACTTTGGGATTCCAGTGTTAGCATTGAATCCAAAAGAGTTTGTCTCAAAGTCAGCATATGAGACAGCTATTATCGAAGCTTTACATGAGTGCGATGTGAAATGGATTGTGCTTGCTGGGTATATGCGTTTAATCAGTGACGTATTATTAGCAGCCTTTCCACAGCGAATTGTTAATATTCACCCGTCCCTATTGCCTGCCTTTCCTGGAAAGGACGCTATTGGACAAGCCATTAATCATGGTGTGAAAATAACAGGTGTAACAGTGCATTTTGTTGATGAAGGAATGGATACTGGACCAATTATCGCTCAGGCAGCGGTACCTGTCATTGAAGGAAATCGCGAGGCAACAGAAGCTGAAATTCATAAACAAGAGCATTTATTATATACAAAGGCATTACAGCAATTATTACAGTAACTGAAGAGGGAGTTAGGTCGAGAATCCTACTCAACAAGTAAGACCTAACTCTATTAATCTATTGAAGCAAGTCAGTCGTGGACAGCACGATAAAAATTAGGAGGATATTGTTGTGACAAAACGTGCATTAATCAGTGTTTCCAATAAAGATGGTATTTTAGAATTTGCAAAGGAATTAGTAGCATTAGGTTATGAAATTTTATCAACTGGCGGTACAAAAAAAATGTTACAGGATAATGCGGTAGCTGTAACAGCAGTAGATGAAGTAACGAAGTTTCCTGAAATTTTAGATGGTCGTGTGAAAACTTTAAATCCAATGATTCACGGTGGTCTATTAGGAAAGTTTGATGATGTCTCTCATCAAGCACAGATGAATGAGCATGGAATTGAACCAATTGAAATTGTTTGTGTGAATCTCTATCCGTTTGTTGAAACAATTTCAAAGCCTAATGTAACTTGGGATGATGCAATTGAAAACATTGATATCGGTGGTCCAACAATGTTACGTTCTGCTGCAAAAAACCATCAATATGTAACAGTAATCGTGGACAGCAATGACTATGCAACAGTATTAGAGGAACTTAAAGCAGACGGTGCCACAACAATTGAAACACGTCGTAAACTAGCTGCGAAAGTTTTCCGTCACACAGCCGCATATGATTCTTATATTTCGAACTACCTGACTGAAGAAGAGTTCCCAGAGAGCTTAACGATGACATATGAATTAAAGCAAAATTTACGCTATGGCGAAAACCCTCACCAAAAAGCGGCCTTCTACCAAAAGCGTCTTGGCTCTGACTTTTCATTAGCTTATGCTACACAATTACATGGTAAAGAGTTATCCTACAATAATATTCAAGATGGTAATGCAGCATTGCAAATTGTAAAAGAATTTGAAATGCCAGCTGCTGCAGCGGTGAAACATATGAATCCATGTGGTGTTGGCACTGGTGTCACGTTAGAGGCAGCATTCGATAAAGCATATGAAGCAGATCCAACATCTATTTTTGGCGGTATTATCGCATTAAATATGGAAGTGGATGCAGCAACTGCTGAGAAGCTAAGTCATATTTTCCTAGAGATTATTATTGCACCTGCTTTCTCACAAGAAGCATTAGATATTTTAACGAAAAAGAAAAATATCCGCTTACTAACAATTCCTTTCGAGCAAGCGAAACAAGATTCATTCAATGTAGTATCAGTTGAGGGTGGCCTTCTTGTACAGGAGCCAGATCGTTATGGCTTTGGCAATGCGGATATTAAAGTGGTGACAGATCGTGAACCAACAGAGCAAGAATGGGAAGCATTGCAACTTGGTTGGTCTGTTGTCAAACATGTGAAATCCAATGCGATTGTTGTAACAGATTCTCAAATGACACTTGGGGTTGGTGCAGGGCAAATGAATCGTGTAGGTGCAGCTAAAATTGCCTTTGAACAAGCTGGAGAAAAAGCGAAAGGTGCTGCATTAGCATCAGATGCATTTTTCCCAATGAGCGATACTGTGGAGGCGGCAGCCGCTGCAGGGATTACAGCAATTATTCAACCAGGTGGTTCCATTAAAGATCAAGATTCCATTGATAAAGCAAATGAATACGGCATTGCGATGGTATTCACAGGCGTACGTCATTTTAAACATTAATTGTAGAATTATATAGAAATCTAAACAGACCGAGATGTTGGTTCATCTCGGTTTTACTTACAAAGAGGAGGATTCTCTAAAATGAATGTATTAGTAATCGGAAGCGGTGGCCGTGAGCACGCAATAGCTAAACAATTTAGCATCTCTCCATCAGTGAACAACGTATTCGTAGCGCCAGGAAATGATGGGATGCGAGGCGAAGTAGAAGTTGTTGCTATTGATACAATGGATTTCGCAGGTCTCGCTCAATTTGCCAAGGAAAATGATATTGCATTAACATTTGTTGGCCCAGAACAGCCGCTTGCTGAAGGCATTGTCGATTTCTTTACAGCTAGAGGTTTACGTATTTTTGGTCCTACAAAAGTTGCTGCTCAAATAGAAAGCAGTAAATCCTATGCGAAAGAAATTATGAATAAATACAATATTCCTACAGCAGCACATGAAACATTTACTGAAGCAGAAAAAGCAATAGTCTATATTAAAGAACAAGGTGCGCCTATTGTCATTAAGGCTGATGGTTTAGCGGCTGGTAAGGGTGTCGTTGTGGCAATGACAGAGGAAGAAGCGATTGAAGCTGTAGAGGATATGATTGGAAACCAACGTTTTGGTGAATCCTCTTCACGTGTTGTCGTTGAGGAATTTTTAGACGGTGAAGAATTCTCCTTTATGTCTTTTGTGCACAAAGGACAAATTTATCCGATGGTTATTGCACAAGATCATAAACGAGCTTATGACGGTGATAAAGGACCAAACACAGGAGGTATGGGTGCTTATTCACCAGTACCACAAATCCCACAAGAGGTAATAGATATTGCATTTCAAACTATTGTAGAACCAACTGTTAAAGGGATGGAGGCAGATGGTGCTTCCTTTACAGGTATTTTATACGCAGGGTTAATTTTAACAAAGAAAGGTCCTCAGGTCATAGAGTTTAATGCCCGTTTTGGTGATCCTGAAACTCAAGTTGTATTGCCACGTATGGTTTCAGATTTTGGTGCATTTATGATGGCGTTAATGGATGAACAGCCTTTTGATTTACAATGGTCAGAAGAAGCAATGCTTGGTGTAGTCATTGCAGCAGAGGGTTACCCAGGAGACGTTGAAAAAGGTAAGGTATTACCGAATTTAGAGGCAATTTCGACATCACATGCAGTTTTCCATGCAGGTACAAAATTAGTAGACGGTCAATTCGTTGGTAATGGAGGACGTGTACTGTTAGTTGGTGCAAAAGCAGCTACTTTACAAGAAGCACAGGAAAAGGTTTATGAAGGTATTGCAACGGAAACATGGGATCACTTTTTCTTCCGTAAAGATATTGGCTGGCGTACGTTTAAGTAATTATTATTTTCACTAAATATTTTTTATCGTCTTTTGAAACCTCTTGTTGTTTCAAAACGTAAGAGGTAAGAGCCGTCTCAATAATAGATTGGGACGGCTCCTTTGACTAAGAAGGATTCTGAGCTTTATTCGTTGAAGAATCGCTACTATTTGAGGAATTTTGGGTTGAAGTGCTGGTGTTAGATTGTTTTGAAGCAGTAGCTTGTGAACCTGAAGAATTACCAGCTATAGCAGAGGAAAAATCCTTCATGAGCTTATCGATTTGTTCAGTAGACATAGAATTTTGCCCGCTGAACATACTTTGCATAGAGGTGTTCATGGCATTCTGCATATTGGAGCTTAAAACTGCTTTCGTTGGACAATATTTAAAAAGTCCCTCAGCCATTTTCATGGCACCTAATGCAATCATTAATCGACCTTTTGTACAATTAGGATTTCTAGAAACTTTAGCGATACCAAATGCGGTTAAACTTGTCCCCATGGCAAAACGACAAAATGCATTCTTTTCGCTTAAATTTGCTTGCTGCATCATCATTACTTCCTCCTTTAGTCATTGTGGAAAAAATAAGCGAGGTGCACTTTGCTTTATGAAAGTGCTGTGTTACGATTGAAACAAGATGATTGCATAAAGCATAATTTTTATGAAAATATGCGATTATGCAGTAGTAGTATGTGATTTCAAGTTGGATTTACACAATGAAAAATTACGTAATTTAGGAAGGAGCGAATAGCATGGATCCAGTATGGAAAATAACAAAAATACGTCAACAATTAGCAGTAATCGATGGGAAAAAGGCACCAGATATCGTGCTGAAGAATGCACGTTATTTGCATAGTATGTTAAAGCAATTCATAGTAGGGAACATTTGGATTTTGGGAGATCGCATTGTCTATGCTGGTGACAGAATGCCTCCTTTATTAGAAGGAACAGAAGTGGTGGATTGTACAGGAAAAACAATCGTACCTGGCTATATTGAGCCACATGTACACCCATTCCAGCTTTATCATCCACAGTCATTTGCAGATTTTTGTGGTCAGCTTGGGACAACAACTTTTATTTCGGATAATTTAAGCTTTGTTTTAAATTTAGAAAATAAGAAAGCGTTTTCAATTTTAGAGAGTTTGAAAAAGCTACCTTTTTCTTTTTATTGGTGGACTCGCTTTGACTCACAAACTGAATTGGAGCAAGAAGAAGAGGTTTTCTCTAATACTTCTATATTAGAGTGGTTAGAGCGAAGTGATGTCTTACTTGGTGGAGAGTTGACAGGCTGGCCTAAGCTGTTGCATGGCGACGATCAAATGCTTTATCGTATGCAAATGGCTAAGGGACTGGGAAAAAAAATTGAAGGTCATTTCCCTGGAGCTTCAGAAAGAACATTGGCACGAATGAAACTGCTCGGTGCTGATGGTGATCATGAGGCAATGACAGTAGAAGAGGTAGAGCGTCGTATTATGCAGGGCTATGCTGTAACTTTACGTCATTCTTCCATACGACCAGATTTACCACATCTACTAAAAGGAATAGTAGAAAAAGAGCTTCCAATCTTTGATCATTTAATGATGACAACAGACGGTTCAACTCCTTCATTCCATGAGGATGGTGTGATGGATAAATGCATTCAAGTAGCTTTAGATGCAGGGGTATCTCCTATTGATGCTTATCAAATGGCTTCCTATAATGTAGCACGTTATTACAACATGTCTAATTTACATGGTTTTATCGCAACAGGGCGTTTTGCTTCACTCAATATTTTACAAGATGAATATCATCCTGTTCCAGAAAGTGTTTTATCAAAGGGTGTCTGGTTGAAGCGTAATGGAGATCGTGTGCATAGAATGGCGACAATTGATTATTCTGCCATCCCAGCTTTAGATTTAGATTTCTCATTAGATTCACAGGATTTCCAGTTTTCTATGCCGTTTGGGATTCAATTAGTTAATGATGTGATTACAAAGCCTTATAATTCTTTAATTACGAAAGAAGGGCCATTGGCAAATCATGATGAGTGTTATTTAATGCTCATTAACCGAAAAGGCAACTGGCATGTAAATACAATGATTAAAGGATTTGCAACAGATGTCCAAGGCTTTGCATCCTCTTATTCCAACACGGGTGACATATTGTTAATTGGAAAAAATAAAGACGATATGATTAAAGCCTTCGAAGAAATGAAGGCAATGAATGGTGGTATTGTTCTCGTCGAAAAAGGTGAAGTTATAGCGGATATACCATTAACAATTGGTGGGCTTTTATATGATGGAGATGTATTCACTTTAACAGAGAAAGAAAAGGCTTTAAAACAAGCTTTAGCAGATAGAGGCTATCAATTAGGAGATGCCATTTATACATTATTATTTTTACAATCTACTCATTTACCATATATTCGTATAACACCACAAGGAATTTTCGATGTGATGAAGAATAAGTTATTATTACCTGCTGTTATGCGCTAATTCATGAAAGTGTTTCAGTTGTTTAAACAATTACAAATATTGTAATTGTTCAAAGGAGAGATATGCTTGTGTTCAAATCGAAAAAATTATGGATTGCTTTTGCATTTAGTGCTTTGGTAATCGGGGGATGTTCAAAGGATACACCAAAAGTCAAAGAGGATGATGAACCAATTGTAGAGGAAGAAGCAGTAGTGGAGGAGCCTGTGCAACAACCAGCATTTGTTGCACCACTTACTGGGGAGGCTGTACAAGAAGAAATTACACAGCGACCAATTATCGTAACCATTAATAATCATCCAGCGGCACGTCCACAATCAGGCTTAGCTGCGGCGGATATCATTTATGAAATGCTTGCAGAAGGTAATGTGACACGCTTTTTAGCAGTATACCAAAGTGAACTGCCTGAAAATATTGGACCAGTTCGTAGTGCACGCTCTTATTTTATCGATATGGCCAAGGGATTTGATGCCTTTTATGTAGCACATGGCTATAGTCCAGAGGCGAAAACAATGCTTGATCATCGTATCGTCGACAATATCAACGGTATGGCTTATGATGGTATTCTGTTTAAACGTTCTAACGACCGCGTTGCACCACACAATTCCTATATTACATCAGAAAACATTCTAAAAGGTGCTGAAATGGTAGGTGCTTCAATGAATTACAGTGAAAAAGTACTTCAGGCTTTTTATGAACCAGATGAACGTGGTAAAATAGGTATTGAAACAAGTCAAGTTGACATTTATTACGGAAATAATGAAGATTTCCATAACGCGTATGTGTATAATCATCAAACTAATCACTATGAACGACAATCGGCTAGCGTGGACACAAAAGATATGTTAACAGGCGAAACAGTGTCATTAGCAAATGTTCTATTTTTCGAAATGGATCACCAAACAATTGATGATATTGGTCGCCAAGCAATTGATTTAACGTCTGGTGGAAATGCGTATGTATTTCAAAATGGCTATTTGAGGGAAGTCAAATGGGCTAATGTTAATGGAATACCAATGGCTGTAGAGCAAACAGGGGATCCTGTAAAGCTTGTACCAGGAAAGTCGTGGGTTCATTTCGTACCATCTTCGCCAGGGTTACAAGCAATGGTGAAAACGCAGCCTTAAAGGGAGGAAAATTGTATGCAAATCGAAAAAATTCGGGGGCATCAAACAGATCAATTATTTAAAGCAGTGTTAGAGTTGAAGGACATCGAGGAATGCTATAAGTTTTTTGATGATTTATGTACGATTAGTGAAATTCAATCGTTGGCACAACGCTTTGAGGTTGCACATTTATTACGATTAAAGAAAACCTACGAATCCATTAAAAAGGAAACAGGGGCAAGTACTGCAACTATTTCGCGCGTGCGTCGCTGCTTCGATTATGGGAATGATACATATGATGAAATGTTAGGTCGTTTGTATCCAGATGAAAAACCATTCCAAGCACCAAAAGAATAGTCAGAAAAAAGGCTGAGTAGAAGTTCTACTCGGTCTTTTTCATTTTTTTGTCGTGAATCATAAGCTATACTTGTAAACGAATAGATAGAAAATGATAGGTGGTAAACATAGATGGATTATTTAGAATGGAGACATGTGTTCAAGCTAGATCCAGCGAAGGACATTTCCGATGAAGCATTAGAAAAAATTTGCGAGTCTGGGACAGATGTTATTTTGGTCGGGGGAACAGATAATGTAACGTTGGATGGGGTATTAGATTTACTTGTTCGAGTGCGTCGTTTTGAGGTGCCGATAGCACTTGAAATTTCTACGATCGATGCGGTAACACCAGGTTACGACTATTATTTCATCCCAACGGTATTAAATAGTGATGATCCAAAATGGATTAAAAATTTACATCATGAGGCTATTAAAGAATACGGCGATATTATGGTATGGGATGAATTAGTAGCGGAAGGATATTGTATTTTAAATCCTGATTGTAAAGTAGCCCATGTAACGGGTGCGAAAACAGATTTAACAATTGATGACGTGGTAGCTTATGCACGCATGGCAGAGAATTTCTTTAAACTGCCTGTTTTTTATTTAGAGTACAGTGGAATGTATGGCAATCTAGAGGTAGTTAGTGCTGTGAAAAACGAACTGAAGCATACCAAACTCTTTTACGGTGGTGGCATAACATCTGTAAAGCAAGCAGAGGAAATGGCACGCGTTGCAGATACGGTAGTAGTTGGAAATATTATTTACGAAGATTTAAAAGCTGCACTTGCGACTGTTAAGGCTGTTAAAAATACGTTATAATTTTAGAACAAATGTTTGTAAGGCGGTGCGAAATGGAACAGTTAACAAAAAATTTACTAGCAGGCATGAATCCTGAACAAGAAAGAGCAGTTAAAACAACTGAAGGACCATTACTCATTATGGCAGGTGCTGGGTCAGGAAAAACACGAGTTTTAACACATCGTATTGCTTACCTAGTTATCGAAAAGGAAGTATATCCTTCTAAAATTTTAGCGATTACATTTACAAATAAAGCAGCACGAGAAATGCGTGAACGTATTGATGGCATTCTTGGTAATGGTACGGGCGATAGTATGTGGGTTTCTACTTTCCACTCTATGTGTGTAAGAATTTTACGTCGTAATATCGATCAACTAGGCATTTCTCGTAATTTCTCTATTTTAGATTCTACGGATCAGCTTTCAGTCATCAAAAATGTGATGAAGGAAGAAAATATTGATCCAAAACGTTTTGAGCCACGAGCAATTTTAAATGCTATTAGTGCAGCAAAAAACGAGTGTATAGCAGCGGATGATTACGCAGGCCAAATGAATGATAAGAATCCTTATGAACAAACAGTTGCACGTGTCTATAAAGGCTATGAGAAAAGATTACGCCGCAACCAATCCCTTGATTTTGATGATTTGATTATGACGACTATTACGTTGTTTAAACGTGTACCTGAAGTGCTTGAATATTATCAAAATAAATTTCAATATATTCATGTCGATGAATATCAAGATACCAATAAATCTCAGTATTTACTTGTACAGTTACTAGCAAAGAAATTTAAAAATATTTGTGTTGTAGGTGATTCCGATCAGTCTATCTATCGTTGGCGTGGTGCAGATATTGGGAATATCCTATCCTTCGAAAAGGATTATCCAACTGCAAAGGTGATTATGCTAGAGCAAAATTATCGTTCAACTAAACGCATCCTACAGGCAGCCAATGACGTCATTCAAAATAATACAACACGTTACCCAAAAGAATTACGCACAGAAAATTCAGAAGGTGAAAAGATTGCACTATATAAAGCTTATAACGAGCAGGAGGAAGCGCAATTTGTTGTACAAACGATTCAACAGTTAATTGAAAAAGAAAATCGTTCATTTGATGACTTTGCTATTTTATATCGTACAAACGCTCAATCTCGTGTAATGGAGGAAGTACTTGTTAAGTCCAATATGGCCTATCAAATAGTAGGCGGAACAAAGTTCTATGATCGAAAAGAGATAAAGGACTTACTAGCATATTTACGACTTATTGCTAATAATGATGATGATTTATCACTAGCACGTATTATTAATGAGCCAAAGCGCAGTATTGGTGCAACTTCCTTTGAAAAAATGGCACGTTATGCGATAGATCAGGATCGTTCGATTTTTGATGCGATGAATGATCTTGTTTTCATGGGATTATCAGGGAAAGCAGCAAATTCGGCTGAGCAATTTTATGCCATGATTAAAGGCTTTACACAAATGCAGGAATATCTATCTGTCACTGAAATTGTGGAGCAAGTTATTGATAAATCGGGTTATCGAGCAATGTTACAAAACGAAAAAACAATTGAAGCAGAAAGCCGTTTAGAAAATATTGAAGAGTTTTTATCTGTCACAAAGGCTTTTGAAGAGCGTAGTGATGATAAAAGCTTAATTGCCTTTTTAACAGATTTAGCCCTTATAGCTGATATTGATGCACTCGACAAGGAGGATGCATCTAAAGGCAATATTATTTTAATGACGATGCATGCAGCTAAAGGCTTAGAGTTCCCAGTTGTCTTTATAATCGGTATGGAGGAAAACATCTTCCCACATTCCCGCTCATTAGACGATCAAGATGAAATGGAAGAGGAACGCCGCCTTATGTACGTAGGTGTGACCCGTGCTGAGGAACGTCTATATTTAACATGTGCCCAAAGCCGTACGATTTTTGGTCGTTCAAGCTTTAATAATGCATCCCGATTTTTAGGTGAAATTTCTCAAGATATTACAGAGTCAATTTCTAAGGCAGGGACAACATCAACAGTACCATTTGCTACTAACAATCGTTCAACCAGTGGCCATCAAAAGCGTACGCTGGGTGCTATTCAGCAAACACAACCTGCCACAGCACGTTTACAAGCAACGGGGGGAGATCAATTTGGATGGAAGGCTGGAGATAAGGCGATTCATAAAAAATGGGGAACAGGTATGGTTGTTAGTGTAAAAGGTGAAGGTGATAGTACAGAGCTTGATATCGCATTCCCACAACCAATTGGTATAAAGCGATTACTTGCTCAATTTGCACCGATTGAAAAAGCGTAAGCGGAGGAACATAAATGAACGAAATAGAACAGCGAATAGCGGAGTTAAATAAATTATTGCATGAATATGGTTATGCCTATTATGTATTAGATAAACCTGTCGTGGCAGATAGTGTCTATGACCAGCTATTACAGGAACTGATTGCATTAGAAGAAGCGAACCCATCCCTTATTTACCCCGATTCTCCTACGCAGCGTGTTGGTGGAGCAGTGGTAGAAGGTTTTAAAAAAGTGACGCATGATTACCCAATGCTTAGTCTTTCAAATGCTTTTCATGAAGCGGATTTACGAGAATTCGATCGTAAAGTGCGTCAGGCTATCGGAGACCAATTTTCATATGTATGTGAGCTGAAAATAGATGGTTTAGCTATTTCATTAAAATATGAAAATGGCATGTTTGTACAAGGGGCTACAAGAGGAGATGGTGTGGTAGGAGAAGATATTACCGCCAATTTAAAGACAATCCGTGCGATTCCCCTTCGTTTAAAGGAACCCATTACGATTGAAGTACGTGGTGAGGCGTATATGCCAAAAAAATCCTTTGAAAACTTAAATGCCCAACGTGCAGACAATGGTGAGGAGTTATTTGCTAATCCACGGAATGCTGCTGCTGGCTCATTACGTCAGTTAGACCCTAAAATTGCGGCCAGTCGCCAATTATCAACGTTTATCTATGCCATTGGCGGAGACGGAGAAGTATATGGTATCGACGGTCATGCAGAAATGCTTGATTATTTAGAAGGCTTAGGCTTCCCTTCCAATAAAGAACGCCAACGATGCTCTACTATTGAAGAGGTAATGGCCTTTATAGAACATTGGACAGAAAATCGTCCAAAATTAGCTTACGAGATTGACGGAATTGTTATTAAAGTTGACCGTTATGCTCAGCAAGATGAACTAGGTTATACAGCAAAGAGTCCACGCTGGGCGATTGCCTACAAATTTCCCGCAGAGGAAGTTGTTACAACGTTACTTGATATTGATTTAACAGTAGGTCGTACAGGTGTTGTTACTCCTACGGCGATTTTAACCCCCGTACAAGTAGCAGGAACGACCGTTCAACGTGCTTCTTTACACAATGAAGATTTAATTCGAGATAAGGATATTCGTCTTGGAGATACAGTTATTATTCGAAAAGCTGGTGACATTATTCCTCAAGTTGTGGGTGTGCTAATAGAACAACGTCCTGAGGACTCAGTCCCTTTTGTCATGCCAAAAAATTGCCCTGTTTGTGATAGTGAATTGATTCGGATTGAAGGCGAAGTTGCCCTGCGCTGTGTAAATCCTGCCTGCTTTGCGCAAATTGCAGAAAGCATAAAATATTTTGTTTCTCGAAACGCGATGAATATTGACGGTCTTGGGGATAAAGTAGTGGAGCAATTATTACGTGCAGATTTAATACATGATGTTTCTGACCTGTATCATTTAACGGTAGAGCAGCTTGTGGAATTGGAGCGTATGGGCGAAAAATCAGCAACTAATTTAGTAAATGCCATTCAAGCATCGAAGGAAAATTCGATGGAGCGTTTATTAATTGGACTAGGAATTCGTCATGTTGGTGAAAAAGCAGCCAAAATCGTATCAGAGGAATTTGGTTCAATGGAAGCAGTGATGGCTGCAACAGAGGAGCAGCTTGTAGCAATTTATGAAATTGGAGATAAAATGGCTTCATCGTTAGTGGAGTATTTCTCAAATGAAGATGCACGAGCAGTCATTAAGCGTCTTGCTGATGCAGGCGTGAATATGACATACAAAGGTAAAAAAGTAGAAGTAGCGATAGGTGATAGTCCTTTTGCAGGTAAAACAATTGTCTTAACTGGTAAACTTGAGCAATTGACACGCAACGAAGCAAAAGCGAAAATAGAAGAGTTAGGTGGTACAGTCACGGGTAGTGTCAGCAAAAAAACAGATCTAGTGATCGCAGGTGCGGATGCAGGCTCTAAACTAACAAAGGCTGAGCAATTGGGTATCGAAGTTTGGACTGAAGATAACTTAATTGAACAACTTAACCTCATTTAATAAGTGCATGATATCCTTCCTTTTATGAATAGGAGGCAATGTTGAGTGCACAACCGTTACAACAAGGCGTCGAGTAGTTTCGTCGACCTAAAATTGACTATTAGTAAAGGAGCACTAAATAATGAAGTCTTTTCGACTCATTCCAGCAATCGTAGCTGCTGCAATGCTAGTCGGCTGTGTGCCTTCTGACAAGAAGGAGACAGAGCTTACACAGGAAACGCAACAGAAAGAAAAAGCTGAAACAACAATTATCCCAAGCATACAAATTGATGAATCTTATTATAAGACGCTTATCCCTTATAAAGAGAGTGCAAGTAGAGGTCTAGTGGTATCTAACATTTATACGAAATATGATATGAAGGAAGTTGAATCAGGTTTAATGCGTTTATCTCAAAATGAGTTCGACACAGAAAACTACTACTTCCAAGAAGGTCAATATTTAGCTGAAAGTACAGTAAGCTCTTGGCTTGCTCGTAGTTCACAAACAGAGGATGGATTAAATCCACCGACAACAGACACAATGACACCTGAGGAGCGAGCAACAAAGGCTCCAGTTTATTTATCCCATATTGTAGAGCAAAACTACTTAACAAAAACGAAGGATAATAAAGTGAAACTAGGTGGGATTTCAATCGGTCTTGCCTTAAATTCTATCTATTACTATCAAAAAGAACAGTATGGCGAATATTACGAGGAACCAATTTCAGAGTCTACTCTTATTGAGCAGGGCAAAAAAATGGCTGCTGAAATCGTTTCTCGTTTACGTTCACGTGAAGAGTTAAAGGATGTACCGATTGTGGTCGGTCTGTTTAAGCAACAAGCCCGTAATCAAATTATTCCAGGGACATACTTTAGCTATGGTGTAGCAAAAGCTGGGCAGAACAGCATCGCTGATTGGGAAGGTATAGATGAAAATTACGTCTTGTTCCCAACAGATGATTCACAAGATGTATACCGAGATGTCAACAATAACTTCAAGAACTTCAAACAAGATGTTGATAAATATTTTTCTAACTATACAAGTGTGATCGGAACTGGTTTCTATCGTAATAAACAAATACAAAACCTTTCGATTGAAATCCCAATCCAATTTTTCGGCAAAGCAGAGATAATAGGATTTACGCAATATTTAACAGGGATTTTAATCAATCAATTTGATAATATTCATGTGGAAGTAAGTGTTACTTCAGTGAATGGTCCTGAGGCATTAATCATCAAAAAGGCCAATGACAAGGACCCTTACGTGCATGTTTATGATTAATATAGTCAGCCTTTGTGCTGACTATATTTTTTATGGTAATGGATTGAAATAGAGGAACACAACAGGATGATAGAGACAACACTTTGTTATAGTAGTGAAAGTTTCTATATTTTTAGTGAAAGTTGTGATTTTTAAAATGAAAAATGTTATGATTATTGGCATGGTTAACTTTATTCAACCCTATTGTTATCAATAAAAACAATGAATTGAACAAGTATTCGGAGGTGTGAAAAATGGCTAAATTAACAAAAGAAGAAGTAAAGCACGTGGCAAATTTAGCACGTCTTGCAATTACAGAAGAAGAAGCAGAGAAATTTGCTGAACAGCTTGGTAAAATTACAGACTTTGCGGAGCAGTTAAATGAACTGGATACAACAAATGTTGAACCAACAACGCACGTTTTACCATTAGTGAATGTAATGCGTGAAGATGTAGCAGTAAAAGGTTTAGACCGCGAAGTAATGATGTTAAACGTAAAAGAACAAGAAGATGGTCAAGTAAAAGTACCAGCTATCATGTAATACTAAAACATAGGAGGATTCCTCATGACGCTATTTGAACGTTCAGCTAAGGAGTTACAAGCAGAAATTAAAGCGGGTAACTTATCTATCGCTGACTTAACGAAAGAAGCATACGAGCGTATTGCAAAGCTTGATGGCGATGTACAAGCATTCCTTGCTTCAAACGAAGAAAAAGCAACTGCTCAAGCTGCTGAAATGGATAAAGTACCATTTGAAAAGCGTGGACCATTATTCGGTCTACCGATCGGTGTGAAAGACAACATCGTAACAGAAGGCTTAGAAACAACATGTGCCTCTAAAATTCTAGAAGGCTTTATGCCGATCTATGATGCAACTGTTGTCAACAAGCTACGTGAAGCTGGCATGATTACAGTTGGTAAATTAAACATGGATGAATTTGCAATGGGTTCTTCAAACGAAAACTCATACTATAAAACAACAAAAAATCCATGGAACTTAAACCACGTACCAGGAGGTTCTTCAGGTGCATCTGCAGCAGCTGTAGCAGCTGGTGAAGTACCATTCTCTCTTGGATCAGATACAGGTGGTTCAATCCGTCAACCTGCAGCTTACTGTGGTGTTGTAGGGATGAAACCTACATATGGTCGTGTATCTCGTTTTGGTCTCGTTGCATTCGCATCTTCTCTAGATCAAATTGGACCAATTACACGCAATGTTGAAGATAATGCGCTATTACTAGAAGCTATCGCTGGATTAGATCCAAATGATTCGACTTCTGCGAATGTTGAGGTGCCAAATTACGCTGCAGCTCTTACTGGTGATGTTAAGGGCTTACGTATCGCTGTGCCAAAAGAATTCCTTGGTGAAGGAGTTGGTGAAGCAGCTCGTCAATCAGTGCTTGCGGCATTAGAGGTATTAAAAGGCTTAGGTGCTACTGTAGAAGAGGTATCACTTCCTCACTCGAAATATGCACTAGCTGCGTACTATATCCTTTCTTCATCTGAAGCGTCTTCTAACTTATCTCGTTTTGATGGTATCCGCTATGGTTTCCGTGCAGAAAACGTTACAAATTTAATGGACCTTTATAAAGAAACACGTGCACAAGGCTTTGGTGATGAAGTAAAACGACGTATCATGCTAGGTACTTATTCACTAAGTGCAGGTACGTATGATGCGTACTACAAAAAAGCACAACAAGCACGTACATTGATCAAAGCAGACTACGATAAAGTATTTGAAGACTTTGATGTTATCATTGGACCAACAGCTCCAACACCAGCATTCAAGATTGGTGAAAATGTTGATGATCCAATGACAATGTATGCAAACGATATTTTAACAATCCCGATGAACTTAGCAGGTGTACCAGCGATTTCAATTCCTTGTGGCTTTGAAAACGGCCTACCATTAGGTTTACAAATAATTGGTAAATATTTCGATGAAGCAACTATTTACCGTGTGGCTCATGCTTTTGAACAAGCAACTGAGTTCCATAAAGAAGTTCCTCAAATGTGGGAGGGAAAATAACATGAACTTTGAAACAGTCATTGGTTTAGAAGTACACGTTGAGTTGAAGACTAACTCAAAAATCTTCTCACCAGCACCAGCTCACTTTGGTGCTGAACCAAATACAAATACAACAGTAATCGATTTAGGCTATCCTGGGGTCCTACCAGTCCTGAACAAAAATGTAGTAGATTTCGCTATGCGTGCAGCACTTGCACTCAATATGGAAATCGAACAAGAAACAAAGTTTGACCGTAAAAACTACTTCTATCCAGATAATCCGAAAGCTTATCAAATTTCACAATTCGATAAACCAATCGGTAAAAATGGTTGGATTGATATTGAAGTAGACGGCTATACAAAACGTATCGGTATCACACGTCTTCATATGGAAGAAGATGCTGGTAAACTTTCACATGCTGGTGACCATTCACTAGTTGACTTTAACCGTCAAGGAACACCGCTTGTTGAAATCGTTTCTGAGCCAGATATTCGTACACCAAACGAAGCATATGCATATCTCGAAAAATTAAAATCGATTATTCAATATACTGACGTATCTGATTGTAAGATGGAAGAAGGCTCATTACGTTGTGATGCCAATATTTCTATTCGCCCTTATGGTCAAGAAGAATTTGGTACAAAAACAGAGCTTAAAAACCTGAACTCCTTCAACTATGTTCGTCGTGGTTTAGAACATGAAGAATTACGTCAAGCAGATGTATTGTTATCTGGTGGCGTGATTGAGCAAGAAACACGTCGTTTTGATGAAAAAACAGGTAAAACAATTTTAATGCGTGTTAAAGAGGGAACAGACGATTACCGTTACTTCCCAGAGCCAGACTTAGTTCGTCTTTCAATTGATGATGCATGGTTAGAGCGTGTGAAATCTGAAATTCCTGAGCTTCCAGATGCTCGTAAAAAACGCTATGTTGAAGAACTAGGCTTAACACCTTATGATGCTGGAGTTCTTGTTATCTCTAAAGAGATCTCAGACTTCTTTGAGGCAATGGTAGCAAATGGGGCAGATGCTAAGCTTTCTGCTAACTGGTTAATGGGAGATGTTTCTGCTTATTTAAACGCAGAGCAAAAAGATCTAAAAGATACTGCATTAACACCAGAAAACCTTGCTGAAATGGTGAAATTAATCACAGACGGTACAATTTCTTCTAAGATCGGTAAAAAAGTATTTGCTGAATTGGTAGAAAATGGCGGATCTGCACAGGATATTGTGAAAGCAAAAGGCTTAGTGCAAATTTCTGATGAAGGTGCATTACTAGCAATCGTAACAGAAGTTTTAGATAACAATGCTCAATCTATCGAGGACTTCAAAAATGGTAAAGACCGTGCGATTGGCTTCTTAGTTGGTCAAATTATGAAGGCAACAAAAGGTCAAGCTAACCCACCAATGGTTAATAAATTATTACAACAAGAAATTGCCAAACGATAATACTCGTTGTAACATAATAGCCGAGAGAGCTTCATTGCTCCCTCGGCTATTAATTTTCAAAAATGTAACAAATTTGCATTTTGCGAAACTTAATAGTTGTTTAAAAAGAGTATTCATAGCAAAATATAGAATAGACAGTAATAAGGGGGACGAGCCAATGAAAACAGAACAACAGTATTTTAATGAAGCTATATCAATACAGCAATATATGGAGAACATGACGACGTTAAAAGAAGAAAGCTTTCGTATTTATGATGGCTTTGAAGTACCAACAAACGATGATTTTATTGAGTTATTAAAAGAAAAACAACCTAAAATTTTAACGATTACAGAGGATTGGTGCGGAGACGCAATGTTAAATAATCCAATTATTCGCCGTATTGCTGAAGCGGCAGGATTAGATATGCGTACCGTTTTCCGTGATGCTGATACAGAACTAATTGATCGTTATTTAACAAACGGTGGTCGTGCAATTCCAATTTATCTATTATTAGATGATGCTGGAGAAGTGATTGGAAAATGGGGACCACGCGCACCAGAATTACAAGAGTTCGTCGTAACGAAACGAGCAAGCTTACCAGATAAAGAAGATCCAACATTTGAAGAGGCACAAAAGGCTCTTTATGCAGAAATTCGTGAAGAAAATATCTCCAATCAAACATATTGGACATTTGTTTATGAGGACTTTAAGAAGCAAGTAACAGAAGCATTACAAAAATAACAAGAGTATTGCAACATTTCAACGTATAAATCGTTGAATGAAGTAGAATCTTATGAAGCAGGAAGGTATGTTATGAAACGAGCAAGAATCATTTATAATCCTACATCTGGACGCGAAGTGTTTAAGAAACATCTACCAGAGGTGTTGGAAAAACTAGAGGTAGCAGGCTATGAGACYTCCTGTCACGCAACAACATGTGAAGGCGATGCAACGCTTGCAGCAAAAAATGCGGTAGAACGCGGTTTTGATATCATCATCGCAGTTGGTGGAGATGGCACATTAAATGAAGTTGTTTCAGGTGTAAGTCCATTTGAAAACCGTCCGAAAGTTGGTCTAATTCCAATGGGCACTACAAATGATTTTGCCCGTGCCGTGCATATCCCTCGAAATATTGAAGAGGCAGTAGACATTATTATTCAAGGCGACACATTGCCAGTGGATGTTGGACTCTTAAATGGCGAACGCTATTTCATCAATATTGCTGCTGGCGGACGTATTACAGAGCTAACATACGAAGTACCAAGCAAAATGAAAACAATGCTTGGTCAGTTAGCCTATTATGTAAAGGCAGTTGAGATGATTCCATCCATCAAAGCCTCACATATGCGCATTGAATATGATGGCGAAGTATTTGATGGCGACGCTATGATGTTCCTATGTGGGTTAACGAATTCAGTAGGCGGCTTTGAAAAACTAGCTCCTGATGCAAGCATTAATGATGGTTACTTTACTTTAATAGTGCTAAAGAAGGTAAGTCTTCCTGAATTTATTCAACTAGCTGCCATGGCACTAAGAGGCGAACATTTAAATGATGATCGTGTCATCTACAAAAAAGCTAGCGTTGTCAAAGTTACTACAGAAAATGAGGTCCACCTTAACCTCGATGGCGAATATGGCGGAGACGCTCCTGCTACATTTGAAAACCTAAAGCGTCACATCGAAATCTTTGTTCCACTCGCAGATATTCGAGAGGAAGACCGTATTTAATGAACCCGAAAAGCTCATCCGATTTTATTGTGGATGAGCTTTATTTTGTATTTTTTTGATTGCTTGAAGTGCTCTCAAAGAAGGAGAGGCCGCTCCAAATTAAAATTCCATCATTAGAATAAAACTGGCTAAATCCCATAAACTAAGCTTTAGAAGTAAGAATGTGAATGAAATTAGAAAAATGTTTGGCAAATGTGCGTATATTACTTGAACAAAATTTGAAACCTTAATAATAGACTGAAGTTTCGGTCCGTTATTAAGGTTTTTTTCGTTGGAATAGTGGAAAATGGGGGTATGGATAAGGGAAAGGAAGTGTTGCCTTTGTATAAGTCACAAGAAAAGAAGCTTATATGGCTAAGCTTTGGTGTTGCAATCATTATGCTACTTTCTATTCTTGGAAGAATATTTGGAAGTTAAGGGGGCAATGAGATGATTAATGAATCAGCGGTCTATTGGAGCCGAGCATTAACGGAGTTAACATTATCGTTCCATATTATTTATGCAACAATTGGTGTGGGTGTCCCGTTAATGATTATGATTGCTCAATGGACTGGGTATAAAAAGAATGATGAACATTATATCTTAATGGCAAGACGTTGGGCCCGTGGTTTTGTCATTACTGTAGCAGTCGGCGTGGTAACTGGAACCGCAATCGGCTTACAACTATCATTATTGTGGCCTAATTTTATGCAACTCGCTGGTCAAACAATTGCGTTACCACTTTTTATGGAAACGTTTGCATTTTTCTTTGAGGCGATATTCTTGGGCATCTATTTATATACTTGGGATCGCTTTGATAGTCAGAAAAAGCATATGCTTCTGTTAATCCCTGTTGCTGTCGGAGCATCGATGTCGGCAGTCTTTATCACAATCGTTAATGCTTTTATGAACGCACCAAGAGGATTTGATATCGTAGACGGAGAACTTGTTAATATTCAACCTTTTCTTGCAATGTTTAACCCCGCCATGCCAACGAAGGTTGCACATGTACTTGTGACAGCGTACATGACATCGGCATTTGTGCTAGCAGCTATTGCAGGATTTAGAATGTTAAAAGGCTCGAAGCATGTATACCATAAAAAATCACTACTTTTACTAATGAAAATTGGCTTGATTTTCTCCATAGCAGCCGCTGTGATTGGAGATTTTTCAGGAAAATACTTAGCTGAATATCAACCCGAAAAACTAGCAGCAGCAGAATGGCATTTTGAAACAGAAGGTAAGGCGTCTCTTGTATTATTTGGTGTCTTAGATGGAGAAGAAGTTAAATATGCTATCAAAATTCCGTATGCTTTAAGCATTCTTGCACATTTTAATCCTAATGCAGAGGTAATCGGCTTAGATCAATTTGAGGAAGAGGATCTACCACCACTCTATATTCACTATCTCTTTGATATCATGGTTTCCATTGGTATGTTTATGATGCTAGTTTCATTACTTTATGTTGTAGGGAAAGCACGGGGCTGGCAGTTTATTCATACACGATGGTATAGATGGATTATCGTAGCGGGAGGACCACTATCAATTATCGCGATTGAAGCAGGTTGGTGGCTTGCCGAAGTTGGACGTCAACCATGGATACTTTATGGACTAATGCGTACACCTGAGGGAGCTACGACGAGCGACCATGTGGATTTAATGCTGCTTTTATTCGCAGGAGTCTATGCAGTATTAGCAGTGGGAAGTATTGTCGTATTGGTAAGAATGTTTAAAAAGAACCCAATCGAACGCGAGATTGAAGATCGCCACTCTGAAAAAGGCGGTGACATCCTATGACGTTAGAGATTTTAGGTATTTCAGTATTATGGATATTCCTATTTGGCTATGTCATAGTCGCATCAATCGATTTTGGTGCTGGCTTCTTTAATGCATACAGCCTACTTATTGGAAAAAATCATATTTTAACAAATATTATTAAACGTTATTTATCGCCTGTTTGGGAAGTTACCAATGTCTTTTTAGTATTCTTCTTTGTAGGAATCGTAGGTTTTTTCCCGCAAACCGCTTTTTATTACGGAACGATTTTACTTGTGCCCGTTAGTATTTCGCTTGTACTATTGGCAATTCGAGGCTCCTACTATGCCTTTGAATCGTATGGTACACGAGGCCATATCGGATATACACTGACATATGGTGTAGCAGGTTTATTAATTCCCGCTTCTTTATCCGTTGTCTTTGCCATTGCTGGTGGAGGCTATGTTGATGTAATTGATGGGCAGCCTGTGCTGAACTACTGGACTTTATATACAAGTCCATTTGCTTGGAGCATTGTGGTACTAAGTATCGCTGCGGTATTGTATATTTCTGCCGTATTTTTAACATGGTACGCGCATAAAGCAAATGATAGCGAAGCAACGAAACTAATGAGAAAATATGCTCTTGTGTGGGCAGCACCGCTAATGATTAGTGCGCTTGGCATTATGTATGAAATGAAATCCATCAACCCAGAGAGCTACAGTCATATGGTAAATTTATGGTGGATGTTTGCGATTTCAGCTGTCTTATTTATTGTCACAGTCGTACTCATTGCCATGCGTAAAAAGTACGGACTTGCAGTTGGGCTCCTGATTGCTCAATTTGCCGTAGCCTTCTTTGCTTATGGAATTGCTCAATATCCATACCTACTGTATCCGTATTTAACCATTTACGATAGCTTTACAAGCACACAAATGGCGATCGCTTTAGTTATCGCATTTATTTTAGGACTGTGTCTTCTTCTTCCTTCACTTTATTTATTGATGAAACTATTCTTATTCAATAAAAAATATGTGACAGGAAAAGAAGACAATCACGCATAGGAGGAAAGCACATATGCAAAGTTTTTTAATTTTTTATGCACCTTTTATTGTCGTCATTCTTGGGATCTTGTGTGCATTTTGGTGGGCACCAAGGGATTATCATATTACAAAAGAGCAGGAAAAGAGTCGCGAATAGCGACTCTTTTTTCAAGTTAATTAGCAGAGACGCGCAACAGCCAAGTCTTGTTCTTTTTTCATTCGCCAACACATGCTACAATAAGGAGATTGAAATGGAGGATGTACGAATGTCAGCACCCGTGAAAAAAAATGAACGACTTTCAGTTTATATAGAAGAT
The DNA here is from genome assembly GCF_044986265.1 of Lysinibacillus sp. S1. NCBI lineage: Bacteria > Bacillati > Bacillota > Bacilli > Caryophanales > Bacillaceae > Lysinibacillus > Lysinibacillus sp. S1. Next base: position 3,376,424 of record NZ_CP173154.1, read on the forward strand.
CTAACGCATGATGGCAATGGTGTCGCAAAGGTTGAAGGTTATCCACTATTCATACAAGGCGCACTGCCAAACGAAACGGCCGAAATCCATGTGTTAAAAACATTAAAAAACTATGGCTTTGCAAAGGTAATAGATATTATCAAGCCATCTCCAGACCGTGTTGAAGCTCCATGTGATTACTTCAAGCAGTGTGGCGGCTGTCAATTACAGCATTTATCCTATGAGGGGCAGCTAAAATGGAAAGAAAATATGGTGCGCAATGTGATGCAGCGGATTGGTAAAATTCATGCACCTGTTCACCCAGTAAAAGGTATGAAAGAACCTTGGCACTACCGTAATAAAGCACAAATTCCTTTCTCTGAAAATGAAGCAGGACAAGCGATTGCAGGCTTTTATAAAACAAAAACGCATAGCATTGTGGATATGGATCGCTGTTTAATTCAAACAGGAGAAGCAGATGCTATTCTTGCAGGCTTGAAAAAGGAATTAGCAACGTTAGGTGTTCGCTCTTACAATGAGCATACACATGAAGGCATGTTGCGTCATGTCGTTATCCGTAAAGCACGAGCAACAGGAGAAGTCATGGTTGTCCTTGTAACGAAAAAGAAAAAGTTCCCACAAAAAGAGGCAGCTATTGCAGTAATCCAAAAGCTAGTGCCAAACGTTACATCAATTATGCAAAATGTGAATAGTGAGAAAACCAATGTTATTTTTGGTGATGACACAATCAACCTTTGGGGTAAAGACGTTATTATTGATACTATCGGTAATGTACGTTTTGAAATCTCTGCTCGTTCTTTCTATCAAGTCAACCCAGAGCAAACAGAGGTCCTCTACAAGCAAGCACTAGATTATGCTGACTTACAGGGAGATGAACGTGTCATTGATGCGTATTGTGGAATTGGTACGATTTCTTTATTCCTTGCTCAAAAAGCAAAGGCTGTCATGGGCGTGGAAATTGTCCCACAAGCGATTGAAGATGCCAAACGCAACGCACTGCTTAATGGTTTTACAAATACTTATTTTGAGGCAGGCCCAGCAGAGGAAGTTATCCCAAGATGGTATAAAGAAGGCAAGGAAGCAGACGTACTAGTAGTTGATCCACCGCGCAAAGGCTGCGATGAAGCACTGCTAACTACTATTCTAGAGCAACGACCAAAACGAGTGGTCTACGTATCCTGTAACCCAGCCACACTAGCACGCGATCTTCGCATTTTAGAGGATGGCGGCTATCAAACGCAGGAAATCCAGCCAGTGGATATGTTCCCGCACTCCACACATTGTGAAGCCGTGGCATGGCTTAAGTTAAATGTGTAACACATTACTAAACTCATCTATACAATATAAAAATTACCGTTTTAGGACGGAATTTAGTTAAAATCAATAAAAACTCGGATTCGATCAAATACGAATCCGAGTTTTTTTCGATGTAATTTCTTCCATCTGTAACATTCACTAATTGAGCCAATTCCCACTGACAAAAACCATTCAGAACATCCCATCACTTATAAACTATATATAATTGTGTATCTCTAGTTTTAATTGTTTTTTTCTCCAATATGACTTAAAAGTGACTCTGTCAATTCTCGTCTTATTTGCGTGATATGGTTTTCCATGAGTTGCTTAGCTTGGTTCGCATCTCCAGAGGCGATGGCTAAGTAAATTTTTTTATGTTCATCAATAGTCTCTTGCATTCGTTCCGAATCTTCCAAGCGTTGTCTGCGGGTAGCTCGGATTGTGTCTTGCATATGCTCACTAAGGGTTTGAAATAATTGTAAAAATATAGAGTTATGTGAAGCGAGTACAATATTATGATGGAAACTTAGGTCTGCTTGAATTCCTAATTCTACATCATTTTTACCTTGATCCATCATGTCTAATGCTTGGCTAATTCGTTCTAAGTCTACAGAAGTAGCTCGTCGTGAAGCTAAAAAGGCACACTCCACTTCAAGTGCTTGGCGAAGCTCCAACATTTCATAAATTAATTTTTTTTCAGTATTAATAATTGTAGAGGAAAGTTCTTCACCTAAAGTATGGGACTCTGCTGTTTTAATAAAGCTACCACTGCCTTGTTTAATTTCAATAAATCCCTTTATTTCAAGCTTTCGAAGTGCCTCTCTTACCGATGTTCGACTGACATTAAAACGACTTGCTAATTCTCTTTCTGTCGGGAGTTTATCCCCAGGCTGTAATTCACCATTTAAAAAATATTCCTTTATTTGATCAACAATTACTTGATACGCTTTTTTCTTTGGTTGAGGCATTACCTATCTCACCACCTTAAATACATAGTACTATAAACGCTTTAATCATACAGAAATACAGCATGTTTATCAATTTACGAAAAAAAATAATAGTTGATATTTTCTGAATATTTAGTACAATGTAAAAAGGTTGGACCAATTTTAAGAATATAGAAAATTGGTATGACATATAAAATTATTAATTAAACCATCCAAATACTATGAGAGCAAAAGGGGAAGGAAAAAATGATTACTACAAATGAAGAATTAGTGATGGCCCTACGAAGTGTTCTTCCAGAAATTGAAGTGACAATCAATCAAACGATTTTAGAACAGCATAGCAGTGATGAATCCTATCATAGTGCCTGTCTACCCGATATTGTGGTATTTCCGACAAAGACAGAAGAAGTGAGTAAGATAATGAACATAGCAAATCAATACAAAGTACCAATAGTGCCATTTGGAAGAGGAACAAGCTTAGAAGGACATGTGATTCCTTATAATCATGGGATAACAATTGATTTTTCACTCATGAACAAAATAGTAGAAGTTAGAGAGAAGGACTTTCTTGTGAAAGTTCAACCAGGGGTGACACGTTCTCAATTGAATAAAGAGTTGAAGAAATATGGATTATTTTTCTCCGTAGACCCAGGAGCAGATGCGACAATTGGAGGAATGGCCGCAACAAATGCTAGTGGGACAACATCTGTTAAATATGGAACTATGCGCGATCAAGTTCGAGATTTAGAGGTTGTTCTGTCAGATGGAACAGTGATTCATACAGGGAATTTAGCAGAAAAATCTTCATCGGGCTATCATTTAAACGGTCTATTTGTTGGGTCAGAGGGAACACTTGGTTGTTTTACTGAGTTGACGTTAAGAGTTTATGGTATTCCTGAATGTGTYATGGCTGCTAGAGCGTCCTTCGAAACAGTGAATGATGCTGTGGAAGGTGTTGTGAGTATTCTACAAGCGGCAATTCCCATTGCAAGAGTTGAACTTGTAAATGAACCTTCAATGAAACAARTGAACTTGTATAGTCAAACAGCTTATGAAGAACAACCAACCTTATTTTTGGAATTTGAGGGAAATGAGGCTGGCTTAAGGCAGGATGTAGAATTTATGAAAGAGATTGTAGCGGCTCATAATTGCAAAAATATTGAATTTGAGATGGATAATGCAGCCCGAAATCAACTATGGGAAGCTCGCCATAATTTAGCTTACGCCTATGTCCATGGACATCCAGGAAAAAAACTAATGGTAACCGATGTTTGCTTACCGATATCCGAGTTAGCAGGTGCTATTGAACATGCAAGAGAAGCACTTGATATGTTAGCGCTTACAGGTGGGGTTGTTGGACATGTTGGTGATGGAAATTTCCATGTACTATTAATGATTGATATGAATGATCCAAAGGAAATAAAGAAAGCTGATGAATTAAATGAGTTGATTGTGATGTATGCACTGGAACGAGGAGGAACTTGCACAGGAGAACATGGTGTGGGCATTGGTAAGCAGAAATATCAAGAGAAAGAACACGGTAAAGCACTTCTAGTGATGGAAAAGATTAAACAAGCACTTGACCCTGACACACTTTTCAATCCGAATAAAATATTGAAAATAAAAATATAGGGAGTGGAAATATGAAAATTTTAGAAGCGATTAGTACGATTGCTGGAAAATACTTTGCTATATGGGTTATTTGTATTGCTGTTATTGCCTTTATAGCTCCAGAACCCTTTTTAATATTTGGCGGGTATATCACGATTTTGCTAGGCATTGTTATGTTTGGCATGGGTCTGACGTTAAAAGCAGTTGATTTTAAATTGGTTATCACGAATCCAGTACCAGTCATTATTGGTGTATGTGCTCAATATGTTATCATGCCACTTTCCGCTTTTTTAATTGCTTATATAATGAACTTGCCAGCAGAATTAGCTGCAGGGCTAGTCCTTCTTGGATCTGTACCTGGTGGAACTGCTTCAAACGTCATGGTGTATTTAGCTAAAGGAAATGTACCTTTGTCCATCACAATGACATCCTTTTCGACATTATTAGCTCCAATTGCCACACCAATCATCCTATTATTACTTGCAGGTAAATGGATGCCAGTTGATCCAATAGCAATGTTTACTTCAATTATTCAAGTAATTATTATCCCTATTATCCTAGGGATTATTATCAGAAGAGTTGTTCCTCAAATCGTAGAAAAAAGTATTAATGTGATTCCTCTTATTTCAGTAGTTGCTATTATGATTATTGTATCTGCTGTTGTTGCTGGTAATGTCGATACCATCGCTTCGGCAGGCTCCATTATTTTTGCAGCTGTAGTGCTTCATAACGCATTCGGATTGTTATTTGGTTATATAACAGCTCGTGTATTAGGCCTTGATGAAAGCAATCGAAGAGCTATTTCAATTGAAGTTGGAATGCAGAACTCTGGTCTGGGTGTAGCGTTAGCCACTGCCCACTTCGGTCCCTTAGCGGCCCTACCTAGTGTACTTGGGGCTGTTTGGCATAATATTTCTGGTCCGATTCTCGCTACCTATTGGTCGAAAAAACCAGAGAAACCAGAGGTACAGTATAATAAACAGATGCAAGAAGATAACGGCAGAACTCAAATATAGAAAGTAAATATTTGAGTTCTGCCCGATAGTATTGCAGTCATATTATCTATTTTGTTTAAATCCACCTCACAAATGGATCCATTCGAAAAAATATAGAAATGAAAATTAGGTATAATAAAAGTAGATGAGGTAGAAACAATCTATACCATCTACTTTTTTGTTTGTTAAAATACCATTTAGTACTGATTTTCGTTAAAATAAACATTGTTGATTTTTACATTAGCTCTTGATAAATAATGCTTCTACCTCTATTAGGTAATGAGGTAAATATATCAATATGTCCATAGTGAGAGGATTTGGAATTAACATGATAGATAATTTTTGGCGCGATTTACCACGGCCTTTTTTTGTGCTTGCACCGATGGAAGATGTAACGGATGTTGTTTTTCGTCACGTTGTAAGTGAAGCAGGTCGACCAGATGTGTTTTTTACTGAGTTTACAAATTCGGATAGCTACTGTCATCCAGAGGGAAAGAAAAGTGTGCACGGTCGTTTGCTCTTTACAGAAGATGAGCAGCCAATGGTGGCACATATTTGGGGAGATAATCCCGAATATTTCCGTGAAATGAGTATTGGGATGGCAGAGCTAGGTTTTAAAGGCATTGATATTAACATGGGCTGCCCTGTACCGAATGTAGCATCAAGAGGGAAGGGGAGTGGCCTTATTCTCCGACCAGATGTGGCCGCAGAATTAATTCTAGCAGCAAAAGCGGGGGGACTGCCTGTTAGCGTGAAAACACGGCTTGGCTACAAGGATGTAAATGAGTGGGAGGATTGGCTAACGCATATATTAAAGCAGGATATTGCGAACCTTTCGATTCATCTACGAACAAGAAAGGAAATGAGCCTAGTAGATGCGCATTGGGAGCTTATTCCGGAAATCAAAAAACTTCGTGACCGTATTGCACCTAATACGCTACTGACGATCAATGGAGATATTCCTGACCGTCAAACGGGACTCCAACTAGCTGAACAATACGGGATTGATGGCGTGATGATTGGACGAGGTATTTTTAAAAATCCTTTTGCTTTTGAAAAAGAGCCAAAAGAGCATAGCAGTAAAGAGTATCTTAATCTTTTAAGACTGCAGCTCGATCTTCAAGATCAATACGCGGAAGAACTGCCACGTTCCATCACAGGACTTCATCGCTTCTTCAAAATTTATGTCAAAGGATTCCGAGGAGCTGGTGAATTAAGAAGTCAATTGATGAACACAAAATCAACGGATGAAGTGCGTGTATTGCTAGACAACTTTGAATCAAACAATATTGAATGACAATGAAATGATGAACCCACCAATAAAGTCAAGTAAATAACAGTAGAAGTAGGAGCAAAGATTTTGGGATGAGATTTCCCTTTCTTTGCTCCTTTCAATTTATCGCTATTGAGGTTTTGTCAGATGCTAGGGGGCTCTTGTTTTTATGTTTTTTTATTTAACAATGTCGCTACTGAATCTTTTGAATATTGGTAATCGAAAATAACATATTTTTGTAACGTAATTAAATTCTAAGAGTTATATAAGTGAAAGGGGTGAAAATAGGTGGACTTTGAGGAAATCTATCACGAATACTTTAAAGAAGTTTATTTATATATCCTATCATTAAGTCACGATGAGCGCATAGCCGAGGAAATAACACAAGAAGCATTTTTTAAGGCATTAAAAGCAATAAAAAAATTTGATGGTTCTAAGGATATTCGAGCATGGCTTTTTACAATTGCGAAAAATACATATTTCTCACACTACAAAAKAAAGAAACGACAAGTAGATTCAGGTGCAGTAGAAGAATCAAGTATGGAAGTGCAAATTGTAAAGCATTTGATGAATGAAGAAGATGCCTTCATGGTTCATCAGTTTCTTCACTCGATGAATGAGCCATATAAGGAGGTCTTTTCATTACGTACTTTTGGAGAATTAACTTTTGAAAAGATAGGACGTCTTTTTGGAAAAAGTGTAGGGTGGGCAAGGGTTACCTTTTACAGAGCGAGAAAACAAATTATCGAGTATATGGAGGCGATGAATTATGAAAGAGATTAAATGCACAATTATTCAAGATGTTTTACCTCTGTATGTTGATGAGGTAGTTAGTGAAGATACAAAAGAAATGGTAGACGAACATTTACAGCATTGTGAAAAATGTCAAAAAGAATATGAAACCATGAAACAGGAACTTTATATCCCGGCAGAAAATAAGGCTTTTCAATTTAAAGAGATCAGTAAAAAATGGCGTAAGAAAAAAGTGATCATTTCCATTACTTCGGTTTTTATAACGGCACTTATTTTATTGGGGACCTATTTGTCTGTTTTCTATTTTGAAACGGTTATTCCTTAATCGGAAGATTTGATCAAAATCGAAAGACAAAATGATCATCAGTTGATTTCCCGATATTATGGCAAAAGCCGTGCAGGTGTTCACGGAACGTTTCCTAAGGAATTTGAAATTGATGGAGAGAAAAAGATTGTGAGTTTTATTTATTATACAAAAACAATGACTGATTCACCTTCGAGAAACCTGATTGATGATGAAAAGAGGCTTGGACAAGAAGATACCTTCGTTCTACCTGAAAGTGGAAATAACGATGCGGTATATTATGTGGAATTTGATTCAGAAGAGATGGTTCCTGGAGGAAAGGATTCTTGGGATTCAGTTTTAGAACGTGCAGTATTAATTTGGGAGAAATAATCTGATGGAAATCATATTTAGTTATTCCATTATCGGGTGCTTTTCCGTAATAAGGAAAATTATCATTCTTTATGAATAGGACCATATTGTTGAAGAAGACTTTTTAATGAAGAAGAAGAAAATTTCCTCGAGCAGATAATTGACAATAGTTGAAAGGCTATCTTGAATACAGAGACGAAGGTTAAAATGAAACAAACCCGGGATTGGATTCCCGGGTTTGTTTTTACTTATTGGCAACTATGACCAATTTACCTGTATCCAGTTCCTTCTCGAATTGAGCAGCTTCCGATTCACTTAAGCCGACAGAAGCTAACTTGTTGCGGAGTTCATCTCCACGGGAATTCACCAGGTTCTTCATAGAAGTCAGGAACCCTTGCTCGCTAATACCAGCTTCTTCAGTCCCGAGTGCTTCGTTAATATCATCTTCACGTTCTTCATAGTGCGCAAAGATGTAAATGTTATCTCGAAGATATCCTTGCGCTTCTAATTTCTCCACTTCTTGTTTCGCCTGTACTACGTTTTCTACTGTCAATTTGACTGTCATTATTGATCCCTCCTATATATGTTCACATTCAATCTATTCCACTATATTGAATGAATAAAACATCTTTTTAGTTTTTAATTATGTTAGAGTGGCATTAACAACTAATTGAATACTAATGAACAACTCAAAAACATTGGAAGTTGTTATTCTAAATCTTTATTCCAAAGCTACGTCCAATTCTTTATAGAGTCGGGCTTTTTTGTTTGCATCAATAGAGGATTTAGAGAAACATCAGAGAATTGTATATAAGTACCATTATATGTAATGAAGAGCTTATAGGAGTTGTATGAAGATGATTGTGACAACTAGACCGTTAAAAATTAAATACAATAAATCAGCAAATACTTTTCAGGAGTTTATGCAAATTAATCACAACAAACATTCTCTTACGAAGGAAGTTGTTTTTCTACGATATATCGGTATACCTGATTCTGTAGATTTTTATAAAGATGAGATTCTAAAAATGGAGGAGTATTTCTCCAAGCAAAGCATTTTTTATTTACGACTGCATAAGCTTGAGGTCATTCGTAATAAGGAAGATGTAGATAGATTGTCGGAAGCTGGAGAATGTGGCAGACTGCTGCTGAAAACCCGCAATTACTGTATAAGCTATCTTTGTGCAGTAAATTAGTGAGTGATCAACTTGAATGGACAAAAAAGCTAAGCTTTAAACAGATGATTCAAATATTTAAAGAAAATCAGCCTTATACTAATGAAACGTTGTTAAAAAATTTTGCAGTTAAATTTTTGTATTGGATGGATTATTATTTACCACAAATTTTTTCGGAGGAAAATCCAACTTCCCCCAAAATTGTTTTTATAGGTGACATTACGCAGCATGAATTACTATTTTTATATTTCTTATCGTCACTGGGGTGCGATATTTGTTACATGAATCCCAAAGGAGATATTGCCAATTTGTACCCTATAATAGAAGCGTCATCTACCTTACATATGTGTCGACATTTCTATGAAAAAGAAATAACATTGCCTATTAAAAGTACTTCAAGACAATTGAACATTCCTGCTCAAAAAACGAATGCGACGGAGGAGTGGAGCTATGAGCAATTAGCCTCCTTAGCCACATCTGTTGTGATGATTAAGACCTTCGGGGAGGATGACAAGGTTTTATGCTATGGCTCTGGTGTCATTCTCCACCAAGATGGATATATTTTAACAAATCTGCATGTTGTGGGTGGTGGAAAATATTATTCTGTGCTCTATGAAAATGATACCAACGAGTATATTACCCATCAATTTGTGAAATATCATGATATGCATGATTTGGCTATTTTGAAGGTAGACAGAATAGGCCATCCTTTACCTGTAAAAATGGATGGACAATTAGTTCGAGGGCAAAAAATTGTGGCGATTGGCAGTCCGTTAGGATTGTTTAACTCAGTTTCTGATGGGATTGTTTCGGGTTTTCGTGATATTCGGCAAATGTCTATGATTCAATTTACAGCCGCTATATCAAATGGCAGTTCAGGTGGTGCTTTATTGGATATGCATGGGCGATTGGTTGGTCTGATTACAGCAGGCTTCGATGATGGTCAAAACCTTAATTTGGCTGTACCTGCCAATCTAATTTATCAGTTTGCTCAAAACTTTATAGAAATACCGTGTTGAATTTCCACTATTCGACCATTGCTTTTTCTTCAGTAATCTTATAGAATGTAGAACGGTATAAATGAACGATATATAAATCCTTTAATACGGTCCAGAGAGGCTGAAAAGGGCTATGTGATATTTTTAAGCTAATATCTTTGCTTTGTCATGCCCTTTTGTCCTCTGTGACGGAAGGGCTTTTATTATTGTTCCGTACTCCTCTTTTAAAGGAAGTCCCGTGAGGCTTCAAAAGAGAATGGACAAGACAGCTATAATCCATTCACTAAAAGAGATCGACAACTAGAAAATGGAGGCTAAAAAGAATGGATTATCGTAAAAAAACCGTGGTTGCTTCAGTGGCGGGGCTAACGCTAGAAGGAATGGACATTATGTTTATTTCCTTTGCTATGACAATGATTATTGCAGAATTTAATATTGATCTTGCAACAGGTGGATTGATTTCATCCATCACGAATATTGGGATGCTACTGGGTGGTATTATTTTCGGAGTATTAGCAGATAAATATGGTCGAGTAAAAGTGTTTACGTATACGATTATTTTGTTTGCCATCGGAACGGCCTTAACAGGAGTAGCAACAAGTATTGAACAAGTTTATGTTTATAGATTTATCGCTGGTTTAGGTGCTGGCGGAGAATATGGTATTGGGATGGCGCTTGTGGCGGAGGCTTGGCCAAAGAATAAACAAGGCAGAGCATCCTCTTATGTCAGTGTAGGTGCACAATATGGAGTAATTTTAGCCGCTTTATTAAGTGCTATTATTTTACCAACTTTAGGGTGGCGTGCATTATTCTTTGTAGGATTACTACCAGTTATTTTCGCCTTTATCGTACGTAAAAATATTGATGAATCACCAGAATGGTTAGCAGCGCAGAAACAACAAAATAATAAGCAAGAGAACGGGAAATTAGCACAATTATTTGCTTCACCTCGTATCACCATGACAACACTCTCCCTAATTCTAATGGCTACTGTTCAAATCGCAGGCTATAATGGTCTAATGATTTGGCTACCTTCGATGTTACAGAAATCACAAGGTTTATCGGTTTCAAGCTCAGCATTGTGGACAATTAGTACCGCAGTTGGCATGATCATTGGAATGCTGACGTTTGGCAGATTTATGGATCGTTTTGGTGCAAAGCGAACATTCGGGATATTTTTAGTAGCCTCTGCATGTGCTGTATTCTTTTACTCGTTTGCAACAGGTGCAGTAGCGATATTAGTAGGCGGTGCGGTTGTAGGATTCTTCTCTAATGGAATGTTTGCAGGGTATGGTGCATTAATTAGTAGCTTTTATCCAGTACAAATTCGCAGTACAGCAACAAACACCATTTTTAACTTTGGACGAGCTATAGGTGGGTTTTCACCAATCTTTGTAGGCTTTATTTTACAAAGCTACGATATGACTGTCGTGATGATTTACTTAGCAGCACTGTATTGTATTTCCTTTATCGTTATGCTAACGCTTAAGAGCTCAGGGAAGGAATTGCAAACAGCATAATTTTATAGAGCACGAAAGAACGAATTCCAATTATGTAAATGGGATTCGTTCTTTTCTTATTAGTATTTAATTATAATAAACCTTTTGAACGTTTTTCAGCGATTTCAACAAGGCGTTTTGTAATCTCTCCTCCAACGGAACCATTTGCGCGAGAAGATGCTTCTGGCCCAAGCTGAACGCCAAACTCTTGTGCAATTTCATATTTCATTTGATTGACAGCCTCATGTACTCCAGGTACTAGAAGTTTATTTGAACTGCGGTTATTGTTAGCCATTGTTCTCACCTCYTTGWMCTTAGAATGGTTGCGATTAAATTTTTMATACATTTAAAAAGTAGGAAATGCACACGCTATTTGCTAACAACAACAACTTGTGGAAAGCTAGCAATAATCAGCAAACTCTCTGTTATAATTAAGCCTGGCTCTTTACTATATAAGGTTAATTAAAGGAGGAAATATAATGACAAATAATGATATCTTAATTCGTTTACGCTATGCGTTCGATATAAAAAATGTAGATATGGTAGAAATTTTTAAACTTGGTGGCATGGATTATTCAAAGGAAGAAGTATTAAATATGCTGATTAAGATTAATGATGAGGAAGAAGCGCCAGAGGAATACATCAAATGTAATAATAAAATGTTAGAGGCATTTTTAAATGGATTAATTACTTTTAAACGTGGGCCTCAGAAACCAAGAGAAGGACAGGCTGTTGGACCTTTACCTGTGTCAGGTAAAGAAAGCCCAAATAATATGCTGCTAAAGAAAGTAAAAATTGCTTTAGCTTTAACAACGGAGGAGATGCTTGAGATTTTATATGACGGCGGCATTAAAGTTACAAAAGGTGAATTAGGTGCTATTTTAAGAAATCCAAGTCATCGTAATTATAAAGAGTGTGGCGATTCATTCGTACGAAATTTTTTAAGGGGCCTAACATATAAATATAGAGCATAATGCACAATGGATATCAATCATAAAGTGCCATTTTTTTCTTTAAAACTCGTTGACAATTTGTGATGAAATTGTGTACAATAAAATTATCACAAAATGTTCACAAAAAAGATGAAAAATGTTCACAGACAAAGGGGTGCTTGTATGATTTATTTTGACATCTTATTAGTAGCTATTGCATGTATTACAATGCCTTTTATTGTTGCAGTTATGTTAGATATTTTTTATGCGGAACGAAAAAAAGTACGCTTTTCATTACGACGTACTTCCGTATGGTATATCGCTATGTTTGCATTATCCTTTATACCATCCGTATTACTTGTCACACAAAACGTATAATTTATTCAAACACTTAGGGGTAAGTGAATTGAAAGTGGACAGCTACAACGCTAATTGAGGTTGTAGCTGTTTTTATTTTGTTCAATAGATGAATCATAATTAAGTAATTTATATAATTATTAATGAAGGAACAGCTAGTATATAATATGTATGTTTTAAGTAGAGAGCATTGACTACTTTTACCTACTGTGTTAATTTTGGTAGGGAAATATAGGCAAATTTACTGAAAAGTAAAGACGCAAAGCTACAGGTCTAAGGCAATAAATGCTATGGCGGCTGGGTTGCAAAAGAGTGCTAGTTGTATCATTCTCATTCTAGTTTTTGTTCTTTTATGCCTATTTCTTTTGAAATAGGCATTTTTTTGCAAGTAAAGTTCAAAGGAGGAAAAGGGGAAATGAAGTTGTTAAAAAACACATCATTAAAAAATAAGCTTTTACTAACAGTCTCTATCGTTGTATTACTGCTTATCGCTATTATTACGACGCAAAGTATTAGTGAATTGAATAATCGGATGAATGTGGATTTGAAGCAAGAATTAAAAAGTGTTGGTTTATTAACAGCTATGAACTTAGACAGTGATGAAGTAAAAGATTTGCTGTCCGAAAAAGGGGAAACAAACGCAAAGTTTACAAAGATCCAAAAGCAACTTGATATGATTCAGGACCAGCAAGGTATTATGAGCTGGAGTTATATTTGGGATGTCAAGGATGAGGGTGGCGTCAATCCAATTGGCTATACCTCTAATCTAAATGAAGTATATGAAGCCGGTGAAATTTTTACTGATTTAGCGGATGAACATGTAGAAACAGCAAAATTAGCTATTGAAAATAATAGTACAGAGGTAACTGATATATTCGAGGATCCTTTTGGTTCTTGGAGAACGGTTTTTAGTCCTATTAAAGATGATAATGGCCAACTGATTGCCCTATTAGGGATTGATTACTCCGCTGATTATATCAATACGATTATTAAAACAAGTGTGATTAAGCAAATTGTCATTGCCATTATCGGCATTTTAATTTTATTAGTTTTAGTTTACATAATTATAGATCGACTATTAAAGCCACTGAAAAAAGTAGTGAACGTTGCCAATCAAGTGGCAAATGGTGAATTAATAGATGTGGATTTAGAGACATCGAAGGATGAAATTGGTAAATTATCTGAATCCATTCGTACAATGGTGGCTAATTTGCAACATATTATTTTAAACATACGCAATACATCCAATCACGTTTCTTCAGCAGCCAATCAATTAACGGTACATGCTGGTGAAACTTATAACAGCTCAACAAATATTGCACTAGACATGAATCAAATTACACAAAATGCTGAGGCCTCGATGACCATGACAGAGGAAACAGCTGCTGCTATGGAAGAAACTGCAACAGGTATTCAGCAAATTGCTGATTCTGCAAATGTAGCTGCGGAATCCTCTATTTCAGCATCACAGGCTTCTGAACGAGGCAATGAAGTTGTACAACAAGTTATTGCTCAAATGGAGTTAATTAATGATTCTGTTGAACAAATAGGGACAACCATTAATGGACTACATGTTAATACTAAAAAAATAAGTGAAATTGTTAGCTTAATTACTGCTATAGCTGATCAAACAAATCTATTAGCTTTAAATGCTGCGATCGAAGCGGCACGAGCAGGTGAACACGGTAAAGGCTTTGCCGTTGTTGCGGATGAAGTGAGACGCTTAGCTGAACAATCCTCTCAATCAGCAACAGAAATTTACAATTTAATTAGTTCTATTCAGTCTGATTCAAACGCTTCTATCACGGTTATGGAGAAAGGTAAAGAGGATGTTAAGGTAGGGATGGCATTTACCAATGAAGTAGGCGAAATCTTTAAAGAAATTCTTACTTCCTCAGAAGAAGTAGCTAGCCAAATACGTGAAATTTCAGCAGCCTCACAACAAATTTCTGCATCCTCAGAAGAAGTGGCGGCATCTGTTAATAATATTAAACAATCTGCAGAGCAGTCAGCAGAGTTCTCTTCAAATGTCTCGAATTCTACACAAGAGCAATTATCTACCATGCAGGAAGTAAAGGATGCCTCTTCATCACTGGGCAAAACAGCAGAAGAGCTGCAAGGTCTAGTGGCAAAATTCAAATTGGAGAATGATCATAATGGACATTAATTTTACAGGAAAAAATGTTTTAATTACAGGCTCTAGTAAAGGAATCGGTAAAGCAATTGCTTTAGGCTTTGCGCAACATGGAGCCAATATTTTAATTAATTATATTGGGGATGAGCAAGAGGCAGAAGCTGTACGTGCAGAAGCAGAAAAGTTGGGTGTGAAAGCTTTAATATTCCACGCAGATGTTTCTAACTCTCAAGAAGTACAAGCGATGCATCAATTTATGGACGAGCATCTCGGGAATCTTGATATTCTTGTAAATAACGCTGGATTTGCACAGGGTTCCAGCATTACAGATTTAACGGATGAGCAGTGGGATCGTATGATTAAAGTTCATTTATATGGCTGTTTCTATAATTGCCGTGAAGCAGCAAAAAGAATGAAGGAACGTAATACAGGAAAAATCATCAATATTTCATCTGATATTGGTAGCTTGGGTTGTGAAGAATTCACGCATTATTCAGCTGCAAAGGGTGCTATTAATGCTTTTACAAAGGCTTTAGCAAGAGAATTAGCACCTTCTATACTTGTCAATGCAGTTGCTCCTAGTGGAACATTTACGGACATTCTACAAGAGTTTGGCGATAACTATGTGGAGGAAGAATCCGCAAAATATCCATTAAAACGTTTAGCACAACCAGAAGAAGTTGCGAAAAGTGTATTATTTTTAGCCTCTAATCATGCTGACTTCTATACAGGTCAAATTTTAACGCCAAATGGTGGGGTCGTAATGAACGGTTAATGGAAAACGAAGGAGTAAATAATGTTAAATATTATTATCTTTTGCTTATACTTATTATTTATCTATTATATTGGCTATAAAGGCTATAAGCGTGTCAACACAGCCGAGGATTTAATTGTTGCTGGCTGGAGCATGCCTTTATCCGTTGTCACGGGTAGTTTAGTCGCTGCATTATTAGCAGCTCCCTTCTTTTTTGCAGCGGTAGGCTCTGGCTATACAAGTGGTGGCTTTGAAGGTTCGGCAACAATGGGTGGTTTAGGGACTTGTATGATTCTTGGAGCACTCATTTGGACAAAGCCATTGCGACGTTTAAAGGGCTGGACATTAGCAGATTACTACGGTTTACGCTATGGCAGTAAAAAGCTAGGAGCCTATACAGGGGTTGTTATGGCAATTGCTTTTGGAGTTTTTAATGCAGCGGCGTTAACAGTTGGTGGAACGTATATTATTCAGCAATTATTGCAAATTGATTTTATACCTGCGGCGCTTCTATTTGTATCGCTAACGGCTATTTATTCAGTTATTGGTGGTTTATGGGCAGTAGCCTATACTGAAATCGTACAAGGTGCACTTGCAGTGGCAGGTATTTTGGGTATTACCATTTTTATTTTGTTTTACTATCCAGACGTTACATTTAATCCCGAGTGGTGGAATATCAGTACATTATTTGAGAAGGCAGGAGCAGAATTCTGGACTTTGTATCTTGTACTAGCACTTGGAGATATCCCTGCAGTTGACCTTGGGCAGAGGGTAGCTGCTGCAAAAAGTCCACGGGTGGCACAACGAAGCATGATTATTGCTGGTATTATTGTCATTGCAATTAGCTGGATTCCAGGGATGCTAGGGGAAGCCTTTAAGTCTATTTATCCTGAAAGCACAAACCCAGAAACATTGATGCTTACCTTTGCACAAGGTTATTTTCCTCCTTTATTAGCAGCTATTTTCTTAACAGCCATGGCAGCCATGGGGATGTCTACAGTAGCTGCATGTTATGTAGCGACTTCAGGGATTGTGACAAAGAATATTTATTTAGATTTTATTAATCACAATCCTGATCCTAAGAAGCTATTAAGATTTTCGAGATCTATTATTCTAGCTAGTGCTTTATTAGGTTTAGTGCTAGCTGTAAGCTTCCAAAAAGTAATTGATTTAGCTTATTTAGCTTGGGATATTATATTCGTAACAATATTCTGGCCAATCGTTTTAGGACCATTTTGGAAACGTGTCAGTACACCAGCAGTTTGGGCAAGTATTTCCGTTGGCTTAGTTTATTACATTGTGACATCACTAACATTCGTACCTAGTCTGACAATCCAATCAGAAGGCTTCATAGGTCTATTAAATGAATTATGGCAGGCTCCTGTATTTTCAGGTGTTGTTATAACTGGTATCACAATTGTCGTGGTGAGCATACTCGTTCCGCCATCTGAGCATGTTCTTGAGATGCATAAAATAGAAAAAGATAAAACATTAGACGACGTAAGTAGTAAAGAAGCGCTAATTGGCCGTTAAAAGCAAAAGCACGGATTCATTGTAAAGTTCAATGAATTCGTGTTTTTTATTAGAATGAAACGATAGAATCAAGAATACTATTGCTAGTACATCATCTGAATTTTTCTAGTGATTATCTTGATAAAGGCGGGAATTGGATGAAAAATATTTTCTTCATTTTATTAGGGATTGTCTATCTTTATCTAGCAAATGCCATTGAATTAGTCATTATTAAGCAACTATTTTTTTTAATCGGGCTGGCTTTAGTCGGTCTAGGGAGTATCCGTTATTTAAAAGAGCGTTATATTGCCATACAAACTTTGACAGCCATGACGGAAGCTAGTGAGGAGGAGATAATGGCTATTCCTCATACACAATGTACAGTTTCCAATGATGCTTTAAATGCTTTACTGTTAAATGAACAGACAAACATGCTTATTTTTGCCCGAAGAGAAGCTTTAGACGAAGAACTAAAAATTATAGAGGTTCCATTTAACAGAATATATGAGGTTGCCATCATGGAAGATGAAGTATTTACGGTTAGAACAAAGAATCATCTAATGAGTGGTTCCTTACTTGCTGAAGCAGATGAAATAGAAGAAGAGGAGGTAGAAGAAGATACAATTTCACAGCTATCGCTAAAGTTAGTAGTAGATCATTTATCAGAGCCTATTCAAGAATATATGTTCATGGATAATAGTGAAGATCCCATATCAAAAGAGGAGGATGACTATAAAGAAGCCATAGAGCTTTGTGAGAAATGGTTTCAAAAGATAAGTGTTATTATTAAACGTCATGAACTGGAACGAGTGCCAATAAGTCATTGGCAATAAGAGAGAAGGCTATCTCAAAATAGAAAAATTTGAGATAGCCTTTGTTGTTTAGATGATTAAATTTTAAATTGCTGTAGCTGCGTATTTAACTCTTCGGCCATTCCAGCAAGCTGATTTGCACTTCTAGCGATTTCATCCATTGTAGCGGCGGTTTCCTCCACAGTTGCTGTTGTTTGCTCAACGCCAGCAGCGGATTCCTGTGAAATGGAGGCCATATCATCAATAGAAGCATTAATGGTTTCCGAATTTTGAGCAAGCTGATTTAAATTCGTTGAAATCGTTGAAATATTAACAATCATATCCCCAACAGCATCAGAAATTTTTTCAAATGTTTCATTTGTTTCATCGAGCTGTGCTGTTCCTCTTTTTACTTCCTCATAGCCAGTCTGAAGGGCAGATGTTACATTGCCAGTCTCACCTTGAATACGCTGGACAATTGTTGCAATATCCGTGACAGAGAACTGTACTTGCTCAGCAAGCTTTCGGACTTCATCTGCCACAACAGCAAAGCCCTTGCCATGCTCACCTGCTCGTGCTGCTTCGATGGCTGCATTTAATGCAAGTAAATTTGTTTGGTTTGAAATATCATCGATAACTGACACAAGCTTGGATATTTCAGCAGACTGTTCATTTAAATTTTCTACCTTTTTCACAGAGTCTAATACAATTTCATTGATTGTAGCCATTTGTTTGGTAGATTGCACCATTAAACTTTTCCCTGAAACCGTTAATTTTTGAACATGACTAGAATGTTCGCTTAATTCAATGCCCTCTTGTGTAGTTTCATGAATGCTACGCTTAAATGCTGTCATTGTTTCTGCCAAATCACCTGTGGTAGATGCTTGTGTTTCTGTACCAGATGCCAGCTCTTGCATCGTTACTGTAATTTGCTCAGTACCTGCTTGTACCTCATTCGATGATTGAGCAAGTTCTTCACTACTAGCTGCTACTGTTTCAGAAACCGAGTAGATAGACTGGATCGTTTGTTTTAATTTTTCGTTCATGTCATTGGCTGCTACCATTAATGTTCCAATTTCATCTCGGGCTTTTACAGGCAGAGGCTCTAGTTGCAAATTTCCATCTGCTAATTCTTTCATCCGGTCGGCTACTACTGTAACAGGTTTAGAGATGGTACTGGCTGTGATAATGGCAATTAGAATACCAGCTATAGTTAGAATCAAGCTAAAGACGATACCAATTGTTCGATTCTCAGAGCTAGTTGATACAACATCATTACCGACATCTGTAATGGCTTTAGCTCGTTCATCTGCCAGTTTTTCGTAACCATATCGCACTTTCGTTACGAGTTCATGTGTATCCATTAAATTTTCTAAAGCTAATTCTTTATTGCCCTTTTGGTAGATATCAAATACCTCTGTATTGACAAGGGTACTCCAATCACGAGCGATTACTACAAGTTGATCGCGTTCATCTGATTTTTCATATTTGTCTAGAATAGCATTATTTTCCTCAGCCATTTTGCGATACTCATCAAATGATTCTTTGTATTTTTCGTCGCCTGTCAACACATAATTTAACGCTGCAGATAGACGGACACTCATAGAGAGTGCTAAATTTTTACTTGCATTTAAAACAACTAAATCTTCTTTTACTAAATCTTTTGCCTGTTTTTCCATATTTGTATTGGAATTGTAAGTGTAGGTTGTAAAGCTAACTACTAAAACTAACAAAAGAATAAATGCACTTAAAATTCGTGTTTTAAGTGTTTTAAACTTGATAATGCCTTTCATTTTCCCATCCCTTTACTATCTCATTGAGAAATTTTTTCAACACAAGTATTATTTTATAACTAATTATGCGTATTAATAAGCCTTTCGATAGAAATATTTAAAAATAGTTTTTTAGTACAATGATATAATTATTTTCCTTTTCTTAATAGTTAAATATATACAGATGTCTAACAACCAATTTATATATTTATGTAAAATTTCCTATATAGAAAGAAAATACACCTGAAGCAAAATGCTTCAAGTGCCATAAGTAAAGGATTCTCTATTGTTTTTGATTTTTCGCCTGGCGTTCCCACTGTAGAAGGGAAGGATAAGGGTCAAAAGCCCATTCCGTTTTTCCATTAAATTTATAAATACCATAATGAAGATGTGGAGGGAATTTGCCCGATGTACCTTCTTTTCCATAGCCAGAGCTTCCAACATAGCCAAGAACAGTACCAGGTTTTACAATTGTACCTACTTCAATTTCCTTATGATAGCTACCGAGGTGGGCATAATAGTGGTAGGAATTATGATTGTCGCGAATACCAATACGCCAGCCACCAAATTGATTCCATCCTTTTACCTCAACAATTCCAAAAGAGGTAGATAATACAGGCGTTCCATAGCTGGCAAAAATATCAGTTCCCTCATGAATACGGCGTCCACCCCAACCACGATTGGCGCCCCAAGTGCCCCGGTAACTGTAATCAGAGCGAATATTTAGCGGGAAGGTATGTGCATCAAGTTCAATGGTTTTAAAATGTCTGTACAATGTGGAGATGGTAAATACTTGATTGACGGCTTCTTCGCTTCCGTAATATTCCCATAAAGCTAATTTAAAATCCTCATCAGTCGTTCCAAATTTCCCTAAATAACTAGCCATCGAAAATATGACATCCTCATCATCCTTTGGACTAGCGATTCCATCATGATTACCATCAAGGCCCATTCCTCCGAAATAGCTAATTGTCTCAGGAGAAGTGTCTTCCTTTACAGGATTTAATGCACCTGACCAGTATTCATCAGAAAATTGGATAGCCAAATAGCCTTCTCGTTTAGGGATGTCTTTACGAACTGATTGTAGGTTTCTTTCATATTGATCGATAGCGGCTAAAAAATGCCATGGAATGAGTAATTCATCGAATTGTACATAATAGGACATACGCTGCTGTAAAATTTCTTCTTCTGTAAGATCCTCCTTTGCAAAAGAGACAGAAGGGTACAGCATAATCCCTAAAAATAAAAATGTGAAAAGAAATATAAAATGGCGATGCAATGATGGACCTCCTTTCTAACGTTAGAATAACCGAAATTTTTATCTTCATTCAGTAAGGTTCTATGTATGAAAACAGTTGATATATCCGCAATTTTTTTGCCCCAAAAAATAGAAATAATAAGAAGAAACTTCATCAAAGAAAAAGTAATGGTATCATCATGCCATTAACTTCATACTATGTTATAAATCAAGCCCTGAATGGAGGGAAGGCTATTAACATTTTAGATAAAGTGAAAAACTATCGCGAAGAAGAAAACAGGCTGAAGTGGGAAGGGACATTTGCAGATTATTTAAACATCATTAGGGAAAGACCTGAAGTTGCTCAAACAGCCCATTCACGCGTCTACAATATGATAAAAAGTTCTGGTGTAGAGGAACGCGATGGGCAAAAAATGTACAAATTTTTCGGACAAGAAATTTTTGGGCTTGAAACAGCAATTGAAAGACTGGTGGAGGAATATTTCCATCCAGCAGCACGCAGGTTAGATGTTAGAAAACGTATTTTATTATTAATGGGACCAGTTAGTGGTGGTAAATCAACTATCGTTACCTTACTAAAACGCGGATTAGAGCAATATTCGCGAACAGATGAAGGTGCAGTTTACGCAATTAAGGGATGTCCAATGCATGAAGATCCGCTCCATTTAATTCCACATCATTTGCGTAATGAGTTCTTTGAGGAATATGGGATTAGAATTGAAGGAAGTTTATCGCCTTTAAATACAATGCGTCTTGAAAAGGAATACGATGGACGCATTGAAAATGTAATGATTGAACGTATTACTTTTTCAGAAGATAAACGTGTGGGTATAGGGACATTTACACCATCAGACCCTAAATCACAGGATATTGCAGATTTAACAGGAAGTATTGATTTTTCTACAATTGGTGAATTTGGTTCAGAGTCGGATCCTCGTGCTTACCGCTTTGATGGGGAGCTGAATAAGGCTAATAGAGGAATGATGGAATTCCAGGAGATGCTAAAACTAGATGAAAAATTCTTATGGAATTTATTATCATTAACGCAGGAAGGAAATTTCAAAGCAGGAAGATTTGCTTTAATTAGTGCAGATGAGTTAATCGTTGCTCATACAAATGAAACAGAGTATCGTTCATTTATTTCGAACAAAAAGAATGAGGCATTACATTCTCGAATTATCGTTATGCCAATTCCCTACAACCTCAAAGTTAGTCAGGAAGAGCATATTTATGAAAAGATGATAAAAGAGAGCGATATGTCCCATGTCCATATTGCACCGCATGCTTTAAAGGCCGCAGCAATCTTTTCGGTTCTCACTCGTTTGGAAGTTCCGAAAAAACAAGGTGTGGATCTAATTAAAAAAATGCGCTTGTACGACGGAGAAAATGTGGAGGGATTTAATTCCGTTGACTTAGAGGAGCTGAAGAAAGAGTTCCCGAATGAAGGCATGAACGGTATTGATCCACGCTATATTATTAACCGTATTTCTTCTGCTATTATCCGCAAAGAGATACCATCGATAAATGCATTAGACGTTTTACGAGCATTGAAGGATGGGTTAGATCAGCATGCATCGATTTCTCAAGAGGATCGTGAAAAATACATGAATTACATTGCGGTTGCTCGTAGAGAATATGATGAGATTGCTAAAAATGAAGTACAAAAGGCTTTTGTGTACTCCTATGAGGAATCGGCAAAAACATTGATGAATAACTACCTTGATAATGTAGAGGCATTCTGTAATAAAAATAAAATTTATGATCCACTTACTGGGGAAGAAATGAATCCAGATGAAAAATTAATGCGCTCGATTGAGGAGCAAATTGGCATTTCAGAAAATGCTAAAAAGGCATTCCGTGAAGAGATTCTCATTCGAATTTCTGCCTATGCACGAAAAGGTAAACGTTTTGATTATAATTCTCATGAAAGATTGCGAGAGGCCATTCAGAAGAAATTATTTGCAGATTTAAAAGATATCGTTAAAATTACTACTTCTTCTAAAATGCCAGATGAATCTCAACTGAAGAAGATTAATGAGGTTGTGGCAAGGCTTGTTGATGAACATGGCTATAATACAACATCAGCAAATGAGTTGCTACAGTATGTAGGAAGTTTGCTCAATCGATAACTTGATGTGCATTGTTCCAATTAAGATAGGAGTGTCCCATTTTTAGGGCACTCCTTTTATTATCAGGAGGAGAAGATGTCCGAGACTTTGAAGAGATACTTTAGAGCATGGTCGAAAAAAATCTGGACGTTTGAGGCGTGATTGATAAATATACAATTGATTTTATGAAAAAAGTTCAAAAATTTAGCTCACAAGCATAGTATAGAAAAAGCGAATTTGATAGATGGGTGAGGATAAAAATGACTGAACACGAAAATAAACGCTTTGTCATTTCTCAGGAAAATTGGTCCCTCCATCGTAAAGGGCACCAGGACCAACAACGCCATATGGAAAAAGTGAAAGATGCGATTAAAAATAATTTACCTGATTTAGTTAGCGAAGAAAGTATTGTGATGTCCAATGGTCGCGAGGTTATTAAGATACCAATTCGGTCACTTGATGAATATAAAATTCGATATAACTATGATAACTCTAAGCATGTAGGGCAGGGACAAGGGGATAGTAGTGTTGGAGATGTAGTAGCGCGGGATGGCAGTAAGGCCAATCAGGCTCCAGGTAAAGGAAAAGAAGCGGGTGACAAGCCTGGCCAAGATTATTATGAAGCGGAAGTCAGTATTGAGGAAATTCAAAATGTTTTATTTCATGAACTAGAGTTACCTAATTTACAGCAAAAAGAAAAGGCAGATATTAGAACAGAAAAAATAGAGTTTAATGATATTCGTAAAAAAGGACTCATGGGTAATGTCGATAAAAAGCGTACCATTTTAAATGCATTAAAGCGCAATGCGATGCATGGGAAAGCAGAAATAACGCCAATCCACAATGACGATTTACGTTTTAAAACATGGGATGAAGTGGAGAAACCAGAATCCAAAGCAGTAGTGCTCGCCATGATGGATACAAGTGGCTCAATGGGCGCATTTGAAAAATATTGTGCGAGAAGCTTCTTCTTTTGGATGACGAAGTTTTTACGGTCAAAATATGAAACAGTAGAAATTGAATTTATTGCTCATCATACTGAGGCAAAGGTTGTCACAGAAGAGGAGTTTTTTACAAAGGGTGAAAGTGGAGGAACCATTTGTTCTTCAGCTTATAAAAAGGCATTGGAATTAATTCAGGATAAATATCATCCGTCTCGCTACAATATTTATCCTGTCCATTTTTCAGATGGTGAAAATATATCGATGGACAATGAAAAGTGCTTGAAGCTAGTAGGAGAGTTAATGGATGTATCCAGCATGTTTGGCTATGGTGAGGTGAATCAGCATAACCGATTCTCAACGCTTATGTATACGTATAAAAAAATTGATGATCCTAAATTCAGATACCATATTTTGAGAAAAAAAGGCGATGTGTATGACGCCTTAAAGAGCTTTTTCAAGAAAAGTGAAGAGTAACATGGAAGTATCCTCAGCACCACGTTCAAAGGAGGGGGCGTAAAATGGACACAAAAGAGCTTCATCGTGCAATAGATGAAATTACCGAAATTGCCTCAAGCTTTGGCTTAGATTTTTATCCAATGCGTTATGAAATTTGTCCAGCAGATATTATTTATACATTTGGCGCCTACGGTATGCCCACGCGCTTTTCCCATTGGAGCTTTGGTAAACAATTTCATAAAATGAAGCTTCAATATGATTTAGGACTTAGTCAGATTTATGAGCTTGTCATTAATTCAAATCCTTGCTATGCATTTTTACTCGATACCAATACTTTAACCCAAAATAAATTGATTATTGCCCATGTTCTAGCACACTGCGATTTCTTCAAAAATAATATACGTTTTTCTAATACAAGAAGAGATATGGTAGAAAGTATGACCGCAACTGCGGAGCGAATAGCTGGCTATGAGAGAGAGTATGGCAAGGATGAGGTGGAGCAGTTTTTAGATGCTGTTTTAGCTATTCAAGAACATATTGATCCATCAATTTTAAGACCAAAGCTATCCTGGAGTGAGGAGGATGAGCTTGAGGAGGAAAAAACACCAACAAAATCACCGTATGATGATTTATGGAGTATAGAAGAAAAAGAAAAAGTTTATAAACCAATTCGACGCAGATTAAAGCAATTTCCTCCTCAGCCAGAAAAGGACCTGTTGTTATTCTTAGAGGAACATAGYCGTGAATTGGAAGACTGGCAACGAGATATATTAACAATGATGCGAGAGGAAATGCTTTATTTTTGGCCTCAATTAGAGACTAAAATAATGAACGAGGGTTGGGCCTCATTCTGGCATCAACGAATCATGCGGGAGCTAAAGTTAACTACTGCTGAAACTATCGAATATGCCAAATTAAATGCGGGGGTTGTGCAGCCCTCCAAAACATCGATTAATCCATATTATCTTGGGATTAAAATTTTCGAGGATATTGAAAATCGCTATAATAATCCTACCGAGGAAATGAAACGGTTAGGTGTTTTGCCAAATACGGGACGTGAAAAGATTTTTGAGGTAAGAGAGGTAGAATCAGATATTTCCTTTATTCGAAACTATTTAACAAAGGATTTAGCGAAGCGTGAAGATTTGTACTTGTTCCAAAAGAAAGGGAATGAATACCGTATAACGGATAAGGATCACGAGATGGTTCGCGATCAACTTGTATCCATGCGTGTAAACGGAGGCTTCCCATATATTGTGGTAAAAAATGGTGATTATTTGCGGAATGGCGAGCTATATTTAGTTCATGGCTATGAAGGGATGGAGTTAGATCCACACTATTTAGAAAATGTATTACCTTATATTTACCAGCTATGGGGACGTCCTGTTCATTTAGAAACCTATGTCGATAAAAAGCCGATGCTCTATTCATATGACGGCACAAAAAATTATAAACGCAATGTATAATAAAAAAACTTCTATCTGTTGAGGGTACCATCAAGCAGATAGAAGTTTTTTCATCGTGTCAAAAAACAAAACCATCAATAGTATTTTTGTGAAATGTCAACAATCGGTTGCAGGCTACTTGCTTTCCAGTGGCAGAGCACAGAGCCCCTTCGTGTAAAATGGCCTTTTTTTTGCTACTGACATGATCTTTTTGAAACCAATCTACTCATCTTCTTCAGTTAATACATCAGTTTCTTCATTACTTTCACTATGGTTAGAGGATGAATGAATATCACTTTCAATGACAAGACTATCCCGTACTTTAATGCCTTGTTGCCCACCAGCCTCGTCATTATTATTACCAGCAATACCACTTCTTCCATTACCGTCAGCAAATTGCGAATTGACGTTGCGTGTGTGACTACCGTTACTAGCATTTTGTCCACCTTGGTTGGCATTTGTGCCTACATCATGATTGATTTGGCCTCCGCCTTCTGCACGTTGCTCAAAGTGAAAATCTGTATTTCCTATATTGAATGTGAAGTTTAYTGTTATAYGATTYTTCCMTYSYTTGTTASWGGATTCCTGCTCAGGTTCGTCAGGTCCATAAAATTTTTTAGAATTAAAACCAGACATCGTTTCTCCTCCTTCCTTTCCTATTACTATTAAGATATTAGCGCTTCTTGA
This sequence comes from Lysinibacillus sp. S1, assembly GCF_044986265.1. Taxonomy (NCBI): domain Bacteria; kingdom Bacillati; phylum Bacillota; class Bacilli; order Caryophanales; family Bacillaceae; genus Lysinibacillus; species Lysinibacillus sp. S1. Next base: position 3,402,776 of record NZ_CP173154.1, read on the forward strand.
ACCCACCTGTACGTGTAGCCATGTTACCTAGAGAAAAGGTAGGAGTGTCCAGGGGAAGCTCAACGATTTTTGCTATCTATCCAATAAATTTGTTAAAATGAATGAGATTTGATTATTTAGTGAATGGGAACGGAGAAGCAACATTGAGAACATTTAAAAAGGTTTATATAGAAATTACGAGTGTTTGTAATTTAGCATGTAGTTTTTGTCCACCTACAGCGCGTGCAAAGGGGCTTATAAAAGTCGAACAATTTAATAAAATATTAGATGAAATTCGTCCACATACAAAATATATTTATTTGCATGTGAAAGGAGAGCCATTACTACATCCAAGAATTGATCAGCTATTAGACGCTGCCCATGCAAAAGGATTCAAAGTCAATATTACAACGAATGGTACGCTAATCAAAAAAAATCGCGAGAAAATATTAGGAAAGCCAGCATTACGTCAAATTAATTTCTCGTTGCATAGCTTTGATGGGCATGAAGGCTCTGAAAATCGTGAAAAATATTTAGAGGATATATTGGATTTTGTGCGAGATTCTAGGGAATACAATACGATTATTTCCTATCGTTTATGGAATCTACAACAGGATCATGTTTCGGATGTTGCAGCTCGTCGCAACCGCGAGACTTTAGAAATATTAGAAAATGAGTATCATCTTGATTATCGTATAGAAGAAAAAGTAGAACCTGGTAAAGGGGTAAAAATTGCGCCTCATGTATATTTAAATCAGGATCATGAGTTTAGATGGCCAAGTCTCCTAGAGCCAGAGGATGAAGGTAAGGGTTTTTGCCATGCACTGCGTAGTCAAGCAGCTATATTGGTGGATGGTACCGTAGTACCTTGCTGTTTGGATGGGGAAGGTGTCATTAATTTAGGAAATGTACATGAAAAATCCTTCTCCGACATTGTAGAAGGGGAGCGTGCCAATAAGATTGTTGAAGGCTTCTCGAGAAGAGAAGCTGTGGAAGAATTATGTAGAAAATGTGGCTATCGTCAAAAGTTTGGTATGTAGCTACTAAAAGTTACTTTGAAATAAAAAAGCAGCTCCAATGGTCATTGACCGTTAGAGCTGTTTTTCTTTGATTGAGAATCAATCGTATCTAAAAAATCCTTCGTTATACGAACTACATATTTTACCTCGTCTAAATTTCGTTCTCTTAATAATGAGCGATGAATGTCTAGCATGAGGTTTTTCTCCTCAATATCAGTAACGCCAGATAATTTTTGAAAATTAAATAGCTCCTCAGGGGTAATGTCTAATGCCTTCATGATTGTTTCCAAAGTACTTAAGGTAATATTAGATTGTCCATGCTCAATATTGGAAACTCTTCCTTTACTGAAACCTAACTTCCCTGTTCTTTCAGCCACTTCTTCTTGGCTAAGTCCTTTAGATAATCGAATAATCCGAAGTTGTTCACCTACTAGCTTTAAAAAATCTGACATATGATTCACCTCTATGTTAAAAGCTAGTGAAAAACAATGGAAATGACTATACTATTATAGTGGTATAATAGAGAAAAAGTTACATTAAAATGGTACAATCTTTAGAGTAATACTTTTATCCAGACAAATGACCTAAATAAATAACTAGGTATGCGTTAATGAAGATTGTATTTAGGGTATTAATTGGGACAGAGGATTGGAGGGTTCATACATGGTGAAGCAGTTTTTTTTAGAAGAAATAGCAAAAGTCCAAATTGGTCATTTAATTTTGAACGATCAATGTTTTACTAGGGAAGGTACTCCTTTTATCACCAAAGCAACACTTTTGAAATTATTGGTAGATGATGATGCTAGTCAAGTGCCAAAGATTGATCACACGGTTGATTCATTAAATTTGTCACTGGTACCTGCAAAAAGCATTCTTCTCAACAAATTAAATTTAAAGGAAACCATTATTTATCAATGTAAAAAAGCTGTGTGCATCGGTCATGATATCATTGCCATTATTCCAAATGAATCCATTGTTGTTAGTGACTATTTATTTCACTTTTTTAAATGGTATCAAATAAATAAAGAGAGGCGTCATATCCTTCGTATAATAAKTGAATTACCTCCTCTTGATATACAGCATAGAGCAGCTCAACTATTAAACGCTATTCAACATTTATTAATGAATAAAGATTCTTTAGTCACAGCGGTAGAAAAACTTCCACAGTATTTCGATAATGTATCAAAACAAGTAAATCAGCATTCAAAAAACTTACATCATAGCTTTGAACAGCTCCAATATTTATATGCTGATATGTTACATAAGGTTTATAATGGAGATTTCTTAAATGATTCCTTTCAAAGGTTGAGCAATTAACATAAGTCGGTGCAAATGGATTGGGCAATCCTTGCACCGACTTGTTAAATTTCAATAATAATTGGTAAAATCATGGGCTTTCTTTTTGTTTGGGTAAATAAATATTGTCCAACAGCTCTTTTAATTTCTCGGCGAAGGACATGTATTTGCTGTCTGCCCTCTTCTTGAAGCTCATTGACGATTTCTTTGGTAAGCACATTGACTTTAGTTAACAGTGCCTCGAAATCTTTAGCATAAACAAAACCACGTGAAATGGTATCGGGTTCTGAAATAAAAGCTCCGTCAGCTTTATTGAGTGTCAACACAATAACAAGCATTCCGTCTTCTGAAAGTTGCTTGCGATCACGGAGGACAATACCTTCCACCTCACCAATGCCAATCCCATCAACATAGGTATCCCCAGCAGGAATTTTCCGTGTCTGCCTTGCCTTTGAATTTTCAATATCAACTACATCACCATTTTTCATAATAAATGTATGTCCCTTTTGAACGCCAATAGATTCTGCTAATAAACGATGTTGATGTAACATACGATACTCACCATGAATAGGGATGAAGAATTTAGGCTTCATAAACGTCAGCATAAGTTTCAAGTCCTCTTGATGACCATGTCCTGATACATGCATACCTGTATGACTGGAAGAACCATAAATAACCTTAGCACCAAGCTGAAATAAATTGTCTACAATGCGAGAAACGCCCTTTTCATTACCTGGGATTGGTGAAGCCGCAAGAATGACTGTATCGTCTGGTAAAACCTTAATTTCACGATGATTACCATTTGCTATTCTTGCTAGTGCAGCTAGAGGCTCACCTTGGCTACCTGTGCAGAGGACCACGACATCTTCTGGTGGGAGGTATTTGACCTCTCGTGCATCAATTAACAGATCTTCTGGTACAAATAAATAACCTCGTTCAATCGCGACATCAACGACATTGACCATGCTACGCCCTACTAAAGCTAGCTTCCTATTGGTGGCAATTGCAGCATGTACGATTTGTTGGATGCGATTAACATTTGAAGCAAAGGTTGAGATGATTACTTTTCGTTCAGCATGTAAGAAGGCTTCCTCGATATGATGCCCTACAAGTTGCTCAGAAGGGGTCAAACCTGGTCTTTCTGCATTTGTACTTTCTGAAATAAGGACAAGCACACCCTTTGAACCGATTTCAGCCATTTTATGAATATCAGCAAACTGATTGTTAACGGGCGTTAGATCAAATTTAAAGTCTCCCGTATGGACAACATTTCCTTCAGGGGTAGCTAAAACGATTCCTAAACAATCGGGTATACTATGATTGGTTCTAAAGAAACTAATATCGATTTGTCCTAAATGTAGTGCTGAATCAGCATGAATTTCAATTAAATCCGTTTCTCTTAAAAGTTTATGTTCCTTAAGCTTTAACTCAATAAGTCCGAGGGTGAATCGGGTAGCATACACAGGGACGTTTAATTTTTTTAATAAATAGGGAATTCCACCAATATGATCCTCATGTCCATGTGTGACAATTAATGCCTTAATTTTCTCCTTATTATCAAGTAAAAACGTAATATCAGGAATGATTAAATCAATTCCGAGCAGGGTTTCATCCGGAAATTTTGCTCCACAATCAATAATAATTATGTCATCTGCATATTGTACTACATACATATTTTTACCAATTTCATTTATCCCACCTAGGGCGAATATGGATAATAGCTGTTTACTTGTTGACAACGTATTTCCCTCCTATAGTTTTCAATAAAGCCATCTAAATGGTTTTGCCATAGGTAGTATAGCTTTTAGCATTTCATCCTATACGAAATTTACAGTAAGACTAATTGTATAGCACGAAGAATAGAATGGGGAGATAACAGAAAGCAAAGACAGCTCGAGGGAAGTTTTTTAGTTTATTTCTCTAAAATCAAGATAAGAGGAGGTAGACCTTTGTCAAATTTTGTGCAACATGCCATTTTCGAGCATAGATTTTGGCTAGAAATCATGCAAAACCACGCTCAATTTATTCATGACGCCCTTTATCCCTCAGAAGAAGAAGACATTCAAAGAGCCCATATGTATATTTATCAATTCTCGCAGTTACTTACCTATGTCCCTTCACTCGATGATTCAAATGCTGTATCCTTTTCAGTGTCCGTGGACGACAATGTTGAGCAATTTAAGCAGTTCAAGCTTCATCTACTCAGACATCAACTATTGGGGGATATTGGGATTCATTTAACGCCTACTTTTGTCAATCATATGGTTAATGAATTAGAAGAATATCAAAATGTGCTGGGTTATTTAAAAAAAGGAGAAGCACCACCTATTTTTCATGAGCTTCATCATCATTTAGTTTGGCTTTTAGATGCGTCTGGACATGCAGGCATTATTAATGATGATTTAGACGGTGTTGAGAAGCGTTTGAAGCAAAAGAGCCATGAGTTTGCTCAACACTTTGAGCAATTTTATTTAAAGGCTGTTGAATTAACAGGCTATTTACGTACAAATATGAATTCCTTTCCTGCTTTAAAACGCTTTAGTAAAGATGTTGAGCTTGAAATGACATTATTTAAAACATTTTTAAGAGAGCTAGAAGAAATGGAGCTAAGTGCAGAGGTGCTAGGTTCATTTACAGCTCCTATGGCGGACCATATGTGGCGTGAGGAGCAATACTATTTAACGAAGCTCGCACAGGCTAGAGAACAAGATAAGTAAAACAAGAGGCTATCTAAACTAACTAGATAGCCTTTTAAGTTAGGGATGAATCACTACTTCTGTACCTATTGGCACAATACTGGCTAGCTCTTCAACATCTCGATTTTGCATGCGGATACACCCATGTGAAACAGCATGCCCAATAGAGCTAGGATCATTTGTGCCATGAATTCCGTAGTGTTGTTTAGAAAGACTCATCCACATCGTGCCAAAAGGACCACCAGGGTTTGGTGCTTTATTGATGATCATAAAACTACCTACTGGTGTTTCGTGAAGCATGCGTCCAACTGCAATTGGGTATTGTTTTTGAAGGATATTATCTCTATATAAACGGAGCCAGCGATTGTTGGTAGATATCTCAATACGGTAAGGAATTGTGTCGGGCTCAGGCAAGCCAGGGATGACGATTTGTTGACCCATGAAAAGATGATCAGGCTGAATTCCTGGATTAGCAGCGAGAATGGATGCCAAAGATGTACGGTAATCTTGAGAAATTTGAGTAAGGGTTTCACCAGCTTTGACAGTATGAATCAATTATTGTTCCCTCCAATGCAAAGGTTTATTGCTCTACTATATGCATTAGATGTTTTATGTAATTTTAGGAATGCAAGGTTTTTCAGTTTCTGGACAGAATAAGCGGTGACATTGCAGGATTAAGGGGCATAAAGATGAAGGAATTTAAAATTACGTATTTTTTTGATGAGGTACATTATGTACGAAGATTCATTTTTATTGAATCGCAACAAGAGGCAGAAAAATTAGTGAAAAATGAACGTGATCAATATATCTCCTTTACGGATAGTAGGGGGATATACCATGAACTGCACACAAAACATGTACGAGTTATTCAAATAGCTGAGTATCATCGAATTGATAAAAGTACGAAAGAGAAAGACACATAATCTGTTCAGCATTACACACATTATAGGAAAAGGAGTGTGACAGAATGGACATCGAAAAAATACCACATGAAAAGAAAATGTTCATGAATTTAAATAGTAAGGACAAGCCTGACATGGTTGAATCAGATACGATTAGTCTTTTCGATCTGCATGAGGATATGCAAACTGTAGATGCCATTCCGATAGAGGAACTCAATAAGCGTGTAAAAAGAGAAGGCGACGAATTAATTGAAATGCAGCCAGATGAATTATAGGAGGTAAAAATGATGAATCGTGAAAAAGACATCCAGTTTACATCTGCAGGCACAAATATTAACGAAGTGAAGAAAAAAAATGCAGAGGCAGGATTATCCTATAATGAAGTGAAGGCCCTGTTAGCAAAAAGTGGCGGACGTGGAACATCTATTTATAGTGACACTGACATTGAAGAAGTAAAACAAGATATACACAAGCATCAACATTAAAGTTTTGGGAGGAGCAAGGTATTGAGCGCTCTTCCCTTTTTATTTTACAATGATGAAAAATAAAGGAGTTGTAAAAGCATGTCAACTGGAGAAATAAAATGTCCATTATGCGGAGGCGAAAACCATTGTGGCGTGGCAAAAGGTGAAAAAGAGTGCTGGTGTATGACAGTTAGCATTCCAGAAACCCTGTTAACTACAGTGCAAAGAGAGCCAAATCTATGCATTTGTTCAACATGCATAGCTACATATAAGAAAGAGCAAGTATAGTTTTTTACGATGATAAAGGTTGGTAAAAATTTAGCAATTGGTACAATTGTCTATCGCACAACAACCTAGCAGGCATACATTACTCTGAAAGGAGTGTGTCTAATGGCTAAACCAATTGAACTCAGTAATGTGACAAAGGCATATTTAGAGGAATATCAGCGAATCCTCAAAAAAATGATGCAGGGTATGACCTATGTAACCATTACTTGTAGTATCTCAGAAAATTTTATTAAGCAAATCATCCCTCATCAAGTTGCAGCAATACAAATGTCTGAAAATGTTTTACGTTATACAACGAATATACCTGTGCAAAATCTCGCCTTAGAAATCATTCGCACACATACAGAAATGGTTGAGAGTCTTGAAGCGATACAAAATCGATGTTGTGTCGTACAAAATTCAGAGTATGAATTATACGAGTATATGTGTGCTTACAAAGAAATTACAGAAGCTATGTTCAATGCAATGTGTGCTCCACCAGTCTCTAATAGCATTAATATCAATTATCTTCGGGAAATGATTGTCCATCATCAGGGTGGTATACGACTGGCACAAAATGTGCTTAGATTCTGCATCTGTCAAGAGTTAATTCCAATCCTACGTTGCATGATTCAAACGCTGTGTGAGCAACTAGAAGCCATGGAAAAGCTACTGGATAGTTTACAAAATTGCGATTGCGAGTGCTAGCACTAACGAGAAGTTTATATGGGAAGAAGGCGCTAAATCAATCAGGATTTTAGCGCTTTTTCTGCGTAAAGACAGTGTTTAACTAAGAAAATAAGAAATTGTCAATAAAGTGGACGAAAAAATAATAAAGTGTAAAGAATTAAATGAGAATCTATTTTTGTCATTCTATTGTTGGTAAAATATATATGTTTTATTAGTTGAAGGTAATGAAGAGAAATCTATAATTGGCTTTAAAATATTGGTAATTTTAATTTACTTGAATACAACTAGGAGTGGGAGCTATGTTCAAAAGGAAGAAGATTAATCAAAGTTATGATTATTTTTCGGCTACGAAAAATTCAGACATCGAAACAAATGAACGCTTTAAAGAAAAATTGGATTTCCTTGCTTTATCTAGAATTAGAAGAGAATCTGTTGGGTTTTTACGTAAAATTTATGAGAATAATCGACAGCATATACTCGATAATTTTTATGCTCGTCTACTGGAAATCCCAGAGTTTAATCATGTCATCAATACACATTCGACAGTAGAGCGCTTAAAAGGATTATTTGATACACATTTTATTAGCTTATTTGATGATGAATTAGATTTAGATTATGTCTTTAAGCGTCGTAAAATTGCTTATGTTCATGCAAGAATTGGTGTACTACCGAATTGGATGATATCTGCCTATACACTGATTAATCAATTAATCATTCCACTTATTGTCAAAGAACTATCTCGTGATGAAGAAAAAATGCTGGATGTTTTATTGTCTTACGATAGCTTAGTAACAATTGATCAACAAATTATTTTGGAGACCTATATTGAAATTCAAGCAGGATCTGTAGTAAATGGATTAGGTGAAATAATTACTTATAATACACAGTTAGACACCATTAAGGAACTGATTGAATTTCAGGAGATTCAGCAACAGGAGATTGTTGCAGCAGATCAATTAATGCATGAGTTAGACGAAAGTATTGAAGAAATTGCCACATCAGTGGGTGATATTTCAGAGCAAACAAAGCATGCCTTTAAAAAATTAAATCAGGATTTGGAATCATTACAACAAGTATCATCTATTTTACAGACAACCGATGAAGGCCATAAATCAATGCAGGAAGATATTAGGCGTTTAGTTGAGCGTGTAAATAGTGTAGCGAAATTAATGGAATTAATAAAAAAAATAGCAGATCAAACAAATTTGTTGGCTTTAAATGCATCAATAGAGGCCGCTCGTGCTGGAGAAGCAGGAAAAGGTTTTGCGGTTGTTGCAGAGGAAGTTCGGAAACTTGCTGATGATACAAGTACATCTGTCAAATCTATACATACAGATATACAGGAGCTACTTCATATTACCCATAATATTAGTTCATTAACGACTCAATTTTCCCAAGATTTACATCAAGGTGTTACAGATACCTTATATATATCACAGACGCTAGCTGAGCTAAATAAAAACTTACAGCAGCAGGGGGCGCGCTTTGAGGAAATAGCTACAACGACAAAGGTACAGGCACAATCTGCTACTACTATTTCTGAACGTAACCATACAATTACAGAGAGCATGCAAAAAAGTAAGGTAATCGTTTTTGATATGGGCTCCGCCATTTATAAATTAAGTAAAATGATTGATGGATACCGATCCACAACAATTTCTAAAAACTTTATTATTAGCCAAGAGGATATTATTGAATTAGCTATTACCGATCACCTATTGTGGAGATGGAAAATCTACAATTTGCTACTAGGCTTTGAAACGATGACGGAGCAGGATGTAGGGTCTCCAAAAGAATCACGCCTTGGCGAATGGTACTACGGCACAGGAAAGAAACTCTTAGGTGATGAGCGTGTCTACGCAGAGTTAGAACAACCATTTATTCACGTGCATGATATAGCAAAAAAAGCAGTGCGTGAGTACAATGTAGGCAATAAAACGGGCGCTGAAAAATACCTGAAAGAAATTACGGATGAATCGTATGTTGTAATTGAAAAATTAAAAGAGTTAAAGGAAATTTTATTGAGTGAGAAAAAGCAATATATTCATTAAAAAATGGAAAGCAAGCTAGTCTACATACTAGCTTGCTCTTTTATAGATTAATAGGTGGAACACACATAAATGTCACTGTACGCTTTTGGCTATCATAAAGACACCATTYWRGKKGRWRGMKAMSAARRMCKASAKKWSHACCATATTGTTTGTCTTKTAACGCAATTGGTTGCCMGAARCGAATACKAATCGGCAGCTTTTTTTGTWGATGATAARGACCTGATTCGTGACTATGCCCGAAGAAAAATAATGGTTTTTGAAAGTGTGGGAAAGTCGGTTGCCAGCTTACATTCCACCTAAATTGATGTCCGTGCATAAGCGTGGCTCCATCAATCTCTATTGTCTCTGGTAAAGCTTTAAAACGTTCAATGCCAGTGACCTGAGTAATACGTTCTTCTTGATTGCCTCGAATAGAGGGGAAGGTTAGCAGTTTTTCAAATTCACTTTCTACTATGGCCGCCTTTTGCAAAGGTAAGCCAGATATGGTTTGTGCCTTTTTCTTACTAACAGTGCATTCATATAAATCCCCTAACCCAATGATTGTTGCTTCCTCTGCTGTTTGTTGAATATGAGCTAGAACAGCTTTAGTGTCTTCTATATTAGAATGTAAATCTCCTAAAAGTGCATAAAGCATTTAAACCCGGCCTTTCCTAATAATAATCGTACAAGTATCATACACCTAATAGAAATTACTAGAAAAGTAAAATGTCTATGAATATTTCGTTACTTCAGCTACATATTTTGAATGTGTGGAAAAATTGCCAAGAAATACATTGCTTGATAAAATATAATCGTAATTTTCAGAATTTTAAGAAGTTTAATAGTTTCCCATTCTTGTTTATTCAATAATAATAAAATGAAAGTATGGAGGGCTTATAATGACGAAGTTTATGACAGATATTCTGGAAGACTATGCAGGGCAGCAACCAAATGCAATTGCAACATTGTATGATGGAAAGGCAATAAGCTATCATGATTTTTACCAACGTGTAGAAAGATTTGCGACTTACTTGCAGGAACAAGATTTTAAAAAGGATGATGTGATTGCCCTATATACGCTCAATTCAGATTTATTTTTAATCGCATATTTAGGTGTCCAATTAGCTGGATTTATTGTGATGCCAATTAACACTAAATTAGCTGCTCCTGAGGTTGATTTTATTTTTAATCATTCACAAGCAAGGGGCTTAATTTTTGATGAAAGATTAACAGAGGTATTAGAGGACGTTTCTTATTCATTCCAACATACAATCGGATTTCAAGAAATGAAAAACATAATTGAATATGATAATCGTGCTAGAAAAATTGTGCAATTAGAGGCTGACGATACGGCAGTGGTCATGTATACGTCGGGAACAACAGGTAAACCCAAAGGCGTCATGCTAACGCATCAGAATATCGTGGCTACAGCAGATATTTGGTCTTCTTCTATGAATATGTCTAGCAAGGACAAAATGTTTATTTGTACGCCTTTGTTTCATTGTGCAGGTCTTCATGTATTTGCTATGCCTATGTTTTATAGAGGGGGAACAGTGGTCATTGAAGAAGCATTTTCACCAACTAAAACGTTAGCTCAAATTGTAGCTACTGAGGCGACAATTTTCTTTGGTGTTCCATCTATGTATACCATTATATTACATACTCCTGGATTCAAGGCACATATCTTTAATCATTTACGTTTATTATGTTACGGTGCTGCCCCGATGCCTTATGAGCTTGTAAAGCAAGTGAAAGAAGCATTTCCAAATGTAAAGGTTCAAAATCTTTATGGTCAAACTGAAAATTCACCTGCAGCTACCTCTTTATTAGATACGGATGCATTGACGAAAATTGGCTCAGTTGGAAAACCATTAGCACAGACAGAGGTTTGCGTAGTTAATAGTGAAGGAAAGACCGTACCAGCTGGAGAGGTGGGCGAAATATGCGTAAGAGGACCACAAGTAATGAAGGGCTATTTACGCAATCCAGAGGAAACAGCAAGAGCGATGAGGGATGGCTGGCTGTACTCAGGCGATTTAGGACGCTTTGATGAGGAAGGCTATTTATATATTGTAGATCGAAAAAAAGATATGATTATTCGTGGTGGAGAAAATATTTATCCCATCGAAATAGAAGAAGTTCTATATCAAATGCCGGAAATTTTAGAAGCAGCAGTGGTTGGATTGCCACATGAAGTATATGGAGAAGTACCAAAAGCATTTGTTGTGTTAAAGGAAGGGAAGTCTCTTGATGAAAATTCGATACTATCCTATTGTCAAACACGACTTGCCAAATACAAAGTACCTTATGAAATTGAATTTTTAATAGAATTGCCACGAAATGCCTCTGGGAAGGTACTAAAGCATACATTACGGCCGAAAGTGACAACAATTTAAGACAGTTCAATTATCCTTTGGCATAATTGCTATCCAGATTTTTGGGGTTCACTGTCTTGTGTAACTCGCTATTAGTACAAAAAATAGTTACTAAATGAAGATAAAATAGGAACGGCTATGAAAGTATCGTATAATAGAGTCTACGACAAATTGAATAATGAGAATGGCGAAGAGGCTGCTCTTCGCCTTAGAATAGGAGCGGAATTTGTCTTGTGGACGGGGTATAAACGCCTTTTACTTATTGGCATTTTGATTATTATGTTACTTTCAGGCTGTCAGCCATTTTCTTGGCAAGGTGCTGAACAAAAAAATCAATTAACGGTTTTAACAGTAGAATTTAATAGCGGGGCACCTATTCCAAATCTTTTCCTTACGGTTACAGATGTACAAACAGGTGATGTAGTGGAAGAAGCGATTGGTTCAGAAGAGGGAGAAGCTATATTTTCGAAGCTAAAGGCAGGGAGAGAATATGCAATTGCGGCAACGACACTTGAAAATAGTACGACAAATAATGGGTATACAACAATCGAGAATTTCACTTACGATACAACAAAGCCCTATTATCGATTGCAAACACACTTTTTAAGAGACGATCAGGAGTTAGATGTCCCTGTTGTCATGCAAAACCCCGAGCTGCCACATGGCTGTGAAATTACTTCACTTACAGCCGTATTAAATTATTTTGGAATGAATGTGTCAAAACTCGAAATGACTGACAAGTATTTACCAAAGCAAGAAATACGAACAGTAGGCAATCAACGTTTTGGACCAAATCCCAATGAAGCTTTTGCAGGTAATCCTCGTGATAAAGCTCGTGGCATGTATGTTTTTGCTGCTCCAATTGTCAAAGCGGCTGAGGCAGTTATTACAGATAAACAAGCTGACTTACATGTCAAAAATATGAGTAACGCCTCACAGGATGACATTTTACAGCTTGTGCGTGAAGGTATTCCTGTCGTGACATGGGTAACGCTAGATTTATCAAAGCCTAAACGAAAAGCAGAAAGAGGCTGGATTTATGCAGGTGAAACGACTCGACATGATGCTTTTATGAACTTACATGCAGTCGTCTTAACGGGACATTTAGGTGATAAGGTAGTCGTAATGGATCCTTTAAAAGGGTATGTTACTTACAATGTCGATCAATTTTTCAAAAGTTATCAGGAATTAGGCAAACAAGCTGTAGCTGTTCATAAATAAGCTATAAATCATTAGTATGTTACACTAATAAAAAAGTTAAAGTGAGTTGAGTAGAATGGCCATTGAGCACGTTTTTTTACCTGTTTTACTTGGAGATGAAATGAATGCTTATGGCATGGCCAGAGCATTTTACGAAGCCTATGGTGTGAAGCCACTTGCACTAAACCATACAAACATGGAAAAAATTCAACAAAGTGATTTATGGACTTTTCGCGAGATACCGCKACTTYATWTCGAAGAAAGATTYGTRWCCGCCYTAAAAKCCATAKCKGAGGAGTTCCGAGACAAAAAATTWCTGCTATTAACCTGTGATGAATTTTATGTCAAAAGAATCGTAGAACACAAAGAAGAGTTAGCAGAGGATTTTCTAGTTCCCTATGTAGACGCCACACTTGCGCATCAACTTTTAACTCGTGAAAGCATGTATGAGCTATGTGCACAATTTGGTTTTCAATACCCTGCTACACATGTATGCACGGTGAATGATTATGAAGACTACAACATGCCATTTGATTATCCAGTTGTCATTAAGCCCATGAATATGACAAAATATGCTACTTGTATTTTTCCTGGTAAGAAAAAAGTATATATTGCATATGATAAGGACGAAAAGGACAGTATATTACGTGCTATCTATAAAGAATCAGCTTATCGTGATGATCTGATGATTCAACAATATATACCAGGTGAAGACGCTAACATGCGTGTTGTTAATGCATATATAGGACAAGATGGGAAGGCAAAACTTCTTGCCGTAGGAAACCCTATTTTAGAAGAACATTCTCCAGAAGGGATAGGACGTTATGTAGCGATTATGACAACCTATCATCAGGAATTAATGGATAATGTTAAGCTATTCCTTGAAGCGATACAATTCCAAGGCTTTGCCACATTTGATATGAAATATGATGATCGTGATGGTCAATATAAATTGTTGAGTATTGAATTACATAATGAACTTTCCAATTATTATGTGACGGCCAGTGGCTTTAATTTAATGCAGTATGTAGCGAACGATTATGTTCGAGGAAGTAAACAACAACTAACATATGTGAGGAACAAGCATCTTTGGACAATTGTACCGAATGGTGTGCTGTTCAAATATGTTCAAAATGAACAACTAGTAATGGAGGCGAAAAGTTTAATTCGTCAAGGTATGGCTACAGATTCTATTTTTAATTATAAGGATATGAATGCAAAACGTTGGTTGAATGTCACGCTTGATAATTTAAGCTTTTATCGTAGCTATAAGAAATATTTTAATAACAAAGGTCTGTCTAACACATGAAAAAACAAACTTTAGGTATAATTGGTGGCGTTGGTCCACTTGCAACAATGTTTATAGGAGAAATGATTGTAAGACGTACGAAAGCACAAAAAGATCAGGATCATTTACATACCATTATTGATAATGATACAAATATTCCTGACCGTACGGCCTTTATTTTAGATAATACAAAGGATAATCCAGTTCCAGTCATTATTGAGGATGCAAAAAAATTAGCTTCGGTAGGAGCAGACATAATAGCGATCCCATGTAATACGGCGCATACGTTTTATCAAGAAATTGAAGAGGGTTCTCCTATACCTGTCTTGCATATGATTCGCGAAACAGCGAAGCGTGCTGCTGATTTAGGAGCAAAGCGAGTAGGTATTTTAGCAACAACAGGCACGTTAACATCACGGATGTATCAGGAAGCACTTGAGGAGTTTGGTATTACACCAGTTGTTCCAGATAATGAAATGAGATCCTATGTGATGTCGATCATTTATGATTATGTCAAGGCTGGGAAGGATGTTACGCTAGAAGATTGGCAACCGATAGAAGAGGCGATGCTAGCACTAAATTGTGATCGAATTGTATTAGGTTGTACAGAGCTATCTGTTGTAAACAGAGATTTAAAGCTAAGTGACATTTATATTGATTCATTAATCGTTTTAGCTGAATGTGCCATTTTAGCTTGTGGTTATGAATTAGTCGATTAGTTGAATTGAAAAGAATCTGCTTGCTTTTCACGGGTAAGCTACAATTCTTGAAAGAGTTGTGGACAGGCTTACTTTCCGTGTTGAGTGAAGCAGATTTTTTATGAAAGGAAGCAATGTTCTCTTGAAACGATTAGACAATTGCTTACGTACATATAAAGTAGGAACCTACGGAGTGTGTTAAACTAGTGTCAAGTAGATAGAAGGTGGGAAATAACATGTCAGTCATAAATTTATTAAAAGAAGAACTACAAGCAAAATGGAACTTTGAAACACCCATGAAAATTCAAGATGAAATGATACCAGCTATGCTTGAAGGCAAAGATATTGTGGCGGAATCACCAACAGGATCAGGTAAAACGTTAGCATATGTCTTACCATTATTAAATAAAGTGAATGGGGCAAAAAAGCAAACACAAGGACTGATTGTAGCTCCCTCGCAAGAGCTCGCTATGCAAATCGTAGAAGTTATTCGTGAGTGGACAGCTGGAACAGACATCACTGTTCAACAGCTGATTGGTGGTGCCAATTCTGCTCGTCAAATTGAAAAGTTGAAGAA
Organism: Lysinibacillus sp. S1; assembly: GCF_044986265.1. NCBI lineage: Bacteria > Bacillati > Bacillota > Bacilli > Caryophanales > Bacillaceae > Lysinibacillus > Lysinibacillus sp. S1. The sequence goes on from NZ_CP173154.1 coordinate 3,418,257, forward strand.
AAAGCCAACGATTGTTGTTGGCACACCTGGGCGTTTAAACGAATTAGCACGAGCAGGAAAATTAAAACTCAAAGAAGTCGAAACAGTTATTTTAGATGAATGTGATCAATTACTAAGTCGGGAATACCGTGTTGTAATCAAATCCTTTATCGAAGGTTCTGCCTATGGCCGACAAGTTGTTGTTGTGTCGGCTACGATTACAGAGGAAATTGAATTAGTGGCAAGTCGTATGATGTTTGAGCCACTGCGTTTTAAAATTAAGCCTGAGGACATGTTAAAGGTCGGTAAAGTTGTCCATTCTTTTGTGAAGGTAGAAGAACGTGATAAAACGGATTTCCTGCGCCGACTTTCCCATACAGAGGGTTTAAGAGCGTTGGCTTTTGTTAATAATATCGATCAATTATTAATGAAGGAAACAAAACTACAATACCGTTCAGCACCGATTGTCACGCTCCATTCTGATATGAAGAAAGAAGAACGTAAAAAAGCGTTAGATGCATTCCGTAAAGGAGATGCACGTATTTTAATTGCAACAGATATTGCAGCTCGTGGTTTAGATATTGCAGGTTTAACACATGTTATTCATGTTGATGTCCCACGAACAATTGAACAGTATTTGCATCGTTCTGGTCGTACTGGGCGTGCTGGAGCTGATGGTGAAGTATTAACCTTATTATCTTATCGTGATGAAAAAACCTATAAAAAATGGACAAGGGAAATTCCGGGCAAGCCTGTGCAAAAAATATGGCATGATGGCGAGCTGATTGAAGGTAATTCTAAAACAATTGGACAGAAGCGAGGGAAATAGTATGACATTTGAAGAGAAATTACAGGCATATGCAGAGCTTGCAGTAAAAGTGGGGGTGAATATCCAACCAGGCCAGTACTTATTAGTCAATACATCTGTGGATGCTTTAGATTTTGCCCGTTTAGTTGTAAAAGAGGCTTACAAGGCTGGGGCAGGCCGTGTTCATGTAAACTTTTCCGATGATGAATTGGATCGTGCTTATTTTGAGCATGCATCCGATGAGGAATTTAATCGCTTCCCTGAATGGGTTGTGAAAATGCGTGATGAACTGATTGAACGTAAAGGAGCTCTATTATGGATTGATGCAGCAGATCCTGATAAGCTAACAGGAATTCCAGCAGACAGACTAGCAACACATCAAAAAGTATCAGGGGCAGCATTGAAAAACTATCGCAATGCAGTCATGAAGGATTTAATTGCTTGGTCCATCGTAGCAGTTCCTTCAGCTAAATGGGCAGCAAAGGTTTTCCCTCAATTAACAGAGGAGCAGCAAGTACCTGCATTATGGGAAGCTATCTTTAAAACGGTTCATATTGGAGAAGGCAATGCCGTTGATAATTGGCGTCAGCATGTAGCTAATTTAGAATCTCGTGCACAGCTTTTAAATAATAAAAAGTATGCAAAGCTTCACTATACAGCACCTGGTACAGATTTAACAATCGCTTTAGCACCACAACATAAATGGCTAACTGGTGGTAGTAAAACACCAGAAGATAATGTCTTTGTGGCCAATATGCCAACAGAAGAAGTTTATACACTGCCAATGAAACAAGGTGTAAACGGTTATGTTAGTAATACGAAGCCATTAGTCTATCAGGGCAATATCATCGATGGCTTTAAATTAACATTTGAAGAGGGCAAAATTATTAAGGCAGAGGCTGAAGTAGGACATGATTTATTGCAAGAGCTTATTCAAGTGGATGAAGGCTCAAGCTACTTAGGTGAAGTAGCACTTGTCCCTCACGAGTCACCAATTTCAGCGTCGGAAATTTTATATTTTAATACGCTGTTTGATGAAAATGCTTCAAACCATTTAGCTATTGGTGAGGCATATCCGACTTGCTTAGAGGGTGGTAGAGACCTAGAAAACGGTCAACTTGAAGCATTGGGTGCCAATATTTCTGTGACACACGAAGACTTCATGATTGGCAGTGGTGAAATGGACATCGATGGTATTTTACCAGATGGTACGGTTGAGCCAATTTTCCGCAAGGGTAGCTGGGCATTTTAAATTTTTAGTCAATAAGAAAAGAGGGAAGCAGATGAAACGATTTTGTAGCTTGATAGGTATGACAATAGTATTCATGACAATTGGGGTTTCATCTGCTTTTGCTCAAACAGAAACCTATGTGGCTATTGGCGATTCCTTAGCAGCAGGTCAAACACCCTACAAAGAAATTGATGTAGGGTATAGTGATTTGATTGCCATGAAATTAAGTTCGATTGATCAATTAGCATTTTATACAAAAGAACTTGCTTTTCCTGGCTTTACTACGGCAGATGTATTAGAACGAATACGATCTGAGGAAGCGCAAAATTTATTAGCAAATGCGACGCTTATTACAGTTTCGGCAGGGGCTAATGATTTATTACGTCTTGTCCAGGTAAACCCAAATGCAGAGACCTTAGCTTTTTCACAGCTTCAGGCAGATTACGCTTTAAATTTGGCAAGAAAAAATATGCTATCGATTTTGGATGAATTAGAAGAACGTGCGCCTAAAGCAAAAATCTATGTTATAGGGTATTATTTTGCTTATCCAACAGTTCATCCGACGCAAAAAGAAGGAACCAATGCCCAGCTAGTTAGATTAAATACGATTTTACAACAACAAGCAGAGCAAGCTGGCGCAGCTTATATAAATGTCTATGATGCCTTTGGATTGAATGCAACCAACTACTTACCAAATAGTGCCGATGTTCATCCAAATATTGAAGGCTATCGACAAATGGCTAACTCATTTTTACAAGTTTATAGTGGTAGTGATGCTTTAAACATCTCTTCAGCAGAATTGCCAAAGCCAAATCCCAAGTCATTTGAGGAAATCCTAAAGCAACAATCATCAGCGAAACCTCAGAAGCAAAATGTGACACAACATCAATCTCCTCGTATGACTTACGTAATTCAGGGATTCCCGGGATATAAGGCATTTATCAAATACATCTAAATAACAGGTATCTAAGGCATCTTACTTATAAGATGCTTTTTTCTATGAAAACCAATTTTGGCTAGAACTACTAAACCTTTAGTGTTCACTAGATTGGGAATAGTCATGCTAAAATATAGAGAAGACTAGGAGGTACTAGAATGAAAATATTTCATACAGCAGATTGGCATTTAGGAAAGCTTGTTCAAGGTGTCTATATGACAGAAGATCAACATTATATTCTTCAACAATTTATACAAGCGATTGATGAGGAAAAACCAGATGTAATTATCATCGCAGGTGATTTATATGATCGTTCGATGCCTCCTATTGAGGCAGTTAATTTACTAAATGATGTATTAGCGAAAATAGTATTAGAGAAGAAGATTCCTGTTCTAGCAGTGGCGGGAAATCATGATAGTGCAGGTCGTTTAAATTTTGGTAGCCGTTTAATGAGTGATAGTGGTTTATATATTAAGGGCCAATTTACAAAAAATCATGCACCTATTGTTTTGAATGATCAACATGGGGAAGTACATTTTCACCTAGTGCCCTATGCGGAGCCAGCTGCTATTCGCAACATCTTTGAAGATGAATCAATCCGTTCTCATCAAGACGCTATGCAAAAAATTATTGAGTATATCACGGAAGACATGGACACAAGTAAGCGTCATGTTTTTGTTGGACATGCCTTTGTGACGAAGTATGGTGAGGAGGAAGCAAATACTAGTGATTCCGAGCGACCCCTTTCCATTGGAGGCTCAGATTGTGTGAATGCAGCTTTATTCAAACCTTTTCACTATACGGCGCTTGGGCACTTACATAAGGCACATTTTGTTTTAAACGAAACCATACGCTATGCAGGCTCTATCTTAAAGTACTCGTTATCTGAGCATTTACATGAGAAAGGATTTTTAATCATCGAATTAGATGAGCAAGGTAACACCACAGTAAGTAAAAGAAAGCTTGTGCCAAGAAGAGATCTACGAGTAGTAGAAGGTCAATTAGAGGAGTTATTAACGCTCACACCAAGTGAGGATTATGTATTTGTTAGATTGACGGATAAAATATCTGTGACTTCACCGATGGAACGTATTCGTAGTGTATTTCCGCACGCTATGCATGTGGAGCGGAAGGTACTAAGACAAGATATGCCACGTGAACTACAAGTAGTAGAAGCTGAAAAACTAGAAGATATTGATTTATTCCGTTCATTCTTCACCAATATTATTGGCATTCAGCCTGATGAAGATACGGAACGCCTATTCACAGAGATGTTACAGGAGTTATTAGATGAGGAGCGAGAGACTGTAAAATGAAGCCTTTAAAGTTAACAATTACAGCGTTTGGTCCATATAAAGACACGGAAGTAATTGATTTTCAAGAGCTAGGGGAGCATCGATTGTTTGCCATTTCTGGAAAAACTGGTGCTGGTAAAACAACCATTTTCGATGCTGTTTGCTATGCTCTTTACGGATCAGGTAGTGGGGAGGACCGGCAGGATACAGCTTTACTAAGAAGCGGCTTTGCACATGATGAAGTTTATACAGCTGTAGAACTCGTCTTTGAAATGCATGGAAAGGTCTATCAAATAGTACGACAGCCAGGTCATATTAAAGAAAAAAATAAAACGGTTACTGGAAAGAAAATAGAGCTAGCAGAAGTAAAAGACGGAAAGCTAGATTATAGCATTGTAGAGAAACAGCAAACGCTTGAAGTCGATAAGAAAGTGCAGGAAATCATAGGTCTCACAAAAGATCAATTTAGCCAAATTGTCATGCTACCTCAAGGTGAATTTAGAAAACTATTAACCTCTGATTCAACAAATAAAGAAGTAATTTTACGGAAAATCTTTAAAACAGATCGTTTCGGTGTCATGGCGAAAAAGCTTGATGCCAAGCGTAAAGAAGCAGAAAGTGATCTTGAGCGTGCCAAACAATTAAAAGAGCATTTACTTGGCCAAATTGTGGGCGCCTTACCACAACGTTCTTCCGCTTTATTCACATTGATTGCTGATAATACGGAAAATTTACATCAACTGACAGAGGCACTTGATGAGGAGCTTAGCTACTATAAGAAATGTGGAGAAGATGAACAGTCATACTATGAAGAAGCATATAGCCTTCATCAAAAAGAGCAGGAATATTATCGCTTAGCAAAAACGCTAAATGAGCAATTTGATGAACAAGCTAATCGACAGCAACGGCTGCAAATGCTTTTACAACAGCAGGATTTATACCAAGCAAAGGAGAAGGAGATTGCTTTGGCAGAACAAGCAGAGCGACTTGTGCTCCTCGAACAACAATGCAAGGATTTACGTGCTGAACTGAATGTTAAAGAGATAGCATTTCAACAAGCAAAGGTTAAGCAACAGCAGTCACAAGAAAAGTTGCAAGAAGCGCAAGAAAAATATGAGATAGAGCAGGCTAAAGAATCTGAACGACAGCAAATCTTACAGCAGGAAATGCAGATGCTAGCGCTTTTACCGAAATTTGAAGCCTATGAAAACAATATACAGCAGCTGCAAATAGCGGAGCAATATGCTGAAAATGCAAAACGAGCAGTAAATGATAACGTCAAACTTTTGGAAAATGAACAAGAGCAATTACAGCATTTTTCTCAATCATTAGAAGGCTATGAAAAACAGGTTGAACCCTATGAAAGCTATTTAGAACAATTACCGAAACTACGGGAACAGGTTGCTTTAATCAAGCAAGCGGATAAATATAAACATGCCGCAGATTTAGCTAAGCAGGATGTAGTTGCTTCAGAAAGTCTCTATCAAGAAAGTAAAGAGGCTCTTCAACTTTTGCAGCAACGATGGCTGACAAGTCAAGCTAGTATTTTAGCAGAACAACTGAAGGAAGGAGAACCCTGTCCTGTTTGTGGTAGTATGACACATCAGAAAGCACACAATGAGCAACTGGAAGTTATTGAGCTTGCTCAAGTGGAAGCATTAAGAGCGAAGGCATCATCAGACGAGCGTAAGTATTTAGAGAAAGAGGCATTTTTAGCATCAGCGCAGCAACTTCTTCAAGATACATGGCGACAACTCGAGGCTCAACATATTAAACAAGAAGACCAACCACAGATCACCGCTACTTTACATGAAGTGGAACAAGAGATTGCTGCATTAAAAATTATTCAACATCAATTAGCTGATGTGCGATTAAAAATAAAGCATCAGCATGACCGAATAGAGCAGCTACGAAATAAGCATATGAAGCTAGAGCAATATTTAGCAGAGCAGATAAAAGAATGGACAAAATTACAAGCGGTTGTAGACGAACAACTTAAGCAGATGCCCCCTAATTTACCAACTTTACAGCAATTAAAGCAACAACTGAATGAAGTTAGTAAACAGAAAGAAGAGCTTCAAAAAAGTTGGCAAGTGAGTCAAGAAAATTTGCATGCAGCAAAGGAAACAGCTAGCAATGCAACACTAACTGTAGAGATTGCCAAACAGTCCTTTGAGGAATTACAGCTTAAAATGAATGAAAAGCTTCAGCAATTTTCAGCAGATATGCAAGAAATAGGTTTCGAAAGCTATGAGGCTTATGCAACTGCTAAACGGAGTGCCATACAATTGGATGCACTTCGAAAAGCATGTAGCGACTATGCTTTACAAGTACACACGTTGCAAATTCAGATTACCGAAGGGGCTACATACCTTCAAGGAAAAGAGAAGCAAGATTTAGAGGCGATGGAAGCAAGAGTAGAACAGCATCGAGTTTCCTATGAGGAAGCATTTAAACGTTTGCAACAGATGAATGGCTTTATACAAGCATGCCAAGGCTTTAGTGAAAGGGTGGAAGAAATAGCGAAAGAGCTTCATTTACTTGAACAAGAAGCAGGACGAGTAAAGGAGCTCTATGGATTATTAAATGGACAAAATTCGAAAAAGTTATCCTTTGAGCGTTATATACAAATTAACTACTTAGATCAAATTACAGAAGCTGCCAATATACGTCTGTATCATTTATCAAACGGTCAATTTGAGCTTAGACGTTCAGATAGATTAGAAAAGCATGCGAAGCAAAGTGGCCTTGGTCTTGATGTTTATGATGCTTATACAGATCAATTACGAGATGTCAAAACTTTATCAGGTGGCGAAAAGTTTAATGCTTCGTTGAGCCTTGCATTGGGGATGGCAGATGTGATTCAAAGCTACCAAGGTAATATTCATATTGAAACGATGTTTATTGATGAGGGCTTTGGCTCGCTCGATGAGGAATCACTAAATAAAGCAATCGATACATTAATTGATTTGCAGGATTCTGGTCGTATGATTGGCGTTATTTCGCATGTGCCTGAATTGAAATCTGCGATGCCAGCAGTTTTACATGTGGAAAAAACATTAAATGGCCATAGTCAAACCCATTTTGAAGTGAAATAAAACGAAGGCGTATTTCCTCTAGAGGAAATACGCCTCCGTTTTATTTTTTTCGAGTTGTGGTTGTAGGCGTTGTGCCCTTTTTTGCAGCCATTACTTTTTTTACGATAGGAATAACAATAGGTGCTAACTTAACGGCAGTTTTTACAACGTTTGATACTTTCATCCCAAAACAGCTCCTTTTACAATTACTACTACCTGTTTCACTTAAAAATAAAACATTAACGGATAACACGAACAGCCTGAATTATATTCCAAATCACAATACCTAGTGAGACGAGAGCATAGATGGTGAATGAAGCAAACCAAATAATCATCACTGTATTATTACTGGAGGTTGGATCTAAACTAAATGTGGAAAAAACAAAGACAATAAAGAATAGAATGCCAAAAACAAAGGGTATTAAATGAGAGACAAGTGCACGAATCGAATGGCTTTTTACATCACTGTCTTTTGTCACGAAATATACAATTAATGGAACGATAAAAGGGGCGAAGAAAATACTAAGATAACTAAAGGCAGCTAAAATTTTTTGATTCTCCATAGTTGTACCTCCTTTTTAAATATTTACGCATGAAAAACAGCAAAGTTTCAAAAAAATGATGTATGGAAGGTTGTAATCCTTCAATCCTTTGCGTACAATGAGAGTGTTCAAATAAATTCAGATGTAACGACCACAAGGGGAGCTGATGATGTCAGCTGAGACTGGGCACGTAATGCCTTGACTCTTCGAACCTGTAAGTTAACGCTTGCGTAGGGATGTGGATAGAAACCGACACTTGTACGATGTGAGGCTCTGTCCTGACATCGTTTTTTCGTCCGTAAAGGAAAAAAGGTGTCAGAAAGAGACATATCAGCGCTTTTCTATTCCTGCTCTTGTATCCTACATCGGAACAAAGGAGAGAATATGTATGGACAAAAAAAGACTATTAATGCTAGTGGAGATTGCGATTTTTGCAGCGATAGGTCTCGTACTGGATCAGGTTTCCTTTAAAGTATGGGCACAAGGCGGCTCAGTTAGTCTTGTTATGGTACCGATTATGTTAATAGCATTTCGCTGGGGCTTAGTAGCTGGTCTTACTACGGGACTACTTGTGGGTGTTATGCAAACAATGTTTGGTTCTTATATCGTGCACTGGCTACAAGGATTACTAGATTATGGTGTTGCTTTTACTGTTGTAGGATTAGCGGCGGTTGTACGTGGACCAGTGTTAGACGCTGCTAAACATATGAACAAAACAAAAATGGCACTTTATATAATCATAGGTACCGTTATCGCGGGCTTCTTACGATACACAGCACATACAATTGCTGGTGCTGTATTTTTTGCCGAATATGCGGGTGACCAGAATGCATGGATCTATTCCATCATCTACAATGGTACATATATGCTACCAGCAACCATTTTAACGGCTGTCGTTGGTGTTCTTTTATTCACAGCCGCTCCCCAATTAATGCAAAGAAAAGCTTAATGCTAGTCCCTTCACGTGAGTGGAGGGACTTTTTTGTCGTGAATAACTCTTTTAGCACTTTGCAAAGTAGGAAAGCATACAATATTTAAAGCGTTTATCGTTATACGCATAAAAAGTTATGTTATATTAAAGAATAGATATTAGATGAAAGGGACGTTATACATGATTGTAAAAACGCAAGAAGAGATTGAAGCTTTTAAAAAAATAGGACGCATTTGTGCTGAAATTCGCGAAGCAATGAAAGCTGCCACAAAACCAGGTGTTACAACACTTGAGCTTGATGAAATTGCTGGTCGCATGTTTGCAGAGGCTGGCGCTATTTCAGGACCAAAGGGAGAATATGATTTTCCAGGGTATACATGTATTAGCGTCAATGAAGAAGTAGCACATGGTATTCCAGGAAAGCGTGTTATTCAAGAGGGAGATATCGTAAATATTGATGTTTCAGGCTCTTTAAATGGCTATTTTGCTGACACAGGTATTTCATTTGTTGTGGGTGATGGCTATGAGGACAAAGAAAAGCTTTGCCGTGTTGCTAAAAGTGCCTTTGATCGAGCAATGACAAAGGTAAAGGCTGGATCTAAATTAAATCAAATTGGTAAAGCTGTTGAACGCGAGGCAAATGCTAATGGGTTAACTGTTATTATGAATTTAACAGGTCATGGCTTAGGTCAATCTTTACATGATGAACCAAACCATATTTTAAATTATTACGATGCATGGGATACTACTATTATGAAAGAAGGTATGGTCCTTGCGGTTGAGCCATTTATCTCAGCAAATGCAGAGCATATCGTAGAAGCAGGTGATGGCTGGACATTCGTGACGCCTGATAAATCACTTGTAGCACAAATCGAACATTCAGTCATTGTAACAAAAGATAAACCAATTATCTTAACGTCATTAGACGAAGAATAGGATGTAATGAAAAAATCCTGCTAACCAATTTATTTTTGGTAGGCAGGATTTTTTTTAATAAATAAAATGCCAACAAAGAGAACACCGCATAAAAATAAAGCAGCTGTAGTGACAAGTAGCTCATCAAAACCATTATGTATGGCGATTCCAATATAAGCCCAAATAAAAACACTTGGATACACAACATCAAAGTGATGGAAACGGATATGTAGCGCAATGGCTCCTCCTAAAGTAAGTAAAATCACTGCCCAAAGAGGCGTACTAAGACCAAAGCCGTTCCAACCATAAGCCGTTAACGTAAAGCTTGTATTTGTGATAAAAATAAATGTCATCCATGCTAAATAAATAGAGAAAGGAATACGACCAAACAAGGATTTGTCCTGAAGAGGGTACGTATTATACAACATAAACAAATACAAGACTAAGAGTAATGTAATGCCAAGAGAAACAATAAATAACTCATGGTGCCAGACATATATCGTCAATGCTTGTAATATATTTATGCAACTAAAAAGCGCAGACTGTTTCAAAGTTGTCTTTTTCATGTTCATAACTAACCAATAACCGAGTAAAAAATAAATGATAATCCAAATTACATGACTTACACTAACTGGTGCAAATACAACAGAAAAACGATTAGCGATTTCTAGCGAAGATTGACCGTTGATGTTCACGAAAAAGGATGAAAAGGTTAGGATGATTGAGACAAGATAAGAGATTGTCATCAAGATAAACCGAGGCATGTTTTCCTCTCCCTTCGTGTTAGATTGTATAGGGAAAAGACAAATAAGTATAGTACTGTCACTTTTTTTATTATAACGGAAATTTCCAACAATGTATCGTGTTGTTTTACTATTAATACCTACAATTTACCATGTCTGATAGGCATCCATATATTTCTTTAGTACAATAAGAATAGCCAAATAAAAGGAGTGAAGTTTCATGACACAAAATTTGAAAAATCTAGATCTAACTGTTGAACTAGACAAAAAGATGTATAAAAAGAAATTAAAAGTACTCCAATATGAAATGTTGAACGCACAACAATTTTTATTAAAAAACAAGATTGGCTTGATCTTGGTATTTGAAGGAATGGATGCAGCTGGTAAAGGTGGCGCTATTAAACGATTAATCGAACGTGTCGATCCCCGCGGTTATGTTGTACATCCTATTTCTGCTCCTCAAGCTCATGAATTACGCTACAATTATTTACAACGATTTTGGAGAAAATTGCCTCAACATGGGCAAATCGCTATTTTTGATCGCTCGTGGTATGGCCGCGTACTAGTAGAACGCATCGAAGGATTCGCAACAAAGGATGAATGGTCTCGTGCTTATGAAGAAATTAATAATTTCGAGAAGATTTTAACTGCAGGAGATTACATAATTATTAAGTTCTGGCTTCATGTTTCAGATGAGGAGCAATTAAAACGCTTTAAAGAACGTGAACAAAACCCTTATAAATCTTGGAAGTTAACAGCCGAGGATTGGCGCAATCGAGATAAAACACCTCAGTATATTGAAGCAGCAAATGCGATGTTTGAAAAGACAGATAAAAAAGATGCACCATGGGTCTTAGTCGCTGGAGATGACAAAAAGTATGCACGTGTTCAGGTGCTACAGGAAACTATTGCACACATTGAACGAGAGGCTCAAAGGCGTGGTCTTCATTTAACAAATGTGTTAGACAATACTCAACTAGAGGATGCTGATTCCTCCAGCTTAGAAATAGTAAACGAGAAAAAGAAAGAACAAAAAACTAAATAATTGAATTGTGCTGCTATGACAATAAGACATAAGCTGTTTTGGTTGTAGCAGCCTGTTTTTTTACATACAATGAAATTAAATAGGGTTTGCAATTATGGCTTGTAGCCAATGAAACAAAGAGAAATGTATTGATTTTTATTGGAAGGCTAGTGTGGAGAAATGGTGCTTAAAATTTGGAATCTATTAAGAAAAAAGGGTGGGAATGTGGTAACAATAAAGGGGGAAAAATGCTACATCCGCACATTCCAAGAAAAAGATGCACGAAGTTTAACGGGTCTCGTAAGCCGTAATAAATACTTTTGGTCTATATACGAGCCACTGCAAAGACCTGAATACTATACAGTCGATGCTCAATACAAAAAAATTCAAGAAAGTCTCTATTTAATGGAGTCTAAGCGTGAATTTACTTTTGGTATTTTTGAGCATAGTACAAATAATCTAATAGGGCATATTGCACTTTATGCTGTCAAACGCTTACCGTACTCGAGTGCATTTGTTGGCTATGCGATGGATGAGATTTATGTTGGAAAGGGCATTGTCACAGAAGCTGTGAATATGGTGGTCCGATTTGCATTTGAACAAATTGGTCTACATCGTGTAGAGGCCTACGTATCGACACAAAATAATGCCTCCATGCGTGTATTAGAGAAGGCTGGATTTCAGCAGGAGGGTCTGCTAAGAAAGCTACTGTATATCAATGGTCATTGGGTAGATCACTATATGTATGCACGTTTAGAGGATGAATAGAAAAATAAGTGCCTATCTTCCACATAGAGAGGATAGGCACTTGCTCTTTTATTAATGTATGAAGAAATAATTTTATTGTTTATTTCCATCTTCAATTAAATCTAGATGACCTGTATTTGGATCAATTATTAAACCATGAACAGGTACGTCTTTTACCATTAATGGATGATTACGAATTGTATCGACACTTTTCTTAACACTTGTTGCTACATCACCGAAACCTCGTAAAAATTCTTTCAAATCAAAACCAGAATATTCCAACATTTTGATTGTTTCTGGATCGATGCCTCGTTGTACCATTTCGCTAAGCATGGCGTCAGGATCAACCGCACTCATACCACAGTCATAATGTCCAACAACATACACTTCATCAGCTTGTAGGCCGTAGACAGCAACTAATAAACTACGCATAACTGCACCGAAAGGATGGCTCACTAACGCACCAGCACTTTTCACTATTTTTACATCGCCATTACGCAAATTCATCGCTTTTGGTAAAAGCTCTACAAGACGAGTATCCATACAAGATAAAACAACAATACGTTTATCAGGATATTTCGTAGTGATGAATGGCTCATATTTTTTTTCTTGTACAAACTCTTTGTTAAATTCTAGAATATCTTGTAACATTGTCATGAATATTGCTCCCTTCCTTACAAAAAATATTGTAGAGCAAAATTTTCAATATGCAAACAATAAAGACTTTATTCAGATAATTTTTACAATAAAGGAGCAGTTTCATACGCTTTAGTAGATGAAATAACTTGTAAGCTATAAAAAAACAGCTACCTATAAATAGTAGCTGTTTTTTACACATTAAAATTTTTCGTTTGGCTTTGGATCTACAGTTACTGAAGACTTGCTATCTAAACCAACTTGTAGGTAGTGGATGAAGAATCCCGTTGAAATTAATAAAACTGCTGAAAAGCCAAGAACAGTTGTAATGAACATTATTAGAGCTCCTCTCTACTTAAATGATCTACTAAAATTCCCTAAAACAATTATACAATAGGTTACTAGGAAAATCTAAGGATAATTTATGACAACCTTAACATACTTAGCCTAGAATACTATTAGTAGGAATGGATTATTTAGAATGCCCAATTTCCATCACGGAATATTGGGTCTATTTGATCATCATGTGTTATTCCATCTATATTCATTTTGGTAGAGCCAATCATAAAGTCTACATGTGTCAAGCTTTGATTAAGACCATGCGCGCTTAGTTCCTCAGAAGTCATTTCTTTGCCGCCCTCAATGCAAAAAGCATATGCACTACCAATGGCAAAATGATTGGATGCATTTTCATCAAACAATGTATTGTAAAATAATAGGTCGGATTGTGAAATAGGTGATTGATGTGGTACTAATGCTATTTCACCAAGGTAATGAGCACCTTCATCTGTTTCAATAAGAGAAGCTAAAATTTCTTGGCCTTGCTCTGCCTTGACGTCAATGATTCGACCATCTTTAAATGTTAGTGTGAAATTATCTATAATATTGCCGCCATAGCTTAAAGGCTTAGTGCTTGATACATAACCATTAACACCTGTTTTTAACGGTGCTGTAAAAATCTCTTCAGTAGGCATATTGGCCATAAATGTTTGGCCTTGTGTACTTATACTACTACCCCCTGTCCACACATGGTGTGGAGGCAGCTCAATTGTTAGATCTGTGCCTGGTGCAGTATAGTGCAGTGACTTAAATTGCTTTGCATTTAAATAATCAGCTTTGCTATGTAATTCCTGATCATGTGTATGCCAAGCTTCAACAGGATTTTCAACGTCTATACGTGTGGCTGCAAAGATAGCTTCCCATAATGCATCCATTTGCTGTTCTTCTGGAAGGTGAGGAAAGACCTTTGCTGCCCAAGCTTTAGATGGAGCAGCAATAACAGACCAGCTAAACTTATCTGCTTGTAACCATTGATAATAGTTGGCAAGTGCTTGGCCAGATGCTTTTTGGAATGCCATGATTCTATCACGCTCAATACCTTTTAATAAATCGGGATTTTGTGAGCTAATGCTTAAGAAAGCAGCACCATGTTCAGCTAACCATTCACGTTCCTTCACTTTCCAAGGTGGGAAGAAATCAAATGAGTCTTTTGGTGCCCCTTCATAGCGAGCACGTACAAGTTCATCATCGGATATATCGACAAAAACTTGTTTAGCACCATTTTTATAGGCAATTTTAGTAATTATTTGTGCGAGTTTTAGGTTATCAGTCGAACAGCTTATATAAAGATACTGATCTTTTTGGATATTTACTCCTACTTTCACCGCTAACTCGGCATATTTTAGTAATTTTGTGTCAAACGATAATAACAAAATCATATCCCCTTTCAATTTAAGACAGTTAAGTGTAATATTCTTAATTCAATATAATCAAAAATGGTCGAAATGTGAATAAAAAGCATTAATTACATCGAAAAATATATGAAATACATTTATACTAGGAATATATATATTTAAAATATGGAAAAAAAGACGAAATAACATTAGATAGTAGATTTGGAGGTTCTAGAATGGATAAGTCGTCGATTATAGGGTTAATACTTGCTTTAGTAGCACTATTAACAGGGATGGTAATGAAGGGTGTAAGTTTATCTGCATTTTATAACCCAGCAGCTATCCTAATTATCATTTTTGGTACTATTTCCGCAGTAACAATTGCCTTTCCTATGCAGGAGTTAAAGCGTGTGCCGAAGCTATTTAAGATTCTTTTTAAAGAAACAAAATTAGCAAATGATATAGAGATTATTAAAATGTTTTCACAATGGGCTGACTTAGCTCGTCGCGAAGGGCTATTAGCACTTGAAAGTAAGGCCTCAGAGATTGAAGATCCATTTTTGAAAAATGGCCTTACATTAGCAATTGATGGTCAAAATGCTGATTACATACGTGATGTCTTAACAGAAGAAGTAGAAGCGATGGAAGAGCGACATACTAGTGGAGCAGCTATTTTTACACAAGCAGGTACATATGCACCTACTTTAGGGGTTCTTGGTGCAGTAGTAGGGTTAATCGCCGCATTGGCTGATATGAATGATATCGAAAAGCTAGGACATGCTATCTCAGCTGCCTTCATGGCTACATTACTCGGTATCTTTACAGGGTATGTTTTATGGCATCCATTTGCGAACAAGCTAAAACGTAAATCTGCTTTAGAGGTAAAACAAAAGAGAATGATGATTGAGGGTATCCTTTCAGTATTAGAAGGGGAGGCTCCACGTGTAATTGAACAGAAACTATCATCATACTTAACGATGGAAGAACGTCGTCAAATTTCTGGTGAAAGCGGGGCGGGTGGCCTTGGCAAAGAAAGCTAAGAAGAAAAAGCATGATGAACATATTGATGAATCTTGGTTAGTGCCATACGCAGATATTTTAACTTTGCTGCTAGCCGTGTTCATTATTTTGTTTGCCTCAAGTTCAGTCGATCAAGAAAAGCTAGAAAGAATGTCGGCAGTTTTTAGTCAAGTCTTTGATGGTGGAACTAGTTTTCTAGAGCAACCTGCACCAGTCCCTACTCCGAATGCGGATAGCGACCAAACGCCACAGCAAAACTCTGCCTATTTAAAGGATCAACAGGAGTTAGCTGAAATAAAAGATAGTGTGGATAATTTTATTGCAGTCAATGAAATGGAAGATCAGTTTGCCACAGAAATGACGGATGAGGGATTACTAGTGACAATCCGCGATAGTATTTTATTTGACCCAGGGCAGGCAAAAGTTAAACCTGAGTATGTCCCTATTGCCAAAGAGCTATCAACTATGCTGGTATCTGATCCAGCTCGAAATATTGTCATCACAGGTCATACAGATAATGTACCAGCAGGTCCGAATTTCTCATCAAACTTTGAACTATCTGTTTTGCGTGCAACGAATTTTTTAAATCTTCTTATTGAAAGTAATGACCAGTTAGATCCTACGCGCTTTAGTGCAAAAGGAAACGGTGAGTATCGTGCAATTGCACCAAATGACACAGCCGAAGGACGCGCAAAGAATCGTCGTGTAGAAGTTTTAATTCAACCATTAGTTACAGAGGATGGTTCAGAAACAAAGACTACACCGTAATAAAAGAGCTATTAGCAGCAGACAAATGTCTTGAGCTAATAGCTTTTTGTTTTACCTATTTACGTAAAGATCCTAATTCAGCAACAATCGCTTGCATTTCGCTTGGACTAAAAGTTTCTCTCTTCATAACCATTTCATATAGATACACTAAATCTTCATAATTTGCTTCATCGAAGTTTTCTGATTTCATTGCATCGACATTCACCATACGAAGCTTGTCCTTCATTTGATCAACCATATACATAACGTTTTCTTTAGATGGAACTGATAAATCCATTTTTTACCCTACCTTTCGTCATCCTCGCACATATCATTTCATTGAATAAAAAAAATGTCAACTCCGTATTTGGGCATTGCTTTAAAAATAGACTGTTATTGGGTAGAATAAGTGCAGAAGACTGTTTATTTATGAAATAATAGGGAATATGCAACTATACAAGCAGGGGGTTTTAATATGGGTCAAAGTAAATTATTAGCATCTATTGTAGCAGGAGCAGCAGTAGGAGCAGCATTAAGTATGTTAGATCGGGCTACACGAGAAAAAACAATTGCCTCAACAAAAAAGATGAAGGAAGCCATCTCATACTATGCAGCAAATCGAGAAGAATTGCAGGTTTTGGTAGAGGAAAAAGTACTCGCGGCAAAGGTGCTTTGTGAAAGTGTGTCAGATAATGTCAACACAATTGCTGAAAAGGTGGATGAATTTAAGGATTTACCTTCCACGATACAGGGAATGATTGAAGATACGAAATCAGCCTTTACTTTACCTCATAAGGAGTAAAGGTCGTTTTAGGAGGAATTGTATGGAAAAGAATAAAGCAACATGGCATAACGCTTTTGGGTTTGTAAAATCGTTTGTTTCTCCAGAGGAGGGAGCGATTGATATTATGACATCCAAAGGCTTTATCCAAGATTTAATAGGTCGGCTCAAGCGAGTTGAAATATCTGCGCTTGCTGCACAATTGGCTTATTTCTTTTTACTATCGTTCTTCCCCTTACTTATTTTCTTGGTGACGCTATTACCATATCTTAACTTAGAAACCACTCAGGTCTATTCATTTTTAGTGAATATCTTACCTGATGAAGTGTATAAGCTGATTGAAAATACACTGAATGAGATTTTAACAAATCGCAACAGTAGTTTACTGTCCATTGGGGTTTTAGGTACTATTTGGTCTGCATCTAAAGGCATTAATGCATTACTTCGTGCTTTAAATAAAGCCTATGATACAGAAGGGAGAGCAGGCCTATTAGATAGGGGTTTATCACTTGTTTTTACAATCGCTCTCGTTATTGTTATTGCCGTTGCGCTCTTATTACCGGTCTTTGGTCAGCAAATTGGACATTTCCTATTCTCAATCGTCGGAATAGAGGAGCAATTTGAATCAGTTTGGCATAGATTAAGATGGTCAATCCCGCCATTATTGATTTTCATCGTATTAATGGGCATCTACTGGTTTGTGCCAAATACAAGTCCTCGTTTGAAAATAATGGGCGTATGGCCAGGAGCGTTATTTGCCACGCTTGCTTGGTTAGCAGTCACATATGGTTTCTCTTTTTATATTAATAATTTTGCAAATTATTCTGCTACATACGGTAGTATTGGTGGCGTCATTATTTTAATGCTCTGGTTATATTTTACGGGAATCATTTTAATCTTTGGTGGCGTATTAAATGCTACAATGCAGAAAAGAGCACTTCAAAAGGAAATTCGTCGATAAGGAAATGATCATTTATTAACAAGAGCCTCGCTAAACTCATAAAGAGTAGCGAGGCTATTTTACTTGATTTTACCTGATTAAATGCATCAATTATTCAATGAAAGCCACAGCGCATGTCACAGGAAGAGTAGCTTCAAGCAAGCTGGACTCAATTATGCTGAGGCTTACTTGATGTTAAACATTTTTATTGAGCATACGTAAACCATTTAGAATAACTAGAATTGTACTACCTTCATGCCCGATTACGCCTAATGGCAAGTCGACAACTTGTAAAAAGTTAGAGGCGATTAATAAGATAATAACCCCGATAGAAAAGAAAATATTTTGTTTCACAATACGTTGCATTTTACGTGATAAACGAACAGCATAGGCGATTTTTGATAAGTCATTTTTCATTAGCACGACATCCGCTGTTTCAAGCGCCACATCTGTACCTTCACCCATAGCAATGCCAGTAGTTGCGGTAGCCAATGCAGGTGCATCATTAATACCGTCGCCGACCATGCCAACAAATTGATGTTGTGTAAGTAGGCGTTTCATTTCAGTTACCTTCGTTTCTGGCAGACATTCTGCGACGTATTCAGTAACGCCAGCCTCTTTCGCGATAACTTTCGCTGTTTTTTCGTTGTCACCTGTAAGCATCACCACTTGAATACCAAGCTCTTTTAATAATGTAACAGCTTTCTTAGCTTCAGAGCGCACAGTATCTTTTAATGCTGTTAATGCAACAATACCATGTTGATCGCGAATGAAAATAACTGTTTTTCCCTCTGCTGCAAGTTTAGTTACAGCACTATTTGCAAAACTGTTAGCAAGTTGTACATCAACAAACTCTGGTTTGCCTACTTGATACTCCTTGTTTTGAATCGTTCCTTTAATACCCCAGCCAGGAATATCTTCAATTGTTGCTTGTGGCAGTATGTCGATTCCTTCAGCCTTAGCGTAGGAGGTAATCGCTTGGGCAAGGGGATGATTGGATTGAGATTCAATTCCTGCAAGAATTGCTAGAGCCGTCTCACGTTCTACTCCATCACGGACAATAAAATCTGTAACAACTGGTTTTCCTTGCGTTAAAGTACCTGTTTTATCGACCGCCAATGCACGTAACACACTAAGATGCTCTAAATGTAAACCACCTTTAAATAGCACACCATTTTTTGCACCATTTGATATAGTAGCGAGTGTTGCAGGCATAATGGAGGCAACGAGTGCACAAGGTGAAGCAACCACTAATAACACCATTGCTCGGTAAAAGGTTGTTGTCCAGTCCCAGCCGAGTAAGAAGTGGGGAAGAACCATCATAATGGCAACACCAAGTAAAACAAATTTTACATAAGTCCCTTCAAACTTTTCGATGAATTGTTGAGAGGGAGATTTTTCACTTTGGGCACTTTGAACGAGCTGTATAATTTTTTGGAAAAGGGTCTCTGAATTCGCCTTTGTCATTTCCATAGTAATAGCACCATTTAAGTTGACTGTGCCTGCAAAAACTTCGTCTCCTTCGCTTTTTGAGATTGGCAGTGGCTCACCGCTAATAGCTGACTCATCAATAGAAGATTGGCCTTTAAAAATAATGCCGTCTGCTGGAATTCGTTCGCCCGGTTTAATCAATAAATGATCCCCGATTTGTAATGTGGAAACTGATACTTTCATAGGCTCAAATCCGCCACGCACTAACCAAGCTTCTTCTGGCTGTAAATTCATAAGTGCAGAAATTTCGCGATGACTTTTATTCATCGCATAAGTTTCAAGTGCACCACTTACTGCAAAAATAAATATTAGGATGGCCCCCTCTGTCCAATAGCCAATTGCAGCTGAGCCAATTGCAGCTAATACCATCAAGAGCTCAACATTTAGCTTTCGCTCTTCTATGGTTTCTTCAATGCCTTCTTTTGCTTTCGCGAAACCACCTACACAAAAGGCAATTAAATATAGTAGAACAGAAGCTGTTGTTTGTCCACTTGTGTCTAAACGCCATGCTAGTAAGATGAAAATTCCAGCCATTAATGCAGCAATTAATTCTGCATGTTCTTTTATTTTCTCAATTATGTTTATCTTTTCTCGATTAGAGTATTCCATCTTTATCCCTCCTGATAATGAAAATCAATATCAAAACCTTTATAAATTAGCGTTGTATTGAGCTATTCAATTGAAAATGGATTTCAATTACCATCTCTTTTGTTTAGAATTATTATAACAAAGGAATTTATAAAAATAAAGTAGGAAGTTTGATGGAGATTTTTAAACAATATGCGAAAGGATTGAAAAAGGCACAGTCTATTCACTAGGAATATTCTGTGCCCTACAAAATTGTGCAATAAAATGAGTTACTACTGCTATCTATTATTTAATTAGAAGACTCTTTCTGCATGCAGAGCAAGTTTTTCTAATGATGATTTATCCACATCTGCATGTAGTGAGTTACCATGTGAATCCATTGTTACAACTGCTGTAAATTTTTCTACATTTAAGTGCCACATAGCTTCAGGAATACCGAATTCCATTAAATCAACACCATCAACGCCTTTAATACAGTCCGCATAGTATTGTGCTGCTCCACCAATTGCATTCAAGTAAACGCCACCATGCTCATTAAGCGCTTTTAATGTTTTTGGTCCCATTCCACCTTTACCAATAACAGCACGGATACCGAATTTTTTCATGATATCGCCTTGATAAGGCTCCTCACGAATTGAAGTAGTTGGGCCAGCAGCTTTCACTGTCCAATTGCCTTCTTCATCCTTAGCCATTACAGGTCCGCAGTGATAAATAACTTGTCCATTTAAATCAACTGGTGCATCGTGGCTCATTAAATGATGGTGGATTGCGTCACGGCCAGTATACATACGACCAGTAATAGAAACGACATCTCCAACTTTTAATGAACGAATTTGTTCTTCAGTAATTGGCGCAGTAAGTTCTACTACATCTGTAGTTGTATCTTCTGTTGTAGCAGCTACTTCATTCTCTTTGAAGGTAATTTTTTCACCTTCTTGATAGTGCCAATTCAAAATTTCGCCAGTTTGAGGATCGATGTCCACAGCCATACGTCGGTAAGCCCAACAATTATATGCTACTGATACATAGAAAGAGGCAGGTATACGATGCATTACGCCAATTTTACAGCCTAATAATGTTGCTTCACCACCAAAGCCCATTGTACCGATACCAAATGTGTTAGCCGTTTTAACAACATACTCTTCTAACTTAGCAAGATCTGCATTTGGATTTGTATCTTCAACATGGCGGAATAATTGCTCTTTTGCTAAATCATAGCCCGAAGAACGGTCTCCACCAATACCTACACCAATGAAACCAGCAGAACACCCTTGACCTTGTGCTTGGTATACAGAGTGTAAAATACATTTACGAATACCATCTAAGTCACGCCCTGCACGACCAAGACCTTCTAGTTCACATGGTAGACTGTATTGAATGTTTTTATTTTCACAGCCGCCACCTTTGAGAATTAACTTTATTGTAATGTAATCTTTTTCCCATTGCTCAAATTTCATTACTGGCAAACCATCACCAAGATTATTACCACTGTTTGCACCAGATAATGAATCCACCGCATTAGGACGTAATTTAGCATCTGCAGTTGTATCGTTGATTGCTTTTTTGATTGCAGCTTTAATTTCTAATTGGTTTACGCCAACAGGAGTATAAATTTTGAAAGTTGGTAGCCCTGTATCCTGACAAATTGGTGACACGTTATCTTCTGCCATAATAATATTATTTGCAATTGTGTCTAAGCTCATTGCTGCACGAGTACCAGCATTCTCAGCTTCTTTTGCTTTTTTAATAGCACGACGTACATCCTTAGGTAAATTCGTAGATGTTTCAGTAATTAAATCGTAAAGACTCTTCTCCAAATTTTGTAGATTCATTGGTATTGCCCCCCATAGAAAAATTGATTATTTCCACGTTACATTATACTCTTTTCAACTAATGAAAAAAAGAGTCCTTATCTGAGACCGCTAAATTAAAACATATTTTAATAATATAGAAGGAGAGTATTGATTTTATAGAACGTTTGTTCTAAAATAGAATAAATCCAATATTAGGAGGAACTTGCATGACTGCTAAAACTTTACTTGAATTACCCGAAGCATTCGAGCAATATAGACCATTAATAGAAGGGACAATGAAGCCTGTTGTATTGGTTAATACGGAAATAAGTAAAACAACTTTATTTCAAAGTAAGTTTGCAGGAGATCCTTATTTCCCATTGGGAATGGACTATCCAAAAAACATGAAGGGACAACCGTTAAAGCTATTAGCTCAAATTAACTTTGCAGAGGTTCCTATGCATTTACCCAATTTCCCAGAAGAGGGAATATTGCAGTTTTATATTGATGGTTATGACGATGTTTTAGGAATGGATTTTGATAATGGACAAAATCAAGAAGGCTTTCGTGTAATATTTCATGAACAAGTTATGCAAGATGAAGCACAGCTTATTCAAGACTTTTCTTTTATAGAAATAGATGATGAGGAATTATATTTTCCTGTCGAGCGTGAAATGGCATTATCCTTTATTACAGGCGTTGAGCCGATGTCGATTGATGATTTTAGAAGCAATGAAAAGTATGCTAGCATCTTAACAGCTTTGGAGGATGACGAAGCATTAGAAGACAGCTTCTATGATGCTATGACTGGTGATGGTCATAAAATTGGAGGGTATCCATTCTTTACGCAAGAGGATCCTCGAGCATATGGTGATTATAAAGATTCAATCATTTTGCTGTTACAGATTGATAGTGTCGGCGACAATATTCTTTGGGGCGATTGTGGCGTTGGCAATTTCTTTATCACAGAGGAAGAGTTAATGAATAAAGATTTTAGCAAGGTACTTTATAATTGGGATTGCCATTAAAAAACAAGCGAGCACACGATGCTCGCTTGTTTTTTATTCATTATTGTTCACGAGCATGAAATTGCTCCATTTTGTCCTCTAAATCATCCATCATTTGGATTAAGCGATCAATATCTTCTAACTCAGCTGTTTCAGGATCAAGGGCATCTAATACTTCTAAAAACATCTCCAGACGCTCTTTTAAATAGGTTACTTGTTGCTCTTTATCAGTGATTGGCTTTGACATTCGTACACCTCATTTCATCCCTTTCATCGTAGCCGATTTGAGCTTAAATTTCAATGTTTAGGGAAACACCTAGGACTAAGAGATTAATTTTAAAAAACAATAAACAGAATATTTACAATATTGAGGATGTATGTTAAAGTTGTTTTAAGATAAAGTAAAGGAGCTGATTGGAAAAAGTCATCTGCAACGCTAACTCGAAAAGGAGGGAGTTTAAACAAGTAATCGGTAATATTCAAAAGCCGAAAATCGTGTTTATACAATTAAATGAGGATAAGTATTAGTTAAGCCTTAGCGTAAAATCACATGTGGTGAGCGCTAAGGCTTTTTGGTATGCTGTTCTTTGGAAGAATGACTAGATAGTGGAGGGAAAAATGACGTACTTCTCAGATTACAGCAAAAAAAGATTTACCATTTTAGTAGTAATTGTATCCATATCAGGCTTTTCACAAGGGATGCTATTACCGCTTATTTCGATAATATTTGAACGTGATGGGGTATCCTCTGCATTGAATGGCTTGAATGCAACAGGCTTATACATAGGAACATTACTGATTTCACCATTTATCGAGCAGCCCTTACGCAGGTGGGGCTATAAACCGATTATTTTAATTGGTGGAGCACTAGTTTTTGCGTCTTTACTTGTATTTCCTCTATGGAAAAGTGTGACCTTTTGGTTTGTCCTTCGTTTATTAATTGGCGTAGGTGATCATGCCTTGCATTATGCCACACAAACATGGATTACTAGTACTGCAGATCATAAAAGCTTAGGGAAGGGGATGGCCATTTATGGCTTATCATTTAGCATAGGTTTTGCTGTTGGGCCACTTATGGTGAAGCTCATTGAAATTGCTGAAGCGCTACCGTTTATCGTATCTTCAATAATGTGCCTCTTTGCATGGTCCTTTGTATTTCTCTTACAAAATGAAAAGCCTGAGCGTTTAACAGGTGATTTAAATGCCAGAGGATGGCAACGGTATAAAATGGCTATTGTATTTGGGTGGATTGCCTTTTTAGGTCCATTTGTTTATGGTTTTCTGGAGTCTTCACTAAATGCCTTGTTTCCTGTCTATGCACTACGCAAGGGCTTTGAAGTCGGCATGATTCCTATCATTTTATCTGTGTTTACATTTGGTGGTATTTTAACGCAAGTACCGCTTGGTGCACTAGGAGATAAAGTAGGGAGAAGGAATATTTTGATGATTGGGTCATTTGGTGGCGCAATTATTTTTGCGATTGCAAGCTTTTTAGAGCATTCACAATTCGCTGTGGCTGTCGCATTTTTCTTAACGGGTACGCTGGTTGGCTCGATGTTTTCTTTAGGGATTACATTTATGGCTGATTTGACACCAAAGGAGCTACTGCCTACGGGGAATTTACTTTGCGGAATTGCTTTAAGTATTGGTAGCTTAACAGGTCCATTTTTAGGTGGAGTTTATTTAGAATATGTAAAAAATTATAGCTTCCTTTTACTTGTGGCTATGCTTTTGCTAGCCGTTGCAATCGTTTTATTTATATTTGGACGCCGCAAGCATCAACAACCAAGGATGGCAAAATAAAAAGAGCGGGGCTCATCTCCCGCTCAAAAAACAAAAAACGCCCAGCAAATCCGTGCTGTTATGGCGTTTTTTGCGTAACAAGGATGTTCCGTCCAAGTTACATAGGTTTGGCACCTAGAAAATTATTATACAGACATGTTCTAATGAAAGCAATAAAAAAGAAAATGGGTATTTTTGGACATTATCCATCTTTCTATTTATAATAAAAGAACACTTGCTTAAAAAGGAGGTTTTTATCATGACAGAAATGAAAAAACTATCTATCCACCGTGCTTTAACAGAATTAAAAATGCTGACTCTGCGAATTGAAGCAGCAACAAATGAGGTTAGTGCAGTCGTAGCTAATCGAAAAAGCAATCGTAAAATTAATGGTGTAGACATTCCTGAATATGAAAAACAAATGCAAGCATCCTATGATAAAGTGCTAGGTTTAATTTCCTATCGAAATAAAATAAAAGCACTAGTTGTGCAGTCCAATGCAAACACAAAGGTGTTGGTGGGCAAAGAGGAAATGACTGTAGCGGAGGCAATTGAACGGAAACAATCCATTCAATACGAAAAGAATTTGCTAGAAGTTATACAGCATCAGCATCGTTCAGCTATCAATACGATTGCCAAAGAAAATGATGCATTACCTGCAAAGCTGGAAACCTATTTAATTAACATATTGGGCAATAAAGATAAACAATCACCAGAGGAAGTCAAATTACATACCGAAACATTTATGAAAAGAAATGAGTTTGAAATCATTGATCCCCTAAATGTTAAACAACAAATTGAGAAATTGAGCAATCGGATTGAAGAATT
The DNA here is from genome assembly GCF_044986265.1 of Lysinibacillus sp. S1. NCBI lineage: Bacteria > Bacillati > Bacillota > Bacilli > Caryophanales > Bacillaceae > Lysinibacillus > Lysinibacillus sp. S1. Next base: position 3,443,772 of record NZ_CP173154.1, read on the forward strand.
TGAATCAGAGGTGGACGCTGTCTTATCAGAGTCGAATGCCACAACCTTTATTGAAGTACAAGTTTAAAAAGATTTGCATGTCCTAGCGAAAATGGAAAACGAAAAGTCGCTCGCGCTTCAAGGCATGTGTGCGAGTTAAAACGTAAAACATGCCTTACTCCAATGGTAATTTTCAACTAAACTGATTTGAAAGTTCAAAGGTAAAAGGTGAAAGTACAAATCTTACGTTTGAAAGTTCTTTGAATAAAAGCTGAAAATTTAACATTTAATAATCATTTAAATCCTGGGTTATTGGTTAAGGTATCGACTTTTCTGGACCATCCATCATCCACCAGGCAGCTTGTGCTGTGCATTAGAAAAAGGACGTCTCCTAGGGAAACGTCCTTTTCATACTATTTGTTTTTTAAAACAAGTTTTGCAACGCATTCCACCTGCGCCGTTTGTGCGAACATATCGACAGGCTGAATATACTCAACAAGATAAAGCTTAGATAATTGTTGTAAGTCCTTTGCCAAAGTGGATGGGTTACAGGAGGTATAAACAAAACGTTTAGGTTTTAGTTTAAGGACTGTTCGAATAAATTCAGGTGCTAGTCCTGTACGTGGTGGATCTACCGTAATCACATCAGGAGTAAATCCTTCCTTGCGCCATTTCGCTAGGACACTTTCCGCTGTACCGACCGCATATTTCGTATGCTTGAAGCCGTGATTTCGAGCATTTTTACGAGCATCCTGAATGCTTTCAGGAATGACATCCATTCCACGAACTTCCTTCGCTTTATCCGCTAACCATAATCCAATTGTGCCAACGCCACAGTATGCATCAACCACCGTTTCTTTTCCCGTTAAAGCAGCAGCCTTTTTAATTTCATTATAAAGATGAACTGTTTGCTTTGGATTTAGTTGGAAGAAGGCGCGGGCAGATAAATCAAAGGCCAATTCGCCAAGCTCTTCATGAATGGTTTCTTTGCCATCAAGTACAACAGTTTCATCACCGAAGATTAATGATGTTTTTTCACGGTTAATATTTTGTGCAATGGATACAATACTCGGATCAATTTTTTTAATACGTGTAATCAATTCAGCTAAATGAGGGATTTCTTTCCTTGTTGTGACAAGAACGACTTGTGTCTCCCCGGTACGAATACCTGTACGTACAACAATCGTACGCACTAAACCATCTAGCGTACGACCATCGTAAATAGTGATATTTAGCTTTTGCAAAATTTTTCGAGTGGCAACGGTGATTTTGGAAGTAATTGGGTGCTGAACAAGGCAATCATTAATGTTTAACAGCTTATTACTTCCTTCAGCAAATAAACCTGCGTAAACACGCTTGCCTTCTTTACGTACTTGGAATTGGCTTTTATTACGATAATGCCAAGGATCATCCATGCCAAGTGTTTTTCTCACTTCAATTGTTTCGAGTAAAGGTTTGGCATAACGCTCTAATGCTTGTATAACAATGTCTCGCTTTTCTATTAGCTGTTTTTCATAGGTCATATGCTGAAGCTGGCAGCCCCCGCACTCATTGTACACTGGGCAAGGTGCTTCCTGACGATGTTTTGAAGCTTTACGAATGGCTAAAATCTCTGCTTCAGCAAAATTACGTTGTGTTTTTGTTACTTGAGCTGTGATCTCTTCACCAGGAATGGCTCCTTTTACAAATATCACATTACGTTTATAAAAACCTACACCTTCACCATTTATGCCTAGCCTTTTTATTGTTAGTGGGAATTTTTGTCCCACGGTCATTGTTGTTTGCTGCGTCAAACGTTCCACGTCCCTGCTCTATATTGTCATCTCCCCATTATAGCGAAGGAGCAGGCGATTGCAAAGCAACAGGGAAATCTTCATATTCTAATACTAAATCGTCAAGCGATAAGAACGTATAACCTTGCTTTTTAGCTTCTGCAATAAACATTGGTAATGCTTCGGCATTATCCTGTGCTACGGTATGCATTAAAATAACGGCACCAGGATGCAGTTGTTCCATAAGTGCATTATAAGCATAATCTGCACCACGACGCTCATCCTTCATCCAATCCTTAAAGGCCACAGACCAGAAAATATGACGATAACCTTCTGCATTACCCACCTCTAGCACTTTTGCATTAAAAATTCCTTCAGGTGGACGAGCATATGTTGTACGATCGATGCCTGTCAATTCACGTAACTTGCCATCGAACTTTTGCCATTCTGCACGCATGCCATCTGGTGAAAGTCGAGCCATATTTGGGTGACCATATGAGTGATTCCCGATAGTATGACCATCCTTCACCATGCGTTTCACTAAGTCGCTTGCACTGTCTAAGTAATGGCCTGTTAAAAAGAAAGTAGCAGGTACATTTTCTTTTTTCAATGTATCCAAAATACTTTCAGTAAAGCCGTTTTCATAGCCATTATCAAATGTTAAATAGGCAATTTTTTTATCTGCCTTCCCTTTATAAATCGCACCATATTTGTCAAGTAACTGATCGAGCTGTGCTCCTGCCTCTGCCTGCTCACCGTTTTTAGCACGTTTAAAGCCCCAATGGTGTTCATCAGAACCAGCAGCAAAAAATGGATTAAAGCTAATTCCTGCGGCAATAATAAAAGTAGCAATTACCGCACCAACAATATGTTGTTTCCACATAAAAACGCATCCTTTCTTTTTCATTAGAATGCGTAATTACTAAAAAAATTATCCAACTTAATTTTTTCTAATTTTGAGCCTTTAACAAATTTTCAAGTGCTTGCTTTAAATAAGGGTATTTAAATATAAAATGTTGTTGTTCTAATAGGGTTGGTAGCACTTGTTGTCCTTCTAAAACAAGTGTGCTTTGTTCGCCGAGAGCTAAACGCATCGCAAAGCTAGGAACAGGCAGCCAATGACGTCTGCCCATGACTTCGGCAATCGTTTGACCAAATTCCTTCATTCTCATAGGATGCGGGGCTGTTATATTAAATGGTCCATGAATATTTTCATTTGTAATAGCGAAATAAATAGCACGTGCTACATCTTCAATATGTACCCACGAAAGCCATTGCTCTCCAGAGCCAATCGTTCCACCTATATGCATTTGATAGGGCAATAGCATTGGTGGAAGTGCGCCACTATTTCTACCTAAAATGACACCAAAGCGTGCAAGAGCCACACGAATACCTAATGCTTCTGCTCGTTTCGCATGTCGCTCCCAATCGTGGACTGTAGTGCCTAAAAAATCAGTTGCGTAATCCGTAAAATCTTCATCATAGATGGCTTGTGTGGAAGTTGGGTATATACCAACTGCACTAGCATTGACAAGGACTTTTGGTTTTATCGTGAGCATGTCCATTATACGTATAATCTCTAATGTGGCATTCATTCTGCTCCAATAGATAGCTTTCTTTTGCTTTTTTGTCCAACGACCATTATTTAATGAAACACCTGCTAAATTCACAAAGGCATCTACACCTTCAAAGATTTCCAAAGCTTGCTCCTGCTGATGTAGCCATTGAACATAGTGAACGCCATTTTCTAGCTTTGACTCATGACGCGTTAAGACAAAAATGTCGTGTCCGTTGTGCTGCAATAGCTGTATAAGAGCATTTCCAACAAAGCCAGTGCCACCTGCAATCACTATTTTCATAACAAGCACCTCTTTTCTCGAATAAAACGCTTACTTTTAAGTTTATCATGTAACCAAAAAGTAAACATCTTTAGGCATTAATTGCAGAGAGGGAAATTAACCGTGCTAATTGTCAGATCCACCATAAAGAAATGCTATAATGATAATAGTGAGGTGTTTGCTATGCGTATGATTACAAAAATTGCACGTCAAAAAAACAATCCTGAACGCTATAATATCTATTTAAATGAAGAGTATGCTTTTCCGGTTGATGAAGCCATTCTCATTCAATTTGGTTTAACAAAGGGAAAGGTGCTCGATGAATTCGAAATTCAAGAGATTGCCTATGAAGATGAGATACGTAAGGCATTTAATAAGGGGTTAAACTTCCTTTCATATCAAATGCGAAGTGAGCATGAGGTTAAGAAAAAACTGCTCAACTTAGAATTTGGAGAAGCTGTAGTGTTAGAGGCAATCCAAAAGTTAAAATCCTATGGCTTTATTAATGATGAAAACTATTCAAAGGCTCTGCTTGATACAAAGAAAGCTACTATGAAAAAAGGACCAAGAGCCATTAGACAAGACATGATCAAAAAAGGCATTGAGAAAAACTTGCAGGATGAGGTGCTTGCTACATATAGTTTTGAGGAACAAGTAAAACTGGCGAAGCAACTGGCAGAGAAAATTGTTCGAGCGGAGAGCAAGAAGACCCCAACACAGATTAAGACCAAAATTCAGGATTACTTATTAAGAAAAGGGTATGCTTTCTCGATTGTAGAAGAGGTGCTTAGCCAAGTTGAGATAGGGCAGGATGATGACAACTGGCAGCAGCTACTTGATGCTCAAGGCGAAAAAGTTTGGAAAAAGTACGTATCGAAGTATACTGGTTATGAGCTAAAAATGAAGGTTAAACAGGCGCTCTATCAAAAGGGTTTTCCTATAGAAGTAATAGATCGTTTTATAGAAGAGAAGGAGAATGAAGAATGAGTGAAAAAAATTATGCAGCTATGTCTGAACATGAATTGCGAGAGGAAATTGCTTTTCTAAAAGAGAAAGCTCGAAAGGCAGAACAGCTAGGGATCATCAATGAGTTTGCTGTTTATGAACGCAAAGCTTTAATGGCTGCGGCTTATTTAGTGGATCTTGATACAATCGTTCCAGGAGAAATGTATCGTATTGATGGTTCAGATAATGAGTTTTTCCAAGTAGATTATTTGAAGGGACGCTTTGCTTGGGGTCATCGTTTAGGCGGAGACAAGTACCAAGAGGCACTACCAGTATCTATCCTTTCACCAGTAAAGGTGGGCAAATAAATGGATGAAAAAATTGAGAAACTAACACAAGAGTTACTTGCAAAGAATCCTCAGATGTCTGTTGGACGGGCACAGGTTTGGGTGGAGTTGTTATGGAGTGACTTTGAATCAACTGCCGCGAAAGCAGGGTATGATTATCGTGGGGCAGAGTATACAGAAAATCTTGTTCGTCAATTAATTGCTAGCTATGGTGATAAACTACATGCTTTTGCAGGGCGCAATCCGAAGTATATACATTTACTAGATGCTAGTGATGATATGGTACAATAATAAAAACCCTGACCAATATTGGTCAGGGTTTACTGCTTAATTACTCGCACCAATTTGTAGTTTTTTCTGTAGCTTATCTTCTGTAAAGATCCAGCCTGTGTAAGACGTAATAATGTCATTCGCATCATTTAAATGTGCTACGGCAACGAAAGGATAGCGATTGTCACTACGGTAACGCAAGTCGATTAACCTTACTTCTATTAGGCCGTTTTCAAGCTCGGAAATCTCCCATCGATACATAGGAGAGAAAGACACAAATGCAGCTAAGTTAGGATCTTTCATTGCAGCATCTACAAGCGCAGTTTTAGGCAAAGGCTTAATTTCGAATTTATCGTAAATATTAACAGTCCTTCCATAAGCACGGCCAACATAATAATGAGTTTTGGACTTTGCTGCGATTCGCCAGTGGAAGAAGCGCATAGTAGGTGCTACAATGACATATTCTTCATCTTGAATAGTATGATGCACCGCGTTTTTTACTGCTTTTTGCACAGCAAATCGTAAAATATAGTAAATCACGATAACCACGTACATGATACTGAATGTCCATACTGGATTTGTGCCAAATGCCCATAACACAATACCTACACAATGTAAGGTAAAAATGATGGGATCGAAGGTATTAATGACACCTAACGCAACCCATTTTCGAGAGAAAGGTCGAATTGCTTGTGTACCATACGCGTTAAAAATATCGACAAAAACATGAAGTGCAACAGCTAAAAATGTCCAAAGCCATAAATGTAACACATTCACATCTTGCAAAATCAGTGATAAAACAATTGTAATTAAAATAGGCCATATAGCTACAGCTGGTAGTGAGTGTGTAATTCCTCGATGATGTCTGATATAGATGGCGTTATTACGTAGTTTTAACACAGTGTCGACATCTGGAGCTTGTGAGCCAATAATTGTACCTGCCATTACTGCTGTAAAAGTCATTGAATGATTGGCTACTACAGGGTCAGCTAATGCAAGACCGCCAAGGGCAATACCCATAACGAAATGTGTACCTGAATCCAAAAATATCCACTCCTAGTATGCATTAAAATCGAGTACAATGTGCATACAACTTTATTTCGAACATAATAAAAGGTATATTGAAATATTCTGACACTCGTGCGAAAGCGACGATTATTGTCGATCTTCCACGAATATTCTTTTCTTCATTGTATACCCTTTTCATCATAAATTAAATCGTAAAAACAACGGAGGTCACTGTGAATTACCCATATGTAACAGAATTTCGACAATCATTAGTTGACTGGTTTAACACAGAGAAGCGTGATTTACCGTGGAGACACACAACAGATCCTTATAAAATTTGGGTATCTGAAGTGATGCTACAACAGACACGTGTCGACACAGTTATTCCTTATTACAATCGCTTTATGGAAAGTTTTCCAACATTAGATTTGCTTGCAGAAGCACCCCAAGAATACTTATTAAAGCATTGGGAAGGTCTTGGCTATTATTCTCGTGCTCGCAATTTACAAGCAGGTGCTCGTGAGGTTATAGAAAATTACGGTGGTATAGTACCTGACAATCGCCATGAAATATCTAAATTAAAAGGTGTTGGTCCCTATACTGCAGGTGCTATTTTAAGTATTGCCTATAATAAGCCTGAACATGCAGTTGACGGTAATGTTATGCGGGTTCTAAGTAGAGTGCTTGATATACATGAAGATATAGCTATTCCCAAAACGAAGAAAATTTTCGAAAGTGCGGTTGAGGAACTAATTGATCCTGATCATGCTTCATCGTTTAACCAGGGCTTAATGGAGCTAGGTGCACTTATTTGTACACCTACCTCTCCAAAATGTTTATTATGCCCAGTCAGAGAGTATTGCACAGCTTTTAATGAGGGAGAACCAGAAAAATTACCTGTCAAATCAAAAAAGATAAAAATGAAGCATCTCACATATGATGTTCTCGTATATGAAAATGACAAAGGACAATTTTTAATGCAACAACGTCCTGAGCAAGGCCTGCTAGCTAATCTATGGCAATTTCCAATGATTGATACAAGCCAATCTTCGGTAGAAAACTTTACAATGGAATATAAAGTAATTGTCCAAGCCAAACATGAATTACTTACATTTAAACATGTTTTTTCACATTTAACTTGGCATTTAAATAGCTATTATATAAAATGCGAATCGACTGAGCTAGGTGATTGGCTAAATCGTGAGCAAATAGAACTTTTACCGATGCCTGTGCCTATGCTAAAAATTTGGGATGAAGTAAAAAAGCAAACGGCAGGAAAATAAAACCTTCTTAAAATCATTGATACATGAGCATAAAAGTCATCACCTCCGTACACAATAACTAGCGTGGAGGTGAATGAATGATGAAAAAACAAAACAACCAAAATTTCCAACCGAATAAAAACATGCAACGTCAAAGTGAAGAGTTTGGTTATGAAACGGACGTAAACGAAGTGCAAAAGCAAAATGCGAAAGCAGAGCAAAAGAAAGCTCCAGCTTCTGGCCGTTTCTCAAAAACTAACCAAGATTTAGGTGAGTAACACTTTGTAACTGCATAATTGCATTTACCTCTAAGGGGCTGTCTTAAATCCGAAAAGATGAAAAAGACAGCCCCTTTCAAATTGTTTAGGTAAGTAAATCGTCAGCTTAAAAGGAAATTCTCTATGGCATTAACTAAAAAATCCCATCAAAGCTGACATTATAATAAAATTCGCTTATAATTGACTAAATTTTATACAAATTCAAAATAGCGTAGTGAAATTTGTGGTTTTCTAACTACACCTTTCGCGTACACATTGCTATAATATACTAGAGACTGCTAGATTTAGGTAGCATAGACGAAAAGGTGGGCTAACAAAATGGCATTACCGGTAGAAGGAGAAACGATACAAATACATAGTTATAAGCACAATGGCCGTATCCACCGTGTTTGGCAAGAAACGATGGTTTTAAAAGGAACGAAAAATATCGTAATCGGTGCGAATGAACGGACACTTGTGACAGAATCCGATGGTCGTACATGGCTAACGAGAGAGCCCTCTATTTGCTACTTCCATGCGGAACACTGGTTTAACATCATCTGTATGCTACGTGAAGACGGTGTGTATTATTATTGCAATCTAAGCTCACCATTTGTTTTCGATAATAATGCCATTAAATATATCGACTATGATTTAGATATTAAAGTTTTTCCTGACATGTCTTATACCCTTTTAGACGAGGATGAATATGAGCTCCATCGTAAGGAAATGTCTTATCCTGATGTCATAGATAAGATTTTAAAGCGCAATGTCGATAAATTAATAAGCTGGATTCAACAAAAAAGAGGACCATTTGCACCCGATTTCATCGATGTCTGGACAAATCGTTACAAGTTCCAGCTTGATATGCAGTCAGATGATCAATCATGACACCTATTAGTTTAACTAATAGGTGTTTTTTTATTGGAGGGGACAGAGTGTTGTTAAGGTAAAGGTAAAATAGTTCGCTATAAAGTCATCATAACTGTATTTTAATCAAAATATTGCTATAATACTTAGGGCATTCATCTTCGAATGTCTGTTTCTTTTTGTAAGGATGTGATGATAAATTGGGAAGCATTAAGCGATATATGCGCTTTGTTAAACCATATACATGGGAAATTATTTTAACGATTATCATTGGTATAGTAAAATTTGCTATTCCACTATTTATTCCACTGCTCATTAAGATTGTGCTAGACGATATTATTGCAGCAGATGACTTAACAGATGTAGAAAAAACAAAAGAACTATTTTATTGGCTAGGTGGAACTATTATTGTGTTCTTTATTATCCGTCCACCTATTGAGTATTATCGACAATATTTTGCACAACACGTAAGCAACAAGGTACTATTTGATATTCGTAAGGAAATTTATGCACATTTACAGCGTTTAAGCTTAAGGTATTATGCCAATACACGGGCAGGGGATGTTATTTCAAGGGTAATTAATGACGTTGAACAAACAAAAACCTTTGTCATGACGGGGTTAATGAATGTTTGGTTAGATTTGGCGACGATTGTAATTGCGATTGCCATTATGCTAACCATGGATGTGAAGCTAACACTAGTAGCGTTGGTCGCATTTCCATTTTATGCTTTCAGTGTGAAATACTTTTTTGGCAAATTGAGAGATTTGACACGGAAACGTTCTCAAGCACTTGCAGGTGTACAAAGCTATTTACATGAACGTGTAGCTGGTATGAGCATTATTAAAAGCTTTACTTTAGAAAAGCATGAGCAAAAATTGTTCGATTCAGCAAACGGTGAGTTTTTAGAAAAAGCGCTTGATCAAACAAAGTGGAACGCAAAATCATTTGCTGTCGTGAATACCATTACAGATGTAGCGCCATTACTAGTTATAGCCTATGCGGGCTATCAAGTAATAAATGGGTCACTTTCAGTTGGAACAATGGTTGCTTTTATTGCTTATATTGAACGTTTATATGGCCCACTTCGTCGACTTGTTAGCTCGTCCACAACTTTAACACAGTCAATCGCTTCAATGGATCGAATGTTCGATTTAATAGATGAGCCTTATGAAGTCAATGATAAGGACTATGCTGGTGAACTACCACATGCAAATGGGCAGGTTCGCTTTCACAATGTATCCTTCCAATATGAAGAAACTGGCTCACCTATTATAGATGCTATCGATTTAACGATAAATCCTGGGGAGACTGTTGCCTTTGTAGGGATGAGTGGTGGTGGTAAGTCAACGATTATCAGTTTAATTCCTCGCTTTTATGATACAACAAGCGGGAAAGTGACCATTGATGGAAAAGATGTACGGGATGTTACTTTACATTCCTTACGATCTCAAATTGGTATTGTCTTGCAAGACAATATACTTTTTAGTGACTCTGTCAAAGAGAATATATTAATGGGGAAACCAGATGCAACAGATGCACAGGTCATCGAAGCAGCCAAAGCGGCAAATGCCCATGACTTTATTATGAGTCTGCCTAATGGTTATGACACAAAGGTTGGGGAAAGAGGAGTAAAGCTCTCTGGCGGACAAAAACAACGAGTTGCCATTGCGCGTGTGTTTTTAAAAAATCCACCAATTTTAATCCTGGACGAGGCTACTTCTGCATTAGATCTAGAAAGTGAAGCACTGATTCAAGAATCATTAGACAAGCTTGCCCATGAACGAACAACTATTATTATTGCGCACCGTCTTTCTACAATTACCCATGCTGACAAGATATTCGTCATCGATCATGGTCAATTAATTGAAAGTGGAACACATGAACAGTTAATGGACAGTCAAGGGACATATTATAATTTATTCCAAGTACAGCACTTAGATTAAAATTTTCCGAAAATTAAACGGTTTAAGAAATTTTTTCAAAAAAAGTCTTTCATTTATTCGAAAATGGAAGGCTATTTTTTTTTGAAAAAAGTAAAAAATTATCTCTTTATAAGATTTTATTATTATGGAAGGCGATTATTGTAGAAATTCTATGTAATTTGCAGAATATTAATGATTGAAAGAGTAAGGGTTTTTAGTTAGAATTATCTGAAAATAAGGAATTTAACGAAAGTTATAGTATTCTATTAATATTATTATACATTTAAGTAAAATATAGGTAGGGTGGGGCGTTACACATGAGGAAAAAACTACTAGAAATAAAAGGTTTGAAAACAACCTTTTTCACAGATAATGGGCAAATTCCTGCTGTAGACGATATCGATTTTTCTGTCCATGAAGGGGAAATTTTAGGGATTGTAGGAGAATCGGGAAGTGGTAAAAGTGTTACGTCGCTGTCCATCATGGGATTAATTCCATCACCACCAGGTAAGATAACGGGTGGAGAAATTTTGCTAGATGGCAAAAATATTGCTAAATGTACGGACAAACAAATGCAAAAAATACGTGGAAAAGACATTGCAATGATTTTCCAAGAGCCGATGACTTCGCTAAACCCCTTGTTCACGATTGGTGACCAGTTAAAGGAAGCTATATTAATCCATAATCCAAAATGGTCAAAAAAGGAAGCGTTTGCAAGAGCGGTTGAAATTATGAAATTGGTAGGTCTACCACGTGCTGAGGATTTGCTAAAGGACTACCCACATCAGCTGTCTGGCGGTATGCGTCAACGTGTGATGATTGCTATGGCACTTGTCTGTGACCCTCAAGTATTGATTGCGGATGAGCCTACAACTGCATTGGATGTTACAATACAAGCCCAAATTTTACAGCTTATGAAAGACTTAAATAAACGATTGAATACAGCTGTGTTGTTAATTACACATGATCTGGGGGTTGTCGCGGAAACCTGTGAGCGAGTGATTGTTATGTATGCAGGACAAATAGTGGAAGAGGCGCCGATTCATGAAATTTTCACTAATCCTAAACATCCCTATACACAAGGACTCATTCAATCAGTACCTGACATGCGTTATAAAAAGGAAAATTTATACTCCATTCCTGGAAGTGTACCGAAACCAGGAAGTATTCAAGTAGGCTGTCGTTTTGCAGCACGATGTCAATATGCAATGGAACGTTGTTTACAGGAAACACCACCTTTATTTGAAGCAGCAGAGAATCATAAATCGAGATGTTTTTTACTAGAAAAACAGGAGGTGGAGCAACGTGTCGAAAGCGTTATTAAAGGTTGAGGGGTTAAAAAAATATTTTCCGATTCGAAAAGGAGTCCTTAATTCACATGCCGGGGATGTAAAGGCTGTAGATGATGTTTCCTTTGAAGTATTTGAAGGAGAAACATTAGGAATTGTTGGCGAATCAGGCTGTGGTAAATCCACAACGGGTCGATTATTAATGCGTTTACTAGAGCCAACTGGAGGCAGGATAGAATTCGCAGGCAAAATGATTTCAGAATTATCCAACAATGAAATGAGGAAGGCACGTAGAGATATTCAAATGATTTTTCAGGATCCCTATGCCTCACTAAATCCTCGCCATAACATCGGCAAAATTTTAGAGGAGCCTCTTATTGTTCATGGGATAGGTAATGCCAAAGAGCGAAAACAAAAAGTGTTGGAGCTACTTGAGATTGTTGGATTGAATGAATATCATATCAAACGCTATCCGCATCAATTTAGTGGAGGGCAAAGGCAACGTATTGGCATTGCTAGAGCCCTGATGACCAATCCACGCTTAATTATTGCGGACGAGCCCGTATCTGCACTTGATGTATCCATCCAGGCACAGGTTTTGAATTTATTGCAAAAGCTGCAAAAGGATTTAAGGCTAACTTATATTTTTATTTCCCATGATTTAGGGGTTGTGCGTCATATTAGTAATCGAGTTGGCGTTATGTATTTAGGTAAATTAGTTGAGCTGACAGCGAGTGAGGATTTATATGCTGAACCGCTTCATCCATATACACAAGCACTTTTATCTTCGGTTCCTGTTCCAGATCCTACGTTTGAACGGGAACAGATCATCATTTCTGGAGATATTCCAAGTGCCTCAAACCCGCCAAGCGGTTGTACTTTCCATACGAGATGTCCGTTTAAAATGGATCAGTGCTCACAGGTAGTACCTAAAATGCAAGAAGTGAAACCAGGTCATTATGTTGCTTGCCATCTTTACGAGGCACTCCAACATTAAATGATATAAAAACTCATAGGGGGAAATTCGATGAAGAAAAAGAAGTTTTGGACTTTAGGTGTAATGCTACTCCTTATTCTCTCGACAATCTTAGCAGCATGTGGCGGCTCAGATACTAAGGATACGGGTAGTAAAGATACTTCAACTGGTGGCGATACAGCTAGCAGTGGAGAACCAAAAATTTTAGTGTATGGTCGTGGTGGAGATTCTGTAGCACTTGACCCTGCTGTTGTTACAGACGGTGAATCCTTCACGGTGACAGCTAATATTTATGAAACACTTGTAAACTTTGGAGAGCGAGATGTAACAATTCAACCAGGCTTAGCTAAATCATGGGAGGCATCAGAGGATGGTTTAACGTATACTTTCCAGCTACAAGAAGGTGTGAAATTCCATGATGGCACAGATTTCAATGCTGAGGCTGTTGTTAAAAATATTGAACGTTGGAAAACAGGTGCAGATAAACACCCTTACTTTAGCTCGCAATTTGTCGTTGGTGATAAGCAAGTAATTGAATCAGTAACTGCAGAGGGAGACTACACAGTTGTCTTTAAGTTAAGTCAACCTCAAGCACCATTCCTGAAAAATTTAGCAATGTCTCCATTTGCGATTGCTTCTCCAACAGCATTTGAAGCAGATGAAGAAAGTTTATCTGCAAATCCTGTAGGAACAGGTCCATTCAAATTTGTTAGCTGGGTACGTAATGATTCAATCACAATTGAGAAAAACCCGGATTACTATATTGATGGCTATCCTAAATTAGATAAAGTAATTTATCGTTCTATTCCAGAAAACTCAGCACGTTTAAATGATTTATTAGCAGGCAATATTGATGTAGCTGATGGCTTAAGCCCATCTGATAAAGCAACAATCGAAGGTGATGCTAATTTACAGTTAATCGAACGTCCATCTATGAACGTTGGTTACCTTGGTTTAACTGTTACACGTCCTCCTTTTGATAATGTAAAAGTGCGTCAAGCAGTCAACTATGCAATTGATAAACAAGCATTAGTAGATGCATTTTATGAAGGGCTAGCTGAGCCAGCGAAAAACCCAATGCCACCAGTAATTTCTGGTTATAACGATGAAGTGACAGGCTATACGTATGATCCAGAAAAAGCGAAAGCATTACTTGCTGAAGCAGGCTACGATGGCAAGGAAATTGAGCTATGGGCAATGCCAGTACCACGTCCATACATGCCAGACGGACAAAAAGTGGCTGAAGCGATTCAAAAGAACTTAGAAGACGTGGGTATTAAATCTAAAATTGTGTCATTTGAATGGGCTACGTATTTAGAAAAAGCTCAAAACGGTGAAGCGGATGCATTCCTACTTGGCTGGACAGGCGATAATGGGGATGCGGATAACTTCCTATACACGTTATTAGACGGCGATAATATTGGTTCTAATAACTACACGTTCTATGATAATCCAGAATTACACAAGATATTAACAGCTGCTCAAACTGAGATTGATGAAGACAAGCGTAATGAACTTTATAAGCAAGCTCAAGTAATTATTTCTGAGGATGCTCCATGGGTTCCACTTGCTCACTCTATTCCAATTTTAGCTGCTAACAAGAAAGTTACAAATTACATTGCGCATCCTACTGGTTCTGACCGTTTAGATGCAGTAGATATTCAATAGTAAATTTCATCATTTTTAATTGAACAAAGGAATGTGAAGAATCTGCTTGCTTTTCTGCGGGTAAGCCGTGGAAATCTCGCAGATTCTTTTCAAGTAAAGATAATGATTATTTCCTGTATGAAAGAATTCAACTAAACATTCAAAACCGTTTAGTGAAGGCTCAACCTTTCAACAGTATATAAAGACTTCACAGTAGATTATGAAAATCATAGAGAGGTGATGAAAATGCTTCACTATATGGGGAGACGTTTACTTCAACTAATCCCAGTTTTGCTTGGAATGACTTTTATCGTCTTTATGTTGATACGGGCAATTCCTGGAAATCCAGCACAAGTTATTTTAGGACAACAGGCAACAAAAGAGGCGGTCGAGGCGTTAAACGCAAGTTTAGGATTAGATAAGCCGTGGTATACACAATATTTTAGTTACTTAGCAGGTATTTTTCAGGGAGATTTAGGGGTTTCCCTACGTACGAAACTACCTGTATCAGAAGAAATTTTCCCATACTTAGCAGCAACAGCCGAACTTGCACTATTTGCGATGATCATTGCGATTGTTATTGGTGTGAATGCGGGCATTATTTCTGCGTGGTTCCAAAATTCTTGGTTTGATTATACAGCAATGATTATAGCGTTAATCGGTGTATCTGTACCCGTGTTCTGGCTTGGATTGATGGAGCAATGGACATTTAGTAGTAAGCTTGGATGGCTGCCTACATCTGGTCGAGAAGATGTGCGAAATCCAATTACCGCCATAACCCATTTCTATTTATTGGATACGCTTATTCAAGGCCGCTTTGATCAATTCATCGAAGTTATAAAACGATTAATATTACCAGGAGTAGCACTTGCAACGATTCCGATGGCTATCATTGCCAGAATCACAAGGTCCTCCATGCTGGAAGTTATGCGTTCAGATTATGTAAGGACTGCAAGAGCAAAAGGACAAAAAATGTTTATTGTTGTTTATAAGCATGCATTAAAGAATGCAGTTATTCCTGTGTTAACGGTAATTGGTCTACAAACTGGATTACTGCTAGGTGGTGCCATTTTAACAGAGACGATTTTTAGTTGGCCAGGAATTGGTCGTTATATTTATGATGCGATTGGCTTCAGGGATTATCCCGTTATTCAATCAGGTATTCTCGTCGTTGCATTTATTTTCATCATGATTAACTTAATCGTGGATTTACTGTACACAGTAGTCGACCCACGGATTAAATACAAATAGAAGGGAGTTGCAATGATGACTGGAGCAATCGATATAAAAAAAGAAGTATCACCAGTTCGAGAAAAGGCAGTAGGTCCATGGCTCGAAGGGTGGCGTAGTTTTAAAAAGAGTAAAGTATCCCTTGTTGGAGCAGGAATTGTTATATTTTTTATTATACTAGCTGTCATTGGTCCGTTCATTGCACCACAGGGCATCAATGAACAAGATTTAACGAAGCGTTTACTGGCACCATCCGCTGATCATTGGTTTGGAACGGATGATTTTGGACGGGATATTTTTTCGAGGATCATTCACGGTGCAAGGATTTCGCTGTGGGTAGGCTTTTTCTCTGTTATTTTGTCCGTGATAATTGGTAGTTTACTTGGCATCATTGCAGGTTATTATGGAAAATGGATCGATACGATAATTTCACGTATTTTTGATATTATGCTAGCTTTCCCTAGTATGCTACTAGCGATTGCAGTAGTATCAGTGCTTGGTCCATCTTTACAAAATGCATTAATCGCCATTGCTATTATTAACGTACCGAATTTTGGGCGCTTAATCCGTTCTAAGGTTTTAAGTGTCAAGGAAGAGGAATATATAGTAGCGGCAAAAGCAATTGGTATGCGTGATGCACGAATTCTATTTTCCCATATTTTGCCGAATTCCATAACCCCAATAATTGTACAGGGAACACTAGCAATTGCGACAGCCATTATTGAAGCGGCAGCATTAGGTTTCCTTGGGCTAGGGGCTCAAGCTCCAGCACCAGAATGGGGAAAAATGTTAGCGGATGCACGGAAGTTTTTATTAAATGCTCCGTGGACGATGATTTTCCCTGGTTTAGCTATTATGTTAACAGTTTTAGGCTTTAATCTAATGGGTGATGGACTACGAGATGCACTGGATCCAAAAATGAAAAGCTAGTAAATAAGACAATAGCCTTCTACAAGTTAGAAGGTTTTTTTAGCTGCTTGGACCATTGGATATAAAAGGAACATTTTTACTACAAAAACGTTCTATAGTATAGAAAAAGACGTGAGGGGCTTTCAAAAATAAGTGAAAACACCTTTTCGGAGCCATTAATTGAATTTTTTGTCACGTTATTTTAGACTTAATTTAAGTAGAAATCTTTTAGCTTAGTAGATTATTGCTTACCATAAAATCTTTCGACTGAAATACATATTTTAGGAGGGTGTTAGAATTGGGGATTAATTTACAAAAAGGACAAAGAGTTGATTTAACAAAGGGTAACGCAGGATTAAATAAAATTAAAGTTGGTTTAGGGTGGGACCCTGTAGGCCAAGAGAAAAGTGGCGGCTTTTTAGGTGGTTTATTTTCTAGCAGAAATAGTGGCAGTGGCAGAAGTATCGACTGTGATGCTTCGGTATTAATGTTACAAGATGATAAGGTTGTAGCGGGTGACGATGTTGTTTATTTCGGAAAATTAACAAGTAGCTGTGGTTCTGTTCGACATTCAGGTGATAATTTAACAGGTGATGGTGATGGTGATGATGAGGTAATTACAATTGAATTATCGTCTGTACCTTCGCAATATAACAAGCTTGTGTTTGTTGTAAACATTTATGATGCGGCAGGTCGCAATCAACACTTTGGTATGATTCATAATGCATATATTCGTGTGTATGATGACAGGACAGGAAGCGAACTAATTCGCTATAATTTAACTGATAATTATTCGAATTTAACGACGTTAGTATGTGGAGAAATTTACCGTCATAATAACGAATGGAAATTTGCTGCGGTTGGTACGGGAACAAATGACATAAAGCTTGGCGACGTTGTTCGAAGATATCAATAAATAATTGACTAAATAGGAGGAATAAAAATTATGGGCATTTCACTACAAAAAGGTCAAAAGGTAGATTTAACTAAAACAAATCCAGGATTAACGAATGTGGTTGTAGGTTTAGGCTGGGATACAAATAAATATGATGGTGGTCATGATTTTGACTTAGACTCCTCTGTGTTTTTACTTGCTGATACAGGTAAAGTTGCAGATCAAAATGATTTTATTTTTTATAACAACACTACAGGTGGCAATGGTTCAGTTGAGCATTCAGGCGATAATTTAACAGGTGTAGGCGAAGGTGACGATGAAGTGGTGAAAGTGGCATTAACTCAAGTACCTGCTCATGTTCAGCGACTAGCCTTCACAGTAACCATTCATGATGCAGAGTCTCGCAGTCAAAACTTCGGTATGGTGTCTAATGCCTATATTCGTATTATGAATGCTGCTTCCAACGAAGAAATTATTCGCTATGATTTAGGCGAGGACTTCAGTATTGAAACAGCTATTGTTGTAGGGGAATTATATCGTCATAACGGAGAATGGAAATTTAATGCGATTGGTGCAGGCTATCAAGGTGGCTTAGCTGCTTTATGTAATGATTATGGCTTAAGTGTAAACTAAAATTTCATCTTTGGACAGAAAGGGAGATTTTTGAATGGCTATACAATTAAGTAAAGGGCAACGTATTGATTTAACAAAGCAGGATCCAGGCTTAAATAGCATTGGCATTGGTTTAGGCTGGGATGTAAAGCAATTTGATGGTGGACAAGACTTTGACCTGGATGCATCTGTATTTTTACTAGATGCTTCAGGTAAATGTCGTAATGAACAGGACTTTATTTTCTATAATAATCTAGCCAGCCCAGACCAGTCTGTTGTCCATACGGGAGATAATCGTACAGGTGCAGGGGATGGGGATGATGAAAAAATTCTTGTCAACTTAAAGCAAGTATCACCTCAAATAGAAAAAATTGTAGTGACGGTTACTATTTACGATGCCGAGGGACGTCATCAAAACTTCGGGCAAGTCTTAAATGCCTATGTACGATTGACGAACGAAGAGTCGGGATCAGAGGTATTGCGTTACGATTTAGGTGAAGATTTCAGTATTGAAACGGCTGTAGTATTTTGTGAGCTGTACCGACATAATGGTGAGTGGAAATTTGCTGCAGTAGGTTCAGGTTACCAGGGTGGACTAGCTGCTTTAATCAATGCATATGGCCTACAGTAACTATGAGACGTAGGTGTATGGTGGAGGATCTGATGTGGATGTATTAAATGAGATATTAAATACATATGCACAGTTTTTAAACTAGCAGATGTAACAGGGGCTTATCGTAATACACTGAAAATGTGTGTTAGTATATTGGGGCTACCATCCTTCGCATGAAATTTTCGTTATTATTTTAATAGCTGCATTCTTATTGACATTTGTTATTTACAAGTTGAAGAAGAAAACAGCAGTGTAAACAAGGCACTGTATTAGTCTGTATGGAACAGGCTGATACAGTGCTTTTTTCACAAAAGGCATAGTTACTGGGGAGAGGATTAGATGCAACATTTTGCAACAGATGCAGAGATGATTTTTTATAAGAAGCCACAGCCGTTTACGAAATGGGAAACGGCGGATATTTTGTCATATGCCCTAGGTGCGACTTTGTATATGCCAGCTTCCATGCCTACGATTGTGAGCTTGATCCGATCACAAAAATATAAGGAACTCACATCACTTGTCATTGATTTGGAGGATGCAGTTGGAGATGCAGAGTTAGTAGATTGTGAAGCTAAGCTGATAGAGGATATTAGTGAATTATATGCACTCTATCAGCAAAAACAGCTATTACTTCAGGAGCTCCCTTTACTTTTTGTTCGAGTACGTCATGTTGAGCAATTTCAAAGGCTAACAACTGTTTTAGGGAAAAAGCAAGAAATATTAACTGGCTATGTCTTTCCGAAGTTTACAGCAGAACAGGGTGCCCGTTATTTCGAGTTGCTTGAACAAACCATTTTAGAAAATGATTTAATTTTATATGGTATGCCAATTTTAGAAAGTCGTGAGGTACTATATAAGGAATCTCGCATGGAAGCGTTATTAGACATTAAAGCGGTTCTACATCAATACAAAGCCCGTGTATTAAATGTACGAATTGGTGCTACCGATTTTTGTGGTATTTACGGAATTCGCCGGCGTATGGATTCTACCATTTATGATATTAGTGTCATACGAGATTGTATTGCAGATATTGTAAATATCTTAGGTCGTGAGGAAGATGGTTTTATTATTTCTGGGCCTGTGTGGGAGTATTTTAATAATCAGCGTGTATTAAAGCCCGCACTTAGAGTGACACCATTTAGTGAGAAAGGCGCGCTTGATACAAGGAAAGCGTTATTAGACGATTGTTTAGATGGATTAATGAAAGAAGTTTTAATGGATAAACAAAATGGCATAGTGGGAAAAACAATTATTCATCCGAGCCATATCCGTGTTGTGCATGCCCTGTATGCTATTTCGTATGAGGAATACTTAGATGCGCTAAGTATTATAGAAAATAATGATGGACAAAAAGGTGTTATGAAAAGTCACTATGCTAATAAAATGAATGAAATTAAGCCACATATGAGATGGGCACAACGGATTTTAAAACAGGCTCATGTCTATGGTGTTTATCATGAATCTGTCGATTTTGCCTCACTTTTATTACAGTCTGAAATAGGTGGTAGTGTATATGCAACAACAAATGAGTAAATTAAACATTTTACCGAATTATTCAATTGATATTGAAATTACCTACAATCCGCATAATTTTGCGCTAACCGATTTGTTTAGAATGGCGGCTCGGATTAATAAGAAGAGACAATTTTTGTTTGTAAGCACGGTACTAGGCAAACATTTGGCTGTCCGTCCGCAAATCCCTTTACTGACAGGAACTCTTTTAGCAATGATGTATCAGCAGCATCTTACGGGACAAAAGGTAATGGCTTCGTCTGTCGTTACAGCTTTAAAAGACGGAGCTAATTTGGATGAAGTACAAAAATCCATAGAAGGAACCCTAGAATTAACGGATGAAACATTGTTTATTGGCTTTGCTGAGACAGCAACAGCACTTGGACACGCAGTATTTAATGCCTTTCACTCGAATGCTATGTATATCCACACAACACGTGAAGTGTTGCCCGATTTTGAGCCATTTGTTACGTTTGAAGAAGAACATTCACATGCGACAAGCCATAGAATTTATACGGAGGAACCAGAATTTTTACTGCAAGCTAAGCGCATTGTGTTAATTGATGATGAGATTACTACTGGAAATACGGTCATTAATATTATTGAGACTTTAATACAGAAATTTCCTTTAGTGAGACAATATGCGGTACTATCTATTTTAGATTGGCGTTCCCAACAGCAGCAAACAATCTTTAAGCAATTAGAAGTACAATGGGGTATCTCTATAGAATTCATCTCCATTATGTGTGGGAATTTTAGCTGTTCAGGCATTCCAAGCTTAACCAGTACACAACCAAACTTACTAACACAGGTTGCACGAGATATGGACATTTGTCCGATTCAAGTATCTGTTGATCGCAAATTCTATCGTTCTGTTGCGGAGAATGGATTAATAAATAAGTACCCCTATTTACTAGCAACAGGGAGATTTATGCTCACGTCAAAACAGCATGTTGACCAAAAGCAAACGATACAAGCTATTGCTATGCAATTACAAGAGCTAAGAACAAATGGACCAGCGCTTGTTATTGGCTCGGGTGAGTTCATGTATGTTCCTATGCAAATTGCCTCTTATTTAGGAAATGATGTTTATTTTCAGTCAACTACTCGTAGTCCAATCTATTGTACGGATGATTTAGTATATACGATTAACGATAAAATAGCCTTTGAAAGTCCAGAAAATAACGGGGTCACTAATTTTTTATATAATCTTCAAAGCCAGTCTTACACGGAACTTTTTTTCATAGTGGAACGTATAGCAAGTAAAGAGGTAGTTGCTCGTGTGGTAAAGGCATTACAAGAAGCCACTAACGCCAAAGTATATGTAATTAGTATGCATGAATTGGAGGTAGAACGATGATATCGACTTTGCAGCCAGATAAAATGGGGAGTTATGCACCAGAGGACGTTATTTTTTTATTGCGTGATATTGGAAGTGCATTCCTTGAAATGGATAATGAGAAACGTGAACAACTCATTCAATCGGGTATACATTATTCGGAAATGCTGCCAGTGGAGAAGCAACCATCGGATACCTACATGAATCTTTTTTATAAAGCGCTAGATGTTCATGCAGAAAGAATAGCAATCGCCGTTGGAGTAGTGGCAGAACAAATCATTGAAAATAGAGGATTAGAAAATTTAATTCTTGTGAGTTTAGCTCGTGCAGGTACACCCATTGGTATTTTAATCAAACGGTATATAGCCATGCATTATCATGTGAATGTTCCACATTACTCCATTTCTATACTGCGAGGTCGTGGGTTTGATGAAACGGCAATTCGTTATATTTTGACACAGCATCCTCTAGGAAGTCTGCAATTTATTGATGGTTGGACAGGAAAAGGGGCAATTACCAATGAATTAATTCAATCCTGCCAAAAGTTTAATTTACGATATCAAGAACAGTTAAGTGGCGATTTAGCTGTTTTGGCTGATCCTGGCCATTGTGCAGCTATTTATGGAACTCGTGAGGATTTTTTAATACCATCTGCTTGTTTAAATTCCACTGTATCTGGATTAGTAAGTAGAACGGTATTAAATTTGCAGTTTATGGATGCAAACGATTTTCATGGTGCAAAATACTACAAAGAATTAGAGGCAATAGATGTCTCCAATCTGTACATAGAGCGTATCGTCACATGTTTTGAACAAGTACAGAGTAAAATTGTGCAACAAATTCAAGAGCAAGAAATCTCTCCAATTACATGGGAGGGTATGAAGTCCGTGCAAATAATTCAACGAGATTTTGGTATTGATAATATTCATTTCATTAAGCCAGGTGTTGGGGAAACGACAAGAGTTTTGCTGAGAAGGATACCTTGGAAGATTTTAATTAATCCACAGTACATGCATGAATTGAAACATATTTTATTATTAGCGCAGGAAAAAAATGTATTGATTGAAGAGTATTCGAATATGTCCTATGCATGTTGTGGTTTGATCAAAGAATTATAGAGGAGAATATGATGATATTATTTACATCTGATTTAGATAGAACCCTTATTTATTCTAAACGCATGATGGAGATGTTTCCGCCAGCTACAGAGACAATCGTCGTTGAACACAAGGACGAAACAGCAATGAGTATGATGACACAGGCAACAGCACCCCTATTGCAACAGGTACACCAACATACTTTATTTGTACCTGTTACGACAAGAGCTTTACATCAATATCAAAGAATCCATTTTATTCATGATTTATGCCCTGCTTTTGCAATTACAAGCAATGGGGGTACAATAGTAGAAAAGGGTCAGCCATATGAAAAATGGACACAAACATTATCTAGACGTATTGAAGATTCCTCGATCCCTCGTATGGATATGCTAAAGCTATTTCAGACGATTAAATCTGATACATGGCTACAACAATCTCTTTATATAGATGATCTTTTTTATGTACATCATGTAGATATTGATATTTTACCATACGATGAATTACAAGCGATGATTCAAGAGTTTGATATGCATGGTTGGCATGTTCTGCTACAAGGGAAAAAATTGTATTTTATGCCCAAGGTGCTGACAAAGGAAGCGGCTATAGAATATATAAAAGAGTTCTGTACATACGATGTGCATATAGCAGCAGGTGATTCTATTATGGATTATGGCATGCTTGCAATGGCTGATTTAGGTTTTACACCAAATCATGGAGACTTAAAGGATAAACAGCCAAAGTTTTTACAAAATACAACTTACTCGTCTCACAATGGTGAAGCATTTACAAAGAATTTATTGGAAACAGTTTTACAGATGACATCACAACAAACGATCGTATAGATGTTCAAATATTTTTGTTGTCATTAGGTGAGACGTCCTATGACAAATGAATGCTTTAGCATAGGCTGAGGATGATTTTTAGGAGGTGCGTTTGTATGCAAACAATCACAATTAAATCAGTGTTGGAGCGTCATCCTGATGATTGGCTACAGGCGTTTCAAGATTCACCAAAGGATCGTGCATTTTATGAAACAACAGAGCAGCAAGTGAGCTTTAGTAGAATTGCTGTTCGTGTATTGGGCGTACCAATCGAAGAAGATGATTATTTCAATTCATTATTTACATTATCACAGAACACTAACATCCATATTTTAAGTGAAGAATTAAATAAACATATTGAACCAAAAGACTTTCAGGCAATACAAACAATCCTTTCGCAGCATCAACAAACTCCACAAGGTCTATCTATTAATCGTTTAGTGGCAATGATGTATGGTTATCAATTAATTCCTAAGCATGATGACAGTGTAATGAATCGCCATTTACAGTTAGCAACCATTAAAGTAGTAGAGCTCTTTCAAAAACAGCAATCATTAGGTTTACTAGCAAATGACTTTCGCCGTTTTTTAATTGATATGGTGAAATGGCTAAAAAACCATTGGATTCTATGGACAAAATCCATGAAACCAACAGACGATTTTCCTAAAGTAGTTTGGTATGGGGAAGCAACTCTAAGTCAGCGCTATTTCTTATTGTTATTAATGGAGCTCGGTTGTGATGTGTTAATTTTTCATCCAGCTAAAATAGATGAATTTGCTGAGATTGATCCTAATGATACTTTCTCTATCACATATGCGTATGCCAATCAAACAACTTTACAGCCATTTCCTGATAAGTTGCGTGACCGGCAGGCAACGGTTGGATATCGATCTAGTCAGCATTTTGAGCAATTAATGCATGATCAGCAATCAGGTGTCTATAAGCCTTGGCAGTTTAAAGATTTTATGCCACGCTCCTTAACATTACGGATGACATATGATGATATTTTTATTTATGCAAAAGAGAAAGCTTTGGTTCGACCACAGTTTGAAGTAATTGGGGATGAGATTGTCATTCCAGTCATATTTGCCAAAATTAGTGGGGTTTCGAGCAGACGGGAAGAATACTGGTATTATATGCATCAGTTATTAGCAAATCCGCAAACTGTTTTTGTCCAGAAATTCCCCTATGCACCAACGAGTAGAGCGAATTTCCACTTTCACTATAAGCATTGCCTAGTAAATGGAGAACTATCAGTAGAGCGTATTATGCAAAGTGATTGGTGGCAATACGGTGAGTTAACATTGGAGCTACAACGTGCGATTGCACACACGATAAAAACTTCCTGTGAGCAGCCCATGTTGAAACAGCAGCCAAATGAGACCTTATATGATTTACAGTTATTTTTATTTAAACAAATGTCGATGATTCCACAGGAGATCCTAAGATTACTACAAAGCTTTGACTATTCCCAAGAGGTACCGAAGCTGGTATTATACCAAGCACCTCAACAACCAGCTTTATCACGTGAAGATATAGCGTTATTGGCCTTTTTAAATCGATTTGGTGTGGATATTGTTTTTTATAATCCGACAGGACAACTAGATTTAGAAAAGCATTTGCAAGAGGATAGTTATGATGTACACCGTTTAGAGCATATGCTGTTTGACTTGCACTATGAAGAACCAAAGCCACAGAAAACTGCACCCGACAAAATCATAAAAAAACTCTTTAATCGTTTTTTCTGATGATAGGAAGGAGGCGGCACGAATGTCGAATAACTCGTTGACGCTGAAGCAGCTGACACTGGAAACAGCAGAAGCCTTCAAAGAACAGTTAAGGGATCATGCAGAGGTACGGCAAATTGCCAATCAAATCAATATAAAAAATCAGATAGAGCTATTAGCTTTAGGAAAAGAACCGTCTACAAAATTAGCTACTTTTGCAGATCAAATTTTAGCCATCATCACCCAGTCAACAACTTTCGAATCAAATGAATTATTTAAGCAGCTTGAAGCCCTTATGCAGACATTCGACAAACAAGATTTTACAGAGCAAAAGGGCTTTTTTAAAAAGCTGTTTGCACGTAAGACCAAAAATGATGGCGATTTATTTACGAAATATAATGGACTGGGGAGAGATATTGAGAAAATCCATTATCAATTTGTACTGATGGAAGAGGAATTAGCGAAGGATAACCGAGTACTTGCACGCTTATATCAAGAAGACCTCATGTACTATCTTGAGCTAGAAAAGTATATCGTAGCAACTGACATGAAGCTTCATGAGGTCCAAACAACATTGATTCCGATGTATGAAAAACAGAGTGAAGCAGGTAATCAGCTGGCGAAAATGGAGCTAAATCGTTTGCAAGGTATTGCAGAGATGCTCCAGCAAAAAATAGATGACTTAGAAAAATCGCGTATGGTGGCTATTATCACAGCCCCTCAAATCGATATGCTACGTAATGGTAACAGTGAATTGATGGAACAAATTAATGGGGCTTTTGTTAAAACCATTCCTGTTTTTAAAATGGGTTTGATGAATGCAGTTAATGAAAGACGTCAACAATTACAAAGTCAATCAGCCTCTGCCTTTGAAGATCGTATGAGGCAATTTGGGGGAGCTAGCAAGGAAGCGGTGCAATTAAGTACTGCCATGGCTCAACAATCCAACACTACCAAGACTCCTGAAGAAATGTGGGATACTATTGTATCAGGCATTGCCAATTATCAGCATTTACGTGCTGAACAAACGGTCAAACGCCAACAAGCAGAGCAACAATTGCTAACATTGCGTTCTTAGCTCCTTTCCTCTAAGTAGATTACTACTTGGAGGTTTTTTGTATAAAAAAAGCCGACAGACTTATCTTATTCAATGGGTGATCAAAATCCCACTGAATCAAGGTAATCTGTCGCCAAAATGTTAGCTATATGAATTCTTCTTCAAATTCTACATTGATTTCATGTCCATGATAGCTTTGGTAAGAAACAATAAGTGTATCAAGATGTTCTAAGTTTTCCTCATAATCTAAAATACGCGATAAAATATAGAGTAGGTGATAGCTAGAAAACTCCGTATCGCCTTCTTCACGAGCAAAGTTGATTTGCTTGATGAAAATTTCCATCAGCTCATTACGTTGGACATAGTCAATGCTTTTACTCCACTCCGAATGCTCAGGCTTAAGCTTCCCTGTATATTTTAAGAGCAATTGCTCATGGTACGTTAGCAAGGAATCAAGTCTCTCCTGAATCATTAAATGAAATTGGGTAGGGAGCTGAGCTAATTCATTTTCGTGATTATGCAAACGCTGTAGCAATTCCAAGCTTTTCTTGGAAGTTAAAATCATTTGACGATAGACTACTAGTTTGCGAGCTTTGACATATTTTTTATTTTTAAAGTAATTACGCTCTTCCTTATATAAATCATACAGCGTATCCACTCGTAGCATACGGTTTTTAAACTTACTTAATGCTGTTTTTGTGGATGTATGCTCAGAAGCTTGCCGTACAGCCAGTCGTGTCCAACGAATAATATCATCTTGTAAAATATAAATTTTGCGAAATAGTTTTACCTCGTATTTAGGTGGTAAGAACACAAGATTTACGACAAATGCTGCTAATACCCCAACTAATATCGTAACAAAGCGTATCAAACTAAATGTTAAAAAGTCATCCCCTTGAAATTCCATAATAGCTACAACTGAAACCAACGCTAGCGAAAGTGATTTTTCGAGTCTAAACTTTAACATTAAACCAATAGCTATTATGACAGCTATACCAATGGCAACGACATGGTGTCCAAAAAGCAAGCCGAAAATGACGGCAATTGTCGCACCTATAATATTCGCTTGTACTTGCTCCACAATGGTTTGGTAAGAACGATAAATAGAAGGCTGAATAGCAAAAATAGCTGCAATTCCAGCAAAAACAGGTGAAGGTAGTTTTAACAACTCTGCAATAAATAATGCAAATACGATAGCTACACCAGTTTTAAATACACGGGCACCTAATTTCATAAAGATGTCCTTTCTGTCTAATATTTTTTAGCTTCTTTACATTATAGAAGGAAGTGCTCATAAAATACATAGATTTGCATGGATGAATAAGAAAAAGGCGACTTCTACTTGCAAGTCGCCTTTTTCTTGTCAAGATTACAATTGAGAAAACGCAATATCTACTGCTTCAATTGTTTCCTGAATGTCTGCTTCTGTATGCTCAGTTGTTAAGAACCATGCTTCATATTTAGAAGGAGCTAGATTAATACCTTGCTCAAGCATGTGTTTAAAGAAGCGTCCAAATATTTCACCATCAGAGCTTTCAGCTTGCTCATAGTTTTCTACCTTCACATCTGTAAAGTAAATAGTAAGCGCTCCTTTAAGACGATTTAACGTGATGGTTACGCCATGTTTTTTAGCAGCAGCTAAAACACCTTCTTCTAAAATTGCGCCTAATCTATCCATTTCCTCGTATATACCTGGTGTTTGTAGAACTTCTAGGCAAGCAATACCAGCTTGCATAGATGCAGGATTTCCAGCCATCGTACCCGCTTGGTATGCTGGGCCGAGGGGTGCCACAGTATCCATAATCTCTTTACGTCCGCCATAAGCACCGATTGGTAAACCACCACCAATAACTTTACCAAGTGCAGTTAGATCAGGTGTTAGGCCAAGTAAATTTTGAGCGCCACCATAGTGGAAGCGGAAGGCCGTGATGACCTCATCATAAATCGTTAGGGCCCCTTTTTCCTTTGCTGTAGCATGTACTAATTCAAGAAAGCCTGGCTTTGGTTCAACGATACCGAAGTTTCCTACTATTGGCTCGATTAAAATAGCTGCAATCTCCTCGCCCCATTTATCCATGGCTTCTGTAAAGGCTTCAGGGTTATTAAAAGGTACAGTAATAACTTCTTCAGCAGTCGAAGTTGTCACGCCCGCTGAATCTGGTGTTCCTAATGTTGCTGGACCTGATCCGGCAGCCACTAATACTAAATCAAAGTGCCCGTGGTAGCAACCAGCAAATTTCATGATTTTTGTACGTCCTGTATAGGCACGTGCCACACGAATCGTTGTCATAACAGCTTCTGTACCAGAGTTGTTAAAACGTACTTTATCCATCGACGGAATGGCTTCCTTTAACATTTTTGCGAAAGTAACTTCATACTCAGTCGGCGTCCCAAACAATGTACCATTTTCAGCTGCGTGCGTAATGGCCTTTGCAATATGAGGATGACCATGACCAGTAACGATTGGACCATATGCTGCTAGATAGTCGATATAACGATTGCCATCTACATCCCAAAAATAAGCGCCTTTTCCTCGCGCCATGGCTACAGGAGAACCGCCACCTACTGCTTTATATGAACGAGAAGGGCTGTTTACACCACCAACAATATGCTGTAATGCCTCTTCATGTATTGCTTCAGATTTTGCATGATTCATAGAATTGCCTCCTAACTTTTTATACGTAATCTATTGTAGACCTATCGGTGTAAGAAATCCAAAGAAATTAAGAGATATGACTTGATTTGTTACTTAGAGTAAAATAGGACCTACAGAGGAGGAGATTGTATGACATTACTAGAAGGACAAAAAGCGCCGGATTTTTCTCTATTGAACGAAAAGGGCGAGATGGTGCATTTAGCTGATTTTAAAGGAAAAAATGTTATTTTATACTTTTACCCAAAGGATATGACACCAGGCTGCACGACGGAGGCATGTGATTTTCGCGATAAGTTTGAGGACTTCAGTCATTTAAATGCTGTTGTTCTGGGTGTTAGCCCAGATAACGCAAGCAAGCATACAAAATTTATTGATAAGCATGGTTTGCCATTTTCATTATTAGTGGATGAGGACCATGCTATTGCTGAAGCTTATGATGTATGGGTTTTAAAGAAAATGTATGGACGTGAATATATGGGCATAGAGCGTTCAACGTTTTTAATTGATGCTGAGGGGAAGCTTGTAAAAGCTTGGCGCAAAGTTCGAGTGAAAAATCATATTGAAGAAGTATATGCTTATTTAGCAGAACAGGAGGCAAAACAATGAGAATCTATTTTACATTTGAACCTAGACCAGATTTACGAGAACCATTAGTAGCAGAATTTCCACAGCTTGAATTTATCTTTGAAAAGAGCATATCAAATGAAGAGCTTCAACAAGCGGATGTATTAGTTACATATGGTGAAGATTTAACAGAAGAGAGTATTCAATCTGCTACAAAGCTAAAATGGATTTTTGTTGCATCGGCAGGTATAGAAAAAATGCCAGCTCAGGCTATTATTGAACGCAGGATTCTAGTTTCAAATGTTCGTGGCATTCATAAA
This sequence comes from Lysinibacillus sp. S1, assembly GCF_044986265.1. Classification (NCBI taxonomy): domain Bacteria; kingdom Bacillati; phylum Bacillota; class Bacilli; order Caryophanales; family Bacillaceae; genus Lysinibacillus; species Lysinibacillus sp. S1. Next base: position 3,473,512 of record NZ_CP173154.1, read on the forward strand.
ACGCCTATGGCTGAATCGATTCTTGCTCATATTTTAGCCATTAAACGAGCTTTGCCTTGGATGTATGAGCAGCAAAAGAAAAATGAATGGTCGAAAAAAACACAACAAACGGAATTACGAGATAGTACGGCACTTATTTTGGGGCCAGGTGCCATTGGTTCGGAAGTTGGGCGTTTATTGCAAGCTTTTGGTGTTACAACAATTGGGTGTAACCGCTCTGGTAAAGAAGCGGCCTATATGAATACGATGATTAGTTTTACCAATTTGAAAGAAGCACTACCTCTTGCAGATATCGTTATTTCTGTATTACCAAAAACAACAGAAACGACCCATTTATTAAAAGAAGAGCATTTTGTTGCGATGAAAAACAATGCGATCTTCATGAATTTTGGTCGAGGTAATTTAGTTGATGAAAACGTACTCATTCAAGCGATTGAAAGAAAGCAAATAGGACACGCAGTTTTAGATGTATTTGAAGAGGAGCCTCTGACATCCGACAATCCATTATGGACATTACCAAATGTTATAGTATCACCTCATGTATCCAGTCATTCTTCTCGTTATGTTGAGCGTAGCTTAGAAATTTTCAAGCCAAGCCTAACAAAATGGCTAAAGGGTGACACGGATTTAGAAAATGTTATGGATTTATCAAGAGGATATTAAGGAAAAAACCATTGATTTATTGAGGATAAGCAATGTGTGATTGTTGACGAAGTAGTACGAATTGGATACACTATTTATAACAATTATAAATTAATAATACTTATGGAAGAGGTGCATGACGATGTCTGCAACGCATTTACAAGATGCACTGGACACGTTGAAAACAACTGGTGTACGTATTACTCCTCAGCGTCATGCTATTTTGGAATATCTAATTCAATCAATGGCACATCCTACTGCCGATGAAATTTATAAAGCTCTTGAGGGTAAGTTCCCTAATATGAGTGTAGCGACTGTTTATAACAACCTGCGTGTATTTCGTGAAGTAGGTCTTGTGAAAGAGCTAACTTACGGGGATGCTTCAAGTCGCTTTGATTTCGTGACAAACGATCATTACCATATGATTTGTGAATGCTGTGGTAAGATCGTCGATTTCCATTATCCTGGACTCGACGAAATAGAGCATTTTGCATCACAGGTAACAGGCTTTGATGTGCATTCGCATCGCTTAGAGATATACGGCACTTGTCCATCATGTAAAGTTGCTACTGCTAAAGTACAATAAAAATCCTAGCTCTTAAAAAGGGCTAGGATTTTTTTGTTTTATTATAGGATTGATCGAACTCTTTACCTTCTAGAGTAGGATCAAGTGTTAATGGCTCATTGCAGTACATGCACATATCTACTCGGCCTAAAACCTTTGTATGTTTATGGCAATTAGGACACTCTACTTGAATAGCTCTTGTTGACAGTAATCCGATCCACGCATATACAACTGTGCTACCGATAATACAAAGAACACCTAGTGACATGAAAATTAAAACTAATATCGGGCTGTTTTTAAAGAAAATGCCTCCGTACATGACAATAAAACCAAAAAAGATTAGTGCTAATGCGAATGAACGAATTTTATTAATTTTACTTTTATAAGGTTTCATATTTCATCTTGCCTCCCAATCTAAAATCTACTATAACATATAAGGGCAAAGTATTTTAGCTTTGAACTGAATGAAAGAAGGAATACTTTTAGAGTATGTCGAATTTTTAACGGAACAAAACAACCTATATGAATAAAGGAGGGCTGAACATGGAGCAAGTACTGCGTCCGATATATCAAGAACGTGCGAGTCAGTCGAATACATTAGGCGTAATTTTAGTGGAAAAGCGTGAAGAACAAAGTAACGTTACAGATACATTTGATACGGTTTTACTCATTATCGTAAAAGAAGCAGAGCAACCAGTCTTTTCAAAACATTACTTATATGAAGGAAATAAAATCGCTCTACATACTGTTACGGAGAAATTAATTCGAAAATGGTTACTCATCGGTTCAAATAGAAAGGTTGTTGATTGGATATTCTTCGGTAGAGTATTATTTGATCGGAATGAATTTCTGCATAAACTAAAAATAGAATTGCAGGAATTTCCGTATAGTGGTCGTAAAATTAAAACAGGTATTCAATTTTCAAAGTTAATTCGTCGCTATTTGGAGGGGAAAGAATACTTTGATAAAGGAAGTTACTTAGATGCTTATAATCATGTTGTGGATTCGCTACATCATCTAGGCCGCCTATCTATTATCGATAGTGGCCTGTATCCTGAAGTAACTGTTTGGGCACAGGTGAAAAAAATCGAGCCAGCCATCTATAAGCTGTATGAAGAGCTAGTGACAAGTAATGAGCCAATAGAAAAGCGCTTAGAATTATTGTTTTTAGCAAGTGAGTTTTTAATCCACTCTCGTACACGAGATGGGGCACAGCATATATTAGAAGTCATGCAAACAAAAGAAATGTGGACTATTCAGGAATTACATGATCATCATGAACTTGTTAACTACTCAGTGGATTTAGAAGTGTTTGTTGAGTATCTAGTGGATAAAGGCTATATTCAAATTGAACCCATTGCAGCGAAAAATGATAGGATATTTCACCGTCATTACAAGGTAAATAAAGATGCTCTAGAAATGGGGCAATGACTGTAGTATGCTTGTAATCGAGGTATCTAAAAAATACCTCGATATTTTTTTAGAAAAGTAGTTGACGAATAATATCTTAGTATTGTATTATATTAATTGTCGCTAAGACATAAACGAATAACTCAGAAAAACACAAAAAACTTTTTTAAAAAAGTTGTTGACATGTTTTGAATGAGATGTTAATATAAAGAAGTCGCTGAAAAACGACTTAAATAATGAACCTTGAAAACTGAACAAGCAAAACGTAATCAATAAAGTTTTAAGTAGCTAGCTTCGGTTAGTGAACAAAACAAAAATTTTGGACATCAAACATGATGCCAGCAAAACAATTTGAGCTAATCAAATTTCTTTTATGGAGAGTTTGATCCTGGCTCAGGACGAACGCTGGCGGCGTGCCTAATACATGCAAGTCGAGCGAACAGAAAAGGAGCTTGCTCCTTTGACGTTAGCGGCGGACGGGTGAGTAACACGTGGGCAACCTACCCTATAGTTTGGGATAACTCCGGGAAACCGGGGCTAATACCGAATAATCTCTTTTGCTTCATGGTGAAAGACTGAAAGACGGTTTCGGCTGTCGCTATAGGATGGGCCCGCGGCGCATTAGCTAGTTGGTGAGGTAACGGCTCACCAAGGCGACGATGCGTAGCCGACCTGAGAGGGTGATCGGCCACACTGGGACTGAGACACGGCCCAGACTCCTACGGGAGGCAGCAGTAGGGAATCTTCCACAATGGGCGAAAGCCTGATGGAGCAACGCCGCGTGAGTGAAGAAGGTTTTCGGATCGTAAAACTCTGTTGTAAGGGAAGAACAAGTACAGTAGTAACTGGCTGTACCTTGACGGTACCTTATTAGAAAGCCACGGCTAACTACGTGCCAGCAGCCGCGGTAATACGTAGGTGGCAAGCGTTGTCCGGAATTATTGGGCGTAAAGCGCGCGCAGGCGGTCCTTTAAGTCTGATGTGAAAGCCCACGGCTCAACCGTGGAGGGTCATTGGAAACTGGGGGACTTGAGTGCAGAAGAGGAAAGTGGAATTCCAAGTGTAGCGGTGAAATGCGTAGAGATTTGGAGGAACACCAGTGGCGAAGGCGACTTTCTGGTCTGTAACTGACGCTGAGGCGCGAAAGCGTGGGGAGCAAACAGGATTAGATACCCTGGTAGTCCACGCCGTAAACGATGAGTGCTAAGTGTTAGGGGGTTTCCGCCCCTTAGTGCTGCAGCTAACGCATTAAGCACTCCGCCTGGGGAGTACGGTCGCAAGACTGAAACTCAAAGGAATTGACGGGGGCCCGCACAAGCGGTGGAGCATGTGGTTTAATTCGAAGCAACGCGAAGAACCTTACCAGGTCTTGACATCCCGTTGACCACTGTAGAGATATAGTTTCCCCTTCGGGGGCAACGGTGACAGGTGGTGCATGGTTGTCGTCAGCTCGTGTCGTGAGATGTTGGGTTAAGTCCCGCAACGAGCGCAACCCTTGATCTTAGTTGCCATCATTTAGTTGGGCACTCTAAGGTGACTGCCGGTGACAAACCGGAGGAAGGTGGGGATGACGTCAAATCATCATGCCCCTTATGACCTGGGCTACACACGTGCTACAATGGACGATACAAACGGTTGCCAACTCGCGAGAGGGAGCTAATCCGATAAAGTCGTTCTCAGTTCGGATTGTAGGCTGCAACTCGCCTACATGAAGCCGGAATCGCTAGTAATCGCGGATCAGCATGCCGCGGTGAATACGTTCCCGGGCCTTGTACACACCGCCCGTCACACCACGAGAGTTTGTAACACCCGAAGTCGGTGAGGTAACCTTTTGGAGCCAGCCGCCGAAGGTGGGATAGATGATTGGGGTGAAGTCGTAACAAGGTAGCCGTATCGGAAGGTGCGGCTGGATCACCTCCTTTCTAAGGATTATTTCGGAATACAAACCTTAGGTTTGTAAGATTACGTTTTGCGTTCAGTTTTGAAGGTTCATTCTTCTGAATGAAACACTTCAAAACTTGTTCTTTGAAAACTGGATAAAACGACATTGAAATTGTAACAAACACATTTATTTTTTTAAGTTTTTTATAGGCTTAATAACTTGGTTAAGTTATTAAGGGCGCACGGCGAATGCCTTGGCACTAGGAGCCGAAGAAGGACGGCACTAACACCGATATGCTTCGGGGAGCTGTAAGTGAGCTTTGATCCGGAGATTTCCGAATGGGGGAACCCACTACGTTTAATCGCGTAGTATCTTGACGTGAATACATAGCGTCTTGAAGGCAGACCCAGGGAACTGAAACATCTAAGTACCTGGAGGAAGAGAAAGAAAAATCGATTCCCTGAGTAGCGGCGAGCGAAACGGGAAGAGCCCAAACCAAGAGGCTTGCCTCTTGGGGTTGTAGGACACTCTATACGGAGTTACAAAAGAGCGAGTTAGATGAAGCGACTTGGAAAGGTCCGCCAGAGCAGGTAAAAGCCCTGTAGTCGAAAGTTCGTTCTCTCCTGAGTGGATCCTGAGTACGGCGGAACACGTGAAATTCCGTCGGAATCCGGGAGGACCATCTCCCAAGGCTAAATACTACCTAGTGACCGATAGTGAACCAGTACCGTGAGGGAAAGGTGAAAAGCACCCCGGAAGGGGAGTGAAAGAGATCCTGAAACCGTGTGCCTACAAGTAGTTAGAGCCCGTTAATGGGTGATAGCGTGCCTTTTGTAGAATGAACCGGCGAGTTACGATTACGTGCGAGGTTAAGCTTTAGAAGGCGGAGCCGCAGCGAAAGCGAGTCTGAATAGGGCGAAATAGTACGTGGTCGTAGACCCGAAACCAGGTGATCTACCCATGTCCAGGGTGAAGGTGAGGTAACACTTACTGGAGGCCCGAACCCACGCACGTTGAAAAGTGCGGGGATGAGGTGTGGGTAGCGGAGAAATTCCAATCGAACTTGGAGATAGCTGGTTCTCTCCGAAATAGCTTTAGGGCTAGCCTCGTGATGAGAATACTGGAGGTAGAGCACTGTTTGGACTAGGGGGCCATCCCGGTTTACCGAATTCAGACAAACTCCGAATGCCAGATATTTATACACGGGAGTCAGACTGCGAGTGATAAGATCCGTAGTCAAAAGGGAAACAGCCCAGACCACCAGCTAAGGTCCCAAAGTAATCGTTAAGTGGAAAAGGATGTGGCGTTGCACAGACAACCAGGATGTTGGCTTAGAAGCAGCCATCATTTAAAGAGTGCGTAATAGCTCACTGGTCGAGTGACGCTGCGCCGAAAATGTATCGGGGCTAAACGATTCACCGAAGCTGTGGATTGACATCTACGATGTCAGTGGTAGGAGAGCGTTCTAAGTGCGTTGAAGTCAGATCGGAAGGACTGGTGGAGCGCTTAGAAGTGAGAATGCCGGTATGAGTAGCGAAAGACGGGTGAGAATCCCGTCCACCGTATGACTAAGGTTTCCTGAGGAAGGCTCGTCCGCTCAGGGTTAGTCGGGACCTAAGCCGAGGCCGATAGGCGTAGGCGATGGACAACAGGTTGATATTCCTGTACCACCTCCTCACCGTTTGAGAAATGGGGGGACGCAGTAGGATAGGGTAAGCGCGCCGTTGGTTGTGCGCGTCCAAGCAGTAAGGCGTGTGTGTAGGCAAATCCGCACACTGTAACGTTGAGCTGTGATGGCGAGTCCGTATGGACGAAGTTCCTGATTTCACACTGCCAAGAAAAGCCTCTATCGAGGTGAGAGGTGCCCGTACCGCAAACCGACACAGGTAGTCGAGGAGAGAATCCTAAGGTGTGCGAGAGAACTCTCGTTAAGGAACTCGGCAAAATGACCCCGTAACTTCGGGAGAAGGGGTGCTCTTGAGCGTGCAAGCGCATGAGAGCCGCAGTGAATAGGCCCAGGCGACTGTTTAGCAAAAACACAGGTCTCTGCAAAACCGTAAGGTGACGTATAGGGGCTGACGCCTGCCCGGTGCTGGAAGGTTAAGAGGAGTGGTTAGCGCAAGCGAAGCTGCGAATTGAAGCCCCAGTAAACGGCGGCCGTAACTATAACGGTCCTAAGGTAGCGAAATTCCTTGTCGGGTAAGTTCCGACCCGCACGAAAGGCGTAACGATCTGGGCACTGTCTCAACGAGAGACTCGGTGAAATTATAGTACCTGTGAAGATGCAGGTTACCCGCGACAGGACGGAAAGACCCCGTGGAGCTTTACTGTAGCCTGATATTGAATTTTGGTACAACTTGTACAGGATAGGTAGGAGCCAGAGATCTCGGAGCGCCAGCTTCGAAGGAGGCGTCGGTGGGATACTACCCTGGTTGTATTGAAATTCTAACCCATGCCCCTTAGCGGGGCAGGAGACAGTGTCAGGCGGACAGTTTGACTGGGGCGGTCGCCTCCTAAAAGGTAACGGAGGCGCCCAAAGGTTCCCTCAGAATGGTTGGAAATCATTCGTAGAGTGTAAAGGCACAAGGGAGCTTGACTGCGAGACCTACAAGTCGAGCAGGGTCGAAAGACGGGCTTAGTGATCCGGTGGTTCCGCATGGAAGGGCCATCGCTCAACGGATAAAAGCTACCCCGGGGATAACAGGCTTATCTCCCCCAAGAGTCCACATCGACGGGGAGGTTTGGCACCTCGATGTCGGCTCATCGCATCCTGGGGCTGTAGTCGGTCCCAAGGGTTGGGCTGTTCGCCCATTAAAGCGGTACGCGAGCTGGGTTCAGAACGTCGTGAGACAGTTCGGTCCCTATCCGTCGTGGGCGTAGGAAATTTGAGAGGAGCTGTCCTTAGTACGAGAGGACCGGGATGGACACACCGCTGGTGTACCAGTTGTCTTGCCAAAGGCATCGCTGGGTAGCTATGTGTGGACGGGATAAGTGCTGAAAGCATCTAAGCATGAAGCCCCCCTCAAGATGAGATTTCCCATTACGCAAGTAAGTAAGATCCCTCAAAGACGATGAGGTAGATAGGTTCGAGGTGGAAGTGTGGTGACACATGGAGCTGACGAATACTAATCGATCGAGGACTTAACCAAAAAAGTTTGAAACATTCAATGCACCGTTTATCCAGTTTTGAAAGAATAAAATATTAGAATATACTTGTAATTTTTATAAGATATGTTATAATAAGTATTGTCTTTCAAATAGTCTAGTGATGATGGCAAAGAGGTCACACCCGTTCCCATACCGAACACGGAAGTTAAGCTCTTTAGCGCCGATGGTAGTTGGGGGCTTCCCCCTGTGAGAGTAGGACGTCGCTAGGCTATATACTAAAATTATTCCGAAGTAGCTCAGTTGGTAGTAGCACCTGACTGTTAATCAGGTTGTCGCAGGTTCGAGTCCTGCCTTCGGAGCCATTCTTGGAGAGTTGTCCGAGTGGCCGAAGGAGCACGATTGGAAATCGTGTAGGCGGTTAACACTGTCTCAAGGGTTCAAATCCCTTACTCTCCGCCAGCACTTTGATGTGTTCCAAACGATGGCCCCTTGGTCAAGTGGTTAAGACACCGCCCTTTCACGGCGGTAACACGGGTTCGAATCCCGTAGGGGTCACCAATTCAATACCCAGATGGAGGATTAGCTCAGCTGGGAGAGCATCTGCCTTACAAGCAGAGGGTCGGCGGTTCGAGCCCGTCATCCTCCACCATTATTTTAACAATATTATAGTATTATCGCGGGGTGGAGCAGTGGTAGCTCGTCGGGCTCATAACCCGAAGGTCGTTGGTTCAAATCCAGCCCCCGCAACCAAATGGTCCCGTGGTGTAGCGGTTAACATGCCTGCCTGTCACGCAGGAGATCGCCGGTTCGATCCCGGTCGGGACCGCCATTTATTTTAAAATATGGGTCAGTAGCTCAGTTGGTAGAGCATTAGATTGAAGCTCTAAGTGTCGGCGGTTCGATTCCGTCCTGACCCATCTTATTTTTTTGCCGGTTTAGCTCAGCAGGTAGAGCAACTGACTTGTAATCAGTAGGTCGTGGGTTCGATTCCTATAGCCGGCACCAGATATTCCCGGAGGGGTAGCGAAGTGGCTAAACGCGGCGGACTGTAAATCCGCTCCTTAGGGTTCGGCGGTTCGAATCCGTCCCCCTCCACCAGTTTTATTATTTTAGGGGCATAGTTCAACGGTAGAATAGAGGTCTCCAAAACCTTTGGTGTGGGTTCGATTCCTACTGCCCCTGCCAATTAATTTTATGGCGATTGTGGCGAAGTGGTTAACGCACCGGATTGTGGTTCCGGCATTCGTGGGTTCGATTCCCATCAGTCGCCCCATTGTTGGGGTATAGCCAAGCGGTAAGGCAACGGATTTTGATTCCGTCATGCCTAGGTTCGAATCCTAGTACCCCAGCCATTTTTGCGGAAGTAGTTCAGTGGTAGAACACCACCTTGCCAAGGTGGGGGTCGCGAGTTCGAACCTCGTCTTCCGCTCCATGTATGACGGCGGCATAGCCAAGTGGTAAGGCACGGGTCTGCAACACCCTTATCACCGGTTCAAATCCGGTTGCCGCCTCCATATTTTAACTGTTAATCGGTTTATCCGATTTTTTTTATCTCCATTATGCCGGTGTGGCGGAATTGGCAGACGCGCACGACTCAAAATCGTGTTCCTTTGGAGTGTCGGTTCGACCCCGACCACCGGTATCATCAAATTAATAAAAATTAAGAAAGCTCATAAATCTTGATATAACAGGGTTTATGAGCTTTTTATATTAGGGGAATTGCAACAGGTTTAGAAAGAGAAGGATTCTTTTTGAAGAAAAGGTCAACGAGAATAAAAAAAGTATAGAAAATTCATTGGAAGAGAATAGTATGAGTTTTAACATAGAAGTTACTCATGGGTTTGAATCTCCAAAGGAATCATTAGAAACATAATTAAAACAAGAATGTTTATATTAGCATTCTTGTTTTTTTATGTGATAAAACATTGTGTGTCAGAACGTTCGCTATGATAGACTAAGCAGTTATGTTTATGTAAAACAGGTAAATTTGTTTTACAAATTTTACAGGGCTTTAGAGGGTAATAAATATCTTTACAATATTTTTCTATAAAGGTTGTGCCATTTTAGACGCCTGAAAAGAATAGGTTTATCCTATAGATTTTAGGTAAAAGACAAAGACATCTGTTTCAACATCAATAATTTTTTGAACTTTGGTGGAGAGAGAATATTTTCTTTTATACATTGATTTTTAGATTTCTATTTTTAAGATCTTTCATGGACCAATAAAACCCTACGAGTTGCATCTTCTAGTTGATTGAAAGTTAACAATCAACTAGAAGGTGCAGTTTTTATATATGTGTTGAGTGATGGACTTGATGTGGATGTAATCGATAGCACAAGAGTTGTCATTTTACTCCACTACATTTATATAATCATAAACGTAATGGAGTAAGTAGAAAAAATACGGTTATGTGGAAGAAAGAAGATGATAAGAGTAAAGAGACTGTTAGAGCTTATGACTGTGTATAGTAGTAATACAGGAACAGTATTAAAGGATTGTTCACAATGTAAAAGAGGAGGAAGTGGTAAAAGGGATGCGTGTAAAAAAATCAAAGTATCTTCTTTCCTATAAAGAAGAGGATGAATATCTAATTATTAATATTTATACGAATCAAATTTACGCACTAGATAAATTTAGTTCATTTATTTGGGAAGAGTTTGATAAAACACCAATAGTCTCTGATATTTCCAAATTAATAGCTAAAAGGACAAATGAAGATATTTTAATTATTCAAAAGGATTTAGATGGATTTTTAAATTCGTTGTCAAAAGGAGGTTTAATTAAATTTGTATAATATTTTATATTTATACAAAGAATTAATATTTTTAGATTTCCAAATACGGAGAAAAGGTTTTGATGAAGTCTTTAGACGCTATATAAAAAAATATACTATAGAGGGTTCTAAAGAGATTTTTACTGAGGAGAATTCTGAAGAGATTTTGGAGTGGTTTATTCTTTTAGACCAAGTTTGCTGTTGGTATCCTAGGAAAGCAGATTGTATACACAAAACGTTAATTGGTTATAAGATACTTCAATCTAAGTATGGTATACCAGTAAACATGGTAATAGGGATAAAAAAATTTCCCTTAGAGGCACATGCCTGGATTCAATATCAGGGCCACAATCTATTTGAAGAAATGGAAAATCTTGATTCGTTGAAAGTGATTATAGATTCAAACTCGTATATGAAGGGAGTTGAACTTAGGTGAATTGGTATGTGTTTGAATTTATGGATAATTCGGAGGGAGAAGTGGATAAAAATGGACATCTTAAGATCAACAGTAAATCAAAAGTAAATTATTTCAACACATCCTCACAGAACTTTGTTTTGAAAGCAGCATATGCTCAAAATACGACCCCATATGTGTTTTTTGAAAATAATGATGTGTTAATAGTGGGAGACATTGTGATATACAATATTTTGAATCATGGTGTATATGAAAATGTTGATTGGACTGAGCAAGAATTACTCACTAATTTAATTTCCCTTTATAACACATTTGGTTTGGATTTTGTGAAGCGTTTAGATGGCGAGTTTTCATTTGTTCTATTTGATAAAAAGAATTTAACATTAATGGCCTGTAGAGATACCTTGGGGGTAAAAAGGCTCTTTTATTTAAAAACCGATACAAAATTAGTAGTTGCGAGCGATATCTTTCTATTGAAAAGTTATCTAAATACACCTGAGTTGAACGGTGTTTACTTTCAAGAATATCTAAATGCAAAAGGAATTGTTGATTCCTATTTAACGCCATATAAAGAGATCTTGCGTTTACCGAGTGGGAATATGTTTGTTTATGAAAATAAGGAAATTAACCTAATAAACTATGTGAATTATGATGAATTATTTTCTGATAAATGGATGATGAAGGAGACAACTATAAATCGGGAAGCGTTAATTGAAGAATTCGAAAGTATTTTGAACAAAGCAGTTTTGAGGAGAGTACGGAAAAGCGAGCGAAATACGGTGTTATTAAGCGGTGGCTTAGACTCAACTACTATTTTTAATGTGTCAAAACGATTGGGGCATAGATACGGAGAAATTAATTCGGTAAGCGTTGTTTTTGATGAATTAAAGGAATGCGATGAAAGTGCATATATAACGGAATTATTAGAACAATATAATTCTAAAGGTACTTTTCTAAATTATGATTCAGTATTGATGTATGAAGATCTTCGGAATAATATATTACGTTTTGACGAACCGTATGCTACTGCTCCTACATGTGAATTTATTTCTCCCTTAATAGAGTCAAGTGTGAACAATAATACATATAGTATCCTAACAGGTTATGGTGGTGACCAACTTTTAACGAATCCGCCGTATTTATTAAGAGATTACGTTAGAGAAGGAAAAATAAAGGATATGTTCGGCGATTTAACTAAATATTGTATGTATACAAATATGTCTGCTTTTAAAGGATTACGTGAGTACATCATTCAACCACATCCTTTTAGTAGAACAACTAAAAATAAACGGAATCATGCTAGAAATTTATTGCATCAAATGTTAAATGCAAAAGCCAATCATTATATGGATAGGGCGATAGGTGGCTTTTATGGTGCGGATATAAAACATCCTTTTTTAGATAGGGAGTTAATTTCTTTTATGATTAAAATCCCTAGTCATATTCTCTTTGATCCTTTCTACACGAAAAAAATTTTAAGAGACTCTCAGAAAAATAAGTTACCTGACAGTATTCGACTGCGTATAAATAAAACATCACACATTGCTCATACATTAAAGAGTATAAGGAAAAATTGGAATTCAATTTATTCTAATGTAAAGTCACCTTTAGTTGTCTCAAAGTTAGGTCTTTGTTCCGAAAAGTTTTGGGAAGAAAATTTATATAAGTGGAGAAATGGTTTGTTGATAGATGAGGCTTTTTTATTACTGTTCTCCATTGAAGTATGGATTATGCAAGAAGTGTAATGAATCAATATTAATAAGGAGGCTGTTAGTGTAGGTGTATTGTGCTATTTCTAAGGGTTGCAGGAGGAAATAATTATGTTAATGACATATAGCAAACCAATGCTTTTAGATAGTGGAAATAGTTCGGAAATCATTAAAGGTCAATGTGGCTGGGGTAAAGAATTGCCATTTTTTGATGAAACAGGTGCTGTAAAAGGTAGTTATAGAAGACGTAAATATAGAACCGAACCATGTTATGGTCCTGGAGTTGTAAATATATGTTACGTTTGTAAGACTGAAACGGTTAGTTGTTCTGCAGAAAAAGATGACTGCTAACTTATAAATAGGTTAATACCAAAACTATTTTATTTATTTCGATGTTAACTGTAATTAATGTTCTACTTTTTTATTACATAAAAGTTGTAACAGGAATGTATAGTCAAGAACAGGTTTTGGTGAAGAGTCTACGATGAATCGTTATGGTTCTATAGCAGAAAATAAATACAAAAACTAAATTTGCCCTATAGTAATAGCACAATACTCCTACAAAATGTGAAATGAACGTTTTCATATTTTTCTAACTGATAAATAAAGTATGACACTAATTTTCGGGATTGTATTTTTGATTTTCTTTTTTTACAATTTGACAAAATTAAGAAACTGCATTGATTTTCAGCGGAGATTTATACAGATTGAGCAAATAGATTTCCTGGAAAAGGGAAGAACATATTTGATTTCGGATGAAAATAACATTTTTGATAACTTATATGTTTTGAATGCTTTTTATCGTAGAATTTCAAAAAAGAGAGAAGTTATTTTGATAAAAGTGTTATTTGAAAACGATAACGAGATAAAAGTCGAACATTTGATGAAATTAAATCAATTGCAAATTGAAGAAATTCCAGTATTACTATATATGGGTGAAAAATATTATTGGGAAGATATAATGAATTTTTCTTCATAAGGTAAATCTCTTTGAAACAATATAAAATTTTGTGTGTATTTTACTATTAAAATCCTTGTATATTAAAGGATTTTAATAGTGGCTTGAAAGAAAAGGAGTTGACTGAATATCATTATTGTTTATCTGGTTGTAGCAATTATTTTTCTAAAAAACGGATTCAATAAAGTTTTTAAAATTTATCATTATTACGTGGCGATAAATGAAAAAATAACAATATCTCCGATATTCGTAAGCATTTTAGTGAGTTTAGATGTGCTTGTAGGTATCTCCTTATTAATTCAATTTGTGAATGTTTACATATGTATGACCGCTGTAATGTTGCAATTGTTCAATCTTTTTTTACTGTTTAAACCTTCTAAAGGAGGAAAGACACGTAACTGTGGTTGTTTTGAAAACATACCTATCAATATAAATATAAAAAATTTAGGATACAATTATGTGAAATTCACATTAACTTTCTTAATTTTTTTAGGAGAGATACTATGATTTATATTTTTTGTTATGGTTCTGCTTTAGTATTGATACTTTCTGGGATTTCTAAATTAATCTCACATTCAAATACAAAGCAGTTTTTTTTAAAGTATATTCCTATCAATGATATTTTAATTACATTTTTGGCATTGTTATTCCCATTATTTGAAATTGTAATAGGTGTCAGTTTGTTTATTTATGCTCACCCTATACTTTATATTAGTGCCTTATCTTTAATTTTACTCTTTATAATTATTAATTCGTATGCACTTATTAATAAGATAGAAGAGGACTGTAAATGTTTCGGCAATTTAATTCCAACTAAGACAGGACTGGGTGGCTTAATACAAAGTCTATGCATGTTTTTCAGTATAGTGCCACTACTCTATTTTGATAAAGGTAATATGAATATACTTGACTTTGGCAATATATTTTATCTCGTACCTGTTCTTTTATGGTTCATCACTTTAATAATTATTAGAAGAAACGTAGAGGTGGTGTAACGATGGACATGGAAATTTATTATGCTTTCGTCATCATTTCTTGTGTATTAATGCTTAGCATTTTGATTTCATTAAGAACTAGACGAGTGCTAAATGTAGAAAAATGGGGACCGATGGAAAAAAACGTTTTTCCGTTGATTCCATTGAAGAATAAACAATTTGAATCTGTTAAAGTTCAAGATATTATGAATGAGATTAATGTGCAGACTTTAGTATTTATTGATAGTCAGTGTTCTGCTTGTAAAGCAACATTAAAAAAACTCAATTTTTTAATTCCTGTTAAAAAAGAAAAGTATATTTTTATAGCAACGGATACGATAGAAAATCGGGATAACCTGAGCTATTTAGAGGATGAATATATTTATTTTATAGAAGAAGAAATTCTTTCTAATCAGTTAAAAATAGATGTCTTTCCAATGTATCTAGTTTTGAATACTAATAATTTTGTAGTAGAGAAGAAAGGAATCGCAAGTTTAGAAAATCTTTTGGATGTGAATGACTATGAAGTTGAATGAATTAAAATTCCATGAGAAAGATCGACCTGTTAGAGACTTTTTCTATTCACAGTATTTTTATTTGAAAAATATTTGGAGAGAACAAAAGAGCATATTTCTTTTTTTAACTATTTTAAGCATAATAACTTCTATTATGTTACCTTTAGAAATTTTGCTACAGAAAAGGTTGATAGATCAACTAACGGTGGTGCAGAAAATTCCTAATGAATTGGGGTTTGTGTTAGTTCTCCTTGTAGCAATAACGTTTCTTAGTCTATTTGGACAACTATCTGGAAAAATTCAAGATTATCTATTTCGAAAAATTTCTTTAAGAGTGAATTATTTATTTAAAGCGATGTTAAACAAAAAAGTAACTAGCGTTTCTTTAGAAAACTTTGAGTCTAGCTTTTTTTACAATCAAGTGAATCTGGCAGCCAAAGCATTGGAAGGAAATGGGTTAGGTACAACATATTCTTTTTTGCAGATCATTACAAGTGTATTTTCGTTATTTTCAGTTTTTGCGATTTTAATGGCTATTCATTGGACATTACCTTTAACTGTGCTTTTATCAACAATTCCCGGGGTTGTCATTGTTTTTTTTAGCAAACTTAAAAATTATAAAGTTGAAAAAAACGTTGTATTTAAAGAAAGAGAGCTTTCTTATACAGAATCCCTTTTTTTTGACAAAAGCTATTTAAAGGAAATTAAAGTGTATACATTGAGTGATTATTTACTGGAAAAATGGAAAAAACTTTATTTTTATACGATGAACAAGAGACTTGAAGTGACAAAGTGGGAACTGAAAAATAGTGCAGTGATGATACTATTTGTAGGAGTTATCAATACAGGTGTATCTGTATTCTTTGTTTATCAACTAGTAGAGAACGCTTTAACAATAGGGAGTTATGTGGCGTTAACTGCAGCTATAATTACTTTACAGGGCATTTTTGCTCAAATTGGTGCACATATAGCTTCTATTTTTGAAGCAGCTATTTATAATAATGCATTAATCAAGTTGTTGAAAATAGAACATTTTGATGACGAAAAGAGAGAAGAAATTAATTCTATTGAAACGATTGATATTAAAAATGGCACTTTCAACTATCCTTATTCTGATATTTCAGCTTTTTCAAAATTGAACTTTTCAATACGAAGAGGAGAAAAAATTTCGATTGTAGGTGGAAACGGTTCAGGGAAAACAACACTCGCCCATTGTTTAGTAGGATTATTCAATTTGACAGAAGGAACGATTTTAGTAAATGGAGAAAATATGACCGACATTGATAAATCTAGTTTACATAAACAAGTTGCTGTTGTTTTTCAAACATTCCCTAAATATATGTATTCCTTAAGAGAAAATATTGGTTTTGGCAATGTAGATGACATGGAGAATGACCAGAAAATATGGGATGTCATAAGAAAAGTAGGATTGGGACATAAATTATCAATCCATAATGTTGACTTAGATACTTATTTATCTAAAGAAATGGATGGCGGAATTGATCTATCTGGGGGAGAATGGCAAAAAATAGCTTTAGGACGAGCGCTAATGAAGGATGTTAGTTTGATTTTGTTGGATGAACCTACAGCGTCATTAGATCCTCATTCAGAATTAAAAACACTTGAATTATTTGATAGCATGACAGATGATAAAACAACGATTACGATTACACATAGAATCGGACCCACGAAATTATCAGATAAGATTATCGTAATGGATAAGGGGAAAATTGAAGAAATTGGTACTTTTGATGAATTAATAAATAATAAAGGATTATTTTATCGTATGCATCAAGCCCAATCCAAATGGTATGAGCGAAAGGAGCATTTTCATGAAACCGTTGAAACTACATGAGACACAAAATATGAAAGAAACCCCATTAGTAGTGATGAAAAATGTGTCAAAGGAATTTCAGTCAAAGGATTTTATTGTACAAGCACTAGATACAATCAATTGTGAAATTTACCAAAACGAAATCGTAGCAATAATGGGTACGAGTGGTTCAGGGAAAAGTACATTACTTAATATTTTAGCTGCTTTAGACAAACCTACACATGGGGAATTAATGTTTCAAGGTGTACCAATGATTGAGCAATTTCAAGAACCGATAGCATCGGAATTTAGAAAACGAAATATAGGTTTTATATTTCAAAATTTTAACTTATTAGATGAATTGACGGTATCAGATAATGTGGCTCTGCCTTTAATTTTGCTAGATGAGGACTCTAAAAAAATTGCGCAAAAGGTGAAAGATGTTTTAACAAAAATGTCAATTAGTGATTTAGCTGTGAAGAAACCACATGAATTATCTGGTGGGCAAAAACAACGAGTGGCTATATCACGAGCGATTATTGCCAATCCGCTATTATTACTGGCAGATGAGCCAACAGGGGCCTTAGATGTGAATACAACTAATGATATTTTAACAACACTTGTTCAATTGAAAAATCTAACAAATCAAACAATTATATTGGTAACACATGATCCACATGTATCGACTTATGCTGATCGTGTACTATTCTTTCATAAAGGGAAATTAGTAGATAGTTATATCAATCAAGTAAATAGCGATAATTTATCGATGATTTTTGACAAATTTAAAAACATACAGAGGAGTTATCTCAATGTATGATTTAAAGAATATTGCTTGGAAACTTTGTAGAGCTGCTAAAATACAAGTAATCATTGCCATACAAGTTGTAGCACTCGCTGTTTGTTTAATTGCAACAATGTTGATCTATGTTGAAAATGCACGAACAGAAATGGAAGACAATATTCGTAACTTGTATGGGGATGTGGATATTTCTGCTGGTTATAACCTTTCATCTAGTCAAGAGTCTAGTCAATGGATTACGAAAGAAAGTTTTAATCAGATTAAAACTTTAGAAGAAGTCGAGCTTGTGGAACCGATTTTACTACAATTTACATCTATTGATAAGATTGAAGGAGCCTATACATTAGGTGTTACAAATGGGCATTTAACAAAAGGATTTTATCATTTGAACGACATACCGAAAGATAATGAAGTTATTATTTCACATTCGTTATCAAAAACATTAAATAAGTCTGTTTCAGATTCAATTATGGTAAATGGTAAGCCGTTTCTTATAAAAGGAGTGCTATCTCCTAATGAATATGGAGAAGATGCGCCTATTCTCTATATGGACATTGATTCTTTGAAAATTGTAAGTAGTATTCCATCGGATGTAAAAGGCTTGTTTGTCATGATTAAAACAACGGATGTGTGGCAGACAGCTACTGTATTACATCAATTTTTCCCAAATATACGTGTAGATATAACGAAAGAAACGGACTGGGTACAAGCAAATTTAAATTCCTTACTCGTTTTCATCATGATGTTAGTGTTTAGTATTATCATTATTAGTGGTCTATTATTGAAGTCCACTTTTTCATTATTATTTAGTCGTTTACAAGCCCAATTTTTCGTTTTAAGAACAATGGGAGCAACGACAGGGCAACTAAAAAAGATTGTCAACTATCAATCGACTATCATATTACTAATAGGTGTGGGGACAGGCACAATCAGTAGCCTTTTGTTGCTAAAATTCGTTGTCCCATCTTTGGTTGAGATGGTTGGCTTACCACAAGCCCATTTTAACATTCCTGTTGTCTATTTTTCAGCAATTTTACTTGCTATTTATTTCTTACTCTACATGTTTGTGTTTGTTCAAGTAGCGAGGGTAACTAAAATATTACCTTTAGCAATGAAAAGAAATTATGAGTTTAAATCATATCATTGGACGAAATGGAAGACCGTACTTACTTTTATAGTAGGTGTGATGTCCTTACTTATTCTTGCACAAGGTATTTTGCAAAATGATGCAATTCAATCAATTATTCTCATTTTTACTGGAAGTGTATGTATCATAGGTTGTCTATTCTTTTTATTCCCATATATGATAGTATACACATTGAAAAAATATTCTTCCTGGATTCATCGCTATTTAGGAAACAAAGCGCACTATGTAAAAATTCAATTCATCCCTAATTTAAGTAACTATGTTCCTGTTGTTTGTATATTAGCGATTTTGATTATGATTATTACGTTTAATGGTACATTTTTGAAATCTATTGTACAATCCGAGGAAACAACGATTGAAAAAACCTATCCGTATGAAGTAGCGATTGATAATCCTTATTTTGAAAATATTTCTTATAATGATATAGAGTTATTGCGAAAAAAAATTTCAATAAAAGAAATACAATTAGATAGTAAGGGTAGTTCTTTTCTCACTAATAATGGTGTTAATCTGAATTATTTTGCCAAAGATTTTGGTGGAGCAGATAGAGTTGAAATTACAGATGATGTAGCTGATAAGTATGATTTAAAAATAGGCGATGTTTTAGAAGGCGATTACTTAGATAGACGGTCAAATGAAAAAGTCATTCGTTTAAGAATTACTGGAATTGTTCCAACTGAAAACAAATATAAACAACTTTTTGTTGATTGGAATTCCCC
Organism: Lysinibacillus sp. S1; assembly: GCF_044986265.1. NCBI lineage: Bacteria > Bacillati > Bacillota > Bacilli > Caryophanales > Bacillaceae > Lysinibacillus > Lysinibacillus sp. S1. Next base: position 3,492,945 of record NZ_CP173154.1, read on the forward strand.
TTTGATTAAAGATGTTGTAACAATTGATAAAATCCATTTAACTTTAGGTAATGGCACAACATTAGACGATCTCCAACAGACGATTCATGATTGGCCAACGTTAAAAATTGTGGAGCGAGCTGTTCTTTTAGAGCAAGCCTCGGAATGGTTTTATCAACGATGGGCAATGTTCATGCTCATTTTGACTGCTTTAGTAGTAGCGAGTTGTACTGGTCTAGTGCAAACGATTTTTCATATAATCTTTAAAAGAAGAGACCAATACAATACACAACGTTTAATCGGGCTTGCCCCAAAAGAATTAAAACAGGTTATTTGGTCTGAAGTTCTCTTTATTGTCACTATCGGTTTACTACTTGGATTAACAAGTGGCATGTTTTTAACAAAGTTAATCATGCAAATTGACGCAGATGGGCCAATAGAATGGGATTTCTTATTTATATTTAGTTCAAGTATAGGTACAGCGATGATTATTTTAGTATGTTGTCGACTATATATTGCTCGATTTGTAAAACGGAGTGTTATATAGAAATGTTCGTGTCAGATAACAGAATAATGTATATCTTAGTACATTCAGATTACACGCTTATGCAAGAGCTTTTAAAAAATATGTTCACTATGTATAGACCGTCTTGGGTAGTTGATACCATTAACTTGTTGAGTGAGGTTGTCATAAGGATAAATGCCAATAAAAAATATGATGTTGTGTTAATTGACACATCTTATAAGCATTTTGTTCACTATATACCATATTTAAAAAACCTCGAAACAATGAAATGCCAAATTGTTTTTATGACAGATGAAAATATTGGAGAGATTCATTACTACACAAATAATATCTTGAATTGTAAGGTAATAAATAAAAATATGACGATAGAACAACTAGTTCATATCATTGAAGGAGACTCAATAGAAATAGTTGATACAAGACGATTGGGCGGATTGAATATGTTAGAAATGAGTGTGCTCATGGAATTGGCAAAGGGTCACTCCATTGACTTTCTTTGTAACTCTCAAAAATTTACAAATACAGAGATAGAGCAATCGATTAGACATATTAATGCATATTTTGGAACATCTCATTATTTAGAAGCAGTTTATAAAGCATATACAGAAAAACTTATTTAAGGGAACGTTAAGTGGCACTTTACGCTTACGTTCTTTTTTTGAACGTTTATGTAAAAGAGAAGATTGAAAATAGGCGATTATCTTTAAAAATATACTTTTTAGGATATTTTTAACTATTTTGATGTTACATGTTTTATACTAGTGATCAAGGAGGTGATGAGATGGAATTTACTGCAAAAGAGGAAATGCTAGTAGATTTTTTTGAACATAGAAGACCGTTAACACAGTTAGATAAAATTAAATTAGTGTATGGATTTCGTGTTGTTACAAGCGAGTTAAAAAAATTTTTGATTATTTACGGTATAGCTATAGCGTTCGGTTTATTTTGGAGAATGTTACTGGTTCAAATTGGATTTCTATTGGTGCGTCAAGTAGCATATGGTGCGCATTGTTCATCATTTAAAACGTGTCTTATTGTTAGTTGTATTTCATTTCCGTTCATCACATGGCTAGCTGTAGCATTGCCTATCACTTCACTCGTTGTTTGGGGGGCGTTTTTGCTAGGAGCTGTCATCTTATTGTTTATTGGTCCAGTGAGTTCTAAAAAAACAAAAGTACAGGGTGAAGCTCATCGAACATTTTTGTTTAAAAAACTGTATAGCAGACTTATTGTGTTGGGGGGACTACTCGTTATTTTTCCAACATCCATAAGTGTATTTTTCTTAGCAGGATTTTTGAAGGGGATTGTTTTAGTGGTTATTGCAAAAATAGGAGGATCTCATTAATGAAATTTATTATCGACAATATTATTGATTATTTATATAATTTATTCGTTAAATTGGCTGACTTTAGCTCTGTTTATATGTGTTGGGGAGCTTTAGGAGAAGAGGAGTTGCCACAAGAATTAAATTTCAATAAATTTGAAAAAAATACATAAATATTCTAAGATAGATATTGATTATATGTTATTTTGGAAGGATCATGTTATTCGTATGTGGAGTATATCCTATTTAACTTTGATTATTTATCAATTTTTGATATTAAGTATTTTACCGTTATATTTTAGCAAAATTGCAATAACAAAAAAAATGATATTGAAGATTTCTTTATTAATAGTTTCGCCATCAGTAGTGTTTTTTGCTTTTATAGGTGTCTATGCTATGGCGTACATCCTATTAGTGGAAAGTTTCTTCGTCTACCGGCAAACAAAGCGTTGGCGGAATGTGGCCCATGTGCTGTTTACGATTGTTTTAGTTGTTTTGGCAGATCATATTTCTTCGCTTGTCGTGTATCATTTATCGAATGGCATGGATGCTATCATCACTTCTCCATTGGTACAACTCATTTTTTCGATGAGTATCCTATTTATATTGGTGCTTGTCTACATAAAGTTATTCGATTATTTTGTTAGATGGTATGTGTTTAAGCAATACATTATACCTGCAATGATTCCCTTGATGCTTATGACGATTGTCTTTATGTATACTGATATTGTGTTGATGGATGGTACATCGTTTATCAAAAGTGTCCAACATAATTTGTTCTTTTTTGTGATTTATTTGATGATCTTTATCATTATTATTGGTTTCTTTGTTTACTTAGCTATTAAGAACATACATATTAAACAAAAGGAAATGGAATTAGAAGAATTTAATTCATATGTGTCTTCGCTTGAAGAAATTAATAGAGATATGCGTCAATTTAAACATGATTATATGAATATTTTAACATCAATGCGTCATTTTATAGATTCTAAAAGTTACTCAGAACTAGAAACCTATTTTTATCGACATATTTTACAAACTGAAAAGAAAGAGCAAGCGCATGAAATATCCTTTTCGATGCTTAACTGTTTAAATATAGCTAGTTTAAAAGGACTTTTAACAACAAAACTTATTCAAGCGCAAACGTTTCACGTTCCAATGTACATTGAGATTGTCGAAAAAATCGATAGAATAGCATTGGATGAGATTCAATTAAATCGTATGTGCGGCATACTATTGGACAATGCGCTTGAAGCCAGTAAACATGCTACAGAGCCTTGGATTCGATTAGCATTTATTCGAATGGAAAAAGCTGTGTTAATTGCATGTATGAATACATTTTCATCCAATAAAAGTTATGAGTTAAAAGTGCATGAAATTTTCAAAGAAGGCTTCTCGACAAAAGGAGAGGAGCGAGGCTTGGGCTTATCTATATTACGTCAAATGGTAGATGCATCTCCAAAACTTCGTTTAAATACAAAAATAAATGGCAATTTATTTATACAAGAGTTGTTTATTGAGGAGGAGGGGGTGTAAATATGAAAGTGATTATTTGTGAAGATAATGTTGTACAATTAGAGCATATCAAAAAAACCATTAAAAACTATGCTATGATGGAAGGGAACGGGATTGAAATTGTACTTACAACTACAAACCCTAATGAAGTCATTACATATGAAAAAGCAGATTGTTATTTTTTGGATATTGATTTGAACCATGAGGTGACAGGGCTTATGTTAGGGGATATGATTCGCCAACGTGACCCATTGTGCAGTATTATATTTGTCACAACCCATGCAGAAATGACCTATTTAACGTTTATGTATAAAATTGCTGCGTTAGATTTTATTATTAAGGATCACACAGGTATGTTACAGCAAAAAATATTAACAACACTAAAAGTTGCATATGAAAAGTATATACAAATTGGCCAACAACAATCACCTTCACAGATTCAAATAAGAGCAAATGGTTATACAAGGAATATTGCTATTCAGGATATATACTTTTTTGCGGCATCCCCAAAATTACATAAAATTATATTACATTTAGAAAATGAGCATATTGAGTTTTATGGTCGCTTAAAGGATTTTAAGGAAGCACATACATCGATGTATCAATGTCATAAGGCTTTTATTGTGAATAAACAAAACATTGAATTTGTAGATCATAAGGAACGAGTTGTATATTTCAAAAATGGTGAAACTTGCTTTGCCTCTGCACGACTTATAAAGGGGTTAAAATAGTTAGACATCCACCTAGTAAAAAAACTTATGCTTACTTTTTCATCGATATAACAAGGATTGTGAGTTTATTTTGTATGACTGAACTCGCAATCCTTTTGCTTTAGACGTTCCTTATAAATGTGTGAAACAACCTTTGTTAAATGTGCTATATACTCTGTTGCTTCAATCTATACTACTACGGATAAGAAATGTTTAAAGATACTATTCTAATCACCATTAAACACTGTATTATAATAATGAAATAGTTCTATTATTCTTCCCATATCCAAATTGGCTGCTGAAGAACGATGGAAGTAAAATGAGGGTTGATTCTTTTAGAATTCACTGTCATCTCGTTGCTAAGAACAATCACTGTTAACTTCTCGTCATTGAGCCGTGCTATGACGGAAACGACTTAGATAGGAGATGACTTATTTGAATAGACCCTCCATTCGGAAAGTCTGGAAAGTATTGTGAAATTGGATTATCTAGGTTTAAAAGTCCTTTTTCTTCTAGTTGCATGATCGCTACAGCAGTGAATGTTTCTGAGTGTGGTTGGGCTATTAGGTAAATCAGTGTCTGCCAAACCGTAACCTTTTGTAAATAAAATTTTACCTTTCTTTGCAATAAGAACGATACCTTGAAATTTTTTATTTTTTAAGTATTGATCGATTTTTTCAGCCATACTTCCAATAGATTACTATGATTATTACGTCCAAAATTACTATAGACACTATGACAATAACAAGGGTAGAAATAAAGAAATTCTTGGAAATTTTTCGTGTATATAACTTTTGATTTATGTAATCTGTTAAACAAACCTTATTATAAGTTTTACAAAATATATAATTGTTATTAAAAATATCAACTCATTTATAGTAGGAGAAATTTTGTTAGCAAAAAAGATTTTAGCAAGTAAAGATAAATAAGATTCAAAAAAGAAGCCACTCTATGAGATAAAAATGTCTTTATAGAGCGGCTTTTTATATAATCTCTAAATTTTTACGATTAGTTCATGCTCTGTTCATTTAACAATTTTAAGCTATGAGTAATCAAAGAAATGGAGGGGTTAGTGATGAATCTTGCCTGGAAAGAAATGAAGAAGAATAAAGTACGGTTTTTAATCTTGGGCTCCATTATCTTCCTAGTTAGTTTTTTAACGTTTATTATCTCGGGTTTAGCAAATGGTCTGTCACAGGATAATGCAGCTTTAATTAAGGATTTACCGAAGGGACAATTTTACATGGCTGAGGATGCAGATGGCACATTTAATCTTTCAAGAATCGATAGCGATCTGCAGCAGAAAGTCATAAGTAAAGAAAAAGAGGCAGTAGCTTTTTCGATCCAGATGGGCTTTTTAAATGATCAGGATGATAAACAACAAAGTGTAGCCTTTGTGACATCAACGGAATCTACACTTTTTAGCAATGTGCATCAAGACGAGTTGCTTTTGGATAGCTCACTACAAGATAAAGGAATACAAGTTGGAGATATATTAACGAATAATCAATACAGTGGAAAGTTCATTGTAAAAGGTTTTGTAGAGCAAAAAAAATATAGCCATGCTCCCGTTGCTTATATTAGTGAAGAGGCTTATCAGGAGATGTATCGGGTAGCTGATAAACAATTAATTTTTGTACCAAATAGTGAGCCAAATGATATTAAGGGATTGCAAGCATATAGCAATAAAGAGTTTCTCAATACTATCCCTAGTTATAATGCGGAACAATTATCTTTAAATATGATTATATGGTTCTTAGTTGTCATTAGTGGGATGTTGTTTGCTATTTTCTTCTATATGATGAATGTGCAAAAAATTGGCTTGTATGGCATTTTAAAAGCGATTGGATTAAAAACAAGTAAGCTATTTAAAATGATCTGGACACAGATGGCTATTATTACAATCTTTTCACTTGTGGTATCTGTCAGTCTTAGCCAGCTATTTAATATAGTTGCTCCTAAGGGGATGCCATTCACTTTAACAATAGGCACTACAACACAGTTATCCGTTGTATTCCTCCTCATAGGCTTTATTGGTGCGACCTTGTCAGGAATGCAAATTAAAAAAATTGAACCGTTACAAGCAATACAGCAAGGGGAGGCTTAATCATGACGTTATTTACAATTGATGAAGTACGAAAAACGTTTAAGAATGGTGAAGTCGAGGAAGAGATCTTAAAGGGCATCAATCTTTCTTTAAATGAAGGAGAGATTACAGCATTGGTAGGTGCTTCTGGCTCTGGGAAAAGTACATTATTAACGATCGCTGCAGGACTACAACCAGCAACAGATGGGCAAGTGTTATTTGAAGAGCAGAATCTTACGACGATGAAAACCGACCAGGTACGAAAATTACGTGCAAGTAAATTCGGTTTTGTTTTTCAATTTGCACATCTCGTTCCCTTTTTGACAGTGGAGGAACAATTGCTATTAATGCTAGATGTAGCTGAATCTCCATTAAAAAAGAATGAACAGAAATATGAAGTCAATCGGCTATTGGAGTTAGTTGGAATGGAACATCGTAAAACTGCCTATCCTTCCTCCTTGTCAGGGGGAGAGAAGCAACGTGTAGCAATTGCACGTGCTATTATTCATCAACCGAAAGTATTGTTTGCTGATGAACCAACGGCTAGTTTAGATTCACAGCGCTCTAAAGAGATTATGTTGTTATTAAGAACATTAACAAAAACTTTAAATATAACAACATTATTAGTGACGCATGACGAAGAAATGTTGGCATATACAGATCGTATTATTAAAATGAGCGATGGTGTCGTATTATAAAATAAGCAAGGCTCCCATTAGAAGGGAGCCTTGTGAAACATTAGGTTAAACGTGCATTACGACTCACTTTACAAACCATTCTCATTAACGCTTTGTGTAAAAAAGGAAAAATAGTAAAAACAACATCCAGTGTTTTGCGCATTGGCATTGGACAAATGATAGGCTTATTTTGATGAACACCCTCTATAGCCATTTTTGCAATTCGCTGAGGTGAGATCATTTTTTGCTGCTTTAATTGTTTGGTGATAATGGATTTATCCATATGAATCGCCTTTGCATTATCGAAAATTGGTGTATCCACAAACGTTGGACATAGAGTGCTCACCTTAATCCCGAATTCCTCAGCCTCATAGTGTAGAGAGGTTGTTAGTCCTATAACAGCATGTTTGGTAGTAGCGTATGCAGTAGAAAAAGGAGAAGGTCCTAACCCTGCAGCAGAGGAGGTATTGACGATATGACCAAAACCTTGTTTTTTCATAAGTGGGTAGCCTATTTGAGTCCCATAAATGACACCCCATAAATTAATGGCCATAATTTCCTTCCAATCCTCAATAGTCATTTCACCCATCTCCCCATACATAGCGATACCAGCATTATTAAACAGATAATCTATACGGTGAAATTCTTCAAATACATCATGAATGACAGAAGTTACATTTTTGTAATCGGTTACATTTAAATGTACAAATTTTACATTGGCGATATCCTTATTTAACTCTGCTTCTAACACACGACCCTCATGATCTTGAATATCAGCAATAATGACAAATATATGTCGAGCAATTAATTCTTGGCAAATAGCCTTTCCTATCCCTGAAACACCGCCAGTAACAACAGCAATCTTTCTCATCTTTAGGACCTCCCGATTTTGTCTCCTTCGACTTTATAAAGTTCAATGATAGAGCTATATTGCTGTGCCACTAAATCAGCACCTTTACTATTCAAATGAACACCATCTAAAGTTACATGTAGCCCTCTTTTTTGAGATAATTTATCGATACGTAAAGGACTTTTGTAAAATAAAACATCCAGTAGGACTCTTATTACATTCGTATTAATAAAGCCTGAGCACTCCAAATGTTCTAAATGATCTTTAAAGAGATTTTGCATATTTACAAAATAAACATTGCCAGATTTCATTGAAATAGACTCCATAACAGACGTTAATTGTGTTATTTCTTTGTTAGAGGGATTTTGAAGATCTTCTCCTACTAATGCTGGAGATACTAATACAACATTTTTGGAAGCGTCATGTGCTTTCTCTAATACCTTGAGGCAGTACTCTTCGAATTCAATGTGATCCTTCGCCACAGGCTGTGCTTGCACCTTTAATAATTTTGAATAGACGTCATTGACGCCTATCCAAAGAATAAGGAGATCATAGGAAGATTGGAGCGGCATTTTTTCCAAGCGAGTAAATAAACTTTTAATCGTCTCGCCTGGATTTCCAAGATTATCGAATGAAATATGAGGATATTGATGTTTCAAGAGATCATAAAATGAAACGCCTGGACGACCTTCTGTTAAGCTATCACCTATTAAACCTACTTTCATTTAAACCCCACCTTTTTTAATTTCTTTTAAGAAAATCGTTATTGCCTGTTGAAAGAGTGGTTCTAATGATTTCAAGTTATGAGTATTGGTCAGCTGACATAATCCACCTAGCCATGTGCCAAGTAAGACGGTCCATGTATCTACATTGCCATGAACAAATTCGTTTTGGTCGATGCCCTCTTGAAGAATTGCTCGATAAGCATTCATTGGCGTAATAGCTAAATTGAATAACTGTTGTATTGAATCAGGACTTGATTTGGGATTAGATGCCAGTTCCTGACCGGACTTTAGTAAGGGTGTTTGATACTCATAGAGGACATGCATGGCCATACCATACAATTTATCTGTTGATGTGGTGTATGAAGATTCTTGTTGCAACCATTTGTCATGCCAATTTTTCATCGATTGCTGCGCCAAAAGCACAAATAACTTTTCTTTATTTTCGAAATGATAATAAATATGTCCTTTACTATAACCAGAGGCTTTTGAAATATCACCAACAGATGTCTGATTATAGCCATGTTGAGAAAATAATTGGATGGCATGTTTGATAATCTCAATCTTTGCCTTGTCACTGTCATAGCGTCTTTTACTCAATGTTGTACTCCTTTAATGTTTTGAACAATCGTTCTAATTTAATTATACATAATTTTCTAACTAATTAAATACATAAATTTTTTATTTGGAATATTGTCAAATTTCTAAAGTTGCAGGAAGGGAATTCCAATTAATTATTGAATTATTTGTTATGCTAAAAATGAGGGGGTATATGTATGGGAAAAGTGATTGGCTTTGAATTAAATAGTCAGGAACCGGAGAAAGCGGCAGCTTTTTATAGTAAAGTGTTTGGCTGGGAGGTGGCAGCTCCAAAGTGGGATTATTGGGCAGTTATGACTGGGAATGAAGACAAAGCTGGAATTAATGGTGGCATTGGTAAAGGACCAAGCGATTTTCCGCATGGTACAAGAATTCAAATTGAAGTGGAGGCAATTGACGAAGTCATTGCACAGGCAAAACACAATGGTGCTACTATTTTGCGTGACAAAATGGCGTTTGATGATTTCTATCTAGCTTATTTGGTCGATCCGACTGGAATAGGAATTGGATTAATTCAATATAAAAATAACGAATAAAGTCTCTTTTAATAGAGGCTTTTTTCATTTTAAGCATATGGGTACGTCTTTATGGGTATAGAATCGAAGGAGGAGGGATAATGTGAAGAACATATTGAAGCTAGTATGTTTGATCCTGATAACGATTGGTATATTACCGAAGGAAGTGCAGGCAGCCAGCTTTATCGATCTAACGGATGATACATTAACGACGGAAATTCATTATTTAGTAGAACAGGATATTGCGAAAGGGTATTCGACTAACTTGTTCAAGCCGAATGATTTTATTACGAAAGCACAAGTAGCTGTAATGCTAACACGTGCTTTAGGATTAAACACGATCCATGTGCAAAATCCAAACTTTCAAGATGTAACAACCACTCATAAATTTTATAAAGAAATTGCGGCTGTGCAAAATAAAGGTATATTTGATACTGCCCATAAATTTCATCCAGATGCACCGCTTACTAGGGGGGAAATGGCGATTGTGCTAAATAGGGCCTTTCAATTAAAAGGTTCAGATCCTTATTATTTTACAGATGTGAGTAAGCAGACACCAGGTTATAAAGAAATTTTAACACTGGCCCATAATCATTTAGTAAGGGGCTATGAGAATGGTTCGTTTAAACCTAATGACCCTGTTACACGCGCCCATTTCTCAGCGTTTTTAGCGAGAGCAATGACTCTTTCTAAACCTAACTTGCTAAGGGACCCCGCATTTGAATATACGTATGCCTATTATTCTTTAAGTGACAATAAGCGTTATACTTTAAACTATCAATATCAGCAACACGACGGTAAAAATGATGTATGGACAGTCAAAAATGTAAGTACAGGACAAACTATCTCTGATGAGCTTTTATATGGTCATGATCGTGCATACGGACAAGCCATTGCTAGTGAAGCTAACACACATTATGATTTATATATAGAACTTCCACTTAGAATAGGTGTTGTTTTACATGAAGATGATCCAGGGGTTTCTGCAGGGGAACGAGTAACTGTAAAATCTACTGATGGTACGGTACAAGCTGGTGATGTGCAATATACGGGCGTGGTTATAGTCGAGAAAAGGTCAGAATTTAGTGATGTAGTGAAAACTTATTACTTTGTAGATGATATAGGTTTAGTTAAAGAGCTACACAATGACATAGTTGTGTTTGAATTGCTCAATAGGACAATGAAATAATGTGAAAGGAAAGCAAGCCACCGATGGACTTGCTTTCCTTATTGTTGTACAGAGATATGAAAAAAACGCTGTAGAGCTTGCAGCCATTCCTTCTCAGTGTTTGTTGTATAGGTAGTTAAAGATTGTCCTTCATAAATTCTAAATTCGTTGTTCATCATGGTATGACGGCCACCAATGGTTCGAATCATAGCAATTTTATTTTTTTGCTTGGAAAGTCGTGGTGCAAATTTTGCATCATTGGCATCGTCGTGAAAACTATAAAGCAAACGCCAACTATGTTTAGCTTGTTCCAACAGCATCCAACCATTCGCTTCATCATAATCTATTTTATATAACTCTTTACCTTCACGGTGTTGATAGCCAGCAATCAGTGGCACTGGTTTACAGGGTGCTAATGCACCGACACCTACATCCGAGATATAGTATTGTCCACTCATATTTACTAGTAATAATTGATGCATAGGAATTTCCTCTGGAGGGGTATTTTCCGCTACGTTGCGCCAAAACTGGGCATAACGATTGGTGACAGAAAAGCCAAGCTCTCGTAGAAGCCAGCTGAATAAGATATTTAATTCAAAACAATTGCCACCACGTTTATCAATAATTATTTTCTTAAATATATCAGGAATAGCGAAGGAGATACCACGATTCAAGGCAACATCTAAATTTTCATAGGGAATGGTTAATAGATGTTTAGTTTGTAGTTGTCCAAGTAGTTGAATAGATGGCTCTAACGTTCCTTGAAATTGAATATACTGTAAATAGTGCTGAATCTGTTCATTCATAAAATCGCCTCACTTCCTTATTAATAACATAACCGAAATAGTCTTAGATTACACGCATAAACTGAAGTAGGAAATGATAGAAAAATAGCTAAATAACTAGTAAGATTAATATATTAGCTACTATAAAGTGAAATATTTTACATATTAGTTAATAATATTAATGGTAAGGTAGGTATCGTATAAAGAATGAAATGGATAGAAGTGAATACATATGAGGAAATGAGTGAAGTGGCAGCTACTATTTTCTCAAAACAAATACAAGAGAAACCTGATAGTGTTTTAGGTTTAGCAACTGGTGGATCACCTGTAGGCATGTATAAAGAATTAGTGGCACGACACCAAGCTGGCCATTTATCTTTTAAGGAAGTACAAACTTTTAACTTGGATGAGTATGTTGGCATTGAGCAATCAAGTCCAGCAAGCTACTTTACATTTATGCATGAGAATTTATTTAATTTTGTGGATATACAGCCGAAAAATGTCTATTTGCCAAATGGACAGGCAGCCAATTTAGCTGAAGAATGTGCTGCATATGATAAGCGCATTGAAGAAGCAGGAGGCATTGATTTACAGCTTCTAGGAATCGGTGTAAATGGACATATTGCTTTTAATGAACCAGGCGCATCGTTTGATGCCAAGACGAATATTGTGGAGCTAACAGAGTCAACAAGAACAGAAAATGCTATTTATTTTGATGATCCATCTGAAGTACCAACACATGCCATTACAATGGGCATCCACTCCATAATGAAAGCAAAGGAAATCGTTCTCATTGCCTTTGGTGAAAAAAAGCTCGCGGCGATTGAGAAATTGAAAAGTGGTCATATTACAGAAGAATTCCCAGCAAGCCAATTATTAAACCATCCTAATGTTACAGTAATTTATGGTGGTACGAATTAGCAAAAATAAGCAAAGACTTCTTAGGATTGAAGTCTTTGCTTATTTATTTTTCCTGATAAAATAACCCCTGCTACAACGGCTAGTCCACCTATAAGCTGAAAAGAGTGCAATCTTTCACTTAGAAAAAGAACAGCGAAAATGGAGGCAAAAACAGGAATGAAATTTAAATAAATACTTGCTTTGTTCGCTCCCAGCTGTATAACACCACTGTTCCAGCAGAGAAAAGCAATGATAGAGGCAAAAATACCAACATATAAAATAGCAGCAAAGGTTGACCATTCCCAATGAATTGCTGTTGCACTAGACAGTGTTTCATAGAGAGAAAAAGGAAATAACATCATAGCCCCAAGTCCAATCGTCACTAGAAAGGTAGACTGCCCTGGTAAGCGAGTTGCATATTGTTTAATGAGCAATGAATATATGCTCCAACATAATACTGCTGCGATTACAATTAAATCCCCTTTGTTGAAAGTAAAATGGACAATCCTTGTAAAAGAGCCACCCATTATAATAAAGGCAACTCCACTCAGTGATAGAACGGTCCCTATTAACTGATATTTTGATAGTTTTTCCTTCAAAAAAATAAAGGAAAGTATGTAAATCATTATGGGCGTAGAAGAGTTCATTAAAGATGCATTAATGGACGTTGTGTAATGTAATCCAATGTAAACAAGTGTGTTAAATGCTGTAACACCTGTTAATGAAAGAATGATGACAATAAACCAATGTCTTTTCAGTAACCGCCATTCACGTTTTAATTGGTGAAATGCAATGGGAAAAAAGATAATAAATGCGACGCACCAGCGTAAAAAGGCAAGTGTTAGGGGAGGAATATCTTCACTAACGGCACGTCCAATAACAAAATTACCACCCCATAAAAGAGTTGCGAGTACTAATAATATATATGGTGGAATTTTCAAGATGCTTTAACCCCTTTATTAATTGAATAGTAAAGTTAATTATAGGCAGTCAGTATAGCAATAATCAATGCCTCTGAAGTTTTGCTATGCTAAAATAAGGACAACAAGAGGAGGAATAACTGTGAAAAGTACCGTACCATGTTTACAAAAGGGAGATTTAGTCGGTGTTGTTGCACTTTCAAGTCTTGTAGAGCCTGAAAAACTAGGAGAAGCAGTAGCTTTTTTGGACGAATTGGGTCTTCGCTATATTGTGGGTGATACGATTCATGCAAAACATGAATATTTGGCAGGAAGTGATGAAATCAGACTAGCTGATTTTCATGAGATGGTAAAAAACCCAGAAGTGAAAGCAATCTTTTGTGTAAAGGGAGGCTATGGCTCTGCCAGAATTGCTGATAAAATTGATTATGCTTTAATAGAAGAAAATCCTAAGATTTTCTGGGGCTTTTCTGATGTTACATATTTACATTGTGCGATTAATGAGTATGCCAATATGGTGACATTTCATGGGCCAATGCTGATGTCAGCTAATAAGATGGATGATTTATCAAAAAAAATGTTTTTACAGCTATTTTCCCCTATGGAAATTCAGTATACAGAGGCAATTTCTCCGCTAACAACGATTGCTGGGGGCATCACACGTGGTGAAATGATCGGAGGAAATCTTTATCGTCTTGTCAGCACACTAGGTACCAAATTTGAAGTAAGAACTGAAGGTAGGATTTTATTAATAGAGGATGTAAATGAAACAATTCCAGTTATTGACTCAATGCTTCAGCATTTAAAACAAGCAAGGAAATTTGAGCAATTAGCAGGAGTCGTCATTGGTTCATTTACACAGACAGGATCTGATGAAGAAGCACTTCATTCGTTAATGAAGGAGTATTTTACAGATTTAGGAATACCAGTCGTGGCAGGTTTTAAGTTCGGACATGAAACAACGAATATAGCCATTCCATTAGGAACAGAGGCAATTTTAGACGCACAGGAAAAGGTGTTGAAAATATTACCAGGTGTGCATGTATGATAGGGAGAGGAAATATGGATATTGAAAAAGTACTGTATGAAGCTGCGGTTGCACTAGCAGAAAAAAGATATCCCACTGGATGGGGAGGAGCTGCAGCCTTATATACCGCGGATGGGCAAATTTTAACAAGTGTCGCACCCGAGGTAATGAATGCTGCTACTGAATTATGTATGGAAACAGGTGCTATTTTAGAGGCACATAAATTGAATACAAAAGTAACGCATTCGATTTGTGTTGCTAGGGAAGATGAAACATCTAAATTTGTAGTGCTGACACCCTGTGGAGTCTGTCAGGAAAGACTTTTTTATTGGGGAGAAAATGTAAAGGCAGCGATTACGAATGCAGATGGAGAATTGGTATTTAAATCATTAAAGGAAATTCAACCTTATCATTGGTATAAGGCATATGAACAATAAAGTAAAAGACATTACAAAAAATGTAATGTCTTTTTTAGCTTCGTTAATAAGGCTCAGCATCGTGTCCTTTATTCATGGCATCTTGAGGTGCTTGATCACCATTGATATTGCCAAGTGGTTTTGATGCAGAGGAATCTTTTTTAGCGTTGTGCAAACCTTCCTTGAGTAAGCGACCATATTCTTCGTCGGCTTCTTGTGCCAAAGCAATCATGGCATTTTGAATATCCTCATGACAGACCGATAGATCACGTATTAAATTTTTAAGAAGTTCTTCGCGTTCCCACTGTTCAAAGTTACGATAGGTTTCACCAGCCTGTTTCGTATTACTTTGACGATCAATCGATTCACGAACAAGGTTCCCTTCAATGTATGGTGTATATTCTTTACCAGCTTGTGTTGCTTCCTTTAATCCATTCAGCATGGATGGCTCATAATTAATATGTGGATTTTGTCCAGGTGCCAAATCACGCTTATACATCATTTGTCCACCATGTTGATTGGTCGCTACACGTTTTTTTGGTGCATTAATTGGAAGCTGTAAGTAGTTGGCGCCTACACGATGGCGTTGTGTATCAGAATAAGAGAAAGTACGACCTTGCAACATTTTATCATCAGAGAAGTCTAAGCCATCAACAAGCACCCCTGTCCCGAAAGTAGCCTGTTCCACCTCAGCAAAATAGTCTTCAGGGTTTTTGTTTAACACCATTTTGCCAACTGGATACCATGGAAATTGATCGTTTGGCCAAAGCTTTGTATCATCCAATGGATCAAAATCAAGCTCAGGGTGTGAACCATCCTCCATAATTTGAACATGTAGCTCCCATTCGGGGAAGTCTCCACGTTCGATAGCATCATATAAATCTTGTGTAGCATGATTGAAATTTTTCTGTTGGATTTCCTCTGCTTCTTTTTGTGTTAAATTTTTAATACCTTGTAGCGGTTCCCAATGATATTTGACAAGGACTGCCTTGCCTTCACTATTCACCCACTTGTACGTATTAACCCCAGAGCCCTGCATCATACGATAATTTGCTGGAATCCCCCAAGGAGAGTAAACGAATGTTACCATATGGAAGGTTTCTGGTGAGCTAGCACAAAAATCAAAAAAACGTTCAACGTTTTGAATATTAGTAATGGGATCAGGCTTAAAAGCATGAATCATATCTGGAAATTTGAGCGCATCACGAATAAAGAAGATCTTTAAATTATTGCCCACTAAATCCCAATTGCCATCCTCTGTATAAAACTTTACTGCAAAACCGCGGGGATCACGCAATGTTTCTGGGGAGTGACCACCATGTATAACAGTTGAAAAACGCACAAAGACAGGTGTTTTTTTCCCTTTATCCTGAAAGACTTTTGCACGTGTATACTTAGAGATAGGTTCATTGCCAACAACACCATAGGTTTCAAAATACCCATGTGCTCCAGCTCCACGAGCATGCACAACCCGTTCTGGAACTCGCTCTCTGTCAAAATGACTCATTTTTTCTAGAAAATCATAATTTTCCAATGTTGCAGGACCTCGATTACCGACTGTTCGCAAATTTTGATTGTTGGTAATTGGATGTCCCTGTCTGTTGGTCAATGTCATATCTTGCTCATGTGTTGCATCATCTTGCTGTGTCATAGTATGACCCCTTTCCTATAGATACTTCCATTTTGTCCTTGAAAGGGGCAAACTAGTCATCCAAATTATCCCTTTGAACTACTTAAAAAAGCTCTCCATACATAAATGTAGGAGAGCCCTGGATGGCGTTTTCAAATGGAATCAAGTTGTTTTGAGTATGGCCATTGCTTATAGTTGGTCATTAGTCATCGGTCATACAGTAACAGGTAACTTGTTATTGGTTTTTAACTAATTAGCTGAAAAGCTAGATTTGAAAACAGCACATCCAACTCGGGTTGGAGTCTCACCGTCCCGAGTCTAGAAATAACGGGAATCGTCAAAGTTAATTTGAATACTGTAATTTTTTGAATTAATAAGATTAGATAGCTTATGTGCATCTTTTTCAAGCTTTGTAGCTCGTTCTCTATATTCATCTGGCTCATACAAAGCAATTTCATATAACATTGTATTTTCGCCATAGCCAAATCTTACACTCTCTTTTTCTCGCATACTGAAATCTTTACACATATCAGCCTCGGCACGAAGTTGTGTTGCTAGTTCGATGGCCTCTACTAGTGCTAGCTTTTGACCTTTAAAGTCTACCGTGTTTTGGATGTTTGCTTCGTAAACGAGGCGGTCTAATGTACGAGTATCTAGACGAACTTGGGCTAAGTCAGCTTCAATAAGGGGGAGTGCTCGATTACTTGTTTTAGGGGCTTGTCCCTTTTCAACTGTTACAAAGGCACTGCGATGTAGTTCGTTTACTAGCTCTTGAGTTTTCTTTCCTAAAATACTTTTTAGTTTAACAGCTTCTGCAAGATTAATCACGAAAACACGTCCTTTTTATAGTGTTATAGAGGGTACATCATTTGATATAATTGCGATTTGATAATGTCCTCCATGAATTTGATTAAACATTTTCCCAGCTGACGCTAGCAGTTCATTCGCTGCATCATTTGTTAAGGAAGGGCGGAAATAAAAAATATGTAACGCATCAGTTGTTTCCTCTGTGACAGCTGTGCGTTTAGAATCAACAAAAGGTGAGCCAAATGCTCCTACCTCATCACGACTATACAGAATATTTTCTAATGTGTTAAAGCGCCCATTCAAACCTTCATAACCAATCTCGTCATGACCAAGATCAATTGTTACAAACCCTTTGATTTGAGCAACATCATATAGCCCAATTGGCATTTCATATTGAAGTGAAAAGAAATTATTTAAATCAACACCTGAATGAATTGGCGTTAAATAGTTCTGCTTACTAATTCGACGCATAAGGCTTTCTGCTGAGTGACGATAGCGGTTTGGATCAGCACCAAGCTTTTTCCAAATTTGTCGCCATTCTGCGATCCCCTCACGCTGTGTTACAGGAAGTTCCTGCATTTCAAGAAAAAGATTTTCCTGATACAATTGCATACGCCCTTTAATCATTTGAGGGGATTCTGCTACAACAATTTTGGTATAATGAATAATGCCGATTTTTAGCTCGGGATGTTGTGTTAATAGAGTTGGGTTAATGGAAATTTCCAATGAACATCACCTACTTTATCTATTTCTAATATTGTACCATGTAAGGAGTTGGAAATAAAATGAACATACACGACCTGCAACGTGATTTTGTGGCATATGCGATGTCCATTGGTGTTGATAAAATAGGTTTTACAACAGCAGCTCCCTTTACAGAATTAAAAAACAGATTGCGTCGCCAGCAGGAGCTTGGCTATCAGTCTGGATTTGAAGAAAGTGATATTCAAAAACGTACAGAACCCCTTCAATTACTAGATGAAGCAGAGAGTATTGTAGCGATAGCTGTGGCTTACCCTTCACGTATGCAAAATGCACCAATTGGTAAAAGGGGTGCGCGACGTGGAATTTTCTGCCGTGCTTCATGGGGTGTCGATTATCATACAGCATTACGTGAGCGTTTAAAGCTATTATCCACTTGGCTTGAGGAACATGTCAAAGGTGTACGTATTGAATCAATGGTTGATACAGGAGCCCTTGTAGATCGGGCGGTAGCTGAACGTGCAGGCATTGGGTGGAGCGGAAAAAATTGCTCGATTATAACGCCTGAATTTGGTTCCTATGTGTATTTAGGAGAGCTCATTACAAATATTCCATTTGCGCCAGATAAGCCAATGGAGGATGAATGCGGAGATTGTCGACTGTGCTTGGATGTTTGTCCAACGGGAGCCTTAATTCAAGGTGGACAATTGGATGCACAGCGTTGTATTGCTTTTCTGACTCAAACGAAGGGTACATTACCAGATGAGTTTCGTAGTCATATCGGTAATCGACTCTATGGCTGTGATACATGCCAGACAGTATGTCCTAAAAATAAAGGGAAAATTAATTGGATACATGAAGAATTTATACCAGATCCAGAGCTAGCCAAACCATTATTGACACCGCTTTTAACGATTACTAATCGAGAGTTTAAGGGGAGATTTGGTCATGTTTCAGGCTCATGGCGTGGAAAAAAGCCTATCCAGCGTAATGCCATCTTGGCACTTGCTCATTTTAAAGAGGAAGCCGCCATACCAGATTTGATTGCTCTACTTCATAAAGATGACCGTCCTGTCATTCGAGGCACAGCCGCATGGGCTTTGGGTAAGATTGGCGGAGATACTGCACAAACTGCCTTACATGAAGCAGAAGCTACAGAGCAGGACGAAGAAGTGCGAAGTGAAATTTATAAAGGGTTGCAGTTTTTTAAGTAGTATTGGATGTAGAAGCAATTGACTAACTACAGTTTAATGTAGGGATGAAATCAATTGCTTGGAGTTCCTATGATTGAGAGCGGATCCGCTCTAATTGTGAGAAGAGTCGCTCCAAAAGAGGAAGGCTTCGTTAACTTTTTAAAGAGTCATCTTAAAGAATTTTTTAATAAGGAAGTGTGTCGTTATGCCATTGCATATCGTTTTATATCAACCAGAAATACCAGCCAATACGGGGAATATTGCACGTACCTGTGCGGGTACTAATACATCGCTCCATTTAATTCGTCCGCTAGGTTTTTCAACGGATGATAAAATGCTGAAACGGGCGGGCTTAGATTATTGGCATAGTGTAAATATTGTCTATCATGATTCACTTGAGGATTTTATAGAGTACTCTAAAAATGGAGATGTTTATTTAATCGAAACATACAGTGATGAGCCGTTTACGAAAAATGATTTTAGTGATCAAGACCGAGATATTTATTTTATGTTCGGAAAAGAAACTACAGGTTTGCCGAAGGACTTTGCTTATGAACGCCGAGATATGTGTTTACGTATTCCACAAAGTGATCATGTGCGATCACTTAATTTGTCCAATACGGCTGCAATTGTTATTTATGAGGCATTACGTCAACAAGGATATCCAGGGTTACATTAAAAAGCAGTTCTCCGCTTGTGAGAACTGCTTTTTAATATTAAAACTTTAATAACACAACATTCCCCGCAGGATCCTCTGTTTGGAACCCTCCGACGATTTCCGTAACGGGTGCACCTATACCACGAAGATTATCTTTCATAGTTGCCGCTTGTTCTTCGTTATCTAAACGCAATGAGAACGTTTTTAAGCCAACTTGATTTTTTCCAAGCTTTGGTGCATTCTCTGAGTGCCAAGTATTTAAGCCGATATGATGATGGTAACGGCCTGTAGAAATAAATAATGCTTGGGACCCGTAGCGTGTGACAATATCATAACCTAATCCCTTTGTATAAAATTGCTCGGCTTCAGCCAAGTTAGAGACCGATAAATGAATATGGCCCATTACTGTGCCAGCAGGCAGACCAAGCCAGTTGCCATCGCCCTCTTCTAAAATAGAACGAATATTGAGTGGTTCTGTCACCATATGCACCTGATTGTTATGCCATGTCCATTCACTTTCAGGACGATCTGCATAAATCTCGATTCCATTATGATCAGGATCATTTAAATAGAGTGCTTCACTTACAGCATGATCAGAAGCCCCAAGGTACACACCTTTTTCGTGAAAATGAGAAATAACATTAGCTAAGTCACGTCGACTAGGTAATAATAGGGCGAAGTGATAAAGTCCTGTCGTCATGCTAAGCTTATCTTCTACGGTTTTAGGCTGAACAAGAGTTAATAGAGCTGTTTCTCCATCGGCAGTTAACATAGCTTTATGTGAATCTTGTTGTAACACTTTAAAGCCAATAATTTCTTGATAAAAGGTTAAAGAGCGGTGTAAATCACTCACTTTTATTTCAACATTCGTTACATAGGTGTTTGGTTTTTCATGAAAATGCATTTTGAATACCTCCAAATAGTTATCTTTTTTCATTAAGTTACTTTATGTAAGTTAGTTTATTTTAAAAATAAAGGAAAGTCAAGTATTTCTATTGTTCCACAAAAAAAGAAAATCACTAAGCTTTTCGAAAAGCTTAGTGATTTTCTTGAGATATTATTTGTCAGCTTTGTAGTCGCCTTCGTATCCAGCAGTGAAAATAGCTGTTAAGAAAGCAACTGTTACACCAATGATTAATAATAATTTCATGGAAGTAACCCTCCTCATGTTATAAAGAAATCTCTTTTTAGTATAGCCTATCTACTTTAAAAATGAAACGACATAGCAGAATAAAATATGTCAGAAATGGTTCAAACAGCTTGATATCGGGAAAACTAAAAGTGAGGTGATTAGTATGGAAAAAAAGGTGCCAAATATTGAAAATGGGACAATGGTGAGAGATATGAAAGAATTAAAAGATTTGGGCAAGCAGATGGAGCATTTACGTGATGGTCTAGAGCTTGCGGAGGATGAGCGAATCGCTGATCCAATTCAATTGGAAGATGTTGAACAGAAGAAAAAGTAGTATATAAACCAGCCGCTTTATTTTTCTTAAATCCAATTTTTTGTATAATGGAACGAGGATAAGAAAGGGGTTGTGCTTTTTGAATTTACAATCAACGAAAACATTATCAAATGGTGTAGAAATGCCTCGTTTTGGCTTAGGTGTTTACAAAATGACAGAACGTGAGGAAACATTACAGGCTATTGATAAAGCACTTCAATACGGTTATCGAGCTATTGATACAGCATCCTTATATGGGAATGAGGTAGAAGTAGGAGAAGCTATTCGTCATTCAGGCATTCGTCGTGAAGATATTTTTGTTACAACAAAAGTATGGAATAATGACCAAGGATATGATGCAACATTACGTGCTTTTGAGGTTTCGCTAAAGAATTTAAATATGGATTACCTAGATTTATATTTAACACATTGGGCTGTCCCTGAAACATTTGAAGAAACATATCGAGCTATTGAGCGCCTTTACGATGAAAAATTAATTCGCTCAACAGGTGTATCGAATCATCATGAGCATCATTTGGAAAAAATATTGGCTAAGGCAAATACTGCACCGATGGTTAATCAAGTGGAGGTACATCCATATTTACAACAGCAGTCATTAAGCGCATTTTGTAGTGAACACCAAATTGCTGTTACTGCATGGTCTCCACTAGGACGTGGTGGTGTACTTGCTGATCCTACCATTATGGAGATTGGGAAAGAAATCGATAAAACCCCTGCTCAGGTAGTACTGCGTTGGCATTTACAAAATGATACACTCGTTATTCCCAAATCCGTAACACCGAGCCGAATTGAGGAAAACGCACAGATTTTTGATTTTGAATTAACCCAAGATCAAATGGAGAAAATGGCAACATTAAATCGTAACCAACGATTTGGACAAGATCCTGATCATTTTAAATTTGATTTTTAAAAAAAGAATAAATCCCGCACTCCTATAGAGGCGGGATTTTTCTTATTGCTCGTCCTTGACGATAATACGTTTATTTAAAAAAGGATGGTCAAATTCTAATTGAATGGCATGTAGTTCGTAGTCATCACTTACTGTTTCTCGTGCACCATACATTGTATCCCCAATAATTGGATGGCCAATATAGGCTAAATGCACACGGATCTGATGTGTTCGCCCAGTCTCAAGTATGAGATGAACGACACAGGAATTTTTGTAACGCGCCACCACTTCATAGTGTGTTACAGCATGCTGTCCAGTTTTGGACACAACACGTCTTGTGGCATGGTGTCTGTCTTTGCCAATTGGTTCAGCAATCGTTCCAGAAGACGTTCGTAAGTTACCTTGCACCTCTGCTGCATACGTACGAATAATGGTTTTTTCCTCAATCATTCGATCGAAAATGGACTTTGCTAAAGGGTGCTTTGCTACTAGTAATAAGCCCTGTGTCCCTTTATCAAGACGATGAACATGTTCAGCATAAATGCCACCCTGTTCTTTGATATGTGCCATGACATGGTTCATACATGTATGTGTATCACGAGCATCATTAGGATGTGTTGCCATACCTTTTGGCTTTGATACGATTAAACAATGGTCATCCTCATAGACTACATCAATAGCACATACAGGTGTTGGTTTGTAGCTAGAAGTTGGAACAGGAAACGTAAATTTGATTATTGTTCCAGTTTGTAATGGTGTATTCCATTGAATCAGCTCATCATTTACCAATGTGATGGCTTTGGCCATACGCAATTCATGAACGAGTTTTTTACCGAGTCGCCAATGATTACGTAGCAATTCTTCCACACTTAAGTTATCTTCAGCAATTTCATAATGAAACATAGATCTTCCTCCGTAGAAAAAACCGTATTCCAAAGGTAGAACACGGTCTTTCGATTATTTTGCAGCTTTAGAAGCTTTGATTAAATAAAAGCTTGCCCCTGCGATTAAAATAAATGCAGTTAATGCTAAAAACGGAATAGTAATAAAGCCTAACCAATTAATATATTGTCCTGTACAAGAAACTGCGCCACAGGAGGGGGCATTTTCAGCTAAAAAGCTAAGCTTTTGAATTCCGTAATGGTAAAGTGAAATACAGCCGCCAACCACAGAAAATACAGCTGTTGTGACAGCAATACGTGCATTTTTTTGTATAAATGCTACTGTCGTCATTATAACAATTGGGTACATAAAAATACGTTGAATCCAACATAATTTACAAGGTTCATAATGACGAATCTCAGAAAAATATAACGAACCTAGTGTTGCTATAGCAGAAACAATCCAAATAAATAATAAGCCATTTTCTTCTTTTTTAGACATATTCAATCTTCCCTTCATAAAACCATGTCCTTGTTCGATTATAGTGGTTCTAGTTTTATATGTAAATCAACTTACACAAAATAAGGTATGTGATGAATTTCAGTCTAAAGTATGAACGGTGGAAGCAGACGCTTTCAATAGCTTAATGGTATCATTAACAATAGTAATGCTAAAGAAGAGGTGTTTTCGTGAGGGAGAATGAGCATTCCAATATCAGTATTTTAAAAGAGATTGCTGAACTATTAAATGAAGAAACTGAAATTGTCACAATGCTAAAAGGTGCGCTCATCAAATTTTTAAATGGCACCAATTTTGAAACAGGCTGGATTTTTTTTATTGATGCAAAGGGGCGTTCAGAACTAGTTGTCCATGAAAATCTACCAGAGGCATTGGAATATAACAATTGCCATTATTTAAAAAAGGGCGGTTGTTGGTGTGTATCGCGTTATCGTAATGAAGAGCTAAAAAAAGCCTCCAATATTATCGAGTGTCAGCGTATTGAAAGTGCCATAGCTGCAAATGTTGGGGATCATGAAGGAATCACGCATCATGCGACAGTACCTCTTCAATCTGGACAAGAACGTTTTGGCGTATTAAATGTTGCATCTAAGGATACAGTACGCTTTTCAGAGGAGGAGCTTGCTTTATTAGAATCAGTTGCCTTTCAGATGGGTTCAGCTATTAAGCGAATTTTACTGACAAAGCAGGAGCAGGAAATGGCGCTTGTGAAGGAACGTAATCGCCTAGCTCGTGATTTACACGATTCAGTTAATCAACTACTATTCTCGGTTACGTTAACAGCTAGGGCTGGCATTGAAATGACGGATGATTGCGAAGTGAAAGAAACATTTAAAGAGATTCAGCATTTAACACAAGATGCACTTACAGAGATGCGTGCGTTAATTTGGCAATTGCGACCTAAAGGATTGGAAA
Organism: Lysinibacillus sp. S1; assembly: GCF_044986265.1. NCBI lineage: Bacteria > Bacillati > Bacillota > Bacilli > Caryophanales > Bacillaceae > Lysinibacillus > Lysinibacillus sp. S1. The sequence goes on from NZ_CP173154.1 coordinate 3,517,326, forward strand.
ATGGTTTACTTGAGGCCATGAAAGTATACGCTGAAATGCTTGGCTTAAAACTACATGTTACGGTTTCAGGCGTATTGCAATTTCCCTCACGTATTGAAGAAACATTATTTCGCGTAGCCCAAGAGGCGTTAAATAATGTACGTCGCCATGCAGGTGTATTAGAGGCAGCATTGTATATTACTGTTACGTCAACAGATATTTTGTTGGTTATTCGTGATGAGGGACGGGGCTTTGTCATTGACAACAATACAAAGTTGCTTTCAATGGGCTTACAATCTATCAAGGATCGTGCAAAATCAGTTGGTGGAACTGCCGACTGGGTAAGTGAAATTGGCAAAGGTACGGAGCTGCTAATCCGCTTGCCATATTAAGGGGGAGAGGACATGATACGTGTATTAATTGCAGACGATCATCACGTGGTGCGTAGAGGACTACTGTTTTTCTTAAAGACACAAAAGGATATTGAGGTTGTTGGAGAGGCCAAAAATGGGCACGAAGCTGTTGCATTAGCAGAAAGCATTCAACCAGATATTATCTTAATGGATTTAGTCATGCCTGAAATGGATGGCATCCAGGCGACTAAACGCATCAAAGCGAAGTTTCCACAAATAGAAATTTTAATGCTTACTAGCTTTTCTGATCGAGATCATGTGGTTCCAGCAATGGAGGCAGGAGCGGCAGGCTATCAGTTAAAAGATATTGAGCCAGATGAATTGGTCTTATCCATTCGTCGTATTATGCGTGGTGAAAACACTCTACATCCTGAAGCAACGTCAACGCTTGAAATGGATCGCCAGGAGTCTCAGAATGCACCCCATTTATTAAATCCGCTGACACCTCGTGAGCAGGATGTGCTAGCAGAGCTTACAAAAGGAAAGAGTAATCGGGAAATTGCATCCTCACTATTTGTCACAGAAAAGACGGTGAAAACCCATATTTCGAATATTTTTACAAAGCTACAGGTACAAGACCGTACACAGGCAGCACTGTATGCTGTTAAGCACGGGCTAACTGAAGGTAGTGGGATATAAATAAACGGCGAGCTTCTACTCACTTAGAAGCACTCGCCGTTTTTTACATTATTTATGTTGAACAAATAATTTTTTAGATATCTCTAATAATGTAGAGCTAGGTGTTAGTGCTAAATCTTCCTCTAGTCTTTGCGTATATGTTTGGAAAATTTTGAGTGCCTGTTCATGAAGCCCTGCCTGTATTAACGTATATAAATAGTGCTCAAGTTTTTGTTCATTATAGGGATCATACTCTATTAATGCATGTAAAAATTCCATAGCTCTTTCAGTATCTGAAAAGACCGTTGTTTGAAACCCTTTTTCTAATAGCTCTATGTATGATTTCATTAATTTATCTTTATAGGCAGTTGACCATTCATAATCATCAAAAACAAATAAGCCATTCTTATAAATAGAAAGACATTGATTAATCAAAGAAATAGAAGGAAATTCAAGTCTTGAAAAATCCTCATGAAGTTTTTGAAAATCGTATAAATCACATACGATATTTGGCTTTTCGAAGATATAGTATTTATTTGAAAAGACAATACAGTTTTCGTAGCCAATTGTATTTAGAGTTTTCCTTAAATAAGATAGAGCTGTATGAAGATTTGATTTGGCTCGTACATAATCTAAATCTGGCCATAGAATTTCAATTAAATAATCTCGATGAATCGGTATATTTGGATGCAAAATAAAATAAGCAAACAATTCTTTTGTCTTTTCTGTTTTAAATGCCACTAAACTATTGTTACTATAGACGGCAAATTGATCGAAGCATTGTACATTTAAGACAGTTTGTGTAGCCTGTTGAAGCATTTGCTGAATGGAAAATTCATGCTCAATACGGGCTACAGTTTTTTCTAAACGGGCATGACTGATAGGCTTTAATACATAGTCGAGACTGCCAATTTCATAGGCTTGTAATGCAAATTCATGATAGGCGGTAATGAAAATTACACTGACTTGTGGGCGTTCCGTTTTGATAATATCAGCAACTTCAAGTCCTGATAATTCCTGAAGTTTTACTTCTAAAAAGATAGCCTCAAATTCCATAGTTGGTAGTTCATTCAGAAATACTTCTACGCTTGTAAAGGTTTGCATCACCTGTATTTGTTGAAAGGCATGTAGTTTATTTTGAAAATAGTGTAAAGCTAACGGTTCATTGTCTATTAAAACGGCTCGAATCACATCAAACTCTCCTTTATACAATTAAATTAAAAACATTAAACTCTAGTTCATTTTGGGTGAAAAGGCTTCCTATATATAGTGAAGGGCAAGAAAAGTGAAAATCACTCAACTTTTCTATTAAAAATTTGATGCCAGAAAAAAGCAATTTATGGTGTAGTTCTTTCACGGGTGAGAGTCAATGAATCCCGATGTGTTTATCACATCGCGTCAAATCCATTCAAAGAAAATTTCGCCGTTCATTATATAGAAGAAAAAAGTTTTTTAGTTTGTGTTAAGAGAATTGAAATAATTGCTTAGGCGTTAAAATCAAACTATTCTTATACAAAAATGAAACAACATAGTATTGTTAATGAAAGTTGCATATGGGCATAAGCCTTGTTTTTTCTTTTATTGTTAAAATAGTATAATTGTTGTAACAATAATTAGGCGTTATTATAGTACATTTGTCTTAAAAAATACTCAAAAAGTACTTAAAAAATACTTAAAAAGATAGGTTATTAATTAAAATAGAAGTATATATAGGAAAAATGGGATGGCAAGAAAGGAGATTTTACCATGAAATTAGAAAGACTTCTAACCATGACGATGATATTAATCAACCGTAAAAAGGTTAAGGCACAGGAATTAGCAGAGTTATTTAATGTTTCGATTCGTACCATTTATCGAGATATTGAAACATTGAGCTGTGCTGGTGTACCTGTTATTAGTCAGCAAGGTGTAAATGGTGGCATTAGTTTAATCGATGGTTATCGTGTTGATAGGCAAGTGTTGACGAAGGATGAGCTCACGTCACTTTCTATTGCGATTAAAAGTGCTTTGACTACCTATGAAGATTCCCACGCTGAAGCCGTGCTCGAGAAAATAACGAGTATTGCTGATGATCATGTAAAACAATCGATGGACCATCTATTTGTTGATCTTAGTCCATGGGGACCAAACGCTCTCTTTAAAGAGCTTATTACGACGCTCAAGACAGCTATAGAGAATAATCGTTGCATAAGCTTTCATTATTCTACTACTTATGGTGAACAAACAAGCCGAATAGTCGAACCACATACAATTGTTCAAAAAGGGAAGATATGGTATTTGTATGGCTATTGTACATTAAGAAAGGACTTTCGTTTATTTAAGCTTGCGCGAATGAAACATTTGCTTCAAGCTGATTCTACCTTTGAGCATAAGGAAGTGAATTTAAGTGAACTCCCTTGGGGTAAAGAATGGCATCGACCACAAAACGTAGTCGATTTAGTCATTTCTTTTGATAAAGACATTACAACATTAGTGGAGGAATCCTTTGGTGCAGAACATATAGACCATGAACAATCCATGATTTATATATCTATACCCGAAGATGAATGGCTTTATGGTTTCTTGTTAAGCTTTGGGCATCGCATTAAAATTATGGAACCACTTTATATAAGAGATATTATTCAAAAACGAGCTTTAGAAATTGTTCAATTATATAAAAATCTAAATAATTGATGACAGACAGTTGTCAGGTTTCCTTTGCTATAGTAAGTACAAATAAAGCGAAAGGTGGAATGACGATGCAAAGCTATTGTCAAAGCTGCGGTATGCCTTTAGTAGAAGAGGCATTATTGGGTACTGAAAAAGAAGGGGAAAAAAGTCAGGATTATTGTACATATTGTTACGAGGGGGGCGAGTTTAAACAACCCCAGTTAACAGTAGACGAAATGATTGAAATTTGTGTACCGCATCTTATGGAAGGTGGTATGCCAGAAAATGAAGCACGTAATATGCTGACTTCCTTTTTGCCAAATTTAAAGCGATGGAGAAAATGTGAGTGGCGAGAACCAAAAGTAGTTGAATTAAACTCATTTAACATCGTGGGTATTTCAACTCAAACAAGTAATGCCAATGAAATAACAGAGCAAGCTAAAATTCCGCAATTATGGGATCACTTTTATCAGCAAAATATTACGGACCAAATAGCCGAGCGAAAAAATGGTCATGTCTATGGTTTGTATTCAGACTATGAGACGGATGTGAATGGTAATTATACTCTTACACTAGGTGTAGAAGTAAATAATGATGACATTCAAGCTAATTTAGTAGTAAAAAAGATTCCAGCAGCTAAGTATCTAGTTTTTACATCTGATAAAGGCATGATGCCTGAAGTTGTCATTCAAACTTGGCAAGAGATTTGGGCTTGGTTTGCAAATTCTAAAATTGAACGAACGTATACAGGCGACTTTGAACTGTATGATGAACGATGCGCTAATCCACATGAATCACAAGTGGATATTTATATAGCTATTAAATAAGAAAAGTCTCCTACCAATCAATTGGTAGGAGACTTTTCTTCGTTTTGTGGAGGAATGATATGTGGCTCAATATGCACAAGAACCTGACAAAAGCGATTTTCACGCATAATGGTATGTTCGATTTCTTCAGTTATGCGATGACTTTCAAAGACATTTAAATAAGGATCTACTGTGACAGTTACGTCAATGAAATACATATTGCCATGGGCACGTCCTTTAAAGTCTAAAAGCTCCATTACCCCGTCCACGTTACGGATTAAGACCGATAACGTTTCAACTTCATCAATATCAAATGCATCTGTAAGACTTTGAACAGCTTCCCAAAAAATTTCTACTGCTGTTTTAATAATTAAAAAGGCAACAATGAGAGCTGTAAGTGAATCAATGATCGGAAAGCCGAAAATGGCTCCAAAAATACCAATGGCTGTACCGATGCTGACAAGTGCATCAGAGCGATTGTCAAAGGCAGCAGCTTTAACAGCGGCACTTTTTATTTTTTTAGATAGTGCTAAATTATAGCGGTAAACCACATACATGACAACTGCACTACCTATTGCTACATAGGCTGTTAACAGTGAAGGTGTTGTACCAGTGGGCTCCCACAAGCTTTTTAGGGAACTAACTAATACTTGGAGACCGACAACAAGCATAATGAACGATGCGACTAAAGAGGCAACAGTCTCAGCTCGTAAATGTCCGTATTGGTGGTTGGAATCAGGTGGTCTTTGGGCAATGCGTAAACCAACCAGTACCGCGATGGAAGCAATGATATCAGTTGTGTTATTTAAACCATCTGCTTTTAGGGCCTCAGATGTACCAATGTAGCCTATTGTAAGCTTAGCAGAGCTTAGGATTAGATATGTACCGATGGATAGCCATGCACCTTTTTCCCCTTGACGTAAATTTGTATAGAGCTCCATTTTGTTTCCTCCTCGCAAAACTTTCGGACATTAGAAAACGACCCCCTTTTAAAAAGGGAGTCGTTTCATCTATTTATTACGGTCGTTGCTCCCACCTATATAAGGTGTGAAGAAAAGACCATATTTATAGCCTAGATTATACAAGCGTGCTTCTAATAATACCACGACAAGTATGGCAAATCAATTCAATTTTAGTCAATGACTGCGTCATATTCATTTGATAAATCACTGTTAGGTAATTTCAGAACTTCTAAGTATAAAATATGGTGACCATCTAATTCTTTTGCGATAAATTCAAAACCTTGCTCTTCAATACTGTCACCTTCGACTGCATCAAAACGCTTCGTCATGAACCAACCACCGATAGTATCAATATCATCATCTTCTATGTCAGTACCAAGCATATCATTCACATTTTCAAGAAGCATCTTAGCATCTAAAATAAAATGATTTTCTGCAATTTCTTGTACTTCCGGGATTTCGTCTTCATCAAATTCATCTTGAATATCGCCGACAATTTCCTCAATAATATCTTCAATCGTCACTAAACCAGATGTTCCGCCATATTCATCCATTAAAATGGCCATATGAATACGTTCACGTTGAATTTTTAGTAATAGATCGTTAATTTGCGTTGTTTCCATCACTCGAATAATAGGTTGCATATAATCAATGACTGGCTTATCACCATTTTTAGGATCTTTAATGTAAGCGGTTAATAAATGCTTCATGTTAACTAATCCAATAATATGATCTTTATCTCCATCCAGAATTGGATAACGAGTATATTGCTCAACACCCATTAAATCAAACACTTCTTTAATTGTTAGCTCTTTTTCTATGCCGACAATTTCAGTTCGAGGAACCATAATTTCTTTTGCAAGACGATCAGAGAACTCGAAAATACTGTTAACATATTCATATTCTGAGTTATTAATTTCTCCACCTTTTAAACTATCCGACAAAATCATACGCAGCTCTTCCTCTGTATGAGCAACTTCTGATTCTGACATCATTTTTAAGCCGAAAAGACCTGTTAAACCACGGGCAGAGCCATTTAATAGCTTAATGATGGGATACGTAATATTGTGGAAGATAATTAATGGGCCAGAAAAGTTTAATGTGACAAATTCTGCTTTTTGGATGGCTAATGTTTTTGGCGCCAATTCCCCAATAACAACATGCATAAACGTAACGATTGAGAATGCAAGTATGAATGAAAGGATAGATGTAATACTACCATTCAAATTTAGAAATTCAAACACTGGGTGTAAAATGATTTCAAATGTAGGTTCACCTAACCAACCTAAACCAAGTGCAGTGATGGTAATACCTAACTGGCATGCAGATAAGTACTCATCTAAATCTGAAACAACACGTTTTGCATTTTTCGCTTTTTTATGCCCTTCCGCGAGCAATTGATCAATGCGGGTAGATCTCACTTTTACGATTGCAAATTCAGTTGCAACGAAAAATCCAGTCATTATAATTAGTAGGGCGAATGCCGCCAACCTAATGGTTATCTCCAATATGTCTCCGTCCAAATAATTCCTTTGTTCCCGCCCGAATGAGGGAAGTAAACAAAGTGTACACCTCCTATGATTTAAAAAATTGTTGGATGTTTCAATCATAAATTATTTAAAAGAAAAACACAAATATTGACAACAACTTTTTCACTTGTTTTTCATGGATCTTTTGAAAAAATGCAACTAGATTCAAATACCAAAAGATTGTAATTACCATGGCTATATGCTAACTTTAGAAAGATCAAAGATAGTTTGTTTAGGGAAAGAAGCATTTTGCATCTCATATAATACGACACGTCAAAAATCTCAAGAGTGCTTTAGCTTGCGGATTTTTTTAAATGAATTATTTTTTATAGAAAGGGGGGAGTCTCAATCATCATTTGAGACTCCCCCTTTCTAAATGTTTGACCTATTTATTCTTGCTGGAAGCGTAATTTTAAACACGCTTTTTCAACATCATGAACCGTTTCCTTTAAAGGTATTTCACCTGTAAACGGAGCGATAGATACAGGTGCTTTTTCCGTTATGCCTTGCTGTGTTAAAACATAGTTCTTGTTATTATACGTTAAATAGAACGTTTTAATCGATTTCTTGCCGAAAGAGCTAGTAGAAAAATCAAAGAAGCCCTTTAGTTGACTGCAATACTCATTGTAAAAGTCGCTTTTATAGCCAGAAAGTTCCTCGAATTTCTTACTATTAACAGCACCCGCTTCATCCACTAATTCGAATATTTTAGCGGAAAATTCTGAAAAAAATTCTTTTACTTTTACACGAATTAACGCTTTTGAATTATAGCTATTTAAGTCATCCGAAAGTGTGACTTTACTCATTGAAATGGCCCCCTGCATAAAAAACATTTACTATTAAGCTGATATCATAAATGTATAAGAAAAATATACAAATTTCAACAGGATTCAACATAATTAGCTTAAATGGCGTGCTATTAATAGTAAATATAGGTATTTTTATACGGGATCACAACGAAAAATTGACTATCAAATTCAATCGTATACATGAAACAGCATAAGTTCATGTATCATTTTTTTAACAACCTCCTCGTCTGATGGAATGGCTCCTATCCACTCAATCGTACCGTCCTTTAAATATTCCGCTTGGTATCGTTCTCGTTGATAAAAAAATGAAATAGACCACCCAGGTAGTTGCGTGTTTTCAAATAGTGGTTTAAAACTGAAATGTTGAATCATCATCAAACCTCGCTTCTTATAGTATGTAGTCATATTATTCAAGTATAAAGGTATTTTTGCAACTATTCACTTTTCATAGAAGTAAATAGGATGAGATTGAAATTCTAAAGGGGTATTTCTTTCGTTGAAAATCATTGCTCTGCTATAATGAGTGCAGAAGGCGACAAAATACGCCAATCTTGAATACAATTGAAATGAGAGGATACTAATGGATAATTTTATAGTGACATTACTTTTTATGGCTATCATTGGGGCTGCAATTGGGGGCGTTACAAATCACTTAGCCATTAAAATGCTTTTTCGTCCATATAAAGCGATATATATTAAAAATTGGCGTGTACCGTTTACACCAGGCCTTATACCCAAACGACGTGATGAATTAGCTAAACAGTTGGGTCTTACAGTAGTTAATTATTTACTCACGCCTGAAACATTTAGAAAAAAGTTTTTCTCTAAGGATATTCAAGACAAAGTAGAACACTTTGTGCAAACAAAAGTTGAAGAAACAATCTTTACAAACGACAAAACAATTCAGGATTGGCTAAACTTAGCTGGGTTTGCTCATCTACCTACTACCATTGAACAGAAGGTTGAAGCAATTGTTGAGGGACAATTTTCGTCGGTAAAGAATACACTATCAACAAAATCAATTCGTACGCTGCTATCAGATGATATCCAAAATACAATTGATGCTAAAATTCCAGTAGCAGTTCAGCACATTTTAGAAAAAGGCGAGGATTATTTTTTATCACCAGAAGGTGAAATGACGATTAAGGCAATGATTGATGACTTTTTATCATCAAAAGGGTCTCTAGGCGGCATGATCAATATGTTCTTAGGTGATTCCTCTTCATTAGTTGGGAAAGTTCAACGTGAGCTTGTGAAGTTTTTACAAGCACCAGGAACAACAACATTACTAACAAAAATATTTTCACAGGAATGGGAAAAACTTAAAGATCGACCCGCTATGGACTTTTTGCAAGATGTTCAATTTGACCCCATTTTATCGAAATTACAAGTGTACGTGAAAGAACAATTAGCAATCTCTGAACGTTTAAATCAACCGATTTCTTATTATTGGCCAGAAGGAAATGACTGGGCGAAGTATACCGTGATTCCACAAGCTATAGAAAAAGCTTTTGTGAAGGCAGAGGAAAAACTTGAGGATGTACTAAAACGTTTAAACTTACAAGAGGTTGTGCGAGAGCAGGTTGACTCATTCCCAGTAGAGAAATTAGAGGAGCTTGTATTAGGTATTTCAAAACGTGAGTTTAAAATGATTACTGTATTAGGTGCAGTGCTTGGTGGATTGATTGGGATTGTGCAAGGCTTGATTGTTTACTTTATTTAAAAGGAGATTGTATGAATGATTAATATTTATAATGACATTAATGCGCTAGAAGCAACTTTCCGTAAGATTCCAGAATTTGAAGCGTTAAAAGCTGCTGTTGAAGTTGTTAAAAATGATGAAGAGGCATTAAATGTCTTTAAAAACTTCCGTAAAATTCAAATCGAATTACAGAAAAAGCAATTAGCTGGTGAGGATATTTTGGAGGATGAGCTTGTCTATGCACAAAAAGCGGCACAGCTTGCACAGCAAAATGAAAAAATTTCAACGATGCTTGAGGCAGAAATGAAGGTAAGTAAAGTAATCGAAGAAGTAAATCGCATTTTAATAAAACCTATCCAAGGTTTATATGAAGGAATTCAATAAAAGGTGATAATCGCAATTTAAAAAGGAATAAATTTTCTAGGAATTGCACATATAACAAGTGAGAGGAAAACGTGTATCCGCTATTGGTCGGTACACGTTTTTGCTTTATGTACCAGTTAAAGAGTATGGGAGGTTATGAATATGCATGTCATCATTGAATGGACCTATAAAACACCAAAAGGAGCAACAACAGTTTTACGTTCAGCTGAAATGCCTGCAGCTCAAGCACTTTTACTTGCAGAGGACATGGAAAGAACGGGAAGGGTAAAATCGCTACATTGTATGGATCGGCAAGATACAAATTGGTCACTTAAAGAGCTAAAAGCATATTTAAAGGAAATTGATACAGAGCCTCATAATATTACGCTCTATTTTGATGGAGGTTTTGATCGTGGGACAAGGCAAGCAGGACTAGGCTGCGCCATTTATTACGAACAAAATGGTAAACCTTTACGATTGAGAAGGAATGCCTTTTCGTCTGAATTGAAATCAAATAACGAGGCAGAGTATGCAGCGCTTTATTTAGCCTTAGTAGAACTAGAACTTTTAAATGTCCACCATTTGCCTGTGCGTATTATAGGAGATTCACAAGTGGTCATCAATCAACTGAATGGGGAATGGCCAGCATTGGAAAAAGAACTAGCAAGCTGGGCAGATAAAATTGATGCTAAGCTGGAGCAACTTCACATTCAAGCCGAATACCAGCTTGTTTCACGTAAGGATAATTCGGAAGCAGATCGCCTTGCTACTCAAGCTTTAAATGGCATCGATATTACTGGTTTGAGCGAGATTGTTAAAGAATAGGAATAAGAGGTGGCAGTAGATACTGCCACCTCTTTCTCATAAAATCCTCGGTTTGCACTGAAACTTTTTCCATTTTAAAACTACTACTACTATGAATCCAAACAATAAGGAGAGATTTTATGAACATGAAAAAAATAGCACCTGCAGCTATGTCTGCATTATTATTTGGAAGTGCCCTTGTACCGGTAGCTTCAGCAAATGAGCAGCAATCTACAGAAGCAGAGGTACCACAAATACAAATTGATCCCGTACACATTTTTAATGATACTCGTGGTACTGTGGAAGATGTTCGTGTTGGGGAAAATATTACATATTACACAGTAAAAGAAGGCGAGCAAACAAATGTATTAGAAATTACTAAAGATACTCTCGTGTTCGACAATACTGGGAAGAAAGTGGAGCTACAAAAGGGTGATAAAGTATTAGCTTATACCTTTGCTAACAAACCGCAAAAATATATTTATCCACCACAATTCAATCCAGAGGTTGTCATCGTTGAAACAGAAGAAGTTGGTTTTGTAGAAGTGGATTATTTCTTTGAAGATTTAACTAATACGTATGATATTTTAAAATTAAATATTGGGAAAGAAACAGAGCTATTCAATGAAAAAGGTGAAAAGGTGGACGCTAAAGATTTAGCAGAGAAGCATCTGATTGTTTTCTATACGGCCTCTACTAAAAGTATCCCAGCTCAAACAACACCATCTAAAGTAATTGTACTGGACGATGATTCCTCAACTACTAAGAATCCAATAAATGAAGAAATTGATAATATTATCGCATCAGATTCTTATGAAGTAGCTGGTACAAAAATGGTGCCATTACGTGTGATCGCTGAAAAGCTTGGCTTCAAAGTGGATTCTACAGGCAAGGGGGCAATCCTTTCAAAAGGGAATATGTCTTACACAATTACTCGCGGTGAAAAAACATTTGGCTATAATAAGGCATTACGTACACTAACAGTCGCACCGACTTTAAAAAATACAAAGACATATGTACCTGTTGAATTTGTGGATGAATATTTAAAATAATTAAGAAAATAGTATGCCAACAATGCTTGGCATACTATTTTTATTTGTGGTTACTCAGCCATTGCTAGAGCGTAATGGTTCTTTGAGGAAATAAAGGCTGGATACTTTTTCGCAAATTGTTGGAGACATTGTTTAAAGGATATTGTATTCATGAAGTTTTTAGCTAATACCATTTCATCTGAATACAATAAAAATTGCTGAAAATGCTGTTGAATAAATACCCTTGTCTTTTCATAATGCTTGTTAATTGAAATAGCGCCATAGATTTCTTGTTGATCAATAATATAAATAAAATCACATAGTACTTTATGTGTGCCGTATTTAAGTTTTACCGTGACATATAATGTTTTTTCGTCACAGCGCTCTAAATCAAAATGGTGGAATGCTACTTCTACTTGATGAATAAAGCTCGAAACAGATGTATAATTGTCATTTTTTAAAATAAACATTCTCGACACCACCTTTTCTGAAAATTATAATGACAAAAAAATAGTTTGTCTATATTTAAACTGAATATTCTGTTATTTTATAGATTCTAATTGTTATTTTGCTTATAGTCATAGAAATTTGTTAAACTTAAATCTGCAATATATAAAAGAAGAGAGCGAAACGAAATGAAAATTATTCATATAGATCAAAAATATCCTGAAGATTGGATTCGCGTATTAAATCATATTGCGAATTTATTTTTTGAGGATTCCAAGCTGAAGGTTGAACCAATGGGAGCAGATATGTCTGCTTCATTTGACTATCAGACTGGAGACGATTTTTCCATTTCTACAAAAGCAAACTTGATTGTAGATGGTAAGCAATACACGAATGAGTACAGTATTCAATATGAGTCCCCGGCAACAGATCGTGAGCTAAATATTCGCATAAAACGTGCATTGTCACATGTATTTTTAGATGTTCTTGAACAGCATACTGGAGTGCATCAGCAATGGGGGATTTTAACGGGTGTACGCCCAACAAAGCTGTATCATAAATTTAGAAAAGAAGGTAAAAGTGAGCAAGAAATTGCTGATCTATTAATTCGAGATTTCCGCTTATCAAAGGAAAAAGTTGGACTATTAAAGGAAATTGTGGACCGACAACTAGTGACCATTCCTGATCTTGATTCCATTGGACAAGAAATCAGTGTTTATATTGGTATTCCATTCTGCCCTACCAAATGTGCATATTGCACTTTCCCAGCCTATGCGATTGGTAGTAATCGTAAGCAAGGGCGTGTTACGACTTTTTTAGATGGCTTGCATATTGAATTGCGCGAAATGGGCAAATGGCTGAAGGACAATGATATGAAAATCACCTCCATTTATTGGGGTGGTGGTACACCGACTTCAATTGAGGCCGATGAAATGGATGCCTTATATCAAACGATGTATGAATCATTCCCTAACCCTGAAACAATTCGAGAGGTGACAGTTGAAGCAGGAAGACCTGATACCATCACACCAGAAAAATTAGAAGTACTAAAAAAATGGGGTATTGATCGTATTAGTGTAAATCCACAATCTTATACTGATGAAACATTAAAAGCAATTGGTCGTCATCACACAGTCCAGGAAACCATTGATAAGTTTTGGCTTGCAAGAGAATCAGGTATGAACAATATCAATATGGATCTTATAATTGGGCTACCGAATGAAGGGATTGAAGAATTCCAACATTCATTAGAGGAATCGGCAAAAATGCAGCCAGAGTCTTTAACTGTTCATACGCTATCATTTAAACGTGCTTCAGAGATGACGCGTAATAAGGATAAATACAAAGTAGCCGACCGTGATACGGTAGCTGAAATGATGGCAATGGCACAAATTTGGACAAAAGAAAATGATTATGTTCCATACTATTTATATCGTCAGAAAAATATTTTAGGTAATTTAGAAAATGTGGGCTATAGTAAAGCGGGAGAAGAAAGTATTTATAATATCGTTATTATGGAAGAAGTGCAGACAATCTTAGGAATTGGCTGTGGGGCATCCTCAAAATTTGTTCATCCCGAAACAGGGAGAATTACACAATTCCATAATCCGAAAGATCCTGCTGCCTATATTATGACCTTTGAAGAGGCTATTGGGAAGAAAATAGAATTTTTAAATGAATTATATAAGGCTTAATGATGAAGGCAATCTGATCTGTTCAGATTGCCTTCATTGTTTGTAGTGTTCGTAATGTACAGGCCATTTTTAGCAGAACAGCATCCTCAAAGTATTGCGGATCATAGCCTGTTAATTCCCTTATTTTATTTAAACGATAAGTAAGTGTATGTCGATGAATATTCAATTGCTGAGCACAATGCTTTAGCTGTAAATTACAATCAAAAAACGATTGTAATGTTTCCAATTGTTTAGCGTCTAAATTTTTGAGTACACGACGGTAAAATGCTTGTACCTCTTCCGATTCACGAGGTTTAAAAAGGGAATATAACTCGACATCTTCAAAAAAAGTCAATTCATTATTGATTGCAGCAAATTTTAGAGCTGTTCTGGCACCTTGGTAGCTATAGGGAAGCTGAGATAAATGCTGAACCACAGGCCCTACCCCAATTTGAAGGGAGGGAAGTTTCTGCTTACGCAGTGCTTTTATAATAGGACGGCAATTTTGCTCCATACAACTTGTTAGTAGGATATAGTATTCCTGTAATTGGCTATGACCAGCAAGAATAGGCTGTTTATAAAATAGATCCTCAAAAAAGAAGGGTATTGTATTTTCTGCGTAGGATGCTTTATTTAAGCTCACTAAAATCACCTGAAAAGGGCCCGAAAGAGCAAATGGTAATTTCTGAATCCGTTCAGTTAAGGTTCCGTCTAGCTTACTTCCATGAACGAGTGCTTCAAATATGTAATCGTTATTCTTTCGTTGCCATTCGCTTTTAGATTCAACAATCGCTTGATGGGCCATAATCTCTGTTGTGAGTTGAACGAGATTAGCAATTTCAAGCATATCCTCTGAATCTCCTGTAATACCTATAACACCTACAACCTCATCTTGATACATAATTGGCATATTGATGCCTGGTTTTGTGTTTGGATAAAGTGCTATATTTTCCTCATTTATAATTAGAGTCTCTTTTGTCTGTGCTACGTATAGTGCACCTTCATGAATATTTTCCACCCTCATTTTATCCCCAGAAGCTAAAATGACTCCACTTGGGCTGATAACATTAATATTGTGACGCAAGCGCAACATCGTTTGATGGACGATGTCTTCTGCTAACTTTTTTGTCAACATGTTTATACACCTCGCATAAAAAACAGCCTGTTATATGACAGATAAATTGTACACCTATTATAATGTTTTCTGAATTTATTGTCATTATAATAAATTGTAAGCGCTTAACTTAGGGATATGAAAATTTACGTAAATGTCAATGGACGACATAAGTGGAGGTATAACATGAAAGTTATCATTAGTCCAGATTCCTACAAGGGTACTCTGTCAGCAGTTGAAGTAGCAAAGGCAATGCAAAAAGGAATCTTAGATGTGGATCATTCAATTGAAACAATTATACTACCAGTGGCAGATGGTGGTGAAGGTACACTGCACTCACTTATTGCCTCTACAGATGGTCGATATTGCTCAGCAACTGTGCTTGATCCATTGGGAAGAGCTATCCAGGCTCAATATGGTGTACTGGGCGATCAAGTAACCTGTGTAATAGAGATGGCTCAAGCATCTGGTATTATGCTGTTACAAGAAAATGAGAAAAATCCTGAACTTGCTACATCTTATGGCACAGGACAATTAATTAAAGCTGCACTTGATCAAGGTTTTAGAAAATTTATTATTGGCATTGGTGGGAGTGCTACAAATGATGCGGGTACTGGTATGTTACAAGCATTAGGTGTGCGGTTATTATCAGCGGAAGGGGTGGAACTTGAGGCTGGTGTTTCTAACCTTATGCAATTAGATGTCATAGATATGAGTCTACTAGATACTAGATTAGCAGAAGCAACATTTACGATTGCCTGTGATGTGGATAATCCGCTTATTGGTGAACGAGGAGCCACTGCCATCTTTGGTCCACAAAAGGGTGTTCAAAAACACCAGGTCGCTGAATTTGATCGTTGTTTAAAGCATTTTGCAGATATTGTTGAAGCTCAATTTGCTATACGATTACATGACTATAAAGGTGCTGGAGCCGCTGGGGGAATGGGGGGCGCATTAATCGCTTTTTTAAAAGGAACCTTCCATGCAGGAATTGACCTTGTGCTGGACGCTGTACAACTTCAGGCTCATTTAGCAGAAGCACAGTTAGTGATAACGGGTGAAGGAAAATCTGATCTTCAAACATTACATGGTAAGGCACCATTAGGTGTAGCAAAAGCTGCAAAGCAAGCGAATGTAGAGGCGATGCTGCTGTCTGGAGGAATTGATACCAAGGCAAATGCAGCATTACAAGCGTATTTTACAGTTGTTGAGTCATTGGTAGATGAGGAGATTGATGTGCAGCAGGCAATGCAAGAACCTGCACACTTTATTCGGTTAAAAACTAAAAGAATGATAGAGCGTTACTTACAAAAGGGGGATGTCTAGATGTTGTTCATTATTATATTAATAGGGGTATTATTTGTTGTCTTAGGAACAGCTAAGTTAAAGCTTCATCCGTTTTTAGCTTTATTAATTAGTGCTTTCTTCGTTGGAATTGCTTCAGGTATGCCATTATTGACAGTAGTGGAAAGCATTAATACTGGATTTGGAGGCTTAATGACAAGTATTGGTTTAGTCATTATTGCTGGTACTATTATAGGCTTAATATTAGAAAAATCAGGTGCTGCTTATCGAATGGCAGAAGTAGTGTTAAGAATTGTAGGACCTAAACGTCCACAATTAGCGATGTCTTTAATTGGCTATATCGTATCCATACCAGTATTTTGTGATTCTGGCTTTATTATTTTATCCAGCTTGCAAAAATCATTAGCAAAGCGAGCCAATGTTACGATTGCATCTATGGCAGTAGCTTTAGCAACTGGCTTATTTGCGACGCATGTATTAGTACCACCAACTCCAGGGCCTATTGCAGCAGCAGGAAATATTGGCGCAGCTGATTATTTAGGAACAGTCATTGTCATTGGTTTACTAGTCGCGATACCAGCAACATTCGTAGGTTATCTATGGTCAGTAAAAGTGGCGACAAAAATTCGCGTTCCTGAAGATGAGGTAGAGGCATTAGATTATGAGGAAGTCATTAAATCCTTTGGTAAAATGCCCTCAACATTTAAAGCATTTTTACCAATCGTTCTGCCGATTGTGTTAATTGGTTTGGGTTCTATAGCAGCATTAGTTGGTGATACGGAATCGACTTTCAATACCATCTTTAAATTCTTAGGTTCTCCAACAGTGGCCTTATTTTTAGGTGTAGCAGCAGCCTTTTTATTATTACCTGAAGTCAATGAAACGACATTAACAGGTTGGATTGGCGAAAGTCTAAAAGAAGCAGCACCAATTTTACTTATAACAGGGGCTGGTGGTTCGTTTGGAACTGTTATAAAAAATGCTGGTGTTGGAGAAATGCTTCAAGAAATGGATTTAGGTATGTTTGCCTCAGGTACATTATTCCTTCTTGTGCCGTTTATAGTAGCAGCAGCGTTGAAAACGGCTCAAGGTTCTTCCACAACAGCTCTTGTGATTACATCTACTTTAGTAGCCCCAATGCTTGTGACATTGGGGATTGATGGAGCGGTACCATTAGCATTAGTGGTGATGGCAATAGGTGCAGGAGCAATGACAGTTAGCCATGTGAATGATAGCTTCTTTTGGGTGATTACGCAGTATAGTGGTATGGAAGTAACACAAGCCTATAAAGCCCAAACGGTGGCCACATTACTCCAAGGGCTTGTGACTATTATTATTACGATGATTTTATGGTGGATATTTGTTTAAAGTAAAAGGAGAGCAGCCCATGGCTAGCTCTCTTTTTGTATAATAGGAGAATAGAAAGGAAGTTAGTAGATGAAAAAAATAATAGTATTACTCCTTTGTATTTTTTTATTAGCCGGCTGTACCGAGGCAGTCAAGACAGAGAAAATTCCTGTAACAGCTGGTCATGAAATGCAGGTTCATTTTATTGATGTAGGACAGGGGGATTCTATACTGATCGAATCACCAAGTGGTAAAACGATGCTTATAGATGGGGGAGTGAAGGGCGCAGGGCAACAGATTGTCTCTTATTTAAAAGAACTTGGGATAGATAAGCTTGATATTGTAGTAGCAACACACCCAGATGCTGATCATATTGGAGGGCTTATTCCTGTATTAGATAACATGACGATTGAGCAATTTTATGATTCGGGAAAAGTACATACATCGCAAACCTTTGAAGAGATGCTGACACGTATCGATGAAAAAAATATTCCTTATCATGTGCCAAAAATCGGTGATGATATCGAATTTGATAAGAATGTAAATGTGAAAGTTTTAAATGCCAATGATCAGGCTACAGACAATAACGATGCCTCCATTGTTTTAAAAATGACTTATGGGAATGTCTCTTTTTTATTGACAGGAGATGCGGGAGTGGCATTAGAAAAGGAAATGTTGCAGTATGATGTGAAAGCAACAGTTTTAAAAGCTGGACATCATGGCTCTAACACAAGTAGCTCAGAGGAGTTCATTCAGGCTGTAAAACCAGAGGTCACGATATTAAGTTATGGAGAGGATAATAAGTATGGACATCCACATGCAGAAATTGTGGACCGTTTGCAGGCTATTGGTAGTAAAATATATGCCACCGCGGATTTAGGAACGATTACGGTGTCCACAGATGGGGTAAACTATACGGTGAACGGTAAGGAAACTTCTAGTGTAGAAACTGGTAATATACTATCTAAAGAAGAACCGACAACAGCTATTGAAATCGTTAGTAAGGATCTAGTTACTGAAATTGTAGGAATTAAAAATAGTGGACAACACGCAGTATCTTTAAAAGATTGGCAGCTTATTTCAATTGAAGGGCATCAAGTTTATAATTTCCCTAATCTTTCTTTACAGCCAGGGAAAACGATTTATATTACTAGTGGGACCAATGCACGGGAAGGGCAAAATTATTTGAAATGGACAACTAAACAAATTTGGTTAAATGCTGGAGATGCTGCGCAATTACGGAATGAGAAAGGGGAACTTGTAAGTGAGCTTGAGTAAATACACATTGGACCGTATTGAAGATGGCTATGCGGTTTTCTTAAAGTTTCCAGCAGAAGAGGAACAACTCATTATTTCACAGTCAGCCATGAACAAGCCTGTGCAAGTAGGTGATCGTGTTCAGATAGAAGAAAAAGATGGTATTTACCATATTGAAATTTTAAAAGAAGAAACACAACAAAAAAGAGCAGACCTTCAGAGTTTAATGAATCGTTTACGAAATAAAAATAATTAATACATGACAAGCTGTGAAGATTTGACGTACAGCTTGTTTTTAGATACATGAATTGTACTTAAATTGTTATCCTAAATATTTTGAAAATATGCTAAAATAGTAGTATTAATCGGGAGCTAGGAGCGGACAAAAATGTCGATAAATACAATTATTTTTGATTTAGATGATACACTACTATGGGATAAAAAATCAGTCAAAACTGCATTTGAAAAAACATGTGACTATGCAGCAACAGTACATAATGTGAATCCTACTGAGCTAGAGGAAGCTGTTCGCCGAGAGGCACGTGCTTTATATGAGGGTTATGAAACATATGATTATACGGTATTAATTGGTATCAATCCATTTGAAGGACTTTGGGGAACGTTTGACGACTCGACGGACTCCTTCCAAAAAATGAAGGAAATTGTTCCTAGCTATCGTGCAGCGGCTTGGACAAAAGGGTTAGCTGCTCTTGGTATTGAAGATACAGCGTTTGGAGAGGAGCTAGGAGAGCGCTTTGTAGCCGAGCGTAAAGTAGCGCCATTTTTATACGAAGATACTTTTGCAGTGTTAGATGAATTAAAAGGAAAATATCAGCTTGTATTGCTTACAAATGGCGCACCAAGTTTGCAAAATTTAAAGCTAGAAATCACACCAGAAATTGCCCCATATTTTGATCATATTATTATTTCAGGTGACTTTGGTAAAGGTAAGCCGGACGCATCTATTTTTGAGTTTGTGATGGAGAAAGCAGGTATTACAGCGGACGAGGCAATTATGGTTGGCGACAATCTTAATACTGATATTTTAGGATCATCTCGTGTGGGAATGCGCAATGTATGGATTAATCGTGAAAGCAATATCGCCAACGGGGCTGTGACACCTACCTATGAGGTGGATTCTTTGACAGCGTTGTTGGAGCTTGTAAATAAGCTATAGTATAAAAATGTACTGACCCTTCATGGAGTCAGTACATTTTTTTATTAAAAATAGACATTCAGTCCAAGGTATAAACATGTAAAAGCTATCGCTATACAAAGCTGAACAAGAGCGCTAGCAATTAAGTAACCCTTAGGTTCACCAGCCTTTTTACGATAATAGATTTGCATAAAGGAGTAGAGTGAGAAAAGGCCATAAATAATTGTTGCATGAATTGTATGGTGGACAAGATAGATACCAAATGAAATACCTCCAAACAACACGAGCATGATGGCATTGGCAATAGCATGCTCAACTGTCGCAGCGAAAAAGCGACGTTCTGTATAAGGCATTCTTTTTTTAGCAATCCATAGGATGAAATGCATAAGTAGGATGAAAATGTTCCCTAAAATAAGTTTCGTCGACCGCTTCTCATCATAAAAATAGCGTAGAGAGTCAATTGATTCTTCAATCAGAAAGGCTTGCTGGGTTTCAACATTGAAGAAAATCTTGTTATTGAGTACCTTCCATTTCTCTTGTGTACGGTCATTATAGAGAATCAAAATATCATAGATAGTACCACTTTTCCATTGACTAGCGGATATTGTTATAGGAGAAGCGTTGTCCCAATTCTGTTGTAGCTGTGTGATAGCCTTTGAATGAGCATAGCATTGCTGAGGAACATAAAGGCAAGAATCCTTTGCTATAAAGGTATCCTTGTTCAGATTCTCCTTTAAGTAGACACGTTGGATGGCTTTGGAGGAATCCATTGTCATAGGAGAATCAGTCGGACGTTGAACAAAAGTTAAAATTAATAAAGAAAGAACTACTATAAATAGCACTGACACAGAAGGAATTTTCCATCCATTTCCAGTAGTTTGTTTACTAATTACTGAGGGCTCTGTCATATTGCGTAATAATTTTTTTTGCTGCTGATCAGATAACATTAAATCATCTAAGTGTTGCCATGTCTTCTTATCATTCTTCATCCATCTCACCTCCTAACTGTTTTTTTAATGCGATGAGTGCTCGTTTTAATGTGTTTTTTACTTTCCCCTCATTCCAGCCAAGAATAGCGCAGGTTTCTTCGATGGAAAGCCCCTCTATTTTGCGCAGAATGATCACATCACGATAGGTAATTTTTAGTTTTCGAATTGCAAGATACAGTATCTTGGCATCTTCTCGTTGCATCAGCCATTGATGAGGAGAAGGTGACGCTTGTTCTTCATGCTGTTGTAAAAAAGGGACAAACTGAATAATCCTTTTCCGACGATAATGATCATAGGCAAGGTTGCGTGCAGTGCACCGCAACCAAGCGAGATCGGCTCCTTCTTTTATTGTTTGGTGATGGTTCAAATAACGGACAAAGGTTTCCTGTGTATAATCCTCCGCTAATTTTTCATCATTTAGTAAGTAATATAAGTATTTAAAAATGGTGTGATTATGTAAGTAAAATATTTCTTCTATGTTCAAGCTGAACACCTCCTTTTCTTTAATGACGAAGAACTCATAGAAAAGTATCATTTTCCCAAAATAAAAAGCAGAGAGTAGAGACTCCCTGCTTCTTGCTATTATTAATTATAGGTTAATGGCTTTTACCTCATCAATGTTTTCAAGCTGTGCCACAAAAACTAAATCTTCTTCTGTTACAACATTATCAACCGTTAACATCATAACCGCTGTACCACCAACCTGTGCACGACCAACCTGCATTGTTGCAATATTGATTTCTTTTTCTGCAAGCTTTGTTGCTACACGGCCAATTGCACCTGGTTTGTCAGTATTTTTAATGTAAAGAAGGTGACCTTGTGGAATGACATCTACAACATAGTCCTCTACTTTTACAATACGTGCACCTAAACCGTTTAATAGTGTACCCGCTACAGTATGTGTTTCGTTAGCAGTAATAATTTCAATAGTAATTAAGCTAGTAAAGCCTTTTGCTGTTGTTGTTTTGTGCTCATTAATTTTCATACCAATACGTTCAGATAAGTAACGAGCATTCACATCATTGACATGATTACCGTGATTTTTAGACAGTAAACCTTTTAATGCATTTGAAGTTAATGGACGAACATCATAGTTTGCTACTTCTCCAGCATAAGATAGATTGATTTCTTTGACTGGCTCTGTTGTCACTTGTGATAGGAATGAACCAAGTTTTTCAGCTAATTCAAAGAATGGCTCAACTTGTGCAAGAAGCTCTTTAGGTATAGATGGCATGTTTACTGGATTTGTTACAGTACCTGTTTTGTAAAATTTAATGATGTCATTTGATACGTCAACCGCTACAGATTCCTGTGCCTCGATTGTAGATGCTCCTAAGTGAGGAGTTGCGATAACTTGTGGTAAAGTCAGTAGCTTATGATCTGTTGCTGGTTCAGAAACAAATACATCAAGAGCTGCTCCAGCCACTTTACCTGCTACGATTGCATCATATAAATCGTCTTCATTGATGATACCGCCACGTGCACAGTTAATAATACGTACGCCATCTTTCATCATCGCAAATTTATCTTTATTAATAAGGTTGCGAGTTTCAGGTAAAAGTGGTGTATGAACTGTAATGAAATCTGCAGCTACACAGATTTCTTCAACCGTTGCTTTTGTTACACCTAATTCTTTGGCACGTTCATCTGTTAGGAAAGGATCGTATGCCATAACATTCATACGTTGACCCTTAGCACGATAAGCTACTTCAACACCAATTCGACCAAAACCTACAACGCCTAAAGTTTTATTTTTTAGCTCCACGCCAACAAAAGATTTGCGATCCCATTTGCCATTTTTTAATGTATTAAAAGCTTGTGGAATATGACGGGCAAGTGAAGTCATCATCGCAATTGTATGTTCGGCAGCTGAGTTAGTATTACCATCTGGTGCGTTTACCACGATAATGCCGTGTTCTGTAGCAGCAGCAAGATCAATATTATCGACACCAACACCAGCACGACCAATTAATTTTAAGCTTTTTGCTGCTTCAATTACTTCACGTGTTACCGTTGTTTGAGAACGAACAAGTAATACATCTACATTAGCAATTTTAGCGATTAATTCTTCTGGTGCTAAACCTGTGTCTACAATAATGTTTAAATCTAAATCTTGTTCCTGGCGTAATGGGAAAATACCATCCTCACTTAGTGGATCAGCGATAAATACGTTAATAGTTCTTGTTTTTGTTGCAGTAGTCATTATAATTAGCTCCTTTTTTATCATTATTGGCTATGGCTTTATCTACGATAGTCTGAAATTTGTAAAATTCGAACATCTTACAGCATACAAACAATCTCCTTTCTAAATCGAAGACAATATAAAAAGCCTTCCACGCCTTACAAACACAGTTAGTGTGTTGTAAGGGGCGAAAGGCTGTATAAACTTTGGTTCGCGGTACCACCCTTAATCACTGCTGGAAAATTTATTCTGGCAGTCTTAGCTATATGCGTAACGTGCATGAGACGGATAAGCATACTTTTAAGTTGTTCAGCCTATCTATTCAGGAGTGGAACTATTATCGTAGAAATCACTGATTTGCACCAACCATCAGCTCTCTTTGGATTTTCTTGCGACTAGTGTGTCTCCGTCGTTATATTTTTTGTGATTAAATTTGTTAACATCATAATCCCTATTGTTCACCTTTGTCAACGATATTTCTTAAAAACTTTAAAAATACTGACTTCAAAAGTCTGAAAAATAACTAAAAACGAATATTATTTATATAATACCGTTGTAATGTTCGTCTTTTTGGGGAATACAATGAAAGCGCTAACGATATTTGAAAAGTCCGATAGTATCAGGTTTCTGTGTAGTTTTAGCATGAAAAATTATATGGGAATTAAATGGAATAAAATAGAGGGTTTATGCTAATTATCCATGGATTTGTTCTAAGAAAGCGAACGTTTTTGTTTGTCACATTTTAGACAAAAATATAAAAAGTAGAAGGTAAACAGACTGTGAGAGAAGAATGTTAGTTAAGGATGATTGATTTGGGGGTGTAAGAATGAAGTACGATGTTGCAATAGTCGGTGCTGGTCTTGCAGGATTAGTCGCAGCTTGTGAATTAATCGATGCAAAGAAAAAAGTTCTTTTAGTAGATCAAGAGCCTGAAAATTCAATCGGAGGACAGGCATATTGGTCTTTTGGAGGAATATTTTTAGTAAATTCTCCAGAGCAAAGAAGGCTTGGAATTAAAGATAGTAAGGAGCTTGCATGGCAGGATTGGCAAGGAACTGCAGGCTTTGATCGTTTAGAAGATGAGGATTCCTGGGCGTATAAATGGGCAAGAGCATATGTTGATTTTGCTGCAGGTGAAAAATACGACTGGTTAAAGTCAAAAGGTATAAAGTTTTTCCCTGTTGTTGGATGGGCAGAGCGGGGAGGCTCATTGGCAGGAGGGCATGGCAATTCAGTACCTAGATTTCATATTGTCTGGGGAACAGGCCCTGGCATTGTAAAGCCATTTGTAGATAAAGTAAAACAGGCTATGAAAGAAGGATTCATTGACTTCAAGCCAAGACATCGTGTGGATGAATTTGTGCAGCAAGAAGGGAAGATTATAGGAATTAGCGGAACGGTGCTAGCTGAAACCTTTATTAATCGAGGTGAAAAAAGTTCGAGATTAGGAATCGGTGAATTTTCCTACGAAGCTAAAGCTGTGATTGTGGCAAGTGGTGGTATTGGGGCAAATTTTGATTTAGTGAGAAAAAATTGGCCTGCTCGATTAGGAACCCCTCCAAAAAATATGGTATGTGGTGTACCAGCTTACGTTGACGGAAGAATGCTAGAGATCACGGAACATGCTGGGGGACGCATTGTAAACCGTGATCGCATGTGGCATTACACAGAGGGTTTAAGAAATTGGGATCCAATATGGCCCAACCATGGAATTCGGATATTGCCTGGTCCCTCCTCCCTGTGGTTTGACGCAGAGGGGAATCGTTTTCATGCACCCAACTTTCCAGGGTTTGATACACTCAGTACGTTAGAGGCGATTCAAAAAACAGGTTATGACTATTCCTGGTTTATTTTAACGGAGAAAATTATTGAGAAAGAATTTGCTTTATCTGGCTCGGAGCAAAACCCAGATTTAACAAACAAAAGCATTGGCGATGTTCTAAAACGCATTTTACCAGGCCCACCTGCTCCTATCCAAGCTTTTAAAAATCACGGAGAGGATTTTGTGATTGCACATGATCTAAAGGAACTTGTAGATGGAATGAATAAACTTGCTGGAAATGAGCTACTTGATTTCATGAAGATTAAAGAGCAAATCTTGGCAAGAGATCGGGAAATGGACAATAAGTTTACAAAGGATTTGCAAGTAAACGCTATTCATGGAGCAAGAAATTATATTGGGGATAAATGGGTGCGTGTTGCCAAGCCACATAAAATTTTAGATACCAAAAATTGGCCTTTAATTGCTGTTCGCTTAAACATTCTAACAAGGAAAACTTTAGGTGGCTTACAAACAAATTTAAATGGCGCTGTTTTGGGCATGGACGGTCAGCCAATTCCTGGGTTATTTGCTGCTGGTGAAGTAAGTGGTTTCGGTGGCGGTGGCGTCCATGGCTACCGCGCTTTAGAAGGGACATTTGTTGGTGGTTGTTTATTTAGTGGACGCCAGGTAGGGCGTTATTTAGGGCAAGGATAAAGTGCATAAATGAATGAAGAGCATCGTTTTGATGGACGATGCTCTTTTTAAATGGATTGATAATGTTGGAGTAGATCACTATGCTGAAGTTTTGAGCAGAAATCCAACAGCAATGCGCACCTGGATTAAATTATGGAATGGATTAACAATTTGATTGTTGGACCTCTGCAATCTTAGCAATTTGTTCTTCAACCTGTTCCTTTGTCCAACCGTTTTCCTCCACGAAAAAGTTGCGTTCTGCACGGCGACAATCATCTGAACAGCTTCGCATGTAAAATGCCTCATGTTTTTCTTCACAAAGCATTAACTTATGACACGCTGGGTTTGCACAGTTTGTGTATCGTTCAGAAGGCTCCCCGGTGAAATAATCCTTCCCAACAATAACATGTTCCACCTGATTAATCGGTACACTTCGACGGCGGTCAAAAACAAACATTTGACCATCCCATAATTGACCTTTTACCTCAGGATCCTTCGCATATGTAGCAATACCGCCGTGTAATTGACCTACGCTCTTACCATAGCCCTCGCGTTTTAGCCAACCAGAGAATTTTTCGCAGCGAATACCACCTGTACAATAAGTTAAGATTTTTTTATCTGCAAAATCTTCTTTATGCGCCTCCATCCAAGCAGGTAGGTCACGGAAGTTTTCAATATCTGGTCGAACAGCCCCTCGGAAATGACCGAGATCATATTCATAGTCATTACGGGCATCGATAACCACGGTGTTGTCATCTTGCATCTGTTCCATAAATTCTTTAGGTGTTAAATAATCACCTGTGATTTCTAACGGATTGATATCCTGTTCTAAACCGAGGTGAACAATTTCTCGACGAGGACGTACATGCATTTTTCTAAAGGTATGCCCTTCAGTCTCATCAATTTTCCACATCATATCGCTAAAACGAGCATCTGCCTTCATATGATTCATGTAAGCATCTGTTTGCTCAATGGTACCTGATACAGTTCCATTAATACCTTCGTAACCTACTAAAATACGACCAAGAAGCCCTATCTCTTTACACAATGCTAAATGTTCTTCTGCGAACGCTTCAGGATCTTCAATCGTAATATATTTATAATAAAGTAATACACGATAGTCTTTTTGTGTCAAAATACATTACCACCTTTATCTCGATATTCGTCCTTTAATATAGCATAACAGGAGCAATTTTGCTTAGAGAGAAGGAGTTTTCAAAAAAAACACGAATTATACATAGTGAATGACTATTCATATTTGGGGGTTATAGAGATGGAATTTTCAACGATTACATTAGAAAAATTAGAGCGTCGAGCAACCTTAACATTGAATCGCCCACAGGCGATGAATGCAATGGATGATGTCATGATGCGTGAACTTGCAGAATGCTTTGAGGCTCTACAGCAGGAAAAAGATATTCAGGTGCTTGTTATTCGTGGAGAAGGAAAGGTCTTTTCTGCGGGTGGTGATATAAAAGCAATGCTAGATGAAAGCAAACCACTGAATATTGATGAGGCAATGGTTTATCTGACACGTATCGTGAAGGCATATTATCAGCTACCAATGATTGTGATTGCAGCGGTTCATGGTGCATCAGCAGGTTTAGGATTTAGTCTAACACTAGGGGCAGATATTATTGTAGCCTGTGAAAATAGTAAACTTGCTATGAATTTCATTGGAATTGGACTGATTCCAGATGGGGGCGGTCATTTCTTCATGAAGGAGCGTGTAGGTACTGTTAAAGCGAAACAAATGATATGGGAGGGAAAGGTATTAACAGCAAAAGAAGCATTAGATGCAGGGTTAATTGATTATATTGCACCAGAGGGCACTGTATTTGCAATGGCAGATCAAGTGGTGGGGAAAATGCTTGCATCCCCGATTTCTTCCATGATTACAACGAAAAAAATTCTACATGCACAAAATATGCCACAGCTAGAAAATATCTTAGCATTAGAGGCTGAGGGCCAGTCTGCAATGCGTAAAACAACAGATCATGTCGAGGGCATTCATGCATTTGTAGAGAAAAGAACGCCTGTCTTTGTAGGGAAATAAAAATAATAAAAGGCGCGTAGCAAACCATTGACTACGTGCCTTTTATTAGCCACTAAACATGGAATAAAATTAATTTACCTGAAGCGTTTACAAGACGATGAGTTTTATCGGCAACACCTTTTTCCTCAATTTGTTGTTGTCCATTTAGTTTAGCAGCCTCATCATTTTCAAAAGTCCAAGTTTCATCAAACAATGTTTCCCCTGTTTTTTCAAAAGCTGTAAAACGATAATTCTCCATACAGACCCCACCCTTTTACTTGAATATATTTCTATTATACATAGAAGATTTATAAACTTCACGGTAAAACTAGTGAATTTTTTGATAAATTACGAAAATTGTGGAAAAAGTAAGGCGATGTTGTTTTTTTCCGTAATAGCATTTTTCATCAAACATGAGTTATGATAAAATAGAACAAATATTCGGTTTTGAATAAACAACATATTATTACTTTGGTTTTGTACTAAAGAGAGAATTATCTACTATTTGAGGTGATTGGATGTCAGCAATTCGTTTTTTCCATATGGCAGATTTACATTTAGATAGTCCATTTAAGGGCTTATTTGGTCTACCCGAACCCATTTTAAAGAAAATACGGTCAAGCACTTTTGAAGCGTTTGATAAAATTATCCTTAAAGCGATTCAGGAAAAACCTGATTTTTTACTAATTGTTGGGGATATTTATGATGGTGAAAATCGTAGCTTGCAAGCACAACGAAGATTTCAAGATGCAATGGAGAAGCTTTTTCAACACAATATCCCTGTCATTGTGAGCTACGGAAATCATGATCATTTAAATGGTACATGGACACGCTTTTCTTTACCAAGTAATGTCTATGAATTACCAGCTGAAACGAGTGTAGTTCAATTAAAAATACGGGGTCAACAAGTGAATATATATGGTTTTAGCTATCCTGAACGTCATTTAAAGGAATCTGTTATTGAAAGCTATCCAACTGCACATGATCAGCATGCCATTCATATTGGTATGCTTCATGGCAGTGAGGCAGGCAATACAACACATGATGTGTATGCCCCT
Source organism: Lysinibacillus sp. S1 (assembly GCF_044986265.1). Lineage (NCBI taxonomy): Bacteria > Bacillati > Bacillota > Bacilli > Caryophanales > Bacillaceae > Lysinibacillus > Lysinibacillus sp. S1. The sequence continues at coordinate 3,546,009 of NZ_CP173154.1, forward strand.
TTTACAAAACAACAGTTACTTGAAAAGAACTATCATTATTGGGCGCTTGGCCATATTCATAAACGACAGCTTTTACATCAAAACCCTCCAATTGTTTATCCAGGCAATATTCAAAGTCGACATCGTAAAGAACAAGGAATGAAAGGCTTTTATGATGTGACGCTATCCAAAACATCGACTGAGCTTGATTTTATCTCTACCTCTGCTGTTGTTTATAGCACCATTGAGGTGGATTGTACGAATGTGGTACACGCCAATGAATTATTGAAGAGATGTGCAGAAGCTATTACAGCTAATAGGAAGAAGTATGGCGCATCGGTAGTAGAGCTTCATTTGCAAAATATTGACGAACAAACGGAAGCTTTATTTGAACATGCAACAGTAGATGCATGGTTAGAGACTATTCGAGAGGCTGAGGAAGGTATTGACCCAATGTGTTGGGTACAAAAAATGGTGTTGCAAAAGGCAGCGAGATTTTATGAGCATACAGCAACAACTCAATCCGTTGTGAGCTTAATGGAACAATGGGACAGTAATGAATGGAAGGATATTCTAAAAGATTTGTACCAATATGCTGGTGGTGCGAGGCTGATAGAGCCACTTAGTGAAAAGGATATTGAGAACTTAACCCATCGTGCACAGACATTATTAGCAGAAGAAATTCAAAGGGCGTGATTACATGCTGACAATACAGAAAATCCAAATTTATGGCTTTGGTAAGCATGAAAATATCTCCATTTCGTTAAATGATGGTGTCACTATTTTTTATGGATTAAATGAAGCAGGAAAAACGACGATACAGCAGTTTATACTACAAATGCTTTTTGGTTTCCCAACAAGGCAGCAGATACAGCGCAAATATGAGCCGAAAATTTCAACGAAATATGGAGGTCAGCTGACACTTTTACACCCTATTTATGGTCAATGTACAGTTGAACGTGTGAAAGGAAAGGCTGCTGGTGATGTTACTGTCTACCTAGAGGATGGAACGACGGGGCAAGATGAGTTGTTAGTAAAGCTTTTATATGGATATTCTAGGGCATCCTTTGAAGCCATTTTTTCTTTTTCGCTGCATGAACTACAAGGTATTGAAAAAATGTCTGAAGAGGAGCTAACCCACTTGCTACTTGCCTCAGGTACAACAGGTATTCAGTATTTATCCGCACTTGAAAAGAAAATGGATAAAGAGGCTAGTGAGCTGTTTAAAAAGACAGGTAAAGTGCCATTGATTAATCAAAAGATTGAACAACTAAAGCAGCTTGAGCGGACAATTAAACAGGAACAGGTGAAGATTCAAACCTTTGAGGATAAATTACAGCAATTACAATTACTTGAGCAAAATTTAGAACAGCTATTTGGTACGCAAAAACGGCAACAGCAACAATGGCAGCAATTAACTATTCAAAAGCAAGCACTCCCTCTCCTCAAGCAGCAACAGACATTGCAACAGACAATGACCAATTTTCAACATGTTCAGTTTCCATCAGAGGGTATCAGACGGTATGAGCAGGTAAAGGATCGTCTGTTACATGAAAGTCAGCAACTGATGCAATTAAAGGAGCAGCATCAAATATTGCAGGAGAAAATACTTGCAACAGTGGATGAGCAAAAGGTCAATGAAATGGCTTACCTTATGCAAAAAGAGGCAACGTGGCATCAGCTAATGGTGAAAGAGCAAAATTTACAGGATGATCTATTTTTGCTCGAACAAGAAATTGAAGCACAGTTTCGTTTACTAGGTGTAACAGAGAAAGAAGCACAAGAAAATCTTTTGAACGAAACAGTTTCACTCCAACAGGAGCAACAATTTCAGCTTCAATTAAGTAAATTAGAGGAGGCGGAGGAAGAGCTAAAATTTCATCTACGTTCACTAGAGCAAGTACACCTAGAATTAGATGCAATAGCCAAACAGAAGCAACAGCTAATGCGTGAGTCATTAACAAGTGAGGAAGAACATATTTTAGCACAATGGCCTCAACAAAAGCGGAGGCTTGAGCAACTACGTTCTGCCAAATCGCAACGCAGTAAGCAGAAGCAGCCTCATGACTTTATCTGGCTTGTCCTACTGATTTGCTTCATGTCGTTTGCTTATGGTGTATTTGAAAAAAACATAGTTGTAATTCTAATTGGAGCAGTTTTATCATTGCTAACTTTTTTGTTTATTCGATATGTTAAGCAAGCAAGTGAACCTACTAATAAAGAGCATAGCATCCTCCTACGGGAGTTAGAGCAAGAGGAATTGACAGTACAAGCAGTTCTTGCAAAGAAGCAAAGATATGAAGATCGCTGGTTGCACATCAATGAACAGCAGAAAGAGAAGGAGCAGCAATATACTTCTCTTGAATATAAAATTCAACTAACGGAGGTAGAGAGTGAAGAGGCCACTCAAACGCTCCAACATTTTTTAAAGCGTTATCGCTTACAAGGAACGATAGCCAGATCGCTAATGCCCGAATTATTTATGCGTATTCGTGGTGTACAAGAATTAGCAGCTAAAAGAAACAGTACCTCAAGTCTGTTGCAAGAAACGCTGGTAGAAAAGAACAACATTTATGAGCAGCTTCAACGGGTTTTAGAGGGAGCCTATAATGAACATGAAATTTATATGCATTTACGAACAGCCTACCTTGAAGCACAACAGCAACAGCAGCAAGCACAGCATGCAAAAGATCAGCTAGCCAGCGTCCAAATAAAAATAGAAGGTGGACAATCAAGAATGGATCGTTATACTGCTGAAATGTACGAGCTATTCAAAGAAGCAAAGATCCAAAATGAACAGGCTTATTATGAAATGCATGAGCAATTTGAACAGAGAAGAAAAATTGAGACAGAATTGCAAACCGTCCAGGCTCAATTATCTTCACTCGATCTTCAACAGAAGGAAAATCTGATTGAGGACTCTGTTAGCGAACACATATGTGCTTTAGAACAAGAGCAGCAATCATTGCAATTAGAAATTGATAAATGTCTGGAACAACGTGCTGCTTTGCTAATGGAAAAAGAACAGCTATTAAATGATGAAAAGTATGGTCAATTACTTCAACAGTTTGAGCAGGAGAAAACGGAATTGCAGCAGTTAATTGAGCAGTGGGCAACTAAAAAAGCTGTGGCGACAGCTATTCATGAAACACTATTCCGTCTTCGTGAAGAAAAATTACCTCATGTCCTTGAAGAGGTAAATGCTATATTCCGTTTACTAACAGGAGGAAACTATGACAAAATTTCGATTCATGAGGATGGTTATTTTGTAGCGCAGGATGCTGCAGGGATACGTTATCAAATGGTGGAGTTGTCCCAGGCTACCAAAGAGCAAGCTTATATTGCATTGCGAATGGCTCTAGCAAAAACCCTAGTGAGCGCTGCACCATTTCCAATGATTATGGACGATCCTTTTGTCCATTTTGATCGAAACCGCACAGACAAAATGGTACAATTAATGAAAGAAGTAGGATATGAACGTCAAATTTTATATTTTACTTGTCATGACACAATGCTCAACTATTGGCAAAAAAACCAGATTGTCGATATAGGAGCATTAGCAAATGAAAGGGGAGTGGCGTCAACATGAAAGGGATTACGACGCTCCAAGTTGGAGAAGTAGTTGATCAATTTTTATTAATAAAACAAGCGACAAAAGGGGTTACAACCGTTGGGAAGCCATTTATGTCGCTAATATTACAAGATAAGAGTGGGGATATAGAGGCAAAGCTATGGGATACGAATGAGGATCATGAAAAGATGTACCATGCGGAAGCCATTGTACGTGTTGGCGGAGAGATTCATGACTATAGAGGAAAGAATCAATTGCGTATTAAATCTATCCGTGTTGCTAAGCCAGAGGAAGGAATTGCTATTCACGATTTAGTGCCATCCTCTGCAACACCAAAAGAACAACTATATGAAGAATTAACGCAATTTTTCTTTGACATTAAAAACCCTAATATCTCACGGATTACAAGAGCAGCAATTAAAAAACATCAAGAGGCTATTTTAGTTTTTCCAGCAGCGACTAAAAATCATCATGACTATGCATCAGGTTTATTAGATCATATGGTCTCCATGCTCAAACTAGGTAAAGCCATTGCTGACCTATATCCAACATTAAATCGTGACTTATTATATGCTGGAATTATTTTACATGATGTAGGCAAGGTTGTAGAGTTATCAGGCCCAGTTGCCACAATGTATACAGTGGAGGGCAATTTATTAGGTCATATTACGATTATGGTAAATGAAATTGCTAAGATTGCTAGTGAGCTTGAAATTGAAGGTGAAGAAGTCATGCTGTTGCAGCATATGGTATTGTCACACCATGGGAAAGAAGAGTGGGGTAGCCCGAAAAAACCTATGATTCAGGAAGCAGAAATTTTGCATTATATCGATAACATTGATGCAAAGATGAATATGTTAACAAGGGCATTAGGTAAAACGACACCGGGTGAATTTACAGAGAGACTCTTCCCACTTGATAATCGTTCATTCTATAAGCCTACTATTTAAAAAGCAATATCAATCGTCCCATAAACTAACGTTGCTGTCTAGCTATTCGATATTAATTTCTCTGAGTCTAAGTATTCATATATTTAATTGTAGTGCCTAACTATTGTACCAATGTGAATATTTATTTTAGAATAGAGAGAGAAATTATAGGAATGGGGAAAAGTAATGGATACAGAGGGACTTTTTTCACGGAAAATTAAGTTTTGGAAAAGTTTAATTTTCAAAATGATACTAGCTATCGGCATAAGTTTATTTATTAGCTCCCATATTTCAGAATTTGTTAGTCGTCAATTCGAGAAGGTAGTGCATTTGAATGGAAGTGCTGGGGTTGCCATTAATACATTTATTTCGTTATTTATTGGCACAGTAATTATTTCGTTATGTACAAGGTATATTGTCTTAAGGCGTGTAAAGCGTGTGTTAAATGCTATGACCCAGGCTGCTGATGGCGATTTAACTGTTCGTATTGATGATCGATTAAAAGATGAAATTGGTCAATTATCGACTGAATTTAATCATATGCTAGTACAAATTGGGACGGTCATTGAAAAGACGAATAAAGCATCGACAGATGTATCAACCTTTACAAAGGAATTTACAACGATTACCGAACAAAGCAGTCAAACAGTTGAAACTATTTCGGGTGCCATTGGGGAAATTGCCTCCAGTGCAGAAGGACAATTAAGGCAAATGGATTTATTATCTGAATCAGCACATTTAATTACTAAAGATATGGATCATGCATCTTCTGCTATTCAGGAAGTTGCCTCAATAGCAAATGAAACGAACCAAAAGGCTGATTTAGGATTACAGTTAATTGAGCAAACGATTGCAAAAATGAATACCATTAATGAATCTGTTCATCAGTCAACTGCAGTTGTAAATGCTTTAGGCGAAAAATCGAAGGAAATCAGTACGATTGTAGCGTTGATTACAAGTATTACAGATCAAACAAACTTGCTTGCATTAAATGCATCTATTGAAGCAGCTCGTGCAGGAGAGGCTGGAAAAGGCTTTGCAGTAGTGGCAGATGAAGTAAGAAAGTTAGCAGAGGAATCTGGAAAGGCTGCAGATAATATTCGAACATTGGTGGATGATATCTTAAACCAAACCTCCAGTGCTGTTTATGCTATTAATAGCGGTACACAGTTTGTGGAGGAAGGCCGTGAGTCTGTTGAACAGACAGGCGATACCTTTAAAAATATAGTCGTATATTTGCAACAGATAAGTCATCGTACAACGGAGGTAAAGGATATTGTCTTGCGTGTCAATGAGAAAGCTAGTCAAACAGATGAGGCTGTAAAAGAAGTCGTTGGCATAGCAAATGGCACATCTTCGGGCATACAGCATATTGCTTTATCTATCGAGCAACAAAGTGCTTCTAATGAGGAAATAGCAAGTGCTGCAAATGTTCTTCAGACAATGTCAAATGACCTACAAACTGAAATTAGCCAATTTAAAGTAAAATAGAGTAAAAAGAGAAGCATCTGATGTATCAGGGTGCTTCTCTTTTGTTATATACTAGACTCTAATTATTTAGATTCCTTGTCAGTATCTTCTGCTTTATCTTCGGAATCCTCTTTTGGCGCATTTTCTTCAGCTTTTTTAGCTGCTTCTTCAGCTGCTTTTGCTTGTTCTTCACTTGTTGTTGTAAAGAATTTAAGCGGTTCTTTTAAATCTTTATCAGATGTTTTCACATCGGCATCTTTAGCCATTTTTGCAACGATATCTTTAAGAATCGTTTGAGCTTCACCAGTTTGGTTCAGTTTACTTAACATAGTTGAACGAATGTTTTCTTCTTCGTCTTTAAATGAACCAACACCTTTTACATCACGCTTGTCCGTAATTTCAATTACATGGTAACCAAAGCTAGATTTTACTGGTTCACTTAATGTATTTAATTCAAGAGCATAAGCGGCATCGTTAAATTCATCTACCATTGAACCTACAGAGAACCATCCAAGCTCTCCACCTTTTTGAGCAGAGCCAGTATCTGTTGAGTACTCTTTTGCAACGTCCTCAAACTTAGCGCCACCCTTAATTTTTTCAATTACTTCTTTTGCTGTTTTTTCATCTGCTACTAAAATATGACGACCATTTAATTCTGTTTTCATTTGCTCGTAGTATTTTTTCACATCTTCTTCTTTAATGGCTTGATCTTTTAAAGCTTTTTCTTGAAGAAGTTGAACACGTAAAGAATCTTTAAAGCCCTGTTCTGTTAAACCACTTTCAGCAAGCGCTTGTGTAAAGCCATCACCAAATTGTGATGCAGTTGTGTCATACGCTTCTTTGATTTCTTTATCTGTTACTTCATATTTGTCAGCTAAAACTTTTTCAGTCACCATTTGCTGCATTACATATGAGCCTGTTAAAGCTTTTGCCTTTTCATTAAAATCAGCTACTGAAATATCGCCCACTTTAGAAGTAACGATTGCTTTGCTGTCTCCGCCGCTACAAGCACCAAGCGCTAATACAGATGCAGCTAAAGTTAAAGATAAAACTGTCTTTTTCATAGTGGATATTCTCTCCTAACATGGTTTCGTCCATTTTTTACTATAACATAAACGTTTTAAAAACAAAATGGTTCCCCCTTGAGTATTGCCTATATTTCAAATTTTGAAGCGCATAGGATATAGAAAAGAAAGGGGGTGAAGTTATGGGCAACGGAGGATACGGTGGCGGTGGCTACGGCTCAGGCTTTGCTTTATTAGTTGTGTTATTTATTTTATTAATTATCGTTGGTGCAGCGTTCCTATACTAATTAATAAAACCGCGAAAAGCTAAGAGCTTTAACTCTTAGCTTTTCTTAACAATGTTAGACATTCGCGCCGCATGCCTTAGGTTCTAAACAATTTATTTGATTAGTAAAAGTTGTTGCATGGGGGGCTCGACTTATCTTCAAGCGTGCGGACGGGCGCGGATGGTGCACATGTTTTGAAAGGGGCTTTTCAAAAAAGCCCGAAAAAATTTAGATTCCATTACGCCTTGGCGTAATGGAATTTTCTGTTAAACTGCATATAAAATTTCAATGTAGAATGAGACAAGTAGGATAGTAATAAGTATATTTATAGTTCGGAATATTTTTGGTTGGTTTTCTTCGGGAATTTCACGTCGCATGCATAGAGCATATGTCATGCGGTTAATTTGAAATAAATAGAATACCGAGAATAGAACTACAATCATTAATAGCAAGTCTATTCCTCCCCTCTTTCAATAGTAATAGCATAACAAAGAACGTCAATAAAAAACAAGTACAAGCAATTTAGTGAACGGTCGGTGGAACTAAAATTTCATAGCCTTTAGGTGTTTCCTCTATTTGTGAATTTTTAGGTGAATTCAAGAGATACTTTACGTAAAGGATATCAATCAGGCATAGACTACAGTGATAGGCTAACAGCAATGTCCCATAATGGGTATAGGCTGGTAAAAGCCATGTTCCAACTATAATACTAGTATTTAGAACGATAAAAGGCGTAAGTAATGCTAAGATGTATCGATTTTTAGATAATGGCTCTCGAATTCGCATGTGTAAAACAGGAATTATATAAAACTGACTACGTACACGTAATTTTAAATGTTGGCGTAAATCAAATAGGGCCACAAAGTGCAAAAATTTGTGAATGGGATAAAGTGTTAGCACAGCTATCACAAAGAGCCAGAATAGTCGATCTGTATAATGCTCTTCATTAAATAAATTAAACGTTACATACGAAACAGAAAAGACCAATAAAAAAGTAATGACACCCATTATAATAATACGCGTAGTACCGTAATGATGTTCTAAATTTAAAATTTTCCAGCAATGCATGGTTTTTTATCAACTCCGAATAGGAAGTGTCCTATTTAATGTAAATTGAATTATGTTAGAATGCAAGAAAAAGGAGGTACTTCAGAAATATTTCTGAAATACCTCCTTTCACATGACTCATTCCTGAATGAACAGTAGTATAACTCATTTATGTTCAACTTATAAATAATTGCAGGAAAAATTATGTGCAGTTTGAAGCTTCGTCTTATCCTTTTACAGGTGTGCGTTCTTCTAGTGTGTCAAAGGAATCACGGAAATGTTGGAAAGAGCGTTCGAAAATATCGATGAAATCTTCACCATAGATATTACGAATAACAGCCATTACATCTAAAAAATCAGGGAAACGGCCATATAAATCTTTTAATGCTAATGATCCTTCCAGTACGGAATGATACGTATTATGGTAGTTTTTATTCATCTCTATAATGAGCTCTGTGCCAGCTTCTGTAAGTTCAACATACGTATTACGTTTATCGTCATCACGCTTGGAAAACTTAAGAAAGCCACGCTCTTCTAATTTTTTGGAGAAATTAAATGCTGTAGAAACATGCATCACGCCAAATTTAGCAACATCAGAAATGGAAGCGCCTTTTAAGTGGTATGAAATCCATAAAATATGGTGTTCATTAATATTTAAATCATAAGGTTTAATCCATTGTTGCCAATCCTTTTCAACCGCTTTCCACAGCGCTTTTGATAACTGTGCGATTCTTTGACTATAAAGCATCGCTTCTTTTTGTGTATATAATTCCTCTGACAAAGCCATCACCTACTGCTTTCTTTCACATTTTTAAAAATATTATAGCAGTAAAGGAAAAAAGTTTAAAGTTAGAAAAATTAAAAAATTGAAAAGTGGCTAAAAAATAATATTATAGCAATAGTTTTTGATAAAAATACAGATTATCTAACTATTGATAAGGACTTTAGTCGCTAACTTTTTCTTGAGGTTTTTTCTTATTTTCTGTAATTTGTGCAATGTTTTTCTCGATTTCGCTTATCGAATTCTGTAAAGCATCTAATTCTTGTTGTAAATTATTTTTCGTTGGTTCGATTTCTTCAGTAAAAGTCGTAATTGTTTGCTTTAAATCATTTATTATTTGTGGGATATTATTTTTTACTTCATTTGTTAATGTGTTAACAGATTGTTTAACAGTTCCTACTTGTTGTTTTACATCAAGGAGCATACCCTTTGTTTGGTCAACATTTTGTTTAACAGAAGCACGTAGCTGTTGCCCAGATTGTGGCGTGGAGAAAAGTACAGCGATTGTCCCACCGATAATTCCTGTCGTTAGTCCAAGTAAAAATGGTTTTGCTTTCATATTAGATACCTCATTTCTAGTCATGTTTATTTACTATTAAACCATGAAATGCACCAATACAAAAAGAAAAAAGAAACTAAACGAGTGATTTGACCGTCACAGTTTAGTTTCTTTTGATTATTTAAAGTGTTTATTTATGAAATTTGAGAAATAGCTGTATTGAATTTAGAGCGCTTCACTAATTTTGAAACAATTGGATAAATAACGGCAAACGCAACAACGTTAAATACGACAGCTGGAAGGACAACGCCAATAAATAGCATCGCAAACGTCGCGCCAACATTTGCATTAAACACAAAAAGCGCTACTACTAAGAAGACAGTTCCTGAAAGAATTGTTCCCAAGCCAACTAAGACAGCAGATACGGCGAAATGACCTGCCAGTTTTTTGAGAATGATTAAAGCAGCTAAAAATACAAAACCAGTAACAGCTTTATCAATAATATTTGGAACTAGACCTGCTGGGAATGTTGTAAATAAACCTGAAAGCACCCCTGTTGAAAGAGAAAGTAGGAACGTTTCTTTCACTGTTGGGAATAATAGAATACCAATAAACATCATGGTTAACATAAAATCAGGCTTCATTCCATTCACCATTCCTGGTGTAACCACATAAAGTGCAGCACCGACACCTACTAACAGTGCCATTAATACTAAATTCTTTGTATTCATTTGAATCTCTCCTCGACTATGCTAATCTATTTGTCTCCTAACGTGTCCTCTTGACCGCTAGCGAAACTTATTTGTGATTGTACGCTAAATTTTAAAAATTTGCAATACAGCATTCTGAACATTCAGATGTTAATATATTACAAATGGCTTATAGATTGGCTTTAATACTTTCTGCTACTTCTGACAACTGCTCTGGTGAGTACTTTTGTGTTTGCCAAATTAAGCCTAGCCCTTCTTTTTCATCGTAACGCGGAATAAAATGTAAGTGGTAGTGGAAAACAGTTTGTCCAGCTGCAGCACCGTTGTTATTAATGGTATTCAAACCAATCGGCTGAAATGCTGCTTTAATTGCATTTGCAATTTTTGGTGCCACAGCATATAGATTACGAGCCACTTCCTCTGGCATTTCAAATAAATCTTTGCAGTGATGCTTTGGAATTAATAGTGTATGGCCCTTTGCAACAGGTGAAATGTCTGTGAATGCATAGACATGATCGTCTTCATAAATTTTTGTACTTGGAATGGAACCATCAATAATTTTGCAAAATAGGCAATCGCTCATAAGAATTTCCCCCTTAACGTATATGTAAGTACATTCTATCATACTCAAACCTGTATCATTTGCTAATTTTTGATAAAATATAATACAAGAAGAGGAGTGAGAATATGTCAGTATTAGAGGTACAACATGTGACAGGTGGTTATACAAGAAAACCTGTTATTAAAGATCTATCTTTTACGATTGGAGAAGGTGAACTAGTTGGCTTAATCGGCTTAAATGGAGCTGGGAAAAGTACAACGATTAAACATATTATAGGAACAATGTTGCCAAAGGAAGGGGACATTCGTCTAAATGGTGTAACATTAAAGGAAGATACGGACAAGTATCGTACAGCCTTTTCCTATATTCCTGAAACCCCTGTATTATACGATGAGCTAACATTAAGAGAGCATTTAGAATTAACTGCAATGGCTTACGGTATTGACAAAGCAACACTCGATGCTCGTTCTGAGGTACTGTTAAAAGAATTTCGAATGGAGAAAAGATTAAATTGGTTCCCTTCACATTTTTCAAAGGGAATGCGTCAAAAAGTTATGATTATGTGTGCCTTTTTAGTGAATCCAAGTCTATATATTATTGATGAACCTTTTGTGGGATTGGATCCATTAGGTATTCAATCGTTATTAGATCAAATGGATGAAAAGAAAAAAGAAGGCGCTTCTATATTAATGTCTACACATATTCTATCAACAGCTGAAAAGCATTGTGATCGCATTATCTTATTGCATGAAGGAAGAGTTCGAGCACAAGGAACAATGGCTGATTTACGTCAATCATTTGCTATGCCGTATGCGACATTAGATGACCTCTATATTGCTATGACAAAGGAGCGGGACCATGAAGAACTTGCGTGATGTATGGTCCTCTCGCTTCATGCATTATATAGGAGAAGTACAAAAATATATGCAATTTATTTTTACAGGGCATATTGCTATCGTACTTGTATTTCTAATAGGAGCAGGGGGCTATCAATATAGCGAATGGCTGAAAGTTGTTCAAACAGACTTTCCAGCAGAAGTCCTGATAGCTGTTATCATCGGGATTTTATTGGCCTTTAGCCGTCCGACTACATTGTTGAGAGAGCCAGATCAAGTATACTTATTACCTTTAGAATCAAAGATGTCTTTGTACTTCAGCAAGGCGTTGGCTTGGACGTTTTGGTCTCAGGTGTGGATTGTAGCGATTGTCTATATTGTTAGTATCCCTTTATTAAAAGCCGTGACTGAATTAACAACGGTCGAAATATGGACAATATTTTTACTTACTATTGTGTTGAAATATCTAAGTGTTCGAGGAGAATTCAGCTATCGTTATAGTGAACGAGGGCAGATGGTTTGGGTGGATAGGTTTATCCGAGCTGTCATTTTTGCAGCTACTATTTATATGGGGCTCCATGCACAGTTGTTATTAGCAGTAATCGCGACAGTTATTAGTGTTGTTTATATGATGGTCTTTAGTAAAAAATCAGTTGGTGAACCAGTGCCGTATGAGCATTTTGTCAAGCTTGAACAGAATCGTATGATGAGCTTCTATCGTTTTGCAAATTATTTTACAGATGTACCTCATTTACACGGTAGCATTCGCCGTCGAAGCTGGATGGACTGGCTCTATAAATTTGTACCATACGGTAAGGAAAATGCTCAAAAGTACTTGGTATTTCGTACCTTTATTCGAACAGATGACCATTTCTATTTATGGGTACGCCTTACTGCTATTTCAGCAATCATTGCAGCATTTGTAGATATTCCTGTCGTTACATGGATTGTAGCAGGTGCACTCAGCTTTGCGACAACTATTCAGTTAAAACAAGCTCTGTTATCCAGTGGCGAATTTCGAATGGACATGCTCTATCCGTTACCAGATCATGCTCGTCAACTAGCTGTGAAGCAAATTGTGCGTTTAGCCATGATTACACAAGCTATTGTTGTGGGCTTATGTGCTATGACACAACCAATGTTTTATATTGCCTTTATCATTGTTTTGGTGATTAGTGAATTAACGTCGAAGGTTTCAAAGTAGAAATAGAATACTAAAAAGCTCATTTACCAATGATATTGTTGGATAAATGAGCTTTTAATTATTTAAACTTATTGTGAATCTTCTTCTTTTGGTATAGCACTATAGGTTGTTACATAAGAAGCTGCTGAGAAGATGTTTTGCTGGCGTATCCCAGTTGAATCATCTCTTCTAGCATGGGCAGTTTCATAGGCTTTAGAGCTCTTCCATGCGTCAAATGAATGAGGTCCATGCCATTGAGTCATGACAATGTAAGTATCACTCTTGATAGGCCTTAATAAACGGAAGGCAACAAAGCCAGGCTCGTTTTCAATAGCGCGTGAACGTTCTAAAAAGCGATGCTCGAAAACTGGTCTTCCTTCATCTGTTACAGGAATATTGTTGAAAACAAAGAAACCGTGTTCCTCTAAATCATTTACTGAATCTAGCACTTCAAATTTACGAGGTGTCGCAAATACTGTTTTTCCTTCTGTTTCATGTATCAGTACAGAGTTACCTTCCCCATGAATTAAAATCATATGTTCATTAGGATACTTATTTTTTACCTGTTCCAAAAAATCGCCAGTACCAGAAGTTAAATAAATATACATGAATTTATCCTCCTTATGAATCTTACTAATATAGCGTGATTATACCCTTTCTGGCGTAAGTCTAACGCTCCGCTCAAAAAGAATATGCCGAGAAAGAACAATTTTATGACATTTCACTAGGAAAACTATACAATAACAGAGGAAGCGTTTACTATTGGAAACGGATATCAATAATAAAGGAATAAACATGCGATTTTTTATAGTAAGAATTTAACGAGGGGAAGGAACTATTCATGACAACTTTTAATGATACACTTCTACGTGCTGCACGTGGAGAAAGGACCGCACATACACCAGTTTGGTATATGCGTCAGGCAGGACGTTCTCAGCCAGAATACCGTGCCATTAAAGAAAAGTATTCCTTAGAGGAAATTACACATCAACCTGAGCTATGTGCGTATGTCACTCGTCTACCTGTAGAAAATTACAATGTAGATGCTGCTATTTTATATAAAGATATTGTCACACCTCTCCCTGGAATTGGGATAGATGTGAAAATCAAGGCAGGTGTTGGTCCTGTTATTTCAAATCCTATTCGTTCAGTAGCGGATGTAGAAAAATTAGGTGAATTCAATGCTAAAGAGCATACACCATTTGTATTAGAAACAATCAAGTTACTTGCAGAAGAGCAATTAAATGTACCTCTAATCGGTTTTGCTGGAGCCCCATTCACACTTGCAAGCTACATGATTGAAGGTGGTCCTTCAAGAAACTATAATAAAACAAAATCATTTATGGTATCTGAACCTCAAGCTTGGTTTGCTTTAATGGATAAACTCGCTGACATGATTATTGCAGATGTAACGGCTCAAATTAAAGCTGGTGCAAAAGCTATCCAAGTGTTCGACTCATGGGTTGGAGCCTTAAATGTAGAGGATTACCGTGTATTTATTAAACCGATTATGACTCGTATTTTTGCAGAGTTGCAAAAAGAAAATGTACCATTAATTCAATTTGGAGTGGGTGCTAGCCATTTAGCAAAGGAATGGAATGATTTACCGATAGATGTTGTGGGCTTAGATTGGCGTTTACCGATTAAAGATGCACGTGCCAATGGTATTACCAAGCCTGTACAAGGAAACTTAGATCCATCCCTATTACTTGCAGATTGGTCAGTTATTGAAAAACGAACGAAGGATATTATTGATCAAGGTCTAGAAATGCCAGGTCATATCTTTAATCTTGGTCATGGTGTTTTCCCAGAGGTTGACCCAGATGTCTTAAAACGTCTTACAACACTTATTCATGAATATAGTGCTCAACAAATTCAAGCTCGTTCTTAATGGAAGTCAATCAAGCGTGAATAATATGTCCTTTTCTACATAGGGAATTTTAATTTCAATGTAGAAAAGGAGCTGTCCAACAATCAAGATTGGGCAGCTTCTTTTTATCACATAATGTATGAAAAACATAAAACAATTTTAGAGGTGAAAAGGGTAATGAAAGAAGTTAAAGGCTTACTAGTAATGGCATATGGAACACCTTATAAAGAAGAAGATATTGAACCTTACTATACGCATATTCGTCATGGACGTAAACCTTCTGCAGAGCATTTAGAAGATTTGCGTAGCCGCTATGAAGCAATCGGTGGTTTATCCCCATTAGCTGCGGCAACACAAGCACAAGCTGAAGCATTATGTACACGTTTGAACGAAGTACAGGATGCTATAGAATATAAATTGTTTATTGGTTTAAAACATATTCATCCATTTATAGAAGATGCAGTAGAGCAAATGGTGGAGGAGGGCATAAAAGAAGCGGTTTCTATTGTTTTAGCTCCTCATTTCTCTACTTTCTCAATTAAGTCTTATAATGGTCGTGCTGAAGAGGCCGCAGGAGGTCGCTTAAAGATAACTTCTGTGGAATCTTGGTATGACGAGCCAAAATTCATAGAATACTGGAAACAACAAGTGAATGAGACATTCAATGCAATGTCAGAAGAAGAACGTGAGACAGCTTGTCTAATTGTATCAGCACATTCATTGCCTGAAAAAATTAAAAACTTAGGTGATCCATATGAAGATCAACTAATTGAAACAGCTCGTCTTATTCAAGCTGCGACCGGTTTAAAAAATGTAGAGGTTGGCTGGCAATCAGCAGGCCAAACACCAGAGCCTTGGATTGGTCCAGATGTTCAAGACTTAACACGTGAGCTATTCGAAGAAAAAGGTTTCCGTTCATTTGTTTATACACCAGTAGGTTTCGTAACAGAGCATTTAGAAGTGTTGTATGACAACGATTTTGAATGTAAAGTTGTTTGTGATGAACTTGGTGCAAAATACTATCGTCCAGCGATGCCAAATACACATCCTTTATTTATTGATGCGATGGTAGAGGCGATTCATAAAAAATTAAGCTAAGCGAAAAGAAAGTGATGATGTTGGTGACTCAGAAAAGACGAAAGGTAGTTGTCGTAGGCGGTGGCATTACAGGCCTTACAGCTGCGTTCTATATGCAAAAAGAAGCAAGCGCAAAAGAATTGCCATTAGATATCGTACTTGTCGAGTCGTCATTACGTCTTGGCGGAAAAATTCAAACTCTAAGAAAAGATGGCTTTATTATTGAGCGTGGGCCAGAATCTTTTTTTGATCGTGAAAACTATGTCAATGATTTAGCAAAGGATCTTGGGATCGAACAGAAACTATTAACAAGTAATGCGGGTCCAAACTATATAGCTGTTGGTAGTCAGTTATATCCAATACCTAGTCATCTCTTATCTGGAGAGACACCACATATCTCTTCATTCATAACTTCAGGCTTGTTCTCACTAAGTGGTAAAGTTCGTGCGGCGGGGGACTTTTTCATTCCCCGTTCTACACAGGATGACGATCAACCGTTAGGCGCTTTTTTTAGAAGAAGATTTGGTGCTGAGATAGTGGAAAATCTAGTAGAGCCCCTACTAGCAGGTACATTTGCAGGGGATATTGAGCAGTTAAGTATGAGCTCAACCTTCCCACAGCTTTATAGTTTAGAACAACAATATCGTAGTTTGCTGATTGGTATGAAGAAGTCAGGCACGAATTTCTTAAGCAATCATCACATAGCTGAAAATAAAGGTATCTTTCAAACCTTTAGCAATGGCCTTGAAACACTCATTGAAAGTATAGAAGAATCACTACTTCCGGGGACAGTGATGAAGGGTGTCAAAGTAGAGGAAATAGAGCATGGCAAGGATGGTTCAGTTCAGGTAATGCTCAATAATTTTTCACATATCAAAGCAGATGCTGTTATTATTGCCACCCCCTTTAATATGGCTGAAAAAATGTTTAGTAAGTTAAGTCTATTACATGAATTGGGCACAATGAAGGCTGCTACTATTGCAACCGTTACAATGGCCTTTAAAAAGGAACAACTCGGGGATTTAGATGCACTTTCTTTTTATGTCTCTCGAAATAGTGATTTTTCAATTACTTCCTGCACTTGGATGAATCGAAAATGGCCAGGTACTTCACCAAAGGATTTTGTATTATTACGCAGTTATATTGGTCGAGTGGGCGACGAAGCGATTGTGGCTTTATCGGATACGGAGATCGAAAAAACCGTGCTACAGGATTTACAGAAAACGATTGGTATCGATGGCGCACCTGTCACAACGGTTGTAACACGTTGGAAAAATGCGATGCCACAATATACAGTTGGCCACGAGGCGAAAGTCCTTCGTATCAAACAAGAATTACAAGAACATTTTCCAACTGTAAAGCTTGCAGGAAGCTCGTTTGAAGGAATATCAATTCCAGAATGTGTACAGCAAGGTAAACAGGTTGCGAATGAAGTATTAATGGAAATGTTCAAGTAATGCAAATCAGATAGTACAAACATTTATTATCAATGTTTGTACTATTTTTTATATTGTTACATGAAAAAGAAATAGCAAACCACTATTTGTGGTTTGCTATTTCTACTAAGAGCTGTATTGCTGATTAATGTCCTAACTCTAAGAAATTCGATGACATGACCAAACAATACCACCAGAGTTAGCGCCGCCTAGTGTAAGAGAGATAGTCAATCCATTTGCTTCATAGAACAAATCAATCGTATCTCCAGCATTTAAATTCACTTCTCCTGCTAAAGTGATTGTGCCATTTCCAAGAACTGCGCGTAAAGTTAATACAAGCGCCACATTGACGTTTAGTACAGGGAACAAGCCACTAATTAAATTTGTAGTAGCATTTTGTCTAATTGCAAATGAAGGGTTTATTCCTGCTCCTAAAGTAACGGTAATAGCCGCAGCAGTGGAGTAGTTAATGGTTGCTTCAAAGGAATACCTACCTGTAGTTGGTACAGTGAATATCCCAGTTGTTGGATTGAAAGCAGGTGTTGTAAAGTATGGTGAAGCAACACTCCAGTTAGTGATTGAAGTAGATCCACTAACAGCCAACGTGTTTTTAAAGGCAGAGAATCCTTCAGAAAACGCAGGCCCAGTAGCACCCGTAGCGCCAGTTACACCAGTAACGCCGGTAGCCCCGGTTACCCCAGTAACACCGGTAGCCCCAGTTACACCCGTAGAACCAGTAACCCCAGTAGCGCCAGTAGTGCCCGTAGAACCAGTAACGCCAGTAGGTCCGATTGCGCCAGTAACGCCAGTAGGTCCGATTGCGCCAGTCACGCCGGTAGCCCCAGTTATCCCAGTAGTGCCAGTAGGTCCGATTGCACCAGTAACGCCAGTAGCCCCAGTAGCCCCAGTAGCGCCGGTCTCACCCGTAGCCCCAGCAACGCCGGTAGCTCCAGTAACGCCAGTAGTGCCAGTAGCGCCGGTTACTCCAGTAGAACCAGTAGCGCCAGTAGCCCCGGTTACACCCGTAGAACCAGTAGAACCAGTAGCGCCGGTCACACCCGTAGAGCCAGTAGCACCCGTAGCGCCAGTTACACCAGTAACGCCGGTAGCTCCGGTTACTCCAGTAACGCCGGTAGCCCCGGTTACACCAGTAACGCCGGTAGCGCCAGTTACACCAGTAACACCGGTAGCCCCAGTTACACCCGTAGAACCAGTAACCCCAGTAGCGCCAGTTAGGTCCGTTGCGCCGGTAGCCCCAGTTACACCAGTAACGCCAGTAGGTCCAGATTCGCCAGTAACACCTGTAGCGCCCGTAGAACCAGTAACACCAGTAGCTCCAGTAGCGCCMGTAGCACCAGTAACACCGGTAGCTCCAGTAACGCCAGTAGCCCCGGTTACCCCAGTAGCGCCAGTCAGGTCCGTTGCGCCAGTAACGCCAGTAGCCCCAGTTGGTACGATAGCCCCAGTTACACCAGTAGCGCCAGTAGCGCCGGTTACCCCAGTAACGCCGGTAACGCCAGTAGCCCCAGTAACCCCAGTAACGCCAGTAGCCCCAGTAACGCCGGTAGCCCCGGTTACTCCAGTAGCGCCAGTAGGTCCGATTGCACCAGTCAAGCCAGTAGCGCCGGTTGACCCAGTAGCGCCAGTAGGTCCGATTGCACCAGTCAAGCCAGTAGCGCCGGTTGACCCAGTCACGCCGGTAGCACCAGTAGGTCCGATTGCACCAGTNCAGCCAGTAGCCCCAGTTACCCCAGTAACGCCAGTAGCCCCAGTTACCCCAGTAACGCCAGTAGCCCCGGTTACCCCAGTAGCGCCGGTAGCGCCAGTAACGCCGGTAGCGCCGGTAGAACCAGTAGCGCCAGTAGSTCCRATTGCACCAGTAACGCCAGTAGYGCCAGTAGARCCAGTAAMGCCAGTAACGCCAGTAGCCCCCGTTACCCCAGTAACGCCGGTAGCCCCRGTTACCCCAGTARCGCCGGTAGCGCCGGTAGAACCAGTAGCGCCAGTAGGTCCGATTGCACCAGTAACGCCAGTAGGMCCYGTWGCACCAGTAACGCCAGTAGACCCGGTTAGCCCAGTAACGCCAGTAGCGCCGGTTACCCCAGTAGCGCCAGTAGGTCCGATWGCACCAGTAMGTCCAGTAGCGCCAGTTRCCCCAGTTCCGCCAGTAGCCCCAGTTACACCAGTAACGCCAGTAGSTCCGGTTGAACCAGTAACACCTGTAGCGCCAGTAAAACCAGTAGCRCCAGTAGCCCCGGTTACTCCAGTAACGCCAGTAGCCCCGGTTACTCCAGTAGCGCCAGTAGCGCCGGTTGCGCCAGTAACGCCGGTAGCCCCAGTTMCCCCAGTAGCGCCAGTAGGCCCAGTMWCACCCGTAGAACCAGTAGCGCCGGTAGCGCCGGTTAGCCCAGTAACGCCAGTAACGCCGGTAGAACCAGTAGSTCCAGTAGCGCCAGTAACGCCAGTAGCGCCAGTAGCGCCAGTAGCGCCGGTAGCACCAGTAACGCCGGTAACCCCAGTAGCCCCAGTAACGCCGGTAGCCCCAGTAACCCCAGTAGCGCCAGTAGGTCCGATTGCACCAGTCAAGCCAGTAGCGCCGGTTAGCCCAGTAACGCCGGTAGCCCCAGTTACACCAGTAACGCCAGTAGCCCCAGTAACGCCGGTAGCCCCGGTTACTCCAGTAACGCCGGTAGCCCCAGTTACCCCAGTAACGCCAGTAGCGCCGGTAGAACCAGTAGCGCCAGTAGCGCCAGTAACGCCAGTAGCCCCAGTAACGCCAGTAGCGCCAGTAGCSCCAGTTACACCAGTAACGCCAGTAGCCCCAGTAACCCCAGTAACGCCAGTAGCCCCGGCAACGCCGGTAGCCCCAGTTACMCCAGTAACGCCGGTAGCGCCGGTAGAACCAGTAGCGCCAGTAGCTCCGGTTACTCCAGTAGCGCCAGTAGCCCCAGTAACGCCCGTAGCCCCAGTTACCCCAGTAGCGCCAGTAGACCCAGTAGCACCCGTARCACCAGTAGCGCCGGTTACCCCAGTAGCGCCGGTAACTCCAGTAGCCCCAGTCTCACCCGTAGAACCAGTAACGCCGGTTACCCCAGTAGCCCCAGTAGCGCCAGTAGCACCAGTAACACCAGTAGTCCCTGTAACGCCAGTAACCCCCGTAGCGCCAGTCACACCTGTACTACCTGTAGGTCCAGTTATCCCCCCAGTCGGTCCTGTAGGTTTCACTGGCCAAATTGGACAACTTGGAATAGGACCAGTTTTACAACAACAAGGAAATGAATGACACTTACTGCAAACTCTATCTATAAAATTTCCAAAATGCATAATCTCACCTCCTCTCTCAAATATCGTATTCTGATGAATGAGAAGGGAGGTAGACACATAACTATTAATTACTTGTAAATAGAGAGTTATTTATAGATTCGTTGCAATTGTATTTAAGATAATTGGATGTTTATCCTGTGAATAGGAGACGAAACTTTTTAGATGGTGATTGATATTTTTTAAGAGTCATTTTGATTGATTGTTAAAATACGCTTGAAATATTCTTTATTGTGTAGAATTTTTGGGTCATTCGGAATAAACGAGCCCGCTAATTCATTATGGGCATTGGCTAGTTCATATTGTTGTAAGCGATCGTAAAGAACACAGAGCTGTAAGTGGGGTAGCCATGTAGAAAAGCTTTTGTTTTGAAAGGGCGCATTTGGCTTCTGTTTAATCACTAGAGCTTGCTCATACCAAAATATAGCTTCGTAATTTCTAGATTGTTCCATAAAGTGATAACCTAGGCGACAGCAGGCTTCTGGTCGGGGGATATCGTATTCAAAGCTTTGTAGTATAGCGCTGAAATTGTTTTCTTTATCGTTTAAATGGGAATAGCAATCAGCTAATTTTAAGCAGGCACGTATGTTATCTTCAATCCACCCTAATTTGGACGTTAAAAATAATTCATAATAATAAATAGCTTCCTCAAACAGGCCATGATCTACTAATTCATTAGCAAAATAAAATGTATCACGTGGTGATAGTGTTTCTCCCGTTTCAATCAGTTGTCTATAAATCGTAATATTGCGGGAGTGATCATGGGTTAACGGTAAATGGCTGACAGCAACATCACTATCAAACAACATACCACAAACTTCTAAATATTCATGAACTGCACCAATCCATTGAAATTGCTTTTCCCTCCTGACAAGGCGATATCTTCTTATTAAGGCATCTGCATTTCCCTCATGATCGAAACTTAAATGATAATTCATAGAAACAGCATCGATGTCGGAAGTAAGAGATGCTTTGAGTGCCTTTAATTTTTGGCGGTCTTCCTCTAAAAAAACATCGTCAGCATCAAGCCAGAGGATGTATTCTTTTGTTGCTTGTTGAAAGGAAAAGTTTCGTGCTGCTGCAAAGTGATGTATCCATTTAAAATCAAAAATTCGGTCTGTATATTGTGCAACCACTTGCTTTGTACTATCTGTTGACCCCGTATCAACAATATTAATTTCGTCTACTATATCTTTGACAGAGTCAAGACATCGACCAATAACATCTTCTTCATTTTTTACAATCATACATAAGCTAATGGATATCATACTCTATTCCTCCTTACCATTATCTTTGTAATATATGTAAGGACGGAAATATTGGTTGGATGATTGAACTGTTAGAAGAATTGCGCGCCTGATATGTGAAATGTATTTTCATGGTTTGTCATAAATTTACCTTCCAAGTTTCACCCGAATTTCACAATTGTGAAGTATAGTAAAGGGGCAGAGGTGATAAAGTTGAAAAAATGGGCATTCTTCATTTTTTCGTTACTACAAATTATATGGTTAGCGGGTTGCGCTGAAAAGTCATATGAACCCATTGAAAGGGAACGAAGTTTTATAGCTTCATTGAACATACAAGAGCCATCATTAGATTTTATTGATGAGGATGGGAATATGCTTGCGACATGGTTATTTGATAAGGCTTATTCAGGGGCCATATTATTAGGAGATGACCAAGTTTTATTATATGGACACCAACTAAATAACATCGACGTCTATACAATATCCACCGGAGAAAAGCTCTATTCAAAAAAAGTAGAGATTGGTACGACCAATGTATACTACGATGACAACATCAAGCAATTTTTTATCACGAATAGTAAAACCAATACAGTGACAAGCTTTGATCAAGAAGGCAATCAGCTAGCTTCACAACAACTTGGCAATTATCCAATGTCAATGACATCGTATAGGGATAAACTATATGTTATTAATTTTAAAGATACAAAGTTATCTGTGTTAAATATGAAGGATTTAAAAATTGAGCAAGAGTGGCCGATTCAAAAATCTGCACATGGAATAGCTGTTCTAGAAGAAACACATGAGCTATGGGTAGGCGGTCATGGGGAAGGAAGTAAGCCAAATAGTTCTGTTAAAAAATATGATTTGACTACAGGTCAACTGCATGGAGAGATTGATATGCCTTTGATGCCAGTAGGATTAAAAAAGACCAAAGATGCTGTTCTTGTTGTAAGTCATGGTCACAACGAGTTATATGTGGCTGACTTTGATGGCCATATCAAATGGCAGCAAGAGGTTGGGGCAAATCCATTTGTAGTGGATCAATTTAAAGATTATATTGTTGTCGCTGGCTATGATGATCACACATTGTATTTTATAAAAGATGGCCAGAAGGAAAAAACAGTTGATGTGGGGAAAGGTGCTTTTCAGCTGTTAGTAAGGGAGGAACAATGATGACAACTGTATTAATAGTTGATGATGAGCAGGATATGCGTAATTTAATTGAAATGATGCTCAATAACTCTGATATAGAGACATTTACTGCCGCTAGTGGAACTGAGGCTTACGATGTAATAGTGCGTGAAAATATAGATTTAGTATTACTTGATGTAATGATGCCACATGAGGATGGTTTTGTTGTTTGTCAAAGTATTCGGGCTATGTCCAATGTGCCGATTATTTTTTTAACTGCACGTGATGCGAATGAGGATAAAGTGAAAGGTCTTACACTTGGCGGAGATGATTATATTGTTAAGCCATTTACACATGATGAACTCGTAGCCAGAATTTATGCTGTATTAAGACGAAGTGGTGCAAATATTACCGAACTACAGCAAAAGTACGTAATTTTTGGCTCTATTAAAATAGATGAAATAGCACGAAAAGTATCCGTTGATGGAAAGAGTATTCCACTTACTTTAAAGGAATTTGAACTCTTACACTTATTTATGAAAAATCCAGGAAATGCCTATTCGAGAGAGCAATTATTAGAACGCATTTGGGATATTGATTATGTAGGTGGAACACGCACGGTAGATACACATATTAAAACTTTACGAATAAAGCTTGGAAAGGATGCGGCTTCGCATATTCAAACCGTTTGGGGTGTGGGCTACCGCTTTGATCCTGGCGAATGAAAAAAATTGCCACGCGCATTTGGTTGTTAATTTTCGCCTTTTTAATTATTACCGTTGTCTTTATGTATGTTCTCACAAATTTTTTATATCAACGTTTATATGTACAAGATACAGAAGATACAATGGTCGAAGTTGGATTGAAGCTACAAACAATGTATGACAATGGCAAGGTAACGGATGAATTTATTGCAGATATTGAAGAATTTAATGATTATTCCAATTTGAATATATTTGCGGTAAGGAATCCTCGTGAATTAAGTGCCTGTGTTCCATTTGATATCGATTATGAGACATTGATTGGTCCTGAGGAAAGACAAAAATTATTGGCAGGAAAGTATGTGCAAAAAATTGGGTACGAGCCTCGCTTTGATCGACAACTTATTTCGGTGGTTGTACCACTTGTTGATCAAAATCGATTAGAAGGTATTATTTATATTTATTTCCCACTGGCCAAAATTAGTGAATTGGCAAATAGTGGCGTTATTTTATTGTTTATTAGTGCCTTCATATTTTTAGTAGTTGTTAGCTATTTAATTTATAAAGGGATTCGACATATTATGCGACCATTAAACGATTTACAGCTTGCAGTGGAGCAGATGTCCTATGGGAATTATGAGACTCGTGTACCTGTCAATTCACGAGATGAAATCGGTAAATTATCTAGTACCTTTAATAAAATGGCAGAGGCCATTCAGCAAGAGGATGAAGCACAAAAAACATTCTTGGCAACAGTCTCGCATGAATTACGAACACCGATTAGCTATGTAAAGGGCTATAGCGAAGCCATGCAAAATGGCATCATCACAGAAGGCCAAAAAGAAGAAACCATTCAGCTAATCGTCCGTGAGGCCAATCGCATGGAACGCTTAACAAACGAATTACTTCAGCTGGCAAGAACAGAAAATGAACAAACTGACATTGATTTATATCCAATTCCGTTAGGTGAAACATTACGAGAGGTTCAAAAAATCTTAACGCATCAAGCAAATAAAAAGAACATAACTTTATATTTAGATGTAGATGATGCCCTAATTATTGAAGCGGATGAAGTAAAACTAAAACAAATTTTTATTAACATTATTGAAAATGCGATTAATTACTCGCATGAAAATTCTAAGGTGGAAATTGTTGCTGCTGAAAAGGCTGGTAGTGCACAAATTATCATTAGGGATTATGGAATTGGTATTCCTGTCGAGGATTTAACCCATGTCACTGAACGATTTTATCGTGTTAACAAAGCTCGAAGTCGTGCGGACGGTGGTAGTGGACTAGGTTTATCGATTGTTGAACAGTTGTTAAAACAGTTACAAGGAACGTTAGAAATTGAAAGTGTTGTTGAAAAAGGCACATCCGTGAAGATACGGTTGCCATTAATGGAGGATTAAAAGATGAAAAAGTGGTTATTTGCGCTAATTGCAGTCCCTACATTATTAGTAGGATGTGGAGAAAAAAAAGAGGCATTGCCAGAACCAGAAGTACCACAGATCCCAGAAGTTGAAATTTTAACACCAAAAGAAGTAGCACTCAATGAAACGATTGAGCTGGCAGCACATGTTGAACAAGGTGGAAAAAATGTCGATGATGCTGTAGTAGAATTTGAAGTTTGGGAATCAGGAAAACGCGATGAAGGACAAATGATTGATGGGAAATTAGAGCAAGACGGTGTATATAAAGCAACGACTACTTTTGATCATGATGGTGTGTATTATATGTATGCACATACAACAGCTAACGGTGTTCATAATATGCCAAAGCAACAAATTATTGCTGGAAGCCCTGATATGACAAAGGTTGTCCCAGAGGATGAAAAAGCCAATAACAGCATGGATAATAACATGATGGATCATAATAATGACACTTCAGATGATATGGATCATGAGGAAGAGAAAAAAGATAAAAAAAATCATCATTAAAGGCTTGCAATTTTTTTGAAATAGGAATATGATAATGACCAGATGACCGAAATGGTTTTCTGGTCATTTTTATTGAAGTGTACGAGAGATGTACATAACCTAACTAGAAAGGATGTTACTAATGGATCGTAGGCAGGAAATTCTTGAAGCAGCTGCAAAATCCTTTACATTGTTTGGCTACAAGGCAACAACAATGGAGCAAGTGGCTAAAATCGCCAATGTCGGTAAAGGTACGATTTATACATTCTTTGCAAATAAAGAAATTTTATTTCAAGAGATCGCAATGTCACTTGTACGAGAGATGAAAGCGGAAGCAGATGCAGTGTTGGATGCATCAGCAAGCTTTATGGATAATGCGCATAATGCTTTAATGAAAATGCTACAGTTCCGAGAAAAACATCTTTTATTTGCAAAGCTAATCGAGGAAGAAAAAGAATTACGAACACCAGCAGTTAAACAGGTGCTACTACGTATCGAGACTGAAATCTTATCGTATGTCGCAGAGTTAATACAACGACGTATTAATAAAGGTGAAATTAGAGAGTGTGATGCGGAGCTAGTTAGTTACTTATTGCTGAAGGCATATCTTGCTTTTGTTGTCGATTGGCATGAGTTACATGGTGATGTAATCCCTGAAGAAAAGATTCTTAATCTTTTTAAGGAAACTATCTTTCGAGGTTTGATTTTAACTTGATTCGATAAAATACAGCTGTATAAGTATTGAATCAAGTGCTCTTTTTGCAATATTGTCGAGGTTGATTATTTTTTTTGAATGAAAATGACCAAATGACGTTTTCGGTCAAATAGTTTAGGAGTGAGGATATTATATGATTAAAGCTGAGTGGCTGAAGATCTTTAAAACAAGAAAAATGCTTGTGTCAATCATTGCTGTATTATTTATTCCAGTAATGTATGCGGGTATGTTTTTATGGGCGTTTTGGGATCCTTATGCGGGGCTTCCTAATCTTCCAGTAGCTGTTGTTAATGAGGATACTGGTGCTGAGATGGATGGCGTTAAATTAGACTTAGGGGATACCTTGGTCGATAAATTGATAGATAGCGAGCAATTTAACTTTATAGAAGTTTCAAAAGAGGAAGCTGAAAAAGGCTTAAATAGTCGTGACTATTATATGATTTTAGAAATTCCAACAAATTTCTCTGAACATGCAACAACACTATTAGATGACAAACCATCAAAATTAGTAATGAACTACATTCCAAACGAGGGATTGAACTTCCTTGGTGCTCAAATTGGTGAGACTGCAATGGATCGTGTACGCGCTGAAGTAAATTCTCAAGTATCAGCGACTTATGCTGAAAAATTATTTGATTCAATTGCAACACTTGGAGATGGCTTTACAGAAGCTGCAGATGGCTCAAATAAGCTAGATGAGGGTGCACAAAAAGTAGCGAATGGTGCAAAAGATTTAAAAGGATATCTGGAGCAACTAGCATCGAGCACAGTTGAACTATCAAATGGTACTGATAAATTAACAAAAGGTGCAGGAGATGCCGCAAAAGGCGCGAATGACTTATCTAGTGGTTTAGTCAAACTACAAGATGGTACTGTTCAATTACAACAGGGTGCACAGCAAGCTGCAAATGGAGCAACGAGCCTTGAACAGGGGTTATCACAATATACACAAGGTGTTGCAAAAGTTGGTGCTGGTTTAAACACTTTAAACGACAAACAACAGCAAATTAGTGCAGGTGCAGCATCTATTGCTGAGAATGCCGGTGCATTGAATGGTGCGGCAACTCAATTAACAGCAGGATCTGCAAAAGTAGAGGCAGGCATTACAGCCCTATCAAATCAATTACAAACGATGATGGCTTCAATGCCTGAAGAGCAAGCAGCAGCGTTGAAACAAACATTAGCGGAACTACAGGCAGGTAGTGCTAGTGTGCATAACGGTTTAACATCTTTATCAGCTGGTACAGAAAAATTACAAGCTGGTGCCAATCAAGTAAGCTCTGGGGCAACTCAAATTGCAGCAGGTCAAGCAGAAGTGCTAGCTGGTGCGAATGCATTAACAGCTAAAAGTAATGCTTTATTGGAAGGTGCAAAAGGTCTACAAGCAGGTAATGCTACATTAGCTGCAAAATTAGGTGAACTACATGCAGGTGTGAATACAGCTGTAACAGGTTCAAAAACATTAGCATCTGGTTTAAATGAATTAGCGAATGGTACAACAACATTAAATCAAGGTACTTCAACACTTGCTTCAAAATCTGGTGAGCTAGCACAAGGATCTGCAACACTTGCAGATGGTTCGACGGAGCTTGCAGATGGTACAGCTACTTTATCTGGTAAATTAGGTGAGGCTAGTGAAAAAGCAAATGAAGTTAAAGCAAATCAAGACACGTATGATATGGTAGGTAGTCCAGTTGAAGTTGAAAAAGAGTCTGTAAACCATGTTCCTAACTATGGTACAGGTTTTGCACCGTACTTTATTTCTCTAGGTTTATTCGTAGGTGCATTATTAATTTCAATTGTGTTCCCACTTGTTGAACCTGCTATTCGTCCTAAAAACGGGGCATCTTGGTTTACAAGTAAAGTGACTGTACTAGCAGTCGTAGGTTTAGTGCAAACATTACTAACAGTAGTTATTGTCAAATGGGGTCTAGGCCTCGAAGTGAATAACATGGGCTACTTTATTTTAACAGCCTTATTAACAAGCTATGTATTTTTAGCCTTAATCCAAATGCTTGTTTCGATCTTTGGTGACCCTGGTCGTTTCATGGCAATTGTTGTACTAATTTTACAATTAACAACAAGTGCAGGTACATTCCCATTAGAATTAATACCTTCACCATTACAAGTATTTAACAAGCTATTACCGATGACATATACAGTTCAAGCATTTAAATCAAGTATTTCTACTGGTGATACGTCATTCTTAATGCAAAACTATGGAGTACTAGCTGGCTTCTTAGTAGCATTCTTAGCGATCACATTTGGTTACTTTATGCTACTGCACAATAAACGTTACTCTAAAGTAGCTGAAGAAAACTAATCATGAAGCACTCACCTAATGTACGGTGAGTGCTTTGTTGTTCATAGGGGTTATGTAATAATTCTTCAGCCTCAAATGACATAAATAAAAACGAAGCTATCTATAGAAATTTTATGAAAAAAAGTATGGATTTCCATTGCGGCCATTTGTTTTTAAGTAGGTGAGCTGCTCCCTCTGGACGCTGGCAGAACGGAAATCCCCCTTCCCTTGCCAAAAGGTCTTTCTCTGCTAGTGATTGTCTTTTTCAAAAACATAAAAACAACAGCTGATATGAGCGTATCAGCTGTTGTTTTTTGTAAGTGTAAGAGATTTAATTAAGGGTTCATCAAAATATGATGAAGGGTGTCATGATTGCTACGTGTGGGGCACGTATATGACTATATCAGAATAGGCAAATGCTTATAGGTGGTTACATTTTTCACAAGTGTTGCTGTAGCATTCGCTTTGTTCTTCCATTTTTTCACCGCACTCAGTACATTGCTTAGCAGGTAAATTCTTGAAAAATTCAACTACGTTTTCTAACATTGTGGACTCCTCCTTTAAGTTCATCTGTACTATTACTGTTTTGATATTTTCTAGTGTATTATAACAGATGCTTTTCGTCAACACAAAATGCCTAATTTACTGTAAAATAAATATGGATATTTTGTGAAGGAGGAAACGTGAACTATGATTTTCGTTGATAATAAAGGGATCCATGATCCACGCATTAATCTTGCTATTGAGGAGTATTTGTTAAAAACAATGGACGTTGAGAAAGAGCCAGTGCTCCTTTTCTACATTAATCAACCGTCTATCATCATCGGTAAAAACCAAAATACGATTGAAGAAATCAATACAGACTATGTAGAGGACAATGGCATTATTGTTGTGCGCCGTCTTTCAGGTGGTGGTGCTGTTTATCATGATTTAGGCAATCTTAACTTCAGCTTTATTACAAATGATGATGGCGATAGCTTTATGAACTATAAAAAATTCACGCAACCAGTCGTTGACGCTCTAGCAAAAATGGGTGTGAATGCAGAGCTCTCAGGACGTAATGATATACTAGCAGAGGGACGTAAAGTTTCAGGAAATGCTCAGTTCTCTACAAAAGGACGTATGTTCAGCCATGGTACATTGATGTTTGATACAGAAATCGATGCGGTTGTCTCAGCCTTAAAGGTCAAAAAGGATAAAATCGAATCAAAAGGTATTAAATCAATTCGCTCTCGAGTAGCAAACATTTCAGAGTTTTTAAAAGAGCAAATGACAGTTGAGGAATTCCGTCTTGAAATTTTAAAATCCATTTTTGGCGGGGAAGAAAATATTCGTTATTATGAGCTAACCGAAGATGATTGGGCAAATATCCACAAGCTATCAGAGGAACGCTATCAAACATGGGAGTGGAATTTTGGGAAATCACCACGCTTTAATATTCAAAAAACACACCGATTCCCAACAGGAGGCATTGATATTCGCCTAGAAGTAAATCATGGTGTGATGGAAGAAGTGCATATTTTTGGAGATTTCTTTGGTGTCGGTGATATGGCTGATATAGAACAGCGCTTAGTTGGGACAAACTATGACAGAGCGGCAATTGCTAAGGCATTAGCAGACATTGATATCCCTACATATTTTGGTGGAATTTCAACTGAGGACTTTTTACAATTAATTTATTAAGGAAAATACGGTTTCATGTAATGTTTTAGCCTAAAGGTTCGCTGACAATTATGTCGTCGAACCTTTTTTTGATACAATATAGAAAGAAAGGAGTGTTGATATGGAAAAGCATCGAATATTCATAGTTGAAGATGATGTCAAGATTGCATCATTACTAGCGGAAACGCTTAGAAAATATCAATACGAAGTTGCAACAATTCAAGAATTTGATCATCTTATAGAAGAATTTACAGCATTTAATCCACATATGGTGCTGCTTGATATAAATTTACCCGCTTACGATGGCTATTATTGGTGTCGCCAGCTACGTCAGCATACAACATGTCCAATAATTTTCATTTCTGCACGCTCAGGAGAAATGGACCAAATCTTTGCACTTGAAAATGGGGGCGACGATTTTATTACAAAGCCTTTTAACTACGAAATTGTGTTGGCTAAAATCCGTAGTCATCTACGCCGTACATATGGTGAATATGCAGCAAGGCAAGAAGAACGGACAATCAAGCAAGGACAGCTTGTACTTCATTTAGAAAGAATGGAGCTACATAAAAATGATTTAGAAATTCCGCTTCAGAAAAAAGAATGTATCATCTTAGAGCTACTGATGGGCAATGCACCGAAAGTAGTTTCGCGTGAGCAATTGTTAGAGGAGCTTTGGGACGATCAAGCATTTGTCGATGAAAACACTTTGAATGTGAATATGACCCGAGTTCGAAAAAAATTAGCGGATTATCATATATCGTCAACAATCGAAACGGTACGTGGTGCAGGCTATCGATTCATATTAAGTGCAGGTGAGCTATAGTGGGCTGGAAGCTTTTTTTACGTGATTATGCATCATTTATTGTGTTCCAGCTCTTATTAGTTGGCTTCATCATGGTTATCTATGCACTCGACGGTTTTCGAAATATTGATACGGCTATTTATTCCTTTTGTATTAGCCTTGTGCTATTAGCATCCTTTTTACTTGTCCGCTATTTAATGCGGCAACGCTACTTATTGAAGATAACTCAGCTTCCATCAGCAATGGAGGATGTGCTACAAAAAAATGCAAAAACGCCAGAAGCTATACAAACCGAGAAGTATATGCATGAATTGTATCGACTTTATCAACATGAGCTGCATGCTTTATATGCAAGTCAAAAAAGGCATGATCAATTTATGAACCAGTGGGTCCATCAAATGAAAACACCTATTTCAGTGATTGAATTATTATTACAAGATGACCGACCTCTTGATAAAAAGAATGTTCAGGAGGAAATCGATCGCTTGCGTAGAGGGTTGGACATGGTACTTGTTAATGCACGCCTAGAAAATTTTGAGGATGATATGCAAGTAGAGCGAGTTGCGCTAAAAGGTATTGTAACTGCAACTGTTAATGAAAATAAACGTTTATTTATTACGAAAAGAGTTTTCCCGGAAATTCATATTGACGACGATCTAATTGTTGCCAGTGATTCAAAATGGCTTCGTTTCATTCTTGGACAATTTATCACCAATGCAGTGAAATACACGTTTGAAGCCAATAAAAAAATTGTTATTTCTGCCATTGAAAAGGATGACTATGTACAACTTGCGATTTGTGATGAGGGTATTGGGATTCCAGCTTCCGATCTTTCTCGTGTTACGAAAGCCTTTTTTACTGGCGAAAATGGGCGGAAAACAGGTGAATCAACTGGAATGGGCCTTTATTTAGCCAAAGAAATCTGTGAAAAGCTAGGGCATGAGCTGGCTATTACATCAGAGGTAGGAAAAGGGACGATTGTGACAGTAACATTTACAAATTAGGGGGCACTAGGATGGTAGAGGTACGTATATTAGATTGGAAACTAACAATTGATAAGGAGAAAACAAATGCGCTTTATATGACACATCTGCAAGCGGGAGATCCATTAGCCTATCAAAATTTTATCCTGGCAAATGAAAAGTTAGATGAAGAACTACTGCATTTTTCAAAGAGCCTTGGGTTAAACTTACAGCAACCAACATTATTGAATGCTTTTCCTGTAGACGGTCAACAGATTATGTATAGTGGGTATTATACTGTATGTGGGGAAATCGTAGAGGGAGAAATGGATGCTTGGGATGTAATTATTGGAGAGCATTGCTTTAGTTTAGTAGAGGAAGAGTCAATACTGGCTTTAACAGAGCCTCATTTTCACATTGGTTTTGAGGTCGTTTTACAGTGGCTTTTACCTCAATCCTTAGAATTAATGAAGAAATAAGGTGAATGAAGTATGCCTATTTTACAAATTAAAGATGTGACAAAAGTGTACGAAGGTAAAGTAACGCATCGTGCATTAAATCAATTGAGCTTTGACGTGGAAGAAGGCGAGTTTTTAGCTGTTATGGGGCCCTCAGGAAGCGGTAAAACGACATTGTTGAATATTATTTCGACCATTGATGAACCAACTAGTGGAGAAATCATTTTAGATGGAATGAATCCACATAAGTTGAATGCAACAGAGCTTGCCTATTTTAGAAGAAGACAGCTTGGCTTTGTGTTTCAGGATTTCAATCTTTTGCATATGCTGACGGTCGAGGAAAATATCGTGTTGCCCTTAACGTTAGATCAACAGCCGCTAGAGGTAATGGAGGAGCGTCTGGCAAGTATTGTAGAAAAGCTAGATTTAACTTCCTTCCTTCATAAACGTCCAAATGAAATATCTGGGGGACAGGCACAAAGAACAGCAATTGGTCGTGCGCTTATTCATAATCCTAGTCTCATTTTAGCGGACGAACCTACAGGTAATTTAGATTCAAATTCTTCACGTGATGTGCTTGAACTATTGACAAAAGTGAATCAGGATAAACAAACGACAATCGTGATGGTCACGCATGATCCAATTGCAGCAAGTTATTGTGATCGAGTGTTATTCATTAAAGATGGTGAATTTTTTAATGAAATTTATCGAGATGACCGCCGTCAGATGTTTTTCCAACGTATTTTAAATGTTTTGAGCTTACTAGGAGGAGGGCAAGTAGGTGACCTTTCGACAATTCGCTTACCGTAATGTCGTGCGGAACAGCCGGATATATGGCGCCTTTTTCATGGCAAGCTTTTTTTCTGTGGCTGTATTTTTTATCTATTCCATGCTGATGTTTCACCCTGATATTGAACGTGGGATATTAGGGGAGATGTCTCTCATTGGGATGGTGGGGGCTGAAATTGTTCTCGTCCTGTTTACATTATTCTTTTTATATTATTCCATGAGTGCCTTTTTAGAGGCCAGATCACATGAATTTGCTATTTTATTGCACTTGGGAATGGAAAAACGTCAGATGAATAAACTTGTCTTTTTAGAGACAATGATTATAGGAACAGGCTCCATTATTGTAGGGATTGTCTTTGGTTTCTCCTTTTCAAAATTCTTTTTTATGATTGTTCGGGAAATTTTACATTTAGAAGATTTACCACTCTATATTTCATGGGAGCCATTTTTATTAACGATTGGTGTTTTCACAAGTGCATTTTTCGTCATTTCCTTTATTAGTGTGTATTTTACACGAGAGAGAAAATTACGAGATCTTATAAAAGGCAGTGATTATTTAAATAGCTTAACAACGTATTCCAAAATACGAGCTTTCTATGGTATTGCTTTAATTGTAACGACGTATATTCTCGCGTTTGTTGTCGGACATACATCACTAATTGGGCTAACGCTGTTAATACCATTTTCCGCAACATTTGGCACCTATTATTTTTTCAGTGATTCTGTACCTTGTTTTTTAGATTTAGCACGTGGGAAACGCAAATATCATTGGCAACGCTACCGTCTACTATCGCTAGCAGAACAAACGCATATAATGATGGATAACGTGAAAATGTTTTTCGTTGTGACGATGGTATCGACACTTGCATTTTTATCTGTTGGTGTTTTAGCAACAATGTCCTCCTATACAACGCAATATGATCGATTAAATCCACTCGGGCTGGTTTATAAAGGGGATGTCGATAATCCATATGAACGGGAGCATATCAATTCTTTAAGGCTGCAATTAGAGGAGAAAGGTTTATCTTATCAGCTATCCCGTTTTATTGTTGTGAAGCAAACCTCCTCTTTCACTCGAAATGAAGTGGAGGTTTTTCGAGAGTCCGATATGAATGTCCTGCTTTCTTCCTACAGTTATCCATTATTGAATCTGGAAGCAGGTGAGGCAGTATTCATTCCTTATTCGGAGGATTCCCTAAAAAAATTAAAAGATCGAGTTGTGCATACTGTTTTAGAAGAAAACAATATACCGCTCACTATTGATAGTGTCTATCCAAAAATAGTGTTTCCAGGCTCGATTGTCAGTGTCAATTCGATTGTCATTAGTGATGAAGACTTCGCGAAGCTTATTCATCCGATTTCCGATCAAGACATTATTCAACCAAGCTATCATCTATTTACATTTGTTATTCCTCAATGGATGGAAACGAAGGATATTGGTAAGGATATCGATCATCTAGAATCCAATTTATATTTTATTAAAAAGGATAAGTTTAGCCCTTTTTACTTTGAAAATGCAGGATTAAATTATTCTTATATACTAGCTACCTACTCATTATTTACATTAGTGGGTGTTTTAGTAGCCACTGTATTTTTACTTGCAGCTGGTAGCTTTATCTATTTTAAATTGCATACATCCCTCGAACGTGAAAAGCGTAAATTTGATGTATTAAAACGTATGGGTTTAACAGATACAGAGTTAAAAAAGCTAGTTAATCGCCATTTGTTTCCCCAATTCTTTTTACCTTGGGGTGTTGCGATGATGCATAGTGCCTTTGCTTTTCTAATGGTTCAAGGCATTTTAAGGGACATTGCGAATATATCGATTGTAAAAGAAGTATTCTTTGCTTTTGGCTTTTTTGTATTAATACAAGTGGTTTATTTTTATTTAATTCGATGGCGCTATATCTCCCATATTCGCTCATGAACTAATGGTTTAAAAGAGAAAAAAATGAATTATTTAACGTAATTTATGACATGAGATAAAAAGACTCATTGTTTTTTAGATATATTTCTTATATAATATTACTGAATAACGATTCATTTTATACGATAAGGGGATGGTGTAATTGAATTTAGTTTCACGTGTTCGTCAACAGGCAGCAGAACAACCTGAAAAAGTGGCGTATCATTTTATGGGGAAAGATACGACTTACGGGGAATTTGAGCATACAGTTGGCCGCTTTGCAAAAGGATTACAAGATTTAGGCGTTGAAAAAGGGGATCATGTGGCGTTTTTACTCGGCAACACGCCACACTACTTAATTGCACTCTATGCAACAATGCGCTTAGGGGCAACAGCAATACCTGTTAATCCAATCTATACACCGGATGAAATTTCTTACATTTTGCATAATGGAGATGTAAAAGCAGTCATTGCTCTGGATATGTTGCTACCCTTGGTTGAAAAAGGTGTACAAGCATTTCCACAGGTAAAAACATTTATAGTTTGTGAAACCACACCAGATATAGCGGAAAAAGTGGCAGCTTTATCACCACAAGCACAAGAAAAAACACATTTATTTACACATGTAATCGCCAAAACCACTCAATCTTTACAACCTGTTGAAGTTGCAGAGGATGACAATGCTATTATTTTATATACTTCAGGAACTACAGGTAGTCCAAAGGGAGCCATGCTGACACATGGCAATGTGTACTCAAATGCACGTGATGTTGCGCATTATTTAGGCATTAATGCAGAGGACCGTGTTATTGCGACACTACCTGTATTCCATGTATTTGCCTTAACGGTAGTGGTGAATGCGCCTTTATTAAGTGGGGCAACAGTTTTACTTGCACCACGCTTTAGCCCTAGCGAAATTTTCGCTTTAGCACGAGAGCAAAAAGCAACGGTATTTGCTGGTGTTCCTACTATGTATAATTTCTTGTACCAATTACCTGAGGGCAATCCTGAAGATTTCTCGACAATTCGTTTAGCTATTTCAGGTGGTGCCTCCTTGCCTGTTGCGCTATTACATAATTTCGAACAGAAATTTAATGTGCGTGTGTCAGAGGGCTATGGCTTATCCGAAGCTTCACCCGTGACATGTTTTAACCCACTAGATCGTGATCGTAAAGCTGGCTCTATTGGAACATCCATTAGCAATGTTGAGAATAGAGTTGTTGATGTAAATGGTCAGGAAGTTCCTGTGGGCGAAGTTGGAGAGCTAATTGTACGTGGTCCAAATGTGATGAAGGGATACTATAAAATGCCT
This sequence comes from Lysinibacillus sp. S1, assembly GCF_044986265.1. NCBI lineage: Bacteria > Bacillati > Bacillota > Bacilli > Caryophanales > Bacillaceae > Lysinibacillus > Lysinibacillus sp. S1. Next base: position 3,582,477 of record NZ_CP173154.1, read on the forward strand.
GAAGAAACGGCGATGGCGATTCGTGACGGCTGGCTCTATACAGGAGATTTAGCAAAGGTAGATGAAGAAGGGTATTTTTACATTGTCGATCGTAAAAAGGATATGATTATTGTAGGGGGCTTTAATGTTTATCCTCGTGAAGTAGAGGAAGTGCTGTTTGCCCATAATAATATTGTAGAAGCAGCAGTGGTAGGCTTCCCAGACCCTAACTTAGGGGAAGCAGTACATGCCTATGTTGTGCTGAAAGAAGTAGCTGCTACTACAACAGATGATCTACTATCCTATTGTGCTAAACATATGGTGAAGTATAAGGTTCCGAAAGTAATTGAAATACTGGATGAACTACCAAAAAACACAACAGGAAAAATATTAAGACGCTCATTAAAAGAGAAAGTTTAAACGAGAAAAGCTACTATTGAAAAATGGTAGCTCTTTTTTTGTACATTATTCGTATAATAGTAAAATCAGTTGAGAGTAGATGTCTGTAAGTGATAAAATCAAACTTGTGAAATCTTCTACATACTTTTCAAGAGCTTGTCATATAGTGAGGAAGTAATGTAAAAAGACGTACAAAACTGGAACCCTTTGAGGTGAAGCCACGTCAAAACTTTTAGGTAAAAATACTATTGAAAGAGAGCATACAAAAACATGTTAGAACTCATTAAGGAGTTAATAAGTTTTATTGTGCATATCGATGTGCATTTAGAAGAAATTATTCGTGATTTTGGCAATTGGAGCTATCTTATTTTATTTGCGATTGTTTTTGTAGAAACAGGGGTTGTTATTTTCCCATTCTTACCTGGTGATTCCTTGTTATTTGCAAGTGGAACATTAGCTGCGGCAATGGGCGCATTCGATATGTGGATTTTAATCCCTGTATTTTTAGCAGCAGCTATTTTGGGAGATACGATGAACTATCATATTGGACATAAGGTAGGGACATCTATTCCGCCAAAGAGCCTCCTCGGTAGAGTTGTTAAGAAAGAGCGTATGGAAGCAGCTGAAAAATTCTTTAATACACATGGTGGGAAAACGATCGTAATCGCACGTTTCATGCCATTTATTCGTACATTTATCCCGTTTGTGGCGGGTGCAAGTAAAATGAAATATAGTTATTTCTTATTTTATAATATTTTTGGTGCAATTTTATGGGTATTCAGTTGTACGTTATTAGGTTACTTCTTTGGGAATATTCCAATTATTAAAGATAACTTCTCTGTTGTATTGATTTTGATTATCTTTATATCAGTTGTGCCTGCAGTGATCGGTGCAATTAAATCCAAAGTCGGTAAATAATATGGACAGTCCTTAAGTGATTCATCATCACAGGGACTGTCCTTTCTTTATTATTTGCTGAAAAAGCAAAGTTGGCATGTTAAGTTAGCTTGAAGTATAAGCATCAGGTCGTAAAAAATGTTATACTATAAATTACTAGAAAATGGAGAAATGGGGGGCAATGGAATGGAAGTATTCATTGGCAGACAGCCTATATTTAATCTTCATGAGCAAGTCGTTGCATATGAATTGTTATACCGTAGCAAAAATGTAAATGCCTTTCCAATGGTCGATTCAGATGCAGCAACGATTGATGTACTTGTGAACTCATTTCTTTCAATTGGTTTTGAAGAGGTAACGAAAGGTAAGCCTGGCTTTGTTAATTTTACTGAAAACTTATTGATGAGCTCTATACATGAATTTTTAAATCCCTCACAGGTAGTGATTGAGATATTAGAGGATGTTCCACTTACCTCTCAATTAGTGGAGCGTGTAATTGAGCTAAAAAAACAGGGGTTTCAAATTGCCTTGGATGATTTTATGATGGATGATCAAGTGGAAGTTTATGATGAATTATTTGAACAAATTGATTATATTAAGGTGGATTTTTTAGCTTCTTCCATCGTAAAAAGAATGGAAATCGAAAATAAAGTTAAGGAGAAATTTCCACATATTCAATTGCTCGCTGAAAAGGTAGAGACGCGTCATCAATTTGAAGTCGCTAAATCCTCAGGCTATGTGTTATTTCAAGGTTATTTTTTTGAACAACCGCAAATAATACGAGCAACAGACATTCCAGCAAATGCGATTCAATATATTCACATTATCTCTTTACTAAAAGAGGAAGAACCAAATATTCATTTGTTAGCGGAAAATATTGAACGTGATATTTCATTGACATACAAATTATTGCAAATGATTAATAACTCATCTAAACGTTCTAAATCTAAAGTGCGCTCCATCAAGCAAGCGATTGTGTTATTGGGCGTATCCAATTTACGAAAATGGATTTATTTATTGGCCATGCGTGAAATTGATATTGATGCTGATTCTGATCTTTTTAAAGAAGTGATGTGTACGTCTTTATTCCGAGCTAAGGTTTGTGAAAAACTAGCTAAGCTTGCTTATAAAAAGAATTTCTCAGAATATTTTTTAGTCGGCATGTTTTCTCTAATTGATACATTACTTCAAAGACCGATGAATGTTATTTTACAGCAGCTACCATTCTCAGAGGCTATTACGAATACCATTTTAGGCTTTGAAACGGAAATGACCCCATATTTGGAGTTTAGTATTGCGTTAAGTAAACTTGATTGGCCACGATTAGAAGAGCTAGCTGTACAGTTGAATATTCAGTTAGTTGACATTGATATTTTATATTATGAAGCCATCGAATGGGCAGAAAAATCATTTTAAACCAAATCAACAAAAGCTATCTTATTGAATACTGTAAGATAGCTTATTTTATATCTTCCTCAATCTAGTATCCCTTCATCATGATGAAGTTCTCAATGCTAAAAGTATTTGCTATAATCATCTCGTCTTTAAAAAATTCTGATAGTTGAAGTGGGCGTGGGGAAATGAAACATGATGTGAGAGATAGCATTGTGGAGTATGTGTATGTCATTGTAGGAGCGGCAATAATTGCTATTGGTTTTAATGTCTTTTTATTACCAAATCAAGTCGCTTCAGGTGGGGTAAGTGGAATAAGTACGATTTTGCATGGTTTATTTGGTTGGAATCCGGGAATTGTTCAGTATGCATTTAACATTCCGCTTTTTATTGCTGGTGTTTTATTATTGGGCAAAAAATTTGGAATAAAATCCTTTATTGGGACAATTACATTACCTTTTATCGTCTTATTAACAAATAGCTGGGAGCCGTGGACTGATAATCCTTTATTGGGTGCTCTTTTTGGTGGAATTGTTGTTGGCCTAGGAATAGGACTGGTCTTTAAGGGGAATGCTTCAACTGGTGGCACTGATTTACTGGCGCAAATCATTACGAAGTTTACAGGATTGTCGCTTGGAACAAGTGTGCTGTTAATAGATGGCGTTATCGCAATTAGTGCAGCAATTGTTTTTGACTTAGAAAAAGGTTTGTATGCTCTGATTGGACTTTATGTTACCACAAAAACGATTGATATTATTCAGCTAGGTTTTAGTCAGTCAAAAATGGTCTATATCATTACATTGAAACAAGATGAGGTAAGGGAAGCCATTTATGCTGAAATTAATCGTGGTGTAACGAAGTTACCAGCAATTGGAGGGTATACAGGAGAAGCACGACCAGTTCTGATGGTTGTTGTTTATCAAACAGAATTCACAAAGCTGAAACAACTCATTAAAAGCGTTGACCCATCAGCGTTTGTTATCGTTTCTGATGCATATGAGGTATTAGGAGAAGGTTTCAAACGTGCATAATTTTGGTATAATGGCGGCGTAAGATATTTATTATGAGGAGGGGTACTAATGAAAAAAGCAATGTTAACATTAGTGTTCGGATCAGCAATCTTCTTAGCAGCATGTGGCGGCGGAGATAAAACTGCATCTAATAATGGTAATGAAACTGCTACAGAGCCAGATGGCGAAGCAATAGCGATGAAATCTTGTGTTACTTGTCATGGTGGCGAGCTACAAGGTGCAAATGGTCCAGCATTAAATGATGTAGGTTCACGTTTGTCTGAATCAGAAATTTTAGATATTATAAATAATGGTAAAAACGGCATGCCTGCAGGATTAGTAAAAGGTGCAGATGCTGAAGCTGTTGCTAAATGGTTAGCAACTCAAAAATAATTGCTTTTTAAAAACTAGCGGGCTGGAGAGCCGCTAGTTTTTTTAGTGCAAGTAAACGCTGTATTGAGAGTAAATACATTTCTTTTACACATAGACATGCTAAAATAAGATGAACCTTATCCATTGATTGGAGGCTTTTTCATTGGTCGTAGTATTAACAAGAGATGTTATGGAGAAATTTAAATTAGAGTTATTAGCTGGTGAAGAAGGAATAGGCAGGACAATTGTGACAAGTGATATCTCAAGACCAGGGCTTGAGATGGCAGGATACTTTACTCATTATCCAGCAAATCGAGTACAATTGCTTGGCAAGACTGAACTTTCCTTTTTTGAAATGCTACCAGCGGATGTTAAGCTTGAGCGTATGCGTTTACTTTGTTCACAGGATACACCTGCTATTATTATTTCTAGAGATTTAGAAGTACCAGAGGAACTTATTCAGGCCTCAAACGAAAAGCATGTACCTGTGTTTAAAACACATATGACAACAACCAAATTTTCGAGTAGATTGACGAACTACTTAGAGGGGCGCTTAGCTCCAATGACAGCAGCACATGGTGTACTTGTCGATGTGTATGGCATTGGTGTGCTTATAATCGGTAAAAGCGGCGTAGGTAAAAGTGAAACAGCACTTGAGCTTGTAAAAAAGGGTCATCGTTTAGTTGCTGATGATTGTGTTGAAATTCGTCAAGAATCAGAAAACCTATTAATTGGAAGCCCTCCACCTTTGTTAGAGCACTTATTGGAAATACGAGGCATCGGCATTATTGACATTATGACACTCTTTGGTGCAAGTGCAGTACGCCCCTATAAACGTATTACCCTCATCATTGAGCTCGAAATATGGGATCCACAAAAAGTTTATGATCGATTGGGCTTAGAAGAAGAAAAAATGAAAATAATTGACACGGAACTAACAAAACTAACAATTCCAGTAAGACCTGGACGCAATGTCTCCGTTATTATTGAAGTGGCAGCGATGAACTATCGTTTAAAGAAAATGGGCGTCAATGCGGCAGAGGAATTTTCAAGACGTTTAGATGAAGTGATTTCATCAAATGATGTGTTAGACGATTAAAAAGCGAACAACATTGTTCATGACATATTGAGAGGAGTAGAAGATGGATTTATTACTATTGCAAATTGACCCGATTGCCTTTCATTTAGGACCAATTCCAGTTCGTTGGTATGGATTGCTAATTGTGTCGGGAATCATTTTAGCCTATATTGTTGGGCAAAGAGAGGCCGTTAAGCGAGGTCTGCCTGAAGACTTTCTTGCAGATTTATTATTATGGGCAGTTCCTATATCCATTATCTGTGCACGTATTTACTATGTGTCAATGCGATGGGATTACTATAGTGAAAATCCAGGCAAAATCATAGAGATATGGAATGGTGGTATTGCCATCCATGGTGCACTCATCGGGGCATTTGTCACAGCTTACATATATACTCGTATAAAAAATGTAAGCTTTTTACGAGTAGCAGATATTGCAGCACCTAGTATTTTAATCGGGCAGATTATTGGTCGATGGGGCAACTTTATGAACCAAGAGGCCTATGGTGGCGAGGTATCGAAAGCATTTTTAGAAAACCTAATGCTACCAGACTGGATTATTAATCAAATGTATATTGAAGAATTAGGTTCATATGTTCATCCCACTTTTTTATATGAATCGATTTGGAACCTAATTGGGCTTATTATTCTATTAGTTTTGCGTAAAGTGAACTTACATCGTGGAGAAATATTCTTTAGCTATTTAATTTGGTATTCAATTGGTCGTTTCTATATCGAAGGAATGCGCACAGATAGCCTTTACTTAGTGGGAGATTTACGTTCAGCACAGGTTGTATCCATTATCGGTATTGTAGTTGGTCTAGGTGCAATTATTTATCGTAGAATAAAGGTGAAACCAGCCGTAAAATACTTGGATAATAAATAAGGGGTTGTAAAAGATGGCTGTTAAGGCACTACTATTTGATTTCGATGGGACTTTACTAAATACAAATGATTTAATCATTCAAACATTTATGCATGTATTAAATGAGCGATTTCCCGGGCAATATTCGCCAAAAGATTGCCTGAAATTCATTGGTCCATCATTGAAACAGACATTTAATGACATTGCACCAGGTGAAGAAGACGATTTGATAGAGATGTATCGCGCTTGGAATATTGCACACCATGATGACCTAGTCAGCCAATATCCTGATGTTGTGTCAACTCTAGAGCAGTTAAAAGCTCAAGGTATAAAATTGGCTATTGTTTCGACGAAACGTAATGAGACCATCGATCGTGGACTTGCTATTCTTGGTGCAACGCATCTATTTGATGTGCGTATTGGTACAGATGATGTGAACAATGTGAAGCCTGATCCAGAGCCAGTATTGCTTGCGTTGGAACGATTAGGGATAGAAAAAGACTATGCGATTATGATTGGTGATAATTCGCACGATATTGAAGCTGGACATCGTGCTGGTGTAAGAGCAGCGGGTGTTGCTTGGGCAATTAAGGGAGAGGCTTACTTACAGCAGTATCAACCAGAATATATGTTGCAGCATATGTCAGATTTATTTGATATTGTGAAAGAGGGGTAAGGTAGATGGCGCGTAAGACAGAACGTTACCGTGTCGAAGGAGCCAATTCACTTTGGAATATATATGACACGGTGTCCTTTTGGAAGGTGATGAAGTGTTTCATTGTCATTCAAATTGGACGCTTCACACCATTTTTACGTGTGAAAAACTGGCTATATCGTACTTTTTTAAACATGACTATTGGTAAGCAAACGTCATTAGCCTTAATGGTCATGCCAGATACCATGTTTCCTGAACGTATTTTCATTGGAGACAATACTGTGATTGGTTTTAATACTACCATTTTAGCGCATGAATATTTAATAGAGGAATATCGCTTAGGTGATGTTCATATCGGAAAAGAAGTAATGATAGGGGCAAATACAACTATTTTACCAGGTGTAACAATTGGTGATGGTGCCATTGTTTCAGCTGCCACTCTTGTACATAAGGATGTGCCAGCAGGCTGTTTAGCAGGGGGTAATCCAATGCGAATAATATATACTGCTGAACAAATGGCTGAGCGCAAACGTAATGAGGCTGTAGAGTGGTGTACACCAAAGAAATAATAAAAACTCACGTAGTATAGTGATATACTTCGTGAGTTTTTTGCATAAAAAGCTACTCCCAAAAACACTAGGTTTTGGGAGTAGCTTTTACTGTTTAAGCAAGAGCTGCGTCATAATCTGATTTGAATTCACAAGTGTCATGATCACCTAAGCAAGTTGTTTCAACAAAAGTTGATTTAATTGCAGTCCCATCAATGTCTTCAGTTGTGTGAAGTGTTACCTTGTCACCAGGATAAAACTCGCCTTTACAAATACTAACGATCATTTGCTCACTAAGTTGTACGAATGGACATGCCATAATAAATCCCTCCAATGCGTAATGTATATGGTTCTTTTTGTTATTAATGCTATTCTATATTAAGTTTTTTGAAATGTAAAAAGTAAAATAGAATGAGAGTAATAATCAATAAATGTATTGATATAAAAGTATTATTGATGATAATGAGATTGAGAATCATTTTAAGTGATTGGTTAAAAATAATTATATAGATATAATTATTGGATTTCGATATTGAGAATACTCTATTGAAAACTCTTTATTTTTATCAATGATTTGTTAAGAGAGAATCATTATCAATTTTTAGCGAATACTTAAAGTGATTAAAAATTGGTTTGTCACAATTTAGACATATTCTCATTGTCACTAAAGTATTTTGTCAAATTATAAGTAAAATGAGTCATGCTTTTTTTGGAAGTCTTTGCAATTCAATGTGTATAATTAACAGAATAATAAGTATTTAAAGATTTCGATAATTAATAAGGATATCGTTGACTGTATTAATGAAATAAGTTAAAATTCTTTCATAATCTAATTCTCTAATACTCTAGTGAATTAAAGTAAAATGTGAGGAAGTGTCCATATGTCGTCGATAAAAATGTTTGAAAAGCCACTTGGAATGCGCGATACATTCCCGCAAATCTATGAGAAAGTTGAAGCAGTTAGACATGCGGGCAGAGACTTTTTATATAAAAGGGGTTATGAGTTTATTAAAACGCCTGCGGTGGAGTATTTCGATACAGTGGGGAAGGCTTCAGCGATTGCTGATGCTCATTTATTTAAGCTAGTGGATAGCCAAGGAAATACGTTAGTGCTGCGACCTGACATGACTACACCGATTGCTCGAGTAGCTACATCGAAGCTATTAAAGGAAATGATCCCACTACGTCTTGCCTATTTTGCAAGCGTTTTTCGAGCTCAGGAAGCAGAGGGAGGCAGGCCGGCTGAGTTTGATCAAATGGGGATTGAGTTAATAGGTGATCAATCAGTTTTTGCTGATGCAGAAGTTATTGTAACAGCAATGGAGCTATTAAAGCATTTTAAATTGGAAGAGTTTAAAATCACAATTGGACATGCTGGTATATTAAATTGCATTTTACAAGATTACACAGAGAGTATCGAACAGCAAACAACGCTTAGAACATTGCTTGTCCAACGAAATTACGTAGGGTTTGAAGAAGCAGTAGAGTCATTTGATCTGCCTAAAGCTAAATCCGATGCCCTCTTACAATTTATTGAAGAAGCCATGAATGTCAGAGATATACGAGATATTGAAAAATATGTCCGCAAAAATGATGCATTAGAATATATGCAACAACTTGCTCAACTACTTGAAATGGCTGATTTAGCTGATTATGTAGCTTTCGATTTCACACTTTCGAGTCATATGAGTTATTACACGGGTATGCTATTTGAAGTATTTGCTGTGGGAAGTGGCTTTTTATTAGGAAATGGTGGTCGTTATGATGGCTTGTTAGAAGTTTTTGGTTCAAAGGTTGGTGCTACAGGATTTAGTATTCGTGTGGATCGTTTATTAGAAACATTAAACGGGCAATCTGTGAAACGACAGGAAGCAACAGTTGTTCTTTTTGAAGAAGAACAATTTGAGGAAGCTTTACTAAAGGTTAAAAATTTACGAGCAGCAGGAAAATTAGCTACTTTGCAGTTACGTAGTAGTCTAGTCGATGAGGCGGCTTTTTTAGCATACTTTACAGAAGTGGTGGTAGTTGGACAGGAGGAAGTTGGCGGTGAATGAATTAACGATTGCAATGCCCAAAGGAAGAATCTTTGAAGAGGCATATCAAATGTTGTTAGAGGCAGGTTTTAATTTACCAGAAGAAGTAGAAATGTCACGTAAATTAATGATTGAAATACCAGAGGAAAAAATTCGCTTTATTTTATCAAAGCCAATGGATGTTCCTGTCTATGTTGAACATGGTGTTGCTGATATTGGTATTGCTGGTAAGGATGTTTTGTTAGAGCAACAGCGAGAAGTGCACGAATTACTTGATTTGAAAATTAGTAATTGCTATATCGCTTCTGCAGGCCTACCAAACACCCCCATGAATGAGATTGCGCCTAGAATTGCTACGAAATATCCGAATATTGCCATGAAGTACTACAAAGGCATTGGAGAGCAAGTGGAAATTATCGAGCTCAACGGTTCTATTGAATTAGCACCAATGATTGGCTTAGCTGATCGAATTGTCGATATTGTTTCTACAGGTCGTACATTAAAAGAGAATGGCTTAGTAGAATATGAATTTATTACGGCTGTCTCTTCTCGATTAATTGCAAACCCTGTAAGTTATCGTATGAAAGGTGAGCGTATTATTGATCTTGTGAGGCGGTTAAAGAAATGTGTAAATGAGCAGAAAAAGTAATCATTTGTAGCTACATATGAAGGACTAAAGGGGATTAATCCTATGAAAATAACAAAGCTTGAAAAAGGCATTTCCTTAAAAAGACCACTTGAAGGAGGAAATGAAGAACAAATAAAAGTTGTACGACAAGTGCTTTCGGATGTTAAGACACAGGGAGATGCGGCGTTACGCACCTATACTGAGCGATGGGATGGCTATGTCCCTAAAAATTTACGTGTCTCTGAAGAAGAAATACAAGAAGCAGTAAGTGAACTCGATCCTCAATTATATAAGGACTTAGCGGAAGCAGCAGAAAATATTCGTTTTTATCATGAACAACAGATACGTTCAGGGTATCACCTAGAACTGGGAGATGGTTCTTGGTTAGGCCAACGGGTAACAGCTTTAGATGCAGTAGGACTATATGTTCCAGGTGGTACAGCTGCCTACCCTTCATCAGTCTTGATGAATGTAATACCAGCGCAGGTCGCAGGGGTGAAACGTATTGTTATTACTTCACCTGCAGGGCCAAATGGGAAACTACCAGCAGGTGTACTTGTGGCGGCTCACCTTTTAGGGATTGATGAGATTTATAAAGTTGGTGGGGCACAAGCAATAGCTGCACTTGCCTATGGCACGGAAACAATTTCCCCAGTCGATAAAATAACAGGTCCAGGAAATATTTATGTGGCACTTGCCAAACGTGAGGTATTTGGAGAAGTAGCCATTGATATGATTGCGGGACCGAGTGAAATTGCTGTGCTGGCTGATGACACAGCCTATCCTGATGAAATTGCTGCAGACCTTTTATCACAAGCAGAGCATGATCCACTAGCTTGTTCAATTCTTGTCACAACCTCAGAGCAATTAGCCAAAAAAGTAGCTGAGGAAGTAGAGAAGCAGCTGCTGAACTTACCGCGTCAAGAAGTAGCTCGTGCCTCCATAGAGAAATTTGGGGTAATTTATGTAGCTGAAACATTGGCAGATGCAGTGGAAGCCATTAATTCATTAGCACCGGAGCATTTAGAAATTGTGATGGAAAATGCGGAGGCGTTAGCTGAGCAAATAAGACATGCTGGTGGTATTTTTATAGGTCGGTATAGTTCTGAGCCAGTTGGTGATTATTTTGCAGGGACCAATCATGTACTTCCAACTAATAGTACGGCTCGTTTTGCAAGTGGCTTAAATGTTGATGATTTTGTGAAAAAATCAAGTATTGTTTACTATAGTGAAAAAACCTGGAGAGACAACGCACCAAAAATTGCACGTTTAGCGCGTATGGAAGGCTTAGAGGGCCATGCTCGTGCAGTGGAATCACGTGGATGGGAGAAGGAATAGGACGATGACAGAAAAGAAACGATATGCAAAGATAGAGCGTACAACGAATGAAACGCAAATTTCTGTAGCAATTGATTTAGATGGTGAAGGCAAGGCAGATATCCAAACAGGCGTGGGGTTTATGGACCATATGCTTGACTTATTTATTAAGCATGGACTATTTAATGGCACAATACATGCAAATGGCGATACTTATATTGATGATCACCATACAACAGAGGACCTTGGTATTGTATTAGGACAGGCTGTTCGAGAAGCACTTGGTGATAAGAAAGGCATAAAACGCTATGGTAACGCCTTTGTACCGATGGATGACGCACTAGCTCAGGTAGTGGTCGATTGCTCGAATCGACCTCATCTAGAGTACCGTGTGCCAGCATTAAAAGAAAAAGTAGGAACGTTTGATACAGAATTAGTGCATGAATTTTTATGGAAATTTGCCCTTGAGGCAAGGATGAATGTTCATGTAATTGTACCTTATGGTCAGAATACACATCACATTATTGAGGCAATTTTCAAAGCATTAGCACGTGCGATTGATGCCGCAGTGGAAATTGACCCACGTGTTAAAGGCGTACCATCGACTAAGGGGCTGTTGACGTGAAAATAGGTGTCATTGATTATGGAATGGGTAATTTATTTAGTGTGGAGCAGGCATTAAAAAGGCTAGGCTGTGAAGTTATTATAACTGCTGATGAGAAGGCATTAGATACAGCTGACGCACTTTTATTACCAGGGGTGGGTGCATTCCCTGATGCCAGAAAGCGTTTAGCTGAAACAAACTTAGATCAATATTTACAGAAGGCACAAAGAGAAAACCGTCCACTTTTAGGAATTTGTCTAGGTATGCAATTATTATTCGAGCAAAGTGATGAAGTAACCCCAACAAAAGGGCTAGGGTTTTTCAAGGGGTGTATTAAACGCTTTAGTGGTAGCCAAGAGGGCAAAGCATACAGAGTACCGCATATGGGGTGGAATGAACTAATTGTGACAAATCGTCCTGCATGGTTACACAATGAAGTATCAGCGAAGCATGTCTATTTTGTTCACTCCTTTTATGCAACAGATATCGTAGAATCAGAGCTTGTTGCCTATGCTGATTACTTCGGCATTCAAGTACCTGGTATTGTGATGAATGGTTCTGTGACTGGCATGCAATTTCACCCTGAAAAATCAGGGGAATTAGGTGTTTATTTATTAGAGCAATGGTTGGAAGGTGTGAAGGCATGCTAACAAAACGTATTATTCCATGTCTTGATGTGAAAGAAGGTCGTGTTGTAAAAGGTATACAATTTGTCTCTATCCGAGATGCAGGAGATCCAGTGGAGCTTGCGAAGTTCTATGATGAACAAGGAGCAGATGAGCTTGTATTTTTAGATATTTCTGCATCACATGAAGGTCGAGAAACGATGGTAGATGTGGTTCGTCAAACAGCGGCTACGCTTGCCATACCCTTTACTGTTGGCGGAGGTATTCGTACGTTGGATGATATGAAGCGTATTTTACGAGCAGGTGCTGATAAAGTTTCAGTGAATACATCCGCGCTGGAAAGACCTGCCCTTATACAGGAAGGCTCTGATTACTTTGGCGCACAATGCATTGTTGTAGCAATCGATGCTCGCTATAGTGAGGAAGATAGCACATGGATGGTTTATACGCATGGTGGTCGCAACAAAACCCCTTGGTCAGCCATTGAGTGGGCCAAAGAGGCTGTACGCTTAGGAGCTGGTGAGATTTTATTAACAAGTATGAATCAAGATGGAGAAAAATCAGGCTTTGATTTAGCCTTAACCAAAGCAGTGCGTGAAGCTGTGACAGTCCCTGTGATTGCTAGTGGTGGAGCGGGACATGCCGAACATTTTTACGAAGTATTAGCACAAGAGGTAGATGCAGATGCTGCACTAGCAGCCTCTATCTTCCATTATAAAGAAACAAGTGTAGCGCAAGTAAAGGAATACTTACGTGAAAAAGGAGTGGCAGTAAGATGATAGAGAACATTCAATTTGATGAGAGAGGTCTTGTTACAGCTGTAGTACAAGATGCCAATACAAAAGAGGTATTAACAGTAGCTTATATGAATAAGGAGTCATTAGCTAAAACAATTGATTCAGGGGAAACTTGGTTTTATTCTCGTTCCCGTCAAGAGCTTTGGCATAAGGGAGCAACAAGTGGCCATACACAACAGGTGGTTTCAATCAAAGCGGATTGCGATCAAGATGCTTTAATAGTGGAGGTTCTACCGACAGGGCCAGCATGTCATAATGGGACAATTTCTTGCTTCACTGAGGTTATTCAGCAAAAAGAGAAGGTAGGCTCTGTGGACATCGTTTCTAAACTTGCTCGTGTCATCGAAAAGCGAGAGCAGGAAATGCCAGAAGGAGCGTACACTACATATTTATTTGATAAGGGAATTGATAAAATCTGTAAAAAGGTTGGGGAAGAAGCAACAGAGGTGGTCATTGGTGCCAAAAACCGAGATGCTGAGGAAGTAAAATGGGAGGCAGCTGATTTAATTTATCACCTACTCGTATTATTACAAGAACAAAAAGTAAGCATTTATGATGTTCTGCATGTGTTGGAAAAACGTCACGAGGAGAAATAACAGCATATTATTGATTGTGTGGTATAATAGGAGTTACTGTGTAAAGGAACGTAGAATACGTTCCTTATTTCTTGTTTCGGAGGAAATATATTGGAAAAGAAACGTCAAAATGAGACTCAATCGAATATAGTGTCGTTCATTCCAACAGGCGACTATTATTATAAGAAATCAATTCAAGCAATGAACAGTGGACAAATGAATAAAGCCTATAAATATTTACAGCGTGCGGTAGATTTAAGTCCCGACGATCCAATGATTATCTTGCAGTTAGCCATAGTAGAGTTAGAAGGTCAACGTTTTGAGGAAGCGTATGACCTACTTCGTCGCGCCTATCAAATTGATCCAGATAATCCAGAAATCATATTTTACATGGCAGAAGTATCAGGGTGTGTAGGAATCATGCATGATGCAAAACGCTTTGCAGAAGAATATTTAAAGCTAGAACCTGAGGGTGCTTATGCCGATGAAGCAGCAGAAATATTAGAGTTTGTCGCTTTTGAGCAAGATGATTTTGAAGAGCTTGAAGGCTCTGGTGAGGATTTATATCGTCAGGAGCAAGCTCGTCGTTGTATGGAAAAGGGAGATTTTCCTGAAGCTATTACTATTTTAGAAGATTTAATTGAAGATCGACCAGCATTTTGGTCAGCCTATAATAATCTAGCACTCGCTTATTTTTATGTTGGAGAAGAAGAGCAAGCAAAGGCTCTCTTGCATACAGTGCTACGTGAAAATAAGGGCAATCTACATGCATTATGCAATTTAACGGTAATTGCGTATTATGAAAAAAATGAAGATGATTTACAAGAACTGTTAAATGTTCTTGTTAAAATTCAACCCTATACTTGGGAGCATCGTTATAAACTTGGTGCTACCTTAGCCTTAATCGGCCAATATGAATTAGCCTATAAATGGTTGCGTAGCATGCAAAAGAGAGGCTATGTAGGAGATGCAGGATTTTACTTTTGGCTGTCACATGCTGCTTATTTCTCAGGACATGAGGAGATTTCGAAAAGTGCGTGGGACCAGCTTCTAGAGCTAGACCCAGACAAAGAGGGCTTCGAACCTTGGCGCCAACAAGAAAATGAATTTGGACTTGATGCATTGGAGCATGATCGTGATTTTATTGTTGAAAAATTAGAGAGCACTTATACGAGTGAGCGCATTTTTGGTTTATTTTTACTGAAAGGTACAGCGCATAAGCAAGAAATTATCGCCCATCCGAAATGGATTAATATTGAACAATTAGGCTCTTTTGAAAAATTGTTTTTAGCTTATGCACTTGGACATGAATTTGATAAGAAAAATAAAGTAGAAGCAAGCTTTTTACGATCAGTACAGGTCTCAGAAATTTTATTAGAACAATATGGAAAGCTATCATCATTGATTGTACCGCTGTTTCAAATGTGGTTTGTGCTATGTGAACAAGCTTTAATAGAAAATTATCGTTTTACAAATCCAACAGCAATTGCAGGAGCAAATGATTATTTATTCAGATCTTCACAAATGCTTAAAGTGACAAAAAAGGAAATTGCGCAGCAATATGGAGTTTCTGTATCTACTTTATCAAAGTATATTGACGAAATCTTAACGTTTTTGCCAAACAGTCATGATTAATGTGTGAGCAACATAGTTGAATAACTTTATACTTTCACATACGATGAACATACTAACGCTATCACCAATTTTTCCTTAGCGTCATTGATCTTCTTCTATAGATGACGTTATATGTATTGGTTGAATGAAGATAAAAAGTATTCTGTTTAGGGGGAAGTATTTATGTCGGAAGAAAAAATTTATGATGTAGTAATTATTGGTGCAGGTCCTGCTGGGATGACTGCCGCTGTTTATACATCTCGTGCAAATTTGTCTACTTTAATGATTGAACGTGGCATTCCTGGTGGACAAATGGCAAACACTGAAGAAGTAGAAAACTACCCAGGTTTTGAGACAATTTTAGGACCAGAGCTTTCTACAAAAATGTTTGAGCATGCTAAAAAATTTGGTGCTGAATATGCCTATGGTGATGTAACGGAAGTCATCGATGGAGAAGAATATAAAACAATTAAATCAGGTGCAAAAGAATATAAAACACGTGCCATTATTATCACCACTGGTGCTGAGTATAAAAAAATGGGTGTGCCTGGTGAAAAAGAGCTTGGTGGCCGTGGTGTCAGCTACTGTGCAGTATGTGATGGAGCATTCTTTAAACAAAAAAATCTAGTTGTCGTAGGTGGCGGAGATTCAGCTGTTGAAGAGGGTGTTTATTTAACTCGCTTTGCTGATAAAGTGACAATTGTCCACCGTCGTGATAAATTACGTGCACAAAAAATTCTCCAAGATCGTGCCTTTGCCAATGAAAAAATTGATTTCATTTGGAATGCAACTGTAAAAGAAATCAATGAAGCGAACGGTAAAGTTGGCAGTGTAACACTACAATCAACTGTCGATGGTACAGAATCTGAATTTGCTACAGATGGTGTTTTCGTCTATATAGGTATGCTTCCTTTAACGAAACCATTTGAGTCATTAGGTATTTTAAATGAGGCTGGCTATATTTTGACAAATGAAACGATGGAAACAAAAATTCCAGGTATCTTTGCAGCTGGAGATGTTCGTGAAAAATCACTTCGTCAAATTGTAACAGCAACTGGTGACGGTAGTATTGCCGCGCAAGCTGTTCAACATTATGTAGAAGAGCTATTAGAGAAAATTAATGCCTAATATGGCTATTTTAAGGAAAAAAATACAATTTTAATGTGGTTTTAATATTGCTGTAACTTGAATGACATATAAAAGGTGTATGATTAAAAATGTAATTAGCAATCCCCCTTTTATTTTGTTTAGTAGGTTGTTTCCGCCTCCAATAGGTGGGAGCAACCTACTTTTTTATGTGTAAAAAATCAAATAATAATATCACGATAAACGTAAATTTCGCCCAAGATGAAATGGTTATCTTTGAATAGAACTAAATTGTTAATTGTCTGCGTACAAGAGTTGTAAATGAGGACAAAACTTACAAGGTCTTGTTATAATGAAGAGTAGAATGCAAAAGTGATTAGAGGTGTGCCTATGCAAAGAATTGCAAATTTAATTGCCGTAAAAGACGGTAAAGTATTATTACTTCAGAAACCAAGACGAGGCTGGTATGTAGCTCCAGGAGGGAAAATGGAGAGTGGCGAGTCAATCTTCGAGGCTGCTATTCGAGAGTTTCAAGAAGAGACAAACGTCATACCTTTACATGTTCATTTAAAGGGTGTTTATACGATGATCATTAAAGAAAACAATGACGTAGTGGATGAATGGATGCTCTATACATTTGTTGCAAAGGATGTAGATGGAGTACCATTCGAAGAAACAAGAGAAGGCAAACTTGCATGGCACCCAGTAGAGGATTTAGCACATTTGCCAATGGCTGAAGGAGATCGAACTAATTTACAATTTGCTGTTTCGCAATCAGGCATTCAGTATGGCACGTTTGACTATACAACGAATTTTGAATTACTTCATCAGAAAATACAAATTTCAAAAGAACAATAAAGGAGTTGCATGACAGTGGTGGTTGAAGGCCAACAAAGTACACATGAATTGGTTATTATTACAGGAATGTCTGGGGCTGGGAAAACAGTAGCTATTCAAAGCTTTGAGGATTTAGGGTATTACTGTATTGATAATTTACCACCTGCGTTACTTACAACTTTTTTAACCTTATTAAGAGATTCTGGTAAAAACAGTACCCGAATTGCAGCAGTAATGGATATGCGCGGAGGCGACTTTTTTGATGCTCTAATTGGCGCATTAGACCATATACTAAAAGAAGGCGATATTGTTGCTCGTATTTTATTTTTAGATGCGGATGATGCTACATTAGTCAGACGGTATAAAGAAACAAGACGTGCACATCCATTAGCAGTGAATGGTTTACCTCTAGATGGAATTAAACAGGAACGAGTACTTTTATCTGAAGTAAAGGGTCGTGCCAATTTTGTTTATAACACATCTAACATGAAACCAAAGCAATTACGTGAAAAAATCGTAAAAGAATTTGCAAGTGAGGCAGATACTATTTTTACCGTTAACATTATGTCCTTTGGCTTTAAACATGGTATGCCGATTGATGCGGACTTAGTGTTTGATGTTCGTTTTCTTAAAAACCCATACTATGTGGAGGAGCTACGTCCAAAAACGGGTCTTCAAACAGAGGTATCTTCTTATGTGTTAGCGTTGGAAGATACGCAAATCCTTATACAAAAACTGACGGATTTATTAGACTTTATGATTCCTCTCTATCGACAAGAAGGTAAATCACAGCTTGTTATTGCTTTTGGTTGTACTGGGGGCCAGCATCGCTCAGTGACATTAGCAGAATTTTTTGGTGCATATTTTGCGGGCAAGGAAAATACGGTTATTACGCATCGTGATATTAATCGTAGAAAGGAATGAGTGAATGGGGAAAAAGCAAACAAAGCTTGTGGTAATTGGTGGTGGCACAGGGCTCTCCACGTTACTTCGCGGTCTGAAGCATCACCCATTTGATATTACTGCTATCGTAACAGTAGCAGATGATGGTGGATCTTCAGGTCGTTTACGTGATGATTACGATATCCCACCTCCTGGTGATGTACGCAATGTGATTGCAGCATTATCAGATATTGAGCCCCTTGTAGAGCAAATGTTTCAATACCGTTTTTCGGCATCTGAAGACTTACGAGGTCACTCCTTAGGGAATTTAATGCTTACAGCCCTTACTGATATTACTGGTGATTTCAATCATGCTATCAGTGAGATGGGAAAGGTTTTAAAAGTTCATGGTCGAGTTATTCCAGCAGCTAATAAAAAAATCACCCTACATGCTGTGCTTGAGGACGGTTCAATTATCGAGGGAGAATCAAAAATCCCGACAGCGACGAAACGCATTAATCGCGTTTTTTTAGTACCTGAAAATGTGCAACCGTTGCCAGAAGCTATTCGTGCAATACTTCGTGCAGATTATATTTTAATAGGACCAGGAAGCTTATATACAAGTATTATTCCGAATTTGCTTGTTAAGGAAATAGGTGAAGCAGTTGTTAAGGCTAAAGGAAGAAAAATATATGTTTGTAATTTAATGACACAAAAGGGTGAAACCATTTCTTATACAGCAGGTGATCATGTAACAGCCATACATAAGCATGTTGGCCATGATTTTATCGATTCCATCTTAGTAAATGATGAAGAACTCCCTAACCCTGTAAAAGAACTGTATAAAGAAGAAAGAGCGGAACCAGTAACATTTGACGTAGCAAAGCTTGAAAGTATGGGATTAGAAGTTATCAAACGAGACATTGCTACAATTCGACCTGATGGAACGGTTCGACATAATGCTACAAATGTTGCAGAATGGCTGGTAGATTATGCTGATATTTACCATCAAAAAGTAAGAGGACCAATAATAGAAACATAATGGCTTTATTGTATATGGTAAGATGAACATATACATAGAAATCATGATTGAAAGGGGGGCGTGATATGTCTTTTGCTTCTGAAACAAAAAAAGAATTGACACAAATAGAAGCGGACAATCATTGTATGAAAGCAGAAGTTTCTGCCCTAATTCGTATGAATGGTTCATTATCCTTTGCAAATAAACAACTAAGCTTAGACGTGCAAACCGAAAACGCTGCAATTGCCAGAAGACTATATACGATTATGAAAAAATTGTATCCGTACAATGTTGAATTACTTGTTCGTAAGAAAATGCGATTGAAAAAAAATAATGTGTATATATGCCGTGTAAGAGAAGGAGCGCGTGAGCTATTAATTGATTTAGAAATCATCTCAGACGACTTTCAATTTAACCATACTATCTCAAGAAAGCTCATTCAAAAGAGCGGCCAAAAAAGAGCTTATTTAAGAGGAGCCTTTTTAGCAGGAGGTTCCGTCAATAATCCAGAAACATCGGCTTATCATTTAGAGGTTTATTCTTTATATAAAGAACATGGTGAGGCATTAATGGATTTGATGAATGAATTTGAACTCAATGCCAAAACAATTGAACGTAAAAAAGGCTTTGTAACTTACTTAAAAGAAGCAGAAAAAATTTCAGATTTCCTTAATATTGTTGGAGCGCATCAGGCTATGATGAAATTTGAAGATGTTCGGATTTTGCGAGATATGCGTAATAGTGTCAACCGTATTGTGAACTGTGAAACTGCCAATTTAAATAAAACCATTGGAGCAGCATTACGGCAGGTTGAGAATATTCGATTTATTGAAAATTCAATTGGTCTTGATCAACTACCGGAGAAGCTTCGTGAAATAGCACGTCTCCGTGTTGAATACCAAGATGTGACATTAAAAGAGCTTGGTGAAATGGTATCTAGTGGAACGGTTAGTAAATCAGGTGTTAACCATCGATTGAGAAAAATTGATGAGATTGCGGATGCATTAAGGCGTGGTGAAAAAATAGGTGGTTAAGTTATCATACTTTTCAGGTATGAATGTCATGCTAATCGCTTATTGTTCTTTTGCCAGTAAGTAAGGTAAGATAAAACTAATAGACGAACGGTAGTGAAGGGGAGTTTTGAGAATGATTGAGAGAAGAGTCCAGGTTAAATTAAAATTAGGACTACAAGCTAGACAAGCAGCACTATTTGTGCAAGAAGCAAATCGTTTTAGTGCTGATATCTTTCTAGAAAAAGATGAGAAAAAAGTAAATGCCAAATCCATTATGGGTGTTATGAGCTTAGCAGTTGCTAAAGGTACCGAAGTGACTTTAAGCAGTGAAGGTAACGATGCTGAGCAAGCGGTTACAGCATTGGCAACAATTATTGAAAATGAAGATTAACATTCATTAAATACAAAAGGCATCACAGAGCAATTCTGTGATGCCTTCTATTTTTTATTTATTATCGCTACGGTGCATAATATGATCGATTAAACCGTATTCTTTTGCACGTTCAGCAGTCATGAAGTTATCACGATCTGTGTCTCTTGCAATGACTTCAAGTGGTTGACCAGTGCGTTCAGATAAAATGCCATTTAATTTCTCACGTAAGAATAGAATACGTTTAGCAGCAATTTCAATTTCTGTCGCTTGACCTTGTGCACCACCTAGTGGTTGGTGAATCATGACTTCAGCATTTGGTAAGGCAAAACGTTTACCAGGTTCTCCAGCTGCAAGTAGGAAAGCACCCATTGATGCAGCCATACCAATACAAATTGTTTGTACCTGTGGTTTAATGATTTGCATTGTGTCATAGATAGCCATACCAGCCGTAATGGATCCGCCAGGTGAGTTAATATAAAGAGAGATATCTTTATCTGGATCTTCTGCTTGTAGGAAAAGAAGCTGAGCGACAATGGAGTTAGCAACATTGTCATCAATAGCACTTCCTAAAAGGATAATACGGTCTTTAAGTAGACGTGAATAAATGTCATATGCACGCTCACCACGACTAGTTTGTTCAATAACTGTAGGAATTAAATTCATGTTAAATCCTCCTTAAAAAGCTAAATTCGAATACCTTTGCTGAAAATTTTCCTTTGTATTTCAGCTGTATCCTTATCATACACATTATAGTCAGGGAAGGTCAAATATTAACCCTGCTAAAGTGAAATTAAAAAAAATAAATTGTTTTTGCATTCTATGGTTGAATTATATAGGATAGGCTTGTATAATGATTAAGGTTATAAGGTTTAAAGTACAGGACACTATTTTGCAGGTATGCTTCAAAAATGAGGGTTATCTACATCATGCTTTTCGTAAGCCTAGAGTGAGTACTTTTTTTTTGTGTCTTTTGCCCTCGTGGTGTAATGGATAACACGTAAGATTCCGGTTCTTGCACTGGGGGTTCGATTCCCTCCGAGGGCGCCATTTTACTGATCAATTGATATACTGTTATAGCTCATCTCCTAATAAGTAGTTTAGCAGCCTGCTTACTGGAGATCGAGAGGAAGAATAAAGGGAATACTGTCCTAGTTGGCATTATTCCCCTATTTATTCCTTTCAAACCTTCAAAAAAGCAACAACTCCAAATTATTTTTTAGTGAACATACTGTACGTGAGACTAGTAATAGTCGAAAAAAAAGAATCCTATCTGAGGGGATTCTTTTTTTTTGCCTAAATTTATCGAAATTTGGCATGGTTCTTATTGTATATATATTAGTTTTAGGTTAATTTTCTTGTTATTTATACATGTTTTTTCAAATTATATGAATTTATTATAAATTTATATGAAAAAATATTTAATTTTATGCGAAAAGTTGTTGTCTAAATACTATAATGTTAATATAATTGACCTAATAGTCTAACATTTCCGAATTGCGAAAAATAATACGTAATTCGGAAAATTATCGAACTAGGGGGAAATACAATGAAAAAAACAGGTTGGATGTTACTGATGATTATTGCAGCTTTAACATTAGCACTTGCAGGTTGTGGTACAAAAGATGATGCATCTTCAGGTAGCTCATCTTCAGAAGATGGTGGAGATGGCAAAAAGGTTTACAAAGTAGGTACTGAGGCAACTTTTGCACCATTTGAATCTGTTGACGATTCAGGGAAAATTGTAGGGATTGATGTCGATATTCTACAAGCTATTGCAGATGAGATGGACTTTGAGGTTGAGTGGAATAATATTGGATGGGAGCCAGTGTTCCAAACAATTAAGAACGGTGAAACAGATATCGGTGCTTCTGGAATCACAATTACGGAAGAGCGTAAAGAATCATTTGATTTTACAGAACCGTATTATGAGTCTCAGTTATTAATTGTTGTGAAAGAAGATTCAAAGATTAAATCTCTTGATGAATTAAAAGATAAAAAAGTATCTGTACAAATCAATGCAACTGGTCATATGGCAGCGAAAAAGCTACAAGGGGAAGCAAGTACAAATATTATGGCTTTTGAAAGTCAGCCAATCGCTATCCAAGAGATGCTAAATGGTAATGTTGATGCAGCTATCGGAGATAATGCAGTAGTTTATGAATATATCAAAGCTCACCCAGATCAAAAACTAAAAGTAATTGAAGATGATGCATTCGAAAAAGAATACTATGGCTTCATGGTTCAAAAAGGGAATAAAGAATTGCTAGATAAATTAAACGAAGGTCTTAAAAAGATTAAAGAAAACGGTAAATTAAAAGAAATTACAGGCATTGATTTTCAATAAAAATGAATGAAATGATGCTACTAACATAGTAACTGTGCTAACAGCTCATTTATTAATTGTAATTTAAAGGGGAATGGGGTTTTCGGATGGACATCTTTGACTTACGCTGGGACATTGTCTGGAACTACCGAGATATGTTTATACGAGGTATTGGCGTAACACTTATTTTGACACTTAGTGGTTATTTTGGCGGTATTCTATTAGGACTATTTTTAGGCCTTGGAAAATTATCGAGTAAAAAATGGATTTATTGGCCATCTAAACTATATATCGATTTATTCCGTGGAACACCGATGCTTGTACAAATCTTGTTAATTCACTTAGCAGTTATTCCAACAATTTTTGGTCATTCTTTAGGTTATATGGTATCAGGGATTACAGCGCTTATTTTAAACTGTGCTGCTTATAATGCGGAAATTTTCCGTGCAGGGATTCAAAGTATTGCAAAAGGGCAAATGGAGGCTGCTCGCTCTCTTGGATTAACGCATAACCAAGCGATGCGTAAGGTCATTTTACCTCAAGCATTTAGACGTATGATTCCGCCATTGGGCAATGAATTTATTGCATTATTAAAAGATTCTTCACTCGTAACTGTAATTGCAGCACCAGATATTTTATACGCTAGTAAGGTCGTAGCTGGTGCAAGCTTCCGCTTCTGGGAACCGTATATCGTTGCAGCATTATTATATTTAGTGTTGACATATGGTGTAACGAAGATTGTAGCATTTATCGAGAAACGATTTAGCAATAGCTATGTCCCTCGTAAAGCTAAGGTAGAAGGGCGGGAAGCTAGATGATAAAAATTGAAAACCTACACAAATACTTTGGCAAGCTTGAAGTATTAAAAGGAATCGATTATGAAATTCAAGAAAAACAAGTTGTCTGTGTTATTGGGCCGTCTGGTTCAGGAAAAAGTACATTTCTCCGTTGCATCAATATGTTAGAAGAAGTAACGGATGGTGCTATTTATATTGAAAATGTAAAAATTAATGATCCTAAAACGAATATCAATGAAATTCGCGCTGAAGTGGGTATGGTGTTTCAACAATTTAACTTATTCCCGCATATGACAGTTATCGATAATGTCACGATGGCACCTATGCAAATTCGTAAAATGAATCGTACAGACGCAGAAGCTTTAGGACATGAGCTATTAAAAAAGGTCGGGCTCGACAGCAAGGCCTATAATTATCCTGAGCAGCTATCAGGTGGTCAGCAACAACGTGTGGCGATTGCTCGTGCCTTAGCAATGAAGCCAAAAGCTATTTTATTTGACGAGCCAACTTCAGCACTTGACCCTGAAATGGTAAAAGAGGTGCTAGATGTTATGAAAAATCTAGCAGCTGAAGGGATGACAATGGTAGTTGTGACACATGAAATGGGCTTTGCTCGTGAAGTAGGTGATCGAGTAGTCTTCATGGATGGGGGCTATATTGTAGAAGAAGGGTCTCCAGAGGAACTATTCGGCAATCCCCAAAGCGACCGTACGAAAGCGTTTTTAGGAAAAGTATTATAAAGCTGAAAAAGCGAACGACATGCTCGTTCGCTTTTTTTGTGCTGTTCTTATTTAATGAAGGGGATTAGATGTTGTGTCGAATGCATTCAGCATCGTTTGCATATCCTGTTGGGAATACTGAGGCACCTGATAATAGCCGTGTTTATTTTGATAAATGGATAATTCGTATCCCATTTCAATACAGTTAGGAATACTATCCGCAACAACGCGACGAACTACAGGGTTTGTTGTCTCCAACGCAGCAGTTGTCATACATTTCGCTGCTCCTTTTTGAGCTCCAAGTAAAAATCCAGAAATAGCTTCATCATTAATTTCATTAGCGTTTTGCATCGGCTTTTTTGGTTGACCAGGATTTAGGCCATATTTGAAATCATTTCCTGTTTCCATTTGGTAGCGTCCTGTTGGAACAGATGGATCGTGTCCTGTTTTAAAGGACTCTACGATCGTATTGTACATACCAAGAGTGAAATTATATTGGCGATCCAAAATGTTGAGTAATTCAGGATCTTTTACATGGGGACGCAAAATAATCGCTTGGTTCATACCTGCAATAATTTCGCCAATTGTTTCATGCATGTCCATCATTTCATGTCCACCATGATTTAGGCTATGTTGTTGATTTAAATTTGTTTGGTTTGATGATTCATTGTAAAACGATTGTGACAAAAAAAACGCCTCCTCAATAATTTTTTGTTGCAGTATTTAGTATGTCGTGTCAATTCAATTTCATACGGTATAAATGTAAAGGTAAAAATGTAGACTAAAGATAGAAGGAAAAGCAAGTCAAGGAGGATTAAAATTGAAAAAGTTACTTGGACCAATTGGAATAATTGTCATCATTCTTGTTGTAATCGCCTTATTATTTATACCTAAATACAATAGTCTGGTGACAGCCGAGGAAAATGTTGATTCTAAATGGGCACAAGTTGAAAATCAGCTCCAACGTCGCTATGATTTGATTCCCAATCTAGTGGAATCTGTGAAAGGCTATGCGAATCATGAGCAAGAGGTGATAGCGAATATTACGGAGGCACGTGCACAAATGGGAAGTGCAAGCTCACCAGAGGAGCAAGCTGTTGCCAATGATGCTTTAACTGGCGCTCTTAGTCGTTTACTAGTAGTTGTAGAAAATTACCCAAACTTAAAGGCAGATGCAAACTTCCGCCAGTTAATGGATGAGCTAGCAGGTACAGAAAATCGTCTGGCAGTAGCACGTGAGGATTACAATAATGAGGTGCAGCAATTCAATAAACATGTTAAACGTTTCCCGGGGAATTTGATGGCAGGGATGTTTGGCTTTGAACAAAAAGAATACTTTAAAGCCACAGCAGGAGCGGACAAAGCACCATCTATCGATTTTAGTCAATCGGGTACACAATAATGAAACGTTGCATTGTACAGATGATCATCGTTTGTTCGGTGCTTCTTTTTTTCTCGAATCTAGCAGAAGCAACGATGCCATCACCGATGAAAAATACGTATATACATGACTTTGCCAATGTAATTTCTGCGAATGTCAAAGAAGAGATAAATCAATATTCTGAGCAGTTGGATCAAGGCACGGGTGCTGAAATCATGGTAGTCACAGTTGATAGTCTTCATGGACAAGAGCCGAAAATGTATGCGACAAAATTGATTCGGTCATGGGGCATTGGTGACAAGGATAAAAATAACGGTGTCCTAATTTTAGCTACCTTAGGTCAAGGGGAAGGAAATAACGACGTTGTAATTGCCGTGGGTCAGGGACTAGAAGGAGCATTACCAGATGGTAAATTAGGACGCATTTTAGATAATGCATTTTATCCCTCAGCAAGTGCTGGTAATCTAGATCAAGCATTTCAAGCAACCTATTCTGAAGTTTTTCGCGCTGTTGCCCAAGAGTATAATTGGAACGGTGATTTGCCAGCGCAAACAAAAGAAGAGGATGACATACCCACTTGGTTAATTATCCTAATCATTATCGTTGTTATTATTATCTATTCATTCTTTTCGAAAGGCGGCGGAGGTCCTCGCTCTGGAGGCTATGGCGGTTATCCAGGAAGTTTTGGTGGAGGACATTCGAATAGAGGAGGCTTTGGCGGATTTGGTGGCGGATCTTCTGCTGGTGGGGGAGCAAGCAGGAAATTTTAATAGAGGTATGGCGAACTATTCTATATAGTTCGCTTTCATTTTGGCTTAATTAAAAACCTCTCAATTATTGACAATAATGCTAGAATTGTTATAATTTAAATATATCGACAAACGATATAGCGTAAACTGATATAGGGAGGAATCATTTTGAAAAAAAGATTTTTATCTGCATCGTTAGCAATTATTTTAACAACCTCTGTAGTTATTCCTGCAACAATGCAAGAAGTCCGTGCTGCAAATGAAACTAATAGCACAGTAACAGCACAAGAAGAACGTGTGTCAGCGCAGGAATTTTTGAATTTAGCTGTAACAACTTTAACATTCCAACACGGTTCAGATTCAATGCGTCAACAAATTATTGATAAATGGGTCAAGGCTGGAGAATTCACAGATTTAAGTTTGACAATTAAACGTGATGAAGCGGCTCGTATTTTAGTTAGAGCGTTAAATAAAGAAGAAAAAGAAGCTTCGCTTGCTGACTATTTAGAGAAGGCCAATAAGATTGGTTTATTTAATGGCTTATCATTAAATACAGAAGCAATTTCAAAACAAGATGCAGTAAAAATATTAAACAATGCAAAACAAATAAAAAATGGTTCCAATCATGAAGGTGTAAAGGAAATTTCAGTTGAAGACTTTATGAAAAATCCTGGTAATTTTGGTTATGAACTTTCGCCAGATGGCAATTACATTACTTTTTCCTCTGCTTGGGAGAACAGATCCAATGTTTTCGTGAAAAAGATGAATGATGATAGTGAGCCTGTTCGTGTTTCCAATTCAAAAGATCGGGACGTTGCAGGATTTTACTGGAAGGATAATAATTTACTATACGTAAAGGATAAAGGTGGAGATGAAAACTTCCATATTTATTCTACAACATTTAATGGCTCTGAGGAAAAAGATCTAACGCCATATCCAAATGTCACAGTTGGGATATTAAGTGGTCTACAGGGTGTTAAAGATGAAATTCTTATCATGATGAATAAGGAAGATGCAACAGTTTTTGATGTCTACAAGTTGAATGTAAAGACTGGGGAAACAACTCACGTTGCAAAAAATCCGGGTAATATTACGAGCTGGCTAGCAGATCGCAATGGAAATGTACGAATTGCTGTAGCCTCAGATGGTGTGGAAGGAACGATTCTTTATCGAGATTCTGAAAAGGATGAATTCAAGCCATTTATTGAAATGGAAGCTGGAGATGAAGTAATGCCACTAGCTTTCTCAAAAGACAATCAATACATTTACGCTACATCTAACAAAGGTAGAGACAAAGTAGAAGTTGTGAAATACGACTTAAAAGGTAATGAAGAAGTAATTATGTCTAATGATCAAGTAGATGTTTCTGGTGTCTTATATAGTGCCGAACACGATAAATTGCTATATGGTGCGTATATAACAGATAAACCACATTACCAATTCTTTGATGAGAACTTTGAAAAGCTTTTCCGTAAAATCCAAAGCAAGCTGAATGTGCATGAAAGTGAGCTTGGTATCAACGATTACAATAAAGAAATGACAAAATTTATTGTGAGTGTTTCAAGTGATACTGTCTATGGAAAATATTATTATTACGATTCTACGACAGATGAATTAACCGAGTTGGCCACTTTAAGCCCTTGGTTAAATCCGAATGAACTGGCAGAAATGCATCCAATTTCATATAAGAGCCGAGATGGCTTAACGATTAATGGCTATTTAACTTTACCGAAAAATAAAGAAGCGAAAGATCTCCCTCTTATTGTCAATCCTCATGGTGGGCCTTGGGCACGTGATATGTGGGGCTTCAATCCAGAAGTACAATTATTAGCTAATCGTGGCTATGCAGTGCTACAGGTGAATTTCCGTTCGTCAACTGGATATGGTAAAGAATTCCTTCAGGCTGGTAATAAACAATGGGGTCTGAAGATTCAAGATGACATCACTGATGGTGTCCAATGGGCAATTGACCAAGGCATTGCAGACCCTGATCGCATCGGTATTTATGGGGCATCATTTGGTGGTTATGCAACATTAGCGGGTATTACGTATACACCTGATTTATATGCTKCTGCAGTTGATTATGTAGGGGTATCTAACATATTTACATTATTAAATACCATCCCTCCTTACTGGGAAACTATGCGTAACATGTTTTATGAGCGTGTAGGTCATCCAGAGAAAGACAAAGAATTGTTAACTGCTGTTTCACCAGTTTTCCATGCAGATAAAATCAAAACACCATTATTTGTCGCACAAGGAGCAAATGACCCACGTGTGAACAAAGCAGAATCCGATCAAATTGTGGAAGCCTTACGCGCTAGAGGTGTGGATGTAGAGTACATGCTAAAAGATAATGAAGGACATGGCTTTGCAAATGAGGAAAATAGAATTGAATTCTATAATGCCATGGTAAAATTCTTCGATAGTCATTTAAAATAATTTAAAACGAAAGGCATTGATGTGTAGCTTGCTCACAATCAATGCCTTTTTTAATTACAATAGGTGAATGGGATTTGGATAACGCATTTTACGTTCAAATGATGAAATGCAAAGTTCTAGCTCCTCAATACCAGTATAAATTAATGGTTCATCTACCTGAGAAATACTTAAACGAATAAGATTATCTTTTTTAAATTCTGGTAGATACATTCTAGCAGCGTCATCCATCAATATATTTTTGTCCTTTAATAAATGAACCACCTGCCTAGCACTTACATTATCAGGAAGAACAACGGAAAGATAAAAGCCTGATACTGGTTTCGTATAGTTAGTAGAGGTGGGAAGTAATGATTCGCAAGCCTCCTGTAAAACGCTCATTTTTCTTACATAAAGCTCTTTAATCTTTTTAATATGACTATTAAACATACCGCTTTTTAAATAAATGTCTAAGGCACCCTGCGAGAGCACAGAGCTATTGAAATCAGCACTAAATTTATAACGTAGAAAATGATTTGTCATTATAGTGGGAAGGACGACTGTCGCTACTCTTAAACCCGGAAGAAATACCTTTGAAAAGCTTTTAATATAAATAACCCTGCCAGTGGGATTAAAAGAAAAAAACGGATCCGCTTTTTTATTAGGATCTAAATCTCCTAAAAAATCATCCTCCACAATATAAACATCATATTTTTCTGCTAATTCCACAATCTTTCTTTTTTCGTCATTTGTATAGCTATGACCAAGAGGATTATGGAATCTCGGCACAGTATAAAAAAACTTAATGTCATTATTGCGAAAAATATAGTCAAGACGATCTAAATCAATGCCCTCCATTGTTAAATCAATCCCAAAAGTTGTAGCTTGTTGCAGATGGACAGATTCTATAAAACCAAAATAGGTAGGTTGTTCTATTAATATATTATTTTTACCATTTGGAAAAGGCATTGCCGCTAGTAAATGTAATGCTTGCTGTGAACCCGAAACAATAAATAATCGATCAGGTTCAGTAAAGACCTGTAAGTCCTGTAGATACTTAGCCAATTGTACACGCAGCGAGTAAAGCCCTTGCTGATCACTGTAACTAAATAATTCTTCTTTAAATGTGTCAATAGCTTGATTGATGCAATGCTGAAATTCAATATAGGGCATAATGCTTTTGTCTGGGCCAGCTGATAAAAAATCAATAACTTGTTGGTTTGTAGTTGGTTGCTCTATGTTATTCACAACATAATAGCCACTTTTGGGTTTGGAAAAAATAAGATGCTCCTTTTCTAATTCATTATACGCTCTTATCACTGTATTTTTACTGCAGGAAAATTGCTCAGACAGTTGTCGAACGGAAGGTAGTTTACTGCCTGCAAGGAGCACACCATTAGCAAGCTGCTCTTTAATGTCCTCTACAACTTCTAAATATTTTGCAATCATCATCCTTCCTCCTTTATCTGTACCAGGACAGTTGGTAGAAAATTCTGTTTATTTTTGGGGTAGCGCCACTTACTATGGATTATACCAGGGACAGATGGAGAGGAAAATGAAAGGATGAGAACATGCAGGATAAAAGAAAAGAAAAAATAGGTTTGCTGTTAGGATTTGTGGGCGTAATTTGCTTTAGTCTAACGTTACCTGCAACAAGTACAGCTGTACCATATTTTGGAGCGACAATTGTAGGATTGGGGAGAGCTGTCATTGCGGCGTTCATCGTAGCCATTGTTTTACTTGTAAGAAAAGAAAGACTACCGACTGCTAGACAATTTAAAAGCTTGATAATAGTATCCTTTGGCGCTGTATTAGGGTTTCCTTTACTTACATCTTGGGCAATGATAAGGTTACCAGTTTCTCACGGAGCGGTAGAATTAGCACTTTTACCTTTAGCGACTGCGGGCTTTGCTTTATTCAGAGCAGGTGAACGTCCCTCATTTAAGTTTTGGTTATCGAGTGTTATTGGGGCTATAGCCGTTATTATTTATGCTAGCTTTTTAGGCTTAGGCCAATTACATATGGCAGATCTAGCATTATTAGCAGCAGTTGTAATATTAGGTCTTAGCTATGCAGAAGGAGGACAGTTAGCGAAGGAATTAGGGAGCTGGCAGGTGATTGCTTGGGCTATTTTGATGGCGGCTCCCTTTTTTATTGTCCCTGTCATTTCCCAATTTTCCTTGGAAATGCTACATGCCCCTCTTACAGCGTGGGTTAGCCTGTTATATTTAGCTGTTGTCAGTCAGTTTTTAGCATATGTTGCTTGGTATGGGGGAATGGCTTTAGGAGGTATTGCAAGAGTTAGTCAGATCCAATATTTACAGCCATTTTTAATGATTCTTTTTGCTACGCTATTTTTAAATGAATCCATCTCTTGGTTTACGATCGTCGTGGCAATGATTGTCGTGATTTCCGTCATTGTTGGCAAAAATACAACCATTACAAAGAAGGATGCTAAGACAGCTCAAATAAACATCATCAAAGAATAGTAGCCATTTCTACATTGCCACATCGTTTATAATAAAGGAGGAGGTGCTATCTATGAAAATTAAATTTTTTAGTCGGGCGAATTGTCCTTTATGTGTAGAAGGATTACAGACATTAAAGCTTGTTCAGGAAGATGTTCTATTTGATATTGAAATAATTGATATAGAGCAGGATGATCGTATACATGAAAAATATATGCTAATGATTCCGGTAGTTGAAAAAGAGGGTGTCGTCATTCAGTATGGTCATTTAGATTATGCCACGTTAATGGAGCGATTAGGCAGTTAATCTACTGAAAGTATAAAGAATTATTAACGGTATAAATGACTTTATTATTAGCTGTCATTCTCACAATTCACAAATTGTTCAATGAAAGCGGTTTGAATTTGAACAGTTTGTGAAGACCTTCACATTAGACTTTCTTTTCCTAAAAATCGGAGTAGAATAGGTATCAAGTAAGAAGTTGTTATAAAACAGTTTAGCAAATGTATCACAAATTTTAGTGGTTGTTATATTACAAAAATGAATGATGTGAAGGGAGATTTTACAATGTGGGTTATTACAGTATTTGAGAAAAAGGACGTTCGTATTTTTGAATTTACAAATAAAACTGAAGCAACAAAAGCTTTAGAAGGTTTTAAAAAGAATGCGATTTTATCTTTCACTAAATAAGTTCAACAAAGTCTTGTAGCTGTTTTTAGAGCTATGAGGCTTTTTTTTATCCAGAACAATACAACTACTTGCACTTTAAAACAATGCATATTATAATAAAAGCATAAGTGGGACACAAAATAATTAAGTGGGTTAAAAACAAACCCACCACTATTAATTAGGGGAGTAGATAGATATGTTAACTGTTCCAGAGGCACAGCAAAGGCTACTTCCTGAAATGTATCCGCTTCTGCAAGCAAGATATCGAATATTGCAAGCCGTTCAACTTATGCAACCAATCGGGCGACGTACACTAGCTGATTCACTGAAAATGACAGAAAGAGAAATACGCAAAGAAACTGATATTTTACGTGAACAAGGGTTATTAGATGCGCAAAAGTCGGGTATGGTATGTACAGATGATGGTGATATAGTCATTGAAAAATTAAGAGCTATCGTTTATGAATGGTCTGGTTTAACCCAGCTTGCAAAAGTGCTTGAAAGCCACTTTGGCATTCAACGTGTAGTCGTAGTTCCTGGTGATTACAATGAGGATCATACAATCCTAAGCATGCTAGGCAAAGAAGCAGCATTGCAATTTATGTCGGCTGCTTTTGATGAGCAAGTTGTAGCTGTCACTGGTGGAAAATCTGTTGCCTCACTTGCACAGTTTTTACATCCTTTAGACGGACAAAAGGATATCACTTTTGTAGCTGCACGTGGGGGGATTGGACATGAAATGCAAATGCAGGCCAATACACTTGTTGCAACATTTGCCATGCAAATGGAAACACAATACCGTACTTTATTTTTACCAGAGCATTTAAGTGAGCAAGCTTATCAAGCGATGCTAACAGAGCCGATGGTAACAGAAATGATGGCCTTCTATGATCAAGCAGATTGCGTCATTCATGGGATTGGCTCTGCAGAGGAAATGGCGATTCGTCGTAACTCATCTCCTGAGGATTTGCGAATTCTTGAGGAAAAAGGCGCTGTGAGTGAGGCTTTCGGCTATTATTTCAATGCCGATGGAGAAATAGTACATCGTATACGCACAATTGGTATCCAGCTTGAGCAGGTACAAAACAGTGAGCAGGTCATTGCAGTTGCAGCAGGAAAACAGAAGGTCAATGCAATGCTTTCTTATTTCAAAGTAGCACCTAAGCAAACCATATTTGTAACAGATGAAGCAGCGGCCAAAGCAATTGCTGCTAAAATATCTTCTATAGAAAATAAGCATCTTGAATGATGGCAAAGTTGTAAACATGTCACTCGATCTCAGAAAGTGCTAAAGCATTTTTTGAATGAGCATAAAGTAAATTTTGATGTCTCTATTCATAGAGACAGACATCACACATTATTGGAGGAATTAACAATGGCATTAAAATTAGCGATTAATGGATTTGGACGTATTGGACGTTTAGTATTTCGTGAGGCAATGAAGCATGATGAATTTGAAGTAGTAGCCGTAAACGACTTAACAGATGCTGGTCAGCTTGCGCACTTATTGAAATATGATTCAGTACACGGTATCTATGATGCTGAAGTCAATGCAGATGAAGATTCTTTCGTAGTAAATGGTCAACGTGTAAAAGTATATGCTGAAAAAGATCCTGCCCAATTACCATGGGGCGAATTAGGCGTAGATGTAGTGCTTGAATGTACTGGTCGATTCCGTTCAATGGAAGAAGTAGGCAAGCATATTGAAGCAGGGGCGAAAAAAGCGATTCTATCGGCACCAGCAAAAGGCGCAATGCCTACATTTGTTATGGGTGTAAACCATGAGGATTATAACCCAGCAACTGATGATGTGATCTCCAATGCTTCTTGTACAACTAACTGTCTAGCACCAGTAGCTAAAGTGCTTGATGAGAAATTTGGCATTGAACGTGGTATGATGACAACAATTCACTCTTATACAAATGACCAACGAATTCTAGACTTCCCACACTCTGACCCTCGTCGTGCACGTGCCGGAGCGGTGTCTATGATTCCAACAACAACAGGTGCAGCGATAGCTGTATCAAAAGTATTACCACAATTAAAAGGTAAGCTAGATGGTTTCTCTATGCGTGTGCCAACGCCTAACGTATCATGTGTTGACTTAGTTGTAGAGCTAAAAGCAGATGTATCGAAAGAAACAATTAATGCAGCATTAAAAGAAGCTTCTGAAAATGAATTAAAAGGCATTTTAGATTACAATGAGCTACCATTAGTATCAATTGATTATAACGGTAACCATTATTCTTCTACGGTAGATGGCCTTTCAACAATGGTGTTAGAAAACAAAATGGTGAAAGTTTTAGCTTGGTATGATAACGAAATTGGTTACTCTACTCGCTTAATGGACCTAGCTTTATACATTGCTGAACAAGGCTTAAACCATAAATAAGTATCATATTTCGACATTTTGAGTAAAAAGTGTGACATATTACTGCTTTTTATGCACAAAAAGTATAGCCTTTATAATATCGAATAGATATAATATACAAGGGTATTGGGAGTAAGGGATAACCCTTACTCCTTTTTTTCTAGATTCAGCAGAAAACCCCACCTCTATAGGTAATGAGATGATTACACAAATGACTCTCTTGATTCATTGGTGTTCAATCACCGACTGAATCAAGATAAAAGCTCAGCGAATGTCACAGATTTTGAAGAGGAATGTTTCGAGCAAGTTCAAAAAAAATCTGGACGCAATTACGCTGAGGCGTAATTGATACATGTTGATTGCAAGACATAACAGTTAACTTTTGCTACTATAAAAACAAGTATTAGGGTTCATTATCAAAAGTTGGAGAATCATACTTACACGAGATAGTGACGCTGAAAAAGTACCAAAATGACTATTCAATTTAGTAAGCATGGTGTAGAGCCAAGATGGGTAAAACACAAGGGTGTAAGACTAAAACAAACTTTGAAGGGAGTTTCTTCATGTTAAATAAGAAAACAATGAAAGATATTGATGTTAAGGGTCAACGCGTTTTTGTACGTGTAGATTTTAATGTACCAATGGCAGACGGTGCTATTACCGATGAGACGCGTATTCGTGCAGCTATTCCTACAATTGAGTATTTAGTAGAGCAGGGTGCTAAAGTTATTCTAGCTTCTCACTTAGGTCGTCCAAAAGGTGAAGTAAAAGAGGAAATGCGTTTAACGGCTGTTGGCATTCGCTTAGCGGAATTAATGGGCAAGCCTGTTACAAAGCTTGATGAATCCATTGGGCAAGCGGTGGAAGAAGCCGTTGCAAACATGCAAGATGGAGATATTCTACTGCTTGAAAATGTACGCTTCCATGCTGGTGAAGAGAAAAATGACCCAACATTAGCACAGCAATTTGCTCAGCTAGCAGATATTTATGTTAATGATGCTTTTGGTGCAGCCCACCGAGCTCATGCTTCTACAGAAGGAATTGCTAAGCATATTCCAGCTGTATCTGGATTCTTAATGCAAAAGGAATTAGATGTACTAGGTAAGGCATTGTCTAACCCTGAGCATCCGTTTACAGCCATTATTGGTGGTGCCAAAGTAAAAGATAAAATTGGTGTTATAGAAAGCCTATTAGAAAAAGTAGATCACTTAATTATCGGTGGTGGTTTATCCTTTACCTTTATTAAGGCACAAGGCCACGATATCGGTAAATCATTGCTAGAGGAAGATAAAATTGAGCTAGCAAAGTCCTTTATTGAGAAGGCAAAAGCAAAAGGTGTGCAATTACATATGCCAGTCGATGCTGTTGTGGCAAATGAATTTTCACAGGATGCTGAAACACAAATCGTTGATGTAGATGCTATTCCAGCTGATTGGATGGGTCTAGATATTGGACCTAAAACGGCTGCAAACTATGCAGAAGTTATCAAAAAATCTAAATTAATCATTTGGAATGGACCAATGGGTGTCTTTGAAATGGACAAATTTGCAAACGGCACAAAAACAGTTGCTGATGCAATGGCAACAACAGCTGGCTACACAGTAATCGGTGGCGGAGATTCAGCTGCTGCAGTTGAAAAATTTGAAGTAGCAGATAAGATGGATCACATTTCTACAGGTGGTGGTGCTTCCTTAGAATTAATGGAAGGCAAAGAGCTTCCAGGGATTGTAGCACTAAACGATAAATAAGCTAATCGGAGGCAAAATGATGCGTAAACCAATTATTGCAGGTAACTGGAAAATGTTTAAAACATTTGAAGAGGCTATTCAGTTTGTAGATGCTGTACAAGAAAAACTTCCTTCCAATGACAAAGTAGATGCTGTTATTTGCGCACCAGCTCTTTACCTACCTACACTTGTGCAAGTTGCTAGTGAGTCAGAGCTGGCAATTGGTGCACAAACTATGCACTATGAAAATGAAGGTGCTTTTACGGGTGAAATTAGTCCAGCACAGCTAGCAAGTGTGGATGTTGACTATGTCATTTTAGGACACTCTGAACGTCGCGAATACTACAATGAAACAGATGAAGCGATTAATAAGAAGGTAGCAGCAGCACTTGCACATACTATCGTACCTATTATTTGCTGTGGCGAAACACTAGAAGAACGTGAAGCAGGCACAACAGAGCAAAAAGTGGCTGGTCAAATTAAAGCGGCACTTGCTGGGTTTGAAGCACAGCAAGTTGAGCATATGGTCATTGCGTATGAACCGATTTGGGCGATTGGTACTGGTAAAACGGCTACGGCAGACGATGCAAATCAAGTATGCGGAGCGATTCGAGCAGTAGTAGAAGAGCTATATAATGCTGAAACTGCGAATGCCGTGCGCATTCAATATGGTGGCAGTGTTAAGCCTGATAACATTCAGGAGCTTTTATCCAAAGAACATATTGATGGTGCTTTAGTTGGTGGAGCAAGCTTACAACCAGAATCTTATTTAACATTATTGGAGGCGGCAGCAAATGCCTAAAAAGCCAGTAGCATTAATT
This sequence comes from Lysinibacillus sp. S1, assembly GCF_044986265.1. NCBI lineage: Bacteria > Bacillati > Bacillota > Bacilli > Caryophanales > Bacillaceae > Lysinibacillus > Lysinibacillus sp. S1. Next base: position 3,619,522 of record NZ_CP173154.1, read on the forward strand.
ATTTTAGATGGCTTTGCATTTCGAGATGAAACATTCGGGAATGCAGTAGCACAGGCCAATAAGCCAAATTTTGATCGATATTGGCATCAATTTCCTCATGCGACATTAACAGCAGCGGGAGAAGCCGTTGGATTACCTGAAGGACAGATGGGGAATTCTGAGGTGGGGCACTTAAATATCGGTGCAGGACGTATCGTCTATCAAAGCTTAACACGCTTAAATAAATCTATTCGTGATGGAGATTTCTTCACGAATCAAGCCTTTTTAGATGCAGTAGCACATGTGAAAGCTCATCAGTCAAAGCTACATGTTATGGGCTTATTATCAGACGGTGGTGTTCATAGTCATTATGAGCATATGTTTGCACTATTAAAGCTAGCTAAACAGCAAGGATTAGAGGAAGTTTATATACATGGCTTCTTAGATGGTCGTGATGTTGGTCCAACAACAGCATTAGACTATATCGAAGAAACGGAAAAGCAAATGGCTGAAATAGGCATAGGGCAATTTGCTTCTATTCATGGACGTTACTATGCAATGGATCGCGATAAACGTTGGGATCGTGTGGCACTGACTTACAATGTACTGGTGGATGGCGTCGGTCAAACAGCAGAAAGTGCTAAAAGTGGTGTAGCAGCATCCTATGAGCGTGAGGTAACAGATGAATTTGTCATCCCATTTAGCATTCAAGAGCATGGTGAGCCAGTAGCAACAATTGGCGATCATGATGCAGTGATTTTCTTTAACTTCCGTCCCGATCGTGCCATTCAGCTGTCAACAGTTTTTACAAATGGAGCATTCGATGGCTTTGCTATATCTGCAAATCATCCAAAGAATTTAAAATTTGTGTCCTTCACACACTATAGTGATGAAGTCAACGCTCAGGTTGCTTATGAAAATGACAACTTGAAAAATACAATTGGTGAAGTATTAGCGACGAATGGGAAAACACAGTTGCGGATTGCGGAAACTGAAAAATATCCACATGTTACATTCTTTATGAGTGGTGGACGTGAGGAAAAATTCCCTGGTGAGGAACGTATTTTAATTGCTTCTCCAAAGGTGGCGACATACGATTTAAAACCTGAAATGTCTGCCTATGAGGTGACAGAAGCCTTACTTGCAGAAATTGCGGCTGAAAAATTTGATGGCATTATTCTTAACTTTGCCAACCCTGATATGGTTGGTCATAGTGGAATGCTGGAGCCAACAATTAAAGCCATTGAAGCAGTAGATGAATGCTTAGGGAGAGTAGTAGACGCACTCCTTGCAAAAGGTGGCGCAGCTATTATTACAGCTGACCATGGCAACTCTGATGAAGTGTTAACTTTAGCAGGTGAGCCAATGACAGCTCATACAACAAATCCTGTTCCAGTAATTGTGACAAAACCAAATATAATGTTAAGAAATGGTGGTATTTTAGCCGATTTAGCGCCAACCATGTTAGAATTATTAGAGGTGTCACAGCCTACTGAAATGACAGGACAATCATTAATTGAAAAAGAGGAGAATTAATTATGCCATTTATTACACAAGTTTATGCGCGCGAAGTTTTAGACTCACGTGGGAACCCAACAGTAGAGGTTGAAGTATTTACAGAATCAGGCGCATTTGGCCGCGCAATCGTACCATCAGGTGCATCAACAGGTGAATACGAAGCGGTAGAATTACGCGATGGTGACAAATCTCGTTACCTAGGCAAAGGTGTATTAAAAGCAGTTGAAAATGTAAACACAATTATTGCGGAAGAATTAGAAGGTAACTATTCTGTTCTTGATCAAGTAGTCATCGACAAAGCTTTAATCGAGCTAGATGGCACAGAAAACAAAGGCAAGCTTGGTGCCAACGCAATTCTAGGTGTATCCATGGCAGTTGCACATGCTGCGGCAGATTATTTAGATGTACCTCTTTATCAATATCTTGGTGGGTTCAATTCTAAGCAATTACCAGTACCAATGATGAACATCCTAAACGGTGGTGCTCACGCTGATAACAATGTAGACATTCAGGAATTCATGGTTATGCCTGTTGGTGCAGAATCATTCCGTCATGCATTACGTATTGGCGCTGAGATCTTCCATAGCCTAAAAGCTGTTCTAAAAGCAAAAGGCTACAACACAGCAGTAGGTGATGAAGGTGGTTTCGCACCAAACCTAGGCTCTAACGAAGAAGCAATTACAGTGATCTTAGAAGCGATTGAAAAAGCAGGCTACAAACCAGGTGACGAAGTGAAGCTTGCAATGGACGTAGCATCCTCTGAACTATTCAATAAAGAAGATGGCAAATACCACTTAGATGGTGAAGGTGTTGTCAAAACTTCTGAGGAAATGGTGGATTGGTACGAAGAGTTAACAAATAAATACCCAATCATTTCAATTGAAGATGGCTTAGACGAAAACGACTGGGCTGGACACAAGCTATTAACAGACCGTATCGGCAATCGCGTACAATTAGTAGGTGATGACCTATTTGTAACAAATACGAAAAAATTATCAGCAGGTATTGAGCAAGGCGTAGGAAATGCAATTCTGATCAAAGTAAACCAAATCGGTACGTTAACTGAAACATTTGAAGCGATCGAAATGGCGAAACGTGCAGGCTACACAGCGGTTATTTCTCACCGTTCTGGTGAATCAGAAGATGCGACAATTGCTGATATCGCTGTTGCAACAAATGCTGGTCAAATTAAAACAGGTGCTCCATCACGTACAGACCGTGTAGCTAAATACAACCAACTTCTTCGCATCGAAGATCAACTTGGTTCAACAGCAGAGTATCTTGGTTTAAATTCATTCTATAACTTAAAATAAGTATTTGATTGAAGAGAAAATACTTTGAATTTAGTAATACACAGCTTTTATATTTGAACCATGTTGTACATTTAGTCTTATGTATTGCTTCAACCTCTGATTTATAAGTGTGATAAACACTTGTAGATTGGGGGTTTTTTAGTTGCTTATCTAATTACAGAGTAAGCTTATTCAATTAGAACAACCGAAAGCGGTGGACATTAAGTATCTATTCATTGAAACCTATTACAACATTCTGTTATTATTTAACCTAATTAACTAATATCAACCATATTTACATAATGATAAAAAATTACTGAGGGGTAATAACATGAAGAGAAAAACCAAATCGGTTATTAGTATCATTGTAATATTAATTATTTTCGGTGGAGCATTTGGTTACATTAAATTCACTGAGCATATGAATAAATCTACTCCCGAGGAAGAAAAAACAATCGCTGGATATGTTGAAGTAACTTCTAAGGATGGAACTGTTCTAAAAAAAGAAAATGAATTATATCCAGATGACTTAATAGAACACAAAATGAACGAAACCATTCATAGTATGTCTCATCAGAAGGTTGAAGCGGAAATAAAATGGGGTCACGAGCAAATAACACAAGAAAAGGTTGACCGATTGTTAGCTATAGCCAAAGAAAGCAATTATAAATATAAAGAGCTTTACATTTCAATATTGGAAAGATGGTCGAAGGGTGATTTTTCAAATGCAGTTGACGACCACAATTCCATATGGGAAATGCAAGGCGGCGATGAAGAAGCTTCAGGGAAAGCAATTCGTCTATTAACTCCATCTGAAGAGCAAGCTTATATTCAACACAATTTAGAATATGACTTATATTGAATACCTTTTTGCGAAAGATAAATAGGCGAATTTCAAAAAATGCCTCAAAGTTAATTCAAACTTTGAGGCATTTTAACATATAAAAAAGATTAACGTGAAGCGGCATGTGCAGGCCAATACGGTGCAGGTTTCAACATCGTAGCGCAAGAGGTAAGGAAGCTTTCTAGTGAGACAGCTACAGCAACAGAACAAAATGTAACCTCCCTTAAAACGATCACGAGTAATATTCAAGCACTTATGGAAAGCATGGAGCAAATTGAAGCAGCCTCTAATGATCAGGCAGAGCAGGTTCAACAATTTAGTGAAGCTATTGAAAAACCTAAATGAGATAAGTGAGCAAATGGCGCTTTACATAAAAGGTCTCTTACGATAATAAGAAAAGACAGTCTACTAATATTAGACTGTCCTGACTATTGTTATGGCTGTGACCAATGCTGATCTAGTTCTTGATCGAGATAGACCCAGCCCTTCCAGGCAATATGAATCGTATCCATAATAAAGTAAGGATCATATTCATGATCTGAAAAATCAACATAGGCAACATTTGCATCCTTTAATACTTGCTCCATTTTATCGTAATATTTTTGACGACGTTCCTCAGGATAGCCGTTATAATCATACCAATAGCCATTAACTGGAATGGAGACGAATAGTGGTTTGGCACCTGCATCCTTTAAAACATCGATAACTAGTTGGAAATCCTCATATTCAGGAGAGTTTGTATAATCCTCTTTTTTTCGTATATCTTTAAACTTTGAAAATTTAGCATTTACAAGTCGCTGATAGGCGCGATCTTCAATCATATAGTCGTTGGATACACGCTTCTGCCCATATGCCTCTGCATGCTGCAATTGTTGCTCAAAGCTTTGATTGGCAATGAGCTTGTCATTACTTTTTAATGCATGACCTTTACGTGGGAAAAGGGAATAATATAAATCCTTCTTTTCTAGTAACTCCTTGTGGAAACGCCCCGCGACCATGGCCATACGTCCAGTAATTGGTTTTTCCTTGCCGTTAGACATTTGATATTGGTACATGGTCTTTAAGAGGCGATCTCGTTTGACAGTATCAAATTCAAGTAGGCGCTCCATAGCTCTTTTACGAAGGTTGGCATCCATCTCCTGATTAAAGGCTAAATCATAAGCATGTAACATGGAATAATTCGGTGAAAAGTGAAATTCACCCATGCCCTTCTCTGTAAACCACTGCGGGGAGATGATAAAGACCACTTTTTTATCCTTTAAATTCTTTTCTTGTGCTGCGAAATTCAAGAAGTGGGTAATGGACTGCATGCCTCCACGCCCAATCATAAATGTCGAATACGGAGCATCAGTTGCTCGCGTATAATTGTATGGATGGAACGGATCAAAACGGTTTAATTCCGAGGAGCCATAAAGTGGCATGGAACTAGGCTCCTGCAACATTCGCTCCTGTAAATATGTGCCCTGAAATACAAGTGGAGACATGTTCGTTTTGGCTTGCTCCACATCCTCATTGGATATCCATGCTTTAATCCAAGCATTAGGAAAAAAGACAAAGCCAGTAAAAAGAGCAAATGCAATAAATAAAGAAAGAAAGCCTTTTTTGATCATTGTCTTTCAGCTAATTTCCCTGCAATTCGATTAGGCGTATTCCATTCTTCACGATTGAAATCAGTAATAGGGACAGAAATATTAAAACGATTTTCAATTTCAACTAATAAATTAATTGTCCCAAACGAATCTAGTAAACCTTCTTCAAATAAATCAATATCTGGGTTTTCTACAATAATTTCATCTTCACATAACTCGACTAGCATTTCTAAAACTTGTTGTTGATCCATTAATAATTCTCCTTTAGTGAACAGGCTCTTACAGCCCTTTGTTTAAAATAATGTGCCAGAAAAAATATAAAAGCCGAAGCATACAGCATGAAACGTAATGATTACACCAATAGCATGCGTCCATTTATTTTTTGGCCAACGCTTATGCTTTTTATTCCAGCGTTCAAATTTATCAAAGCTGATAATCAATAGGGCATGATAGAGTCCATAGACCACAAAGTGCCATTCCAGACCATGCCAAATACCCATTAAAAAGAATAGTAAAAAGAAGCCTATATACGAAATAGCAAATTTATTTTTTAGCCATTTTTTCTTTGTCATCCAAAGGACAAAGCGCATATAGACATAATCCCTAAACCAGAAGGAAAGGCTCATATGCCAACGATTCCAAAAATCTTTAATATTGCGGCTGGCGAAAGGGCGATTAAAGTTAATCGGTGTATGGATACCCATTGTCCGGCTCACACCAACAGCAAATGCACTGTAGCCAGCGAAATCAAAGAATAAGTAAAAGCTATACATATACATATACGCTAGCTGTCCCTGAAAGGGTGTCAAATAGTTATACGTATGGTTAGGTAAATAAATAAGCGTGTAGTTGTAAATTAAATAAGCCAAAATAAACTTATATAAAAAGCCGACAAAAATATAGTTAATGCCACTCAATAGCAGCTTTTGGTAATCCTCCGAGGAAGGTACGGTATGAAAATCCTTTGTAAAACGACGCCAACGATCAATAGGTCCCGATGATACGGTAGGAAAGAATAATAAGAAATAGACTAGCTCTCCTACAGAAATTTTCTCTTTCATCAAGCCATCACGAGTTTCTAAAATCATTTGCACCGCTTTAAACGTAATGTAGGATACACCTAGGAAGCCAAATACATGATGTAACCCGAGAATCGGCAAAACCTTCACAAGAATCAGGGGTAATATGGATAAAAGCACTGCTATTATAAAAATGGTTCCGCTATTTTGCTGAAGTCGGTAACGCTGATAAGCCACAATAAGTACTACCTGAAAGACAGTAAATAATACGAGCGAGATGGTCCCATTCATTGAATGTCCGAAGATTAATGCTAAGACAATGACCGAAACAAAAAGATTATAACGTTTCGAAGATTTGCCTCGTAACCCTAGGAGGATAGTAGGTAGTAATAAAAGTCCGATGATCACAAAAAATGCTATATTTCCATAAGGCGTCATACTGTCTCCATAACCGCCAATCCTTTACGATCTATCTTACCATTTGGATTTAGTGGTAAAGCGTCCATATATTTAAACGTTTTCGGTATCATATAGGCAGGTAAGTACGCCGATAAAAGTGCCTTCAATTGCTTTGTCGTTTTGAAGGCTGCTCCTGTTAATGGCTCATGTAAAACAATATGGGCACTAAGAGAAATGATTTCCTTCTCTTTATAAACAGGTACAACAACACAACTTGAAACAGGTGGCAGGTTATTGATTTGTTTTTCAATCTCTTCAATCTCTAAACGATAGCCATGTAATTTCACTTGGAAATCCTTACGACCTGAAAAGAACAAATAACCATCCTGCTCATAGCCTATATCACCAGTTTGATAGATGCGATCGCCATCCACGATCGGGAAAGCCTTCGCTGTTAATTCAGGCGCTCCCAAATACCCTGCGCTAACGGTTGGCCCTGAAATAATAATTTCTCCATCTTCTGCTACAGAAACGTTTGGCTCCGTTATAGGGGCAATCGGTAATTGTTCGAAGCGTGCTACTAGCTCTTTCGTCACCTTTACATAGGATACAGCCACGGTTGTTTCTGTAGGACCATATAAATTATAAATTGTTGCCTGTGGAAAACGAAGCATTAACTCGTTACATACTGCTATCGGTAAAACCTCTCCGCAAAATAAAAAAGTATCTAATGCAGGCATGAGTTTTTGATCCCATTCTTTGTTCATCAAACACATCTTGGCAAAGGAAGGTGTAGAAGTCCATACACGAGTATTTGACATCGCTAATGAATCAAACAATGCTTTTGGATTAGCAATTTCTTGCTGTGTAATCGCATAAAGCGTGTGTCCACCAACAAGAGCTGGGTAGAGATCCATAACAGATAAATCAAAGGAATAAGGTGCTTGATTTAAAAATACGCCGTCTTGCTGTAAAGGGAAGTGCTCCTGCATCCACCTAACAAAGTGTGTTAGATTACTAGCTGTAATTTGTACCCCTTTTGGTTGACCTGTTGAACCAGAAGTGTAAATAATATAATGGATATCCTCATCTCGAACCCATGTTGCGGATGATAGGATCACGTCCTTTGAGGAGGCATCCAGAATATCATGCACTGCCATAACTGGCAGGTTCAACGGCATCTGTAATAGCTCTGTTGTCAATACTAAACCTGCCCCAGAAGCTTCTGTAATGAGCTGTAATCTTTCTGATGGTGTTGACGAATCAACAGGCACATATGGATGGCCAGCCTTTACAGCTCCGATAAACGCAACAATTTGTAGGGGGGACATATGTCCATAAATGACAATAGGCTGTTGTCTCCGCAACTTAAGCTTCATTAAATAATCGGCAAGACGATCTGATAAGTGCCAAAGCTCACTATAAGTTAAGGAGGCATTGTGTGTTTGATAAGCAGTTTTTTGTGGCTGCTGGAGGGCCACACGTTCAATAGCTGCCAAAATACTTAACATATTTTAATCTCCTTTATTTAAAATTCCGTATATATAAATGGTCCGGCGTTCATATCATGGAAGCCATGTATAAGAAACAACAGTACCAAAACAATCAAATAAAACAACGTGAAGCCAATAAAGCGTAGATACTCATTATTTTTGATGGATTGCATTTGTCCACCTCCAATGAAAAAAAGTATAGAATTAAACTTTCAAAAAATAGTAATTTACTAGTTAAAAATCCTTACCTTAGGTTTTTAACACTGATTTGACGGAATGTGGAGAAAAATGTTGCTGAATTAAGATGAATTCAGTAAATCATAAGATTAATTTAAGGTAAATTTAAGGTTTTGGGGGAATATATAGAGTTTACAAATTATTGGCTGGTTTACTTATGTAAAAAAAGCACGAACATAAGGGAWTWRYMKMMRSWKMKKTTTACGCGATGGTTCGTGCTTCTCGTCATTAATAACTTTTTTAGATACATAAAATTCAGAGCCATTGTAGACATTGATTGTATCAAATGTATGAGTCTTTGCCGTGTTTGTTGAAGTTTGTTCATAGATCATCGTGTTTTTATTGACTGGAATTTTCACTGTAACATCTGCTTTTTGTGCAATAAATGTTGGGTTTTCTTTATTCGATAAGTCAATTTTTGTTGTAAATCCTTTTTCCGTAAATGCCTTCGTTGCAGGCACATATAATTCATTTGTTAATGTGTTTAAGTCAAAGCCCATAAAGCGTGCCATTGTATGGGCTAAATCAGTGTTTTCTACTAATCCTGTCAATTTAGAAGGACCAAATGAATATAAGAATACATCTTCACCCGTATGGCCACCTGTTGTATAACCAATGTTTGCACGATTGGCTAGCATTTTTACCATTTCATTGCCTAAGTCTTTAGCAGACTGTAATGTTTTAAGCTCGTCCTCCGTTAATGAATCTAAGCCATAAAGAGCAGCGACCTCAACTAAATTCGAGCGATCTTCTTTTAGTTGGCTTAAAGCTCCTTCAATGGTCATTGTAGCTTTTTTTAACGGGTCGATGTACGCAGAGACTGGAATGCTGGAATAGGTACTAGTTGTATAAGCGTTCCCCATCGTAATGCCACTATTTCCATGATCAGTTACTGCGATGACTAAAGTATTACCATCTTCCTTCGCAAAATCAACCGCTTCTTTCACTGCATCATCGAATGATAAAATATCGCTAATGATACCAATAGTATCGTTGGCATGTGCAGCCCAGTCAACCTTACTACCTTCTACAAAGAGGAAGAAGCCATCCTCATCCTTTTTCAGCGTATTGATTGCTTTATTTGTCATTTCAGCAAGTGTAGGCTCAGATGCTCTTGTTTTAGCACGATCTAAATCATAAGCAAGTGCACTTGGCGCAAAGCTTCCCCAAATTTTTGAGGATTGACTGTTAAATAGCTCATCGCGCGTTTTAACGAGATCATAGTTTTTTTCATTCAAAACTTTGATTAAATCCTCGCCATCTTGACGAGCGTTTTTCGATGTGCCTGGTGATAGTGATTCCAGTCCACCACCTAAGACAACATCAATATTTTGATAAACCTGCTGCTCTGCTATATCCCCATATTGACTTCTATTGTTGACATGTGCAGAAAAACCAGCTGGTGTAGCATGTTGAATTTCGGAAGTAGAAATTAATCCAGTAGCCTTACCTTGCAGTTTAGCTCCTTCTAGCACATTGGCTACAGGTCGGAAGGCATCTTCCTTAGCGATTTGCGTTAATCCAGGGGAGTTGATCACAGAGGGCAGCACACCTATATATTTATCGTTCGATTTATGCCCAGTTGCTAATGCTGTCGCAGCAGGCGCGGAATCGGTAATGGCAGATTCAGCAGAATATGTGCGCATAGCACCCGATAAAATTTCATCCATTGCTAGGCTTTCACCTTTATACCAGCGAGAAAGGGTGACAGCATTATTACTGCTACCATCCATCACAAGCATAATGACATTTGTCGGTTTCTTTACTTCGGCTGCATGTACCTCTTGCTGTGGGATACTAACTGCGGATAAAGTCACTGCACTTGCTAAGAACAATGAAGTCCATTTTTTTGCGTATTTCATGATTTTCCTCCTTTAGGTGAATTCAATTGTAAGTGTAAAGGAATGGTGTAAAGCTAGCGTTAAAGGTTTGTTAATGGAATATGGTAATTATGTAAATATTGGGGAAGGAAAGAATCTGTGTAAAAGTCACACAGATTCTTTTGGGGCATTACAAATTTTCCTGATGTTGTGCGCCATCAATTGTTTCATAATATAAAATGTCTTCTTCAATGTACAAGTTGAGGACTTCATCTTCAAATAAGACTTCTTCGGAGCCGTCCTGGACATTAATTTTTGTTAAATAACCGGCATTGTCATAGTCACTGCAATAAATGAAATCATCATAAGTAGCTAAATAATAGCATGCCGTTTCTGTAATTTGATTGTTTTCATTTGTGTCTAAATTATAGGAATAGACCATATTATCATTGATACTATTATAATAAATCACATCATCCACAGTATTGGCATACCACATATCATGCATAAAATCATAATTGTTATTTGTAGCAGTAAAATAATTTTCATTTACCCATAAATGATCTTGGCTTAGTTTTTCATCACTGACTAAAAAGTATTCATAGGAAATCGCATAAGGCTCCGCTGAATCCACATCATTCCACGTTGTATCAAGATGATACCAATTGCCATCGATACTGACTAAATTCCAAGCATGCAGCTGATCCTCACTATAGCCATATACGTATTTAGCTTCTACATCCGATGCTAATAGTAGGCGATAAGCTAGTAGAGCATAGGCTTGACATACCGCAGTTTCCTCGTCTATCAGCTCAAAAACCGTTTGTCCCTCAGTAGAGCCTTGTTCTGTATAAGTGGCTAACTGTACGACCGTATCATTAATGATTTTAGCACGTTCAAAATCTGTCATATCTGTCGTAATATACTGGTCAGCAAAAGCCTCTACATATTGATCGACCTTTTGCTCCTTTTTGGCATCTGTTAAGTAATCAATCGACAACTCTACCAAATAGCCATCCTCGGTTTCCCAAGCCGTCCATTCATAAGTAAGAAAATAACCAGCTGTATAGGGATCAACGAAAGAAAGCAGGCTATTTAAGTCATTCAGCTGCACCTCAAAATCTTCGAAGTGTAGCTTCCCGGTATAAGGGACTTCAAAGTGCTGTTCAAACTTTGCTACTTGTTTTTCGACTTTTTTAGTGAATTGTAGTAAGGCAGGATCATCCTTAAATAATGAGGTTGAAAAAAGATCATTAGGTGAAAAAGAGGCAGATAACGCTTTACTTTCTGGCTTCTTCATATCATTCTCTGTTTCTTCTGCTAAGGTCGTAGTTGTTACATCCTCTTCCTCAAGAAGTAGGTCAATGGCCTTTGAGCATGCAGTAAGAAACGGAATCATGCAGCATAGCACAAGCAGCGCTGCTATTTTTTTATTCATTTTCCCACCCTCCAAAAAAATTCATTTTTGCCATTATAATTTAATTTATAGGGAGTGACATCCACAAATAGTAGCATAAGTCGACAAGGATGGAAGCATGAGGCGGAAAATTTCCAGCAAAACATAAAGCGAAGTTTGTCATCACAACCTTTTTTTGTTATAATGTAGTCTGTTGTGATGTTTCAAAGTTCGGGAGGTGCAGTGAATGCATACAGTAGTATTAGTTTCATTAGTTATCGTATCATTAGCGTTAATCGTTGTGGTATTACTTCAATCTAGTAAAAGTGCAGGCTTATCAGGTGCCATCTCGGGTGGAGCTGAGCAACTATTTGGAAAGCAAAAAGCACGTGGTATGGATTTAATCCTTCACCGTGCAACAATTGTGTTAGCTATAGTTTTCTTTTTATTAGCAATCGCTATTACAAAAATCTAATAGTTGAAGATATATCGCCTAACCGAATTGGTTGGGCGTTTTCTTTTATCATTGTTAAATGGTAAATTCTCTCTCTGGAGTAATAAATGAATGGTAATGCAATAACCAATGTCATCCGCTGGGCATCATTGAGATGACGAGAATGGGTATAGTATGTATAAGTGTTTTAGAATGAAGGAGTGCTTACAGTGAACAAATCATTATCACAGCCATTTTTCTTTCAGGCAGGACCACGTGCTGTTTTATTATTACACGGCTTCACAGGAAGCTCTGCAGACGTACGAATGCTTGGTAGATTTTTAGAGAAAAAAGGGTATACTACATTAGCACCTCACTATAAAGGTCACGGTGTGGAACCAGAAGAACTAATCACAACAGGTCCAGCAGACTGGTGGCAGGATGTTATTGCCGCCTACAAACAGTTACAGGATGCTGGCTATCAGGAAATAGCCGTTGCTGGCCTTTCATTAGGCGGTGTTATGGCATTAAACGTTGCATTAAATAATCCTGTTAAAGGAATTGTGACAATGTGTGCCCCTATGACAATGCGTACAACCGACGTTATGTTTGAGGGTGTCTTGAAATATGCAAGGGACTATAAAAAGTTCCAAGGGAAACAGGAAGAGCAAATTGAAGCTGAAGTTGCAAGCATTGCTGACAAAGGCATGCCATCTCTACAGCAGCTACGAGAATTTATAGCTCGCACTCGTCAAGAAATTGACATGATTTACGCGCCTATTTTCGTCGTACAAGCTACAAATGATGAAGTAATAGAGACAGAATCTGCCAACATTATATATAATCAAACTGAGTCACTTGAAAAGCACATCAAGTGGTATGAAAACTCAAAACATGTTATTACATTAGATCAAGAAAAAGATCAATTACATGAGGACATTTATCGCTTTTTAGAAAGACTAAATTGGGCACAATAATTATAAATAGGATTTTCTCATGAAGGAGGGAATATGTATGAAAGATCAAAAAGATACACTACAAAGTCGTTTACTCGATTTTTTCAGCAAAGATGATTATAAACCACTAACCGTCGGTGAAATCGAGGATGAATTCGGCTTTGAGGATGCGGAGGAGTTCAAGGAGCTTGTGAAAACACTTGTCCGCATGGAGGGGCAAGGCTTAGTTGTACGCTCTCGCTCCAATCGCTATGGCCTACCAGAGCGTATGAATTTACTAAGAGGTAAATTTATCGGACATGCGAAGGGCTTTGGCTTCGTGACACCTGATGTCGAGGGCATGGATGATGTGTTCATTCCGCCGCATGAAATTAACGGTGCCATTAACGGAGACATCGTTCTGATTCGTGTTTTAAAGGAATCATTTGGTGATCGACGTGAGGGTACGGTTACAAAGGTCGTTGAGCGCGGTCAAACAAGCTTTGTCGGCACATTTCAGGCTAACCGTGGCTTCGGCTTTGTTGTCCTAGACGATAAAAAGCTACCAATGGATATCTTTATTGCCAAAGGAGATACATTAGGAGCTGTCGATGGACATAAGGTTGTTGTTGAGGTAGCAACATGGCCAGAGGATTTAAAATCCGCTACAGGCTATATTACAAAAATTTTAGGGCATAAAAATGATCCAGGTGTGGACATTTTATCCATTTTATATAAGCATGACATTCCACCTGAATTCCCAGATGAAGTCATTGCTGCTGCACAGCGCGTGCCCGATGAAATTACCGAGGCCGATTTAGTAGGTCGTCGTGATTTACGTCATGAAACGATTGTGACAATTGATGGTGCAGATGCAAAGGATTTGGATGATGCTGTAACCGTAACCAAAAATGTAGATGGTACGTATAAGCTTGGCGTACATATTGCAGACGTAAGTTATTATGTAACACAAGGCTCAGTCATTGACATTGAAGCTTACGATCGTGCGACAAGTGTTTATTTAACAGACCGTGTCATTCCAATGATTCCACATCGTTTATCAAACGGCATTTGTTCATTAAATCCACAGGTTGATCGTTTAACACTATCCTGTGAAATGATTATTGATGCGAATGGTAATGTGGTTGCACACGAAATTTTCCAAAGTGTCATTAAAACGACTGAGCGTATGACGTATAAGGACGTTTACAAAATTTTAGAGGAGCAAGATGAGGCATTAATTGAACGCTATGAGCCACTTGTTCCAATGTTTAAAAACATGGCTGAGCTGTCTGGTATTTTACGCCGTAAACGCGAAATGCGAGGAGCTATTGACTTTGACTTCAAAGAATCTAAGGTGATCGTAAACGAAGAAGGATGGCCCGTTGATATTGAATTACGTGAACGAACAGTAGCGGAGAAATTAATTGAAGATTTCATGCTAGCTGCCAATGAAACAGTGGCAGAGCACTTCCACTGGATGAATGTACCGTTTCTATACCGTATTCACGAAGATCCAAAGCCTGAAAAGCTTCAACGCTTCTTTGAATTTGTCACGAATTTCGGGATTTTAATTAAGGGTACTGGTAATACCGTTCATCCTAAGGCATTACAGGATGTTTTGAAGGCAATTGAAGGTATGCCAGAGGAGCCTGTTATCTCAACGATGCTCCTACGTTCAATGCAGCAGGCGAAGTACTACCCAGAAAGTCTTGGACACTTTGGCTTATCAACGGATTTCTATACACACTTCACATCACCAATTCGTCGTTATCCTGACTTAGTTGTACACCGTTTAATTCGCACGTATTTAATTAACAAGGATACATCGAGAGAAACCATTGCACAGTGGAGTATGGCAATGGATGAAATTGCTGACCACACATCTGAGCGTGAACGTCGTGCTGTTGATGCAGAACGTGATACAGACGCACTGAAAAAAGCACAATATATGTCCGACAAAATTGGCGAAGAATTCGAAGGAATTGTTTCATCCATTACAAACTTCGGTATTTTCGTGGAGCTACCAAACACCATCGAAGGACTTGTCCATATTAGTAATATGACTGATGATTACTACCGCTTCGATGATCGTCAAATGATTATGATCGGGGAACGAACGAATCGCCAATTCCGTATTGGGGATGAAGTGACAGTTCGTGTGGCAAATGTCATTATTGAGGAGTCATCCATTGACTTTGAAATCGTTGGAATGGTAACTTCATATGGACGAACACGCAAAGCAGCACCAACTGTTATTCATGCACGTAAAAATTACAGCGATAACAAAGGTGGACGCAGTCGCCGAAGCACACGCAGTGATGAGGAAAAAGGCGGGCGTGGTGGCAATCGTAGAGGCGGTCGTCAAGAGGATGACCGTGGAACTCGTAGCTCATCATCAAAGCAAGGTGAACGACGTGAAAGTGACCGTGATCCACGTGGACGCCGCAAAGATGACTCAAGCCCAGGTCCTAAAAAACGCGTGAAGCAAAAGCAAAAGTTCTATGAGGGCATTGCCAAAAAAGGCAAAAAGAAAAAAACAAAACGTAAATAAGCCTAAGCGAAAGTATCCATTGAAAGGGTGCTTTCGCTTAAGCTCAACCTTTTAAGTAGAGGGTGAAAGATATGGCAAAAGGTTCTGGTAAAGTATTAGCACAAAACAAAAAAGCAGGCCACGACTACTTCATCGAAGAAACAATCGAAGCAGGCATGGTCCTAACAGGTACAGAAATCAAATCCATCCGTGCAGGCAAAGTTCAACTGAAAGACTCCTTTGTCCGCGTCCGCAATGGCGAAGCATGGATCAACAATATGCACGTTAGCGCCTTTGAACAAGGCAACCGCTTCAATCACGATCCACTACGCACCCGCAAGCTGCTGCTCCACAAAAAGCAAATCGGCGAGCTAGTCGGTGCCGTAAAACGTGACGGCTACACAATCGTTCCACTGAAAATGTACATCAAGGATGGCTACGCCAAGCTTCTAATCGGCATTGGTAAAGGGAAAAAAGACTACGACAAGCGCAGCGACATGCGCAAAAAAGAAGCCAAACGCGAGATGGAACGTGTCTTCAAAGCAAAAAATCAATATTAATAGATTTAGAGAAAGCTCACTGCGATAGCGGTGAGTTTTTTCGTTGTTGGGAGGGGCGAGCGAGTTTGGCGGATAGAATGGTGAAAGTAACGGATAGAGGTTGGAAAGTGGCGGATAGAGTAGCAAAAGTGATGGATAGCAGACTTAATCTGGCGGATAGTATTTATAGCTAAGCCAATTTTTTCTATTAAAGCGGTACACTTGAACTCTCTCTCATTTTGTTTTATAATATGTATTACTGATTGCCAGATTTCATGGAAGCGTACTTTTAAGCTCCCACCGTACTAGAAGCAATTCTAGCTCTTTGTTTGAACGAGGCCAAGCCGCTTCGCTTCATATTCAAGGGGACGTTACGGATTCGACAGGGATGGTTCAAGCTTTGGTCGCGCGTCGGAGGGCTCGGCTCCGTCATCAACGACAGTTATATAATAACTGGCAAACAACAAAACTTAGCTTTCGCAGCGTAAGCTCGTAAGCGCTCTGCCTCTCTATCGCCCATGTAGAGAACGTGGGGCCCAACTTTAGTGGGATACGGTCGATGGTGCCACCTGAGTCATCGGCAAGAGATTTCCAGGTTAGCGTACAGGACGCCTGTTTGTCGGCATAATGTTACGTGAATCGTAAATAGGCAAACTACACGCGTAGAAGCTGAAGTATTGGAGTCTTTGGACGCGGGTTCGACTCCCGCCGTCTCCATACATACGAAACAACATGATTTCAAACAGTGTCAAAACCCTTGGTATATCAAGGGTTTGGCGCTTTTTTTATTTCAAAAACTTTCAACTGATATCAAACGGTTTTGGGTCATTTTTGGGGTCAAACTAGGTCAAAATTGGGTCAAAGAATTAGCGTGCATTGATGTATGCATCAAACTTTTCAATTGTGCTAGCTTTGGTTTTCTTGGTTACATGCGTATAAATGTCCATTGTCGTTTTAACATCTGTATGTCCTAGCCTTTCCTGTACTTCTTTAATACTTGCACCCGCTTCAAATAATAGTGAGCAATGGGTATGGCGTAAACCATGTGTAGTAATAGGCTGAAGCTTATATTTATCAATTACTTTATGAAGCCACTTTTGCGTTTGAACAGGTTGGATGAAGCGGTTATGTTTATTGCTAAATACGAGTTGTTTTTTATTAGATGTATTAATGCCTTTTTCTAAATAAATCTTACTTTGCTGGAACTTCCATTTTAATAGTAAAGACATTGACGTTTCATCCATTTTAATTGTTCGCACTACACCATTTTTAGTTGTCTTCAGGTACAATTGACAATCCTTGCCGCGTGAAATCGCTTTGTTAATACGAATTTCACTTCTTTCAAAGTTGATATCATTCCACGTCAGTGCTAATAACTCGCCTTTACGCATACCTGAATAGCTCAATACATGAAATATTGTATAAACCATTAGATTATCTTGCTGTTCAAAGCTTTGAAGTAGTTTTATTAATTGTTCTCGTTCGTAAAAGTTTTCAAATTCTGCCTCATCTAAAACGATTTGCTTTCGCTTCTTAGGCATCTCAACCAATGTAAAAGGATTTTTATCAATGTAGACATGTTTAATCGCATAATCGAGAACTTTTGCAGCATAGGACTTAACCATGCGAAACCGCTTTAGCTTTTTAGCCCACTGATTTACATGCTTTTGGCAAGTTGCAATATCAATCTTGTCAACTTTATAAGTACCCATAGCAGGTAAAATGTGATTTTTAAAGATACCAATAGTTTTTACAAATGTACTTTCTTCAACGCTGTTTTCGTACTGCTCAACCCACATGTTATAAATATCTTGATAAGTTTCATATTGTTGTTTTTTATATGTGCCACTGTATACCTCGAGCTGTAACTGATTCATAGCATCTTGAGCTTCTTTACGTGATTTAAAACCACGTCGAGTAGTAGTTAAAGGCTTCCCAGTTAATGAATCTGTACCAAGGTAAAACTTAAACATAAAACGCTTTTCTCCATCTTTTAATGTGTACTCTTTGATTTGGGGATTTCTCGCCAAAGTAATTCCTCCTCTGTTCTGCTTACGGAGACAGAGTGTAAGGTGAGTAGTACCTTACATATTTATCATATTATTTATAGCGTTTAAAGACAAATTAGAGTTTGTAGAAAAATAAAAGAACAAGCTAAAAAACTTGTTCTAATAGTTCATATATTGAATAAAATTTTTAAATGCATTAGTCTTGATTTCATCCGTTTCGATAATATAAACATCTGAAGTAATATCTTTAAAGCTATGACCTAACCTTTTCTTTATTTCATATGGTGTTGCACCACTTATATAGTACATTGTTGCATGTGTACGTCTTAAATCATGGGGAGAAATCTTTTTGAGTTTATATTTTTCTTGGATATTATTGCACCAGTCCCAAGCCTTAGATGGATAAGTAATATTATTTTTCTTATCAGAAAATACAAGGCTATAGCTACTTAAATTATAATGCAAAACGGATTGAATTGTTTTCCACTCATTTAAAATTTCAAGTGTGCGATCATCAATCTTTAATAGTCTATGATCAGATGTTTTAGTGGAAGAAATTATTAGTTTCCCATTTTCATCATAGGTAACAGCTTTGTTTATTGTAATTTCCTTTTTATCAAAATTGATGTCACTCCATTGTAAGGCAAAACCTTCTCCACGCCTAATACCTGTATAGCATAGTAACCGTAAATATGCATATTTTTTTATATCTTCATTTTTAGTAGCTTCTAAAAACTCTATTAGTTCTTCACGGCTATAGTAGTCTTTGGTGGATTCTTTTTGCTTTTTAATGGGTGTCGTAACTGCCTTCATGGGATTTCGTTCAATAACATCTAATTTCATCGCATAATCAAATACTTTGGCTGCATAATGTTCGACTGTTTTGTGTTTTTTTAATTGATCATACCAAATGTATGCTGCATTTTCGCAATGTTTGTAAGTAATAGATTGAATTTTAATGTGACCTAAACAAGGCAGGATATGATCATGAAAAAGTTGTTTTGTTTTATGATATGTCGAAGGTTTAACGGATTTTCGATAAATTGATAACCATTCATTATAAATATCACTAAATGTCTTTTTTTCAGGGCGATAGCCTTCTTTAAATTTTATTTTAAGTCGTAAATATTCATTTGTTGCAGCTGTTATTGTTTTAAAACCACGTCGAGTAGTTTCAATTCGTTTACCGGTAGAAGTGGTTCCTAGATAAATCTTGAATTTATATCTTGTTTCCCCTGATACTAACTTATATGATTTAATTGCTTTTATTTTTGCCATAATAACTCCTCCGTTTGCTAGTAGCTATTTTTTTCTATAAATTTATCTAATTCGTGTTTATAGATTCGTTTAGTACCATCAATTTCAAATACTTTTAGCCCTTCACATTTAAATTTTTGAAAGGTGTTATACGAAACTCCTAAATATTCAGCCGCTTCTCTAATAGTTAGTAACTGTTTCTCAGGTTTGGATATTTGCTTAGTAATAGCTGTAATAATTTCATTTTTCAACTCTTCTAGATATTGTTTAAATTCTGGTTCTGTCATTTTGTTGGCTCCTTTGCTTTTTGTCTAAACAATATACCCGCCAGATTTTATTTTTTTAAGAGTAATTTTTATTTATTTCTTCTTTTATTTCTTTTGGTAGAAGTTGAAAAATTAAAGACAGTATGCTAAGATTTACAAAACCTAGTTTTAACAGAACTGAATACTTATCAAATGACCTCCTATTGCGCAAAAAGTTTGAATTAGGGGGTCATATTTATGAGACGCTTTTTCATTAAAAAAAATGAAACAAAACATATCTCTGATGAAATATGAGTCCTAATATTTTATAAGGGGCGTGTTTTCAAAGGAAAAAGACGTATAAAACATTGAGAACGAGCAAATAGATGAGGAATTATGTCTGTTATTTACCGATTAAACGATAAGACATTGGAAGATTTAATAATTAGATGAAGTACAATGTAATACTGAATATAAATTCTTTTATCAGTCTTAATAGCTGTATATAAAAACCTTAGTTTACTGTTTAATGCAGAAACTAAGGTTTTTCTAATGAAAAATTATCCATATTGTATAGAGGTGTATTTATAAATATGAAAAATTCAGGACTCTAGTGAGCTTAGAGTACGAGATATTCTCATACTTACTTCTTATATTGAAAATGATTTATCTGAAGATTATCAACATGATTAAGATGAATTGATAGTAAAATTTTATAGCATGAACAAGATGGTTCTTGGCTCTTGTGAAGCTCTCGATATACTTCCTTAAATATTGAATAACTTCTAGATTAATATTATTTATAAAAAAAAACCTTACCTATTTAGAAGGTAAGGAATGAATTTATTTTATTTGTCTTGTGCCAAATAAAAATTTTCTTTTGCTTGGTTATAGGCAGCTTCATTTTTCTTAATTAGTTTTTTGTTAGGTTGAACGGTCTTTGAAAAATTCAGATTAAGCTCCGGTTCTTTCATATGGGCTTCTAACGATTTTAAAAATCTTGTCATAAAAATCCCTCCGTTTGCCTTTCTTTACTAGTATTATATCTTTTTTTATAGGAAATAAACAGCAAATGATTTATCCATCAAATTCCATAGTATTTTTTATTAACAAATCGTAAAACACGGAAAGTAACTTTTCCCCATCAAATGGTTTTTTGCAGGTTTTACACATAAATAAAAAAGTGTGATAGTGATGTATCCCCACCATTGCGATTTGCAGTTATTAAACATTTCAACACCATTATAGAGGGTTCTAGTAACTGAAGGTAGCTGAAGGATTTAAAGTAGGAGATAGAGAATAGGGTGTTTATGTACCTGTAAGGTATGCTAAGTTAACCCCTAGTAGTAATTGGTGCGGAAATATTAGCTTCCATTTGATCAGAAGTCTATTACAAGTAAAAAGGGATAATTATGATAAAATAGTAACATAAATTATGACTAGTTAAATTATATATACGTAGTATTGTGATAAGGAGAAAAGAAATGACAGCTATCGAAATACTATCATGGCCTTTTATACAAGAAAGCATTAATCAAATCAACAACAAAGAGCAGTATTTAAATTATCCAGTTATTTATGTTTTGAATGGCAATAAAGAAGCTTATATTGGTGAAACGGTTTATTTTAAAAATCGTATGAAAGCTCATTTAAAAGCACGTAAAAATATTCAACAAGTAAATTTGATTAAGCACGAACACTTTAATCGATCAGCAACCTTTCATCTAGAGACAAAACTGATTAACTATTTCCTTGGTGATGAAAAATATACGCTTCAAAATAAAAGTAAGACGGCTAACGATTTTACTCATAACTACTACAATAAATCTTATTACGATCAACAACTATTTAAAGAACTTTGGCAAAAACTATATGAACAAAAGCTTGTTGACAATGAGTTACATGTAATTGAAAACAAAGATATTTTTAAATTATCTCCTTTCAAAGATTTATCTTTAGAACAACTTGAATTAAAAGATAAAGTACTCGAGTTTTGCGAGAAACGGGTTACTCAAAACACAAGCGAATATGGAAGTCTATTAATCATTGAAGGTGAAGCGGGCGTTGGAAAAAGCGTTGTGTTAAGTTCTATTTTCAATACGATTCAAGAAAGAGTAGAAGAAGCATCTTCAAATTTATATCGTACAGAAAATTATCTAGCTGTGAACCATGAGGAAATGTTTAAAACATATAAAAACATAGCAAAACAAGTGAAACATTTAAAAGGGAAAAACTTTGCAAAACCTACATCTCTGATTAATATGTTGCAAAAAGAGGGAAAAAAGGCTGATATCATTTTCGTAGATGAAGCACATTTATTGCTAACAAAGCCAGATACTTATAATGGATTCCACGGCAATAATCATTTAGAGGAGTTTTTGAAGCTAGCAAAGGTAGTTGTCATTATTTATGATCAAGATCAAGTATTAAAACTGAAGAGTCTATGGGGAGCAGCAACACTAGAAGGGCTTAAGAAATTAAGTACTTTTCACGAAGAATACCAGTTAACAAATCAATTTCGCATGCAAGCAAATGATGACGTAATCAATTGGATAAACGAATTCAAGCGAAAAAAATTATTGCCGCTTCCTAAAGATAAAAACTATGAATTTAAAGTATTTGAATCTTTGAAGGACATGCATGATGAAATTAAATCCCAAAATACTCAGCACGGTTTAAGTCGTGTTGTATCAACGTTTGATTACATACATAAAAAAGATGGTGGGACCTACTACGTGAAAGAATCCAATGGTGAATACCAACTGCCGTGGAATACAACAAGTACGAAATATACATGGGCAGAAAAAGCAGAAACCGTTCACGAAGCTGGATCAATTTATACAATACAGGGCTTTGATTTAAATTATGTTGGTGTCGTGCTTGGGCCATCTGTTCAATATGACGCTGTTAAAGATGAAATCAGCATTGATACGAGTAAGTATATGGATAAAGGTGCATATACAGGTATGGACGGAATTGAAAATGTAAATGAAGCAAAGGAAAAAATCGTCCTAAATTCAATCAATATCTTGATGAAGCGTGGAATTAGGGGTCTGTACATTTATTCAAGTGATGAAGCGTTGCGCAATAAACTTTTAGAATATCAAAAAGCAGGTGAATAGTATAAGTGAGTTAGAACAACTACGTAAAAGTATTTTGCAATTCCGAGACCAACGTAACTGGCAGCAATTCCATAATCCTAAGGATCTAGCACTCTCCTTATCATTAGAAGCAAGTGAATTATTAGAGCTATTTCAATGGAAAACAAGTGAGGAAGCAGTTGAAAAGAATTTAGATAAGATGAAGGAGGAGCTAGCGGATGTTTTGATTTATGCGATATTATTTGCGAATGAAACGGATTTGGACTTAGTAAAAATAATAAATAATAAACTTCAAAAAAATAATGAAAAATACCCAATTGAAAAGTTTGCTGGAAAAAATACTAAATACAATGAGATATAAATTTATAAAACATTTAAAAGGCAATCTAAAAACCTTAGTTTTCGTTTGAATGCGAGAAACTAAGGTTTTTCTTATGGTTAATTATCTGATATAGGGTAGTAACAGTACATATAATCCCTTTTTTTGTTCCTCTGATAAATTTTTAATGATATTAAATAATTCGTCATCTATATTTTCACTTTGTAGTAGAGATTTATCTTGTGGAATTTTAATAGTTGTATCAACTTTGTTTTCCAGTAATAAAAAGAATGAGCTAAGCGTTAGTCCAAATTGTTCGCAAATTTCACTTAACAGTGCATAATTAGCTTCCTGAATACCGCTTTCTATTCGTGAAATAGATGCTTGAGAAATATCTAATTTTTGAGCAAGATCACTCATACTTAAATTATTTTCTTTGCGTAACGAACGTATTAACTGTCCTATTTGCAAGTTATTCATAAATATTATTTCAACTCCACTTTTATCGTTTAATTAATCGTACAGTTATTGTATTTTACAATCAATAGAAAATAAATTATACTTAAAACGTAAATATACATAATGAGTAAGGAATGGGGTTGAACGCTATCGGAAACTTTGAATCGGCACTTATTTTATTTATAGATGAAAGGATTGATGTGCTTTATCATAACAAGGTTTTTAGGAATCATCAAAATAAAATGGTTAAAGATGTTAAACAGAAATTATCCAAAGCTCTTTCAGGCATAAGTGAAAAAGAAGTTAAAGAGATTTCTGAGTCGATACAAATATCAATTCTTAATTATCAGCACTTATTATTTCAAGATATATACAAGCAAGGCTTTTTAGATGGGATTGTACTCAGAGAAAAAATACCAGGGGGATCGATAAACGATGAAAGCACTTTTTAAAGGTCAACTCACGATGGATGTATACAAAATTGTAGAGAGTTTAGAGGATGAAGAAGCTACACGAAATTTAGCACATGAAGATATTACATCTGAATTGTTAAAAGAACTAAGGACATTAGTGGAAGCAAGAGGCTATCGTGTTCCTTACGTGGGGATAAAGTTAGAATATGAGGGTGTACCTACTCCACAATATGTATCAATAGTAAATAAAGCAATTAAAGAAGCTAAGAATAGTGAAATATATATTCGTGGAAAAGGGACTATAACAAATATAACTTTTTAAATGGCATTTAAGGTGCAGTTTTTTTGGTAAGTAAAATCTTCTAAAAAACTGCTTTTTTGTAACTTATAAATTCAATTTGGAAATCCTTGTATACAAGAGGTGACGTAATTGAATAATGACAACATAGAAATTGAGAAATTTAAATCATTATTTTTAGAAGATAAAATCTATAATGTGCTAACAAAGTATGGTTATAAGGAAGAGGTGCTTTTTCCTGAGTTTATTAAAACTTTAAATGCTAAAAGGCTTTATACTTCTTTAGAAGTCTCTACAATGCTTAATATGAACGTTAGTAGTTTCCGCTATTATGTTAAAAACCTTTGTAAATTTGAGTATCTTGAGAATGTAAGAGAGGGGAGAAATTATAAGTTTAATTATATAAGTATTTATAAATTGTATTTAGTGCAGCAGTTTTTAAAGAGGCAAGGTAAAAATTTGAATAATGTTAAGCTATTGTTATATGAAAACGTTGATAGTTATCAAAAAGAAATTAAATTAATAAAGAATGCGATAAAAAGACTGGATCAAAATATTGGCTTCCTTTTTAAGTTTGAGAAAGGGAATATGCAAACCAATGAAGAAGTCCAAGTATTAAATAAAAAAATCAGGATAATTGAAAAAGTAATATTGTCTTGGAATGAAAATCAGGAAGAAATTTTTAGAATAGAGCAGTCCTTATATATATTGCATAAGAAAGCTTTTGGGATAAATGACGAGATAAATGTATGTTTGAGAAAGTTACTTTATCTTGAAAGTGATTTTAATATTTTGTTGTTGAAAAATGAATATTGTTCGAAAGTTCATGAGCTTAAAGATTTTATAAAGCAAACAAAGAAAGGTTATTTTAAAAGGTTATTAAATAACAGTCCATTGGATGTAAGAGATAGTGAATGTACATCAAATTTAAGTAAACAGATCCATGGTTTTAAAAATAAAATTATTGTTGAACAAGAACGTAAAAGTAATTTAGAAAAAGAACTCTTTCTACTATATAAAGAAATTGAGAGAGAAACTACTAAGAAAATGGAGTTTACTGAAAGAAATAGAGAGATTATAAATACCTTTATATCGAATTTAAATTCTACTTAGATTAAATATGGGATCAGAATTAGTAGAGAGTGACATTTTGATGGGGTTTAAAGATGGTACCTTATTAATGACTAAATAATACAAAACATAAAGAGATGGAATAAGCTCCTTTCTTTGTGTTTTGTATTATTCTGTTTTGATTATATGGAAAATGAGTTTTTAGTTTTGACTATAGTATTTCATTAAAAAATCTGTTTCTAGTTGCATTTCTTTATTTAAAGTTCTTTCTACCTCCATTAACCAACCTTTATAGCGGCGCGAAAAATCAACCTTGCGAAAAGTAAAGGGATATAAGTCTTCTAACATTTCATTTTTAATAATATCTAACACAAACTCAATCTCTAAATCCCCAGGTAAATCTAAGACAAATACTTTATAATGTGTTCCTCTTTCAGCATTGAAGCCTTCTCTAATAGAGTCTTTACGTAACCCTCTCCCTTCAATTTTACGTCTCCATGCTCCAATTGCTTCTTTTAATCGATATGTTTCAATTTTTAATAAGCGTTCCAATGAATTAATTTTTTTTTCTAATTCTACAATTTGTTCATTTTCTTCGTGTTGATTTCGTATTTTAACCACATCCTTTGATATTTTAAAACATTATATCTGCAAAAAATGATATTACTAGAGTAATTACAAATTTTATTCAGCTAAATAAATTCGTGTAACATCCTCACGGTTGTGACCAATTAATTTAGAGACTGCTAATCGTGCATCTCCTTCTGTATAACCTTTTTCAATAAATAATTCATATTGTTCTTTTGCATAGGCATGTCTAAAACTATGCATTGTAATTTCAACACCCTTTGGCCGAGTGTTGAGTGGGTCTAATACTTTTTGGCGATTATTCCTAATAAAATCTTGCACACGTTGAATTACTTGATGCGCTTTCTGATCTCGCAAAACAAAAAGTCTCTCTCCACGATTGACCTGTTGCATTGCATCTTGTAAAACACTAAATGATTGAGTTTGTAAGGGGATTTGTCTTATTAGGCCACCTTTTCCTTTAACAGTTAGAAAGCCTTCACGTAATGCTTTTTCAGCATCCACACGGCTTAGTCTAACCGCTTCATGTACACGTAAGCCCTGTTCACGACACAGCATAATAATAAGTGCAAGGGAAGAAGAATTAGATTGTTGTGCCAATCTTACTAAGGCTTGATATTCCAGTTCGGTAGGACGACGATCAACTCCACCAAAGCGCCTTCTCTCTAAATGGAATTCATTATAATTTTCGCTTAAAATTTGATTGCTACTTAGCTGATAACGAGGGTTAGGGATTTGATCATGAAAATATCTGATAGCAGCTAAATCATTTTTTATTGTAGAAGCGGATTTGCCCTCGCTTTGTCGTTCAATTACATAATCTACGAGATGCTTATTTTGAATGTTAGCAAGCGTTTTTAAATTATAGTTGTCAGCTACGAAACGGCAAAATAAGTCCATATGATTGTAGTATTGAGGTAGTGTTTTATTCACACTAACACCTTTTGCATGTCTAGCAATTTTATTTAATTGCAACATCAAGTTTAAATAGGCACCTTTATTGCTCACATCTTCATTAGTAGATATGGCCATACGAATCTCTCTTTCTGTTTTAATCCATCCTCGATTTCCGATAACAAACATTCCTTCCTTCATAGTTGTATAAAAAAGGGCAGACCCCACCCATATTTGCAATTAGCTTATCTTTATGAAATTTATATAATGGGATATAGAAAAAGCCTGCAATAGCAAGCGTTCCTTTCTCATAATACATACTGTCTATATGGTCCTATACAATTTCATAACGATATTAAAGTGTTAAGTAATAAATTTGCACAACTTTAAGCAATAATGCTTAACGCTAATGTAGCGGGTGCAGCTCACTTATGCTTACTCTAAAGTAAGCTTCACTTTAAAAAATGAGAAGTGAGGTCAATGTCCGCAGACAAAAAATCCAATGACTAAATGTAATAAGTAACCTACTTTAAAAAGTAGTCGCTAATGCACTTGGCGATATTTCTGTCACTCCTGCCCATTGAGTGTTAGCTCCTTATATTTTTAGGTGTACTATCACCATTTAATATTTATCTCCAAGCTAAATTTGAGATAAGTTTTTGAAACAACTGGTATCGAGCAACAGCTATGTGATCCAGACCAAATCAGAGGTTGGCAACAGCACGATCTGATATTGGATTTCTTCATCTATATAAACCGCTGTGATTGTTCTGTTTGAGCAAAAAATCAGCGTTCTTTTTTGCTCTATACTATATTGAATAATGGGTTTAAACTCCGATTAGAAGAATTAACGGATTATTTGATAAAAAGAAGTAGGCTCTAAAATGAGCATCAGGAAATTTTTGAGGGACATCTATAAAAATAGAATTTTGTTAAATGAAAAAGGTAAAATAGTAATTAGTTTTTCAGTCAAAGAGACCTTATTAATTTTTAATAGACATAAATAAAAATATAAAAAAGATGTTTATATATATATGATAGCAGTTGGCTAACTAGATTCGAACTGATTGTTAAAAAAACTGTGGAATTATTTAGATAATTATATTCCATAGTAATGAATTCGCTAATGCGTTTATACGTTGGAAAAAATAGTGATTTTAACCATATACAATTTTTTCATTATCGAAAATCACCACACTAATTGGAGGGAGAGTGATTGTGTGAAAGAAAAAGTAGAAGACTAGACTGTGAAATAGTCACATCCAGTCTTCTACTTTTATATACAGTTTAAAACTTAAATATGAAAGTTTATATATTAATTTCGGTAGTAGTACCTTTAATATATTATTATGCTCCTTTATTAATGGAGGGAGAGATTAATTTTATAAGTAAATCTTATCCATTAATTTGGAATCAAATTCTGTAATCAATTTCGTATTTTCATTGTAAGTAAATAAGCCAAGAGAGGCGCGGGCGCGAGTCATAGCTACGTATAGGAGTCGACGTTCAACGTTCCAGTCAAATTCCTCACCTAATTTTTCTGCCTGTGTAGGGTCTACTAAATCTACAACATAAACATAATCGAATTCTAAGCCCTTTGCAGTATGGAAAGATGTGATATGAATGCCGGGTTTTAAATGGGATCCATTTTCACCGTTTTTAATAATGTCGTGGTTCAAACAGTTGTCGTTAAATTTTTGACGTAACCCCTTTTTATAAACAGTTTGCAAACGAATACCCCAATAAGTTTCCCAGTTACGGATTAAAACACCGATAGATCCTTCAGGGTCCTCTGAACGAGTTTGTTTTAGGGCATTTATTAATGCTTCGTCATGTCCTTCCTTAGATTTTAAGATGAAAAGCTTTGGTATGTCGCCTTCGATATCAGGAATTGAAAGTGCTGTATATTCCTCATCTTTTCGAATCTCATCATGAGCTTGCAAGCTTTCTGCTAAAAGTACGATTTGCTTTGTAGAACGGAAGGAAGTACCTAAAATCTTTGTACGTCCACCTAAAACGTTTAGTCCAACTTCGTTCCAAGTGAATGAAGTCGAATAAATTTTTTGTCCTAGATCAGCCCCAACTGTACATGTCTTTTGAGCAGCATTAATTAAAACTGTTAATGCTGTCTTTGGTAAATCCTGTGCTTCATCAATGAATATATGATCCATTTTTTGAGAAGTTGGCAAGTCATCTAAATTATTATAAACATATAACGCATCGTCATCGTAGTCATGTTTACCCTTCTTTTCTACCTCATAAGTTGTGTAAATATCAAATAAAACTTCACGATCAGCTTTTGAAACATTGACTTTGCCACCACGACCTCGACGAGATGCAACTAAATATTTTTCCTTTGTTGTATTTGCAGAACCTTTAATCCAGCTAATCTCTTCTAGTATGAAATCTATAAAGCGTTCATCTTTAATAAATCGATGATTTGGGTAAATAACTTCTAACTGCTCAAAAGTATTTTCTAAAATGACTTTACTAGGATTTTTCCTGTTCTTTCTTAAGTAGCTTACTTTTTTCATACTACGGCAAACAGCAGAAATCCACTTATTAAAATTAATGACTGTAATATTATTGAATCCAGCTTCGTTTAGTTGTTCGCCAATTGCCTTTGATAAAGGCTCTCCATAGCAAATGAATACTATTTTATCATTCGGATATTTTCTTGCTACTTTAACTGCCTTACCCATCAAAACTAGTGTTTTACCACTACCAGCAATACCACGTAATAACATTTGATCGCCTTTATAGTTTACTGCTTCTGTTTGTCGTTTTGTAAATTCTATTTTTTCTAAAATAAATGGTTGCTTCATTGATTTTCCACCTTAATATATATCATTTTCATCATCATCTGCATATGCTAAAAAACCATCATTAACATAATAATTATTACGTATTGCTTTTGCATTTGAAACTTGCGCTTGAATTACTTTCTCTAACAGAACAGAATCAAATTTAGAACTTTTTGCTTGCTCCTGTAATGTAGACCAGCCAGTTGCTAGAAAGATCCAAAATTGTTCATTAGTCATCAGTGTCCTCCTTTAAATCAATGCCATGAGTAACAGAAGGACAAAGGTCGTTATGTGGACAGAAACGGCAATGATAGCCAGGAGTAGCATCTAAGGACACTTGTTGTTCAGTCATTAATTTTTCCTCGATTGAATGGCGTTGCATTACTGCCTGTTCAAAGAGAGCCTCTCGCCGTCCATTTTTTAGGCCGGGAAATTGGAAGTTTTTACGTATTTCAGATACATAAACATTTTCATCGACCTGATTTTGTTGTAATGTCCGTTTGTAAGCATAGTTTAATGCATTCTCAGCTTCTAGTCTTTTCTTTACTGTAATCCACTGAGGAAAGAAAGGATCGAGATTTCTATAAAGTTGTTTAGAGTCATAATTTGCAGCCTTAGCACTAATTTTAACCAACTCAGTAAATAAAAAAATTTGCGTATATTCGCTACGGAACACTGGATACTCTTGCATTAAATAGCTGTAGTAAAAACGTTTTGGGCATTGCACGTACTCGGCAAAGAAATCGTTGTAAAGTAAGGTTTTATAACCGCTTTCAAGCTCGTCTTGCGAATATACCATTTCTGTTAACAGTCGATTTTGTACATACATCTTTTCCTGAATTGGTGGGGTATAATTAATAGTGGGTAGTTCTAACTGACGTATATATAAAGCACTCTTTCTTTCATCTTGACTGATAAAATGGCGTATCCAAGATAAGTGTAGTCGGTCCTTAGAAATAAATCGCAACATGATATAAAATAAATATCTTGAAATATATTTCTTCGCGTCAGTTCTCATATAATCATAGGCAATACGTGGTACACGATCACCTAAAGCTATCCAAGTGTCCCTTTGTAGTGGCCAATGTATAGTTTCTGCTACCAATGGAAGAGAAAGTTCGTCTAAGCCACTTACATAAACTTTGTAATCATAATCCAGATTCTTTTGTTTGAATGCTTCACCGTCAATTTCCATAAAAGGTCGAATTAGTTTTTCTTTTTTTGAATCGAATTTGCCACTTAAATATAGTGAAACAGCTTCGTGTAAATCGTTATAAAGAAGGTCCGTATCTGATCGGATATAAGATAGACGAGTACGTAAATCTTCGACAAGTTTTTGTTCTACCTTATTAAAGTCTTGTTGTACATGGCCTATACGTCTATTCATTAAGTGTTCTAACTTCTTAAAATGAAGGTTAATTTTTGTTCCTGATTGCCCACTTTCAAATAACTCATTACAAATATCTTTGATCTCAACTAAAAACTTAATGATATGATTTAAACGGTCCATTTCCATCGAGAAGTGACTGTTTTTTGTAAAAGGACTACGTGTACTTTTTTGCATACGAGAAGCATCTGCAGGTAGGGGGAACCGTTTATGGATAAATAAAATTTGATTCCTTAAATTTTCACACAACGTAATTAATTGATCAATAGTATTGGCTTGTTCTACATAAGCCTCAATATCTTTTAAATCATGCGTGTAGTTACGAGCGTTTTGTCTAGTTTCTCTGTTATAGAGCCAACCAGAAGCGAATAGCTCATGTAATTGATCATATGTCAGGCGATATTGTCCATCCTGATAAATTTCATGGATGATAGAGAAGAAACGTCCAACTGGATATGATAAAAAGTTCCGATTTTTTTGATCAAATTCAGGATAATGATTTAATAGAAGCTCGTTCATTTCGTTTGCATTTGGTGTGAAAATATTAAACTCCTTGAGTATAGAATTTTTTTCGGTTGGATAATTTGGATATATAACATCCTGTATAAACTCAAAAAAGTTTGAATAACTTAATACTTCTTGTGTCCCCTTTTTAAAAGTTCCGTTCCCATCTTCATAAACTCTTAAAAATAGGTCTGAGATATGGTCAGTCATGGCAGCTGAATCATTTTTATAAGGAATTGCCTCCCATCCGTATTTTGGTTGTATAAATGAACGCATGAAGCTAAATGTACGTTCATATTTCGGTTCATAGTATAAAAACATAATAACTGTAAAAGATTCCTTGAGTTGCTCTAGGAAAAACTGCTGCTCAGGTGTAATGAAGTAAAAGCCATGTAAAAAAATTACCGGTTCTGCAGGTAAAGGAACATGTTTATCTTTAGCTTTTAGAGACTCTAGTGCTTTATTTAAATCTTCAATAGTTAACTTTTTATTTATTAATTGATGACGGTAGGACGCATAGCTGTAGCTTCCAGCTGAGCCATTATCAACGGCAGTCCAAATTTTTAAAAACATCAATTCTTTTTCAGATACGCTTTGACCACGTAAATTCATATCGGTATAGGTATCTTTTAAATCTTTTGGTTTCACCCCTGATTCAGCTAGCTTACGCATGAGCATTACAAGTCCCTTTGTATTTGTGCGGAATGCATCAAAAAGTTTATTTGAAGGAAAAAGTTGTTTATTTTCCTGCAACCATTTTGAAAGCTCTAAATATTGCTCAAGCTGAAACTCACTCGAATTCCACATAGGGTATAACTCTTTCATCAAGGCGTTAATGGAGCACAGATTAGTATAGTTTTGATAAGCCATACTAATACCTGTACGCATATTGGATGAAGCGCAAATATGAATACCATTTTCTAACTGATTTCTTAGAGGGTGATTATCCCAATCATGCGGATTCATATATGTGCGAGTAAATGTAGGCATCTTCATACACCTCCTAAAATGCCAGCTTCTTTTAATAATTCAGACCAACTATTATTTATGTTTTTAGATGGAAGCGTAATAATTACCTTTTGCTTAGCTCGTGTTAAGGCTACATAAAGGAGGCGAGTTTCTTCTTTTCTTGCTTCATTATTTTCTTCAACATTTAATAAGTCGAAATAATTATTAGAGAAGTTTTCGATACGCCAACCAAAGCGTCTGTTTTTTCCTTCTTTTAGGGCAATCCCATCTTCAATAAAAAACTTTGGTTTGATTGCATTGTAAGGATTATTTGTAATAGGTAAAAATACAGTATGATATTCTAACCCTTTTGAACGGTGAACTGTTGAAATAACAACCTGAGCTGTATGAGATTGAATAGTGGGTTCATTTTCAGTGCGATTTGTCTTCATTTGAATATCTAACCAATTACTAATCATTGGAATTGTAGTAGCATTTGTTGCAAAATGTTGTTCTATAATTGTTAATAAATGTTGCATGTTTACTTTATAGCGTTGTACTAGTAAGGCTAATTGTTTTTCTTGTTCCTGTTTTTGTACCGTGAGTTGCTGTTTATAATAATCTTCAATACGGCTGTAGAAGTTTTGTTCATTCATTATCATTTGAATTATAGTTAGTGGCGAATAATCTCGTACTAACACTGCATATTTTGAAAAAGTAGTACCTACATGTTCATTTAAAAACTGCTTTAAACGATTTTTATTCCCTTGGGTTGCAATAAAGTTTTTATCGTTCAGTTTATAGCCAAAGTATGGTGTTTGTAAGGCTTCGAATACATACATGGGTTGATCAGGATACTGTAATGCAACTAATAATGTACGGAAATGTTTTACAGCGTCACATAAGTAAAATTGTCCGTCTAAATTTTGTATTGTGGATATGGAAAGAGC
Organism: Lysinibacillus sp. S1; assembly: GCF_044986265.1. Lineage (NCBI taxonomy): Bacteria > Bacillati > Bacillota > Bacilli > Caryophanales > Bacillaceae > Lysinibacillus > Lysinibacillus sp. S1. The sequence continues at coordinate 3,652,795 of NZ_CP173154.1, forward strand.
ATCACACAAAATTTTCATTTTTCGTGCTTGATTATTTGTACGTACTAAAATGGCAAGCTTTTCTTCACCTTTTAGCTGTAGTACATGTTCTTGTAAAAGTGATCTATTAACTGTATCCATTTCGTGATAACTATACTCCTTTATATGCCACTCTTTTGTATACGATGGAATATTACTAGTTAGGCAATCTTCTTCAGAGTAGGTTAAATCTTGATTATATGATTGACCCCAATTAGAAAAAAGTTCATGCATCCGTTTAAGCAGGGTTTCTGCTGTACGATAATTATGATGTAATGTGTACGGTAGGAAAGGTTTTTTTGAACGTTCTGTTAATTCCTTAAACGCTCGATAATCTGCGCCCCTAAAACGGTATATTGCTTGTTTTATATCTCCAACAACGAAAATTTTATAGTTTAATATTTCTTGTAGTTTTGCAATGAACTCAATCTGCACATCATCACTATCTTGGAACTCGTCAATAAATAAGTATTTGCCAGGAGCTAGCTGCCTTAAAGCTTTATCGTTTCCAGTAAAGTTTTTTAGTTTACGAATTAAATCGCTCATTGTAATCGCTTGTTGAGCTTGTTTTTCTTTTTCCAGTGCAAGCTCACATTTACTAAACACTTCAAGAATCAAGTTGTGTAATAATGGATGATTTGCTTTTCCAAAATCCAGCTCATCAATTTCATTCATGGATAACCCCTTTTTCTCCATACCTTCCCATATATCAAGCAAAATCGTAACAAAATCATAGTAGCGAATCTTTGTATCTAAAAATTCAGAAATGGTGTTAGATAAAAAATAATCATCTAAAATTTCAAAGATAATTTTCTGCTTTTCATACTTAAAAGAACGTAACGATAGCTCTGTACCGTAGCCAAGTTCATGAGCCAATGCTTGTAGTATGCGTTTGGCAAAGGAGTGAATTGTACTAATTTCCATACTTGAAATATCCTCTGCGAAATTTAAAAACAAAGACTTATTTGTTAATTTAAAAAGAGTTAATAAGCGATTTTCTAAACGTTGCTTCATTTCGTTTGTTGAGTCATTTGTAAAGGTAATCATGGTAATATCATCTAGAGGTACTTGCTCCTTTAATAGAAGAAATAAAACCCGATCAACCATTACATGTGTTTTTCCAGTTCCTGCACCAGCGGATACCATTAAGTTACCGTCTCGAGGAGCATGAATAATGGCATATTGTCCTGAATTAAAATTTGGGAAGGCCGCTTCAAGCGATTTCAAGCGATCGTTTGAAATATCACCATCTAAGATAAATTCGTTCTTTTCAGAAAAGATGCTAGTTGGCTGTTCGTAAATTAAAAGTTGAAAGTTTTCTATAAATGGATAAAAGGCTTTTTTAAATTCAGAATTAAATGGTTGCTGAGTTAAGACATATAGCTTTAGACCTTGTGAAAGCTTTGTTTGAAGCATATCTGCATAGTCATTAGGCAATGTATTTAGTAAGTGCAATTCTGAAAAAAAGGCCTGTGTTGATGTTCCGCTAATTTTCCGTTCTGGTGAAATCATAAAGTAATCTAGAATATCCTTCCATTTTATGTCATCTAAAGGCTTAAGCTTTAGACGGTTTGCGAAGGTTTGGATTGTTTCATACAATATGTTCGCATTTAGGAGGTCGTCTTTTAAAAGAGGGCGCTTAATATACTCCTTCTGTAAATCATTACGTGCATCCCATTCCTCATAACTAATGTTAGGTAGTACAACAAAAGCATGTGTATTGAAAAGGTTGTGTAACATGCAACGCTGATTTAATATATTTCGTATATGGAACATTTGATTTTCTGCCTGTTTTTGTGGACTAACTGTAAAAAGACCTTGACTTCCTTCGCATCTCCATTCTGTCCCCAATATACCTTTTATTTGATCGATTTTATAGGATTTCACTTCAAAAATAAACATACCTAATTGCTGATGAAAAAACATAATATCAGATTCATATCTATACGCTTCATTAAGAGTATTTATTGGTAGTTGTTGAAAAGCAAAGGCATTATCTTTTTTAAATGCATCGTTTAATAATGATAATAAAAGTACTTCTTCTTCGTAACCAGCCCCGTTTGGTTTAACTGAGTAAAACAACGTATCACCATCAATCTGTAAAAATTTAAGTAAATTATAAAAAACTTAACTTATAATATTATTATATACTATAGTGGTAGTTTAGTGGTAACTACTTCCTAATTATTTACTTCTTCTGTAGTATAATCGTGAGATCAATGAAACCCCTTTTTAGAAGATTGAATCCGGAGACGTTGGTATATAAACGAATGTTCCTCTAACATTAACAGATATTGAGACAAACTATTATAAAACTATTAATGGAACGACTATTTTATGGTTACTTTTTAGATTATATGGTTATAAAAGATATCAAGGTATGGTCTCAAAATTTGTTTAAAATCTTATATATAAAAAATTGTTTAAATAAGTTAATATATATTAGGAAAATATAACTAAATGGTGGGGATTAAATGACATTTAACAAGATAAAGTATTCGCAACTTTTTCAAATAATAGAAAATCAATTTAATAATCTAGCTGATTGGAATAAAGTTAGAAATTTTGAAAGCTTGGCGGACCTTTCCGAAGATAGAGCTTTAGAAGCACTTAGAATGTTTAGTAATTTGAGTAATGAAGAATTAAATATAAATATTTGGAACCAAATAATTGATTACTTTGAAAATCGAGAGAAAAAACACAAGGTAGTTAAATTAGGTAAAGATACATTTAACGATGCTAAAATACCAGTTGATAAATATTCAGCGTGGCAACTTTATAAAAACGTTTTAATTAAACAAGATTGGTCGGAGGATTCGATTAAAAATATTGAAAAATCTTCATTTGAAATATTGAAAAATCTATCAATGGATACTGTAGAGTCAGGTCCAATTAAAGGGTTAGTTGTAGGTAATGTTCAGTCAGGAAAAACGGCAAATATGGCGGGATTGATGGCAATGGCAGCCGATAATGGCTTTAATTATTTCATTATTTTATCTGGTGTTATTGAAAATTTACGTCAACAGACAGCTAATCGTTTATATGGGGATATGAATACAGCTGGAAATGGTCATTTGCATTGGCATCAAGTAGATAATCCTTCTTTACGATCAAAGTTACCAGAACATAATATTAGTAATTTTAATTTGGACACAAGTGCAAAGGATAGATATTTTACTGTTTGTTTAAAAAATAGTACGCGTTTAAACTCATTAATAAAATGGCTGTATGATGATGTGAATAAAACAAAACAATTAAAAATCTTAGTTATTGATGATGAGGCCGATCAAGCAAGTGTTAATACAAAAAAGATAGAAGAAGAAGATAGAACAGAAATTAATAAATTAATCCTAAAGCTAGTAAATTCAGACAAGGTGAAAGGTATGAATTATATAGCTTATACAGCTACACCATATGCAAACATATTGAATGAAACGGGCGAGGATACGTTATACCCTAAAGACTTTATTGTTTTGTTAGAGCCTTCAGAAGATTATATTGGCCCAAAGCAAATTTTTGGTACAGAAGAGCCAGAAATGAGTCCTTATATAGACATTGTAAGGGATATTACTTCAGCAGATGCGGAAAATATTCGTGGAGCACAAAAAGTAAATCAAGATGTTCCTTTAGTAAACAGTCTGGTTGACTCTCTGCATTGGTTTATGTTAACAGTTGCAGCCATGAGAGCTATTGATTATCGTAAGCCAATTTCTATGTTAATACATACTAGTTTTAGAATATCGGACCATAGAAGTATCGCGCAAAAAATTGAAGAATACTTACGTGATTTCAAAATAAATTACAAAAAAATAATGCCTCAATTAAAAGTAATGTATGAGAATGAGTCTTTGGATTTTAAACGTTCGTATTTCTTAGAAGGAATGAAAGAATATTCTACTAAAGAAGAAGTACCAGATTACCCTGAATGGGAAGAAGTATCACGTTATATTGAAAGAATGATTCGTTTAGATATGGATGAATTTATTAGTCATATACCAATAGGTGAAGAAGGACAACCGAAATATCATAAAGGGTTCCATTTAGTTATTGATAACAGTAAAGCTAAGGCTGAAAACCAAATTGTGAGGCTTGTTTATCCTAAAGTTAAAGCCCTGAATCCAGCCCCTGCATTTATCGTTATAGGTGGGAATACACTTTCGCGTGGCCTAACTTTAGAAGGATTAACTACAACGTATTTCTTACGGACAACAAATCAAGCAGATACATTAATGCAGATGGCGCGATGGTTTGGATATAGAAAGGGATATGAAATTTTCCCTCGTATTTGGCTGGATAGCGAGGCTTTAGAACGTTATCAATTTTTGTCACAAATGAATGAAGAATTGCGAGAGGAAATTGCATTATATGCCCAGAACGGCCTCACTCCGACAACTTATGCACCAAGAGTCAAGAATTCTATAAATCATAAATTAATCAGAATAACCTCAAGTAATAAAATGCAGTCAGCTGAACCAAGCGAGTATGATTTTGCTGGTTTTAATTCACAAACTGTGTATTTTGAAAACAATGAAGATGTATTAGGACATAATTTGGAACATACGAAAAAATTCCTGAATGGTTTAAAATCACCAAAAATCAAGAATAGCAATATGATATGGAGAAATATACCGGTTGAAGATATAAAGTTTTTCTTAGAAGGCTATTATGTGTGCGAAAATGATGTGAAAATGTCAAATTTACCAGCTTTAATTGAATGGGCTGAGAAAAATTCCGGAGAACTATCTAATTGGAATATTACTTTATCTAGCATAGGGAAAGTTGAAGATACACAAGGGATGTGTAGTGACTGGAATATACATGGATACAGCCCTAAGTCGATAGTCCGAACAAAATTAGAAAAACGTAGTACAGAAAAGATAGCTAATATAGGTGCTTTACGTACACCATCTGATTTATTAGCTGATATTGATGAAGAGTTAACTTCGGAAGAAAGAAATACATCTAAAATTTTGGAGATTCGTTCAATACGTGAGAAATATGGCTACGGAAAAGTACCTCTAATCACCATTTATAGAATTGATAAGGGCCAAATTGATAAGGCAAGTAACAATAAAAATAAGAAAGTTAGCGCGAACCGAGAGCCGCTAAACTTCTCTAAAGATGTTATTGGTATAAATGTAATGATTCCAGGAGTATCTAAAGGAAGTCAATTAGCTACTTATATATCTGCAAAATTAAATTTAAAAGAAATTAATGATGAGAACTATTATGAGGAGTTAGATGATTATGAGGATTAAACATGCAATAAACGACGTACAGAGTATGTCACATGATGGAGGGAAAATCCTAAAATCATTACAAAACAACTACTTACCTTTAATTGATATTGTAGTACGAGAATCAATTCAAAATAGCTTAGACGCCTCAATTGAAGGCGAACATAGTACCTATGTAGATTTTAAAATTGATAAATTTGAATCGGAAAAGTTGGCACCAATATTCGAAGATGTGGACAAAATTTTAATTGAAAGATTCCCTGGGTATCAAGATTTCCTTGCTATAAGTGATAAAAAAACATATGGTTTGATAGGCGATTATACATCTGAAGACATTAAAATTCTAGATAAAAGTAATTTTCATAAACTAGTATTTGGTATCGGTAAAAATCAAAGCAAAGATGGAGCTGGAGGGAGTTGGGGTTACGGTAAAACTAGCTATTTTAGATTAGGTGTTGGAGTCGTTCTTTATTACACTCGCATACAAGAAGGTGATGGATATGAAGAACGATTAATTGCGTCAATTATTGAAGATCCATCTAAAAAAGACCGATTACTATCTAATAATGAGCGTGGTATTGCTTGGTGGGGTGAATTCGCATTAAATAGTGATCGAATTTATCCGATTACAAACCAAGGTGAAATCGCAGATATACTTTCAATATTCGGTATTAAAAGTTACTCAGGTACGGAGACTGGTACAACTATTATTATTCCATATTTAAATGAATTTAATAAAGAAATGATAGAAGAAGATGTTTTAAAGTTCCCATGGGAGAACAATTATGAAGATGCTATTACTATGGCAATTCAGCGATGGTACTTCCCGAGGATATGGAATGAACAATATCGTGAAACACTCGAAAATTCTTTTTTGGAATGTACAGTTAATAATAATGTTATACATCCAGCTATTGAGTTCGAACCTATTTTTAAAATTTATCAAGAGTTATACACCTCGGCTTTATTAGGAAAGCCTGTAAAACCAAATATTCAAGTACTAGCGATAAACCTAGGACGTAATGCATTGAAAGATTCTAAAGAAGAAGTAGGGTATGTGGCTTTTCGTGAAGTAAGCAACATTGAACTAAAAATGACGCCTCCTGATAATAAACCATCTGGATTGGCTTATTTAGGTGTGAAGGATAGAAGTTTATTCGAAAATAATATGCCAAAAGTTATCGCCTATAGCCGAAAGCCAGGAATGGTTGTTGAATATAGTATTAATGGATTATGGGCAAATGGAAATATCGCTTTAAAAGAAGACCATATTTTACTTGGCTTCTTTGTGCCAAACTCTAAGGCTTTATTAACAGATAGCTTTCAAGAAGCCGGCTATACAACTTTGGAATCTTATTTAAGATCAATTGAAAACTCTGACCATGCAAACTGGGAAGATGCTGTAGATATTACAGTTGTAAAGCGTATAAGAGAGCGTACAAATATAAGTATTACAAATACTTATCAAGGCGATAAAGATACAGAAAATTCATCAGCTACATCAAGTCTATCTCGTAAATTTGGGGCAATGCTATTACCACCAAAAAACTTTGGTAAAACATCTTCTCGAGAAAAAGAAAAGAAAGAAACAGATAGAAAAGCTGGCACTAAATCTAGAGGTTCTGATATTTCTGTTATTAGTTCTATCCCTCTAAATGGAACAAAAGTAGAGGTAGTATTTAAAGCATTTATAAAAAGAAAAACAAAAAATATTATATTAGTACAAGTTCTAACTCAAGATCAGCGTATGGATTCAAGTGCATGGAATAAAGTTATGGATAATACTATTCCTTACCCATTTTGGATTTCTGAGGTTAATATTCAAAGAATCGATGATGAAAATATAAATCAGTCATATAGATATTATCAAAATGAAGATTTTATATTTAACTTAGATAGTAATCAATCGAGTGTATTTGAAATTATTTCAGATTCAGAAGCCGATAGTGTAATTGAAGGTACAATGACTTTAAATATGCATTCTAATCAATATATACCAAATATTGCTATCCGTACGTTCTAGGGAAGGAGTTATATGAGAATGTTACAATCTACTAATCAAATATCGTTATATCGAAAAATAGATTCAAAAATGATTGAAGAAGCAGGATTAGAAATAGGTATACCTCAATATTTTTACAGTACTGCTGAAGGATTAAAAGAAATAGAGGTCGGTGAAGAGTTTGAGAACGTTTTAACAATAAATGAATTTGATACAGAATGGTCCCCAAACGAAAATGATTTAATAGTTAAGCAAAAATTTACTTTTTACAATCCTTCAATCTTATTTGGGGATGAAGGAGTAACATCAATCGATAATAAAATAGGAATAGCTGTCCATATTCATTCTAAAACTTCTAGTAATCAAAAGAAAATTAATTTTGGTACCATTATAAACACTCAAAAGAAAATAATTGTTCATTTTGAACATTACTTTCCAAAAGATAGTCTTCGTGGAAATATAGAAATGGATTTCTTTTTGTATCTACAAGATAACCTAGAGACTAGACCTTACCATGCTAATCAAATTGGGATGAGATTAAGTGAAGAAGATTTATATAGTCTAACCATTGTTGTGGATGGAGAAGGGTCATCATTCCCTATCACTGAGTTTAATGATAAGAATGGACCTCTGTGGATTCTTGAAAAAAATTGGGTAGACGCTTCTGAAGATATATTTGATAGTTCGAATGTCTATTTAAGCTTAAATATTGCCCACCCACTTTTTGAACAAATAAAAGGTGGGAAAACAAAAGCAAGTAGAGCTTTAATGGGTGATATTATGGTTCAAGCAATGTCAATGCTAATCCAACAAGTATTAATTATAGAAGAGAACACTTTAGATATAGTGGATGAGTTTACTTCGAATAGTATATTGGCTGTTGTAAAGTACTGGGTAACTACCTTTGAAGTTGATACGACTTCACTATTTACGATAATGAATTCACTGAGAACGAAGCTTGATCAGGAAATGCTAGGTGGGGAGTAATATGATTAATTGGGAAAACTTAAATTGTGATATAAATAAAGCAAGTAAAGATTTCGAAAAACTTAAAGTTAAATCCACTTCTATAGAGCCAATAAACCCAAGAAATGAATTTATCGAACTTCGCCAAAAGTTAATTAAAGCTCGGGACAATATATTTGAAGCGTACAATTTGGACAAAGTAAATAAATTAGACTACCCGTTTGATTTATTATTTGGCTTAGAAGTGTATCAAATTTTAAACGAGGATATAGGTTTTGCAAACCGAGTAGCTACTAATGACGATGTTTGGCGTTACCTTTCCATTTATGTGATACCAGATATAGTACATTCTCGTTGGTCCTTAAATGCAGATCATTTTTATAAAATATCTAGAAGAATTTGGTTAAAAACGATTTGGTGGTACATTCATTTATCTTGGAGAGGAAATAAAAAAGATACCTATGAGATCTTAAAGAATAATTCTACCGATACGATATTGCAGTTAGTTGAACGACCAGGAATAGGTTACTATGTAGAAATGTATCGAGAGTTAATGTTGCAATATTCTACTTTTGAGGATAAGTCACGCGATCTATTCCGAAGAGTTCTTAAATTAAATACCGCACGTCTTTTAACCATTTCTCCAGAATTAGTTGAGGGTGGATTACAGGGGTATGTTTCAGACTTGTTTGAAACTGTTCAAAATAGGGATTGATTTCAATGGATACATATTTTGTGAATCTTTATGAAAATATCTTTGGAAAAATAGCTAATAATTACACTCATTTGCGAATAATCAGCGGTTATGCTTCTGCTAGTTTTCTATCGCGTGTGATAAATGATTTTCCACATTTAAAAATTGAACTATTCTTAGGAATGACATTACATGGTGTATCTAAAAATAATCATTTAGAATTCCAATCTTTAATAAAAAGATATGAGAATATTAATGTTTTCTATCAAATAAAGGGTAAGCCAAATCATATGAAAATCCTTGAATTTAGTACAAAAACAAGTAATAAGATTTTTATAGGATCTGCCAATTTTTCAGAAAATGGATTTTTTAATCATAAAGAAGTATTGACGGAAATTGATTTCCTTCCAGAATCATTATTTATAGACCAAGTAAATGATTCATTAATATGTAACGATAAAAGCATAAACGATTTTATTAAATTTTATGACGAAGATACAAATGATCTAAGTCTTGTTAATGGTAAAATAGATTCTGCAGCAAGTCTAGTTGAAGTAGATGAGTGTGAAGTTTCTAATGAATTGGAAAACGAAAATGTGCTTCAGCAAAATGCAACTACAATTTCAAGCAAAATAAAAGGAAATGTAGGTAAAAGAAAATCTATTAAAAGTTGGAGTTTATTACGAGGTAGAATAGATTATGAATATTACCTTTCATTTGAAGTGACTGTGATATTGCACCGGAATAACAATCCAAGATGGGCAAATAAAGGTATTAATGCTTGGGTGGATGGAAGAAACCCAGTACTAGTGCAAACTCCTAAATTACTGTTTGCTAAAGTATTTCCTTGCGATGAAAAATTTAGTATCTATACCGATGATAATAAATTATTTAATGCAAAATTAACTGGTAAATTTAATGGGGAATTAGAAGTTTTGAATTTTAATTTATATGATTATATTCGAGAGCGCATTGGTTTAGTAGAAAAAAGGCCAATTAGTTATGATGATTTAGTTTCTAATGGGTATGCAACAATGTATTTTACAAGAATAAATCATAATGAATATAAAATGAGCTTTAATAAGGACTACTAGTTAAAAAATTTTAAGAGATCGGAGGGAATTCAATGTTAAGGATAATAGAAACATTTAGCGGCATTGGAAGCCAAGTACAAGCTCTTAAAAATATTAATATAGAACACAGAGTAGTCGCTACAGTAGAGTGGGAGATAGGAGCAATGTATGCATACGATATAATGCATAATGGTCCTCAATACTTGAAAGAGTATAGACATCATACTAAAGAATCTTTAGTTAATATATTAGACAATTATACCTTATCAAGCGATGGTAAAGTACCATTAAGTTACAGAGCATTAACTAAATTATCTTTAGTGCAACTTAAGGCTATTCTATCCTCAATTGAAAGAAATAACAATTTAGTTGATATAAAAAGTGTTAAAGCAATTGAATTACCTGATACAGATGTATTAACTTACTCATTTCCCTGTCAAGATCTATCGGTAAGTGGATATTGGCATAACAATCATTCAGGCATAGATAGAGACGCCAATAATCGCTCTACGCTGCTTTGGGAGATTGAAAGAATTTTAAAAGAGTTTGTAGAAATTGGGAAAGCATTACCAAAGTTTTTACTTATGGAGAACGTAAGTAACATTCTTTCTAGCAAGCATATTAAAAACTTCAATGAATGGCAAAACTTTTTAGAGAATCTGGGCTACATTAATAAAATTTATACACTAGATGCGAGAAATTTCGGAATTCCACAATCTAGAATTAGAACATATCTAGTTAGCGTACTTGCCGAAAACTCAGAACAAGCAAATGAAATAAATAATTATTTTCTTTTAAATAATTTAGAGAATATTTATTTAGATAAAGAACAGATAGCTCCTATTGAAAGGTTTTTACGATTAGATTATTCTAAAAAACTTTATTATATGGAAGCAATTGAGAGTACACCAGCTTTTACGGAGTCACGTAAAAAAATCTATGAAAATAATGTGATTTTAGCAACAGATAATATTGCTCATAATAAAGAGCATGCGCGTACTATTACAACGAAACAAGATCGTCATCCTAATTCAGGTATTATTGAATTTAGAAATCAAGAACTTACAAGTATAAATAAAAAATATAGGAACCTTACTCCACGAGAATGTTTCTTATTAATGGGTTTTAAAGAGGAACAATACGAATTATTAATGGAAAACAACATACAAATTGGCCAAGATCGTAAAATATTGTCACAAACAAAATTAATCCAATTAGCAGGCAATAGTATAGTTGTACAAGTTTTAGAAAGTATATTTAACCAAATTAATGAAATTAACGAAAAAATTTTGACTGTAAAAGGGCAAGAAAATTTAGTAGAAAAGCGAGTTATCGTTGCTGTTTAAATGTAAGAATAGAGCAGTAGAACGGACCAATTATTATTTAAATTTTATAAAGTCTTTGACATTTTCCGAAATACATTTAAGTATGTCCAAAATTATTTTTATCTGGTTACCGTCGTATTATATCTCCGTCCATCTAAATGAACTAGGAGTTTATAGAAAATAATAAATATAATTGCTACTCGTTCTAAAATCAAGTAGTATTGGTAAGGATTAAAAAAGAAAGTGCCAAGTGCCAAATGATTTATTTAATAAAATAACTTAGTATATAAAAAAGCGGTTATATCTATTAAATTTAAAATAGATATAACCGTTTTTTAATAAGGAATTGTTTTAATTGATAGTTAAATTAATTTTCAATGATTATTTCACAACCTAAGGATTCTAGATAATTCATATTTGATTCTCTACCAACTGAATAGCAATAGTTAGAGACTGCAACAATTAGTGAACTACCTCCTTCATCGTAGACTATATCATCTGTACCCAAAGTCTTGATAATAATTAAGTCTGAATCTATTAAGTATTCCTTCGAATTTTCATTCCAAGAACATATTAATCCACCATACACATCAATATTAAGATCAGGAACTCTTACAAATACTGTTTCTATTAGTATTTGCATATTTTCATTTTCTTGTAGGATATCAGTACCCCTATCTTCGATATCCCAAAGATGGTCTTCGCAGTTAGCTAAAGTTAAATTTGTAGCAAAGTTAAGTAAGTACAGACCTTCATGAATTTTTGTTAATTGTACTGAATCTCTACCGTATCTTATTAAATCCCTAGTTTCTATAAAGGTGCCTGAGGCTACACCAATTCTTTGCCTAATATAAGCGCCCAAAATACTATTGTTATCGCATGTTTCTATAGCTTTTCTTTCTTCTTGTGCGACTTTACAAACAAACATTTCACCATCGTCTGTTAAAACAAGCATTTTTTCACGTCTTTGAGGAAGAAAATGGGGACGTTCGCGATGTACTTGTTTAGAGATTGGGAGATATGCTTCGTTCCCAGTACGTGTAGGTTGTCTCAAACCATTTCGACCATTGTGTCCCCAATTGATTCCTGATTTAGGCGGTGTCTCACCTCCCCTAATTGTTAGGGGAATATTTATGGATTCGTAATTGCTCTCTAACTCTCCTTCTTTAGTTAAAGAAAAAATATCCAATTGTTCATCTTCATATAAAACAATTAATTCACTTTCTTTGTTGTGGTGAATTATTATTTCCTCAGAAATATTTGCACTTGTGCAATCTATAATATTTAAATTATCAAATATCTGTTCTACATCCCCATCGTGTTCTACTAATATTTCATTTCTATGGCAGAATCCGTTCAATGTAAAAGTCGCAGAACCTACAAATACTTTTTTTTGATCTAATCCTAAATTAAGTGGACTTTCCCAATAGTAAACATTGCTATGCTGACCTGGTTTAGTAATTTGGTAGTATACTTCTAGACGATTAACATATCTTTTTACTAAGTGTTGGAATGCTAGATGTGTAAATTCAGAAATACCATCTTGAGAGACCATTCCGACATAGATTTTTAAGTTTAAATCATAGAATTCATCTAACATTTTTGTAACAAGAATAGGACTAACATTACTAGATAAAATTTTTAGGTTTCTATATCCGGAATTATATATATCCCTTACAATATATTGTTCAAAATTATGAGTTATAAGCATGAGAACGCCACCTCCAAATCTAACTTTACGTGAAAAATGAATAAAATTCAAAAAAAGTAATTTTTTAATAGTATTTCCTTGAGTATGAAATATATTTTTTCAATTTGTTAAGTTAAACTTAGGTTCAATTAGAAAGTATTTCAATATTAAAACCTGAGTTTCACAATAAAATTGGTTTTCACTGAGTTAAATTTGCGTTTGTGTATAGATACCTTGGTGAATGATTCCATTATATACTAGATATTGTTAAAAGATAGTTGTTGATTGTCGGCATTAATCTCATTTTTTGCCACCTTTTTGGCTTTCTCTTTTTGAAGATATTCAAATTGAAATTTTTTTGTTGGTTCCACAAATTCATAAGGGATTTTTGCAAATGATTTTAAAATCGCTTCAAAAATAATTTGAGCACCTGCAGGTGGAACAGCCATACCAATTTGCTTGCGTGCAGCTTCTTTGCTTCCTGTAAAAATGAAATCATCCGGGAATGTTTGTAAGCGTGCGCGTTCGCGGTTTGTTAAAGCACGTGTTTGTTCCCAGTGATACATATGTGTACCACCTCCTCCACTACCTGTTACGGTATAAGCTGGACGTGTTGGATCGAGACGTTTATAGATTGAGCTTAAACGAGCACCTTTAACATTTAATTGTAATTCTTCAGGTATACCAATATACCAAGCATTTTCCCCTGCTGGAATATAGCTTAACATTTCTTGAACCCTCGCTGTATGGCGTGGCATATCATGGTTTGGTGCATTTTCAGGGATTGGTGGATGTTCTATCGCTTCTTTACATGTTTTATAATCAGCTGAGTTTGGTGTTGTTGGTGCAGGAACTTTAAATTCAATTCCTTTATCAGCAAGATCTTTACGAATGCCTACAATAATTATACGGTGTCTGGCTTGTGGGACGCCGTATTCTTCAAATTTATATAAGTGTGGTGTTACTACGTATTCCACATCACCTGGTGCTTCTAATTCTTTCAAAATCTTAATAAAGGCACGACCTTCATTGGCACTTTGTAATCCTCCGACATTTTCAGCAATAAAGAATTTTGGTTTATGGGTATTTAAAACTTTTACACCGTAGCTATAAAGAGGTCCGAATGAACCTCCTAGTCCCTTTTTTTCACCTACTAGACTGTAGTCATTGCAGGGAAAACCAAATGCAAAGCACTGAATTTCTGGTAACTCACTTATATTTAACTTTTCTACTGGTCCACAAATAACACTAGGATCGTTTTCATTACCACAGATATTGAGTGCAAATGTTCGGCAAGCATTTTGATCATAGTCATTTGACCAGGTGTGTTCAATACGGAATTCTTCTTGTGTTTCTGGATGGATAACGACTGTGTTCTTAGCTGCTAAACTAAGGCCACCTGGGCCGTTAAATAATTCGCCTTTTTTAAAAATCAATTTTTTTCATCTCCTACGTTTAAGAACTAGTGTTTAAGAACACAAGTTCTTGCATATGTATATGCTAGTATCTATTTTACTACTTTTTTGAGGGAAATGCTGCTTATACGATTAAATAAATTTAAAAACGTTTGATACGAGATCTCTATAGTAACTCTAAGTGTAGATGGAATATGATTGTACAAATAAGTATCGGAATGTTGTTGTAATTATATAAAAAAATAATCATATTTTATGGTTCGAATGGTAGAAGTTGTGATTTATAATGGTTGAAATAGTTTTAGAGAGGAAGTAATTAAGATGTCATGGAACTTTTACGAAAATCGTTACGGCAAATCAGAGTTTGATAAGAAGAGTAACAATCATAGTGGTTATTATCGCTATAATATTAAGATATTTAACCCAGACTTAAAAAAGAAATTACAACCAGAAGGTAGATTACACAATTTTCATTTTTATAATTTGTTACCATTTGAAGAAGTAGAAGCGTTATTTGATGTGTATTGGGTCCAAGAGAGTAACTCAATAAGCGATTTAAATGGTAAAATTCATGTTTGTGGATTGCAAAAGTACGAAGAGTTACTATTTAAATTATATAAGCTCTTAATGAAAAAACTAACGATTGAGTGGGGATATATAGTAGGGGAAGACTATGAGATTGACGAACTTGGATACATTCGAATAGAGTTTATGAGCCATTTTTATAAGAATTACTGGCTAATTAAAGATTAGTTTAATCCAAATGAAACTACTATAGAAGATAATAAATTTCGATAAGGAAATAAGAAGTATCGATAAATCAAATCAAAAGCTTTCCCACATCAAGTTATGTTTTTGCATTTATTTCATTGTGTTCTAAATATAAAGTGTCAAACGTTGTATGGCAAAATTATCGAATGTAAAAAACGAAAGAAAATATTTACTTTCTATATCTCCGTAAGCAAATTTTTTATTTTGGGTCAAAATTTGGGTCAGACATTTTATGAAATGCCGCAAAACTATTGAAAACATTGGTATTTCAGCACTTTTCAAACTTTCCGTTTGAAGACCCGCCGTCTCCATACATAAAGCTGAGTAATATTGTAGCGGTAAATAATGATAAAGGTATCATAATATAAAAATGGGTGGATACAGACAATACATTTGGCAATGAATGATTTACTAAGCTTTTACTGAATTTAAGATTAAGCAATACACCAATATAGGAAAAAGGTTTACATCAGCAAAATAAGGTATACTATACTTGTTGAATAGATTTCTTTAAAGGCAGGAAAAGTAGGTGAACCAAAGTGGGGAAATATCAATTGGATACTAAAGGTAAGGTGGCTGTTGCAAAGTATCATGAAAAAAACAAGCCGGCCAAATTTGATAAAAAGCAGCAACTTGAGAAAATACGTGCGGAGTATTTGAAAAAGAAGCAAGAACAAACAGATCAATAATTTGAATGAAAACATAGGAAGACTAAAATTTCCCTATGTTTTTCTTTTCAAATTGATAATAAAGACATTGAGACGACAAAGACATATAAATGGGAGTCACCATCTACAATTGAGGACAAAAAATTACATGATTTGAATGCATTTTTCTGTTTTGATAATAATCTTAAAACTACATCTTAGCCCCAACGACGATTGAGTGGGAGTAGTCATAAAGCGAGATCGAGATAACCACCCGTCTATCTCTTTAAACTGATATCCATCGTTTTTGGTTAAATGTGAAAGAATTCATGTGAATATATGCATATCAAACTCTTCAAAGGCTCTATTTTGGGTATTATTTTTATAATTGTTTTTACATCTGAATGTCTCAGTCTCTTAGTATTTTTTTTTATTTGCATCTGCTTTCAATAATAGAGACTAATGTCTTTAGAGGTAACTAAGGTTTTTCTAATAAAAAATTATCTTTATTTGTAGCATTCCTAAAATCAGAGCGCAATTAAGTAGGTTACACATAAATGAATTAAATAGTTAATTCATTTATGTTAGCTTCGTTATTTCATTAGGCTGTTTGGGTATATGAGTTCGGTATTGCACCGGACTCGTTTTTAATTTTGCCTTGATCCGTTTCATATTATAGTAGTTTATATATTGTTCTAAATCTATTTTAAAATGCTCTATACTTTCAAATTCCCTCATGTAAAGGAATTCGGATTTCATAATGTCAAGGAAATTCACCATGACAGAGTTGTCGTAACAATTTCTTTTACGAGACATACTTTGAGCAACCCCTCTTGATTCTAAGGCGCGACGATATTTATTCATTTAATAATGCCAGTCTTGAACGGTATACATGAGTAACTGGTGGTACTCAGGTAAACGTTCTAGTAGCTTTGTCCAACATGCTTGAAACACGTGAATAGGTTGGTCTAGAGTAAACTCTATTTGTAATTTGTATACGGCTGATTAAAAGCCCAACTCCATTGTATTTCATATTGCTTAATCCTTTTTAGGATTGCTTTATTATCAGTCACCATAGATTTAGCTATATCATAGGAGCTTTCCGTTCTATTTCACTTAAGTAGCGCTCAAAAGCCTGTAATTTATCTTCGGCAGTATATTTGACCGTAAAAAAACTGTACCTCCCATTGTTAGTTGTGTCCAATAATTGGAGAGCAGTTCAATACAAGAGCTTTTTTATTTGCTTAATTCTATCCAATTACATTTTGAAAACTTCAAAATATTTAAAGTATCGTTTTGTATAAAGAGGTGAGTACAGTATTTTGATATATTATGTACATTTAAAAACGCTAAATTATATTCATTATGAAAATTATTAAATGTATAAGGTGGTGGTTTAAATGAAGAATAGAATCCCCAAACCTATTATCAACACAGTCTTATTGTTACTTTTTCTTGTTGCTTTATGGTTCTTAGGTAATGTTAGCCAACTATTTGCTAGTAAAGAAAATACCGAAAGTGAAATTGGTTATATAGTAATGCATGAAGGAATAGTCTATTTTATTCAAGGAAAGGACGTTCAACAATCAGATATAGAGAGTTTCTCTAGCGAAAATCTCCTGTTCTCAAATAAATTTGAATCAGTTTCAATTTTAATTAATGAATCAAAACTTTCTATGAAAGGAATTAAAAGTGGAGATGAAGTGAGGATTTGGTATTCTGAAATTTTGGAGTCAAATCCAGCAAAAATCAAAGTTATTCGTATAGAAAAACTGTGACCAACATTTCGTTTTTACTAAATGTAATTTAATATTTATAAATAAAACTCCCGTTTATTTCCTCTATTTAAGCTGATTATTGCTTCTCAAATTTATTTTAAAATCGAGAAACTTTCAGCACACCCTTTTGTATTTAATTGAACAGACGATAATGATGGAGTAATATACTCCTGTATTTTTCTATCCATCATTTAAAAATATAGTATAGTTATTGTAAAAACCGAAATGATCGAGGGGACTGGAATAGATGAACTTACTAGAAGTTGGAGTAAAAATAAAGCAGATGCGGAAGAAAAATAAAATGTCTCAGGATGATTTAGCTTCGCAGATTAATTTAACGAAAAGTCATATTTCAAAAATAGAAAATGGCAAAGCGACACCGAGTCTGGTGACATTGTCTAAGATTGCGGAAATATTTGATGTGCCCATGGCTTGGTTTGTTATTCAGGATCAATTTGATGGCATTTCGATTGTTTCGAAAAAAGAACGCAATGAGACTGTTGAGACGAATGAACTTGGCTATCAATATGAGCTGTTAGCGAATAAGAGCTATATGAGCAATATCAATCCTTCTATTGTTACTGTACATAATGGGGCGGAAAATTTAGCTCCTTATACACACGATAATGATGAATTTATTTATGTCATCTCTGGTAGTATCGTCTTGAAATACGATCATAAATTTTACCATTTAGAAGAGGGGGACTCTGCGTATTTTTCTGGGAAAAAGGAGCATATCTTTATTAATAATTCTGTAGAAAACTCAAAGGTATTAACGATTTATGTTGAGGATTAAATCTTTCTTTAAAACGTAAATATTATCGAAAATACAAATTTCTTGTTTACAATACTATTCAGACAATTTACAATTGGTGTAATGTTATTCAACTAAGTTGAATTATATTACACTTTTTTAATTTTGGGGGTATGGGGATGACTTCACGTATTAAGGGATTTTATTTACTTTCAGTAGAAGAGCGAATTAAGTTAATCGCTGAAAAATCAAATTTAACCAAAGAGGAAGTTGAAGCTTTAAAAAGTGGAATTTCATTAGAGCTTGCTGATGCAATGGTTGAAAATGTTATTGGACATATTTCAGTGCCTCTAGGGGTAGCGGCCAACTTTAAGGTGAATGGCAAAGAGGTATTTATTCCGATGGCTACTGAAGAGCCGTCAGTAATTGCTGCGGCTAGTAATGCTGCCCGTGCAGCATATGAGTTAGGGGGTATTTTTACTTCCAGCTCGGGAACAGTTATGCGCGGACAGATTCAGGTATTAAATATTGAGGACCCTCATGCAGCGAGGGCGAAAATTTTTGAACATAAAAATGAGATCATCGAGCATTGTAATGAAAAGGATCCAACGTTAGTCAAGTTAGGCGGTGGAGTGAAGGATATAGAAGTGCACTTAATCGACACAGCAAAAGAAACAATGGTTGTCGTTCATTTAATCGTAGATACGAAGGATGCAATGGGGGCAAACGCAGTCAATACGATGGCGGAATCTGTGTCACCATTAATCGAACGTATTACAAATGGACGAGTTGTGCTACGGATTATTTCAAATTTAGCAGATAAGCGTATTGTTCGTGCGCGTGGTGAATTCTCGACAGAAATGCTCGGGGGGATAGAGATTGCGAAAAATATTGTAAGTGCTTACGAATTTGCAGATGCTGACCCGTATCGGGCTGCCACACATAATAAAGGGGTTATGAATGGTATTACTGCTGCAGTATTAGCATCGGGTAATGATACACGTGCTGTTGAGGCTGGTGCTCATGCCTATGCTGCTCGTTCTGGTAGATATCGTTCTTTAACAACGTGGGAGCTGAATAAAGCAGGCAATCTTGTTGGTACGTTGGAATTGCCATTAGCTGTTGGTATTGTGGGAGGGGCTACGAAGACTCATCCTGTTGCAAAAGCAGCGCTAAAAATTATGGATGTGCAAACAGCAGAGGAGCTAGCCAGCTCCATTGCCGCAGTAGGATTAGTAGAAAATCTAGCAAGCTTACGCGCACTTTCAGCAGAGGGTATTCAATCTGGTCATATGCGTCTGCATGCGAAAAACTTGGCTGTAATGGCTGGGGCAACAGGCGATATTATTGATCGAGTTGTGCAGCAGGCGGTAGAAGAGAAGGATTTCCGTTATGATCGTGTTTTAGAGATTACAAACTCTCTGCGAGGTGAATAATACATGGCGAATACTCCATACAATGAGCAAAAAAATGTAGAGGAAAAGAAGTTTATTGAAATTTTAGGAGACACGGTTTCTGGCAATCAGTTAATTATTTCAATTATTTTAAGCGTTGCCGCAAGCTTTTTAGGCTATCAGTTTGGTCAGTGGGTTTTTCCGAAGTTTGCAGACCCTCAGATGATTAACTCTTATTCACTGTTAACAGGAATCACGGGTATTCTGATTGTTGTTGCTATTAATACGATTCTTTTTAAACCAAAGCGTATTTTAGTAGAAGATGAAGCATCTAGTCATTCTTTAAAGGAAGCATTTGAGGATTTACAAATTGATATAGACGAGGAAATACGCTTAATCGAGGAAGATCCGGTGACAAAAAAAGAGCTTGAGGATTTTGGCATTCTTTCTAGCTTACAAGGCTTGAAAGGAGCGGATAAAAAATGAGTATTTATGTAATAGCTCTTTTATTTGCACTTCTTGGTGCAGCAATCTTTACTATAATTGGACTTATTTCAGGTACAGATGAAACAGCAATTATGGTACCAATTACATTGTTAGTTATTTTGCTGGGAGCGCCTCCTGAAGGGGTATTCGCCTTTTTCATGGCGGGCGTGTTAGCTAAGCATTTAACACATGCTGTCCCAACTGCGTTATTAGGCATTCCAGGGGATACAACGGCTGTACCGTTAATCGATCATGCCAATACATTACGCCGTTTAGGCATGCCGCACGTTGCACTACGTAAAATGATTTCTGGCGGTGTTATCGGTGCATTTATCGCCCTACCAACCGCTGTATTGTTAGGTCAATTTTTAGGTCAATTTGCCGACTTTTTTAAATCTTCATCAGGCATCATTTTTACACTTGCCGCTATTTTAATCGCATTCTTTTCAAAAGGAAAATGGGCAAGTATTTTAATCATTATTCCATTTGCATTTTTCATTAAAGCTTTAGATAGCGTTAGCTTCGCGATGCTGGATAAACATTTAAGTATTACATTCTTTTTAGGAATTGCGATTGGACCGATGTTTTGTAATATTTTAATGGCGGCTTCTTCTGTTGCTAAAAATGATCTAGCACGCAGTAAGCCAAATCAATATAATCTTGCTCCCGAAACGAAATCATGGAAAGGCTATTTCCCGAATCCATTTAAAATTTTATCGAAAAGGCAGACCATTTTTACGAGTATTACAACGTTTCTTTCCTCCCTTACATTTGTCTTTAGTCCTGTTGGGATGACGTCATTGATGGGAGAAATTGTAGGCTCTCGTACAAAAGGTGCCTATAAAAAATCAACAACGAGTCTTACTGTTATGAATGGTGTAACGGAATCGACATATATTGCTGAAGCGATTATTCCATTAATTGCATTCGGTATTCCGTTAAGCCCAGTAGCACTTGGACCAGCATCACCATTATTTAATGCACCACCGATTTTTACAGTAGATCCAGTTAACAACTTACACACGCTAATGTCTTCATGGGACTTTTTCATTTTTGGGTTAATCGGTATTAGTGTAGCCGCTTTAATTGCTTATCCATTTGCGATGAATTATGCACGTAAAGCATCTGTATTAGTATTGAAATATATTAGCCAGGAAGCAATCGTAGCGATGTTCATCGGATTAGCATTTTTGCTTGCCTATAACGAGGCACAATTACTAGGAGTAGTGTTAACATTTACAGTCGCAACTGTTGGTGGTTTATTAAATCGTATTTTAGGTGTAGGGGCTGGAGTGCAATTCATGGTATTCTACGCATCAAGCTGGATTATGCTACAGCTGTTCGGCATTTAATTAAAGGAAGTGTATCTTGATGAACTTACCAAAAGCAGTGGAGATTAGAGAAGTAGGTCCGCGTGACGGCTTACAAAATGAGAAAATTTTTATTCCAACTGATTTGAAAGTGCAATGGATTAACTTAATCAGTGAAACAGGTGTCCGCCATATCGAAGTATCCTCTTTTGTTAGTCCCAAGTGGATACCAGCTTTAGCCGATCATCATGAAGTGTTTGAGCAAATCGCACGTGATGAAAAAATAACGTATGCAGCTCTTGTGCCTAATTTGAAAGGGGTAGAAGGAGCCATTCAACAAAAGGTTGATGAAATTGCGTTATTTATCTCTGCCTCTGAGGAGCATAATCAAAGTAATGTAAACGCTTCAATTAACCAATCTTTACAGAATTTAAAAGCTGTAGCTGAAGCAGCAAATCGTGAAGGTATATCGTTAAGAGGCTATATTTCAACTGTATTTGGCAGTCCGTTTGGTGATGAAGTAAAGCTTCAAACAGTAAAGGGAATCATTGATGCCTATCTAGCAATGGGCGTTTCTGAAATTTCTCTCGGCGATACAATTGGGGTAGCGGATCCTGTACAAGTAAAGGCTATTTTATCAGAGCTACTCACTCAATACGATAGTGATTTATTTGCCCTTCATTTTCATGATACGTATGGCCGTGCTTTAGCAAATATCTTTGCAGCACTTGAGCTGGGGATTACAAAATACGACAGTGCTATTGGAGGTTTAGGGGGATGCCCCTATGCCCCTGGTGCAAGCGGCAATGTGTCAACGAATGATTTAGTAAATTTCCTGCATCGTTTAGGCGTCCAAACGAATATTGATGAAGAAAAACTATTTACCGCGACACGATTTTTACAGCAGGCAATAAATAGACAGCTTGATAGTAAAGTGTATAAAGTGCAAAGTAATTAAGTAAAAGAGCACCTCTATAGTTAGAATCAAAATTACAACTGCCCCACCCATTGTTAGACTCACTCTACCAATTGGTGGGGCAGTTTTTTTACTGAGGAAAAATAGTTTTATGCCAATTAATCAGCAAATGAATATTAAAAGGAAATTAATAATACTATCTTTGAATTCAATGGAGGACCCTACTAAACATGATCAATATACTTCAAACACTTTGCCAGCAGTTGGGTACGATTGGTTACTTGAAACTTTCTATATAGGTTTTGAAGGTGTTTTTTGATTGTATTTTCACTGACAAATAATTGCTGGGCGATATCTATATTTTTTAAGCCTTTTAAAACAAAGCTTAAAACTTCTTTTTCTCTTTCTGTCATTTCAAATAAGATGGAAGGCTGTGAATAGTGATGGAGGGAATACATGTTTTCGATATTTCTTTTCAAATACACTAACTTTAATATATCTTTTTCATTAAATAGCTTCTCTCCTGTTTTCCTTAAAAAGCCAATAACTGCTACGAGCTTATTGTCTATTCTTAAATACATGGCCATTTCATCTTCATAGCGATTTTCTTTCAAAAAAACTTCTTTATAGTGGGTTTGTTTTTGCAGGCACATAACTTCATTCCTATTCATTAGCTGAATGGAATGCTGTGTATTTATATTTTGAGGGTGTAATGGATCAAAGTTTTTATATCTTTGTAAATATTCATTAATCGTATGACGCTCTATATTAAAAAGCACAGGGGCGGTTAGCTCATTATTTGCTATTTCCCAAAATAACATATGGTGATAGCCGAGATGCTGACTTATTGTATGCAATAGTTCATGTTTAAACCCTTCATTACTTTGTTTCACATTCATATTTGAAATATGATAGCTCGCTTTAAGAATGTTTTCTAAATCATTTTCTAAAAACATGAAAACACCTCATTTCTCTATTATGCTTTTATATTCTACTTAAAACAGAATTATCCTTTTGGGTAATATCTTAATTTTAGAATATTCAGTACATTATAGTTGCAAGATCACTATTATACGAGGTGAGAATATGAATTTACAAGAGTATGCATCATATGACGGTATTGGGTTAGCAGAGCTAGTAAAATCAAAGGAAGTAACACCACAGGAATTAAAGGAGCTAGCGTTAGAAGGAATAAAAAAAGTCAATCCATCCATTAATGCAGTTGTTAGTGTGTTAGAAGAGCAGGCTGACAAAGCAATTGAGAAAGTTGATGAAAATGCGCCGTTTGCAGGTGTTCCGTTTTTAATTAAAGAGCTTGTGTTACATGCAGAGGGTGTTCCGCATAGTATGGGGAGTCGTATTGGAGAAAAGACGGTTATACCCGTCGATAGTGAATTAATGGCGCGCTTTAGAAGGGCTGGCTTGATTTTAGCAGGTACTACGACAACACCTGAGTTTGGCTATAATGCAGCGACTGAAGCAGTTATTTATGGTGCAACGCGCAATCCGTGGAATTTAAATCATAGTCCAGGCGGTTCGAGTGGAGGGTCAGCAGCCGCTGTGGCAAGTGGTATTGTGCCAATCGCTCATGCTAATGATGGCGGAGGTTCTATTCGTATCCCCGCTTCCTGTAGTGGGTTAGTGGGATTAAAGCCAACACGGGGAAGAGTTCCAGCTGGTCCATTCAATAGTGAGCCTTTAAATGGTATTGCCATTGAGTTCGCTGTGACTCGTACAATTCGTGATACAGCGGTGCTATTGGATCAAGTAGCAGGCCCTGACTTAGGGAGCTATTCCAAATTAGAGGTAACACATGCACCGTATGGTCAACTTATCAAGGAAACAGTGCGCCCGCTAAAAATTGCTTGGACAACTGAAACAAATTCTGGGGCATTTGTCGATCCGGAATGTATAGAAGCGGTTCATAAAACAGTTCAAGTATTAAAAGAACTAGGACACGAGGTAGTAGAGGCG
The DNA here is from genome assembly GCF_044986265.1 of Lysinibacillus sp. S1. Lineage (NCBI taxonomy): Bacteria > Bacillati > Bacillota > Bacilli > Caryophanales > Bacillaceae > Lysinibacillus > Lysinibacillus sp. S1. The sequence continues at coordinate 3,677,245 of NZ_CP173154.1, forward strand.
CGTCCGAAATATGAACAAGCATCATTCACAAAGGCGACGGTCGATATTTGGACAGCGAATATTTATCAAATGATTAAGGGGGCTGCAGCGGGAACTAGTAAAGCAGTTTCTCCAGACTATATTGAAGCAGCCATTTGGAAATGCTATGAATATGGTGGTCAATTAAAGGCGGCTGATTTATTGGAAGCTATTCATACAAATGCAGTCGTTTCACGTCAAGTTGCAGGCTTCTTTGAAGATTATGATATTTTATTGAGTCCAACTATTGGCACACTTCCTGCTAAAATTGGTGAATTAAATGCCAACAATCCTAACATTTCGGCTGTTGAATGGACAGAGCAAATTTTCACGTATGCACCGTTTACAAATTTATTCAATGCTACAGGTCAGCCCTCCATATCATTGCCTTTAGCAGAAAGTAAATCAGGTCTACCAATTGGTCTACAAATGACAGGTAAGTTTGCAGATGAATTGACGTTATTACAGCTAGGTAGACAGCTAGAGGAAGCAATGCCTTGGAAAGACCGTCAACCAGCAGTACATGTCAGTGAACAGCCTCAGCCAGCAGTATAATATAGCATGAACGCACCTAGTGTAGACTGGGTGCGTTTTCTTTCTGTCGTAATTTTCAAGCTTCCTCAAAAGCAGGTTTTATCCTGACCTCGAACTCATATACATAACATAAAAGCTAATAGGAGTAGTGATTATTGGACAAACAACAACATAAGTACAGATGGATTGTGTTTGTTGCTGTATTGTTTACCTATTTGTTAATGGCAAGTCAGCGAACTGCTCCAGGGTTAATTACAGATCAATTGATGGAGGATTTTGGGGTAACGGCTTCGACAATTGGCTTATTGACGAGTATTCAATTTTTTGTGTACACGAGTTTGCAAATGCCGATGGGGATTTTAGCTGACCGATTTGGGCCAAACCTTTTCCTCATCATTGGTGCCATCCTTACAGGTATAGGAACCATTCTTTACAGTCTAGGTACACATGAATTCATTCTATTCTTTTCTAGAATACTTACTGGTGTAGGAGATGCCACCATATGGGTGAATATGGTGCTTATTTTGGCACAATGGTTTCATAAAAAGGAGTTTGTACGATTAATTGGCTTTGCAGGTATGACAGGGAGCTTAGGCTTCTTATTGGCAACAGTGCCTTTTGCTACATTGATTCTTTTATTAGGTTGGCGAATCACCTTTTTCTCTACAGGACTTTTACTATGCTTATGTGGTGTACTTCTTTATTTTGTGCTCGTACAAAACACAAAACGCATCTTTTCAAAGGAACCAGTCTTCAAAACTGAAGAAATACAACGTGAAAAAAGCTCCAGATTATTACGAAGAATATTTTCAAGCAGGCAAGCATGGGCTTTATTTTTTTGTCATTTTGGCGTTGTTGGCGGGTATGTTGGCTTTATTAGCTCGTGGGCAGTACCATATGGGATCAATATGTATGAGATGTCACGGTCAGAGGCTAGTCAGCTAATTATGATTGGTCTAGTCGGAGCACTAATAGGAGCACCCTTAATGAGCTGGATTGCTGGCTGTTTAGGTACAATTAAGAGACCCTATATTGTTGTGCATATTGCGGTTTTAGCGAGTTGGTTTGCCTTTCTTTTATTGAAAGGGCATCCGTCCATTTTCATGCTCATTGTCCTGTTCTTTATCATCGGCTTTGGCTATGGTGCAAGTGCTTTAACCTTTGCGGCAGTTCGTCAAACTTTCCCTTTAAATGAATCAGGCATTGTTTCTGGATTTGCCAATACAGGGGGCTTTCTAAGTGCCGCATTGCTGCCGATTATTTTTGGGTATATTTTAGATTACTTTCAAGCTGCCACAGGCAATGTAAGTGATGGATACTACTATGGCTTCATCTCGCCAGTCATATTTTCTATCATTGGCTTGATTGGAGTAATGATGTTTAAGGAAAAGCTTTTAAGAGTGATGGATTAAGCCATGCTATAAAATATAAGCATAAAGGGATACCTGCAATAGAGGTATTCCCTTTTTAACGTTGAACGTATTATCCCATATATACACTTGCACAAGTATCTGGAGCAGGTTCATAAAAGCAATGATTCTTAAATTGTCCTGTAAACGGCTGACCATACCATGTTGGGGGACATGGTGCATATGGATTGAAGTACCAGAGTGCGTATTTTGCTGGATGTTCTCGCCAGAAATCTAAGTTTTGTTTCGCCAATCTTTTTTCCGTTTCTCTTGCTCGTTGGTAAAACATATTGCCTTTTTGAACAGCTTCGAAAGAATAGTTTCCACCTTGTACCTGGTAAATAACCTGCTCAATCGTTCTTACATCATTGAAATCTAAACAGGACGCCACAGCACGATTCACAATGACATTGCCCACGTAAAGCATACCTTGTTGACCTTCACCCTCTGCTTCTGCTCTCATCATCCTTGCCATTAAAGCAACGTCTGCATCACGGTATTTTACTCTTGGCATTTTTCCACCTCCACCTTATAGTATGAAAAAGAACAAGGCTAGTTTCACTTTATCTTGAAATTCGTTGTTTTGCAGATCACTCCATAAAAAACACCATCTTTACTGTTCAACAGCAAGATGGTGTTTTTCATTAAAAATTATTTTTGAAGTATGGCGTTTTTTTCAGTACAACACATACTGGGATGGCGATAACTAAGCCTACGATGTTTTGAATGACGTCCCCAGGAATGGATGCCAGCGGGGCAATCCAGCTGTTGAACATAATGGCTTGCCCAACATAGTAAACAGCAATCATCACGGGCATTGATACTACTGCTCCTAAAATATTCAGCCCAAGATTATCACCTTTATGTCCTTTTGACCAAGCAATTTTACCGACAATGAAGCCTTGTAATGCGCGTGAAATAATGGTTGTGGGTGCCCAAATTAACCAGCCACCTACGATATCGAATAAACCCATTCCAATAGCTCCAGCAAGTGCTCCTTTTTTAGGCCCGAATAGAATAGCGGAGATAAACAGCATAGATGTTCCTAAGTGGATAAGGCCCCCTTGCCCAATCGGTAGCTTAAGATTGATAAACATTGTAGCAACGAAAACAAGTGCTGCTAAAATCGCTGTAATGACTAAATCAAATGTTTTTGTGCGTGATTTTGTATAGGATGTTGGCCTTTGTATATTTTGCATTTGTCTCTTCCTCACTATGATGAATATTTTGATGATTTTTACTTTAACAAAGGACTGACTATTGTAAAAGTGTCAATTTCATAAAAAAGTTAAGGGTCAGTTTGAGGTTATTTTCGCATCTTTCTAATTGTGATACGATGGGGAGAGTAAAAGCAGGATGAGTTAGGTGGAATGTATGATGAAAAAAGTTGCTGTAATTCAAGATATGTCGTCCTTTGGAAAGTGCTCATTGACGGCTGCGATGCCTGTACTCTCTGTGATGGGTGTGCAAGCAGTCCCACTACCAACAGCTATTTTAACGGCACAAACAGGATATTCAAGCTTTTATTGTGAAGATTTAACGTCAAAGATGGACTCTTTTATAGACGAGTGGAGTAAGCTTGGAGCTACCTTTGATGGTATTCATACAGGCTTTGTTACAGGTAAGGAGCAAATCGATAATATATTTCGCTTTTTAGACGTGTTTCACTCAAATAAGACGACGTTGCTTGTCGATCCAGTAATGGGCGATCATGGTGAGGTCTATAAGATGTTTACTGGTGAATTGCTTGATCGTATGAAAGCGTTAGTAAAGTGTGCTGATATTATTACGCCAAATGTTACGGAATGTTGCTTGCTTACAGGTTTATCCTATGAAAGGCTATTGAGCTATCAAAATGATACAGATTATATTCATGCCCTTAAGGAAGCAGGTCAGCAGTTACAGCAAACAACTGGAGCAAACGTCATTATTACTGGTTTGAATCCCCCAGCAGGTGATAGGGACAAGCGTTATGTTGGGAATATGTTTGTCGATTCTGAGCGGTCTTTTCATAGTATCCGTAACTATAATGGTGAGAGCTATTCAGGCAGAGGCGACCTCTTCGCATCCATCATGATGGGCGGCATGATGCGTGGACAAGATTTAATGGAGTCCATGAAACTAGCAGAAACATTTTTAGCCGCTGCAATTGAAGCTACTTCGAAGGAGCAAGTACCTCGTGAGGCAGGCGTGCATTTTGAAAAGTTTTTACGTATGCTGCTGTAAAAGTTAATAAGCTCAAAATAAGTAATAGTGATAAAAAATTCGTAAATGTCAGATTCATAGTGACCTTTACGGATTTTTTTGTTGAAAGAAAATTAAATAGTCTAGACTTGGTGCAGTATTATGTACAGTCTATTCTAAGCAGCTCAGTCAATTAGGATGGACAAACTCGATGATTTTATCAAAAAGATTTTATGGTATCATTTTGCTTTCATTTATCGCTACATATGATGTCATGTTTACTTATTTGCTTGAAAACATTGGTTGGATTTTATTGATGACAGTCATCGGTGTGTTGATACCAATGTATTTATTACAGAAGGGTATTCAATATTGTGAAGTATTTTTAGTCATGATGTCATTGTGTTTTATTCCTGTATTCACCTTCTTTTTTCAGCTATTCGATACACGGTTACAATGGTCAAATATTACGTTAATGGGTGTGTTGTTACTGTTATTGTTTGGAATTTTAAGTGTAGTTCTAGAACAAAGAGCTCGTAGCGTTTCCTAATAAAATTTTTCCATGACAAAGTTGCTACACTGAAAAATCCAGAGCCAGTTATGATGGGCATAAAATCAAATTGGCTCTATTTGATTTCTTTAATTGTACCTTTCAAATTCTTTCCTCCTAAAAGCCCTTCCATCCTATTAAAGTGATGTCTCTCATGAATAGACAGCAACTGAATAGCTTGAATGAGATTAGGATAATGCGCAATGGGATCAGGAAAAACAATATGCCCTGCAACATCCTCGTCTATATTTTGTACTAACTTTTGCAAAGCAAGTGTCTCGTTGATAAGTAATTGCTCGATATCATAACTGTTTAATACAAAGCGTATTTTCTTAGGTGGAATCAAAATACTGGGTGCTCGCATTCCATGTCCTTTTTTGGATTGATATTCTTCATAAATATCATGTATTTCAGTAGAGAATGGCTTGTTTCTTCGCATTTTAGCGATAGGCGTAAGGAATAAAGAATATTTGGTTGCTGTGTGGAGCATTTTGAGAATCAAATAAAGGTGATAAAAGTGTTCACCAATGGACCATTTTCCCTCGCGTGTTACACGCCATAGTTCTTCCTGTGAAAGTGAATGAATAGCTGGTAGATAGTGTGCTCGTTGTGCATGTAATGTAAGAAAGTGTTTTGACATATTAGTAGATTCCATAGATTTTCAGCTCCCTTATTTCCATTTTAAGGATTACTGTTGGAAAAGTACATCAAATGCCAATCGTTATGGCCGATAAATAGGAAAAGTATGATAGGAGGAAAAGGCATGGAAATTAGACAATTAACAGCTGCAGATGCTGAAGTATATAGAGATTTAAGATTAGAGGGATTGCAAACAAATCCAGAAGCTTTTGGCGCTAGCTTCGAGGAAGAAAAGGATTTGTCAATTGGGTCGTTTGCAAGTAGGCTCGAAGGACAGGGAACATTTACGTTTGGGGCATTTGACCAGGAGGATTTACTCGGTGTGGCGACATTGGTGCAAGCAAATAAAATGAAGCTAAAGCATAAAGCGAGTATTTTTGCCGTTTATGTTTCTACAAAAAAGCGGGGATTGGGCATAGGAAAACAACTAATGGTAGAGATCATCAATCAAGCAAAGACACTAGTAGACGTCGAGCAAATTAATTTAACAGTTGTTTCTTCCAATGAATCAGCAAAAGGATTATACAAATCGTTAGGTTTTCACGTTTTTGGAACAGAACGAAACGCCTTAAAAATAGGGCAGCAATATTTTGATGAGGATTATATGGTGCTGTATTTCTAAAAATGCTAAAAAGCCTTTGAAGACTTCCATCTTCAAAGGCTTCAATTTATTAGGATGAGTAACAATGGAACAATGGAATTAAAGCAAGGAATAAAAGAATCCCCGTAATAAAAAGAATAAGTAAAGAGCTAACAATGCCCACTTTTTTTATAAGTAACCATAGACTTAGCAAGATAGTAAGGACCGATAATGGGAGTGCCAGCCAAAATCCAAGATTCCCCAAGTATTCAATCATAATGGGGAATGAATGGTGAAAGTAATTGTAGGGAATATCTAGCATGAGAAAAATGGTCAATATAAGCTCCATAAAATCCCCCCATCTACATATTTGTTATTACATATATGGTATGCAGAAGCATCTTTAAGTCACACGGCAGCATCCTTTTTAAAGGATGCTGCCGTAAATTTTTTTATAGGCTTATTAATTTTCCCTTTTATCTAACAATTTCAAGATGATTGCTTCCAAATTTTCTATTTTCTTCTCAAAACGCATAAAGAGATAGATGGTAATGGCAATAGGGAAACCTGAATTACCTATTAGGTGAACCCACATTTGTATAGTTTCAATTGGTATCATAACATCTTCCTCCCTCATTATTGTGATGCTTACAGTTATGAAAAGTGAACGTACGATTAATAAAATCAATATGAATGAATAAAACAGGGAACATTTGTTCTGTTTTTGGTTTATAATAGATATATGATATTCACTTTAAAGAACAAGAAGGCGAATATATAGGAGTGATGCGAATGTGTAATGAGTACAAAATAATAGAAGAGTTTTTTTACAGAAATAGAGAACAGGTTAAAAACCCAATTATCAGGAGTTTTTTGGCAGATGCACAAAATCTTTATTTGGTACAACATGCAATCTTACATCCCAATGATTGTAATTTGAAAATGGTTGATGAAACATTTCAAGCTCATTATCAAAGGGTACAGAAAATAAAATATATCAGCAATTTAATTTATTTCTTTAGCTTGGATTTCGATAAAAAAAAGAGAAGATTGCAAAATCGCTTTTTATTAGTCGTAGATAGTGGTCTAATGGACGATGGTACAAGAGACGAAGAGAGCGAAGAATAAGGATTATTAGAAAAAATTTAAAATGAACAGCTCTTTAAAGGCTTGCAAAAATTAACAGACAAGCAACTGCAAATTTTAGAAATGATTTATGTCAAAGACTATTCTATAAAAGTAATCGCTGAAACATTAAAAACAACACCACAGAATATATCCAACCTGCATCGAAAAGCTTTAAAGAAGCTTCATCATATTATTAGAAAGGAGGAGATTTAGTCAATGCAGAACAATATGAATGAGGAGATGCTAATAATTATTGAAAATTTTACGCCAAAAATTAAGCAGTGTCTTCATCAAACAAGTTACCAGGATAGAGAAGACTTAGAGCAGGAGATTAAGCTGAAAATTATTGAAAAGCTGACAACGAAGGAATTTGAAAACACACCTAGTTTTTGGAATTTTTTTGTATGATAAAAAAAGAGCAATGCCCTTTTAAGAAGGACAATTGCTCTTTTTAATCATTAACCCTTTAAGAAATCTGGTTTTGCAAAGCTTGGATTTGGATATGTGTAGAAGCCTTCACCTGTTGCGCGGCCCAATTTGCCTTTTTCGATGTACTCTGTTTTTAAGAGGTTAGCTAATTTTTTCATGTTTTCATCACCAGTGGCAGTTGCTTTCGCTTCCACAATGTTATAGGCAGTGTTAATGCCAACGATGTCTAGAATAGCAAATGGTCCAAGTGGAGCGCCTGTACCAATCATCCATGTTTTATCAATTGTTTCTGGATCGGCCACTTCTTTTACAAGTAAAGATTCAGCTGCATCTAAAAACGGAACTAGTAATGAGTTTAAAATATAGCCAGGTTGCTCTTTATGCAATGGTAGTGGTACCATGCCAATGGCGCGTGCAAATTCAATCACTTCATCAAATACTTTCATATCTGTACCAGGGTGTTTCATAATTTCCGCAGTATTGTTTTTCCAAATTGTATTAGCAAAGTGAAGAGCTAAAAATTTATCAGGACGGCCAGTTGCTTCAGCAAATTGGCTTGGTAGTAAAGTAGACGAGTTTGTTGCAAAAATTGTTTTTGCTGGTGCTACTTTTCCAAGATTCGTGTAAAATTCTGTTTTGATGCTCACAACTTCAGGGATTGCTTCTATAACAAGATCAGCATTGGCAACTGCTTGCGCCAAGTCACTATTAAAAGTAAGACGTGCATAGGCTGCATCCACTTCTTCTTGTGTAGCGCCTAAATCTTGTTGATAAAATGGTTTTAATTTTGTAATACGATCCTGTGCATTTTTTAATGCCTCATCGTTAATGTCATACACTGTTACATTAAAACCTTTGAAAGCAGATTGATAAGCAATTTGGCTTCCTAATACACCACTACCTGCAACCGTAATGTTTTGATAATTCATCGAAATTCCTCCTTTGGAATTGTTACATTAATATAATAGTATGGATATGTAGAGAATCCTTCGTTACAACTCCATACTACTTCTACCGTTGAATAAAAATCAAATGAAAGCCTCTGATATTATATAAATATAAAGTTCTCTGAAAGAAGTTTCATTTCAAGTATGTACCCAGTGTAAAAGAAATATAACAAAGAACAGCCTTTAAGCTGCCCTCATTTAAGAGATAAATCTAATTACATATGTAATTGTTGTAGATAGCATTAAGTAATTTGTCTTTCTGTTAAACTAGTTTCAAACTCAAAAGCAAAATAGGAAAATTATAATGTGTTAAAAATGGGTCTTTTATATAATTATTGTTTAATTCCCATATTTTTATAGATTTATAAACTGTTGTTTTAGTACACTGAATCTATGAATTGAAGGGGGAAAAACAGTGAAGAAAATAATGTTAGCTGGTGCACTGAGTATTGCATGTTTTACAGGGGGTGGTGGACAGGCGTATGCACAGGATGTAGTAAATGTGGCAAATATAATCCATCCAAAGCAGAATGTTGCAGCCACTAGTCAGTTACAAGCCATGCCCTATCAAGATATTTATAAAATGCTTTTGTTATCTAAAATAGGCTTTGAAAATAACGAAGTGTCGATTGTTACAACAAAAAATAGTATTACAGTAAAAATTTCATTAGAGGCGATTCTTCAATCGTACAAAGATGGTACAAACCTCTATCCAGAGGGAGAAAAAGAGTTTAAGGAAAACTATGAAGAACTGAAGAAGTTATTTGGGCCTGCGATTCAAATAAAAATTACACAAACTAGTAATGGCTATAAGAGTGAGGTATATACAGCTGGCAAATGGGAAGCAGTTAGTGCAGAGGATTTAAATGATATGGTACAGGTATTTGCTCGTGCCGACGTTGAGTTAAAAGCAGGTGGATATTTCAAGGATGCTATTGGTCATTGGGCTGAAAGCTATATTCAGTTACTATATCAAACAGATATCATTAATGGGACAACGGCTACTATGTTTAATCCAAATGGACAAGTGACGCGTGGAGAACTGGCGGCTATTATTTTCCGTGCATCTGGCTTAAATGTGAATGAAGATTATGAGGGTCCTGCTTCTTATACTGATCTTAGTGGTTTCTGGGGTGCTAAGGAGGTAGCGATTCTTGAGGAGTATGGCTTAATCGATATTTTCAATGGTGAAAAATTTGAGCCGAAAAAGCCCGTTACACGAGAGGAAATGGCCTATATTACTGCTAGGTATTTAGAAGGTATGGAAGDGAATGTTGCGCAAGTGAGCAAAAACAAWTCATTCACAGATAAAAATCAAATGCGTCAAGAAACAGTAGAGGCTATCGGTCTATTGCAACATCTAGGTATTTTAAATGGTACGAATGGTAAGTTTAACCCAAAAGGTAATCTTACTCGGGCAGAGGTTTCTAAAATTTTAACGCTTACTTTAATGCTAGTTAGTGAAGAAGAATAAAAGAGGAAAGGGATGTCTCATGCGCGGAGACATCCCTTTGTTATTCAACAAGTATATGGAAAATATAGCTTAGGAAATAACCTAGAAAGAGATACATAAAAAATGCTTTAAATGAGACTTTCTGTAGCTGATGCAAAATGAATTCAGAAATACTAGCTGTAGCAATCAATCCTATCGAAATGCCCATTAAGATCCCTTGTGCTTTGTCTGGTAAAGCCCAATACTGACCAAACCAGATGAAAATACTAAAGAAAATAGAGAAGATGAAGAAATAAATGAAAAGTCTCCAAAGCCTTTCACCTTGAGAGATGAGTGCAGTAGATAATGCAAATCCCTCTGGAACATGGTGGAGAATAATGGAGGCTGTGAGAGAAATACTTAATGCAGCATTTCCAAGTAAATTTCCAACAGTGAGACTAATAGGTATTGTATGGATAATCATAGCTAGTGTTAATAGAGAGACAGAGGGATTCTGTGCATGAGAAGCATGAAATAAGGTATCTAGTAGTTGGAAGATGAAATAACCAATAAAAATACCTAATATAATCCCAAATGATTGATAGATTTGAAAGGAAGAAGGGATGATATCTAGCACAAGTAAGCCTACTAAAAAACCTCCGCACAATAATGATAACCCCTGTGTCGTATGCTGAAATAGCTTAGAGAAAATCCAGGCAATCGCGCCCCCAATGCTCACACTGAAAAATAGAAAACCGCCAAGTATCATTGCACTCACCTGTAAAATTCCTCCGCCCTATCATCAACTTAATGCCTTTTTCAAACTATATGCTAAGTAGAAATGAATATGCTTGACATTGAATTGCCTGCATAAAAACGATAATGACAAAGATGTGCATACTGCAGGTTAGCGAAGGAAAGAATAGAGTCGAAAATATATGCTTGTTGTGATGATACTATGCAAAGGGAGTGTTGTCGTGAAGGCTGTAACCTATCATGGAAATAAAGATATTAGATGGTCCAACTGTTAAAAGAAGGACGATATTATTGTGAAAATCACTTCTACTGCTATTCGTGGAACTGATTTGCATATTTACCAAGGCGCTATTCTTTCACATAAGAATTATGTAATAGGTAAGAGCATGTGACAAAAGTGAAAAAGGGTGACTGTGTCCTCTTGCCTTTTAATGTATCGTACCATTACATATCAATTGCCATTAGAAGAAGCAAGTAGCCTATGAAATAATTTGTGGACGGGAAGATAACTATATAAAGTTGATTCTAAAACCTGAAATCGAGTGAGTATGCTCCTTTTTTTGTGGAAATATAGGGAATGGTTTAAATTGACTGAATATTGGTTTAATTCTATACTTTTTAATAGAAAGGACAGATTCATCGATTTAGCTCATATAGGGAGGAATGGTTGAATGAAATGGGATGCTAGTTATGATGTAGTAGTAGTAGGCTCTGGTGCAGCGGGATTGACAGCAGGTTTAACAGCAAAGTTACAAGGAATGAAATCATTAGTGATAGAAAAAACAGATTGCTATGGTGGTGCTTCTGCTATTTCAGGTGGTGCTTTATGGATTCCTAATAATCATATCATTAAAGGTGCAGGTGTCCCAGATACACATGAACTTGCACGCCAATATCTAGATTCAACAATCGGTGATCGTGTGCCAGAAGAGCTAAAGGAAACTTATATTACGAGAGGGCCTGAAATGTTACGCTTTTTATACAATAAAACAAAGCATATGCGCTTCCAATATGCAAAAGGCTACTCGGATTATTATCCAGAAAAACCAGGTGGGTTGTCACAGGGACGCTCCATTGAACCACTTATTTTCGATTTAACAAAAATGGGCTCTTTAGCAAATTCTATGCGTCGTGCAACTCTATCAACAAAAGGCTTCACGATGAATAGCTACGAGTTTCATAAAGTGAATATGATTACCCGGACGCTAAAAGGTAAAACTACTGCACTGAAATTAGGGGCGCGTTTAGTCAAGTCAAAGGTGACTAAGAGCGATCCAGTAGCCTTAGGAGAAGCTTTAATTGCACGTTTACGCCTCTCCCTTGCAGAAGCAAATGGTGAGCTTTGGCTATCAACGGCCTTTAAAGATTTCATAATGGGCAAAGGAAGAGTAATTGGAATTATTGTGGAACGAGATGGACAAGAGCTTAAAATTGAGGCAAAGAAAGGTGTTGTTCTGTCATCAGGTGGCTTCTCACATAATCAGACACTTCGTGAAAAGTATTTACCAAGTCCTACGAATGCTGCATGGACTTCTTCTCCAGAAGGTCAAACAGGTGACATCCTTGAACCTGGCGTAAAAATTGGTGCAACGTTGGATTTAATGGATAAAGTATGGGGAGCGCCYTCTGTTATTGATCCACAAKGACATCCATTCTTCCTTGTKGCAGATCGTGGCGTTCCCAATATGATTGTAGTGGATAGTGCAGGGCAACGTTTTGTCAATGAAGCGGCTCCATATCATGAATTCGTGGATACGATGTATAAGCATCAAGAGGTCACACAGCAGGCAGTTCCTTCCTGGATATTAATTGATGCTTCAGCTAAAAGCCGTTATATTTTTACAGGATTGTTCCCAGGACAGGCATTCCCGAAAAGTTGGTTTGAGCATGGAGTTGCAAAAAGTGCGGAAACGATTGAAGAGCTTGCCAAACAAATGGAAGTGCCAGCGGAGAACCTAGTAGCAACGGTGAATCGTTTTAATGACTTTGCGCGGAACGGACATGATGATGATTTTTATCGAGGAGATAGTGCCTACGATAATTACTACGGGGACCCGACACTACCAAATCCAAATTTAGCAGAAATCAAGAAAGCACCATTCTATGCATTGCGTCTATATCCTGGAGACATCGGCACAAAAGGTGGCCTCGTAGTAGACGAATATGCTCGTGTAATAAAGGAGAATGGCGAACCCATTGAGGGGTTGTATGCTTCTGGCAATTGTTCAGCGTCTATCATGGGGGAAACGTATCCTGGCCCAGGCGCAACCATTGGGCCTGGTATGACACTAAGCTTTGTGGCGACAGCACATATGGCCAATGCAGTGACAAAAGATGAGGTATCACTTGTAAACGTGTAAATGAAACGAAGCCCTTCCTTTCTAATAAGGAGGGGTTTTTACGTTGGTGTAATGTTCTAATACTTTCTTGCTAGGAATATAGTGGCTACTAAATGTATGGCGATGATCACATGAAAAGGAGCGATTTAGTTCATTGCTAGCTTATAAACTCATAACGACTATCGAAGAGTTAGAGCCCTATCGGAGCATTTGGTCAGAGATTCTTGAAAAAGAGTATAATAATAACCCTTTTATTGAGTATGAATGGATTTCAACTTGGTGGACAACGCTCGGGATTCATGACAATGTCAAAATTTACATAGTGGAGCATCAAGGTATAGCAGTGGCCTTTTTTCCGTTAGTGCATTCTGTACGATTTGGTACAATCCATTATTTCAGCTTTTTAGGACAAGGTTTTGCGACCTATATGGAAGTGATTGCTGATAAGGAGTGGTTAGAACCTTCCATTACGTTTCTTTTGAAGGAGTTTTCACGAAAATATAAGCGTTATTTAATCGTGTTACATGGATTATTAGAAAGTAAAAATACCTCTCAAGAATTAGAAAAATATGCGATTGAATATCAGATGCCTCATTCGATTTTTCGAACTGTCACATCTTATATTGATTTCCACACCATTCCTATGGAAACATTTCTAAAGAAGCATCGTAAGAAATTCAAAAGCCTTAAACGGCGTGAAAATAAATTAAAGTCTCTTGGTCATGTCGTCTTTCAGGAAGTGAATCACAATCATCTACAAGACATGTTTACGTTATTCAAGAGAAGATGGCAAAAGAAAATTGATAAAAGTGGCTTTACCGAGAAGCAAACTCGTCTATTTTATGAGCAGCTAGCTAAAACCAACAGTAAGGAGCTTCGCGTAGAAGTCGATAGCTTACAATTTGAAGGACAGTGGATTGCTTTTACAATTGACCTATGCTGTAGAGAGCGCAATTTTTGTCAGGCAATGGGCCATGAGCCAGATTTTAATCTATTTGGTCCAGGACGCCTCATTGAAAAAGAGAATATGCTAAGAGCACATCAAACTGGCTATCGTTATTATGACTTAGGAAGTGGCTATGAGCCATATAAGTTTGAATGGTATACACATATTGATTTTACTAGGAAGTTTGTAATGAGTACAAAAGGAGTTAAAGAGCGTAGTATTCGATTATGGATGGTCATGCGTGATCGCCTAAAAGGGCTATTAACGAATAATCATCAGCTAGTAAAATTAAAGCGAGACCGATTAGGAGAACTGCGTTATTTTCTGAAGCATGCAAGCACGAAAGATTGGCTAAGAGCTTTTACAAAAATGTTCCAACGAATGCTAGCCATTCATATTTTAGATGTTTATATTGCAAAGCAACAACAGAATAACGGAAATGTGAGATTTCAAGAATTATCAATGAAAGACATCATGACAACGAAGGATCGAGCGAAAAATGTTACAGATTTCTATAAGGGCTATCGACTCTTTGCAGATAGCGATCATGTCATCTATAAGCGACACGATCAAACGGTAGCCGAAGAAACGGTTAACTATTCCTATGAGCTGTCAGACAATATGTCGTTTATAAAAGAATATGATAGCTTGCGACTAGAGGAGATCGTTGCAGATGTGCAGCGGGAAGGGAGAGCAGTCTGTACAATAGTCCCTTGGTATAAGAGAACCAGACGAACAAAGCTCATGCAGGCAGGCTTCCATCAAGTAGCTAAAATTAGTGTTATAAAGATATTGAACTCGTATAAAATATACGATATCTAAATAACAACACCCTCAGCATATTTGCTGAGGGTGTTTCATTAAAAATGAATACCAGGTTTATCAATTAGCTTACAGCCTGTACCATACTTGGCTTTTAAGGCACCTTTGAAAAGAGTGTGCTCCAGCTCTGGGAATGTCTGTTTCCAAAGTTCAAAGACATTATGGCTAGATGCTTTACCGTCCTTTGTTAATCGCGCAATATGGAAGCCATATTCATCATTACAGCGAGCCAATGGGCGGTTTTCTCTTACTGTAATAATTCGACCACTTGCCGTCATTTCATATAAGCCTTCATAGCCAGCAATCGCACGGCTTTCTTCTTGTCCTTCAACTAAAGGCTTTTCTTCATGTGGTGCTACTTTTTCCTCTGTCGTTGCTTCTTGTTCAGAAGATTGAGTTTCTTTATCGCTGTTTCCTGCTGGTAGTTGTTCAACAATCACAAAATCTTTTTTTGAAGCTTTATCGCTCATTGTCGCCATCACGTTCATGATAGAGCCTACATARCGTAATKGYTKYKCTCTTCCTWCTTCGAAAACAAAAATATTATACTCGGTTTTATTTATCTTTTTCATAATAATATTACCCGTTGTAATAGTAAAACCGATGAATTTGTTCTTTTTAAGTGCTTGTATTGCTTCTTGCTTTGTTAAAATCATTTTGAAAATCTCCTAAAGAATTATTTATTCTATTCTACCATAAAAATTATCACATTGTTTTTCGTAAAATAATGGATGATTTTGTACAATGCAGGGAAATATCCCTATTTTCTCAAAATTAATAATGGTACTATTAAGAATGTTTGGGGAATAAAACTCCTTTATAAAGGAGCTTTCATAAAAGAGATACAATTTTAGTAGGGAGTGTTGATAGGTTGATCAATGTGCTTGGGGGCATAGGTTTATTTTTACTTGGAATGACGATGCTAACAAACGGTTTAAAGGAATTGGCAGGAGATGCCTTGAAAAAATGGCTCAATCGTTTTACAGGTGGGACCATTAGCTCGGTACTATCTGGTACATTTATGACAATGCTTGTACAATCCTCCACGGCCACGACCTTGATTACGATAGGTTTTGTCAGTGCTGGACTTCTTACATTTGTCCAATCGATTGGCGTTATTATTGGCGCCAATATCGGGAGTACGAGTACTGGTTGGATTATTTCATTAATCGGCTTTAAGATCAATATGCAGACAATGTCACTACCTTTTATTGCGCTTGGTGTATTTGTCCAATTGCTCGCACCACGTGATTACAAAGCAATTGGAGGGCTAGTGACTGGTTTTGGCTTATTATTTTTAGGTATTGATGTTCTTCAGGGAGGAATGGCTGCGGTACAAGATAAAATTCCATTCGATGCATTTAGTGCAAATTCTATTAGTGGCAAGCTAATTTTAATTGTTTTGGGTCTTATCATGACGGTTATTATGCAGGCTTCTAGTGCTGCAATAGCAGCCACTTTAACAGCTTTATATGCAGGTGCTATTGATTTTGAACAGGCTGCTTATTTAGTCATTGGTCAAAATATCGGGACGACAGCTACAGCGTTATTTGCTGCGATTGGTGCATCAACAGCTGCAAAACGAACAGCTGTGACACATGTAATGTTCAATGTAGTCACTGCTATACTAGTGACATTCGGTGCAAGGTTTATGTTTGCTCTTACAGAGTTTGTCACGAAATCCATCAATGGTAGCTTTGATGAAACACTCGGCATTGCTGTTTTCCATACATTATTTAGTGTGATTGGCGCGATACTCTTTGTGCCATTTGTTCGTCCTTTTGCAAAGGCCATTGAAAAAATGATCCCTGAAAAAGGAAATTATTTAACTCGTAATTTAGATAGTAGTGTTGCCAAACTACCTGGAGTTGCTGTAGAGGTATCCTTTAATACATTGCAAGATATTACTAAGGAAATGACGACAGTACTCGTTTCCCTTATTCAAGGAAAAAAACGCACAGCTGAAACAGACAGTAGATTGGCTCAAATAGATGAGGCAATCGAAAAAACACGTTTATTTATGGATGCTATTCAATCTTCCTCTCAAAAAGAACGGTATAAGCATATTGCCCTTTTACATGCTTTAGACCACTTATATCGTTTGTCAAAGGCATTACGTGAGCAACATCCAAATGCCTTTCAATTACAGGAGACATTAACCCAAAAGTGGTTAGAGGTATTGGAAAAAGTACTACTAATCATTGATGAGGATGAACGTCTACCTGAGATTGCTACCTTGCTTGAGGTTACTTCCTCTGAAATGGCTACGGTGCGTCGTGATAAACGAAACGCATACTTTGAGCACACTGTTGAAAATGTGGTAGAGTTAGAGACAGCTGTATCGAAAGTGGAGACTTTGCTGTGGATTGATCGACTTGTCTATCACTATTGGCGTACGACCGCTCGTCTTGCAGAGTACCAAACCGTGACTAAGAAAGGTCGTCATATTGACACAGAAAAAAATACAGTAACAGTTGAATAAATGGAATGCTCGTCTTACGTTTGTAAGCGGGCATTTTTCTTCGCTTTACAAATAAAGGAGGATCTAGAATGGTTCAGCATAAATTTACAATGGACTTAACTTGGTCAGAAGGAAGAAACGGTACAGGAAATATCCAAGCTAGTAATTTGCAAACACAAATTTCTATTCCTCGGGAAATGAATGGACCTGGCATTGGTACAAATCCAGATGAAATGCTTTTAGGGGCAGCTGCAACCTGTTATTTAATTACACTAGCTGSTTTATTCGAARKGTCAGAAATAGATGTACTGGAATTATCCATGCAGGCCCATGGATTTGTTAGTGTAGAAAATGGCATTTTTACGTATGAAAAAATTGTCCATAAACCGACTATTATTGTGCAAGAGCTAACAGAACATCTTGAAAAAAGACTTCTACGCTTAGCACACAAGGCTGAACAAACATGTATGATCAGTAAAGCATTAAAAGGTAATGTTGTAATTGAATGTGATGTTCAAATTTTTGAAGCAAGCATATAATAAGACAGCAAGAGTTATTCAGCAAGTAACGCTGATATAACTCTTTTTTTCATAAAATAAGCACTTTTTCTAAAATAGTTCTAGAAATGTTCAAAATGAATATATAGAGTTAAGTGCTAAAAAAATGCAAAGGATGATGTATTGCAMGTTCARAMAGCTCAGAATCTCACATTCTATGGTCAGTACGGCAAAAGAATATTCGATATTATTGGGGCATTATTTTTGCTTTTTATAACAATTCCTCTAATGCTAGCTATATTCCTCATTTTACTCATAACGACAGGTCGCCCCATTTTTTTTAAACAAATCCGAACTGGCCTCGATCATCACCGCTTTGTGATTTGGAAGCTACGAACAATGTGTATTCAGGCAGTTCCAGTCAATATGCCGACTATTTGTGCTGATGGTATCCCTGATGATTATTATTTTAAAACAGAGCAAGATACACGCATCACAAAAGTGGGCGCTATTCTTCGAAAACTCAGTATTGATGAAATTCCACAACTTTTAAATGTGTTAAAAGGTGATATGAGCATTGTAGGTCCACGTCCTGAAGTACCAACGATCACGAATGCATATAATTCCTTACAGGCTCGGCGTTTGGAGGTAAAGCCAGGATTAACAGGCCTCGCTCAAATTAATGGTAGGTCGAATATTTCACATGGACAAAAAATATCATATGACATTGAATACGTTGATCATTATTCCTTTTGGTTGGATGTCCAAATTTTGTTGAAGACAATTTATGTTGTCGTTGCACGCACAGGTGCTTATTAAAAAATAAGGAGTGGCCATACTGAAGATCGTTCAGCTTATTACACGAATGGATAAAGTTGGAGGTGCGCAAAAACATGTGGAGGCACTTGCTATCCACTTAAAACAGGATGGGCATGATGTCACAGTAGTGACGGGCTCCTACCAACCATCACTGTGGCACTTACAAGAGCATAAAATCCCTGTTATCAGTATATCTGCTCTTCAACGGGCTATTCATCTAGCGAAAGATCTTCAAGCATTTTGGCAATTAAGAGCCGTTTTCAAACATMTACAACCAGATGTTATAGCCACCCACTCCTCTAAGGCTGGTGTGATTGGTCGCATAGTTGGTAGGTTGTTACAAATTCCAACTATTTTTACGGCACATAGCTGGAGCTTTACAGAAGGTGTTCCTTACAAGAAAAAGCTATTCTATCAACGGATGGAAAGATCAATTCAGCCATTTACGACAAAAATTATTACAGTGTCTGAATATGATCGGGAACTAGCACTAATGAAAAAGGTCGCTCCTGCTCATAAATTGCTGACTATTCACAACGGCATTGACCCTATCGAGAGAAATAAGACAACTGAAAAGATATGCATGGAGCAGCCAGTCATTGTCATGGTTGCTCGTTTTGAAGTGCCTAAAAGACAAGATGTCCTGTTAAAGACTTTAGCGGAACTGACAGATATCCCTTGGCACCTTCAATTGATTGGAGATGGTTCTCTGCGTCCAGCTCTAGAACATTTCGTTGAACAAAATCGATTATCAAATCGTGTAACATTTTTAGGTAATCAATTAGACGTTCATTCTTATCTTGAGAAAGGCCACCTATTTGTTCTGTTATCAGATTGGGAAGGCTTGCCGATTTCGATTATTGAAGCGATGCGTGTAGGACTTCCTATTATTGCAACAAATGTAGGTGGTGTGAAAGAGCTTATTATTGATCATGACAATGGGTTTTTAGTGGAGCGAGAGAATAATGAATTATTGAAGAAGAGGCTGCATCAATTATTAATGGATGCTCCTTTAAGAGGAGAGATGGGGACGGCAAGTGAGCAGCGTTATTTACAGTACTTCACCTTCATCCCCATGTATCAAAAAACATTAATGGTTTATCAACAGGCTGTTTCAGAACTAGTAAAGAAAGGGGATTAAATTGCAATTAATTCGCATTAGAACTGATGATGAGCTTATGTGGTACAAGGAAATTTGGGATGCCATTTTAGAAGAAGAGAACAATGATAATCCATTTATAGAATTTGCTTGGTTTTATAATTGGTGGCAAATTGTAGGACGGAAAGAGCGTGTAGAGCTTTACGCCATTGAACATGAGGGGACAATTAGGGCCTTTTTTCCTTTTACAGTGTCTATTCGTTGGGGGGTAAGGGTGTATGCTTTTGCGGGAGAAAACATCGCCAATTATACAGGGGTTGTGGCTAAAAAGGAATGGTTACAGCAAGTTACAACCTTTGTTTTTGATGAGCTCATTAAAAAGCATAGGCATATTCTTTTTTCCTTGCATGGGTTATTAGAAAGCAAGGTGTCTACTAAGATCTTAGAGCAATACTTTGTAGAAAGACAATTACGTACAAGCCTGTTCCGAGTTGTGACACCCTATCTTGCTTTTTCAGAAATTGATTTTCAGCGCCATTTCAATCAACGTCGAAAAATGCATGGCGTTGATCGACGAGAACGAAAACTAAGAAATTTAGGCTCCTTAGAAAGACGTGAGGCTTCACAGGACGAGCTTTGGCAAATGTTTCGGTTATTTGATCGACGTTGGGCAAAAAAACTAGATACAAGTGGCTTTACAAAAGGCAAGAAAAGAGATTTTTTTGAGCGTTTAACGATGCTTAAAGGTGAGGCGTTACAGGTAGAGGTCGATGCACTTGTCTTTGAAAACCAGTGGATTGCTTTTACCTATGGATTATGCTGTCGTGGCAGCTATGTAACCTATGCCCTTGCACATGAGCCAACTTTTAATTTMTTTGKTGCTGGTCGGATAGTCACTCAGGAAGCCATCCASSGAACGTTTACTGCTAACTATCGCTTATRTGATATGAGCATAGGCTATGAGTCTTATAAATTTGATTGGCGCTCAGACATTGATTTTACAAGACAGATGCTTGCTAGCAGCGGTACGAAACGTACAAATCTACTGGCAGGTTTTTTATCGTTAAAGCAAAGGCTCAAAGAATTTATGAAAGGGAACCAACGAGTCGTAGATTGGAAGCGTAACACACTGGGCCATTTACGATATTTAGTAAAGTATGGAAAGGTAAAAGATTGGCTAGAATATGGACAACAATTCGTAGAAAAATTTATTCGTTTGAAACAAGTGGAGCTGTATGAATTATCCCCATCAGATGACGTATCACCACAGCAACCTGTCGGAAACTTATTTGAAGAAATGTCGATTCAGGAAGCGATGCAACTTGATCAGGAAGAAGTCATGGCCCTCCTTTATAAGGGCTATACGATTTATAAAGACTCCTTTGCGGAAACGAATAAGCTGGCGTTTGCATTACATGCCACAAACTGGCGAGTGGATTCAATGCAAATTGTAGAAGCCTTACCGAAGCAAACCTATTTTTTAGCCTATGATGTTTTCAAACAAATCGACATTATTACAGCTTTKTTMCGGAAAATAAAACCAGCRCAAACATTGTGGGTATCGGTAAGTTTTTGGCAATGGCGCAAGCGCAAGCGCTTAGTACAACTAGGCTATAAACCTATTTCTCGAATGAAACATTATAAACTTGCTCGTTTTGAGCGACACCGTGTAGAAAAATATACAGAGAGTGGGGGCGATGTACATTCTGTCCATTAAAAGTAAGCGATGGAATATCGCAATGCAGCATTTTTATTTTCTCGAAAAGCCAGCCAATTTTCGAAAGTCTATGAAAGTTGTGGGCTATACGCATTCATTAGTACCAAGTCGGAAGCTTGTAAAAAGCGAAACGATTCACATTTATTTGCAAGAGCATGAGCTTTCATTATATTTAGCACTGTCTGAAGGTAATCGTAAAATCTTACGACGTGCCCAAAAAGAATCCTATCAAGTCATTTTGTATAAAGAGCCATCCATAGAAAATTTGAAAGCCTTTCAGCAATTTTACAATCAATTTGCCAAAAGAAAAAAAATTGAAGCAATCGGCAAGTCGCAAATGGAAACCATTCTGCTCCTCAATGAACAGGGTGCCTTATTATTATCGGAGATCCAGAGTTTTTGTGGACAGACATTATGTTATCGATTAGATATTGTGCATGAGAAAAAAGCGATGTCTTATTTTGAGGCAACATGTCATGCAACCGCATTGCCTGCACAATTAAAACGTCCTTTCCGTTATGCAAATCGGTTTTTAATTTGGCATAACCTGCTACACCTAAAGGAGCAAGGTTTTGTCTTATATGATATGGGAGAATTAACGGACAATCGAAATGTACGAGCCTTTAAATTAAGCTTTGGTGGCCAGGTTGTTCATGTTTACTSARGCTACATTWTCCAATCAAAAATACGTGCACTTTTACTAGGTGTGCAAAAATGGAGGAAGTAGCAACATGAATGGTGGGGGTCTCGTTATTTCATTAGATTTTGAGCTGAATTGGGGTGTCCATGACGTATTTCGTTATGGCCAATACAATAAAAACCTATATGGTGTCCGTAAAGCCTTGCCCAGGATACTAGCGTTATTTGAGCAATATGACATCCATGCAACTTGGGCTACAGTTGGATTATTGTTTGCTGAATCAAAGGCAGAAATGGCTCATTATTTGCGAGGTATCCCTGTGAAATATGAAAATATGCGCTTTGCAGCACATACACAGCTAGCAAAAGTTGGCGAAAATGAACAAGAAGATCTCCTGCATTTTGGTAAATCATTAATTGAGGAAATTAAACGTACACCACATCAGGAAATAGGAAGTCATACCTTTTCTCATTTTTATTGCTTGGAGAAGGGCCAAACGAAAGCTGCCTTTTGTGCGGATTTACATGCAACCAAAACAATCAGTGACGGCTATACTGCGCCTATGAAATCGATTGTCTTTCCTCGTAATCAAATAAACAAAGACTATTTTACAGCTTGTTTAGAAGAGGGATATGTTTGCTATAGAGGCACCGAAAATCATGAGCTATATGACGCACAAAAGTTTACGAAAAAGGGAAGACTTTTAGGTGCTAAGAAGTGGATAGATAGCTATTGGAATATAACTGGTCATCATATAGCCACCCTGGAAGAAATGCAAGAGGAGCAACTGATTAATATTCGATCAAGTGCTTTTTTAAGGCCATACTGTAGTCCATTGCGTATATTCGAAAATTTAAAAGTAAAGCGAATAAAGGAAGGCATGCTCAAGGCTGCACAGGCACAAGCCTTTTATCATTTATGGTGGCATCCTCATAATTTTGGCAAGCATATTGATAAGAATTTGGCGATGCTRGAAGAACTATTAAGTTATCATCAAGAACTGCGTAATCAATATAATTTTCAAAGCTATTCCATGTATGAGGTAGCAGAACTTTGTGAAAGCCTTTCGAAACAGCAGAAGTAATAATGGAAGAGCTMTCTGTACGAAGAGTTGGTAAAAAGAGGTTTGCTCTCTGAAGAGTAATTAAAGTGCTTGTAAACGAGAGAAAGTCATTTATTAAGAGTGTCAAAGCGCTCAAGGTAGGTGAACAACACTCAAAAAGTTGAGAACAGCCACAATCTCCTAACAAAAGAAACATGTAATTTCTGAGCAAACTGATTTCAAGTTTGCTTTTTTTGTTTATCAAAAGAATATTTTCAATATAAGAGAAAAAAAGWAAAACTTTGACGAAAATCATTGTACGAATGGTACTATTACTATAAAGAAAATATGTTAGGACATTTACTGGGGAGCACCAATTGATTTAGGTCAATTGAACTTGAATGGAAAAGAGAAGAAGGTGGTAGATGAATATGTTTATACAATCAGAATGCCAATGGAAGCAGGAGAATGGATCAGCTATGCATCAGTGGATAAAGCAGCAAACAAATCCGAATCCGAATGAGGTGGATATTGTCGTATATGGAGCGCTTTTATCATATACCAATGGTGCGTCGTCAAAAGCGCAATACCCAACAGCCTTTCGTAAGGCTTGGCCAGGTTTTCAATCATATAATTTAGATGAGCAGGTGAATTTACGTGCCCTTTCAGTTGTGGATATTGGGGATGTGGCGATTCTAGAAAATGATCGAATGCTTTCGGAATCTGCCATCGAGGCTGCTGCAGAAAATTTAAGTATAGCCTTTCAAAGAAGTTTTACTTGTTTGATTGGGGGAGATCATACTATTACAGCGCACTCCATAAAAGGTATAAAAAATGCCTTCCCACAGGATCGCATTGGCATCATTCAGATTGACACGCATTTAGATGCAAGAAACCAAGAGGAAATTGGTTTAGCACAAGATTCTCCAATTCATCAGTTAATTGCAGCAGGGGTTGTGGAGGGGAGACATGTCTATAATGTCGGTTTGCATGGCTTTTTCAATTCACCCGAAATGATTCATTATGCTAAAGAACAAGGCATTCATATGATTACGTTAAAGCAAATGCGGCGTGATGGTATTCAACTCACAATACGTGAAATGCTGCGTCAGCTTAKGTATGAAGTAGATCGCATTTATGTGTCTGTGGATTTAGATGCACTTGATATTGTATTTGCCTGTGATGTTCCTGCAGCTTCACCTGGTGGTTTAACGGCTTATGAGTTATTCGATATCCTCAAGATTATTGGCGAAAATGAGGGTGTTCGTCATATTGATTTTGTTTATGCTGATCCTAAAGAAGGTATACTACGTCCAGAAACTGTTAAAATCGGTGTAACTGCATTTTTACAATGGTTGACAGGCATTCAACTAGATCATCGCAATCGTATCTCGAAAAAAGGGAAGGTTATGTTGTAAAGCAAGTGTATTTCCGAGTATTAACAATGCTGAATTTTAAAAGTTTGCTATAATGTTTAAATAGAAAACAATAAATAAATACAAACTTTGTATTGTAATAGAGAGGAAATTTATGATGACAACAAAACCAAGATTATTGATTGTCGACGGTATGGCACTGTTATTCCGTTCTTTTTTCGCTTCGGCTGCCATGGGGCATTTTATTCGCTTGGCAGATGGAACACCTACGAATGGGGCCCAAGGATTTGTGCGACATGTTCTAACAGCACAAACTATTATGAAGCCAACACATATGGCTGTTTGCTGGGATATGGGCGCACATACATTCCGCAATGATTTATTTGATGGCTATAAAGCGAATCGCCCAGCACCTCCAGAGGAAATGCTACCACAATTTGATATGGCGAAAAATTTATCGCAGCAAATGGGTTGGCAAAATTTCGGGGTGAAGGGCATGGAGGCAGATGATTTAATTGGCTCCATGATAACGAAATGGCAGGACGAGGCAGACATTACGGTCATTAGTGGTGATAAGGATTTACTTCAGCTTTTAAGGCCATCTACAGAAATTGCGTTTATGAAAAAGGGCTATACAGAGTACGATATTTATACGCATGCTCGCTTTAAAGAAGAATATTGTATTGAACCTTCACAGTTTGCACAGGTGAAAGCCTTTATGGGTGATTCAAGTGATGGCTATCCAGGTGTGAAAGGGATTGGCCCAAAACAAGCGTTAACGCTTATTCAAACATATGGCTCAATAGACAAAATACTGGCATCACTCGGTGAATTGAAGCCAGGTCAAAGAACAAAAATTCAAGATAATTTAGATATGTTGCAGCTATCACATGAGCTTGCAACGATTCAAACCAATGTACCAATTGACGCTGATTTTACAAGCCTTGTGTTACCAACTTACGAACCACATATTTTTAAAGCAATAGAAGAGCGTGGCTACACACTAATTGCCAAGCATGCCCGTTCTTTGTATTCGCTTATTTAATCAATCATCGCAGAGTATAGTCATATGCTCTGCTTTTTTTATTGTAAGGAAAAGAATAGAGAGCAAAAAGAAGGCTAATCGATATTTGCTCTAGTAAGGAACCATTTTCACGAAGGATAATACCTTTTCGTTGTCTTTATAGAGAGCCTGACGAATTTGGCTATCACGTTGTGGACCACCATTATCATGGAATATTAGCCATAGCTCATCATTTTTTATCTCATAGCCTATAAGCGGTACCCAATGATAAGCAAAGGTTGATTTTTTATCACGCCACTGAAGACTAAAATAGCGATCAAAACGCATAGCAACTGGTCGACCTGCGTCAATTTCCTGTAGAGCTTCCTTTAATGAACATGTWCGAATATMCCAAKWTGGAAGCAATTGMMGWARATTKTGAATMAGTCTCCATTTGAATAAGCCAATTTTTGTACCACCAAGCAGTTTATATAGCTCATTAATTGAAGGAGTTGACTCATTTAAAAATTTTAAGATGACATGAATCGTAGTAGGTCCACAGGCAGAATTGCGATAGCTTGGTGCAATGGAAATCTCATATTGTGAAGCCCCTCGTAGTGCCAATTGTTGACGCATAATAAACTCCTTTCAAAAAGAGCTGCATTTCAAGAAGAAATGCAGCTCTCTCGCCATTATTGTTGAGCAGATAAAAATTCTGTTACTTGCTGAGGTGTTTTTGCATTTGCACTATGTAAGTGTGCAAGTTTTTCACCATTTTGGAAAATCAATAGACTTGGAATTCCCATAACATCGTACTTATCAGCGATTTCTGGAAGCTCGTCTCGGTTTAGCTCATACCAATCATATTGGTTGTACTCTTCAATGATTGGATCGATGAACATATTCATACGTGTGCAATCAGGGCACCAGCCAGCATAAAATTTCACTAAAACTTTTTGGTCGCCAGCGATTAATTCGTTAAATTGTTCTGCAGTAGTAATAGTTTTCATTAAGTATTCACTCTCCTTGCTTTCCATTCTACACATTTTTCTCGCAATCTGAAAGTTTTCTGTTTGGCCGTTTCAATCGCTACTTCTTGTCCTCTTTTAGCTCGTTAAAAACAAAAAAAGATGTATACTGCAAAAATAATTCTTGAAAAAAGATTGCTAAATTAGACAAAATAATCTACACTAAAAACAGAAAAGTAGTTTTATCTTCATTCATTGAGAAGTGTCATTTTGGAGCGAAGATAAACCTTAGTCGTGCTTGGTTGAGTGGAGGGAATCTCATTCAACAAAAGGACAAAAAATTCACTAAGGAACACTTGATATTTTTTTGACCAAAAAATGAATGGCTATTCATTCAATGGGAGAATAAGGGGGAATTGCTTGTGACTTAMAACATTAAAAAAGCAGCTGTTCTAGGTTCTGGGGTGATGGGCTCTGGAATTGCAGCACATTTAGCAAATATCGGTATACCAACATTACTATTGGATATAGCACCGAAGGAACTGACGCAAGAGGAAGAAGCAAAAGGCCTTTCTTTAGAGCATCCAGCTGTTAGAAATCGTATTGTAAACGGAGCTTTGCAAAAGTTATTAAAGCAAAAGCCAGCACCACTTACTTCTAAGAAAAATTTATCACTACTATCAGTTGGCAACTTTGAAGACGATCTAGGGAAACTAAAAGATGTAGATTGGATTATTGAGGTTGTTGTAGAAAATTTACCAATTAAACAAAGTCTTTATGAAAAAATTGATGCGGTTCGTTCACCAGGAACAATCATTAGTTCAAATACATCTGGTATTAGCATTAATGCGATGGCAGAGGGACGTTCAGATGATTTTCAAAAGCATTTTCTTGGCACACATTTTTTCAACCCACCTCGCTATTTAAAATTATTAGAAGTGATTCCTGCCAATACAACTCGACGTGCAGTTTATAGATTGCTTAAACCGTTTGGGGAAACTGTCCTTGGTAAAGGAGTTGTACATGCAACAGTTCTACCAAACTTTCGTGACAGCCGCATCGGGAGGTGTGGTTTGGTGAACACGTCACATGCTCTGTTAAAAGGTGGTTACTCTGTTGGCGAGGTAGACTCTGTAACAGGTCCGCTTATCGGCCGTCCAAAGTCTGCAACTTTCCGTACGCTAGATGTAGTTGGTTTAGATACATTCATTCATGTAGCGAAAAATGTTTACGATCAAACAACAGGTGAGGAGCAGCAAGTATTTGCAGTACCTGAATTTTTACAAAAAATGGTCACAAACGGTTGGCTAGGAGCAAAATCGGGTCAAGGTTTCTTCTTAAAACAAGGAAAAGAGATACATGAGATTGATCCAGCAACCTTAACGTATAGTCCAGCCAAAAAATTAAAAACACCTTCTATTGAAATGGCAAAACAAACTCGTGGATTGGCCAATAAAGTGAAGGCGTTAACCTATGCAAAGGATCGTACAGGCGAGCTATTATGGGGGATTTTTGCACCGACGCTCCTTTATTCTGCACAGCTGCATGGGGAGATTGCAGATGATATCGTAGCCATTGATAACGCGATGAAATGGGGATTCGGCTGGCAACAAGGGCCATTTGAGATTTGGGATGCTATAGGCGTAAAAGACTCTGTGGCGAAAATGGAGGCTGAGGGCCGAGAGGTACCTGCTTTTGTCAAAGAGATGTTAGCAAATGGCGTGGAGACATTCTATACAGAATTAGACGGAGATTTAGCTTACTATAATGGTTCACAATATGTGAAAGTGCCAGTCAATGAAAAAGAGATTAATTTAAAACGTTATAAGAAAAAGCATGGTGTGATTAAATCAAACACAGGTGCTAGTTTAATAGATTTAGGGGATGGAATTGCATTACTGGAGTTCCATTCGCAATCCAATGCAATCGGCTTGGATATTATTCAAATGATTAACTTTGCGGTAGATGAAGTAGAGGCTAACTATAAGGGCTTAGTCATCGGTAATCAGGGGAAAAACTTCTGTGTTGGGGCAAATCTAGGAATGATTTTGGTAGAAGCACAGGATGATAATATATTTGAGCTAGATTTCGTCATTAAAGCATTCCAAGATGCTATGCAGAAAATTAAATATTCACGTAAGCCTGTTGTAGCAGCACCGTTTGCCATGACATTAGGCGGAGGAGCAGAGGTTTGCTTACCAGCTGCACATATTCAAGCAACAATGGAAACATATATGGGCTTAGTGGAAGTAGGGGTTGGATTAATCCCAGGTGGTGGCGGAAATAAAGCGCTCTATCAGAAATTCCTAAAGGGCTTACCAAACGGCGTAGAGGTAGACTATCAACATATTGCTAATAAAGTATTTGAAACAATTGCGATGGCGAAGGTTTCAACATCTGGTGAGGAAGCACGTGAAAATAATTTCCTAAACTTTGCGGATGGTATTTCAGTTAATCCAGATCATCAATTGTATGATGCGAAGCAGGTTGCATTAGCACTTTACGAAGCGGGCTATCAACCACCTGTACCAACAAAAGTGCCAGTGGTCGGTGCATCAGGCTATGGTACATTACTCATCGGTGCGCAAGGGATGTTTGAGTCAGGCTTTATTAGCGAACATGATTTAAAAATTGCTAAAAAATTAGCTTATGTTATTGCAGGTGGAAAGGTTCCGTACGGCACATTAGTCGATGAGCAATATTTATTGAACTTAGAGCGTGAGGCATTCCTTAGTCTTGTTGCTGATCCGCTATCACAGCAGAGAATGCAACACATGCTGTTAAAAGGTAAACCACTTCGTAACTAATTGACGAAATAGATCAATCTTGCACATGAAACAAAGGGGGATTAATACGATGCGTGAAGCCGTTATTGTAGCAGGAGCACGAACTCCAATTGGAAAAGCAAAAAAAGGTTCTTTAGCAACAGTAAGACCAGATGATTTTGGTGCTGTTGTAGTCAAAGAAACATTGAAAAGAGCAGGCTATGAAGGGCCAATTGATGATTTAATTTTAGGCTGTGCAATGCCAGAAGCAGAGCAAGGAATGAATGTAGCACGTAGTATTGGGGCACTAGCTGGATTACCAGATACAACGCCTGCTCTGACAATCAATAGATTTTGCTCATCAGGTTTACAGGCAATTGCTTATGCAGCAGAGCGAATTATGCTAGGACACTCAAAGGCTATTCTTGCTGGTGGTGTAGAATCCATGAGCATGGTGCCGATGGTAGGGAATACACCACGTTTAAATCCGACTTTAGCAGAAACGGCTCCACAGTATTATATGGGCATGGGGCATACAGCTGAGGAAGTAGCTCGTCAATATAATGTTAGTCGTGAAGACCAAGATGCTTTTGCTGTTCGCTCGCATGAGCTTGCTGAAAAGGCAATTAAAGAAGGTAAATTCAATGATGAAATTGTACCAATTGAAGTGGAACAGCATTACGTAGACGATAACAATAAACCACAAGTGAAAAAATTCACATTCAGTATGGATGAAGGTGTACGTCCAGGTACATCAGTTGAAGGTTTAGCCAAACTACGTCCAGCTTTCCACGTAAAAGGCAGTGTAACGGCGGGCAATGCCTCTCAAACTTCTGATGGTGCAGCAGCTGTACTAGTAATGGATCGTGAAGAGGCTGATAAGCAAGGACTGACACCAATGGCAAAATTCCTAGGCTTTGCAGTTGGCGGTGTACCTCCTGAAGTAATGGGTATCGGGCCTATCGTGGCAGTGCCAAAAGCGTTGGAAATTGCAGGTTTATCCATCGAAGATATTGATGTATGGGAAATCAATGAAGCATTTGCTTCACAGTCATTACAGGTGGTACGTCATTTAGGCATCGACCAAGAGAAAGTCAATGTCAATGGTGGAGCGATTGCATTAGGTCATCCACTAGGCGCAACGGGAGCTATTTTAACATTAAAGCTAATTCATGAATTGAAGCGTCAAGGGAAGAAATATGGCGTAGTGACAATGTGTATTGGTGGCGGCATGGGTGCTGCTGGCGTATTTGAAATTCTATAATTTTTGCTAGATCAGCTTGAGGTGTACTGTTTACGGTTGCCTCCGAACATTGTATACGTCAAGCTTTTCTATACATGATCATTAGGGGAATCAACTAACAAAAAGATATATTGGGAGGAATTAATCATGACTGAAAAAACAACTGATTTCATTAAAGGTGGCGGATTTCTTATTGAAGATGTGGAATTAGATCGTGTATTTACACCGGAAGATTTCACTGACGAGCATAAAATGATTGCTAAAACAACAGAGGAATACGTTACAAATGAAGTTTTACCAGTAGTGGAAAATTTAGAGCACCATGAATTTGAGCATTCAGTGCGTCTCCTAAAAAGTGCAGGCGAATTAGGCTTACTTGGAGCAGATGTGCCTGAAGAATACGAAGGGTTAGGATTAGACAAAGTTTCTTCAGCTTTAATCGCTGAAAAAATGTCTGTTGCAGGTGGTTTCTCAATCACACATGGTGCCCACGTTGGTATTGGGTCATTACCAATTGTTCTATTCGGTAATGAAGATCAAAAGAGAAAATATTTACCTAAGCTTGCTTCAGGTGAATTAATCGCTGCCTATGCATTAACAGAGCCAGGTTCAGGTTCAGATGCTCTAGGTGCAAAAACGACTGCAAAATTAAATGAAGCTGGCACACATTATATTTTAAATGGTGAAAAACAGTGGATTACGAATGCAGGCTTTGCTGATGTATTTGTGGTCTACGCAAAAATTGATGGCGATAAATTCTCTGCCTTTATCGTAGAACGTGCCTACAATGGTGTTTCAGTTGGTCCTGAAGAAAAGAAAATGGGGATTAAATCATCATCAACTCGTACATTGGTATTGGAAGATGCGGAAGTACCTGTAGAAAATCTATTAGGCGAAATTGGTCGTGGTCATATCATTGCGTTCAATATTTTAAACATTGGTCGTTATAAACTAGGCGTGGGCACAATTGGCGGATCGAAACGTGCATTGGAGTTAGCTATTCAGTATACAAACCAACGTCAGCAGTTTAAGACAAAGCTTTCTGATTTCAATCTGACAAAAGAGAAATTATCAACGATGGCTTCTCAATTGTATGCTTCAGAATCATTAAACTATCGTACTGTGGGTCTATTTGAGGATCGCTTAAGCCAATTAAGCCTAGAAGAGCAAAAGCAAGGAAAAGTGATTGCAGGTGCGATTGCTGAATATGCTATTGAATGCTCTATTGCCAAAGTATTCGGTTCAGAAACATTAGACTATATTGCAGATGAAGCAGTACAACTTCATGGCGGTTATGGCTTTATGGCTGAATATGAGGTAGAGCGTATTTACCGTGATTCTCGTATTAATCGAATTTTTGAAGGTACAAACGAAATTAACCGCATGATTGTACCTGGCACATTTATGAAAAAGGCGCTAAAAGGTGAGCTACCATTATTACAAGTTGCCCAAAATTTACAGCAAGAGCTGCTTATGCTAATGCCAGAGGATATCGGTACAGAGCCGTTAGCACAAGAAAAATATTTAGTGAAAAATGCCAAGAAGATTGCTGTATTAGCTGCAGGATTAGCAGCACAACGCTTTGGTGCAAAGCTTGATCAAGAGCAAGAAGTATTGGTAAACATTGCGAATATAGCTAACCAATTATTTGCAATGGAATCAGCTGTCTTACGTACAGAAAAAGCAATTGCTCGTGACGGTGCTGAAAAAGCACATCAAAAATTGCTATACACACAAATTTTCTGCCAAGAAGCATTCGCAGAAATCGAAAAAGAAGCAAAAGACACAATTCTTGCTTCAGCGGATGGCGATGCAGCCCGTATGACATTATCTGCACTGCGTAAGCTAACGCGTAATAATCCATATAATTTAATTGCGAAGAAGCGTGAGGCTTCCGTTAAATTAATTGATGCTGAAAAATATATTGTTTAATAGTGCAAATTTAACCTAGCTATCTGCAAAAGATAGCTAGGTTTTTTTATATGAGATGGATAATCGTAAAAGGAGCGGATAAATTTGCACAACTGGTGGATAAACTTACAAAAAAGAGTGAAGTTCACCATTGAAAACAACTATGATGGTATACTACAGAAAAAGACAGAAGAGGAGCATTGTAATGACGATTCAATTTTTCCATTATCCGAAATGTACAACATGTAAAAAGGCACAGAAGTGGTTAAATGAGCATGAGGTTTCCTATGAAGAGGTACATATCGCAGAGCAACCTCCCACTAAAGAAGAATTAACAGCTATTTGGCAAGCTAGTGGACAGCCTTTGAAGAAATTTTTTAATACCTCAGGCATGAAATATCGTGAGCTTGGTTTAAAGGACAAGTTAGCAGAAATGACGGAGGATGAGCAGCTTGAGCTACTTGCTTCAGATGGCATGTTAATTAAACGTCCCATCGTGACAGATGGAAAAAAAGTTACTTTAGGTTTTAAAGAAGTAGATTTTGAGCAAGCTTGGAAATAACCGTATTAAACCTTGTATTTATAGGAGAAGTATGGCACACTGAAAGTGAATATATTACATATTTATGGAGGGGTTTTTTGCATGAGCACACCTAAAGACTTACGATACTCTGAAGAACATGAATGGGTAAAAGTAGAAGATGGAAAAGTACGTATTGGTATTACTCACTTCGCACAATCTGAATTAGGAGATATCGTATTCGTTGAGCTTCCACAAGTTGGCGACGAAATCAAAACAGATGATCCATTCGGTAGCGTAGAATCAGTAAAAACTGTTTCTGAATTATATGCACCAATCTCAGGTACTGTAGTTGAAGTAAATGCAGATTTAGAAGATAGCCCAGAATTCGTTAATGAATCACCATATGAAAAAGCATGGATGATCGTTGTTGAGCCTGCTGACGCATCAGAAGTTGAGAAACTAATGACAGCAGAGCAATACGAAGAAATGATCGCTGAATAAGACAAGCCATAATCGAAAAACGTCGGAAACTACCGGCGTTTTTTGTTATATAATGACTTATAAGTGGGGATCTCTAAATGGAGGTGGCGTAATGTTCGAGGGAAAATGCTTGATAGTAGAAGGGCGCTCAGATAAGCTACAAATTGAGCCTATTTTGAATGAGAATGTTACAATACTATGTACGAATGGTACAATTGGTGTGCATCAATTAGAAGAACTACTGGATCCCTATGAGGGCTGTGAGCTATTTACTTTTTTTGATGCAGATACTTCTGGTGATAAGCTACGTGCATTAATGGACAGACATTATCCAGAGGCTGAGCATCTGCGCACAATGCCAACATACAAGGAAGTAGAAACGACACCAAGAAAAGTGCTAGCAATGATTTTACTGCGTGCACATTTTTCAATCCATAATGAATATATTTTGTAAGGTTGCGTGAGTAAATGGAAGAATGGTCAATAGAGCAGTGGGAAGCGGCTAAACAGTCGGGAGAGAAAACTGCATTTTATTTATATACACCGATGTGTGGAACGTGTGCAGTGGCATCTAAAATGATGTCCATTATTGAGCAATTACTGCCACAGCTACAAATGGGTAAAGCAAATATCAACTTTTTGGAACACATAGCTTATGAGCATCAAATTGAAAGTGTTCCCTGTCTACTCATCAGTGATGGCGGAAAAGTGACAGAAAAGATTTATGCTTTTCAATCCGTACCATTTTTATATGAATTGTTAAAAAAATCAATTGACTGAACTTTACTAGCGTGGTAAAGTATCAAATATATTATTAAAACATTAAATATATCGAACTCTTATGAAGAGTGGCGGAGGGAAGTGCCCTATGAAGCCCGGCAACCATCACAATGTGAAAAGGTGCCAAATCACCCAAAGATTTTTCTTTGAAAGATGAGAGAACGGTTTAACGTATCATACGTGACCCCTTCTACTTGTCTGTGAGTGAAGGGGTTTTCTATATGAGAAAAGGAGTATTCGCTATGATCCAGCTTCAAAATATTACAAAGAAATACAAAACAGCAAATGGCGAATTAACGGCAGTCAAAGACGTCAACCTTACTATTAATAAAGGTGAAATTTTTGGCATTATCGGCTATAGTGGTGCTGGTAAAAGTACCATGATTCGTTTATTAAACGGTTTAGAGAAACCGACAGCAGGAACAGTAACGGTGAACAATCAAGAATTTTCATCGATAAAAGGGCAAAAGCTTAGAGCAGCTAGACAAAAGGTAAGTATGATTTTCCAGCATTTTAATTTACTTTGGTCAAGAACAGTTGCCGAAAATATTGCATTCCCTTTAGAAATCGCAGGCTTCCCAAAGGCCCAACGTGAAGCGCGTGTGAAGGAATTAATTGCCCTTGTACGCTTAGAAGGGCGCGATAACGCATATCCATCCCAGCTTTCCGGGGGACAAAAGCAGCGCGTACGAATTGTACGTGCATTAGCGAATAATCCAGAGGTTTTACTATGTGATGAGGCGACATCCGCACTCGACCCTGAAACAACGGATGCAATTCTTGATTTACTCGTAGATATAAATGAACGCTTAGGCTTAACAATCGTCCTGATGAACCACGAAATGCATGTCATCCGCAAAATTTGTCATCGTGTAGCGGTGATGGAGGCAGGCGAAATTGTGGAACGTGGTGAGGTATTACAAGTCTTCCAAGCCCCACAGGCGGCTATTACTAAGAAGTTTGTATCTCAAATTACCGACACTAAGGAAACACAAGATACGGTAGCACAAATTAAAACAAACTATCCAACTGGACAACTTGTCAAATTGATTTTTGTTGGTGAAAAAACAGAACAGCCTGTCATCTCACATCTTGTGAAACAATTTGATGTAGAAGTAAGTATTGTTCACGGAAATATTTCACAAACAAAAAATGGTGCATATGGTACATTGATTGTGCAAATTGATGGCTCTCAGACAAATGTCACTGAAGCCCTTCGTTATTTAAATACAGTGGAAGTACAGACGGAGGTGATTGAAAATGCTAACTAATCTCTTTCCGAATGTAGACTGGGAAAATATGTGGCAAGCTACGTATGAAACTTTATACATGACAGCTATATCAACGGTTGTGACATTTATTCTTGGGTTAGTCATTGGTATTGTTCTATTTCTAACTAGCCCCAATCAGTTATGGGCAAATAAAATCGTTAACTTTTTAACAGGATCACTCGTTAATATTTTCCGTTCCATTCCATTTATCGTATTAATTATTTTATTAATTCCATTTACGAAGTTTTTACTAGGTACAATTCGCGGTGCCAATGCGGCATTACCTGCTTTAATTATCGGTGCAGCACCGTTTTATGCTCGTATGGTATTAATTGCGTTACGTGAAATTGATAAAGGTGTGATTGAAGCAGCCCGTTCAATGGGAGCAAAAACTTCTACAATTATTTGGAAAGTATTGGTTCCGGAATCATTACCAGCTTTGATTTCTGGTATCACTGTAACGGCTGTTGCTCTTGTAGGTTATACAGCGATGGCAGGAATTATTGGTGCAGGTGGTCTTGGTAACTTAGCTTTCTTAGACGGCTTCCAGCGAAATCGCCAAGATGTGACATTAATGGCAACTATTTTGATCTTAGTAGTCGTATTTATTATTCAATGGATTGGTGATTTAATTACTGAAAAAATTGATAAACGCTAGCACGAAAATGAGGTTATTCCGGTTTTTACCGCTAACATATTTAAAACAAATACAAGGGAGTGTCATAAATGAAAAAGTTATTAGCAGGATTATTTTTATCAATACTTGTACTAGCATTAGCAGCTTGCGGTACAGATAAAAAAGAAGATGAAAAATCAGCATCTGGCGATCAAACAGATAGCAAAGAAAACGTAACATTAAAAGTAGGTGCTTCTAATACACCACACGCAGTTATTTTAGAAAAAGCAAAACCGATCTTAGCTAAAGAAGGCATAGACCTTAAAATTGAAACGTATACAGATTATGTTCTACCAAACCAAGATTTAGACTCAAAAACACTTGATGCAAACTATTTCCAGCACATTCCTTACTTAGAGCTACAAATTAAAGACAATGGCTATGATTTCGTTAATGCAGGTGGCGTTCATATTGAACCAATCGGTATTTACTCTAAAAAATATAAAACGTTAGAAGACCTGCCTGAAGGCGCAACAATTTTACTTTCTAATTCAGTATCTGACCATGGTCGTATGCTGTCATTGTTAGAGGCTAAAGGCTTAATCAAATTAAAAGAAGGCATTGATAAAACAGCAGCAGAATTAAAGGATATTGAAGAAAATCCTAAAAACTTTAAATTCGATGCAAATACTGCCCCAGAAATGCTTGTACAAATGTACGAAAACGATGAAGGCGATGCAGTACTTATCAATTCTAACTTTGCCATCGATAACGGTTTAAACCCAATTGAAGATGCTATTTCTCTTGAAGATAAAGAATCTCCATATGTTAACATCATCGCTGTACGTGCAGGTGATGAATCAAAACCTGAAATTAAAAAATTATTAGAAGTATTAACATCTAAAGAAATCCAAGACTTCATTTTAGAAGAGTGGAAAGGTGCAGTAGTACCGGTAAAATAAGAATTAAAAATTTTATAAAAGGGTACATAAGTTTAACGACTTATGTACTCTTTTTTATTTTTAGTTAAATTGATGAGAAACTATGTATTTTTTATGACGTCTATTTATTGTTTAGTCATATTTATTACTATAGTAATGTTGTTAATCTACGAAATAAATGATAGAAAGTAATAATAAGAAAAAACTAGATGGAGTGATTCTAATGAATGATATAAAATTCACCCATGACATCATGCAAGAACATGAAGTAGAGCGCTACTTTAAAATATGGCGAGAAAGTGTGATTAGATCACGCCTTACTATAACAGCAGTCTTTTTAAAAACAGCTAATGCTACACAACTGAATGAAAATGTGAATGATCAAGTTACCTCGTTTTTACAATCAAAAATACGCAAGACAGACTTGCTTTTTCAATTATCCGACGGAGATCATTGGGGCATCTTCTTTTTACAAAGTAGTGATGTAGAAGCTAGGGCGTTTTTAAAACGAATATTTGCCATCTTAAAAGCAGAACGGAAGTTCCAACAGATTGCATTAAAGGCCTCTATAACAGAAAAAMSAAATAATAACGCGGGTGGTGAAGCGCTGTTGTATAAAGATGAAGGGATGTTATCAGGGGATGAGCAATTAACATGGAGTATAGCAGAGGTAAAGGATTACTGTGAGCAACCAACTGAATTAGTGAAAGTTAGTATTATTGAGCAAAACGCCATTTTTAGACAAGTATTAGAGTCAACGCTTAACCAAATATCTATCCCTTATTTTTCCTTAGATGTAAAGGTTTATGAGGATGGCTATAGCTTTTTACAATCGGATGATTATAAATCAGGGCATATGCATCTAATTCTTATGAATGATATTTTACCTCTGAAAAATGGCTTAGAAATATTGCATATCTTACGACATATGCCAAATGAAAAGAAATTTATTATTTATATGATGTCCGAACGCAATTCTGAAGGGGCAGCGCTTAATGCTTATGAGGGCGGTGTTGATGAATATATTGTCAAACCATTTAATTTACGTTTGCTAGAAGCCAAAATTAAAAGAACGTTTGCGAGGTTTTGGCAATGATCAAGCTGACTGTTTCGACGCTTTTGGGAATAATTTTCTTTTTATTAGTTGTGCTCTTTATCTTTTTAATGTATTTACTTGTTCAGCGGCAGCGTGAAAGCTATTTTGAAAAAGTTCGTGACCGTTATTTACAAAATTATTCTCAACTTTGGTATGATTACTTATTCAATAACGCATTATTTAGTATCGTATTGGTTCCTCGAGGCAGGGCCCAAGTAGAAGCTATTGAAAAAATTTTTTCATCCTATTTAAAGAATATAAGGAATGAACAGGTGGAACTAAAAATTAAACAATTCTCCAATCAATATTTAAAAGCATTCTACGAAAAAGATTTATCCAGTAAACGATGGAGTATTCGAATGAATGCCCTCTATCGAATTGCAGACTTACAAATAGATGAATTGCTAACGAAGTGCCAAGAATTCGAAAAAAATAACATTACAGATGAAGAACATTTCCAGTTATTGAAAATATACTCGCTTTTCCAACCAGATTTATTTATGGAGAAAATAAAAAATTCCAATGTAAATTACGCTGAAAGTGAATATAGAAGACTATTTATATTATTAGATGATAATGTATTTATTCGATTTTTCCATGATTTTAATAGTTTGTCGGCCAAAATGCAATTTGCTGTTATTGATACTGCTGCTGTAAAAAGAAATATGGAGTATTTGGATGAATTAAAAAAATTATTACACCATGATACACCGGAAATTAACATCAGAGCATTAAAAGGGCTATATGAAATAGGAATTATTGATGAGATGGATCCCTTTGTMCCTTTTGTGACCTCAGAAGTGTGGGAAGCCAGGTTAATGGTTGCAAAAATTTTTCAACATGTACCGCTTCCTTATACTTATAGTTATTTAGAGCAGCTTCTTCAAGATGAGAATTGGTGGGTACGTTCCCAAGCGGCAAAAACGATTGTAGAAGATCGACATGGTATTGCCAAATTACAGCAATTCATTGAATCCTCAAAGGATCAATATGCAATTGAAATATCACA
The DNA here is from genome assembly GCF_044986265.1 of Lysinibacillus sp. S1. Taxonomy (NCBI): domain Bacteria; kingdom Bacillati; phylum Bacillota; class Bacilli; order Caryophanales; family Bacillaceae; genus Lysinibacillus; species Lysinibacillus sp. S1. The sequence goes on from NZ_CP173154.1 coordinate 3,716,215, forward strand.
AGAAATTGCAGCGAGAAAATAGGGGAAGTATATGAAAATAATTGATAATTGTATTATGTTTTTTGCGGGCAGTATTTTATTTTATATGCTGTTCGTTATTGTTTCATATTGTACAATGTTCATCATTGCTATGCTGGATTTAAGAAAACGCTATCGTCTCGATCTATCAGAGTATGATGATGCACATATCGATGCCTTTTATTCAAAACCGGTATCGTTACTTGTTCCTGCTTACAATGAAGAAGTAGGAGTTGTAGATACAGTATATTCATTATTGAATTTACGTTATCCTCAAACTGAAATTATCATTATTAACGATGGATCTACAGATCAAACCCTTCAAACGGTCATCGAACATTTTCAAATGAAGCCAATCAATAAAATTGTTCGAACTAACATCCCTACAAAAGACATTAAACAAATATATGAATCAGAAATCTATAAAAATTGTATTTTAGTTGATAAAGAAAATGGTGGTAAGGCTGATGCACTAAATGTGGGTATTAATGTATCTCAATATCCATATTTTTGCTCTATTGATGGGGACTCCATTTTAGATGAAAAATCCTTGCTGCGGGTGATGAAGCCTATCATTTTATCTGATGGTGAGGTCATTGCAGCAGGAGGTAATATTCGTATTGCAAATGGTGCAAAGATGCAGTTTGGCTCTATTTATGAGACGCAATTACCTAGTAATTACTTAGTAATCATGCAAGTAATCGAATATTTGCGGGCATTTTTAATGGGGAGAATAGCCTTAAGTAAATTCAATTTAGTCCTTATTATTTCAGGAGCATTTAGTGTTTTCTCTAAAAAATGGGCTGTTGAAGCAGGTGGATATTCAACCAATATTATTGGCGAAGATATGGAACTTGTAGTGAATATCCATCGACTTATAAAAGAAAAAAAAGAAAATAAACGTATTGAATTTGTACCTGACCCAGTTTGCTGGACGGAAGCACCTCAAACATTAGGGGTACTGCGCAATCAACGAAGAAGGTGGCATCAAGGGTTATTTGAAAGTCTATGGAAGCACAAAAAAATGACCTTGAATCCTAAATATGGCATGATTGGATTTCTTTCTTTCCCGTATTTTTGGCTAGTAGAATGTCTAGGGCCTCTTGTCGAGTTAGGTGGATATATTTATATTGTCATAGCCTTTTTCTTAGGGAAAATTTATTATGAAGTTGCGCTCATACTGCTACTACTATTCGTTATTTATGGTGTTATTTTTTCAATAGCGGCAGTATTGTTTGAATCGTGGAGTATGAATACGTATCCGAAAAAAAGAGAGTTGTTACGCATGATTCTTTTAGCGTTTACAGAAATTTTTTGGTATCGCCCACTAACATTATTCTGGCGCTGTGAGGGATTAGTTCGTTTTGTCTTAAGAAAAAGTGACTGGGGTAATATGAAACGTGTCGGCATTGCTGAAAAGGAGAAAAGTGTATGAAACGAGTCTATATAGGGGTTATGGTCGTTCTAGTCCTCATTATAATCCCTATTGCATGGTGGTACTTGGAAGATGAAAAACAGCTAAATGTGGCCATTATAGATAAAACGGTTCCGAATGAGTCTTACCGAGAGCACTTAGGGGTGAATTGGTTTTTAAACCATTATAAATATAGATTAAATAATGAACCTTATGAAGTAGAACGCGATTACTATGGAACCGTTCCAAATGATGAAACTAAAAGCGTTGTAGAAAAGAATTTGCCAAATGATTATAGTGACTATGATGTCATTTATTTGGCAGATACGTACGGAGTTTATGAAGATGATTTACAACAAACAAAACGTTTAGGTGAACGTTCTGAAAAAATTGTTGGGGGACTTGAACAAAAAGAATGGCAGGCAATCGTCGAACGCTTAGCCAGCAAAAAAAAGAGCATGTTAATAGCTGAGTATAACACGTTTGCTTCACCAACATCAGGGGAAGTTCGTAAAGAATTACAGGATTATTTAGGAATCACATGGTCTGGCTGGATCGGGCGTTATTTCGATGAGCTTGATTATCATAAAAATTTAGAAATACCGCAATGGGTGATCGATGAACATGGCGATAATTGGTCATATAAAGGTGGAGGCTTTTTACTATTTAACGAAATAACTGAGGAGCTACTTGTTCTAGAAATGAACAAGCATGTTAAATCTGAAGGTATTCAAGTGCAGTTTACTGAAAATGGGAAAAAATTCTTTCATTCATCTGCAAGGGCGCAATACGATTATTGGTTTGATATTATTACACCTAAATATGCTGAAGATGCTCTTGCAAATTATAAATGGGATTTAACAAAAAAAGGAACAGAGCTGTTAAAGGATAATGGCATTCCAGAACAATTTGCAGCAATTGTAGGCCAAGATAAAAGCTACACATCTAGTTATTATTTTGCGGGAGATTTTAATGATATCGCACGGGTACCGAATATTTATAAAATAAAAGGGTTACCTACAATCTATAAATATGCTGAGAAGTATGCGGACAGTTCGTTTTATTGGTCCATTTACATCCCAGTAATGCATAAAATATTTGATTCATTTGAGCACAAAGAGGTTCAGGATACTGTAAATCATGAGAAATTAAACTATAATGCAAGGATTCAGGGACAATCTTTTGAGGTGCTAAGAGATGGCAAATGGGAACCAATCGTATTTAAGGGTGTCAATATCGGAATGGGGAAACCTGGCGCCTTTCCTGGAGAAGCAGCAATTACTGAAGAGGAATATTATCGATGGTTTAAACAAATAGCAGACATGAATGCTAATACGATACGAGTCTATACATTACATCCACCAGGCTTTTATAGAGCACTTGCTAAATATAATGAAGAACATCCAAAAAAACCATTATATGTTTTACATGGAGTTTGGATTAATGAAGAGGGCTTAGCAGGTTCATTGGATGCCTATGACAAAGATACGTTAGAAGATTTCCAATTAGAAATGAAACAAATGGTAGATGTCATTCATGGAAATATCTATGTGGAGCCTCACCCAGGACATGCATCTGGCTTGTATGATGTAGACGTATCGAAATATGTTATAGGATGGGTACTAGGAATTGAATGGTATCCACACATGGTTGTGGGAACGAATGAAAAACATGCAAATATTGGTCAATACAACGGTACTTTTTTTGAAACAAAGGGTGCCTCTCCGTTTGAGCATTGGCTAGCAGAACAAATGGATGTGGTGTCAGTTTATGAAAAGGAAAAATATAACTGGCTACGTCCAATGAGTTTCACGAACTGGGTCACAACTGACATTCTTGAACATCCGTCAGAGCCATCAGAGGAGGAAGATTTAGTAGGGGTCAATCCAAATGTTATTTATACAAAAGGAGAGATGACAGCACCAGGACAATTTGCTTCCTATCATGTGTATCCTTATTACCCTGACTTCTTTAATTTCGATAAAGATTATTTAAATTATGTCGATTTCCGAGGGAACAAAAATAGCTATGCAGGTTATTTAAAAGAGCTCCATGAAGCTCATACTATGCCTGTTCTTATTGCGGAATTTGGTATCCCAGCATCACGTGGTAAAACACATGATAATGTATATGGTTGGAATCAGGGGCAAATGTCAGAGCAAGCACAGGGAGAAACACTTCAACATTTATTTGAGGATATTATGCATGAGGGGCTCATGGGAGGACTTGTTTTTACATGGCAAGATGAGTGGTTTAAACGAACGTGGAATACGATGGATTATGATGATCCGAATCGTCGACCATTTTGGTCCAATGCTCAAACAAATGAGCAACAGTTTGGATTATTAAGCTTCGATAGACTTAAGGTAAAAGTAGATGGAGAGACAACGGAATGGACGGGTAAACAGCTATATGATACTGCACCAAACAACCCAACAGATTTTGCAGTAGACTATGATGAGCGCTATTTGTACATTAAATTAAAAAGTGGGGAGTTAGCCAATACCTCCCCTCGCATTTTATTAGATGTTGTACCAGGTCAAGGAAATACGTCAGCTACATCTATAAAAAATATGACGTTTTCCAATGGTGTTGATTTTATAGTTGAGCTTAATAAAAACGGTCAATCTAGGGTTGTTATTGATGAATACTACGATTTCTATGATTATTTATATGGCCACCGTTTAAATTTAGTTGCTCCCCGAATGGCAAATGCCTTGAAAAATAGTGGAAAGTTCGCCCCTATTTACTATGTGTTAAATAAACAACTATTTTTACCTGAGCAAAATAGAACGACTGATTTTAGTATCTACGAAACAGGAAAATTACTTCAAGGAAATGCTAATCCAGAAGCAAAAGATTATGATTCTTTAGTTGATTATACTTGGACCGATGACAATGTTATCGAACTTCGCATCCCTTGGTTATTGATTCAAGCTAAAGATCCGAGTCAGCGTGAGTTTATAGGTAACCTGTATAAAGATGGCGATAAAGCGGCGGTTAAAGTAGACAATATTTATATTGGTGCTTTATTTGTAGATAAAGAGAACAACGTTGTTCAATCTATGCCAGCAGCTTCTAATGGTGTTTTACCACCACTCTCTACTTATACATGGGAAACATGGCAAGTACCAAAATATGAAGAGCGCTTAAAACAATCCTATTATATTTTACAAAAATTATTTAAAGCATATTAAAGGAGCTAAGGGTAGATTGTTCTGCCCTTAGTTCTTTTTTATTTACCAATCCCCTTAAGTGTCGGTGGTCAACCGTGAAGTGACCCCTATAAGTTAGACACGGTTATTTCGTTTAGGCAGCTTGGGTAAACTGAGTTCGGTATTCTACCGGACTCAGTTTTAATTTTGCCTTTAAACGTCTCGTGTTGTAATACGTTATATACTTTTCAAGTTCCTTTTTAAAATGCTCGACACTATCAAATTCCTTTAAGTAGAGGAATTCTGACTTCATGATGCCGAAGAAATTCTCCATGACAGAGTTGTCATAACAGTTTCCCTTACGTGACATACTTTGCACAATGCCTCTTGATTCAAGGGCGTGGCGATATTGTTTCATTTGGTAATGCCAACCTTGATCTGAATGCATCAATAATTGATGTTCCTCTGGCAACCTCTCTAGTGCCTTCTCCAACATTTCTGATACAAGCGAATATGTTGGTCTATGACCAATTGTGTACGTAATAATTTCGCCGTTAAATAAGTCTAAAATAGGTGATAAATAGAGCTTTTCACCAAACAGCTTAAACTCCGTAATATCTGTAACCCATTTTTCATTCGGTGCTTCTGCTATGAAGTTACGATCCAATCTATTAGGCGCAATCTTACCGATTGTCCCTTTATAAGATTTGTATTTCTTCATACGCACTAAGCACTTTAAACCTAATTCTTTCATGATACGTTGAACCTTTTTATGATTCACTTTTTTCCCACGATTTGCTAGCTCATCACGAATACGACGATAACCATAACGACCTTCGTGTTCGTTATAAATTGCTCGAATTTCGGCCTTTAACTCGGCATCTGGATCTGGACGATCCATCTTCTTCACTAAATCATAGTACGTGCTACGTGGAATGCCTGCGAATTTCGCAAGCGCCTTCACCGAGTATTTATGCCTTAATTCATAGATGACCTTTACTTTGTCTTCTTTGGTGATTTTTCCTTGGCTTGAACTAAGGCGTTCAACTTTTTTAAGTACTCATTTTCCATACGTAGACGATTGATTTCTGCTTGAAGTGCTTCAGGTGTCCCTTCTACTGGTGCTTGTTTTGGTTGTTTGTTCGTTTCTTTTTTCATGGATGGATGCCCCTTTTTCCTTGATTGAAGGGCATCGAATCCTTTTGTTTTAAATTGCTTTTTCCAACTACGAAGTGTAGAAGGCGTAGCTATCTTAAAGATAGCTGCTGTTTCAAGTAAGGACGTACCATTTTCAATCATAAAGTTTAGTACGTCTAGTTTAAACTGTGCCGAATAATTTGTATATCGCTTTATAAACGCTTCTACGCCATTATACTCATATTGTTTCGCCCAATTAAGAATTGCTTTGTGATCTGTTCCGATAGATTTAGCAATTTCATGTGAACTTTCATTGCCTTTTATGTAACGTAAGGCTGCTTGTAGTTTTTCTTCCGATGTAAATTTAGCCATATAAAAACTGCTCCTCCAAATGTTAGATGTGTCTAACATTTGGGGAGCAGTTCACCGAGGCTTAAGGGGATTTTTAGAATTGTAGAAAGAAAAAATTTTCTAAACAAAAAAATTTACAGTTAATGGTTAATATAAAAAACGTCGTAAATAGACGTTTTTATAATGAAAATTTGATTTATTTTTTAGGGAAATAGGTTTTTATTACCTTGTATGTGATTGTTTAGAAATTGTTCAGCTTCAATTAGTACTATATAAACGTTAATAAACTTATTTTGAGTGATGTGTAATCCTACTGATCTATTTCGACTAAAGAGTCCTGTGTAAGTTTGAATGTTGAAGGGGGTTTTTACAAAAGATGACGAGAATTGAACCATTGCTTTATGGAATGCGTTCCTCAATTAAATAAAGAAAAAACAATGAAAATACAGATTAAATAAAGGAGTAATTTTAATGACGAGCGAAACGAAATCACTAAGTACAGCTTTATTGAAAAAAATCCAAACAAAAAAAGCAACAATTGGAGTGATTGGACTTGGCTATGTAGGTTTACCGTTTGCTGTGGAAATGGCTCAAAATGGATTTAAGGTAGTTGGCTTTGATAAGAATCAAGGAAAAATCAGACAATTGCAAAATGGTGAAAGTTATATTGCTGATTTACCGAGAGAAAATATAGAGCAAATGATCGAAAGTAAACATTTTGAAGCAACTAAAGATTTTTCTATGCTCTCACAAGCAGACGTTGTGATTATTTGTGTACCTACACCTACTACTCCTGATGGAACACCTAATATTTCATATATCGAAGAAGCAACGCATGCCATCGGACAAAATATTAAAGCCAATGCGCTAGTTATTCTTGAAAGTACGACTTACCCTGGGACAACAGAAGAAATGGTCCAGCCTATTTTACAAAAATATGGTTTTACTATTGGTCATAATTTGTTTTTAGCGTATTCACCAGAACGTGTTGATCCAGGAAATAGCAACTTTTCCGTGTCGAATACACCAAAAGTGATTGGGGGAATAACAGCCACATGCCTAGAATTATCAAAGATTTTTTATGAAACAGTTCTCCATACCCATGTGTGTACTGTGACAAGCCCTAGAGTGGCTGAAATGGAGAAATTACTGGAAAATACTTTTCGCCAAATTAACATAGCCCTTGTAAACGAGTTAAGTCAGATTTGCTATAAGATGAACATTGATATTTGGGAAGTTATTGATGCAGCTTCTACAAAGCCGTATGGTTTTATGCCATTTACACCAGGGCCAGGAGTGGGAGGGCATTGTATTCCAGTCGATCCTAAATATCTACTATGGGCTGGGCAACAACATGGTATCTCTGCAACGTTAATTGAAGCAGCTGATAAAATCAATGACTCAATGCCCAACTTTGTAGTCGAGAGACTAAGTAATTACTTAAGTATTCAAAATAAAGAGCTGTATAGAGCCAATATTGTTGTCATCGGTGTCACTTATAAACCTAATATAAACGATTCACGTGAATCGCCAGCACTTCATGTTATTCAGCAACTACTAGATAAACAATGTCAATTAACAATCATTGATCCTTATATACAAACATTCTCTATCGAACAATCACATTTCAATACGGTTGCATTAACAGCACCAATAATCCAACAAGCAGATGCAGTATTAATTTTAACGAATCATTCAACTATTGATTACTCTTTAATTGATCAACAAGCTTCTTTAATTTTTGATACACGTAATACCCATTTTTTGTTCGAAAATAAAAATTATTACAAACTATAAGGGGGAATTCATAGGAAATGAAACTACTAAAACTATGTGGTCTGCTCATCATGCTGTTCTTAGCAGGCTGTCAGTCAGCGACACAAGAAACGATTCATCCAGTTGATTCTTCTATAGAGGTCAAAAAATCTGATGGTACTAAAAGTGAATTAATTAGTCATGCCAATATTGTGGTACCAAAAGTATCGTTAACATTTAATGGCTTAGCAGATAACGACACAATGAAATTGCTATTAACGAAACTAGATGAATCGAATATGAAGGCTACCTTTTTTCTAGAGGGAATGCGTGTTGCTCAAGAGCCAGAGCTTGTGAAAGATATCTTAAAAAGGGGACATGAGGTGCAAAACGGTACATTGACATTTCCAGATGTAACGTCTTTGGATTATGACCAAACGTATGAAGAAATCATGTTAACCAATCAAATTTTTGAAGAGCATTTAGGCTATACACCAAAATTTGTTCGTAGTCGTTCAGGCGATGTTACCGATAATATGCGCTTAGCAGCTAAGGCGCTTGATATGAAAGCCGTTATTGGATTATCTATTAACCCACTTGATAGAAAAATGCAAAGTGCTCAGGAGCTGATTAATTATATCAGTAAATATATTGATAGGGGCTCTATTATTCATCTCAACACATACATTAATCCTGCCATTATTGATGCTATACCATTATTAGCTCAATTAGCTAAAGAACGCGAGTATACCATTACTACCTTAAGTGATCTATTAGATAAACGTTATTTAACAAAGTCCGTGGAAGAAATTTCAGGATATGATGCTGTCAGTCCAAATGTAAATTATGAGCAAGCCAAGCCGAATTTATATTATCGAAAAGAGACAACAAAAAAGGAAATAGCTATTACTTTTGATGATTGGGCACATGAAAAACGAGTAAAAGAAGTGTTGGATGTTTTACGTAAATATAATATCAAAAGTACCTTTTTCCTAATAGGAAGTGGTGTGGAGAAGAATCCACAATTAGCGAAGATGATTGTAGAGGAAGGTCATGAGGTAGCGAGCCACTCCTATTACCATTTAGATGTTACAAAAATGACACCCGAAGAATTACAAGATGATTTAGTGAAGGCACATCAGGCATTAACCTATGCTTTACAAGAGCCCCCGCTTCTATATTTCCGACCAGCCCAAGGAATAATGGATGAGCGAACGGCCAAGATCATTACTGCTGCGGGAATTAAAACGATTGCTATGTATGATATCGCTTCTTTTGATTGGAATTTAGATTACTCAGCACAAGACATTTACGAACGGGTGATTTCTAGGGTTGGGCCCGGCAAGGTCATTGTCATGCATATCCTAGATGGAACAAATACGGTAGAAGCACTTCCACTCATTATTGAAAAACTTCTAGAAGATGGTTATAGCTTTAGCAAAATGTCTACTTGGATTGAAGAAGATTCAAATAGGGATGTGAATGAACAATGAAAACAAAAAAAGAGATCTTAACGATACCACGCTCTGACCGTCGGATTCTTTCAAATATTCCCGATCCCGAAAATGTAAGGAGCCTTGTGAATCGTCGTGGCGCCTCCTATCAGAAAGAGGAAATTGATCCGACAGATGTGAATGAAATCTATCGACTTCAACAATTAAGTTTACGCTACGAAACTCATTTTGAGGTTCATATTAAAAGGGCAAAACGCCAAGTGAACGCAGAAAAACTTTTTGCAGAGGATATTTCGGTAACGGGTATCCTCGTTTACTCTAATCAACCTCATGAATTTTTAATAAATGAAATTTTAACAATGAATTTCAACATACCGGGTGGTGCAATGCCTGAGGGCTATGAAGCCAAAGTGAAGTTAAAGGCTAAGGTTGTCCGTTATTTTACGAAAGAAGTGGATGGAGAACTACGTTATTATGCTGCCTGTGAATTTTTACAGCCTTTAAACGAATATATGACAAAAAAACGTTGGGGCATTTCTATTTTTATGGCTAGTTTATTTTTATTGGTCGTATCGATTATTGTCATGTTAATGAGAGCAGAAAGCGTGATTTACTTTAGGTTTCTCAGATGCGTATATGGGGAAGGTATTATTGCAGCAACATTTCTGTTAAGAACATATTTATTTGGTATTTTCTATAAAAATGTACCGATCAATCCAAAGTTTGAACCAGGTGTCTCCATTATTATTCCAGTCTTTAATGAGGAAGAGTGGATTCATCGCACGATTTCTAGTTGTATCAATCAATATTACCCAGTAGATAAATTAGAAGTAATCGTTGTAGATGATTGTTCAACAGATCGTACAGAGGAAAAGGCATACGACATGATTAACCTTATTCATCAAGAGGGTGAACGATTTAAGACGAATGATCGATTAAAGTTTTATAAGCTTCCACAAAACGGTGGGAAACGGGAAGCGTTAGTTGCGGGTGTTCATCAAGCGAAGCATGATTTAGTTGTTTTTGTGGATTCCGATAGTTTTTTAGAGCCACATGCAATCCGTAATTTAGTGCAACCTTTTCAAGATCCCAAAATGGGCGGTGTGGCTGGCCGAACAGAGGTTGAAAATAAATTTACTAATGCGCTAACTAAATTACAGACGGTTCGTTATTATATTGCCTTCCGTATTATGAAAGCAGCTGAAGCATGGTTTGATACGGTTACTTGCTTATCAGGACCACTAGCCTGTTACCGGAAAGAGCTAATTTTAAAAAATGAAACAGCATGGCTTAATCAAAAATTTCTTGGTCAGCCAGCAACTTTTGGTGATGACCGTAGTATGACGAACTATATTTTAAAAACACATCGAACAGGCTATCAGGACAATGCCATTTGTTCGACAATTGTTCCATCTGACACAAAAGTTTTTCTGTCCCAGCAAATGAGATGGAAACGTTCTTGGCTTCGAGAATCTTTGCGTGCATTTTTATTTATGTGGAAAAAAGAACCGTTTATGTTCCTTTTCTTCATTATTGGTTTAATTGTTCCTATTGCAGCACCAATTGTCGTTGTTTATAACTTAATTTATGTACCAGTCATGTATGGTATTTTTCCTACAACGTTTTTAATAGGTTTACTATTAATGGCCATGCTTATGAGTTTGGCTCATCTATTCTTTAGAAAAAGTAAACTATGGGGATTTGGTTTTATCTTTGTCCTTTATTATGAATTTATTTTGCTATGGCAGATGCCAGTTGCTTGGGTGACTTTTTGGAAATCTACATGGGGGACAAGGGAAACACCTCAGGATGTTCTAGCGAAGGAAAAGAAAATGGAAAAGCAAAAATTACGAAAATCCCGATTTTCGATGGTGAAAATTAGAAAAAAGGGTGAGAAGGAATGAACGGAAAAAGTGTAGAGCTTCAGCCAGCTAAAAAAAATCGTCGGAAAATCATCCGTTCGATCGCTCAATTAATAATAGTAGTATTGTTAGCTGTCATTTTAATTAAAGCTGTTTTTCTAACAGAGAAAAGGGGAGCTGAAACAGTTCCATTAAATAATAAAGAGGGTTTTATTGCCCTTTCCTATTTTGGTGTCAGTAGAAATGAATCACCTAAATATGTGTCTAAAAAGAATTTAGAAGAACAATTAACTTTGTTAGAAAAACAAGGGTATCAAACCATTACTCAAAAGGATATTTTAGACTTCTATCAGCATGATAAACCATTGCCAGAAAAAGCTTTGTATCTATCATTTGAAGATGGACGTACAGATTCTAGTATTTTTGCTCAAAATATTATGGAAAAATTAAATTATAAGGCGACGATGTTTACGTATGCCAATAAAATGGATACAACCGATAATAAATTTTTAAAGCCCAAAGATTTAAAACTGATGGAAAAAAGCGGTTATTGGGAAATGGGCTCCAATGGATATAGGTTAACCTATATTAATATTTTTAATGATAAAGGACAGTCCTTAGGCGTCATAGATGAAAATAACGTACCTAATAAAACAACAATAGAATACTATAATCATTATTTAATGGATTTTATTCGTAATCAATATATGATACCAAGTGAAACTCGACAAGAGATGGAGGCTCGTATTAAGAAGGACTACAATTTAATGCAGGATATCTATCATGAAGAGTTGGGGGAAGTCCCTAAAGCCTACGCAATTATGCATGCAAACTCACTTTATAACAATATGGATCCTCTCGTGGAAAGTGTGAATAACAAAGAAATTAAAGATAAGTTTCGTATGCATTTTAATCTAGAATTAGGAGCCTACAATGATAAAGAGGCAGATATTTATAATTTAAGCAGATTACAAGTATCACCATATTGGTCAACTAATCATKTGATGATGAAGATCAGACAGGCCAGTAGGCAAAACATACAATTTAAGATAGGAGATCAGGAAGTAGCACAACACTGGAAAGTGATAAATGGTGCGGCAGAATATGAAAATAATGAGATTACCTTAACTTCAGCACCATCAAGTGAAGGCAGAATTCTTTTAAAGGAGGAACTGCCAGATCAATATAATGTGAATTTTGCGTTTAAAGGGAATGTGGTTGGCCAACAAGCTTTCTATGTAAATTACGATGAAAAAACAAATAGTTATTTACGAATTGTACTAGTCGATAATGAGATTGTAATAAATGAAAAATTACCAGGCGGGGGAATTGTTGAAAAAGAACGCTTTCCATTAAATGAAATTAAGTGGAATGAAGAAGAATACGCATTTAATAAAGCAACAGTTTACACTTATCATGATACGCAAAAACGGTCACGTATAGATGAAGAAGAGTACCCAAGAAACTTAACGGAAAAAAGAGTATTTAACATTCCTATAAATAAGGATAAAATAGAAATAGATGTAGATAATGTATTATCCGAGACCGTTCAAATAAATCCGAAATTACAAGGGGCACAGATTGGATTTGGTGCGTTGTACAGTAATAAGAACACTTCACACGAACAGTATGCAGATGATATTTACGATACATTAATTGAAGATATTTTGATTACAGATAAAAACAATCAAACTATTTTTACGAACCAATATACGAATTTCGAGAAGGTTAAGTATAAATCCACTGAGTTATTTAATCATGTCGTTGATTTCTTTATCGAGACCTTCTAAATCGGGGTGAAATTAGAGTCAAGTGAAGAACATTATGTTATTTATTTGTATTGCGCTACTATTTATTACAGCTTGTAGTAATAGTAAAGAACAGCCAGCTAAAGCAAAAGAAGAATTTAACGATAAGGAGAAGCTCCGATTATCTATTTGGTTACCAGAATGGCAAAATAAATCCGCCATGAAAGATGTAGAAAATTCTCAACTTGGATTACAAGATATACGTGTTTTTGGCGCATATTTTAATAGCAATGATGAACTATTGTTAACAGAAAATGCCGTAGATATGTTGCAAAAGACCAAGCAGCAATTTAATGATTCCCATCATGTGATCCTAACACTCATCAATGATTATGTAACAGAGAATGCTCCATCTGTTCAAAAGGATAGCACGCTTTTGCATAGATTATTGCAGGATTCCTCAGCAAGGCAAAAGCATATTGGAAATATTTTGCGGATTGTGGAACAATATCAAGTAAATGGCATTGAGATTGATTATGAAAAGGTGGCTAAAGATGACCTTCAAAACTATATCCTATTTTTAGAAGAGCTTTACCAAGAGCTTTCCAAAAAGGATGTTACATTGCATGTTGTACTCGAACCACGCTTTCCATTTGATGTGAAATTGCCAGATGGACCTCACTATACAGTAATGGCCTATAATGTTCATGGTTACCACAGTGGGCCAGGTGCTAAAGCTACTTTTTCTTTTCTAGATGATTTAGTAAAAAAAATGAAGAAGTCTAATCAAGATTTAGCTATCGCGTTTGCCACTGGAGGTTTTGATTGGGTAGCTCAGGGCAAAATAGTCGCTTTAACAGAGCTTGAGGCCGAACAATTACTAGCCGATAGAAAAGCAGCTAAGCAGCGTGATCAAGCAAGTGGAGCCGTTTATTTTTCATATGTAGATGACAATAATGTCAGCCATGAAGTTTGGTATGCTGATCAAGAAACGCTAGAAAAATGGGTTACTTACGTTCAAAAGAAAAGCTATCATGACGTTGTATTATGGCGTGCAGGAGGCTTAGGAGAGAAAACAATAGAATGGATTGCCGAGCAATCAACAGAATAATAAAAAAATCGCCCAAAAGGCGATTTTTTTATTGGAATTGTGAAAGGCGAGAAAAAAAGTTTTTCACAAAGTCTAAGAAAATGATTTCTGATGGTGCAATTTCTCGATTTACGGGTGAAATAATACCAACAGTTCTAGGGATTGTAGGAGATTCAATAGGAACCTTAATGGTAAAGCGAGCTGCTGAATCATAAAGAGAACTTTCTGGTAATAGACTAACACCTATGCCAGCGGCGACTAAGCCCTTTAGTGCATCCAAATCTTCTCCCTCTGAAATGACATTTGGTAAAAAGCCTGCAGCTCTACAAGCATCCATCGCTACCTYAKGCAAAWTKWAACCATCTGGAAATAATACGAATAAATCATTTTTCAACTCTGCAAGCTGTATGCTTTCTCTTTTAGCTAATGGATGATTGGCTGGTAGGAGTGCGGCAATATTTTCAGTAAACAGAATGGTTGATTGAATGGATTCGTCCTTCGGGGGCAGGGGTCCCAAAAAGGCGAGGTTCAACTCCCGATTTTTAACTGCATCAATCAAAAATCGATAAGACCCTTGACGGAGTTGAAATTGTAAATCAGGATATTCGCGTTTAAAGGCTGAAATAACGGTTGGCAGAACATAGCTAGCTAAACTTGTTGGAAAGCCGATTTTAATTGAGCCCTTTGCAGGATCAAGATACTCTTCTACTTGCTTTGCTGCAAAATCGATTGCCTTTAATGCCGTAATGGTATGCTCAAGAAATGTCTTCCCTATTGGTGTTAATTTGACATTTCGTCCCACTCGTTCAAATAACGGAGTGCCTAACTCATCCTCAAGATTTGCGATTTGCCGACTAATGGCAGATTGGGCTACATGAAGATGCTCAGCAGCCTCTGAAATATGCTCACGTTCAGCAACCTCTACAAAATAGCGTAATTGACGTAACTCCACTAACATTTCACCTCTATTAATCTAAAAATAAGATTGATTATACCTTAATTATATATTATTTAAGATGAAAAATGACTGTTTATGTCAAAATAAAAATTATAAGCTGTTAGATATTTGAGAGTTCGCTATTGTAAGATGAGGAGGAGGTGGGATTCATGATAAAAAAAAGTTTAAGTTGGTTATTTATTTTATTAGCCATCACGATGCTAACTTATTTAATTTTTAACGATCAAGATACAAGCAATACTAAGTTACAGGCGGTAGATGGTCAATTAGATTTATCAGAAATAACAAAAGAGGAAGAGATTGTAGCATTGTCTGGAGAATGGCGTTTTATAGGCAATAAATTTCTTGAACCTGCTAATTTTCCTGATCATGCTCCAATTGAAAAGGTTCCTGGACCATGGCAGGCCGATGCAGAGTATGGTACTTATCAACTTAAAATTAAGCTACCACCTCATTTCAAAAAAATAGGTATTCGGGTACGAAATATTTGGTCATCTCATCGACTGTTTATAAATAATGAGATCGCTGCCTCCTATGGTAAACTAGCTACTGCTCGTGAAGCATCGAAACCAAGTAATCCTGTTTATGAAGTGTATTTTTCACCTTCTTCAGATTCGGTGATCCTAACAATACAAGTTGCAGATTTTCATAATGCAAGGCATGGCATTATATTTCCTATAGATATAGGAGATGCGGATGCTCTTGCAAAAGATGTCATTCAAGATGTGTACTTAGAAAAAACAACGATTATCATGTTATTAATATTTTCAATCTTTCATTTTAGTTTGTATTTATTAAGAATAAGAGACAAAGCGTTTTTTTATAGTGCAATGTATTTTTTTACGTTGGCAATTTTGGTATGTACAAGAGGCGAACGAACTCTTTATAGAGAGTTTCCTACTATAGAATTTGAATTTTATTTTCGTTTGCAAGATTTTATAACGTATATAAATGCAGTGATGCTATTCCTGTTCTTTGCCTATACGGTAACAGCTATGATGAAGCGTAGGACAGCTTTATTATTTGTGTCACCACTACTATTATATGGCGTTGGAACACTGCTTTTACCAGCAAGATCTTTATCAGAGCTACAATATATATTTTTTACCTATATAAATTTCCTAGCATTTTTTATAATAGGACGATTATTGTATTTGATCATGAAGAAAAGTGCTCATGTTCCGAAAAATGAACTGATAATATTAAGTGCAACAATTATATCTCTATTAATTTTTAGCATAAGTGGAACATTTGATCAGCTTTTTTTCTCTGGGCGAAATGTTTTTAATCGTATTGGTCTGCTATTCTTTGTAGTATGTATGAATATTTATTTGGCAATGCGACTAATTAATCGAACAAGAGACGCTGAATTATATAGTCAACGTCTGGAAAAGGCGACAATCGGTAAGGATTCCTTTTTAGAAGTGACAACAAATGAATTAGAACAACCTCTTTATCATGCATTAAATATTACAAAATCCTTATCAACTCAATCTATGACGGATAAGCAACAACTACTAGAACAACAATTAGAACGTTTATTATATCTAGTAAATGACTTAAAAGATTTCACTAGAATAAGGTTTCAGGATTTTAAAATAGATGTACACCCAGTTAATATTCAAATGATTATTCAGCATGTATTAATTATGCACGAAAAGAAAATAAAAAAACGCATATTCGTTTATACAAGCACACCAATCCAAAATTATTAGTTCAAGCTGATGAGCAACGTCTAGGTCAAATCTTATACAGGGTACTTGAAACAGCTATTGCTCATGCTGGGAATGGGGATATGATTCTAACTGTTTTACATCTTGATACAGACGTAAGAATCTTGGTAGAAGGAGCTGGCCCTGAGCCTATACAGCAAAAAGCAGCAGATGAGACTGGACAGTCGATAGGGAAAGCCATCATTGAGCAGATGGGTGGTACATATTCGGTAGATTTATTACAAAATGGCATTCGATTTATCATCACCTTGCCATTCGGGGGCTATGAGCAAGTGCTAAAAGACAATGAGATGATTATCATTATGAATGATCAGCCACTGTTCAATGAAAATTTGCCAAGATTACTCATAGTTGAGGATGATGTCATTCATGCAGAGGTTTTACAATCGTTACTACAAAGCCACTACGCTATAGAGGTAGTGCATTGCCCTGAGGAGGCACTCAACGTTATTCAGCAAAAAAGACCTGATTTTTTATTGATAGATGAAGTGATGCCTGGAATGGGAGGCATTGCCCTAACCAAATATATACGTCAGTATTATAGCTATATAGATTTACCGATTATTATGTTAGTAGCCAATGAATATCCTACGAATATTTCTCTTATCCTGGAATCAGGGGCCAATGATTATATCCGTAAGCCAGCTACAAAAGAAATGTTACTTTCACGTTTATCGGCTATAGCATTAACGAAAGAGGCTATGGGCAAAGCGATACAGCATGAAATGGCTTTTCTACAGGCACAAATCAATCCTCATTTTTTATACAATGCACTCAGCAGTATTATTTCGTTTTGTTATACAGACGGAGAGCGAGCAGGGCATTTATTAACGATGCTTTCTACCTATTTACGTTATATTTTAGAATCAGGTAAGGATGGGCAACGCGCAACGTTAGAGAAAGAGCTTGAAATTATATGTGCCTATGTAGAGATTGAACAAGCACGCTTTGGTGATAAGTTAACGGTTATTTTGACAATAGAAGATACATTAGATGCTGAAAAGATAGAAATCCCAAGTTTACTGATACAGCCTTTAGTTGAAAATGCAATTCGTCATGGGATTTTTGAAAAGGATGGAAATGGGACAGTCTTTATTGAAATTAAAAGGCAGCAAAATAATTTAAGCATTCAGGTGAGGGATGATGGCGTTGGTATGACTGAGGAACAGGTAAAAGCTTTAAACAATGGAGAAAATATATTTTCAAATGGCATCGGATTTACCAATGTTCTACGTCGAGTAAAAGAAATGCCGAGTGCTACTCTTTCTATTACTTCTAAGAAAGATGAAGGTACAACAATGGTATTCATACAACCTTTAAAGGAGCTTCAACATGTGGAAAATTATTATGGTAGAGGATGAACAGCCAATTTTAGATTTGCACAAACTATTACTTGAAAAAGAGGGGCTTTTTCAAGTTATTGCCACCTTTACATCACCTTTAGAAGCAATAACTCAAATTTTGTCCATTAAGGGTGAATATGATGCGCTAATTTTAGATATTGAAATGCCAAAGATGAATGGATTAGAGCTTGCAGCTATTTTAGTAGAAGAAGGCATTGATGTCCCTATTATTTTTTCAACAGCCTATGCAAAATATGCTGTAGATGCATTTCGAGTCCAAGCACTAGACTATGTATTAAAGCCCATGACACCAAGTATTGTACTACAAGTAAATGAAAGACTTACAAAATATTATGGGCGTCAAACACAGCGAAACACTACAAAGTTGGAAGTTAGTTTAAAAGGTGAGGTTGGAACAAGGATACATGACAAAGCTATTAAATGGCGAACAAAGGTTACGGAGGAGCTTTTTTATTATTTATTAGTCCATGAAGGAATCGTAGTATCGAAGTATCGTATTTTAGATGATATTTGGCCTAATATAGATGAGAAAAAAGCGTTAGCTAATCTTTATAATACGATTTACCGTCTACGTCAGCTTTTTATAGAGCTAGGTTTACCTATTCAAATAGAACGCGTGAATGAAGGCTATGAGCTGAAGACAAATGATGCAATTGTTATCACTTCTACCTTAGAGTCAGATGCTTTTTTACTGGAATCAAAAGGATATTTATGGGCATATCATCTAAATTAATGGAGAAATGGCAGAAATGTTGTATMCAATCTACGTTTCTGTCTTTTCATTTACCTAAAATTACTTTCTTTTGAGGATAMAATCCATCAATTTTTATAGCAAAATTTCTTTCTTCYAATATGAACTTAAATTGATTCCATTTTACTGAAATAGGTTATAGTATAGTTATGTTGTTTATGCTAATTTGTCACAAAACCGCTACAATTAGCACTTTTCTCGAGGTTTTCACTATGTAGCTAGATGAAATCAATTCTCAATTAGGGAGATTTTATTGAAAATGAAGAAAGTCTATTCTCATTGTTTAGGTGAAGTAGTAATAATCTGAAAATGCTTACAAAGTCTTTATTTTTAAAGATTTTATTTAAGGAATGGGAAAGTAATTGAAATGGTTTGCATAGAGAACGATTTTCAGTTAAGATTAGAATGATGATAATTAAGGAATGGTTGACCCATTCACTGAACACTATGGAGGTATTTTCATGTCAACTTTAGTTATTAAAGATCTTCACGTTGCTATCGACGGAAAAGAGATTTTAAAAGGCGTAAATCTTACAATTAATACAAACGAAATTCACGCAATTATGGGACCAAACGGAACTGGTAAATCAACACTAGCTTCTGCTATTATGGGTCATCCAAAATATGAAGTAACTTCAGGTACTGTTGAGTTAGATGGCGAAGATGTGCTTGAAATGGAAGTAGACGAGCGTGCTCAAGCTGGTTTATTCCTAGCAATGCAATATCCATCTGAAATTGCTGGTGTTACAAATGCTGATTTCTTACGTTCAGCAATTAACGCGCGTCGTGAAGATGGCCGCGAACTTTAATTACTGAAAACTATCGGTCTATTAGATAATGGCAGCGTATGATGTGATAAGAACGAATATATGGCTCAACGTTATTTAAATGAAGGTTTCTCTGGCGGGGAGAAAAAACGTAATGAGATTCTTCAATTAATGATGATCAAACCAACATTTGCAATCTTAGATGAAATTGACTCTGGTCTTGATATCGATGCATTGAAAGTTGTCTCAAAAGGCATCAACGCAATGCGCGGTGAAGGCTTTGGCTGCTTAATGATTACACACTATCAACGCCTATTAAACTACATTACACCAGACCATGTACACGTAATGATGCAAGGACGTGTTGTAAAATCAGGTGGTGCAGAGCTTGCACAACGCTTAGAAGCAGAAGGTTATGACTGGATTAAAAAAGAATTAGGAATCGAAGAAGAAACAGAAGAACAAGAAGCATAAGAAGGAGGACGAACTAGCATGACAGTGGAACTTAACTTGCCTGTAACAGTACAGGACGTGCGCTCGTTCTCAGAAGCAAATGGTGAACCTACTTGGTTTACAGAACTTCGCGCGGCAGCACTAGACAAAGTAGCTGGTTTAGATTTGCCAAAACCAGATAGAACGAATATTACAAAATGGGATTTCATGAACTTCCCAGTGTTGGCAGTTCATAGTGAGGCATTCCCTTCATTGGATGCTCTACCTGAAGAAGCAAAAGGTTTAATTGACCTTGAAGCACAAGAAAACCTATATWKTCAACGTAATAATACACCAGCATATATTAAGGCATCACAAGAACTTGCTGATAAAGGTGTTATTTTTACTGATATTTTCACAGCAGTTCGTGAACATGGCGAACTTGTACAAAAATACTTTATGACAGAAGCTGTTAAAGTAGATGAGCATAAGTTAACAGCACTTCATACAGCACTTGTTAATGGTGGGGTGTTTGTATACGTACCAAAAAACGTGATCATTGAGCAACCACTTCAAGTTGTTTTCCTTAATGACAATGCGGAAGCTTCATTATATAACCATGTTTTAGTAGTAGCAGAAGCGAATTCAGCAGTAACATATGTGGAAACTTATGTTTCAACAGTTGAAGAGGCAAAAGGGCAAGCGAATATTATTGCGGAAGTCGTTGTTCAAGATAATGCACAGGTGACATATGGTGCAGTAGATGTCCTTGCAAAAGGATTTACGACGTATGTTAATCGTCGTGCACGTTTAGCGCGTGACGCAAAAGTTGACTGGGCTCTTGGTCTAATGAATGATTCTGATACAATCTCTGAAAACATTACGCATTTGATTGGTGACGGTTCTCATGCAGATACAAAAACAGTCGTAGTTGGTCGTGGAGAACAAAAACTTAACTTCACTACTGAGGTTCGTCACTGGGGTAAAAACTCAAACGGGCATATCTTAAAGCATGGTGTAATGAAAGATGCAGCTCAGTCAATCTTTAACGGTATTGGCTATATCGAGCATGGTGCGACAAAAGCCGATGCACAACAAGAATCACGTGTATTAATGCTGTCAGAAAAAGCTCGTGGGGATGCAAACCCAATTTTATTAATTGACGAAGATGATGTAACAGCAGGACACGCAGCATCTGTTGGTCGAGTAGATCCATTACAGCTTTATTATTTAATGAGCCGTGGTATCTCGAAAGCAGAAGCAGAGCGCCTTGTTATCCATGGATTCCTTGCGCCAGTTGTTACGCAATTACCAATTGAAGGCGTTCAAAAGCAACTGACGGAGGTTATTGAAAGGAAAGTTCGCTAATGATGAATAAAGACATTAAAAGCTATTTCCCAATTTTAAATCAGGATGTAAATGGTCATAGACTTGTATATCTTGATAGTGCAGCGACGTCTCAGAAGCCTGTTCAAGTGATTGAAGCGATTAAAGCTTATTATGAATTTGATAATTCCAATGTTCACCGTGGCGTGCATACACTAGGAAACCGTGCAACAGATAAATATGAAGGTGCTCGTGAAAAGGTTCGTAAGTTTATTAATGCGCAATCAACACAGGAAATTATTTTTACGCGTGGTACAACAACCGCTTTAAATACAGTTGCGACAAGTTATGGTCGTGCAAATGTTGTTGAGGGTGATGAAATTGTCATTACTCATATGGAGCATCATTCCAATATTATTCCTTGGCAACAATTAGCCAAAGAAAAAAATGCAACTTTAAAATACATTGAGCTTGAAGCAGACGGCACTCTTAGCCTAGAGAAAGTACGTGCGACAGTCACACCTAAAACAAAAATTGTTTCGGTGTCTATGGCATCAAACGTACTTGGAACAATAAATCCAATTAAAGAAATTGCTCAAATTGCACATGCTAATGGTGCTGTCATGGTAGCCGATGGTGCACAAGCTGCGCCACATATGAAAATTGATGTGCAAGATTTGGATGTAGATTTCTTAGGTTTCTCAGGGCATAAAATGTGCGGACCAACTGGAATAGGTGTACTATATGGTAAAAAGGAACACCTTGAAAAGATGGAGCCAATTGAGTTTGGTGGCGAAATGATTGATTTTGTTGGGCTTTATGAGTCAACGTGGAAGGAATTACCGTGGAAATTTGAAGGTGGAACGCCTATTATTGCAGGTGCAATAGGTTTAGGAGCCGCTATTGATTTCTTAACTGATATCGGGTTAGATAACATTCTAGAGCATGAGCATAAGCTTGCAGGCTACGCAATGGATCAACTAGAAACAATTGACGGTTTGAAAATTTTTGGCCCACGTGACCCTATGAAGCGTTGTGGATTAGTAACATTTAATCTAGATGATGTACATCCACATGATGTGGCAACGGTGCTTGACATGAATGGTATTGCTGTTCGTGCAGGACATCATTGTGCACAGCCACTAATGAAATGTCTTCAGCAAGTAGCGACAGCACGAGCAAGCTTCTATCTGTACAATACAGAGGAGGATATTGACCGTTTAGTTGCAGGGTTACGTTCTGCGAAGGAGTATTTTGGCGATGTCTTTTAATAATTTAGATCAACTATATCGTTCAGTCATTATGGATCACTATAAGAATCCTCGTAATAAAGGATCTTTAGATGAGAATGCTGTAACGATCGATATGAATAATCCGACTTGTGGCGACCGTATTCACTTAACATTGAAAGTGACAAACGGTGTTGTAGAGGATGCAAAATTTGATGGTGAAGGCTGTTCTATTTCTATGTCCTCTGCATCAATGATGACACAGCTCATCAAAGGAAAAAAAGTAGAGGAAGCTATTGAGCTTTCTGATATTTTTTCTAAAATGATGATGGGTGAGGAGTACAGCGATAAATATGACCTTGAGGATGTTGAGGCACTGCAAGGTGTTTCACAATTCCCAGCACGAATTAAGTGTGCAACATTGGCTTGGAAAGCAATGGAAAAAGGTGTGAAATAAATCTTACTTCCTTGTTCTTGAGTGAAAGCTACTATGCCTTCACTCAAAGCAAGGGATGATTACCTAGAAAAATACATCAATGAACGGAGGAGAAACGATGGCTAAAAAAATGCCTGATATCGGCGATTACAAATACGGTTTCCATGACAAGGACGTATCAATTTTCCGTTCAAAACGCGGTTTAACTGAAGAAATCGTCCGTGAAATTTCAAATATGAAACAAGAGCCAGAATGGATGCTAGAATACCGTTTAAAAGCTCTTGAAACATTTTATACAAAACCGATGCCACAATGGGGTGGCGATCTTGGAGATTTAGATTTTGATGAAATTACGTACTATGTAAAACCATCAGAAGCTACTCAAAAATCATGGGATGAAGTACCTGATGAAATCAAAGCAACTTTTGATAAATTAGGTATCCCAGAAGCTGAACAAAAATATCTTGCAGGTGTATCTGCACAATATGAGTCTGAGGTAGTTTATCACAACATGAAAAAAGACCTTGAAGATCTTGGTATTGTGTTCAAAGATACTGACTCTGCTCTACGTGAAAACGAAGATATTTTCAAACAATATTGGGGCAAAGTGATTCCTTACACAGACAATAAATTTGCTGCTTTAAACTCAGCAGTATGGTCAGGTGGATCGTTTATTTATGTGCCACCAGGTGTTAAAGTAGAAACACCGTTACAAGCTTACTTCCGTATTAACTCAGAAAATATGGGTCAATTCGAACGTACACTTATTATTGTAGATGAAGGCGCTCACGTACACTATGTTGAAGGTTGTACAGCTCCTGTTTACACAACAAACTCTTTACACTCAGCAGTTGTAGAAATTGTTGTTCGTAAAGATGCCTATTGCCGTTATACAACAATTCAAAACTGGGCGAACAATGTTTACAATCTTGTAACGAAACGTACAGTTGTAGAAGAAAACGGTACAATGGAATGGATTGATGGTAACATCGGTTCTAAATTAACAATGAAATACCCAGCATGTATCCTAAAAGGTGAAGGTGCTCGTGGTATGACATTATCGATTGCATTAGCAGGTAAAGGACAACACCAACATGCTGGCGCTAAAATGATCCATATGGCACCAAACACATCTTCAACAATCGTTTCTAAATCGATTGCTAAACAAGGTGGTAAGGTAACGTATATGGGACAAGTTCGTTTCGGTCCTAAAGCAAGTGGTGCACGTGCTAACATCGAATGTGATACGCTGATTATGGATAATCAATCGACTTCTGATACAATTCCTTATAACGAGATCTTTAATGATAATGTATCTTTAGAGCACGAAGCAAAAGTTTCAAAAGTATCTGAAGAACAATTATTCTATTTAATGTCTCGCGGAATTTCCGAAGAAGAAGCAACAGAAATGATCGTAATGGGCTTCATCGAGCCATTCACAAAAGAACTACCAATGGAATACGCAGTAGAAATGAACCGTCTGATTAAATTCGAGATGGAAGGTTCTATCGGTTAATTTATTAGCCACCCCTAGTCATAACATAAATTGTGACTAGGGGTTTTTTGTGTTTTTACGTCGTGAAAGAAAGTGGATAATTATAATATATCGAAATAGTACTGGATTTATTTAAGATTACATACTAAAATGATAATGAGAATCAATATCAATTGAAAAGGGGGATGGTAAATCTAGAAGATGTGCAGTACTTCAATAAGCAAGATGAGATAGTTAATCATCATTCAAAGGAGAATAGGTAAATGAAAAAGAAGTTTTTTTTTATTAGTTTCATAGCATTATTTATGCTCATTCTCGCCGCATGTGGAGAGAAGAAGGCAGTAGAAGAGGAATCTTCCACTGATACACCAAAAGAAGAAGAAGTGACACAGACAAAAGAAGAATCAACAAATGAAAATGGCACAAGAACGATTGAATATCTTGGTGAAAGCTATGAAGTGCCAGAAAAAGTGGAAAGAATTGTTGTAACAGGAGCTATGGAAGCAATGGAGGATATGGTGGTGCTGGATGTTCACCCAGTTGGAGCTATTGCTATTGGTGGCAAGTTCCCTGAGCTCTATGCTTCTGTAACAGACAAAGCAGAATCTATTGGTGAGAAGATTAAACCAAACTTTGAAAAAATATTAGAATTAAATCCAGATGTCATTTTAGGGTCCACAAAGTTCCCAGAAGAGGTACAAAGTAAATTAGAGAAAATTGCACCTACAATTTTAGTTTCACATATTTCGACGAACTGGGAATTTAATTTGAATTTACTAGCAGAACTAACTGGTAAGCAAGCAGATGCTGAGAAGATCTTATCTACATATAAAGCTGATATTGAAGCTGCTAAGTCCACGCTAACTGAAAAACTACAAGATCAAAAAGTAGCGGCTATTCGTATTCGTGGGGGACAAGCGTATGTTTATCCAAAAGAAGTATTTTTAAATGCAGTTCTTTATGGCGAGCTTGGTTTAGCAGTACCTAATGAAGTTGCTAAAGCTAAATCTCAAGAAGCCATTTCTGTGGAGCAACTTGCAGATATGAATCCTGATTATTTATTTGTGCAGTTTTCAACAGATGAAAATGCGGACGCGCCGAATGCTTTAGAAGACTTTAAAGAGAATCCAATCACCCAAAATATTACTGCATTTAAAAATGACCGAGTATTTGTTAATGTACTAGATCCACTAATGGAAGGTGGCCCTGCATATAGCCGAATTAAGTTTTTAGAGGCTATTCGGCAAAATCTTGTGAAATAAACGTCGCCTGTTATAGTAGCATGAGTTCAATGGAATATGGACTCATGCTTTTTCTTTGGCATAATTAAGTGATAAAAGAAGGTATATTTTTTACATGATGTTTATTTGTAGTGACATACTGTGTGCTATGATTATGTACATAGAGGAGGATGTCACATGATTGTAGTAGGATTAACTGGTTGGGGCGATCACCCTTCACTTTATAGTGGAGTGACTACTTCAAAGGATAAATTATTTGATTACACAGGTCATTTTTTAACGGTTGAAGTAGATACTTCTTTTTATGCCATACCAGCCAAAGAGCATGTTCGGAAATGGTGTGAGGATACACCTGAAAACTTCCGTTTTGTTGTGAAAGCTTACCAAGGCATGACGGGTCATTTACGTGGAGAGATTCCCTTTGAATCAAAAAATGATATGTTCAATGCATTTATTGAATGTGCCAATGAATTTAAACGTTACGGAAAGCTAGCCATGGTATTAGTACAATTTCCACCATGGTTTGATTGCCAAGGAAAAAATGTGCAATATTTATTGTATATCCGACAGCAGCTAAAGGATTTTGAMGTAGCGATTGAATTTCGAAATCAAACAWGGTATGCAGAAAATGTTGTCAAACAGACGATAGATTTCTTACGAGAACATCAATTTATCCATACGATTTGTGATGAACCACAGGCTGGTGTAGGATCTGTTCCTTTCTACCCTGTAGTGACTGCAAATAAAGCGTTGATTCGTCTCCATGGTCGCAATATACATGGATGGCGGAACACAGGAAATGCAGAAAATTGGCGTAAAGTTCGCTTCTTATATGATTATAATAAAGAAGAATTACAGCAACTTGGGGATAGCATGAAAAAGCTTGAACCAGAGGTCAATGAACTCTTCGTTTTATTTAATAATAATTCTGGTAATCATGCAGCGAAAAACGCAAAGGAGCTACAAGGTATGTTGAATATTAACGATGTCGGGTTGGCACCTAAACAATTAAACATGTTTGAAGGGGAACTATAATGGAGTTTATTTTATTAGTCATCATTGCCTTGCTTGCTGGTCTAATTGGCTCATTAGTTGGGCTAGGTGGTGGTGTAGTATTAGTACCAGCAACATTATACATCGGCTTAAATTTAGGAATGATCCCAGATATTACACCACAAAAAGTAGTCGGTTTATCAGTGGTGATGATGATTTTCACGGGACTTGCCTCCACGCTAAGCTATATGAAATCTAAAACGGTGGATTATAAAAGTGGTTTTATATTCTTTATTGGAAGTATTCCAGGAACAATCCTTGGCGCATGGGTCAATAAAGGATTAGATTTACCATCCTTTAATTTATATTTCGGTATTTTACTTATTATTTTATCGATTATTTTGCTTGTGAGAGACAAACTGAAGCCTGTAAAATGGTTTGTAAAAAATGGTATGCAGCAAGAGTTTACTGACTCTGAGGGAAAAACCTATGTATATGGCTATCCCATTTGGTTTGCTATTACATTAACATTTGGTATTGGCTTTGCTTCTGGTTTATTTGGAATAGGTGGCGGCTCCATGATCGTGCCAGCAATGATTATTTTATTCTTATTCCCCCCACATGTCGCGGTGGCAACATCGATGTTTATGGTATTTTTAACGTCCATTGTTAATTCTGCAAGCCATGTTTATTTCGGTCATGTACCCTGGCTTTATACTATTCCAGTTATTCCTGGTGCTTATGTTGGAGCAAAGCTGGGTGCTGCGTTAAATAAGAGGATTAAATCCGATACACTTGTACTAGCTTTAAGGATTATTCTATTATTACTAGGAATTCGATCTATTATAGAAGGCATATTAGCTTAATTTGAAGTGAGGTGGCTTTAATGCTTGAAAAGATCCATATTTTTCACACAAATGATTTGCATAGTCATTTTAAGTATTGGCCACGAATGCAAAGCTATGTGAAAGAAATGCGCAATAAATTAGGGAATATCGGGGAAACAAGCTATTTGTTTGATGTTGGAGATCATTTAGATCGTTCCAACATTTATACAGAAGCAACAGTTGGGAAAGGTAATGTGCGATTGCTAAATGAGGCGGGTTACGATGTGGTGACAATCGGCAACAATGAAGGTATTACATTATCCCATGAAGAGCTCTTCMACTTATATGACAATGCTAATTTTGATGTTGTKGTTGCAAATGTATATGCCTCCCACGGGAAGAAGCCAGCATGGATGAAGCCTTATGTAATCTTAACAACAGCAATGGGTACGAAGATTGGCGTCATTGCAGCCACGGCCATGTTTGAAGTATATTATGAAGAATTAAATTGGCATATGGACGACGCTAGAAGTACACTGCTACGTTTAGCGCATCAACTACGTGAAGAAGTAGACATTGTTGTATGCTTATCCCATTTAGGCATTACAGAGGATGAGCTCTTAGCGGATGAGTGTCCAGAAATTGATGTTATATTCGGCTCTCATACCCATCATGTCCTACCAGAGGGCAAAGTGATTAATGGGGTTTTACTGACAGGTGGAGGTAAGTTTGGCCAATATACTGGACATCTTATCATAGAATATGATAAAAAATTGAGGAAAATTGTTGAAAAAAAGGATACTTTAATTCATAATAAGGATTTGCCAATTGTTAAAAATGAACAGAAAGTGGTACAGTTTTTGGAGGATGAAGGTAACAGAATATTGGATACTCCAGTTTTTACAACAAAGAAAGCCTACAACAAGGAATGGTTCCATTATTCACAGCTATCTGATTTATTTGCACATGCAATTTTGGAAAAAAGCGGAGCGGACTGTGCATTATTCAATGCAGGGATATTTTTAGATGGTCTTCCTAAGGGAATAGTGACTGCCTTAGATTTGCACCGAATTTTTCCACATCCAATTAATTTATGTACAATTGAATTATCCGTCGCTGAAATGAAAGAAATTTATATGCAATCCAAAAATGAAGAATGGCCCTATATCGAACTAAAAGGACTAGGGTTTAGAGGCGTCATTTTTGGAAAAATATTGACATATGRMTTTTCCATGAATGAAAATCGGCAATTATTAATTAATGGTAAGCTAGTAGATCAAAATCACATGTATAAACTGGTCATATTGGATCTTTTTACATTTGGTTATTTTTATCCAAGTTTTAAATATGCAAAAAAACAAGATATTTTACCTGAATTTTTACGAAACATTATGATAGATTATGGTCAAAGATTCTTTAAACAATAGAGAGAGTTTAAAGAATGGAATGGGGAAGAAGTCATGCGATTAATTTCAATCGATGTATTAAAAGAAGGGATGGTATTAGGAAGAACCATTTGGAATGAGGCAGGTCATCCGCTTTTAAAGAAAGATGTTGTCATTAATGACCGTATTATTCAAAGACTTCAACAGTTAAATACACATTATTTATATATTGACGATGAGATTTCTGAGGGAATAGAAGTAGAAGAGACCGTTCCACCTGCTATGCGAAATAAAGTCATCAAAACTATAAAGGATTCGTTCCAGTCCATTGATGGTTTGAATCCAGTAAATGCTTCTTATATATTAGATCAGCAATCAAAGACAATTGTTTCGATCGTAGATGAATTACTTTCTGCAGTTACTGGAAATAATGAAATTCTAACCATTTTAACAGATGCTTATTTATTTGATGAATATTTATATCAACACTCTTTCCAAGTGACATTGTATTCTATTGCCATTGCCAAAGAACTTGGCTACTCTGCTGAGGATTTACGTTTGATCGGGATAGGTGCATTATTACACGATGTCGGTAAACTAATGGTACCGAAAGATATTTTAACAAAGCCAGGACGTTTAACGAATGATGAGTTTGAAATGATGAAGATGCATGCTCGTTATGGTTTTGATTTATTACGGAATTTACATTCAATCTCTCTGCTTGTGGCGCACTGTGCTTTCCAACACCATGAACGTATTGATGGAAGTGGCTATCCAAGAGGACTTGTTGACTTTGAAATTCATCCATTTGCCAAGATAATTGGTGTTGCAGATGTTTTTGATGCGGTGACAACGAATCGTGTATACCGGGAGAAGATGCTCCCTTCACAAGGACTAGCTATTGTTGAAGCTGGCTCGGGCACTCTTTATGATGCTCGAATTGTAAAAGCTTTAAAAAGAGCTGTCGTTCATTATCCAAATGGTGTTATTTTAAAATTATCAGATGGACGCCGTGGGATTGTATCTAGACAAAACACGTTGGATGCGGCATTACCATGGATTCGTATTTTTGAAGAACAAGATCAATTGCTGGCAGCTACATATGAAGTTAATTTAGTGGATTATCCTGATGTAACAATTGAAAATGTTGAGACGGATTATGTGGTTCCCGCAAAAGTAGAATAAATTACTCCTCCTGTTCATACGTTATGGAACAGGAGGAGATTTTTTTGTTTTTCCCTCGAAAAAGAATGAAATTACGCTCATATGGTAGAAGGKKRWYKCKTCKWMAWAAMTTAAMSATTTTAATTGTTAGTATGGTTGTTTGCCTTATATTATTTATTTATTATTTAAATGAACGGCTCATGCCAACCTATTTGCAATATGCGGAAGTGCAAACTACGAAGATTGCCTCATATGTTGTGAGTAAAGCCATTAATTCACGTACCTCTAATGTATTAGATGTAAATGATATCATTGAAGATATTCCTCCAGGTACGTCTGAAATGATGACGACTAAGTTTAATACAGAAATCATTAATCGTGTTCGAGCAGAGACATTAGAGCTTGTTAAAATGTATTTGGAGCAAGCTGAACAGGGAGAGCTATCGCATTTACCTGAATTAGATAATGTTGAATATGATATTAACAGGATCCAAGATGGTGATGGCATTGTCTTTTTTGTACCGCTTGGTCAAGCAGCCAATATTCCCTTGCTTGGAAATTTGGGGCCAAAGATCCCGATTCGCTTCCATGTGATTGGGAATGTTCATAGTAATGTGACATCCTCTATTCAAGAATTTGGAATCAATAGTGCTTATGTGGAGGTAGGTATTCATTTAGAGGTAAATGTTCAGATTATTGTTCCTTTCGCTAGTAAATCTTCTACCGTTGCACAGGATATACCTGTAGCGATGGGCCTAACAAGGGGACCTGTTCCAAACATTTATACCAATAGTAGTGACGCGCCACAACCGTCCATAGAAATACCTGTCCCTTATAAATAGAAATGTTTGTTGTGATAGTTGTTGGAGTGCCTTTAATATGTTACATTGACAACAGTGAAGATAGTTAATATTAAAAAATGTATATTTTTGATAGGGGCGATATTCGTATGACATCTTGTAAACCTACAAGTAAAGAAGAACATGTAAGAAAACCAGATTGGCTAAAAATAAAACTAAACACGAATGATGAATATAAAGGGCTTAAAAAGCTGATGCGTGAGAAAAATCTGCATACAGTATGTGAAGAAGCTCGTTGTCCAAACATCCATGAATGCTGGGGAGAGAGACGTACTGCTACCATGATGATTCTTGGTTCCGTTTGTACACGTGCTTGTCGTTTCTGTGCAGTGAAAACAGGTTTACCAAATGAACTAGATTTGGCAGAACCAGAGCGCGTTGCAGATTCAGTAGCCATTATGAATTTAAAGCACGTTGTTATTACAATGGTCGCACGTGACGATTTAAAGGATGGCGGAGCGCAAGTTTTAGCAGAAACAGTACGTGCAATTCGTCGTAAAAGTCCTTTCACATCTGTTGAGGTATTGCCATCAGATTTAGGCGGGATGAAGGAGAACCTTCAAATGTTAATGGATGCAAAACCAGATATTTTAAATCATAATATTGAAACAGTACGCCGTTTAACACCAAGAGTGCGCGCTCGTGCAAAATACGAACGCTCTTTAGAGTTCCTGCGTTTAGCTAAAGAGATGCAGCCTGAAATTCCAACGAAATCATCACTAATGATTGGATTAGGCGAAACACATGAAGAAATTTTAGAAGTCATGGACGATTTACGTGCAAATAATGTAGATATTATGACGATCGGTCAATATTTACAGCCAACGAAAAAGCATTTACCAGTTAAAAAATACTATTCACCAATAGAATTTGGTAAACTGCGTAAGATTGCCATGGAGAAAGGCTTTAAGCATTGTGAGGCTGGCCCACTTGTACGTAGTAGTTATCATGCAGACGAACAAGTAAATGCTGCAACGAAAGAACGTCAATTACAAGCGGAAGTGTAAACGTCAAGGCTGAACGAAAAGGGTGGTGTCACTTTGATCATAGTTGAAGGATTAGAATATGAACTAATAGAAGATTATCGCGAGGCCTTTCAGGAGGAAGTTTTTCAGGAAAGATACTCAGATATCTTAGCCAGATACGATTATATTGTAGGTGATTGGGGCTATAACCAGTTACGTTTAAAGGGGTTTTTTGATGATAAAAATCAAAAATCCACTTTTGATACAAAAATAAGTACGCTTCAAGATTATCTATACGAATACTGTAATTTTGGCTGTGCTTATTTCGTATTACGTAAATTGGGGAAAGTTATGAAACAGCCAGAAGTAGTGGATATGAGTGAAGTAACAAAGCCAACAGACCATGAACCTTTAGCAGAATAAACTCTTATACAAAAACCTGATGTGATAGGCATCAGGTTTTTTTTCATGATTATTAGCTTTTGTGTAATTGGGGAAAACTAAAGCACAAAACAGCTTATCGAAGGTGTGTTGCAAATGAAAAGAGCCGTATTTTTAGATCGTGATGGTGTTATCAATGAAGTACTGACCAATCGTGTGAAGTTTGTGAATAAGCCTAAGGATTTGTACTTTTTACCGCAAGTGCCTGAGGCAATCAGAAAGCTAAATAAGCATTTTGATTATGTGTTTGTCGTGACAAATCAAGGTGGGGTTGGTTTAGGCTTTATGAAGGAAAGTGGCTTACAGAAAATACATGAACATATGGTGAAGGAGCTAAAGAAAAAAGGGGCAGTGATCCATGAAGTCGTTTATTGTCCGCACAAACCTAAGTCAGGTTGTGCCTGCCGCAAGCCCAATAGCAAATTAATTGTGGATTTAGGAAAGAAATATAACATTGATTTATCAAAATCCTATATGGTAGGCGATACAGATACGGATATTATGGCAGGAAAACGGGCAGGAACAAAGGGTGTTTTCCTAGGGGAACAAGATCCCTTAGCAGATGCTGTCTTTCCAGATTTAATAAGCGCTGCCCAGTGGATTATTAAGGATGTCACAGCTTAAACGTATTGAGAAAAAGGGCGTATAAATCATTAAAAAAGGGATAATTTATGAATGGAGGTGATGATGTTGGCAAAAGAAAAACGCAATAAAAAGCCATTAGATCGAGAGGAATATGGGTATGGTTTTGATATTAGTGTAGACGATTTAGCTGTGATTGGTCAAAATCAGCAAGCGAAAAAGCAAAATGATAATGAAAATAAAGACAAGCCCCATAATAAAGATAATCCATCCACTTTAAATAAATAACAATACGTAAAAAGATTTCGCAATCGCCCATGGCTAGCGAAATTTTTTTATGTTATATAAAAAAACACCCAATAAAATGGGTGTTAGTTCAATAATTCACGCAAGTATTCCCGTAATTCGATTGTTTCTTCCTCTGTGCGATTGTACACATGTTCTAAGTACCCAGGCTCTTCTACATCATCAGGACCAATAATAGCAAAGCGACCGAACTGGATATCCATGACAAGCACTTTTCCAAAGAAGCGGCCAGATTGTAATATTGCTAAATCATAACGTAGCTTTTGTCCAGCAAAACTAACAAATCTTGTTTTCGTATCTTCTACATCATCATATAAAAAAAAACGTTCCATCTTTTAATCTCCTTCCAATCCTATAGTTATGGTACTATAGAAGAGAAAAGACTATCAACTTTTAAAGATTTGAATGGGGGCTTTCCTTGTGTATTTTGTAGATCGTAATAAAATCACAAAAAATTTACAGTACTTAGATGGGCTATTAACTATTTTGGAGACAGAGGATAACTGGCTTCAGAATGATATAAAGAAATTAGCTATCGAGCGAATTGGACACAACATTATGGAGTCAATGATGGATGTAGGAAATTTAATGATTGACGGTTTCATTATGCGCGATCCAGGAAGCTACGAGGATATTATTGATATTTTAGTCGATGAAAAAGTTGTAGCTGCTGATTTGGAAGCACCATACAAAGCAGTTGTTGGCTTACGTAAAATGCTAGTGCGTGAGTTTATAGAGGTAGATATCCAAGAGGTTATCCATGTACTAACAGCCAATCTAATGGCTTTAAAGCAGTTCTCGCCAGCAGTTCATAATTATTTAACAAATGAATTAGGACCTGTTTCAGCATTTTTGCCAGAGGATCATCAATGAAACAATATAAGGCCTATTGCTTTGATTTAGATGGTACTGTCTACCGTGGGAAGGAAGGTATTCCTTCTGCGGTAGCTTTTATTCATCGTTTACAGCAAGCAGGAATTGAGCCATTCTATGTAACGAATAATTCTTCGAAGACGCGAGAACAACTGCAAGAAGCTTTACTGTCTATTGGCGTGAACGCGCCATTAGAGCATATTTATTCAAGTGCATTGGTCACAGCAAAGTATGTGGCCCTACATTTTCCAAGCAAAAAAGTAGCGATGATGGGTACAGATGGTATTCGTCAGGCACTACTCAATGAAAATATTGTGCCTGTTGAGGATGAGCCCGATGTATTTGTTATGGGGATTGATCGTACGCTTGATTATATGGCACTTGCTAGGGCCACGGTTTTTGTTCAGCAAGGAGCGACCTTTATTGCCACGAATCAAGATATTAAATTCCCAACAGAATACGGGTTCTTACCAGGCAATGGTTCTTTTGCACGCTTGGTAGGAGAAGTTGCAGATGTTGAACCAATCTATATTGGTAAGCCATCGCCAGCCATGCTGGAAGTAATTGCGACCGAACATGGAATTGCGAAAGAAGACATGGTAATGATCGGTGATAATTATGATACGGACATTATGTGTGGCATTCGATTTGGCTGTGACACCATTCATGTGAATACTGGGGTGACGCCTACAAAGACTGTCCTCGAAAAAGAATGCCAACCTACATATGTAGTGGACGTACTAAAGTAATAAAAGGATGTTTATGCTAATTTTCAGCATAACATCCTTTTTATTTGTTCAAATTTATTCATATAGGTATTTTAGAAAACTACCATAAAGGATTTTCTTCAATAAATTGATAAATGGCTTTCGTTAATTCATCAGGAGAATCTGCTTCTACTAATTCACCGTTTACTATTGCATAAAAGGATTCTGAGCACTTTGTACAATAACTGAGGCAGCCATATTCCAAAACGTCGATGTTTGGATCGCGTTCGAGTACTTCATAAGTTGCTTGAGAGCCATTTGCTAAATTACTTATACAAAATTCAACCATTGGATTCATCCATGTCACCTCACCAAAGTAATGCTACTCGGTTTTACGATTTTCGTCAATTATTTATGTTTAAGAGAAAAGAAACGTTTTTTAATAAAAGATAAAGGGAATTTGTTATTAATGGCTTAAAAATCAATAGAAATGAACAGGTTCTCGTTTATTTTGTGAAATCTTTCACAAAATTTCATTCTGATATTGTGAAACTTCTCACAATCGGTTATACTCGTTTGTGGATACTTTGTGAACAATTATTAAAAGAGATATAAAAGGAGACTATTATGGGAAAATTAGTACTTTTAGGTGGCGGCTACGGCAATATGCGTGTCATGCTTCGTCTATTAAACAGCCTACCATTAGACAGAGAGGTAGTTATAGTAGATAGAGCCCCTTTCCATAGTTTAAAAACAGAGTTTTATGCATTGGCGGCAGGGACAGCAACAGATAAAGAAATTCGTGTAAGCTTCCCAGAGCATGAACGTTTAACAGCCGTATATGGAGAAGTCGTTGAAATTAATCGTGCGGAAAAAGTAGTCATTCTTGAAGACGGACAACGTATAGAATATGATGATTTAGTCATTGGGCTTGGCTGTGAAGATAAATATCATGGTGTACCAGGTGCGGAAGAGTATACGTACAGCATTCAAACAATGGGTAAATCACGTGCAACATTCCAAGCACTTTGTGGGTTACCAGCTGGGTCTACAGTTGGAATTATAGGGGCTGGCCTAAGTGGAATTGAGCTTGCAAGTGAGCTACGTGAAAGTCGCTCAGATTTAAAAATCAAGCTATTTGACCGTGGTCAACGTATATTGAAAGATTTTCCAGAAAAAATAAGTAAGTATGTAAAGGATTGGTTTGTTAAGCATAATGTTGATGTGGTTGCCAATTCAAATATTACAAGAGTAGAGCCAGGTAAAATTTTTAATCATGATGATGAAATTTTACTCGATGCAGTGGTTTGGACTGCAGGTGTCCAGCCAGTCAAAATTGTGCGTGATATGGATGTTGAGAAAGATAAACATGACCGTCCACTTGTCACACAGTATTTTAATTTACTCGATGATGAACATGTCTATGTTGTAGGAGATTGTGCTTCATCAGATTTAGCCCCAACAGCACAATTAGCAGAGGAACAAGCGGAGCAAATTGTGAAAGTACTTCGTATGCGTTGGAAAGGTGAACATTTACCAGAGAAGATGCCAGATATTAAATTAAAAGGCTTTATGGGAGCTCTTGGTAAAAAACAAGGCTTTGTATACTTAGCTGATACAACAGTAACTGGGCGTATCGCTCGCTTAATGAAATCAGGATTATTATGGTATTACAAACGTCAAAATGATTAATTAGCTGAAAGGGATTGTTTCAAAAATCATTTTGAAATAATCCCTTTATTTTTATTAAAACATTTCGTCTGGGACAAACCCTAAATTGTCAAGGGCCGTAAATACAGGCTTTAGTTGGACATAGCCCTCTCCAACTACCTCACTGTTAATGAGGACAAGGGGGTAGAAAAATTCATCGTCTTGAATACGTGACGCATACTCTTGGTCGCGTTCATTCTCAATTGGACCTTCAATATCGATATAGCGAATATCATATGCTTGATCTGGATATTTGCGATTGATGGCTGCTTGTAGCCACTCATATGTATCCTTGGAAGATGGGGCATTGACACAACTAGCACAGATGACAGCTGTTCCATAAATTTCAATCATAGGTTTTGTTGATGGCATAGTATTTTCTCTCCTTGTGATTCAATATTGGATTTTTTCTGTTGCTAACATTATAATCATTATAAGGAAAGGAGTCGAGATAAATGGCAGAAGCAACAATTAACGACCAAGTTCAAGAGGTATTAGATAAATTACGTCCATTCTTACTACGTGACGGTGGAGACTGTGAATTAGTAGATGTTGAGGATGGCGTTGTGAAATTACGTTTATTAGGTGCTTGTGGCAGTTGCCCAAGTTCTACGATTACATTAAAAGCTGGTATTGAACGAGCATTATTAGAAGAAGTACCAGGTATCGTCGAAGTAGAGCAAGTATTCTAAGCCTTTTTAAAAAGTTCTAGCTGTTTGCAAGCTAGAACTTTTTTATTTACCTATTTATGACGCGCATGTTCTTTTTCTTCACGAATAATGGCCCACTGTTCTTTCGCCATATCTATAATTTTTGCCTCACCACCGACACTTTGTTTTTCAATGACTCTAGAAAAGAAGCGTGTCGCATTTTCAATATCTCCAATACGTCTAGATAATTCAGCAATCATATACATAATTCGGACAGCTGACATTTGTGTAGAGCTGTAGTCCTCGGTAGAATAAGATTCCATATAATAATCACGTGCTAATTTCATAAAGCGCTCTTCTTGTCCACTATTGTTTAAGGAACGATAAAGCCATGCAAGACGTAGAGTTAGTCCAGCAATCGCTACATTTTTTTCTTTTTTAATCTTGCCACAAAGAAACGCTAACTTATAGGCTTGAATCGCTTGAAATACGGTACGTTCACCCTTGAAATCATGATGCACCCATTTTTCTGTAATTTGTGTACGTATATCATCTTGGATACCCGGTGCAAAATATTTTGTAAAGTCTTCTGTAAAGGAAAAGCCACAATGTTCACATACAAAAACATTATAATAGAGAGCATTCACTTCATCTGCATAAATAGGTTGAAAATCTGTTTCCGTATGATCTACTTTAATAAATTTTGAACGCACTTTTAATGTTGGAAATTCTTTTTTGCAATTTAAACATTGAATTTTTTTCTCATAATATGGTGAAATCTCCATATATATTACCCCCTGCCAAGAATTCGTTGTAACTATTATACCAATGATGTTTTTATTAACATGAATAAAAAATACTATTAATGTGAAAAATATGAGAATTATAACTTATAATCGACTTGAAGCTGAATGTTTGTCATACAATGGTCAAAATTGTTATGATAATACGTAAGAAGGAAGGTGATTGGGATGACAAGTACAAAGCAAATTATAGAAGTGACACAGGCTGCTGGCTTTCATATTAATGAAATGATGGAGCATAATGAAGAACAAGGTTCTTTTTTACGTGTAGTGGTGAATGGTGGCGGCTGTAGCGGGCTATCCTATGGCATGCATTTTGATAAAGAGAAAAAAGATGATGATTTTGAAGATGTTCAGCATGGTTTAACAATTCTTGTTTCCCGTGAAGATGCGCCGATTTTGATGGGAACAAAAATTGACTATAAACAATCGCTAATGGGCGGTGGCTTCACAATCGATAATCCAAATGCCATTGCATCATGTGGCTGCGGTACGTCTTTCAGAACAGCAAAGCGTGAAGGTACACCTGAGGTTTGTGAGTAAAAGTAAATAAATCCATTCGAATAATGGGCTAACAATAATAGGCTTCTTTGATTGATGATGTTGCAAAACATGATGAATGAAAGGAGCTTTTTTCTTTCTTTTTATTTTCCCGTTTGTAAGTAACTATGTTAAAAATCATCTGACACTTCCAACAAATTTTTATGACCTTATTTAGTGAAATTCAAGGCAATGTATAATAGCTTCTTTCATTGAGGTTGAATGAAAGAAGCATTTTCACTGTGGATTAACTGTAAAATTCAGAATAAATGCTTCATTCCATAGAAAGTGAGCAGGTATAATAGGTAGATAGAGGTGAAGGTTATGAGAAAAGATCGAGGGAAAATATGGTTGGGTGTATCAGGAGTTACGGTGAATGAGCTTGGACAATGGTTAGTTGTGAAAAAGGCTTATAGCGGATTGAAAGGACGTTGGTCATTGCCAGCAGGTTTTGTTAATGCAGGAGAAACGGTAGATGAGGCGGTCATTCGTGAAATCAAAGAAGAAACAGGCATCGATTGTAGAGTCTCAGGCTTAATTGGATTTAGAACAGGTGTCATCCGTGATGACATCAGTGATAATATGGCCATTTTTTATTGTCGAATGCTAGATGAGCAGCAGCAGGTTTCCATTCAAGAAAAAGAAATTTTAGAAGCTAAATGGTTGTATCCACAGGAACTAGCACAAGATGAAACAACCTCTGTGATGTTAAAGGAAATGGCTTCCAATCAATTTGAAAGACATCAATTAGAGACGATAGAAGGGATTAATCCAGGGGATATTTTTGGTTATACCTCTTATCGTTTATTCTTTAAAAAATAATATGACTTTTAGGAGGTGACCTTTGATGGAGCTGTTTTTATTTATGTTAGAGCGAGTTGGGCTGATCATTGTGTTTGCCTTTTTAATGTCAAGATGGCGACTCTTTCGAGAAAAGCTGTTTCAGGAGCAAGGAACGAAAGAGAAAATATGGCTCATT
The DNA here is from genome assembly GCF_044986265.1 of Lysinibacillus sp. S1. NCBI lineage: Bacteria > Bacillati > Bacillota > Bacilli > Caryophanales > Bacillaceae > Lysinibacillus > Lysinibacillus sp. S1. The sequence continues at coordinate 3,755,716 of NZ_CP173154.1, forward strand.
ATTATCTTTAGTAGCCTATGTATTATCAGCAGTTATACAGGGATTAAAATTGAAAGTGGGACAATCCATCCTTTAAATCAGATGATACATAGTACGATCAATGCGGAGGAGGCCATTGCTAATACGAGATTAATTGGTGTCGCCATTGCAGGAATTTTTGGTGGACCACTTGTTGGTGTATGTGTAGGAATTATTGCAGGTATTCACCGAATTACACTTGGTGGTTTTACAGCAATAGCCTGCGGTGTTTCAACAATTCTAGCTGGCTTTATTACAGGTGGTTTAAGTAAACGCTTTAAAATACGTCAAACTTTTTCCTATAAGAAAGCAGTCATTATCGGCATCTGTGCAGAAACGATTCAAATGCTGGTGATTTTAGTAGTCGCCAAGCCATTTGAGCAGGCCTTGCAGTTAGTTTCATTAATTGCAATGCCGATGATTTTAATGAATGCCTTTGGGATATTTTTATTTTTCATGATTATTAAAACGTTTATTGATGAAGAGGAGCGAACAAAGGCATTACAAACCCATCAAGCTTTTTCAATTGCCCAACAAACAATTGAGCATTTTCGTAAGGGCTTGAATGAAGAATCATGCCAAACGGTTGCAGAAATTATTAAAAGAGAAATAAAAGTAGATGCGGTCGCTATTACCGATAAAAATGGGGTGTTAGCACATGTTGGCGTTGGTGAGGATCATCATTTAATTCATCGAGAAATCATGACAGCTTTGACAAAACGAGTATTAGAGGAAGGCAAAATTTTAATGGCTACATCTCAAAAGGAAATTCAATGTCCACACGCTAGCTGCCCATTAAGTGCTGCCATTGTCTTGCCCTTGAAGGTACAGCATCGAACAGTGGGAAGCTTAAAGCTTTATTTCACTAAAGCGGATTCTTTGACAGGGGTGAAGAAGGAGCTAGCAGAGGGTTTGAGTAGACTATTTTCCTCTCAGCTTGAATATGCTGAAATTGAGCAACAGCGAAAATTATTAAAGGATGCTGAAATCAAGGCATTACAAGCACAAGTTCATCCACATTTCTTCTTTAATAGTCTGAATACTATTTCAAGCTTGATTCGGACAGATGCAGATGAGGCAAGAGCATTATTAATCAAGCTTAGTACATTTTTTAGAAGCAATTTGCAGGGCGCACGGCAAATGCTCATTCCATTGAAAAATGAAATAGATCATGTTGAAGCTTATTTATCTATTGAGCAAACACGGTTTCCAAATCGTTACGAAGTTGAATTTATCATGGATGAAACACTCTTTGATGTGCAAATTCCTCCATTTACCTTACAGCCTCTTGTCGAGAATGCTATTTATCATGCCTTTAAAAATCGTAATGAAGGCAAAATCTATGTCAAAGTACAACGTGTGAATGATAAGCTGGTCCTGTTAACGGAAGATAACGGCTGTGGTATGAGGAAGGAGCAGGTAAAACAACTTGGCAAGCGTATAATGCAATCCGAACAGGGGACAGGAACCGCTCTTTGGAATATTTATCAGAGGATCCATGAAATTTATGGTTCTGAAGCGGATTTTCATATAACAAGTACGTTAGGTGTGGGCACAAAAATTATGATTCAACTGCCGTTAAAGGCGACTAGATGGGAGTAGAAAAATTTGAATGTATATATTGTGGATGATGAACCCTTAGCACGCGCGGAACTGCGATATTTATTAGAGCAAACAGCATTAGTGAATGTTTGTGGTGAATCTGAAAATCTTGAGGAGTTGTGCAAAGCGTCACAGCTTGAAGAAGTCGATTGTATATTTCTAGATATTGAATTAGGCATGAACAATGGACTTGACTTAGCTAAACAATTATTACTGAATGCACAGAGACCTGAAATTATTTKTGCTACAGCCTACGATGACTATGCTTTGCAGGCATTTGAAGTCAATGCATTTGATTATATATTGAAACCCTTTGAGGCAGAAAGGGTACAAACAGCTGTGGAAAAACTGTTAGCTAAAAAAAGAGCTGCGCAAGCAAAAACAATGGAGGAGTTAAAGGCATCTCAGTTGGACAAGCTCGATAAGTTAACAGTTTATGCAAACGATCGAATTTTATTATTGAAAATACAGGATATTTTGTATTGTACCTCTGAGGATAGTAAAACGGTTGTTGTGACAGAGCAGGGGCGTTTTTTTGCTTCTGAATCATTGGCCGCGTTAGAAAAAAGACTTACCTTAAAAGGCTTTGTACGTGTCCATCGCGCGTATATTGTCAATTTAGAGCATATTGTGGAATTAGAGCCTTGGAGTAGTTCTAAATTTAATTTAATTGTGCATAACAGACATTCCATTCCAGTAAGTAGGCTATATATGAAGGATGTACGGAAAATTTTTGACCTATCGAAGTAGTTGCATTTCAACGGACAACTACTACCTTTCAACTTTAATTTCTGACATTTCAGTTATTTTACGAATAATATGGACATTCCTTTGCTATGATGTGGAAAAAGTAAAAGGGGTGTTTGCATGAATGCGATTACAATAGTGATAGGGTCTATTTGTATTTTGATGATCAGCTATCGTTTGTATGGCATTTTCTTTACAAAGAAGGTACTTAAAATAAAAGATGATACGCCCACCCCAGCCCACGCTTTGGAAGATGGTAAAGACTATGTTCCGACGAATAAGTGGGTAACCTTTGGGCATCATTTTGCAGCGATTGCAGCAGCAGGACCTTTAGTTGGACCAATCCTAGCTGCACAATTTGGGTATTTGCCTGGACTTCTATGGCTATTAATCGGAGCAGTAATTGGTGGGGCAGTTCATGATGCTGTTGTTTTATTTGCTTCCATGCGTCATGGTGGTAAATCCCTATCGGAAGTGATGAAGGAGGAGTTAGGCCCTATCGCAGGTTTCTGTACAGGCCTTGCGATGCTATTCATTATTACGATTACAATGGCAGGTCTCTCGATGGTGGTGTTAGGTGCTTTAGAGCGCAATCCATGGGGAACATTTGCTGTAGGTATTACGATACCAATCGCCATGCTTGTGGGTATTGCCTATCGTAAAACAGGCAATTTAATTGTTACATCTACTATAGGCTTTATTTTATTAATGATTGGGGTATTTATCGGACCGCTTATTCAAGGCACAGCATTCGGTGATTTTTTAACATTTGATCGGGATACATTAGCTATCATCTTACCAATCTATGCCTTTTTTGCCGCTGCATTACCTGTGTGGCTTTTATTAGCACCTCGTGATTATTTAAGTAGTTTCATGAAGATTGGGGTATTTATTGCACTAATTATTGGCGTTTTCTTTGTTAATCCTGCTATTCAATTCCCACCATTGACAGAGTTTATTCATGGTGGTGGACCAGTAATTGCCGGTCCTGTGTGGCCGTTTGTTTCTATTACAATTGCCTGTGGTGCCATTTCTGGCTTCCATGCTTTTGTAGGCTCAGGAACAACACCTAAGATGATTGATCGTTGGGAGGACATCCGTATTGTAGGCTTTGGTGCTATGTTAGTAGAGTCACTAGTAGGTGTGATGGCTTTAATCGCAGCTACTGCTCTTCATCCAGCCGACTATTTTGCGATTAACTCAGCACCAGCTGTATTTGCTACATTAGGAATGGAGCCCGTTCATCTACAAGCATTGTCTCAAAGTATCGGCATGGACTTGGAAGGACGAACAGGAGGTGCTGTAACGCTAGCAGTTGGTATGACAGATATCTTTACAGGTATTCCTTGGTTCGCAGAGTTATCTTCGTACTTCTATCAATTTGTCATTATGTTTGAAGCGGTTTTCATTCTTACAGCCATTGATGCTGGAACAAGGGTAGCTCGTTATTTAATACAAGATTTTGGTGGCAATGTTTATAAACCACTGAAGCGTACCAATTGGGTACCAGGTACAATTTTTGCTAGTGCACTTGCCTGCTTTATGTGGGGCTATTTATTGTATTCAGGGGATATAAGCTCAATCTGGGTATTATTTGGTGTATCCAATCAGCTAATGGCAGCCATTGGTCTAGTATGTGGCGTGACGATGGTATTGAAGGTCGCAGATAAACGCATCTATGCATTGACATGCTTTATCCCATTGGCTTATTTHTACATTACGGTCAACGTTGCAGGCTATTGGATGATTAAAAATGTATACTGGAATCCAGCCGCTKCAGGCTTTAATATGTTAAATGGGATTTTATCTGTTATCATGTTAATGCTTGGCTTCTTAATTGTGCTGACAGCATTTAAAAAATGGGCACAGCTTTGGAAATCACCAAAGTTTTTAGTAGCTCAATCAACTTCATAAAATCATAGAAACTATTGAAGATAAGCATTTGTCTTCAATAGTTTTTTGGTGGAAAAAGCATCTACGACGAAGGAGAAGCAAATACCCGCGGAAGAAGCATATACCCCTAAATTCAAAGATCAACCATAGATGATCGATTGATGATTTTCCTAAATATGACGAACAAGCGAAAACAAGGATATGTTCATTGAAAGCGGTGTCGTAATCATGTAAACTAATGAGAGGAAAACGGAGGTTATACATACATGGATGGTCCAGTTTCATTAGTACAGTTAATCATTTCTATTTTRTTATTTTTCKTCMYSTWMWYKKGTATCGGATTCTTGTTAAATATGCTGTTACGGATGACATGGTTAAKKSYMRTKGKSTMKSMRATTGKTRTMAKMKWYANKGTAGATGAAGTAAGCTTCTTAGATTATATTTTTAAGCCAGGCTCTGCATTCCCAGCATTAATTGATAAATTACAGGCACTTCAGTTTGTGGAKATTGCTATTTTATCAGGTGGCTTTGCGGGTTCTATTGTGGCTGGTATCGTGATGATTTATTTACGTAAAAGTGGCTATCGAATGTTCTAACGTGCTTAGTATTCTTTCTTCAATTGAAGAAAGAATACTTTTTTTATACAAAAAACACAGCCTCCTCTAGAGGATGTGTTGATGTCTGTTAGATGAAAAACTCGTAGGCTATGATGGCGATAAAAATACCCGTTAGAGCCCCAAAAAATACTTCACTTCGTTTATGGCCTAATAATGTTTTTAATTCCTCCATTTTTTCTTGTCCGTCCATCTGTGGCCATTTTTTTAAATCATGAAGCAATGTTTGGAAATCCTTACGCAGTTGATTTAAAATGGCTGCATGCTGACCTGCTTGGTAACGAACACCACTAGCATCATACATCACGATAATGGAAAACATTGCAGCTACCGCAAAAATGGGGGATTCCAAACCCGTCTCATAGGCAATTGAGGTTGCCAATCCAGTGACAGAAGCAGAGTGAGAACTAGGCATTCCTCCTGTTGAGGTAAAAAGTCCCCATTTTACTTGTCTAGTCATTAAAAAATGAATGGGGATTTTAACAAACTGTGCAAAGAGAACCGCAAAGAGGGCAATTAGTAATGGGGTATTATGGAGTAAACTCAATTTCATCACAACCTTCGCAAATAATTGCTTTTATTATAACATTCATTATTTTCTAAAAGAAGATATAGGCAAATATTACGCGCTTTTCAGAAACTTCGTTATAATAGTATATGGAATGGAGGAATTTACATGCATATTGTAAAAGAAGCAAAAACATTTGAAACGATTTCTACTGAACTATTAGTGGTAGGAGTCACAAAACATCGTGAACAAATGCAGGACTGGGCAAGCTTTTCATCTTTTTACGGTGAAGCCCTTGATACATGGATTAGTGCAGGAGACGTCTCAACTGAATTAAAGAAACTAACGAAATTACCATTTGTGAAAGACCATGCTAACCTGAAACGTATTGTATTTGTAGGTTTAGATGAGCGTAAAAACCTCACAGAAGGTGATATTCGCACAGCATTTGGTTTAGTGGGAAAAGAATTAAGATCTTTAAAAGTAAAAGAGTATTCCATCTGGCTTGAATCATTTACAACAGAGTCAATTTCAACAGCAGATGTAGCATTTTTAGCAGGTGAAGGAATTGGCCTTGGCTATTATGCTGTCCCACATTATAAAACAACTTCAAACGAAGTAGATAAACGTATTGATGCTGTTCACCTTGTGACTACAGCAGAGGATTTAGATGAAGTGGTGGCAAGCTTTGAGGTAGGTGTGATTTATGCAGATGCTGTCAATGAAGCTCGTAGCTTAATTAATTTACCTCCAAACCTACTAACAGCTACGGATTTAGCTAACTATGCACAATCTCTTGCTGTGGAATACGATTTTGAAGTAGAGATATTAGATAAAGCACAATTAGAGGAACTAGGTATGGGTGGTATATTATGTGTTAACCAAGGCTCTTATGAAGAACCACGATTAATTACCTTAAAATATAAAGCGACTGAAGATTTTGAAGATCCAATTGGCCTTGTTGGTAAGGGTGTAACGTATGATACAGGCGGCTATTCTTTAAAACCAAAGGACTCTATGGTTGGTATGAAAGGTGATATGGGCGGTGCCGCTGCTGTACTTGGTGCGATGAAAATTATCGGTGAATTACGTCCAAATAAAAATGTTGTAGCCGTTATCGGTTCTACAGATAATATGGTGTCTGATACAGCGTTTAAACCAGATGATGTGATTACGACGTACAGCGGAAAAACGGTAGAAGTATTAAATACGGATGCAGAAGGGCGTTTAGTTCTGGCAGATGCAACTACATATGCTAAACAGCAAGGGGCTACATCACTGATCGATGTTGCTACTTTAACTGGAGGCGTTATTACTGCACTAGGTATGGATAAAACAGGTGCTCTTGCAAATGATGATGCATTTTTTGAAGCATTTATGGAAGCTGCAAAAGAGACCGATGAATTTGTTTGGCGTATGCCTTTAACAGAAAATGATAAAAAACGAATTCGAAAATCAGATGTAGCTGATTTAAATAATTCACCTGGTCGTGATGGTCATATGATTTTCGGCGGCGGTTTTGTGGGCGAATTTGTTGGTGATACACCATGGATTCACCTGGATATAGCAGGCACATCTGATGCTGTAGCTGTACATGATTTAGGACCTAAGGGTGGTACTGGTGTTATGGTCCGTACACTCGCGAATTTTGTCCAACGTTTAGGGGAAGAAAAATAATAAAGCATGTCAATCAGCGGGAGTTTATTCTCGCTGATTTTTTGTGATTTATGCACTAATCCCGATAGAATAGGCATTCTACATATGATAGATGTATCTTCCTTCATACGATAGAGTAAAAAGGGGAGGTAGCATATGCGCAATTTCGGAGGTTATCCAGGCGGAGGATTTGGAGGCTTTATTTGGCCATTTGGCGCACCGTTTTTTGGTGGTTTTTTAGGCAGTTTCCTTGGCTCTCAATTTAATCAATATCCTTACAATCCATATTATCCAAACTATCGACCATATCCACCAGGTCCATATTTTCGACCAGGTCCGCGATATCGTAGACCATGGTAAGCACATAATTAGATCAGCCAGTTGTCGATCTTGATATCGACAACTGGTTTTTATTGTGCCTAACGAAGTATCAAAATTAGTGTTGACAGAATATACTAAATTATTTATTATTCTTATTATATTACTAAGAATTAAATATGTGGCTGACTAGCAAACTAGAGGCTTTTATTATTCATAGGCATTTTTGTGTCTAAGGATAATATTAGCCTTTTTTCTTTATCTTAATTTAGTAAAGGTTTTTGTACCGAAAGCAAAGTGTCAGGTTTAGAAAATCGAGGACCCTTATTAGTAAGTTTAATCAATCTGAAATGCCATTACAACGAGGCGTAATTGACAGAAGGAGTGAGATGAAATGGGGAAAGTTTATATTGTTGGTGCAGGTCCTGGAGATGTTGACCTCCTTACGATTAAAGGATTACGTTGCATTGAATGTGCAGATGTCATTTTATATGACAGACTCATTAATAAAGAGCTATTAGCCTATGCCAAGAAAGACGCTAAATTAATCTTTTGCGGGAAATTGCCTCAGCAACATGCCATGATTCAGGAGCAAATCAACCAAACGCTTGTTGATTATGCCCAACAAGGATATGTTGTCACAAGATTAAAAGGAGGAGACCCATTTGTTTTTGGTAGAGGGGCAGAGGAGGCAGATGTGTTAGCGAAGCATCAAATTCCCTTTGAAATTGTTCCTGGTATTACGTCAGGTATAGCAGCTCCAGCATATGCAGGTATTCCTGTCACACATCGTAACTTAGGTTCAAGTTTTGCTATGGTTACTGGGCATATGCAGGATGGAAAAGAAGATGCTATCCGTTGGGAAAGTCTTGCAAAAGGAATTGATACGATTGCCATTTATATGGGTGTTGGTAATCTTCCGTATATCCGTCAACAATTACTCAAATATGGCCGTGATGAAAAAACGCCTGTGGCTGTTATTCACTGGGGAACAGTTTCTACTAAGCAAAGAACTGTTACGGGGACTTTAGCTACAATTGAGGAAATTGTGCGTACAGAAAATATTCATAACCCTAGCATCATATTAGTAGGGAAGGTTGTGACCTTAAGAGAAACCATTCATTGGTTTGAGCAAAACCCCGCACAGCCAATCCAAATAACGGGATAAGGTTGTGGGATTATGCAGGCTATTTTATATATTGCACATGGCAGTCGTGTCAAGGAAGGTGTAGAGCAGGCCGTAAACTTTCTTCAAGGCGTACAACAAGAAGTGACAGTAGCTATTCAGGAAATATGCTTTCTAGAGCTGGCAACACCAACCATTGCAGAAGGCATTGCTAGCTGTATTCGGAAAGGGGCAACAGCGATTGCCGTAATGCCTATTCTCCTACTAGCTGCTCAACACGCAAAGCATGATATTCCGAAAGAAATGGCAAAAGCTCAAAAACTATACCCATATGTAAAGTTTACATATGGTGAGCCTCTTGGCATTCATGAACGATTAATTGACACATTACAAGCTAGGATAATAGAAAAACAGCAACCTAACAGCAATGCGAGTGTTTTACTCATAGGACGTGGGAGTAGTGATCCAGCCGTCAAGAGGGATTTAGCCAAAATTGCCAAAAGGCTACGTACTAAATATCACTATAAAGCCGTTGATACATGCTTCTTATACGGAATGGGACCAACCTTTGAAGACTGGTTACTGCAAGTTAAAGGGAAGCAACAGCAAATTTTTATTGTCCCTTATTTATTATTTACAGGCATTTTAAGACAAAGTATTGCCAAGCGATTACAAGGCTTTGACAGTCAAAACATTATGTTATGTGAAAGCTTAGGCTATGACGACAATGTGAAAAAAGTATTAGTGGAACGTATTGATGAATTACTACATTTTAAAGAGGAAGGTGTTTCGTAATGGTAGATAAAAGAACTGAAAATGTAAATCTAGCATTAGATAATGTCCGCCAAATGTTAAATACTGTGAACCACGGATCAATTACATTGATTGTTCAAAATTCCTATGTGGTTCAGATTGAGAAAAAGGAAAAAATAAGGCTTCGATAAATTAAAAAATATGAAATGAAGAAGATTCGTGAGGTGGCAAAGATTGAAATTACAAGTAATAAACAGTCCATTTAATGAAGAGCAGGTGAAGTTATTAAACGAGCTTCTCCCTAAATTAACAATTGAACAAAAATTTTGGCTAAACGGTTACCTAAGTGCTCCCCAAGCAACTCTTGAAGCAATTGTTGAACAGGCACCACCAGCAGCCCAGCCGATTACCAAAACAATAACAATTTTATATGGTTCCCAAACAGGCAATAGTCAAGGATTAGCTGAAAAGTATGCAGCAGCTTTAAAAGAGCAGCAGGTAGATGTAACTGTCTCATCATTAGGGAAATTTAAAGCTAGTAATTTAAAGAAGATCACCAATCTATTACTTATTGTGAGTACACATGGAGAGGGAGATCCACCAGATCAAGCGATACAATTCTATGAATTTTTGCATAGCAAGCGGGCGCCTAAGCTAGAACACCTACAATATTCGGTTCTTGCTTTAGGGGATAGCTCCTATGAATTTTTTTGTAAGACAGGTAAGGACTTCGATGAGCGATTTGCGCAATTAGGTGCAACAAGAATTGTTCCTCGTATAGATTGCGATGTAGATTATGATGACGCAGCTGCACAGTGGTTCTCTGCGGTTCAACAGGAATTTCTTCAGCATACAACTTCAGCAACGTCTACTTCAGCACACAACGAAGGGGCGCAAGTACTTGAAGAATCTACATATTCAAGAAAAAATCCATTTTACGCTGAAGTACTTGAAAATATAAATCTAAATGGTCGTGGCTCCAATAAAGAGACGCGTCATCTTGAATTATCGATTGAGGGAGCTAATTTTCATTTTGAACCTGGCGATAGCATTGGCATTCTGCCAGAGAATGATGAACAATTAGTCAATGCATTGCTGACAGCACTTCAATTTGATTCGGAGACAGAAGTGACTGTTTTTGATGAAACAATAACAATAAAAGAAGCACTACAGAAAAAATTAGAAATTACGGTGTTATCTAAACCGTTACTCGAAAAAATTGCTGCTTATACAGAGCATAAAGAATTTTCTAAGCTATTTGAAGAACCAAAAGCCTGGAAGGACTATGCAAAAGGAAGAGACTTGCTCGACCTAGTAGAGGAATTTACACCATTTACTTGGAGTGCACAGCAATTTGTAGAGTTACTGCGTAAAATTCCAGCTCGACTTTATTCTATTGCTAGTAGCCAAAAGGCCAATAGCGAAGAGGTTCATTTAACGATTGGCAAGGTAAGCTATGAAACAGCAGGTAGACAACGTCTTGGTGTTTGCTCTGGAAGTGTGGCAGAACGAATACAAATAGGTGATACATTACCAATCTATGTTCATAAAAATCCGAATTTCAGATTGCCAGAGAATAATGAAACGCCAATTATTATGATTGGTGCAGGCACAGGTGTTGCACCATATCGAGCTTTTCTAGAGGAGCGAGAAGAGTTAGGGATTAAGGGGAAAGCATGGCTCATCTTTGGTGATCAGCATTTTGTTACGGATTTCCTCTATCAAACGGATTGGCAACGTTGGCTAGCTGCTGGCACATTAAGTCACATGCATGTAGCCTTTTCACGTGATACAGACCAAAAAATCTATGTTCAACATAAATTGCAAGAAAATGCCGCAAGTTTTTATGAGTGGCTGGAGCAGGGGGCTGTCATTTATGTATGTGGTGACGAAAAATCAATGGCATCTGATGTGGATGCAACCATTCATCAAATTATTGAGCAGCAAGGACAGAAAACACCAGAGGAAGCAAAAGCCTATGTGAATGAATTAAAACAGCAAAAACGCTACCAACGTGACGTTTATTAATGGAGTTCAACACAAATTTCTCGAAAACCTTCCCTTATTAATGAGTTGATCTCTTTGTTAGCAAGTAAACCCTCAGGTATGCCCAATACGCTGAGGTGTAATGGATTAAAGGAGCGATAAAGAATGACTGAAAAAATAGTGTTACCTCCACAGCCCGGGAAACCAAGTGATGTAGAGCGTATTAAAACCGAAAGTAATTACCTACGTGGAACACTCGAACGTACCATGAATAATCCATTAAGCTCTGGTATCCCAGAGGACGATAATCGCCTTATGAAATTTCATGGCAGTTACTTACAGGACGATCGAGATCTTCGGAATGAACGTCAGAAACAAAAGCTGGAACCGGCCTATCAATTTATGGTACGTGTACGAACACCAGGTGGAGCAGCTACCCCAGCGCAATGGCTTGTGATGGATGAAATGGCTAGAAAGTATGGTAATGGCTCTTTAAAATTAACAACACGCCAAGCATTTCAAGTACATGGCATTTTAAAATGGAATGTTAAAAAATATATGCAGGAAATCAATGAGGTGTTATTGGATTCTCTTGCTGCATGTGGAGATGTGAACCGTAATGTGATGTGTAATGTCAATCCAAACCAGTCTGCATTACATGAAGAAGTTTATAATTGGTCTGCAAAACTAAGTGAGCATTTACTGCCGAGAACACGTGCTTATCATGAATTATGGTTAGATGGAGAAAAGGTAGTAGATAGTCAGGATGTAGAAATTGAACCGATTTATGGAGCTCAATATTTGCCGCGTAAATTTAAAATTGGTATTGCGATTCCACCAAGTAATGATGTAGATGTTTTTTCACAAGATATCGGACTGATTGCCATCGTTGAAGACAATCAGCTTGTTGGTTTTAACGTAGCGGTTGGTGGAGGCATGGGCATGACACATGGTGATCATGAAACCTATCCACAGCTTGCTCGTGAAATTGGCTTTATAACGCCAGATAAATTACTAGAAACAGCAGAAAAAATAATAACGATACAGCGTGATTATGGGAATCGCTCTGTCCGTAAAAATGCACGATTTAAATACACGATTGATGCGAGAGGACTTGAATGGTTCCAAGAAGAATTAACGCGTCGTCTAGGCTGGGAAATTCAGCAGGCTCGTCCTTATACTTTTGAGCGTACAGGTGATGAATTTGGCTGGATTAAAGGGGCAGATGGTCATTGGCATTATACGTTATTTATTCAAAATGGCCGTATAAAAGACTTTGAGGATTATCAGTTGTTAACTGGCTTACGTGAAATAGCTAAGGTGCACACGGGTGATTTTCGTTTAACACCGAACCAAAACCTAATGATTAGCAATGTAACACCCCAGAAAAAGAAACAAATAAATACGCTTATTGAACAATACAAGCTAACAGACGGTGCGCATTATTCTGCCTTACGCCGCAATTCCATTGCCTGTGTCTCATTACCAACATGTGGCTTAGCCATGGCAGAAGCAGAACGCTATTTACCTTCTCTTATAACAAAAATTGATGCCATTATTGATGAGACTGGCTTAAATGAAACAGAAATTGTTATTCGCATGTCTGGTTGTCCAAATGGCTGTTCACGTGCAGCAATGGGTGAAATCGGCTTTATTGGCAAAGGGCCAGGTAAATACAATATGTACCTTGGTGCAAGTTTTACAGGCAATCGCTTAAATAAAATCTATCGTGAAAATATTGGTGAAGAGGAAATTTTAGCAGAGCTACGACCAATTCTTCTGCATTTTTCAAAGGAACGTTTAGAGGGCGAACATTTTGGAGACTTTGTCATTCGTGCTGGGTATGTCACAGCTGTCTATGATGGGAGAGAATTTCATTAAAAATAAAAACCATGTAGCAAAGAAAAATTTGCTACATGGTTTTTTATATAGAATAATCCTCAGGAATAAATACCTTTAATTGTTTCGGCTTTACAAATACCTGATCGCCCACCTTCAGTTGAAGAAGATGAAATTGTTCTTTTGATAACTCCGCTTCTAAAAATTCATCAAGATCCTCACGGCGTAGTTCAATTTGAACGATAGGTCCTAGCAAATGAATGTGGCTGATTTTAACAGGAACTGTACCTGAAATACTTGTTTTCTCAATCTGAATATCATGTGGACGTACATAGCCTATCGCATTGTCCTCTGAATGTGTTAGGGCCTCAGGTACATCAAGTGCAACTTCACCCTGCATGAGCTTACCATTATGTAAGCGACCTTTAAATAGATTAACATTGCCCAAGAAGTCATAGACAAATGGACTTTTGGGGTTTGTATAGACCTCATCTGGACTACCAATTTGCTCGATTTTGCCATTATTCATGACCACAATGCGATCTGCAACATCGAGAGCTTCCTCTTGGTCATGTGTCACAAAAATACTTGTAATATGAAATTCATCATGTAACTTTCGAAGCCAGCGACGTAACTCCTTGCGTACTTTTGCATCGAGAGCTCCAAATGGTTCATCTAGTAACAGTACCTTTGGCTCTACAGCAAGCGCTCTTGCCAGTGCGACACGTTGTCGTTGCCCACCTGAGAGCTGTGTTGGATATCGATCTGAGAAATTTTCAAGCTTCACAAGTTGCAATAATTCCATCACTTTATCTTTGATTTGTTGTTTTGAAGGTCTGCTTTTTCGAGGACGTACCTTCAGGCCATAGGCTACATTGTCAAAGACCGTCATATGGCGAAAAAGCGCATAATGTTGAAAGACAAAGCCCACATTGCGTTCCTTTGGATGACGATCTGTGATGGATTGACCATCAAATAAAATATTGCCGACATCCGTTGTTTCAAGCCCAGCAATCACACGTAATAATGAGGTTTTTCCTGATCCAGAAGGGCCAAGTAGTGCTACTAGCTCCCCAGACTGAATATGTACGGATATATCCTCTAGTGCCTGAAAGGACCCATATTTTTTGGATACGTTTTGAATTTGTATACTCATTGAGACCATCTCCTTTTAACTAGATTTTGATTTCCAAGCAATAATGTCTTTCACAATTAATGTAAAGATGGCCATTACGCTCATTAAGGAAGCAACTGCAAAGGCTGCTGCAAATTGATATTCATTATAGAGAATTTCAATATGAAGGGGCATCGTATTTGTCATGCCACGAATATGACCAGATACCACAGACACAGCCCCGAATTCTCCGATGGCTCGTGCATTACATAAAATCAAACCATAGAATAGTCCCCATTTAATATTGGGTAATGTGACATACCAAAAGGTTTTAAAGCCACTTGCCCCCAATGAAATGGACGCTTCTTCCTCAGATATACCTTGGGTTTGCATCAGCGGTATTAATTCACGTGCAACAAAGGGTAATGTGACGAAAATTGTGGCAAGGACAATGCCAGGTAGTGCAAAAACAATTTTAATATCATGTGCAAACAACCATTCACCAAATAGTCCCTGTGAGCCAAACAATAAAATAAATACTAAACCTGCGATAACAGGTGAAACTGCAAAAGGTAAATCTACCATAGTAAGCAATAGATTTTTCCCCTTAAAATTAAACTTTGTAAGTGCCCAGGCAGCCATTACGCCAAAGATTGCATTGAGGGGTACAGTAATGGCTACGACGATTAATGTAAGCTTAATAGCAGCTAATGCATCTGGATGTGTAATCGCAGTAAAGTAAACATCGGATCCTTTTTGAAAGGCTGTAATAAAAATAGATACTAAAGGTAGTACGATAAAGAAAGCTAAAAAAGCTAAGGCAATAAATATTAACGTATAGCGAATAATACGAGGCTCCTGTAAGGCAGCAGTCTGTGTAGCTGCTTTCCTTTTTTCTGTACTAGCCTGCTGAATAAAAGTTGATTGTTCCATATAGTACCTCCTAATGTACAAACCGACGATTGGCTAGCCATTGTATCAAGTTAATGGTGAACAACAAAATAAAGGATGTCACAAGCATGACAACAGCTATGGCAGTTGCCCCCGCATAATCATATTGCTCAAGCTTTGTCATAATAATTAACGGCGTAATTTCCGTTTTCATCGGCATATTTCCTGCAATAAAAACAACCGAGCCATATTCACCTAAAGCGCGCGCAAAGGCCAAGGAAAAGCCAGTTAAAATAGCTGGTACTAGCTCTGGTAAGATGACTTTACGGAAGGTTTGTAAACGATTGGCTCCAAGGCTTGCCGAAGCTTCCTCCACCTCAGCACTGATATTTTGTAAAACGGGCTGGACCGTTCGTACAACAAAGGGTAGCCCGATAAAGGTTAAAGCAATAATGATGCCAAGAGGTGTAAAGGCAATTTTAAAATCAAAAAATTGACCAATCCAACCATTTGGCGCATAAAGAGATGTTAAAGCAATTCCAGCGACAGCAGTAGGCAATGCAAAAGGTAAGTCTACAAGCCCATCAATGATTCGTTTAAAGGGAAATTGATAGCGAACGAGAACCCATGCAATAGTCGTACCGAAAAAAACATTTAGTAAGCCTGCAATCAGTGCAGTGCTGAAGCTCACTTTGTAGGAAGCAACAGCACGGGGATCTGTAATGATATCTATAAATGCTGACCAGCTTAAGGACATGGTATGAATGAAAATCATGGAAAGTGGTAGTAACACTAGTAAACTTACGTAAAGCATTGTATAACCAAGAGATAAATGAAAGCCTGGAATAATTCGACGCGATTTTTTAGGAATGATTAAACTGCTCATCAAAACGCTCCTTATTGTGGTACGTATATTTCATCAAAGGTACCACCATCTTTAAAATGGGTTGCTTGTGCTTGTGACCAACCACCAAAATCATCGATGGAAACAAGTTCAAGCTGAGGGAATTGATCTTTATACTTTGCTAGAATCGTTTCACTACGTGGTCGATAATAATTTTTCGCCGCAATTTCTTGCCCTGTATCACTATATAAATGCTGTAAGTAAGCTTCAGCGACTTCACGTGTCCCTTTTTTATCTACGATTTTGTCTACAACTGCAACTGGTGGCTCAGCTAAAATACTTAAAGAAGGCGTGATGATTTCAAATTCATCCTTACCTAATTCATTGAGAGAGAGGTATGCTTCATTTTCCCACGCAATTAAGACATCACCAATTTTACGTTCTACGAATGTTGTTGTAGCTCCACGAGCGCCAGAATCAAGTACTTCTACATTGCTGTAAAGTGATTTCATAAATTCTTTTATTTTTGTCTCATCATTGTTATATAACTTTCCGGCATAAGCCCAAGCAGCTAAGTAGTTCCACCGTGCACCTCCAGATGTTTTGGGATTAGGCGTTATGACAGATACATCATCTTGAATCAAATCATCCCAATCTTGTATGTTTTTTGGATTGCCCTTGCGAACTAAAAAAACAATTGTAGATGTATAGGGAGTCGAATTAAGATCAAATTCGGTTTGCCAATCTTTATTCAGCAGCTCACGAGTTTGAGCAATTTCATCAATATCGTAAGCGAGTGCGAGTGTCACAACGTCGGCTTCAAGACCATCAATAACTGCACGCCCCTGTTTGCCAGATCCACCATGTGATTGATTGATTGTGACGTCTTGGCCAGTATCAGCCTTCCATTTTTTTACAAAATCTTTGTTGAACTCATCGTAAAGCTCCCGTGTTGGATCATAGGAAACATTTAGTAGCTCTACAGACTTCTTGTCTTCCTGTTCGCTTGCTTTTTCATCTGAGTTAGCACTTCCACAGCCAGTTAAACTAAGCGTTAGAATAGTTAATAATGCCAATGATTGGAGAACATAGCTCTTTTTTTTCATAGTTAATCCGCCCCTTTTCTGTCTTAAGAATGCAAAAAGCCATCACCCACAATGACATGACAACATTGGGTAGATGGCCTTCAGATCCTCTGATCAGCGTTTTTTTAGGTCAAAGCTTTAGTAATACATTAAACATATATTTCCTATTAGTCAACAAGGAATTATAAAAAAGATTATTTATTTTGAAAATTAATAGAAGTGTCCTTAGATTCCACTCATCATATGCAGCAAAGAACAAAAAAAATGGGTGTATGGAAAAGATATTTAAAAAACCTAGTTGACTGCTTGGTGTACTTTAGTATATATTTGGTAATAAGAAGAATGATTGTAGTACGAGGTAACAACTACTAGTGAACAATCATTAAATATAGAGCTGGCTAGTCAAACTAGAGGCGTTTTAACAAAGACCTGTTTTTCCTATGTCTTTTGTTAGAACGCCTTTTTTGCTATGAGGGGGATTCGATGTTAACTTACGAAAATTGGCAAGAACCGATCATTGATTTTCAGGTTGATGATATGTATAAGGCTGCACTAGAGGTTTTACAGTGGAGCTATCAAGAATATGGAGATGAAATCGTCTATGCATGTAGCTTTGGTATTGAGGGCATTGTCTTAATTGATCTCATTTCAAAGGTAAAGCCTAACGCTACGATTGTTTTTTTAGATACAGATGTACACTTTAAAGAAACATATGAAACCATTCATAAAGTCAAAGAAAAATATCCACAACTTAACATTGTCATGAAAAAGCCAGCCCTTACACTTGAGCAACAAGCTACACAACATGGTGAAGAACTATGGAAGTCTAACCCAAATAAGTGCTGTGATATTCGTAAGATAAAACCTTTACACGAAGCCTTATCAGGTAAAAAGGCTTGGATATCAGGCTTACGCCGTGAGCAATCACCAACACGTCAACAAACAAACTTTTTAAATCGTGACGATAAATTTAAATCGATTAAAGTTTGTCCATTGATTCATTGGACTTGGAAGGATGTCTGGCGCTATGTTTCAAAGCACAGTTTGCCATATAATCCGTTACACGATCAAGGCTATCCAAGCATCGGCTGTGAGCATTGTACGAAACCAGCATTTACAATGGAGGATTTACGTTCAGGTAGATGGCAAGGTTCTGGTAAAACCGAGTGCGGGTTACATGAATAAAGGAGTTCTGCCATGCTTGAATATTTTGCAATAGCTATTAGTTTATTTTTTGCGATGAACATAGGAGCAAGCGGTGCAGCAGCCTCAATGGGTGTTGCTTATGGGGCAGGTGCCATCAAAAAAGCGTGGCAAGCATTGCTTTTATGCGCGATAGGCGTCTACAGTGGAGCTGTATTAGGCGGAGGAGAGGTAGTCAAAACGATAAGCTCAGGCATTATGCCCCAGGAATATATTACGGTAAAGGTTGTCATCATTATCTTGATTTCTGCGACAAGCTCGTTATTTTTCGCCAATCTTTTAGGCATTCCCTTATCAACGAGTGAAGTAACAGTGGGTGCTGTCGTGGGTGTAGGAATTGCCTATAAAGTACTATTCGTCAATTCGCTGCTTGTCATTATATCATTTTGGGTGATTGTACCGCTTGTTGCCTTTGTCATTGCTCTTGTATGTGGAAAGTTATTATATAAGTTACAAAACACAGGGTTGCTGAAAGATCGGCCAATTTTAACTGTTCTTCTCGTTTTAGCAGGATTTTTCGAAGCATTTTCAGCGGGGATGAATAATGTTGCCAATGCAGTTGGACCCTTGGTGGGAGCAGGAATGATGGATGTGACAACGGGCATTGTGCTTGGCGGTGCATTTGTCGCAATAGGTGCTCTGCTACTTGGTAAACGAGTGCTTGAAACAAACGGCAAAAAAATAGTGCGCTTTCAAAAGGCAGAGGGCATTCTCATTTCAAGTACAGGTGCACTGCTTGTTGGCGTAAGCTCAATTTTTGGGCTTCCAGTACCCTTAACACAAGTCACTTCTTCATCCATCATTGGGATGGGGATGGCGAAAAACGGAAAGCAAATCTTCCATAAGCATATTGTGAAAAAAATTATACGTATTTGGGTTGTATCACCCATCTTTTCATTAGTCATTTCTTATTTTTTAGTGCAGTTATTTTTAGAAAAAGACCTTTATGCCATTATTTTAAATGGCAGCATTATTGTTGGGACGCTAGGGGTCATTAGTCTGATGCGTACGATGCGTGAAGAAGAGCAGTCTATCTATGATGCAGGGGAAGGCATTTAAATTGAATCATATCATCACTATCTTTTGACTACAAAACTTAGTATTTAACTAGAATTAGGAGGAGATTTTTATGAGTCTACAACCACATGGTGGACTACTTGTGCAAGCATTTAATCCGGAAAAAAAAATCACAACTATTCATAAGGAAATTGAGTTGGATGCAATTTCGTTGAGTGATTTAGAGCTAATTGCTATAGGGGGGTATAGCCCAATTGAAGGTTTTTTAACACAAGTAGACTATGAGTCAGTCGTGGCACAAAGTCGTTTAGCATCAGGTGTAGTATGGAGTATTCCGATTACATTACCTGTTACAAAAGAGAAAGCGTCCATTTTACAGCCTGGTGACGAGGTGAAGCTGGTTTATGGTGATGAAGTATATGGCGTTATTGAAGTAGCAGATATTTATGAGCCGAATAAACGGAAAGAGGCTTTACTTGTCTATGGAACAGAGGATTTAGCACATCCGGGCGTTCAAAAGCTTTTTGATCGTCCTGCCATTTATGTTGGAGGGAAAATTACGTTAATTAAACGTCTTACACAAAAGTTCCCTGCTTATTCATTTGACCCAATAGAAACGCGACAATTATTTGCTGACAAGGGATGGAAAACTATTGTTGGCTTCCAAACACGTAATCCAGTCCATAGGGCGCATGAATATATTCAAAAGGCAGCACTTGAAACGATTGATGGGTTATTTCTAAATCCACTTGTTGGAGAAACAAAGTCAGATGATGTGTCAGCTGCTATACGTATGGAGAGCTATGAGGTTTTATTAGAAAACTATTATCCTGAAAGTCGTGTACAATTAGGTATTTTCCCAGCCGCTATGCGGTATGCAGGACCAAAGGAAGCTATTTTTCATGCACTTGTTAGAAAAAATTATGGCTGTACTCATTTTATTGTTGGTCGTGATCATGCAGGTGTTGGTGATTATTATGGCACATATGATGCACAAAAGATTTTTGAACAGTTTACTGAAGATGAATTGGGAATTGTCCCACTGAAATTTGAGCATAGCTTTTATTGCCAGCAATGTGAAGGCATGGCGACGACAAAGACGTGTCCACATGATAGCTCTGCCCATGTCATTCTATCAGGAACGAAGGTACGTGAGATGCTACGAAATGGAGAAGTACCACCAAGTACATTCAGTCGTAAAGAAGTCGTAGACATTTTAATTAAAGGCATGAGTAAGGAGGTAGTGAAATGAGTTCAAACATTGTTTGGCATGAAGCCTCCATTACAAAAGAAGAACGCCGTTCAAAAAATAAACATCAAAGCTTTATTTTATGGTTTACGGGTTTATCTGCTTCAGGGAAATCATCAGTGGCCAATGCATTTGCCCGACGATTATTTGAAATGAGCAATCAAGCCTTCGTATTAGATGGTGATAATGTGCGTCATGGCTTAAATAGTGACTTAGGATTCGATGAGGCAGGGCGCAAAGAAAATATTCGTCGAATAGGTGAAGTCTCAAAGTTATTTATAGAGAGCGGTCAAATTGTGCTAACGGCTTTTATTTCACCTTATCGAGAAGATCGTCAGGTAGTCCGTGAACTTGTAGAGGATGGTGAATTTTTAGAGGTCTTTGTAAAGTGTTCAGTAGAAACATGTGAAAAAAGAGATCCTAAAGGTTTGTATAAAAAAGCAAGGAATGCTGAAATTGCTAATTTTACAGGGATTAGCGCTCCATATGAAGAACCGATTAACCCAGAAGTTATTTTGGATACAGAACAGCATTCCATTGAAGAATGTGTGGAGCAACTGACAATTATTTTAACTGCCAAGGGATATATTTAACTAAAAAAAATCTGCTCGATTTAGTAATCGGGCAGATTTTTACGTTTATTTTACACCTTGTTCCTTTTTCATTCTGTCAATTTCAGGACCTAGTTCATCACGTACGGTACCTTTCCAAGGCTTAACACCAGCAATATAGGAAGAACGTGTCATAATGTGTCCGCCAACAGGACCAGTAATAAAGAGGAAGAGTATCCCCAATAAAATACGAGGGTTGAAATGATCTTCAATGAGCCAAAAGTGAAAGAATACACCAATTAGTACACACATGACGCCAAGTGTTGCACTTTTTGACGCGGCATGTGCACGTGTATACAAATCAGGTAAGCGGACCAGTCCAATAGCTGTCACGACAATAAAGAGTACTCCAACAGTAATGAAAAAGATAACTAAACTATTAGCGAGAATTGTCACGTTTGATGATATCTCCTTTCTCTATGAATTTAGAGAAAGCCATCGTACCGATAAACGATAAAATTGCTAGCAATAAAATGATTTCAAGAAAGAAGCTTGTTTCCACTAAAATCGAAAATAGTCCGATTAGGGAAATGAGTGAAACACCAAGTGAATCCAAAGCTACAACACGATCGGATGCGGAAGGACCTTTTACCATTCGATAAATGACCGCTATCATAGATAAGCAAATCACTACGATTACAGCAATAATAAATGTTGTCATGATTTACTCACCTCCAAAATCGCTTTTTCAAATGAATCTCGAATGGAAGCAATGGCTTCATCCACATCGTTAATATCAATTGCATGTACATACAAAGTTTTCGCATCATCCGAAACATGCACTACAACTGTTCCTGGCGTTAAAGTAATAAGACTTGATAATAACGTAATTTCCCAGTCTTGTGTTAAAACAGTTGGATAAGCAAAAAAGGCTGGTTGCAGGTCCAGTTTAGGCTTCAACACTACTTTTAACACTTGAACATTTGCTAAAATTAATTCTTTAAAGAACAACAACGTTAATTTTAGCAGGGCCCATAATCGATAGACATAAAGACGGGACTTGAAAAACCTCCGCATGAGAATAAGTAAAAGTATCCCCATAATGAATCCTATGATAAAACCAGTTGCTGTGTAATTAGAGGAAAGGAACATCCAGACAAAGGCAAGTACAAAATTTAAAATCATTTGAAATGCCATAGTGCTAATCCTCCTTCATCACAGCATCTATATAGATAGATGGATCATTTAATAGTTTTGCAGCATCATCCATAAATGGCGTAATCCATTCAGAACCCACACCATATGCGACCGTAATAAGTACTAACAAGGCAGTAGGCATAAACAGCATTTTATAGGTAGATTTGTCGACGGTACCTTGTGTTTCTTTTTCTTCACCCCAAAAGGCATAGAGGAAAATACGAATCACGGATAGTAGAACAAGCAGTGAAGATGCTAAAATGAAAATACTGCTCCACATACTGCCAGCCTCAAAGCCTCCCTGAACAATTAACAGCTTTCCAACAAACCCGCTAAGTGGTGGAATTCCAGCTAAGCCAAAAGCTGCTATTAAATAACACCAACCCAGTGCAGGGTATTTTTTCATAAGTCCACCCATTTTACGCAAGTCAGATGTACCAGTAATGTAGATGACAATGCCGATTAACATAAAGAGTGCTGCCTTAATCAGCATATCGTGAATTAAATAAAACATAGCTCCTTTTAAAGAAGCCTCATTCATTTGAGAGACACCAAATAAAATGACACCTACTGCAATGACAATGTTATAGATAATAATGAGCTTTACATCAAAATAGGCGAGTGCTCCAATACAACCAGCCACAATTGTTGCAATAGCTAATGCCATTAGTAAATCATGCGTATAGGATAAATCATGTACAAAAAATAGTGTGTAGGTACGTGTAATGGCATATACCCCAACCTTTGTGAGCAGAGCGCCAAATAGAGTTAAGACAGGGATCGGGGCTGCTGCATACGAAGTAGGAAGCCAAAAGTATAATGGGAAAATAGCTGCTTTTAGTCCAAATACCATTAAAAATAGTACAGCAATAACAGTAATAATCCCTGGTTGATTAATTTCAGCAATTTTTACCGCAATATCAGCCATATTTAATGTCCCTACTACAGAATATAAATAGGCCACGGTTATAACAAATAATGCCGAAGAAATAACATTAATTAAAATATATTTAATTGACCCTTTCAGTTGCCCCTTCTCACCACCTAAAACGATGAGTAAATAGGAAGCCATTAACAATACTTCAAAGAACACAAATAAGTTAAAAATATCACCTGTTGTAAAGGCACCATTGACCCCAGTTAAAATAAACATAATACCAGGGTAATAAAAGAAGCGTTCGCGTTCCTTCGTGATAGAACCGAAGCCATACCAAACAACAAATAGTGCAATAAGCAATGTCGTTGTAACGAGCAATGCAGACACCATATCAGATACCATTGTAATACCGTAAGGAACAGGCCAATTTCCAAATGTGACCTTTTGAATACCATCTTCTTTCACTGTTAAAAGCAGAGAGAGGGCAGAGAGGAGGGCTAGTCCAATCCCAAGTAATGAAAATGATCGCTGATAAGTTAGATTTTTTTGTCCAAACATTAAAATCATACCGAAGAAAAACGGGATGATAATGGGTAATAGTAGGAAGTTATTCATCCTCATCACTTCCTCTCATTAAGCTAATATCATCCGTGTTAAGCTCTTGATAGGAACGGTAGGCAAGTACAAGGAAGAATGCTGTCACCCCAAAGCTTATAACAATTGCAGTTAAAATAAGTGCTTGGGGTAAGGGATCAGCAAATGTTTTGGCTCCTTCGTTTAAGACAGGTGGAGCTTCACCACCAAGACCACCCATTGTTAAGATGAGTAGATGAGCACCATGACTTAACAGACCTGTTCCAATAATAATGCGCAATAAACTTTTTGATAAGATTAAATAGACCGCTGCCATAAAAAGAAAGCCGATCACAAAGGCCATAATTATTTCCATTATTCATCCTCTCCAATCGTTTGAATAATGGTCATCGTAACGCCGACAACAACCAAATAAACCCCGCTATCAAAAAGCATAGCCGTGTGTAATGACTGTTTGCCTAGAAGCGGTAAATCGAAATAATCAAAGAAATGTGTGAAAAACGGTTTGCCCACAAACATTGGGTATGCCGCAGTAGCAAGGGCTAATAGTAAGCCAATGGCTGTTAAATATGTGTAATTAATAGGTAGAATATGGCGGACTGTGTTGATATCATAGGCTAACACTAAAAGAACAAGTGCACTTGATGTTAACAGCCCTCCAACAAAGCCTCCACCAGGTGTATAGTGACCAGCTAAAAAAATATGAATGGAGAAGAAGAAAATAATGAAAAATACAATTTTAGCTGTAAATTGTATTATCACATCATTTGTTTTCATGAGTGTTCTCCTTTCTATTCATACGTAACTTAATCATAGCTAAGATGGCCATGCCAGCTATACCGAGTACTGTAATTTCAAACAATGTATCGAAACCTCGATAGTCTACTAAAATTACGTTTACAATATTKCCACCACCAGCTAAAGAATAGACGGTTTCCTCGTAGTACTTAGCAATAGAGGGAATTAGTTTTTGGGAATGAGCTGATAGCGCAACAAGTGTTACCATCACACCAACTGCAATGGAAACAATGGCACGATTTAACTGGAACCTCATTCGCTCCTCGCGTTTACCAAGCTTAGGTAAATGGTAAAATGCTAATAAAAATAGTGCTACTGAAATCGTTTCTATAACGAGCTGTGTCAGCGCTAAATCAGGTGCGTTAAAAATGACAAAGAATAAGGCTACTGTATAGCCTACAGTACCAAGCCCAATAATGGCTGTTAAACGTGATTTGGCCAAGATGGTGATGGCAGTACCAATTAATAAAACTACGATCAAGATAATTTCATACAAATTAATTGGTGAGGCTCCTTGGAATGAAATATTAAATGCATCTTTCACGAATAGAGAGCCGATAACAATAATAGTTATTCCGCTAAACATATAGAGTAAATAGTGACGCATAGAACCTGTCATATAGCGTCGGGAAATACGATTTAAGCCAACATCTAATCCCTGCATGATTTTGTCATAGGCATTGTTTAATGTTAACGCTTGCGGGAATCGTTGATACATCCCTTGCCATTTTGGTAAGGCAACAAATAACAATACCCCAACTATTATAATTCCAATGGTCATCAGTAACTCTGGGGTAATGCCATGCCAAGCAGATACATGAATATCAACAGCTTGAGGTGAATCATACAAAAATGGCTGTATCGCTTGAACGGCTGGTTTTACAAAGGTATTACCGATAAAGTTTGGAATAAAGAAGATTGTCACAACTAAAGCTGCTAAAAGAATAGGAGAAATTAGCATACCAATCGGCGCCTCATGTGGTTTATGAGGTAACTGCTCTGGTTTGTAATTCCCATTAAATGTTCGGAAAACAAAATAGAAACTATAGATAAATGTAAAAATACTAGCAATCCACGCAACAATAGGGAAGAGTGCTCCCCATGTTTCAAAGCCGAAGAATTCAAACTTTTGAAGTGCAAGCATGGCTGTTAAAAACATTTCTTTACTTAAGAACCCATTAAATGGTGGAAGACCAGCCATTGATAAACTTCCTATTGCAGCCACAGTAAAACTAATTGGCATAATACTCATTAAACCACCGAGTTTACGAATATCTCGAGTTCCAGTTTCATGATCCACAATGCCTGCAATCATGAAGAGACTGCCTTTAAATGTTGCATGATTAATAAGGTGGAAAATGGCAGCAAATGCAGCAAACTTTATGGTATCGATTGAGCCATTTGCATGAAAAGCAACAGCACTTGCCCCGAGTAGTGACATAATAAGCCCAAGCTGACTGACTGTAGAGAATGCTAGAATACCTTTTAAATCAGTTTGCTTCACTGCAAAGAAGGAACCCCAGAATAAAGTTAAGATACCTACACCTGTTACAAGCCACACCCAAAGTTCAGAGGCTGCAAATATCGGCGTAAATCGTGCAACTAAATAGATACCTGCTTTGACCATTGTAGCTGAGTGAAGGTATGCACTTACTGGTGTTGGCGCCTACATGGCATCTGGTAACCAAATGTAGAATGGGAATTGCGCGGATTTTGTAAATGCTCCCAAGAGTAATAGGACAAGTGACCAAGTGAATAAAGGTTGGTCTACTAAATTTGGTGCCATGACTATCAATTCTCGAATCGAGTAGGTTCCTCCCATTAAATAAAGAAGAACGAAGCCACCTAACATCATTAAACCGCCGCCAACTGTAATCATCATAGACTTTAATGCACCAAAGCGTGAGGCATCCCGATTATACCAATAGCCGATGAGTAAAAATGATGATATGGATGTTAGCTCCCAGAAGAAATAGAGAGTAATTAAATGATCTGACTGTACTACTCCCAGCATGGCTGACATAAATAACAGTAAGTAAACATAAAAGTTATGTAATTTTTCTTTATGTTTATCTAAGTAAAAAATGGAGTAAAGCACAACTAACGAGCCAATTCCAGTAATGAGTAATGAGAATAATAAGCTAAGTCCATCTAAATATGAGATGATGGAAATATCAAGCGATGGAATCCAAGGTAGCTCTGCAGTAAATACTTCACCTTTAGCAACTTGAGCAATATATGTTGTATAAATAACAGCAAGCGTAACAGGTACAGCAAGAACAAACCAACCTGTGTGAATATTATTCATGCGTTTATATAATAATGGCACTAATATTGCAACAAGCATTGGAATAAAAATATAAAGTACTTGTAACAAAAAAACCCTCCTTTATGCAGGTAAGTAAATCAATTATAACGTACTTTAATTGGGAATGCATATGTACTATTGGGATTTAGCTTGCGGTCGTTGGAGAATTTTCGTTATATTATAAATAGGAAGTTATCAATAAAAATAGAGGAAAAAATTTTTTATGAAGAACCCATATATCTATGGTTATCTACCATTAATTACAATTTTATTGTTTAGTTTGACATTTGGGATGTATGTTGTTGGTAAATCTTTACAGATTTTTCAAGCCATCGGTGTGTATTCAGGAATGCGAGAGTTTTTATCAGATTTTGAGTTACGTGTATTTCTTCTCATCGTCTTTGCCATTGTTTTTTTTATGTTATTTTCTGCCCTTAAACTAGTAGGCGAAACCATTCATGAAGTAGGAATGCTGT
Organism: Lysinibacillus sp. S1; assembly: GCF_044986265.1. Classification (NCBI taxonomy): domain Bacteria; kingdom Bacillati; phylum Bacillota; class Bacilli; order Caryophanales; family Bacillaceae; genus Lysinibacillus; species Lysinibacillus sp. S1. The sequence continues at coordinate 3,782,980 of NZ_CP173154.1, forward strand.
TCTTTTCAAAGGACAACGAAGGAGCCACAGTTAGTCAGGCTCGAGGTGGCTATATTATCTTATTTGTAGGTGCTATGTGTTCTGCATTTGCCATCCAATTTATTTATGTTTTAATAGGTATTTTCGTCATAACGATATTTACTTACTTTATTTATCTGATTTATAAAATGAGTCATTTTATATCAATGGGCGGCACAATCGGTCTATTAATCTTTGAGCTTTTTATGTGGACGATTCTTTTAACATTAGTTATTTATGTCGTATTAAAGCTATATAATGGCATTTTGGCAAGTTTGCCGTTTGCAAATTAATACATACTATTAAAATGGTGATGTTAATAGTAGAAAAAGAGAGTTTGAAAGGAGAGGGGTTGATTTCCGTTCCGCCAGCGTCCTTTCCAGGGGGCGTTCGATGAGCCGCTTCACTCCTTTACATTCGCTCCAGGGTCTCCTCTGTGACGTTAAATTCCATGGATAGTGAGACAGACGAGCCCCTGTACGGAGCGGAGGAAGCGGCTCGGCGCTCGTCCACAGGAAAGCAAGTTGCCTGTAACGGAAAACCATTTACATCTTTAATAAAAATTTAATTGATGGTTTTGTTTTTTAACACTTTAAAGAGGTAGTAGTCTTAGCGACTACTACCTTTTGCATGTTTCACTACTCAAGCAACACGTTAAATAATTGGTGATGAATTTTGTACTCTTCTAATTGCTGCATCGATTGAGGTTTATCATACCCTAGCCATACAGCAGCAGTATATTCATTATTGAGTCCAGCAAGCCAGTAGTCACGATAGTCATTCGTTGTCCCTGTTTTTGCACCAACGTAGCTGCTATTACTATAGACACCTTGACCCGTACCGTTTGCTACAACATCTGCAAGGAGTTCACGCATGTATTTTACTGTTTTAGGAGACCAAATTTGATCACGCTGTGTATCCCAACTATAAAGCTCTGTTCCATCTAATGCTGTGACTTTTCGAATACTATGTGCAAGTACATAAGAGCCATCAATAAAGCTAGTATAAGCATCTGCTAGTTCTAATGCTGTTACACCATAGGTTAGTCCTCCTAATGATGCAGCATAATTATAATCTTTCTCTACAATCGAGCGGAAGTGAAAGCGATTAAGGTAATGAAAGGCTGTCTCGACGCCAACGGTTTGAAAGAGACGAAGTGCAGATGTATTATAGCTATGTCGAAAAGCAGTACGAATTGACACATCACCATACGTATAGCCCCCATAGTTTTGTGGGCAAAACGAGCCCACACAATAACGCCCACCATTGACAATCGAATCAGGTGTATGAGATGTTGTTTCGAAGAATGGTGCATAGACTGCCAGAGGCTTAAAAGCTGAACCAGGCTGACGTGTTCCTTGGAATGCACGATGGAAATCAAATTTTTCATAGTTCTTTCCTGCATACAGACTGACTATTTCTCTTGATTGGTTTTCAATGGCTGCACCTGCAGCTTGCCATGGGCTAGTACCTAAAATAGCTGACATTTTTTCCTCATCATGTTGCTGTTTAGTAGGATCAAGTGCTGTGTGAATGACGAGTCCATTTTGAAATAATGTATTGAGTCGAATGTCTAATTGTGCTTTAATTTTTTTCTTTTCTTCCTCATTATCTGTAGAGCTTAGTCGATCCGCATAACCTTCTTTTTCTGCAATAAGCCATTTTAGCTCTTGAAGAACATAAGTGCTATACATTGGATAACTTTGAATTTTATCTTTCACATTTAATGTAATGGCATCAGCCTTATAGTTTTTTGCCTCTCCCTCTGTAATAGCCCCATTTGCTGCAAGGGTATCTAACAAACGCTCCTGCCTTGCTTTAGTTTGATCATAATTCTTTAAAGGATTATAAAGGGAAGGGTTATTTGGGATGGCAGCAATGAAAGCTATTTCAGCGATGGATAATTCTTGGAGTGGCTTTTGAAAATAATAGGTGGCTGCTCCGCCAATGCCATAAACTTGATTGCTGAAATAGGACTCATTTAGGTACATCGTTAAAATGGCTTCTTTATCAAATTCTTTTTCTAATTCATAGGCATAAAAAAGCTCTGTTAATTTCCGTTCATATGTTTTTTCTTCGGATAAATAACGCATCCGAACAAGCTGCTGCGTAATTGTACTACCACCTTGAGAGGTTGTGTTGCTATTTGAATTGGCTACAACTGCACGAATAATAGCACTTAAATCAAAGCCAATATGCGTATAAAAATCAGCATCCTCACTGGTAATGAATATTTCCTGGGCAATTTGTGGAATTTCTTGTAAACTTAGTGGCTGCCGCCATTCGACATATTCCTCACTAAATGTTTGCCCATTTCGATCAATAAGTGTAACAGGTAGTTGGGCCTCTACCTCGGGTAAATGTATTGCATTAGTCATTTGTTCCTCATGTGCTTGTGCAATATTGATTTCTGTTTTAATGTTTGTGCTAATCCACCATAAAGCAGGAAGGGATAGAACGATAATAAAAAAACCAAAAGCCTTTTTCATGTGTGCCTCCACTCTTTCTATAAATCCTTCATCAGAATAACATATTTTGGATTGATTCCAAATACTCGCTCAGACCTATTTACATAGTTTTAAACAAGAATAGTAAAAGTGCAAAAATCGTCAATACTTAGAGGGAGAAAACCAGTAGGAAGTATGTTAGACTAAAATGAGGTCAGAAAAGGTGCAAGGGCATCTTTTTCATTGAAACTGAAATTTATCATTAAAGGAGAGACTTCCATGTTTCCACAGTTAACAACAGACGTACAAGCAGGCGAAGTGCTTGTAGAAATGAACACAACATTAGGTGCTATCAAAATTAAATTATTCCCTGAGCACGCACCGAAAACGGTTGAGAATTTTTTAGGTCATGCTAAATCAGGCTACTATAACGGCATTATTTTCCACCGTGTTATTCAAGACTTCATGATTCAAGGTGGCGACCCAACTGGTACTGGTATGGGCGGAGAATCAATTTGGGGTAATTCCTTTGAAGATGAGTTCTCAGAGCAATTGTTTAACCTACGTGGAGCGCTTTCAATGGCAAATGCAGGACCAAACACAAATGGTTCTCAATTCTTTATTGTACAAATGAAGCACCTTCCAAGTGATATGCTTCGTCAATTACAAGGGGCGGGCTTCCCTGAAGAGATCATCGAAGCTTATGCTCAAAACGGTGGTACACCTTGGTTAGACCATAAACACACAGTATTCGGTCATGTAGTAGAAGGTATGGACATTGTGGATAAAATTGCAGATGTGGAAAAAGATTTCCGTGACAAACCATTAGAAGATGTGAAAATTGAGTCAATTACAGTCTTTGAATAATACGTATAAGGACGTGTAGAACATGCAGAACTTTATGTATCAATTTTTATATTTCCCAGAAGACAAATCAGGTTATATTCCAGCAGCATTTGAATTTTTAATTATGCTTATTTTATGTATTATCGTGTTTACGCTTTTCAGAAAAATTTCTAAGAAACAAGAATTAAAATCAAAAGAAATTGAAGCACGTATTTTAGCAGAAAAGAAAAACACAAACAATCAACAGAATGTCTAATAAAAAGAATCTGCTTGCCACAGAGGGCGAGCAGATTCTTTTTTATTGTATCAATTTTTTTTAAAGCGTCGAATAGTATTTTGCAGGGCCTTGATGGCAGTGAAACAAACCAGTACAAGTGACAAGCCAATCCCACTCAATGCAGTAATAAAGGCTACCCATTCAAAGAGTGTATAACTACCGATGCTATCGAAATCACTGCTATCTTTCCAGCCTTCAATGACTAAGTTCATCCCATAAATACCCGATACCACAGTAAAGACTGTTAAAATAAATAGTAAATTATTACTTCGATTATCGGATTGATCTTCCTGTGTTCGATACAAACTATTCAATGTTTCTTTGGTTTCTACATAATGTTCATTTATACGGAAGTACTTTCGTAGCAATTGAGCAATTTCTCTGCCTTCTGTTCGTACGATGACTTCTTCAAAATAATAGCGTGCAGAAAACTTTGTAATCAGCTCGATTAGTTCATTGACAACCTGTTTATCTTTGCCCCACTTTATTTCACTATACTCATAGGAAAGCTTTAAGAGCATCATTTTATAAAAATAATGAATGAACAAATTGTAATAGTGCGTACCCATAAATTCTTGAATACTATGTGTACATTTGGCAAACGGCCTATTTGTAATCGTTATTTGTGCTTGTGAGGAGGTGATAATATAACTGTTAGGAGCCCAGCGTGTATGGGCATGCTCTTGTACATAATTAGAGATATATGAAGGATTAGTGCTAGAAATAAAGGGTTTGCCAGCAGGTGTCCTACCGTCTACTTGTCCTAAGCGAAATAAATGCTCAGGTATAATTTTAGCTTCTTCCTCTGCAATTAAATAAGCTGAGGCAAACATTCTCTCATCTTCAAAGAAAGGTAAGCCTTCATAGCTATGGTCTTGTTGATGTAATAGAAAGGGTTTTAAATAAGGTATAAAATACTTAAATAATAATTCACTCGTAGAAGAACAATGACCAAATGAAAAATGATGACTTGCACCTTTTTCCTCTCGTAGTTTAGCCTCTAATACTCTAAAATAGTGGATAAAATTTAAGATATCACTTAGATCATGCGATTGATCTGTAATATTTGTTCTGACTGTTATAATCCCATTCCCAAAAGGACATAATGTCACATCAATACTCATCACTTCGTAATCATAATTGATTTGACTTTCTTGCAGATGTAAGGTGCCTTGTGTATAAAAAGCTTTCGAAAAACGAATAAAGTCAGGGTTATTCATTTCGTTTGGAAATAATTTATCCTCCAAAAAAGGATAGAAAAATTGGGCAAGTTCCTCATGTATAATCGTCATATCACCATAAAAAGCGTCTTCAAGAGATGTATTGTTTAAGGTGAAAAAGGAAAAGCCCTCGTTTAGTAGTATATCACTGATTTTTTGACGATTTTTTTCGGAATAGGCGAAGGGAAATAGGAATGTCATATAAGCACGTTTAATCGTTAATGGGACAATGTCCATGTAAAATCACCTCTGTATAAATCCGATTGATAAGAACCTTTTCCACAAAATTTTGTTTTTAAACATAGAAAAAGGATAGCTCTAAGGAGAGAGATATCCTTTCAACCATTTTATTGCGCAAAGACCTTTTTAAAACGCTCGACTCCATCTTTCACAGTATCAAATGAACAAGCAACATTCATACGTAGGAAGCCACGACCTTCTTCTCCGTATTTTGTCCCTGGTTCTAGAGCAAGCTTTCCGATTTCAAGTAAGCGGTTCATGATCTCCTTCTCTTCAAGCGCTAGTTCTCGGTAATCAATCCAGATTAAATAAGTGGATTGAGGAATCGTAACACGAATACCTGGAATCTGCTCTAACTCCGTTTTCACATAATCCATGTTGGCAGAAATATAAGGAAGTAATTCATCTAACCAAGGAGCCCCTTCTGTGTATGCAGCATGAAGGGCAACAGAGGCAAATGTATTTAATGAGCCTTGACCACTTGCCATATTGATGGCCTCAAGCTTCAAGCGTTTTTTCTTATCTGTTACGATCATATATGAAACCTGAATTCCTGCTAAGTTAAATGTTTTAGTAGGAGCCATACACGTAACAATGCGATTGATTTCATCACCTGCAACTTTAGCTAAAGGAATATGTTTATCCCCATTAATCATTAAATCAGCATGGATTTCATCAGAAATAATGATGACATCATATTTAGCACAAAGTCGTACAATTTCCTTTAAAGTAGCTTCATCCCATACATAGCCTCCTGGATTATGCGGGTTACATAGTATGTAGGCTTTCACATCTTGGGCTAAAGATTGCTCGAAGGCTTCAAAATCATAGACAAACAATCCGTCTTTTTCAATTAAGGGGCAACTCACAACTTCACGACCATTACTTTTTGGTATGTTAAAGAATGGCGGATAAACTGGAGGTGAAATGAGTACTTTGTCCCCAGGGTTAGTTAGGGCAACAATGCTGTTAGCTAATGCAGCCACAACACCATTACAGAATAGGATGGCTTCTTTCTCTATGTGCCAGTCATGGCGAGTACTTTGCCAGTCTACAATGGATTGTATCGCTTCTTCACTCATATAACTATAGCCAAAAATAGTATGTTCAGCATGTTGTTGTAAAGCCTTTGAAACGGCTATTGGAGCAGGAAAATCCATATCGGCTACCCACATTGGTAAGATATCTGAGGCATCGTTTAGGCCATAAACCTTTTCCATTGCGTCCCATTTTACTGAGTTTGTACATCGACGTTTGATAGTTTGATCAAAAATAGACAAGCAAATCACTCTTTTCTTTTTTTTTTACTATGGTATCATACGAGTATGATCAAAGGATAATAGGTGAGTATTTTGGAAAATATAAAAATGAATCAAGCAGCTGTCCATCTGCTAGAGGAGTGGGATCCATTCCACTTAGGTCCAGACCATTATGATACAGAAACAGCAGATGTAGTTGCAGCATTGCAAGGGATTGATGATCCATCAACACTTGCAAAAGTTATTCAAGAAACATATGAGCATTCGTTTGAGCAATGGATACCGTTTGAAGATTGTGTAGCCATTTCTTACAAACTAATTGCCATTAAATTTGAAGCGAAATGTATTATTTAAAATATTTTGCATATTCCTTATAAAAAAAGGGGTTGTCAATGGACAACCTCTTTTTTAATGCATCATGAGGCTAGTACTTATTTAAATAAAGGCAAAATCCCCTGAATGAAAATAATAAAAATGGCGAGTGGGGAGACGTAGCGAATTAAAATGTACCAAATATTAAACATGAAGCTAGACGCAGCTAATTCTTTACGTGAAATATCCCTTGTATAATAATAACCTGCAAAAATTGAAATCAACAAAGCTCCAATCGGCATTCCGATGCTATTAGTCATAAAATCAACAAAGTCAAAAATAGAGCGATCTACTATTTTTACATCTGCTAATATGCCAAATGAAAGGGCACTTGGAATACCAAAGATGAAAATAACGATTCCACCAATCCAAGCAATTTTTCTACGTTTTTCTGGTTTATCACCAATAGCGATTGCCACGACTATTTCTAACATGGAAATGGAAGAAGTGACTGTAGCAAAAAGCAATAGAATGAAGAAAATAGTTAAGAATAAGCCACCAAGAGGTAACTGCTCGAATACAGCTGGCAAAATAATGAATACTAAGCCTGGCCCTTGATCAGGCGTATAACCAAGCGCAAATACTGCTGGGAAAATAACAAGTCCTGCAAGTAAAGAGATAATAATATTCATAGATGCTACATTAATCGCAGAGTTACCAATCTTCTCTGTTTTAGATAAATAGGAAGCATATGTAATCATAACCGCAATACCTACACTTAATGAGAAGAAAGCTTGTCCTAAGGCCATTAAAAATGTTTCAGCATTTAAATAGGACCAATCAGGTACAAACATAAATTTAACGCCTTCCATAGCCCCATCTAAAGTTAAAGAGCGAATAACTAGGACAATAAAGAAAATAAAGAGGAGAGGCATCATCCATGTGCTGGCTTTTTCAATTCCGCCCTTAATACCTGCTGACACAATGACTACTGTTAATAACATAAATAGTCCCTGTACAAGTACTGCTTCGAAAGGGCTTGAAATAATATCGCCAAATAAATCAGCGTAGTTGATGTCAGAGCCAGCATTCGTTAGCTTAAATGTAAAGGCACGACCTAAGTAGCTTAAAATCCATCCACCAACAACGCTGTAGAATGATAAGATAAGGCCTGCAATTACCATACCGCCCCAGCCAATCAAATACCATGGCTTTCCTGGTGCTTGTTCCTTAAAGGAAGTGACGGCATCCTTTTGACCTCGACGACCTATCATGAACTCAGCAATGAGGACGGGTAAGCCAATAAAGAAAGTACATAAAATAAATAATAAAATAAAGACACTACCGCCATTCGTACCCGCCATATAGGGGAATTTCCAAATGGCTCCTAAACCTATAGCACTTCCTGCGGCAGCTAAAATAAACCCAATTTTTGTTGTAAATTGATCCCTCGATGACACGAAAATAAATCCTCCTTATACTAAAGTATTATTTTACCTCAATATTCTCATAACACAAGCAAATATCAGAAAATTGATGATAGCAAGAAAGACATTTGATGGAGTAAAAATATAGAGAGATGACATATGAGGAAAGACATTTAAATTATGTAACAATTAGGTAGAATACTTCGTTTCATTATCAAAAAGGGGGGAGAGCTATGACGGAGGTTGAACTAATAGCAAGGGCGCAGCAAGGAGATAAAGAAGCCTATATCGAGCTTATCCGCATACATCAGCAAACCGTTGAAAAGTTTGCCTTTCAATGTGGCGTACATACAAATGATTTAGCTGATGTTTCACAGGAGGTATTTGTTAAACTATATCGCTTTTTACACCAATTTAAACAGGATCGATTTACCACGTGGCTCTATAAAATCACATTAAATGCTACGCGTGATTATTATCGTAAGGAACAACGGCAGCAGGCTAAAGAGGACAAGCTACAAGCCCAACAGCAAAAGACTCATTCATCTGCTGAAGAGGATGTTCTTTTGTTTGAAGAGGACAGGCATCTACATCGTGCTATTCAGGCACTTGACGAAAAATACCGTTATCCTCTCGTGTTGTATTATTTCCACGAATTAAAATACGAAGAAATCGCTGAAGTTTTAAATATTTCGTTATCGACGGTGAAAGTGCGATTATTACGAGCGAAGGAAAAGCTAAAGGCAGCATTAATGCAAGATGGGAGTGTTGAAAATGGATGATAAGCAATTTGACCAACGTATGGCACTACTGAAAAAATCCTATGAACGAATGGAAGCGAAGCTTGATCCTGATACTGTCTTTAAACAAATTGAAGAAGAGGATATATCCAAGGAATTATCTTTTGAAATTATTAATAAAGGTCATCAGCGCCCCTCAAGATGGCAAAAGTCGGTTGTTTGGTTTGTAAGTATTGCGAGCATGTTATTAGTGGGTTTATTAGGAACTTCATATATGATTAGACAGCCTGAAACATACAATAACAGTGATAAACAGATTTCCCAAGAAAATGATGACAAAACGATAGGGACGTATGAAAAATGGGTAGAGCGAATCACCAAGAAATATAAGAGAGTGAAAGAAGATATCAGTAGAGAGTTGAAAGTTTCAGTAGAAGAACTGAATACTTTTTCATATATTCAAAATGCAGATTCCATGTTAGCCTTCTATACGAGTTACGAACGTCCGATAGAAGAGGATTGGGAATTGCAAATAATGGAGAAAGAAATTTTAGACGGATTAATGACCCCAAGACGAGCCTTAGAGACAATCAAAGGATATGGGCCATTATCCTTTAATGAATCTTACGGAATCTTTAGCTTATATAAGCAATCGCTTAATGACATAGAAATGTATTTTAATTCTTTACTTGAACCTTATGAACAGTTTTTAAAGAAAAAGATAGATCGTAGTCAGTATCCATCAGATTTAAAAGCAATCATTGAAACAGCAAGCAAGCAATATATGGAACTTCATTTGGATACGGATGGTTCCTATTATTTTAAAGCTAATCCCATCGATGGGGAATATGCTTTTGAGCCTATAAAATACATGCACCCTGATATTTTTGGTTACTTTGAGTTTTTACAAAAAGGATTTTTAGTAGGAGAAGAAGGCTTGAGGTATACACGAGAAGAAACAGCTGAATCCTTGAAAATTATGGAGCGTTCATTGCTGTTTGATATCAATACGGCGAATGTTACTTATAAGGAATTAAAGGCAGTATTTGAAAATACTTGGTTAGCTCTAATGAAAGGATCCACTAATTATCAAGTGTATGCTGAAAAGGGAATCGTTAATAAAGAATACCTGAATTTTTTACAAAAAGTTGCTAATGGAAAGTATGGGGAGGTAATGACAAAGAATGCGGCAACTATTTTAAATGAATTACACCAATATAACAACTCAGAAACGTTAGTAGGGCTGTCAATACAAGATATTTCAACGGCCATTTTGCAAGTTAGGAAAGATACGGCAGTTGAAGAATTTAATATTGTAGACATCGATGATGCAGAGATTGCACAAATTAAGAGAATTTATGATCAGTATTTGAAAAGTGACCCTGAACCATTTATTAATCAGCTCAGTCCTTTAAATATGGTATCCCTTTATTTATATGCAATTTCTATTGGAGATGAATCATTGCAAGAGAAAGTAATCCTATCAAATGTAGAAATAGAGTCTGATTTTTTAAACAAAGTAAAAGGATTATCCATAATTAGCCAAATATCACAATACAATGGAATTTATCCAATGGTGGCTGTACGACTTGATGAAGAACATCAAAAAGAGTATGGCAAGCAAATTTTGTTTAGATTATCTCAAAATGAAGATGGTTTTTACCGTATAATTGGTATCATGGATTGATGAGATGATTTTTTGCCCCGTTTTTACACGTATGTTATAATTTAAGCGATATATACGTAGCAAACAAAAGAAAGTGGGCAAAGGTTATGGTAAAAAAATATGAATTAGGAGACGTGTTGACCGGAAAAGTTACAGGTATTCAACCATACGGTGCATTTGTTGCACTAGATGACAATACGCAAGGCCTTGTGCATATTTCGGAAATAACATACGGCTTTGTGAAGGACGTTAGTGAATTTTTAGCTGTTGGGCAAGAAGTTGAAGTCAAGATTCTTGAAATCGATGAAGAGGCCGAAAAAATTAGTTTATCGATGAGAGCGCTACAGGATCGCCCAGCAACAGTAAGAAAAAAAGATGCACCACCACGTAAATCATTGCAGGACCGTGTAGATGAATCGGATGCAAATGGTTTTAATTCCTTAAAAGATAAATTGCAGGACTGGATTGAACAATCTGGTCAATAAAGAAACGAGGATGCTTTCGAATGAAAGTATCCTCGTTTTTTCTATTGCTTTTTTATTTTGCGGATTCGATATTGCAGGTTTTGTCTGCTCATACCAAGTGCATTCGCTGCCTTTGTAATATTGCCCTCATATAAATTTAAGACATTTTGCACATAATATGATTCGGCTTCACGCAAATAGGCATCGAGTGGCATGACATTGTGATTTTGATGGAACATAAAAAATTCTGGTTCACGATTATTTGTATCTTGTTGCTGCACTTTGAAGCGGAAATGTAAAGGTAATAAATCCGAAGTAACAGTGGATTCCGTTGTCATAAATGAAACAATTTCATCCAGTAGTAGCTCAAGCTCTTTTAGATTTCCTGGCCAATCATATTGTAAAAATAATTCCTGTACATCTGGTGCAAGTTCAGTGACTTGTGAAGCAAATCGTTCTCGATGTCGACTAAAATAATCTTCTACAAATGGAAGAATGTCTTCTTTTCGATCCGTTAAATTAGGAATGGTAATGGCCATTGTAGCAAAGAAATAATATAGAGATTTTGACAGCTTCTTTTCGGCAATCAATGTAATGGGATCACTGCCCACACTGCCAATTAGCATATATTTGGACTGTGGAAGTGAATGTAGTATATCCAAAAGTTGCTCTTGAATGTCTAAGCTTAAAAAATCTATACGTTCGAAGAAGAAGGTGTAATCTTTATCTTCTTCTAATAATTGCTGTAATTTATCAAGCACCGATTGAGCTGAACGGCGACTAACGAGTGTCACAAAGGCATCAGGATCAGGTGAAGCGGCGTGGTGAATGCCCTCTGCTACTAAGTCTTTCCCTGTGCCAGATTCGCCAATTAATAATACTGGTAATTTTACAGCAGCTGCTTTTTTAGCGTTGTCGATAACCTGCTTCATGGATTCAGAATCAGCTTTAATCATATCAAATGTTAATGGTTCATCGTAACGACGAAGGGGTTGATAAACAAGCTTTTCCAGAGAGGTAATATCACGTGCAAATTCAATTGCGCCAATCAGTTTGCCTTCAACAAAAAGTGGAAAAGTATCATTGATTGTTGTAATTTCATGACCATTTTTATTCCAGTAGGATTGTTTAACGTTAATTTCTTTTTTTCCCGTTTGTAAAACACGCATTAACGTACTTTCATGTTGACGGAAGGAAAACATTTCAATAATGGAACGATCCGCAAGTTCATCAAAATGAAATCCTTCAATTTCTTTCATTTTCGTATTGTAAATAATCGTTTTGCCAGATAGGTCTACTGCATGAATACCAACGGATACATTTGTTGCAATAAACTCATAAAAAGGTAGTAAAGGTTCAGAATTTTTCATAAAAATGTGCACCTCAAAAATTTTTTACTTGAAATATGCAACGAAATTTTGCATTATAATAAGTGTAAGAATATTTTATACGCAAAGATATTTTGCGTCAATGTTTTTTGCATACCCAAACACATCTCACAAGGGAGGATTAAGTATGATTCCATACAAACACGAACCATTCACAGATTTTTCACAAGAGGCAAACTACAATGCTTATGTAGAGGCTTTAAATAAAGTTGAAGGTTACTTAGGTCAAGACTACCCACTAATTATTGGTGGCGAGCGCATTACAACAGAAGATAAAATCGTTTCGTACAATCCTGCAAAGAAAACAGAAGTCATTGGTCGCGTTTCGAAAGCAAGCAAAGATTTAGCTGAAAAAGCGATGCAAGCGGCAGATGAAACATTCAAAACATGGAAAAAAGTTGATCCAGCCATTCGTGCGGACGTTCTTTTCAAAGCGGCAGCGATTATCCGTCGTCGCAAACATGAATTCTCTGCACTATTAACAAAAGAAGCGGGGAAACCATGGGCAGAGGCTGATGCAGATACAGCGGAAGCAATCGACTTCATGGAATACTATGGTCGCCAAATGCTACGCATTAAAAACGGTCAGCCAGTCGAAAGCCGTCCAGGTGAATATAATCGTTATGACTACATTCCATTAGGAATCGGTATTGTCATTTCTCCTTGGAACTTCCCATTTGCAATCATGGCTGGTACAACAGTAGCTGCTTTAGTAACAGGGAATACAGTGTTATTAAAACCAGCTTCAACAACGCCAGTTATAGCGTATAAATTTATCGAAGTATTAGAAGAAGCTGGTCTTCCAGCAGGTGCGGTGAACTTCGTACCAGGTTCTGGTGCTGAAGTAGGTGACTACTTAGTCGATCATCCAAAAACACGCTTCATCAGCTTCACAGGTTCACGTGATGTTGGCTTACGTATCAACCAACGTGCATCTGTATTAAACGAAGGCCAAATTTGGATTAAACGTGTCATCGCTGAAATGGGCGGTAAAGATACAATCGTAGTGGATAAAGAAGCAGATTTAGAATTAGCTGCACAATCCATCGTGAAATCAGCATTTGGTTTCTCAGGTCAAAAATGTTCAGCATGTTCTCGTGCTGTCATCGTAGAAGATGTGTATGAGCAAGTGGTAAATCGCGTAGAAGAGTTAACAAACGCTTTAACAGTGGGTGACCCAACTGATTATAGCAACTTCATGGCAACAGTTATTGACCAAGCAGCATTCAATAAAATTACAGAGTACATCGAAATCGGTAAAGGCGAAGGTCGTTTAGTAGCTGGTGGTACAGCAGACGATTCAGTCGGCTACTTCGTACAACCAACTGTATTCGCGGACGTAGAGCCTTCTGCTCGTATTATGAAGGAAGAAATCTTCGGACCAGTGGTAGCCATTGCAAAAGCAAAAGATTTCGACCATGCGATTGAAATTGCAAACGATACAGAATACGGTTTAACAGGCGCTGTTATCACAACAAACCGTATGAACCTAGAAAAAGCACGTGAAGAATTCCATGTAGGAAACCTTTACTTCAACCGTGGCTGTACAGGTGCAATCGTAGGTTACCAACCATTTGGTGGCTTCAACATGTCAGGTACAGATTCAAAAGCAGGTGGCCCAGACTACCTACAACTGCATATGCAAGCAAAAACAACTTCAGAAATGCTTTAATTTTCACATTGACGTGAGGGCTGTTCAAAGTAGGTAGAAATTGAGGCATTTTGAATGAATTTGTGACACTTCTCCAGGTAACGCTACCTGGCTAAAACCGTAGACTTTCATGACGTAGTTTACCTTGGAGAAGTTAGCAAATTTACCGTTTGAATTGTTGCTATATTCTTAATCATTCTACTTATAGTGATACATAGTCCCTTTCTTTTATAAAGTTTTTCAACATGATTAGTAAGGAGAGAATAGGATATGACAAAAACTCAACAAGTTATTGAACAAACACAAAATTTTGGTGCAGCAAACTATCATCCACTGCCAATCGTTATTTCAGAGGCTGAGGGTGCTTGGGTTAAAGATCCAGAAGGTAACAAATATTTAGATATGTTATCTGCTTATTCAGCAGTAAACCAAGGACACCGTCACCCAAAAATTATCGCTGCTTTAAAAGAGCAAGCTGATAAAGTAACGTTAACTTCACGTGCTTTTTACAGTGAAAACCTTGGTGAATGGTATGAGCTAGTAGGGAAATTAACAAATAAAGAAATGGTATTACCAATGAATACTGGTGCTGAAGCAGTAGAAACTGCGTTTAAAGCAGCTCGTCGTTGGGCATATGATGTAAAAGGCGTAGAAGAGGGTAAAGCTGAAGTTATTGCATGTAATGGTAACTTCCATGGTCGTACAATGCTAGCTGTATCTTTATCTTCTGATGAAGAATACCGTCGTGGTTTTGGTCCAATGCTACCAAATGTTAAATTAGTAGATTATGGTAATCTTGAAGCTTTAAAAGCGGCTATTACACCAAACACTGCTGCATTTTTAATTGAGCCAATTCAAGGTGAAGCGGGTATCGTCATTCCAACAGAAGGCTTCTTAAAAGCAGCTCGTGAACTTTGCCGTGAAAACAATGTACTTTTCATTGCTGACGAAATTCAAGCTGGTTTAGCACGTACAGGTAAAATGTTTGCTTGTGATTGGGAAGAAGTAGAACCAGATATGTATATCTTGGGTAAAGCTCTAGGTGGCGGCGTATTCCCAATTTCTTGTGTGGCTGCAAACCGTAGTATTTTAGGTGTATTCAACCCGGGTTCACATGGTTCAACTTTTGGCGGTAATCCTTTAGCTTGTGCAGTTTCAATTGCATCAATTAAAGTATTATTAGATGAAAAATTAGCAGAGCGTTCACACGAACTTGGCGAATACTTCAAAGGTAAATTAAAAGAAATTAACAACCCAGTTATTAAGGAAGTACGTGGTCGTGGTTTATTTATCGGTATGGAGCTAACAGAAGCGGCTCGTCCATACTGTGAAAAACTTAAAGAATTAGGTCTATTATGTAAAGAAACACATGATACAGTAATTCGTTTTGCACCACCACTTGTTATTTCTCAAGAGGATTTAGATTGGTCAATTGAACAAATTGAAAAAGTATTTAAACTTTAACAAAATGTTCACATTTTAATTCGGAAGTATGTTACAATGATGCCGATAACTATCATTAAAAAAAACAAAGAGGCGATTTAATAATGTCTGAAAACTTAAATCTTTTCACATCAACACAAGATGTCATTCAAGATGCTCTAAATAAACTTGGCTATGATGAAGCAATGTATGAATTACTAAAAGAACCGCTTCGCATGCTACAAGTACGTATCCCAGTGAAAATGGATGATGGTACAACAAAAGTATTTACTGGTTACCGTGCACAACATAATGATGCTGTAGGACCAACTAAAGGTGGGGTTCGTTTCCACCCACAAGTGTCTGAGGAGGAAGTTAAAGCGCTTTCAATGTGGATGACATTGAAATGTGGTATTGTCGATCTACCGTACGGCGGTGGTAAAGGCGGTGTCATTTGTGATCCTCGTCAAATGTCAATGGGCGAAATCGAACGTTTAAGCCGTGGCTATGTTCGTGCGGTAAGTCAAATCGTAGGACCAACAAAAGATATTCCTGCGCCAGACGTATTTACAAATGCACAAATTATGGCATGGATGATGGATGAATATAGCCGAATGGATGAGTTCAACTCTCCAGGCTTCATCACTGGTAAGCCACTAGTACTTGGTGGTTCTCAAGGTCGTGACCGTGCGACTGCACAAGGTGTTACAATCGTAATCGAAGAAGCAGCAAAAAAACGTGGTATTGATATTAAAGGTGCTCGTGTTGTTATTCAAGGATTTGGTAACGCAGGAAGCTTCCTTGCAAAATTCATGCATGATTTAGGTGCGAAAGTAATCGGTATTTCAGATGCTTATGGTGCACTTCATGATCCTGAAGGTTTAGATATCGACTATTTATTAGATCGTCGCGATAGCTTCGGAACAGTAACTACTCTATTTGAAAACACAATTTCAAACAAAGAATTGTTAGAGCTTGATTGTGATATTTTAGTACCAGCTGCTATTGAAAACCAAATTACTGCTGACAATGCACATAATGTGAAAGCAAATATCGTAGTAGAAGCAGCAAATGGTCCAACAACAGCTGAAGCAACTAAAATCTTAACAGAGCGTGGCATTTTACTTGTACCAGACGTATTAGCCTCTGCAGGTGGAGTTACAGTTTCTTACTTTGAATGGGTGCAAAATAACCAAGGTTATTATTGGACAGAAGAAGAAGTGGAAGAACGTCTATACAAAAAAATGGTCGAAGCATTTGATAATGTATATACAACAGCAACAACACGTAACATCAACATGCGCTTAGCAGCTTACATGGTAGGTGTTCGCCGTACTGCAGAAGCTTCTCGCTTCCGTGGTTGGGTTTAAGTAAAAAGAAGATAATGAGTCATTCCTATATTATTGGGATGACTCATTTTTTTCGTTTTTATTTGATTGAAGAAGGTGGTCTAGGCGCTGCTCTAATAGCATCTTTTTTTCGTTCCTTATTTTTTTGATTTTAAAAAATCTTAGCAGAAAAAAGCCCAAAATTATGGTTACGACAACAATTACAATAATAAGCATGTGCAAAAATTCCTTTTATCTTATGTAATGAGTAGTACTATACAACTATTGTCTGAACAAAATCTGAACAGTTTGAAAAAACGCTTTCGAAATAGCAAAGTGTTGACAGCGTTTAATCTTTGCTTTCTCTAGCGTAATTATGAGAAAATCCAACTAGAAAGGGGCGAATTAGATGGATTCATTTACTTTTTTTAACCCAGTGAAACTACATTTTGGTGAGGATGCACTTGAAAAATTGCCGAAAGAATTAGAGCAATTTGGAAACAAGGTATTAGTTGTATATGGTGGCGGAAGTATTAAATCGAATGGTGTATACGATGCTGTTATAGAAAAATTACAACAGGCGGATAAAACCGTATTTGAATTAGGTGGTGTAGAGCCAAATCCAAGAGTGGAAACAGCTAGACGAGGTATTGAGATATGCAAAACTGAAGGAATTGACTTAGTTCTTGCTGTGGGTGGTGGTTCAGTAATCGATTGTTCTAAATTAATTGTTGCTGGCGCTAAGTATGATGGCGATGCTTGGGATATCGTGAAACGTAAAGTGTTTGTAGAACAAGCTATACCACTAGGAACGGTATTAACACTTGCTGCTACAGGCTCAGAAATGAATGCTGGATCTGTGATAACGAATGCTGCTACAGAAGAAAAACTAAGTTGGGGTAGTCCAGCAGCCTTCCCGAAATTTTCAATACTAAATCCAGCATATACAGTGACTGTACCTAAAAATCACACTGTGTATGGAATAGTGGATATGATGTCGCATGTATTTGAGCAATATTTCCACAATACAACGAATACTCCTATCACAGATGAAATGTGTGAAGGGGTATTGCGAACAGTTATTACGACAGCTCCAAAATTATTAGAGGACCTAGAAAATACGAAGTTACGCGAAACCATTCTATTAGCAGGGACAATTGGTTTAAATGGATTCCTATCAATTGGTTCACGAGGGGATTGGGCATCTCATAATATTGAACATGCTGTATCTGCTGTATATGACATTCCACATGCAGGTGGTTTAGCCATTCTTCAACCGCATTGGATGCGTTTAAATGTACCAGTAAATCCTGAGCGTTTTGCAGGTATAGCAACACGTGTGTTTGGAGTCGAGGCAATAGGTAAAACAGTAGAAGAGGTTGCTTATGAGGGGATTGATCGTTTATCTGCATTTTGGACATCATTAGGGGCACCTAGTCGTTTGGCAGATTACGATATTGATGATTCGAAATTCCAGCAAATTGTAGATCATGCTATGCAAAATGGCCCTTTTGGCAACTTTAATCGATTGCAAGAGGAAGATGTAAGAACCATTTTACGAAATTCTCTTTAATACTTTAAGTATGAGGCTATGCTTATAGCCTCATACTTTTTTTTATTGCAAGGTTAAGAAAAATTAACGATTAATGTAGAATTTTGTCGTAGAAGTTTCTTTAGTCCTGCAATATAATAAAATAGATACATAATAGAAGGAATATAAATGTATTTTTCTTTATTTTAAGTGAGGAAAGTTATGTTTTTAACTGAGTCATTCAACCTATATTGTAGATTATTTTACTATAAGGTGATTTATGGAATGACAGAAAAGGATAGTTTTTTGTCGTAATCAGTCAATTCGTGTGTCGATGTTCAGAAGTTGTTCAGCCACCTTTACTAAAATAATTACAATATTAAACAAAGAGGAGAGGGATCAAATGTTGAAACAATTGCTACAGGACCGTATTGTTACATTAAGTTGTATAGAAATGCCATTCCAGCAACATGTTTATAAAATGCAAAATTGTGTAGAGGTATTGGGGATTGAAGCGAAATCATTGCAAATTGAAAATGATAAAATTATCACTGGATACATTGTAGATCAAAGTATATTTTTTAAAAGCGTGCGTTTTGGGCGAACGAATGTTATTTTTTCGGATGGTGTAAATAAAGCAATTGTACAATTATTTGTTCGTCCTTCTGGAGAAATTGTTGTAGAAGTTAAGCCGTATTTGGGGGGTGCTGAGATTGTTCCTGTTTATTATCGAACAATTTTAGCAGATACAGCTATTGCAATTGATTTAAAAGGTGCTTTAAAACATTATTTGGTAGCCCATCAATTTATGAATATAGAAGATTCAATTGCTGAAGTACATTACCAATCCATGCATCCGAATGTATTAAAGGATTCTTTTTTAGGAAATTTCGTGTTGGGTTGTCATGTGGATGGCAGAAATATTCTCAATGCAGAAGAATATGCATTAGCTAATCGTCAAGCCTCCTTACTATTTTCAAAAATCGTTATTCAGCAGAATGGTAAAAGACTAATGATTGCTTGTAATAAATTACTTACTTTTATGATTACAAACCATGTTTATGTAGGTTATGAGGATATTCCTAATTTAAAATTAGTCTAACAAATAGCCAACTGCCTGAAATACGGCAATTGGCTATTTGTTTTTATAAAGTATTAAATGGAGTTGTTTGGTTTTTCACCAACGTGTATCCAGCTTGTTTTCCCATCATCTTCGTCGAATAATATAGCTACTTTAGATACTCCTTTTTGGCTTAGGATTACCTCTGTTAAATGATCCCGAACATCATCTAAAAAGGCTAACGATAAAAGCGGATCAGCTTCAGCCACTAATTCTACATGTAAAAACTCTCCTTCTTTAATCACTTCAAGACGCACAATATCTTTGATATTTGGATCATCCATTACGAGGTGAGCTATATGGTTTAACATCTCTTCATCAGTTTCACCAATGACACCACGTGCGTTATCAAGGAATACCTTACCTACAACATAAAACATCATGACCCCAATTATCATCGAAACTAGTCCTTCTATTCGACCCCAACCTGTAAAATAAGCAATTAAAATAGCAGCAAAGGCTAAGAAGTTGCCTCCAGTAGCAACTAAATCTTCCATAAAAACTAATTTTGTGGCCGGTTTTGCTCTATTCAAGTATGTGAATGCTTTCGGAATAGATGCGATACCTGCTTTTTCTTGACCTGATTCATGTAGCACTTCTGCAGCCGCTTTAGCTAGCACTGTCCCTTCTAAAACAATCCCGATGAATAATACTCCTAGGGCAATCAATATCCCGCTAGACTCTCCTGTGGGATGAATAAAATGATGCCAACCTTCTTTTATTGTTTCATAAGAAAGGATAGCTACAATTATTACGGCGAAAAGGCATACTAAATTGACAATACGACCAAAGCCACCGGGAAATTGTTTTGTAGGTGCCTTTTTAGAGAGTGCTGACCCTATATACACAAATAATTGGTTTGCTGCATCGCCTAGAGAGTGCATCATTTCTGCAAACATCGCAACGTTACCTGTAAAGAAAAAGGCGATTCCTTTAATAATTCCTAAAAATGCATTTACACATGCAGCCATTAGAGAGGGTTTGTTACCGTCTTTTAGTAGTTTTAATAGTTCTGCCATAAAAAATCCTCCAACTAGTTTAAAATTTCCATTTCGATTTTTTCTATATAAGATAGTGCTCGTAATGAACGATAAAATGACAACAAATTATCCGAGACGATTAAGGAAAGACGTAAATCTAACTCATGTAAAACACTATCGTTTTTTAAGTGCACATCTTTAATGCGTATATTTTCAATGATAATGTTGTTGTCCTTTAAAAATAATAGAAATGATTCTGTATGGTTGTCATCATCAATTTGGACTTTTAACAAAATTTCCCGCATACGAATTCGCTTTGGTCCGATTTTCATAAGAAAAGGTGATAGTACTTCAATTCCAAAAACAATGATCACAACAGCTAGTGTTGCATCCATGTAAAAACCTGCACCAACCGCAATACCAATACCAGCGGCTCCCCAAATCATAGCAGCGGTTGTTAAACCCGTAATGCTGTCATTCCCGCGTCTTAGAATGACTCCTGCACCAAGAAAGCCAATTCCACTAACAATTTGTGCGGCTAAACGAAGAGGGTCCATCGTAATATTAATATCTTCTCTAGCGGGGGTTGAGTAGGCAGTTTCAATGGAGATAATCGTTAATAAGCAGCTGAAAGTAGCAATAACTAAACTTGTTTTTAATCCAACTGGTTTTTTCTTTAATTCCCTTTCGATACCGATTACTAAACTTAATGTGGCTGCAATAACTAATTTTATGCCAACTTCATATGTAATCATATTTTCGAATAATGTTTCCATACACAACCCTCCATTGATATTTCGTATTGCTAAGAGATATGCAAACTGTCATTATTATATGTGCATCACTTTTTTGTATTGTACAACATGAAGTAAGGACATATAAGTATTTTTTTAGGAAGGTGGGGTTTTTTGGAGCAGCCAAAAATCCATCCATACATCCCGATTGTGATTGGTGTAATTTCAGTATCGATGTCAGCTATTTTTGTGAAATTAGCATCGGCGGAAGCGGGGATTATAGCATTTTATCGCATGCTATTTTCCGTTTTTATCATGGCGCCATGGTTTTTAAGGGGATATACAAAGGAGTTAACGACTTTAAAAAGACGTGATTGGCTATTTTCTTCAGTTGCAGGGATTTTTTTAGCCTTTCATTTTATATTATGGTTTGAATCACTCAACTATACTTCAGTAGCAAGTTCAACAGTTTTAGTAACACTACAACCTTTGTTTGCGTTTGTGGGCACTTACTTTTTCTTTAAAGAGAAAATTACGATGAAAACAATTGTAGCAGGATCAATTGCAATAATAGGAAGTGTTTTAATTAGTTGGGGCGATTTTAAAGTAAGTGGAACAGCCTTATATGGAGATGTACTGGCGCTCGTTGCTTGTGCACTAGCGACAGCTTATTTTCTATTAGGACAGGATGTACGTAAGAGATTATCACTTGTGACCTATACAATGGTTGTATATGTTGTAAGTACCATCACTTTATTTATATATGTAATGGTTAAAGGGGAATCTTTTGGTCCATATTCTTCGATGGATTGGTTATGGTTTATCTTATTAGCGTTAATACCAAATTTACTTGGTCATACTTTGTTTAATTGGTCAATTAAATACGTCAGTACGAATGTTGTTTCAATTGCTATATTATTTGAGCCTGTAGGAGCTGCTCTTTTAGCTTTGGTGATATTTAAAGAGTATTTAATCATGACACAAATCATCGGTGGATTGATTGTATTAGCAGGAATTCTATTGTTTGTAATAGATATTAAAAAGATTTTTAATTTTTTTAAGAAAAATGCTTGATTTTTAAAATGCTATATTATATATTATTACTTGTCCTTAACAAGAAGGAACGCTTGAAAATAAAGTTTTGAAAAGTTGTTGACTTTTAGTTGGGGATGAGATAAGATAATAAAGTCGCTGAAAACGACTTAAATAAAATGAACCTTGAAAACTGAACAAGCAAAACGTAATCAATAAAGTTTTAAGTAGCTAGTTTTGCTAGTGAACGAAACACAATTTTGGACATCAAACATGATGCCAGCAAAACAATTTGAGCTAATCAAATTTCTTTTATGGAGAGTTTGATCCTGGCTCAGGACGAACGCTGGCGGCGTGCCTAATACATGCAAGTCGAGCGAACAGAAAAGGAGCTTGCTCCTTTGACGTTAGCGGCGGACGGGTGAGTAACACGTGGGCAACCTACCCTATAGTTTGGGATAACTCCGGGAAACCGGGGCTAATACCGAATAATCTCTTTTGCTTCATGGTGAAAGACTGAAAGACGGTTTCGGCTGTCGCTATAGGATGGGCCCGCGGCGCATTAGCTAGTTGGTGAGGTAACGGCTCACCAAGGCGACGATGCGTAGCCGACCTGAGAGGGTGATCGGCCACACTGGGACTGAGACACGGCCCAGACTCCTACGGGAGGCAGCAGTAGGGAATCTTCCACAATGGGCGAAAGCCTGATGGAGCAACGCCGCGTGAGTGAAGAAGGTTTTCGGATCGTAAAACTCTGTTGTAAGGGAAGAACAAGTACAGTAGTAACTGGCTGTACCTTGACGGTACCTTATTAGAAAGCCACGGCTAACTACGTGCCAGCAGCCGCGGTAATACGTAGGTGGCAAGCGTTGTCCGGAATTATTGGGCGTAAAGCGCGCGCAGGCGGTCCTTTAAGTCTGATGTGAAAGCCCACGGCTCAACCGTGGAGGGTCATTGGAAACTGGGGGACTTGAGTGCAGAAGAGGAAAGTGGAATTCCAAGTGTAGCGGTGAAATGCGTAGAGATTTGGAGGAACACCAGTGGCGAAGGCGACTTTCTGGTCTGTAACTGACGCTGAGGCGCGAAAGCGTGGGGAGCAAACAGGATTAGATACCCTGGTAGTCCACGCCGTAAACGATGAGTGCTAAGTGTTAGGGGGTTTCCGCCCCTTAGTGCTGCAGCTAACGCATTAAGCACTCCGCCTGGGGAGTACGGTCGCAAGACTGAAACTCAAAGGAATTGACGGGGGCCCGCACAAGCGGTGGAGCATGTGGTTTAATTCGAAGCAACGCGAAGAACCTTACCAGGTCTTGACATCCCGTTGACCACTGTAGAGATATAGTTTCCCCTTCGGGGGCAACGGTGACAGGTGGTGCATGGTTGTCGTCAGCTCGTGTCGTGAGATGTTGGGTTAAGTCCCGCAACGAGCGCAACCCTTGATCTTAGTTGCCATCATTTAGTTGGGCACTCTAAGGTGACTGCCGGTGACAAACCGGAGGAAGGTGGGGATGACGTCAAATCATCATGCCCCTTATGACCTGGGCTACACACGTGCTACAATGGACGATACAAACGGTTGCCAACTCGCGAGAGGGAGCTAATCCGATAAAGTCGTTCTCAGTTCGGATTGTAGGCTGCAACTCGCCTACATGAAGCCGGAATCGCTAGTAATCGCGGATCAGCATGCCGCGGTGAATACGTTCCCGGGCCTTGTACACACCGCCCGTCACACCACGAGAGTTTGTAACACCCGAAGTCGGTGAGGTAACCTTTTGGAGCCAGCCGCCGAAGGTGGGATAGATGATTGGGGTGAAGTCGTAACAAGGTAGCCGTATCGGAAGGTGCGGCTGGATCACCTCCTTTCTAAGGATTATTTCGGAATACAAACCTTGGGTTTGTAAGATTACGTTTTGCGTTCAGTTTTGAAGGTTCATTCTATCTGAATGAAACACTTCAAAACTTGTTCTTTGAAAACTGGATAAAACGACATTGAAATTGTAACAAACACATTTATTTTTTAAGTTTTTTATAGGCTTAATAACTTGGTTAAGTTATTAAGGGCGCACGGCGAATGCCTTGGCACTAGGAGCCGAAGAAGGACGGCACTAACACCGATATGCTTCGGGGAGCTGTAAGTGAGCTTTGATCCGGAGATTTCCGAATGGGGGAACCCACTACGTTTAATCGCGTAGTATCTTGACGTGAATACATAGCGTCTTGAAGGCAGACCCAGGGAACTGAAACATCTAAGTACCTGGAGGAAGAGAAAGAAAAATCGATTCCCTGAGTAGCGGCGAGCGAAACGGGAAGAGCCCAAACCAAGAGGCTTGCCTCTTGGGGTTGTAGGACACTCTATACGGAGTTACAAAAGAGCGAGTTAGATGAAGCGACTTGGAAAGGTCCGCCAGAGCAGGTAAAAGCCCTGTAGTCGAAAGTTCGTTCTCTCCTGAGTGGATCCTGAGTACGGCGGAACACGTGAAATTCCGTCGGAATCCGGGAGGACCATCTCCCAAGGCTAAATACTACCTAGTGACCGATAGTGAACCAGTACCGTGAGGGAAAGGTGAAAAGCACCCCGGAAGGGGAGTGAAAGAGATCCTGAAACCGTGTGCCTACAAGTAGTTAGAGCCCGTTAATGGGTGATAGCGTGCCTTTTGTAGAATGAACCGGCGAGTTACGATTACGTGCGAGGTTAAGCTTTAGAAGGCGGAGCCGCAGCGAAAGCGAGTCTGAATAGGGCGAAATAGTACGTGGTCGTAGACCCGAAACCAGGTGATCTACCCATGTCCAGGGTGAAGGTGAGGTAACACTTACTGGAGGCCCGAACCCACGCACGTTGAAAAGTGCGGGGATGAGGTGTGGGTAGCGGAGAAATTCCAATCGAACTTGGAGATAGCTGGTTCTCTCCGAAATAGCTTTAGGGCTAGCCTCGTGATGAGAATACTGGAGGTAGAGCACTGTTTGGACTAGGGGGCCATCCCGGTTTACCGAATTCAGACAAACTCCGAATGCCAGATATTTATACACGGGAGTCAGACTGCGAGTGATAAGATCCGTAGTCAAAAGGGAAACAGCCCAGACCACCAGCTAAGGTCCCAAAGTAATCGTTAAGTGGAAAAGGATGTGGCGTTGCACAGACAACCAGGATGTTGGCTTAGAAGCAGCCATCATTTAAAGAGTGCGTAATAGCTCACTGGTCGAGTGACGCTGCGCCGAAAATGTATCGGGGCTAAACGATTCACCGAAGCTGTGGATTGACATCTACGATGTCAGTGGTAGGAGAGCGTTCTAAGTGCGTTGAAGTCAGATCGGAAGGACTGGTGGAGCGCTTAGAAGTGAGAATGCCGGTATGAGTAGCGAAAGACGGGTGAGAATCCCGTCCACCGTATGACTAAGGTTTCCTGAGGAAGGCTCGTCCGCTCAGGGTTAGTCGGGACCTAAGCCGAGGCCGATAGGCGTAGGCGATGGACAACAGGTTGATATTCCTGTACCACCTCCTCACCGTTTGAGAAATGGGGGGACGCAGTAGGATAGGGTAAGCGCGCCGTTGGTTGTGCGCGTCCAAGCAGTAAGGCGTGTGTGTAGGCAAATCCGCACACTGTAACGTTGAGCTGTGATGGCGAGTCCGTATGGACGAAGTTCCTGATTTCACACTGCCAAGAAAAGCCTCTATCGAGGTGAGAGGTGCCCGTACCGCAAACCGACACAGGTAGTCGAGGAGAGAATCCTAAGGTGTGCGAGAGAACTCTCGTTAAGGAACTCGGCAAAATGACCCCGTAACTTCGGGAGAAGGGGTGCTCTTGAGCGTGCAAGCGCATGAGAGCCGCAGTGAATAGGCCCAGGCGACTGTTTAGCAAAAACACAGGTCTCTGCAAAACCGTAAGGTGACGTATAGGGGCTGACGCCTGCCCGGTGCTGGAAGGTTAACATGAGTAACTATCTCAAGCGAGCCTACGAACTGAASAWCCAGTATACGGCGGCCGTAACTATAACGGTCCTAAGGTAGCGAAATTCCTTGTCGGGTAAGTTCCGACCCGCACGAAAGGCGTAACGATCTGGGCACTGTCTCAACGAGAGACTCGGTGAAATTATAGTACCTGTGAAGATGCAGGTTACCCGCGACAGGACGGAAAGACCCCGTGGAGCTTTACTGTAGCCTGATATTGAATTTTGGTACAACTTGTACAGGATAGGTAGGAGCCAGAGATCTCGGAGCGCCAGCTTCGAAGGAGGCGTCGGTGGGATACTACCCTGGTTGTATTGAAATTCTAACCCATGCCCCTTAGCGGGGCAGGAGACAGTGTCAGGCGGACAGTTTGACTGGGGCGGTCGCCTCCTAAAAGGTAACGGAGGCGCCCAAAGGTTCCCTCAGAATGGTTGGAAATCATTCGTAGAGTGTAAAGGCACAAGGGAGCTTGACTGCGAGACCTACAAGTCGAGCAGGGTCGAAAGACGGGCTTAGTGATCCGGTGGTTCCGCATGGAAGGGCCATCGCTCAACGGATAAAAGCTACCCCGGGGATAACAGGCTTATCTCCCCCAAGAGTCCACATCGACGGGGAGGTTTGGCACCTCGATGTCGGCTCATCGCATCCTGGGGCTGTAGTCGGTCCCAAGGGTTGGGCTGTTCGCCCATTAAAGCGGTACGCGAGCTGGGTTCAGAACGTCGTGAGACAGTTCGGTCCCTATCCGTCGTGGGCGTAGGAAATTTGAGAGGAGCTGTCCTTAGTACGAGAGGACCGGGATGGACACACCGCTGGTGTACCAGTTGTCTTGCCAAAGGCATCGCTGGGTAGCTATGTGTGGACGGGATAAGTGCTGAAAGCATCTAAGCATGAAGCCCCCCTCAAGATGAGATTTCCCATTACGCAAGTAAGTAAGATCCCTCAAAGACGATGAGGTAGATAGGTTCGAGGTGGAAGTGTGGTGACACATGGAGCTGACGAATACTAATCGATCGAGGACTTAACCAAAAAGTTTGAAACATTCAATGCGCCGTTTATCCAGTTTTGAAAGAACAACTCTTTCTATAAAGAGAGCTTTTAGATACATTAGTACGAAGTGTATGGAAGCTTAACAATAGGCTTCTGCTGATGGCAAAGTGGTCACACCCGTTCCCATACCGAACACGGAAGTTAAGCTCTTTAGCGCCGATGGTAGTTGGGGGCTTCCCCCTGTGAGAGTAGGACGTCGCTAGGCATAATACCCAGGAGGATTAGCTCAGCTGGGAGAGCATCTGCCTTACAAGCAGAGGGTCGGCGGTTCGAGCCCGTCATCCTCCACCATATGCCGGTTTAGCTCAGCAGGTAGAGCAACTGACTTGTAATCAGTAGGTCGTGGGTTCGATTCCTATAGCCGGCACCATTTTTTCGAGCCATTAGCTCAGTTGGTAGAGCATCTGACTTTTAATCAGAGGGTCGAAGGTTCGAGTCCTTCATGGCTCACCATTTATAAATAATAATAAGCGGGTGTGGCGGAATTGGCAGACGCACTAGACTTAGGATCTAGCGCCGCAAGGCGTGGGGGTTCGACTCCCTTCACCCGCACCATTATTTTCATTGCCAGATAAAAAAGCTTATGCACATGCGGAAGTAGTTCAGTGGTAGAACACCACCTTGCCAAGGTGGGGGTCGCGAGTTCGAACCTCGTCTTCCGCTCCAAATGTGCCGGGGTGGCGGAACTGGCAGACGCACAGGACTTAAAATCCTGCGGTAGGTGACTACCGTACCGGTTCGATTCCGGTCCTCGGCACCATTTTAAATGCGCCCGTAGCTCAATTGGATAGAGCGTCTGACTACGGATCAGAAGGTTATGGGTTCGACTCCTGTCGGGCGCGCCAAAAGAACAACGGGAAGTAGCTCAGCTTGGTAGAGCACTTGGTTTGGGACCAAGGGGTCGCAGGTTCGAATCCTGTCTTCCCGACCATTTCCAAAAAGATTATGGGGCCTTAGCTCAGCTGGGAGAGCGCCTGCCTTGCACGCAGGAGGTCAGCGGTTCGATCCCGCTAGGCTCCACCATAAGTAAATTAACCAGTATAAAGATCCTGGCGGCGTAGCTCAGCTGGCTAGAGCGTACGGTTCATACCCGTAAGGTCGGGGGTTCGATCCCCTCTGCCGCCATCTTAAAGGACCTTTAGCTCAGTTGGTTAGAGCAGACGGCTCATAACCGTCCGGTCGCAGGTTCGAGTCCTGCAAGGTCCACCATTTATATATTGTAACGGAGGTATACCCAAGTCTGGCTGAAGGGATCGGTCTTGAAAACCGACAGGCGGGTAACACCGCGCGGGGGTTCGAATCCCTCTACCTCCTCCAGTTTTAAATTTTTATAAATGGTGCTTTAAAAACTCGAAACAACATAAAATTATCGCGGGGTGGAGCAGTGGTAGCTCGTCGGGCTCATAACCCGAAGGTCGTTGGTTCAAATCCGGCCCCCGCAACCAAAAGGTCCCGTGGTGTAGCGGTTAACATGCCTGCCTGTCACGCAGGAGATCGCCGGTTCGATCCCGGTCGGGACCGCCATTTTTAAAGATAAAAGTCATGAGAAGCAAAAAAGTGAGCAAGCTTAGCATGGACGAAATGGGTCAGTAGCTCAGTTGGTAGAGCATTAGATTGAAGCTCTAAGTGTCGGCGGTTCGATTCCGTCCTGACCCACCATTTATGCGGGTGTAGTTTAATGGTAAAACCTCAGCCTTCCAAGCTGATGTCGTGGGTTCGATTCCCATCACCCGCTCCAAGGGCCTATAGCTCAGCTGGTTAGAGCGCACGCCTGATAAGCGTGAGGTCGATGGTTCGAGTCCATTTAGGCCCACCATTATTCCGAAGTAGCTCAGTTGGTAGTAGCACCTGACTGTTAATCAGGTTGTCGCAGGTTCGAGTCCTGCCTTCGGAGCCATTTTTATTTTGGGGAAGTACTCAAGAGGCTGAAGAGGCGCCCCTGCTAAGGGTGTAGGTCGGGTAACCGGCGCGAGGGTTCAAATCCCTCCTTCTCCGCCATGGGCCCGTTGGTCAAGTGGTTAAGACACCGCCCTTTCACGGCGGTAACACGGGTTCGAATCCCGTACGGGTCATACTAAAAACAGTAGATGCAATTGCATCTACTGTTTTTTGATATTCATAGATACAAAATTTACTCTTGATTCAATGCATTTTCATCCATATAAACTACTTCCCAGATATGCCCATCTACATCTTGAAAACCCCAACCATACATAAATCCGTGATCTTGTGGTTCACTATAAGGTTTACCACCAGAGGCAAGTGCCTTATTCACTAATTGATCTACTTGTTCTCGGTTTTCAGCAGAGAGACATAAGATTGCTTCTGCAGAAGTAGTAGTATCTGTAACTTCTTTTTTACTAAATCCTTTAAATCGTTCTTCAACCATTATTAATACGAAGATATTTTCGCTAATAATCATTGAGGCTGTTGTTTCATCACTGAATTGTTGATTGAACTCAAAACCTAATTCCTTAAAAAAACTGATAGATTTGTTTAGATCTTTTACTGGTAAATTGATAAAGATATTTTTCGATTGAAAAGCCATTTAGTATCACCTCCAAATTGACAGTATCATGGAGCATAAAGTCGTGTCAATTATAGCAAAGCGGGGCGCAAATGGAAGCCATTAGCACTATTAGAAGTAGGCGTTATGTCAACAAAAACAGAAAGGTTATATCTTCAACCTTTCTGTTTAAAAAGTTTTAACTATTTATCCTCTGGCTAGCATTCTTTCAAGTGAACTAAGTGCTTCAGCGGTAGTATGTTCATCTACTTGTATACGGTTATGAGGTTGACCTTGCTCAATATTTTCTAAGCTCCATAACAAATGTGGAAGGTCAATTCGATTCATTGTTAAACAAGGACAAAAGTTTTCGTTTAAGGAGACAATATGTTTATCAGGATGCTGCTTAATAATGCGATTGACAAGGTTCATTTCTGTTCCAATTGCCCATGCAGATCCGCTTGGAGCTCGATTGATTGTATCAATAATGTATTTTGTGGAGCCTGCATCATCAGCCGCTGCAACCACTTCACGGCTGCACTCAGGGTGAACAATTATCCTCATAGTCGGGTGTTCTTTGCGAATAACCTCTGTATGTTGAACAGTAAAACCTTCGTGCACAGAGCAGTGACCCTTCCAAAGAATAACCTGGATATTTTCAAGTGGCTCTTTTGTTTCGAGCAAGTTCTTATGCGGATTCCAAACAGCCATATTTTCAAGAGGTATACCTAAATCATAGGCAGTATTTCTTCCTAAATGTTGGTCAGGTAAAAAGAAGATACGCTGTTTTTGGGTAAAAGCCCATTGAACAAGTTCCTTTGCATTCGATGAAGTGACACAAGCACCACCATGTCTTCCAGTAAAGGCTTTAATAGCCGCAGTTGAGTTAACATAGGTTAGAGGAATAATCGTATCACCAAAGAGTTCTTGAAGAATTGGCCATGCTTGTTCAGTTTGATAAATATCAGCCATATCAGCCATTGAACAACCAGCGCGCATATCTGGTAAATAGACATGTTGCTGTTTCGTTGTCAGCATATCAGCAGTTTCTGCCATAAAATGTACACCGCAAAATACGATGTGTTCAGCTTCCTTATTTGCTGCGGATAATTGAGCTAACTGTAAAGAATCCCCAGTTGCATCTGCAAATTGAATGACTTCATCTTTTTGATAATGGTGGCCAGGAATAAATAATTTAGGACCTAATTTTTTCTTTATTGATAAAATACGAGATTCCATTTCCTTTACAGATAGTGCCCGATAATGCTCTGGGAGTAATGTCGTCTGTTGTAATAAACTAGTGATGGACAAGGGAATGATCTCCTTTCATTTGAACGAGTGCACTAATATCAAAAGCTTTAACTGAATGTGTTAAGGAGCCAAGTGAAATCCATTGAATACCCGTTTGGGCATAAGCCTTTAAATTTTCAAGTGTGATGCCCCCAGATGCTTCAGTCGCAATAGTGGGAGGAACAATGGGAAGCCATGCACGGATTTCTTCTGGGCTACGGTTATCAAACATAATAATATCTGCTCCTGCGTTGATAGCTTCTTCTAATTGTTCTTTTGTTTCAATTTCAACTTCAATTTTTACGGTATGACCGACTTTCGCTCTAGCGGTCTGAACTGCCTTTGTAATGCTACCAGCAAAGGCAATATGATTATCCTTTAGCATAATTGCGTCATACAGGCCATTACGATGATTAAAAGCACCACCAATTCGAACAGCATATTTATCTAGCATACGCAGTCCTGGTAGTGTTTTACGCGTATCACATATTTTTGCGTGAGTACCTACTGTTTCTTGAACGGCAAGATGGGCAGCCGTTGCAATAGCAGACATACGTTGAATAAGATTTAAAATGACACGCTCACCGATTAATAATTTTTGTAAGGGACCTTTAATCACAGCGAGTACATCACCTGACTTCACCATCTCTCCATCTTTTGTATGAAGGTTGACTTCGATTGATCGATCGAGTAAGAGAAAGCCATGCTCAATAATGTTAGCCCCACAAAAAATTCCGCTTTCTTTCGCGTAAAAAGAAAAAGCTCCCTGTTGTTCGGCTGAAAAGATAAATTCACTCGATAAATCTCCATCTCCTAAATCCTCATTAAAAAATTGCTTGAGCATTTCCTCAAGTTTGATGATATTCATACAATGAGTTCCTCACTTTCATTTGTCCTTGCGAAAAAATAATCCATCGGCTTGCCCATTGTGATTTCATTTCGGATTTATCCTTCCGAATATGAGCTCCTCTTGTTTCCGTTCGCGTAATTGCTGCATGTGCCATTAATGTGGCGACTACATGCATCATAAATAATTCCAACTCAGCTAGTTCTAGACCCTTTAAATTAACTTGAATAAGTGATTGCAAGGAGGGTAGTTGCTTTACAAAATGCTGCAAGTCATCAATATTTCTAACAATACCTAGGAACCGCATCATGTGTTGCTGTAATTGGGGTTTGCTAAATAAAGGTGGCATTTTATCAGGACATTGATGCTTTTCCAGTAAAAAGTTTTTTTGATGACACCCTTTTTGAATAATGAACTGCGCCATTTTTTGACCAAATGTAATACCTTCCAATAGGGAGTTACTTGCTAAACGATTCGCACCATGTACGCCTGTACAGGCAACCTCACCGACTGCATATAAGTTCGGTATAGTAGTTCTTCCTTTGTCATCAGCAATAACACCACCCATCAAGAAATGACTTCCCGGAGCCACGGGGATTAGACCATCTTGTAAATGAACGTTATGAACATGGCACAGCTGAGCAATTGTTGGAAACTTTGCTTCAAAGTCTTGAATGTTAGTGATATCAATAAACGTTTCTTCACCCGCTGCACGTTTTGTAAATAGGGCAAGTGCAGTAATATGTCTTGGTGCTAGGTCAAGTTGAGCATGTAAACCTGTCATAATGGGCTGATGCTGGGCATTAACAAAAATACCACCAGCCCCTCTGACAGCTTCAGAAACTAATCCCTTTGCTTCATTTTTACACCACAGAAGACTCGGGTGAAATTGCATAAATTCCATATCACTAATGGCAGCGCCTGCTCGAAATGCTAATGCGATCCCATCCCCTGTATTAGTTGGGAAATTAGATGTACTTGAATAAAGGGCACCTGCGCCACCTGTCGCTAAAATAACATGATGAGCCAAATAACGTTTTGTACCTTTTTCTCCTTTAGTTAGTACTCCTACACAGTCACCATCTGTATTCCGTAAAAGCTCATAAGCCATTTCATAGCAATTGATCTTTGTTTTGGGCGAAAGTTTATGAAGCAAGTAATCTATGAAAATCTGACCAGTACGATCACCACCTGCATGTAGAATACGATGATGACTATGTGCTCCTTCAAGTCCTAGAGCAGGTTTTCCATCGACCTGCCGATCAACAGGGAGGCCATCCTTTAGATAGTTTTGCATAATCTCAGTGCCATTTTTTATAAGTGTTTTAACATGCCTTTTCTCATGATGATACTCTCCAGCTTTCAATGTATCAGCAATATGATGTTGAATATGATCCTCCTCACTGGTAACAGCAGCAATCCCACCTTGTGCACGATAAGAACTACTCATATATATAGATGATTTTGTAACAATTTGTATTTGAAAATGTTTTTCAAGCACTAAAGCAGCCTGAAGTGCAGCAATACCACTACCAATTATAAGGACGTCTGTCTTTACATCCATCGTTATACCTTCTTTACAGTTGTCTTGACACTTATCTTTACATAAAATATAAAAGAAAACAAGACCTGATGAACAAGAGAGGAAGAAGACGATGATTTATATGGATTATGCTGCAACATCACCTATGATGAGGGAATCTCTTGAGGCATATGTAGAGGTGGCACAACGGTATTATGGAAATAGTGCGAGTTTGCATGATTTAGGGGGACAAGCTTTTTATTTTGTCCAGCAATCAAGGGAGGTTGTAGCCCAAGCCCTAGGTGTAACTAGTGATGGCGTAATTTTTACGGGTAGTGGAACAGAAGGAAATCTCATAGCCATCTTGTCGTTAGCGCTAGCCTCAAAAAAAGGAAAACACATTATTTCATCTCAAGCTGAGCATACGTCAGTGCATGCGGCTTTGAATACACTTGAGAAAAAGGGCTTTACTGTAACAAAATTACCTTTGCAGAAGGATGGTTGTGTTGATCTGGGGCAATTGCAACAAGCAATCCGGGAAGAGACTGCTTTGATTACCATTCAACATGTCAATTCTGAAATTGGTTCAATCCAGCCTGTAGAGAAAATCGTAAAGATGGCAAGAAAATCAAATATATTCTGTCATGTTGATTGTGTACAATCATTTGGCAAACTAGCTATACCAAAAGGGGCAGATGCGATTACCATCTCGGCTCATAAAATAGGCGGACCAAAGGGCTGTGGTGCTATATATCTGAACCCTGCAATCAGAGTACCTGCATTAACACCAGGTTTGACACATGAGAGGGGTCTTAGAGGGGGGACATTAGATACTCCTGCAATCGTGGCCTTTGCCGCGGCAATTGAAAACTATCAATATGAATTGCAACATTATGAAACGCTAAGAAATTATTTTGAAAATAATTTACCTGAAAAATGTCAGCTCGTTGAGTGTAAACAGCAACTACCTAATATTTGTGGGGTAATGATGGAAAAAGTAGAGGGACAATATGTTCTTTTAAAGTTAAATGAGGCGGGAATCTGTATCTCTACAGGTAGTGCATGTGATATTCATAGTGAATCGGGAACAAAGGCTATTCTATCAATGGGGTTCTCTTTGGAAGCGGCACGCCAATTTTTTAGAATATCTTTTGGTCCTTCCACTAAACTTGAGGATATTGTAAAATTAAAAATAGAGCTTTCAAATATTTAACGAAAAGACGAGTGAAGGATTATCTATATTCTTCACTTGTAGTGAAATAGATTATAAGTTAATAATATCGGCCAAATAAAATAATTGTTTTCTTTTGAACCAACAATTGCTATAATATTTTGCAGGGCAATATTTTCTCTTACTTAACAAAAATATCTTTAAAAAGTAATAATTTCTTTTTTTTATAAAAAAGTATTGCACAATGTTAGAAAACGTTATACAATAATTCTTGTCTTGAAGGACAGGTAAACAACTTCAAAACAAGATACATAACAAAGTCTAGTGATGATGGCAAAGAGGTCACACCCGTTCCCATACCGAACACGGAAGTTAAGCTCTTTAGCGCCGATGGTAGTTGGGGGCTTCCCCCTGTGAGAGTAGGACGTCGCTAGGCATAATACCCAGGAGGATTAGCTCAGCTGGGAGAGCATCTGCCTTACAAGCAGAGGGTCGGCGGTTCGAGCCCGTCATCCTCCACCATATGCCGGTTTAGCTCAGCAGGTAGAGCAACTGACTTGTAATCAGTAGGTCGTGGGTTCGATTCCTATAGCCGGCACCATTTTTTCGAGCCATTAGCTCAGTTGGTAGAGCATCTGACTTTTAATCAGAGGGTCGAAGGTTCGAGTCCTTCATGGCTCACCATTTATAAATAATAATAAGCGGGTGTGGCGGAATTGGCAGACGCACTAGACTTAGGATCTAGCGCCGCAAGGCGTGGGGGTTCGACTCCCTTCACCCGCACCATTATTTTCATTGCCAGATAAAAAAGCTTATGCACATGCGGAAGTAGTTCAGTGGTAGAACACCACCTTGCCAAGGTGGGGGTCGCGAGTTCGAACCTCGT
Organism: Lysinibacillus sp. S1; assembly: GCF_044986265.1. Lineage (NCBI taxonomy): Bacteria > Bacillati > Bacillota > Bacilli > Caryophanales > Bacillaceae > Lysinibacillus > Lysinibacillus sp. S1. The sequence goes on from NZ_CP173154.1 coordinate 3,818,297, forward strand.
CTTCCGCTCCAAATGTGCCGGGGTGGCGGAACTGGCAGACGCACAGGACTTAAAATCCTGCGGTAGGTGACTACCGTACCGGTTCGATTCCGGTCCTCGGCACCATTTTAAATGCGCCCGTAGCTCAATTGGATAGAGCGTCTGACTACGGATCAGAAGGTTATGGGTTCGACTCCTGTCGGGCGCGCCAAAAGAACAACGGGAAGTAGCTCAGCTTGGTAGAGCACTTGGTTTGGGACCAAGGGGTCGCAGGTTCGAATCCTGTCTTCCCGACCATTTCCAAAAAATTATGGGGCCTTAGCTCAGCTGGGAGAGCGCCTGCCTTGCACGCAGGAGGTCAGCGGTTCGATCCCGCTAGGCTCCACCATAAGTAAATTAACCAGTATAAAGATCCTGGCGGCGTAGCTCAGCTGGCTAGAGCGTACGGTTCATACCCGTAAGGTCGGGGGTTCGATCCCCTCTGCCGCCATCTTAAAGGACCTTTAGCTCAGTTGGTTAGAGCAGACGGCTCATAACCGTCCGGTCGCAGGTTCGAGTCCTGCAAGGTCCACCATTTATATATTGTAACGGAGGTATACCCAAGTCTGGCTGAAGGGATCGGTCTTGAAAACCGACAGGCGGGTAACACCGCGCGGGGGTTCGAATCCCTCTACCTCCTCCAGTTTTAAATTTTTATAAATGGTGCTTTAAAAACTCGAAACAACATAAAATTATCGCGGGGTGGAGCAGTGGTAGCTCGTCGGGCTCATAACCCGAAGGTCGTTGGTTCAAATCCGGCCCCCGCAACCAAAAGGTCCCGTGGTGTAGCGGTTAACATGCCTGCCTGTCACGCAGGAGATCGCCGGTTCGATCCCGGTCGGGACCGCCATTTTTAAAATAAAAGTCATGAGAAGCAAAAAAGTGAGCAAGCTTAGCATGGACGAAATGGGTCAGTAGCTCAGTTGGTAGAGCATTAGATTGAAGCTCTAAGTGTCGGCGGTTCGATTCCGTCCTGACCCACCATTTATGCGGGTGTAGTTTAATGGTAAAACCTCAGCCTTCCAAGCTGATGTCGTGGGTTCGATTCCCATCACCCGCTCCAAGGGCCTATAGCTCAGCTGGTTAGAGCGCACGCCTGATAAGCGTGAGGTCGATGGTTCGAGTCCATTTAGGCCCACCATTATTCCGAAGTAGCTCAGTTGGTAGTAGCACCTGACTGTTAATCAGGTTGTCGCAGGTTCGAGTCCTGCCTTCGGAGCCATTTTTATTTTGGGGAAGTACTCAAGAGGCTGAAGAGGCGCCCCTGCTAAGGGTGTAGGTCGGGTAACCGGCGCGAGGGTTCAAATCCCTCCTTCTCCGCCATGGGCCCGTTGGTCAAGTGGTTAAGACACCGCCCTTTCACGGCGGTAACACGGGTTCGAATCCCGTACGGGTCATACTAAGTGCAGTAGATGAATTTACATCTACTGCACTTTTTAATTTACTTGATATTTAGATTTATAACATAGCTATAATAAATGAAAGCCTACACAGAATGATTAAACTGTGTAGGCTTGTTGTTTTTTAAATTAGTGATTAAATTTTTCGTCCTTTTCCATATGGGATGCAAAGAGGTGTACCAAAGATTGGATCTGTCGTCATTTGGCAATCAAGTTCAAACACATGATTAACTAAATCAGTGGTCATAATTTCTTCTGGTTTCCCTTGACGATAGACACCACGGTCACGCACTGTAATAATATGATCGGCATAGCGACAAGCAAGATTAATATCATGTAGTACCATAACAATAGTTCTCTTTTGCTGTTGGTTCAATTCGAATAGTAAATCTAAAACGTCTATTTGATGAGTTAAATCTAAGTATGTCGTAGGCTCGTCTAAAAGAATGATATCTGTATCTTGAGCAAGCGTCATAGCTATCCAAGCACGTTGACGTTGTCCCCCTGATAGCTCATCTACTGGTCTATCTTGTAAATGCTCGGTACCTGTAGCTTTTAAAGCGTTTAAAACGATTTCTTCATCTTTTTCAGTCCACTGTTGTCGCCAACTTTGGTAAGGATAGCGACCTTGTTTCACAAGTTGTAGGACAGTTAAGCCTTCTGGTGCAACAGGAGATTGAGGAAGAATAGAGAGGTTTTTAGCCACTTGTTTTGTTGATAATTTAAAAATATCCTCACCGTCTAATAAAACGGAGCCTTTTTTAGGTTTTAATAATCGAGCAATGGAGCGTAAGAGTGTGGATTTACCACAGCCATTCGCTCCGATTAATACAGTAATTTCATTCAAAGGAATAGATAAATTGAGATCTTCGATAATATTGAAATCACCATAACTTAATGTTAGAGATTTGGTTAATAAAGATTCAGTCATGTAGTATAGACTCCTTTATTTTTTAGGGTTTCTAAATAATAAATAAATAAAGTAAGGAGCACCGATAGCAGCAGTAAAGACGCCTGCGGGTACTTCTAATGGGCTAAATGCTGTACGACCTATAATATCTGCAACCATTACAAGCAATGCACCAATTGCAGCGGATGCTGGAATAAGTACACCGAACGATGAACCAACAATGCGTCGTGCAATATGAGGAGCCATTAATCCTACAAACCCAATAGCACCAGCAAATGCTATGGCACTCGCTACTAAACTGGAACATAATAGAATTAAGTAAAGGCGTGTTTTTTGAACAGGTTGCCCTAGGCTTGATGCTGTATCATCACCTAATTCTTGAACATTTAACTGCCGAGTAATAAAAAAGGTGATAAGTAGAAGTACAATAATCAATGGAACAACGATTTGTACTTGATCCCAATCCGAACTTTTGACACTACCCGTAATCCATTTATTCGCTTCACTTGCTTGATAAATTGGGCCGATAATCATTAACATTGTAGTAATTGCTTGCATGAATGCCGACACGCTAATACCGATTAAGACAAGACGATTTGGTGTGACACCATCTTTCCAAGCAAATAGGTAGACTATACATCCGACGATAGTAGCCCCTATGAATCCTGCTAATGGCAACCACTCTATACTAACTGTTAAAGAGTGATTAGAATCACTGAAAATGGCTAAGAAACCAACAACCGCTGCCCCACCACCAGCAGATATGCCGATTATATCAGGTGAGGCAAGTGGATTTTTAATGATTCCTTGTAAAACTGCACCTGCGACGGCTAATGCCATTCCAGCAAACAAGGCCATGAAAATTCGAGGCATTCGAAAATCAATAATAATCAGTTGATCAAAATCTGAGCCGTAACCAAAAAAAGCTTGTAAAACTTTAAATGGATTGATGAATGAATCACCAAATGATGCACTAAGAAAGAAAACGGCAAGAGTTAGTATGCAAATCACTGTTAATTTTTTTATAGCTTGTACATCTATTAAAAATGAAATTTTTTGTTGAAGTAAACGAATTGTTTTTACATGTTTCATTATTTTTTTCCACCTTTTCGCGCAAGGTAAATAAAGAATGGTGTGCCAATCATAGCAGTCATGACGCCTACTGGAACTTCTTGTGGCATGATAATATAACGAGCCGCAACATCAGCCAGCAATAAAAGTATCCCCCCAAGTAAAGCAGCCATAGGAATAAGCCATCGATGATCAGTGCCGACAAACTTGCGCGCAAAATGGGGAACGACAATCCCTATAAAACCAATGGGGCCAGCAATTGCAACTGCTCCCCCTGCTAAAAAAATAACAATAAGACCGACCAATATCTTCATAAGTCCTAAACGTAAACCAAGACCTCTTGCTACATCATCGCCAAGAGCAAGAATATTCATTTTGGGGGAAATGATGAGGGCAGCAATCCACCCAATTACTAGATACGGTAGAACAGATAGTAGAATTTCAAGTTTTCTACCTTGTACAGAACCTGCTAACCAAAACAAAACTTGATCAAGCTCTGCTTCATTTGTAGCGAGTAAACCTTGCGTAAATGATGCAAATAGGGCACTGATGGCAGCACCAGCTAAAGTTATTTTCACTGGAGTAACAGCATCTCTACCTGAGAAACTAATTCCATAAACGGATAAAGCAGCGATTGCTGCACCAAGAAATGCAATCCACGCAAAAGATTGCAAGCTTGAAATGTGGAAAAAAATCATGGCAAAGACAACAGCAAAGCCTGCTCCTGCATTAATGCCCAAAATTCCAGGAGAGGCTAATGGATTTTTCGTTAAGGTCTGCATAAGCACGCCTGTAATAGCTAATGAAGCACCAACGCAACTGGCAATAAGAGCTCTTGGAATTCGAACATTTTGAATAATAAGATGCTCATTTGAATTGTTAAATTGTCTAAAAGATTCATACGTAGTTTGAATAGAAGTATTTGCATAACCATACACAATACTGATCCCCATAGAAAGAAGTAATAGTATGACTCCTACTAGTAAAGCAATCATTTTAGAATAATTATTTTTTAATATCATATTTAACGTGTACTCTTTTCTTGGAAAATTATTAAATTAGTTATTGACATTGATAGTTACATACAATACGATTAATATCGTTCTTAGACAGATGAAAGTGATTTTCATTCTCGTCAAATATGCTTAAATATTTTATCATATACAATGGAGGAAGAAAAGGTGCAAAAAGCTTTTCAAAAACTATTAGTTTTACTAGCTGTGGTTGCTATTTTTGTTCTGGCAGCATGCGGTACTTCTAAAGATAATGCCAAAGAAGAAAGTACAAAAGAAAGCAATGCTTACAGTGTTGACCATGCAATGGGGACAACTGAAGTAAAAGACACACCAAAACGTATCGTTGTTTTAACTAATGAAGGAACAGAAGCATTATTAGCTCTAGGTATTAAACCAGTAGGTGCTGTTCAATCTTGGACAGGCGATCCATGGTATGATCACATCAAGGATCAAATGGAAGGTGTAGAGGTTGTCGGTATTGAACATGAAATAAATATCGAAAAAATTGCTTCTTTAAAGCCAGATTTAATCATTGGCAATAAATTACGACAAGAAAAAGATTATGCTAAACTTAGCAAAATTGCTCCAACTGTGTTTTCTGATACATTACGTGGTGACTGGAAAGAGAATTTTAAATTATACGCTAAAGCAGTAAATCAAGAAACAAAAGGTGAAGAAGTTCTAAAAGCTTACGAAGATAAGTTACAAGCTCTGAAAGAAGAACTTGGAGAACAAACCAACCAAGAAGTTTCGTTTGTACGCTTTATGGCCGATAAATCTCGTATCTATTACACAGATTCATTCTCAGGTGTGATTTTTGATGCTTTAGGATTTAAACGTGTTGCAGCGCAAGCAGATTTATTTAAAGATAATGCTAAACTAGGAAACTTAGCGATTGAAGTAGGGAAAGAAGCGATCCCTCAAATGGATGGGGATGTTATTTTCTACTTCACGTACATGCCAACAGGCGATGATTCAGCACTAGCAACTGAACAAGAGTGGACACAAGACCCGCTTTGGAAAAACTTAACAGCAGTCCAAAAAGGCAATGCACATAAGGTGGATGATGTCATTTGGAATACGGCTGGAGGCATTTTAGCTGCGAATATTATGCTAGATCAAGTGAAAGAAATCTTTGTTAAATAATTTTCTTATAAACTATACATTTATCGATGTTCGATAAATGTATAGTTTTTTTACTTCCTAATATATACTCTCCTGGTACTTGTAAGTTAGATAGACTATGATGTAGATATTGACCGTAAATTGAGGGGGATGGCGATGAAGGAAAAATTAAGGTGGGTTTATAATCAGCATTATTTAGAGCAAGATCATATAAAACAAGCAACAGCAATACTTCCATATTTTTCACTAGATCAAGTGAGGAAAGTTGGTCAATTTCAGCGTACATATGAGCAATTTGAGAAGACACCACTCCATCATCTTGAGGCACTATCTTCATATATAGATGTAGAAAAAATTATGATTAAAGATGAATCTTATCGATTTGGTTTAAATGCCTTTAAAGTTTTAGGAGGTATTTATGCAATTGCGCAATATGTTGCCAATAAGCTTGGAAGGAATATAGAGGAGCTATCGTTTGAACAGTTAAAAACTCCAGAAGTAAGAGCGCAAGTAGGCAATTTAACATTTATTTCAACGACTGATGGAAATCATGGTCGTGGTGTGGCATGGGCTGCAAGAGAACTGGGTTTTCAAGCAAGAATATATATGCCAGCTGGTAGCGCCGCTGAGCGGTTACTGCATATTAAAAGTGAAGGGGCTTTTGCTGAAATTACGACAATGAATTATGACGATACTGTTCGTTATACCTCACAGCTTGCACTAGAAAATGGTTGGGTTTTGATTCAGGATACAATGTGGCAAGGCTATGATGAAATTCCATTATGGATTATGCAGGGGTACACAACCCTTGTACAGGAGATTGTTGAACAGATACGGCAAGCCCCAACACATGTATTTTTGCAAGCTGGTGTGGGGTCCTTTGCCGGAGCGGTAGTAGCATTTTTACAGCAATACTATGAGCAGGATATTACATTTGTCTTGGTTGAGCCACATGTCGCTAATTGCTATTATGAAAGCTTTAAGAAAAATACAGATCAATTTGTCACTGTTGGTGGGGAGATGCAAACTATAATGGCAGGTCTTGCTTGTGGTGAACCGAATCCACAGGCTTGGCAAATCTTAAAAGCCTACACAAAAATAAGTATCTCCTGTGAGGAAGAAATAGCAGCAACAGGTATGCGCGTTCTAGGAAATCCTTTAGCTACAGACACTCGCATTATAGCTGGTGAATCAGGAGCGGCGCCATTTGGTTGCTTTTATGAAATAATGACTAATGAACAATATAAGGAATTAAAACATGCCTTGCACCTAAATGAACAGGCAAGGGTGCTGTTTATTAATACAGAGGGTGATACAGATAAAGAGAGTTATCGAGAAATAGTATGGCATGGGAAATATGCGAATCAATAGCAAACTAGTGATTTACTAGTTTGCTATTTTCCTTTTGTAAAAGGATTTGAAAGTATAATTAAGTTTAATTAAATTTTTTTATTTTAACTCTTGACCTTAACGTTGCGTCAAAGCTTACAGTAGCATTAGTGGAGGTGATGAGATGGAATATACCATTCAGGAGCTTGCTCAACTATCGGGCGTTAGTACAAGAACATTGCGTTATTATGATGAAATTGGATTGCTGAAACCAGCAAGAACCAATGAGGCAGGTTATCGATTTTATGGCCAATGGGAGGTCGATATGTTGCAGCAGATTTTATTTTACCGTGCTTTGGATATGAAATTAGCGACAATTCAGGCTATTATTCAAGCACCAAATTTTCAGCATGCTGAGGCGCTCAAAACACATAGAGCTGCTTTGCTTCAACGCAAAGAGCAGTTGGAAACGATCTTACAGACAGTAGAAAAAACAATACAATCCATTGAGGAGGAACAACCAATGTCTAATGAAGAAAAATTTAAAGGCTTTAAAGAAAAGTTAATTGAGAATAACGAAAAGCAGTACGGCAAAGAAATCCGTGAGAAATATGGGAATGAAACAGTGGATGCATCCAATGCTAAGCTTATGAACATGACGGAGCAACAATATCAAGCGATGCAACAGCTAGAACAGCAAATGTTTGAACGTTTAGCAGAGGCAATGAAACTTGGAGATACTACAAGTGACATTGCGATGGAAGTTGCAGAGTTGCATAAACGCTGGCTCAACTTTACGTGGAAAGAGTATTCCAAAGAGGCACATGCAGGGCTGGCACAAATGTATATTGCTGATGAACGCTTTACAGCTTATTATGATGAACGTGGTGAAACAGGAGCAGCGCAATTTTTGCATGACGCCATTATAGCTTATACAAGTAAGTAAATAGGTCTTCCTTATGCTGACATGTTTTAGAAATCGTAAAATAGGAAAAAATGAAAGCATGAGGAGGAGATTATTGTGGATCAACAAGTAATGCAACAATTAAAAAGACAACTAGAGCAAGAATTACAAGAAATAGAACAACGAATAGAAGAATCAGAGCGACCTCAAGCGACAGAATTATCGAATTATGATAATCATCCAGCTGATAATGCTAGTGATTTAACGGATCAGCTTACAGAAATGGCTATTGATGAGCATCGTGGTGAAAATGCTGAGGAAATAAAAGAAGCTCTTCAAGCAATGGCAGACGGTACATATGGCAATTGTACCGTCTGTGGTAAGGAAATTCCGATTGGTCGCTTAGAGGCAATGCCGCAAGCTCTGACTTGTGTGGAACATGCAGAAAAGAAAGAAGACAATTTACGACCAGTGGAAGAAGATGTTCTTTCTTCAACACCAAAATCAGATGATTTTATTGAGCTGGAGGAATACGGCTCTTCTGATACACCACAGGATAAAATTTAGTAAGTTTTTCCTCGCAGAAGCAGTATAATAACTGTAGAGGTGAGGATATGAAGATTATTGATTTACATTGTGATGCGCTTTTAAAGTTAACTACTCTTGAAAAGGCAAATTTTGCTGAGGATGTGCGAATACATGCTAATCAAAAAAGATTGCAATTAGGGCAAGTAGAGGCTCAAGTATTCGCTATCTTTATTGACCCAACAATCCCACAAAGTCTACAATTTCTTGAGGTCATGCGCCAAATCGAAGCATTCCATACTCACGTATTACAAACAGAGGGCATGGTGCATATTACAGGTTGGGCACAGTTAGATCAATTAGCTCCACACGAAATAGGAGCCATTTTAAGCCTAGAGGGCTGTAGTGCCATTGGCGAAGATTTAACAAAACTGACAGCTGTACTGGATGCAGGGGTGAAGTTGGTAGGTTTAACATGGAATGAAGAAAATGCTGTTGCCCATGGTGCTGAACAGGATGCAACTCTTGGTTTAAAGCCATTTGGTAAAGCAGTTATACAATTATTAAATGAACGCGATATTATTATTGATGTGTCCCATCTAAATGAGCAAAGCTTTTGGGATGTCTTGCCGCTTGCAAAGCATATTATTGCAAGCCATAGTAATGCACGTGCACTATGTGATCACCCGCGTAACTTAACTGATGCCCAGGCAAAGGCACTTGTTGAGGCGGGAGGACATATCCATGTAGTTTATTTCCCACTCTTTATAGGCAAAGGTGCAACACTAGACCATTTAGTGGGGCATGTGGAGCATTTAGCTAAACTGGTAGGTGTGGAGCATATTGGATTAGGCTCCGATTTTGATGGGATTGATAGGACTGTCAGTGGCTTAGCCCATGCAGGAGAGGCACAAAATTTACTAGAGGCATTACGTACACGCTTTTCAGATGAAGAAGTGTATGGTATTGCAAGCCAAAATTTCCGACGCTATGTAAAAAAAGCAGCAACCCGTTAAGGCTGCCGCATCTTAATAAAAGAAATAATGAATTAATAAACCGATTCCTAATAGGAAGCCGAAGAATGTATTTGTTTGCGCTGTATATTTCATCGCAGGCATTACCTCTTTGGCTTCTTTTTTGTCTCGGAAAATTTGAATGGCACGTAATGGTTTTGGAATACTTAGGAAGATGATTAATGCCCAAAAAGTAATACCATCAACTGCTACAAGAGCAATCACCCATAAATAAGAGACGATAAAAAAGCCTGATAACACGGAAATTGCATTATCACGTCCTACCAAAATAGCTAAGGTTTTTCGTCCGCCTTCTGTATCGCCAACAATATCACGTATATTGTTCGATAGCATAATGGCACCGACTAAAATCATGCTTGGTACAGAGAGCAAGACAGCATCTAATGTTACTGTAAGCGCTTGAATATAGAAGGCAATTAATACAATGCCCATCCCCATTACTGCGCCAGAAACAATTTCACCAAATGGCGAATAGGCGATTGGGTATGGTCCACCTGTATATAAAAAGCCAATAAGCATACAAACAAGTCCGACAACAGCTAACCACCAAGATGTTGAGGCACATATGTAAATGCCAAGAAGCATGGCAATAGCATAAAAGCTTAATGCAATCATCATAATTGTTTTTGGCTGTACACCATGACGGACAATCGTTCCGCCAATCCCGACGGAATGCTCGTTATCTAATCCTAATTTGTAATCATAATATTCATTGAACATATTCGTTGCTGCTTGTATAAGCATACTTGCAATGAGCATAGCAAAAAATAGTCCAAAATCAATTGTTTCTTTTTCAATTGCTAAGGCAATTGCTGTTCCTAGGAATACAGGAACAAATGAAGCGGTTAAAGTATGTGGACGTGTTAAATGCCACCACACTTTAAAACCCCTATCAGCTTCAATGACTTTGGTCATAAGGTCTTTCTCTCCTTCAAATGTTGTCGACTCTTCTTATTTTAAACGAAGATTGAGAAAATGGGTAGGTTCACAGCTTATTACATACTGTTTAATGAAAAAAAGTGATACAATAGAACATGCATTTATGAACTGAAAATAAAAAAGAACAATTAGCAACAGTACGAATAACGTGTTGCCAACTAAAATATGATGTGTTATTTAACCATCATTCATTATGTACATTGCAACAACGGAGGTAATTTTCATGCAACAGAAGTGGTACCAAGCCACAGAAGTAGAAGTGGACTCTTTGGGCCAAAGCCTTCATTTTTATATGGAAACAATTGAAGTAAGTCGCCTATCTGCACTGGCGTTCTATGCAGCTGGCGAGGAATGTTATAAAGGTGAACGATTTTATTGGCAAAATAGAGAAAAAACAATGACATTAGTTGGGCTAGGACATGCTCATACTATTCAAAACAACGCTAAAGAAAACCGCTTTGATGCAGTTGAAGCGGAATGGAAAAACATAACGAAAAACTGTCCAAAAGGTCAACAAGCGTTACAACCAATTTTGTTTGGCGGTTTTACATTTGATCCTCAAAATAATGTAGACGGGGAATGGACGGATTTCCCAGAGGCATATTTTGCATTAGCAACGTTTCAACTGGTGATACGCGATGATAAAGCATACGTAAGTATTCACCTTTTGACACAAGACCAACAGGCTGAGGATCAGTTCGAAGCGCTAAGAAAAGAGCGCGATCATTTAATCCATGCAGCTCAGGTTAAAGAAGTGAAAACGTATACAAAACCTGAAATCATAAGTTATTTTGAACCATATAAAGAGCCTTATTTAGTCTCAATCGATCAAGTGACAGCATTAATTAAACAGAAAAAGGCAGATAAAGTGGTCATTGCACGATCACTTGCTTTGCAATTTAAAGAGTATGTATCCGCACCACAAGTACTTTCTCAAATTATTCATGAACAACCAGAAAGCTATTTATTTGGTTTAGAGCATAGAAATTTATTATTTTTCGGAGCATCACCTGAACGACTTGTGAAAGTAGAAGATGGTCGAGCATTTTCTTCTTGTGTTGCTGGCTCAATTAAACGAGGTAAGACTGCAGAGGAAGATGAGGCTTTTGGACAAAGTTTATTAAATGACCCTAAAAATGGCGGAGAACATCAGTATGTTGTGGATATGATTGCGGAAACATTCCGTAAAAATTGTGTGGACATGACGGTGCCAGATAGACCACGCTTGTTAAAAATACGAGATATTCAACATCTGTATACGCCTGTTGAAGGTCAGTTAAATCAGGATGCAACAATCTTACAATTGACTAAATCATTACATCCAACACCCGCTTTAGGTGGTGTACCACGCAAAGAAGCATTGGCAGCCATCCGTAAATATGAGCCGATGAATCGGGGACTGTATGCTGCGCCAATAGGCTGGCTAGATGCAGAGGGTAACGGTGAGTTTGCAGTTGCCATACGTTCAGCAGCCTTACTAAATGATAAAGCTTATTTATATGCAGGCGGTGGAATCGTCGCAGATTCAGAGCCGCAATCTGAATATGAAGAAACATTAGTAAAATTCCGTCCAATGCTTCGTGCGCTAGGGGGACAATTACATGAGTGAACGAAAAATACTAACAGATTATGTTTATAAAATGGTCGCATCGCTAGTGCAAGCTGGTGTAGAGAATGTTGTCGTTAGTCCAGGCTCACGTTCAACACCGCTTGCTTATGCGGTTGCTTCTACTAAACAAGTAAAAATGTATCGGCAGGTAGACGAGCGCTCAGCAGCATTCTTTGCGCTAGGGCTTGCTAAGGCAACTACTAAGCCTGTGGTTCTTTTATGTACATCTGGTACAGCAGCAGCTAACTATTTTCCTGCGATTGTGGAGGCAAGCTATGCACGTGTACCATTAATCATTATAACAGCTGATCGCCCACATGAATTACGTGAGGTAGGCGCTCCACAGGCTATCAACCAACCCAATTTATATGGTTCACATGTGAAGTGGAGTGTTGATTTTCCGTTAGCAGATGGTGCTGAACCAACATTGCCTTTTATTGAGCGTCATCTTGCTCGTGCGGTAGCCATTGCCACGAGCGCACCTTTTGGACCAGTCCATATTAATGTACCTTTCCGTGAACCACTATTAATTGATTTACAGCAGGAGCTACCAGCAGTGACGTTTAAGCACAGCAGTATGGGACAATTAACCCCAACACGCGGGGATCAACAGGAACTATCCTCTATTATACAATCAACTAAAAGAGGTTTTATGATCATTGGTGAGTTAGCTCTTGGTACAGAATTATCCATAGTTTGGGAATTTGTACGTCAGCTGAAGTGGCCTGTCATTGTTGAAAGTTTATCGAATATGCGTACATCCGTACCAGAGGATTGTTTACCATATATCGTGACAACCTATGATGCCCTTATGAAGAGTGATGACTTCAAAGCACTGGTACAACCAGATACAGTAATCCGAATAGGGGCACAACCAGTTTCGAAGTTTATAATGCAATTTATTACAAAGTCACGTCCAAATGCGTATGTGATTATCGATGAAGACCCTATGTTTAGAGATGCTACAGGCGTATCTACGCATTTTATTCATGCGAATGTCGATCAGTGGCTAACAGAATTAGCTATCACTGAAACGGCTATCGAGAAAACATACTTAGCCGAATGGCAAAAAGCAAATCAGCTTGCTTCTATGTTTATTGAACAATACGCAGAGGTAGAAAAAGATGAAGGGGCTATAGTCAGTCGTTTACTCAAAATGATTCCTGACGGTAGTGATATTTTCGTTAGCAGTAGTATGCCAGTACGAGATATTGATACATTTTTATTGGCTACACCGAAAGATTTACGTGTTTTTGCCAATCGAGGAACGAACGGGATTGATGGTGTCGTATCAACAGCAATCGGTTTCAGTCAGGGAAATAATCGAGAAAGTTATTTACTGATTGGTGATTTAGCCTTTTTGCATGATGTGAATGGATTCATTGCTTCCAGATATCAGGAATGTAACTTAACGATTATTGTGATGAATAATGATGGTGGTGGTATTTTTTCTTATTTACCACAGTCAACTGTTGAAGATCACTATGAGGATTTATTTGGCACACCAACAGCCCTTGAATTCCGTGACATTGCACATATGTATGATATGGACTATGTACGTGTCGAAACAATATCGGAGCTTTCTGAGAAATTTTCAACATGTAAAAACCATTCTTTACGATTAGTTGAAATATTTACAGATAGAACCGAGAATGTGAATGCACATCGAGGTCTATGGAATCGAATTAATGCGGAGTTAAAAGTATGACAAAGTGGATGATTCGTGGGCTTGAAACCCATGTCGACATATGGAATGAAAAAGGTGAATATACAGTCGTTGCCTTACATGGATTTACCGGTAGCTCAGCAACATGGCATAATCTAGCACAAGCTCTACCTCATGTGCGTGTTATTGCTGTTGATTTAATCGGACATGGTCAAACAGCTATTCCACAGCACGTACAGCGTTTTTCTATGGAGGAGCAATTACAGGATTTAGAAGAACTATTTTGCCAGCTTCATTTAGAGAAATTTACGCTGTTAGGCTATTCAATGGGTGGAAGAATCGCTTTATCCTATGCCATTTCGTATCCAGCTCGTATACATCAGCTAATTTTAGAAAGTGCATCTCCTGGCTTGCGAACAATGGAAGAGCAAAATGAACGTTGTAAGCGAGATGAAGCACTAGCGCAAAAAATAATGACGAATGGTGTACTGTCCTTTGTCAATGCTTGGGAAAGCATACCGCTTTTTGCTTCACAGCAACGTCTACCTAAAACTGTAAGAGAAACTATTCGAGAAGAGCGACTATCACAGAAGGAAGAGGGACTTGCTGGTAGCTTGAGAGGTATCGGGACAGGCGTTCAACCTTCAAATTGGGATAGATTGTCGCAACTAGAAATACCTGTCCTGTTAATTACAGGTTCATTGGATGAGAAATTTTGTAAAATTGCACTAGAAATGAAAGCGCTATTAAATACTGTTAAGCATTTAACAGTAAATGACGCTGGACATGCAATTCATGTGGAAAATCCCGCTGAGTTTGCTACAATAGTAGAGGAGTATTTAACGTAATATACGATTACGTTAGCGCCTCGCTAGAAACGAGACGAATTTAATGATATAGGAGGCAATTCAATGACACGTCAATGGACAACATTACATACTTATGAAGACATTAAGTATGAGTTCTATAACGGTATCGCAAAAATTACGATTAACCGTCCAGAAGTGCGTAATGCATTCCGCCCAAAAACGGTAATGGAAATGATTGACGCATTCTCACGTGCACGCGATGATAAAAATATCGGTGTTATTATTCTAACTGGTGAAGGTGAACATGCTTTCTGCTCAGGCGGAGACCAAAAAGTTCGCGGTCACGGTGGCTACGTAGGAGAAGATGAAATTCCACGTCTAAACGTTCTTGATTTACAACGTTTAATCCGTGTAATTCCAAAACCTGTAGTAGCAATGGTAGCTGGCTACGCAATTGGTGGAGGTCACGTTTTACATGTTGTCTGTGACTTAACAATTGCAGCTGACAATGCTCGCTTTGGACAAACTGGACCAAAAGTAGGTTCATTCGATGCTGGTTATGGCTCAGGCTATCTTGCTCGTATTATTGGTCATAAAAAGGCACGCGAAATTTGGTACCTATGCCGTCAGTACGATGCACAACAAGCACTTGATATGGGCTTAGTCAATACAGTTGTGCCTTATGCGCAATTGGAAGATGAGACAGTTCAATGGTGTGAAGAAATGCTTCAAATGTCACCAACTGCACTACGCTTCTTAAAAGCAGCGATGAATGCAGATACAGATGGTTTAGCAGGTCTTCAACAAATGGCTGGAGACGCTACACTTCTTTACTACACAACTGATGAAGCAAAAGAAGGCCGCGATGCATTCAAAGAAAAACGTCAACCAGATTTCGGTCAATTCCCAAGATTCCCTTGATTAGTATGGGGTTTAAAGCTCGTATCTTTTGGAGATACGAGCTTTTTATATGTCTTGAACAGAGTGAAGATAAAAATAGGGGATAGAAGTGGCTAAGAGGTGGATAAAACTCAATAGATGAAGGATAGAGGTATTCACTAAAAAGCTAGATACTACATGGATAATAGACAAACTAGATGGGAAAGCGTTAAGATGTAGGGTGATTGGAGTGACAAAGATGTATCCTAACTGGATTTTACAAAGAGCTTATTTAACACCTTTCCGTAAGGCACTTACTTTTAAAAAGCAAAGCTGGACTTTTCAAGAATTGAATGATGAATCGATAAAACGTGCTCGACAATTAGTGACACTCGGTATTCAACAGGGTGATCGAATTGCTATTATGGGGCCAAGTAAGCCTGAGCTTGTAATCATGATGTATGCCTGCATGCATCTGCAATGTGAAATGGTGATGCTTAATCGTAGACTATCACAGGATGAGCTGGCTTATCAGCTAGAGGATTCAGAGGCTGTAGCGGTATTAGTTGCCGATGAGGATGTAGAAAAGCTACCATTTGAAACAACCTATCATTTATTTTCAGCAATTGAAAAGGGTGCAGAGGGTGCAGTAGATATTGTCAAGGAATGGCCTCTTCATCAAACAACAACTATTATGTATACGTCTGGTACAACCGGCTTCCCAAAAGGGGTTCGCCAAACAGTTGGAAATCATCAGGCTAGTGCCACTGCCTCCGTTTTAAATATTGGGCTACAGGCTCAGGACGTTTGGCTATGCGCGGTCCCTTTATTCCATATTAGTGGGTTCTCCATTTTAGTGCGTTCACTGCTATATGGAAATCAGATCTTTTTATATGAGAAATTTGATGTGGAATCTATCGCACAAAATATTATGGATGGGGATGTCACCCATATGTCTGTTGTAGCGGTGACCTTGGAACGAATTCTACATACGCTAGAGCAACGCAATGCGAAAGCGTCATCTTATTTTAAGTTAATGTTAGCTGGAGGTGGACCTGTTCCCGTTGATTATTTAGCGAGAGCACATGCGTTAAATTTAGCTGTCGCACAAACGTATGGGATGACAGAAACCTCCTCACAAACAGCCACATTGGCAAGTGAAGATGCTATGAGGAAAATTGGTTCTGCTGGAAAGCCTTTATTTTTTAATCAAATAATGATTGCTGAGCCAAATGCTAAAGGTGAAGGGGAAATTTGCATACGAGGTCCTCATGTCACACCTGGCTATATTGGACGTTTTGCACAAAAAAATGCAACGAAGGCTGGCTGGCTTCATACAGGTGATATTGGTTATGTGGATGAAGAGGGTTATTTATTCGTCATTGATCGAAGGGCAGATTTAATCATTTCAGGGGGAGAAAATATTTATCCTGCAGAAATAGAAAATGTACTACTCACACACCCAGCTGTCAAAGAGGCGGGTGTATGCGGTATGCCTGATGAACAATGGGGTCAGGTACCCATTGCATTTATCGTGTTAAATGAGCAGGTATCTGTTGAGCAACTAAAGGCCTTTTGTTTACAGAAACTTGCTAAATATAAAGTGCCTAAAGAAATGATTATTACAGACAGTCTTCCGCGCAATGGTGCGGATAAATTGTTGAGACGGAAATTATTACAATAAAAATCTTGTGAAGAAGTCTTCTAAAAAGGAAGGCTTCTTTTTTATTTGAACTTTTAGCATGAAATTAATCATTTATTAACATAATAAAAAAAGAGAGGCATAAACTATTTAGTAAAGGAGAATGACTCATATGAGGAAATATATATATAATGTTGTCATTATATTATTTGTTCTACAAATGAGTCATGTGCAAGTATTTGCAAACTATGAAAAAGAAGATGTAGCAACAGCTCATTCAATTGAAACACTACAATCTCTCATTAATAAAGAAGTTATGCATCTATCATCCGAATTCTCGATTCGTTATACTGGTGACTTAGCCGAGATAAAAGATGAACTAACAGAAATTACTAAAAATGCAATTGAAAACTCTTATATTTATACTAATATTTCAAGTTTCCAATGGAAGTACGAAGGTTATAGCAATAATATTGTCATTGCCTTTGCATTTACGTACCATCTATCACAAACAGAGGCGTTATTTGTCGAGCAAACTTTGGAAAATATTATTGCACCTATGCATGGATTAAGTGACATAGAAAAACTACAGGCTGCACATGATTTTATTGTATTGTCCGCGGAATACTCTAAGGAAACAGAAGGAAGTCAATATTCTCCATATACATTATTAACGGAGAATAAGGGCGTCTGTCAGGCATATGCTTTAGTGCTATATCGAATGTTAGAAATGCTGGGTTTTGAGGTACAATATGTACCAGGAAAAGTAGGAGAACAGCTACATGCCTGGGTATTAGTGAAACTTGATCATGCTTGGTATCATATTGATGTGACATGGGATGACCCTTTGCCTGATCGTAAAGGAGAAGTTCGCTATCAATATTTTTTAGTGTCGGATCGCCAATTAGCACAAGATCATACATGGGATTATGCAAGTTTCCCTGCTGCAACAAGCGAAAAATATATAGATTTACAGGAAGAAACAAAAAGACAAAGTTTAGCGTCACCTATACAACATCAATTGAATGAAATTATGGGGTTATCAATCATCGGAGAAAATCGGTTAGCCGTACAACCATTAGTGGAGCAGCCGATGAAGCTTGTTACTCAAAAAACAAATAAACAAGACAATTTAGTTCAGTTTAACTTTACTGAGTGGCCACCTATGCTAGTAGAAAGTAGTATAATGGCTTTTGTTGTCCTTCAGCCAAAAGCTAAGCATGTGACTAAGCAAAAAACAATGAAGTGGCTAGGGTCTTTTTATCGAACGGAAAAACGGATGCCACAAGAAAAATACGTCATAATAAAGGAGGTGTCCCAATAGAGGGGCACCTCCTTACTCATATTATTGAACGCTTAAAGCTTTTTCTAATGTTTGAATATTTTTTTGCATCAATGTGAAATAGGTTTCCTTATTTTTTTCATCATCAGCTGTTAATACGCTTAAATTATGCAAGACAAGAGATTCTGCACCAACTTCTTTTTGAATAATCTCTGCTAAATTGGAAGAGACATTTTGCTCAAATAAAATATAGTGAATGTGCAATTCATTTGCTTTGTCTACAATCTTTGTTAATTCCTTTTGAGATGGCTCATTTTGTGAATTCAAGCCAGCAATCGGCACTTGAGTTAAGCCGTATTGACCAGCAATATAGCCAAATGCAGCATGGGATACAAAGAATGTTTTATTTTGTGCTTTGTCAGTCATTGCTTCGAAATCTTGATCTAAATCCTGTAATTCTTTTACTAATGCATCATAATTTGTGTTAAAAGTTGCCTCCTGAGCTGGCATTTTTTCAACTAGTGTGTTTTTGATAGCCAATGCTAAGTCTTGACTAATTGTAGGAGATAACCAAACATGCGGATCGATATCGCCATGCTCATGCTCATCATGTCCATGTTCTTCACCTTCATGTTCATGCTCTTCCTCGGTTGTACCGTGCTCATGCTCATCATGAGCGTCTGCTTCATGTTCTTCCTCTTCTGCATGAACATGTCCTGTGCTTACAGCTAATTTATCATCTGAAACGTCATCAGCAGTTGCCATCATTGTGACATCTTCGTTCGCTAAAGTTTTTTTAGCGTTTTCTACAAAGCCTTCAAGTCCTAAGCCAATATAGAAAAAGATATCAGCATCTGCTAATTTCATCATATCTTTTTGAGTTGGCTCGAAGGTGTGTTCATTCGCACCAGCTGGGTAAATAGAAGCTACTTCAACATAATCTCCACCAATGCGCTGTGCAAAATAGCTTAATGGATAAACCGTTGTATAAATACTTAATTTATCTTTTTCCTCAGTCTTTTGGGATGTGGACGATTTGTCTCCACAAGCGGCAGTAAATAAAGCAAGAACTGCAACTAACAATAATACAGATAGTTTTTTCATATAAGTAAGATACCTCTCTTAAATAGTAATCATTACGATTTATTTTTTAGAACAGTTATTATAATAACGCACAACTTAAAAAAGTACAAGAAAAAAATGCCCTCCGAAATTAATTCTTTTTCGAAGGCCATTTTTCAGGCACAGGATCAAAGCCACCAGGATGAAATGGATGGCATTTGGATATACGTGTAATGGTTAAGAGGAAGCCTTTGAATGCACCGTGCTTTTGAAAAGCTTCGAGCCCATAAGAAGAACAGGTAGGATGAAAACGACAAGTAGGTGGCGTCATAGGTGAAATAAACTTTCTATAAAACTGGATGAGCCAAATAAAGGGGTATTTCATCGTTGCTCTTCCTTTTGCTGAGACGTATGTTGTTCAGGCTTTGGATCAATTGTTTGTGTAAAAATATTATTTTTTTTCTTCATAATGATAATGACAGAAACACCAAACATTAGCATCATCATCGCAATCATAATGATAATTGGTAAAGGTACGCCCATTTCTTTCACTCCAAATTCAGTAATGGTATTTAAATTTCCTCTTGATGATAGTTTTGCTTCGGTTTTTCATCAACAGTATGTTTAAAGGCATAGGCACGGTTGACACTGATAATTGTCGCAATGGTGATTAAAATAACGATGATAACTGCGACTATTAAGAGCGTAGTTAAACTCATAGTATTCACTCCGTTCTTTATTCATCATACCTATTATAAATTATCTGGTCCTATTAATTGTGAAGGAAGTTTGACATAAAAGCGAATAAAACACCACCTATCACTCCATACTATGGAAAAAGGAGTGAATCGTAAAGATGGATCGTCAGCGCGTATATTTTTCACTTGCCAATAGAACGTATTATACCAACCCATATGCAGGGCCTTGGAATTTCGAACTCAATGTAGATCGACAAGCATTAGATGTATTTGAGAGAATCTTTCAGCAAATGCAACTGTTAGAAATTTCGAATGCATGGCGTGCACAGTTACCGTATATACAGTATCACCAAGACAGAGAAAATGATGAAATAGATAAAAGATTAATGAAAATATATGCACTTGTTCATGAATATGGAGATGATGATACGAAGGCATTCGTTGAGCAGCTTCCTTATTTCAACAAGCGTGTCTAGCGAATAGGGGAAAAGGTCACTGAATCAGAAGTGACCTTTTCTTCTATTAACAAATGGCTTTTAAAATTGTAAAAACCGCTTCTCGAGGGACGATGATGGGGATAGTGAGTTGATCTTTAATCATGTTTTTCATTGTTGTGGAATAGCCCATACAATCAAGAATAAGCAAATCGGCTCCTTGCTCTTCTAATTGTTGTGCTTTTGACAATAAATGTTGGTTATCAAAGTGGTATGGGGAGCTTGCTGAAAAAGTTACATCGAACTGTGCTTTTTGCCATTTCTCTGCAACCGTTCGATGTTGTTCGGGTTCGGGGCCTATTAAACCAATGGCTAATTCTGTATGTAAACCCTTCACTAAATTAGTCATCATACGATCAGGTAGTAAAAGATTTTTATAGGATAATTTATTCGTAAAATCTCCTGTACACATAAGTAGTATCCAAGTGAATTCATGTAGATCATCAATGCAGCTTTGAATATAAGGCATGAGCTTTTGTTTACTGAGCTTTACTTGTCGACCATTGGTAAGAAGTGTCACTAAAACATCTGAGTCCTCAAGAGAAGGCGAAAGTGTAGCAATTTCCTCTGAGGATAGTAAATCAAGTACACCGAATTCATGAACATGTAAACCTGCTTCTCTTAATTGCTGTATATCCTCTGCCATATCTTTACGAGGTGCCTGACCAATTGTTACAACGGCAATTTTCGAATGTTGCATTGCGCTCACTCCGCTTCGTAATATTTTTGTCCATTTACATAAGTTTGTAAAACCTTTGCTTCTGTTTCAAAAATAGGGTGCGACCAAACAACAAAATCAGCATCTTTGCCTTCCTCAAGGCTGCCAATGCGGTGATCAAGCTGTACAAGCTTAGCTGCATTGATCGTAATACTTTTGAGGGCTGTGTCTTCATCTAAACCATAACGAATCGCTTCTGTGGCACAATACTTTAAGTATTGAATTGGTACAAATGGATGATCTGTCATGATAGCAAATGGAATATTATGTTCTTTAAAAACGGCAGCAATTGCTGGTGTAGAATGACGCGTTTCGTATTTAGATGGCGTTAACATATAGGGCCCAAGCGTTGCATGGAATCCACTTTCTTTAACGGCATCCACAATGAGATAGCCTTCTGTGCAGTGCTCTAAATGAAGCTTCACATTAAATTCTTTGGCAATTCTAATTGCTGTCATAATGTCATCTGCTCTATGGCAGTGAAGGCGAAGTGGCATGTCGCCTCGAAGTACCTCAATAAACGGGCGTAACTCAGCATTTTCTTTAATTTGCTCAGTTTGTTGTTGTTCATTGAGTTGACTTGCACGTTGGAAACCATCTCGTAAAAGCTGTGCAATGGCCATACGAGTCATCGGCTTGCGCTTATACTGATTGCCAAAGACGTTTTTCGGATTTTCCCCTAGGGCCCCCTTTAAACCGCTCCGCTCTACTAGAACACGAGAGGAAAGGGTAGGTCCTGCTGTTTTAAGAATGCTCCAAATACCACCAATGACATTGGCACTACCTGGCCCAGTTTGCACAGTGGTTACGCCCCCTTCTAACGCATGTTGAAAGGAAAAGTGTCGGATATCTACACTGTCTAAAGCGTGCATAAGAGGTGTAAAGGGTTCGCTATATTCATTGGCATCATTAATGTCTTCAGTGACTTCAGCCCATGTTCCAACATGGGCATGAATATCAATTAACCCTGGTGTAACATAAGCTCCCTGTAGATCAACTAGCTCTGCTTGTGGGGGAAATTCTTTGGCTGGTCCAATATAGACAATACGCCCATCTTCGACCCATAACTGTTCACAAGTATCGTTTTGCTCATTGACTGTATGAAACTTTGCATGATGATAAATAATCATTGTGTAAACCCTTCTTCCCGTGCATAAACTTTTGTTCCTTTAATATAGGTTGCGACAACCTGTGCATCTAAATTTAATGGATGCTTATCCCAAATAACAAAATCAGCAAGAAGACCATCACGAATAGCACCTGTTTTATGGGAGATCCCTAGAAAATTTGCAGCCCCCGTTGTGAGAGCATATAGCACGTCCTGGCGTGCCATACCTTCTCTTACAGCTAAGCATCCTTCTAATGTTAGATGCGAGGTGCTGCTAACAGGATGATCCGTACAAAAAACGAATGGAATATTGTGCTTATACAGTTGATGATACATTTTGGGTGATAGTGCCATCATCTCATTGTGCTCAATATATCGAAATGTAGGACCAGCTATAACCGTATTAAAGGATGTTTCATGAAGGAATGTAATTTCAGTGCCATGGATAATATGAAAATCAAAAATTGACCCAAATTCTTGCTGAAGGCGGCTAATGAATTCAAGATCAACGGCTTTGTGCGCTCGAATAACGATTTTCGTAATGGAGGGCTCCTGTTGCTGAATTTGTTGTAATGTTTCTCTTAAAATTTTGGCGATGCCCATACGAGTGAGTGGTTTTTTCTTTTCAGCGAAAAATGTACTTTTTGCCTGATGTCCAATAGAGAAGGAATAAGCCACATCTTTTGAAATAACCATTTCATCAACCGTTGTATGTGTATGGTGAATAATAGCCGTTTTTGCACCTATCAAGCTTTTAGGAGAGGGAACAATATGAGATGCAGTCACCCCATGAGAAACAGCTTTTTGAAAAGCAGTATCAAATGGGTATATGCCATCAACTACAGAGTATTGCAAATGTGAGTCAAATTCATAGCTATCATCACCTTCCCAACGAATCCCTATTTCAGCTAGACCGATTTGTGAGCAGCTATCGATAAAACCTGGTGTAATATAGTAGCCATCTAAATCCAACTCTGTTTCAGGTGAATGAGTAGCGGGTTCAAAGTATTGCCCTTGCACTTGAAAAGATTGCTTATTGAAGCTACGAGTCTCAGAATTAAAAACAAGTCCATTTATATAGCGTGTCATCGGATCAAATCTCTCCTTATGAAGAGAAAAGCGGAGACTGGTATCTCCACTTTTCAAGTTTAATTATTTAGTAATGGATACGTTTGTACCATTTGGATGCACAATTTGTACGGAGTTATCAGCAGAAACCTCAAAGCCCTGTACTTTTTTGTTTACACCTGCAACCGTTTGTGTTGCCTCTAATTCAATACGAGGAACATCCGCTAAAATCAGCTTTAATGCTTCTTGGTATAATTTTGCACGTTCTTCTTGCACTACTGTTTCTGATACGGCGCGTTCTAATAATTTATCCACTTCTGGATTGCTGTAGCCTTTACCATTTCCTAACGCACCAATTTGATTTGTGTGGAATAATTGATAAAGGAAGAAATAAGGATCTGGGTACCAAGTCCAGCCACCAATATTCATTGGCGCATTACCCTTTGCCACAGTATCACTGTAAGTACCCCATTCAAGCACTTTTATTTCCACATCAATATTTAAGTTCTTCTTTAACTGACTTTGGAAAATCGTTGCGTAAGGAACACGTGCTTCTGATACGAAAATCTCTGTCTTGAAGCCATCAGCGTAACCAGCCTCTGCTAGTAATTTTTTTGCTTCTTCTGGATTATATTTTGGTACCATATCAACTAACGATTTATCATATCCCCATGAACCAGGTGGTAATGGTAAATAAGAAACATCGCCGCCACCCCATTGGTTAACGCCAGAAATAATTTCCTCTACATTTGTTGCCATATAAATCGCTTCACGAACGCGTTTGTCAGCAGTTGGACCTACTTTGTTATTAAGATCAAGATAAACAATCGATAGACCTGGATTTGTTAAAAGCTCAAGGTTACTATCTTGGTTGATGATTTCTCGATTTTGACCTTTAACGTCCATGGCAATATCAATATCACCAGAACGTAATGCGTTTGTCATCATATTTTGATCGGAGATAAACTTCATTGTTAAGTTATCGACATTTGGCTTATCACCCCAGTAATTATCGTGACGAACTAATTTTACTTCTTGGTCTTTTTTCCATTCTGTTAGTTGGAATGGACCTGTACCAACAAAGTGTTCAGAAAAATTATCGCCCCATCCTTCAACTTCTTCTTTTGGAATAATAATATTCCCTGCATCCGTTAGCATAGCAAGTAGGGCAGCATTTGGTGTAGCTAAGTGAATCTCTACTTCATAATCCGATAACACTTTCACTTCTGTTACACCACTTAAACGATTCATAGCAGATTCTTTAGCAGAGCGTTCTAAAGAGTATTTCACATCTTCAGCTGTCATTTCACGGCCATCCTGATACTGACCTTTTTGGAATTTAACACCTTCGCGTAATTTGAATGTGTAGACTAACATATCCTCTGATACATTCCATTCAGTTGCTAACGAAGGGATGATATCAGATAGATCTTTGTTATAAACAACTAACGTATCACCCATTTGGCGCATCACCTGTGATTCATAAACCCCTGTATATTTGATAGGATCAAATGTTTTTGCATTGGCTGACAAACCAATATTTAATGTGCCTCCAGAAGTAGCTTCTCCCTCTTTTTCATCC
Source organism: Lysinibacillus sp. S1 (assembly GCF_044986265.1). Lineage (NCBI taxonomy): Bacteria > Bacillati > Bacillota > Bacilli > Caryophanales > Bacillaceae > Lysinibacillus > Lysinibacillus sp. S1. Next base: position 3,843,185 of record NZ_CP173154.1, read on the forward strand.
GTTGTAGTACTTTTCTCAGTGTTTCCACCACAAGCAGCTAAAACACCAATTAGTAAAGTTAAAAAGAGTAGTAGTAAAGACTTTCTTACGTTTAATTTCTTCATATGCACTAGCCTCCTTAGTTTTTGTTTCACAATATGAACCGTTGATTCAAAAATGGTAGGTTCGAGATTAAAATTAGCACACTTGTAAATAGAAAGTAAATATAAAATTACAAAGATTCAGAAAAAAATATATTTACAAACAATTATTAAGTGGTGTACTATGTGTTTATTCACAATATGAACCACTGATTCTAATAATGAAAAGGAGGTCTTGCTAAGATGGGCTCATTTATTTTAAAAAGATTAGTTAACCTCATCCCGACACTGCTAGTAGTAGGAATTATCGTCTTTATTATTACGCGAATGATTCCTGGTGACCCGGCTTCAGTCATGCTTGGACCACAAGCGAGTGTAGAAGATGTAGAGAATTTAAGAGAAGAGCTAGGATTAAATAAATCCATGCCTTCGCAATTTATTTCATATGTAGGAGATCTAGCACAGTTAAATTTAGGATATTCCTATTCTTATAGTGAGTCTGTCATCGGACTTATTCTCGAAAGGTTTCCTAATACAGTGATATTGGCATTGGCAGCGCTGTTAATAGCAGTCGTGATTGGCATCCCAGCAGGAATATTTGCAGCGAGAAAGCAAAATACCATCATTGATTATGTTGTAATGCTTGTGTCATTAGTTGGTGTATCTATGCCAATTTTCTGGTTGGGCATCATGCTTGTCTTATTCTTTAGTGTTAACCTTGGTTGGTTCCCAGCAACTGGGATGGGGAATATCAGCGATGGCCTGTGGACCTATTTGAAGCATTTAATTTTGCCAGCATTTGCTTTAGCAACGATTCCAATGGCGACATTTGCACGGATTACCCGTTCAAGTATGTTAGAGGTTATTTCGCAAGATTATATTAAAACAGCTCGTTCTAAAGGTATTAAAGAATATTTAGTAATTGGTAAACATGCATTTAAGAATGCGCTAACACCGATTTTAACCGTGTTAGGAATGCAAATTTCTAATTTACTGGGCGGAGCGGTTTTAACAGAAACAATTTTTAGTTGGCCTGGGATGGGTCGATTAATTGTAGATGCCATTGATAAACGTGACTTTGTAGTCGTCCAAGGTACTGTTATTTTCATTGCGTTTATCTTTGTGCTTGTTAACTTAGTAGTCGATGTACTTTATAAAGTGGTTAATCCTAAGGTCAATTTAGAATCGGATGGGGGGAAAAAATAACAATGACTCAAGCAATCGTCCAAGAAACGAAAAAAAGAAATACGTTATTGCGCAAGTTGCTAAAAAATAAATTAGCGACAATTGGGTTAATCATTGTCACTTTAATGGGTATTGTTGCTATTTTTGCCCCATTAATTGCTACCCATCCACCGAATGAAATGATTGTCGGTAAATCGTTTTTACCGATGAATACAGAAGGACATTTATTAGGAACAGATAACTATGGCCGTGATCTGTTTAGTCGCTTAGTTTACGGTACACGAATCTCAATGATTGTTGGAATTGCGGCGGTGCTATTTGGTGCTGTGTTTGGCACACTGCTAGGCTTAGTGGCAGGGTATTTTGGTGGACGCATTGATTCCATTATTATGCGCACAATGGATGGTCTTTTCGCATTCCCATTTATATTACTAGCTATTACATTAATGACGGTATTAGGGCAAGGACTTGTCAATGTTATTGTTGCGATTGGTATTGCTAATATTCCAGGTTTCGCACGACTTGTTCGAGGACAGGTGTTAAGTGTAAAAGAGGAAGAATTCGTTGAAGTAACGCATTCTTTAGGTGCTACACATACGAGGATCATTTTTAGCCATATATTACCGAACTGTTTAGCCCCTTTAATTGTCTATGGAACGATGAGTACAGCTGGCGCTATTATTTCAGAAGCTGCCCTTAGCTTTTTAGGATTAGGCGTTCAACCACCGACAGCTTCATGGGGCAGTATTTTAAAAGATGGCAAAGACTTTTTAGTATTAAATCCCCAAATGGCAACATTTTCAGGCATTTGTATTTTATTAACAGTTCTTGGAATTAACCTATTAGGGGATGGATTACGCGATGCATTAGATCCGAAAATGAAAGTTTAATGGAAGGGGGTGGAGTCATGACTGAACGTTTACTAGATGTAGAAAACTTAACAGTAGAATTTAAAAGTGGCGGCTCTACAATGAAAGCTGTTAATGGAGTAAATTTACAATTAAATAAGAAGGAAACACTAGGTATTGTGGGAGAGTCAGGATCAGGAAAAAGTGTTACAGCCACTGCTCTCATGCGTTTAATTCCATCTCCGCCAGGAAAAATAACGAATGGAAAAATTCTATTTAATGGCCGCGATTTAATCGAAATTTCTGAAAAAGAAATGCGCAATGTGCGAGGCAATGACATCTCAATGATTTTCCAAGATCCAATTACAAGTTTGAATCCTGTCTTAACAGTGGGCAATCAAATTATTGAAGTCATCCAAGCACATGAAACAATATCGAAGAAAGATGCCGCTATCAAAGCAGTCGATATGTTAAAAATGGTTGGGATTCCTGAGCCAGAGAAACGATTAAAAATGTATCCTCACGAATTTTCAGGTGGAATGCGTCAGCGTGTCATGATTGCTATTGCCCTAGCTTGTAACCCGAAACTACTCATTGCTGATGAGCCAACAACTGCACTAGATGTAACTGTACAAGCTCAAATTCTTGATTTAATGAAAAAATTACAACAAGAACATGATACAGCCATCATTATGATTACGCACGATTTAGGTGTAGTTTGGGAGCTATGTGACAAAGTAAATGTTATGTATGCAGGTCGTACAGTAGAGTCTACTACAACAAGACAGCTCTATGAAAAACCTTTACATCCCTATACGTGGGGATTATTAGAGTCTCAAATTACAATGGGGACTCAAGAGCAACAAAGGCTGCCGGCTATTCCTGGTAGTCCACCAGATTTAACAATGCCACATAGTGGCTGTCACTTCTCAGCACGATGTCCTTTAGCGACAGATATTTGTCGTAGTACTGTGCCTGATTTAGTGGAAGTACAGGATAACCATTTTGTAGCCTGCCATTTACAAGCAAAAGATCAAATTGTCCCTAGGAAGGAGGGAATTTTTAATGCAACAGTACAATGAACTTGTCTTAAAGGTAAGTAACTTAAAAAAGCATTTTCCCATTAAAAGTTCAATTCCTTTTAAAAAACCAACACAATTTGTGAAGGCGGTAGATGGTGTAAGTTTTGAGTTATATAAAGGTGAGACACTGGGGATTGTGGGAGAGTCGGGGTGTGGTAAATCAACGGTTGCCCGTTTAATCAACCAGCTAATTTCACCAACAGAGGGAGTAGTTGAATTTAAGGGAACGGATTTAGCAAGCTTAAATTCAAAAGATATCCGCTCTGCTCGAAAATCCATCCAAATGGTTTTCCAAAATCCTTATGCATCACTCGATCCTCGTAAAACGATTGAATATCTTATTGCTGAGCCATTAGTGATCCATGGGATTGGTGATGAGGCATCCCGTAAAAAGCGAGTGGTTGAATTACTTGAAACAGTCGGATTAAGTGCATACCATGCAAAACGCCATCCACATGAATTTTCTGGTGGACAAAGACAACGTATAAATATTGCTCGGGCTCTTGCACTGAATCCAGATATTGTGGTGTGTGATGAACCTGTTTCAGCATTAGATGTCTCTGTACAGGCTCAGGTTATTAATCTATTAAAAGATTTACAGAAAGAATTCGGTTTAACCTATATTTTTATTTCACATGATTTGAATGTGGTGAACTACATGTGTGATCGTATTGCTGTCATGTATTTAGGAAAAATAGTGGAAATTGGCACATACAAGGAAATTTATAAGAACCCTCAGCATCCTTACACACAAGCCTTGTTATCGGCCATACCTAAGGAAAATCCTTTTGATAAAAAGGACCGTATTATTTTATCTGGCGATGTTCCAAGCCCGGTTAATCCCCCGAGTGGCTGTGCATTCCATAAGCGTTGTCGTTTTGCTACAGAAAAATGTGCAGAGGTCCAACCGACACTTGATACAGTATCAGCTACACATCAAGTATCGTGTCATTTATATAAGTCGATACAGCAAGAAGTACATCAATTTAACGAAAGATAAAATTTATTGAAGCAGAAAAAGGAGCGGACTGATTATGTCATTGAAGCATGTTATTGAATTATACGAGGTAATGGATAGTATTTATGTAAACGGAGACACGATTAAGAAGTATTTACACAATATTGATTCCACAGCAGATGTCAAGGTAAAAACTATTCAAGGCGAAAGCGGCTCAACAGATTTTGTTCGCGTCCTCGTGAAAGGAAAGAATGGCAAATCCTCTGGCGGAAATGCACCTACATTAGGAATTATTGGACGATTAGGTGGTATCGGAGCACGCCCTGAAATGACAGGCTTTGTATCAGATGGAGACGGCGCACTGGCATGTCTGGCAGGAGCAGCAAAAGCTATTGATATGGCCTTAAAGGGTGATCAATTAGAGGGTGACGTTATTTTCTCCACACATATTTGTCCAACAGCTCCAACCTTACCACATGAGCCAGTGCCATTTATGAACTCGCCAGTGGATATTAGTGTCATGAACGAAAATGAAGTAGAAGATACAATGGATGCTATTCTATCAATTGATACAACAAAAGGCAATCAAGTATGTAACCATAAAGGATTTGCGATAACGCCAACTGTCAAAGAAGGTTACATATTAAAAATTAGTGATGATTTATTGCACGTATATACACAATCTGCTGGCATTTCTCCAGTTGTCCTGCCAATCACGATGCAAGACATTACACCATATGGTAATGGTTTATTCCATATCAATAGTATTTTACAACCAGCAGTTGCAACATCTAGCCCTGTTGTAGGTGTAGCGATTACAACTGAATCTGTTGTGGCAGGCTGTGCAACAGGTGCAACCCATGTCACAGATGTAGAAAATGTTGTGCGATTTGTGTTAGAGGTAGCAAAAACTTACGGTGCTAATAAATGCTCTTTCTTTGATGAAACACAATTTACACATATGAAAGGCTTATATGGTAGCATGAGTCATCTACAAACGAAAGGAAAGGAGGTACACACACATGAATGATTTACAAGCACTTAAAGTTCAATTAGTAGAGGCAGTTGAAAATCATCAAGATGAATTGATAGCGTTTTGTTCAAAGCTCATTCAAATTCCAAGTGTCAATCCTCCAGGGGATACGACTGAAATAACAGCTTTTATCGAAAACTATTTAAATGATGTAGGCATTACTTATCAAAAATATGAAGCTGCTGATAAAATGTTTAATTTAGTAGCTTCTATTGGAAATGGGGAAGGAAAAGAACTCGTTTATTGTGGCCATACCGATGTTGTTCCTGTCGGTGATCTATCAAAATGGGATTTTGATCCGTTTTCAGGAGAAGTGAAGGATGGCTGGATGCTTGGACGTGGGGCGAGTGATATGAAAGCCGGTTTAGCAGGTATTATTTTTGCAACAAAGTTATTAAAGAAACTGAACATTGAACTACCAGGGAAATTAACTTTGGCGATCGTACCAGATGAAGAAACTGGCGGTGAATTTGGTGTTCCTTGGCTGTTAGAGCGAGGCTATGTGCAGGGAGATGGTTGTTTAATCGCTGAGCCCTCTTCACCTTTAAACCCAACTATTGGACAAAAGGGATCTTACTGGTTTGAATTAGAGGTGCGTGGGGAACCTGGTCATGGAAGCCTATCACCATTGGCTGGACGAAATGCCATTGTTGATGCAATCCGAGCTATACAAGAGATTCGTACACTATGGGATGTAGAAATCACAATTCCTGAAGAGGTACAGCCACTTATCGAAGTATCAAAAAAATACATGCGTGAAGTGGAGAAAGATCGCTTGAAATATCAAGAAGTTTTAGAGAAAATTACTGTAAATATTGGTACAATTGAGGGAGGTACGAAGTCAAACGTAATCCCAGATTACTGTAAGGTCCAGGTCGACTGTCGTTTACCATTTGGTATTACACAAGAAGAAGTAACAGAAATCTTGACAACTAAACTAGATGGCTTGGCTATCGATTATTCAATCCAACGTTTTGGCTTTAAAAGCGTCGCCAATTATACGCCTGCTGAAAATCCTGTATGCCAATCGATAGTGGAAAATATATCATATGTTACAGGGCAAGAGGCATATGGTGTCATGCAATGGGCAAGCAGTGACGCTCGTCATTTCAGACAATATGATATTCCTGTATTGCAATACGGCCCAGCTTATTTACCAAGTATTCATGGTTATAATGAAAAAGTGCGTGTTGAGGATATCGTACGCTGTGCAAAAGTTTATATAACTGCTGCTGTTGATTTCCTATATCAAAAGTAAGAGATTAGCTACTCTCTTACTTTTGATAAAGTGATATCAGGTGCTGACGGCTGCTAAATCTGTCGATTATTTCCCCCTTAAGAGAGAGATTTGCAGCCGTTTGTACAGATAAATAGTTCAGAAGGATGAGAGATATGCTAAAGACATTAAATTTATCAATTGCGGTTTTAAAAATGTTTACAAAGGAAAAGCCCACATGGGGTGGTCGAGAGTTAGCACTGGCGATGAACATGAATCATACAAATTTATATCGCATTCTTGAAACCTTCGAAAATAATGGGTTTATAACAAAAGATCCTATAACAAAAAAATATTCTCTGGGTATTGCATTATGGGAAATAGGTATGAATATGTATGATTCATTAAACATAGATCAGCTATGTATGCCAGTTCTTGAGAAATTAAAGGATGTCACTGGTGAAACAGCTATTTTTACCGTACTGAATGGACTGGAAGCGTTAACATTACTGAAAGCAGAGCCTGTAAATAAGGTGAAGTTTACAGTTTCAAGAGGAAGTAGATCGCCACTGTATGTAGGAGCATCTTACCGTTCAATGCTTGCTTTTTTAAATGAAGAGCAAATTGCAAAGGTCATAGATGAACCATTAACAGCTTATACAAATAATACGATGACAGATGCCACAGAAATAAGGGCAGAGCTAGAAAAAATTAGAACATGTGGCTATGCACTTAGTAACAGTGAGTATTCGGTCGATGTATTGGCGCTAGCTATGCCTATATTTAATAGTGAGGAACAGGTCGTAGCGTCTATTACCGTTTCTGGACCAATTTATCGTTTTACAGAGCAACGTGTTCCTGATTTTTTGGGACCTTTAACGGAAGCTAGAAATGAAATAGAAGGAATTATTCGTAGATATCATTTGAATTTTAATTAAGGAGCCCTATTATGCATCACTTACATGATATTGCACTAAATGTTTTAAAAGGCAATTTAAATGTTCAATCTTCTGAGTCACTATTAATTTTGACAGATAGCCACAAACAAGACATCGCGAAAATTTTTTATGAAGCTGGACTGTCAATTACTGCAAATACAATGTTCATGGTGATGCCCCTGTTAGAGAAATCTGGGCAGGAACCAATCCATGCAGTTTCTGAGCTTATGGCAAATGCCGATGTTACACTGTGTATTACCTCCCACTCCCTAACACATACACTGGCTCGTAAACATGCCTGTGAAAAGGGTGGACGTGTTGCAACAATGCCAGGGGTAACATTGGAGATGTTAGAGCAAGGTGCCCTTCATGCAGATGCACAGGAGATCGAAGCTACGGTAGAAAAATATGTCCTTTTACTTAATACGACAAAAAAAATTCGTATTGTCAAGGATGGTCATGAGCTGACGTTTAGTGTAGACGGCCGTTTCGGAATTCGGTCCACAGGGGTTATTCGTCAACCTGGTGAGTACGGGAATATTCCTTCAGGAGAATCGTATATTGCACCAATAGAAACATCTGCGAATGGAGAGATATTAGTAGATGGCTCTATTGCTAATATTGGTGTCTTAAAGGAGCCATTATTATTAAAAATAAAGAATGGTCGCTTAGAAGAAGCAATCGGTCCTGATGGTCCACGACTACTGGCATTACTTGGTGAAGGCAATGGTAGAGTCATTGCAGAGTTTGGCATCGGAGCCAATAAAAGTGCTATCCTATGTGGCAATGTATTAGAGGATGAGAAGGTGTATGGGACCATCCATATCGCTTTTGGCAGTAATGCGCCATTTGGTGGAGCCAATGCGTCAGATGTTCATATTGATTGTGTTGTGAAAAGTCCTATCGTCTATTTTGACGGTCAGCAAGTAATCTAAAGAAAAGCGTGTCTTCCTATGAAGCACGCTTTTTTTCATGCTTTACAAGACTGTAGCTTAGGGTTGCTTGTCATTGTAGGTTTACAATATAGTTAATATAGATAGGAATAGGAATGATGATTAAATTCCGTCCATAAAATAGAAGTAATAATAAAGAAAGTAACTTTTGTTTTGCAACAAGAAAGAACGTGAGGTTGAAGAGATGTTAACATTTACAGATTTACATGGCCTACAAGTAGATTTGAGTTTTACAAGAGGCGAATTTAAAGTAGAACCTAAACACGTCCTTGTCCTTTTAAAGCATGAAAATAAATGGTTATGTACTGTCCATAAACGACGTGGTGTAGAAGTGCCAGGAGGGAAATTAGAAGAAGGGGAAACCTTAGAGGAGGCGGCGATTCGAGAAGTTTTTGAAGAGACGGGTGTTCATGTGAAAAATCTTCAATGGTTTGCAGAGTATGCAGTGTATGATGAAATCGTTTTTTGTAAATCCGTTTTCACTGCACAATTTTTGGCGCAAGAGGATATAGAATTTGATTTAGAAACGTCAGGCATGCTTTGGTTAACGGATGAAGAATTTGCTCAGCATCCTAACTTGAGTTTTCACATGAAGGATGAGGGGATGAAGAAAATGCTGGAGGAGCTGAAACATCGTGACACACAATGGTGATATTATCGAAAAACGCCCCTATCCTTCACCAAATCCAGCTATCCGTTTAACGGAAATAACCTATCTTTCACAGGGCTTACGTATAAAAGGACTATTAGCAGAGCCAAAGACTGAAGGTACATATGATGGCTTTTTATATTTAAGAGGCGGCATGCAAAGCATAGGGATGGTAAGACCCTCTCGTATTGCACAATTTGATGCGCAGGGCTTTATCGTATTTGCCCCATATTATCGTGGGAATCGTGGGGGAGAGGGGCGTGACGAGTTTGCGGGGGCAGACCGTTACGATGCGGTCTATGCCGTAGATGTACTCAAACAATTCTGCAATGACAATATCCATGTTTTTGGTTTTTCACGAGGTGGTATTATGGCTCTGTGGACAGCTATTTTAAGAAGGGATATTACTTCTGTTGTAACATGGGCAGGTGTTTCTGATGCAACGGCCACTTATTGGGAACGTACAGATATGCGCAGAATGATGAAGCGCGTTATTGGAGGAACACCTAATCGTGTACCAGAAGCGTATGATGCAAGAACACCACTTTTTGAGATAGAGCGTATAACAGCTCCCGTTCTTATCATTCATGGCTATCGTGATGAAAATGTGGATATTGAACATGCCAGACAATTGGCATTTTTTTTAGAGGAAGCAAATAAATCATTCGAAACTTGGTATGATCTTAACTATGCACATCAATATCCACCAGCAAAAAATCGTGAAACTGTCCGTGCTCTTTGCAAGTGGATGAAACAACAATAAAGCATAGAGAAAACAAAAAGACAAAGGGAACGAATAAATTGTTCCCTTTGTCTTTTATATAGACGTTATTTTAATGGACCACCAAGTGTAGTGATGGCTTCAGAAACGTTCGAGAATTTCTTGAAGTTATCGTTGAATAAGCCTGCAAGCTCAGCAGCTTTTGCATCGTATGCAGCTTTATCTGCCCAAGCTTCACGAGGATTTAACACTTCTGAAGGTACACCTTCAACCGCTGTTGGAATGTGTAAACCAAACACAGCATCTTGTGTTGTTTCAACATCTGCTAATTTACCATCGATTGCTGCACGGACCATTGTACGTGTGTAAGAAAGTTTCATACGGCTACCTGTGCCATATTCGCCACCAGTCCAACCAGTGTTTACTAAGTATACCTGTGCACCGTGCTCGTCAATTTTTTGTCCTAACATTTCTGCGTATACTGTTGCAGGAAGTGGAAGGAATGGAGACCCGAAGCAAGTAGAGAATACTGGTTCTGGCTCAGTCACACCACGTTCAGTTCCAGCAAGTTTAGAAGTGAACCCGCTTAGGAAGTGATACATCGCTTGTTCTTTTGTTAATTTACTGATTGGAGGTAACACGCCAAATGCATCAGCTGTTAGGAAGATGATTGTTTTTGGATGACCTGCAACAGAAGGATCAACGATATTTTCAATGTATTGGATTGGATAAGCTACACGTGTATTTTCTGTTAGTGAACCATCATCATAGTCACAAATACGAGTTTCTGGATCAACAGCTACGTTTTCTAATACAGAGCCGAAGCGGATTGCATTGTAGATTTCTGGTTCTTTTTCAGCAGAAAGGTTGATTGTTTTTGCATAGCAGCCACCCTCAATGTTGAATACACCATTATCAGACCAACCGTGTTCATCGTCACCGATTAACTTACGATCAGGATCAGCTGATAACGTCGTTTTACCAGTACCAGATAGACCGAAGAATAACGCTACATCGCCAGCTTCACCAACGTTTGCTGAGCAGTGCATTGAAAGAATACCTTGTTGTGGTAATAAGTAGTTCATGATACCAAAGATAGATTTTTTCATTTCACCAGCATATTCTGTACCACCAATTAAAATAATTTTCTTTTCAAGTGATACGATGATGAATGTTTCAGAAGCAGTACCATCAACCGCAGGATCTGCTTTAAAGTTAGGAGCTGAGATGACAGTGAAGTCAGCAACATGAGAAGCTAATTCATCTGCTGTTGGACGGATAAATAATTGATGAGCAAAAAGATTGTGCCATGCGTATTCATTGATAACTTGAATGCTTAATTGTGAGTCTTTGTCAGCACCTGCAAAGCCTTTGAATACGAATAACTCGTCACGTTCTTTTAAATATTTTATTACTTTTACATATAGGTTATCGAACACTTCAGAAGAAATCGGTTGGTTGACTTTACCCCAGTCAATTTGATCTTTTGTGCTTTCTTCTTCTACCGTATATTTATCTTTAGGTGAACGACCAGTGTATTTGCCAGTTTCTGCACGAACTGCGCCATCTACTGTTAACATTGCTTCACCACGAGATGTAGCTTTTTCTGCTAATTGTGGTACTGAAAGTTGAACATTAATGTTACCGCCGTTTAATAATTCCTTCAGTTCGTTTGCAATTTCTACTGAATTCATCGATTAAATACCATCCTTTTTTATAGTATTCCCTTGATTTAGAGGGATTTTTTCTTAATTTCAAAAATAGTATAACACAATTGCTTAAATAATCTATACTAATTAAGAAATTATTTTAGAGTTTTTACCGCTTTTCAAGAAGCTGACAAAAAATAATGTTTTTCGAGTAGAATACCATCAATCCTACTGTAATTAGGCACGAAAATTGAGCCACACATATGTTACCACAAGTAGCTAGGTATGTTGTAGGGATTAATTTGCTTCTATTTACATCATCATCCAAGTATGAAAAGTTTTTGTGTAATAAGTTCTTTCCTTTCTATACAGTAATACATAAGAAAATATTTGACAACGTTCGACCTTTTCAGTAACATGAGATTGAACGGATACTCTTATCCCGAGCTGGTGGAGGGTCAGGCCCTGTGAAACCCGGCAACCTGCATGAACTATTTCACGACATGCGWTRGKGSYRAMSWKATGCAAGGGAACATCCCTTGAACGATAAGAGTGAAAGGTTACGCAGTCATTATTCCTTTCCTCATGTAAAGTAACGTGAGAAAAGGATTTTTTTATTGTTAAAAATCAATGTAAAGGTAAGTATATGTAGTTCTTTCCTTATTATAATGACGGATCTTTCGAAATCCTCGTGTTAAAAGCAGCAGTAACGGCTTGAGAGTTCAATCCTTAGGAGCGGACTTGACATGGGTAATGAGTACCGTATTCATACACAACTACTTATTGTAAGAGTATTTAGGAGGAAAACCAAATGACAAACCGTCGACTGTTTACATCAGAGAGTGTAACAGAAGGACATCCAGATAAGATTTGTGACCAAATCTCGGATGCCATTTTAGATGCTATTTTAGCAGAAGATCCAAATGCACGTGTAGCGTGTGAAACAACTGTAACAACAGGATTAGTATTAGTAGCAGGAGAAATTACTACTTCTACTTATGTGGATATTAAAGGTATTGTTCGTGACACTGTAGCTGAAATTGGCTATACACGAGGTAAATATGGCTTTGATGCTGAGAACTTAGCGGTGCTTGTGGCAATTGGCGAACAATCACCTGATATTGCTCAAGGTGTTGATCAGGCATTAGAGGCACGTGAAGGCTCTATGACAGATGCTGATATAGAAGCAATTGGTGCTGGTGACCAAGGCTTAATGTTTGGCTATGCATGTAATGAAACACCAGAGCTAATGCCATTACCAATTAGCTTGGCACACAAATTAGCACGCCGTTTAACAGAAGTACGTAAATCAGGTGAACTTGCCTATTTACGTCCTGATGGTAAAACGCAAGTAACGATTGAATATGATGACAATAATGTACCGGTTCGCGTGGATACAATTGTTATTTCAACACAGCATGATGAAGAAGCAACACTTGAACAAATTCAAGCAGATTTAAAAGAATTTGTTATTGCACCAGTCGTACCGAGTGAATTATTAGATGCTAATACGAAATACTTCATCAATCCAACTGGCCGTTTTGTAATTGGTGGGCCAAAAGGTGATGCTGGATTAACAGGACGTAAAATCATTGTTGATACATACGGTGGTTATGCACGTCACGGTGGTGGTGCCTTCTCAGGTAAGGATGCAACCAAGGTAGACCGTTCGGCGGCATATGCAGCACGTTATGTAGCGAAAAACATCGTAGCAGCTGGCTTAGCAGAGCGTGCTGAAGTGCAACTTGCCTATGCGATTGGCGTTGCTCAGCCTGTTTCCATTGCTGTCGATACATTTGGCACAGGTAGAGTGAAAGAAAGCGAGATCGTTGAATGGGTACGCGAGCTATTCGATTTACGCCCAGCAGGTATCATTAAAATGCTTGATCTTCGTCGTCCAATTTATAAACAAACTGCTGCGTATGGACATTTTGGTCGTACAGATTTAAATGTACCATGGGAGCAAATTGATAGAGCAGACGCGCTACGAGAAAAAGCACGTTTATAAACTATTGAACTAAAGTAATGAAGTCATTAGAAAATTATTCTGATGTATTAATAAGCAAAGGGGCAACATTGCTCCTATTGTTCATCTCACTTAACGACCACAACAGGATTCGTGAACATATTCGGTACACGACAACGCGAGGGATTTTTTCGTTAGTATTGATTTTTTGTGTAGGTTATTTATTTCTGAAGTGATTTATAATATTGACCTTTTTCTGCGTATTCTCGTACGATGCGTTCCATATCCTCTTTATCTTCAGCATTTAATTCTCGGACAACTTTTGCTGGACGACCTAATGCTAAACTATTTGGAGGAATGACTTTACCAGGAGGTACTAGGCTTCCAGCTCCAATAAATGCACCTTCTCCAATCTCAGCTCCGTCTAAAATAATGGATCCCATACCAATTAAGGCATTTTTGCGAATTGTACAACTATGTAAAGTGACTTGGTGTCCAACTGTTACCTCATCTTCAATAATGAGCGGATATTTTGGGCTTTGGTGTAAACAGCAAAGATCCTGGATACTGACACGTTTACCAATAATCGTTGGGGAAACATCACCACGAATAACCGTATTAAACCAAATAGTTGTTTCGGCGCCAATTGTTACGTCGCCCGTAACAGTTGCGTAATCAGCAATGAAAACAGACGGATCGATCTTTGGCGTTTTATCTTTAAATGGATAAATCATGAAAATCGCCTCTTTTCTTTCTATAATGTAGTATTATCGTATCAAATACGCAACTTTATGGAAATATAAAATTAAAATGTGCTATTTATTTCGATATAATCAAAGTGTAATCATTTTTTAGGAGGACTATGTAATGTGGAAATGGGAAGCTGATGGACAAGCAAAAGCTGTGATTGCTATTCTTCATGGTGCTTATGAAAATCACCGTTGGTATGCATGGCTGATAGAGAAATTAAGATTAGAAGGCTTCCACATAGTCATGGGAGATTTACCGAATCATGGAGGTAATGCAAGGTTTGCTCGAGTCCATGATGAAGACTTCAAATTGTACAATAAGTATACAAGAAACCTGATTGAAAATGCTTTTTCATATAATTTACCAACCTTTGTAATAGGGCATGGACTAGGTGCAACATTAATCCTCCATACACTGCAAAAGAGACAATATGAATGTGCAGGCATTATTTTAACATCACCTTGGTTGCAACTAAAGCTATTACCAGGTAAATTAACAAATGCTTTAACAAGTCTAAGTGCGTTAACAGCCAATGTTAAGTTGACACATGATATTACATTAGAGAAATTAACGCGTAGTGTTGAAGGCAGAGAAGAAATGAAAGATGATGTACCCCTCATGTCTGTTGTTTCTGTGAAATGGTATCGAGAACTTCAGCAGATGATGAAAAATTTAGTGATGCTACCTAAAGGTGAAATGCCTAATATGCCTATGCTAATTATGACTGCTGAGAAGGATAAAATTACGGACACTCGCCAAACTCGAAATTGGCTTCATCAACAGGAATTCACGGAATTTCAGTTTAAAGAATGGGCAAATTGTTATCATAATTTATTTCATGAGGGAGAGCGCGAAGAGATTTTTATGTATATACGAGATTTTATTAATAATGCTCTTCGAAGAATTGGTTATATAATTAAATAGGTTTATACCCTTCCATTTACTAGGTTACTTACTTAAATATTGTTANTGTCTTGTGGGATTGGTTGTTTCATAAGGGTGTAATACTATAATGACTTAAAGTAAGGTAATTCAAATTGGAGGGGTAAMATGGATGTAATTGTAGAGAAGTTGAATGGTATTTTATGGGGACCATGGTTTATTTATGGCATCTTATTAATTGGGTTATTTTTCTCAATTATTACAAGGTTCCTACAAGTAAGGCACATTAAAGATATGTTTGTTTTAATGTTTAAAGGGGAGAAGTCAGAAAAGGGAATATCTTCATTCCAAGCAATGTCTATCGCATTATCAGGACGTGTAGGTACAGGTAATATTGCTGGTACTGCGACCGCGATTGGAATGGGAGGACCTGGTGCTGTMTTTTGGATGTGGGCAATCGCTTTCATAGGTGCGGCTACCGCGTATGTAGAGTCAACATTAGCTCAAATCTATAAAGAAGAGAAAGATACAGAATATCGTGGTGGACCAGCCTTTTACATAGAAAAAGGAATGGGCCAAAAATGGTTTGCAGTTATTTTTGCTGTGGCGGCTTTAATAGCAATGTTAATTTTGATGCCTGGTGTGSAGTCGAATGCCATCGCAGGTGCTGTTGAAAACGCTTTCGGTTTGGAAACATGGATCACAGGACTTATTATTGTTGTTTTATTAGGTGCTATTATCATCGGGGGTGTTAAATCAATCGCAAATGCTGCCCAGATTATTGTACCGTTTATGGCATTAGCCTATATCATTATGGCCATTATCATTATTTTTATGAATATTTCACAAGTACCAACGGTTATCGGATTAATTTTTTCTAGTGCATTTGGGGCTCAAGAAATTTTTGGAGGCATTATTGGTTCAGCGATTGCTTGGGGTGTTAAACGTGGAATTTACTCTAATGAGGCTGGTCAAGGAACTGGTGCTCACCCTGCGGCAGCTGCGGAAGTATCACATCCTGCTAAGCAAGGAATTGTACAAGCGGCGTCTGTTTATATTGATACATTATTAATTTGTTCTGCTACGGCATTTATGATTTTATTTACAGGTATGTACAATGTACAAGATGAAAAGGCAGCTGAGGGAGCAGATCCATTTATCCATATTGGAGAATTTAATAGTGGTGGATTAGCAGGCGATGAGCAAATGACTTTTGCGAAAAGTATTGAAGCAGGAGCAGCCTATACACAATATGCAGTTGACTCATCATTACCTGGCTTTGGTGCTCCATTTGTAGCCATTGCGTTATTCTTCTTTGCCTTTACAACAATCATGGCTTACTACTATATTGCAGAGACAAATGTCGCTTACTTATTTAGAGGTAGCACAGAAAAGGTATTCATTTGGATTGCGAAAATTGCCATTTTAGTTGCAGCCTTTTATGGTACAATCCGTACGTCTGGTCTTGCATGGGCAATGGGAGATGTAGGTCTTGGTTTGATGGTTTGGATTAACGTTATAGCTATTTTAATTATCATGAAACCAGCTATTGTCGCATTAAAAGATTACGAGAAACAGAAAAAAGAAGGAAAAGACCCAGTCTTTGATCCTCGTAAACTAGGAATTAAAGGTGCAGATTTCTGGGTTGACTATAATGAAAAACGCAATAACAAGTAGATAAAGAGCAAGGGCGATCAGCTAGTTTGATAGAAACTAGCTGATCGCCTTTTAGCATGTAATTATTGAATAGGATGTTCTTTCATTTTCTCTAATGCAATGACGAAGGGTGGATCATTTTGTTGATTCAGAAATGCATATTTTAAGACATGAACATATTTTTGTGGCAGTTGGCTTACATAATCAATGACCTTATCACGCTCTTCTTTTCCACCTGGATGACCATGATAAATAACAAGAACAATCAAACCGCCYACTTTTAAKAGCTTTAATATATTCTCAATGGCTTGGATTGTTGTATTAGGTCTTGTAATAATATCATGGTTGCTACCAGGTAAATAGCCGAGATTGAAGATTGCCGCAGTTACTGGCTTGTGTACAAACTGTGTAACTTCTTCATGTCCTTTATTTAAAACGAGTGCTCGATGTTCTAAACCATGATCTAAAAGTCGGAGGAGTGTCGCGTCAACCGCCTCTTTTTGGACATCAAAGGCATAAACTTGCCCTTCATCCCCAACAAGCTGTGCCAGAAACAATGTGTCATGGCCGTTTCCAGCAGTTGCATCAACAACTGTATCTCCCTCTTTTATATTATCTTTTAATAACTGCTGGGCATATTGTAAAACGCGTTGTAGTATCATTTCATAACCTCTGCCTTATACAACTTCCCTTGCCAACTACCACGACGTTCAAGCTCAGCATCAATGCCATTCAGTACTTCCCATTTATTTACACTCCACATGGGTCCAATCATTAAATCAATCGGTCCATCACCTGTAATACGATGAATGACCATCTCTGGTGGTAAAATTTCTAATTGGTCTGCTACTAGTTTTGTATATACATCTTGATCTAAAAATTCTAGCATACCTTTTTCATATTGCTTCACCATAGGCGTTCCTTTTAATAGATGAAGTAAGTGGATTTTAATGCCTTGGACATCTAATTGTGCAACTGCTCGTGCTGTTTCCATCATCATGTCATAGTCTTCGAGAGGCAATCCGTTAATGATATGTGAGCAAACACGAATGCCATGCTTACGCAATTTTTCAACGCCTTCCACATACGTTGCATAATCATGGGCACGATTAATAAGATTAGCCGTTTTCTCATGCACCGTTTGTAGACCGAGCTCAATCCATAAATACGTCCGCTCATTTAGCTCTGCTAAATATTCGACAACATCATCGGGTAAACAKTMRKKMMGWKTWSYAATAGAAAGASCTACTACACCTTCTTGCGCTAAAGCTGCTTCAAATTTTTCTTTTAAAACTGGCAAAGGGGCATGTGTATTTGTGTAGGCTTGGAAATAGGCCATGTATTTGCCATCCTTCCATTTCTGGTGCATTTTGTCTCGGATTTCAGCAAATTGAACATCAATTGGATCTACCTTATTACCAGCAAAATCACCAGAACCTGCA
The DNA here is from genome assembly GCF_044986265.1 of Lysinibacillus sp. S1. NCBI lineage: Bacteria > Bacillati > Bacillota > Bacilli > Caryophanales > Bacillaceae > Lysinibacillus > Lysinibacillus sp. S1. The sequence goes on from NZ_CP173154.1 coordinate 3,861,193, forward strand.
GCACTGCAAAATGTACAGCCACCGAAAGCAACTGTGCCGTCGCGGTTAGGGCAATCAAAACCTGCATCTAATGCCACTTTAAATACTTTATGACCAAATTGGTCACGTAAATAGCGATTCCATGTATAGTATCTTTTCCCCTCTGAAGGAAAAGGAAAATTCGTCTCTGTCATTTATTTCACTCCTCTAACGCTCTATTCTATCATGTGCATTTCGTTCCGTCATGGGGTAAGGGTAATATCATGATTTGGATAAAGAAAAATGGAAAKGAACAAAACTAAATACGATTGAAAATAGGATAGAAGTCTTGTAAAAAAGGTAAAATTATTTTCCTTGTACTTTTAAGTATTTCAGCATACACTAACTATTTAGAGAAGCGAAATAATGGAGGTCATCCTATGCCAAAACGTGTTTGGTTTTTAATTATCGGAATGCTTGTGAACACAACAGGCAACTCTTTTTTATGGCCTTTGAATGCCATTTATATGCATGATTATTTAGGCAAATCTTTAGCTATGGCTGGTTTTGTCTTAATGCTGAATTCTGCTGCTGGAGTATTAGGTAATCTATTAGGTGGTTACTTATTTGATAGAATTGGTGGCTATAAAGCTATTATGCTTGGTATCCTGTTAACGATTGCTTCATTAATTGGCTTAACAATTTGGCACGGTTGGCCACATTATGTGTGGTTTTTAACGATACTAGGCTTTAGTGGGGGCATTGTTTTCCCAGGTATGTTTGCCTTAGCTGGGGCTGCCTGGCCAGAAGGTGGACGTAAGGCTTTTAATACTATCTATTTAGCACAAAATGTCGGTGTTGCTGTAGGTCCTGCCCTTGCCGGTATAGTGGCAGATTATCAATTTGACTAHGTGTTTAAAGTGAATTTAGGTATGTATATTTTATTCTTTTTCATTGCCTTATTTACATTTAAGCGTTTGGAGGCGGGCAGTATTGCACCTAAAAATGTCTTGAGCGAAAGTAAGCGAATCGTAAACAAGGCACCTTTCTATGCTTTGTTAATAATTAGTGCATCCTCCGTTTTATGCTGGCTAGCATATTCTCAATGGAGTGCAACCATTTCATCTTATACACAAGATTTAGGATTGGGATTAAAGCAATATAGCTTACTTTGGACAATCAACGGCCTTCTAATTGTCATTGGGCAACCACTCATTGCACCACTCGTAAAGCGGTGGGAACACAATTTAAAGCGCCAGTTAGTATTTGGTGTAACGCTGATTGCACTTTCCTTTGGTATTATTGCCTTTGCAAACGATTTTAAAATGTTTGGAGCAGCGATGCTTGTCTTAACATTTGGTGAAATGTTTTATACGCCTGCATTACCAACGATTGCTAATCAACTGGCACCAAAAGGTCGTCAAGGATTCTATCAAGGGATTATCAATAGTGCTGCTACTGGAGGACGGATGATTGGTCCACTATTTGGTGGTATTATGGTAGATCAATTTGGCATGATTCCTCTCGTTTTAACATTGGTGGTCATCGTACTATTGGCGATTATTCCATGTTTAACATACGATTATCCTTTAAAGAAGAACAAAATAGTAGCAGATTAATAATGTCGCACTGAAAAGAGCAAAAACGAGTGTTAAGCACTTGTTTTTGTTCTTTTTTTAATAGTAGATATTGAAAAAATGTTGTGACAGGATTACAATCATACATATTCAAATATTTGAATATGTAGTTATATGGAGGGATTTTTTATGGACGAGGGCTTACAACAGTTTAAAGCGGATTTTTTCAAAGCATTAGCACATCCGTTACGCATCAGAATACTTGAACTCCTTGTAGATGGACAGAAAAGTGTCAATGAGATTCAAGATTGCTTAGAGAAAGAGGGTTCTGCCGTTTCTCAGCAATTAAGTGTATTGCGTGCTAAAAATATTGTTTATGGCGTGAAGGAAGGAAAAAAAGTTTATTATTCTTTAAGTGACCCAATGATTGGTGCATTACTTGGGGTGGCAAAGGATATTTTTAATAACCATTTGGTTAATACCATTTCGAGATTAGAGGAAATGACAAGTAATGAAGGTGACGAAGAGAATAAGTAAATCAATGATGATGAAAAATTGGGCTTTGCTTATTATTTCGAAGGGAAGATTTATCTATGAAGTCACTGTTTACAGGACGCTTTGAAGGATATTCAGTTCAACATGTAAAGAAGGATTTATTGTCAGGGATTATTGTGGGAATCGTTGCTATTCCACTTGCCATGTCCTTTGCCATAGCATCGGGTGTGAAACCTGAATATGGGATTTATACGGCTTGCATTGCAGGTATTCTTATTTCTCTCTTTGGAGGTTCTAAATATCAAATAGGTGGGCCTACGGGGGCGTTTGTGCCAATTTTATTGGGGATTGTTCTTACCTATGGCTATGAAGATTTATTACTTGCGGGTTTAATGGCAGGGGTATTGCTTTGTGTCATGGGCTTTTTTAAGTTAGGGACTTTAATTAAGTTTATTCCACGTCCTGTAACAGTTGGTTTTACAGCAGGGATAGCAGTGATTATTTTTACAGGTCAAATCGCTAACTTTCTAGGGCTCACAAATGTTAAAAGGCATGAATATTTTATCGCCAACATACAGGAAATCATTAAGCAGCTTGGTACGACAAATACGTATAGTATTCTTACTGCTGTCGTATGCTTGGCGACAATAATGATAACTCCAAAGTTTTTTCCAAAGGTTCCAGGAGCATTAGCGGGTATCGTTGTCTCTACACTTATGGCAACTTTCTTCTTTTCAGGACAAGTTGCTACCATTGCAACGGCTTATGGGCAAATTCCTAATACATTACCTCATTTCGCCTTACCAAACATCACGCTCGAACGATTACAACAACTTATTGGCCCAGCGTTTGTCATTGCAATGCTAGGTGGTATTGAGTCTCTATTATCGGCAGTTGTGGCGGATGGGATGACAAATAGTAAGCATAACAGTAATCGTGAGTTAATTGGTCAGGGGATTGCTAATATTGTGACGCCTTTATTCGGTGGTATTCCAGCAACAGGCGCCATTGCACGCACAGCGACCAATATCAAAACAGGCGCAGTATCTCCTATGTCGGGTATCATTCATGGTGTGTTTGTTTTAATCACATTATTGTTATTAGCTCCATATGCATCTCATATTCCGTTAGCAAGCATGGCTCCGGTATTGATGGTCGTAGCTTGGAATATGAGTGAACGACATCATTTTTCACATATCGCAAAATTAAAATCAGGCGACTCACTGGTATTATTGATTACCTTTTTATTAACGGTATTCACKMGTCTTACATTAGCAGTTGAGGTARGGCTTGTGCTGGCTGTGCTATTATTTGCGAAACGYATGAKTGAAAAGCTTGTWGTTACAAAAGTACTTCCAGATCATTCAAATAAAAGTGAAAAGGTACAGCCACATGTAGTGCATCAGCAGCATGATTGCCCGCAAATTAGTATGTACACAATTGAAGGGCCGTTGTTTTTTGGTGCTGCACAAATGTTTGAACAAACGATTGAAAGTACTTTGCATCAGCAACCAAGAGTTTTGATATTACGGATGGGGAAAGTGCCCTTTATGGATTCTACTGGAGAAGCATATTTTAGTAATATCATTGAAAATTATACAGCACAGGGCGGTACTATTTTGGTAACGGGTGTGCAAGGAGATTTAAAGGATGCTCTTCAGCACAATGGACTTTACGATAAAATAGGCGCGCAGCATTTTTTTCAGCATACTGGAGAAGCGATTACAAAAGCTTTCCATTATTTAAACGTCAATCAATGTATTGGTTGTCAGCACTTTGCTTTTCATGAATGTCAGGATTTATCAAAGTCTAAGGAAGAAAAGGATTTAATTGTTCAGTAATGGGTAAGCTGTAAACAAAGGCTTGTGCTTTTCAATACTTTCCATTAGAATAAATGCAATATCATGTAAAGACTGTGATGAGGAATAGTAGATTTGTGGTTCTTTTTAGAGAGCTAGCGGTTGGTGGGAGCTAGTAAGAATGCAAGTTGAACTCGCCTTCTGAGTCTGCCCGCGTGAAACAGCGTGTGTCGTTTCTTCCGCGTTAAGGAAGCTTGAGCCGAGTGTAATCACTAATTTGGGTGGTACCGCGGGAGTACAWATTCTCTCGTCCCTTCTATAAGAAAGGGGCGAGTTTTTTTTATTTTTTAAATATTTTKTCAATTATGATGGAGAGCAGCACGATCAATCGAAGGAGGAAAAAAAATGAGTTTTAATCATGAACAAATTGAAAAAAAGTGGCAGCAATATTGGGCTGATAACAAAACATTTAAAACTGAAAATGAAACAGCGAAGCCTAAATTCTTTGCTTTAGATATGTTCCCTTATCCATCTGGCGCAGGACTACATGTAGGCCATCCAGAGGGGTATACGGCAACTGATATTCTATCACGCTTTAAACGTATGCAAGGCTATAATGTACTTCATCCAATGGGCTGGGATGCTTTTGGTTTACCAGCTGAGCAATATGCACTTGATACAGGGAATGATCCAGCTGAATTTACAGCTAAAAATATTGCGACATTTAAACGTCAAATWCAAGRGCTAGGCTTCAGCTATGATTGGGGTCGCGAAATTAACACAACTGATMCAGAGTATTATAAATGGACACAATGGATTTTTATCCAGCTTTATAAGAAAGGTTTAGCTTATGTAGATGAAGTAGCTGTTAACTGGTGTCCAGCACTTGGCACGGTATTAGCTAACGAAGAAGTAATTGATGGGAAATCAGAGCGTGGTGGTCATCCAGTAGAACGCAGACCAATGAAGCAGTGGATGCTTAAAATTACAGCCTATGCTGATCGTTTAATCGATGACTTAGAAGAAGTTGATTGGCCTGAATCTATTAAAGATATGCAACGCAATTGGATTGGCCGTTCAGAAGGGGCAGAAGTGACATTTGCCATTGACGGTTCTGATCAAAACTTCACAGTTTTCACAACACGTCCTGATACATTGTTTGGTGCTACATACTGTGTGCTTGCACCAGAGCATAAATTAGTGGAACAAATTACAACAGCTGACCAACGCCAAGCTGTTGAGGCTTATTTAGAGAAAGTTAAAATGAAATCTGACCTAGAGCGTACAGATTTAGCGAAAGAAAAAACAGGTGTATTTACAGGTGCTTATGCAGTGAATCCGATAAACGGTAAAAAAGTGCCGATTTGGATTGCTGACTATGTGTTAGTGTCTTATGGTACAGGTGCTATTATGGCGGTGCCAGCACATGATGAACGTGACTATGAATTCGCAACTGAATTTGGCTTAGACATCGTTCCTGTACTTGAAGGTGGAGACATTAGCAAAGAAGCATTTACAGGTGATGGTCAACATATTAACTCTGAATTCCTGAATGGCTTAAATAAAGCAGATGGCATTGCGAAAGCCATTGAATGGTTAGCGGAAAAAGGTGTAGGGGAGAAGAAAATTTCTTATCGTCTACGTGACTGGTTATTCTMCCGTCAGCGTTMTTKGGGTGAACCAATTCCAATGATTCATTGGGAAGATGGCACGATTACGCCAGTTCCAGAATCAGAATTACCTTTAATGCTACCAAAAACAGATAATATCCGTCCATCAGGTACTGGTGAGTCACCATTAGCAAATATTGAAGAATGGGTAAATGTTGTCGATCCAGAGACAGGTAAAAAAGGACGTCGTGAAACAAATACAATGCCACAGTGGGCAGGTTCGAGCTGGTACTTCCTACGCTATATCGACCCTACAAATACAGAGGCGATTGCAGACCCAGAGTTACTAAAACGTTGGTTACCTGTTGATATTTATATTGGTGGTGCGGAGCATGCTGTATTACATTTACTATACGCTCGCTTCTGGCATAAAGTTCTCTATGATTTAGGCGTTGTCCATACAAAAGAGCCATTCCAAAAATTATTTAACCAGGGAATGATTCTAGGTGAAGGTAACGAGAAAATGTCTAAATCTAAGGGCAATGTTGTCAACCCAGATGAAATCATTACGTCACATGGTGCCGATACATTACGTTTATATGAAATGTTCATGGGCCCACTAGAGGCTTCTGTTGCATGGTCTACAAATGGTTTAGATGGAGCACGCCGCTTCTTAGACCGTATCTGGCGTCTATTTGTCAGTGAAGAAGATGGCGCAATTTCAGCAAAAATTCAAGTGTCTAACGATCAATCACTTGAAAAATCATACCACCAAACAGTGAAAAAAGTGACAGAGGATTATGAAGGCATCCGCTTTAACACAGCTATTTCACAAATGATGGTCTTTATTAATGATTGCTATAAAGCTGATGTGATTCCAACGACTTATGCTGAAGGCTTTGTGAAAATGCTAGCTCCAATCGCTCCACATATTGCAGAAGAACTATGGCAACTATTAGGACACGATTCAACTCTTTCATATGAGCAATGGCCAACATATGATGAAGCAAAGCTTGTGGATGATGAAGTAGAAATTGCTGTACAAGTTGCTGGTAAAGTTCGTGCTAAGATCGTCGTAGCAAAAGATGCTTCAAAAGAGGATATTGAAAAAGTAGCACTTGCCGATGAAAAGGTTCAAGAATACATGGCAGGAAAGAGCTTAGTGAAAATCATCGTTATTCCAGGCAAACTTGTCAATATTGTCGTAAAATAAAGAGATATAAAGTAAAAATGTACATTACTAAATTCAATTTTAGTAATGTACATTTTTTAATTTAGAGCTTAAGCAATAAAATAAGGACTGCACCCATCTAACTGAGTGCAGTTCAATAAATAGCTCCTGATACAATTAAATAATCAATCCCACAATAATAGCTGTTAGGATACTTACGAGTGTAGCACCGTACAACAACTTTAGTCCAAATCGAGCAACGACATTCCCTTGCCTTTCATTCAAACCTTTTACAGCTCCCGAAATAATCCCGATTGATGAAAAGTTGGCAAAAGATACGAGGAATACAGAAATAATACCTAATGTACGTTCACTCATGGACTCGGCAACATCGCCAAGGTTAATCATAGCAACAAATTCGTTTGTTACTAATTTGGTTGCCATAATACCGCCAGCAGCCACAGCATCTGCCCATGGGATACCCATTAGGAAAGCGATTGGCGCAAAGATATAGCCTAATATTTCTTGGAAAGATATACCGATAATCATATCGAATAATGAATTGATTAAATCCATTAATGCTACGAAACCAATAAGCATTGCCCCAACAATGATGGCTACTTTAAAGCCATCCATAATATATTCGCCAATCATTTGAAAGAACGCTTGCTTCTGTTCATCTTCAATTGTTAAGATATCTTCTTTTTCATCCACAGTATATGGATTAATGATGGAAACAATAATAAATCCACCAAACAGGTTTAATACAATGGCCGTAACAACATACTTTGGCTCAATCATCGTCATATAAGCTCCAACTACTGACATCGAAACAGTCGACATAGCAGAAGCGCATAATGTATACATACGTTGTGGTGCAATCTTATCTAATTGCTTTTTAACAGTTATGAACACTTCGGATTGGCCTACCATAGCAGAAGCAACAGCATTATAGGATTCCAATTTCCCCATGCCACTTACTTTACTTAAAAATAAACCTACCCATTTCATCAGAAAAGGAAGAATTTTAAAATGCTGCAAGATCCCAATCAGAACAGATATAAAGACGATCGGTAATAAAACTGTTAAAAAGAAGGGTGATTCACCTTCATTTGCTAAGCCACCAAAAACAAATGATATACCTGCATTTGCATAGGACAATAAGTGATCAAACACTTTGGTGATTCCTTTGATTAGCACATAGCCGACCGTTGTATTAAGTAGTAAAGCTGCCAATAAAAATTGGATGATCAACATAATCACTATATATTTATATTTTATTTCTTTTTTGTTTTTACTCATTAATAAAGCTAAGGCAAAAACAAGTAACAATCCACAAAAGGATATTAAGTATCTCATAAGTTCCTCCATAAGTATCTGTGATAWTTTGTCCAGATGTTCCAATTTCAGAAGAACAGCTAAAGATCTTAATTAGTCAGACGTCAGACAAACAATCTCACTATAACAGTTTTTTTGCTAGTTATTCAATAGATAAAAGAAAAAAAGWATSCAACATGGCATMCAAATAAATTCACTCTTAAAAATKTAGKTTATTTCTTTAGGAGTTACTATTCATAAAAATACCCTCTTATTGTGTGAGGATTTTTTCTTTTTATGACCTTCATGTTAACGAAACTTTTCGATTTTTTTTGAAACCAACCAAGTTCGGATTACGACTATAGGGTGAATGTTTGTAGGAGGTGTTTGGATGAGTGAGCATTTAGTGGCCATTATGGAAGAACACGGAGAATATTGCTTACGAGTGGCTTATCTTTATGTAAAGGATTGGGCGATGGCAGAAGAAATAGTCCAGGATGTCTTTTTTTCTTATTATCTGCAGCAGGATCGCTTTGAACAAAGAGCATCTCTAAAGACCTATTTAGTTAAAATAACTGTACATAAAAGTCATGATTATTTGCGAAGCTGGAAAAATAAACGCCATCAACTGTTGGAAAAATTGCATATTGGTGCAAGTAAACGAACACCAGAAACGATGCTATTAGCACAGGATGAACGGACAACATTAACAAATGCTTTATTTGAGTTACCTATTACTTATAGAGAAGTCGTCATCCTTTATTATTATCAGGAATTAAAGGTTAGAGAAATTGCAGATATTCTTACATGTGCAGAAAATACAGTTAAAACCAGATTGCATCGAGCAAGAAAAATGTTACAGGAAAAATTAGCGAATAGTAAGTGGGAGGTGTTAATGAATGACAACTTTTAAAGAGAAATTGGATCAAGAACTTGGCGAAGCACCACGATTTACGAAATCCTTACAGGAGGATATTTTACGGCAAGTGCGGCAAACAAAAAAGACAAGACGCTGGTCATATCCTTTGATTATCATAGGCGCGATAGTTATGTTTCTATTGATAATAGAAATCGGTCCATTAGGGCAGATAGAGCAAACGCAACATGCTTCAATTGTTCAATTAGCACAGCAGCAATCAATAAAGAAATATACAATAATTTACAATTCGGATGAGGAGATCTTTAAGGCTGGAAGACCTGGGTGGGTCATTGGACAACGAGTAATGGAGCAAAGTTCAGAAAAAGTGTTATTACAACAACTATTACAGCAAGCTACAGTGACTCAAATGAATGAGCGTACTTTTTTTAGATTACAACGTGATGTCTGGGTAGAATTTGAAAAAGGTCAGGTTATGAAGCTGAAAATGTTCATAAACGACGAGGATATCGGAATTGTTGATTATGACAACAATTCATTTTATAAAGTAGAAAATAAAGATTTGGCCAAGGCTTATTTAGATCTTATTCTCAATGATGATGCTAAATTTGGAATGTCAGGTTTAATCGTTATGCTAGTTATTTTTCTAGCTATCCAAATGCTTGGCGATAAACTAATGAGGAAAATGTTTAATATACCAAAGGAGTATGTCAATAGTCATCATAGACGTGCTGTTTGGGCTATTAAAATTTTGAATACCATGATGCTCATGGTGATCATAATTAAAGGGTGGATTTTATTTACTGTTATCATTGGAGGATATTTAGTTGTCAGCCTTTTCAGCTCTATTTTCATTGACTATTACTATGGTCGARAGGAAAAAAGACATTATCTTTCCATTAGTTCGGCCATTGTTGGCTTGCTATCACTAATCCTATTTTTATTTTATATCAGTTAAATAACTTATAAACCTGAACCCGAATAATCTCGAGTTCAGGTATTTTTTTCCATCGTTTCAGTCTGAAGCATTAATTGATAAATACTCGAGATCATAAAGCTGGTAGCTAATCCGTAAAGCGTATTAAAGCTTAAACCAACACCAATTCCAATGATGATGGATAGCAGGATGACAAGCCAGCTATGCTTCTGAATATGGCGTTTCGTAAATAAAAGGANNNACACAAACGGTAGCATGGTCATGTDCAGAAAGGSAARAGAAWAAATAAYACMTAARWWMGTTAAATCGATAGATAAGAAACAGGTKARTAAAATAATCATCAGGCCAATCAAATAGAAATAATAGGKTCTTKTCGTCACAAAAAAACGTTTCGTTGCCCGCATGTCTACAAGCAAGGTTGTGACAATGGCTAATAGGACAATGACTAGAAAAGCAAATGTCAGAAAGCCTGGTTGTACTTCATATAAAAACGTAAAAATCAGTACTTGGAATTGGCCAAATGATCCGCTATATAGGGCAATCATTAAAATTGCCGTAAATGATAGCGTTAATAACGCTAAAATTACACCAGAGGAAAACAGACTGCTACGTACTTTTTTAGGTTTTATAAAGGCAATTAAATACCATGTTGATTTATCAAAAAATACTTGTCCTAAAACAGCAAGTTGAATAATGACATAGAACAGCAGAATTTCGCTATTTTTAAAATAAAATAAATAAGGGTGATATAAGCGAATACCCTCATATACGGTGCTTGCCCCATTTCGTCCATAGTAATAAATACCGACAAAGATAAGTAATGTCAGCGGAGAAATGAGTAATAAAAGATCCAAGCATAGTATACTTTTCACTGACATGATGCGGTCAAGAAGTAAGATGCCGATTAAAAAGAAAAAAAGTGTAATAGGGACTGGAATATTTAACATAATTTCAGACAATACACTAATGCTTATTAATTGAATAAGCCAAAGTTCAATACCTGTTAACAAGTAAAATAGACGTATAACCTTTAAATTCATTCCAGACAATTTACGCTGTATGGTAAAGAGCAAAAAGCTTTGTGTATGCTGATTTTGTGTGTAATCGCTCTTATTCAGCAATGAGCCAAGTATGATAAACGAAATAGCTGTTGCTAGTGTATAACAAATGCCCGCCATAAAACCAAAAGAAATAAGGGCTGAGGGAGAGGACAATAATAAATTACCATTAATCCATCTCGCTAAAAGAATAATGACTCCTGCTGCTGTGCTTAAACTTGCAAATGGAACGAGCAATGAAAACTTCCTTAGCATACTATTAAAGACCTTTACTCATTTTAGAGGATTTATATTGACGTGGTGATTGATTATATTTTTTCTTAAACGCAACACTAAAATAGTGCTGACTATTAAAACCACAGCTCTCAGCAATTGCGGACATACTTGTGTCAAGATTTTCATTGATTTKSTTKACAGCCAWKWSKWSGSSRTWRTWRWWRWWAWAKWCATTAATGCCAATAGACTGCTCCTCCAAAAATTTACGACTTAAATAGCTCGGATTCAAATGAWTTTTTTCAGCAATAATATTGWGACTCAGTTTTTCATAATAGTTTTCATGAATATAGGAAAGTGCGCTTTGAATCGCATCATGGTTAGAACTCCACACCTTATATTTCTCCACAATAGCATCTAATTCACTTGCAATGACTGGTTTTGTAAGATAATCCTTTACCCCGATACGCAATGCTTGTTGGGCATATTCAAAGGTTTGATAAGCTGTTACCATGATGATGTCTACCTCATAAAGCGCTTTTAATTCCTTGCTCAACGTGATTCCATCTTTCCCAGGCATTTGAATATCCAAAAAGGCGATAGTCATACGGTGCTTCTTAGCTAATTGCAGAGCTTGTGAGGCATCTTGGGCAGTATGGAAGGTCCAATTCGGAAAATGTGGCTTTAATAAATAAATCATTTGCTCAAGCTCTAACGGCTCATCATCTGCGATTAAAATATTCATGGCGAGATACTCCTTTCTCCTTCCAGTTGATAGAATGCCTAAGCGGGAACATGGATGGTAACAGTGTAATGCTGTTCATTGTTTTGAATCGAGAATAAAATATTTTCGAGCCCATAAATGAGCTCAAGCCGTTTTCTAATATTTTCGAGCCCATAACCTTGCTGCAGTTCGTCTACTACCTGTTCAGTAGTCATTTCTATTTTTTCTAAAGGCTGTGTATTTTTAATTTCAATTAATAAGCTATTATCCATTTTTTTGATTGTAATGGATAGCTCTGCAGGTCCTAWATGTTTTTCAAAGCTATGTTTATAGGCATTTTCAATAATAGTCTGCAGAATAAAAGGTGGTATTTGGACGGATAGTGCTTCATCATCAACATATTTATTTACAGTCAAACGATGGCCAAATCGCAATTGTTGAATATTTAAATAACTATCGACAAATTGTATCTCGTTCTTTAACGCAATTAACACCTCATGATTATTGTATTTAAATTTAAAAAATGTTGCCAAAGCCTCAATGCCTGCAACCAAATCTTCCTTACGATTGATGCGAGCTAGGCTTAATAATGAATTTAATGCATTAAAAAAGAAATGTGGCTGTATTTGCTGATTCAACTGGAGAATATTTGCTCTTTGTAAATCCTGCTCAAGCTCTAAATTTCTTTTTTCCTCCTCAAGGCTATCGATTTGCTTTTCGAAAATAAATATAAAAGTAAGCAGAAAAGCTCCAATAATTGGAGCAATTACACATAGGAGAATATATATGTTGAAGGTTTCTGGTTGTAACATAATGACCTCTCCGTTTATTTTGTAAGTGTAAGATACATTAAACTAAATTTTCTGCGAAATGGCAAGCTACCTTATGTGTTGCAGTGATCGCTCGTAGTGCTGGCACTTCTGCTTTACATTTATCCGTTGCGAATGGGCAACGTGTGTGAAAGCTACAGCCAGTAGGGGGACTAAGAGGTGATGGTAGGTCACCTTTTAAAATAATACGCTCCTTACGATGCTGCTTATCAATAACAGGTATAGAAGAAAATAGTGCTTTTGTATAAGGATGATGTGGCTGAGTAAAAAGGGAATGCTTATCAGCAATTTCTACGACCTTTCCAAGATACATCACCATAATACGGTCTGAAATATGTCGAACAACACTTAAATCGTGTGAGATAAATAAAAAGGTTAAATCTAAATCTCTTTGTAGTTGTTTTAGTAAATTTAGTATTTGAGCTTGAATGGAAACATCTAGGGCAGAAACAGACTCATCACAAATAATAATTTTAGGATTAACAGCAAGGGCTCTGGCAATACCAATCCGCTGACGCTGACCACCCGAAAATTCATGTGGATAACGCTCTAAGTATTCAGGACGTAACCCAACAAGAGACATTAATTCAATCATGCGTGTTTCTTGATGCTCAGGTGGTACAATTTTTTGAATAGACATGGCCTCTGTTAACATTTTACGAATGGTTCTTCGTGGGTTAAGGGACGCATAGGGATCTTGGAAAATAATTTGAATGTCCTTACGTGCAGCACGAAGCTCTTTTTTGTTCATATTCACTAAATTTTTACCGAATAATAATACCTCTCCAGCAGTAGGCTCATCTAATCTTAAAATAGAACGACCAGTTGTTGATTTTCCGCAGCCAGATTCTCCTACAATACTGAGCGTCTCACCAGGCATGATGTCGAAAGACACCCCATCCACAGCTTTTACAACCTGCTGTGGACCAAAGAGCTTTTCTTTTTTTAAGAAAAAATGCTGCTTTAAATCATTTACTTGTAATAGTGGTTGTGTATGTTGCGCTGTTGTCATACTGTCAGCTCCTTCATAAGTGTTTCTCCTTGCCATTCATTGCTGTACATCCAGCATCTTACCTTTTTTCCTTGCTCAACAGTCAAAMGCTCAGGCWKTTRTTCWCKACWTAAMTCTGTAGCAAATGGGCAACGTTCTGCATAACGGCAGCCAATTGGATAATTATAGGGACTTGGGACAGTTCCGTGAATAGTAGATAATTCTTCTTGGTCTTCATATAGCTTTGGTAATGATTGAATTAATCCATTTGTATAAGGGTGTAGCGGTTTTTCAAAAAGACTTTCTGTTGTGCCTTCTTCTACAACCTGTCCCGCATACATAACAGCAATCTTATCGCAGATTTCTGCTACAACACCAAGGTCATGGGTAATGAAGATAATGCTCATGCCTAGTTGTTTTTGCAGGTTTTGAATAATATCAATAATTTGAGCTTGAATAGTTACATCAAGGGCAGTTGTCGGTTCGTCAGCAATTAACACATCTGGTGTACAYGCTAGTGCCATRGCAATCAKAATKCGCKGTCRCATCCCACCACWTAACTGATAAGGCTCCTGCTTCGCTCTTTTTTCGGGTGCAGGAATCCCAACTAGGCGAATCATATCGACAGCCTTTTGCCATGCTTCTTTACGTGATAAGCCTTGGTGCAATCGAATGGATTCAGCAATTTGCTCTCCAAMGGATAATACAGGGTTTAAGCTTGTCATAGGCTCTTGAAAAATCATCGATATTTTATTGCCCCGAATTTTACGTAGCTCTTCATCTGAGAGCTTCAAAATGTCTGTATTATTTAATAAAATTTCGCCATTGATGATTTTACCAGGAGGCGATGGTACTAAACGAAGTAATGACAGGGAAGTCATGGATTTTCCACAACCAGATTCACCAACAATGCCCAGTGTTTCTCCTTTTTGAAGAGTAAAGGATACCCCATCGACAGCTTTGGCAACCCCTTCACTCGAATAAAAATAGGTTTGTAAATTTTTTACTTCCAACACGGTTTCTTGTTTCATCCGTTTTTCCCCTCCCTAGTTTAAATCCATTCGTTTATTAAAGAATCGGTACAATATGTCTACAAAAAGATTAATGAAAACAAATATTAATGAGGCAACAAGAACGCCACCTTGTACGACTGGTATATCACGTGTTCGAATGGCATCTACAATCATTCGTCCTAATCCGTTTACAGCGAAAACCGATTCAACTAAAACTGTTCCGCCAAGTAAACTACCAAACTGTAAGCCTACTACTGTAATAACTGGAATCAAGGCATTGCGTAATGCGTGCTTTAAAATGATGATGTATCCTTTTAAGCCTTTTGCTTTCGCTGTTCGTATATAGTCTTGGTTTACAACCTCTAACATACTAGAGCGAGTCATACGAGCGACGATGGCAGCTCCACCAGYACYMRGTGTKACAKSTGGTAGAATAATATGTTTGGCACTATCCCAGCCTGCTACAGGAAGCCAGTGTAACTGTACAGAGAATACATACATTAATAAAATTCCTAACCAGAAGCTTGGAAGGGAAATCCCTAATAAAGCGACAACCATTAATCCTACATCCATCAAAGAATAAGGACGGATAGCGGAGATAATACCCGCAATAAGCCCCAGAACAATGGTGATTAAAATACTATAAAAGGCTAGCTCTATGGTAATCGGTAATCGGGAGGTAATTTCMTCGAATACTGGTTGATTATTTTTTAAAGAGTTACCCATATCTCCTTGTAGAAGATTTTTAATATAGTCTGTATATTGAACTGCTAATGGTTTATTGAGCCCTAAATTTTCACGTAATTCTGCAACCGTTTCTTGAGAAGCTCCTTCTCCTGCTAAAATAATCGCTGGGTCTCCTGGAATCATCTGCATAATTAGAAAAACAACAAGCGTTACACCAAGTGTTACAGGAATAATTTGAGCTAGTCGTTTTAAGATAAATAATGTCATGTGTCTTCTCTCCTTTAATTTTTCATTCTTGGGTCTAGCGCATCGCGTAAACCGTCACCAAATAAGTTAAAGCCTAATACAAGTATAGAAATCATAATACCTGGGAATAGCGCCATATAAGGAGCAGTAAATAGGAAATCTCGTCCGTTAGAAAGCATGGCACCCCATTCAGGAGATGGTGGCTGAGCACCTAAACCTAAGAATGATAGTCCTGCTGCAGATAGAATAGCGGTTGCTAAGCGCATAGATGCTTGTACAATAATAGGTGATAAAATATTTGGAAAAATATGCTTAATTAAAATCGTCATATCATTTGCTCCAAGTGTTTTGACAGCATCGATATATTCTAATTTTTTAACCTCCATTGTTGAGCCACGTACAATACGAGCAAACATAGGAATAGAGAAAAAACCAACAGCAATTGTGACATTGATAAGGCTCGGCCCCAATGCACTAACAATCGCTAAAGCTAGCAAAATACCTGGGAACGCAAGCATGATATCTAAAATTCTACTWATAAYASAATCAACCCATSTGCCATRATAGCCAGCAATAAGACCTAAGAAAGTGCCGATTGTACCACCGAATAAAACAGCTGAAATACCAACACCAATTGATAAACGTGMTCCATATAAAATTCGACTTAAAATATCTCGCCCTTTGTCATCCGTTCCCATTAGATGTTCAACGCTTGGTCCTTGTAATTTTTGATCTAATTGTACGTCGTAGGGATCGTAAGGGGCTAAAATGGGCCCGATAAGAAACATCAATATATATAGAAGAATGATGATGCCTCCTACGACAGCTGCTTTATTCTTTTTGATTTTGTTTAGGAAAGAAACAAGATTCTTTTTTCTAGATGCCTTGCGTGCATTCACTAAAACAGAATGATCAATTGTAGTTGTTGATTTATTCATTTAGGAAAAGCGTAAAGAACTTTATTCGATATCGAATTACTCCTTTTCGTATTTAATGTAAATATTTTATGGCTTATTAGTCAGAAAATTTAAAAAACACGTAAAAATTTTAAAAAACAAGTGAATTTTATTTCTTTATAATTCGAAATGTAAGGAACAAATCACACAAGGAGGAAATGTTGATGAAGAAAATGAAGTTGTTTTTATTCATGGCACTAATAACTGTACTTATTCTGCAAGCCTGCTCTACTGCTAGCAATAATAGTACAGAAGGTTCCAAAGAGGGATCAAAAAGCGTAGGAGGAGAATTAGTTGTTCTAAGAGCAGCAGATGCAACAAGTCTTGATCCTCACTTTATTACAGATATTCCATCAGCAAATATTATTCATGGCAAGGTATATGAAACACTTGTCGCTTTTGATAGAGATCGTAAAATTGTTCCATTACTTGCAAAAGAGTGGGAGCAAAAAGATGAAGTCACTTGGACATTTACATTAAATGAAGGCATTAAATTCCATGATGGAGCAGATTTTAATGCAGAGGCTGTAAAAGCGACATTTGACCGAATTCTAGATCCTGCAACTGGATCACCACAGCGTGATAAATTATCTATGATTAGTGAAGTAGTGGTAGATGATGAATATGTTGTAACGTTGAAATTAAAAGAACCATATGCTCCGCTTCTATCTATTTTAGCCAGTCAAGAGGGTAGCATGATGAGCCCGAAAGCGATTGATGAAGCAGCGGACGAATTAGCAACTCATCCAGTAGGGACAGGCCCATTTGTATTTGAAACTTGGAAATCTGGTCAAGAAATCACTTTAATTTCGAATAAAGATTATTGGGGGACTGTACCGAAAGTAGATAAAGTAACATTTAAAGTTGTACCAGAGGATTCTACTCGTCTAGCAATGATTGAAAGTGGAGAAGCACATATTGCTGAACAAGTACCTGTAACAGAGATTGATCGTATTGAAAATTCTTCAACGATGAATTTATTCCGTGCAGAAGGACTAGCAGTAGAATTTATCGGATTCAACGTGAAAGATACGTTATTATCTGATGTAAAAGTACGTCAAGCTATTAGCTATGCTGTTGACCGTGAAGCAATTATTAGCGGTATTTATGATAATGTAGGAACACTTGCAAATTCTGCAATGAGTCCAAAAATTATTGGATATTCTAGTGAAACGAAACCGTATGACTATGATGTAGTGAAGGCTAAAGAATTGTTAAAAGAAGCTGGCGTTCAAGAGGGAACAAAAGTTAAATTACTGACAAGTGACCGTAAAGAGCGTATCAACATGGCGGAGGTTATTCAATCTCAATTAAAAGGAATCGGATTAGATGTTGATATTCAAGTAATGGAGTATGGTGCCTTTATTTCTGAAATTACGAAAGAACAGCATCAAATCTTTATTAGTGGTTGGGGTAATGCAACGGGTGATGCTGATTATAACCAATACAATCTATTCCACACTGCATCTATGGGGCCTCCAGGAAACCATTTCTACTATTCAAATCCAGAAGTAGACAAGCTAATTGAGCAAGGGCGTTCTGAAGCAAACCAAGAGGCACGTAATGAAATCTACAAAAAAGCAATGCAAATCGAGTTAGACGAAGCTGTGTATATTCCAGTGCGTAACTATGAGCATTTAGCAGTTTACAGCAATGCTGTAAAAGGTTTCTGGTTAGATGCATCTAACTACACGATGATCAGTGGCGTTGAAATTGTAGAGTAATCAAATTTGGTGATAGACGAAAAAATACCAATTGGGAGGAAACTATGAGTAAACTATTGCTGAAAAATGTGAGATTAGAAGAAGCATATGAGCGCGAAAATGAACACATTGTTGCTACTCGTACAGGTATTTATGATGTTCTAATCGAAGATGGACATGTTCAACAAGTAGATAAGGATATAGTGGCTGATGAAGATGTAGAAGTAATAGATGCACAACAGCAACTATTAGTCCCTTCATTCCGAGAAATGCATATTCATATTGATAAAACGTATTTCGGCGGAGAATGGCAGGCACCAAGACCCATTACTAAAGGGATTTTAACACGCATTGAAGAAGAAAGAACACTACTACCTAAACAATTGCCGACAGCTGCTTATCGAGCTGAGGAAATGGTGAAGTGGCTCATTTCCCAAGGACACACACATATTCGTTCACATTGTAATGTTGACCCACAAATTGGGACAAAGCATATTGAAATTACAAAACAGGTTTTAGCAAACTATCAAGATCAAATCACCTATGATATTGTAGCCTTTCCACAGCATGGCTTATTACGCTCCAATGTAGAGGGACTAATCCGTGAGGCAATGGCGATGGGAGCAACGCTTGTTGGAGGCGTTGACCCATCCATTGTAGATCGCAATATCGAAAAGTCATTGCAAACAACGATGGGTATTGCACAAGACTATAATGCAGGGATCGATATTCATATTCACACAGCGAACACGCTAGGCGAATTTGAATTTTATAAACTGATTGAGTTAACGAAACAGGCGAAAAAAGAAGGTCAAGTCACAATTAGCCATGCGATGGCACTTGCTGATTTAGAACAGTCACGTTTAGAAAATTTAGTTCAAGCCATGGCTGAGGTACAAATGGATGTAACAACAACTGTACCAATCGATTTGAACCGTTCGACAATACCAATTCCTTATCTTTATAACAATGGTGTAAAGGTATCTGTGGGACATGATAGCTTAACAGATCATTGGTCACCATATGGTACTGGTAATACGATTATGAAATTAAATGTCATGGCGGAGAGATTCCGTTTTATTGATGAATATTCATTAAGTCGAGCTTGGAAATACGCCTCTGGTGGTATCACACCATTGAATGATGTAGGAGAACGTGTTTGGCCACAAGTTGGTGATAAAGCGAATATGCTGTTAGTGGATGGCGTGAGCACTGCCCATGTGATAGCAAGAAGATGCCCAATTACTACGGTCATTTCACAAGGCAAAATGATTCACCAACAGGATGTAGGAGAGTTGAAAGGAGAATTCAGATGAAGCACTGGCTTACAAATGTTCTACTTGAAACAGGAGAATATCTAAAGGAAAATGATACAGTTGGAACGAAAGTGGAGCTTTTTCATCTTGAAATTACAGATGGCTTCATTTCGCAAATTGTACCCGCAACAGACGCAATCGATTCTCAAAACGAAGTCACAGATATGAAAGGGAAGCTGCTATTACCTGCCTTTAAGGAAATGCATAATCATTTAGATAAAACATACTTATCTTTACCGTGGAAGGCTTGTGTGCCCGTAAAGAATTTAAAGGAACGACTAGATCGTGAAGCACAAGAGTTATCCGTTCTTGCTACAACAGGTAAACAACGTGCGGCTGCAATGATTGAAAAAATCCTTAAGAATGGTGCGAATCATATTCGTACACATGTCAATATCGATCCATACATTGGATTAAAAAATTTAGAAGGTGTACTAGCGGCATTGGACGATTATAAAGATGTCGTGACATCCGAAGTCATTGCCTTTCCACAGCATGGTCTACTAAGAGATGATGTCCCTAAATTATTGCGTGAAGCTTTACGCAATGGAGCGACGATGATTGGCGGCCTAGATCCAGCGGGCATCGATAACTCGATCGAGCCTTCTCTTTATGAAGTGATGGATATTGCACAGGAATTTAATGTTGATGTCGATATTCATTTACATGATGGTGGGCATGTTGGGTATTATACAATCGATAAATGGATAGACATCGTGGAGGATGCCAAATATCAGGGGAGAACGGCAATAAGTCATGCCTTTTCACTTGGTGATGTATCTATCATGGAGCAACATAAAATTGCAGATCGTTTAGCACAACAACAAGTAAAAATAATGTCAACGGTGCCATTTGATTTGCGACGATTAATTCCACCGATTGAATTACTAACAGAGCACGGCGTGGATGTCCATTTTGGTTGTGACGGCTTTTATGATTCTTGGAGTCCTAATGGCTCAGGAGATATTTTAGAAAAAGCGACTACTTTTGCAGATATTTCTCGTAAACTTGACGAACGCTCTATTCGACAAACATTAAAATATATTACAAGTGGTGTCACGCCATTAGATGCAAATGGTCAGAAGGTTTGGCCGAATGTGAAGGACGAAGCAAGTTTTGTATTCTTTGACGCAGTATCAAGCGCGGAAGTTATTGCACGTAAACCACCCAACCGAGTGGTTATGTCTAAAGGAAAGTTTATCAATTAAGCATAAATCTAAATCCCCCTTATTTAGATAACATAGCAAACTAGAAATTTTCTAGTTTGCTATACTTATGTTTTAATAGAAAAGATGAATAAAGGAAAGGGAAGTAGATTTGCCATTACTTATGTAGAAATCTCTTTATTTGCGGGTGCGATAAAATATGAAACAACTAACAATCTATATGATTTTATTTAGCTGTGTATTTTTTTGGGCCAGTAACTTCATTATTGGCTCTATTTTAATTGAACATTGGGATCCTTTAACGGTTGCCATTTTTAGATTGATTGTCATTGTTCTCTTTTTAGGGGGGATTAGTTGGAAAGCAATCTACCGAACAACATTTACAAGAAATGATTTATTGTTATTGATTCTTGCAGGAATACTGGGCGTTTCCATTAATCACTATAGCTTTTATGCTAGTCTCCAGCACACTTCTCCTATCACTGCGGCTTTAATATTAGCCTGTGCACCGATTGTCACATCTCTGCTGAATAAAATGATCTATCATGAATCACGTAACGGCATATTTTGGCTAGGTGCAATACTTTCATTTGTTGGTGTTGGCCTCATCATTACAAAAGGGGCACTTATCACCATTTCAATCGGTAAGGGTGAGGTGCTGAGCTTAATTACAATGCTAAGCTTTGCTTTGTTCCTCATTATTGTCAATCATCTTAGTCTGAAAATGTCAGCCCAGTCGATTACGTTCTATACAAATTTAATAGGTTTACTGGTGCTTGTACCGTTTTCATTTACTATTTTGCCGCAGACGAATTGGCAAGTTGCAATACCCTACTGGTTTTTGCTCATTTTATCAGCGATTATTATTCATGGGGTAAGCAATTTAATGTGGAATCAAAAAATGAAGGAGGTCGGCTCAACAAATGCGTCGTTGTTGTTAAACTTTGAGCCAGCTATAGCCATGCTATTGAGTGCTGTATTTTTAAAACAATTCCCTACAAGTGTTCAAATATATGGCTCTTTATTTATTTTAGTAGGAATTTTGTTGTGTATTTATTATAAAGAAATTAAAGCAATTGTCCTTGTAAAAAAAACAATGAATTAGCAAAAAAAGAGATGCTCATTTTTTGAGTACATCTCTTTTTTGCTGTTTCTGTAGCGAATTTAAAATAAATAGGTATGTTATTGGCAGAAAAGCAGTAATGATTACGATACCATGCCACTGAAATAATGACCAAACAGGGCTTAGTATTGTACTTCCAGAGGCCACCCCAAGGTAATAAGCGACCAAATATAGACTAGAGGCGCTTCCTTTTTGATAAAGAGCTAGCCGACTTACCAATGAGGAAGTTAATGCATGAGCAGTAAAAAAACCTAAACATGCTAGACAAAGTCCAATTACAATAATGAAAAGTGACTTGCTTAATGTAAAAAGTATTCCCACAGTTAATAAACAAACACCAAATGTTCGAATGGTATGTAATCCTACTTTTCCTGCAAGTGAATTAGCAATAGGCGAACCAATAATACCTAAACCATAGGCTAAAAAAATAAAAGAAATACTTTGTAAAGATAATAAAAAAGGAGGCGCTGTTAAGTAATAGGGAATAAATGACCAAACTCCAGTAAAGGATAATTGTAAAATAACTCCTAATCCAAAAAGCATCAATAATTGAGGGTTTTTCAAATGAAACCAAAAGCCTTGTAAATCCTGTTGAATCGTACGCTGTTGTACCGAAAAATTTTTGGATTTAGGTAGCATCCACCAGACAATTACCATAACGATGCACCCCATAATGGCTAATGAAACAAATGCCATTTTCCATGAAAAATATTCAGTGACATACCCCATCATGAGTCTACCAATTGTTCCGCCTAGTGCATTACAAGAAATATACAATGCAGTGGCAAAGCCCATTGATTGTTGATCAATTTCTTCGCTAAGATAGGCAAGTGCTGCTGCAGGTACACCTGCAATAGCAAAGCCCTGAATAAAGCGTAATAAAATAATAGTAGAAAAAGAATCAGTTAGTGGCATGAAAAAAAAAGGTATGATAGTAAAAACTATGGATAAATGAATGAACAAAACTCTTCCATAACGATCTGATAAAAAACCTAGTACGATTAATCCAAGAATTACTGATAGAGTAGTCATAGATACGGATAGACTTGCAACGGATACAGAAATATGAAATTGCTCTGTAAAGAAGGGGAGCAGGGGCTGAACAGAATACATTGCTGCAAAGACAAAAACAGAAGCCCCGCCCAAACTAATGACAATTGTCCAAAAAGAGCGATCTCTTATTGAATAACCCTTTGTATTTATGCCCATCTTAAAACCTTATTTCATTTGCTCTGGTAACCAGAGAGAAAGTTGTGGGATTAAGACAACAAGTGCTAAGAAGATAATCATTAAAATGATAAACGGTATAACGCCTTTTACCACTTCCCCAAGTTTTTCTTTTGCAATACCGCTAACCACGAAGAGATTCAATCCAACTGGTGGAGTGATCATTCCTAATTCCATATTAATCGTCATAATAATGGCAAAGTGGATTAAATTTATATCGAAGTGTGCAAGGATTGGTAATAAAATTGGTAAAGTAATTAGAATAATGGAGACGGCTTCTAAGAACATACCCATGATAAAGAACAAAATATTGACAACTATCATAAAAATCCACTTATTTAAATCACTTTCTGCAATCCATGCACCCACTTGCTGTGGTACTTGTGCATTTGTTAAATAGAGTCCAAATAACGAAGCGGCACCTATTATTAAGAAAATCATAGCGGTAATATTAATAGATTCTACTAATACTTCGCGGAAATCCTTTAGCTTCATTTCACGATAGATAAACAAGGATACAATAAGACCATAGAAAACAGCTATCACCGCTGATTCAGTTGGTGTCACAACTCCTGAATAGATTGTTCCTAAAATTAAAAAAGGTAAAAATGCTCCCCAAATGGCTTTTAAAGATTTACGCCCACGTTCTTCCCAAGAAGCTGGTTGATCTCCATTAAATCCATTGCGTTTCGCATAAACGATAGCAGCAATAATTAAAATTCCTGTTAAAGCTAATCCAGGAAGAACCCCAGCCATAAATAACTCACCAATTGATTGCTCCGAGGTGATACCATAAATAATTAGTGGAACACTCGGTGGTATTAAAATTCCTAATGTACCACCTGCTGCCACAAGTCCCATGGAATAACGTTTTTTATAGCCTGCTGAAATCATTGCAGGGATCATAATAGAGCCGATTGCTGCTGCTGTGGCAGGTGAAGAGCCTGAAATAGCGGCAAAAATAGCACAGGCAACAATTGTAACAACTGCAAGACCACCTGGAAGGTGCCCAATCCATGCACGTAAAGCTTCAATTAAATATTTGGATATCCCACCGCGCGCCATTAATACGCCAGCCAGCACGAATCCTGGGATGGCCATCATAGGGAAGGAATCTAATGCAGTAAAAATGCGCTGTGGAATCATATTCATATTAAAATCTATTTGGAAGAACACTAGAATTGTCGAAAGTGCTAAGCTAATAGCAACAGGTACGCGTAGAAATAATAGCAAAAAGAAACTAAGTAAGAGGATTAGCATATTCTTCATCCTTTCCTCGTAGAATATTAACTAATCGTTCTACGAATCTTAGTAAAAATAAAATACCTGAAAGAGGTAGGACTAAATATACAATCCACATTGGAATCCCGATATCAAGTGAAACCATACCAGATGTATAGCGATTTTCCACTAAAACAAAACCATAGTACGTGTAAATTAAGCAAAAGGCGATGCTCAAGCCTGTTGCTACTAAATCTAATAGACGTTTTTTCGATGGCTTTAATTTGTCATATAGAATATCCACCTGTATATGCTGATTGTGGCGAAGAGCTAAGCCAAACCCCAAAAATGTACCCCAAATTATAGAATAGCGTGCTAATTCCTCTACCCATGCTTGTGGTTCATTAAATATGTAGCGCATAATAACCCCATAAAAAATGAGCACGACACCTGCTACGAAAAAAATTCCAG
Source organism: Lysinibacillus sp. S1 (assembly GCF_044986265.1). Lineage (NCBI taxonomy): Bacteria > Bacillati > Bacillota > Bacilli > Caryophanales > Bacillaceae > Lysinibacillus > Lysinibacillus sp. S1. The sequence goes on from NZ_CP173154.1 coordinate 3,885,879, forward strand.
CAAGAATTTCTTCTAAGTAGCCCCATATTTTATAAACGGCCTTCATGTTGTAGCCTCCTTTATTTAAAGTTAAAAACGGATGCTTTTATTCCCACTGTAAATGTTGCTGTTTGAAGTGAGCTTCTTAGCACCCGTTTGTAAGTAAGCGATATACTAATAAAATTATTGATATTGACGATAACTCACTACTACGGGCAACTTCCTAACAAAGAATACCCAAGAAATTGTTGCGATTTCCTATTCCTTACATCAACTAATTGTTGGAATAGTAAGTTTTTTTAAGAACCATGTTTATTTTAAATCACGAATACCATTAATTAGTTCTTCTGTGATAACATCAGTAAACTCTTCATAAACTGGTTCCAGTTGTTTTTTGATGGCTTCTTTTTCAGCATCTGATAGCTCAAGGACTTCAATACCAGAGTTTTTAATGTTTTCGAATGATTTTTCGTTTTCTTCCGCAGCTAAATCCCAAGCTAACGTTGTTGCCTCATTTAATGATTCTTCAACTGCTGTCAATAGCTCTGAAGGTATTTTTTCCCAGAATGTTTTGTTTACAAAGATAGCATAGTCTAGACGACCATGTTCAGATACGGAGAAGTATTTTTGAACTTCTTGATATTTTTGAGTATCAAAGTTATTAAATGTGTTTTCTTGTCCATCTACTGTTCCTTGTTGTAAGGCAGCGTACGTTTCACCAAATGCAATGGTCGCAGAACCAGCATTCAAAGCTTTAAACTGCGATTCTAAAACTTTACCTGCTTGTGCTCTGAATTTTAGTCCTTTAAAATCGTCCACTGTCACAAGTGGATGTTTGTTATTGGAAAAGTGTTTAAAGCCATTTTCCCAGAACACGAGACCTTTAATATCGTTAGCTGCTAGTTGGTCAGATTCTAGAATCAGTTTTGCAACATCTGAATTAAAGAACTTACGAGCATGCTCTTGATTTTCAAAAAGGTATGGCATATCAACATATTGCCAACGAGGATCGATTTTTACCATTTTCGTTACAGAAGGCGCAATCATATGCACATTTCCTGATACTAAGGCATCTAATTCATCATTATCTCCATATAGTTGTGAGGATGGATAAACCTCAACGTTCACTTTACCTTCTGTTTTTTCATCCACTAGTTTTGCAAATGCCTCAGCTGCTTTACCTTTAACACTATCAATTGAAGTTACATGAGAGAATTTAATAACAAGAGGTTTTTCTTTGGTGTAGCCACCATCTCCCTCAGCTGCTGGAGCAGAAGCTGCTTCTTTTTTGTCGCCACCACAAGCCGCAAGTACTAGTAAAAGCAAAGCCATGAATGACATGAAAAGCCATTTTTTCATTCTATATCCCCCTAAAATTTATATTTATAGTTAAAAGGGCAACCTTTTAAACCCTAGTTAATGAAATTGATTTTTAGGAAGTGCCTCAATATATTTAAAACCATAATTTTCTGCATAATAGTCGTATACAGGTTTAAAGGCGTTCTCCCAATCCTCTATTTCTTCCTCCGTTAAATAATGAATTTGTATGCATTGACATGCTTCCATTTCCTGAAGTCTTTCCGTACTTAAATTCTCTGCTTGTTGCCACTCCCATTTTTGTACTTCCTCAAGAGTATCAATCAAAAGCTCCTGTACATTTTTAGGGAGGGAATTCCAAAATTCATTATTCATTAATAACAAATAGCCTAGATAACCATGATTACTAATAGTTAAGTAATCTTGAAGTGAATGTAGATTTTTGCTTGTAATATTAGTGAGCGTATTTTCTTGCCCATCAACATTGCCTTTTTGTAGTTGATGGAAGACCGTATTAAAATCAATTCGTCTAGGATAGGCACCGGCAATGGAAAATTGCTCTGCTAAAATATCACTTGGCATTATTCTCATGCGTAAACCTTGTAGATCAGTTAAGTTTTGGATGGGACGAATACTATTACTTAACTGTTTAAAGCCACTATCCCATACGCCCATCGAGATTAGATTGTGTTTATTTAATCTCTTCATTAATGATTGTCCAACTTCGCTTTCAACATATGTATGAACTTCTTGTGCATTTTTAAATGCATAAGGTAAATCCATGACAGACCATTCGGGTACAAACGTAGTAATTTTTGAAATGGCAGGGGCAATCATCTGAATATCTCCTCTTAAAAGAGCATTCATCTCCTCACCATCCTTGTACAGTACACCATTCGGGAAAACTTGAATTTCTACATGACCATTACTTCGTTCCTTAATAAGCTCTGCAAATTTAATTGCTGCCATTCCTTTAGGGGTGTTTTCACCAACAACATGTGAAAAGCGAATGACAATTTGTTCTTCATGACTTAATTGCTCATTGTCAGTTGGATAGGTCTGCTGTTGACAACCTATGAGGATGGTTAAAAAACATAAGTTTAAGAAAAGTACTTTTATAGGGTTACGCCACATGTTAATTCACTCCTAACTGTATAAGATGTGAACGCTTTCTATTGTATTTTATACGAATAAATATTCAATATTATGGTTATAATGAACATTTTGGTATTTATGATATATAACAATTAGTTATATTGATAAATTGTTATAATACAAGATAATTGCTAGAGAAAAAAGAATCTGCTTACTTTTCTTTTATTAATGTGCATAGTAAAGCATCATAAACCTATGCATAATAAGAAAAATAGCAGATTCTATATGAGTTTTTATTTTTATAACTATTTATGCTTAACTATTTTATGGAATAATATTTCGTTGGTCGTCCAACTGTTCCATATTGTAGTTCAATGCTAACGGTTCCTTTAGTTGCTAAAAAATCTAAATATTTCCTAACTGTGACCCTTGCCATTCCAACATTTTGAGCCAGCTGCTCGGAGGTTATAGCTACTCGATATGTTGTTAAATAATCTAATATTTGTTTCATCGTTAAATTGTTTAAGCCTTTAGGTAATTCATTTGACTCTTGTTGTATACCTAGCCAACTATCAATATCCTCTTGATTGAAGGCTGTGCAATTAGTAAACAATTTAGAGCTATTTTTATATTGCTGTAAAGCTTTTTCAAAACGTTCGAAGCGAAAGGGCTTAATGAGATAATCGCTTGCACCAAATCGTAAAGCCTCTTGAACAGTCGGTGCATCTCGCGCAGCAGTTATCAGAATAATATCTGAGGGAATCCTTTCTGAACGGAGTTTTAAAAATAAATCCATACCGGTCATATCTGGTAAAAACATGTCTAGTAAAATTAAATCTGGTTTTTTCACTTTAATTTTTTCGTAAGCATCACGACCAGTGATAGATTCGCCTACAAGCTGAAAACCAATCATTTTATTTAAAAAACCTTTATTTATTTCAAGCACCATTGGATCATCTTCTACAATAAAAACTGAAAGTTTGCTCATTGTTCTTCTATCACCCCTACCTCAATAGTAATATTTGTACCGATATTGACCGTTGATTCAACTTGTATATTTCCGTTATTAGATTCTACAATTTGTTTAACAAGTGCAAGGCCAATACCATGTCCTTCCTTTTGTTTGGTAGTAAAACCATATTCGAAAATTCGTTGCGGTAAACCTATTATCCCCAAGCCACTATCCTGTACTTCTATATATAGATAATGCTTATCGCCAATTAACGTTAATCGTACATCTTTATACGTACATTCAAAGCATGCTTCCATCGCGTTATCAAGCAAATTTCCAATTATAGTTACCAAATCACCACTAGAAAAACCGCTCATAATATCGGCTAGCTTTGAATCATCATCAATGGTCAGTTCCACGCCGAGTTCTTTTGCTCGCGAGTACTTCCCAAGTAGTAAACCTTGAATCGAGTAATCAAGTATTTTATCATGTAAAATTTGTATAATTTCCTCTTCATCCGTAATTTCATCAATAATAAGACTCAGAGCTTCATCATTACGATCTAGTTGAATTAATCCTGCAATACTATGTAAACGGTTCATATATTCATGTTGTTGAGCTCGTAAGGAATCCACAAGCATTTTAATCCCTGTTAATTCTTCAGCTAACATATTTGCCTCTTTACGATCCGTTAACATTATAAGATATCCGGCATTTTGATCTAAAATTCGAATAGGGAAGGTGCGTACTAAATACATCTGGTCATGTATAAGTAGAGGTCTATATATTTCATGCTGCTGTAAAATGTCTTCCGCAAGCCATGTCCCATTAAATAATTCTTTGCGAGAAATACTCTGTTCAAAGAAATGAGTATATTGCCTTGCGAGGCGGTTAATAAATGATACATTACCTCTTTCGTCGGTTGCTAATATACCAATATCCATTGCCTGTATAATGCCAGATCGCTCTTCCACTAAGCGAGCGATTTCGTATGGCTCTAAATTAAATGTTTGACGCTTTAGGTGATTAGCCACCCAGACTGAACCACCTAATCCAATAGCTAGTCCCCAAAAAAGAGAAATCAATATATCAAATTGATATTCATCTAGTAGGTTGTACCATTTTGGGGTGAGTAACCCAACTGTAATAACACCAACTTGTTGTGTACCTTCTTCATTCATTATAGGAACGAATGCACGGATGGAATAGCCAAGCACTCCCTGAGCTTTTGATATGTATTCATGCTGTGAAAAAGCTTCTATTTCGTCTCCACCCTCAAAAACTGTGCCAAGTTTGCTCTCAGAAGGGTGAGAATAGCGGATTTTCTTCATATCAATAATCACGATATAATCAACATCAGTTGTTAAACGAATTCTCTCTGCAATGGGTTGAATAACTTCAAATCCATTCGGTTTCCCAACATTATTTTGTACATCTGTCAGTTGTGAAACGGTTCTCGCAATAGCAATGGCTCGTGCTCCAAATTCTTTCTCAAATGCACCCGAAAGGTTATGGATCATGATAGCACCACTTGTTGCTATAGAAAAAAGGACAATAATAAATGAAAAAATAAACATTTTTAGACGTAAAGATATATTTTTCATAGACATATAAAAGAGCGATAGCTATTAGCTTTCTTTTATACATTCATCACCCCAATTCTACAAAATAAGCATGTTTACCTTAAAACCTGCTAAAAATTCTTAGTTTATACTAAATTACCATAAATAACAAAGCTGTTGTAATACAAGATTTGTTGAAGAGTATTTTTTTTATTGTGTAGTATAACAAAACAAATGATAAATATGATTTATATTGTTGTAGTGGCGTACATATGCCAGAAAATTGCACTCTAATATATATATTTGAATAATAAAAAATATTTCACTTTCAATAAATAATTTGAAATATACATTGATTGTATTATTGATTTTTTAAATAAAATAAAAAATATGGAAATAAAAGACGGGAATCAGCTTTTTATTCATACATATAAAAGTGAAAATCTTGTAGAAAATAGTTTCGAATTTCTCTTCTGTTCTTAAAAATTCTAGCGTAAATAAACTAAAGAAAACGTTCTTTCTGTAGATAAATAATAGAATTGATATTCTAATTAAGATTTTATTCATAAACAGTATGTGAATATATACACAAAAATAATTATTTAAGAATAATTAATATATAACGATAAAGTAGAGTAGAAAAATAATAAAATCTAGTATATGCGGATTTTTTAGTTTGTAAAACTTCATTTTTCTTAGAGGCTGTAAGATTTGTTTGATTTTAATTTTTAAGAAAAGAATGAAAAACTTTTTGGAGAAATAATATTTTTTAGAAAAACATCTTGCATTTGAATAATTCTAAGTGGTAAATTGTTTTACATGGACGTTCATAGAATTTTCACAGGTAGCAAAAGAGGGGAGAAATGAGAATTTATGAATAAAAATAGATGGTTAATTGCATTATCTGCAATCGCTATTCACCTTTCAATCGGTGGAGCCTATGCATACAGTGTATACAAGCTACCGATTGTCACAGAAATGGGATGGAGTGAAACAAAGGTAACGATTGCCTTTACCATTATGATGGGATTAGCTGGTTTCTCAGCTGCATTATTTGGTAGTTTAGTAGAAAAAATGGGACCACGTAAATCGGCGATGGTAGCAGCTGTCTTATTTGGAGCAGGACAAGCTGGTGCTGGTGTAGCCATTTCAATGGATTCTGTTGTTATGTATTGGTTAACATATGGTGTTCTTAGTGGATTAGGAATGGGGATTGGCTATATTGCACCTGTATCAACACTTGTAAAATGGTTCCCAGACCGTCGTGGTCTAGCAACAGGTATGGCCGTACTTGGTTTTGGATCGGGTGCACTTATTACAGCACCAGTCGCAGCCAACTTAATGGAGGCAGTTGGCATTTCTACAACATACTTTATTCTAGGGGCAAGTTACTTCACGTTAATGATTTTAGGGGCTTCATATATAGCACCACCTAAGCCAGGTTATATGCCTGCTAATATGAAAGCAGCTGCCAATAATGGTAAGGACGTAGTTAAGAAAGATTTAGCTGTTATGTCAGCACGAGAAGCTGTTAAAACAAAGCACTTCTGGATGCTTTGGTCCATGCATTTAGTTAATGTAACAGCAGGGATTATGATGATTTCTGTTGCTTCACCAATGGCACAGGAAATTGTCGGTCTATCAGTAGCAGGTGCTGCCGCAATGGTAGGAATTATGGGGTTATTTAATGGTGGTGGTCGTTTAATCTGGGCCGCTGTGTCTGATTATATCGGTCGTTCTAACGTTTTCGTTATTTTCTTTACTGCACAGCTAATCACATTTATCGTTTTACCACATACAACTAACGTAATTATTTTCCAAGCACTTATCTTCTTAGTTGTTAGTTGCTATGGTGGTGGGTTCTCAAATCTACCTGCATTTGCAAGTGATTTATTTGGCACAAAGCAACTTGGTGTGATTCATGGTTATTTATTAACAACGTGGTCATTGGGTGGAGTTTTTGGACCATTGTTAGTAAGTGCAATCAAAAATGCGTACGGAAGCTATATTCCTGTATTCTATGTATTCGCAGGTTTAATCGCAGCTTCGTTGATTATTTCCTTAACGTTACGTGCAGATGTACGTAAGCAAACAGCTTTAAAAGCAGCGCAAAATGTTGGAGATGTATCTGCTACACAATAATATGAACTTTCAATTTACTATATAGGTGTCATTTCGTGGATGGCACTTATATAGTTATTTTTTTGAAGTGATTGTTATATAACAATTGTAATTTCTTTGTTTAATGTATAACAGCGCATGTCTGATGTCAATAACATTACTGGAAATAAAGTGATTTCGTAATTAAAAGAGAAATTTTGTAACGAAATTCATGATGAGGAACAAACTATTAAAAATTGAATCTTTTCTCAAAGAACAACGTATATAAAGTAATTAGGGAGGGATCAATCATGGGGAAATTTTCTTTAGATGAATTTGTTCATAAAACACAGCAGGACGATAATGAGAATGATTATTTTGAATTGGAAACTGAACGTGTATTAGAGGTTAATCTAAACGGTGAAGTGTGGTCAAAAATGGGCGCTATGATTTCCTATACAGGTGATATTAAATTTGAACGTGAGCGCGTCTTGGAGCATGGTCTTGGCAAAATGTTTAAAAAGGCTTTAACGGGTGAAGGTACGCAATTGATGAAAGCTAGCGGAAAGGGCAGACTCTACTTAGCGGATCAAGGAAAGAAAGTAACTGTTTTTGATTTGAAAAACGACAGTATTTGTGTCAATGGCAATGATTTACTTGCCTTTGAGCCTAGCATCGAATGGGATATACGTTTGATGCGTAAAATGGCTGGCATCATGTCAGGTGGTTTATTTAATGTAACCCTTCAAGGAACAGGGAAGGTTGCGATTACAACTCATTTTGAACCACTGACATTATTAGTGAAACCAGGTGAAACAGTATATACTGATCCGCATGCTACTGTTGCATGGTCAGGCAACTTAACACCTGAATTTAAAACAGATATTAGCTTCCGTACATTTATCGGCCGAGGCAGTGGAGAATCCATCCAGATGGCGTTTTCTGGTGAGGGCTTTGTCATTATCCAACCATTTGAAGAAGTTTATATGTCTAGTGAAAGCTAAAAAAGCGTGTCCGTTGTTCCACGGACACGCTTTTTCTCCTATTATAATGCCGCATGCATTCCTGCAATACGTCCCGTTACGAGGGCTGAAGTGATGTTATAGCCGCCTGTATAGCCATGAATATCAAGAATTTCTCCACAAAAGAACAGTCCTTCTTTTTTCTTTGAGGCCATTGTTTTTGGCTCGATTTCTTTTACAGAGACACCGCCACCTGTTACAAACGCCTTATCAAGTGACTGTGTGCCACTCACTGTTAACGTGAAGTTTACTAGTAAACGTGCTAGCTGACGAATTTTCTCTTGGGATAATTCAGCGCCCGTCAATTGAACATCAATATGTGCTCGCTCACATAAGAACAAGAGCCATCGTTCAGGTGCTATGCCTTTCCAAACATTTTTCACAGCCTTTTTCGGATCTTCTTTTATTAATTTATTTAAATATTGTAGACATGTTTCTTCATTATAATGTACCAGTGTTTGAATACGCATTGTCACGGGCTCATAGCCTGTCTTCATTAATTCTTTCACAACGAATTGACTACAACGCAAAATAGCAGGACCACTTAAACCAAAATGGGTAAAGAGCATATCCATTTGATGGGTGACGAGTGTCTTACCTTTTTTATTGAGCACGGAGACAGCAACATCACGCAATGCTAGTCCTTGTAGTTCACGTGCTTGAATAAAATCTTCTTTTGAAATAACAGGGACTTCTGTTGGGAATAAGGTAGTGATTGTATGACCCGCACGTTCAGCCCAAGGATAGCCATCACCTGTTGAGCCTGTTTGTGGAACCGCCTTGCCCCCAACAGCTACAACGACTGCTTGACTACGGACTTCGGTGCCATCAGCAAGACGTACACCCAAAATTTTATCTTCATCCATTAGAAGCTTACTGACAGCTGTGTGTAAACGAACTTCAATATGAAGACGTTGTAGCTGTCTAATCAGCGCATCAACGACATCTTGTGCGCGATTGGATACAGGGAACATTCTACCGTGGTCCTCTTCCTTTAGGGCGACACCAAGCCCTTCAAAAAATGCAATTATATCTTCATTATTATAAACGGTAAATGGACTATAGAGAAAACGGCCATTACCGGGTATATGTTTCACAATTTCTTCAACAGGCAAACGATTTGTAACATTACAGCGTCCTCCGCCAGAAATGGCCAATTTCTTGCCTAGTTTTGTGCCTTTTTCTAACAATAACACCTTCTTTTTGCGCTCTCCAGCAGCAATCGCCGCCATTAAACCAGATGGGCCACCACCAATCACGATTACATCATACATAGTTAGAAACTCACTTTCTGTTCAAATTAGGAATCTTTCCTATTATACATGAAGTCTATATAGAGAGGGACTTTCTTTGACATTGAAAATAATAGAAAAGTGTTTTATAATTCTTTATCTCTTCTTTTGGGATGAAGAGCTTATACAGTAGAATGAAACACAATATTCTTTGTTATACAATTGGATGAATGAAAGTTTTCCTTTATTAGCATTGTCAGCATGAAATGAATGTCTTTTCGTGCTATTATGGTAAAGGTTATGCACTAAATTATGAGGTGAAAAATAGAATGTGCGGATTTATAGGTTATATTAATGGAACAAATGTGATTGATCATCATCAGACGATAGAAAATATGATGAATACAATTATTCACCGCGGACCGGATAGCGGCGGTATTCATAGTGACGATAAAGTAACGTTAGGTTTCCGTCGATTAAGTATTATTGACTTATCAGACGTAGCGAATCAACCATTATATAGTGAAGACGGCAATATCGTGCTTGTATTTAATGGAGAGATTTTTAACTTCCAAGAGCTGCGTGCAGATTTAATTGAAAAAGGTCATACGTTTAAAACGCAGTCAGATAGTGAAGTCATTATTTATGGCTATGTAGAATATGGCGTAGATTTTGTGAAGAAACTGCGTGGGATGTTTGCCTTCTGTATTTGGGATAAAAAGAATGATTTACAGTTCATTGCGCGCGATGGCTTTGGAATCAAACCATTGTATTACTCTGAGCATACAACAGACGGTACGTTTATTTTTGGCTCTGAGATTAAATCGTTTTTACCACACCCATCATTTATTAAAGAGTTAAATAAACAGGCACTTCGCCCCTATTTAACATTCCAGTATTCATCTATGGATGAAACATTCTTTAAAGGTGTCTTTAAATTACCACCAGCTCACTATATGCTGATACAAAATGGACAAAAGCAAATCGTGCAATATTGGGATAAAAAATTCCATGCAAAAGAAGCACCAATCGAAAAATATATTGAAGAAATTCGTTCAACTGTTAAAGAATCTGTAGAGGCTCATCAAATCAGTGATGTAAAAGTTGGTTCATTCTTATCGGGTGGTATTGACTCTAGTTATATTACGTCTTTATTACGCCCAGATAAATCCTTCTCAGTCGGGTTTGCGGACTATGAAGATATGTTCAATGAGACAAATCTTGCAAAAGATTTATCAGATACGTTGAATATTCAAAATGAACGTAGATACATTACCGCAGATGAGTGCTTTGAAGCGCTACCTAAAATTCAATGGCATATGGATGAACCACAATCCAATCCATCTTCAGTGCCACTTTACTTCCTTTCGGAGCTTGCTTCAAAAGATGTAACGGTTGTTTTATCAGGTGAAGGTGCTGATGAAATTTTTGGTGGGTATGCTTGGTATCAAAACTCAGGAAGAATGCAAAAATACGAAAAATTACCATTAGGTCTTCGTAAAACATTACGTGGAATGGCAGAAGCCCTACCGAAAAATCAATACACGAATTTCCTTATTAAAGGTGCTCAAACAGTAGAAGAGCGTTTTATTGGGGAAGCGGTAGTTTGGGATGAAGTGGATGCTATTAATGTTTTAAAGCCAGCTTATAAAAATGCCCCATCTGTAAAATCGATTACAAAACGTATTTATGATGAAGTACCTGGCGATGATGATGTGACAAAAATGCAGTATCTAGATCTAAATCTTTGGATGCCTGGTGATATTTTATTAAAGGCAGATAAAATGAGTATGGCACACTCAATTGAATTACGTGTACCATTTTTAGATAAAGAAGTAATGGAATTAGCGAAAAATATTCCTTCAAGATACCGTGTGAATGATATCGATACAAAATATGTTCTACGTCAAGCTGCGCATCAGGAATTGCCAGAAGAATGGGCAAAGCGTCCGAAACTCGGATTCCCAGTGCCAATTCGCCACTGGTTACGTGAAGAAAAGTATTACAGTATGGTAAAAGAAATGTTTACAACTGACTTTGCAAATGAATTTTTTGATACAAAACAATTAGTTGGCTATCTAGATGAGCACTACGAAGGGAAAGCAAATCGCGGTCGTTATATTTGGACAGTTTATGTATTCCTAGTATGGTATAAAAAGTTCTTTGTGGACATGGTATAAGAAATACCTAATCGGTGGGGATGTTCAATTCCTCACCGATTATTTTAAGGCCTTTTTTCATCAAGTTTCTTTATGAATGAACTTTTTGGTGTTTTTATGCGTCTCATTTCCTATAAATATGTTAAGATTACAGTTGGTTTACTTTATTGCTCTTAGAGTGACAGCGCTTGCATATCGTTTGTTTTAAAACGAAAAAGTTTTATAAGTATGCTTTGAAGTGTTACGATAATAATATTGATTTTACAATGAATGGATGGGTATGATGTCCAATTTAATGAAAGGTACTGCGATATTAACAATGGGGATGTTTTTATCGAAGGTACTCGGATTAATTTATATTTTTCCGTTTTATGCAATTGTTGGCGAGAAGAACATTGCGCTTTACCAATATGCATATATTCCCTATTCAATTATGCTGGCAATCGCCATTTCAGGTGCGCCAATAGCCGTCTCTAAATTTGTATCCAAATATAACGCAATGGGAGATTATCAATCGGGTCGCAAGCTGATGAAATCTGGCATTCTTATTATGATGATGACTGGCTTTGCAGCATTTATTGCCCTCTTTCTACTTGCTACGCCAATTGCAGGGCTAGTTATTAAGAGTGAGGAACAGGTCTTTACAGTTGAACAAATTGCTTCAGTAATACGATGGGTTAGTTTTGCCTTAATCGTAGTGCCATTTATGAGTCTATGGCGGGGCTTCTTCCAAGGCTACGACAAAATGGAGCCTACTGCCGTTTCACAATTGGTGGAACAAATTGTGCGAATTGTTGTGTTACTTGGTGGATCTTTCCTAGTGGTGATTGTGTTTAAAGGAAAACCAGAGACAGCCATCTCCTTTGCTGTGTTTGCTGCATTTATCGGAGCAATCGGTGGATTAGGTGTTCTTTATTACTACTGGAAAAAATATCAGCCTGAATTTAATCTACTACGTAGCCAAAGTGTGACTTCCACACAGCTACCAATGTCCAATATTTATAAAGAAGTGATTACCTATTCCATCCCAATGGTGTTTGTAGGGGTGGCGAATCCATTGTTCCAATTAGTCGACATGCTTACGTTTAATGGAGCAATGACGTCCATTGGTTTAGCAGAAGTAACAGATACTTATTTATCAATGATTAACTTTATGACACATAAAGTTGTTATCATCCCTGTTATGCTAGCGACTGGATTTTCGATGGCGCTTGTACCAACAATTACAAAGTATTTTACACAGGGGGAGTATTTAGCGCTCCGCCATGCAATGGATAAGACCTATCAAATTTTAATCTTTATTACATTGCCAGCTGTGGTTGGTATTTCTTTATTAGCCAATGAAATTTATTTTATGCTTTATTCAGAAAGCGAAATGGGGGCAACCATTTTAGCGCATTATGCACCTGTCGCGATTTTATTTGCGTTATTTCAAGTCACAGCAGCCTTACTTCAAGGAATTGATTTTCAAAAGTGGATTGTTTTTAGCTTATTATCTGGAATTTTCGTAAAGCTAGCATTAAATATTCCTTTAATTCGCTGGTTAGAGGCTGATGGTGCTATAGTAGCTACAGCTATTGGCTACAGTGTTTCGATTATCATTAATATGCTTGTGTTACGAAAAACGTTGAATTATCGATCAGAAATGGTTGTGCGTCGTGTCATGCTAATTGCTTTATTGACAATGGCGATGGCCATTAGCGTGCTGATTGTGCATAAATTATTGGAATTACTAATGGGACCAGTTGATAGTAAATTCTCAGCATTACTATTCTCAATTATTTGTGCGGGTGTTGGTGCGGCTGTTTATGGCTTTTTATCATTACGCCTAGGTTTAGCCCAAAAGCTATTAGGTGAACGATTAACCCGTATTATGAGTAAACTGGGATTGAAATAGGAGTGGAACGATGCGTTTAGATAAATTACTAGCAAATATGGGGTACGGCTCTCGTAAGGAAGTGAAGCAGCTATTAAAGCAAAAAGCTGTCACAGTAGACGGTGATTATGTCAAGGATGCAGCTTTACACGTAGACCCAGAAAAGCAAATTGTATCAGTGTTTGGAGAGCGCGTTGTTTATACAGAATTTGTTTATTTTATAATGAATAAACCGCCTGGTGTTATTTCTGCCACTGAAGATTTAAGAGATGAAACAGTCATTGATTTATTAGAGCCATTACACCAGCATTTTCAACCGTTTCCTGTTGGTCGATTAGATAAAGACACAGAAGGGTTGCTCTTATTAACAAACGATGGTCAATTAGCTCATAATTTATTGTCTCCCAAAAAGCATGTGCCAAAAGTTTATTACGCACAGATTGAAGGCGTTGTGACAGAAGAAGACGCCGAGAAATTTGCAAATGGTGTTGAGCTAGATGATGGCTATGTTACAAAACCTGGAAAGCTTGTGATCTTAAAGTCTGCACAGCAATCTGAAATAGAGCTAACGATTCAAGAAGGCAAGTTTCATCAGGTAAAGCGAATGTTTGAGGCTGTAGGAAAACGTGTAACATATTTAAAGCGTATTTCCATGGGAAGCCTGAAATTAGATGAAAATCTAGCGTTAGGTGAATATCGTGAGCTCACTGCTGAAGAGCTAAACGGTCTACAAAACAATCATTAAAACATATTATTCCTCGATGCATCACATAGCATCGGGGATTTTTATATACAGTAATATGACTGTAACTGTATAATATGAAATGAGTTATTGTGATATAGTCATAGAATGTATCATATTTTGAAATATTCCCCAAAAGACGATGGTATAAAATAAGTAGAGGACAATTAAATGAAGAACCTGCGTATTAAATTATTACTATCTCTAATAGCATTTGCAGTCATACTTGTTGCTGTTATTTCATATGTGAACCGACAAATACTGGTAACAGAGATAGAAAAGCAAGTGAGCATGAATAAACTATTAATTGAAAATCATATTTTGACAGATATGCAAACTGTCGATGATGCCCATTTTTATTTTGATAATAATATTTCAGACAAAATGGAACAGGAGCTTAGACAGCTAAAAAACTATTACCATGAAAACCCTAATGTAGCTACTTGGGATTTGCAGCAAATGAAAAAGAAACATGGTGTGGATATTTACATAGTGGATCAATCAAATACAGTAGTTTACACAACTTTTGCCAAAGATATTGGCTTGGATTTCTCGCTTTGCTGTCAACGTTTTTCTGCTTTATTAGATGAACGGCGCGCTAGTGGCGAATTTTTTACAGATGGACTCGATATTTCAACATCAACAGGTGAATATCGAAAATTTGGCTATCTGGCAACACATGATAAGAAATATTTGCTCGAGTTAGGTATAGACCTACTAAATGATCCTGTCTTCCAAACCTTTAATTTTGAGAAAACTGCACAGTACTTAATAGGTAAGTATATTGATTTAGTGGATGTGCAAGCTATTAATGCAGGTGGCGTTTTCTTTAATGATTCGAGATCGAAGAGAATCACTGTACAGGAGCAATCTAAGAAATTTCAAAAATACTTCGAGCTAGCTAAGAAAACAATGGAGCCAGTTGAGTATGAAAAGGCATTAGACAATGGTTATATAGAAACACATCGTTTTCTGCCCTATGAAGCAGAGACAGTGAGAGGGGAGTCATCCAAAAGAATTGTCTATGTGAAATTTATCAATTTCACTAAAATGGAAGCTCTCCAAAAAAATACAAAGCAATTTTGGATCTTACTGTCTATTGCCCTACTAACATCCTTTATTATGCTGTTAGTTATTAATAAAATTTTATCTAAAACAATACACCTAGCTACCTTCGATCCGCTAACTGGTGTCTACAACCGTGCTACATATATTAGGAAAATTGATAATTTATTAAGAAAAAGAAAAATGAATGTGCCAGGTTTATTGTTAATTGATTTAGATAACTTTAAACAAGTAAACGATCAATTTGGTCATGTAGAAGGAGATCATATCCTCATTGAAACAGCGAAAATTTTAAAGCATGTTGTGAAACAAAGTGGCTTTGTTGTACGCTTCGGTGGGGATGAATTTGCCATTGTTTTATACGATACAACAGAGGAACAGATGCAGCACATAGCAGAGGACATTTTGACTCAAATAAGGTCAGTTAGATATGATGGCCAAGCTAGCGAGAAATGGTCTGTGTTGTCTGTGAGCATGGGCGGAGCCATTTATAATCATGCTGAGGATACAGAAATGAGCTTATTTGAACGGGCCGATAAAGCGCTTTATCAATCCAAAAATGCTGGTAAGGATCAATATTCTAGTTTTGCAGAGGTCGCTGCTGACGAGGATTTTATTAGTTAAAAAACGCCCCATTCTATCGATAGCATAATTAGCTATTTTGATAGCAATGGGGCGTTTATTAATGAGCAGCTATTTTTGTTCTATAAAAGATACAACTACATAATACAAGAACAGCGATGACTGGAAACATAGCGTTCATATAATGAGTCAAGAGCCAACCGCCTATTATTGGGCCAATAAAGCCACCTAAATTTTTAAATTGTGCAGCACCTAAATAGGTTGCCTTTTGAGTATCTGGCGCAATTTCATCAATCATAACATTCATTGTAGGGAAGGCAAAGATTTCACCTATGGTAAAAATAATCATGGCAATGATATAGAGCGTATAATTATTGGAGAATCCAAACATACATAATCCAATAGCAAAGAACAGTACACCTACTAATAATGTTGCTGTAGATGAAAAGCGCTCTGATACTATACTAATAGGTAATTGTAGTAATAACACAACTGCTGCATTGAGAGAGATTAATAACGAATAAAGTTTCGCACCTTCATCAATTTTTAATTCGATAATTTGTGGTAGCGTTGAGTCAAATTGCGAGTAACCAATATTGATTAAAATGGCACCCAATATAAAGCTAAGCAGCACACGATTTGTCAAAAGAATTGTGAATGTACTGAGTATTTTTGTTTGTGTAACCGCTTTGGGTTGCTGCATTTGATAGCGATTTAACACAAAAAATAAAAAGACTGCGTAAATAATATACATCATCCCTGTCAGCATAAAAGGGATACTTGGACTGGAGAGCTGTGAGATATACACGCCAATAATTGGACCAATAACCGCTGCAATATTAATGGCTGTATAACGTAAGGAAAATAGTCTTTTTCTTTTATCGGCAGGTGTAAAATCAATCATCAATGCCTGTGTGGAAGGTTCAAAAAATGATCGACAAAGTCCATTCAAAGCATTGAATAGAATAAAAAGCCAAACAGCATGAACTGTTGCGAAGCCAAAGAACACAAGACTCCAAACGATAATTGTTAATAGAATAACGCTTTTTCTACCAAAGCGATCTGTTAAATAACCCCCGAAAAATCCACCTACTGTGGAAATGAGCGGCGCGATACCAATTGTCAATCCAATTTGTAAGGGAGAGGCTTGAATTTCATTATGTAAATAAATAGCTAAAAAAGGCATTGCCATAAAGCTTGCAATACGTGTAAAAATTGTTCCACCTAAAATAATCCAAACTAATGGATGAAACAACTTTGACAAAGTCATATAAAATCCTCCTCTCAACATTTAGAATGTTTCGAGTTTAACGGATTGTTAAGCAACTGTAAATAGTTAAAATAATCTTGAAAGAGCACAAAGCAGATAATGGCGCGCAGATTTATGTTGCTATGCTAAGATGTGAGGCTCAGATTGAAGGGTAAAGGAGCAATGTAAATAATCGTTTTATATAGATGAATGGAAGTAAGATAAAAATCATTGCTTGCATAGATAGATGACTGAAAAAGTGATGAAAATAATTACTTTACACAGAAAGCAAGCTGGAGAAGTCAGTAAGCAAAGTGGGAAAAAAATCTAATAATCTTCTAACGACAAAAAAGAATGACCCCGACGAAAGGTCATTCTTTTTCCATACACAATGCTTTACGTACAAAACGTAAAACTAAGACGTTAATTTTACTTTTTTCTTCGTCGTTGTCCATCTGCCTCGACTTGGACTCGTCACCAAATCGTTAAAGGCTAACACGTTCAAATCTCTTTGAACGGTGCGAGGAGTGATACTAAACTCTTCGACTAAATCCTGTGTAGACACGGTTCCTTTGTCTAAAATAAACATGTACACGTCTTTAATACGATTAAGCATTCGATCAGTAGTTGGTTTCATTAAATGAACCACTCCTTCATCTTAATTCTCTTGGCAAAGACTAGCGGACGACAATATGTGCGGAGTGCACTTAGGCTAATAAGTAGCTGCCTTAGACATCCCCTTTTCTAATTTTATAGTCAGAACAATTATTCTGATAACTTTATTATATAGAAAAACTACTTAATTTTCTAGTGAATGCAAGAGAAATTTACAATTAATATATAAAATTTATACTGTATTTTGTGGGAATACGTGAAAAACGTGCTATATATGGTAGTGACAGTAGAAGTTACTGAAAATAGTTGTCAGAAAGCTGATTGTCATATATGTTGTAAGGTGTAGAATAATGTTAATACTTTGAAGGAGGTACATGGTATGGATTGGTTACAAGCTGCAAAAGAAAGGCAAGACGAATTAATACAAGAGTTACAGGAGCTTGTGCAAATAAATAGTGTGCTCGATGAGGATACAATAACTACTGAAGTACCTTTTGGAGATGGTCCACTTCAAGCGCTTGAATGGTTACTAGCAAAAGGTCAAAGTGAAGGCCTGCTCACGAAAAATGTTAATAATTATGCTGGACATATTGAAATGGGAACTGGTGAAGATTTACTTGGTATTTTATGTCATGTTGATGTTGTCCCAATTGGAGAAGAAGCAGATTGGACTTACCCTCCTTTCAGCGGCACAGTAGCTGATGGTAAATTATTTGCACGTGGTGCGATTGACGATAAAGGGCCTACGATTGCGGCATGGATGGCCATGAAACTTGTGAAAGATGCAGGTATTCCGTTAGAAAAAAGAGTACGAATGATTATTGGTACAGACGAAGAAACAGGATTCCGCTGTGTCGACCACTATTTTAAACAGGAGGAAATGCCGACAATTGGTTTTGCACCAGATGCGGATTTCCCGCTCATCAATGCAGAAAAAGGCATTGCAGAGCTTGTGTTCTCTCAAAATAAAGTGGGTGATGCAACGAAAGAACAACTACTACTATTTAATGCAGGAAAGCGCCCAAATATGGTACCTGATTTTGCAAAAGCAATAATTCAGCACGTAACAGCATCATTCGAACAGAATTTTCAAACATTTTTAAGTAAAAATCAGCTAGAAGGCTCTTTATTAATGGAGGAGTCTCGCTATATAATAACTATCAAAGGTAAAGCAGCCCATGCAATGGAACCAGATAAAGGTATCAATGCAGCTGTTTATCTTGCAGCATTTTTACAACAAGAGTTGACGACAGAAGCAAGTAAACAATTTGTCGACTTTATTGCAGATGTTTTTTATCAGGATCATTATGGTAGTCAGCTCGATCTGCAGTTTGAGGATACAATGTCAGGACAAACAACATTAAATCCAGGGATCGTAAGCTATGATGTCCATAAAGGCGGCAGTTTAGTAATTAGTATGCGCTATTCAGTTTCCTATCCATTCGATGAAAAAATAACAGCAGCACAACGCTTAGCGGTAGAAAAAGGGTTTTCTCTAGACATACAAGACGACTCCAAGCCACATTATGTCAGCGAAGATGATCCATTCATCCAGACATTAGCAGCTATCTATAGACGTCAAACGGGAGATACAGAAACACCTTTATTATCAACTGGTGGTGGGACGTATGCACGTGTGATGAAAAAAGGCGTGGCATTTGGCATGCTCTTCCCAGGGGAGCCAGATGTAGCGCATCGAGCGGATGAGTTTGTTGTCGTTGAAAACCTTGTAAAAGCAGCGGCAATTTATGCTGAAGCAATTGTTGAACTTGCAGGAAAAAAATAACTCAAAGACGAAAAGGATGAACAAAACATGGCATATTCATTATGGAATGATCAAATTGTTGAAGAAGGATCCATTGCAGTATCACCAGAAGATAGAGGCTATCAATTTGGTGACGGTATTTATGAAGTAATCAAAGTTTATAACGGAAATATGTTTACAGCACAAGAGCATATTGATCGTTTCTATGCAAGCGCCGAAAAAATTCGTCTTGTTATTCCTTATACAAAAGACGTCTTACACAAATTATTACATGAGCTGATTGAAAAAAATAATCTTGATACAGGGCATGTTTATTTCCAAATTACACGTGGTGCCAATTCACGTAATCACGTTTTCCCAGATGCAAGTGTTCCAGCTGTATTAACTGGTAATGTGAAAGCTGGTGAACGTGCATATGAAAACTTTGAAAAAGGGGTTAAGGCTACGTTTGTAGAGGATATTCGTTGGTTGCGCTGTGATATCAAATCTTTAAACTTACTTGGTGCAGTATTAGCAAAACAAGAGGCAGCTGAAAAGGGCTGCTACGAAGCAATTTTACATCGCGGGGATATCGTAACAGAATGTTCATCAGCAAATGTTTATGGGATTAAAGACGGTAAGCTTTATACACACCCAGCAAATAATTTCATTTTAAACGGTATTACTCGTCAGGTCATTTTAAAATGTGCAGAAGAGATTAGTTTACCTGTAGTTGAAGAACC
Organism: Lysinibacillus sp. S1; assembly: GCF_044986265.1. NCBI lineage: Bacteria > Bacillati > Bacillota > Bacilli > Caryophanales > Bacillaceae > Lysinibacillus > Lysinibacillus sp. S1. Next base: position 3,905,913 of record NZ_CP173154.1, read on the forward strand.
AATGACAAAAGCTGATTTATTAACAATGGATGAAATTATTGTATCCTCTGTATCTTCAGAAGTTACTCCTGTTATTGATGTGGATGGAAACCAAATCGGTACTGGAGTGCCAGGTGAATGGACGCGTAAATTGCAACAAGCTTTTGAGGCGAAATTACCACTTTCTTTGAATTCAAAATAAAAGAACCGTTTAAGAGAACTATCGATAAGGGTAGTTCTCTTTTTTATGGATGTAATGTTTGGTATCGTCATGTAAAATAAAAAGGATAGTAATGAATAATTTTACAGATTGAAATTTGTAGAATAATTGTCGATGTATTGAATACAATGCCTCTTTTCTCCAAAGCAATCTAGATAAAAAGAGAACTATAGATATGGTGAGTAAGAATGGAGTGACCTTTACATGGCACAATTGGTGAAATTACAAGATTACATTTCACGCTATCAAATTGATTTAGCGAGATACCCAACACAATTTGTGCGCTTGAAGAAAAACCAATGGGAGCGCATTAAGCGACAGTGGGAATTGGGAGAAGATATTAGCGAGTGGCAACATGTCGACAATGAGGTGGAAGCGGAGGCTTACGAGGAAAAAGAACGTTTTACCTTCATAAAAAAATGGTTTGCTGGGCGGCAAAAGGAAACAACAGAGGATGTTGAAGAAGTAGAAATATCAAATGAGCTTGTCAGCGATGAGGATATAATTCCTGAAGAAGAAACGACACTCACATTTGAACCTAAAATTGTGTATGCACCACAATCCATCCATGAGTTGAAACGAATGTTTATTGATCAGTTCTTTCATTTTCAAATGAAATGGGCTAGTTCAACATTACGGGAAAAATCATATGTAGATCCTCGCTTCATGCGTGACTCATTGCTCCGTATGCTATTGCAAACATTGCCAGATAATTATCTATTGTTTTATTATCCAATACTACAAATTAGAAAAGCACCTATAGAGCTAGATGTAGTGTTAATGTCGCCGACAGAGTGTATTTGTATTACGGTCTTAGAGGCTGAAAATCAAGCTGTATATGTAGGTGGCAGCGATCGCTTCTGGATTAAAAAAGTAGGGACGAAGGATTTTAAAGTTTTGAATCCAACGATTAACTTAGGGCGGATGGAATCGGTACTGTCGCAATTATTTAAACAAGAGGATATTGATATGCCCATCCGTAAGGTTGTGCTATCTCGTAATGGGTATTTTGATTATCCTGGTTCACCATTTGGGGTACGCTTTGTTGATCGTCGAAATTACCATGAATGGATAGAGCATTTAAGAAAAGTTTCCTCTCCTATGAAGCATATGCAAATCCGAGCTGCACAGACAATTTTAAATACGGTCCAAACCACCTCCTTTAACCGAGATATATGGCAGCAAGCATCTCAGCCAACAGAGGAATGATGTATGAACGTTCTATTTATTGTCAATGAGGCCGCTGGGAATGGAAAAGGAAAAAAAGTTTGGCTCCAACTTCAAGAGCAACTAACGATTTCCTATCAAGTGGCTTTTACTGAATATGCAGGACATGGACAGGAAATCGCTCAACAATGGGCACACCAGCAACAAGAGAAGAAATTGCTTGTCGTTGTTGGTGGTGATGGCACCATTCATGAAGTAGTTAGTGGTGTTATACATAATAAATACATCATAATTGGTGTAGTTCGTGCTGGCTCTGGTAATGACTTTGCACGTTATTTTCATACCTTTTCCAATGCCCAGCAAATCGAGGATTATGTAAAGACTACCTTGGCTAATGTAAGAATGGATGCAGGGATCGTTCAGATTGATAATCAACGAAAAGAAATATTTGTTAATAATGCTGGCATAGGCTTCGATGCCTTTGTGACAAAATCAATTAACACTTCTCGTCTTAAGTTTTATCTCAATAAGATTGGATTAGGGAAACTTTCGTATGCTGTCGCTGTAATTAGAGGGTTATTTCGCTTTGAACGCTTTGACATAACGATACGTTCAGAGGGACAGGAATGGCAATTTCAGCAGACGTGGTTTGTGGCGATGAGTAATCAACCTTATTTTGGAGGCGGCATGAAAATATCACCTGCCGCAAAAGCAGATGATGGGCAAGTGGATATCACAATTGTACATGGTATTTCTCGTATCAAATTATTACTGGTATTTGTCACTGTGTTTTTTGAAAAACATACAAAATTTAAGGAAGTTACTTTTTTACAGGGGCAGGTCTTTGATCTTATCGTAGCAGATAAGGTTGACTGCCATACGGATGGTAATTATATTGGCATTGTCAATCAAGAGACCAATATCCACTGTACAATACAACAAAATGCTTGGCAGGTTATTGTTAAGGATTCATAAAAATATCATTGTGCAATAATTTCATGCGAATTATAAGGGAATACGTTATACTATAAAAAAATCAATAATTTCACAAGAAAGAAATGAGGAACAACATTGAGATTAAGAAATAAGCCTTGGGCAGAGGAAATGATTACAGATCACCCAGAGGTGATTATTCCAAATCCTGAAGACTTTAAAGGAAATTGGCAGGCTGTTTTCGGCAATGACAACCCTATTCATATTGAAGTAGGGTCTGGAAAAGGACAATTTGTGACCGGTATGGCTTTGCAAAATCCAACAATCAATTATATTGGCATTGAACTTTACGATAGTGTGATTGTTTGTGCACTAGAAAAAGTGCTAGAGGCAAAATCTCCAGCGAATTTACGTTTACTAAAAGTAAATGGCGCAGATTTATATAAATTCTTTGACAAAAACGATGTATCACGTGTATACCTGAATTTCTCAGATCCTTGGCCAAAAACACGACATGCAAAAAGACGTTTAACGCACGGGGATTTTTTGAAATTATATGAGTCGATTTTAGTGGATAATGGGGAAGTCCATTTTAAAACGGATAACCGAGGTCTTTTCGAGTATTCTTTAATCAGTATGTCTGAATCTGGGACGTTATTAAAGCATGTATCTCTCGACCTGCATGCAAATATGCCAGAGGATAATGTGATGACAGAATATGAAGAGAAGTTTTCTGCGAAGGGGCAGCCGATTTATCGCTTAGAATCGCAATTTATCACTAAATTGTAGGGGGAATATGGATGGATCAGTTACAGTTTCACAATATGTCATTATCATGGCTAAACGGGGGTGTTACGTGCCTAGATGGTGGTGCGATGTTTGGTGTTGTACCAAAGCCTCTTTGGTCCCGCAAATATCCAGTCAATGAAAAAAACCAAATTGAATTACCAACAGAACCTATTCTTATTCAATTTGGGGGCAAAAACTACCTTATTGATACGGGTGTTGGCTTTAACAAATTAAATGAAAAGCAGCTACGAAACTTTGGTGTAACAGAAGAATCTTCGTTAGCTGATAGCTTACAAGAGTTAGGATTAACGACAGCAGATATTGATGCAGTGTTAATGACGCATTTACATTTTGATCACGCTGGGGGGTTAACACAGTGGGAAGGGGATGTACTTGTACCAACTTTCCCAAATGCCAAGATTTTTGTAACGAAAATTGAATGGGATGAAATGCGTAACCCCAATATCCGTTCTAAAAATACTTATTGGAAAGAAAATTGGGAGCCAGTTCAGCATTTAGTTGAAACCTACGAAGAGTCATTGGAAGTAGTACCTGGAATCGAAATGCTTCATACTGGTGGTCATAGTGAGGGTCATGCTGTCATCAAGCTAACGCAAAATGATGAAGTGTTATTGCATATGGCAGATATTATGCCGACTCATGCTCATCAAAATCCATTATGGGTATTAGCCTATGACGATTATCCAATGACAAGTGTATTTGCAAAAGAGCGACTGATGAAAGAAGCCCTTGCAAATAACTATGGCTTTATTTTCTATCACGATGCTTATTACCGTATGATTCGATGGGATGAGTCAGGCAAAGAGATTGTGGATAAACTAGAGCGTAGTAGACAAGCTGTTATTACATTTTAATCGAGCAAGCAAAGGCGAGGTATTTGGCATATAAAATGTCAATACCTCGCGTTTTTGTTCGTGAACAGGATAGAAAATATGATACACTTAACACGATACTAAAATACAAAAGAGAGTTGAAATAAACATGGCAACTGAACAACCATTTTTACCCGTTTTACTTGGATCAGATATGAATGCATATGGTATGGCACGTGCGTTTTATGAAGCATATGGTATTAAACCACTTGTTTTAGGACGTTCTCATTTAACAGCAACACAAGATAGCCATATCCTACAATTTCAAGAAATAGACCGTTTAAATGAACAAGATGTTTTTGCACCTGCCCTTGCAGAAGTTGCAAAAAAATATGCTGATAAAAAACTATTACTTTTAGCATGTGGGGACGATTATGCCAAGCTGATCATCAAAAATAAGCCAGCATTACAAGAGCATTTTACCGTACCTTATATCGACGAATCATTGATGGATGAAATTTTATTGAAAGAAAATTTCTATAAAATGTGTGATCAATATAATTTTAAATATCCAGGTACAACAACGGTGACAGCTGACAACTATGAAAACTTTACACCACCATTTGCTTACCCTATCATTTTAAAGGCTTCCAACTCTGTAGAATATTGGGCTTGTAAATTCCCTGGGAAGAAAAAAGTATTTGTTGCACATGATGAAGCGGAAAAAACGGCTATATTAAAAGCTATTTATAGCTCTACTTATCAGGATACAATGATTATTCAAGAATTTATTCCTGGGGACGATTCCTATATGCGTGTGTTAAATGCCTATGTAGGAAAGGATGGAAAAGTGAAGCTGATGTGTCTAGGTAACCCTATTCTAGAAGAACATTCTCCTGAAGGAATCGGAAGTTATGCAGCCATCGTGACAACCTATGATAAAGAATTAATGGATCAAGTACGTTTCTTCCTAGAGGACATTGGCTATACAGGTTTTGCGAATTTTGATATGAAATATGATATTCGAGACAAGCAATATAAACTTATAGAGGTCAGTTTACGTAATGTGCGTTCTAGCTACTATGTAACAGCAAGTGGGCATAATTTAATGAAGTATGTTGCGGATGACCATATGTTAAATATCGAGCAAGAAGTCACATATGTGGAGGACAAGCATTTATGGATGATTATTCCTAAAGGTGTATTATTCAAATATGCATCGAATGAAAAGCTCAAACTAGAAGCAAAAAAATTAATTAGTGAGGGTAAATACACAAATTCTCTCTACTTTAACGAGGATATGAATGCGAAGCGTTGGGTGAAACTAACACTCAATAATTTAAATTATTAMCGTAAGTATAAAAAGTACTTTAATAATAAAGGTTTATCMGAATAACATAGAGAAGCCATCTTCATTTTATGAGATGGCTTCTTATGTTGTTGAATTAGATATTATGAGTAGCAGAAAAGGCCCTTTAGCAAGGTGAGGGGTTGATTTCCGTTCCGCCAGCGCATTGGAAATCTCTTTTCACCTTTCACAAAAATGTTTTGTTTTTAACATTATAAGAAGCCATCTTCAATTTATGAGATGGCTTCTATTGTATATACATAATTAAACTTCTGTTAGTTCCACGACAACACCAGAGCGTGCATCGGCAGCAAATTCGAATGTCTGCATCTCACCTTCATGCATACGCGAGATCCCCCCACGATATACTGGAATGGTAATAATACCGTTTGTAAAATCTTCAGTTTTCATAAAAATCCAAGAACCATCAATCGGTGAATCCTTTTTAAATTCTCTTTTTATGTTTTCAAGTACTTGTCCTGCAGGTACGAACGGAGAAACTTTTTCACTAGCTTCTTTAATAATGACTGCGGCAGCTAAGCCAGTTGCGACACCAATTAAAAAATCACGTAATTTCATACTTTTTTCCTCCTTTTTCTATACCTTTATTTTAGCATAGCCTATAGAGTGAATGCACGTTCACAATTATGCGGATTGAGGAAATGTATCAATATTTCGAATTCGGAAATAATTGTGTTACAATAGGCAAGGAAGAATATTCTACTTCGTGGGGAGAGAGTCATCATGAATGAGGAAACATTACAATTATTTAAAACATTAACAGAATTACCAGGCGCTCCGGGTAATGAACACGCAGTACGCGCGTTCATGCGTTCTGAGTTAGAAAAGTACTCGGATGAAAYCGTTMAARATMATTTGGGGGGTATTTTTGGTGTTAAGCWMAGWGRKRKTRCKGATKCACCGAAAAKATKAGTTGCTGRTCATATGGATGAGGTAGCATTTATGGTTACTTCTATCACAGATAATGGAATGATCCGTTTTCAAACATTGGGCGGCTGGTGGAACCAAGTTATGCTTGCACAGCGTGTAGAAGTATATACGAAAAATGGGGCAATTCCTGGTGTAGTTTCATCCATCCCACCCCATTTATTAACAGATGCAGAACGAGCGAAGCCAATGGATATAAAAAATATGCTTATCGATGTTGGTGCTGATAATAAAGAAGATGCTATGTCTATGGGTGTTCGTCCTGGACAATCCATCATACCAATTTGTCCATTCACACCAATGGCTAATCCGAAGAAAATTATGGCTAAAGCTTGGGATAACCGCTATGGCTGTGGTCTAGCGATTGAATTAATGAAAGAAGTACAGCACGAAAAATTAGGTTCACATTTATACTCAGGTGCAAATGTAATGGAGGAAGTTGGCTTGCGCGGTGCACAAGTATCAGCAAACATGATTAAACCAGATTTATTCTTTGCACTAGATGCTTCTCCTGCCAATGATATGTCAGGTGAAAAAAGTCAATTTGGACAGCTCGGCAAAGGTACTTTACTTCGTATTTTAGATCGTACAATGGTAACACATCGTGGTATGCGTGAATTCATTTTAGATACGGCCGAATCCAATCATATCCCTTATCAATACTTTGTCTCCCAAGGTGGAACAGATGCTGGTCGAGTGCATACGGCAAACGATGGCGTTCCAAGTGCAGTTATTGGTGTATGCTCACGTTATATTCATACATCAGCATCAATTATTCACATTGATGATTATGCAGCTGCCAAAGCTTTAATTGTTGAATTAGTGAAAAAAGCAGATCGTTCGACATTAGAGTCAATTCACGCTAATGTATAAGAAGCTAGGAAGATGCCTTTTAGAGGCATCTTTTTCTATGGAAAGAAAGTGGGGATTAAATGAAAATAGCAATTGGCACAACCAATAAGGCCAAAACAGAAGCAGTTGAAGTAATTGTTCGCAAATACTTTGAGGATTCTCTCTTTACTCATGTCAAAGCTGCTTCTGAAGTATCAGATCAACCGATAAGTAATGAAGAAACTAGATTAGGGGCAATGAATCGTGCTAAAAACGCCTTGATTTTAACGGATGCAGAATTATCATTTGGCTTAGAAGGTGGCGTAACTGAAATCGATGATGACATGTATGTTTGTAACTGGGGTGCATTAACTGTGTCAGATGGAACAATGTTTACAGCTGCTGGCGCACAAATTATTCTGCCAAAAGAAATTGCCCAGGAAATAAGAACTGGTGGAGAACTTGGACCGATTATGGAGCAATATACAAAGCGTCGAGATATTCGTCAAGGCGCAGGTGCTGTAGGTATTTTTACGCAAGGTTTAGTTAGTAGACAGATGATGTTTGAGCATATTGTCTCGCTTTTAGTTGGTCAATATTTGTTCACATTTTCACAAAAATAGTTAAAAAGAATTAGTGGTGAGAGGATAGTTAGGTTGCATCTTATGATTAATTTTTTTAAAATAGAAAAAAGTTAGTAGTGAAAGGAAGAGAGACATGTTATTTTCATGGCTAAGAGCAATTGGCCTAATGCTTATACTTCTTGTCCTTTCTGGCTGCAATCAATCTATTGATGATCAAATTGCTAATGGGCTCCAATTAACGGAGAAGGTTTTTGCTGAAGAGCCAGAAGAACATACAGTAGAAATTGGGGATATCAAATTATACTTACCTTCAAACTTTAAAATTGAAGACAGTTCAGATGCTTATAATATTGTGATTTCAAAAGGCAAAGAAAGCTACATTCTTTTTATCAATGATCGTGAAGCACAAGACAGTAAACTTTATTATAATCTTTTAAAAGAAAATGAAGCGGACAAAATTATCGAGGAATCGACTTTTGATAAGGATGGTCGTTATGGCTTCACAGCGGTTCTAAAAACGGACGAAGAAAATGAAATGGAGCTCATTGTTAGTAGTGGTGGTGTGAAGATGACAACCATTTCAAAAGCAAAACAAATTGAAAATAATTTGCGTGAGATGACGAAAATCGTTCATTCGGTTAAGATGAAGTAAATAGAAGGAATGAACAGAACGGTTCACAAACATGTGAGCCGTTTCATTTTGAAGTTAGGATGTGAAAAAGATGAAGCGAATGAAGTCTGAACAACTAGTCGAGCTATTAAAAAAGCAATTAACTGAAGAGAAATATGAATTTCATTTTGATAAAAAGTACGATAAATTACGCTTGAATCATAAGACAATTGAAAAAGGGATGGAGCTCTCCTTACCTGGGATCTTAGCAAAATATAATGACAAGCAAGAGTCAGCGATTGAAGAAGTTATATATACAATTGAGCAAACCTTTAATGCAATGGTACAAGAAAAAGAACAGGGTTTCCAAACGACTACACAGATTTATCCCGTGATTCGTGCCACTTCTTATCCACAGGCATCGAAAGAAGGGCATGCCTTTATTACAACTGAGCATACAGCTGAAACGCGCGTTTTTTATGCACTCGATTTAGGTAAAACCTATCGCTTTATTGATGAATCCATGCTAGAAGCCTTACAATTAACGGTAGAACAAATTCGAGAAATGGCACGCTTTTCGGTGAAACAACTACCAACCGCCTATAAAAAAGATGAGGTAGCAGGTAATATTTTTTATTTTGTCAATGTGAATGATGGCTATGATGCTAGCCGTATTTTAAATGAGAGCTTTTTAAAAGAAATGCAGGCACAAGTGGAGGGCGATATGACATTATCCGTGCCTCATCAAGATGTATTAATTATAGGTGATATTCGTAATGAAACAGGGTATGATGTATTAGCACAGATGACGATGCATTTCTTTGCAGTCGGTACTGTACCGATTACGTCATTATCTTTTATTTATGAAGATGGAGAACTAGAACCAATCTTTATCTTAGCAAAAAACAGAGTGAAAAAGGAGCAAGAATAACAATGAACGTATTTTACAACAAAGAGCATGTAGGAGATGTCTTACTAGTTCAACTAGCAACGGAGGCTATTGTGAAAACAGAAGTAGAACGTGCTGGTGATATTGCTATTTTAAGGGAAGCTCAAACGGGAGAAATTAAAGCCTTCAATTTATTTAATGCGAGCAGTTACATCCAAACAGATGCTAAAGGCTTAGTAGAAGTGACACCAGAATTAGTAGCACAGCTAGCAGTGGCAATCGAAAAAAATGGAGCTAATATTAATCTTGATGTTGATTTTTCACCAAAATTTGTGGTTGGTTATGTAGAAACAAAGGACAAGCATCCAAATGCTGACAAATTGAGTATCTGTTCAGTCAATGTAGGAGATGAGATACTACAAATTGTATGTGGAGCTCCTAATGTAGAAGCAGGTCAGAAGGTAGTTGTTGCGAAAATTGGTGCCGTAATGCCTTCGGGAATGCTTATTAAAGAAGGAAATTTACGTGGTGTTGAGTCTTACGGCATGCTTTGTTCAGCGCGTGAATTAGCGATTCCTAATGCACCATCTGAAAAAGGGATTTTAGTATTACCAGAGGATGCTATAGTTGGTAGTGCTTTTGAATCACCAACTAAATAAAAATTCCCCTATTTAAAAAAGAAATTATTAAAATTTAAATGTTTTATCATGATATTATTCCTTGTGTCAAGGTGAAATGCCCTAAATCGTTATGTTACTAATATGCTAGTAGCATAACGATTTTTTTGTTTAGAATGAGCCTCTAAATGCAAGTTTCAAGACCGTTTTTATGSTWKKCTYTTWSATRYAGMYMYKGASCTAYKSRWMWMTWTAAAACTAGACAATGCTATAAATGAAGTGTAAGAGAAATGAGTGAAACGAAGTGAACTGGTTTAAAAAACAAATTAGTAAATTTATTAATAAAGAAGATGAAGACTATGAGTATGAAGAATATTATGAGGATTATGGAGAAGTTCAGTCGGAGCAATTACATACACAAAAAGAACCACCAATCGCTAAGCAAAAGACTTTCCGTTTCCCTTTGATTGACGATGATGAAGGTGAAGCATCCTATACGCCCTCAAAAGAAATGTTTGATCAAATGGAAGATGATGATTATGGACAAATTGGGGATTTATCGTTACCAAAACATTTAAATCATCATATTGTCGATTCTAGTGTTTATGATGTTGAGGTTTCAGGAATTCGAGATTTACTAGCAAATCGCTCTAAACGTACAGGTAGAAAAACAATGATGAAAAGTCAGCCTTCAGAACAAGAATTTCGTTCAAGAGCAAGCTTAGTCTTTCGAGATGCACAAAATGAAACAGCTACTATAAGTCCTATGACTGCACCTGCACCAAAAGAAAAGAGTCAGCGAAAAGAACAAAAAGTTGAAAATATTATGCCTGAGAATCGCAAACGATTTGTTCCAACAGATGTGCCTTCACCTGTCTATGGTTTTGCAAAACCAAGTCCCATCAAAGATTTATTAGATAAAAGAAAAGAGGAATATGAGAAGCAAGAAACCGATGTACAGGCAGTTGAAAGGGTTACTGTTGCAAAGCCTTTAAAAGAAGCGACAACAAATGAGGTCAATGAAAATATACTAGAAGAAAAAGAGCCGGCTAGCACAAACCAAACGGTTTTAACGGAACACCATGAGATTATTCAATCGAAAGAACTTTCGACAGTAAGTGAACCAATTATTTTTGAGGAAGAACTGTTGGTTGAMGAGAACGATGATAAGGAAAATTTGTCATCAAATGTAGCTGTGCCTCAAACTACTTCTTTTGCTATGGATTTTGAAGGGCAAGAGAAGGAAGCTGTTGTTCAAGATCAAACAGTTCAACAACTTTCAGCAGATCAATCGGAAATCCATGTCAAAGAAATGATTGTGGAACAAGTACAAATAGAAAATTCTACGATCCATATTGGAGAAGTTACTGTCGTTCAACCGTCAATGGATGACCAATCTCCTGATACTGCATCGAGGGAAGAAAAAAGTCGAATTCCATTTAATGTACTAATGTTAAAAACAGATAAAGAAAAATGGAGAATCCAACAGCAATTGAAGATGGCTCAGCAGCCTATACGTGTAGAGAGCATGCCAGAAACAGAGAAAAACAAACTAGTGGATGTGATGCCAGAAAAATCATCGTCCTTAGACAGCATGACAACAAGCGAAATGTCCGTTTCACCACCAGAAGATGACAACGATTTCCATATGTCAGAGACTGTTCAATTGCAAGTAGATGGTCCAGTGCAACTTGAGGTAAAAGATGAAGTAGAAAGTGTCCCTACAACAAGTAGTGCTGAAGAGCCTATTGCTGTAATTACAATGGCTCCTGTTACATCAATGTCAAGTATCTCAATAAATGAAAGAATAGAAATTGAAAAAGCAGCTGCTGATGAAATTTCTGCAACTATTGAGCCAGAGCTTGAATTAGAACCAGAACTTGAACTATCTTCAGAACGGGACCAAGTGTCAGAACCAGAACTAGCTATCGAACCTGAAGTAGTTTCAGAAATTGTAGATTATGCTCCGGTAGAATCTGTTGAGAATCAAGTAGCACCACAAGAAGTAGAAGTAGAAGTAGAAGCTGAGATACCAGCAAAGCCTGTACACGTCTATCAAAAGCCAACGGATGAATATCTAGAGCCACCAGAGGAAAAAACACAGGATACGGATTGGATGGAGCAACAGGGCGAGACATTAGTCGAAGCACTATCTTATTTCCAAGTTTCTGCGCAAATTGAATCGATTATGCAAGGTCCTGCTGTTACTCAATTTGAAATAACGGTGAGCCATGGTACAAAGGTGAGTAAAATTCGAAACTTAGCAGATGATTTAAAACTTGCCCTAGCAGCAAAAGATATTCGTATTCAAGCACCAATTCCTGGGAAAAGTTCGATCGGTATTGAGATCCCAAATAGAGTATCACGAGCTGTTCGCTTATCTGAGGTAACAAATAGTGCCTCCTTCGTTGAGTCAGATTCACCATTAGAGGCAGCATTAGGACTTGATTTGACTGGAAAACCTGTTACGTTAGATCTGCGTAAAATGCCACATGGCTTAATCGCTGGTGCAACGGGTTCGGGTAAATCCGTTTGTATTAATTCTATTTTGGTTAGTTTATTATATAAAGCTGCACCACACGAGCTAAAACYYRTSCTKATMGACYCTMMAAKSSTASARSWSKCSCSATTWWAYCRTATKCCGYATTYWGTTWGWCMTRWMAWTACARATGTAAAGGCGGCAACGGCGGCACTAAAATGGGCAGTTGAGGAAATGGAGCGTCGCTATCAACTATTCGCTCATGCAGGTGCACGTGATATTACACGTTTTAATGCCATAGCTGATAAAAATAATGAACATAGCCTGAAGTTGCCTTACATTTTAATTGTCATTGATGAGTTAGCAGATTTAATGATGATGTCTCCAGCAGATGTAGAGGAGGCVATTTGCCGTATTGCTCAAAAGGCACGTGCATGTGGTATTCATTTAATTGTTGCAACGCAAAGACCTTCAGTGGATGTTATTACAGGGTTAATCAAATCAAATATCCCTACACGTATTGCCTTTGCAGTTTCCTCTCAAATTGATTCTCGTACCATTTTAGATGGGCAAGGAGCTGAAAGGTTACTTGGTCGAGGGGATATGCTATATTTAGGTAATGGTATGTCAGCGCCCGTGCGTTTACAGGGAACTTTTGTTACAGATGATGAAATTGAATCGATTATTGAGCATGTTCGTGAACAGGGTGAGCCTGATTATATTTTCGATCAAGAGGAATTATTAAAGAAAACAGAGGTGTCCGCAGAACAGGACGATTTATTTGAAGATGTTTGTCGATTTGTCTATGAGCAAGGTGGCGCTTCTACCTCATTGATTCAACGAAAGTATCATATTGGCTATAATCGTGCTGCTCGTTTAATTGACATGTTAGAATCACATGGTTTTGTTTCGGAAGCAAGAGGAAGTAAGCCACGTGAAAGTTACATTACAGAAGAAGATTTAATTACTATGTTTGAATAAGAATTGCATTGTTTTCGTCTAGATTATCTAATTTACGTCGAATTTAGTTTTTTTAGAAAAGTTACACATCTATCCTTATGCATAAAAAGTGCTATAAKAGACAAGATGTGTTGAATAGTACGTATTTTTTAACACTTGTGAAGGTATTAATACCTAACCATTCGTGAAATAATACGATACACCTAATAGATGATAGATGGGATATTGAAATTCCCGGGGGGTTTAATTAATGACAGTTTTTCATTTCACAGGCATTAAAGGTTCTGGCATGAGTTCGCTTGCACAAATCTTATTTGATGCTGGTGAACAAGTACAGGGCTCAGATGTCGATAAATATTTCTTCACGGAGCAACCGTTACGTGAACGTAATATTCCAATTTTTACATTTAATGCAGATAATATTAAAGAAGGTATGACAGTGATCGCAGGTAATGCATTTTCCGATGATCACCCTGAATTAGTACGTGCTCGAGAAATAGGTGTAGAAGTCATTCGTTACCATAAATTTTTAGGTGAATATATTGGCAACTATACATCTATTGCCATCACAGGTGCACATGGTAAAACATCTACGACTGGTTTAATGGCACATGTGGTAGGTGGCTATAAACCGACATCTTATTTAATTGGTGATGGTACTGGGGCAGGTCATGAAAATGCTGATTTCTTTGTAATGGAGGCGTGTGAATACCGCCGTCACTTTTTAGCATATAATCCTGATTATGCTGTGATGACGAACATCGATTTTGATCATCCAGATTACTTCGCTAATATAGAGGACGTATATTCTGCATTTCAATCATTAGCATTACAAGTGAAAAAAGCAATTATAGCGTGTGGTGATGATGAACAGCTTCAACGTATTCAAGCAAAAGTACCAGTTGTGTATTATGGATTTGGTGCTGAAAATGACTTTGAAGCTCGTAATGTTGAAAAAACAACTGAGGGTACAAAATTTGATGTTTTTGTACGTAATGAATTTTATAGCACTTTCTTTATCCCATTATTTGGGGATCATGCTGTTTTAAATACATTGGCGGTTATTACGCTATGTGAATATGAAGGCATTTCTCCAGATATTATTCAGGAGCGTTTACACACGTATAAAGGTGTAAAAAGACGTTTTACTGAGACGGATATAGGGGATAATGTTTTAATAGATGACTATGCACACCATCCAACGGAAATTCGCGCGACAATTCAATCAGCACGACAAAAATTTCCTGAACGTGAGCTAGTTGCGATTTTCCAACCACATACATTTACACGTACACAAGCTTTTTTACAAGATTTTGCGGATAGTTTGAGCCTTGCAGATACAGCCTATTTATGTGATATATTTGGCTCTGCGAGAGAAACGCAAGGCGCGCTTTCTATTCATGATTTAGCGTCACTTATTGAAGGCAGTTCAGTGATTACCACTGAAGGAATTGATATATTAACAAAACATAATGGCGCAGTATTTTTATTTATGGGCGCTGGTGATGTTCACAAGTTCCAAGATGCTTTTGAAGACGTGCTTAAAAACAATGAAACAGCTTAGTCCGTAGGGGTTAAGCTGTTTTTTCTCAAATTTAAGCAGGAATTCCGTTTTTTTTGTCGAAGATAGGGAAAGTAATAGTAAAGACAATTTACTAGCAGGAGGTCAACTTATGGAAGTGATTTTGTATATTGCAGCCATTATTGCTGCAATCGGTTTTTTAATTTTATGTGTGAGCGTGGGCATGACATTATTCTCGCTTAAATCCATCTTAAACAGCTTAGCAGGGACATTATCTGGGATTGAAGGCCAAATGGAAGGCATTACACGCGAAACAACTTCTTTATTATCAAAAACAAATAGCTTAGCAGAGGATATTCAACATAAATCTGAACAATTAAATTCAGTTGTTCAAGCTGTTAAAGGTATTGGTGACTCCGTTAATGGTTTAAATAATTCTGTTCAGCAGATTACTACTTCTGTCTCTAAAAGCGTAGAACAAAATGAAGAAAAAATTGCACAAGTTGTACAATGGAGTAATGTTGCGATGGGTATTGCTGATAAATGGAAAAAGCGAAAAATCATCGAGCAGGAAACGGTATCACCTGATGCCTATGCATTTGAAACTGTGCAAGTAGAAGAAACACCAAAAAGAAAATGGGGTCGTAAAAAATGATAATTATTCAGTGAGTATTCTATGCTGGCTGAATAAAAATAAARTCTTAGACATATAAGTTGAAGATGCATCTGTGAAAATAGATGGACAACCAGTCTAGACAAATTTGATAATTAGATGGGGAGGAATTGTTGCATGACAACTCAAAAGCCAAATTTTAACGAAGTAAAGGAACAGCAGCTTGAAAGTTCTTTGCCTCAGCTTTATCATCCGCAAGACTCGATTTATGAAGAGGAGCGTGTAAACATGAAAGATTTTGTGATTGGCGCATTAGTTGGTGGAATCGTAGGGGCTGCTGCAGGTCTACTGTTAGCTCCAAAATCAGGAAAAGATTTACGCAGTGATGTGGCTGTACAAGCTGTTCAGCTAAAAGATAAGAGTGCAGACTTCTCGACAACTGCAAAAGATAAAACAGTTCAACTTTCTAAACAAATTCAAGAGCAATCTACACAATTAGTAGAGAAAGTAAAAACACTAAAAACAGCAAAAGCACCAACTGTTTTTGATGATGGTACGGTTTCCTTTGAAGGGGAAGAACCATTAGAGGATTATATTCCAAGTGAGGAACCAAAAGCCGAAGAAACGACAGAAAAAGCAGATCAAAAAGAAGAAACCAATGAAGAAGTTCGTGCATAATGCATAATATAAAGGGATACGTTACAAGATAAAGTTGTAACGTATCCCTTTTTTTAAATGATAGGTGTTGCTTCTAATATTATTTCTAATTGATCACCACCAAATATCTCTGTATCAAAGCTCGCTGGCTGACCATTTCTTAAAATCGTAAAATTCCCCTTAAAGGCACTTGGCAGCTGCCAATTAGAGAATCGGAAAACATCTTGATAAATCCAACGACTACGATCCTTTTCTTTAAATACTAAAGTCGCTCCATTGGGTACAGTGGATTGTGGTGACACAACCATTTTATTAACAATCGCTTCATTTGCAGTCTTCTTTAGTTCCAAAACTTCCTGTTGGAAATGAATAATGATTTTATCCTCTAGCAAAAGATTCATTTGGTCTGCGATATGCTGTACTGTTGGTAGAGATGGTTGTTGGAAGCTTATCACATCTCCATTTTGTACAGCATAGCTCAATTTGGCTACTTTTCCATTAATCATTAGCTGAGAAGAGAACTCTGGTAAATATAAAGGTTGTCCATCTACTTGAATCGTATAGGACTCAAATTGCTTTAACAAATGCCAATTATTAGTGATTTTGAATACATCCTCAATTGTTTCGGCAATATCAAAAACGACGATATCACGATCATTTAAAACGGTATCGAGTGATGCAGAAGAGTTATTGACAGAAATTTTGGGCTCAATCACATATTTGGTGTTTTGGATTGTCACAGTCTTTATTGCTGCATCATCTATAAGATCTCTTACTGTAGCCGTCGCCTGTTGCCCATCTTGGCCTTCTATTAACTGAATGGCATCTCCAGTTTTAATCAGGCTTTTTGTTGATGCCTGTTGCCCGTTTACCAATATTTCAGCAGGCTGACCATGTCCACCTGGTATAAATATGTCCTGTCCGTTGACACTGATAGATAGTCCATGTCCTGGTTTTCCATATAATTGCTTTGCACGAATATTTGCAGCTAGAAAGGCATCTGCAACAGTCATTTCTTTTAGTTCAAAAAGGCGTACCACTTGGTTATTGACTGTTAAACTCATATATTGAATCGGCATTTTTTTAGCAGCAATGGCAATACCAATAGGTGTGACTAATTCAGGTGAGGCTTTTATATGATCTTCTTTTGTTAAGTTTTGAATAGCATCAATGCCTCGAACAGCAATACGATTAGCTGGTAAATCTAGAACTTGACCTAGTTCTGTAGTAAGGTTGGGTGTTAAACTACCGCCACCAACCAGCATAACGGCTTTGGGTGCTACTCGATTATTGAGTCGTAGAATTTCTTCTCCGATAGACTTCGCCAACTGTTTCACTGCAGGCTCAATTGCTAAAAAAACCTCTTCCTTTGGATAGAACTGATCAAAGCCTAGAATATCTTGAATCAATATCTCTTCAGAGGTTTGTAGCTGACGTTTAGMCTCTTCAGCTACAGGGAAGWCTAGCAAATAGTGGTCGCTTAAAGMTTCTGTTATTTCATCGCCAGCTGTAGGGACCATGCCGTAAGCTACAACTGTACTTTTATCCGTAATGGCAATATCTGATGTACCTGCCCCTATATCAACAAGTGCCACATTTAGGCGACGCATCGTTGGAGGAATCAGCACATTAATGGCAGCAATCGGTTCTAACGTCAATGCTTCCATCTCTAAATCAGCTCGTTTAAGAGCGGCAATCAATGATTCCACAACTACCCGAGGTAGAAACGTTGCTATCACTTCGATTTGGGCTTCATCCCCTTGTTGATCCAACAGGCTTCCGATCTCCTCGCCATCCAAGCGATAATACAGGACTGAGTAACCTACACAATAATAGTGGCTAATTTTTGCATCCTCTTTTTGTTGCAAGAGTTGCTGCTGTGCTTGTTGAACAGCCTGAAGTTCCAAGCGACTAATATCTTCTTCAGTAAAAATTGGTCGATTACGAATATTGATGGTCACACTAGCTTGTTCAGTTTTCAAAGATCGACCTGCTGCTGCGACACTTACCTTTGTGAGAGGCCCATGTTTTTCTTCAAGTTCRCGTTTTATTTMATTAATTAATTCTGCCACATACATGACATTATGTATTTGTCCATCTACCATGGCACGTTCTTTATGCTCTTTTACTAAAATATCTTCCACATGAAAATGATCATTTTCTTCTTGGAGAATAATCCCGACCACTGAGCGAGTGCCAATATCAAGTGCGAATAGTTTAGAACTCAATGTAATCGCTTCCTTTCGCGTCATACTTGAAAATAATTTAGCGAGTTGAAGCGCTAAATTAAAAATGCGTGACATTCTGAACAACATTGATTATAATAATGCTATTATCTAAAAATGTAACATACATTTCAGAGTTCTGAAAGTGTCTGBCATGAGGAGAGGAGCAAGAAAGCATGAGCCAAAAAGATTTAGAAAGCTTACGTAGTCAAATAGACGGTTTAAACTTAGAAATTCTTCGTCTAATTAATGAACGTGCAGCTGTAGTTGATGAAATCGGTAAAATTAAAGAAAAACAAGGTGTGAATCGCTATGATCCGCTGCGTGAAAGACACATGCTTGATCTTATTAAAGAACACAATCAAGGTCCATTAAACCAAATGACGGTTGATTATATATTTAAGCAAATCTTTAAAACAGCTTTAAAACAACTTGAAGCTGATAAAAAGAAAGAGTTGCTTGTATCTCGTAAGAAGAAGTCAGAAGATACAATTATTAATATCAATGGTGAATTAATTKGGCAAGGAAAACCATCTTTCGTATTCGGTCCTTGTGVGGTTGAGTCTTATGAGCAAGTAGCAGCAGTTGCTGCTTCTATTAAAGCAAAAGGCGAAAAGTTAATTCGTGGTGGTGCTTATAAGCCACGTACTTCTCCTTATGACTTCCAAGGTCTTGGATTAGAAGGTCTGAAAATCTTAAAACGTGTGTCCGAGGAATATGGTTTAGGTGTTATTACAGAAATCGTGACACCAGGTCATTTAGAGGAAGCATTGGATTATATTGATGTCATCCAAATTGGTGCACGTAATATGCAAAACTTTGAATTATTAAAAGCAGCAGGTGCAACAAATAAACCTGTCTTATTAAAACGAGGTTTAGCTGCAACAATTGATGAATTCATTCATGCTGCAGAATACATTATGTCTAAAGGAAATGAAAACATTATCCTTTGTGAACGTGGTATTCGTACTTATGAAAAAGCAACTCGTAATACATTAGATATTTCAGCCGTACCAGTTTTAAAACAAGAAACGCATTTGCCAGTATTCGTAGATGTTACACATTCAACAGGGCGTCGTGATTTATTATTACCATGTGCAAAAGCAGCAATTGCAATTGGTGCTGATGGCGTCATGGCAGAGGTGCATCCAGATCCATCTGTGGCATTGTCTGACTCACAACAACAAATGGACATCCCAACATTTGACGCATTCTATGAAACGCTACAAAAATTCATGAAAAATCATGAAATTCATGCTTAATTGTTAACAGCGAACACCGCTTGCTTACTTCGGCAGGCGGTGTTTATTATATCGTGACAAAATAATGTCTAGAATAGGACTATTAGTACTTGGTTTTTACGTAGTTCTTCTTGAAAATAATATGAAAATTATCGTATGATAAGGCTATAATAGGAAAAAAGGGAGGCACGTACGATGACTGTTACAATTTATGATGTTGCAAGAGAAGCAAATGTTTCCATGGCAACGGTCTCTCGTGTAGTCAATGGTAATCAAAACGTAAAACCAGCAACACGAAAAAAAGTACTAGAAGTAATTGAACGATTAGAATACCGTCCAAACGCAGTAGCGCGAGGTTTAGCAAGTAAGAAAACAACAACAGTTGGCGTGATTATCCCAGATATTGCAAACAATGTTTATGCGGAGCTGGCTCGTGGTGTAGAGGATATTGCCACAATGTATCGTTACAATATTATTTTAGCCAACTCAGATCAACATGAAGATAAAGAGTTACAGCTACTGGATACAATGCTTGGAAAACAGGTTGATGGTATTGTCATGATGAGTGATGAGGTTACAGAAAAGATGCAGCAAACGATGGATCATTCGCCAGTACCAATTGTGCTTGCAGGCTCTGTGGATGAATCCCAAACAATTGCAACTGTGAATATCGATTATTTCCAGGCGGCTTATGAAGCTATTTCATTACTTATTCAAAATGGCCATACACGGATTGGTTTTGTAACTGGCCCACTTTCGTATACAATTAACGGAAAATTCAAGCTAGCAGCCTATAAGAAAGCATTGCAGGATGCTGGTTTACCAATAGATGAAKCATTAAHTGCWGCAKAAGAGTCCAGCTATGATATGGGCTTAGAGGCTTGGGAGATTTTATCTGCTCTTGAACAGCCACCAACAGCTTATTTTGCAGGAAGTGATGAATTGGCCATCGGTTTAATTCATGGCGCACAAGATGCGGGCAAAAATGTTCCAGAAGATATTGAAGTTATCAGCTTTGAGAACTCAAAGTTAGCACGAATGGTTCGCCCACAGTTAACAAGTGTCGCGCTACCGCTTTACGATATTGGAGCTGTTGCAATGCGCCTGCTGACAAAATTAATGAGCAAGGAAAATGTCGAGGACGAAGCGGTTATTTTACCACACCGTATTGAGCATCGACAATCTGTCAAAAGTAAATAATGATACTAACACGTAAATCGCTTATGAAGGATTTGCGTGTTTTTATTTGCTGGATGGAACGTCAAAAATAGAGGATAGCGTTTCAAAAGTGAGGGATAGAACAAAAGAATTGATGGATATACCACCAAAAGCATTCATCTAATTTAAAAAGCCCCACGAATATCGTGAGGCCAAGAAATTAATCCCGTCTTTCATTCCGAATAATATGTAGCGATTTGGCTAACATTTGAGCATTCTTTTCCTCTATTTCCGCTTTACGAGGAATTGGCTCGTATAAAGGAATCGGATCCTCCCATGTTGGAATAAAAGGAACAGGTGCTTCTGGTTGCCAGCGATCCAGCCATGCTTGAGGGAGTGGCCCCATTGGTAACGCTTGGTCAGTCATTTCCAACCATAACATGGACCAGGCACGAGGCACCACTCGCCAAATATCGTAGCCACCGCCCCCCACTGCAATCCATCGACCATCACAATACTCATGTGCTAATTGATGAGCTAGCTTAGGAATTTCGCGATAAATATTCATTGTTCCATGTAAATGTGTTAATGGATCAAAATAATGTGCATCTGCACCATTTTGTGTTAATACAACATCTGGCTTGAAAAATTCAAAAATCTCTCGCATTGACTGTTCATAGATCTCTAGGAAACTTTCATCCTCAGTAAACGCATCCATTGGAAAATTAAAGGAGGTTCCATAGCCTTGCCCATTGCCACGCTCAGTAATATTTCCGGTTCCAGGGAATAGATAACGACCAGTTTCATGTATGGACAGTGTACAAACATTAGGATCCTCATAAAAGCTCCATTGGACACCATCCCCATGATGAGCATCTGTATCTACATAAAGTACACGAGCGTTGTACTTTTCCTGCAAGTAACGAATAGCCACTGTGCTATCATTGTAAATACAAAAACCTGATGCACGACCACGGAAACCATGATGGAGTCCTCCACCAAGGTTAAGGGCGTGTTCGGCTTTTCCTTCCATTACATAATCAACAGCGGTTAAAGTTCCACCAACTAGCTGTGCACTTGCTTCATGCATATTTTCAAAAATAGGGGTATCTTCAGTTCCAATCCCATAGCTTTCACATTGTGCTTCTGATAACTCACCATGTCCTGCTTTTTTTACAATATCTATATATTTTGAATCATGTGCAAGCAATAGCTCTTCTTCCGTTGCAACACGTGCTGGTACAATATCTACATCATCGAGTGCATTAATATTTTTTAGTAGATCCATAGTTAGCGTCAAGCGTTTATGATTGAAAGGATGTGTATCTGAAAATTTATATCCGAGTTGTTCTGGCGAGTATACGAATACGGCCTTTTTCATTATAGCGAAACACCCGGTAAATTTGGCCATAGGACATCAAAGCCCTCTTTGCGTAGATCTTCAATCATTGCTAAAGGATTTAGTGTTTTTACTCGGACGCTTAAAATTTTGTTTTGTGTATTTTCAGAGTCAGGATAAACTAAGACGCTTTGGACATTGGCATGATGTTGATGAAATATTWTTGTAATTTCAAATAAAACTCCTGGGGTATCGGATACCCGAATCTCGATTTTTGACCCVSGCTNTKHRGCAHHAGTCAGCTCTATATATGTATAGAGTAAATCTGTTGTCGTAACAATGCCTACCAATTTTCCACCAGAGACAATAGGTAAACAGCCTATTTTTGATTCGTAAAACGTAAGTGCCACCTCTTCAACAAAATCTAGTGGATGACCTATAAGGGGGTCTTTCACCATAATATCCTCTACTTTTGCATTAAAAATAGGAGAGTTTGGTTCATCCTGCAAAGATGAGGGCAAGACCTCTTTAATATCTCGTTCAGTAATTACACCTAAAACGTGGTGTTCATCATCTACAACTGGTAAATGACGAACTTTCTTTTCACGCATTAACTTTAGTGCCTCCTGCACTGTATTGGTAGGAGCTAATGTATAAGGCTTATCATTCATAATTTCTTCTACAATCATATATGCATCCCCTTTGTATTAGTTTTAATACATGAAACGATTTCTAAAACGAAGTCTATCAAATCTTTCCATTGTCTCAGGAGGCACCCGTTTTCCTTCGCGCGCCATCAGGCAATTGGCTGGATGTGATGTAATTTCAGKATCATCTGTTGCAAAATATTCGAAACCAGCAGAGCTCATCATTTTCTCCATCRTTTTGCGGTAATCCCAAACATTTAAACCAGTTCCTTTTAAATCCCAATGCCAATAGTACTCGGTAGTAATCACAAGATAATCTTCCATTTCATCCCCCATAAATGAAACGGCTAGTAGTGCCTTCCCAGCACCAGTACCACGGTAGTCTGGAATGACTTCAATGGCACCTAATTCAATCATGTCATCGATACGATCTTCTGCCCATCGTTCAAGTGGATCAGGGTAAAGATAGGTAACATAGCCTACAATAATATCTTCGTTTCGAATAATAATAATACGGCCTTCGGGTAGTCCAGCAATTTCTATAATGGCCTGCTGTTGCTGTTTTGGAGGTCTGAAGGCAACCAAGCCTTCATGGAATGAATATGTAGCTAATTTTTCTGGAGGCACAGGTCCTTCCACATACACAGTACCATGCTTTGTTTCCTTTGTGACAGAAAAAAAAGTTTTTTTATGTTCCATAATTACACCACCTGAGTTTAATAATTCCATTATAGCTGATTTCTTGCGTAAAAACGCTTATTTTTGCAAAATATACCTGTATTTTTGGAAAAATAAAAATATTGAGACAATCTATCTGAATTCGTGTAAAATAAGATTATATTGCTTCTGTTATTTAACAGATAAAAGTAGTACTATTAGGGATTCGAACATTAATACTATGGATAACTGTTGTATAACAATTGCTACATATCAATTTTGCTTTTGGAAAATTCTCTGAATTTCAACAGGGGGGATTGTTGAAATTTAGTCAAAAACAAAAGCAAAGAAAGGGGTATTTTCATGGGGATGAAAATGAAGGAGAAGTTAATGGCTTTACCTGGTCAACACCATTTAACGAATTATGAAGAAGTGGCAGAATCTCATAATTGGGCAGATACGGAAAAGGCATTTAGTTGGAGCGAAACAGGTTTAGTGAATATGGCATATGAGGCTATTGATCGCCATACAGAAACACATCGCAAAAATAAGGTGGCATTGTATTTTAATGATGGTAAACGGAAAGAGGCATATTCATTTAATGAAATGAAAAGGTTAACAAACAAAGCAGCAAATGTTTTTAAAGCGACTACTAATCTGCAGAAAGGTGATCGTTTATTTATTTTTATGCCTCGTTCACCTGAGCTTTATTTTTCATTATTAGGAGCGTTGAAAATGGGGGTTATTGTTGGACCATTGTTTGAAGCTTTTATGGAAGGTGCTGTGTATGATCGACTTGCTGATAGTGAGGCGAAAGTATTAGTCACGACACCTGCTTTACTTGAACGTGTACCTTTAGCTAAATTACCTAAATTGGAGCATATCTTTTTAGTAGGGGAGGGCGTTGAGGAAACAGCTCAAATACTAGACTTTACTAAACATTTAAAAGAAGCTTCAGCTCATTTTGATATAGAGTGGGTAGACAGAGAAGATGGGATGATTCTTCACTATACCTCTGGATCAACAGGTGCTCCAAAGGGTGTATTGCATGTCCATAATGCTATGATTCAGCAATATCAATCGACACAATGGGTACTTGATTTACGTGAAGATGATATTTATTGGTGTACAGCTGATCCTGGATGGGTTACAGGAACAGCCTATGGCATCTTTGGTCCGTGGTTAAACGGTGTAACAATGCTAATCGTCGGAGGAAGATTTTCACCACAAGCATGGTATCAGGCTATTGAAGATTATAGTGTGACAGTGTGGTATAGTGCACCAACAGCGTTCCGAATGCTGATGGGTGCAGGTAGTGGCTTGCTTGAAAGCTATGATCTCACATCTTTACGCCATGTGCTGTCTGTTGGTGAGCCTTTGAATCCAGAAGTTATTCGCTGGGGAGTAGAGGAACTAGGTCATCGTATACATGATACATGGTGGATGACAGAGACGGGAGCGCATATGATTTGTAATTATCCATCGATGGATATTAAGCCAGGTTCAATGGGGAAACCTCTTCCTGGTATTCATGCGACGATTGTAGATGATGCAGGCAATGAGGTTCCACCATTTACAATGGGGAATCTAGCTATTCGTCGTGGTTGGCCTGCCATGATGCGCCAAATTTGGGGCAATCCAGAGCGCTATGAATCTTATTTCCTAAAAGGAGAATGGTACGTGTCTGGAGATTCAGCCTATATGGATGATGAAGGTTACTTCTGGTTCCAGGGGCGTGTGGATGATGTCATTATGACGGCTGGTGAACGTGTAGGACCTTTTGAAGTAGAAAGTAAGCTACTTGAGCATCCAGATGTAATTGAAGCGGGTGTTATCGGGAAACCAGATCCGGTGCGAGGTGAAATCATTAAAGCCTTTGTATCCTTACGAGAAGGGGTAGAACCTTCTGATGCATTAATTGAAGATATACGTGATTTTGTTAAAAAAGGTTTATCTGCACATGCAGCACCACGTGAAATAGAATTTAAAGATAAATTGCCAAAAACACGTAGTGGTAAAATTATGCGTCGCGTTTTGAAAGCTTGGGAATTAAATTTACCGACTGGTGATTTATCAACCATGGAAGATTAATTATCTAAAACATCAATTGATATTTATACAACATGTGCATAAAAAGAAGGCAGGGATTCATTCGATGGGCGAAAGGATTCTTGCCTTCTTTTTTCTGGATTTACAATAGTATAGAGGTGAGAGTAGGTGAAATATTATCTATTTCAAAAAACAATGAATTAAATAAAAATTCAGTTGACTTAATAAATATGCAGACGTATACTATTTTTAACTTATTTCAGAGGTGAGTGCAGTGAAAGTAGGTATTATTGGAGCAACTGGATATGGTGGTCTAGAACTTATTCGATTTTTACATAATCATCCAGCTGTAGAACGAATTGATTTATTTACTTCTTCAGAAGAGGGTGTCCAATTTTCTTCGAAATTTGGCCATCTTGTTAGGATAGCTGATACACCGTTACAAAAGATTGCGTATGACACTTTAGAAAAATTCAATGTTATTTTTACGAGTACACCATCTGGGGTGACAAGTGAGCTATTACCGCCTTTGGTTGGGAAAGGACCAAAGCTAATCGATTTATCTGGTGATTTTCGGTTAAAAGATCTAGCAAGCTATGAAACCTGGTATGGCAAAAAAGCTGCACCGTTCCATAGTGTTCAACAAAGTGTATATGGTTTAACAGAATGGAATGAAGAGCTTATACGTCAAGCAACACTTGTTGCTAATCCGGGTTGCTACCCAACAGCAGTTTTATTATCCTTACTACCACTTGTAAAAGAACGTTTAATTGATCCTAGTTTTCTAGTTATTGATGCAAAGAGTGGTATTTCAGGAGCAGGCAATAAGCCCTCACAAACTACCCATTTTAGTGAGACAAATGAGAATTTTTCAATCTATAAAGTAAATACACATCAACATATTCCCGAAATTGAACAGGCACTTTCCATGTTTGCTCAAGCAGATACAAAGGTTACTTTTAATACGCATCTGGTTCCAATGACCAGGGGAATTTTGGCGACATCCTATGCACCAGTAATGCAGGGAATTACAGAGTCGCAATTGATCACTTGCTTACAGGCAACCTATGAGAATCATCCATTTGTTCGAATCGTTACGGATGCATCTAGTTTAGGGACAAATCGTGTCAAGGGATCAAATTATTGTGACATTCTAGTGAAAGTAGATTCCCGTACAAATCGCGCCACAATTGTTAGTGTAATTGATAACCTTGTCAAAGGAGCAGCAGGGCAAGCTATCCAAAATATGAATGTGCAATTTGACTTACCACAAACGACAGGGCTAGATGTCGTACCGTTCTTTATTTAACAGCATGCAGGCAACTGTATGCTTCTCTTATTTATTAATCTAAGGAGGAATTTCGGATGACAGTTACCACTTCAACGAATGTAATGAAAAAATTATCAAGTAAAAATATTGTTTCACCAAAAGGCTTTAAGGCAGCCGGATTACACTGTGGTTTAAAACATAAGAAAAAGGATTTAGCCCTTTTAGTAAGTGAAGTCCCAGCAAGTGTTGCGGGTGTTTTTACTACAAATGCTGTGCAAGCAGCACCATTAAAAGTCACGAAGGAAGTTGTTTATGCAACTAAGAAAATGCAAGCGATGATCGTGAATTCAGGCAATGCGAATGCTTGTACAGGTAAACAAGGTGTAAAAGATGCCCAAACAATGCAAGCGCTAGCTGCTGAAAAATTAGGGATTGCACCAAATTTGGTGGGAGTTTGCTCGACAGGTGTTATTGGAGAAATGATGAAATTAGAGCCAGTAGCAAATGGTATTCTTCAGTTAGAGCCAAAGGACAATTTAGAAAGTGCGATTGACTTTGCGCAGGCTATTTTGACAACAGATACCGTCATGAAAAACACAAGCTATAGTACAACTGTGGATGGCAAGGAAGTTATCATTGCTGGTGTAGCAAAAGGTTCAGGTATGATCGAACCTAATATGGCAACAATGCTAGGCTTTATTACAACAGATGCCAACATTGAATCTGATGTGTTACAAGCAGCTTTATCGACTATTACTAATTTAACATTTAACGCTATTACAGTTGACGGGGATACATCCACTAATGACACAGTGGTAATATTGGCTAATGGCTTGGCAGGGAATAATTCTTTAACTCCAGAGCATCCAGATTGGCAAAATTTCTTTAACACTTTGCAAACAGTAGCGGAAGATTTAGCAAAAATGATTGCCAAAGATGGTGAAGGAGCAACGAAGCTTATCGAAGTGGAAGTTGTTGGTGCAATTTCAGACGAGGAGGCACGTAAAATTGCAAAAACAGTCGTTGGTTCACCACTTGTAAAGACTGCAGTTTTCGGCTGTGATGCCAACTGGGGGCGTATTATTGCAGCAGTAGGGTATAGTGGCGCAACAGTTGATCCAGATAAAATTACTATCCAAATCGGTGGTGCTACTATGGTAGAAAACGGTGAACCAATTCCCTTTTCTGAGGACGAGTTAATTCAAATATTAAAAATGCATGAAGTAAAAATCTATGTGTCCCTTGGTGTGGGTGATGGTAAGGGGCATGCTTGGGGATGTGACTTAACATATGACTATGTCCAAATCAATGCATCATACCGCTCATAAACGTGTGGTCATTAAGCTTGGGGGCAGTACACTGGAAGGTTTAAATGAGGCTTTCTTTGATAATTTTAAAAGATTACAAGAGAGTGGGGTAGAGCTTATTATTACCCACGGGGGTGGGCCAGCCATAAATCGAGAACTAGCTGCTCAAGGCCTACAATCACATACATTAAATGGAATACGTGTCACGAACGAGGCTGCAATTAAAGTTGTCCAATCGACCCTAATAGGGCAAGTAAACACTGCATTAGTTCATGAGTTAACAACAGCTGGTATAGCAGCCATCGGATTAAATGGCTTTGATAATCAGTTGATAGTCGTAGACTTTTTAGATCAAGAGACTTACGGGTATGTAGGAGCTATTAAAAATATCAATACATCCTTATTGGAAGCTTTAATGGGTGTAGGGATTGTACCTGTTATTGCCTGCGTAGGTACGACCGAAGCAGGTCAGGCTCTTAATATTAATGGCGATACGGTAGCAAGTGAAATTGCTTTAGCCGTCGGAGCAGATAGCTTACTACTCGTGACAGATGTGAGTGGTATCCGTATTGAAGATGAATATCAAGCAATAGCTACACCTAGTCTTATAGATCAATGGACAGAGCAGGGCCATATTTACGGTGGAATGATTCCGAAAGTGCAAGGAGCGATTGACTGTTTACGGGCAGGGATTCCTTCTGTACAAATTGTAGGCGCAACTTTAATTGGTACAACAATTGTAGCCACAAGTGAACTTCTTTCTTCCTAGTGTTCTAAATAGGATAGCTTGAGAAGTATAGTTGTTGAAAGAAACTATTTTAAATGATAGTGGAGATGATAACATGAGTGTTTTATTTGAGAATTACGGCAAGCGTCGTGCACAAATTGTTAAAGGTCAGGGGACAATTGTTGAGGATTCAACAGGGAAGCAATACTTGGATTTTACTAGTGGCATTGCTGTGGTGAGTCTTGGTCATGCCCATCCAGCCGTTGTACAGGCACTTCAAGAGCAAAGCCAAAAGCTATGGCATATTTCAAATCTTTTTGAAATACCAGGTCAGGAAAAGGTGGCAGAAAAATTAATTGCTAATACACACTTTTCACATGCCTTTTTTTGTAATAGCGGGGCTGAGGCTAATGAAGCGGCCATTAAATTAGCTCGTAAGCATACAGGCAAACATCATATTATTACATTTGAAAAATCATTCCACGGTCGTACTTTTGGAGCAATGTCTGCAACAGGTCAAGGCAAAGTACATAATGGCTTTGGACCACTCGTAGAAAAATTTTCGATTTTGCCATTTAATGATGCTGCTACACTTGAAGCAACCGTTGATGATTCAGTTGCAGCTATAATGCTAGAAATGATTCAGGGAGAGGGTGGCGTCAATAGTGTATCAGCAGAATTTGCCGCAGCTATTGCAAAAGTCTGTGAGGAGCAAGGTGTACTACTAATTGTTGATGAAGTGCAAACGGGCATTGGAAGAACAGGAACACGCTATGCATTTGAACAAACGGTATTAAAGCCACATATCGTAACTTTGGCAAAAGGCTTAGGTGGTGGTTTCCCTGTTGGTGCAATGCTCGGAACTGCTGAGCTTCATGCTACATTTAGTCCAGGAACACATGGTACAACATTCGGTGGAAACCCTCTTGCGATGAATGTGGCACAAGCTGTTTTAAATCATGTGTTTGAGCCGGATTTTTTACAGCAGGTACGAGAAATATCTGCCTATTTTGTGGCACAACTAAGGGCTCATTTATCTTCTAGCTATACTGTTCAAGGCCAGGGTCTCTTGTTAGGGATTGGCTGTGGGGACACGGAAGTTGCGCCTTATATCGCGGCAGCGGAAGAAAGTGGTCTTTTATTAGTAGGGGCAGGGCCAACAGTTATTCGTCTTTTGCCTCCATTAACGGTCACAAAGGAAGAGATTGACAAAGCAGTAGCTATTTTAAAGAACATATTACCGTGAAAATACACTTTCGTTCAGCAGAAAGTGAGGCATTAGCGGCAAAAATGACTAGACATTAGGATGAACAAAGAATCTGCTAGATATGAGCAGATTCTTTGCGCTATAAATGCTATTGTAGCTGTTTTACTAATGTTGCCACTAATTTTGGTAACCAATCTTCAAGCTGACTAAACGTAAATCCTGCCTTCTCAGCCTTAGCATTAGACATATACCAATCAGCAGGCACCCCATAAGGAGACTGTGATTCCTCATCACCACCAATGAAGGAAATTTTTGCGCGCTGACCACTTGCTTCTTCAATTAGCGCAATTAGATCTTTGAGAGATATGGCCCCTGATGCGGTAGCATTGTATGGTCCCTCAATAGGAGTAACGCCCGCAAAGTATAAAAATTCAGCAGCTTCCCCATCTGTAATATAACTCATCTTTGCATCAATGTTCGGTAAAGTAATCGGCTGATTCTGTAAAATATGTTCAACGTGGAAATGTAAACGTCGAGTATAATCATCTTCACCCATCACAATTGGGAAACGTACAGCTACGACTGGGAATGAAGCTTCTTTGAATAAGACTGCCTCCGCTTGTCGTTTTCCTTCTCCATAAGAAAATTCCTCTTGATGTCCCATACGAATTTGATACTGGTATGGATCAAAGTCTTCTTCCTTTTTTATCTTACCATCTACCTCATATGTTGAAAGAGTAGAAGTAAAGACGAGCTTTTTCGTTTTTCCCTTTAATATCTCGCAAATCGCTTGTGCCTCGTTGGGCGAATAGCAAATATTATCATAGACAATGTCCCATGTTGTATTGGCTAGTGCCTGTTCTAAAGCATCACGATCATTACGATTTACTACTAATTGCTTAACATGTGTACCAAAGGGGTTGCCACTTTGACCACGTGTTAAAATCGTTACCTTATGTCCATTTTGAATACAAAGATCAACTAGCTTTTTTCCAAAAAAACGTGTGCCTCCTAAAATCAATATGTTCATATATTTTCACCCCTTCAAAATAGTAGTCCTCTTAATAATGACAAAAAAACAGACTTACTACAATTCATAAGGAATATGCAGTAAGTCTGTTTAATTGATTATCTAATACAAATGCTTTTGCTAAGGCATAATGGATTAGCGTCTTGATGTTTCAGTTGGAGTAGTGGTATTACCATTGTCTCCTCCGTTTGTGCCATCTCCGGGGTTATCAGATCCATCGCCATTGCTTCCGGAGCCATCCCCGTTATTGGAGCCATTGCCATTGTTACCAGAACCATCCCCGTTATTGGAGCCATTGCCGTTATTACCAGACCCGTTCCCGTTATTGGAGCCATTGCCGTTACTACCCGAACCATTACCATTGCCATTAGTAGGTGGCGTTGTAGGTGGTATTGGTTCTTGGTCGTTTTCCTCTGGGTCAGGTTCATTTTCACTACCGCCAGTAGACACAACATTGGAATGTGGTGATGTTAAACCTGTAATATCTACAGCGACCACTACATAAGCTTGTCCACTAGCAACCGTAATGCTTTGTGTTGACTCTAGTACGGACGTTACAAGTGTATTACCGCCATTCGTAACGTTGTAGATACGATAACCAACAACATCATTCGATGACTCTGACCATGATAATGTAGAGCCATTTACTGAAGCTGAGACAGCTGCTGGAGGGCTACCATCCGCTGGGAAATCAACTGCTGATACAGATGAATTCGACAATGTAGAATTCTTTGGTAACAGACTAGCAGGGTTCCCGCCAAGTCTACCTAACATTCGTTTAATAAAGTCTTGATTAATGCCTGCGCCACCTGCTTTTACAAACTCTGCTGGTGTATTTGGCAACGCATTATAAGTTTTTCCTTTAATCGTCACAACACTTGAAGAGGCTAAGCTATCATCAGGTTGTGATGGTAAAAATACTTTCGCATTAAATAAATCTGAGCGTACAAGACCTGCGCTAGCACAAGCTGCAGAAGGGGCCATGCCGGAAATGCCACAGAATGATGCTGTCACAACATTTTTAGGCGCCTTAAAACTTGTTGGAGGGTCAATTAGCTGAGGGTCCGCATCGTAAACAGCATTCATTAAAGTACCCCATAGCTTATTCACCCGAACGCTTGGCTGTAAATAGGTGTTGTTAAATGCATAAAGTGTACGAGGTTGATCGTAACCCATCCAAACACCAAGAGATACATTAGGGTTATAACCAACTAACCAAACATCTTTATATTCTTGAGAAGTCCCTGTTTTTGCAGCGAAATCAGAAGAGAATTTTAATGTATTTCGTGCCATTGTCCCTGTTCCTTTAGTGAGAACATCACGTAGCATATCTGTCACGATATAAGATGTTTCTGGGCTAAATACTTGAACAGGTTCTACTTCATGTTGGTAAACAATATTTCCTTCTTGGTCTTCAATTCGATCAATCATATAAGCGTCAATGAATTGGCCACCATTTGCAAAGGTAGCAAATGCATTTGTATTTTCTTCAACAGTAGTTCCTTCGCTTAAAGCACCGATCCCAGTTGCTAGGTTAGTAAAATCATCTGGATGTAATTTTGAGAATCCCATTTTTACTAACAAATCTGCAGGGCGTCTACTAATAATATCATTATATAAACGTAGTGCTGAAATATTTTGAGAATCTGCTAAAGCTTCACGTGCTGGAATAAGACCTCGCTCATCACTCGTAATATAGTTACTTGGACTCCAAGAACCGATTGAGAATTTCACGTCAACTAATGGACTACCCGCACCGATTACGCCATACTCAATGGCAGGTCCATAAACAAGTAATGGTTTCATTGTAGAACCGTTAGAACGATAAGCTTGTGTTGCATGGTTTACTTGAGTGGTTTTAAAGTCTCGACCACCGACAAAGCTTAAAATACGACCTGTCGTATTCTCTATTAAAATACTACCTACTTGTACCGGCATCTCAATATCAATTTCTTCACCAGTAACAGGATCTTTCCCTTTACCAGTATACGTATGACCATAATACTGGAAGTCTTTTGCTGCTTTTTGCATCGCATCATACATATCTTTATTAATGGTTGAATAAATACGATAGCCTTTTGAACGAACATCACGATCTGCTAAAATCGTATATTTATCCTTTAATTTTTTTTCTGACTTTAAGCGCTCTGGGTCAATCCCATCATCTTTTGCTAATTTTTCAGCAATAATATCTTTTGCACGAGCTTCAAGCTCATAAGTCAACCAAGGATAACGATCCTCCGCGCGCATTTCTGGTCCACGGAAATCGGCAGCAATATCATAGTTTAACGCTTCATTATACTGTGCATCATCAATATAACCAGCTTCTTTCATACGATAAAGTACTGTTTTCATACGATCAATACCTGGTTTCAAAGCTTCTTCACTTTTCAGTTCACCTGTATTTGTAAATGGTGTATAAGCAAATGGTGCCTGTGGAATACCAGCTATGTACGCAGCTTGAGGAAGAGACAATTCTTTTGCTTTTACGCCAAAAATTCCTTCCGCAGCTGTTTCAACACCTGCAATATTTCGTCCTGAAGAGTTACGACCATAGGGAATGATATTTAAATAAGCCTCTAATATTTCTTCCTTCGTCATAAAATGTTCTAAACGCATCGCTAGTAAAATTTCCTTAGCTTTACGCTCGTATGATACTTCATTAGTTAGTACTTGGTTTTTAATAAGCTGCTGGGTAAGTGTAGAACCACCTGTCTGCGTTGCAGAGTTTGTGACATCTTGTAATAACCCACGAATAACTGCTTTAGGAACAATTCCGTTATGCTCTCGGAAATATTCATCTTCTGTTGCCAGAACAGCATTCACGACCTCTGGTGCAACATTGCTAAGCGAAGTTTCACGTCGATCTAAATCTGTCCTTAATTTCCCAATATAAATATCGTTGGCAAAATAAATCTCACTGGTTTCTTCATAGCTAAAAATTTGATCCCTTAACTCTTGTTTTGAGCGTAACGGTTCTTCTTTTACAAGAGAAGCAAAATAACCAGCTCCAACTGAACCGACAAATACAGTGCCAACCAATGCAAAGACTAAAAATAGTAAAAATAAGTTCCAGGTAACACTACCTGAAATACGTAATTTCTTCATCCATTTTTGTTCAAGTAATTCATCGATCTTTGCATTGATTTTTTCAATCCAATCTTTCAATGTATCGACCTCCTAAAATCTTGTCTATTATAGCACATATTGTTTTAGCACGAACATAGTTATTGACTTTTAAAAAGAATCGTATAAAATTATGTTTATAGTTTTCTGGTGATGAAGAGCTTGCAGTAGTGTCTATATTCCCTGTTTAGAGAGCCAGTGGTTGGTGAAAACTGGTCATATTGTAGAGACGAATTACGTGCTTGGAGCTTAGACGTGCGCGCCTGCGATAAAGGCGGCTGAATGAAGTGGAAGGTGGATGACATCTTCAAGCTGGGTGGTACCGCGTTAGTTTGCAACTTAACGTCCCTGCATGCAATTGTTTGCGTGTAGGGACTTTTTTTATTTAAACATGTCCATGCACGTAATGAATTTAACCATTTTAGGAGGAATGAACATGACAAACGAATTATTACAAGATTTAGAATGGCGTGGTTTGCTATACCAACAAACAGATGCGGAAGGCATGGCAAAATTATTAGATGAACAATCTGTATCTTTATACTGTGGGGTAGATCCAACAGCTGACTCCATGCATATTGGACATATTGTTCCATTGTTAACGCTTCGTCGATTCCAAAAAGCGGGCCACCGTCCAATTTTACTTGTTGGTGGTGCGACAGGGATGATCGGTGACCCATCTGGCCGTTCAGAAGAGCGCCAATTACAAACAGTAGAGCAAATCGATAAAAACGTTCAAGGAATCCGTAGTCAATTAGAACGTATTTTCGAATTTGCGGAAGATGGCAATGGTGCTCAGCTTGTGAACAATCGTGACTGGATTGGTAATATAAACACAATCGAATTTTTACGTGATTACGGGAAACTAATTAACGTAAACTATATGTTAGCAAAAGATACGATTGCTTCTCGTCTTGACACAGGAATCTCGTTTACAGAGTTTGCCTATACGTTAATTCAAGGTATTGATTACAATCATTTATACAATCACTACAATTGCCGTATTCAAGTAGGTGGCTCTGACCAATGGGGTAATATTACAACAGGGTTAGAGGTTATTCGTAAAACACACGAGGAAGAAACGAAAGCCTTTGGTATTACGATTCCATTAGTAACAAAGGCAGATGGCACAAAGTTTGGTAAAACAGCAGGTGGTGCTGTTTGGCTAGATGGTAAGAAAACCTCTCCATATGAGTTCTACCAATTCTGGATCAATGCAGCTGATGCAGATGTCATAAAATACTTAAAAATCTTTACGTTCCTATCTCGTGAAGAAATTGAAGCTTTAGCCGTTTCTGTAGAGGAGGAGCCACATTTACGTAAGGCACAAAAGGCGCTAGCTGAAGAAATGACTCGTTTAATACATGGTCAAGAGGCATTAGAGCAAGCCATCCGTATTACAGCTGCTTTATTCTCAGGAGATCTAAAAGCACTTTCAGCCGAAGAAATGAAGGACGCTTTTAAAGATGTTCCTTCTATTGAAATGACTAAAGATGATAAAAACATTGTGGATCTACTTGTGGAGGCTGGCATTTCCTCTTCCAAACGTCAAGCACGTGAAGATGTATCAAATGGTGCTATTAGTGTAAACGGTGAAAAGGTAACAGATTTAGAATATGTAGTCGATGCGAAGGATCGTTTAGAGGATGCATTTAGCATTGTCCGTCGAGGTAAGAAAAAATATCATATGGTGAAATTTATCTAATTTCTATTTGCAAAACCACATCCCCAAAAACACTGGATGTGGTTTTTTAATCATAAGAAACTTGGAGGTTTTATTTGTTCATATTCTTTAGGATGCAGTATTTTTCCAAGCTTTATAGCACCTTCAATAAGTCGTGGAGAAGGGCGACAATACAGCCATTCTTCCATTACATGGAGCTGTTCCGATTGAATGGCATGTAACTCTTTGGCATATGGACGTTTTAATAAATTAGCAGGTTGGATACGCTCAAATGCGACACCAACCCAAGCCATCATGATATAGTCAGGCTGGCGTTTAACAACATCTGTCCAATCTGTTTGAACACTAGCAAGCTCAACATCTTGAAATAGATTTATGCCACCAGCAAGAGCGCTAATTTCTGTTAGCCAATTTATTTTCCCAGGAGTGAAAATAGGGTTCGGCCACCATTCCCAATACAGGGTAGGTTTCTTCGGAATTGTTTGTGCAATGGAATACATTTTTTCGATGGAATGCATGTACTCTTCAGCAATTGTCTTTGCTTGTTCCTCCACTTGACAAGCTTTCCCGAGTGTCAGAAGATCTTGCGCAATTTCTTCTAATGAGTTTGCATTAAAAATAATATGAGGAATATTTCTTTCTTTTAGTGCCTCAATGTTTTTTTCCATACCAGGTACACTCAAGGAAGCCAGAACAAGATCAGGCTGTAATGCCTCTAATGCCTCCATGTTAATTGATAAATCAGGCCCAAGCTGTGGTAGATCTTTAACCGATGATGGCCAATCAGAATAATCATCAACTCCAACGAGCTGGTCTGACAGCCCTAAATAGGCGACTAATTCTGTATTGCTAGGACAAATTGAAATTAAACGCATATTATTTTCTCCTATTCTTTTTAAGAAAAGTATAGCGAGAGTTCCCTTGATAGACAATGTGTGTGTATCGAGTCCATAAAAAAGTGGAGAAAACATTTGTTTTCTCCATCCTTTGTATAGGCTTATAGGAAACCGTCGATTAAGAAAGGGCAACTGCCTCGAGTGACTCTTCTTTTTTCACAATAGGACCCATTGCATTTGTGATGATTTGTTTGATATCCTCTAGTGTTGCTTTACGAGGGTTCGTCTCAGCACACACATCTAATAATGCATTTTTTGCTAAGATCTCAATATCCTCATCTTTTGCACCTAATTCACGGAAGCCGCTAGGAATATTTAAATCTTGTGATAACTTCTCAATAGCTGTAATAGCCTTTTCAGCCGCATCTCGCTTACTTAAACCCTCTACATTTTCTCCTAATAATTCAGCGATACGAGCAAAGCGCTCTGTACGTGCTGTGACATTAAATCGACAAACATGTGGCAATAAAATAGCGTTGCACACGCCATGTGGTAGGTTATAGAAACCACCCAATTGATGAGCAATTGCATGAACATAGCCAAGTGATGCATTATTAAAGGCCATTCCCGCTAAAAATTGTGCATATACCATTTGTTCACGCGCTTCTATATCAGCTCCATTTGCATAGGCACGTGGTAGATATTCAGGAATTAGCTGAAGGACCTTTTCAGCACATGCGTCCGTGATTGGTGTAGCATTCGTAGAAACGAATGATTCAATAGCATGTGTTAGCGCATCAACCCCAGTAGCTGCCGTAAGAGCAGGAGGTAAACCAATCATTAATTCAGGATCGTTTATAGAAAGTAACGGTGTCACATGCTTATCAACAATGGCCATTTTTACTTTGCGTGCTGTATCCGTGATAATAGT
Organism: Lysinibacillus sp. S1; assembly: GCF_044986265.1. NCBI lineage: Bacteria > Bacillati > Bacillota > Bacilli > Caryophanales > Bacillaceae > Lysinibacillus > Lysinibacillus sp. S1. The sequence continues at coordinate 3,943,326 of NZ_CP173154.1, forward strand.
GAAACGAGTCATTTCACTGGCAGTACCAGCAGTTGTATTAATTGCAATTAATGGCACAAGTGGATTTTGTGATTTATCAACGCCTTCATAATCATGAATGCGTCCACCATTCGAAGCAATAAGTCCGATACCTTTTGCTGCATCGTGTGCGCTGCCTCCTCCAAGAGAAACAATAGAATCACAGTTTTCCGCATGATACACGGAAATGCCATCTTCTATGTTTTGATCTGTTGGATTTGGTTCTGCTTTAGGGAAAATTGCTACATCAATTCCAGCAGCTGTAATGATGTTTGCAATTTGTTCTGAGAGACCTAATTTGTGTAGACCCTCATCTGTTACGATTAATGTCTTTTTCACTTCTAAATCATTTAAGCGTTTACCAACTTCTTGAATTGCTCCAGGTCCAAATAAGTTTGTTTTCGGCATAACAAATTGCTTTAGAACGTCTGACATATTTCCAACCCCTTTTAAAAAATTATTATTGCTTGAATGATGGTGAACCACCTTTCGCAATTCATCGTATTCTATTTTTTGTAAAAGTTCAACTCGTATTTTTATTAAAATTGTTAAATTTCTTCATGTTATTATTTTACAAAAAAGTTAAGGTGATGATAGGAGCATTGGAATGTTGTTTTGTTGTAGAATATTGAATTTAAAAAGGTTTTAAAAATATTTTACTATGAAAGTAAAATATATTTTTTGGAAAACAGTTCTATTTTGATGATCTAATGAATAGTAAATAACTGATATTTTGTTTTTATTATAAAGGTAGTGATTATGTTATTTTGAAACTATGTAATTGTTATTTTAAAGTACATAAAATTGCCACAATATAAGAGAGAAAATTATTGTTGGTTATAATAATCTGGGCAATGCGTCTGCGCTAAAAAAGTAGTGCATCATTTTGAAGAAATCAGTGAAAATAAAAATTCTTGCTTTGGATTAACACATGAAGATAATTTACCTGTATTAGGGGTAGAGCCGTATATTGAACTGATTCAAATGTCTTCTTCAAGTGATACAAATCGAGAAGATGCCAAACATCTAGTGTTTTTTCACTTGGATTTGCACTAGGGTGTTTTTTCTATGGTGCGATATCAGAAAAATATGGTCGTAAAAATATCATTGTATTTGGGCTTTTTTTATTAAGCGTAATAACGTTACTTCTAGGTTTAGTTAATGACTTTTCTTTTATCCTTCTATTGAGAGGATTACAGGGGCTTGCGGCAGCAACATTTTCACCAGTAGCACTTGCCTATACTCTTGAGGTTTTTCCAAATGATCGAAAAGTTGGGGCAGTAGGTTTTATCAGTACGGGATTTCTTGTAGCGGGTATAGTTGGTCAGGTGTTTAGTGGATATGTAAGCGACCATAGTCATTGGCACGTCATCTTTTATGTACTTGCTGTAGTGTATGTTATGACTGCTTTGTTAGTCGTGTGGATCTTACCGAAGGGAATAATTCAGATTGAAACTAAAAATATATGGGCTCCTCTGAAGAGAATTGGTATTATTTTCACCAATAGAAATTTGATCTTTAGTTATATCATTGCGTTTGTATTAATAATGTCATTTGTCAGTATGTACATTATTTTAGGGGCTTATTTAACGAGTGATTTCTTTGGTATGAAAAGTCAGAACCTTATTTACATTCGTATCTTTGGGATAGTGGGGATGGTTATGTCACCATTTGCGGGGAAAATAGCAAAGCGTTTTAATGTGCTGTTTGTACTGAAAATGGCCTTAACTCTTTCGATTATTGCACTGACCGCGATGAGCTTTATTTCAACTATAGCCGGTTTAACAATCAGTAGTATTTTATTTGTTGGTGGGATTGCACTTGCTGTTCCTTCATTAGTAACGCTTGTTAGTCAGTTAGGTTGGAATATGGGAGGAATTGCAGTTTCTATGTACACAGTAATTTTATTTGCTGGAACAAGTGTTGCACCGTTCATATCTGCTTATTTCATACAATTTGGTAGCTTTACTGTAGCCTTCCTCCTACTTGCTACAATACTCGGTACTGGATTAGTTTTTGCGCTAATGATTAAAAGCGGAAAAAACGTAGGTTCTAATTGATTGTTCATAGAAAAAAAGCCCTGAAGCCTTGGTATACAAGGGATTTCAGGGCTTTTATTAGCATCAATTGATTAACGAGAGTAGTACTCTACGATGAATGCTTCGTTGATTTCAGCTGATAATTCAGAACGCTCTGGAAGGCGAGTGAATGTACCTTCTTTTTTGTCAGCATCGAATGTTAAGTAGTCAGGTACGAAGTTGTTTACTTCGATTGCTTCTACTACTACAGCAAGGTTTTGAGATTTTTCACGAAGAGAAATCGTTTGACCTGGTTTTACGCTGTATGATGGGATATCAACGCGTTTGCCATCTACTAAGATGTGACCGTGGTTAACTAATTGACGAGCTCCACGACGAGTACGAGCTAAACCTAAACGGTAAACTAAGTTGTCAAGGCGAGTTTCAAGAAGGATCATGAAGTTTTCACCGTGAACACCTTTCATTTTACCAGCGCGGTTAAATAGAGTACGGAATTGACGTTCGTTCATACCATACATATGACGAAGTTTTTGTTTTTCTTGAAGTTGTAAACCGTATTCTGATAATTTTTTACGTTGGTTTGGACCGTGTTGTCCTGGTGCGTAAGGACGTTTTTCGATTTCTTTACCTGTACCGCTTAGTGAGATACCAAGACGACGTGATAATTTCCAAGATGGACCTGTATAACGAGACATATTGTTGTCTCCTCCTTTAAATTTGGTTTTTTTGTTGTAAAACAAAAACCAGTAGTACCCATTCTTACACGCATTTTATTTTCATGTACTTTCGCCTATGCAGCCGTTAGGTTACACAATACACCATCTAATTTTCATTGCTGATCATCTAAGTGGTTGTACATCAGAAAATAGAGGAATAAAATACAATCATAAGCTTATACCACTGCTGCGTTTATTTTACACAACCTCCATTGTAACTGCTTCGGACAAGGACGTCAATTATTAGCTAGTAAAAAAATATAAAAGAACATAGTAGGAAATTCCTCACTACCTATTTAAAATAATATGGGAATAGTTAATGATACGCTGTGTTATGTAAATTGTAAAAGTAAGGGATAATTACATAGTCAAAATGACACAAATTATGTATAATATATTATAAGTTAATAGTAATTGATTTGGACGTTATATAGAAAAGGTGATTTCATGACAGACCATTTACAAACGCTAAAATATATAAAATCTGATGTTTTGAGCTTTTGGGTGAGTTCTTATGAAGAACAAACTAGTTTTAATGGGTATTTTTGTTCATTGAAACAGTTTCTAAAGAAGCGCTTGAAAATTGATAATGCTGCTTTTCTTAGTTTTGAAGGTAATTCCTTAATCCCAATCGAAGAGATGGCTTCATTAACAATTGAAACAAAGCTAAATGCTGTGTCATGGCTGATGATTGAAGCTAGTTTTTATCAACAAAAAGTAGTGAAAATTCCTTATATATTGAAAGCAAGACAGGCCTATTCAATGATGACAGATATGGTGCTTTTCCAAGCAGAGGGCAAAAATCCCATTGGTATATTACTTGTGGAGGCAACAGAGTCTTGGACAGACTTTATGACCTCGGAGTATGGTGAAGAGTGTATAGAAACACTTTCAAAGGTTCTTCAAATGATTAGAGACAATTTAGATGTCAAAATAAATGAAGACCAATATAGAAAACTATATAACATGACTGACTTATTTCATTCAACAATGGATATTGATTTAATTTTAGAAAATGTATTAAAAAATATACGGGATAATTTTCCTGAGTTTAATGTGGAGCTTATTTTATCGAATGATCAAGATCGACACACGACCATCGATATTAAGCTTTTTGATTATTTATCAGAAAGACCTGCTACAATTGAAGCCTTTGTATCAGGAGAGTTGACGACAGAGCTAGCGAGCGATTTAAATTGTCGGTTGTTAAATGCACCGATTAAGGGCAGGCAAGCTATTTATGGCATCTTGCAAGTAAGTGCACCSACCACTTATCTTTTTTCAACAACCGAAAAAGATTTTGTACGGATGCTGGCACAAGCTTCAGGAAATGCTCTTGAAAATGCAAAGTTATATCATCAATCGCATCGCCTCGTGAGTGACTTACAACTCATCAATGAAACTTCGCATCGTTTAAATATGCGAATTGACATTCATGAAATGTTACTTTTCCTACAAAAGCAGTTACTGAAATCCTTTCAGCCAATGGAAGTATGTTTCGCATTTAAAAAACACGAAACATTTGAAATAACAGGTGCAAGTACCTCCCTGTTCCATTCAGAAAACGGTCAAAGTTATATAAAACATGTTGTACAGCACTTTGCTCAAACGAATGATCCACTATTTGTTGCCGATTTCAGCCGTCTAACTCCTAATCAAATTGAGTATCGCTCTATTATGGCGATTCCTATACTTATGGAGGAAAAGATTAATGGTTTTAGTATTGTTTTACATAAAGAGCCATATTTCTTTTCATTCGATAGTTTCAAATTAATGCAATCTTTAATTCACCATTCATCATTAGCCATTGCAAACTCAATTTTACGAACACAGCTTCAGGAAATGGTCGATTTGGATCATTTAACGAAACTGTATGCTCGTAGTTACCTCGATCAGTTTGTAGAAAAATCACTTGAATATGATCAATCTGGTATGTTTTTGTTAATTGATATTGATAATTTTAAACGCATTAATGATACGTATGGTCACCAAGTTGGAGATAAGATTCTTGTTCAGATTGCGGTTCAATTAAAAGAGACTATTGGAAGTCGTGGGATTTGTGCAAGATGGGGTGGAGAAGAAATGTCTGTCTATGTCCCTAACATCGATGAAAAAGAAGCTTTAGAATTAGCATCAACCATTGTGGAAGTCATTCCAAGTACCACAGATCCACAAGTAACCATTTCTGCGGGTCTTATAACATGGGATGAGCGAGATCGACCAGCAKTCCAATCTGTGTTTTTACATGCAGATACAGCCTTGTATGAGGCGAAAAACAGCGGGAAAAATCGCTTTTGTACTCACAATGGATCGTTCCAAACGAATTCATAGGATTATAAAGCAAAACGTAAATGGTTGTTTAAATAAATCGCCCTGAAATGACAATATAAAACATTTCAGGGCAATTTTTAATATTGTATTATAAATGGTTAAGGAGTGTTTTAACAAATTCCTCTAGGCCATTACGATCTTCCTCTGAAAAGCGATTCACGATAGGACTATCGATATCTAACACACCAATAATTTCACCTTGCTTCATTAGCGGTATAACAATTTCAGACTGCGATGCAGCATCACAGGCAATATGCCCTGGAAAATCATGTACATCTTTTACAACAACTGTTTTTCTTGTTGCCACAGCTGTACCACAAACACCACGCCCAATAGGAATTCTAAAACAGGCAGGAAGACCCTGGAATGGTCATAACACAAGCTCATTATCCTGGAAGAGATAAAAACCAACCCAGTTAATGTTCGTTAAAAATTGATTTAACAGAGCAGAGGCATTACTTAAATTGGCGATTTGATTGGTTTCGCCAGTTAATAGTGCATCTAATTGTTTTGATAATGTCAGATACTGGTCAGCAATTGATCCTTCGTAATTAATTTGTGTAAACATACTAAGCACCTCGTTTAAAAGTTATTTATATTGGTAATATAACATTATAGTGTTGATGTAAATCTTCTGCGCAATGTGCATCTGAACCAAATACATATGGTAGTTTAATAGTTTGACTATAATTGATAAGGGCAAATGGTGGATAAGGCTCCTGACAATATTGTTTACTTAAACCAGCACTATTTAAATCTAATTCATAGCCCGCGAATTTCATGCTGTCTAATACTTCTTTGATACGTGGGGTGTCATTGATTTTTTCGTTGTGCGCTAGTTGGAATTTATGAATAAGTGATGGATGCCCAATCCGTTTCGGTTTGTATGGTCCAAGATCTGCTCTAATCGATTGTAGGACAGTATCATAATATAAATCATATAGCAGTTCAACAGAGCCAACTTTTTTTGAAAAATCAATAAAGCATTCAGAAGAAAAGTCGATACATACAAAGGTATCTTGCCATTTTAAAAAATGGACTGATAAAATAGCGTCATCTAAAAGATGTCCATAGGTATCAAGGAATTGACGAGTTTCTTGTTCGTAGCCTTGGATGTAGTCAACTTCTAGTCCGATGCGGATACGAATATCTTGTGCATACTGTTGTTGTAGATGTTGCAATTCTTCAATGTAAGACATGAGATCATCAGGATTCATGCCACTATCTTGTTGCGGGGTTGGATCGACAAAACTTTTGGGCAATGGGGCGTGTTCTGTAAATGTTATATCTGTGAAATGTTGAGAAATTGCTTTTTCAATATATTGCTTGAATGAGTCCGTAGTGCCATGTGGACAAAAAGGACTATGTATATGCCCATCACGTTTCATAATTTACCACTCCTTTAGCTCTATAGATACGCTATTTAAATATTTCACAATAGCGAAAATACAGTTTTCTGAAAAACACTTAAATTTTAGAACAAAAGGCGAAAACATAGTATATAATAAATACAACTAGCCAATTCGTTTATTGTAGAATAGGAGGCTTACGATGGAGTATATCATCATTCCGATTATCCTACTATTAATTTTAGCCATAGTAGGATTTATGATGCGAAGAAAACATGTTGCAATTATTGCAAAACTAGAAAATGAAAAACTACAAATACAACATAATCCTATAAATGAAGAAATTTCAAAAGTAAAATCTTTAAACATGAACGGTGAAACGGAAGAAATGTTTGAACGATGGCGCAATACTTGGGATGAAGTCATCGACGTACATATGACTAAAATCGATTCTCTTCTATTTGATGCTGAGGATCAAATTAATCGACTTCGTTTTAAAAGGGCAACTTTAAKAGAACGTGAAATTGAAGATTACATTGAGAAATGCGACCAAGATAAAAATAAAATTTTAGAAGAACTGAATGAATTAATTGGCAGCGAAGAAAAAAATCGAATTGAAATCGAACAATTAAAAGAATACTATCGCTCTGCAAGAAAGACATTGCTGGCTCATCAACATTCATTCGGTGTAGCATTACCTGCATTAGAGAAGAAGCTAGAGACATTTGTTCAAAAATTTGAAGAGTTCGATGTCCTAACAAATGAAGGTAATTATTTGCAAGCGCGAGAAATTGTCATTAGCTTAAATCAAGAATCGCAGCAGACATTCGAATATATTAATGATGTTCCAACCATCTTAACGGAAATTCAAGTAAAGCTACCAGGTGCGGTTCAGGAATTGCGTAATGGTCAGCGTGAAATGGAAGACCAATCTTACTATTTACAGCATTTAGAATTGACAGATGCACTTAATAAATATGAAAAAGAATTCGAGGCATTAAAACTCGAACTTGCAGAGCTGAATTTAAAAGTTGTTAAACCGCGTGTGACAGAAATAAATGAAGAAATCGACCATTTTTATGATTTACTTGAAAAAGAGGTTATTGCTAAAAATTATGTAGATCAAAATTGTGATCGTTTATTAAGTTCTATTACTAATGTCATTTCTTCAACAAAATTAGTGAATGACGAGGCAACGTATGTACAGCAAAGTTATCATTTAAATGAAAAAGATGCCGAAATTCCAAAAGCCGCTTTAAAACAATTGGAAGCACTGCAACGTCGCTATGATCTATTAGCTATGCGAGTTAGGGAAGAAAAATCAGCTTATTCTAGCTTACAGGAAGAGTTAATCGAAATTAGTGAAGAGCTTGAACGAATTCACGAAGAACAAGGTCATCTGTCTAATACAATGAAGAAACTTCGAATAGATGAAAATAAGGCACGCGCTCAAGTCGAAAACTTAAAGAAAATATTACAGGATACTGATCGTTTATTGAACAAGGCAAATATTCCAGGAATTCCTGAGGAGATGGATGCACGACTTGATGAGGCAGCAGAGCACATCTATGTTGTCATGCAAAGCTTGCAAGAAGTACCACTTAATATGGGTACTGTTCATAATAATCTAAATGCAGCAACACTCTGTGTAGAGGATGTTAAAGTAAAGGCACATGAGTTAATAGAAAATGTGATGCTCATTGAGCGTATTATTCAGTACGGCAATCGCCATCGCGCATCGAACCCAAAATTGAACGGACGTTTAAGAGAAGCAGAAGAGGCTTTCCATCAATTCCGTTATGCAAAGGCTTTAGAAGAAGCAGGTACAGCAGTGGAAGAAATGGAGCCAGGTGCCTTAAAGCGTATTCAAGAAATGGTTGCCGAAGAATTCATAGCAAAATAATTCAAATAACATTTTGAGCTGTCTAAAAAGTATAGCGATTACTTTTTAGACAGCTTTCTATTTATGCTTAGATTAGGATGTGATTCAGTATGAAATTGTCAATCAAAGAAATGAATGAACATTTCGCAAGTGAAATTTTACAATGGCGATATGTAGCACCTTACGATTTTTACAATAATGAATTATCGGGTAAAAATGTACAAGAAATGCTTGATAATCCTTACTTTGCGATCTTTAATAATCATAGTGAATTAATTGGCTATTATTGTACAGGTAAAGCAGCCCAAGTGCCAAAAGGGCAAGGTTTTGGGGCGTATGAAGAACACTGTATAGATATTGGAATTGGGTTGAAGCCAAATCTAACGGGTCAAGGATTAGGAACGGCATTTTTTTCGTTTATTGTTCAAACAGTTCAAGAAGAATATCAGCTGCCATTACGTTTAACAGTTGCACTATTTAATAAGAGAGCAATCCATCTTTATGAAAAATTTGGTTTTGTTAAAGCAATTGAATTTAGTACACCAACAGAGTTTGTCACGATGGTGAAAAAAATGTAGGATATCAATTAAAATTTAAATAATTGTTAAAGTTAGTGGTCAATCGCCAAAGATTGCGTTATGATAAATACCGTTAAATCAACGTTTTGAAAGTGTGTGAAAAGTTATGGTTAATACAATTTATTTGGATAATAGTGCAACAACTAAGCCTTTAAAAGAGGTTATGCAGGCTTTTATGGTTGTAAATGAGCAGTATTATGCCAACCCTGCTTCCATCCATGCTATGGGTGTTGAAGCAAATGATTTATTAATACGTGCGCGTGAGCAAGTAGCAGATATTTTGCAGACAGAGGCAAAAAATGTGCTATTTACTTCAGGTGGTACAGAATCAAATAATGCAGCTATTTTTGGAATAGCACGTAGTAATACGCATATAGGAAAGCATATTTTAACGACTGAAATTGAACATCCATCAGTGCTAGAAACAATGAAACAACTTGAAAAAGAGGGCTATGATGTTGAATATCTTCGTGTCGATCGAAGAGGTGTGATTTCTCTAGATGAGCTTCGTACTAAAATACGAAAAGAAACAATTTTAGTTAGCATCATGCATGTGAATAATGAAATGGGCGCAATTCAGCCTATTAAGGAAGCAGCAAAAATGGTTCATGAAATGAGTCGTGCTGCCTTTCATGTTGATGCTGTGCAAAGCTTTGGGAAATTAGCAATATCCTTTAAAGAAGAAGGACCTGACTGTATTTCTATCTCTGGTCATAAAATTCATGGCTTTAAAGGCTCAGGAGTGTTAGCATTCCGTAAACCCATAAGATGGCAGCCCTTTGCTCTTGGTGGAGGTCAGGAATTTGGTATGCGTAGTGGTACTGTAGCAGTTCCGCAAGCTGTTGCTTTAGCGAAAGCGGCTCGACTTGCTGTTGAAACAATGAACGAACGCACAAATAAATACCGTCAATGGCACGATGAAATCCGAACTCAGCTAGAAAGTTATGGCGAAGCAGTCCATGTTTTATCAACGCCACAGGGAGCTGCGCATATTGTGTCATTTAGTGTTCGTGATTTAAAAGGGGAAGTCATTATTAATGCTATGCAAAAACGTGGTGTCATTGTGTCGACATCAAGTGCATGTTCTTCCAAGCAAACGAAAACAAGTCATGTCGTCGAGGCGCTTCACCTTGATGAGCATTATAAAAATGGCGTGATTCGCCTTAGCTTTGGCGCACATAACACAATAGAAGATATAGAAAACTTTAAACAAGTACTAGCAGAAGTAATGTTGGAACTCAAAGGAGAAAATAAGTAAATGATTTGGAAAGAAATTTTAATTAGATATGGTGAGCTTTCTACAAAAGGTCGCAACAAAATGGATTTTATCCGCCGTTTACGTGAAAATATTCGTCATGCCTTTGCAGATTTAGGACAACTGCATATTCGCACAGAACGTGACCGTATGTTTATTGCCATAGAAGACGAAGCACAAATGCAAATGCTAATTACAGGTTTACCTAAAATTTTTGGTATTCAATCATTTAGCCCTGTCGCTGCATGCGAAAAAGATATGGACAGTATGAAAAAGCTCGCTATCACTATTATGGAGACATTTAAAGATGAGCCACATACATTTAAAGTAGAGGTAAAACGTACTGATAAAACATTTCCTTTAGAATCTCATGCCATCCAACGTGAGATCGGTGGCTATGTTTTACCACAATTTCAAAATTTATCTGTTAAAGTGAAGCAGCCTGATATTGAGCTACGTGTAGAAGTTCGCCATGATGCAACTTATATGATGGCACAAGTCATTCCTGGTGCAGGTGGAATGCCTGTAGGATCAAATGGCAAGTCTTTATTAATGCTATCTGGCGGTATTGATAGCCCTGTCGCAGGTTATTTAATGATGAAGCGTGGTGTGCGATTAGAGGCAATTCACTTCTTTAGTCCACCTTATACAAGCCAAAATTCATTGGAAAAAGTTAAAGTGCTTGCCAATGAATTAACAAAATTTGGTGCTAGTATTCGTTTGCATGTCATTCCTTTTACTGAAATACAAGTTCTTATTAAAGAAAAAGTACCTTCCAATGTATCGATGACGACAACACGCCGAATGATGTTGAAGGTTGCTGATCAGGTGCGTGAGGAAATTGGTGCACTTGCTATTGTAACGGGCGAAAGTCTTGGACAAGTGGCGAGTCAAACGCTTGAAAGTTTAACAGCAATAAACGCAGTAACAAATACACCTATCCTTCGTCCGCTGATTTCAACTGATAAATTAGAGATTATTGATATTGCAGAAAAAATCGGCACATACGAAACATCTATTCAGCCATTTGAAGATTGCTGCACGATTTTTACACCAGCAAGTCCAAAAACAAAACCGAAGCTTGAAAAGGTTGAGCATTATGAAAGCTTCTCTGACTTTGATGAATTGATCGAGCGAGCAGTGAAGAATCGCGAGGTCTATATTTTCCCTAAGAAAGAAGAACAACAAGATAAATTTGCAGATCTACTATAAGGATTCAAAAGCCGTCTCAAAGCCCATTTTGAGACGGCTTTTTTGTATGGATATTGTTATTCCAATAGAGGTACAATTTACCTCTAAATTTTTTGTATTAAAAATCTAATATCGCACATTCTATATTCACAAGGAGGTGAGAAACATGGCTTCAAACAACAACCGTAGTTCAAACCAGCTTGCAGTACCTGGTGTACAACAAGCACTAGATCAAATGAAATACGAAATTGCACAAGAATTTGGTGTTCAATTAGGAGCTGAAGCTTCAGCTCGTGCCAACGGTTCCGTTGGTGGTGAAATCACTAAACGTCTTGTACAAATGGCAGAATCTCAATTAAAAGGTATGCCAAACAACAACCAATAAATGCTGATTAAGCATTTATAAACTTAAACCAGTGACCGTAAAAGGCACTGGTTTTAGTTTGTTTATTGATCATTTATTTATACGAGATAAGGATCTAAATGTAGCTACTGTATGATCAACATCTTTGCTTTGACAAATAGCTGAAATAACAGCAACACCATCAACCCCCGTTTGAAATACAGAATGTACATTTGTGAAATTTATTCCACCAATTGCTACAATTGGTAATTCAGGATGTAATGAATGTGCCTCCTGTAAAAAAGATGTACCACATGGTGGTTGTGCATCACTTTTAGAGGATGTTGGAAAGATTGGACCGATACCAACATAATCAGCTTGATGGTTAATAGCTATTTGCAATTCTTCCTCGCAATGGACAGATACACCAAGAATCATGTTCCCGATTCTTTTACGTGCTACACTTACMGGTAAATCATCTTGTCCGATATGAACACCATCAGCTCCTAGTCGTATCGCTAGATCAACATCGTCATTAATGATAAAGGGCACATGATAGTGATGACATAGTTTTTGACATTGGCGTGCAAATTGTTCATAGGCAAGTCCTGTTAACGCGTGAGGACCTTTTTCACGAAATTGAAACATTGTAATGCCTGCTTGCAAGGCTTTTTCTAGGATATAGATAGGTTGTTCTTGAGGAGGAACATTGCTCGTACCCATAATAAAATAAAGCTCCAAATCCTCACGTTTCATGAATAATCACCTCACAGCCTTCCTTATACCGTCACTTATCAAAATGATTAGTGGGTCCATGACCATTTCCAATCGATAAATTAAACATAATAGCTAATTGGATAAATTTTTTAGCTTCTATAATGGCATTTTCCAGAGCAAATCCTTGTCCAAGAAAAGCAGTAAGTGCTGCGGAAAATGTACATCCAGTACCATGCGTATTTTTTGTTTGGATTCGTGGAGACTGCAAAGAAAAAGAACGTCCATTTTTGCAAAATACATAATCAATGGCATAAAGTGGATCTGCTAAATGACCACCTTTAATGATGACACATTGTACACCTAGCTGTAACAAGCTTTGAGCTACTTCTTTCATATCTTCAAAATGATGAATAGATCTCCCAGTAAGTGTCTCTGCCTCGGGTATATTGGGCGTAACAACCGTAGCAAGTGGTAATAAAGTTGAGCGTAAGGCATCGATAGCTTCTTGCTGTAATAGGCTTTCCCCACCTTTTGCAATCATCACCGGATCAACAATCAGTGGAATGTTTAGCTCCCTGATCTTGTGTGCTATTGCTTTGATAATTTCTGAGGAATAAAGCATTCCTGTTTTAATCGCAGCGATTGGAAAATCTTCTACTAAGGCCTCTAATTGTTTTTTTATAAAGGAAACGTCAATAGGGCAAACACCTGTTACACCCAAAGTATTTTGAGCAGTTAGAGCAGTAATAACAGAAGTACCGAACACTTCTAATTCCTGAAATGTTTTTAAATCAGCCTGTATACCCGCGCCACCACCACTATCTGAGCCAGCGATTGTTGTTACAATATGCATGAAGCTGCACCATCCTTTGATAAGCGATGTATAGCATTGAGTAAGGCTATTTGAAAATCACCAATGTCTGCAGTAAATGCGGATGCCAGTACACCTGCTTTTTTATAGTAAGTAAGTGTTTCTGTTAATTGTTGGTAAGGATTATGGCTTACACTATAGGCTACGCCACAAATTACACTAAGTAAACAACCTGTACCGGTTACTTCCGTCATTTGTGGATGACCACCAGCGATCCATTGGCTATGCTTGCCATCAGTTATAAAATCGCGTTCTCCTGTGACAATAACAATGCATTGATAGCGTTGAGCCAATGATGTGGCTTCTAATTCCATAGCTATAGTGCCATGACCACTATCGACACCTTTTTGTTGCCAATTTACACCAACTATTGCTGCTAGCTCGCCGAGATTACAGCGAATCACGGCAAAGTGTATGTTTTCCAGTAAGTATCTTACGGTTTCCTTACGATAAGTTGTGGCTCCAACTCCGACAGGATCTAAAATAACAGGAATACCAAGTTTATTGGCTTTTTCACCTGCTAATAACATGGCACTTTTTGTGCGATCATTAAGTGTTCCAATATTAATTAATAATGCTTGAGCAATGGCCACCATCTCCTCTACCTCTTGGTAGTCATCGGCCATTACTGGTGAAGCACCTATCGCTAATAAACCATTTGCTTGAAAATTTGCCACTACATAATTGGTTATACAATGGATAAGTGGTTGCTGTTGACGAATTGTTTGAAAAATCATTGTAGTCCTCCTTTAGGGATGGACGTAAGCATGCAAAAAAGGCTCTTTTTGTGTAAAAATGCACGAAAAGAGCCTTTCATCTGAAAACGATGTTTATTGCTCCCTACGTCAGTATTAACTAACAGGTTCAAAGGGTCAGGTTTTACCTTCTCAACTCTTACGAGTCCCCCTGCAATCTTGCTTTTAGTTGACCAAAATGTACCATACTTTTCATTTGTATTCAATAGCAAGTTTTCCTATAGATAAAATGTGACCGATGCCATATAGGAGGGTATGATAGTTGTCATGACTTTACCGAAATTAAGCACAAACCATTGAAAATGCTGAAAAAAGAGTTTTATAATGTGTCATAACAAAAGGGGGCAATTGCCATGAAAAGACAAGATTTAGTTGCACCAGAATGGTATAACATAGTAGAGGAAATTGAAAAATATGCTCAGGATGCAGCCAAAAATGCTTTAATCATTTATGAAGAAAACCAAGACATCCAATGTATTACATATGCACATTTATTGGAAAAAGCGAATCAAGCAGCACATGTATTCACCAAGCAAGGTTTAAAGAAAGGTGATGTCATTTTAGTAATGGTACCACGTTCGGTTGAAGCATATATTGTGTATATTGCTGCATTGAAAGCGGGTTTAACAATTATTCCAAGTTCTGAGATGTTAAGAACAAAGGATATTGAGTATCGAATTCATCATGCAAATGCTAAAGCAGTTATTGCATTTGAACCCTATATTGAACAGTTCGATAAAGTGGGAAATTTACAAGACATACTGCAATTTGTCATAGGGAATGCACATGAACCTTGGCAGAACATACTTGAAAAAATGAATAATCAACCTACAACCTACATAAATCCTATCCCAACAAAAAGCACAGACAATGCATTTTTAGCCTATACAAGCGGAACAACAGGAAATCCAAAAGCAGCAGTGCATACGCATAGTTGGGGCTATGCTCATTTACGAACAACAGCACCACATTGGTTGGGTGTACAAGAAAATGATATTGTTTGGGCGACTGCAGCACCAGGGTGGCAAAAATGGATTTGGAGTCCATTTCTAGCTACTTTAGGCAGTGGTGCTACTGCATTTGTCTACAAAGGTAAATTTGAAGCAGCTTCTTATTTAGCATTGCTTGAGAGATTCAAAATCAATGTACTATGCTGTACACCAACTGAATATCGTTTTATGGCAGCGCTTGAAAATTTACATGAATATGATTTAAGTGCAATTCGCCAAGCTGTATCAGCTGGTGAGCCATTAAATAGTGAGGTTATTAGAGTATTCTTGGAAACATTCAAATTACAAGTGCGAGATGGCTATGGACAAACGGAAAATACATTATTGGTAGGCACAATGGTAGGGATGGAAGCGAGAGTTGGCTCTATGGGAAAACCTACTCCTGGCAACACTGTTGAAATTATTAATGATTTGGGCAAACCTGTTACAATCGGAGAAGTTGGTGATATTGCTGTTCATCGCGAAACGCCAGCACTCTTTAAAAAATATTTAAATGATCCTGAACGTACAAATTTACAATTTCGTGGGGATTGGTATATTACAGGAGATCGTGCCTATAAAGATGAAGATGGCTACTTTTGGTTTGACGGACGAGGAGACGATGTTATTATATCCTCAGGCTATACAATTGGCCCTTTTGAAGTAGAGGATGCTTTAATGAAACATCCAACTGTAAAAGAGGCTGCTGTTATAGCGAGCCCTGATAAAGTAAGAGGAAATATTGTCAAAGCATTTATTGTTCTGCGCAATGGTGAAAAAGGTGATGGAGCGCTTATTCAAACACTCCAAAGTCATGTTAAATCATTGACCGCTCCTTATAAATATCCACGTGCTATTGAATTTGTAGAGGAACTACCAAAAACATCTTCTGGGAAAATTAGACGTGTCGAATTACGGCAACAAGAAATCAAACACCTCCAATTATAATATTTCCTAGGAAATAATGTCGAAAATCAAAGTTCATCAAAGGTATGGACTTTGATTTTTTTATTTTTTTTAGGTAAGGTAATATGAGGAAATACATAGCTTAAAGCTTTTTGTGTTTAATTATTGCAAAAAAATGAAACAAATTGGCAAGTCATACGTATTACGTGTTGAGGAGGCGGAAAGACATGAATGTAAAAAGGTGGGTTGCTTTAGTAGTGGCTGGTGTTCTTTTACTATTTTCGTTAGGAATTAATACCATTTTTGCGCTATTTAAAGCAGATTTCCTAGGTAATTTTGATAGCTTAATGGCAGGTAATAGCTTAGATGTATATGAAAATGTCATTGAAGGGGAGAATTTTGATAAGCGAATTGCTTATTTAAAGGTAGATGGAACGATTCAAGATATCGGCTCAAGTACATTGTGGCAACCAGTTGCCTATGATCATCAATTTTTCTTAGAACAATTGGATAATATTTTATATGATGAGTCCATACAGGGTGTTGTTTTAAGCGTTAATTCACCAGGTGGTGGTGTAAAGGAATCTGCAGATATCTATAAAAAGCTACTAAAAATAAAAGAAGAACGACAAATTCCAATTTATGTATCAATGGATTCTATGGCAGCTTCAGGTGGTTATTATATTTCTGCACCAGCAGATAAAATATTTGCCCATCGTGATACAATAACAGGCTCTATTGGTGTCATCATGCAATCAATTAACTATCAAGAGCTGGCTGAAAAAGTAGGAGTCAAATTTGAAACGTTTAAATCGGGAGAGCATAAAGATATGCTAAGTCCAATGCGTGAAGTGACAGCAGAGGAACGTGCAATGATGCAAGATATGATTAATGAAACGTACGAAGAATTTGTAGATATTGTAGAGCAGGGACGTAATATGTCTGAAGCAGAAGTGWAGAAGGTTGCAGATGGTCGTATTCTTGTCGGTACAAAAGCACTTGAAGCAGGGTTTATTGCCGACACTGGGTATGTCGAAGCGTCAGATGTAGCTATAAGAAAAGATTATGGACTTGAAGATGCGGCTTTATTTGAGTATTCATACGATATGGGTGGCTGGCAATCATACGTAGGTATGAAAATTGGCTCCATGTTCGGTCCCTCTGCCGAAGAAAAAATGCTAATGAAAATCATGACGGACTATAGCGCTCCGAAAA
This sequence comes from Lysinibacillus sp. S1, assembly GCF_044986265.1. Classification (NCBI taxonomy): domain Bacteria; kingdom Bacillati; phylum Bacillota; class Bacilli; order Caryophanales; family Bacillaceae; genus Lysinibacillus; species Lysinibacillus sp. S1. Next base: position 3,960,481 of record NZ_CP173154.1, read on the forward strand.
TGATGTATCTATATGGGGAATACTAAGGGGGGAGCACAATGACAAACAATGAAATTGTTATGCAAGGTTCACCCTCATTGGAAAATGGCTTCTATATAAACACTTCAGGAGAATCAGCACATGAAAAAAACTATGCATTAAAAACTGCTGGTTTTTGGGTACGATTTTGGGCATTTTTATTAGACGGATTCATCATTTCTGCTGTAGGTGGAATACTCGTCAATCCTATCTTCTATTTAATGGATTGGTCTTTATCTGATTCGGTTTGGTATGCGCCAATTTCTATTATTTCAGCAATTTTCTACTATAGCTATTTTGTGCTGATGACCAAGTTCTTTGGGCAAACACTAGGGAAAATGGTGTTCGGATTACGTGTAATTTCATTAAAGCACGATCAGCTAACTAGGTCAGATGTGTTATTACGTGATTGGATTGGTCGTATCTTCAATAATATTTTTATGCCACTGTATATTTTGGTAGTGATTTAGCCAGAAAATCAAGGCTTACATGATTATTTTGCCGATACAACAGTGGTACACGAAAAAATCTTTATTGAAAAGGCTTCAACACCGACTACTTTACCAAAACAAGAAGAACATATAGAAATTACTGTGCAAGAAGAAAAAATAGACTTAGCCAAGCTAGAGGAAAAAAATGAACAATAAACATAAGACTGTCTCAAATTAGGAGACAGTCTTATCTATTTCTAAGTATGTAAGCTATCATAGTTGCAATTAATTCCCTTCATTTAGTAATATTATGTACATATGATGATTAGGAGGCGTTTAGATGGCACAAGTAACATTTAAAAATGGTCCAGTGACACTAGTAGGAAATGAAGTAAAGGTGGGCGATCAAGCTCCAGATTTTACGGTATTAGCGAATGACCTATCACCTGTAACATTAAATGATTCAGAAGGAAAAATTCGTTTATTTAGTGTTGTACCATCATTAGATACTGGTGTATGTGATGCGCAAACACGTCGATTCAATGAGGAAGCAGCTAACTTAGGTGATAATGTAGTCATTTATACAGTATCTGTGGATCTTCCATTCGCTCAAAAGCGTTGGTGTGGTGCAGCAGGTATAGATGCAGTCCAAACTGTATCAGATCACCGCGACCTTTCATTTGGTGAGGCATATGGCGTATACATTCAAGAATTACGTCTTCTGACACGTGCAGTATTCGTTGTGGATGCAAACAATAAAGTAACATATGTTGAATATGTACCTGAAGCTACAGATCATCCAAACTATGAAGCGGCCATTGCAGCTGTCAAAGCACTAGCATAATAAGCTGCTTTTAGGCTAAGATAATACTAGACAAAGGGGCTGTGACAAGTGTTTGTCACGGCTCTTTTCTGCGTGAAAGGAAGTTAGATATGGAAAATATCGAAAAGTTATTTGGTTTGCTAAATGAGCATGCCGAAAAAATCGAAAAAGAACACAATATAACGTTACTAGAAGGATTATTAGATGGGTTAGAGGCATGGCTTGATGGCGAAGTTGATTTTTCTCAAAAAGATGCAACAAAAGAGGATATTCGTAAAGCTATTCAAATTGCTATTTTAAAAGGGATGCGCAAAGGCTCACAGCCGAATCATCAAATGACTCCTGACACGTTAGGGCTATTAGTGGGCTACTTTGTGGAGCAGATTTTTGCAGAGCGTCTTGAAAATGAAAAGATCTCGATCATGGACCCAGCAGTAGGCACGGGCAATTTATTACTGACGGTTATGAATTTATTAGATGGAAAAGTGGAAGCAACAGGTGTAGAGGTGGATGAGCTACTTATTCGTCTTGCTGCGGCAACTGCTGACTTAACAGAACAACCTATTTCTTTATACCGTCAAGATGCCTTAGAAGATTTATTGGTCAATCCAGTGGATGCCGTTGTTTGTGATCTACCTGTAGGTTATTATCCAAATGAAGAAGTGGCGCTCGATTATGAATTATGTCCAGCGGAGGGGATGAGTTATGCCCATCATTTATTCATCGAGCAATCAATGAATTATACAAAGGATGGCGGCTATTTATTTTTCCTTGCACCATCTCATCTGTTTGAGTCAGAGCAGTCTAAGCAATTACACAAATACATTCAAAAACATGCGTGGATTCAAGCGATTATTCAATTACCTGACTCGATGTTTGCAAATAAATCATTAGAGAAGAGCATTGTGATTTTACAAAAACAATCGAAGGAATTGAAAGCACCTAAAGAAGTCCTATTAGCTAAAGTACCAAATATGCAGAATAAGCAGGCACTTGCGCTATTCTTTGAAAAAGTGAAGATGTGGAAAGAGGGCAAGTAATTGCTCGTGAGTRAMAGTAAAAAGGTATCCTATACAAGGATACCTTTTTATGTATTACAAATTAGTTTTCAGGCGTACGGATAACTAGTACGTCACATTTAGCTGAACGTACAATAGCCTCAGATACAGAACCGATTAGGAAGCGTTCTACTGCATTTAGACCAGTTGCACCACAAATGATTAAATCTGCGTCTACGATGTTAGAAAGCTCTTTTGTTATGATATTTTTTGGAGAGCCATACTCGATGATAAGATTAACATTCGTTAAACCTTCATCTTCAGCTTGCTTTTTGTAACCATTTAATAGTTCTTCAGAAAATGCTTGAGCACGCTCTGCAATGGAACGGTCATATGCTTCGATAGCAGCAAATGAACGAGTATCGATTACATTTACTAGATTTAACACTGCACCTTCGTTTCGTTTTGCAACATCAATTGATTTACGAAACGCGTATTCAGCTTCTTTTGAACCGTCTACTGCAACAACAATGCTTTTATAATGATTAGCCATTTGAAAAACCTCCCTGATTTGTATATGTTGATTATACCAAATGATTTTCTAAAGGAAATACTTTCCGCAAGAAAAATTATGCTTATCTGAAGGCATTTCATACACAACTGACACTTCCCTACAAATATCTAATTCCAACTATTTGCAGTGTGTAAACGTCTTTTGATTGGTTTCAACTACACATGAATCAGTTCCATTAACTGCTACCTATACTCCTTTTTAGTTTTTAAATATAGTAATTTATAATGATATACAACGTTTGAATATTTGTTATTTTGGAAATCTTATAAATTTTATCTGTATTTGCATTAGTTAAAGCTTTTTTTGCAATTGTTTGGTAATATGGAAGTGCAAGGGGTGCATCAAGTTTAGTTACATAAATGATGCTTATTTCTTACGTTATGGAAGGGGATAGGAAACAATGAAGATTGGTATTCCAAAGGAAATTAAAAACAATGAAAACCGTGTAGCAATGACACCAGCAGGAGTTGTCACTTTAACACATGCAGGGCATGAAGTGTACATTGAAACAGGAGCGGGGCTAGGGTCAAGCTTTACGGATGCTGATTACATTGCAGCAGGTGCTCATATTGTTCAAACAGCTAAAGAAGCTTGGTCCCAAGAAATGATTATGAAGGTAAAAGAACCTGTAGCTTCTGAGTATGATTACTTCTACGAGGGTCAAATTTTATTCACTTATTTACACTTAGCGCCAGAGGTTGAATTAACTCAGGCACTTTTAAATAAAAAAGTTGTAGGAATTGCCTACGAAACAGTACAATTAGCAAATGGTTCATTACCTTTGTTAACACCAATGAGTGAAGTCGCTGGTAAAATGGCTACACAAATTGGTGCACAGTTCTTAGAGAGAAACCATGCTGGTAAAGGTATTTTACTAGGTGGTGTATCGGGTGTACAACGTGGAAAAGTGACAGTAATTGGCGGTGGTATTGCGGGTACAAATGCTGCAAAAATTGCTGTTGGCATGGGTGCTGATGTGACAGTTATCGATTTAAGCCCAGAACGTTTACGTCAATTAGAAGATATGTTTGGACGCGATGTTCAAACATTAATGTCTAATCCATATAATATTGCAGAATCAGTGAAAGATTCAGATTTAGTTATTGGTGCTGTATTAATTCCAGGCGCAAAAGCACCGAAACTTGTATCGGAAGAAATGATTCAATCAATGCAAGCCGGCTCTGTTGTAGTTGATATTGCAATTGACCAAGGTGGTATTTTTGCAACATCTGATCGTGTGACAACACATGATGATCCAACATATGTGAAGCATGGCGTTGTACACTATGCAGTTGCAAATATGCCTGGTGCGGTACCACGTACTTCTACAATTGCTTTAACAAATAATAAAATTCCATATGCACTTCAAATTGCCAACAAAGGCTACAAACAAGCTTGCCTTGATAATGCAGCACTGAAAAAAGGWGTGAATACATTAGATGGACAACTTGTTTATAAAGCAGTGGCAGATTCGCAAGGACTACCATTTGTCAATGTGGATGAGTTAATTCAATAAACTTTGCTAGACAGAGAAAAAGGAAGCACACTAGTTGCTTCCTTTTTTGCATTATAGAATGATTAAATCTTTCGGGAATTTTGTTAATACTTCAACGCCATCTTTTGTAACGACAACATCATCCTCAATACGTACGCCTGTTACATCTGATTTATAAATGCCAGGCTCAATCGTAAAGACCATACCTTCTTCCATCGTCATCTCATTGGCACCTGTAACAGATGGGAATTCATGCACAGAAATACCAAGACCATGTCCAAGGCGGTGCGTGAAATATTCACCATAACCAGCCTCTGTAATTGTATCACGCGCAATTTTGTCTAAGTCCATCGCACGAACACCTGGTTTTACTGCTGCGACAGCATTTGTATTGGCAGCTAAAACAGTTTGATAAATTTCTTTTTGTGCTTCACTAGGCTCCCCAAAAGCTACAGTACGTGTAATATCTTAGCAATAGCCATCGTAAATAACGCCAAGGTCAAATAGTACCATATCACCTTTTTCAATTTTACGTGCACCTGGCTTCCCGTGAGGAGAGGCAGTTTTTGGTCCACTCAATACCATTGTTTCAAAAGACATTTTACAGCCTTTATCTTGAATGGCACTTTCGATTGCTGTTAGGATTTCCATTTCTGTTTTACCTTCAGCAATTTCCTTGCAAYCGATTTCAATTGCATAATCGGCCAATTCAGCAGCTTTACGTAATTTTTCTACTTCACTTTCATCTTTGATTCCGCGCATCGCATTAATTTTTTCGTCAAAACGCACAAAGCTAGCTTGAGGGCAAGATTGCTGTAACGCTTCCAACCTCTCCACCATGAGTTGTGCTTTTTCACTATCAAATGTAGCTGGGGTGATTTGGCGTGCTACAATCGCTTGAGCAAGAACTTCCATCGAATTTTCTGTATCTTGATGACCAATTACCTCATAAGACCAACCAGCAGCCTTTGCATCTGGAATCTCCATTTGTGGACAAATTAGAAAAGGCTCCGCATCTTTAAAAATCATGACTCCTAGTAATCTTTCATGTGGATTACTTTTAAAGCCTGAAACGTAAAAAACATTGTCAGGTGTTGTTACGAATGCTGCATCGATATGATTTTGCTGCAAGTAACGTTGGATTTCTTCAACCTTTGACATTAATATGTCCTCCTTTTAGTGCATTGAAAATTTTTTACGTAAGAAAGCTTCGACTGCCGAAAAAAGTAGCGAGGTTTCTTATAGAGTACTGAATAATTATGCTCTAACAGGGTATAAAGCTGTTAGAGAATACTACCATTATTCTCTGTACAAGCATATCAAAAAAAGGGAAAAAGCGCATGGGTAGCGAATTAAAATGTTGGACTGTACTTTGTTAATCGAGGAGGATGTTAAGATGAAAATAAGTTATCATGGACATTCAGTTGTCAAAATTCAAACAAATGGAAAAACGATATTAATTGACCCTTTTATTAATGGCAATGGGCAAACAGACTTAAAAGTGGCTGACGAAGCGCCAGATATTATTTTACTTACACATGGCCATAATGATCATGTTGGAGATACAGTAGAATTAGCGAAGAAAAAAGATGCGCTAGTCATTGCGCCAAATGAACTGGCTAATTGGATTTCTTGGCAAGGTGTAAAAACACACCCAATGCATATAGGTGGTGCAAAGGAATTTGACTTCGGTAAAGTAAAGTTTACACAAGCCTTTCATGGCTCTTCTTATGTAACAGAAAATAACGAAATAATTTATATGGGCATGCCTGCTGGAATTTTATTATTTATTGAAGGATTAACAATTTATCATGCGGGCGATACAGCTCTTTTTGGTGATATGAAACTAATTGGTGAACGACATCCAATTGATATTGCATTCTTACCAATTGTTGATAATTTTACAATGGGGCCAGAGGATGCAGCGTGTGCAGTTTCGTTTTTAAAGCCGAAAATTGTCGTACCGATTCATTACAATACATTCCCACCAATCGAGCAAGATCCACAGATTTTTGCAGATTTAGTACAAAATACAGAAGTTCAAATTTTGAAAGCTGGCGAAAAAGTAAACTGTTTCTAATCGTTGGTAATGCTGTACTATATGAATTGACACCACGCTGGTAGTTGAAATGATGGGGAAAGTTAAACAATTTCATCACTTTATATTAAATATTTTAATAAAAAATATGGTACACTAAGAGCAGAATTGAAGCTTAGGAAATAGGTGATATTTTGTCTACAAAACATGAGAAAATTTTACAAAGCATCGAATCACTACCCGTGGGCGATAAAATTTCAGTACGGCAAATAGCAAAGGAAATGCAAGTGAGTGAAGGAACAGCTTACCGTGCAATTAAGGAAGCTGAAAATCGTCGCTTAGTAAGTTCTATTGAACGTGTTGGAACAATTCGTATTGAGAAAAAAAAGAAAGAAAATATTGAGCGCTTAACTTTTGCAGAAATTGTTAATATTGTAGATGGCCAAGTTTTAGGTGGTAAATCAGGTCTACATAAAACACTAACAAAATTTGTTATTGGAGCTATGCAATTAGAGGACATGATGCGTTACACTGATGCAGGTAGCTTATTAATTGTTGGTAACCGTATTAAAGCACATGAGAATGCCCTTCGAGCGGGGGCAGCTGTTTTAATCACCGGCGGTTTTGATACTACGGAAGATAATAAGTTACTTGCAGATTCATTAGATTTACCAATTATTTCAACAAGCTACGATACGTTTACAGTAGCAACAATGATTAACCGGGCAATCTATGACCAATTGATTAAAAAAGATATTCTTTTTATCGAAGACATTTATGTACCGATGACTGACACTGCAGCATTAAAAAATGATGAAACAATTCATCATTTCCAGAAGCTGAATGAACGTACAACCCATGGTGCATTTCCTGTAGTTACCCACCAAAATAAATTGGTCGGTATGATTACCGTAAAAGACGTCATTGGTCGTGAAGAAAACGAGCTTATTGAAAAAGTAATGACGAAAAACCCAATTGCTGGCTCCATGAAAATGAGTGTCGCTTCGGCAGGACATCGAATGATTTGGGAGGGGATTGATCTCTTACCAATTGTAGATGACGACAATATTTTACAGGGTGTTATTAGCCGTCAAGATGTACTGAAGGCGTTGCAATTAGCACAAAGACAGCCACAGCATGGTGAAACGATTGATGATTTAGTGAAAAATGAAATGAAGGTATTAGGTGATGAAGAACTCATCGTTGAATTTAAAGTCACACCACAAATGACTAATCAATATGGAGCAATTTCATACGGTGCTTTTACAACTTTACTAGCTGAGGTCGGTTCATTCGCATTAAAACGACGTAAACGTGGAGATGCAGTGGCAGAGAATATGACTATTTACTTTATTAAACCAGTCCAAATGGAAAGTACGCTAACTGTTAAGCCTCGGATTTTAGATATGAGTCGTAAGTTTGTGAAGATGGATTTTGAAGTGTATAATCAACAAATGCTTGTTGGTAAGGCAATGATGATGTTCCAACTATTAGAACGTTAAGTATTGAAAAGGGATGGCCTAGCGCAATTGCTTGGTCATCCCTTTGTTACATATATTATTGATTAATGCGGAATTCTTCCTCAACAAATTGTCCATAATGACGTGCTTTTTTTATATTTTCTACAATAACTAAGATTCCGCGCGCGGCAAGAATTGCTACAATAATAAATGTAAATAAGCTCGGGAATAAATAAGCTTGATTTAAAGCAAATGACAATATTAAGGAACCTAAGCCGATGTTCGCTTTGCTTTTATACCAGTTTTTAGCAATAGGTAATGGAGAACGGAATTGTTTTGTTTTAAAATAAAAATAAAAAACAAAAGATATGATAATCGCAAACACAAATATTAAATTGAGCATAGTAAACCTCCTAGCATAACTAGACATTATTGTAACGATAATTATGTAAAAATGCTAACGGTTCTTACTATCATTTTGGGGGAAATTATTGTGAAAAGACAAATCATCGACACAATTGAGGCCAATGAAACCATTATTATCCATCGTCATGTACGTCCTGATCCTGATGCTTATGGTTCACAGCAAGGCTTAAAAGAGATTATTTTAGCCAATTATCCTGAGAAAAAGGTTTTTGCTGTAGGGGAACATGATGCTTCTTTATCTTTTATGGCACAGCCTGATGAAATAGCGGATGAAGTGTATGAAAATGCTTTAGTTATTGTCACTGACACGGCTAATACAGAGCGTGTTGACGACCAACGCTACACAAAAGGTAAAATGGTGATAAAAATTGATCATCATCCAAATGATGATGCTTATGGTGATCTTTTATGGGTGGACACGACAGCAAGCTCTTGTAGCGAAATGATCTATGAATTATATGAAGAAGGCAAGGAAGTAGCAAACTGGAAACTTTCAGATGCTGCTGCACGCTTATTATTTGCAGGAATAGTGGGCGATACAGGCAGATTCCAATTCCCAAGTACAACAGCTAAAACATTTAAAGTTGCTGCGGATCTGATTACATATGATTTTGATCGAAACCAACTATTTGATGGCATGTACGAAATGGAGCAAAAATTACTTAATTTACAGGGATATATTTATCAAAACTTTACAATGGATGAGCATGGAGCTGCCTATGTGAAGCTAACAAAAGAATTACTGGCAGAGCATGATACTGTGCCATCTGAGGCTTCTTTATTAGTAGGCTGCCTTGGCAGTGTTAAAGATATATGCTCATGGGTTGTTTTCATTGAAGAAGGGGATCAGATCCGTGTACGATTACGTTCGAAGGGTCCCGTTATCAATACATTAGCGAAAGAATTTAACGGTGGCGGACATCCGCTTGCATCTGGTGCTACTGCCTATTCATGGGAAGAAGCAGACCTCGTTATTGCAAGATTAAAAGAGATTTGTAAAGCGTATCATTAACAGAGAAAAGGAAGGGATTCATTTGACACATGTATATACAAAGATGCATACGAGCGCGGATTTATTGAAAAGCACAATTCGGCTTGAGCAATTGATTCCTTTTTTACAAGAACAAAAGACACAAGCCTGTGCAATCGTCAATACGAAATTGTACGGGCTTTTGCCTTTTTGTAAAGCATTGCAGCAAGTAAATATCCATGCGGTTATAGGGCTTTCGGTTAACGTTCAGTGGCATGATAAAACGCTTCCCCTCGTCCTGTATGCGCAGACACAGGAGGGCTATCAACATTTATTAAAGATTAGTAGTGCGATTTCAATTAGACAAGATGATGTGCTGCCTTGGAAATGGCTTGAGGGATATTCAGCAGGTTGTATAGCGCTACTTTCTTCAGACGATTTAACAGATGTAGATGACTGGCAGGCAATGATTTCTGCTTTGGTCCAACTGTTTAACCATCACCTCTATATGGGGATTGCTAGACCTGGAGGGATAAAAGCTGAACAAGAAGATGATTTCGTTTCTTGGTGTGAAGAACATGCTATTGCACTTGTAGCATCTCAAAGCTGTTATTTCTTGCGTCCGGAAGATCATTTTGCTTATGAAGTAGCAAGAGCAATTGATACAGGAGAAAAGCTTGGTAATACTATGCAAACAGCTGATGTACAGGGCTATTTTGCCCCAACAGCATTCGAATGGCAAAATTGGTTTGCGGATCGTCCAGATTGGCTTGATGCCAGTACGAAAATGCTTGCTTGCTGTAAAGCTGATTTACCAAAAATGCCTGTGCAAATGCCTAAATTTCCTGTACCTGAAGGTGAAACAGCTGAAAGCTTGCTTGTTAAAGAAGCATTTACTGGATTAGAAGAGCGATTCAAGCAACTGGCAATACCCGGTGCTTACCATTAACGATTACAGTATTAACTACAAATTATTTGCTCTATGGTCTTTGCTGACTATTTTTTGGTTGTGGCAGATTTTATGCGATATGCAAAAGAAAATCGAATTTTGACAGGACCTGGACGTGGTTCCTCAGCAGGTTCGCTTGTGGCATATAGTCTTTCGATTACCCAAGTAGATCCACTTGCCTATGGTTTATTATTCGAACGTTTTTTAAATCCTGAAAGAATTACCTTACCTGATATTGATATCGATTTTGTTGATAGTAAAAGGCATCAAGTCATTCAGTATGTTGCCCAAAAGTATGGCAAAGCAAATGTCGCACAAATTATTACATTTGGTACATTGTCTGCAAAAGCAGTTGCCAGGGATGTTGCACGGGTATTTGGCTTTGATGCGGAAATGCTAGAAAAAATTTCGAAGATGATTCCAAATAAGCCGGGAATTACATTACAAAGAGCTGTAGCAGAGTCACAGGACTTTCAAGGCTGGTTAGCGGAGAATGATAAGCATTTGCGTTGGTACGAGGTGGCGTTAAAATTGGAGGGCCTACCAAGAAACTCGTCTATACATGCAGCTGGTATTGTCGTCGCTCCATCGCCTTTAGTGAATACTGTACCGATTGAAGAAGGGCATGATGGTATTTATAGTACGCAATGGCCAATGGGAGATATTGAAGCATGTGGTCTCGTCAAAATGGATTTTTTAGGCTTGCGCAATCTCACTATTTTAGAGCAAATACGTTGGTCAATTTATAAAGCTGGTGGTCCTTGGATAGAATTCGAGCGAATCCCAATGCATGATGACAAGACGTTTCAACTATTACAAAGAGGGGATACGCTGGGGATTTTTCAATTAGAATCAGACGGTATGAAGCAAGCCTTGCGTGATATCTGTCCTACAACCTTTTTAGATATTGTGGCTGTAAATGCACTTTATCGCCCAGGTCCAATGGATTTTATTCCTGTCTATGCAAAACGGAAGGCTGGCAGAGAAATGGTAACGATGCCACATCCAGTGCTAGAGCCTATTTTWMWASWSAYMTKWSGNSTGMYSRYYWWWCWMSWWCAAATTATTAAAATTGCATCAGTACTGGCAGGCTTTACAATGGGACAGGCAGATTTGCTTCGCCGAGCAGTGAGTAAAAAAAATCGACAAGTTTTAGAGGAGCAACGCACAGCATTTGTTCAGGGGGCGCTACGCCAAGGCTTTGATCAGCGTTTAGCTGAAGAAGTATACGAACTGATTGTACGCTTTGCGGATTATGGTTTCCCTAAAAGTCATGCTGTGGCCTATAGTGTTATTTCCTATCAAATGGCTTATTTAAAGGCGCATTTCCCTCAAAACTTTTATGCAGCGTTATTATCAAATGCCACGGGAAATGTAGAAAAGATTCAACAATTTGTCCATGAGGCAAAAGATAAGGGCATCCCATTTTATCCACCTTCATTAAAAAGTAGTACGAAATATTTTACGGTGGAAAAGGAAGGCATTCGCTACAGCTTATCAGGAATTAAAGGTGTGCCTCATACATTTATAGAAAAAATACATGGACTCCGTCAAACAAATCCAGAGGTATTAAATAACCTATTTGATCTAGCTGTTGCCTTAAGTGCGCAGCATTTTAAGCCAAAAGTGTTGGAATCATTGATATATGCTGGGGCGCTTGATTATCTAGAAAAAGATAGAGCCGTCCTCATCATGACAGTCGAGGCAGCTTTGAAACACGCAGAACTTTTAAGGCCAACTGAAGATATTGATTTAGCATCAGCAATGGCATTTAGTTTTGGTAAACCAAAATATATGCAGGCAGAAGCAATGTCCCAGAAGGAAAAATTGATGCATGAAAAAGAGAGCTTGGGCTTTTATATTTCTACCCATCCAGTTGCACAGGAAAGACTCTTCTGGGCGGATATCAATAGCACCTGTCGAGAGTTGAAGCAGAAGCGTGATGGTACCTCCATAAAAATGATTGGTCTGATTGAAGAAGTGAAGAAAATCCGTACGAAAAAAGGTGAGCAAATGGCTTTTGTTCAGCTACAGGATGAGTTTGGAACAGTTTCCACTACATTTTTTCCACAAACCTTTCAGTTGGTCCAAGACCTGCTGGTAGAGGAGGAAATATTATGGATTGAAGGTGTTTTAGAAAGACGTTTTGGCAAGCCTCAAAGCAAAGTAAAACATGCGCAAACGACGAAAAAGATATAAAATGAAACAAGAAATTAGAAACTGCATTAAATTTTATGCAGTTTTTTCTTTACTTTTGCACAGTTATTTTGTAAGCTATAGTCAACGTTAAAAAGTGGTCAGACCACTTTTTTGATAAGGGGAGTTAGTCGTATGGATAAAAAAACCGAACAAAAAAAAGTGTTTTTAGAAATCGTCCAACAACTACGTCAACTCATTAAAATGGAAAAAATTCAAGCAGGTGAGAAGCTACCTTCCGAACGAGTTCTATCAGAGCGTCTAGGTGTCGGGCGATCCTCTGTGAGAGAGGCTTTGCGAAGCTTAGAGTTGCTAGGGCTTATTGAAACGAGACATGGTGGTGGTACTTTTCTTGCGTCCACACATAAGCATCAGCTCGTAGAAATACTGTCGATGTTTATATTAGAAGATGAAAAATCAAAAAAAGATGTCGAATTAACGCGACAAATTCATGAAATGGAAGCAATCCGCGTAATAAGTTGTACAGAGATTCTTCGCACACTACCTGTGTGGGATAGTTTTTTTGTGAAACTAGAAATAGAAGGTACAATTAATTGNCGAGATATTTTAAGAGAACTATTAATTACGACAGGTAATCGTCTTTCATTAAAAATCTGGTTTCAATTAGCAGCTTATGATGGCGACCGTTTAAATCGAAACTCAACAGAAGATGAAAAATTAATCATTCAAACGATGTTGAAATCGATGCAGCTGGGTTACGAAAAAGAAGCATTAAAAGCTTATGAGCAGTGGATGAGTACTGTACAGAGCATTTAGACAACAACAAAGGGGGAGTCGAACATGGCAATACGTAGCTTATTTAGTGGTAATCGAAAAAAGAAAGAGGACGGGCAAGAAAAGGCATTTCCAGAAGGGTTAATGACAAAATGTCCTGAATGTCGTCACATTCAATTAACAAAAGAATTAGAAAAAAATCATAAAGTATGTACAAAATGTAGTCATCATTTCAAAATGACTGCTCAAGAACGTGTGGACTATTTCTTAGATGAAGGCTCATTCGAATCCATGGATGATCATTTACAAACAAGTAATCCTCTTAATTTCCCAGCGTATGTTGAAAAAATTGCAGCAGACCAAGAGAAAACAGGCTTGAATGAGGCTGTCCTAACAGGCGTTGGTACAATAGATGGGGAAGAAATTGTCGTAGCGATTATGGATTCGCACTTCCGTATGGGGTCAATGGGCTCTGTAGTCGGTGAAAAAATTACGCGAGCAGTAGAGAAGGCAACTGAACTAGGTGTACCATTTATTATCTTTACCGCTAGTGGTGGTGCTCGTATGCAAGAAGGCGTATTATCATTAATGCAAATGGCGAAAACTAGTGTCGCATTAAAACGCCACAGTGATCAAGGCTTATTGTTCATCTCCATCTTAACGCATCCAACAACAGGCGGAGTTTCAGCAAGCTTTGCTTCTGTTGGTGATATAAATATTGCAGAGCCACAGGCTTTGATTGGCTTTGCAGGGCGACGTGTAATTGAAGAAACTGTACGAGAAAAACTACCAAGTGATTTCCAAACAGCAGAATTTTTATTAGAGCATGGTCAGCTTGATGCCATTTTCCATCGCAAAGATTTACGTAAACAAGTTTCTTTACTTGTAAAAATGCATACGAAAGGCGGCGTACAACATGTCTAAAAATTTAGCATTTGAAGAACCAGTCGTACAATTACGTGAGAAAATTGATGAATTAAAAACAATTGCTGCTGAAGCAGAAGTTGATATGTCTGGTGAAATCGAGAAGCTTGAAACACGTTTATCACAATTAGAGCAATCGATTTATGCCAATATGAAGCCGTGGGATCGTGTGCAAGTAGCAAGGCATCCAGAAAGACCTACAACGCTTCAATATATTGAAGCAATGTGTGAAGATTTTATTGAATTACATGGTGATCGTACATTTGGTGATGATGCAGCCATTCTTGGTGGGATTGCCATTTTCGAAGGGCAACCAGTAACAATAATTGGACATCAACGTGGTAAGTCTACTAAGGAAAATATCCGTCGTAATTTTGGTATGCCTCATCCAGAGGGGTATCGAAAAGCACTACGCTTGATGAAGCAAGCTGAAAAATTCAAACGACCAATTATTTGTTTTATTGATACAAAAGGTGCTTACCCAGGGAAAGCTGCTGAGGAACGTGGTCAAAGTGAAGCAATCGCTAGAAACCTTGTAGAAATGGCTGGCTTAACTGTGCCTGTAATTAGTATCGTTATTGGTGAAGGAGGAAGTGGTGGTGCATTAGCATTAGGTGTAGCAAACCGTGTCTTTATGCTTGAGAACTCGACTTACTCTGTTATTTCGCCAGAGGGAGCGGCATCTATTTTATGGCGTGATGGTAGTCTGGCTAAGCAGGCAGCAGAAGCCATGCGTATCACAGCACCTGATTTGAAAGAACTTGGTGTAATTGATGGCATTATTCCTGAAATTATTGGTGGAGCACATCGCAATGTAGCAAAACAGGCCCTTTCTATTAAAGAATGCATTAGTGACACACTTAATGCATTAAATTCTTTAAATGGAGAACAATTAGTTGAAGATCGCTATGAAAAATTTAAAAAAATTGGACAGTAAACAGAAGTGTAAATCWGTTTGTAAAAAGACGAATGTTGTTTACTTTAATAAGATATAAAATTTAAAAGCTATATATTTGCTCGTTAAGAGACAAAATTTGTTTCTTAACATATTAAAAAGCTATAAAAATTAAAGAAGATAATAGCGCATAATAAACGCCAGACTTCTTGAAAAAATGTTAGATTTAGGATGTTTTTAGGTGGAAAGAGTGTGTGAAAGCGCATTCTTTTCATTTTTTATGTAAAAGTTATGTTTTTGTATCCCCAGAACCCTTACATAGTTTGTTTTTTCATGTTAATGTGAATAATAATAGTAACTGCAGGAGGTTCGACAATGAAAAAAATTGCTGTATTAACTAGTGGTGGAGATGCGCCTGGAATGAACGCTGCTATTCGAGCGGTCGTTCGTAAGGCAGCATTTCATGGAATTGATGTTGTCGGAATTAAGCATGGTTATGAAGGCTTAGTAAAAGGATTTATGGAAGAACTTGATTTAGGTGCAGTTGGTGGTATTATCCAACGCGGTGGCACGCATTTGAATTCGGCAAGATGCCCAGAATTTAAAGAAGATGCTGTTCAGCAACGAGGTATTGAGAATTTACGAGCTGCTGGTATTGAAGGACTTGTTGTCATTGGTGGTGATGGATCTTATCGAGGTGCCATGGATTTGGTGAAAAAAGGCTTCCCAGTTGTAGGGGTACCTGGAACAATTGACAATGATATTCCTGGAACTGAATATACGATTGGCTTTGATACAGCCCTAAATACAGTAGTAGAATCCATTGATAAAATCCGAGATACTGCTACATCTCATGAAAATTCTTTCATTGTAGAGGTAATGGGACGTGATGCAGGAGATATCGCTTTATGGGCAGGTCTTGCTGCTGGTGCTGAAACAGTTTTAATTCCAGAAGAAGATTATAATTTAGATGATATTGTCGCACGCTTAGATCGTGGTGCTGCACGTGGTAAAAAGCATAGTATTATTATTGTGGCAGAGGGTGTTATGTCAGGAAGTGAGCTGGCAAAACTGTTAAAAGAAAAAACAGGAAAAGAAACACGTGTTTCAGTATTAGGTCATATCCAACGTGGTGGATCACCTACAGCAAGAGATCGCGTATTAGCGAGTCAGTTTGGCGCACATGCAGTTGAATTACTTATGGAAGGCAAGGCTGGTCGAGCAGTAGGTATTCGCAATCATCAAGTCATTGATTATGATATGCCAGAGGCTTTTGAAAAGAATCATGAGGCTGATGTAAGCCTATATACACTAATGAAAGAACTATCAATATAATTTGTTATAAAACGGAGTGGGCAAAAATGAGAAAAACAAAAATCGTATGTACAATTGGACCTGCAAGTGAGTCACCAGAAATTTTAGAAAAATTAATCGAAGCAGGTATGAATGTAGCCCGCTTGAATTTTTCACACGGATCACATGAGGAACATGCAGGGCGTATTCATTTAATTCGTGAAGTGGCACAAAAATTAAATAAACCAGTGGGAATTTTACTTGATACAAAGGGACCAGAAATTCGTACACATAACATGAAAAATGGCGAGCTTCATTTGTCAGCAGGTCAAGTAATTGATATTTCAATGACAGAAGTAGAAGGTACTGAGACGAGCTTTTCTGTCACATATGAGCGCTTAATTGAAGACGTTGAGCAAAATTCAATTATTTTACTTGATGATGGACTAATTCAACTACGTGTATTAGCAACGGATATGGAAAAAGGATTAATTCATACAATTGTTGAAAATGCTGGCGTACTAAAAAATAAAAAGGGTGTTAACGTACCAGGTGTTTCTGTACAACTACCAGGTATCACAGAAAAAGACGCACAAGATATTTTATTTGGTATCGAACAAGGTGTTGATTTTATTGCTGCTTCATTTGTTCGTCGTGCAAAAGATGTTCTTGAAATTCGTGAATTACTTGAACAAAATGGTGGTAGTCATATTCAAATCATCCCAAAAATTGAAAACCAAGAGGGTGTCGATAACATCGATGAAATCATCCTAGTATCTGACGGTTTAATGGTTGCTCGTGGAGATCTTGGTGTTGAAATTCCTGCAGAAGAAGTACCACTTGTACAAAAGAAATTAATTCTAAAATGTAATCAAGTTGGTAAACCGGTAATTACGGCAACTCAAATGTTAGATTCCATGCAGCGTAACCCACGACCAACACGTGCAGAAGCAAGTGATGTAGCCAACGCAATTATTGATGGAACAGATGCTATCATGTTATCTGGTGAAACTGCCGCAGGTCTTTATCCAGTTGAATCGGTACAAACGATGAATAAAATTGCACAACGTACTGAAAATTCATTAGATTATCGATCAATTGTTTCTACACGTAGTCGTGAGAAAGAAGCAAATATGACAGAGGCAATTTCACAAGCTGTAGCTTATACTTCTATCAATTTAGGGGTGAAAGCCGTATTGGCTCCAACTGAAAGTGGTAATACAGCGAGAATGATTGCGAAATATCGACCAGGAGTGCCAATTGTTGCCGTAACAGGCTCTACAAATACAGCTCATACATTAACACTAGTATGGGGCGTATACCCAATTGTGTGTCAACGTGTGACAACAACAGATGAAATTTTAGAACTAGCTGTGGATGAAAGCTTGAAGCATGGTTTTGTTACACATGGAGACGCAGTTGTCATTACAGCAGGTGTACCTGTAGGTGAAGCGGGTACAACAAACTTAATGAAAGTTCACATTATTGGAGATTTACTTGCACGCGGACAAGGGATCGGAAAAGCATCAGTTGTTGGTAAAACAGTGGTTGCTAAAAATGCTGCTGAGGCACTTGCCTACGATACAGATGGATGCATTCTTGTTACAGTCGGTTCAGATCGTGATATGATGCCTGCTTTAGAAAATTGTATTGGCCTAATTACTGAAGAAGGTGGACTTACTAGCCATGCAGCAGTTGTAGGGTTAAGCCTAGGTATTCCAGTAATCGTTGGTGTAAAGGAAGCAACTACATTAATCCGTCATGGTCAAGAAATTACAATGGACGCTGAAACAGGTGTGATTTACAAAGGACATGCAAGCGTTCTTTAATAATTAACAAAAAGCTCTAGTGCGGTTTGTTGTACTAGAGCTTTTCCATAAAGGTTGTACACACACTTTATGGAAACTATTAATTCCTTCCTTTAACAGAAGTTGCTTTCTCATAGAATAGGTCTATTCATTTTTTTATGAAACTAAACGGGCTATAATAACGTATAAAAGGTATAGCTTTTCAAGTAGAAAGGAGAAAAATATGCGAAAAATTTTTCTTGATTTCATTGTCTACACATTARCCGAATTGACRWWATWAATMGTCAWTGGACAAAAWAWTGGTRTTTTAAGTACATTATTGATCATTCTTGCTACGAGTGCGATTGGGATTTATGTGATGAAAAATAAAGGTATGAACTCTGTTCAAAATGTGAAAAATACATTGGCACGCGGAGAAGCGCCAGGAGCTGCATTAGTGGATACTTTCTTAACTTTTGGTGGTGGTTTGCTTTTAGCGTTACCTGGATTTTTAACAGATGTCCTAGGTTTATTCCTACTCATGCCATTTTCTCGAAAAATGTTCCAACCCATTGTCTATTACTGGATGCGTAAAAAAATGAAAAAAGGTCAATTCATCATCGTTCAAAGATAGAGTTTTCTTTCAGTTTTACAGCTAGAAATAAAAAGATAGGGCTCAGTAATATACCATAAAAGCCAAATAATAAAATAGAGGCAGCGCTGATAAAGAATGTATGGAATGTGCGTAGCTGAAGCGTATTGGACCAAAGCATCGAATCGGCTAGCTGCCTTGTTAATTGTACAAATAAATAGAGTAGTAAAATGGCCACACATAAAAAGGTATTGCCATTGAAATAAAAATAAATGCTCATAGWCACAAGAAAAACGCCAATTCCGAAAAACGGTAGTACAACTGCAAATGCTACAATAAATGCTTTAATAATGGCTTGTTCAAATTGAAGGATCATAAAGCCAGCACAAAGAATGAGTAGGGTAATCGTAAATAATTGAAACTCTACAAATAAGAAATAATGAAAAAGTTGCATGATTTTTGCAAAATGAGATTGCCACTCTTGACGATATTTTTTAGGCACATATTGAAAGAACCAATAGCGTGATTTACGTGTTTCTAGAAGCGCAAAGTAATAAGCGACTAAAAAGATGAAAACCTCAATGACATGCTTCATTAATAATTGGAAAAGATCTGCTGTATATACGATGATGGAATCGAAAATGGACAGTGATTTTTCTTTTAAAACTTGTACAAACATGGATTCATATTCACTGAAAAGCGGGAAATTTTGTAAAGTCTCTCGAATTTCTGGGAAAATGACGATAATACTGTTAATAGATATGACAACTAGTAGAAAAATACAGGTTAATATTAATACTTCCACAATAATTGCTGCAATCCAATACGCAATCCTACAATANTTGTGTAAAAAAGATATGATAGGATACGTATAAAATGATAAAAAAATTGCGAGTGACAAAGGTAAGACAAACCAAAGTATGACTAAATAAAAAATAAATAGCAAAACGCTCGTAGTTCTTTCGTATGAAAAATACTTTAAATTCCTCATTTTTACAAATTCAACCCAAACCAATTGATAAATTAATGTCAAAATATACAAAAAAATCTCTTTAGGACAATTATATAGTCGTTCGGACGTCTTTTTCTTTATTTGGAGGATTTTCATTCACAAAGCTGTCAAAAATGATTATAATAGCAATGTAAGCGATTTACTTAATGGTTCATATGAGCAAAATTCGTAAATGCAACATAAAAAACGCATTTGCAACAAAAAAATAAGTATGAGGGAGCGATAATTTATGTCAGCAACTAAAGGTTTAGAAGGTATCGTAGCAGCGGAATCTAAAATCAGTTCAATTATCGATGACACACTTACATATGTTGGTTACAACATTGATGATTTAGCAGAAAATGCGTCATTCGAAGAGGTAATTTACCTGTTATGGCATACTCGTTTACCAAAAGAGGACGAGCTAGCTGAATTAAAACAACAATTGGCAGACAACATGTCAATTCCGCAAGCGATTGTCGACCAATTTAAAACATACCCACTTTCAACTGTACATCCAATGGCTGCATTGCGTACTGCAGTATCTTTACTTGGTGTATTCGATGAAGAAGCGGATGTTATGGATCCAGAAGCAAACTACCGTAAAGCAATTCGTCTTCAAGCTAAAATTGCTACAGTAGTAACTGCTTTTGCACGTGTTCGTAAAGGTTTAGAACCAGTTTCACCAAAACCTGAACTAGGATATGCGGCAAACTTCTTATACATGCTTAAAGGCGAAGAGCCAGCAGATATTGAAATTGAAGCATTCGACAAAGCATTAGTATTACATGCTGACCATGAGTTAAATGCATCTACATTCACTGCACGTGTATGTGTAGCTACATTATCTGACGTTTATTCAGGTGTAACTGCAGCGATCGGTGCATTAAAAGGACCACTTCACGGTGGAGCAAATGAGCAAGTTATGAAAATGTTAACTGAAATTGGCTCACTTGAAAATGTTGAATCTTATATTCAAAATAAATTAGACAACAAAGAAAAAATCATGGGCTTCGGTCACCGTGTATATCGTAAAGGCGACCCTCGTGCTCCGCATTTACGCGTAATGTCTAAAAAATTAACTGAGCTAACTGGTAAACCAGAGCTTTACGAAATGTCAGTTAAAATCCATGACATGATCGTAGAACAAAAGAAATTACCTGCAAACGTAGATTTCTTCTCTGCGTCAGTGTATGATTCTTTAGGTATTGATCATGACCTGTTCACACCAATTTTCGCAGTATCACGTACTTCAGGTTGGGTGGCACATATCCTTGAGCAATATGCTAATAACCGCCTAATCCGTCCACGTGCTGAGTATGTTGGACCAGGCATGCAAAAATATGTTCCAATCAGCGAGCGCTAATTTGGAAAATATGCTAGAATGTTTGGGACTGTGTTATCACTAACACAGTCCTATGATTATGAATTTAGGAGGCAACAGAATGTCAAACAAAATTGTAGTTGAAAATGGCGTACTTAATGTACCAAACAATCCAGTAATTCCTTTCATCGAAGGTGATGGAATTGGTCCAGATATCTGGGCAGCAGCATCACGCGTAATTGACGCAGCAGTAGAAAAAGCTTATAACGGTGAAAAGAAAATTGAATGGTTAGAAGTTTTAGCTGGTGAAAAAGCATTTAACCAAACTGGTGAATGGTTACCACAAGAAACTTTAGACAAAATTAATGAATACTTAATTGCAATCAAAGGTCCTCTTACTACACCAATCGGTGGTGGTATCCGCTCTCTTAACGTAGCATTACGTCAACAACTTGACTTATATGTATGCTTACGCCCAGTACGTCACTTTGATGGAGTGCCTTCTCCAGTTAAACGCCCAGAAGACGTTGATATGGTTATCTTCCGTGAGAACACTGAAGACATCTACGCTGGTATTGAATTCGAATCTGGTTCAGAACAAGCTCAAAAAATCATCAACTTCCTACAATCTGAATTTGGTGTAAATCAAATCCGCTTCCCAGAAACTTCTGGTATCGGTGTTAAACCTGTATCTAAAGAAGGTACTGAGCGTTTAGTACGTTCTGCTATCGAATACGCAATTAAACATAAACGCCCATCTGTTACTTTAGTTCATAAAGGTAACATCATGAAATTCACTGAAGGTGGATTCAAAAAATGGGGTTATGAATTAGCAGAAAAAGAATTTGCTGATCAAACTTTCACTTGGAACCAATACGATGCTATCAAAGCTGAACAAGGTGAAGAAGCAGCAAACAAAGCTCAATCTGATGCTTTAGCAGCTGGCAAAATCTTAGTGAAAGATTCTATCGCTGATATCTTCTTACAACAAATCTTAACTCGTCCAACTGAGTTCGATGTAGTAGCTACAATGAACTTAAATGGTGACTATATTTCTGATGCTTTAGCTGCACAAGTTGGTGGTATCGGTATCGCTCCAGGAGCTAACATTAACTATGTTACTGGCCATGCGATCTTCGAAGCTACTCACGGTACAGCTCCAAAATATGCTGGTTTAGATAAAGTAAACCCATCTTCAGTATTACTTTCAGGTGTATTAATGCTTGAACACTTAGGATGGCAAGAAGCTGCTGACATGATCACTCAATCTGTTGAGAAAACAATTTCTTCTAAAGTTGTTACTTATGACTTCGCACGTTTAATGGACGGCGCTACAGAAGTGAAATGTTCAGAATTCGCTAATGAGTTAATCAAAAACCTATAATTTTCTATTCTACAATAGAATTTATCGCTAAAGCGGATGCTTTTTTCTGCCGATATAATTAGGGTGACAGTAAATTTTAATTGAATATTTACGATAAACTTGTTTAATTGAGGGAGTGAGATGTAAGTCTCCTCCCTCTTTTAAAATATATAACCTAATTTTAAAGGAGCGTATTCAAATGTCTCTGAAACGAAAAAAAATCTCAGTTATCGGTGGCGGTTTTACAGGCGCTACTGCAGCATTTTTAGCAGCTCAGAAAGAACTTGGTGACGTCGTATTAGTGGATATTCCACAAGCAGAAAACCCTACAAAGGGTAAGGCGCTAGATATGTGGGAGGCAGCACCAATACAAGGGTTTGACTCTTATGTGCAAGGTACTTCCAATTATGCAGATACGGCGAATTCTGACGTAGTGATCATTACCGCTGGTGTTGCACGTAAACCAGGTATGAGCCGTGATGACCTTGTTCAAATCAATCAGAGTGTTATGAAAACTGTTTCAAAAGAGATTGCTACGCATTCACCAAATGCTACAATCCTTGTACTGACAAACCCAGTTGATGCCATGACATACACAGTATACAAAGAAACTGGCTTCCCTAAAAACCGTGTAATTGGTCAATCAGGTGTTCTTGATACGGCTCGTTTCTGTGCATTTGTGGCAGAAGAACTTAAGATTTCAGTGAAAGATATTACGGGTTTTGTATTAGGTGGTCACGGTGACACAATGGTACCGTTAACACGTTATTCATTTGCTGGTGGTATTCCGTTAGAATCACTTATTTCTGCTGAACGTTTAGAAGAAATTGTTGACCGAACGCGTAATGGTGGAGCAGAAATTGTCAACTTACTTGGTAACGGCTCAGCCTATTATGCGCCTGCTGCGGCACTAATAGAGATGGCTGAAGCTATTGTAAAAGACCAAAAACGTATTTTACCATCTATTGCTTATTTAGAAGGCGAGTACGGCTATCATGATTTATACTTAGGTGTTCCTACATTACTTGGCGAAAACGGTATTGAAAAAATCTTTGAGTTAGAATTAACGGACAAAGAAAAAGCAGCTTTAGATCAATCGGCAGAAGCAGTTCGTAATGTGATGAAAATTTTAGTGTAGAATATCAGTCTAAGTCTTAAAACGAGTAGGGAATGTTCCTGCTCGTTTTTTTATGTTTCCAGGGTTGAGAAAGGTAAGGTTCTTCTGCTTTTCATTGTACTTTTAGCATAAAATTGATACTATGAATGTAGTATGATAGAAAAGGGGTTGGCGTATCTTTGCTTCAAAAAAATAGTAAACTTGGTCTCACAATCGATGAAATTACAGTTGGCGAGAAAATCCATATCACTGAAAAAATTGAAGATAGGGATCTATTGCTTTATTTAGGCCTTACAAACGATAGTAACCCGCTTTATATTCAACATGATTATGCGGCTATGACACCTTTTCAAAAGCCAATTGTGCCGACAATTATGTTAAATGGTATTATTACATCAGCTGTGTCAAAGTATATTCCAGGACCAGGTGCACGAATTATTGAGCAACATTTGAAATATTTAGGACCTCTCTATCATTATGAATTGTTCGATACGCTATTAGAGGTTACAGCAATCAATAAATATGACAATACCATCACTGTATCTGTCCACTCATATAATGAGCAGAAGCAGCTTGTAATTGAAGGTTTATTGCTTGTGACTCCACCACTTGCGCTATAGACGTCTTGAGATTTGAAATGGGGGTTTCAAATCACTAACGGAGGCATTAGACATGACAAAAACGATTTTAGTAATTGAAGACGAATTTTCGATTGCAACATTATTGAAATATAATTTAGAACAGGCAGGCTATGTAGTGGAAACGGCTGCTGATGGTCAGGAAGGGCTTGAAAAAGCAATCGACTTACAGCCAAATTTAATTCTTTTAGATTTGATGCTTCCAAAACTAGATGGCATGGAGGTCTGTAAACAAATACGACAGCAACGTATGAATACGCCAATTATTATGCTAACTGCTAAAGATGACGAATTTGATAAAGTTCTTGGTCTTGAGTTGGGAGCAGATGATTACATGACAAAGCCTTTTAGTCCTCGTGAAGTTTTAGCGCGTGTCAAGGCTGTATTAAGACGTTTCACGCAAAATGTTGTCGCAGATGATAAGGATGAGGCGCAGGAAAAAATGTATGAGTTTGGACAATTGCGAGTGTACCCAGAGCGATTTGAAGTATTTTTACAGGATGAGGCACTGGAATTTACACCAAAAGAGTTTGAGCTACTCATCTATTTACTTGAAAATAAAAATCGTGTATTAACACGTGATCAGCTATTAAGTGCTGTATGGAAATATGATTTTGCTGGCGATACTCGAATTGTGGATGTACACATTAGCCACCTTCGCGATAAAATTGAAGAAAATAGCCGTAAGCCGATGTTTATAAAAACAATTAGAGGTCTTGGTTATAAATTTGAGGAGCCGAAAACGACATGAAATCGATGAGCAACCGCTTATTCTTGACATTCATGCTTTTACTTGGAACGATACTAGCTGTCCTAATGATTGTTATAGGTCAGCTTTTTCCTGTTTATATCGAGCAATATAACGAGCAAGCAACCACTGAGATACGGACATCAATGGACCAAGTAATCGATGAACGCAAAATGGATTTAACGAAGGAAGATCAGGAAGCTTTGTACGCAGCTCAGGCTATGGAACGAGACGAATCCTTATTGAACTATGTGCGTGCTCGCCTTTACGGAGTACTGGCTATTCTCTTTACCATCACGTTGATATTAATAGCAATTATAAGTCGTTATATGATACGTAACTTTACTGCACCGATTGATAATGTGACAGACACTGCCCTTGAGCTTGCAAAGGGTAACTATCGTGCACGTGCTCAAGAAAATGAGCATGAACGGATGATACCACTGAGTCATTCCATAAACATATTGGCACGGAATTTGCAAGATATTACAACGATACGTGAAGTAGAGGAAGAAAGACTGAAAACCTTAATTGAAAATATGGGGAGCTCCCTTATGATGATTGGTCGTGAGGGGAATATTTCCATTGTAAATCGAGTATTTCTGGAGCGCTTTGGAATGCAGCTTGATGATGTACAAGGAAAGGTTTTTCGTACAATAGGCTTACCTAAATCATTAGAACAATTTATCGATCATGTTTTTCTGACAGAAATGCCTTATCGACAACAAATTAAAATGGAAGTACAGCAAGAACTTTATAACAAAGAAGTTTATGGGGCACCGGTCATCGGGGACCACGGACGATGGCTAGGCGTTGTTATCGTTATGCATGATATAACGGAACTAGTTCGATTAGAACAAATTCGGAAAGACTTTGTTGCGAATGTATCACATGAATTACGCACACCTATTACATCTATTAAAGGCTTTTCAGAAACTTTATTGGATGGGGCCTATAAAGACGAAAAAATGCTGATTTCCTTTTTGGAGATTATATATAAAGAAAGTAATCGACTTCAAATGCTGATTCAAGATTTACTAGAGCTCTCAAAGATCGAGCAGCATGGTTTTACTGTCAATATTATGCCGATGGGCTTACAGGATGTTCTAATTCGTGGAGCAGAATTGACAGCTCCGCGATTGGATGAAAAAAATATGAGCTTCCAGGTGGATATCGAACGAGATGTCCAGGTTATGGGGGATGCCAATCGTATCATTCAGATTGTGACGAATTTAATTACCAATGCGATTACATATTCACCTGAAAACACGACTGTTTCTATTCGATTAAAGGAAAATGAAACACATGGCATTATCGAAATAGAGGATCAAGGAATTGGTATTGAAAAACATGAAATAGCGCGCGTTTTTGAAAGATTTTATCGGGTGGATCGAGCGAGAAGTCGTAATTCTGGTGGAACAGGCTTAGGCTTAGCGATTGTTAAGCATTTAGTCGAGGCGCATCATGGCCGAATTCAAGTAGAGAGTGAAGTCGGCATAGGAACTAAAATGATTGTCATGATTCCGAAAAATTAACAAATCCTTTACATGAACAACATGTTACATTCATATTTGGGCACTATACTTATTTCTAGAAACCCCCAATATGATTGTTAAGACGATGACCATAAAAATCTAATAGAAGATTTTTAACTGCTTTATATTCCCCACAGAAAGAATTTAGTGTTTTTTAGACACTAGGTTCTTTTTCTGTTTTACAGGGAACGTAAATAGGTGTAAAGTATAGTAGCATAAAGTTTAACAACCATCTTACCCGCGATTGTCTGTTAGACGAACGCTTTGACAGTCAGTGAATCAATCTTCTTATCATTCGAATCGTGTTTTCCTGACTGTTGAGGCAGAGAAAAAAATGAGAGAAGGATGACCATGAAAATCGTCAAAAGTATCGTGCAAATCGGCTATCTTTATATCCTATTATTAATCGGAAATACTATTGCACGCCTACTTCACTTGCCGATTCCAGGGAGTATAATAGGACTTGTCCTATTATTTTTACTGTTACAGTTTCATATAATCAAGCTTGAATGGATTGAATTAGGAGCAGCCGTACTATTAAGTGAACTCTTATTATTCTTTATTCCATCTGCCATTGGTGTTATTGATTATCATGCCTTATTTGGTGTGCAGGGAATGAAGGTTGTGCTGGTCATTGTCGTGAGTGCCATTGTGGTAATGTTTGTAACGGGGTATACAGCACAATGGCTAGAGCGGCGAAAGAAGGGTGATGCGATATGACTTTATTAATCGCCATTGTCAGCTTACTTGGGACCGTTGCTATTTTTTATATTTGTAAAATGTTTTATAAAAAATATAAAAAAGAATGGCTGACACCTATGCTGATTACACCTTTAGTCATTATAGGTATTTTACTACTGACAGGTGTATCTTATAATTCCTACAATTCTGGAGCGAGTGTCTTAACAAATTTACTAGGACCAGCAACCGTTGCGTTTGCCGTTCCTATATATAAAAATGTCAACCTATTAAAAAAACACGCATTTGAAATTTTCATCAGCATTGCTGTTGGTTCAGCGGTTGCTATTGTGTCATCCTTTATGATGGCTCTATTGGTGGGCTTAAATGATGAGTTGGTGCATAGTTTAGTGCCACGTTCTGTAACAACACCTATTGCGATGGATATTTCTAATATGATTGGTGGTTCTCCTACGCTTACAGCTGTTTTCGTTATGACGACTGGTATTTTAGGAAGCTTGTTAGCACCAATCGTTATCAAAGTATGTCGTTTTCATAGACCTTCATCTAGAGGATTAATGCTTGGTATGGGTGCTCATGGAACGGGTACATCAAAAGCATTTGAATTTGGAGAGCTAGAAGGCACATTTGCTAGTCTAGCGATGATCGTTGCTGCATTAATTAGTATTGTATTATCCACTACCATTTTCCCAGTATTTGAACATCTGGTTATCAATATCCTGTTGCCCTAAAAGGTAACAGGATTTTTTTGCATTGATAAGCTTTTGTTAAGAGTGAGATACAGAGGATTCTGTCCTTTACAATCATTATATGAAAATATTTTGAAACTTTTTATAAGGGTTCACCGTAAACAATAGTACTAAGCAAAAGGAGGAACAGACATGAGTGTGAAAAGGACACTAATGATTGTTGGACTTGGAATATTTGGAATTATTGCACTTATTACAGTTTTTACTTCATGGTACACGGTAGATGAATCAGAGCAAGCTGTGGTTATTACATTTGGTCGTGCCGATGATACAGTAACAAATCCAGGTCTTCATTTTAAATTACCTTGGCCCGTCCAATCCGTAGAAATTTTGTCAAAAGAAACGTTTAGTCTGCAATTTGGTTATAAACAAAATAAAGCAGGTGAGTTAGAGGCATACGATGCCGAAACAAAAATGATTACGGGGGATGAAAATATTGTCTTAACAGACCTTGTTGTTCAATGGAAAATTACAGAGCCTAACAAGTTTTTATTTAATTCGCAGGATCCAGAAAGAATATTACATAGCGCGACATCGAGTGCCATTCGTTCTATAATCGGAAGCTCTTCTATCGATGCAGCGTTAACAGAAGGTAAAGCTGACATCGAAGCAAATACTCGCCAATTATTAGTTTCTCTTATTGAAAAATACGATATTGGAATAAGCGTGTTAGGTGTGAAATTGCAAGATGTAGAATTGCCAAATAAAGATGTGCGTGCAGCATTCACTGCTGTAACAGATGCACGTGAAATGAAAAATACAAAAATAAATGAAGCTGAAAAATATGAAAACCAACGCATTAGTGAAGCTGAAGGCGAACGTGATGCTATTATGTCGAAAGCAAAAGGAACTAAAACAGCCCGTATCGAGCAAGCACAAGGGGATGTAGCGGTCTTTAATAAAATGTATGAGCAATACAAGGGCAATCAGCAAATTACACGAGAGCGGTTAATTATAGAGACGCTTGAAAATGTCCTACCGAAAGCACAAATTTACATTATGAATGATGATGGTAGTACGATGAAGTATTTACCACTTCAGCAACTACAGCCTCAACAGTCGCAACAGACACAAACAGAGAAAAAAGAGGGGAGCGGTAACTAATGGACCAAAAAAATAAGGATCTAGAAAAATTCCTCAATTTCTTATCTGGCAAAAGTAAAAAAGCTGCTCCTTCAGAAGGTGATTCAGGAGACAATGTAGTTAAAATGTCGAAGAAAGGACCGAAGAATCCTAAAAAATATATCTCTCTAGCTGTAACCTTAACGGTCATATTCGCTCTAGTGATTACTTTATTAACGAATATTTATATAGTTAAAGAATCAGAGTATGCTGTTGTTCGGCAGTTTGGAGAGGTTGTTAAATTTGAGCGTGAACCAGGTTTAAATATGAAAATTCCTTTTATTCAAAGTGTCACAAAGTTACCAAAAAACCAAATGACATATGAGATTTCGGAAGAAGAAATTAATACAAAGGATAAAAAACGAATTATTATTGATAATTATGCTGTATGGCGTATTACGGATCCTAAGCTATTGATTTCGAATGCTGGTACGATAGAAAAAGTTGAATCACGTATGGAAGAGTTCATTTATTCTGTTATTCGCTCTGAACTTGGCCGAATTAACTATACGGAGATTATAAATGATGAGGATTCTTCTCGAGGCAGCATAAATGATCAAGTAACTGAACGTGTTAATGAACTTCTTTCCAATGATAACTATGGTATTGAAGTAGTAGATGTACGTATACGTCGCATTGATTTACCAACTGAAAATGAACAATCCGTTTTTACGAATATGATTTCAGATCGTGAATCAATTGCACAAAAGTATCTTTCAGAGGGAGATGCACAGAAACGTCGTATTGAGGCACAAACGGATCAACACGTACAAGAAATGCTTGCTAAAGCAAGTAAAGAAGCTGCTTTAATTCAAGCTGAAGGAGAAGCAGAGGCTGCAAAGATTTACAATAAATCTTTCTCTCAAGATCCTGAATTTTATTCTTTATACCGCACATTAGAATCCTATAAGAAAACGATTGGGGAAGATACGGTTATTATCTTGCCAGCTACTTCACCATATGCCAACATCTTGTCTGGTTATATTAAATAAACGCAGTTTAAAGTCGTCTCTGTCTTGAAGGAGACGACTTTTTTGTTGCACAAATTATAACTATCCGTGAAATCGAATTATTATAGTATGAAAATAATAGAAATTTATAAGTTTGTATTCCCGAATCAGCTATAATTTGATAGAATGATAATGTTTAAAAAAGAATAGTTGGGGGTAAGGGCTTTGAAATTACAAATTAGCAAATGGCTCCAAAATTTAGGGATTGCTTGTAGTATAGCTTCGATATTAACACTTTTCTACCGTCTATCCGATTTTTCGTGGGTGACGAAAAGTGTTTATCATATACCAGTATTTTTTGTTTGTATCTTTTTAATCAGTATCATTATTGCAGATGATGTAAGAAACCTTTTTAAGAAATTATTTTGGTATGAAAAAAGAAAGGTCAAGCGTCCTATTTGGCAAGTTGGAATTGGCTTAATCTTCTTTTTGGCACAAATTAGTACAGTAATGGTATTTAATCAAGAGCTAACATATCCACAATTAGGCGGCATGCCGTTATTTCTTGTGTTTGCTTTTATGAATGCATTTATATTAACTGTCATCTATGAAGAAGTTTTTTATCGTACTTCAAATCAATAACAACTATTAAGAACTTTCATTTACAGGAGACTTGTCCTTGAATGAAAGTTTTTGCTTTTTAGTAATGGATGTAATACGTCTTATGCCTTGTAAATACGTAAATTATTAACATTTGTCAGTATTGCCCTTATTTAATCTGTAGTACAGTCAAGTTATTGAGAATAGTCAATGACTAAACTTGATAGGCAGATGCATACATACCATATTGAATTTTTTAACCTAGTTTTAACCTTTAGTATGTATGATAAGCAAAGATTCATTTTAATAGGAGGTAATAAAGATGAAAAAGGTCGTGTTTGGAAGTGCTTTAGCAGTCGGATTATTATTTAGTGGGGCAGGGCAATCCTCTGCTAATAGCCTAATTCAACCAATTGATATTCAAGGCATGGATCTAGAATCAGCATTACAAGCAGTCCAATCACAGCGAGCACAGCTGTTAGAAAATCAGCTTAAGGATCAACTAGAGGATGTTCAACAACGAAATCAACAGCTAGCTGATTTGAATGCACAGCAAGGTCAAATGGATATGCTCCGTTTACAAAGCATGAATAGTAAACGAAATGAGGCTTTTGATGTAATGACTAATTTTGTAAAAAAAATGCAGGATAGTCGTTCATCTATTATAGGTAATATGCGTTAAGGAGTTAAAATATTTTAAACAAGTCAACCGCTGCGCGCGGTTGGCTTTTTTGAATGAATAGGAATGCTAAAGTAGCGGATAAAGTCTTAAAAGTGGTGGATAAACCATTAAAAATAATGGATAACCTTGAGGGTGGACGCCTGCTTTTTTTACTTGAAATGTATTGTTATGATAAAGTAGAAGAAGAAGACAACGCAGGAGGATAAAATCATGACCAAGGAAAAATTACTATTATTGGACGGTAATAGTTTAGCGTATCGCGCGTTTTTTGCGTTGCCATTGCTAACGAATGATAGTGGCATTCATACTAATGCTGTATACGGCTTTACAACAATGCTACAAAGAATATTAGAGGAAGAACAGCCAACCAAAATATTGGTTGCTTTTGATGCTGGGAAAACAACATTCCGCCATGAAACCTTTACAGAATATAAAGGAGGACGGCAAAAGACACCACCAGAATTATCAGAGCAATTTCCTTATTTACGAAAGCTCATTGATGCGTATGGTATTAAGCAATATGAGCAGGAGTTATATGAAGCGGATGATATTATCGGAACGCTTGCTAAAGAGGCTTCGTCGCAGGATATGGATGTTATCATCGTTTCTGGAGACCGTGATTTAACTCAGCTGGCGACAGAGCAAGTAACCGTTTATATAACGAAAAAAGGTATTACGGAAATAGAGAAAAATACACCAGCCTTTATTGCGGAAAAGTATGGGTTAACGCCGCTCCAAATTATTGATATGAAAGGCTTGATGGGGGATTCCTCCGATAATATTCCTGGTGTACCAGGCGTCGGGGAAAAAACGGCTGTAAAATTATTAAAAGAGCATGGCTCCGTTGAAGCACTTTATGAAGCAATGGATACATTGAAAGCTTCTAAAATGAAGGAAAAGCTTGTAGCTAATGAAGAGCAAGCCATCATGAGTAAGAAGCTGGCAACGATTTATACGGATGCTCCAATCACCATTTCGCTGGCTGATCTTGCATATAATGGGCCAAAAGAAGATGAATTAATCAATGTGTGGCGTGAGCTTGGCTTTAAATCGCTGCTTGATAAAAGTGACTTTACAGTGCAAGAAGAAGAACAGGCGCCTCTCGATTATGACCTTGTCCAGGAAGTTCGACCTGAGGATTTAAAAGACGTGATGGCTGTGCATGTAGAGCTCGAAAACGAGCACTATCATACTTGTCAGCAGCTGGGAATTGCCTTATCAGATGGCGTAAAGACGCAATATATTCCATTTGATAAAGCAGCAAAATCAGATATTCTCTGTCGTTGGCTTGAAGATGCCACAAAAATAAAATATATGTCCGATTCTAAGGCAGCTCAAGCATCATTAAAGCGAGCTGGGATTCAATTAGCTGGCGTTGACTTTGATTTGCTACTTGCCTCTTATATTAATAATCCAGCATTAAGTGGCGATGATATCGCAACACTTGCAAGGGAATTAGGCTACTATGATGTCCAAGCAGATGAAGCGGTATATGGAAAAGGTGCCAAGCGTGCAATACCTGATTTGGACCAACTTGCACAGCATGTTAGCCGTAAAGCTTTTGCAGTATGGTCATTACAGCCGAAACTGGAAGCCTTATTAAAGGAAAATGAACAATTCGATCTTTATAAAAACCTAGAGCTACCATTGGCAGGAATTTTAGGTGAAATGGAAAGCGAAGGGATTACGGTTAACCGCGCTACGTTAGAGAAAATGGGGCAAGAGCTTAATGATAAACTTGTAGTAATTGAGCAAGAAATTTATGCAGAAGCTGGAGAAACCTTTAATATTAATTCACCAAAACAATTAGGTGTGATTCTATTCGATAAGCTAGGGCTACCTGTGATTAAAAAGACTAAGACAGGCTATTCAACTGCTGCAGATGTCCTAGAAAAATTACAGTCAGAGCATGCTATCATCGAACATATTCTGTTGTATCGCCAACTTGGAAAATTACAATCCACATATATTGAAGGCTTACTAAAGGAGATTCATGTATCAGATAGTAAAGTGCATACGCGCTTCCAGCAAGCTTTAACTGCAACAGGGCGTTTAAGCTCAACAGATCCTAATTTACAAAACATCCCAATTCGTTTGGAGGAGGGCCGCAAAATTCGTCAAGCCTTTGTACCTTCAAAAGAGGATTGGATATTATTTTCTGCTGACTATTCGCAAATTGAATTACGTGTTCTTGCACATATGTCAGAAGATAAAAACCTTGTTGAGGCTTTCCGTGAAGGAATGGACGTTCATACACGTACAGCTATGGATGTATTTCATGTGTCAGAAGATGAGGTTGATAGTAATATGCGTCGCGCAGCGAAAGCTGTTAACTTTGGAATAGTCTACGGTATTAGTGATTATGGTCTATCACAAAACTTAGATATTACGCGTAAGGAAGCGGCTAATTTTATTGAAAAGTATTTCGCAAGTTTCCCTGGTGTAAAACAGTACATGGATGACATTGTACAAAATGCAAAATTTAATGGTTATGTGACAACGATATTAAATAGACGCCGTTATTTACCGGATATAACAAGCTCAAACTTTAATTTAAGAAGCTTTGCTGAGCGTACGGCGATGAATACGCCAATTCAAGGTAGTGCAGCTGATATCATTAAAAAGGCAATGATTGATATGGATGCTCGATTGAAAAAAGAAAAGATGCAGGCAAAACTGCTACTTCAAGTGCATGATGAGCTAATCTTTGAGGCACCAAAGGAAGAGATTGCCTTACTCGAAAAAATTGTACCTGAAGTCATGGAAAACGCTATTGAGCTTGCTGTACCGCTTAAAGTAGATTTTAACCATGGCTCAACTTGGTACGAGGCAAAATAAGGAGGGATTCAAATGCCTGAATTACCAGAGGTAGAGGGTGTCGTCCAGGCATTGAAGCCAACAGTTGAAGGACGTACCATTCAACAGGTTCAGCTTTCTGAACGAGTACATTTCTCTTTTAGTGAGGGTAAACAATGTATTGTCAAACAAGCAACGCCTGATGCATTTGAAAGTACTTTGTCCCAGATGACCATTACCAAAATTGAACGAAGAGCAAAATATATTTTCTTTCATTTGCTGAAGGATGATGTTCCATATGTTCTTGTTAGTCACTTAGGGATGACAGGTGCTTGGTTTGTTGTGAATTCACCCGAAGAAATCAATGAGGCGAAATTTCAAAAGCATATCCATGCGACATTTGAAATGGCAGATGGGGGATACTTGATATATTCAGATATTCGTCGATTCGGTGAACTTCGTTTTCTGACAAAAATTGAAGATCATGCGCCATTGACAAAAATGGCACCAGAGCCATTTGATGAGCATGCATGTGATTTTTTTATAACAAAATCTAAGCTACCGAAATATGAAAATAAAGCCGTAAAAGAAGTAATTATGGATGGGCAAGTCATTTCGGGCTGTGGCAATATTTATGCAACAGAGGCATTGTTTGCTCAGAAAATTCACCCTGCACGCAAAATGAGCCGCATTAGTGAAAAGCGGAAGCGAGCATTATTTGAGGAGATTGTTGCTGTCCTACGTCAAAGCATTGAAGCGGGTGGTTCAACTATTTCTGATTATCGGAATATTAATGGGGAAGCAGGGAGTATGCAGAATCGATTAAAAATGTATGGGAAAAAGGTATGTCCAGCATGTGAAACGGCAACAAGTCAAATGACAATTGGAGGGCGTACCTCTGTCTATTGCCCAAATTGTCAACATTAAAGGGGATTTAGCAATGATTATCGGACTAACAGGAAGTATTGCAAGTGGAAAAAGTACAGTAGCTAAAATGATGAGCGAACTGGGTTTACCGATTGTTGATGCAGATGTTGTAGCACGAGATGTCGTAGAACCTGGAACTGAGACATTAGCATTGATTGCTGAAAGCTTCGGACAAGCTATCTTGCTTGAGGACGGCAATTTAAATCGAACTATGCTGGGAGATATCATATTTCATGAGCCTGCCAAACGCAAAACGTTAAATGATATCATGCATCCAGCAATCAGAAAAGAAATGTTACGTCAGCGTGATGCTTATTTAGAAGCAGGACATGAACATGTTGTGATGGACATTCCTTTGTTATTTGAGAGTAAGCTTCAACATTTTGTGGAACGTATCATTGTGGTATCGGTCAGTGAAGAAGTTCAGCTTCGACGTTTAATGGAACGAAATAATTTATCTAAAGAAGATGCATTGGCACGTATGCACTCTCAACTGCCGATGTCTGTCAAAGAAAAGGGTGCACATGCGGTCATTTATAATAATGAAAATATAGAAAGTACAGAAGAACAATTAAAAAAAATCCTGCATTATTGGGATGTTATTTCATGAGTTCTTTTATAATGCGTAGCAAGCCGACCTTGCTACGCATTTTTTTATGGGGAAACGCCATAATAAAGAATAATTTTTCAGAAAATAAGAACTTTTATATTCTCAATATATAATGTTCATCTTTTTTAAAATTGTGTTATACTAATCACCATAAAGTATATAATTAATTAATCTGAGTATGTACTCACAGGAGGATATTATAAATGACAGTATCAATTGCTATTAATGGTTTCGGGCGTATCGGACGTATGGTTTTCCGCCAGGCTATCGTACAACAAGATTTAAACATCGTTGCAATTAACGCTAGCTATCCTGCAGAAACGTTAGCACATTTGATTAAGTATGACACAAATCACGGAACATTTGAAGGTACGGTAGAACCAGCAGGCGATGCTTTAGTTGTAAATGGTAAACGAGTTCAAATTATTAGTGAACGTGATCCTTTAAAATTACCTTGGTCTACAATGGGTGTAGATATCGTTATTGAAGCTACAGGAAAATTTAATGAACGTGATAAAGCAGCAATGCACTTAGCAGCAGGAGCGAAAAAAGTAATCTTAACAGCACCAGGTAAAAACGAGGATGTCACAATTGTTTTAGGTGTAAATGATGACAAATTGGATATTGCGAAACATGATGTTATTTCAAATGCTTCTTGTACAACAAACTGCTTAGCGCCAGTAGCAAAAGTATTGAATGACACATTTGGTATTGAGAATGGTTTAATGACAACAGTTCATGCTTATACAAATGACCAAAAGAACTTAGACAATCCGCATAAAGATTTACGTCGTGCACGTGGATGCGCCCAATCCATTATCCCAACATCTACAGGTGCAGCGAAAGCCTTAAAATTAGTGTTACCTGAATTAGAGGGTAAAATTCATGGTATGGCACTTCGTGTTCCAACACCAAACGTATCTTTAGTTGACCTTGTAGTAGATTTAAATACAGATGTAACAGTTGATGCAGTTAATGCAGCATTTGTAAAAGCGGCAACAGAAGGTCCAATGAAGGGTATCCTTAATTTCTCTGTTGAGCCATTAGTATCTTCTGATTACAATACAACAACTTATTCTTCAACAGTTGATGGACTTTCTACAATGGTGTTAGGCAACCGCAAAGTAAAAGTACTTGCTTGGTATGATAACGAGTGGGGCTACTCTGCACGCGTTGTTGACCTTGTGAAAAAAGTGGCAAATGCTTTGGAAACGGTAAACGCGTAATAATTTCTATAGATAGCACATTGAAATCGAAAAGGTTTCAATGTGCTCTTTTTTTACAGAAACTATTCTTGTACTTCAGGTGCTTTAGATTTATCATGAGCCCACAAACGTGAATGCACTTTTCTTACATGTAGGAAATTTGTTATAATAGATATATTAAATTGTTGTAAACCAGGAGAGTAATTATATGAGATGTCCATCTTGCCAATTTAACGGAACGCGTGTTGTGGATTCGAGGCCAGTAGATGATAATAAAGAAATTCGTAGACGTCGTGAATGTGAGTCATGTGGCTTCCGTTTTACAACGTTTGAAAAAATTGAAGAGACACCATTAGTCGTTGTGAAAAAGGAAGGTTCACGAGAAGAGTTTAGCCGTGAGAAGGTACTTCGTGGGCTTATTCGTGCTTGTGAAAAACGCCCAGTGGCACTTGATGTGCTGGAGGAACTTGTTCTGTCCATTGAAAAAGATCTTCGTCGTATTGGAAATTCGGAAGTACGCTCAGAAGATGTTGGCGAAATGGTCATGGACCGCTTAGCCAAAATTGATGAGGTTGCCTATGTGCGTTTTGCGTCGGTCTACCGTCAGTTTAAAGATATCAATGTCTTTATTGAAGAAATAAAGGACATTATTCAACGTCAAACGGAGAAGAAATCATAGCAAACAGAGAGGATGAATGACGTTGATTCATTTATATAAGGAATTGCAGCCTGGCGATCCTTTCGACATTCGTCTACCTCATGCATTTTCTACACAAGAGCGTCAATTAGTTACATTATTTTATCAACCATTAACGGGATCAGAGCCAGTTAGCCTCTATTTAACATTATGGGCAGAAGCAGAGCAAATGCCAAAGCAGCAAATGACACATTATTATTTAATGAATGTGCTAGGGCTACCAATTGGTAAAGTGTTTGAGGCTCGTATTGCTTTAGAAGCTATTGGTTTGTTGCGTACATGGAAAAAAGAAAATGCTGGTGAGCGTAGTTTTTTATATGAGCTACAGCGCCCATTAGATGCAGATAGCTTTATGAAAGACCCGCTGCTGTCGATGTTTTTGTTTAGTAAAATTGGAGAGCAGGCTTATCGCAACTTACGTCAGCGCTTTATGTCACCTGTAAAGGACTCGGCGTTTAAGGATGTATCTCGTGCTTTTATTGATGTCTATAAGCCTGTTCATGCCAATATCCCATCAGATTTACAAGTGGATACGAGTCATAAGGATAAACAACAAAAAGTATATCCTTTTTATTTGGAGCAATTCGATTTTGATTTATTGCAAGCAGGTTTGTCTGAGCAATTGGTACCTTCCAATTTGTTGACATTTGAAGTGCGTGAAGCTATAGCCAAGTTGGCATTTTTATATCATTTAACAGCCCTTGATATGCAAAAAGTAGTCATACTTGCTTTAGATGATGATTTAGGAATTTCTCAGGAACGTTTACGAAAGGCTGCTGCTGATTTTTATAAATTAACCGTATCCAAGGAGCCGCCAAAACTTGCCCGTGTCACCGATCCTCTACCAGTAGCAGAAGCGGGACAAAAAACGAAGGATCAGGAACTTCAACACTATTTAGAAACAACGGCACCTGTCCAAGTTTTAAGAGATATAAATAATGGTAAAGAACCATTACAAACCTCAGTCCAACTTGCAGAAAATTTAATCGTTCAACATGGCATGCCAATTGGAGTGGTTAATGCATTGTTAGAATACGTTATGCTAACAACAGATATGAAGCTCCCTAAAAAATATGTGGAAACGATTGCTGATCATTGGGTACGAAAAAATGTCCAGACCGCTAAGGAAGCAATGGAACTTGCACGCCAAGAGCATGATAAATATACAGCTTGGAAAAACAAGCCGCAAACGTCCAATAAAACGAGTCAACAGACTAAAGGACGTTCAAGATATCAACGTGAAGAAAAAGTGCCTGAATGGTTCTATAAACGAAATGACAATCAAGAGGAATCTACTTCTAGTACTATAGATTTTGAAAAAGAGCGACAAAAAATATTAGAGATGCTAGGAAAAAGCGAATAGTAAAGAAGGTGAGCAGTAATCGAACCTATAAATGGACCACTAAAGCGAGCAATTAATGTACCCTCGTTCCAAGAACGCTATGAAGCCATGCGACGTGAAATTTTAGAGCACCCGCATGTGCAGGGATTTTTAGCGCAGCATGCAGATGAATTAAACTATGACAATGTTGAGCGAAATTTACCTAAACTGCATGAGTTTATTAGTCAATCTACTGAGTGCTGTGGGTGTGATAATACCGAACATTGTACAAACTATTTAAAAGGATTCATCCCGACATTAAGGGTTGTTCGGAATTCTATTGAAATGGACTATGTGCGCTGTGAGCAAAAGATTAGGGAAGAAGAACGCCGAGATGTTGCGAATATGATTGCAAGTATGCATATGCCAAAAGATGTGCTACAAGCAACAATTCATGATTTAAGTATTGATGATGAATCACGTGTGGCGATTGCACAAAAAGCAGCTCAATTTGTTAAAATAACAAAAGAAACTGGTCAATTACCTGCAAAAGGTTTTTACCTATATGGTAAATTCGGTGTAGGGAAATCCTTTGTACTTGGGGCATTGGCCAATGAATTAGCCTCTATTAAAATCCGCTCTGTGGTAGTTTTCGTTCCAGAATTTTTACGAGAAATGAAAAATGCCATTGGCGATAATACATTGAATGAGAAAATTGATTATATTAAAAAGGCTCCTGTCTTAATGCTAGATGATTTAGGTGCGGAGACAATGACTGCCTGGACACGTGATGAAATATTGGGGACTATTTTCCATTATCGGATGGCAGAGCAATTGCCAACTTTTATTACGTCTAATTTTAACTATGAAGAATTAGAGCATCACTTAGCTCAGTCACAAAAAGGTGATATTGAGGTTGTTAAAGCGGGACGAATTATGGAGCGAATTAAAGCCCTAACAGTGCCGATCGAAATGCGAGGCAAAAATCGTCGGATGTAACATTGATAGTTGCATTTTTCGACAATCGAGCGTATACTGACTCATATACTTAATATCAATATGCATTGATGAGGACATGAATTTTGTGTATCAGCTTTTAGAGAGGGAAGTCATCGGCTGAAAACTTCCTAGTATGGGCACATTATTTACTACCTACTGAGCAGCGAAAGGGATAATCTTTCGCCGGTCCCTAGCCCGTTAGCTAGCCTTGAGCTTCGTCTGACTTTATGTAAGTCGGAAGGAAGAAGGGTGGAACCACGAGCATACGCTTCGTCCCTTTTGTGAGGGACGGAGCTTTTTTTATTTTTCTCAGATTTCATTGAAATAGTGGTGGATCCGCTCATATAGGGAGATAAGTCGCTCGCGAAAGTGGTAAATTCGCTCATAGAGAGTAAGAAACCGCTCAGAAACATGAAGATGCCGCTCCGATTGAACAGAGAAATGCTTAAAAAAGCAATGACTCCGCTCAAACCAAGCCGTAGAGTCACACAAACATTGCTCCAGCCAATCATCAAGCATTATGTATTTATCAAAAACAAAGGAGTGCAAAGAATATGTCAGAAATGATTAAATTAACTTTCCCAGATGGCGCTGTAAAGGAATTTGCAAAAGGCACATCAACTGATGACGTAGCATTATCTATTAGCCCTGGCTTACGGAAAAAAGCGTATGCAGGTAAAATTAATGGTGTGTTAGTGGATTTAAAAACACCAATTGAAGAGGATGCAACAATTGCAATCATTACACAAGATGATGAGGCAGCACTTGAAATTTTACGTCACTCAACTGCCCATTTAACAGCGCAAGCTATTAAACGTCTATTCCCAGATGTAAAGCTTGGTATTGGTCCAGTAATTGAAGGTGGTTTCTACTATGATATTGACTCACCAACACCAATCACTGCTGAAGATCTACCA
Source organism: Lysinibacillus sp. S1 (assembly GCF_044986265.1). Lineage (NCBI taxonomy): Bacteria > Bacillati > Bacillota > Bacilli > Caryophanales > Bacillaceae > Lysinibacillus > Lysinibacillus sp. S1. The sequence continues at coordinate 4,001,075 of NZ_CP173154.1, forward strand.
GCCATTGAAAAAGAAATGAAGAAAATTATTGCTGAAAACCTTGAGGTAGAACGCAAAAATGTAAGCCGTGCAGAAGCACAAGCCCTTTATGAAGAAATTGGCGATGAGTATAAATTAGAATTACTTGAAGCCATTCCTGCTGATGAGCAAGTATCTATTTATTATCAAGGCGAGTTTTTTGATCTTTGCCGTGGTATCCACGTACCATCTACGGGTAAACTTCGTGAATTCAAGCTTTTATCATTAGCGGGTGCTTACTGGAGAGGGAACTCTGATAACAAAATGTTACAACGTATTTATGGTACAGCGTTCTTCAAAAAAGAGGAATTAAAACACCACCTTCAAATGCTAGAAGAAGCAAAAGAACGTGATCACCGTAAAATCGGAAAAGAATTAGAACTGTTTACAACTTCCCAAAAAGTTGGCCAAGGTTTACCACTTTGGTTACCAAATGGTGCAACAATTCGTCGTGTTATTGAACGTTATATTGTCGATAAAGAATTATCACTTGGCTATAAGCACGTTTATACACCAGTATTAGGTTCTAAAGAGCTTTATCAAACTTCTGGTCACTGGGATCATTATCAAGATTCAATTTTCCCACCAATGGAAATGGATAATGAAACATTAATTATGCGTCCAATGAACTGTCCTCACCATATGATGGTGTACAAAAACAGCATGCATTCATATCGTAACCTACCATTGCGTATTGCAGAGCTTGGCACTATGCACCGTTACGAAATGTCAGGGGCTGTTTCAGGCTTACAACGTGTTCGTGGGATGACATTAAATGATGCCCATATTTTTGTTCGCCCAGATCAAATTAAAGCGGAATTCCAAAAAGTAGTACAGTTAATTTTAGAGGTTTATAAAGATTTCGATCTTAATGATTACTCATTCCGTTTATCTTATCGCGACCCAGCAGATACTGAGAAATACTTCGATGATGATGCAATGTGGGAAAAAGCACAAAGTATGCTAAAAGAAGCAATGGATGAACTTGGCTTAGACTACTTTGAAGCGGAAGGTGAGGCTGCATTCTATGGTCCTAAACTTGACGTTCAAGTAAAAACAGCGATTGGTAAAGAAGAGACTTTATCTACAGTTCAATTAGACTTCTTATTACCAGAACGCTTCGACCTAACTTATGTTGGGGAAGATGGTAAGCCTCATCGTCCAGTTGTTATCCACCGTGGTGTTGTATCAACAATGGAACGTTTTGTTGCCTTCTTAATTGAAGAATACAAAGGAGCATTCCCAACTTGGTTAGCACCGGTACAAGTTGAAGTTATTCCAGTATCGAATGAAGCTCACTTCGACTATGCAAAGCAAATTGAAGAGCAACTTACAGCGGCTGGTTTACGTGTGGAAATGGATGATCGTGAAGAGAAATTAGGCTATAAAATCCGTGAGGCACAAATGAAAAAGATTCCTTATATGCTTGTTATCGGGGATAAAGAGGTTGAGGCAAATGGCGTAAATGTTCGACGTTATGGCTCGAAAGATTCCGAAACAATTAGCTTTGAGGATTTCCTAGCAGCTATAAAAACAGAAATTACAAAATAAGCTTTAACTAGAAACCCTCGCTTGCCAAAGTGAGGGTTTCTAGTTAAAATAAATCTTGCATTTGTATAGAATAGCTTCATTTTGGTTATGTTAGCACAGATAAGAAAATAAATATTTGACAGCTTATCATATACATGCTAATATAATTAAGGTTAATGAATACAAAGTTTGTGGTTGAAGTAGAGGCTGCCCGCTTCTCACCTGATACAACGCTTTAAAGGCTGTGAACAGGTATGACACGTTGAATTGTTTTGCGTAGACTTGCGCATGCACATATAGCGGGCGGACATCTTCAAAAATGTCCGTCCTTTTTTTATGGACATGACGAGAGGATGTACCGTTCAACCGGGCAAGGCTTTGCCCAAACCATGTATTCGCGACAACTACTTGGAGGTGGATTACTATTAGCAAAGACATGTATGTAAACGAAGGCATTCGCGCACGTGAACTTCGATTAATCGATCACAATGGTGACCAGCTTGGTGTAAAGACACGTAATGAAGCGCTAGAAATCGCCGCTCGTGTAAACTTGGATCTTGTCCTTGTGGCCCCTCAAGCCAAGCCGCCAGTCGCTCGTATCATGGACTATGGTAAATTTAAGTTTGAACAGCAAAAGAAAGACCGTGAAATTCGTAAAAATCAAAAGGTCATCGTAATGAAAGAGGTTCGTTTGAGCCCAACAATCGATGAGCATGATTTCCAAACGAAGTTACGTAATGCGATTAAATTCCTTGAAAAAGGCGATAAAGTAAAATGTAGCCTACGTTTCAAAGGTCGTGCGATCACACACAAAGAGATTGGTCAACGTGTGTTAGATCGTTTTGCTGAAGCTTGTGCTGAAGTATCAACGGTAGAACAAAAACCGAAGATGGAAGGCCGAAGCATGTTCTTAGTTCTTCAACCAAAGAACGAGAAATAATATTAGACGAACAGTTTAGGAGGAATTCGACATGCCAAAAATGAAAACTCACCGTGGAGCTGCGAAACGTTTCAAAAAAACGGGTTCAGGTAAATTAAAATACGACCGTGCTTATGGAAGCCACTTATTCGCAAACAAATCTACGAAACAAAAACGTCACCTACGTAAAGCGAACATCGTATCATCTGGTGACTTCAAACGCATCAAATCTTTACTTGTTTACATGAAATAATTGACTACAAAAAAATACTAACATTCATTTTTTAATGAAAAGCAGGAGGTAATTCATATGCCACGCGTAAAAGGCGGAACAGTGACGCGCAAACGTCGTAAAAAAGTATTGAAATTAGCTAAAGGTTACTATGGTTCAAAACATACATTATACAAAGTTGCTAACCAAGCAGTAATGAAATCAGGTCAATATGCATACCGTGACCGTCGTCAGAAAAAACGTGATTTCCGTAAATTATGGATCACTCGTATCAACGCAGCTGCTCGTATGAACGGTCTTTCTTATAGCCGTTTAATGCACGGTTTAAAAGTTGCTGGTATTGAAGTTAACCGTAAAATGTTAGCTGACCTTGCAGTAACTGATGCTGCAGCATTCACTCAATTAGCAGACGCTGCTAAAAAAGCAGTAGCTAAATAATAGCTGACAACATTCACTATTATTTCTGCACCGAAAGCTTAGCTACAGGTGTGAAATATCATAAGTGCAATAAAAAGACTGATGGGTTTTTCCATCAGTCTTTTTTGTGTTAGATTAATAGTATCACGGTTTTAAAGGAGTAAGAAATGGGACAAGCATTATTAGCTTATATGAGCATTGTATCAATTGTATTGCTCATTTTAATGGGGATGGATAAATCACGCGCAAAGAATCATGAATGGCGTATAGCAGAGCGTACATTATTTACACTAGCCATAGCAGGAGGGGCAGCTGGGGGTGTATTGGGTATGTATTTATTCCGCCACAAAACACGTCATAATCGTTTTGCATTTGGTTTTCCCCTACTTGCAGCCATACAAATTTTTATCATTGTGCAACTCTGGACATAAATGAGAATAATTAAAACACATCCTCATGATGAGGATGTGTTTCGCATAAGCTGTTCAATGGGCTGCTTCCAATTGATTTTGGCGCTTGGATAGTTCAATAATATTTCTTGCTGCAAATATTCAAAGTCGCTTTTGCTGAAGCCTTGTAATGTTGCAGCATCGCGCGCACCGACGAAAATGGTTACAACCTCAAATGCATCCTCTGTTGTGCCTAGGTATTTTTCACCTTCAAAAAGAGCACCCTTATAGGAAATAAAGAAATTTTTTCGGACATTTTTAACGTCATCATAGAAATAATACTGGCCTTTTTCATAGGCTTCATCAAGTTTGCGTTTAGGATCAGTTATATAACGAATCGCTTTGTAAAATACATAGATAATAAGCGCTATTACAGCAAGTCGAATTAGTAACGGCAACATGTTTAAATTTCCCCCTTGAAGAAAGGTTATTCTTTCCTATACGATTAGAAGGGTCAAATAGTTTCACTTTTTATAAAAAATTTTTTAGAAATTTAGGAGAAAAAAATGAATTTACAACAATTGTTTACCATGCAAAAAGAGCTTGATGATTTTATCGAGCAAACACAAAATATTCAGCAAGATGTGTTTCAGGAAAAGGGCTTAGCCTTACTAGTGGAACTAGCTGAGCTTGCTAATGAAACACGTTGCTTTAAATTTTGGAGCACAAAGGGACCATCAGCACGTGAAGTCATTTTAGAAGAATATGTAGATTCGATTCATTTTATCTTATCTCTTGGCTTATTAAAGGGCTATACATCGATTGACATGTGGCCTTTCGTAGAAGAAAACAAAGATTTAACAGCTACTTTTTTAGAAACACAAAGTGTTATTTTAGCATTTATTCATCAACCTACAGAGGAGCGTTATTTAGCTATTTGGCAATACTATGGATTACTAGCGTATAATCTCGGTTTTACATTTGAGGATGTAGTTGGTGCTTATCTTGAAAAAAATCAAGAAAATTATCATCGGCAGCGTTCAGGTTATTAAATTAAGAAATACACCAATTTTCAGACGATTAAGCTAGGAATATTTCGGTAAACGAAGTATAATAAAATAGATACAAGAAGTAGGAGGCAAAAGGATGACACAACTAGATCCAACATTACAAATGTTTAAAGATTTAACAGATGCGAATGGTATCGCAGGTAATGAACGTGCACCGCGTGAGGTCATGAAAAAATACATTGCACCATATGCAGATACTGTAGAAACAGATAACTTAGGTAGTGTCATTGCTAAAAAAGTTGGCGATGAAAACGGTCCTAAAATTGTTGTAGCAGGACATTTAGATGAAGTAGGCTTCATGGTTACACAAATTGATGACAAAGGCTTTATCAAATTCCAAACAGTGGGTGGCTGGTGGAGCCAAGTTATGCTTGCACAGCGTGTAACGATTACTACACGTAAGGGCGATGAAGTGATTGGGGTTATTGGTTCAAAGCCACCTCATATTTTACCTGCGGATGTACGTAATAAGGTAGTAGACATTAAAGATATGTTTATTGATATTGGTGCAGCTTCTAAAGATGAAGTACTTGAGTGGGGTGTACGTCCTGGCGATATGGTAACACCGTACTTTGAATTTAATGTAATGAAAAATGATAAGTATCTATTAGCTAAAGCTTGGGATAACCGTATCGGCTGTGCAATCGCGATTGATGTTATGAAWGYKTTWSWARATGAWAAGCACCCTAATATTCTTTATTCTGTAGGGAATGTACAAGAAGAAGTTGGACTTCGCGGTGCAAAAACTGCTACACATAAAATCCAACCAGATATTGGATTTGCAGTGGACGTAGGTGTAGCAGGAGATACTCCTGGAGTTACAGCAAAAGAATCAACGAGTAAGATGGGTGCAGGCCCTCAAATCGTTGTGTATGATGCATCTATGGTTTCACATCGTGGCTTACGTGAATTCGTATTAGATGTAGCAGATGAGCACAATATTCCATATCAATTTGAAGCGATGGCTGGCGGTGGTACAGATGCTGGCTCCATCCACGTAACAGCAAATGGTGTACCAGCACTATCAATCGGTATTGCAACACGCTATATTCATTCACATGCAGGTATCCTACATCGTGATGATTATGATAATGCCGTTAAATTAATGGTAGAAGTCATTAAAAAATTAGACCGTGATGCAGTCAATAAAATTACTTTTGACTGATACTGCTAAATAGATATAGCATGATTTTGCCTTCTAACAAAATGTTAGGAGGCTTTTTTATCATTCCAAGACAATTAGACTTGCTAATATGAATAGTAATTATAAACACAAGTCCCATTCTTATTAGTGAGTAAGACTCTTATAGAAATCAAAATATAGAGAAGTATTAATTTGTAGGTTAATGGAAAATAGCTGCAAGTAAATTGATTGTTGCTGTGCTGAGCAACAGCCCATGTTAAGTTAGCTTATGACAAGAATCATTGCTAGCTTCTAGAAGCGTTTAACAAGCATAGAACTATTAAGAATGAGTAAAGGTTGACAGGTTTCAAGCTATGTATAGGAGCTACAAGTAGTTCTTGTGAAGAATAGGGTATTCCCGTTTATACCATTCAAGAAACACCCCATTTTCGCTATAAAGAATTTTGCAAGAGCTGTAGAATATTTTTCCCCATTTCAAGAGGGTTTGTTGCTAGTATAGAGGATCGATAATTGGATAGAATCACGACACCTGTTTGCTGTTTTTTATTAAATCCTAGATAACTAGAGAAGCCTTTCGTTGATCCGTTATGCCAAATAATATCGTCTTCAAGTACCCATCCTAATCCGATGCTTACATCTTTTGAAATAGTATGAGTAGCTTGATGTGTTAATAGATAGCCTGAATTTTGATTGCCAATGTGTATTTTTAAAAATTTTAATAAATCATCAACAGTGGATCGTAGAGCGCCAGCTGCCATAAATTCATTCATTTCAAGTGGGGGCTTGTTATGTCCCCGAACAGAATATCCCTTCAATACGGTATTTTCTTTAGAGGGGGGGATAGAAATAAAGGTATTCGTTAAATTTAAAGGTTCTACGATTCTACGAGTAATGGCTGTTTCAAAGTCAGTGTGAAGTTCATTTGCTAATAAATATCCTAAAAGGCCCATTCCTACATTAGAATATCTAAACTTAACTTTAGGCTCCTGGGTATGGGTTTTAAAATACTGTATTGCCTCATTCAATGAGTAGGGACAAAAGGGGTCACGAGGTGTTTGGCTATCAAAAAGATTATAGATGTTCTTCAGTACACCAATTCCCGGTAGACCAGATGTGTGATTTGCAAAATGCCTCAAAGTTACAGGGTGATTATCGGGAATTTCAGAAAAGTATTTGGCGATAGAATCTTCTATCTTCACGATTCCTTCTTGAATCATTTCCCCAAACATGGATGTTGTTAAAACTTTAGAGATTGACCCAATTTCATAGACATAGGGTTTTTTATCATATGTGACATTTGAGCCGTTGAATATAAAAGCAGCATCTAGATTACGACAAATAACACCAATGGATAGGATTACATTCGGACGAGTCTTTACGTAAGGATAAGCAATTTTAAAAATATCCTTTTTTAAATCATTTAAATCCACAAATATTCCTCCTTTTCAATCTCTAATTTTTTTGATCGCTAGAGACGATAGCATGGAGTTTCGTGTATATTTCTTTTAATTGCAGTAAATCCTCTTTAGAGAGCTGTGAATAGTATTTATTGATAATGGCTAGTTCAATTTCTTCCTGTTTTTGAAAATAATCAAAGCCCCGCGTATCTAACTCGATGATGATCTCTCTACGGTCCTTTTTATTTATGGTTCTTTTTATAAAGCTCTCCTGTTCTAATCTTCCTACTAATTGACTTACAGCACTAGCAGATGTCCCCATCAACTTTGCTAATTCGAAGGTTTGCAAAGGGCCATGTGTTTGAAGAAGACTTAAAAATAGTGCCTGCTTTGTAGTTAATGTTTCATCTAATAGGGTGGAGAATTCTTCTGTTAGCATCACATTTGTTTCATATTCTACTTGGTTCAGCTCTTTGACCAGCTGTATCAGCTCTTTTTCCATTTTTTCACCGCCTCAATAGTTAATGCATATTAATTATAAATATATATAAACTATAATGCAATTATTTAAGAATATGAATGTTTAGTAAAAAAGAAAATATGTATAAATATTCRCTTTGACGAATTTTTGACACATTTAATAACAAATGAATAATAMTTAAGATTAATTATAAAAATTCAGTTGATTTTATATTTATGCATGTTATACTAATTTCAACAGCAACGATATAAGGAGCGAAGGCTATGAAATTACTCGAAGAAGTACAGTTAAAGTTAGTGTCTAGTTTAAAGGGAAAAGATTTACTAACTTTGCTAGACTATACAAGTCAAGAGGTCCAGGATCTTATTGAATTAGCAACACAGCTTAAGATGATTACAAAAGAGGGGAAATGTCCAAGATTACTAGAAGGTAAAACGCTTGGCATGATTTTTGAGAAACATTCAACTCGTACACGTATTTCATTTGAAGTTGGTATGAATCAATTAGGTGGGAAAAGCATGTTTATGCATGCGCGTGATTTGCAAATTGGTCGTGGTGAATCAATTTACGATACAGCGCATGTATTATCGGGCTATTTAGATGGCATTATGATTCGCGCAAACTCTCACAAAATGGTCAAAGAGCTTGCAGAGCATGCAGCAATCCCTGTCATCAATGGATTAACGGATATTTATCATCCCTGCCAGGCATTAKCTGATTTAGAGACGATTGCAGAAAATAAAGGCATGTTAAAAGGACTTAAAATTGCCTATGTAGGTGATGGCAACAATGTAGCACACTCACTCGTAGTAGCTTCAGCACACGTTGGCATGAATGTAGCTGTTGCGACACCTGTAGGGTATGAATGTGATGGGGAAGTCATCGCTAAAGCACAGGCCATTGCGGCAGCAAATGGCAGTACGATTATGATCACGAATGATCCTGTTGAAGCAGTATTAAATGCAGATGTCGTCTATGCTGATGTTTGGACATCTATGGGTCAAGAGGAAGAAACAGCAAAACGTTTACAAGATTTTGCTGGCTATCAAATTAATGATGAGCTAGTAGCCTATGCAAAACCAAATTATATGTTCTTACATTGCTTACCAGCACATCGTGAGGAAGAGGTTGCGACTTCAGTTATTGACGGACCTAATTCTTACATCTTTGAGCAAGCCGAAAATAGATTGCATGCTCAAAAAGCTGTATTAGCATCGATTTTAGCTTAAATTGAGACATATGCTTTCTCGAGTTGAGAAGTACGATAGATAGAGTTTACATGGACAACAGAGGGTGTTCATGTGAATAACATAAAAGTGGTAGGCAGACAGAGGGATGTTCACCACGTGCGATGTTTGTTGTCAAGATGGATGGCTACATCGCTACATAGTAAAGTAACCTGGGAGACGCTGGGTTACTTTTTTTCTTTGTCAAAAATATAAAACATAGTTTYGTTATAAGTTATAGAGAATTTAAKGAATTAYTTATATAATAGGTTAAATAAGTAATGAAGGAGTGAACTCCTCGTGAATATAGACCATATCGAGGCATTTTTATATGTTGTCCATTACAAAAGTATCCATAAAGCAGCCAATGCATTATTTCTTTCACAGCCGACTGTAACTGCACGTATTAAGTCATTAGAACGAGAGCTAGGTGTTGAGTTATTTTACCGAGATGGAAGAAGTGTGAGCGTATCAGAGAAAGGGAAAGATTTTTTACCATTTGCCACGCAAATTGTGCAAACATTTCAGCAAGGAAAGAAGCAATTAGAAGAAACGCAGGAGACCGATGAGGTATGTATTGGTGCAAACGGTGTAACAGCCCAGTATTTTTTAGCCTATGCATTGCCTAAATGGAAAGAGCAATTTCCTTATTTGCGTTTTCAATTATTTACAGGTTCCACAACAAACATTTTAGAAAAGCTACAAAGCCACNAAATTCATCTAGGCTTTATTCAATATGTACATGGGGATGACATTGAGAACGAGCTTTTATTGAACAATACAGTGAAACTTGTCAAACACCGTGATCACCCATTACAACTAAATGAACTTATTCAAGCAAAAGAATTAGCTCAACAGAAAATGGTGTTTTTTGAATGTGGCGCGTTTGATTGGAATTATGTGCATAAAATGTTCGAGGTAGAGGGAGTAGCAGCCAATATTGAGGTACGAACAGATCATTTAGAAGTTGCCAAAGAGTTTATTCGGACAAAAGACTATCTAAGCTTTTTACCACATCTATGCATTAAAAAGGAACTGGAAAGCGGTGAATTTGTGGAGATAGACGTTAAGCATTTGCTGGATATGAATCAACATATATTTTTAACCTATAAAGAGAAAGAGACGTTGCCATCAGCCTTTTGGCAGACAATTTGTGAAACAGCTAAGCATTTTGAAAGCATAGGAGACACGTATTGATAAAAAATTTTATCACCACATAAAATTTTTTCTATTACTGTACCTATTGCATATCGTCTAAAGGAACGGTAATATCATTCTCAATCCAACAAAACATACTTAACCACTATGTTTAGTAAAATAAAGATTGAGGAGGAATTGACATGGCTAGACAGGATAAAATTCGATTTGGAGCAATTATTCATGGGGTAGGAGGAAATATTTCTGGTTGGCGTCATCCAAAGGTGGCGAGCAATCAAAGTGTAAGCTTACCTTTCTATATTCAGCAGGCTCAGAAAGCAGAGCAGGGAAAATTTGATGTAGCATTTATTGCGGATGGTTTATTTATTAACGAAAAATCCATCCCTCATTTTTTAAATCGATTTGAACCTATTACAATCTTATCGGCTTTAGCAGTAGCGACGAAAAACATTGGGTTAGTTGGAACAGTCTCAACTTCCTATAGCGAACCATTTACAGTAGCACGCCAATTCGCTTCATTAGATCATATTAGTGCTGGGCGTGCTGGATGGAATGTTGTAACGACACCATTAGAAAGTACTGCTTTGAACTATAACAAAACAATCGACCAACATCCTAGCCATGCAGAACGCTATCAAATTGCGGAAGAATACTTAGAGGTTGTCAAAGGCTTATGGGACTCGTGGGATGATGATGCGTTTATTGCAGATGTCAACAAAGATCAATTTTTTGATCCAGAAAAATTACACACATTACATCATAAAGGGCGATATTTTTCAGTCCAAGKACCAYTCAATATTGGTCGAACAAAGCAAGGCCAGCCCGTTATTTTCCAGGCTGGGTCGTCTGATGCGGGCATTCGATTAGCTGCAAAAGATGCAGATGCCATTTTCACACATGGGGCATCTATTGAAGAGGCWMAGAAATTTTACTCGAGAGTAAAAAAAGAGGTGGCAACATTTGGACGAAATCCCGAAGAAGTAAAGATTTTTCCAGGTATATCACCAATTATTGGCGATACTGTGGAGGAAGCAGAGGCGAAATATCAAGAAATTGTTGAGTTAGTTTCCATAGACCGTGCTCTTGCTTATCTTGGACGTTACTTCGACCATCATGATTTTACCCAATACGATGTGGATGCACCGTTTCCTGATCTAGGGGATATTGGAGCCAATAGCTTTAGAAGCACAACCGATTATATTAAACGTTATGCTAAGCAGGAGGGTCTGACATTACGTCAAGTCGCTTTACGCGAGGCGACACCAAAAACAGCCTTTTTTGGGACAGCTGAGMAAGTAGCAGATCTTGTACAAGAATGGTTTGAAAAGGAAGCAGCAGATGGTTTTATTATTGGCGTGACAGTACCTGGTGCTCTTGAAGATTTTGTTGATAAAGTAGTGCCAATTTTACAAGCAAGAGGGCTATATCGTAAAGATTATGAGGCAGATACTTTGCGTGGGAATTTAGGTTTACCATTCAAGGAAAGTCGCTATGTTAAACAGTCTGTCTAAAAACCTAGTAAATTTATTTGAATAAAAGAAATTAGGAGGGGTTGTATGAGTTATACATTAGGCATATTAGATCAAAGCCCTATTATTGAAGGAGCAAGCAATGAACAAACATTACAAAAAACGGTGGCTTTAGCACAACGAGCTGAGCAGTTAGGCTATACACGTTTTTGGGTATCGGAGCATCATCATACAGAGTCATTAGCAGGTTCTTCTCCAGAAGTATTGGTTTCTTATTTACTTGCCAAAACCAAATCCATDCAAATTGGATCAGGTGGGGTTATGCTACAGCATTATAGCCCCTATAAAGTAGCGGAAAATTTCCATGTTCTAGCATCATTGGAGCCAGGACGTGTAGACTTAGGAATCGGTAAAGCCCCTGGTGGCTTGCCACTTTCCACGAAGGCTCTACAATATGGCACACTCAATCAAGGGGAAGATTTTGAAGAGAGACTAATATTTTTACAGCAATTAATTGAGCAATCCATACCAAAAGAGCACGAATTATATGGCATACAAGCAACGCCGATTCCAAAGGCAAAGCCGACATTATTTTTACTTGGCGCTAGCCCTGAAAGTGCTGCTCTTGCAGGAAAACTCGGCATTGCATTTGTCTTTGCTCGATTTATTAATAGTGATAATGATGTTTTGGCGCAAGCGGCTACAATCTATCGCAGTCATCATCCAAACGGTACTTTTGCGATTTCCATTGCTGCACTTGCTGCTCCAAGTAAAGAGGAAGCGAAAGAGCTAATAGGAGATCAAAAAATTACAAAGGTGCATTTAGCAAGTGGCAGAAGCCTGACGCTACAATCAGTAGAGCTAGCAGAGAAATTTGGTCAGGAATCTGGAGAGGAATACACGGTGGAGCAGTATGAGGCTGATATTTTATACGGTACAGCAGAAGACATTAGAGCCAATTTAGATGACTACCATGTACGATTCCAAATTGATGAATTTATTTTGCATACGCCCATCTTGAAGGAATTTGAACGTCAACGTTCGTTTGAGCTTTTAAGTCCTGTCCATTTGCAGTTACAGCAAAAGGTGAAGGTAATCTAAGGGAGGTCATGATATGACAAAAAGTTTAGATATAATTATTTGGTCGAAGCAAGGTTGTAGTTATTGCGAGGAAATAAAAGCATATCTACAAGAACGACATATTGCCTACAAAACAGTTGATGTCACGTCTAATGATAATTTTAGAGACATCCTTGATATAAAGTATGGTGTTCGACATGTACCCGTTGTAGAAATTGGTTCAAGTGAAACAGGTATCTATAGAGCCGTAACAGCAATTGGTTTAGAGCATCTACAGAAGGCACTTGCTGTGAATCTACCCTCATATGCATAACAGAAGGAGAGAGGAATCTTATGAAAAAAATATCATTTTATTTGCTACTTGTGCTAGCAGCGCTATTAACTGCGTGTGCAAACTCAGAAAAAACAGTTGGTGACGCAAGTGCTCAAAAAACAGCACAGAGTGGCAAGGATGTTCAAAAAATTATAGTTGGTACGGGAACTCAGTTTCCAAACATCTGTTTTTTAGATGACAAGGGAAATTTAACTGGTTATGATGTAGAGCTTGTTCGTGCAATTGATGAGAAGCTACCAGAATATGAGTTTGAATTTAAAACAATGGAATTCTCCAATTTATTACTAAGTTTAGAAACAAGAAAAATAGATTTTATTGCCCATCAAATGGAAGTTAATAGTGAGCGTGAAGAGAAGTTTTTATTTAATAAAGAGCCGTATAATGTTTTCCCATTAAAGGTGACAGTCAACGAGAAAAATAATGCAATTCAATCCATTGAGGATTTAAAAGGGAAAAATGTGAGTGTTTCACCAACAAGTAATTCTGCTGTTTTTATTGAAAAGTATAATAAAGAGCATAATTTAGGAGCAAATATCGTTTATTCTTCTGGCTCTGTCGATGTTAATAATCAACTTGCAACGGGACGAATTGATGCTATTATTACCACACCGTTTGCTGTTCGATACTATAACGAAAGCAATGAGGCACAGCAAAAGGTTGTAGGTGATGCATTATTAAATTCAAAGGTCTACTTTTTACTCAATAAAGATGAAGTGAAGTTACAGGAGCGCTTAGATGAAGCAATCGTTGAATTAAAGAATGAGGGGGTAGTGAGTGAGCTTAGTAAAAAGTGGTTGGGTGATGATTATACAGTAGACTTCTAATGAATAGGAAAGGAAGATGGCAGTATGGAAAATAACTTTGATGTCGTGCTAATTGCGGAAGTACTTCCAACATTGCTTCAGTATTTACCCATAACTTTCGAGATTCTAGTATTCTCCATACTTTTTGGTATGATGCTTGGGATTGTGCTAGCCATACCAAAGCTACTTCACATACCAATATTGAAGCAAATTATTACAATCTATATATCCTTTATTCGTGGTACACCCATTTTAGTGCAGTTGTTCTTAGTATTTTACGGTATACCCGCATTGTTAAAACTCATTCATATTGATGTGACACGAATGGATGCAATGTATTTTGTTATTATTACGTACACATTCAGCAATGCGGCAGCCTTTGCCGAAATATTTCGTGCAGCAATTTTAACCGTTGATCGGGGTCAAATGGAGGCGGCCTATTCAGTAGGCTTAAGTGGATCACAGGCTTTTATGCGAATTGTTTTTCCACAGGCAATACGTGTTGCTTTTCCAAATATAGCAAATACAATGATTAGTTCATTAAAAGATACATCGTTAGCATTCTCCATCGGTGTAATGGATATGGTGGGGAGGGGAGAAACCTTGATTGCTTCTACGACACGAGCGTTTGAAATCTATGTAGCTTTGTCAATTGTTTACTATGTCATCGTTATAATCCTTGAAAAAGTATTTAAATTTAATGAACGCTATTTTAATCGCTATATGCCAAAGGAGCTTGCTTCACAATAGGGGGAATATGCTATGACCATTGATATCGCTTTTATAGGAGAAGCATTACGAGAAATTAGTAAAGTAATACCGTTAACCTTATTCATGACTATTACACCTGTTTTATTAGGAATGGTTATTGGCATAATTGTAGCTTTCGTGCGCATTCAACAGATAAAAATAGTCTCATCTGTACTTAATTTTTATGTTTCATTTTTCAGAGGAACACCTATCATTATGCATATCATGCTCGTTTATTTTGGCTTGCCAATGCTAGTTGATAGTGTAGCTAATTTGCTTCATTTAAAGATACAATCAAATTCTATTCCTATTTTATTTTTTGTCATACTAGCCTTAACACTTAGTGCAGGGGCTTATGCCTCAGAAATTATTCGTTCAGGGATATTAGCTGTACCTAAAGGACAATTAGAAGCAGCATATGCGATTGGATTAACATTTCCTCAAGCGATGCGACGTTATATTTTACCACAAGCATTTGGGCAATCTATTCCCAACTTGACGAATGTTTTTATTGGTTTTTTACATGCTACATCATTAGCATTTTTCTTATCCATTAAAGAATTGACCGGTGTGGCAAATATTATTGCTTCCATGAACTTAAAGTTTTTAGAGTCATTTATTGCTGTTGGTCTTATTTATTGGGGAATTTCAATCATAGTAGAATGGGTTTCACACCGTATTGAAAAAAGAGTAACAGCCTATAGTAAAGGCGGTTTTTCATCATAGAAAGGGGAAATTAGAGTGACAGTAGCGAACATTGTGATTGAACATTTACAAGAGGAAGATTATGCAAGCTAKCTTGAAGTTTTAGTTGAGAGCTATGCGCAATATGAAAAGGACTATGAAGACCCAGAGCGCTGGCAATCATATTTAAGTGATATCCGTGCTTCGGTTGGTAATCCGAATGCAGAAACAATTCTAATTGCAAAACGCGGAGATGACATATTAGGTGGATTACAACTATTTACGGATGCAGGGAAAGCGTATGGCTTGCCAGAGCTAAATATTCAATCGACGATTGTGCGCTTATTAGGTGTGCATCCAAAAGGCAGAGGGCAAGGGGTTGCTAAGAAATTATTAAATGAAAGTTTTGCCTTTGCTAGAAAGAGACAGGATCAGGCACTTTATTTACACTCAGGTGATATGATGCAGGCTGCCATAAATCTTTACTTATCATTAGGTTTTGTGCGAGATGAGTCGAAGGAATTTTACAAGGGAGATATATTAGTCAAGAGCTTCCGTTATGATTTATAATGATAAACCCGCTGATGCTCTAGTCAATCAGCGGGTTTTAATGTTAATTATAGTGTGAAAATCTTTCCTGGATTCATAATGTTAAGTGGATCAAGCGCTGCTTTTATGCTTTTCATGACGACTAAAGAGGTACCATGCTCAGTGGCTTGGTATTTCATTTTGCCAATGCCAACACCATGCTCGCCCGTACATGTGCCACCTCGAAGTAATGCATATTGCACAATTTGTTCATTGAAGCGATCCGCTTTTGCCTGCTCCTCGGCGTCATTTGGATTTAACATTAAAAGTGCATGGAAATTTCCATCGCCCACGTGGCCCACAAGCCCACCTGCGAGTCCAACATGATCAAGCTGTTCTCGTGCATATAAAATGGTTTCAGCAAGCACAGAGATTGGTACACAGACATCCGTTGACATGAGCTTCTTACCAGGATAAGCATGAATATATGCATAGGCTAAAGAATGTCGTGCTTCCCAAAGCTTATTACGAGCAGCATTATCTTGCTCGAATTCGACGGATAGACAGCTGTAGTCCTCAAAAATTTCTGTAGCAAATGCGATGTCCGCATGCATACCCGCTTCGTTTCCGTGGAATTCTAAAAACAATGTTGGTTTTTCGCTAAAGGATGTATCGTTATAGACATTGGCCTGCTTCATAGAGGATTCATCGACCAATTCCACTCGACCAATTGAAATACCAGCCTGTAATAAGGCGGTAACAGCACTAACAGCATCTCCAACTGTGTCAAAAACAGCTCGCCCCGCTGTCACAAATTCAGGTATACCATACACTTTTAACGTTAACTCCGTAAAGCAGCCAAGTGTTCCTTCAGAGCCGACAAATAGACCATTTAAATGGTAACCAGAAGAGGATTTCGCGGCTAAATTACCTGTATGGATGACAGAGCCATCTGCAAGGACAACCTCTAAATCACGAACCTGATCACGCATAACACCGTAACGCACAGCAGTCGTACCACTAGCATTCGTCGCAGCCATGCCACCTAGTGTTGCATCTGCACCTGGATCCACTGTGAATTGTAGACCGTGTTTTTTTAACTCCTTATTCAGTTGAGAGCGAGTGACGCCAGGCTGAACTTTTACAAGAAGGTCGTCAGGTCGAACTTCTAAAATCTTATTCATTTCAGAGAAATCAATAGAAATACCATTTGCAATAGGAATCGCGTTTCCTTCTAAGCTGGAGCCAACACCGAATGGTACAACTGGTACACGTTGTGCATGTGCAATTTTTAAGATGGCACTGACATCAGCTGTGGAACGGGGAAAGACAACGATATCAGGTAATCTCATCATATGATGAGATTCATCCTTTCCATGTAGCTGTCGTACCGTTTCGTTTGTTGACACTTGTTCTTCTAATAAAACCTGTTTGAGTTGATTGACAAGTAATTCTACTGCAACAGTCATTCCAATCCCTCCAAAATTTTCTGATAAGTAAAACTTTATCACGCATTTATTGGAAATGGAATGCACAGTTCATTAAAAATCAGTTAGCAAATACTTTTTCTAGTTTTTGAACAAATTCATCTTGTTCTGATGGACTGGATTGCTTCCACCATTTTTCAAAAAACACCCCAAGCCCTGGTAGTAAATGCTCTTCTCCGCGATTAATAGCATCTTCCACAATGTCTTTGAATTCTGCGGCAGATTGACCATGTACATTCGCTGTAATTGCATCTCTTATTTGAAAATTCATCTATATCGCCTCCTTAGTAGTAATTTGTCCAACTATCGTTTAAATATGTATGAAATACCAAAGAAAATAGATAATTTTTGCAATAACTTTGGAGGAATTATGACTAAATATGCCAGGCATTTTATTCTTTCTGCGCGCTGAAATGTTGAAAATGGGMATTAGCTCTCAAGCAACATGACAGTCTAAGATTGTGTTACCTAGGAATATTGAACTGTGCACAGTTGACAGGAAGAGTGGTATGTCTATTCGCAACAATCACAAGCTTTCATTAACACAATCTTTTGAAGAAATTTTAGAGGCTGTGCAACCAATGATTACAGCCATTTTTACGCAGCTTCATATTTACAAGGATTTTGATTACTATCGTCATATTGCTTCTATTGCGGTATGGAGGGCATGGCTAAAAGCAGATCCAGCAAAGGGACAATTTTCTGCTTATCTTTATTCTTCGATAAAAGGTGAGATTCTAAATGAATTATCAAAGGAAAAAAACTATTCAGAGCGAATAACGGTTGTTGATGGTGAAATACTCAATTTTATTCTTAGTAATATGGAGGGATGGGACAATCAAAAAAATCCTAGCTTACTTGAAATTAAGTTGTCTCAGCTTAAGCAAATAGAAAGAGAAATATTACTACTTTATTATGTAGAAGGTTACAGTGATCAAGAAATAGCTAATGCATTAGGCTTATCCGCTGTTGCTATTAAAAAAAGAAGAGGTAGAATCATCCAGAGATTGAAACATCAACTTTTCAAGGTGGAATAAAGAACTAAAAATATCAAAAGTATGCTAATATTGAAATAAAATGAATATTAGCATACTTCACATAGGTGCATACAAATTCCGATAAAAGTGTTATGATTTGTAAGAAGTCAAAGAAATATACAATTCAAATTTAAATAATCGATATAGATAGATAAAATTTCCTAGTGAATGTTTATATAGTAGTATGGAGGGTTTGGAGTGGAGAGATGGTTTAATCAGATAGAGAAAAAAGAAATTTGGTATATGGTATTACCCTTATTACTAGTCATACCATTACTGAGCTTTAGCAATCAAATATATGGTGTTTTCCAAGGTAACATGTATCAAGATATAAAATTGGTGATACAAATATTAATCATTGTTTTTACAATGGCAATTGCGATCCAATCCTATTTAGTATTTTCACACTTATTATCCAATCAAACTTTATACATAGGAAACATGTTTTTCATTATTGCCTTATTAGAATTAGTTAGCTTGTTTTTTAGCCAATCTAGAGAATGGAACTTTATGAACGAGCCCCTACATATATTAATACGTTTATACTTAGCCATTGGATTTATACTTATTATTTTAAACCCTAAAAAGCGATTAACCATGCATCATCGGATACTGACATATGGTTGTTCGATGCTTTTCGTTCTAGGAAGCGTTTTTCTGGCTTATTATTCGCCCAAAGTATTGCCTAAAAATTGGTTAGATACGATTGATAATATGGTACACTTAATTGCTATTATTCTTCAAATTTTAACCATTGCTATTGTTAGTACATATGTAAAAAAATTACCGAAGCGTTCCATGTGGCTAATTAGCGCAGCTATTTCCCTTATTGTGAGTGATGTCTTCTTTATTGTTAGTCAAGATCAAAATGCAATATGGGATTTCTCAGCACTGATTTATCAGTTTTTAGCATTCTATTTTTTCCTAAAGGCGATTTACTATACATCTGTGGAAAAACCCTTTCAGCAGCTGTTGAAAATAAAAAAGGATCTTGAACAATCTCAACAGGAGCTTCGATTTCAAGCTTATCATGATGACATTACATTGTTGCCAAATGAGCATTTTTTACTAAAGACGTTAAAAGAAAATTTACATGAACATAAAGCGCAAAAGGCTATCATTGCCATAGAAATTGATCGCTTTGCGGCGATTCGTTCGTCCATTGGGATTAGTAACTCTAATAAAATGATGAAGCTTGTTGCAGAGCGAATTCAATCGATTGTACCTCCACATTATTTTGCAACTAAACTGCGTGAAGGACAATTTGTTATTTATATTGACCATGTAAAGACGATTGAGGAACTACTACAATTTTGCTTAAATCTTAAAAGTGCCATGACAGATCCTTTACAGGTCCAATTATTTTCATTGAATGGCAGTCTAAATATTGGGATTGCTCTCTATGAGGAGCAATGGACTGGTGAAGAGCTATTAATGCATGCACAGTTAGCGATGCGAGAAGCTAGACAAATACCTCAAAGATTTCTTTTTTATAAACCATACATGTCTAAAGGTATTGCAGATCGAATATTGTTAGAGCAAGACTTACATAATGCGTTAGCCAATAATGAATTTTATTTAGACTATCAACCACAGGTCAACTTAAAAACAGGCACCATTGAATCGGTCGAAGCTTTGGTTCGTTGGCGTCATCCAACTCGGGGCTTTGTTCCACCTGATATCTTTATTCCTATTGCTGAAGAATGTGGCCTTATTATCCCACTAGGTAAATGGATTTTAGAAACCGCATGCACTCAAGCGAAAATATGGGAGAAACAAGGCTTACCTCCGATGAAAGTGGCAGTGAATTTATCACTTGGCCAGTTATTTCAACAGGATTTAGTAGAAATGGTACAAGATATTTTACATCGTACCAATTTAGATCCGTCATTTTTACAATTAGAAATTACAGAAAGTATGACGATGAATATTGATCAAATGACACAGCTATTACATGAGTTAAAGGCATTAGGCATCCAAATTGCTGTAGATGATTTTGGAACAGGTTATTCCTCTCTATCTTATTTAAAGGAATTCCCAATTGATTGTTTAAAAATTGACCGAACATTTGTGAGAAACGTGCCACATAATCCAAATGATGAAGCACTTGTTTCCATGATTATTTCGATGGCTAAACATTTACGTCTAAAGGTTGTGGCAGAGGGCATTGAAGAAGTGGAGCAATTATCTTTTCTAATAGATGGTGGCTGTGATTATATTCAGGGCTATCTATTCAGTAAGCCAATATCCCCACAGCAAATTACGGAAACCTATAAAGATTTACATCATCGTGTGGAGGAAGTATTAACACAACTTCAATATATTGAAGATTATAGTATTTAAAAAAAGAACCTGCTTATTGCTATTGAGTAAGCAGGTTCTTGCTGTTTAGTGAACGAGATATTCTTCTTTTAATTCGGATATAGCTACTTCAGATCGCTCTTCTAAAGAACGGCGTAGGTGAACTGTCGCTGTTTTTTCATCATCGTGGAGCTGATCAATCCAGATGGAAACACCATTATAGCTCACTTCAAATTCTAAAGGTGAGGCGACAATTTCTTGTGCACGTTGAAAATCCAACTGAAGCCCCCCTTATTTTTTCTGCTTATTCTTATTTTGCGTGACTGTGTTAATTAGCTCCATAAACTCTTGAGAAAATTCCTCACTCACCTTGTTTGGTGCAATCTTTTGGTTTTTTGGCGTTTGAGGTAATGAGCCTTTATTATTGCTTTGACCTTGTTTATTGTCTCTTCCCATGTGAGTTGCTCCTTTCCTGTTGATATAAATTAATATGGCTTTGAAATGAACTTTTTATCCCGTCAGCACAGATCGCACTTCACAAGGAAAAATTCGCATAGCTCTTTGTTTATTGCGAACAATAATGAGTATTAAGAYTKTWTAWYAKAMAMATTWKMSKYTWMYRAMRMYNAMTTTTGAGGAAAAGGGAATCCTAATGCCCAATAACTAATGCCACGTAAGTTGTAATGTTTAGTCATGTCAAATTTGGCTTGTGCACTTCTCGCATCTTCAAACCATACCTCGTGCTGCCTTCCTTGCTCATCAACATATCGATAAAAAGGAGATTGRGCCGTTGGATCATATTGGATTGTTGCCCCGTACTTGATGGCCCTATTGAGCGCTTCCTGCGGGCTAAACGTTTCGGCTTCTTGGCCTTTGACATGAGGTAGGAGCCAATCACGCGCATACAACTCAAAACCCAATAAGATTTTATCAGCTGGTATTTCAGTTAAAGCATACTCCACGACTCTTCGCATCTCATTAATCGGGGAAATAGCTTGTGGAGGGCCAAAACGATAGCCCCATTCATATGTCATTAATACAACAAAATCTGCTATTCTCCCATGTGCTTCGTAATCATGCGCTTCATATAATGTCCCAGTTTGTGAAGCACTTGTTTTAGGTGCGAGCGCTGTTGAAACTAAATAACCTTTTGGATGAAGGGTATCCACAGCCAATTGAATAAAGGCATTGAAATTTTCGCGATCAGCAGGTAAAACATTTTCAAAATCAATATTTAATACTTGATAACCTTTATCTTGCATCACCTGTAATACATTATTCATGACCTTTTTACTTAACTCTGGACTGGACAAGACGACATGTGCTAAATTAGAGCCTTCTTCTGTAGAAGTAAAATTAGTGAGCGTTAACATAGGGATAATATGTTTAGCCTTTGCTGCCGCTATCATATTTTCATCATTAATGGGCTGTAATGTCCCATCTTCCTTCATCTTATAAGCAAAAGGACTAAAATAAGTTAGTAGATGACCAATAGCATTAATGGAGTCTACAGCTTCATCTGAAGGTTGGTAGGAATAAGCATTGACTTCAATCGTTGGTAATTTTCTTGGAATCATCAATTGTGAACCAACATAAAGCATATTGGGATTGTTTAGTTTATTTTCTATAGTAATGGCTTGAACGGTCGTACCATAGCGCTGTGCTATTTGCCATAAAGTTTCTCCTGGCTGCACGATATGAACAATGGGTGGAATAATTAATTTCGTTCCTGGTGTTAATTGATCGGGATTCGTTAGATGATTTTCTAATATGATAGATTGCAAGGAAACGCTAAATTTCTGTGCGATTGACCATAACGTATCTCCTTTTTGAACGGTATAAATTGTATAAGGAGAAGGGATAACCAGTGATTGTCCGATGGCTAATTGATCAGGAGTAGCTAATGCATTTAATTGGCTAATAGATTGAACGGGTACGGCATAACGATTAGCGATTTGCCACAGTGTTTCGCCAGCACTTACCACATGGATAAGCATAGAACACCTCCAACACGTTGTTGTTATTAGTGCATCATATGTTTCAAGTGTGGAAAAGAGTATTTTAGTGTGATTCTAGAAAAAAGCTGAAATTTCAAATTCTTTCTCAATAAGTTGCATAGGATAAGTATCATTGTGAGAAAGGGGCTTGATGTTGAAAAAGGCGAAGCTCACAGGAAGAATCGTCACGCCTGAAGATTCGGATTATGAACAAGCGAGAACGAATAATAATTTAAATAATCCCAAATATCCGAGTGTCATTGTGTTTTGTCAAAAAACGAAAGATGTGGTTAATGCATTAAAATGGGCTAGAGAAAACAATGAGCCTTTCAGAATTCGAAGCGGTCGTCATAGCTATGAAAATTTTTCTTTAGTAAATAAAGGGCTTGTCATTGATGTAAGTGATATGAATGATATTTCGGTAAATCTCTCAGAAATGACGGCTAGGATTGATGCTGGAGCTAATATGGGAAACGTATACCGTACATTATGGGAGCATGGTGTTACCATTCCTGCTGGTACAGAAAGTAGTGTTGGGGTGGTCGGTTTGACCCTTGGTGGTGGGATTGGGATGCTATCACGACCATTTGGATTAACTTGTGACAATCTTATTGAAATCGAAACGGTGGTAGCTAGTGAACATGAGGGTGCTCAGGTAATCAGAGCGAATAAGCAACAACATCATGATTTGTTTTGGGCAAGTCGTGGTGGAGGAGGAGGCAATTTTGGTATAGTCACTTCTTTGACATTCAAGCTTCATGCGATTAATGAGGTATCACTGTTCTCTATTACATGGGGATGGGATGACTTTGAAGTGGCCTTTGATGCATGGCAAAAATGGGCTCCCTATACAGATAAGCGTCTAACCTCACAGATTGAGCTAAAAACAAAGGAAGTAGGTGAGATAGTCGCACAAGGTGAGTTTATAGGAACAGCAGCTGAATTAAAGAAATTGCTTCGCCCTCTTAGAAAAACAGGCTTGCCAACAAGTATTTGGATAAAGGAAGTGCCATATAGCAAGGCAATAGAATTTTTTGATTTACCAAGCGGTAATCAGCCTGCCTATCGAAAAAGATCAGGGTCATTTTTGGAGAGACCGTTTCCATATAAGGCGATTCAGAGGATGAAAGAATTTTTAGCCCATGCACCTAATTCAAATACAACAATATGGCAACAGTCTTTAAGAGGAGCAGTAGGTGAAATTGCTCCCCAGCATACAGCCTATTACTATCGCAATGCGATAATAGCTCAAGAATATAATACTTCCTGGAAAAAACCGAAAGAGGAAGAACAAAATATTAAGTGGGTAGAAAATTTACGTCAAGCTTTATCACCTTATACGTCTGGTGATTATGTGAATTTTCCAGATCGATATATTAAGGACTGGCATACAGCCTATTACGGACGTAATTTTAGAAGGCTTCGTGAAGTGAAAACAAAATATGATCCGTATAATGTATTTCAATTTCAGCAGAGTATCCCACCTATTAGGAAGTGGTTGTAGCTGGAGAATGGAGCAGGTGAAGCGGCACTCCTGCTCCTTTTTGATTTTCACGTTTTAGCTTGATAAATACTGTTTAAGGGGTCACAATAAAACTATTACATATATTTCTAAAAGGATTGATTGGAATGGAAAATATTATTGTTCGTAATAATGTAACAATACTCGGACAAGGGGACCAACCGCTTATTTTTGCACATGGATTTGGCTGTGATCAAAATATGTGGCGTTTCATTACGCCTGCATTTATGGACAAATATAAGATTATATTATTCGATTATGTAGGCTCAGGTAACTCAGATATAAATGCCTATTCATCAGAGAAATATCAATCGTTACAGGGCTATGTACAAGATTTATTGGACATTATTGAAACGCTATCATTACAAAATAGTATTTTTGTAGGGCATTCCATTAGTGCCATGATAGGACTGCTCGCATCTATCCAGCACCCTGACTATTTTAAGAAATTGATTATGATTGGTCCTTCTCCCTGTTATTTAAATGATGATGGTTATCGAGGGGGATTTGAGCGAAGTGATATAGCAAAGTTACTAGACATGATGGAAATGAACTTTACAGGTTGGGCTAGCTATATGGCACCTATTGCAATGAGTAATCCTGAACAGCCAGCATTAACACAGGAATTGAAGCAAACCTTTATAGCAGCAGACCCTATCATTGCAAAGGAATTTGCTGAGGTCACATTTTTATCTGATCATCGAAGTGAATTACCAAAGGTCTCTGTTCCTTCGTTAATTATCCAATGCTCGGAAGATAGTATTGTGCCAAGTAGTGTTGGAGATTATTTGCATCAGCATCTCAAAAATAGCACGTTACAATTAATGGAAGCAAAAGGTCATTATCCACATATTAGTCACCCAAATGAAACGATACAATGTATTGCAGATTTTTTGTAGGGAAAAATGAAAGGATTTTCAACAATGGAAAAACGACTCAACAATGCACCATGTGGATTTCTTTCCATCACACATGAAGGGCTTATTTCAGAAATCAATCGAACCCTGCTAGATTGGATCGGCTATGAGCAAGAGGAATTATTACATATGCATCTAGAAATTCTTCTATCTACGCCCAATAAGATGATTTTTCACTCTTATTTTTATCCTATGATTAATCTAGAGGGGCAAGTAGAGGAATTATTCATTCATCTTAAACAGAAGGACGGAATGTCGGTTCCGTTTTTAATGAATGCCAAATTATACAAAGAGGATTTGGTAGAGCGCATTGATTGTATTTTAGTAAAGATGAAAAAGCGCATAGATTATGAACAAGAATTACGATCAGCCAAAAAACTACTTGAGGCTGCCTATCAAGAAAAGGATCGTGCATTAGCTAATTTGGAGCAAATTCATGTTGAAATAGAACATCAGCAGGCGAAATTATTGGAAATGAATGCTGCTTTAGTAGAATTATCAATGACTGATAAACTGACCGGCTTGAAAAACAGGAGATTTTTCCAGGAACAACTCGAAAAACATTTTAATCATTTTCATGAGACAGCAGAAACTTTTTCGTTATGCATTTTAGATATCGATCATTTCAAAAAGGTCAATGATACATATGGTCATCAAGTTGGAGACGATGTCCTCGTACAATTGGCACAACTATTACAAATACAAGTACGTCTAGAAGATATCGTCGCTCGTTATGGTGGGGAGGAGTTTATTATCATCCTACCTGAGACCGAGATACCTGCGGCAAAAGAAATCGGCGAAAAAATTAGACACACCGTGGAGCAGGATGGTTGGCCAACAGGCAGTCTTATGATCAGTATGGGAATTGCCACAGTAACTTCAGAAGATACAGAGACGACATTGATAAAAAAAGCAGATAAAGCACTGTATGGATCGAAAGAGCACGGACGAAACAAAGTCACTCATTTTCATGAGATAAAGTGACTAGCCTTTACAATTCCGCCATTAATTTTTGAATAGAAGGAAGATCTGCTGGAGCAAATGGAAGGTCAAGCAATTGGTTGCGGGGAACCCATCTTGCTTCAGCATGTTCTAGAATTTGGGGTGTGCCTTTAATAATTGAAGCTTTGTATGTTTCTAAATGAACGAAAAATTGTTCGTATTCATGGAGTGTTACAGCCACTTGTTTACCTACTTGAATCGTACAGTTAAATTCCTCAAGAATTTCTCGAGAAAGTGCCTGTTTTGGTGTTTCACCCTGCTCTATTTTACCGCCAGGGAATTCCCAATAATTTGCTAATACCATTTGGGGGTTTCTTAAAGCACAGAAAATTTCTTGTTGCTCATTTTCAATTATAGCCCCTACTACATGTATTGTTTTTTTCATTTATATACCTCACTTTGTGTCTTCGTTAGATATGTATGATTATAGCATGTTTAAGTTGTACGCCACTTGCCACCACAGGAAAATAACAGTTTTCTTACTTAGTTATGAAATTTGCTATTTCGTAGGGTATAATAGTGGTCAATATATAGGAAAAAGGCGGTAAGAGGTAGCGATGAAGAGAATTGAATCTACGCAAAATGCATTAGTGAAATATTGGAAAAAGTTAGCGACAACAAGAAAAGAGCGTGAACGTTCGGGTGAATTCCTAGTAGAGGGCTTTCATCTTGTTGAAGAAGCATTAAAAAATAAAAACCAAGTATTACAAATTATAGTGCGTGAAGGTATCGATTTGCCAATGTTATGGCCAATCGATGATATAGCTATTGTAGAGGTATCGACTGCGGTAGCGAAGGAATTTGCGGAGACAGAAACTTCCCAAGGTGTTTTTGCTGTATGTAAACAGCCCGTCTTAGAGGATAATGTGATGACTACTTGGCGAAAAGTGTTATTAATTGATGCTGTCCAAGATCCTGGTAACATTGGAACAATGATTCGTACAGCAGATGCTGCAGGTTTAGATGCTGTAATTTTAGGAAAAGGCTGTGCCGATCTTTATAACCCTAAAACACTACGTGCTGCTCAAGGTTCGCATTTCCATATTCCGGTAGTGCGTGGAGATTTAGCAGAATGGATAGATAAATTACAGGATCAAGGTGTACCAGTATTTGGTACTGCATTAGATGAGGAAGCGGTGCCGTATAGTGATATTCAGCATACGGGTGCATTTGCGATTATTATGGGGAATGAAGGAAGTGGCATTCAGCCTCAGTTATTAGCGATGACAGATCAAAATATGATCATTCCTCTTTTTGGACAGGCCGAATCATTAAACGTCGCAGTAGCAACAGGTATTGTTTTATATGGCTTTGCCAAATAATTAATTGCTCATTGTGGGATTGAGGCAGTTGTCTCTTGATTTGCTACAGTCCATTATTGTATAATTTATTCTAAAATGTATGTTTAAATAATAAATGCTTTGACCGGGAAGTAGTAAAGATTGTGAATGGACGACAGGGAGCGTAGGCCAGAGATTGAGAGCCAACGCCGTATCAATGCAGTTTTGAATTCAGCCCGCGAGCAGCTACCGGGACCAGTGTACTGCTGTAAAGGTAAGCCGGCTTTATCAAGTCGTTATGTCAATGAAGTGATTGTAAGGCTTTGCTTTGCAATAACTAGGGTGGTACCGCGAAAATGTCCTCGTCCCTTTTTAGGGGCGAGTTTTTTTATGCCTAAAAAGCAGGCATTTATTTTCTGAGGAGGTTTTAACATGGAAGAGCAATTAAAACAATTAGAGCAAGAAGCACTTGCTAAAATTGAAGCAGCTGCAAATTTAAAAGAATTGAATGAAGTACGTGTTGCGTATTTAGGAAAAAAAGGACCTATCACTGATTTACTAAAAGGGATGGGCAAATTATCAGCTGAAGAACGTCCGAAAATGGGTGCTTTAGTGAATAATGTTCGTGAAAATGTAACGGCAGTATTAGAAACAAAGATTACCGTGTTGGAAGAGGCAGCCATTGCTGAAAAATTAGCGAGTGAGTCGATTGATGTCACTTTACCAGGTCGTGAAATTAAAGTGGGGAACCGTCACCCTTTAACACGTGTCATTGAAGAAATTGAAGATTTATTTATTGGAATGGGCTATGAAATTGCTGAAGGTCCAGAAGTGGAGAAGGATTACTATAACTTTGAAGCACTAAATTTACCAAAAGGTCATCCAGCTCGTGATATGCAAGATTCGTTCTATATTTCCGAGGAAATATTATTACGTACCCATACTTCACCAGTACAGGCTCGTACGATGGAAGCCAAAAAAGGTGAATCGATTCGCATAATTTGTCCTGGTAAAGTATTCCGACGTGATAATGATGATGCAACACATTCACATCAGTTTATGCAAATTGAAGGTTTAGTCATTGGCGAAAATATTCGCATGAGTGACCTAAAAGGAACATTAGATACGTTAGCGAAAAAAATGTTTGGTGCGGACCGCGAAATTCGAMTACGTCCGAGCTTCTTCCCATTTACTGAGCCATCAGTAGAGATGGATATCTCTTGTTTCAAATGTGGTGGAGCAGGCTGTAACGTATGTAAGGGCACTGGCTGGATTGAGATTCTAGGAGCAGGTATGGTGCATCCAAACGTATTAGAAATGGCTGGCTATGATCCAAAGAAAGTTTCTGGATTTGCATTTGGTATTGGTGCAGAACGTATTGCGATGTTGAAATATGGTGTTGACGATATTCGTCATTTCTATACAAGTGACACTCGCTTCTTATCACAATTCGAGCGAACAGAAGCGTAAGGGGGATAAAACATGTTAGTATCATTAGAATGGTTAAAAGATTATATCAATACGCAGGACTTAGCACCTGAGCTATTAGCAGAAAAAATTACACGCTCTGGGATCGAAGTAGATGCAGTAATTGATCGTGCTAATGCTATGGATAAAGTTGTAGTTGGTTATGTAGTTTCTAAGGAGAAACATCCAGAGGCTGATAAGTTAAATATTTGCCAAGTTGACGTTGGCGAAGCAGAGCCCCAACAAATAATTTGTGGTGCACCGAATGTTGATGCTGGTCAGAAAGTCATTGTTGCTCGTCCAGGTGCACATTTACCAGGTGGCATTAAAAKCAAAAAAGCAAAACTTCGCGGTCATGAATCGAACGGAATGATTTGTTCCTTACAAGAGCTTGGAATCGAAGGAAAGCTTGTTCCTAAGGCGTATTCAGAAGGTATCTTTGTCCTACCAGCAGATGCAGAAGTAGGCACAGATGCACTGGCTATATTGGGCCTACGTGATACAGTGTTGGAGTTAGGACTAACACCAAACCKCTMAGATGCTCTTTCAATGCTAGGTGTAGCATATGAAGTAGGTGCBATTCTTTCAGAGGAAATTAAATATCCAGAAATTTCCTATCAAACTGCTAGTGAAAAAGCACAGGATTACCTGAAGCTTCATGTAGAAGATTTACAAGCAAATCCTATGTATGTAGYAAAAGTTGTGAAAAACGTAARAATCGGTGAATCACCAATGTGGCKACAAAATCGTCTAATGGCTGCGGGAGTACGTCCACACAATAATGTCGTAGATGTAACGAACTATGTATTAATGGAATATGGTCAACCTYTKCATGCTTTTGACTATGATAGCCTAGCAACGGGTGAAATCGTTGTTCGTAAAGCAACAGAAGGTGAAAAAATTACAACATTAGATGACCAAGAACGTACATTAAAAGCTTCAGATTTAGTCATTACAAATGGCAAAGAGMCAGTAGCCATTGCTGGTGTAATGGGTGGTGCTAATTCAGAGKTAACAGATTCAACAACGACTGTTGTCATTGAATCAGCCBATTTTGATGGTTTAACAGTGCGTCAAACGTCTCGTCATCTTGGCCTACGTTCAGATGCATCGGCTCGTTTCGAAAAAGGGGTAGACCCAAATCGKGTCTTACCAGCTGCTGAACGTGCTGCTGCTCTACTTGCTGAATTAGCAGGAGGCGAAGTATTAGAAGGTACATGTTTAGTAGATGAGTTAGATAAAACACCAGCGCGAGTAGTCGTTTCCCCAGATTTTATTAATGAACGTTTAGGTATGAAGATTGCATTAGAAGATATGCTTTCTATTTTAGAGCGTTTAAAATTTGGTGTAGAGGCAGCAAATGGTTTATTAATTATTGATGCACCAACACGTCGCCAAGATATTAAAATTGAAGAGGATATCGTGGAGGAAATTGCTCGTCTTTATGGTTATGATGAAATTCCAATGACATTACCAGAGGGTGCAACACAAGTAGGTAATTTATCACCTTACCAAGCAAATCGACGTGTTGTTCGTCATTACATGGAAGGGGCTGGCCTGTATCAAGCGGTAACTTATTCGTTAACGTCGGATGCATTGTCACAACGTTTTGCTTTGAAAGCAGAGCCGGTAACTCGCTTGCTTATGCCAWTGASTGAGGAGCGTYCTACATTACGTCAAAGCCNTATTCCACATTTAAYCGAAGCKGCKGCTTATAATTBTRVRCGTCAAGCTGAAGGCGTGGCTTTATATGAAATTGGCTCCGTGTTCCTTGGTCAATCAGATGAGGGGCAACCATATGAGGAAGAGCATGTGGCAGCAGTACTAACTGGCAAATGGCTAGACCATGCTTGGCAAGGTGAGAAAAAAGCTGTAGATTTCTTTGTGCTAAAAGGTATCATCGAAGGTGTCATTGGCAAACTTGGCTTAGCAAATCGCATGACATTTGTGAAATCACAAGTGGATGGCTTACATCCAGGTCGTACGGCTAGCATTTTATTGGATGGCAAGCAAGTCGGCATCATTGGTGGACTTCACCCAGCAGAGCAAAAAGCATGGGGTGTAAAAGACACGTATGTAATGGAAATGAATTTAGTGGCGCTATTAAGTGCAACGGCACAAGAAGCACCACTTGCCTATACACCAGTACCTCGTTTMCCAGCTATGTCTCGCGATATCGCTCTTATAATGGACCGTACAACAACAGCGGGCGAAGTAATGGAAGCTATTGATGCAGCGGGTGTGAAACTATTAAAAGATATCCGCGTATTCGATGTTTACGAAGGGGAGAAAATGGAAGCAGGTAAAAAATCGGTTGCCTTCTCACTCACATACTTTGATCCAGAACGTACTTTAACAGACGAAGAAGTAGTGGCCGCACATAACAAAGTGTTAAAAGCCATTGCTACGATTGCAGGCACAGAAGTACGCTAATATATGAAAAAAGACTGTCTTACGAGGCAGTCTTTTTTTGTTTGAGAATGGTGAAGATGATGATCCAAAAGGTGAAGAATGAATGATCCAAAAAATGAGGAAAGCGCTCAAAAAGGTTCCTAATGCGTCTCACGCTCATCAGGAACCCCAAAAAAGCTTTTTTAAGCAACCAATAGTATGATTTACTTCATCTTCCGTGCTTTATCAGTGTTGGCGAAATGCCATTTTGTGATGGAGCGTAGAAATTCTTCGCCCTGATTACGCCAGATTCGGGCTGCTTGCACATCTACCTTGTTAGAGGCGCCCTTCATTAATGTAAGCCCTGTAATGTCACTCAAACGGTCCATTTCCTTTAAAAAGGCAGCACGAGCTAAAATAGATGCTGTAGCCACAGCTACATGTAATTGTTCTGCTTTAGTAGAAAAGTAGACATTCTCTTGTACAAGTTCACGTTCATTTTTTAAATAATTGTAATAGACACCACGTTCAGCAAACTGGTCGATTAAGATAAATTCAGGTTTTTCAGGTGCCATTTTTGATAGTGTGTTTTGTAGTGCCTTGTTATGCATCATGGCTTTCATTTTACCTTGGGAATAGCCTTTCGCTTGTAAGTTGTTATATTTCTCGTTGCGTAAGACGAGAACACTATGGACACAGGCTGCACGCAAATCAGGTGCAATTTTCCTCATATAGTCATCTGTTAGCATTTTTGAATCTTTTACGCCAAGCTCATTCATGAGTTCGATTTTGGAAGTAGGTACATATACTGCTGCTACAGTGATTGGACCAAAATAATCACCTGTGCCTGTTTCGTCTGAGCCTAAGACAGACATGGTTGCGAAATTGTTAGGCAGTACATCCCCTTTTGCCCCGATAGTGGAGAGTGGAGTAGCAGTTTTTTCAACAGTTCCCCAACGTGCTGCCTCACGTTCAGCACCGCCCCCCTGAAACATTAATTTGCCTGATTTATACATAGTTATGGCTGTATCTGGTAGTTTTGCCGCAAAAATGACTCCCGGAGCCTTTCGTTCTATAAAGTGCGATGCATAGTAAGCCATCACCTCTTTTTGAATATTTGTTGAAATGGAAAGAACAATATTTGCCATTTAATCGTTCCTTTCTGTCCTCGTTGTTCACAATTTTATACCTTTCATGGTATGATAATAAATAGCTTTTTTGTGTGATGGTGCTCACAAGCCTCTAAAATCGTGTGTGCATCGAATTTATAGGAGGGTGCGACTATGGAAAAACAAGAAAAGAATAAAATTTCTGTTGAAATATATGGTCATACATATAAAATGGTCGGCTCTGAATCCATTGGCCATATGYGACWTGTTGCTTCGATTGTTGATGACCGTATGCGCGAGATGAACGTACATAATCCCTCACTTGATAGCACAAAACTTGCTGTTCTGACAGCAGTAAATACAGTTCATGATTATTTACTATTAAAAGAACGAATGGAGCAATTAGAAGAAGAATTGAAAAAGTTAAAGGGTTGAAGAGAATGTTAGATTTAATCATATTAGTGGTACTGTTAGCTGGTATAGGCGTCGGTGCAAAACGAGGTTTTATTGTACAGATGATGCATATTGTCAGCTTTGTAGTAGCCCTAATTGTTGCGTATATTTATTATAAGCCATTAGCACAAAAATTTGTATTTTGGGTTCCGTATCCAGGTGTCACTGACACAGGTAGCCTTGGCGTTGTCATTGATAGTCTAGATTTAGACCGCACCTTTTATCGGGTAATTGCCTTTGCTGTTATTTTCTTTGCAGTAAAAATAACGTTGCAAATCGTGGCATCGATATTTGACTTTATCGCGTATTTGCCGGTGCTAAATACAGTGAATCGTTGGCTTGGGGCGTTACTTGGCATGATTGAAAACTATTTAATTATGTTTATTTTGCTATATGTGTGCGCCTTATTACCAGTAGATGCCATACAAAATTTAATGTCGAAGTCATTGTTAAGTGGTCTTATGTTGGAGCATACACCAATTATTACAAAGATGTTCCAAAACTGGTGGTATATTTATATGCAATAGTAACTGTGCACTTCTCTCTGTCTTGAGGGAAGTGTTTTTACGATAGGAGGAATTACCAATGAATAAAAAAACAATTATTCGCACACTCGAAAAAATTGCTTTATATATGGAACTACAGGGAGAAAATCCATTCAAGGTATCAGCCTTTCGAAAGGCTGCGGCAGCACTAGAGGGGGACGAGCGTTCATTAAGCGAAATGGATGATGTAACAAAACTCAAAGGTATTGGCAAGGGTACTGCTGCTGTAATAGAGGACTTAATGTTAACTGGTGAATCGAGTTTGTTAAAGGAGTTAGAAGAAATTGTACCTAAAGGGTTACTGCCATTGCTAAAATTACCTGGCTTGGGAGGAAAAAAAATTGCGAAACTACACCAAGAGCTTGGTATTGACTCTGCAGAAAGCTTGAAGGCAGCTTGTGAGGCAGGAAAAGTACGTGAATTAGCTGGATTTGCTGTAAAAACTGAGGAGAAGATTTTAAAGGAGCTAGCCAATTTAGCAAATCGTTCAGAACGACTACCAATTTGGCAGCTTGAGCCTGTGGTTTTACAAATTGAGGCGCTTCTAGGTAGTATGAAGGAAGTAGACCGGTTTTCAGTTGCTGGGAGTTTCCGTCGAGCGTTAGAAACTAGCAAAGATATTGATTTTATTGTTGTGACAGAAGCAGTTGAGGAAGTACGCGAAAACTTGTTAAATAGCTTGGCCATTCAAGAAGTCGTGGCGGCAGGGGATACAAAAATTTCGGTGATTTTAGACTTAGATGAACCAGTTAGCGTTGATTTCCGTTTAGTGAAAGATAATGAATATGCGACTGCGTTGCATCATTTCACAGGTTCAAAAGATCATAATGTTCGTATGCGGCAAATTGCCAAAGCCCGTGGTGAAAAAATAAGTGAATATGGTGTGGAACAGGAAGATGGTACCGTTTTGACGTTCCAAGACGAGGCAGCATTTTTCGCTCATTTTGATCTACCTTGGATTCCACCGAGCTTACGGACAGGAACAGCAGAATTTGACAAAACAAACATAATTCAAAACTTAGTTCGACTAGAGGATATTAAAGCTGATTTGCATATGCATACAACATGGTCAGATGGTGCATACTCTGTTGCAGAAATGGGCGAGGCGTTACTAGCACGGGGCTATCAATATAGCGTTATTACAGACCATTCGCAATTCCTAAAAGTAGCAAATGGATTAACACCGGAGCGTTTAGAAAAGCAACGTGTAGAAATTGAGGCATTTAATGCAACACATCCAGATTTTCATTTGTTTAAAGGGACGGAGATGGATATTTTACCAGACGGCTCCCTTGATTTCGAAGATCAGGTGTTAAAAGAGCTCGATTTTGTTATTGCTTCCATTCATTCTAGTTTTACACAATCACAAGATAAAATTATGGCACGTTTACTAACAGCTATGCAAAATCCCTATGTTCATATGATTGCCCATCCGACTGGTCGAATTATTGAAGATCGCGATGGTTATAATCCTGATATGAAACAGTTAATTGCCTGGGCAAAGGAATATGGTAAAATTTTAGAGTTAAATGCAAATCCGTATCGTCTCGATTTATGTGTAGAACATTTAGAAATGGCATGCGCTGCAGGTGTGCCAGTAGCCATCAACACAGATGCGCATGATATTGCACATTTACGTTTTATGGATATTGGGGTTCGCTATGCAAATAGAGCATGGTTACCGAAAGATATGATTGTGAATACATGGACGCGTGAACAGTTTGAAGCGTTCATACAACGAAATAAATAGGCTGAGGAGGTGTTCTCAGTGATTGCAGAACGCGCATTGAAAACACTAGAATACGATAAAGTTAGGCAACAAGTGGCTTCCTATTGTACTTCCTCCATTGCTTGATCCGCCATTGAGCAGCTTGTGCCACAAACACATTTTGATAACGTAGTACACTTACTAGAGGAAATGTATGAGGGACTTTCCATTTTGCTTGTGCAGGGCAATGTTCCAATGGCAGGAATTTATGAGTTCCGTCCCTCTGCCAGACGTGCTCAAATAGGAGGCATGTTAGCAGCAGTAGAACTAATGGAAATTTCGAGCACGATTCGAGCAAGCCGAATTCTACGTAATTTTATTGAAGATTTAGAAGCCGATGAAGTGATTGATATTCCCCATTTCATCTCGAAAAAGGAAGCAATGCCTGTCCTAACAGGATTGCAACATGAAATTAATAACTGTATTGACGACAATGGAGCTGTCTTAGATTCTGCTAGTCAAACATTGCGCTCTATTCGCCAATCTTTGCGTGCTGAAGAAGGGAAAGTCCGCTCTAAGCTGGAAAGTTTAATTCGGGGAAGTAATGCAGCGAAAATGCTTTCTGATACACTTGTGACAATTCGTAATGATCGCTTTGTTATTCCCGTAAAGCAGGAATATCGTCACCACTATGGTGGGATTGTCCATGACCAATCTTCTTCTGGTCAAACCTTATTTATTGAGCCAGATTCTGTTGTCCAAGCAAACAATGAAATTCATCGCTTGAAAATGAAAGAGCAGGCAGAAATTGAACGTATTTTACTAGCATTAAGTGCAATGGTGCAAGAAGTAGCATCAGATTTATTTAACTTAGTGAAGGTATTAGGCGATATCGATGTCATTTTAGCAAAGGGCAAATATGGCCAAGCCAATAAATGTACAATGCCTAAAATGAATCAGGATGGCTATATCCGACTAATACGTGCACGTCATCCACTACTACCAATAGAATCAGCTATTCCAAATGATATTGAATTTGGTAAAGACATTACAGCTATTGTCATTACAGGTCCTAATACAGGTGGTAAAACGGTGACATTAAAAACGGTTGGTCTGTGTACATTAATGGCACAAGCTGGATTACCTGTGCCAGCATTAGATGGCTCAGAACTTGCTGTATTTGAGCAATTATTTGCCGATATTGGTGATGAGCAATCAATTGAGCAGTCACTTTCTACGTTCTCGTCCCATATGGTTAATATTGTTGACATCCTACAAAAATTTGATCACGAATCACTTGTTCTTTTTGATGAGTTAGGGGCAGGTACTGACCCACAGGAAGGGGCAGCCTTAGCCATCTCAATCTTAGACGAAGTACATGGGCGCGGTGCTCGTGTAATGGCTACAACTCACTATCCTGAGCTAAAAGCTTATGGCTATAATCGACCAGGTGTAGCCAATGCCAGTGTAGAATTTGATATTGAAACTTTGAGCCCGACCTACCGTCTACTTATCGGTGTACCTGGGCGCTCAAATGCATTTGAAATTTCCAGTCGTCTTGGTTTACCTGAATCCATTATTGATCGTGCTAAAGGCTTTACTGGAACCGATCGACATGAGGTTGAATCGATGATTGCCTCATTGGAAGAAACACGTCGCCAATCTGAAGATGATGCAGAGCGTTCGCATGCATTGCTATTAGAATCAGAAACATTACGTAAAGAGCTTCAAGATAAATTGCAAGCCTATGAGGAGCGTAAAGAGGCGCTTGATAAGAAGGCAAAGGAAAAGGCGCGTAAAATTGTTGATGAAGCAAAACGTGAAGCAGAAGCGATTATTGCAGAGCTTCGAGAAATGCGTAARAATGCTGATCAAGTTGTMAAGGAGCATGAATTGATTGAAGCACGTAAACKCTTGGAAGAAGMAAMAMCAMKWGAAGACAATAAAGTGCTAAAAAAGGCGGSACAAGTMAAAGCTCGTGCACAAAACTTAGTTGTCGGAGACGAGGTAAAGGTGTTAAGCTATGGTCAACGAGGTACTTTGTTAGAAAAGGTGTCGAATACCGAATGGGTTGTCCAAATGGGGATTTTAAAAATGAAAATCTCAGATAGTGATTTGGAATATATTAAACCTGAAAAAGAGCCTGTATTACGAACAGCTGGTGTGAAAAATCGAAATAGTCATGTGAAACTAGAATTAGATTTACGTGGTGAACGCTATGAGGATGCAATCGTAAGAACAGAGAAATATATTGATGATGCATTACTCTCTAATTATGGTCGTGTGTCCATTATTCATGGAGTTGGTACAGGGGCTTTACGTCAAGGTATTCAAAGCTATTTGAAAAAGCATAAGCGCGTAAAATCCTTCCGTTTTGGTGAAGCCGGTGAAGGGGGCTTAGGCGTCACAATTGTTGAATTGAAATAAGCTATAAAGGGGACGGAGAAAAATGCTGAATTCTGGCTTTTGGCGATATCCAATTATCGAAACGGCAGGATATTTTAGTGTTGTAGTATTATGTTTAGTCGTCTCGATGGCATTGTTCGAAGTCGTTACGAAATATAAAAATTGGGAAGAAATTAAAAAAGGTAATGTCGCTGTGGCTCTTGCAACAGGTGGAAAAATACTAGGGATTTGTAATATCTTCCGCTTTTCCATTGCACGTCATAGTACATTAAGTGAAATGATCGGTTGGGGCCTTTTTGGCTTTACATTATTGATTGTAGCGTATTTTTTATTTGAATTTATGACACCTCGTTTTAACGTTGATCAAGAGATTGCCAATGATAATCGCTCAGTTGGTTTCATTTCCTTTACCATTTCAGTTGGTCTTTCGTTTGTAATTGGGGCAAGTATTGCATAGGAGTGTCATGACATGGAAAAATTAGCAAAAGTACTAATCGTTGTCTGTATTGCATTTTTGGCAGTAGGTGTCTACTATATGTTAACGATTTAAATAAAAAACGCATTCTCTTTATGAGGATGCGTTTTTTGTTAATTGTACATAGCATAAATTTCTACTACAACCTATTAAYTTTCTTTCATATAACTCTATTAAAGGGTAGAAAAATTATTTTTATAATATAGGAATATGCTCATTATTTTTTTATGGAGTGACTCAAGAATGAACGAGCATTCATAAGGTGTATTCAAATAAATACYGATAAATACCAATCATATTAMTGTTGTTAATTGCATAATAATTAMTCGAAAATGCATTTATWTTCTATTTTCTGTTTGAAACTGTATTTCTTTTTCATTATAMTAAATATAAGAATTGACAAAGTTTGGGACAAAGGGGAGARKACGTATGACAGCAAAACCATGGCTAGCAAATTATCCTGAAGAAGTACCATCGTCTTTAACGTTTGAGGAAATTCCAGTGCAAGAGTTTTTGACACGTGCCTATAAAAAGAATCCAWCCAAAGTAGCGATTCATTTTATGGGAAAGGATTTGACGTACACCGAGCTATATGAGTCAGCTTTAAGGTTCGCAAACTATTTACAAGCACTAGGTGTGGAAAAGGGAGATCGAGTAGCAATTATGCTGCCTAACACGCCACAAAGTGTAATCGCTTACTATGGTGCCATGTATGCAGGTGCTGTTGTAGTACAAACAAATCCACTTTATACTGAACGTGAGCTTCAATATCAAATGGCTKATTCAGGAGCAAAGGTTATTCTCGTAATGGATATTTTATATCCGAGAGTCATGAAAATTATGAAAGAGACAGCTCTTGAAAATGTCATTGTGACAGCTATTAAAGATTATTTACCATTCCCAAAAAATTTAGTCTATCCATTTATTCAAAAAAAGCAGTATGGCTTTAGTGTCAAGGTTGAACATAGCGGCCAAAATCATCTGTTTTCAGAAATTATGCGTTCAGCACCAATTAAGATAATTGACAATATGCCATTTGATTTTGAAGAAGACCTAGCACTCCTTCAATATACGGGAGGGACAACAGGTTTTCCAAAAGGCGTTATGCTGACCCATAAAAATTTAATTGCCAATACGACAATGTGTGATGCTTGGATGTATAAATGTGTTCATGGTGAAGAAACCATTATGGGCATTCTACCATTCTTCCACGTCTATGGCATGACAACTGTTATGCTTTTATCTGTATTTACTCAAAATAGAATGGTGCTTTTACCGAAGTTTGATGCTGAAACGGCATTAAAGACGATTGATAAACAAAAACCAACACTGTTCCCCGGCGCACCAACCTTATACATCGGCCTTTTAAATCACCCAGACATTGCGAATTATGATTTATCATCCATTAAGGCATGCCTAAGTGGCTCTGCTTCATTGCCGATTGAAGTGCAAGAGAAGTTTGAGGCAGTGACTGGTGGAAAGCTAGTAGAAGGATATGGGTTAACAGAAACCTCACCTGTAACACATGCTACGCCAATTTGGGGGAAGCGGGTGATTGGCTCGATTGGTTTACCTTGGCCAAATACAGAAGCGGTTATTTTACGTACAGGTGATACAGAAGAGCTACCTATTGGTGAAGTTGGTGAAATTGCTGTTAAAGGACCACAAGTAATGAAGGGCTACTGGAACCGTCCAGAGGATACAGCTGCGACATTTGCTGACGGTTGGTTTTTAACAGGTGATCTTGGTTATATGGATGAGCAAGGCTTCTTCTATGTAGTAGATCGTAAAAAAGATTTAATAATAGCAGGCGGCTTTAATATTTATCCACGTGAAGTAGAAGAAGTGTTATATGAACGTGAAGAGATCCAAGAGTGCGTAGTAGCAGGCATACCTGATCCGTATCGTGGTGAAACAGTTAAAGCTTATATTGTATTAAAAGAAGGATATTCGATTACTGAGGACGAATTAAATAAATATTGCCGTCAGCATCTAGCAGCTTTTAAAGTTCCGCGTTATTATGAATTTAGAGAAGAGCTGCCAAAAACAGCTGTAGGAAAAATTTTGCGTCGTACGTTAGTTGAAGAAGAAAAAACAAAATTAGCGAATAAAGAAGCGAAATAAATACGTGTGAAAGTATTGACAAGCAATGCTGTAAAATATAATATGAAAATATGAATGAATGACCATTCATATTTTCATATTTTTTTAGGTTTACACGTCATATCGACGTGCGCATGTTTTTTAGGTGGTGATATAAAAGTGAAACGAGATAAGCCAAAATATAAACAAATTATTGATGCAGCTGTCATCGTTATTGCGGAAAATGGGTATCACCAAGCGCAAGTATCGAAAATCGCCAAACAGGCAGGGGTGGCCGATGGAACAATCTATTTATATTTTAAAAATAAAGAAGATATATTAATTTCTGTCTTTAATGAAAAAATGGCTGTTTTTGTAGAGTCATTACAAGATATAATAGAAAAGGGGAGTACGTCTAAAGACAAACTTTCAAGAATGATTGAAAATCATTTTAATGTTCTAGCGACAGATCGATACCTAGCAACTGTCACACAATTAGAGCTTCGCCAGTCAAACAAAGACTTACGATTAAAAATTAATTCCGTATTGCGCGAGTATTTACAGCTACTTGATCAAATTTTAATCGAGGGTATGCTTACAGGTGAGTTCAATCAGACGATGGATGTACGCTTGGCTCGACAAATGGTTTTTGGAACAATTGATGAAACTATTACGTCGTGGGTTATGAATGACTATCGATATGATTTGATGGAACAGGTTCCAAAGGTTCAGGCATTAATCCTGAACGGCATTAAAGCTTAAAAGGATGTGGAGAAATGGAATTTCTAAGTTGGAAAGTAGAAGATGGAGTAGCGATTATTACAATTGCACGTCCACCAGCAAATGCATTATCTCGCGGTATTATTGCAGAAGTTAACGCTGTGCTTGATGCTGTAGAACACGATGATGCTGTAAGAGTCCTTGTACTTCATGGTGAAGGCCGTTTCTTCTCTGCAGGGGCAGATATTAAAGAATTTATTGGGGTAGAATCTGGTGAGGAATTTACAAAGCTAGCTAGCAACGGGCAGCAGGTTTTTGAGCGTGTTGAATCGTTTTCTAAGCCTGTAATTGCAGCCATCCATGGTGCGGCATTAGGCGGAGGGCTTGAGTTAGCAATGAGCTGTCATATGCGATTTGTCACTGAATCAGCAAAATTAGGTTTACCTGAATTACAATTAGGGCTTATTCCTGGTTTTGGTGGTACACAGCGCTTACCACGCTATGTTGGAGTAGCAAAGGCTGCTGAAATGATGTTTACAAGTGAACCAATCTCTGGTAATGAAGCTGTTCAGTGGGGCTTAGCAAACCGTTCATTCTCAGACGAAGCATTGCTAGAAGAAACGTTAAAGATTGCTAAGAGCATTGCTAAGAAAAGCCCAATTGCTTTAAAAGCAGCTATTCAAACATTGCAATATGCAAAGCATGCATCATTCTATGAAGGCATTGAAGCAGAGGCTAAATCTTTTGGGACAGTATTTGTCACAGAAGATGCCAAAGAAGGAATTCAAGCATTCATTGAAAAGCGTGAGCCTGTGTTTACTGGCAAATAATTTTCCAAATGTCGATAGCAACGTTCAGTATGTTATCGGCGTTATCGAAACTGAAAATATATAATATTTATAAGTTTACTTAGAATTATAAAACGTTCCAGGAGGTATGGATATATGAACATTTTTGCATTAATTAAACGCACATTTGATACAGAAGAAAAAATCGTTGTGTCGGGTGGTAAAATCCAAGAGGACGGCGCAGAATTCATTATCAACCCTTATGATGAATATGCCATTGAAGAGGCAATCCAAGTTCGCGATGCTGCTGGTGGTAAGGTAACAGTGGTGACAATTGGTGGCGAGGATGCAGAGAAGCAATTACGTACAGCACTTGCTATGGGAGCAGACGAAGCAGTGCTTATTAATACAGAAGATGATKTAGMKSASSWKGWMCAWMAKRSASCAGCTTATCTACTAGCAGAATACTTAAAAGATAAAGATGCAGATTTAATTTTAACAGGAAATGTTGCGATTGATGGTGGTTCAGGGCAAGTTGGTCCACGTGTTGCTGATTTATTGGATATGAATTATGTAACTACGATTACAAAACTTGAAATTGACGGAACATCTGCGAAAATTGTTCGCGATATCGAAGGTGATTCAGAGGTAATTGAAACTTCTTTACCGTTATTAGTAACTGCTCAGCAAGGTTTAAATGAGCCTCGTTACCCATCTCTACCAGGTATTATGAAAGCGAAAAAGAAACCGCTTGCAGAGCTTGAGTTAGATGATTTAGATATCGATGAAGATGATGTAGAAGTGAAGATTGAAACCGTAGACATCTTCTTACCAGCTCAAAAAGCAGCAGGCCGTATTTTAGAAGGCGACCTTTCTGCACAAGCAAAAGAACTGGTAAATCTACTTCACACGGAAGCAAAAGTTGTTTAATTATTTGATGTCAATCGAATCTTAAAGGGTAACGGAGRGAATATGCTATGTCAAAAAAAGTATTAGTATTAAGTGAAGTTCGTGAAGGAAGCTTACGTAATGTTTCTTTCGAAGCAATTGCAGCTGCAAAACAAATCGCTGATGGTGGTGAAGTTGTTGGGGTACTTTTAGGGGATGCTGTAGCAGGTTTAACAGGT
This sequence comes from Lysinibacillus sp. S1, assembly GCF_044986265.1. Taxonomy (NCBI): domain Bacteria; kingdom Bacillati; phylum Bacillota; class Bacilli; order Caryophanales; family Bacillaceae; genus Lysinibacillus; species Lysinibacillus sp. S1. The sequence continues at coordinate 4,043,518 of NZ_CP173154.1, forward strand.
CCATTATTTGAATATGGTGCTGATCGAGTAGTAACAGTGGAACACCCGCATTTAAAACAATATACATCTGATGGCTATAGTCAAGCACTATTAGCTGTTATCGAGCAAGAACAACCAGCAGGTATTGTCTTTGGTCATACAGCAAATGGGAAAGATTTATCGCCAAAAATTGCAAGCAAATTGCAAGCAGGTCTAGTATCTGATGTCACTGCTATTGAAGGTGCAGGCGACGATGTGGTATTCATCCGACCAATTTACTCTGGTAAAGCCTTTGAAAAAGTAAAAGTTAAAGAAGGCGTTGTCTTAGCTTCTATTCGTCCAAATAACATTACACCTTTAGAAAAAGCAGAAGGTAAAACAGGTGATGTGTCTGCCATCTCTGTAGAGATTACAAATCTGCGCACAATTATTAAAGAAGTTGTTCGTAAATCTTCAGAAGGTGTAGATCTTTCAGAAGCGAAAGTAGTTGTTGCAGGTGGTCGTGGCGTGAAGTCAGAAGAAGGCTTTGAGCCATTAAAAGAGCTAGCTGATTTACTAGGCGGTGCAGTAGGTGCATCACGTGGTGCATGTGACGCTGAATACTGTGATTACTCGCTGCAAATCGGACAAACAGGTAAGGTTGTAACACCAGATCTTTATATTGCAGCAGGTATTTCGGGCGCAATTCAGCATTTAGCTGGAATGTCCAATTCAAAAGTCATTGTTGCTATCAATAAAGATCCTGAAGCAAATATTTTCAAAGTAGCGGATTATGGTATCGTAGGAGATTTATTTGAAGTTATTCCGCTTCTAATTGAAGAATTTAAAGCATTAAAAGTGAATGCGTAATACAGATGCAGGAAGGGATAACCCTTCCTGTTTTTTTATATTGCTTTCCATTTTAAAAAGTACTATTTGAAAATTATTGCAAAATAAAATATTGACATAATTAACGATAGACATTATAGTGATGGATACATTAATGATTTGAAACGCAAAGATTAGGAGTAGTAAAAGCTCGTTATTCGGTGAAGAGAGCTGCGGGTTGAAGCGACGYMSACCWWTAAGACTTTGAACTTGCCTAGGAGTGGTAACACAAATAGAATTATCAGATTATTCTATTTGTTTGACGATTAACCTTCGTTACAAGGTTTTTTAAGCTGGGTTCTCAAGAGCCAATTAGAGTGGTACCGCGGTTTGCTGATAGCATATCGTCTCTTCTTTCATTTGATGATGAAGGAATAGATGGTATGCTTTTTTGATATTTAGGAGGTAAGAAAGTGGAAAAAAACAAGCAACAATTAACAAGAACAATGACCTCGCGTCATATCACGATGATGGCGTTAGGTGGTGCCATTGGCGCGGGATTATTTAAAGGAAGTAGTGCAGCCATTGATATGGCAGGACCATCTGTGCTGATTGCGTATTTAATCGGCGGCATTATTTTATTATTTGTTATGCAAGGCTTAGCAGAAATGGCCGTGCGTAATAAAGAAGCAAGAACCTTTAGAGATTTAGTGCAATCCGTGTTAGGTAAATACCCTGCGTATTTCCTAGATTGGATCTACTGGAAAATGTGGGTTTTAAATATTGCAGCAGAGTCTGTCGTGGCTGCTATCTTTATTCAATATTGGTTACCAGAATATCCAATTTGGATACTGGCACTATCTGTTTCTGTGTTAGTAACAGCGATTAATTTATTATCCGTAAAAATCTTTGCAGAAACAGAATATTGGCTAGCATTAATCAAAATTACTGTTATTATTGTCTTTATCATTGCAGGACTTATTTTATTGCTTGTGACGTTTGGAAATCATAGTGCTGTTGGTTTTGCTAACTTAACGGAGCATGGTGGGTTTTTCCCTAATGGCTCGACGGGATTAATTGCTGCAATGCTTGTAGTTATCTACTCCTATGGTGGGACAGAAATCATCGGGATTACATTAGCTGAAACGAAAAATCCGGAAAAAGTAGTGCCAAAAGCTGTTCGCAGTACATTAGTACGTATTGTTACTTTTTACTTACTGCCATTCTTTATTATCGTAAGCTTGATTCCTTGGAATGAAGTAAATGGGGTTCCTGAAAGCCCGTTTGTCATGGTTTTTAAAATGGTTGGTATTCCAGGGGCAGACCATATTATGAACGCTGTTGTTTTACTTGCCATTATTTCATCAATGAATTCAGGACTGTATGGATCATCACGCGTACTATATACACAGGCTGTAGATGGACGTGTGCCTAAAATCTTTGCTTATTTATCGAAACGAAAAGTACCAGTATATGCTATTTTAATGTGTACTTTAGCGATGTATTTAGGGGTCATTTTATCTTTATATGCGGGAAGCAAAACATTTGATTTTCTAATGGGATCACTTGGTTATACTGTGTTATTTATTTGGTTAATTATTGCGATTGCACATTTAAAATCACGTAAAAAACAAGCAGAGCACACAAGTGCCTATGAAGTAAAATGGTTCCCTTATACGACTTGGATAGCTATATTGGCGTTAAGTGCGATTCTCATCGGAATTATTTTCACCACATCTATTATTGTGACAGGCATTACGTTAGCTATTTACCTTTTTATTACGTTAACCTATGTATTGAAGGGGCGTTATCAAGTCAATTAATGACTGTGTATTGATTTTTCGACACAGATTTGCATAAAAAATACATTGTAGGCAGATTGTTCGCTCAAGTGAATTTATCCATGCTATACTACAAGCATAGTAAGTTTAAGGAGGATTTCAAATGGCAATTGTACATGCAACAGATGCTACGTTCCAGGACGATATTAAAGAAGGGTTAGTACTAGTAGACTTTTGGGCTGCTTGGTGCGGACCATGTAAAATGATTGGGCCAGTTCTTGAAGAAATGGACGCAGCAGGTAGTGCGGCTAAAATTGTAAAAGTTGACGTTGACAATAACCAAGGTACTGCAGCTCAGTATCAAATTATGTCAATCCCATCTTTACTATTATTTAAAGATGGAGAATTAGTTGACAAAACAGTAGGCTTCCAACCAAAAGAAGCTTTAGAAGCATTTATCGCAAAACATGCGTAATGAATGAAGTTCACAAAGCCGAGCCATCAATTGATGTGTTCGGCTTTTTTTCGTTATATAATAAAGAAAATAACTAACATTATTCTAATGAGGGGAATKTTTACTTAGGGGGGGCAGGTAGGTAATGAACGATTTAATAAAGCGAAAACTGGATATTTTACCAGATCAACCTGGCTGCTATTTGATGAAGGATCGACAGGGGACTATCATTTATGTCGGTAAAGCAAAAGTTCTAAAAAACCGTGTACGTTCTTATTTTACGGGAACACATGAAGGGAAAACGCAAAGGCTTGTAGGTGAAATAGAAGATTTTGAGTATATTGTAACGTCATCAAATATTGAAGCACTTATTTTAGAGCTGAATCTCATCAAATTACATGATCCAAAATATAATGTCATGTTAACGGATGATAAGACCTATCCATATTTAAAAATTACGAATGAAAAACATCCTCGTCTGATTACGACACGGAAGGTAAAAAAGGATAAGGCAAAATATTTTGGTCCTTATCCGAATGCCTATGCAGCAAGTGAAACGAAAAAGCTATTGGATCGATTGTATCCGCTGCGCAAATGTGTACAATTACCTTCCAAGGTTTGCTTGTACTATCACATGGGTCAATGCTTAGCACCTTGTGTGAAGGAAATTGAAGGTCAGGTTTATCAAGAAATGATTGAGGATATGACGAAGTTTCTAAATGGTGGTGTGGAGGCAGTCAAAAAAGAGCTTGAAGTTAAAATGCTAGCAGCTGCAGAAAACCTGGAATTTGAGCGAGCGAAGGAATTCCGAGACCAAATTGCCCATATTGATACGGTTATGCAGAAACAAAAAATAGTTTCAAGTGATACAACAAATCGAGATGTATTTGGCTATGCTGTTGAAAAAGGATGGATGTGTGTTCAGGTTTTCTTTGTACGCCAAGGAAAGCTGATTGAGCGCGATGTCTCAATTTTCCCCATCTATCAAGATGCAGAGGAAGAATTTTTAACATTTGTTGGGCGCTTTTATGAAAAGCCAGAGCATATTAAGCCAAAAGAAATTTTTATTCCACAAGCCATTGATGCAGCTATCTTAACAGAATTATTAGAAATTAAAGTGCTCACACCGAAAAGAGGTCAAAAGAAGGAATTGGTTGAATTAGCTACCAAAAATGCTGAAATTGCTGTGGCAGCTAAATTCCAGCTAATAGAGCGTCAGGAAGAACGTACGATTGGTGCTTGTGAGGCACTTGGTGAAGCAATGGGTATTAGTACACCTTTACGAATTGAAGCTTTTGATAATAGTCATATGCATGGAACGGATGCAGTGTCTGCTATGGTTGTTTTCATTGATGGGAAGCCTGCGAAAAAGGAGTACCGAAAATATAAAACGCGTACAGCAGCCAAGCATGATGATTACGGTGCAATGCAGGAGGTTATACGTCGTCGCTATATACGTGTTTTAAAGGAAGGACTACCATTACCAGATTTAGTCTTAATTGATGGTGGTAAGGGACAAATGGAAGTAGCCCGTGAAGTACTAGAAGATGAGCTTGGTCTTGTTATACCGATTGCTGGTTTAGCCAAGGATGATAAGCATAATACATCTCAGCTCTTGTTTGGTGATCCACCAGAAGTGATTAGCTTAAAACGTACAAGTGATGGCTTTTATTTATTACAACGAATTCAAGACGAAGTCCATCGCTTTGCTATTACCTTCTTGCGTCAACAGCATGAGAAGCATGCCATTCAATCTGTATTAGATCATATTGAAGGGGTAGGACCAAAACGAAAGCAACAGCTGCTTAAACATTTCGGTTCAGTCAAAAAAATTCGAGAGGCGAGCGAGCTAGCATTACAGGAGGCTGGGATGCCCGCTAATTTAGCAAGCCAAATTTTTAGCTATTTTCAGCAACAATCATTGTCAAAGGAATAGGCATGTGCTATGGTTATAAATAACATTGTTTTCAATGTTATGAAGAGTCAACTGCGTGACTAGTTTGTTTACGCAAAGGCTTAATGAATTGAATACATTCACTTTAAAGTGATGATAGAGGTGCAAGATTCAAGAGTAACACGATGGAGGATGGACAAGTCCAGAGATATTGTGTGAAAGGGGAGCTTGCCGAAGTACAGGATTGTTGTTCCATTGTTGTACTGGTTTTGCATTTAAGAAATGTAAGACTGTCGATTCTAAACGTTTCGGAGAGCTATCACACATGCGCAAGTTACGATTATTGTACATGTTATAGGCAGCTTTCACGTTATGTGGAGGCTGCCTTTTAGTTTTCTAGAAACGGTTTTACCCCCCATAATTTGGTGAAATACATGAACTGGAAGGGAGAACGAAAGAAATGGCTAAAATCGTGATGAAGTTTGGAGGAGCTGCATTAGCTTCTACTGAACAAATCCAAGAGGCTGCTAGGAAAGCGATTGCTGAAAAGGACAAAGGATTGGATGTAGTAGTGGTCGTTGCAGCGATGGGACACACTGCGAAAGAGATGAAAATGATGGTACACCAACTAACTGACGATGTGTCGAAAAGAGAATTAGATGCAGTTTTGTCAACTGGCTCTCAATTATCTAGTGCTTTATTTACCATCGCTTTGCAGGAAGCAGGCTATGAGGCTGTGTCTCTAACTGGATGGCAAGCTGGTATACATACGGATGGTATGTATCGACATGCTCGTATCGACTATATAGATATTAGTCGTATGGAAGAACATTTTGCACAGGGACAAATTGTGGTTATTGCTGGAGAACAAGGGATTGACGAAGTGCACAATATCACCACGCTTGGAAAAGGTGGAGCTGAAACAGCTGCTGTTGCACTTGCCATAGCGTTGGAAGCGGAGAGAGTAGATATGTATACAAATGTGGATGGTGTTTATACAGCAGATCCACGATATGTTCCCAATGCCCAAAAGCTTCAAGAAATTTCATATGATGAAATGTTGGAATTATCGAATTTAGGGTCTCATATCATACATCCTCGTGCGGTGGAGTTAGCGAAGAAATTTCAAATGCCTGTTATTATACGTTCAAGTTTAATAGAATCAGTAGGCACTTTATTGAAGGAGGAAGTGGAAATGGAAAAAAATTTAGTCGTTCGTGGTGTTGCATTTGAATCAGATATTATTCGTTTAACAGTAGGGTATGATGCTTTTTCCAATGCTTCATTAGCAGATATATTTACGGTTCTTGCAGAGAACCGTATTAATGTAGATATTATTGTCCAAGCCATTATTGATGGGTTGAAGCCAACTGTATCGTTTTCCATTTTAAAAGAGGAATTTGCGGAAGCATTACGTGTTTTAGAGGATAGTAAATTATCACTTGGATTTAGTTTTGCTGACTTCGAAATTGGACTAGCAAAAGTTTCTATTATTGGTTCAGGCATGGCTTCCAATCCAKGCGTTGCTGCTCGTATGTTTGATCGGTTACGTCGTGAAAATATCCCTGTAAAAATGGTTAGTACTTCTGAAATAAAAGTGTCCGTTGTTGTACCACAGGATGATATGATCCAAGCAGCTAATGCTCTCCATGATGAGTTTAATTTAGAGCAAGCACTTTACATATAATAATAGAAGAAACAGCATTTTATGTAATTGACCGAAATAAAAGGAAGAAAAAAGAAGGATTGTCATCCCATTCTTTAATGGGAGACAATCCTTTTTAATTATTCTGTGGGAATGGTATTCATAATACGTTCTTTAACGTCCCATTTGACTGTAAACATGACGTATTGTTGCTTTTCCCGTTTTTCATTATAGCATTCTGTCAGGTAGCCTTTAGCTAGTTGAATTTGCTCTGCTATAAATCCTGCTTCAAGTTTAAAGCTACGCTGCTTTATTTGAAGAATTTCAGGGTCATTTGTCAACTGGAAAATACGTCCATCTTTTGATTCCTTTATGAGTTCTAATGTACCCCAGCAGGCATCTGCGAAAAATGCGATAAGTTCATCTTGACTTTTACATGGGAACTTGCGAGCAAGCTCTTTACCTGCCCAATAAAGGACGTCATCTTCATGTTTACCAAGTATAGAAGATAGAATATGATCACGAATGATCTCATAGCCAAATGATGAGATTGTAGGAGATGGAGTGTTTAACATTGTTATCCTTCTTTCTTAGAATTTTCTTAAAATTTAACGGTAATAAAGTAATGATAGATTTTTCGAGAAAAAACGACGCATCATGTACTAGATTAGTTCTTTAATAAGCTCTATGAAAAACTCCGAGTTGCCTTGACGCTCGTAGCTCTTGAGAGTACAATAAACATGTCATAATATTGTACCATGATGAAATACACAGTCAATGAAGTATCATTTACAAAATGATGACTTCTTTTGTTGTGCTATTTTAAGTACTAAGGGGGGTAACAGTCTTGTCGAAAGATCGAGAGTTTTTATGGCGTCGCTTACATTCTCTACTTGGGATCATTCCAGTAGGTCTGTTTTTAACGATGCACCTGTTCATTAACTTTACAGCAACAGGCGGGGCAGAAAGTTACAACGATGCTACCGCAGTAATGGAAAAGATTCCATTCCTTATCCTAGTTGAATGGATTGTCATCTATATTCCATTAATGTTCCACGCATTCTATGGTGTCTACATTGCATTCACTGCTACACCAAACACAGGACGTTTCAGCACGTACCGTAACTGGATGTTCTCTTTACAACGTTTTACTGGTGTATTCTTAGTGATATTTATTGCATGGCATATTTTCCAAACTCGTATTCAAAAAGCACTTGGCACACACGTTGATTACGACATGATGGCGAATATTGTTGCTAATCCATTCATGCTTGGATTCTACATTGTTGGTATTTTATCAGCAACTTTCCACTTATCTAACGGTTTATGGGCATTCCTAGTAAGCTGGGGTATTACACAATCTCCTCAGTCTCAAAAGATCGCTACTTACGTAACAAACATTCTTTTCGTAATTCTAAGTGTAGTTGGTGTGGCTGCTATTTTAGCTTTCGTATAATTCAATAGAAGCTACGATAGAGCACATGCAATCATTGCAATTTTTTAAGAGGAGTGAGAAATAATCATGGCGAAAAGCAAAATAATTGTTGTCGGCGGTGGTCTTGCCGGTCTGATGGCAACGATTAAAGCAGCTGAAGTTGGTACTGAAGTTGATTTATTCTCATTAGTTCCTGTAAAACGCTCACACTCTGTTTGTGCGCAAGGCGGAATTAATGGTGCGGTAAATACTAAAGGTGAAGGGGATTCTCCATGGATCCACTTTGATGATACAGTTTATGGTGGGGACTTCCTAGCGAACCAACCACCAGTTAAAGGTATGTGTGATGCAGCACCTGGCATTATCCACTTAATGGACCGTATGGGTGTTATGTTCAACCGTACACCAGAAGGACTTTTAGATTTCCGTCGTTTTGGTGGTACTTTAATGCACCGTACAGCTTTCTCTGGTGCAACAACAGGTCAACAATTACTATATGCGCTAGATGAGCAAGTTCGTTCTCATGAAGTAGCTGGTTTAGTAAATAAATATGAACACTGGGAATTCCTTGGTGTTATTATCGATGAAGACGGCGTTTGTCGTGGTATCGTAGCGCAAGATATGCGTACAGAAGAAATTAAATCATTCCGTGCAGACGCTGTTATTATGGCGACTGGTGGCCCTGGTATTATCTTCGGTAAAACAACAAACTCTGTTATTAACACAGGTTCTGCTGCTTCTATCGTTTATCAACAAGGTGCTTCATATGCGAATGGTGAATTCATTCAAATTCACCCAACAGCGATTCCTGGAGATGACAAAAACCGTCTAATGTCAGAATCAGCTCGTGGTGAAGGTGGTCGTATTTGGACTTATAAAGACGGTAAACCTTGGTACTTCCTAGAAGAGAAATACCCAGCTTATGGTAACTTAGTACCACGTGATATTGCAACACGTGAAATTTTCGACGTTTGTGTAAACCAAAAACTTGGTATCAATGGCGAAAACATGGTATACCTAGATCTTTCACATAAAGATCCACATGAATTGGACGTTAAACTTGGTGGTATCATCGAAATCTATGAAAAATTCGTAGGGGATGACCCACGTAAATTACCAATGAAAATTTTCCCAGCAGTTCACTATTCAATGGGTGGATTATGGGTTGACTACAATCAAATGACTGAAATTCCTGGTCTATTTGCAGCAGGTGAATGTGATTACTCTCAACATGGTGCAAACCGTCTTGGTGCAAACTCATTATTATCTGCTATCTACGGTGGTATGGTTGCAGGACCAAACGCAGTAGACTATGTAAAACACCTTAAAAAGCATGCTGAAGATCTTCCACAAGAGATTTACGATGCTCGTGTAAAAGAGGAACAAGCGAAATGGGATGCTATCATGAAAATGGAAGGCACAGAAAACGCTTACTTACTGCATAAAGAGCTTGGTGAAATGATGACTGCTACAATGACTGTAGTACGTTACAATGATCAGCTTGAAGATACATTGAAAAAACTTGATGAGCTTACTGAGCGTTGGAACAACATCAACATCAATGATACGCAAAAATGGAGCAATCAAGGCGCACACTTTACACGTCAGCTTAAAAATATGTTAGTGCTTGCAAAAGTAATGACAAAAGGTGCACTATTACGTAATGAATCTCGTGGTGCACACTATAAACCTGATTTCCCTAACCGTGATGATGAGAACTTCTTAAAAACAACAATGGCGAAGTTTGACCCAGCTACTGGTAATCCAATCATCACGTACCAAGAAGTCGACGTTTCATTAATCCCACCACGTAAACGCGACTACTCTGCGAAAGGAGACTAAAAGTTATGCAAATCGCAGCTAATACTGGAAGAATGGTCAAAGTGGAAATCTTACGTCAAGATACACAAGGCGGCAATAGCTACTGGCAAAAATTCCAAGTGCCTTACCGTCATGGTATGAACGTAATTTCAATTTTAATGGAAATTCAAAAAAATCCTGTTACTGAAGATGGTGTAAACACATCACCAGTATCATGGGATATGAACTGTTTAGAAGAAGTTTGTGGTGCATGTTCAATGGTGATCAATGGCCGTCCACGTCAATCATGTTCTACACTAGTAGACCAATTGACAGAGCCGATTAAATTGGAGCCAATGAAAACATTCCCTGTTATTCGTGACCTACAAGTTGACCGTGAACGTATGTTCAACGCGCTTAAAAAAGTTAAAGCATGGGTACCAATCGATGGTACGTATGATTTAGGTGAAGGTCCACGTATGCCAGAAGGTAAACGTCAATGGGMTTATGAACTATCKRARWGKATGACTTGTGGTGTATGTATGGAAGCATGTCCAAACGTGTCTGAAAAAGCTTCATTCATCGGACCAGCTCCATTATCACAAGTACGTCTTTTCAACACTCACCCAACTGGTGCTATGATTAAAGATGAACGTTTAAATGCGATTATGGGTGACGGTGGCCTTGCAAACTGTGGTAACTCTCAAAACTGTGTTGCTGCATGTCCAAAAGGGATTCCTTTAACAACATCCATCGCTTCATTAAACCGTGCAACTACAGTGCAAATGTTCCGTAACTTCTTCGGTTCTGACCACTACGTAGACTAATATACGGACAAGCTGAACTCCCTTACACGAAGTGTAAGGGAGTTTTTTATAGTTATAGAAATGAAATTTATCAAGTTGTTTATTTACATTTTTTCTATGATAATATAGCATTTTCTTTTATAATGAATATGTATTCATTTTGTTTGCCGTTGATTGATAAAAGACGGGCAATTACATGACAGGGGATGGTATATCATGWMKRCWWRYKWWRWMRAWARWWWTYAARARWRSSARWAGGGTTTTTCATTTTTTAGCGAGGTACGAGTGCGATTTTCAGAAACAGACATGTATGGTCATATGAACAATACGATTAGCTTTACATATTTTGAGCAAGCAAGRATTGATTACTTCAGACATTTAGGAATTTTAATGCCCCCAGTTGGAGAAGAGAATGTGAAATCTATACCTATTGTAGCCGATTTACAATGCGATTATGTAAAGCAGGTTTTCTTTGATGACGTACTACGAATCTATACAAAAATCGCGCAAGTTGGGAATTCGTCGATGGACATTCACTATCTAGCAAAAAATCAAAAGGACGAAATCTGTTTCACTGGTCGTGGAACAATTGTACAAATGGATCCTCGTACAGGTAAAAGTGTGCCGATTTCAGAGGAAGAAAAAACGAAATTCATTCAGTTGGCCATTCTGCCTCACTAGTTCAATATATAAGTATATGTAAATTTATTGAAATAGTAGGTTTTGCTTTTTACGTAAAATTTATGAATGTAACAATGTAATTTTCGAAATTTTTAAGGAAACATGGAATAATCATGCAAATAGCCGTCACCGCTTCCTGCCCCTTAACATAAGTTACAATACGTGCGGGGGAGGAGGGTGTAACTGAATGAATGGCTCTCATCATCGTTCTCTTTTAACAAACCGAGAACGTGAAATATTTGCGCTTTTATTAGCTGAAAAAACAACGAGAGATATTGCAGAGCAGCTTGGTATTAGTGAAAAAACAGTGCGAAATCACATTTCCAATACAATTCAAAAGCTAGGTGTAACGAATCGATCTCAGGCGTTAATTGAGCTGTTACGCTTGGAAGAATTTAAATTAGACTAATGGACACTTGCTATTTCGTGAAAAAAACGACAAAATAGAACTATTCAACGTATTTTTAGGAGTGAAATAGTTATATGTCGGATGAAGTAACAAAGCACTCACCTGAAACCGTTGCAACGGTTGAAAAGGAATTACGCTATATAGCGGCCATCGTGAAGCAAAAGGGAAGAGAAATTGTTTCCGATTATGCGATTACGCCGCCACAATTTGTTGCATTACAGTGGTTAGAAGAGCTTGGTGATATTACAATTGGCGAATTATCAAACCGTTTATATTTAGCTTTTAGCACGACAACAGATTTAGTGGACCGAATGGAGAAAAATGAATTAGTCAAGCGTGTGCGTGATGAAAATGATCGCCGTGTCGTTGTCGTTCATCTTCTCGAAAAGGGCGAACGTATCATTCAAGAAGTAATTGAAAAAAGACAGCAATATTTGCAAGAGATGCTTGTTGGTTTTAATGAACAAGAAGTCGCGCAATTATCAAGCTATTTAGAAAAACTACATGTACACATGAAACAGGATTGAGGCGGAAAGTATGAATGCCCCGATAGGCGTTATTGACTCAGGAGTAGGCGGTTTAACCGTAGCAAAAGAAATCATGAAGCGATTGCCAAACGAAACGATTTATTATATTGGCGATACAGCAAGGTGTCCGTATGGTCCAAGAAGTCGTCAGGAAGTACGGAATTTTACTTGGCAAATGGCAAAAGCACTCGAAAAAATGAATGTTAAGATGCTCGTTATAGCTTGTAATACAGCGACTGCAGTAGCACTCGAAAGTTTACAAAGAAATATGCCTTTTCCAGTACTAGGTGTTATCAATGCTGGCGCACGTGCAGCTGTAAAAAAAACGAAGCGACATGAAGTCGTTGTGCTTGCAACAGAAGGAACAATTAAAAGTGGGGCGTATGAAGAAGCCTTATTGTCACTCAATACGTCAACACATATTATTCCACTAGCTTGTCCCACATTCGTACCACTTGTAGAAAGTGGCGAATATAAAGGTGACTTTGCAAATAATTTAATAGCAGAAGGCTTAAAGCCGTTGAAAAATCGACAATTTGATACGGTTATTTTAGGGTGTACACATTATCCTATTTTACAAAAACAAATTGAAGCTGTTGTCGGAGAAGATGTGAATGTTTTATCTTCTGCGGAGGAAACAGCAAAGGATGTACAGGAAATGTTAGCGTATAATGGCACTTTAGCAAATGCAAATGCGGTGCCTGCTCATAGATTTTTTGCAACTGGTTCTGTCCCAATTTTCCGTTCGATTGCTGAGAATTGGTTAGAGCAAGGTACTCTCGACATAAAACGTATCACATTAAAATAAAAAATCAGCTTAGCAACAGGCTAGGCTGATTTTTGCCGTTTTTAGCATTGTACATAAGCCACCGAGTACTTTTTTGATGGCACAAATTATGATAAGATGAGGGCGCGAAAGTTTTTAGGAGGAACGAAATATATGACAAGATATGATGGTAGAAATGCAGATGGGCTACGACCTGTGAAAATAGATAGTGAGTATCTATTACACCCTGAAGGCTCCGTATTAATTCAAGTAGGCAATACAAAAGTAATTTGCACCGCAACGATTGAAGACAAGGTACCTGGTTTTCTACGTGGGCAAGGGAAAGGGTGGATTACTGCCGAGTATTCCATGCTGCCTCGTGCAACCGCTCAACGTACACCACGTGAATCCTCTCGTGGGAAAGTCAATGGTCGTACAATGGAGATTCAGCGCTTGATTGGGCGTGCATTGCGTGCTGTAGTCGATTTAGAGGCGCTAGGCGAACGTACTGTATGGATTGACTGTGATGTCATTCAAGCGGATGGCGGTACTCGTACAGCATCCATTACGGGAGCATTTGTTGCCATGACACAGGCCATTGCTAAATTTGCTGAAGAAAAGCCATTTGAAAAATTCCCAGTAATAGACTTTTTAGCAGCTACAAGTGTTGGGATCGTTGAAGAACAAGGCGCTATTCTTGATTTAAATTATGTAGAAGATGTGGCTGCAGCTGTTGATATGAACATTGTGATGACAGGCGCAGGACGATTTGTTGAATTACAAGGTACTGGTGAGGAAGCTACTTTTTCTCGTGAAGAACTAAATGAATTGTTAGCATTAGGTGAAAAAGGCATACAACAATTAGTTGATCTTCAAAAAATAACGCTTGGTGAACTGGCACACAAAGTTGGAGGGAATCAATAATATGAAACAAGTAGTCATCGCCACAAAAAATAAAGGAAAAGCAAAAGATTTTGAAGCATTATTTGGACCACTTGGTTATGAAGTCGTAACAATGTTTGAAGTGGCACCAGATATGGAAATAGAAGAAACAGGAACAACATTCGAAGAAAATGCCATCTTAAAAGCAGAAGCATTGGCGAAGGAGCTTAATACCATTGTTATTGCAGATGACAGTGGTTTAGCAGTAGATGCATTAAATGGTGAGCCAGGTGTGTACTCCGCTCGCTATGCTGGTGACCATGACGATGAAGCAAACATGATTAAACTGTTAGAAAATTTACAAGGTGTCGAAGATGACAAACGTACAGCACGTTTTTGCTGCTGTATTGCAATKGCAGGWCCTGATTTCGCAACAACAACGGTATTTGGTACATGTGAAGGCGTCATTGCCCATGAAAAGCGTGGAACGAATGGCTTTGGCTATGATCCAATCTTTTTTGTGCCAAGCTTAAATCGAATGATGGCTGAGCTTTCACCAGAGGAAAAGGGTTCTATTTCTCACCGAGGCAATGCAATTCGCAAGTTAAAGGAGCAATTACCGAATCTTATCAAATAAGAGGTGATATCCATGAAAATGCTTGTTATGAGCGATACACATGGTGACAGCCATGTCATCGAAAAGGTTAAAGGTTTTTATCCTGAAATAGATATTGTGGTTCATTGTGGAGATAGTGAACTTCCCTATTCACATGAGGCATTAGAAGGATTGAAAAAAGTACGTGGAAACTGTGATCGTGAGAAGGCTTTCCCTGAAGAAGAAATGTTCATGGTCCATGATGTAAAGATTTTTGTGACACACGGTCATTTATTCAATGTGAAAAATTCCATCTTATCATTATCCTATCGTGCTAAAGAAGTAGGTGCACAGATCGTTTGCTTTGGTCATTCACATATTCTTGGTGCCGAAATGATGGATGATATCCTATTTTTAAATCCAGGCAGCTTATTAAAACCACGTGGTCGTAAAGAGAAAAGCTTTGCTGTTGTGGAAATCAATGCGACATCTTTTAAAGTTGATTGCATGACAGATGATAATCAATGTATGGCTACATATACATTTGATCGACAATAATAGAGAAAATCCGCATAACTAGTAAAGTATGCGGATTTTTATTTGGGCTACTGATAATGGTAAAATTGCCTATGAATGATTCATGCTGAAATAGCAAAAATAAATCGTAAAGGCAATAAAGGAGAAAACATGAAAAAAACAATTGGCTGGCATTTTGATAATAGTTACCTTCAACTACCAAGTATTTTTTATTCCGACATATCGTTAAATCCTGTTCGTTCACCAAAATTGATCTTATTAAATGAATCAGTTGCAGCCTCACTTGGGTTAGACATTCAGGCTTTAAAGAGTGAGGAAGCATTAGCCGTTTTAGCTGGTAATACAATCCCAGAAGGTGGCGAACCGATTGCACAGGCTTACGCAGGGCATCAATTTGGTCATTTTAATATGCTAGGTGATGGTAGGGCTCTATTATATGGGGAGCAAATCACACCCCAAAAGGAACGGTATGATATTGCTCTAAAAGGATCAGGTAGAACACCTTATTCTCGGGGTGGAGATGGGCGAGCCGCATTAGGTCCAATGCTAAGGGAGTATATTATTAGTGAAGCGATGTTTGCACTAGGGATTCCAACTTCACGTAGTCTAGCAGTAGTCACTACAGGTGAAATGATTATTCGAGAAACGGAACTACCAGGCGCTATTGTCACAAGAGTTGCAAGTAGTCATTTGCGGGTAGGGACATTTCAATATGCTGCGCAATGGGGGACAGATGAGGAGCTACAGCTTTTAGCTGATTATGCAATAGAACGACATTACTCAGCTAATATTGGCAATCAAAATCGTTATCTTTATTTGTTAAATGAAGTCATAAAGAAACAAGCCTCCCTTATAGCAAAGTGGCAGTTAGTGGGCTTTATMCATGGCGTCATGAACACCGATAATATGACCATTAGCGGTGAAACCATTGATTATGGTCCTTGTGCATTCATGGACATCTATGATCCTGCGACTGTGTTTAGCTCGATTGATCACCAAGGACGCTATGCTTATGGAAATCAGCCCAATATCGGTGGCTGGAATTTAACGCGCTTAGCAGAGTCCTTACTACCTTTAATTGATGATGATCAAGAAAAAGCCATTCAACTGGCACAAGAAACGCTACAACAGTATCCAAAATTATATGTAGAAAATTGGTTGAAAGGAATGCGTGCAAAGCTAGGCATTTTTAATGAGNNNCRRRRARAYMTCSWGYTTGTTGAAKWGCTTCTTSAKCTTATGCAGCAATATCAAGCAGRTTATAMGAMWACATTTAKCGCCTTATCGTTTGAGCARTTGGAGGATKCCCCATTATTTAACGCACCAGCTTTTAAGGACTGGTATCACAAATGGCAAGCTCGATTAGCAAGACAGCAGCAAAACAAAGACATGTCACAACAATTAATGCGCCAACATAATCCAGCTGTTATTCCGCGTAACCACAGGGTAGAAGAAGCTTTGKAAGCGGCTGTAGAACAAKGMGATTATAGTGTGATGAACAACCTACTAAAAGTCCTAGCTCAGCCTTATGCTCATGCGAAAGAACAACAAGAATACGCTTCATTACCTGAACACACTAATCAACCATATCGTACGTTTTGTGGCACATAAGTAAAAAACGAGAGTTATTTATTCTCTCGTTTTTTATTTGTATAAAGGCACTCTACCGTATTCAAACGCATATTCTATGTATGAATAAAAATAAAGGAGAATAAGGTCGGTGCATAAGTATTCAAAGGGTTGGTTTGTCAAAGTTTTACGTGCTCATGGAATAATGGTTCATCCTCAATTTAAAAGTCATTTAGGCTTATATAAAGAATCTGAATTACGAAACTTATATTATCGTTATGTCGAAATAGAGTCTGCTGAGCAAAATCAATAGACCGTTTGTTTGAAGAACTCCTTTCTAGGAAAAACTAGTGATTAGAAAGGAGTTTTACTATGTGGATGATGACTCAAACATGGCAAGATGTTCTATTTTTACATTGGCCGATAGCCCCTCAAGAACTTGAAAAACATGTACCTAAAGAACTGAAGCTCGATCTCTTTGAACAAAATGCCTGGCTTAGTGCTGTAGTTTTTAAAGTTTATCGACATCGGCTACGCTTTCTACCACCTCTTCCGGGGATGAATACCTATTTACAATTGAATGTCCGAACATATGTGGAGTATAACGGCATGAAAGGCATCTATTTTTTTCATTTAGATGTGACGAATAATTTCTTATCAAAAAWTACGGCAATAGGTAGCTTGCCAAATCGCMATKMCAACATCCTAGTAAAACAAAGAGGGAATCACTATTCATACACAAGCCATTACAAAGCATGTGACGAAAGATTGAGGGTTATTTATACAATAGGAGACAAGACCAATACTAATTTTGACCGATGGATTGTAGAGCGCTACCATTCATGGGCGAAATGGAAGGATACACTTTTTCGCATTGATATTCACCACTCCCCATGGGAATTAAAAAGAGCCAACGTAACGATTGAAAGCAATACATTAGCCTCTTTTATGAAGGGGAAACTTCAGGGCATGCAGCCTCGTGCTCATTATGCTAAAAACAAAACAGCGAGAGTTTTTCCTCCAGCAGTTGAGCATAAAATGATCATAAATCCATCAAKMTTTTTGCATTAAMAGAGGTAACAAAATTGCATAACGATGRCGCTGGCTATCATATCTGACATCGCAAGTGCCTCTGCTTCAWTTTCATCAAATAYCTCTAMATCAGCCTGATAATCTTTTTGTATCATCGTGACAGCTTCATTTTTCGTTAAAGCTAAATGCGTATAAAACATTTTTTGTACGGCCTCTCTAGTTAGGTATGGATTGATTGTATGCAAAAAGAAAGCAATATCATCTGCATTACGATACCATTCCCTCTCTTTAGCTTCCGCTGTGGTAGCGTCACCTTTCGCAGCAGCTGTCACTAATTGAGCCGCAATTACCAGATGCTCTTTAATTAAAGCTGCATAACGATCCGCCACGGAGTCACCATAAAAGGGGCGTAAACAATTCCCTAAATCGGTTGCATTGCGTAGCAAACGCTGCTGCACAAAGGGTAAATCAGGCAAATTAAACACAATGCTTATAATAGTCATCCGTGTCCAATTCACATGCTCCATCCAAAGTAAGCGGTTCATAGCCATAAAGTCTGCTTCGCCTTTACTAATACAGCGTCGGTAATCATTTGACTGTAAAAAGTGACGAATCGGAGCCGTATACTGCGTATAGGGAGCATGATACAGCTGGCTTAATGAAAAACCATTTGAATAGGGGTACAAGGCTTCACTCCTTCTTGTTCTTTCTCCTACAGTAGCATACTCTAAGGAATCTCGGAGTATGAAGAACAAGAAAGAAAAGAAGAGACAACAAAATTACGCTTCATACATCATTTTCTTCGTCATGCCACCATCAACTGTAAGATTAATACCTGTCACAAAGTTATTGATCGGGTTTGTTAAATAGAGACAAGCCTGTGCAATATCTTCAGGCAGACCAACCCTTCCTGACAAATGCTGCGCATGATCGATTGGCCGTAGTGCCTCGTAATCACCTGTTTCAATCCACCCAGGTGAAATACAATTCACTGTAATTTGATCTGGCCCTAAAGATCGCGCTAAAGCATGTGTTAACGCTATGATACCACCCTTTGTAGCCGCATAAGCTTCTGTATGAGGCTCTGACATTTCAGCTCGCGTTGAGGCCAGCGAAACAATGGAACCACCCTTTGCATTATGCCGCATCACTTTTGCAGCCTCCCTGGCACAGAAAAAGGTAGCCGTTAAATTCGTCTGCAACAAATCCTGCCACTCATCAAACGTCACCTCATAGGGAGATTGATGCTGGAACTTCCCAGCATTATTAATTAAAATATGAATGGTCCCATATTGCTCAACAGCTCGCTGCCTTTAATTGATGATATCCTGTTCCTTTGTCACATCCGTTGGCACAAATAATGCAGAGTAGCCTTGAGCAAGCATATCCTGTTCTAACTGTTGACCTAAGCCTGCATTCAAATCAGCAATCACCACTTTTGCACCTTGTTGTGCATATGCAAGCGTAATACCCTTACCAATCCCTTGTGCACCACCTGTGACCATAACGACTAAATCTTTAAACATCCACAAACCTCCTACTTTTTTATCGCCAATAGTGTAGCAAATATTTTGCTATCCGTCCTGTTAAGAGGGTGAAGAAATGGTATAATGGATGCTGTAGCAACATATGATAAAAAATATGAGGCAAACCTTGCCTGCATAGTAAAATTAATGTTGACATTATGCTATAAAGTACATATAATAAATATTGTCCTTCCTATGGAATACATAAGAAACGACATCATGTCTCAGTAGCTCAGCTGGATAGAGCAACGGCCTTCTAAGCCGTCGGTCGGGGGTTCGAATCCCTCCTGGGACGTCAATAAAAGCCTTACAGCCACAACGGCTGTAAGGCTTTTTATTTTTATGCAAGAATGTATAATTCTTTGTTTGGTGCCCAAGAGGTGCCCAAATCAATCTTTATCATCAAAAAGTTTATCAAAGTGGGAACTGGCTCGCTGATCCGTTTCTTGTAAAAGATGACCATCAGTATTCATGGTAGTTGTGATATTAGAATGACCTAATCTAGATTGAATGACTTTTAGATGTTCACCAGCATGGATTAAGAGGGTAGCAGAAGTGTGTCTTAAATCGTGAAAACGGATTCTAAATAAATCGGGATTCTTTTTCATAAAACGATCCCACCACTGACTTATTGAATCTGGTCGATATGGTTTACCAAACTCATTTGAAAAAAGAAAAGTATGTCCTTCCCATACTCGTTCATCGCCAGCCTCTTCTAGTTGATATTTTTTCACTGCAGCAAGCGTTACTAAATCATTCATAATATTTGAAGGAATAGTAACTACTCGTTTTCTTTTACCTTTTGTTTCTTTTACGATAATTCCATCCCCAGTTAAATTAACTAAAGCTTGTTCTATTAATAAGGTATTGTTTTCGACGTTTAAATGTTTTTCTTCAATGGCAACTAGTTCACCTTGTCGAGCAGCACTTACCACGGCTAGTTCAACTAACAACCGTTTTTCAGCAGTCTCTCTATTATTTAATCGCTCAAACAATAATTTAACTTGTTCCTCGCTGTAGGCCTTACCTTCTTCATATTTGAGTTTTGGTAGCTTTATATTTTTACAAGGACTCTCCTCGATTAAATTCCACTCAACTGCTACATTCATAATACTAGCGAACGCCTTGTAAATATTATGAATAGTGGAAGGGGCTAACTCGCTTTCTTTGCCGTCTAATCTTCGTTTTTTCTTCTGTAAATCACCTACAAAAAACACTACATCCACTTTTTTAATATCTTTTAATTTGATATCACCAAAAATAGTAAGAATGCGTTTCTCTAAATACGTACAGTTATCATGAAATGATCGTGCACTATAMTGTKGTTTAGCATAATTATCTTTCCATCGTGGAAAAAGGTGATTTAATGTAATAGATTCAATATCACTAAAATAAAAATCCTTATTTTGCTTCATTTTTTCTTCGAACAGGATCAGTAATCGTAGCGCTTCTTTTTCATTTTTCGCTTCTACATTTTTTGTTTTACGAATCCGACGATTACCCCGATAACCTAAATCAGCGATAAGTTTAAATTTGTTCTTACTGATTTTCTGTACATATCCCATGTTAATAACTCCTTTCAACTAGATTACAATTCTTAAAAAAATGATTGTTAAAGTAATGATTGAGTCTCTTTTCAGCGAAGTCATATTCAACTTTGAAAAGTAGACAAATTTTAATAGTCGCCAATTCTTCATCTATAGGAAGTCTAATTTTATTTAACATAAAAGTAGGAACACAAGCTTGCAAAGCAAAATTATTCGCTTTCCATTCTTGGTACTCTCTAAATAAAGGGTGAGTTTTTGTTTGATTGCCAGAATGTGAGATTACATGGCCTAATTCATGACAAAATTCTTGCCATTGTTCTTGCTTAGATAATCTTGAATCTATAATTATTATATTGTCGTAACTTACTGAATCTGTTGGTAAGTAAATTACTGTGAAGCCAAGCTTCGGGCCAATTATCCGCGGATCTAAGTGAGAAGGTTTAGTTACCCCAATACTAGTGTATAAATCGCGAACGTAATCTTCTAAATGAGTATAAACAAACGTCATAACATCCCTCTTTTACAAACATATGTTCTTTTGATGTTAACAAAAAAATTCACCAGTGGAAAGGCGAATTTTTAAATGTCTGGAAAGTCTACATAAGAATGTAAAATCACTTCTTATTTTCTTGTTGCTTTTTCCATACCTCGTAATAAACTTCGAATTGCTCTAAAGCATCAAGCAAATTTTCGGGTTGGTTTTTAAAAAACAAATTTTCTCTAGTTAAGAAGAAATCAATAACTTCTTTTTGATATGCACTTAAATTGTTATAGTCATCGTCCGAGATACCAGCTTGTTTATGTAAAGCATTCTTGTTATCAGTTCTACCTAGTAGATAATCTACAGATACATCATAAAAGTCAGCTAATTTACTTAAGGTTTCAAAGTCAGGTTGTGTTGAAGAAGTTTCATAACGAGCATATGTTGATCTATTGATTGTAAGGCGGTCAGTTAGTTCTTTTTGAGACAAACCTTTTTCAGTTCGTAATTTTTTTAATATCTCGCCATATTTCATACAGTACGCTCCTTTCTATTCTCTCTATTATAGGTGAATTTTTTGCACAATAAATAATTTGTGAAAAAACTACACAAAATGTATTGACTGTGCAAAAAATGCACGATATACTATGTGTAAGAAATGCACAAAGGAGGTGGTGACATGTTTCCAGAAATTTTAAAGGAACAGCGAAAAGCTCTCAAATTATCCCATGAACAAGTATCAAATATGGTGGGAATTGAACGCTCTTATTACACCAAAATAGAGAATGGATTAAAACCAAGTGTAAAAGTTGCACAAGCTATTGCTAAAGTATTAGGTATTGACTGGACGATTTTTTTTATTGAATTTTGTGCAAAAAATGCACAAGAGAAAACAGCGTGATACAAGGAGGAATAACAATGAATTTAATCTTAGTTCAAAGCCGAGCATTCAATTCTGTTGTATGTGATTTATGGCAAAACGAAAATGGCGATGTGTTTATGACGCGCAAACAAATAGGTGAAGCGCTTGAATATTCAGAACCAGAAACAGCTATTCGTAAAATTCATAAGCGACACGAGGAACGTCTTGACCAATTTTCAGTACAGACCAAACTGGTCGGAACTGATGGTAAGCAATACGAAACGTTCATCTACAACGAAAAAGGTATTTACGAAGTCATCCGAAAAAGCCAACAACCAAAAGCAGATGAATTTTACGACTTCGTATACGACTTATTAGAAAGTTTGCGTAAAGGTGAATTGAAAATCGTTCAAACGCAACCACAATTACCAACTAATTACAAAGAAGCCTTATTGGCGTTAGTCAAAGAAGTTGAAAAGAACGAACAACTTGAAATCGAAAAGCAAATGTATCAGCAACAAGTAGATGATATGCAACCAATCGTAACTTACGTTGACGAAGTACTGAAATGTACTGATTTACTCCTAACTTCGCAGATTGCAGAGGATTACGGAATGAGTGCATACGCACTAAATAAATTATTAAACGAGCATGGCATTCAATACAGCTTGAATAAACAATGGTTACTGTATAGCAAGTTCAAAGGTCAAGGCTACACAAAATCTGAAACGAAAGAATACAAAAAGCCAGATGGTTCCACTGGTGTAAGACTTCATACAAAGTGGACGCAAAAAGGGCGTTTATTCCTTTACGAAACTTTAAAAGCAAAAGGCATTTTACCAACGATGGAGCGAATGAAGTTAAAGCTCATTGAAGGTAATAAACAACTAGCATAGGAGGATTAAAAATGTCTAATGTAATCAACATTAAGTATTTAGCTGTAATAAATATGATGCACCCACATTATAAGAGTGAATATTTCAGAGTTTTTGGTAAAAAACAAAATTTTTCAACGTTCGTTTCATATTGCCATGCTTATGCAAAATATTTGCTCGTACAATCCAGTTTCGATGCTTATGAAATTTTCATTGATGCGTATAACGGAGTCGTTGTTCAAGATGAAGAATATAAGTTGCATCAAGAGAATCAAAAAGAAATCTTGTTTGGTCGCAATTATAAAAATTTATTAATCTGTGATGAAAGAATTCAAATTGAAAAAGAAAATTTCCGTTTCGAAAAGGATTTAGAAAACATGATTTTTAAAGATTTCATTGATTATTACGGTGATGAAAAAAGCATTAAAAGACAAGAATACTTAGGGTTCGGAAGATCTGATATTTCGATAAACGGCCAGTTCGCTTTAGAATTGAAAATCGGCAAATCAAAGAGGAAGGACGTTTATCAAACATTTGAATATTCTTTTGACAAAAATATCAAAAGGGTTTGTTTAATTGCCAAAGAAATCAGTGACGACGTATTGAAAATAGCAGAAAAATTAAATGTTGATTGTTACAACTATTCATTCGTTAGAGAAGAAGAAACAGATTCTTATCCGATGGGCGTTTATTTCGAAAAAGTGACCAGATCAAACTCGAATCTTTTCGATGAGTATTTAGAAGATGTAGGAGGTGTAACTCTGTTCAGCTTCTATGATCCGCTGTTTGATTTCAACAAAGAGATGAAAAAATCGCTTGAAATAATAGAATCTGTTACAAGTCTAACTTCGGATTTGAATGAAAAAAGAATTGAAAAATTGTTAGTTATTTTAGAAGAAAACGGCATCGATACTTCGAAAGGTTTCCTACATGCTGCAAATGAGTATTTAAAAAAAGTTTCTAACGAATAAGATAGGCGCTATACCAGCGCTTGAGATTGGAGGCGAAACTATGAATCTAACAATAGATGAACTAAAAGAAGCGTTATTAAACGCTGAATTAGCTGATTTGTTTCAAAAAGCATATAAGCAGGGTGTAGAAGATGGCCGAGAGATAGAAAAAGCGAAATTCGAAAATTCTCTACCACCAAACTTAAAAAAAGAAGATGTAGCTAAAATATTCAATTGCGAATTACCAACAGTAGAAAAAATAATTCGCATGGATGGCTTTCCAAAGTGTTTAGCATTAAGTGCTCGTTATCCAAGAGACAAAGTATTGGCATGGAAAAACAATAATGTGTCATACATGAACTCACGTCTTGGTATCTATGTGAGTGAAAATGAAAGGCTTAGATTATTAAGAGCATAGGAGAGGCCAGGGCAAATGGCCTCAAGATAAATCAAACTACCAATCTAGTAGAAATCTAAGAGGTAGGGGCAAATCTACCTCTTAACCATTATTATACACAAATTACTGAAACTTGATGGTTGCAACCAAGTTAACTTTAGACTGAAATGTGACCTTAATTAAATAGAAAGGGTGGTAAATGTGAATGTCACTGAAAATACAGTTGGGGGAGTAATAAAAGAATTAAGGGGTGGTGAGACACAGCTAAGTCTTGGCTTAGACATTGGTGTTGGAAGGGAACGGCTTTCTCGATATGAAAATGGCCGTGCTAAAGTGCCATCGGATATTAGTAGAACACTGGTTAATCGGTTTGATAATCCGAAGCTTGCTTTAGCAGTGCAGCATGAGTATACAGGAACAGGCCCTATTTACTTGAACGGCCCAAACGTAGACCTCCATCGCTGTAGTGTGCGTGAGAAAACAATAGAAGAACTCCAAGAAGCCTTGGATGCCATAACTAGTACAAGCCTAGCAAAACCGAGTGATGCCATTGAGCACTTCGAAAGGAAAAACATCATGGACATGATTGAGGAAGCAGTCGAGGCAGCAACAGCACTGGCAAACTTTATCGCAGTAACCACTGAGCACCTTGGCATAAGCTACACAGGTGTATGGATGGACCATTATAAATATCTTCAAAAGGTAGGATTTATTAAATGAATATAGATGAACAAATTGAAAGAGAACTAGCTTGCATAGATGATCTAACAGATGTAATCAAACTACACGTAAAAGCAGGTCGTATCAACATAGCAAAACAACTAGAACGAGACCTACATAATTCACTGGATCAACTAGAAAAACTTCATAAGCGAAAAGAGTTATGGGCAACGGTTGCTGATTTAAACCAACGAGGAATACTAGTTCAGGTGGTGAAGAAACTTGCGCATCAAGCCTAGAGCGTGGCGACACATGACACTAAAGCAGAGGTTAATTTATGTACATTTCTTCTGTGATAAGAGGGTGTTGGAGAAGTTAAATGGCAATAAAAAAGCTGCTTAATCTGAGCGAAAGATTAAACAGCCATGACAACTTATATACAAATCTATTATACCACAAGTTACGACGTTTGCGAGATTTATCTCGCTCTCGTCAAGCAGCTTACAGCACCGTCTCCCTACGGTTATGCTTTGCCACTGTAAGTTGCTTGATGGGATGCCATCAGAAAGAAGGTGAGCACATGCGACAACTTATGGAAGTTGAAAATCCAATGGTGTTGGGAACGATTGAATCCGTAAATAGCGTACCTACATTTCGGTATATTGAGAGAGATTTTCGAGATATCTACGGTAGCTTAATCGTTTATAACGATGATTATATGGAGTTTTCGAATGGCGATATCGTTCATTTAGACAACATCCATACGTATTTAGAGGATAACTACAATGCGAAATTTTACACAAAAAAATAAACCACTACTCGTAATAGTGGCTTAACAAATCATTTTTACCATCATATCACGAAAGGAAGTAATTTGCATGGTTTTAGCAAAAATTACAACTGCTGATATGAGTCGCGACGAGTGGTTAGACGCTCGTCGCGCTGGTATCGGTGGGTCAGATGTTGGTGCAATTATGGGATTCAATCAATATAAAAGTGCTTATCAAGTGTTTTTAGAAAAGACTGGTCAATATCATGAGGAAGTCGATAACGAAGCTGTATATTTCGGGAATGCATTAGAAGATTTTGTAGCTCAAGAGTTTGCCAAACGAACAGGAAAAAAGGTTCGTCGATTAAATAAGATGTTAGTCCATCCAGAACATGATTTTATGCTTGCTAACCTTGATAGGGTTGTTGTTGGAGAAAGAGCAGTGCTTGAGTGTAAAACAGCTAGTGAGTACGTGAAAGATGCTTGGGAGGGTGAAGAAATTCCAGCAAGTTATTTATGCCAAGTCCATCATTATCTAGCTGTTACAGGCTTTGAAAAGGCATATATCGCTGTACTTGTTGGTGGCAATAAATTCATCTGGAAGGAAATTGAACGTGACGAGGAATTTATTCAAATTCTCATAGATCGAGAGAAAGACTTTTGGGAAAACCATGTCCTAAAAGATTTAGCTCCACCAATTGACGGCTCGGATGCTACCAATGAATTGATCAAAAAAATGTACCCTCAAGACGATGGAACGGCCATCATGCTCACGAAAGATGATGATGTATTGTTGGACGCTATTGATTCCATTTCATGCGAAATTAAAGCGTTAGAGCAGCAAAAGAAAGAGTACGAGAATCAGCTAAAGCTAAAGTTAGAAAACGCTTCAGAGGGGCACTCTCAACGTCATAAGGTGACATATAAAACAGTTGTTTCGAATCATGTTGATAGTAAGCGACTAAAAGTTGAAGTTCCAGATGTATATGAAAAATTCATTAAACCATCATCTTCACGACGACTAACTATTAAAAAATTGGAGGCTTAATAAATGGCTACTACAAATGAATTAAAAGCAAAGTCACAGAATCAAGTATCAAAGCAAGTAACGCCTGAATCATCATTAAATGCATTGTTAAAAAAGATGGGTCCTGAAATCCAACGCGCTTTACCGAAACACATGGATTCTGATCGTATCGCTCGAATTGCATTAACAGCAGTTCGAACAACACCAAAATTACTAGAGTGCGACCAAATCAGTTTTGTAGCAGCACTTATGCAATCAGCTCAACTAGGTGTTGAACCAAATACAGGGCTAGGGCAAGCGTACTTAATCCCTTACGGAAAACAGGTTCAGTTCCAGTTAGGTTATAAAGGCTTAATTGACCTAGCTGTTAGAAGTGGTCAATACAAAGCTATTTATGCCCATGAAGTGTACCAAGAAGATGAATTTTCATACTCTTACGGATTACACAAAGATTTAGTACATGTTCCTTCACAAAACCCAGAGGGCGAGCCAATCGGCTACTATGCTGTATACCACTTGAAAAACGGAGGATACGACTTTGTTTACTGGACAAGAGAACGAATTGAAAAACATGCTCACAAGTTCTCTCAAGCAGTTCAGAAGGGTTGGACAAGTCCTTGGAAGACCAATTATGACGCAATGGCCAAAAAGACAGTACTAAAAGAAGTATTAAAGTTTGCTCCTAAGTCAATTGAGCTTCAAAAGGTTGTTGAGGCTGATGAAACTATTAAAACAGAGGTTTCAAAGGATATGAGTGAAGTTATTGATGTAACTGACTATTCGGTTGTTGAAGAAGAACCAGTTCAAGAGGAAATGATTATTGAACAGTAATATACCTCACAAAGTCCTTCTGCCTGCTTGGATATTTGAGCAGGCGAAGGATAACGATGAAATCAGACGTTTGGTGCTGCAGTACATGCAACGTTACCCAAACTATCGAATTATCAAAGTGGGTGGTAGTTTTGCAGTTTGTGAGCGTGAACAGAGGTTGTTATAGGAGGTTTAGAAATGATTTGTGGCTACTGTGGTAACGAGGCTGAGTTTATGTCCAGTAAAGAATTTTATGGTCAAGATTATGGTGTGAATATGTACGTGTGTAGACCTTGTGATGCTTATGTAGGAACGCATGGAAAAGGGAAAACACCACTTGGTACATTAGCAAATAAACGATTACGTTCAATGCGAAAAACAGCTCATTCGATGTTTGATCCTTTATGGAAAGGAAAATATCGAAAAATGGGTAGGGGCAAGGCGTATCAAGTAATGCAAGAATTAATGAATTTACCACCTGAAAAGGCTCATATCGGCATGATGGATGAAGAACAATGCTATGAGCTGATTCAGAAGTTAAAGGTTTATAGGGGTCTAATTTAAAAAGTGTGGAGGGACAAATGTATGGGTATTCAACTACAACAATTCATCAGACAAAAGAAATCGGAACTTGAACAGAGTGGTAAGTATAGACACGTTTCAATCCACTCGAAAGATGCTGTAATGCTAACAGGAAATAGCATTAGTCAACAATTCTTAGCAACAGACACGCCATACTCACAACATGGTCATGAGGTTAAACCTAGTGAGGTTCCAGAAATACCATCAATGCCATTTAAGGAGAATGCAACAGAGGTGATTTTCGAGGCCATTGAGAAACGAAAACGTAATCCTAGTGATGTTAAATTCTATTTCTTGTGGATTTTGTGAATATGTCTGTGATTAAAAATTTGAATATTGAAAATATGGAGGGCGAACCATGAAAGTATTTCAACAAAACATCTTTGGTGGAGAGGATGAAATTATTTCTACTGTTCCTGTCATTGTTTTAAAGCACAAAGAAAAAGATGAACGTTATCTAGCTGCAGATATTGAAGTAGCAGATTTCAGTGATCCAGATGGTGATATCACAATGGATGATATTCAAGACGCTTTCATCATCGTTCGGAATGATCGTCAAAAGCCAGGGCAACCAGAAATAGATGAAGTAATAGCACATTCAGAGGCATACAAAGCTTACATGCTTGAAAAATTCGGTAATAGAGCTTCCATCAGTTACGATGTCGCAAAATGGCTTGAAACATATGAGCCAGTCAATATTGATATGCCAGTAGATAAGTTCAATGAGGCAGCATATGCAAATGATTGGGAGCCAGTGAAAACGTACTAGGAGGGGCGAGGGCAAATGGCTAAATTTAGATATGTTTATACATCATTATGGACAGACGGCAAAGTAATTGAAGAATTTACACCAGAAGACAAATTATTTTTCCTTTATTTATTAACAAATGAACACACGAAGCAAATCGGTGTTTATCAAATTACAAAAAAGCATATGGCATTCGAATTGGGTTATTCGCCAGAAGTAATAAATGCGTTAATGCAGCGTTTCTTGGATCACCATAAATTGATTCGCTACAACGAAGAAACAAGGGAAATTGCGATACGGAACTGGGGCCGTTACAACCTCATAAAAGCAGGTAAACCAATAATGGACTGCGTTAGACGTGAATTAGAGGATGTTAAAGATACTTCTTTATTAGAGTTTGTTGTTGGTTCAGTATCCCATGAAAGTTTGAAGCAGCTGTATACCAATGTGTTGAACGGTGCTAGTAACTATGCTGAACCATCTAAACAATCTAAACCAAAAGATTTGGACAACATTACTAAACGTGATTACATCATTTTGCGTGATGGTCAAAGATGCTTCTACACAGGGTTAAAACTTCAATTAAAAGATATTGAACTGGATCATATCAATCCTCAAGTAAACGGTGGGGGTTCAGAGATTTCAAACCTAGTAGTCTCTTACAACAAATTTAATAATTTAAAATCTGGAACAACAGATTTAAGGGAAGTGGTAGATTTCTGGAATTTAAAACATCCTGAAATTCCAGTCAATTATGAAACTGTAATTGCAAAAATAAACACTTTGAAAGAGTTTGAATACGAACGAGCAGAGGCAAATGTTTCGATAACTGTAGCTGTCAAAAACGAAATTTACGATACGTATACGTTACGTAATTATTTAAATACGATACGTGGACAAAAAGAAAAACAAACAGAAAAACAAAAACAAAAAGAAAATAAAAAAGAAAAACAAACAACAGACAGTGAAGTCGGTCAGTCGGTTTCTTCTCAATCTGATTTTGCTAGATTAGTTGAATTTACAAATCAAAACATTACACCTGTTCTTCCAACAATCGCTGAACACCTTGGTTACATCTTGGATGATTACAAAGACGTGGATTTAATCTTAGCAGCATTACAAAACGCGGTATTAAACAACGCTCGTAACAAAATTAAATATGCAGAAGGTACATTGATCAACTGGCGTAAAGACATGATCACTACTTACCAGCAATTGCGGTTGAAAATGAAGGAGGTTCAACGAGATGCAACCAATAGCCAAAGCTATGAACGACATAGTAACGAAGAATATGACGGCCTCTCACTCTAGCGAAGTATGTAGCCATTGCGGAAATGAAATCAAGGCGATTCCAGTTGAGGTCCTTGGTAGAACTCGCTGGGTGCAACCTGTATGCCAATGTGAGCAGGACATTAAAAAGGCAGAGGTTGAACGTTTGATACGAGCTAAAGAGGAAAATGAGGTACGTACTTTATTCTCTATCAGCAATATTGGTGATAAATACTTGAATGCTAGTTTTGATAATTTCTTAATGCGGCAGGGTTCTGAAAAAGCTTTCAAGGCTGCTAAATACTATGCAGAACATTTCGAAGAATTTGGTGCTGAATCTCTCTTGTTGTGGGGCGATGTAGGGAATGGTAAAACTCATTTAGCTGCAGCAGTACACAATTATTTAACTGCTCGAGGTAAGGTAATAGTTTTCATATCAATGCCAGAGTTACTAAGCAAAATCAAAGCTACCTTCAATCGCAACAATAACGAGAGTGAACAACAAATCATGAAAGCATTAATGATTTGTGACTTGTTGATTATCGACGACTTAGGGGCAGAAAAAATAAGTGATTGGGTGCTAGAAACTATGTTCCAAATATTTGATGGCCGTAGTCGTAGAAAAAAACCTATTCTAGCAACATCAAATCTCAATCCAAAAGATTTACCAGAGCAAATAGGCAAGAGGATACCTGATAGATTAATCGAAATGTCGCAACCAGTTAAAAATGAGGCTACTAGTTTTCGAAGAGAAATCGCTAAAGGTCGCTTGAGTAAATTCAATGCAATTTTAAATCAGTGAGGGGCAACAGCCCCTTGATGGAGGGTGAAGGGATGATAAATGAACAATTTTTAATAGACCAAATCATTTTGTATTTAGGGCAGTTTCAGCGCTTCGGAGGCAAACAAAACGAAACCATGGCTTATAAACGTTTGGAGCAATTGAGAGCCTTGGTAGGGCTTAAAGATGCTGATGAGGCTACGGATTATCTTATTTCACGAATGGAAGGGGCGATGGCTGCATGAGTAGAGAGATTAAGTTTCGGGCGTGGGATGCGAAGAAAATGAAAATTCGCGCAGGATGTAAAGGGTTTTATAAGCAAAATGGATATGTACTAGCAAAAGCACCATATCACCCATACGCAAATAAAAGAGGTTACGTTCCTTTGCATAGGTTGGTTATGGAGAATTACCTGGGACGTTATTTAACACCTAGAAAAGAGCTTGTTCATCATATAGATGGAGACCGTTCGAATAATAATATTCAAAATTTAAAATTAACAACACCTAGCGAACATTACATTGAAGAGCATTTTAAAGCTAGAAATCCAAATGGCCAATTTGTTGCTGAAGAAGAGATTTTCAGTGAAATGAAATTCAGGTTATACGATCGAGATAAAAATATTGTGCAAATTTACACCTTAAAAGAATTGATGTCTAAGACTTACAGACGGGCTAAATTTAAGTTTAGAGGGCGATGGACAGGCTTAAAAGATAAGTACGGCAAGGAGATATATGAAGGTGACATACTGGAGCTATACATTCCGAATTGGGCAGATTGTGACGATGTTCAACGATTTGTAATAAATGAATATTGTCCTGATGTTTCTTATTTACAAGCTGTTGTTAAACATTGTGAGGAATGTTTATTGGATGGTGAAAACGATTATATCGAAGTCGTCGGCAACATATACGAAAACCCTGAACTACTGGAGGTAACAGCATGACATTAACTGAACAACTGGCATTTCATTTTGAAGATGATGAGATTTGGAAACCTGTTGTTGGTTATGAAGGGCTGTATGAAGTTAGTAATAGAGGGCAAGTTCGATCCCTGGATAGGCCAGTTTATAGAGGTGACAAATTTCATTGTTATATGAAGGGTCGAGTATTAAAACAATCTAAAACAACTACGGGTTATCAAAAAGTGGAGTTAGTGAAACCTGGACAAAAAAGTAAATCTCTTAAAGTACATCGGTTAGTAGCATTTGCTTTCATACCAATCATTGAAGGAAAGAATTTGGTTAACCATATAGACTCTAATCCTATTAACAACAATGTAGAAAACTTGGAATGGTGTACACATTCAGAAAATCTTGTTCATGCATATCGTTCAGGCGAAAGAGATTGGTCTATTAAAAATAAAGAAGAGTTGATAATTCAGACCTATTTAGAAGACAGAAACATTGGTTGCAATACAATTGCGAAGCAAATAGGGTGTGATGGCAAAACAATCAAAAGGCTGCTTGAACAACATGGAATACAAATACGAAGCAATAAAGATGTTAGAACCAAGGTTCCTTATGAGGTATTAGAAACGGAATTCAAAAATGGTTCGAGAAATATTGATATTGCTAAGAAATATAGCATCAGTACAACAACGGTAAAGAGGTACAAAAGAGAATATAAGGAGGGATTAAAAGTTGAATCAAACGCAGCTTATCGGAAGGCTAACTAAAGATCCCGAGATTTCGTACACTCAATCAGGTATTGCAAGAGCACGTTTTACGTTAGCTGTTAATCGAACTTTCAAAAATCAGAATAACGAGAATGAAGCTGACTTTATCCAGATTGAAGCATGGAGAAAAACTGCTGAAAATGCTGCTAACTACTTAAAGAAAGGTAGTTTAACAGGGATAACAGGATCTATACGCACTGGTTCGTATGAGAGAGACGGGCAAAGAATCTATTTTACGAACGTTGTAGCAGACAGTATCCAATTCTTAGAGCCGAAAAACGGCACAGGAGGCTCACAGGGCGCATCAAACTACGAATCTAGTACAAATACAGGTGGACAGTATCAAGGCAGTTCACAGGGGCAATATGGCGGTAATAACAATCAACCGAGTTATATGCAGGGTAATGAAGATCCGTTTGCAAATTCAAAGGCACCGATTGATGTTAACTCGGATGATCTGCCTTTCTAAGAAGGAGTGATTACTGATGATAACAAAACGACCTACGAAGAAAATCATTGGAGCTAAGACGCGAGATAAGCTTGAAAAGCAAATTAAAGCTGAAAGACAGAACCATTGGTATCCAACCAGTGATATTAAATTCTTTGAATATGAAGCAAGACCATATCAAGTGCTATTACGATTCGGAAAAGGGGCAGCTAAATGAACTTAAATGAGTATCAATTGTTAGCAACGAGAACAGCAGCTAAACATGATAATGAACTAGTTAATTATGGTCTAGGTATCGCAGGTGAGGCTGGAGAGGTTGCAGATTTAATTAAAAAAGCTATGTTCCATGGTCATGTTATTGATCATGTGGAGGTTAAGAAAGAATTAGGTGATGTTATGTGGTATCTAGCAAATATCGCTAGATTGGCAGGTTTGTCATTAGATGAAATTGCAGAAGCCAATATCGAGAAATTAAAAAAGCGCTATCCAGATGGATTTAGTACTGAGGCAAGCATTAATCGAGCAGAAAATGAGTGAAGGTTGGTGAAGTAATGGGTGAAATAGAAGTAGAAATTTATGGCTGCAATAAATGTGAAAGCTTAACCATGGTAGAGTGCAACAAAGAATTAAGATGCTGCGCAGTATGTGGTGAAGTGTGGGATTCCGAAAATCTTTATGTAGGTGGTTCAGGAACAGTAACAAATATAGTAGAGAACGGTTAATTCATACACGCTGCTGGTAGAACGGCATTAGATTGTTTTATCAGCAGACTTCTAAGAGTGCTGACAGGAGGGCAAACATGAACATACTCACATTTGAAATACCAGGAGATGTGCAGGCACAACAACGACCACGAGTAACACAAAATGGCACATTTGATCCGAAGGAATCCAAAGACTACAAATCATTTGTAAGATTAGTAGCTTCACAAGTAGCGCCAGAAACCCTAATAACAGAAGATATAAAGCTAACTATCGATGTTTATCGTAAGATACCAAAAGCTATCAGCAATAGCAAGAAAAAGCTACAGCAGGCGTTAAATGGTGAGTTACGACCAACAACTAAACCAGACATCGACAATCTGGCAAAAGGCATTAAAGATGGTCTAAGTAAGGTTATATGGCGTGATGATAGCCAAGTGACAGAGTTAGTTGCTCGTAAGTGGTATTCGGATAACCCAAGGGCAGAGGTGACGATTGAATGGCACCAAAAGTAGAGAGTCGATACATCTTATTCACTGGTGAGGTTCATGAATCGGTTAAGTTTGATTTCACCATACAACAGATCGGAAGCTTCATAGCTATGTGGAATCAAGGATATCCAATTAATGAGATAGCTCAGAAGCTTAATGCGAGTAAGGTGAGTGTGGCTTTAATTCCTATGGACCTTGAAATGGCAGGAAGGATTGGGCCAAGAGCTGGTGGATTGTTAGGAAAGAGGAAAGTGGTTAGTTGAAAATTAGTGTGAAGATAATGAGGTGATTAAAATGACAAATAAAATTGTAATTTGGGCATTGTTTGATAGTGGAAATGGATCCTATGAAAAAGGCGCAAAAAGATTTAAGGAAATTGAAATATTTCCTATAGGATTGGATATTGAACAAAAAAACAACCATTTTATTAACCTGGACTTAGCAGATTATAGTTATTTATTTGGTGACAATAAACTTTGGTCAACATTGGATTTGTTACCGAAACCTGATGCAATTATTGCTAGTCCGCCATGTGAAAGTTGGTCAGTGGCAAGTGCAATGGCGAATGGAAATGCCTGTTGGAAACAAGAACAAGGCGATTCGTTATTTTCTCCACAAATACCGTTGTCACGTTTTACAGTGAGGGATTACAAGGACTATGAAGATTATCAGTTCAAGCCTGAGAAGTCTTTTATTAATCGAATAAATGGAGAACTGTGTGCGTTTAATTTAATTCAAATTATCAAGCGTTACCAGCCAAAATACTACATTATTGAAAACCCTGCAACGAGTAGAATTTGGGATTACTTTGATAGGGTGCTAGGTTTCAACATTCCCTACGATAACAAAACATTTTATAACAATTATGATTATCCACTAAAAAAGCCAACGAAATTTAAAAGTAACCTGCATTTGAACCTAAAACAGGAAAGTACACAAGGAGAAATCGAGTGGAATAACTATAGCAAAAAGTATAACGAACGTTCGAATATACCTATGAAACTAGTAGAAGCGATATTCGAGAGAATCATAGTAGAACATTCGCAGAAATTAGCGATGTAGTCACTAAACAATATGAGTAATTTAATTAAAAAAGGGCATCTGCAAATTATTAATTTTGCAGATGCCAATAAAGATCATACAGATTCTATAGGACCTAAAATATCATTTAAACGTTTGGCAAATTCCTTATCCTCTTTTATTGCATCTAGTAATTCTGATTGGTCTGAAATAATTGCTAAATTAGCTTTGATGAAACGTTTATAAAAGCGATAATCTAAACCGTGTGCATTACAAAAATGTTCAAGATATCCTGATTCTTCGTAATTTTTTAATAATCTAATGGTATTTAGGAGTCTACCCCATCCTACTATCGACATAATGAAAACACCTCCTTATATAAATTTAAGGATAGTTTTCACAGAAAAATAAAATTTATGCATATAAAAAAGCCGCAGCGTCGTCACATGCTACAGCTCGAATTGGTTTATGCCCTTTTAAGACGAGCTAGTACAAGTAGTATATTATAACACGGGAGGGCAACCCAATGTTAAAAGGGCAAATTAAAGTTACAAAAGNNNATWWWCKWCRGKGGRTTRARAATTWMCGWWRGAKGAYTRAAACCWWTRAGGMAGCAARACARCCAGTAKTTAARGCYGATAATAATAGTTACMTCGKGGCAAAAACAGCATTGTACRGTATTGAGGCAGCATTKCCRAAKGCTAGTGKAGRTACAAGTGATCCGGTATATACAGAGGTACAACGTCGTGTATACTCTCTAAATTACCGAATTAAGGAATATGAGCAAAAGATTGCTGAGGTTCAAAAACGTATTCCGTTAGTACAAGGAGACAGAGAGATTGAAGTTCTTCATAGATTGCTAGATGGTGATAGCATGCGGGCTATTGGTAAACATATGGGGTTATCAGGTACAACTATATTCAGGGTTAAAAATAGTATTATAGGACAAATGTTAAAGTAGCTGAAAGGCTACTTCTTATTAATAACATTTATTCAAAAATCGGGGCCAGATTGTTGAATAACAATTAAGGTCACCAAAGGACGCTTTAGGAGCTTTTTTGTTAATGGTATAATATATTTAAAATTCCTTTATTAGGGTTGTTTGCGCGAGAGCTATACTGTCAATAGATTGTCTTGAAGGAGAAGTGATTTTAAATGAATAGACGAAAATTGTATTGGGTATTACTTGTTCCTAGTGTTCTTATATATATTGTAACTTTAATTTTATTGCCTGAAAGTAAAAAGAATTATTCTGTATTTTTAATTCTCTTATTTTGGATTGTTTATTATGGTGTTATTAAAATAAATGATTTGAAAAACAAACGAAGAAAATTATAGGACATTTAATTGAAAAACCGATCTTCCACAATCAGGCGCGATTGTGGAACGAAAGAAACAAATGAAACAGATGTAACAAAAGGAACAAATGTAAAACATGTAGCATGTTTTGTGAAATAAAAAATCCATTGTAAACTGGGAGGCAGGACGGCGCGGTAAGCTTTTCCTCTCTTGGTATTTATAAAAACCTAAATATTAGGGAAAGACAGACCGACGACCGACCCGCGCTCCATAAATTTGTTCGGAGCAAGACATACATGGCCGGCCCATATTTTTTAAGAGATTAGGTATCTTAATTAATATAAAAGGCTAATAAAAACTGAAGGAGTGGTTTATATGTGAACTTCGTCCACTTTCCATTTAATTCAGTCAAACTTACTAAAACAAACTTACTACAGGTTCAAAGTGCACGGAAATGCACTATAAAACTAGAACATAATTCGTTACAAAATAACGTGGTGTCGCTCTACCACGAGTCGGAAAAGAGCACTCGACAATTTACCACAATATCTAAGCTTTCATCTTCGGATGGAGGCTTTTAATTATGCATGCGAAAGGAGAAAACAAATGAAACCACAAATTGAAAACAACTTTATGTACCACGCACCAAAAGAGGGACAACCAGCAAAGTATGAGGCTATTCGTGAGAAGGCGAAAGAGCTTGCTTACCTTATCGATGAAGAATGTCCTAACAGCCGTGAGAAGTCAGTTGCTATGACTAACCTTGAAACTGCTGTTATGTGGGCCAACGCTTCAATTGCACGTAATTAAGAGCCCTTCACAGGGCTTTTCTTTTGCTTTGAAAACTGCATCAAACAGCCAAAACGCTACGAGTTGAGAGGGTAGAGTTTGATGTGGTTTTGATAGCAAAAAGTTGTTACATAGTTTTCTACATCTAGCTTATCATTACTTATGGGTGATAAAAGTGAGTAAAAGAATATTTGAATGGTTTATTCTAATTTGGACTAGTTTAATGGTTTTACTAATTTCCGGTTGGATAATGATGGAATTCTATGGCTGGAAGGATACTATAGTTGCTGCAATAATCGCTTTTTTTGGAGCAATATTTGGAGGTGCAATTACTTATATTGGAGTTAATAGAACTCTGAAACATCGAGATAGAGAAATATTCTTTAGCAATGCCACAGAAAAACTAATGATTTTTAGTGTATTAATAGATACTTATAGTAAGTACCTTAATAAGATGTATATATACGAAAATTTATTACAGCTTGGCGAAGAAAGTATGACCAAAAATGTTTTAGAAACTATAAAAGAACTTCATCAACAATTAATAAATGACAGAGAATATATGTATAAGAGTATGGATTATGATGCTATTGAAATTGTAGAATACCACAAAAAATCTATTGGAAGATACATTGTTACTGAAAAAATAAACAAACATACAGCTGAAATACTTATTGGTGATGTTCGTGACATTTATGCAATTTTTGATAATAGTAAAAGGATATTTGAAGAAGAGTATAGAAAATTTAGAAAAAACGTTTAACGCATCCTTCGGGGTGTTTTTCTTTTGCCCTGAAAAGTGAGTATCGAGCAGTTTCCTCCCCTTTGACTGCCAGGGCAACGGCACTTACTTT
Source organism: Lysinibacillus sp. S1 (assembly GCF_044986265.1). Lineage (NCBI taxonomy): Bacteria > Bacillati > Bacillota > Bacilli > Caryophanales > Bacillaceae > Lysinibacillus > Lysinibacillus sp. S1. The sequence goes on from NZ_CP173154.1 coordinate 4,081,680, forward strand.
TGAGAGCAAAAAGTTATTACATATATTTCATCTGCTAGGTTATGATTGGGTGGGAGGGATATATATGGTTAATGTAAACAATTATCAAATTTTACTAAGTGAAGAAGAATGGAATGATCTCGACTTAGAGATTGGTAATAATTTAGAAGAAATGTCTTTTGAGGTATCGCAAAGTAAATACAATCTTTTAGAAATGAATAACGGGAAAATGTCAGTTGATCACTGGAAAAACGAATTCAATCAAAAGATGCTCTCAATAAGTATTAACTATGGTTATGTATATGTATATTTTAAAAAACTTGATGGATATGATATTTATCAAAAGAAGGATCTAGAAAAAATAGCTTATCATTACTGGTTTAGTTATGAAGTAGAAAGTTTATTATATAGATTATTCACTTTGGTAGATAACTTAGTTCATATTATCAACGTGAAATATCAACTTGAAATAGAAGAAAATTTACAATTTAGAAAGAATGTTTTAAGTGCTTTAGAAAGTAAAAACAAAGATTTGTTTGATTGTTTTAAAGATGCAATTAAAGATGATAGATATGTAACAGCACAGGATGTAAGAAATAGTTTTACACATAACCACTCACCTTTAAGTATGACTTCTGGTTTTGTAAAACAAGGACAGACTATAACAATTTCAAAAGGTAAGTATAGTAAACCTGTGGAAATACTTGGTTGTATAGATGAATTCATTAATTTATTAAAAGAAATAACAAAGGAATGTAATAAGCATTTATAATTCTCTAAACCACCTAGTAGGTGGTTTTTATTTTTTAGAGCAATTAGCATAATGGGGTGATGCCATTGGACATCGTAGTAACGATTCCTAAGAGTGAATATGTAAATGATAATAAAGAAACTACTGTTTATGAACAAGGTGGATATGAACAGTTCTGGCAACTATCCAGACAACCTAAAAAGCTAAACATTGGTGATAGAGTGTATTTCGTAAAAAACGGATATATTGAGTCATCAATGAAAGTAATACAAATCGAAACAAAGGCGACTGCGTCATGTGAGGTAACTAATCGCACATGGAATGGTTGTCTTATTTTTATGGATGATTTAAGGCAAGAACGCTTAGAACAAGTAAGAGGCTTCCAAGGCTTCAGGTATAGGTGGTGGTGATTATGAGATATGGCTAGAGCGAGAGACCCGAATCGAGATAAAGCATTTGAAATTTACAAAGAACACAACGGTGATATTACAAATCGAGCAATAGCTGAAAAGTTAGGTGTTCCAGAAAAAACAATTGGCTCATGGAAATCAAAATCTAAAGACAATTGGAACGAGAAATTAAATGGAGTACTCCAAACAGACGAACGGAGTACTCCGATAAAAAGTGTTAAGAGAGAAAGAGGCGCTCCTATTGGTAATGCTAACGCAAAAGGTAATCGAGGTAATAAAAACGCGTCAGCTCCAAAACAAAACTCAAATGCTCTCACTCACGGATTCTTTCAAAAGTTCTTACCAGAAGAAACGCTCGAAATAATGGAAGCAATGAATGAGCGTTCTCCAGCCGATTTAATTTGGGACCAAATACAAATACAGTATGCTGCAATCATAAGGGCTCAACGAATTATGCACGTCGAATCTAAAGATGAAATAATTAAAGAGCTCAAGAAAGCGAAATACGATTACTATCCACGTTCTAAAGAGGATGGCGGAGGCGTCGAAAAGGCTGTAACAGAAGAAGAATATGAGTTTCAATTCGCATGGGAACGACAGGCACAACTACTCACTGCTCAATCGAGAGCAATTGGGGAGTTGCGTTCTTCTATTCGTCAGTTTGTTGAGATGGCTGATCAGGATGATGAGCGTAGGTTGAAGCTAGAGCAGATGCAGTTAGGTATCGATAAAACAAAACTAGAAATCGAAAAGATTCAATCTGGAGATACAACAACTCAAGAAAGCGAAATTGCAAAGATGCTGCGTAAAATGGCAGGTGAGGAATAATGGCAGAGCTTACACCCAAACAGAAAGAGGTTATGGACTGCTTTATTCATGAAAAACCTAAAATATTGGCTGCTAGTGGTGCCAAGAGGGCAGGTAAGACATTTATTCTTATACTGCTTTTTTTAATGCATATTGCTAAGTTTGAAAACCAAGGGCTATCTTTTATTATCGGTGGGTCCACACAAGCGAGTATTCGTCGTAATGTGCTTGATGATATGGAGGCTATTCTAGGCAAAGAATTAAAGTTGGATAAAACCAATGCAGTCCGTGTGTTTGGTAATAAGGTGTATTGCTTTGACGGTACTAATGCGGATGCATGGAAAAAGGCTCGTGGTTTTACAGCAGCAGGTGGATTTTTGAATGAAGGCACCGCATTACATGACATGTTTGTTAAAGAGGTAATCTCACGATGTTCATATCCAGGAGCTCAAATCCTCTTAGATACTAACCCAGAAAATCCAGCACATCCAGTTAAGACAGACATTATCGATAAAGATGGTCAGTTACTTGAAAGTGGAAGATTAAATATCAAGGTATTTCATTTCACTTTGTTTGATAACATCTTTCTGGATCCGGAATACGTGGAGTCAATTATTGCTTCTACACCATCTGGAATGTTTACAGATCGTGATATTCACGGTTTATGGGTGTCGGCAGAAGGAATTATATATAAAGACTTTAATAAGGACCGAAACTACATTTCTAGCAAAGAGTTCGAAAAAATCAACATTGTTAAATACTTTGCTGCTGTTGACTGGGGCTATGAGCACTTTGGGGCAATCGGGGTATTTGCAGAAGATGAGAATGGAATTGTTTATTTATGTGAAGAACATGCCAAACAGCACCAAGAAATTGATTACTGGGTAGACATCGCTAAGGACATCAAAAAACGTTATGGCAATATCAATTTCTATTGTGATTCAGCGCGACCTGAGCATGTTCAACGCTTTAGACGCGAAGGATTAAGGGCAATTAATGCAATTAAAAAAGTAATAGCAGGAATTGAGGAAGTCGCCAAGATGTTTAAAATAGGGCGGCTTTTTATCGTTGAAGATAAAGTGAAAAGGTTTAAGGGTGAAATCCACCAATACGCATGGAATGGTACTACTGGAGAACCAATTAAGTTATGGGATGACGTATTGGATGTGATACGTTATGGAATCTATACACATTATCAGAAGGCAATTCTAAAAGGGAAGAACCGATAAGGAGGTGGTGCAGTGAACGAATACATTGCTTATATTAATGAGAAAGGTGTTACTCCTTTATTACTTAATAAGCTAGTAGATGAGACAAAGGCTGAACGAAACAAACGACTACTAAACTACAACCGGTATAAAGCTGAAATTTCAGCAGTCCCGATTTTAACACGTAAACCGACTGATTACGCTCAAGGTAATGACCATGTTGTTCGTGTTGACGATAAGGTGAATAACACTTTAAATAATCCACTAGATGCTGAAATAGTAGATACCAAGGTTGGCTACATGTTCGGTAATCCAATTTCATACGTAGTAGACAAACAAGCTCAAGGCCTTGATAAATTATCTGAGGCGATTGAGCTTTTTAATTTGCGTAATTCTGTTGATGATCTTGATAGTGAGTCAGGGAAGAAAACAGCTATTTGTGGCTATTCAGCACGACTACTTTACATTGATACTGATGGAAATGAACGGGTTACGACCATTGATCCATGGGAAACAATTATCCTATCGGAAACAGCAGACGTTAGTGAACCTAAATATGCTATGCGATATTTTAAAAGCGCAGCACTAGATGCTGAGGGTGAGAAAGTAGAGATTGAGCAGCTGGTGTTCTATGATGCTACAACTGAAAAACTCTACACACGTACTGATGCCGATTCACCTTTTGTTTTGAAAGATGAACGGAAGCACTTATTTGACTATTGCCCTTTATTCGGTGTTCCAAATAACGAGGAGTTGCAGGGCGATGCAGATAAGGTGTACAACCTCATCGACGCTTATGATAGAACTTTATCTGATGCTTCAAACGAAATCGAACAGTTCCGATTGTCCTATCTAGTACTTAAAGGTATGGGGATGGATGACGAAGATGCAAAGAAGGTTGCTCGAACAGGTATCTTTGAGCTGATGGGTGAGAATGACGACATTAAATATCTAACCAAAGATGTTAACGACCAAATGATCGAGAACCATCTGGATCGCTTAGAAGAGAACATCATGCGCCTAGCTAAGAGTGTAAATTTCAGCGATGAATCGTTTGCAGGTAATGCAAGTGGCGTAGCTATGAAATACAAATTAATGGCACTTGAGAACAAATGTAAGACGATGGAGCGAAAGTTCACGACTGCTCTTCGGTACCAATTTAAAGTGCTATGTAGTGCATGGGCCAAGAAAGGTATTTGCTCAAAGGATGACTACTTGAAAGTTTGGTATGAATACAAACGCAACATTCCTATTGATTTACTGTCCGAGGCACAAGCTTCACAAGCGTTAAAAGGATTGGTATCAGAGCGTACTCGCCTTTCTAAGTTGTCTGTTGTTGATGATGTGGAGTATGAACTTGAAGAAATGCAGAAGGATGAACAACTGTTTGGTAATGGGCTTGAACCTTTGAATGAGGATGACGCTGACCTAAAAGAAGTTGATGTCTCATGAATCAACAGGAAATCAATCGTATCTTAGATGATTTAGAAGCCAAGGCTGAAAAAGACATTGAGGTTGTGTTTGCACGACGTTTAAAGTCTATTCTTGCCCAAATGTTAGACATGCATCGGAAGTTTGGCAGAAACGGTGAGGCTACTTGGACAGATGTTAATAAGTACAACAGATTCAACCAAGAAATGCGAATGATTGCTAAAGAACTTAATGCTGATTACAAAGAGATTATTAAACTCATACAAGCTTCAGAGGAACGTCTTTACATCGAGAGATACTTATTGATGGCTTATCTCTTGCAACAGTCTACAGGCGAGGAAATGGGCTTTAAAATACCATCTGCTGAGGTGATTCAAGCAGCGTTAACTAATCCTGTTGAGTTTTTGACGTTGCCAAAGATATTCGAGGCACATAGAAACGACATTATCAGGCGGTTAAACATTGAGATAGCACAGAGCCTACAAGCAGGAGAGAGTTACACTGACATGGCTATCAGGATTGAAAACGCTATGGGATGGACAAGGAAGAAAGCTATTCTCGTTGCACGTACAGAAGGTGGCCGTGTGAGATCTCAGGTTGATTTAGCCATTGAGGAACAAGCAAGTAAAACAGCAAGGCTTACTAAGGTGTGGATGTCATCACTTGATACAAGGGTTCGTAAGTCTCATAGAAAGCTAGATGGTCAGAAAGCTGATAAAGAGGGCTACTACCATTTCGGCAAGTGGAAATCAAAAGCACCGAGGTTATGGGGCATTTCTTCAATGGATATCCAGTGTCGTTGCCACACGATTTACATGGTCAATGGCAAGTTACCGGAATACAGGAGAGGCCGAGACTACATGGATGATGCGTACCAAAAGAAATTGGCTGCTCGTATTGATGCTTATATGTCTGATTTAGGATTGTCCTACAGACAGGCTTTTAACAAAGCGTACAAACTGGTGAAACCACCTAGTGTTACAATTCCGTTCATGAGTTATAAAGAGTGGAGAAAACAATTCAGTGGAGAGGAGTAAAAGCAAAAGGTGATTTAATCCTTTTGCCTAATCTCTAAATAAACTGAGAAACTGATAGCAATAAACATTATTATCGAAAAAATAATTGTAGCAGTTGATTTGAGAGAGACTGATGTAAAAAATAACACAAGAGAACAAATGATAATAGCTACACGCACTAAAATATTTGTTTTTTTACTTGGCTTTAAAAAATCTTCCAGAATGCCAAGAAAAAAACAAAACGCTATCAATACTAGATACTCATAAAGAAGTATAGGCTCTAAATATTCTGGACTAAACCTTGCTAACTGAATTGCAGATATAAACATAAGAATATATTTTGTGTATTTAAAAATGACTGACAAAGTATCACCTCATTTTTATGATAGTTAACTAAATAATGTAAGTCCAGATGAAATTTGGAGTAATTTTAGTCGTAGTCATACGGCTTTTTATTTTTGTCTTTACTCTTGTAGACGCTATAAAGAACGAGAGAAAATAAACTTTTGAACGGTTTAGGGGCTTGATGAGGCAACTAAATTGGGCAAGGAGGAAAACATGAAATACAATCCATTCAATCTTAAAACTTTAATACCTTTAGATATTCAAATGCTTGCTGACGGGGGCGAAGGAACTCCCCCGACGGATAACCCACCACTAGGAGATGGAGGAAACGGTCAAGGGGCTACATTGACACTTGAATCGGTTCAATCATTTCTAAACGACAATGATGAGGGTAAGAAATGGCTTCAATCATTTGCTGATACTCGAGTAACTGATGCGATTAAAACGTACGAAACTAAAACTCTTCCAAAGAAATTAGAGGATGAGATTTCCAAGCGTTACCCACCAGAATCTGAGGAAGCAAAACAGTTACGCGACTTAAAAGCACAATTTGAGCAGTCTCAAAAAGAAGCCGCGCGCGAAAAGTTAGTTAATCAAGCGTTGTCTACTGCAACAGAAAAGAGTTTACCAGCAAAATTAGTAGAGTTCTTTGTAGGTGAGGATGCAGAAAAGACAACTGCTAATTTAGGCATCTTTGAAGCTGAATTTAATGCTGCTGTACAAGCAGAAGTAGACAAGCGCTTCAAAGATGGTGGAACGCCACCGCCACCAAAAGGTGGTCATCCTACTACATTGACGAAAGAGGCAGTACTGAAAATGACGCCTGATGAAATCAATGCGAATTGGGATGAAATCGTGAAAAACAAATTACTATAACCGATTATCGGTAAGGAGGAAATTACAATATGGCAATTACAAACTTTATTCCAACAATCTGGTCAGCTCGACTACTACACAACTTACAAAAATCTTTAGTGTTTGGACAAACAGGTGTAATCAATCGTGATTATGAAGGGGAAATCAAAGCTTATGGTGACACCGTGAAAATCAACGGCATTGGTGCTGTAACAATCGGTGACTATACAAAAAACTCTAATATGGGAGATCCAGAAGAGTTAACAGATCATACGCGTTCACTACAAATTACTGAATCAAAATTCTTCAATTTCCAGATTGATGATCTTGATAAAATTCAACAAAACCCTAAATTAATGGATGCTGCAATGGCTGAAGCTGCTTATGCACTATCGAATGTTGCTGATCAATTTATTGCATCACATTATGTACATGCTACGAATACTATTGGTACTGATGCAACACCAATTGAAGTGACAAAGGATAATGCTTATGAATACCTAGTAGACCTTTCAACTAAGCTTGATGAATCAAATGTGCCAACTCAAGGTCGTTTTGCTGTTCTACCACCTTGGTTTGAAGGTTTATTGTTAAAGGATGATCGTTTCGTTGGTTCAGGTTCTTTACCAGCTGATGAGCGTTTATTAAATGGCGTTGTAGGTCGTGCAGCAGGTTTCTTATTAATGAAATCTAACAATGCTCCTACTGTTGCAGCAGACACTGGAGTGGTTGCAAACTCTAAAATCATTGCAGGTCATAACATGGCCTGGACGTATGCTGAACAAGCAGCTCAAGTTGAAGGATACCGCCCAGAGAAACGTTTTGCAGATGCTGTGAAAGGACTTCACTTGTACGGTGCCAAAGTGACACGTCCTGAAGCTCTAGCAGTGTTATCAGCTAAACGTCCACAATAAGGAGGGATTTTAAGTGTTTGTTAAAAATTTGAAAACAGATATCACATGGGCGGTCACTGAGGAACACGGTGCCCGTCTTTTACGTACTGATGAATTTGAAGAGGTGGAAGCATCTAAGAGTAAACGTGCTCCAGCTAAGAAAACGGAATCAGACGAAACAGAAAAGTAGGTGGTCTTATGTGGGAACCAACACAAGAAGAATTAGATCAACTAAAGCAAATGAATAACATAACAGGAGCTAAGCATGATGGATTTTACCGTGCAATGGCTCCTATTTTATTTGATGTAGCAAAAGACCATTGTAATGGTAGGTGGGAACCGTCAGAAATGCCACAAGGAGTTAGATTGTTCATTGCTAAAGCCATACAGTTTAATACACAATCAACGGGTCTAAAAGGGCGTGTAATGGGGACTGTCTCGTATAGTTACGACACTGAGTTCCCAAAAGCCATTTGGACATATCTAAGGCCATATAAGAGGGTGAGATTCCATGCATTACGATGAATTTCCTCATGAGGTTGAAGTAGTTCAGAAACGTAAGGTATCCGATGGTGCTGGTGGATTTAAAACAGAATGGTCTCCAGTAGATACTATGGAGGCATTTGTTGATACGCCAACAAGTAAAGAGCAGTATTACGCACAACAGATAGGCAATCCGTTACAAAGATATATGTATTATCCTTACAGAACTGATTTGACTTCTAGCATGCGATTACGCTATGAAGGTGAGATATATGCATTCGCTGGTCGTCCTGAAGATCAGGGTGGTCAACACGAAATCATGCGTGTGGCATTAAAGTTGGTGACTGAATAGTGGCTAGAATTACATTCGGAGGGCGTGAGTTACTAAGGGCAGCACGTAGATTTGAAGAAGGTTTATTGGATAAGATATCAGATATTGTTTATGAGACAGCACGGCTTATACAAACGCAGGCCAAGGCTCTAGCTCCTGTTGATGATGGTAGCTTGCGAGACTCAATCGAAATGAAGATGCTTGGCAAATATAATGCTGTTGTAACGGTAGGAGTACATTACGCGGTAAACGTATGCCGCCCTTATTGGTAACAATAAGTGTTTAAGAATCGGGCAAAATCGGAGGAAGTCTTTTTGTGTAGAATTAAAAACTCGTATTTATGCTTAAATAGGTTATAATCATCATAAGGAGATGATTATATGGAAAGAAATAACAAAGGGCAGTTTATAAAAGGTGGCATTAAAGGTTTCAAAGACTATACAGGGATTCAAAAAAATCAACTTACCTTTATAGAATTTAGTCATATCTACACTTCCCCTTCTGGTAATAGAAGACCATATTGGAAAGTGAGATGTACTTGCGGAAACGAAACTGTTAAGTCTGCTTACGATGTTTACAGTGGGCACACGAAAAGTTGTGGATGTCTTCATAAAACAAATACAAGCAAAGCTAGAAAGAAACATGGTGAAGCTGATACTCGACTATATTACATTTGGGAGAATATGAAAAAACGATGCTACAATCCTAAATCAGATCGTTATGAAAACTATGGCGCACGAGGTATTAAAGTCTGTGATGAGTGGTTAGAAGATTACTCTAATTTTTCCGAGTGGGCGCATGCTTCAGGTTATGAAAAACATTTAACAATCGAAAGAAAAGATTTAAACCAAAACTACTGTCCAGAAAACTGTACATGGATTACTCATAAAGAACAAGCTCAAAACCGTTCAACTAATAAGTGGGTGATAATCGATGGGAAGAAATACTCCCCTATAGAGCTTGAAGAGTTGTACAAGATTCCAGTCAAAACTATTTATGCACGAATTGCTAGAGGTGATACAGGTGAGAATGTTGTAAGACCTTTAGGAAAAAGACAATTCAAGAAAAGATAACACCGAGGTAACTTGATAGATTACGAAAGGCTATCAAGCACCGTAGAGCGTACTAGGTGAATAAATATAATCCTAGCAAGAGTGTCCGACAACCGTCATAGGTTGTTTTTTTTGATGGTTGAAAATGTACGCCGAACTTACAGGTGACTGTAAGAAGTAAAGGATAAAAAGCCTTTACGATAACAAATGGTACGTTGAATTTGGTACAGGTGTCTATAGTGTTTCGGGAAATGGCCGAAGAACACCATGGACTTATTTCAGTACAAAGCTAGGGCGTTATGTAACCACTGAAGGTATGAGAGCTCAACCGTTTTGGGGACCTGCTGTTGACGCTGGAAGGGATTATTTTGAAACAGAAATGAGGCGATTAGGCTTATGACGAATTATTATGCCTTGCCTTATTTTGAATTACAGAAGGCTATTTTTCAAAAGCTAACTGCTTGTGAAGCACTAACGGCCATTACGAGAAAAGATGAATGGGACTTAGGTGTTTATGATGCAGTAGACGAAAACACACCATATCCTTATGTGACAATATCAGAGCCGTATTCATCACCGAATGACACTAAAACAAGCAATATTGAAAGCATCACTTTCACCATTCATACGTGGTGGAAGGATAATGATGATTATAGTGGCAAGCGTATAACTTATGAGATGTTATCTGCTTGTCAAAGAGCTCTAATGACTCGTAATTATGTTATTCCAAATGCGTCAATCTTGAGAGTCGAAAGGCGTGATTCAAGAGTGATAGATGATAATATGCCGGGTGTAAAGCATGGCATTTTAACAATGCAATATATAATACAAAACATTTAACAGTCCTCGGGGGCTGCTTTTATTTTAGGAGGGAAAAGTTAAATGGCACGTTTAAACGGTAAAGATAGCTTATTGTTAGTACAACCTACTGATAACGCATTAGGCACAGAGGGTTTTTTAATTGGAGATCAAACCGAACATACACATTCTTATGAGCGTGAATTAACGGATGAACAAACGAAATTCGGACGTATATTAGGTCCGGGACAATTATCAGAATCACTAGATGTTACCTTTTATGGAAATCCTGATGATCCTGGACAAACAGCAGTATTAGAATCAATTCAAAAGGGCACACAATTAAAAATTTGGGAAGTTCAAAAGCATCTCAATAAGAATGGAAAGCACAATTCTTTATTTGCTTACACATACGTAGAATCATTAGAAAAATCAGCGCCCACAGATAATTTCTTGGAGATTTCAGCAACTTTACAGGTTCTGAATACAACTAAGAATGGTGAATTAAACCCATTACCAGATGATGTACTTAACTTCGGTGATTATGATTTCGAGGCTCCTGGTGAAAAAACTGGTGAGTTTAATGGTGAAGAAACAACAACTCCAGTTGCAGTTACTGGTTTATCAGTGAATCCGACAACACTGACAGTTGGTGTAGGTGATACAGGTAGTATCGTCGCTAATGTAGTACCAGTGAACGCGACAAATAGATCAGTGACATATACATCGAGCGATGAAGCAATTGCTACTGTGAATGCGCAAGGCGTTGTAACAGGTGTTGCAGAAGGTTCAGCTACAATTACAGCAACAACAGTCGATGGTGGATTTACGGCAACAACAGCAGTGACAGTAACTGTATAAACGGACGAGAGAGGGCTAATTAGCTCTCTTTTTTATTGAATACAAACAGAAAAGGATGATCATAAATGGCTCAATTATTAATTGGTGAAAACACTCTTACAGCGAAGTTTACTTTTGCTTTTAAAAATAAGGCAGATAAAGAATTTAATGATTTAGATGCACATGGCAACCGACCAGGTGGCTTTAACCAAATCTATCAAGGCTTATTGCAATTTGATTTAGATGCTTTACGCGCATTTTGGATGTGTGGACTTGCTCATTTATCTAAACAGCCTAGTAAAGCAGAAATTGAAGCAGCTCTAGAAAAACGAATCGAGGAAGATGGCGATGTAGAACCATTATTCAAAGAAGCCTTCCGCGAAATAGATGAATCGGGTTTTTTCAAAAAAGCTGTCAAGACATTCTGGGAGAACTTAGAGCTATTCGAATCAGTAGCATCCGAGGAAGAAAAAGAACAGGCAGCAGCTGGAATCGAAATGATGAAATCAGCGAGAGCCGAATTATTAGAGAACAAACAGATCGAGTTAGTGAAATCCGACAAATCTATCGAGATGCAGCAAGATATCTAAAGGTCTATGATCCAGAGTTAATTCTTTCATGGCGTCCGAGTGAGTTTAGAGCATTCTTGGAAGGGGCTCAAGATGCACGTATCGACCATTATCAAACATTAGCAGACGCAGCCATGTTCAATCGAGTGGCGACTAATAAGTCGCGTATCAATCCTAAGAGCGACTTGTTTGATGCGGATAAAGTAAGAAAATCCATTAATCAAAAACAAGTAGATCCAGAAGTTAAGAAACAGAAACATGCAAAAGCGATGGCAGCATTAAAAAACTGGAAGCCATAGAAGGGAGAATGCTATGAACGGAAACTTCACTGCTCAAATAGGGGCTCGCATAACGCAGTTTATGGCTCGTATGAGGCAAGTTCGTGAGGCCATTCGCACTTCGGCAAATGATGTACGTGTAGAAATTGGTGCAGATATATCCGAATTTAACCGTCGAATGGCTGAAATTCGAGCTCGTATAGCAGCGCTTGTACGAGATAAAGTAGTCGTCAAAATTGAGGCGCGAATAGAAAATTTCCAAAGAAAAATACAACGCATTGCGACAGATATTCGTGCCTTTGGCGAGCTCATGCAACACACGTTACAAGGTTCAATAATTGCCGTTCTACCGATGATTGCACCACTACTAGCTAACGTAGGTGTAGCTATCGCAAATCTTGGTCCAATGATCGGTACATTAGCTGGTTCCACTTTTGCTTTAGCTGGTGCGTTCGCAAGTGCTGGTGTAGCAGCAGGAGCCTTTGCAGCAGTCGCAATACCCACGATTAAAAAGTTATTTGACGAAAACGCACAGTTAAATTTAGCTCAAAAGAATGCTAAAGCCTCTTTTGACAACATGAAATCAACTTACCAGGGACTTGTAAAAGAAACTGAAAAGCCAGTGTTAAATGCTTTTACAAGTGCAATGCAGGCTACAAATACATTACTTACAAAGTTAAGACCATTGTTTATATCCAGTGCTCAAGCTGTATCTAGCTTGATGACACAACTTAACACAGCCATTGGTACGCCACCAATTCAAAAATTCTTGGATTATCTAAACACTACAGGCGCACCAATGTTAAAAACAGTGACTCGTTCAATGGGGAATTTACTTCAAGGCGTATTCTCCATGCTGACTGCATTTGCACCGTTAACAGCTTCAACAGCTAAAGGCTTCGAAGAAATGACAGCACGTTTTGCTGAATGGTCAAATGGCCTTTCAGGAAGTTCGAAGTTCCAATCTTTCGTGGATTATGTGAATACCAACATGCCGAAGATTCGAGCAATCTTCCGTGATGCTACAGCTGGGCTCATTTACTTCTTTGCAGCATTTGGCGGTTCATCAAGCGACATGATGACAGGCCTTGCTAATATGATGGCTCGTTTTAAAGAATGGTCAGCGAGTCTATCTCAAAATCAAGGATTCCAAACATTCTTATCCTATGTGCAACAGACAGCGCCTAGTGTCCTGCAATTAATTGGTAACTTGACTAAGTTTCTAGTGAACTTAGGGATCGGTATGGCTCCTGTTGGTGCAGGGCTGATGAACATTGTAAATAGTATCCTAGAGTTCATAAACAGTGGTATGGAAAGTAACCGGGTTATTGGTGTGCTCTTAGCTAGTTTCATTTCCATAGGCGGAGTATTGCTAGCTGTCGTTCCGAATGTAATTGCATTCAGAGAGCTTTTCAAAGGTTTAGGACCAGCGCTTATAGGTGGTATCGGAAAGGCGCTACCATTTATAACAGGATTATTCACTAATTTTGGCGGAACCATGGTTATGATTGGCGCGAAAATTACAAGTGTCGCTAAATTGATAGGAGTTGCATGGGGTTTTATCACCACCCCAATAGGACTTGTCATTATAGCTATCACAGCATTTATTGCTATCTTGGTGAAAACCTATAAAACGAACGAAGAATTTAGAGCTAAGGTTGACGAAATATGGAAAGCAATCAAAAGTGTTATTTCCTCGGTTCTAAAAGAAATACAATCAACGATCGTTTCTGTTTGGGGTAAAATCACAAAGTTCTGGCAGGATAACCAAGAAAGTATTAAACAAATAGTTGATACAGTTTGGAAATCGATTGGAGTAATAATCAATTGGGCTATGAGTAATATCATCGCTATCTTCCAAGTAGCATGGCCGATTATTTCTGGAGTAGTAAAAATTGCTTGGAATCTTATTAAATCTGCTGTTGAAATCGGCATTAATTTAGTAATGGGTATTATCCAGACAGTCATGCAGTTAATTAACGGTGACTGGAAAGGTGCTTGGGAAACTATTAAGCAAACAGCATCAAGCGTCTGGAACTCCATTGAATCGTTCTTCCGAAATATTAACCTATTTGAAATTGGTAAGAACATTATCCAAGGGTTGATTAAAGGTATCAACTCAATGTGGGAAAATGTGAAGAAAACAGCTGCTGGTATTGCTGATCTAATTCCTGATTGGTTGAAGAAAAAATTAGGCATCCACTCACCATCAAGAGTTATGGCTAAGGTATCTAAGTGGATTCCTGCAGGTGTTGCTACTGGTATTTACAACAGTCTGGATTATATTAAGAAGTCTGCTGAGGCAATGTCTAGAGCAGCTATCCCTAACTTCCAACAAACTGTAAAAGCTACAACCAATATGATGGATACTGCTAAGAAAATCCTTGCATCCAAGACAAGTGAAATTGAAAAGGAAATCAAAACAGTTGAAGCAGAGTATGCGAAGAAAAGAGCAGAGGCTACTAAGAAATCGGACAACAAGATAGCTGAGATCAATGCTAAAGCCAATGACAAAAAGAAAAAGCTAACGGCTGCTCAACAGCGCCAAATCTTGAAATTGCATGATGATGAAAAATCGGCTCTCGAAAAGATCGAAAAAGAAAAAGCTAAAAAGATTGATGCTATTCGCGCTAAGTCAGCAAAAGAGCAGTACGATAAGCTGAAAGAATATGCAGAACATCAAGTAGGGTTGGAAAAGTGGTCTACCAAAGAACAAGCTGCTTACTGGCAGTATGCGACTAGTTTGTTCAAAGAAGGCACAGAGGAACGGATCAAAGCTCAAATTGAGTACAACAAATCGATGGCTGAGTTAACGTCTGAGCAGTTTAATAAGGAAAAAGACTACGTTGAACGTCGTAAGAAGTACAATTTGATGTCATTGACGCAAGAGCTCGCAGCATACGAAAAGTATGTTAAAGCGTACAAAGTTGGTAGCGAGGAACGTATCTATTATGAGGATAAGATCGCTGAGACAAAACAAGCGATTCACGACCGACTGATGGCATTAAACGAAGAATACATTGGCAAAATTAAAGATGTACAACAGGCTGAAATTGATGGTATCAAGGAGCTCAAAAAAGCTTATCAGGATGCCGAGGATGCTCGAACTAAAGAGATTGCTAATGCGATCAGTATCTTTGATGAATTTGAGCGTAAAACAGATGTATTTGGTTCTAAGCTAATAGAAAACCTACGCGGTCAAGTAGATGCAATGCGTGATTGGGCAAACGATCTTCAAATGCTTGCAGCTAAAGGTGTAGACCAAGGCTTGATTGCAGAGCTACAAGCAATTGGCCCAAGTGCTCAAGCCGAAATTGCGGCATTAAATCAGCTAAGTCTTGGTGAATTGAATGAGTACGAAAATCTTTGGAAAGAAAAAACACAGATAGCTAGAGAACGTGCTCAATTTGAGTTAACAGGTCAACGAAAAGATATGGCTGATCAAATTGAAAAGCTCCAAACAGAAACAAAATCTAAGCTAGAGCAATACCAAACCGAATGGGTTGAACAAATCAAGCAAATTCGCGAAGGTACAAAAAATGAATTTAACCCAATGATTAGTAGCATGAAAGAGATTGGTATCAATGCTATTGAAGGCTTACGTAATGGACTAGCTAGTCAAGTGCCTGCTTTACAAGCTCAAGCTAATGAGATAGCAAATACCATCGATAAAACGATTCGTAAAGCTTTACAAATCAAATCGCCATCAAGGGTCCTTGAAAAATCAGGAGTATTTTCCGGACAAGGCATTATTCAAGGCCTAGCAAGCACAAAAGGCATGTTAGAAAACACTGTTAGAAGCCTAACGGATATAATGCAGACTGATATTTCAGCAGCCTCTATCGGGCTGTCTACGGCTCTAAATGGTGGAATGGATTCACATTTATTAAACAGCTACGAGCTAACATCAAGCCAAGATCAAATTGGATTATTAAAACAGATTGCTGCATTAATTAGCAAACTGGATTTTGTTGTGGAATTAGATGGAGATGTAATCAGTGAGTATGTTGATAGAAACCAAAGTAACAGGGTTTCTTCACGAAGAACAACTATTGGTAAAGGAGTGTAGTCGATGGACACATTAATCGAATACAGTACAGGGGCTACACTCTCCCTTGTCAAAGAAGGATACATCACACAAGATATGTTGATTAGACCGATTGACCAGAAAGCATCTAGTGTTGATGTGGACGGGCGACCAGGGGTAGTACGAGAAGCAGTTAATCATGGAACAAGGGTAATCATTTTATCTATTATGTTCATAGCTTCTGATGAAATAGATTTTGCTCTAAGACGCGATAAATTGTTTTCAATTTTTAGCGACTTGGAGCCTTTTTATATCTACGAAGGACGGCCGACCTATAAGACTATTACTTATGAGTTCGAATTACCAGGGCAAACTTGGGGCGAGAATCCTCAACTACCAACCAATATCGAAATACTTAAAGGCAAACGCTACAAAGTGATTCGTACCAATATGAATGAAGTAGAACAAAGAGGGTTGCTAGGGAAGGTTGATGTTGAGTTCGAGACATATCAACTACCTTATGCTGAGTCCTCGGGTACCACTCTAGATGCGCGAACCTTTGATAAAGAGATATGGCAAACAGGCCAAGGATTAGTTGCTGCGGATCCAACAACATTAAAATATGTATTCCAAAACGAAACGTCTTTTCAGGTTTACAACGCTGGTGATGTGCCACTAAAAACCAACTTGCGAGACATGCTCTTTGAAATTGAGTTTCGCGGTGCTAGCACTAATCTAAGCATCAGGAATGTCACGAACGGCATGCAATGGCAATACAACGGTTCTAGTGGCGCTAATGATGTTATTAAGCTTGAAACACCTACTAGATTTACTAAAAACGGTAGCAGTATTTTCAAAGATACAAACCGCAAAGTCTTGGTATTGAATCCTGGCTGGAACACAATTCAAATTACTGGTGCAACTCAATTTCTACTATCCTTTAAATTTAAATTTTATTACAAGTGAGGAGGGCTACAATGGCGCGTATGCGTGAAATCGGTGCTTCCTTTGATAAAGGATACCGTGACGATTTAAACTATAATTTCGGGCTGTTAGAAGCCTTAATCGGTGAAGCCAGTGGTTTGACTGATGCTTTACGTCAAGAAATGCTGAATTATATTAATAATTTACAGCAACAAATTGATATGCTGACTGGTGAAAACATTGGGGAATTACTAGAGCGCCTAAATGATTCCATTCAACAAGCATTAACAGCTGCACAAGAGGCTAGAACAGCTAAAACAGCAACGGAAGAAGCTACAGCTTTAGCTACAACAGCCACAGAATTAGCGAATGCTAGTGCTTTACTTGCTGATGAAAAGGCTAATTATGCTAATGAAAAGGCAGTGTTAGCTCAAAATGCAGCAGATAACGCCAATCAAGAGGCTTCAAATTTATCGCAGTTAAAGATTGATGTAGTACAAGCTACACAAGATGCAAATACAGCAACAGGTAACGCAAATCAAGCGACACAAGCAGCACAGACAGCTACTGACGCAATCTATGTAGTTTTACCAAATGTAACAGGGTTAGTGAATCTAAAGGAATGGACAATAGAAACACAGTATAAAAAGAACAACTTTGTCACTTTAGAAGGTAATGGTTATATGGCGTTACGTGACAATAAAGGAGTTAGACCACCTTCATTACCTGTGCTTTCAAATGCTGATTGGGCAATGTTTGTTCAAAAAGGTGAGAAAGGTGAGCAGGGTACTGGAGTACGAATTCTAGGGACATTGCTAGATGAGAGTGCTTTACCATCCATTGGCGAACCAGGTGATGCTTATTTAATTAATGGCGACCTATATGTTTGGTCGGATACCACAATTGACTGGACGAATGTCGGTACCATTAAAGGTCCAAAAGGTGATACCGGACCTCAAGGACCACAAGGTGAACAAGGTCCCCCAGGACAGGATGCTGATCTCACAGAAGTTAATCAAGAAATAGCAAATTTACAGCAAACGGTCACTGATAATAAAACGGAAGTTACTGAACATTTGGGACATGACGTACTTTCTGAAAATGGAGCACATGGGATAAGGTATTTTAATAATGAGTTAGCTGTTGAAGATGAACAAGGGCAATGGGTTACTGTTGAAACTGGTGGTGCAGAGCTGTATCAAAACAATGTAATGCGAGAAGAAACATCTAATGCTATTGGGTCTAACACTTTTTCTAAATCAACATTATTTGCATCTATTGTAAATTCGGTAGACGCTGCTAACAACAAACTCACCTTATGGAATACAGAAGGTATTTCTGTATCGGATGCTGTTAAACTGAAAAGAAATGACAGTGTAATTTTAGAAGATGCAACAATTATCGCTATTTCAGGACAAGTAATAACGATAAGTACTTTAGTAACATTAGATACAACCATTACGCATGTATTTAAGCTAGGTGGGAGTAAGACTAACCAAAATGCAGAAGGGTTAAAAACTGTATCGAGTGGTAGTAACTCTCATGCTGAAGGAATGTCGACCGTAGCTTTTGGAGATAACTCTCATGCTGAAGGTATGGAAACTTATACATCTGGTACAGCATCTCACGCTGAAGGTAGGTTTACTAAAGCTACAGGGTTTGCTGCTCACGCTGAAGGATTAAACACCAAAGCTACAGGTAATCGTGCACATGCTGAAGGAGCTTATACAGAGGCTATTGGTGATGACTCACACGCTGAAGGTCAAGGCTCTAAGGCTGCTGGAGCATATTCTCATGCGGAAGGCTCTTATACTGAAGCTACTGGTGCATACTCTCATGCCGAAGGGCAAACATCTGTCACTATTGGCGAGGCTTCACATGCAGAAGGTTACAAAACTAGAGCCGAAGGGCATTACTCTCACACAGAGGGGAGTAACACTAAAGCTACAGCAAACTCTGCACATGCAGAAGGGGCTTATACAGAGGCGACAGGTAACTACTCTCATGCGGAAGGTAATAGAACCAAAGCTAAAGGAGAGTATTCCCATTCTAGTGGTGATACTACAACAGCAGATGTGTTCGCATCTACAGCTATTGGTAGATACAATAAGGTAATGAGCGGTTCTCCAACGATTGCAGTTGCTACCGATGATGCTTTTGTAATAGGGAACGGAACAAGCCCTACATCTCTAAGTAATGCTCTCCGTGTACGTTTCAACGGTAGTACTTATGGTATGGGGGCGTGGAACTCTACAGGAGCTGACTACGCAGAATTCTTTGAATGGTCAGATGGTAATGTAGACAACGAGGATAGAGTAGGCTTTGTTGTAGCACTAGACGGAGATAAAATTCGCAAGGCTACAGCAGAAGACACTTACCTTTTAGGTATTATTTCAGCTAACCCGTCTGTTATTGGCGACTCTCACCAAGACGATTGGAACAATAAGTACGTTGCTGACGAGTGGGGACGCATTCAATACCATTGGATAGAAGTAGAATATGAGGAGTTAATGACTGTTCCTACAGAGGATGGAGTTCATAACGAAACTGTCATTAAAACTCGTCAAGACTACGTTCCTATCCTTAACCCTGATTGGAACAATGATGAAGAATACATTCCACGTGAGCAACGTAAGGAGTGGGACACTGTAGGTCTAATAGGTAAGCTGTTAGTGCGTGACGATGGCACATGTGAGGTTAATAGCTATGCGAAAGTTGGTGCTGAAGAAGGTACTTTAACGGCTTCTAATTATCGTACAGATATGCGAGTAATTGAGCGTGTAGCTCCTAACATTGTGCGAGTGTTTATAAAATAATTGTTCCATATTGTTCAGTAAGCGCTACTCATTTGGGTAGCGTATTTTTATTATGAAAGAAGGTGATGCGATGCTGTCAATCACTAACTATGAAGGTACCCTAACAGAGGCTTTGGTATGCAGAGGAAAGCCATTCGTAAGGAAAAATATCGATGGTGTATTTGAACTGACCTTGGATGCAAGTGAACGTGATAACCCACATTCATTTCAACTGATCGCAGAAGAAAGTATCATCGATGCTGGCGGTTTTCAATTTCGTATTAAGCAACTACAACGAAAATCGAGAGGAAATGTGAAGTCAGTCTTTGCACAGCATATTTTCTTCGATAATATCTGGCGCAGGCAAGAGGGCACTAATGGAGGACATAAAACCTTAAATGAATTTGCTACTTTTGCATTGCGGAATACAAACTGGACCTTCACAAGTGATTTTAATGAAGATGGCTTTATCGAAGCTTTTGGTAATGACAATATCGTTAAATTAGTGAATCAAATCTGTGAAGCATTTGAATGCGAGTATGAGATCACATCAAACAGCAACATTCATTTTAGCAAAATGCTTGGCCCAGATAACGACTTTGTTTACCAATATGGTGACAATATCGTTGAACTGTCTAAATCAGTTAATACAGACAATCTAAGGACGCGTATTAGTGCCAAGGGTAAAGATAATCTCGTTGTCCGATACACGTCACCACAGGCTGCTAAATGGGGTATTCGTGATGCCGATGACATGAGCGATGAACGTTTTTCAGATTCAGAGAATTTGATGGATAAAGCACGAAAGTCGTTAAAAGATCAGCCAGAAATATCTATTGAATTAGATTCGATAGAGTTACTAGATAAACAGCTTGGGGAACGTATCTGGCTAATTTACGAGCCGTGGGATTATGAAATGCAGACTCGAATACTAGAGGTTTCACAAGTAATTGATGAAGAAACAGATGAATTTAAGACCGTGGCCGTAGTTATTGGGAATGCATTACCTCAAACATTGTCTGATGAATTGACTGAAACACAAGAGATCTTGAAAGAGTCAATTAAAGAATATCGTTCATCCTTTACACAAACGGACTCAAATATCCGTTTAGAAGTAGAGCGTATAAATCACAGTATTGCAGCTATTGATATTAAAGCTGACAACATTAATTTAAGCGTGAACAACCGTATTACTAACGAGGTGGCTCAACTCAACATCCGAGCTGATAGCATAACAGCAGAGGTTACAAGGGTAGAACGTAAAGCTGATAGCACTCAAACACAAGTGTCGTCTTTATCTATTGAAGTTGGTCAGATATCAACAAGGGTGTCTAATGTCGATTCGAGGTTAGGGACAGCTGAGAGTTCTATTGTTCAACAAGCTGGTCAAATCAGTAGTAAGGTTTCTCAAACAGATTACAACGGTAATACAATAGCATCGTTGATTAACCAAACATCAACGTCAGTCACTATTCAGGCTTCAAAAATCAATTTAGTTGGTGCTGTCAGTGTTCTTTCTGATATCAGTGGTAACTTAGGGACGATTTATGCTGGAAGGATTGAAGGTGCCACAATTGATATTAGCACTGATGCTACAGTAGGAAACAATTTGTATTTAGGTAAAAGTGGAGGTTTTAAGTCACTAGTATTCAATAATTCAAACCGTATCAACAGCTCTGGTTATGGCTTAGAATTAAACGCTCAAGAAATCAATTTAAGTTCTGCAGATATAACAATCGGAACGGGTAGTGGCATTACTGATTTTAATGGGACGGTTGATTTTTCATACGCAACTGTTCGAGGAGTCGCAAGAGCTAATTCGTCAGGTATAGGCATTTCTTACGCAAGTGGAAGATTATATGTGCAAGTTGACGGTTCAACAAAAGGCTCAGTGGCATTAACATAAAAAAAGGAGATTGATATTATGAACTATCAAGTACAACTAAACAACGGCCAAGCAATTAACTTAACGAATGCGGAGTTTGATGTAGCAGCATTTACAGCCACACTCAATGATCAAAAGATTAATTTCGTGAATATCGGTGGAGCAATCATCAATAAACACATCATAATTAGTGTGCTGCCAGTATCAGCTGCGGAAACAGAAACACAAGTATAGGCTGAGCGCTATTTCATTATTTTCTATTAATGAAACTTTCACCCTATTGTAACCGTAATAGAATGGGGAGGTGATCATTATGAAAATACTGAAAGATAAAGTAGAATGTGATCTTACCATTGATACGGATACAAAAATTAGTGGATTAGTCAGTGGTAATGTACAAGTCATAGAAGGTACAGAACTATTTGTAAGTGGACTGATTTCGGGAAATCTAACAATTTCACAAAATGCTTATGTTAAAGTAAATGGTATGGTAAGTGGCGATGTAAACAATAACGGAGAAATTGATGTTTATGGAATGGTAACAGGAAATATTACTAATTTCGATGGAATTGTGACTATTCATAAAGACGCGATGGTAAATGGTAAGAAATATTAATAAAAAGCACTATCAATCAGGGAGGGCTTTTTATTATGCTATGAGAGAAATCGAGATGGGCAACGGTACAAGTTACTGAATCTCGATGYTTCTCATAGYTTTTTATTTTAAGGGRCRAAGGAGAGGGWATAGGGCATGAGTCAAGAAWCAACCTTTCAACAAGCWGTTACTGTRGCTGATCATGAAAGACGGYTACAGGAACTAGAAAAAGACGTATCAACAATTAARCCAATCGTGTACRACACWGYTTCAAGTGTTAAACAAATYGAAAAATCTGTTGRAAAAATGGAACAGAAYAGTGATAAAATCAAAGGTTATTTTTTAGCTGCTGCAATTAGTGSTGTGGTDGGAGTTTTATTTATAGCATTACAAAATTCWATTTTTKGAGGATAATTTCATGAAAATTAACTGGAAAGTTCGTTTAAAACACAAACCATTCTTAGTGGGAGCATTTGCATTGTTGCTACTAATCATTCAACAAATTGGCGCACTATTTGGCTACGACACTACAATTTATAACGAGCGAGTTACAGAGTTATTTAACACTGTGCTCGCTTTTTTAGTGCTGATTGGTGTGGTTGTTGATCCAACTACTCCAGGTACTAATGATAGTGACAGAGCAATGAGTTATGAACGAAAGGGTGATAATAATGACTAAAAAATTTGTAGGGTCAAGTGGACATGGGCTAAAAATCAGGGGTGCCAAACATTTTATCGATGAAGTTGATGAAGCCCGGAAAGTAACTAATGAGGTTCATCGAATTCTAACTAGTGAATACAACGGTGCTGGCACAGTGTTCCATGACAATAGTTCAATAACTCAAAATCAAAATTTACAAACGATCGTTACCTATCATAATGGACAACAACGTGATTTGGATTGGAGCATTCACTTTAACGCAGCAAGTGCTATCGATGGACCCAGAGGTGTAGAGGTTCTATATTATGATGTAAAAGATTTATCAGCTAGGATGAGTGCTGCTATTGCTAAAGCATCTGGTTTGAAAGACCGCGGAGCAAAACAACGGAAAGAATTATACTTCCTTAAAAATACGAGTAAACCAGCTATCTTAATAGAAGTGTGCTTTGTAGATAGCAAAGCAGATGTTGAGTTGTATTATAGCAACTTTAATGCTGTTTGTGCGGCTATCGCAGAGGTTTTAGCTGCACATTTAGGATATACAAAAGCACAAACAGAACAGGCATATGATTATGCAGAAGCGAAAGTCATGCTTAATGATACTAAAGCTATATCTGCGAGGATTCTAGAAGGTAGGACGTATGTACAAGTGCGTGAGATTGCTGATTTGTTAGGACTTAAGCTGGTTTATAATAACGAAAGTAAGACAACAAAATTGTATGAAGTAAAATGATAATATCAACCCTCTTGTAATTCAATGGCCTGTTACCTTAATTGGTAATGGGCCTTTTTAATTTCCAAAAATTTTATCTTGTCAAAACACAAACATTTGTTCTATTATGTATACAAACAAGTGTTCTTGTATAAATTATAGAGGAACATTTCACGTACGTATTAGGAGGAAAAATTGATGAGAGAACAACTGGTTAAAGCTATGCAGCGTAATCAAATTGTGAATATGATGTATATGGCTAAAGATGGTACAGTCACAAAAAGACGTATCAATATTATCAAAGTTGTTGGTGATACGTTTCATGCGTTCTGTTTTACCAAACAAGCAAAACGTACTTTCTTAATTGGAAGTATACTCGCTGTTACTCCTGTTGTCCGAAAAGAGCGTGATGTTGTATGAATTATGAAGGAATGCCTGACAAACCAATTGTTTGTATAGACATGAAAAGCTTCTATGCTAGCTGTATCGCCATGTTAGAAGGGTTGGATATACTGAAGGACCCAATAGCAGTTGTCGGCAATTTTAGTCAACCAGGTAGTGTGGTGCTGGCTGCGTCTCCAGTCATGAAAGAACGATTCAAAATTAAGACTGGGAATCGTCGTTATGAAATTCCTAAGCATCCAGATATTAAGCTGTTTGAACCTAAAATGGCTTTCTTTATTCAGATGTCGATGTCAATTACAAAGTTGATTTCTAACTATGTTCCTCCAGAGGCTATCCATGTTTATAGTGTGGATGAAAGTTTCGTTGATCTGACTGGCACTGAAAAATTGTGGGGTACAGCTGAAGAAACCGCCAAGGAAATACAGCGAGCTATACTTGATCAATTTAATGTACCAAGTGCAGTGGGAATGGGACCAAATATGCTAATGGCTAAATTAGCATTGGATTTAGATGCTAAGAAAACAGGCTTCGCTAAATGGACTTATGAGGACGTACCAACAAAATTATGGCCTGTGAGACCTTTGTCAGAAATGTGGGGAATTGGCAAGCAAATGGAGGCTAATCTTAATAAGATGGGCATTCAAACGGTCGGTGGATTAGCAAATGCTGATTTAGATGAATTAGAAAAGCAGTTTGGTGTAATGGGCAATCAATTGTATCACCATGCATGGGGAATAGATTTGTCCAAACTCGGTGAACCTTTAGTCAAGAATCCATCATTAAGCTTTGGTAAAGGTCAAATGTTGATGAGAGATTATTACACACGAAATGAAATATCGGTAGTACTCCTTGAAATGTGCGAGGATGTGATGAAACGAGCACGGGATGCAGGCTTTGTTGGCCGCACGATTAGCTTAGGTCTATCGTACAGCCGTAATGCTATGACGAAAGGATTTCATCGTTCTAAAACAATTTCTGCACCTACAAATGAGACACTTGAAATGTATAAAGTCTGTATCGAATTACTCGACGAACATTTTGCTGGAGAGCCAGCACGTCAGTTATCTGTCCGCATATCAAATCTAGATCGTGAGCACAGTATCCAATTAGATTTATTTGATGAGCGAAAACCTCAGAGACAGCTGATTGGCCCTACCATGGATGCGATTCGTAATAAGTTTGGAGCAACTGCATTATTACGAGCTGTTTCATATACAAGTGCTGGTACAGCTATTGGACGTGATCGCCTAGTTGGTGGGCATTTAGCATAGGAGTGATTGGATGATAAAAGACCGTGGAAACATTAAATGGGCATCCATGATGATGCCTGAACATTTGGATGGACTTAAGGAATACAAAAAAGGCTTCACAGAGCAGCCGAGAGAATTGACTGAATGGGAACTAGAAGAAATACAACAAACAATTGATCAAGCGTATAGTCGGCAACTGGACATTAAATTAGAAATGTGGCAGGACAACAAAATCATACAATGGACTGGAACTATCAAAACAATTAATTTTAATACTAATGAACTCATACTTGATACACTACTTAAAACAAAACGAATTCCAATTCAAAACATACAGTCAGCTCAATTAGAAGCTGATTATTATGATTAAACCTGAACAACGTCAGTTGTTACACAAATACTTACTAATTGAACTAGCAGTGAAGTCCCTACAGATTGATTATAAAAAAACGGAACAATTTAAAATGAAAGTTGTATTTCTTCCCCTTATGGATGCCCTTTTAAAAGATTTGCGCCAAGAATATTTTGATCTCAAAAGGCAACTGGCGCAACAAAAGATACGAGTTATTGGATGGACTAATGTAGATGAATACTTCAGCGATGTACAAATAGCAACTGCTGGTAATGATGTCGTGCTACGGTATGCCAACCAAGCACTAAAGACTCAAGTAGAAAAATTATTAATCAATCATATTAATGAGAAGATGAAATTGTAATTGCCATCAATCCCTTGATTTACATGTATTCTTGTCTTAACTAACATGAGATAATGTAGATTAAGGAGGGATATACAATGTTATTTACTCCAATAAAACCTATGCTTTTACACATGGGAAATAATGAAGAAATAGATGATGATCCAAATTGGATTTACGATATAAAATGGGATGGTTGGCGCATCCTTTTGCATAAAGAAGGGGATAGAGTCGAGGCTTTTACTCGACATGGTAACAATGTGACAGCTAAGTTTCCTGAACTTCAAGAGGTTGGCCGTTCAATTCAATCACATACAGCAATCATTGATTGTGAGGGTGTTGTGTTAAGGAATGGTGTTTCTGTGTTTGATGACTTCAATTACAGAGGTAGACTTTCAAATAAAGGTAAGATTGAGCAAGCAACTATTACTCATCCAGCGACATTTGTTGCATTTGATATTCTAACGACTGATAAGCCTCTTTTAAATAAACCATTGTCAGAACGTAAAGAGGTTTTATCTTCAATAGTAGAGCCCTCAAATAATTTACTTGTTACTCCATCTATTGTGGGAAACGGTAGCAATATCTTTCAGTTAACTAAAGACCGTAATATGGAGGGTGTCGTAGGTAAGCGAATTAATTCAACGTACAAAACTAATTATCGATCACAGGATTGGTTAAAATATAAGCATTTCAAAATAGCAGATGTTGTAATTCTAGGGTATAAAGAAAATCCATTTACTATGCTGGTTGGTAAACAGTTAAGCAATGGTAAGTATAAACCACTCGCAAATGTAGAGTTTGGGTTCAAACCTGAAGAAAAAACTGCATTCAGAGAAATAGCTAAACAAATCGTTACAAAGGAAGAAAGAGATATGACATGGTTGGAACCTAGACTGTGCTGCAAAGTTCAGTATCTAGAGAAAACAAATACTGGGTCACTACGAATTGTATCCTTTAAAGGCTTTAATTTTGATAAAGTCCCAGAAACAATAAGCTGATAGCCAGGCGCTCAAATGAGTACCTGGTTATTTTTTTGCTTATATATAGAGTTTTGATAGATATTCACTGGAATAATTATGTATTTTTTACAGAGTTTTAGGCATTGTGGACAGCCTATTATTAAGATGTACCAATTAAACAACACAAGGAGGAAATTTTTATGTCAATTAATAATGGAAATACTGATTTTAATTTAAGCGTTTCACAAACAGGTGAGAAGAGTTTAAAAGTATCATGGAGTCGTAGTGGTGGTATTGGTTATAATGGTCGTATCGACATCCAACGTCCTGGCGATGGTCAAATTGTTTATTCTAAGACATATAACCAAGATGTTAAAAAGGGATCTTTTACATTTGAAGTTCCGTACTTTGGCGAATATAAAGTTCATATTAAGTCTAACAATGGTCAAACATACGACTTTATTTATCGTAATGTATTCTTAAAAGCTGTAAAGGAAAAGAAATACACATACAAAGCAGCGGATGTGAAAAAAGTTGAAGATGGTGACATGTTCCTATTAGGAGTTATCACAGGTATTGGAATGTATGCTGCGATGTTGGGTTCTGTTATTTCTATATACTTTGGTACAAGACAAGCTGCATCAACAAAAATTACATTCCCTAAACCACGAGTAGGTGATACTCTGACGACAACCTATACACCTGTTATAGGGGGGGTACAAACAGTAGTCAAGTTTGTTCAAAAACCTTATAAAGATAAATTTGGTAATTCATTTAGTGGTGGTACTTACACTTCAGCGCCAACAGTTGCTAAATATATCACTTATCCAAAATAAATAAAAGAAAAGCACTTAATAATTAATTAAGTGCTTTTGCTTTTTTTAATCGATTAAAATTAAAAGCTATGTCAATAATCAAAATTATAAAAAGTACAATAGAACCATTTAAAGTTATTGAAGGTAGAGGTAATATTACATCTCTAATCAGTATTAACCAAATAGTTGTTGATATTATAACGAATGAATCTAATAAAATAACCATTAAATGTTTATGCTCTTTAAAAATAAAATTAAATACTATTAACCTTACTAAAATTGGTGTGGTTAAGAAGTAAAACGAATAAATCTGTGTTATTTGTTCTGGGCTCACATTATCTCTCCCTTAAATGTAAAAATTTGAAAACAACATTAAGTATACAGTATAATAAAGTTGAGTAAAAGAGAACCTATGTTCTCGTGGAGGTGGTTTGCATGGAGTATGTAGAGTTATCTAAATCAATAATGGAATTGGGCTTTCCAGTGGTTGTTTCTACATTTTTACTTGTTAAGTTGGACAAGAGTATGAAAAACATAGAAATTGCTATTGTTAATTTAACAAATGAACTTAAGAACTCAAGATCCAGGAGTAAGGGCTAAACAGAGGCTAAATCAAAAAGGGCAAACATATAGGGCAAGGGGAAATTGGATATGAAAACGAACGCTCGTGAAGTTGATAAATTAGTAGAAGAACATCTAAAAATGTACCCTTACATTAGTAAAGAAAGAGTAGGGGAATTGACTATAGATCAAAGAATAGCAATATGTATTAGTGAATTGTTAAGTATATTACCAGAAAAAGAAGTTAAATTTATAAACTTTAGGTACATAAATGGGTGGACAATAGTTAAGGTAGCCCAAGAAATGAATTACAGCCAGCAGATGATTTATGTTATTAGAAAAAAAGTGCTTATGAAAATCTATCTTGGAATAAGTCATTTACTTCATAACGAGGAAAAGTGTGAGATGAAAGAATATTAGTAATAGAGTTTGTAAAAGAATCAATTTGCCTATTTGGCTATTTTTTTATCATTACTAAAGAACGTATGTTCTTTTTTGGTGTTCTCTTTAGAGAAGATTAAAATGGCAGCTAAAACAAAAAGAAAGAACTGTATTGAATAAAACTATAAATATTTGTGTATATGTTTAATAGAGAAAAAGATTCGGAAAAAAACTTGACATGAATATCTTTGTTTTTTCCAGTTGTTAACGAGTTTCATTCAACAATTAATAAACATGTTTAAATATTTTTAAACAATTGAACACAATATTAAACAACAAAACGCAGCAAATAAAATACTCTATTGGAATATAAATCAAAAATTTTCCATTTTTATGTTTTGGAATTATATGAAGGAAGCAATAATTGTAATGTGTCTACTAAAAAAATAGCTTGGTTTTAAGTATAATTTTTAATTTTATCCTAAATGTCAATTTGGCATGTGTGTTTTTTCTTCTAAAAAAACTGCTTCCTTAATGGAAGCAGTTAACAAAAGATTGTTTAATTACAACAAAGAATTGTTAGGATTAATAAAAAAATAATGATCAAGAAGGAAGTTTATTCATTATCATCATCCTGCATCATTTCCCAAATAGCACGCAGTTTACGTAATTTTTTTTCGCCAGATAGAGGGAGTGTTTGGTACCAGTGATATAATTCAGGGTCTGAAATCGTGAAGTTCTCTTCATTTTCAATATTTAAAGTGTTAAGTATTGAAAGATCTTTAATAAGAGATAATGTTGAGTTAAAACCATACTCTTTTAAGTGATTTGTTATCATTTCTTTGTTTTTTTGATAAAAAGGTAAATGACCAAGTTGTTTATCCATTAATTGAGTGATTTCATTGTTCAATGAGTTTGATTGACCATTACCTAAATAATTAAAAATGGTTTTTTGTGCAAAATGATTAATTTTCTTAAATTCATCAGATTCGCTTATATCTAAATCATTTTCACCTAATAGATTTATGGTCCTATCAGGAAATCTGTGTGAAAGTACTATAAATGAATCAATTAAATCTTCATCAAAGTTACTTAAAATGAATTTAACTAAATCTGGAGCTTTTTCTACATATGCAAAAAAATCTAGTTTATCAGCATCGCCATTTAGAATTTCAGCCAATACTGAATTCAATTTTTCGCTTGCTGGAGGCGTTTTCCCATTTTGTAATTTACTTAAATATTGTTTACTGGCACTCAAACCTTTATTAGATATCTTTTCTGATATTTCATCAAGAGTTAATCTCGATTGTTCTATATAACTTTGTAGTAATTCGGCGTATTTCATAACATCACCATCCTAACCTTTAATTATGAATTGTTGTTGTAAGAATAGCAACAATATATAAGTTGTTATTTTTATATTAATTATAGTTGCAATAAAAAGTTTAAGTTGTTATTATTAGTTTAATGGCTTTGTTGCTATTAATTTTTTAGAAAGGAGAGACCAGAATGATTTATTCTGAATTGCTAAAATTAGCTATAGTCAAATCGCGGTTATCGCTTAGCGAAATATCTGGTGAGCTAAGAGAACTTGGGTTTTCTGCGGACAAGACGTATTTGAGTAAACTACAAAATGGTAGAATCCCACCAGCTAGTAATAAACTCAATGAAGCATTAGCTGACATTCTAAATGTAGATGCTTTGGAGTTAAAAGTTGCTGCGTATCGAGAGAAGATACCAAAGGACGTTTTAGAAAAATTAATTTCATAAAAAGGAGAGATGGATATGAACGAACTGAAAACATTTAATCACCAGATGTTTGGTGAACTACCAGTTTTAATAGTTGATGAAATAGAGTGGTTTGGTGCAACTGAAGCAGCTAAAGCACTAAGTTTTTCAGATCCACACAAAGCAATAAAGAATCATGTTGAGGATGAGGGGTGGACGATCCATCCAGTCCTTACGAATGGTGGGAAACAACAAAAAAAGTTTGTGAACGAATCTGGTTTGTACGAATTGATTTTAGGAGCTGCTAAACAAGGACACAACCCTGAAATCAAAGAAAAGGCGAAGAAATTCAAACGCTGGGTAACATCAGAGGTTCTGCCTTCTATACGTCGTGATGGAGCGTATGTTCACGCAACTGAAGAAGACGATGACACGATGATAATGGCGAGGGGAATGCAAGCAGCTCAAAGAGCAATTGAACGAAAAGATAAATTGATTGCAGAACAAAAGGAAAAGTTAGAACAACAAAGACCTAAAGTTGTATACGCAGATGCAGTTGAAGTATCTGAGGATACGGTACTAGTTAAAGATTTAGCCACAGTTTTAAGACAAAAAGGTGTCAATATAGGTGAGGTTAGATTGTTTAGATGGTTACGTGAAAACGGTTATCTTTGCAAACAAAAGGGTGAGATGTGGAACATGCCAACTCAACGCAGTTTAGATTTAGGCATCATTGTTGTAAAACATGGTTTGCGAACAGGTAATAATGGTGAGATGAAAAAAACTCGTACGCCAAAGATTACAGGTAAGGGTCAAATTTACATTACCAATAAAATTTTAGCTGAACATGGGTTATTAGTAGTTTAATAGAGGAGGTTATTAAATGAGTTTTAAGGCTCAGTTGAAAGTAATTGATGGTATCAAGAAGGACAAGCCTGATTATTTTATGCTTTATTTAAATGCGTTCATTAATGAAATTGAAAGAGCAAATAAAAAGTATGAAACAGCAAGAGAATATGATCGAGATACACTAACAAAACTAATCTGGACAGGTGTTAAAACAATTTCAGTTTCTGAACAAACAAATGATGAAAAAGTACTGTTAGAAAGTAGACTTCCATTACTTACATTTATTAATGGTCTAATGGCATTGTTAACACCAAAGGAATTTGAAAAAATCTTCCCGATTGATAAAGAATTTAATGGTGACAAATGGGGCATGAAAGATTACTACTATACTCGTAGGTACATCGAAGAATTCGGAGAAAATAGAGTTATTGGTGACGAAATCGAAGAATATCTTTGGGAGTATCAAAATCATACAATTAGATTTTACATGGTAAAAACTTTAAAAATTATGAGTAATATACGACGTTTAGAAACTGGTAAAGGCATTATGGAGGAATTCTTAGAAGAACAGGGAGTACCAACTTATACAATGCACGAAGACCTTGATAATAAACAGTATATCGAAAACAACCAAACAGGCGAGATTTCAGAGGTTAAGAAACCTAGACCGCGTTATTTAAGAGTTGTTAAAAATGAAAATAAAAAAATCATGCTTTAAGCTGCAACTTAAAACATGACATAAATTTGAGTGACATCCACCCTACAACTAAATGCATTATAACCGAAAACGGTGGTAATTAAAAGTGGATGTTGCTCCCAATAGGAGGAGCATATGAATGAAACACAAGACAAACCACGTTCTTTAACATCTTTTACATCAATGTTTGAAGAAATTAAAAACAATCAAGGTATCGATCTATTAAGATACGACTCTTTAGATGAATTTTTAATAGCGTTCCTCACTTTAAGTACTGAACAACAATTTAATAAAGTACATATACCTAGCGAATTAGTATATGTAAACCAAATATATGAGAAAATGAAAATGGTTTAAACTTAGCAAATCACTTAGGGATTTAGATACCCAATAATTGCTTTTTCTTTGCATCAAATTCTTCTTGAGTTAAGATTCCTACATCTAAGAGTTCTTTTAGTTTAATCAATTCTTCTGTAGGGATTGATGTTGTGGGAGGGGGAGTGACAGCTGCTTGGTTAGTCTCTTCCTCTTCAGCAAGAATTAATAATGAAAGCTTTTCAAGATCCTTCTTATCACACTTAATGACTAGAGGTACTTTTTCTCCGTTTTCACGCTTTAAGAAAAGTGTGGCTACTGATTTATCTTTCCCGATATTAGCCCCCATGGCTCCAGCTATAGCTCCAGCATTGCCAAATTTACTGCCGATTACTGTCCAGCCTACAATACTAGAGGCACTCTTTTGGACATTTTCTACTCGTTCCCATTTCACAAGTTTAAACGTTTCAGCATCATGATAATCAACTGATATCTCCACAGTACCAGGTTTGGCTTGTACTAACTTATAGCCTGAACCATTTTGTTTTAATTGTTCTTTTCCATTAAGTATTTCTATGTTCATCTTGATTGTTTTCATAACGCGAACAATTTCTCTAGCTTCTGTATCATTCTTTTCACTTGGAGTATCCGAAATTATGCCAAGTTTATCTTGTAGATCTTTTAAGAATCGTTTACCCAAATCATCTGAAAGGATGTTGATTGAAATAGCTTCAGTATTATATGCAAAGCTAATTTCAGTAGAAGTAATCTTTTTATTGGTAGTAAATTTATGGATATCATTGAAATTAAAGCTAATGAATTTCTTTTGTTTATCAGTAGTTAAAAATCTCTTTGAAGTTAGAACTCCAAGATATTGTTTGAGTCCACCAATACCACGCACAAGAATAGCGACACCTTCTACGATTTCAACATCATCTACTTGTTCACCAATAAGGTTAATCTCTTTTTTGAAATTATTTAAAAGTACCCAACCTTCAGGTTTTATATATTCTTTTATTTGTTCTACTGCATACATATTTATATTTCCTCCTTCCTTATAGCTTGTTGGTAATACAATAAAATTGTATCAATTCTGGTAGGTGTTGTCAGTATTGGGTTTAATCATTGCTAAAAATGACTAAAATTCATGACAAACTTCATTAGATTATACGTTATATTTGCAAAAAGCAAACATTTGTTCTATAATAAAGTAAGGAGAGAAAGTGTTATAGGGAATGAACAGGCAAAATAACAGTGAGAACAGAATGAGAGTCATGAATAAAATAGTACAAACTTGTTATTTAACCACATTTATTTACTTTTTTATATACAAATAATTTATAATGTGAGTAAATAGAGATTGTCTAGACAATTTGTATAGACAATTAATACATATTAGAGAGGGGAGGATTCTTTAATGACATTAAATAAAAATGGCAGATTTAATGCGTCAGAAGTTGCTGCATATATCGTGCAAAAATTTAATGAAAAAGGAATGTACCTTGATCATCTAAAACTACAGAAAATACTGTATTTTATTACTTTAGATTGGGTTCGTGAGTATGGGGAATATCCATATAAACAAGCTACGGAAATGTGGAAGCTAGGTCCAGTTGTTAGAAGTGTTTATTCAGAATATCGTACAAATGGCTACAGTCAAATTGTTGAGCAACCCACAACTTTAATCGTAAATAACGATGGTATGAGATTTGGAAAACATGAAGTAGCGAATTTTGATTTACCTGAATCAGCTTTAGTAGACAAAGTGATAAGTAAATATGGAGAAATGAATTCTTTTGATTTAGTTGATATCACTCACGATCATTCACCATGGAAACGCAAAGAAGAAGATATTCGAAGTGGTGTATCTAATATTGAATATACATTTGATGATTATCAAGAAGCTATAAATGAATTAAAGTGGTGATATATTGGAACCGATTAGTGAAACAAACGATTCTCAAAACATTATTATAAAGAATGAATTTAAAGATACCTTTAATAATTTAATACAGTATCACAGTGCTTTTGAAAAACATCAATTAGACAGTATTTTTGATATTTGGTATTCAACTTTTTTGAGTAAAGTAAGAGTATATTCAACATTAAGCGCCCACTTTTTTTATTTAAAACCATATGGAATGAATGAGGCTGGAGAAAATGTTGAGATTTTTTTAAGAAATATTGCTTTGCTAAAAGATATAGCAAAAGAAAGACAAATTGAAGAACTCGACAACTTCAACAGTTTTATAGAAAAAATTAAAGATCATATCGAACTCATAGGGATACAAGTAAATAGAATGGATTCAGGTGTAGAACAAATTGAAACTTATAAGGAAAGCCTTTCTGCCAATATTGAAGAATTACAAATCAATATAAAAAAGAGCCAAAAAGAATTCAATGATTTATCTACAGAAATATCAAATCTTACAGAGCAACAAAAAGATGCGGTTAAAAAAGCAAAAAAGGTTCAAAAAGAGTTTGTAACCATATTAGGTATTTTTGCGACAATACTTATCACTACTTTTGGTGGTTTAACTTCTTTATCTAGTATTTTTAATAATATTAATAATGCTGGGACTGGAAAGCTGGTTTTACTTGGATCATTCGTAATGTTTACAGTCATATTAATAGTTTTCTTATTATTAAACGGGATATCCAAACTTTCAGAACTCAACATTAGAAGTTGTGGATGTGAAGTAAATACCTCATGTAATTGTCCTATAGCAAAAAAACATCCAACACTTTATATAGTAGCTGTAATATTAGTTGTGACTGCAATATTAGGGATATCCGAATATATAATTGATTATAAATCATTAGTAAATGATTTAGATGATTGGAAAATATTCTTTATTTTAAGCATAGTGATAACAGTGATCACTATTGTAACAACTATCACTTTCCGCGATGCACGTAATCGAGCAGCATAAAAAAGTCAGTCACTCATTAGAAAGAATAATGAGTGACTTTTTAGGTTTATTTAAGCTTCATGTATATATCGTTAGGTGCCCAAGAGGTGCCCAAATAGATATAAAACTATATAAACAGGAAGAAAAAAATAATTGAAACATAATAGATAGATTGATAAACAAGTGATATTTATAAGTTATATACAAATGTATAAAAGGCCAAAAAGCTACACCCACAGCCTTCTAAGCCGTCGGTCGGGGGTTCGAATCCCTCCTGGGACGTCAATAGCAAATCAAAGGTTAATTTTTAACCAAATTGAAAAGCGCTTGAAACCTTATGAACACTGGGTTTTGAGCGTTTTTTGTTTATATTGATTTCTTTAAGAATCGCATAGAATAACATATAAAATTTAAATTAGGTAAACAAAATGTAAACATGGTGAACAAAGAAATTAAGATGAATAAACATTAATCGCTATTTCTTCATCTCGTTCTTCCATTTCTTTTAATACGTGCGAATAGTGATCAAGTGTTGTTTGAATATCTGAATGTCCTAATCATTTAGAAATTGAATGAATGTGTTCTGTTTTAATGGTATTCCAATATCGACTTTTTCAAGCTAGGAATTTGATTACCCTGTGAGCATCAAAAGGGACATATGCAAATCATTTTGTAACAAGGCTCAGGGTTATTTGTAATGCTCTTTTCGTGAAAAGATTAAACGATACGGAATTCTCATGGATAGTCTGGTTAAACAGATGGATTACGACTACTGAATTAAAGACGTAAGCAGCTATAATACCCATGCAGAGGGATAAAGTGCAAAGTGTTTAAGATTACCGATATTCAAAACAAGGGGATATTATGTGGTATTCAAAAAGAAAATCCAAGGGGTTCCAGTAAATGTAAAAAACCACCACTCTCAATAAGCAATTGAAAGTAATGGTTCTTGTCTTTATTTAGATTTCGCCATAAGCCCACGAATTAGTTACTCGTTTAGTATTTCCTGTAAATCCTGTACGTACTACTCCTACACGAGCAACACCCCATGAACCGACTCCCAAATCATAACTGAAAGTCATCTCTCCTCTGAATTCATCAGCCGTAACTTTTTTAGAGGGTGTACCAATTTTTTCAGTTGACACTTGTGGTAACCATTTACGAATAACAATTCCGTCCATGCTATCCGCACTTATAAATTTAGTTTTTGCCTCATTTACAGTGAATTTACCTGTTAATTCATATTTAATAAGATCAATTCCTAACGCACTTAAAGCTGTTACCACTGTAACTTGTCCTGAATAGCCTACTGCGAAAGGCTGTATGTTAAAGTTTGATAAACTATTTTTGTTAGAATAATCTA
The DNA here is from genome assembly GCF_044986265.1 of Lysinibacillus sp. S1. Classification (NCBI taxonomy): domain Bacteria; kingdom Bacillati; phylum Bacillota; class Bacilli; order Caryophanales; family Bacillaceae; genus Lysinibacillus; species Lysinibacillus sp. S1. Next base: position 4,118,258 of record NZ_CP173154.1, read on the forward strand.
CCTCAACAGATTCTACAATCGAGTTTTCAGGTTTACTTAATTCTTCAGCTAATTTATCAGGGTTGATTAAAATGTTATTAAGATCAATTAATTCTTTCTCTGATAATGCTTCAATTTTTTCAAGGTTTTCAATAGCTTCTTTACTTCCATCAGCTTCTAATTCTTCAACTACCATTTTCAACCCCGGATAACCTTCATAATTTACGGTATTCGTAGTTGCATGTGTTGTTGAATTTGTTACAAAAAACAATGTTAAAGCCGCAAAAAAAGTTAAAAATAATTTTCTCATGCTGTTCTCCTTTTGGTATGTATTTTCTTTAATTGAAAAATATACCATTTAATTATTGGTAATTCAAGAATATATTGTAATTAAGGTATTGATGCATAAAAAAAACGAGCTATTTAACGATTCCAATTGTTAAATAATTCGTTTTTATATTTATTAGTCTTCTATTTTTTCATACTCAATGATTCCGTTTTTGTCAGTAGGTGTATCTGATAAATTCCCCATAAATACAGCAATCGCTAAAAATATAGCGAAAATAATTATCGCTACCACAACAGTTAATATCATCCATATTTTGCTACTCTTTTGTTTGATTAGATGTCTATTTTCAGTAGACGACATACTATACAATTGATGAAATTCAGCTATAATTTCCTTAGCTAATTCATTAGGTGGAAGAAAACTCTTTAATACCTCGTCAACTGATTTGCCATCAGTTACGGACTGCAATAAATGATCTTTTACTTCTATGATATGATTATCTCTATCTTTTTTGGGTAATACATCTAATTCGATTTCCAGTTGCTTTACGTATTCATTTATCTTCGAATTATCCATTTCTAATTCATCCCCTTAATTTTTTCAAAAAAGTTAATTATCAATTCTAATTCTTTCAGTCTAATTTCTATTAATGATTTTCCTAAATCCGTAATTCTATAATACTTCCTAATTCTCCCCTCGTATTCTTCGGAAAATATATCAACATAATCATTCGCCGTCAAACGTTTTAGTATGGGATAAATTGAGCCATCAGAAATAGAAAAAAACTTGCTCTCTTTCAATTCTTTAGTCAATTCATAGCCATACATCGTTTTTTTCTGAAGCATCATTAAAATGGCAATTTCAAATAAACCCTTAAGATATTGTGTATTATTGTTTTTATTTTTGTTATTCATTGGGTAATCATGCTTTATTAACCATTATATTGCAATGATACATGTATTTCACTGATACATATTGAAAGGAAAATAATAAATGTTAAAAAATATGGCAATATTAAATTAATCAACGCCAAATAAACAGAAAAACCATTAGAGATATTAGCAACTGCAATAGATACACTTGGGGCAAATGCTTGTAGCGAGTACTTTCCCTATAGCAAGCGTCATCATGGTTGGTGGTTGTTTCTTCATTATGTTTGGTAATTCTGAAAAGCGTGATAAGAATGCTGGGCTAGGATTTGTCTTAATAAACCTTAGTCCACTATTCTTACAAATTTTAAAGCAAATAGGTGAGGCTATATATAGATGAAAAAGACCACTCCGTGATGAGTGGTCTGAAAAGTTAAAAACATAAATTTACTTTTTTGTTTTAATATATAATATAMTGGCTATGAGATWAGTTWATTAAAATAATATGTATTTAATAATAGTAGWAACACCACTCCATGATGGGTGGTCTCAATCTTTATATAGGGTTACATGATGTGGAGAAAATTAAAAAAGACCATCTYTADTHGAGTGDTCAAHWATACTAACTTGTCTTACATTATAATGAAGTTGACTTACCTTTTTTCTCATCCATAATAAGATCTTCTTCACGTTGTGGGCGTGGGGCTTCAGTATATTCTTTGCGTCCATTAGGTTTTTTTGGGTCTGCTCCACTAGCAAATGATTGTTTTGTTGGCTCGTCTGTAGCAAATTCTGTATTTTTTTTGTCTCGTTTCATGTCGACACCTCCTAAAGATWTTAYTTAACTTVTCCAATAAAATATCCCTTGATCCCTTGTTTATTTCTACTTCATATTTAAATATTTCAGATCACCCCAAGACTATGTAAGTTAAATTTAGTAGGAAATTTCTGATGTTTGGATTTTACATAAAATAATTGATTATTTAGAAATAAATGAATTCAATAAGGTTAATTATGGAGCATTTATATATATTATGGTAAAATAAACCAAAGAAAACATTTTAGAAAAGTACCGGCGCTTTGATTGGAGGTTGAACAGGTGGATGAGAAGAAGAAGGGGAAATTACAAATCCTCGTAATAATTTTAATGATATTACTTTTGGTTGCAACGTTTGTTTTATTTTTCGTAGGTAAATATATGGTGGCATTTATTTTATTTGGAATTTTTATGCTGATTTTGAATTTTATTAGTAGTTGGAAAAACCTAGATAATGCAGATTACGTTTATAGAAAAATCCATAAGGGTAACCAGAAATGGTAATTACCAGACTTCAGCCTTAGAAATGTTGCTATATTTATGTTACTTTTAGTGCTTATTTGGATATGTGAAAAGAGCAAAGAAGGATTCCTCACTTTATATGAAGAAATAGTGAGTTATAATGTTTTTCACAACTACGGAGGTGCTTTTTTGCAAACATTTTGTAAATATAAKTGGCTAGTTCGGGAAGATTGGTTTCGTTGGTGTGAAGAGTTGACTGAAGAAGAACTTTTGCAAAACCGAACTGGAGGAATGGGCAGTATATTACACACACTCTTCCATATCATTGATGTTGAATGGAGTTGGATTCGTCTATTACAGGGGAAAACAGACTTTCAGGAGAGCTTTGATGAATATAATAGCTTGGAAAAGGTTCGTAAATTGGAAGCTGCATTTCATTTAGACGTCGAAAGCTTTGTAAATCAATGGGATGACAGTATGGAAGAGCGTATTCTTCATATTCCATTAGCAAATGGTAGTATGGAGACGCATACATGGGGTGAAGTCATTCGTCATACCATTGCACATGAAATTCACCATATAGGACAATTATCAATTTGGGCAAGGGAAATGGGGAGAGCGCCTGTTTCTGCAAATCTAATCAGAAGAGGTCTTTCTTCATCATTGAAAGATTCAGTAGGTGCTCAAATAAATAAAGAAACGTTTAAATAGAATTCCAGAAAATCTTCCAATTCATTTGAAATGGAAGATTTTTTGATGCCCAAATGAGAAAAATTGCGAGGCAGATTTCATATAGATATTTAAAGAACCAAGCATCTCTATTATGGCTTATAATATCCAGTAAATTTTAGTTAAAAACTAATGTTTACTGGGTATTTTTTGGACAATATTTAGGTTAATTAGAAATATTTATATGAAGAATAGCTAACAACTTGACAGAAGTTTAAATGGGGAGTACTATACATTGGTCGCGAAAAAAGCTATTGTAACGTAACATTTTTTAAAGTGCCATACAGTACTTATCAGTTAAGTTCATATATATCTAGATTTTAATTTAATCAGTAAAAGGTAGGTGCAAAAATGAAAAATCTAGCAAATAAAAAAGATAACCTATTACAAAACTTTTTAGGAATTTATATAGTAGCAGTATTAATGTTATGGATTAAAACATACATCTCTCAACTATCACAATTTGACTTAGGTGTAGAAGGAATCATTCAACAATTCCTTTTACTAATAAATCCGCTGGGCTCAGCAATGCTATTTCTAGGATTTTCATTTTTATTTAAAGGAAAAAGAAAATACACATCACTCGTTGTTGTCTACACTTTGATGTCTATTGTTTTATATGCCAATATTGTCTATTACCGATTTTTTAGTGATTTCATTACATTACCTACACTTTCTCAAACGCAGAACTTTGGAGATTTAGGCGGCAGTGTTCTTTCTTTATTAAAGCCTTATGATATCTTGTTCTTTGTGGATGTAATGGTTATGTTTTMTMYACRWWTCYSWMAMMAAAWCMMAMMWKAKMMCAAACGTTTTGGCTATAAAAAAGGAWTGGCAATCATTGCCTTTGCATTAGCGGTATCAATCCTTAATTTAGGACTAGCTGAAACTAATCGTCCTCAACTATTAACACGAGGTTTTGATAGAAACTATATTGTAAAATATCTAGGAATGTATAACTATACGATTTATGACTCAGTTGAAACGATGAAAGCTTCTTCTCAGAGAGCTTTGGCAGATAGTAGTGATATTACTGAAGTAATTAACTATACAAAATCAAACTACGCCAAACCGAATGCCCAATATTTTGGTGCAGCAAAGGGAATGAACGTTATCTATTTACATTTAGAATCATTCCAAAACTTTTTAATCGACTATAAATTAAACGGTGAAGAAGTAACACCATTTTTAAATTCATTAGCAAAAGATAAGAATACATTGTATTTTGATAATTTCTTCCATCAAACAGGTCAAGGGAAAACATCTGATGCAGAATTTATGCTTGAAAATTCTTTATTTGGATTACCACAAGGATCTGCTTATATTACAAAAGCACAAAATACGTATCAGGCAGCTCCTAGTATTTTAAAAGATTATGGTTATACATCAGCTGTATTCCATGGTAATAACGGAAGCTTCTGGAATAGAAATGTAATTTATAAATCATTTGGCTTCGACAAATTCTTCGATGCTAGTTACTATAACACAGGTACTTCAGAGGACATGGCTGAATATGGTTTGTTAGATAAACCATTCTTTGAACAATCTCAAAATCTTTTAAGCTCCTTACCACAACCTTTTTATACAAAATTAATTACGGTAGGGAATCACTATCCATATAAAATGAATCAAGATTTAGTGACAATTGATAAAGCCAATACGGGAGATGCAAGCGTTGATAATTATTTCCAAACAGCTCGTTATGCAGACGAAGCAATTCAACAGGTCTTCCAGCAATTAAAGGAATCAGGATTATATGATCATTCAATGATTGTTCTTTATGGTGACCATTACGGTATTTCCGATAATCATAATAAAGCGATGGAACAAGTCATTGGAAAAGAGATTACACCATATGAAAGTGCTAATTTACAACGTGTACCATTATTTATACATGTTCCAGGCATACAAGGTGGGACCAACCATAGCTATGGTGGCCAAACAGACCTACTGCCAACGTTATTGCATTTACTAGGAATTGATTCACAACAATTTGTTCAATTTGGTTCAGACTTATTATCAGAAGAGCATGATGAAATTGTACCATTTAGAAATGGCGATTTTGTCAGTCCTACTATTTATTCAATTAATGAAAAATATTATGATAATAAAACAGGCTTACCATTAGACGAAAGTCAATTAGAGGAAGCAAAGACGATTAAAAATGAAGTAGATCATAAATTGGCGTTATCTGATAGAGTCGTGAATGGTGACCTATTGAGATTCTATACGCCAACAGGTTATACGCCAGTTGATCCTTCTCAATATAATTACTCTCCTGATGAAAATGTAGAGTCTAAATAATTTAAGGCGGTTCAAGGAATTGTGTACGATATCAAAGTCTATAGGATATCATACCATTAMCTTGAATTGCTTTTTTATTGGTCATTTTTGAATAAGTATGGCAATACCAAGATTTTATATTCTCCTTAAGGTTCAAATAGAAAATTGGACTAACGGAAAAAGCGATTCAAATCCTTTAATAGTAAGGGTTTGAATCGCTTTTATTAGTAAGGAGAGGAAAGAACAAACATGATGGCACTCATCATCCTTACTTATTTCTTTTTGAAGCATAATTTAGAGGAAAAAGGGAAAGAAATAGGTGTGAATTTGAGGAGTTGATCGGGATGGAGTTTTATAAAGACATAGTCATTTACTGTTATAGTTGTCGTAAAAAGACTGTGTTTACATGTAAAGATACACATGAAAAAAAGGGTGTCGATAGTCACTGTAGTGAATGTACAGGTATTTGGTTTGAATGGCAAAACCGAGCTGTCGAGAGAGAAATGGAGAAGTGGATTGCATATAATAAAGACTTAGTAAATAATATAAACCACTGATCTAGTTAAGCTGAATACACCTAAAAAGTGTAATTATCAAGTAAGTACGATGAGGCGTTGAAGTGCCATTTTCTTTTAAGAGAGTGGTTCTTTTTCTTTTGTTTAGACAAAAGCTCTAGCTAGAATAAACAAAATTACTATTTCTTTATCTCATTTGATAAAGAGAGGTGAATAATAGAATTATTGAATCTAAACTATGATTTGTCCGTATACATATTATTATGATAATTAGGGGGCATCATGGACGTTTATAAAAAGATAGCAATTATCGGTGGAACAGGTAAAGCGGGGCGTTACATTGCTTCTAAAGCATTATAGAAAGGGTATCACGTACGTATGCTTGTTAGAAATCCAGAAAAGTTAGTTTTCAAAGACAGTAGGATTGAGGTAATAGAAGGGAATGTACAAAATATCGAGGATCTTCAAAAGCTATTAAAAGATTGTCAAATCGTTATCAATACTTTTGGTCAACCCATGAAAGAAAAACAAATTTATAGTAAATTAACGGAAAATATATTGGGAGTCATGTCTGATTTACATATGGATCGTTATATTGGGGTAACGGGTGGATCGCTAACCATTGCTGGAGATACAAAGAGTATTATAAATAGAATGGGTGCGAAGATATTTGAAATTATTTATTCAAAAATGATGATGGATAAGAAAAAAGAATGGCACCTCCTTAGCCATAATCAAGTTATCAAATGGACACTAATTCGGCTTCCATTTATAGTAGAGGGAAATGAAGTTGGGTTCATAAAGGAAAATCTTAGAGATATGCCAGGTACAAAAATAACAAATCGGGATATAGCTACATTCATCATTAACCAAATAGAAAATCAAAAGTATGTACAAAAAGCACCGTTTATCTCCAATTAATCTAATTTAAAGGAGAGGGATAGGGTCAGCGCCTCAACTAAATGACTTTATCCCTTTTGAATGCCCAACAAAATTTTCCTTTGCCTCAATCGTATTGGTACAAAAAATCAAATGATATCCTTTTGAGCAGTTTTTTAATTAAAACCTTCTCCAATAAACCTTCCAACTCCTCTCAACAACCAATAAATGATTCTAAATGGGAGGAAAAGTAATTCTGGTATCCAAATTAGTACATCAAGAAATAAGTCAATTAATGAATATTGATCTTTACGTCTCTTATCTCTTCTCTTTTTGTTTTTCCTTCCTTGCAACCATTCTCTCACATTACTCGACCCCTTTTACAAAGGCTTTTTCTTAAGTAAGTATACGATTCATGGCTTTAGGTGGTTTCATTTTTAAAAAACTTTATSATGTAAAAGCGGATATRGGGCGTAAATGGGAGTAAAAATATTGGCTTATTATATTTCTTTAGCGATGTGTATTACCGCAAATGTGGGAAATGGAGAATTTAAAATTAAATAAGGTGAAAGACAAGCAGGTTTAAAAAGGGTCACTAGGCTGGAAGTGACCCTCTTTGCTGTGGATGTATCGACATTAATGTGAGCTGCTATTAATGAAGATCATCTCTTTTTCATGTTTATCAATAAATATTAATATTCTTTTTGCACGAATGTTGCTCCGACAATAATCAGAAGAATGAATAGCACAACGATTAAAACGAATGTTGAACTATTGTTTTTGCCGCCATAGTCCATGCCACAACAACCCATACTATAACCGCCGCTATAGTCATTACCATAGCCTCCATAACAACAATTGAAATTACCCATGTTTCCAAAGTATCCCATCAAGATCTCTCCTTTCTTCAGTTTATTGTATGAATGCCGTTGAAAGAGAAAAGGGTATTCGTCTAATGAATCGTATTTAGGTAATTTTAAAGAGAATCTTGGGTGAAGGATGAGTATCACTAAACACTTGATAGGATGAAACTCAAAGGCGCTTGTTACAGCCTGATGATTAGTTGTCAATCCAGTCCATAAGATAAAAAATAATTTTTTGATGCATGATGATGGAGCGGGTTTGAAACAGTAAGTCGATGTTTTTCCGTTTCTATTTTTAGCTACAATGTGTTGCGGAAAGGAATCATTTGTTTTTTTATTTAAATAATGTGAGAGTTTTCTTTCATTTGCTCGTTATTACTTGTAGAGAAGAAAGGAAAGGAGGTTTTCTAACTTCGTGTATTCATTAATTAATCAGCTACAAAAAAAGGATGAACAAGCTTTAAGAGAAGTGATTAACAGATATGGAGGGTATGTTAAAGCCATTGTGTTAAAAGTGTTACAGCCTAACCATACAGCTATTGAAGAGTGTATCAACGATGTATTTCTAACCATTTGGCAAAAGAGTACGCAATTTACTGGTGATGAGGTTGATTTTAAAAAATGGATTGGTGTTATTGCAAAATATAAAGCGATTGATACATATAGAAGCCTTCAAAATAAGCCTAAAACAGTCGAGTTACTTTCATCAATTTCAAATAGCAAGGATCTTCCAGAAAGCATCGTAGAACGAAGAGTACAAAAARARCAGCTATTTATCAGTATTTTAAATTTAAATAAAAACGATCAGGAAATTTTTCTTTTGAAATACTACTTAGGATATTCGAACAGAGAAATCGCTGAGATATTTGGTCTATCTAAATCAGCTGTAGAAAATCGTTTATATCGAGGTAAGTTAAAGTTAACAGAAGAGCTGGGAGGTATCTAAATGAAAGAAAAGGACTTCATCGAAATAGATATTGATGAGATTGAACCAATTGAATTATCTGATTGGGAAAAGATTAATATTGAAAAAAGTGTTTTACGGTCATCTTCAACCAAGAAGTATGTATTTAAAAAATGGAAGTGGGTTAGTATTGTCGCCATGCTCACATTTATTTTTGCTAGTAGCAGCATTTGGCTACCTGTAGTGGCTAATCGAGTACCAATTGTACAGCAACTATTAAATAGCAATGATAATCCCCAATTACAAGTATTTAGTGATAATGCATCAATTATCAATCAAATAGACGAAAGTAACGGAACCTCCATTGAATTAGCTGAGGCTTTTTTCGATGGAACGATYKTATCGGTTAGTTATGAAATKAAACACGAACAATCGATAGATGAACCCCCTCTATTTTGGAAGGGCGATTTAGAAGTCAACGGWAACAAKCTAGWCKTACTTAGTCATMAAATCGTTAAAAAGAATGATGCTACTTGGATTGGTATGTTTACAGCGAGAATTTCAGACAAAGTAATTGATGAAAAGGTAAATGTTCAATGGCTTCCTCAAGTTCTTATAGGTATGGAAAATACGACTCTTGTAGAAGGAGCTTGGGACTTTCAGTTAGAACTTACACCAACCCGAGCGTATTCAAGAAAAGTAAATATACCATTTGGTAATGATCAATWCCAGCTATTATATAATCAAATAACAGAGGGAAAATATATAACCACTCTTTATTTTGAGGGAAATCTTGACTGGGAGACAGAATTTTTAATGGTAGACATAGAAGATAATCTTGGAAATGTATATGAAAAGGTAGGAGCAATAACCATTAAAAKCGGTTYTGGGCGAGTAAATGGTTATGTTGAGGTTTTTATACCTGATTCTGATATTCGAACGCTAATCATTACGCCAACTATAAGAATTGTTGACGAAAAAACATTAGAGCGGAAAGAGCTTGTTCCGCTCCCAAGTATTAATATTTCTTTAAAATGATATGGTCTGTTCCTACAACTTGTTTTCAAAGGGCTGAAGGAATCAATTCTTACCTTCAAAGATGGATGTGTTGGCAATGAATGATATAGGTCAGCATCTTTACCATTAGCTCATATTACGCAGTGTTCAGTCAAAATAGAGCTATTAATTGTAGCTAAATATCTTTTAAGCTATTAAATTTTTAATTCTTCCTTTTAGTACCAATCATCATAAAGCCTAATAATAAATATAGAAGACTGGCCGAAATGGAGCTATACAACAGGAATGTAATAGAAGTTGGTGCCCAAACTTTAATAAATGTCCAATTTAAGCCGCCAAGTACTATGTTAGGCGTGATAAATAGTGCTGTCAGCATTGTCGCCACAAGTATAGTATGGGCAGATAATAACAATATTCTTTTGTAATTTAGATTTGACATACTACGTTGTTTTTTATAAAGGCTGCGTATAATTTGAACGAATAGATAACAGAAAATAATGCTGATTGCGATGATAATAGCACATATGATTGTTACAATTTTATCTAGCTTTTGATAGCTGCTGATATGTTGCATGTCAATCGTTTTGCCCTCCCATAAATCCATGACACCTTGTCCAATCGCTGTTGTAGAGCTTGTATTCATATTGGCTAAAATAGCCACGCCGATTTGTTCGTCAGGTTGCAAAATGAAATACGAGGAAAAGGTTGGATTCTCACCAGCATGGTAGATATATGACTTTGTGTCCTTTTTCACAACTGCCCAACCGTTTGCATAGTAAGTATTCGTATCAAAAGGCTCCACTGTTAGATCTGGAGTATGCGATTCTTGAATTAAATTGTTACTGATTGAATAGATATCACTGTTTCCTACCTGTAATTTTAACCATCTGGCTATATCATTAGCGTTACTGATGATATAACCAGCGGGGATATTGCCACGATAGATAGGTGGTATGTATCGCTGCTCTCTCATTAGACCTATTTTATAGCCAGAAGCCATATGTGTGGAATGTACTTGGTGAATTCCTACAAAAGMTTGATGAATACCTACTGATCGTAAAATTGGCTGTTGCATACACAGGTTGTAAGAATTTTTTGTAACTTGTTCAATGACGAGGCCTAAGACATCATAGTTGATGGTTGCATATTCAAAAGAACTCCCTGGTTGACGATTTAGTGATTGATCCAGCAGTGTTTTAACTGTTAATTCAAGGGCATTATCCGCTGTGCTTTCTGGGATTTGAGTAATGGAATTTGAGGGAATTCCGCTAGTATGAGACAATAGCTGCTGTATTGTCACAGCCTTATCCTCGCCTTTATAGGTTAATGATAACCAAGGGATATACTTTCGGACATCATCTGATCGTTTTAACAAACCTTGTTTTTCTAATTGTAAAATAGCGAGTCCTGTAAATGCCTTAGACGTGGAGCCCAACTCAAAAAGAGTATCAGAGGTAACAGGCGTTTTTGTTTTCGTATCTGCAAAGCCAAAGCCCCGTTGATAGACGGTTTTCCCTTTATCAACAATAATTACTGAAATTCCTGGGATTTTACTAATGGTTTGCTGCTCCTTAATAAACTGATCAATTTTACTAATTGTATTATTTGATGCTGCGTGTCCAAATCCGGGTGTGAACGTAAAAAATAGTAACATTACTGTCATCATCACCGATTTCTTCATGAATAATGTCATGTTGTTTTTCTCCTTAGAACGTAATGTGCTTGTGACAACATGGTTTACTGTAACAAGAAAAATAAGGGTAAACCATCGATTAACATGACTATTTCCGGGATAACATGACAAAATTGTCACTTCAAAAAGGGCCACTCCTAAAACCAATAGGAGGGCCCTTGAAATTTTATTTAATTTGTTTCTGGCTCTGGCGTAAAATCTTGACCGTTAAATGTTAATTTAGATGGTGAGATAAGAATTTCTCTGTTCGCTTCGTAGTAAGGGTCTAAAACTTTATAAAAGGCTTCCCATTGCTCGCCAGCTTTTTCATCTTCACCCTTTTGTTCAAGGGCAACTGCTTCTTCATAGTGTTGTTTTAATTTTGCGTAATCTGCATTACTAATGCTGAATTCGATATCTGCCATATATTCCTCGAAGGGAACTGGTTTAAAGTGTGGGCGAAGTATTTCATAGAATTCATCCCATTTCTTCATGGACAATTCTTCGTCTTTATCTTTTTCAGCTTTTTGTGCCTCTTCATAGATTGTTTTAAGTTTTGCAAGTTCCTCTTTTGTTAAATCGACGTTCATATCCGCCATATACTCTTCAAAAGTTAAAGGTGGATATAATTCTTGGTAATAAGGTTCAAGAATAGTGAAAATTTTATCAATGTTTTCTGATGCCTCATCCGTTTTATTTTCTTTTACATACTTAATCCAGTTACTATAAAGTGTTTTTAGCTGTTCTTTATCTTGTGCTTTGATAACAATATTTTTTTCAGCGAATGCAGCTTCATTAATAAATTCTTCAAAAGGCTCAGGTTGCCAATTTGCTAATTCGTAAGGTCTTGTGATGTTATCCATCGCCTCATAGATTCGTTCCATTTCCTCATAATTCTCTTCTTTTTCAGCCTTTTTCATGTCAGAAAAGAGTTTCTCTAGTTGGACTAATTCTTCTTTTGTTACTTCTTTAGGTAAGCTTTTTTTATAGACGGCAAAGGTAAAGAAATCTGAGTAATCTTTCACAATACTACCCTCAACTAAAATTTCTTGCCCCTCTGCTAGCTTTAACTGCTCAATTTGTTTATCTGAGAAATTGTGTAAACCGATGTAGTAGTTTTTTCCATCTGTTCCTTTAAGGGTAATGCTGCTACCATCAAAATATTTAATGGTACCTGTTATTTTTTGTTCTATTTGAATCGTTACATTATTTGTTGTATCAACAGCTGTTGCACCAGCTTGAAGCGGTGTTAATACAGCCATCCCAAGTGTTAATGCTGAAGCTAATAGCCATGTTTTTTTAGCAGGTTTTTTCATATTTATCAATTCTCCTTTAGGTTAACTTCTGTTACCAATTATTAGACGTTTTACCAATTGAAAAAGTTTTAACTTTTTGAAAAAAATTTTAAGAAATTAAAGAGTGGAGGATTCATGATAAGACTCACTGTTTTAGTATCTGTAGTCTTTGAAAAATAGCTATTATTTACAGCACAGACCATGCAAAGGGTTGATTATCGAAGCAAAGATTTTCAAGGATTAGTGCGCTTCCAGAGAAAATTCATGGGCACGAACTAAGGCATTATTGCAGCTGATACTGTTTTAAGCTCTTTTTCTCCTTATTGAAGATTTTAGGAGAGACGCTGTCATTCTAATGCTTAATCTCATAAGATAACTTGCATCCGTTTAATCCAAGCTCTTCTACTGTTCATCCTGGAAATAGATTTTATAAAATTTGCGATTCGTTGCCTCATCATAGCCAACTTCAATTAATTCATCTATTTGGTCGATATGTTGAATATTTACTTGGATTTCAATATTGGAATCCAGTTTGATTTTACGTTTGTATTTCTTTTCAGCTTTTTCTAGCGCACTATCAGAAATGATAGTCTCATAGGGTTTGACCGAATTAATGATGATATCTTTTTGAGTAGTGTCCGCTTGCTCAAAAACAGTTTCAATATAATGATTTACTTGAAACTCCTCTTCATTTCTAAAGTAATCCAGTGTTTTATTCAAGAGCCCAAGTTTTTCTGTGCTTGTATAATTTTCTTCCTTTAAAATGAATTTTTTACATTCTGTTAATGCTAAATTGGTTTTATAATAATGTTCATCCGCTGCCTTAATTTTTAAAAATCGTTCTTGCCAATAAACAATATCTTCTTTACGTTTTGTTTTAATATACACGGCAGGAGATTGATCTGGTCCCATATCAACAATAATAGCCATATTATTAATTTTCTTAACGTTAATGCCATCCACGCCGTTCACGATCATTTGATTGTGTTCATTTTTCACATCTAAAAACATTTCTTTTTCATCAATTTTGACAATAGCGATAATCTTTTTAKCCTCATTTAATAGAAAACAATTTTCAAAAAGGCCAATAAACAGTTCTCCGCTTTTGATGTTAGGATGCTGTGACACACTATGTAAGTGTTTGGCAATATTTTGTGAGTGTTCTAGGAAGTTACTTCCCTGTTCGAAAATAGCTCTTGAATACGTAAAAACTTCATTGAGTGCAATATTGCTTTCATGGAAAAATTCATATTGCTGTTCCACATCAATTTTACTAAAAGCGAGCTGTGTAAAGGCTGCTTCTAACATGACCTCAGGTTGTGTAAAAACTTCTTCTCCTAAAATAAGCGTCTCACTCAAAAAATGCAGACTATATTGTGTTAATTTACTTTCACTGACTTCTAGCATAAATTTCACCTTCTAATTTTTCATAGTAGCTAGTATACCATAAGCTAAAGATTGCTTTTATAAGTACCAGTACTCATTTGAGGCTGGTTTTTTTATGGTCACCGAATGTTAGTGTCTTATTATAAAAGAATGTTGAGGATTGGAAGTTTAAAATACTGCTGCTTAGATAAAGATAAAAACATGTAGGGATACTCTGTACAAGTGTACTAAAGAGGGTGATCAATATGTGGGAAAAGGTGATTTCCTACATGCCACATTGGCAAGTTTTTTTACAAGGCTTTTTAGCGTTTTTTATTCCATATTTMATTTATAAATTGTTCCATGTTTTTTTATTTGTTAATAAGAGCAATGTCAAAATTGAGATGAAAGAAAATAGTGAACAAGTTGAGATGGTACACATACCTATTCAAAAAACGTTAGAGCAATTTACAGGAGATTTTAATAAAGATCTTTTACAAATGAGGAAAGAACTTGGCCATAATTGGGATATTCATTTTAGAGAATTTCAAATAGGAAATACGGATAATCGTGCAGCGATCGTTTTTCTTAAAGGATTATGCGATAAAGAATTAATTGATAAACATATTTTGATATCATTAATGAATGGACATGCAGAAAAGTCGTCTGTTTTAAGAGGTCATGAATTACAACAATCGATTAGAAATGAAATCCTACCAGTGAGTGAACTGCTAGAGGAATCGAAAGTCATGAAAGCTGTTGGGAAAGTATTAACTGGTTCCACTGTATTAATTGTGGATGGCATACAGAATGTATTTATCATTGGTACGGCACATGGCAAAACTCGAAATCTTGAGGAGCCTGTTTCTGAAGCAATGGTACGTGGACCAAGAGTGGGCTTCACGGAAAAATTAAGTGTGAATACCTCTTTATTAAGACAGCATGGTGAGAATCGGAATTTATCGATTATCGAGATGGAAGTAGGCGAACGTACGAAAAAAGAGTTGGTTTTAGCCTATATAGATGAAATTGTGCAGCCTAATCTTGTCAAAGAGGTGAAGGAACGAATTGAAACAATCCATTTGGATGATGTTGCTGAATCGGGATATATTGAGCAATTGATTGAGGATAATTATCTCAGCCCATTTTCGCAAGTGCAAAGTACCGAGCGTCCTGATCGAGTTATTGCTGCTTTACTAGAGGGACGAGTCGCAATTCTTTTAGATGGAACTCCCTTTGCATTAATTGTGCCAGTCACGTTTAATATGCTACTGCAATCACCAGAGGATTACTATGAACGTTGGTTATCGAGCTCACTTATTCGCTTGCTTCGCTATTTTGCTGCAGGAATCTCTTTATTTGGCCCATCCCTGTACATTGCTTTTGTATCGTTTCATCAAGGTTTAATTCCCACTAAACTAGCGCTGTCCATGATGGCAACAAKGCAGGGGGTACCGTTTCCAGCATTGATTGAAGSCCTCAWTATGGAAGTCGCTATTGAGATATTACGAGAAGCGGGACTTCGTCTACCGAAGCCGATTGGTCCGACAATGGGGATCGTTGGAGGGCTTGTTATTGGAGAAGCCGCCGTACAGGCAGGAATTGTTAGTCCAATCATGGTCATTGTGGTTGCATTAACAGCAATTTCCTCTTTTGCTATCCCTCAATATAATGCTGGTATCACGCTAAGAATGCTACGTTTTGTGGCGATGTTTTCCGCAGCTTTATTTGGACTATATGGCATCATTCTATTTTTCTTATTCCTTTGCAGTCATTTGGTAAAGCTAAAGAGCTTCGGTGTATCATATTTGAGCCCAACTATTCCGTATCGAGCAGGTGATTGGAAAGATTTTATGGTGCGAATGCCGTTAAAGATGATGAAGCATCGTCCTAGATTGTTAAAGCCAAAAGATTCGGTCCGCAAAGGGGAATAAGAGAAAGGGAGCAAAACAGCCATGAACAGCAGTATGAAAGATAAAATAACGACGTCACAAGCAGTTGTTATTATTATTAACTATATTCTTGCCACTGGGATTCTTACTTTACCTCGTGCATCTGTAGAAAAAGTAAAAACGCCAGATGTTTGGATTAGTGTATTTTTAGGTGGAGTCGTTGCAATGATTGCAGGTGTAATCATTGTGAAGCTAAGCCAACAATACCCTGACAAAACATTTTATCAATATAATCAAGATATCATAGGGAAGTGGTTAGGCTGGTTTATAAGTGCGTGTGTAATTGCCTACTTTTTTACCATTTCTGCCTTTGAAGTTCGCATCATGGCTGAAGTAACTTCTCTCTTCTTATTAGAAGGAACCCCCACTTGGGCGATTATTTTGCCTTTTTTATGGGTTGGACTTTACTTAATAAGCGGTGGTATCAACACAATCGCTCGCTTATTTGAAATCATTTTTCCTATTACCTTTGTTATTTTTTTACTTGTGGCCTTTTTAAGTTTAGGGATTTTTGAAATCGATAATTTGAGACCAGTACTCGGTCTGGGCGTTGTTCCGATGTTAAAGGGAATAAAAACAGCGACACTAGCATTTTTAGGGCCTGAAATTATGCTACTACTTGTGGCATTTATGTACCCCTCAGATAAATCAAAGGCCGTAAAGGTTGTACTGGCGGGTATAGCCATACCCTTGCTCTTTTATGTCATCACGGTTGTGATGGTCATTGGTGCTCTATCCATTGAGGGTGTTTTAACAAGGACTTGGCCAACAATTGAATTAATGCGAAGTTTTGAAATCCCTGGTTTAATTTTTGAACGCTTTGAGTCATTTCTTCTTGTAATTTGGATTATGCAAATCTTTGCTACCTTTACGATTACTTATTATGCCGCTACTTTAGGATTAGCCCAACTGTTTAAGMAAAATATGCATCCCTTCTTATACGGGCTACTTCCGATTATTTACATTATTGCGATGACACCTAAAAATATTAACGATCTATTTACATTTGGCGATAAGATTGGTCATGCTGCATTAATTTTATTTGGTGTAGTACCGATAACCTTACTCCTTATTTCGAAATTGAAAGGAAAGAAAGCATGAAGCGAATACAGTGTTGTGTACGTTTACTTCTAGTTGCAACGGTAACCTTACTTCTTACTGGCTGTTGGAGTAGTAAAGAGATTGAGGATTTAGGCCTTATTGTAGGTACATCATTGGATTTAGAAACGGGTGATGTTTCCTCTGAAGAGCAACAAGATGCTAGGTATGCAAACAGACAGTTGCTAACAATTACCAATCAATTTGTTACGTCAGAGACTACGGTTTCTGGAACAAAAGAGGGAGCATTGCCAGAAAAAGCGTATAAAAATGTTTCTGAGACAGGTGATGCGGTGTTACCAACTTTASGAAATATGCTGWTAAAGGTTGATAAACGTTCCTTTGCTGAACATTCCAAAGTAATTATTATCGGTGAGGAATTAGCTAGTACTATCAATCTTCAACAAACGTTGGATTTTTTTCTAAGAGAATTAGAAATACGGCCGAGTGGACTGCTCTTTATTGCTCAGGATCAGGCAAGTCAGGCACTTGAAACAAATGAACCAACTAAAATTCCTGCCTTTCAATTAGTAGAAATGATGGAGGGACATGAAAGGACGACAAAAATTTTGCCTCCGATGACCGTAGCCAAACTAGAGGGGAAGCTGTATTCAGACTCTAGCTTTTTATTGCAAAATGTGAGTACGGAAAATGGAGAAGTAAAATTTGCAGGCGCTGCTATCATTGAAGGAAAAACCAAAAAGCTACGAGGATTTTTAAATGAGAGTGACCTAGAAGGAATTGCATGGATGTCTGGCGATGCGAAAGGTGGCCTAGTYAAASGCTTTGATGAGGAGTCAGGAGCACCTATTGTGTATGAAATTATTTCAGCTAAAAGTAAAATTATTCCACATGTAAAAGGGGATCAAATCTCCTTTACGATAAAAATTCAATCAGAGGGAAGAATTGCTGAACATTGGGTTCTCTCCGATAAAGCATTTGACAATCAATTTTTGAAAAAAGCAGAGAAAGTATTTGAAAAAGAGATAGAGCGATTAGTGAGGAAGGCACTAGATAAAACGCAACATGAATTTCAAACAGATGTTTCTGGGTTTGGCAATAAACTAAGAATCGATTACCCGAAAGTATGGCAAAAAAGAAAAAAAGAATGGGATCAAACGTTTAGTGAGGTTCCTATTACATGTGAAGTGAAGGTTTCCATTAAGGATTATGGCACGTCGGGTGATTAACATTGTTAATCATCTTTTTTTCTGTCCATTTAGTCTATACTGAAATGAAAGGACATATAGTAGATATTCGAAAAGATGGGGGATAAAAGACATGCAATATACTATTCAATCAATCGCTACCGCTCGTAACAATCGGCAAATGTTAAAAGATGATCATTGGGGAGAGATTATTTCAACTATTGAACTTGCTGATCATATCCAAGAGGCGTCCTTAAAAGGAATAGAAGATTTTTCTCATCTAGAAATTATTTTTTATTTTGATAAGGTTTCAGACGATCAAATTCAATATGAGACAAGACATCCGAGAAATAATCATGATTATCCAGAGGTTGGCATTTTCGCACAAAGAGGTAAAAATAGACCCAATAAATTAGGAAGTACAATCGTTGCCTTGTTAGAGGTCAAATCAAGAGGATTAATCGTTCAAGGGCTAGACGCCATAGATGGCACACCTATACTAGATATAAAGCCTGTAATGAAAGAATTTTTACCTAAAGAGGATGTTAAACAGCCAGCGTGGTCAATAGATTTAATGAAGGCCTACTGGGCGTAATAAAATTGTTAAAGCGAAGACAATTGTGAGTTACTAAAAAAGGGGAGTAGCGTGCTCCCCTGATTTTTTAAAGAATGATTCCTTCTTGATAAAGAATGCTAATGGCATGAGAGCGATTTTTGGCACGCAATTTTTTKATCTCAGATTTTACATATTGTGTAATGGTTAATTCACTTAATTGCATAACATCTGCTATTTCCTTTGTACTATCTCCCTGCGCTACCTGTCTCATTACCTCTAATTCACGCTTGCTCAGAAAGCCCTCTTTTTTGCTATTTCTAGCTTGTATGATAAGCTGTCCAATCATGTTTCCAAAGGTGGTCATGTCATCTAACAGCTTATCATTTATATCGATTTCCTCTTCTAATTGAGTACTACAAATATAGCCAAAAACATATGACCCAATGAAAATAGGGACAATTAAAAATGTATTATTTTGCGAGGGAATAGAATATTTCATACTGATATTTTTTAAATAGTCCATTCCTGTGCAAAATTTAGCCTTCTTATCTTCAATAGCAGCATAAATAATAGGGAAGCTACGAATCTCCTCACGAATCTCACCGATATGACTACCACCCGATTCATTTAAAAAAATGATTCCTTCTGCTACAAAGCCTATTGGAGAATACCTCAATAAATAGGCATCCTTGATAGGAAAAGCATCTAAATATACCTGCAAAATGTGTATCAACAGCTCTTCATGGTTGGCATAACTTTTTACTGTGTCGAAACGTTTTTGAATGGTATAAAGATTGGACATGACCTATCCCCTTTTTTAAGTATATACTACGCTTGAAATAAGGAATTTTCAATATTTTCTGTAAGTTGTAGTATTTAAGCTAAGTAAAGCCATATTTCTCTATTTTGGCGTAAGGAGGAGCAACAGGTGAGTAGTCAAACAATTAAAGAGGTGGATGCAGTTGTTCTAGGTGCTGGGTTTGCAGGTCTATATATGCTACATCAGTTGAGAAGTAAAGGCTTTTCAACCATTGTATACGAGGCTGGAGATGGTGTAGGTGGTGTTTGGTATTGGAATCGTTATCCTGGTGCTAGATGTGATATTGAAAGCATCTATTATAACTACACATTTTCAAAAGAATTATATGAAGAATGGACTTGGACATCTAGATTTCCAGAGCAAGCGGAAATATTACGCTACTTAAATTACGTAGCCGATCGTTTTCAATTGCGATCAGATATCCAATTTAACACAAGAGTCACTGCAGCTCATTTTGATGAAAAACGACAWAA
Source organism: Lysinibacillus sp. S1 (assembly GCF_044986265.1). NCBI lineage: Bacteria > Bacillati > Bacillota > Bacilli > Caryophanales > Bacillaceae > Lysinibacillus > Lysinibacillus sp. S1. The sequence continues at coordinate 4,138,243 of NZ_CP173154.1, forward strand.
ATKSATKATTCATCTAAHCGATGGGCAGTACATTTTAACAAGGTACTTTATTACAGGAATAGGCTGTCTATCTGCAGCAAATGTTCCTAACATCCAGGGGTTGCAACAATTTAACGGAAAATGGTATCACACGGGGCATTGGCCACATGAAAAGGTTGATTTTACTGGGAAGCGTGTAGGAATTATTGGGACAGGCTCAAGCGGGATTCAGGCAATACCTGTTATTGCAAAAGAAGCAGAGCAGTTAACGGTGTTTCAACGCACTCCACAATATACGATTCCCGCTCGTAACCYTGCATATGAAGAGGACTTTATCAAAGAAACGAAGAAAAATTTTGAAGCGATAAAACGTTCCATGAGAAATTCGGTTTCAGGTACACCTTTTGCACAAAATCAGCAATCTGCAATGGAAGAACCTGATGATAAGAGGCAGGCGGTTTTTGAGAAAGCTTGGGCACAAGGTGGCTTTGCCTTCTCAGCTACTTATCATGACTTGTTAACGAATGAACAGTCCAATGAAAAAGCGGCAGAATTTATTCGCTCCAAAATACGACAGATTGTGAAAGATCCTGTGGTTGCAGAAAAACTATGTCCTAAGTATATGTATGGCACGAAAAGACAGGTTTTAGATAGCGGTTATTTTGAAACCTATAATAGGGAGAATGTTTTACTGGTTGATGTCAAAGAATCACCTATTCAAAAAATAACAGGAGAAGGTATTCAAACGGCGGATAACCATTTTGATTTAGAGATCATCATTTTTGCGACAGGCTATGATGGCATGACAGGGCCATTATTTAAGATTGATATCCGAGGAAGGAATGGCGTGTCATTAAAAGAGAAGTGGAAGGATGGGGCAGCTGTTCAAACCTATCTTGGACTCACAACAGCAGGTTTTCCTAATTTATTTATGATTACGGGACCAGAAAGCCCTTCTGTTYTCGTGAACATGCCGATTGCTATTGAGCAGCATGTCGAATGGATTGCCGAGTGCATGCATTATTTGCGTGAGCATGACATTGATCTTGTGGAACAAACAATAGAAGCAGAGGAAGCTTGGAGCACACATTGTCGAGATGTCGCTAATGCAACACTCTACGTCAAAGGTGATTCCTGGTATACGGGAGCCAATATTGAGGGCAAACCTCGAAGTTTTTTAATCTATCTAGGAGGATTTGATTATTACACAAAACATTGTAATGAGGTGGCTCAAAACAATTATGTAGGCTTTAAGTTAATGAAATTAAAATCAATATCATAGTTTGTGAGAGGGGAGCATATATCAATATGGAGCAACAAGTMGTYATTATTACAGGTGCTGGAAGTGGTATAGGAAGAGAGACTGCAAAATTGCTTGCCACTATGGGCAAAGCATTAGTTTTAGTGGATTTTGATGAAAAAAGTGGACAAGACACACTACATGCTGTTAAGGAATATCACCAACAAGCAATTTTTGTCCAAGCTGATGTTTCACAAAGCAATGATGTCAAAAAATATGTGGACGCTGCAAAAGAAACATTTGGCAGGATTGATGCTTTTATCAATAATGCAGGTGTTTTAAGCCCACCTACACTACTGGGAKRTTTMKWAKASSMAACKTYKGAYMSAAKAAYCTCSKTMAMWMTTAAAGGGACGTTTMTCGGCTTAAAGTATGTATTAAAAGAAATGGAGCAACAGCAATCAGGTGTCATTGTGAATACATCCTCAGCAGCTGGTATACAGGGACAACCCTATCTAGGTGGTTATGCGGCAAGTAAGCATGGTGTAATTGGATTAACTAAAACGGCGGCCATGGAATATTGACCTAAAGGGATTCGAGTGAATGCAATTTGTCCCGGTGGCGTGAGGACAAACATGACAAAGGGATTGGCATCGAGTCCAGAAGAAAATGGACCATTACGTAGATTAGCAGACCCTACTGAAATCGCAAATGTAATCGCTTTCTTAATTTCGCAGGAAGCTTCTTATGTGAATGGTGCTGTCGTCCCAATTGATGGCGGTTTAACATCGTAAAAACATTTTAAATAAGAGAGGAAGGATTTTAATGGAACATCGTATTGATTCAGAACTAAAAGAAACGTTAGCAATTTTTCCCCCATTAGATTTGGATAATGTACAAGCTACAAGAGACGGAATGGCAGCCGTTGCTGTGCCAGCTTCAATTGAAGAGCACATCATAGTAGAAAATAAAGTCATTCAAGGGCCTGATGATAATCATTCTCTTCGCCTTCGTATTTATAAGTCAAAAGAGCAAAAGGAAATATACCCAGGCCTGCTATGGATTCATGGTGGAGGCTATGTCTTAGGAGCACCAGAGGGTGATGATGTGCTTTGTCAGCGTTTTGTCAATGAAGCGAATTGTGTTGTAGTATCTGTAGACTATCGACTTGCGCCTGAACATCCTTATCCAGCTCCGCTTGAAGATTGCTATACAGCGTTAAAATGGGTAGCAGATCATGCAGATGAATTAGGGATAGATCCTAACCGTTTAGGGATTGCTGGAGCAAGTGCTGGTGGTGGGCTCACAGCTGCACTTGCACTACTTACACGCGATCGAAATTATCCGAAGCTTAGTTTCCAAATGCCGCTCTATCCAATGATTGATGATCGCAATAATACCCCATCTTCATTAGAAATTACGGGACATATGATCTGGAACCACTCACTCAATCAAAAGGGATGGGAAATGTATTTGAATGGAGAAAATGGTAGCGACAATGTACCACCATATGCTGCCGCAGCTAGAGCGGATGATTTATCAGGTTTACCATTTACTTATACATGTGTTGGTCAACTTGATCCATTTCGTGATGAGACTTTACAATATGTAACCAAGCTATGTCAGGCTGGAGTAGATGTTGAATTCCACTTATACCCAGGCTGCTATCATGGCTTTGAGAGTATTGTTCCTACAGCCGCAGTCAGTCAAAGAGCTGTCACAGAGTATGTAGAAGCTGCTAAATATGTGTTACATCGAAATATTTCAGTGCCTTTATAAAAAATTTACGAAAATCCCGAAACCATAATCTACTCAGGTTTCGGGATTTTTTTGTTCAGCAAAATGATCTTTTAGCTAGTTTGTAATATCGTCTTTTAGGTTAAACTTTTATCGAGTGAAAGGAGGAGAAGATAAATTGTTACAATTTGATTCAAAAATTGTTGGAAAAGAGATAGGGTTTGGCTATTTACGAGATAAAATTGCCGATCGGGGTTTCACGATTGGCGGGAATTGGGAGTACTATAAAGGTAGCTTTGACTCGGTATTATGGAAAGAGGCAGGAGAAACTATTTATTTACGTGTCCCTTTTATCGTCACATCAGGAGAGCTTGATAATGAAGATGCTCAAATTCGTTTTCAAAAGCCATTTGTCATTAAGCATGTTGAGAATATTGGTCTAGATTATGATGAGGGCTCCTTACTAGATGCAACTGGTGCTAGTCAATTTCAAACTCCGCTTGATAAAGATGGATACATTCATGATAAAAGTAGATGGATTCAAGCAGGTGAACAAGCTGTGGAAGAAAAAGTACTACCATTTTTCATTCATTAGTTAGATAAATTTAAATAGCTGCTACAAGAAATTATATGTCTTTTATCCTTATTATTTTGGGAACATATAATCAAAAATATAAATAGAATTGTCGTAAGAATTTTCCAACATTATAATGATATTAGCACGTACTACTATATGAGGTGAGTTTATGGATAAAATAGCTATAGATGATTTTCAGCATTCCTATCAGAAATTGCACCAAGAACGACTCATCCATCGTAAAGAAGCCTTTCTAGAGGTGTTAGAGAAAACAAGAACATTTGGTGAAATAATCCTGTTTGAAAGTATAAAAAGTAAGAGAGGCGTCTAGGTGGCGTCTCTTTCTATTTTTCATAAATGAGAGGATGATTAATCATGGGACGTTACATACCTTTAATACTGCTAACGATGATTCTATGTGTTGCTTGTACGTCAACGAAGGATAATAACGATAATAGGTTAGAAAGTGAGGAAAATCACGCTATAGATGCCATGAATTCCTCTATCGAAATAATAGCAGATCAATTGCAGACACCTTGGTCGATTCAAAAAAGTGGAGATGTCTTTTATATAGCAGAAAGGCCAGGAAGTATTGTAAAGATTGCGGAAGGGGGCGTTGATAGGCAGCAGATTATCCTGAAAAAGGAGCTATCAACTGCTCCAGAAGCTGGTATGTTGGGATTTGTGTTAGCACCTAATTTTCCTACTAGTCAAGTTGCTTATGCGTATTATACGTATGTCGAGGAAGAGGAACAATTTAATCGAATTGTTACGTTAACGTTTAACGATAATAAATGGCTCGAACAGAATCTTATTATGGATCGAATAAAGAGTGGTACATACCATCATGGGGGACGTTTGAAAATAGGTCCTGACGGCAAGCTGTATGCAACGGTAGGAGATGCAACACAACCTTCTTTAGCACAGGATGTGGAAGCTTTAGAAGGGAAAATTTTGCGCATCAATTTGGATGGCACCATACCGAATGATAATCCTTTTCCTCAATCCTATATATACAGCTATGGACATCGAAATCCACAAGGCTTAACATGGTCTAATGATGGTACGATGTATGCCAGTGAGCATGGCAATGCAGGAAATGATGAAATTAATATCATTGAGAAGGGGAAGAATTATGGCTGGCCTCTTATTGAAGGAATGGAGAAAGAGCAGGGGATGATAACACCTCTTTTTACATCCGGTTCTTCTAACACATGGGCACCATCAGGCATTGCTATTGTAAATGATCAATTATATGTCGCTGCCTTAAGAGGCACAGCAGTCCTAGCTTTTGATATAAATAAGAACAAACACAATGAATTACTATCAGAATTTGGTAGAATTCGTGATGTCTTTGTGGATGAAAAATTTCTTTATTTTATTAGTAATAATACAGATGGTCGTGGAAATCCGCAACCTCAGGATGATAAACTATATCGAACGCCATTGTGATATAATATTTGAGAAAACATGGAATGGTAGGATGAATGGGGAGGACAAACATGGCAAACTATCTTAAGATCGCAGTAGCAATTGATTTCTCAGAACAATCATTAAAAGCATTGGATAGAGCTAGTCAATTAGCAAAGGAACACAATGCTATTTTGCAATTGGTGAATGTCATTGATACAAAATCGTTTGGAGCAGTTTCAGCATATGACTTAAAATATGCCGAGGAATTGAAGAAGGAAAACATTCTTAAAATGGAAAAGCTAGAAAAAGAGGCATTACAGACAGGAGTCAAAGAGGTCGAATCCATTGTAGAAACAGGTTCACCAAAAGGCATTTTAACACAGTTACCTCAGGTTGATTTAATTGTTTGCGGTGCAACTGGATTAAATCGTATGGAGAAAATGATGTTAGGCTCTGTGGCAGAGAAAGTCGTACGTCATGCGCTTTGTGATGTGTTGATTGTTCGTTAGTTGTTAAAATAGTTTAGAGTAAAAGAACCTGCTTGTGCTAGTAGACAAGCAGGCTCTTTTTTTATTGGAATGTTTGAGCGTTATCAATAATGCTTTGAGGTATATCGATTGTTTTTAGATGATTAAATTCAGTATACGTAACGACTGATTTTGTATTCATTAACAATTCGTCACCTTCTACGGCCATTTTTAAGTCAAAATTCATATCCATTTTGTTCGTATCGAAAGTCTCTTTATCGATGTGTAGTACGTAGTTAATTTTTTCAATTGATAGTTGATCCATTGGATTTTCTTCTAGACCCATTTCTTGCATAGACTTATTAATCTCAGAATCGATTAGTTCTTTGAATTTATCGCCTTTTGCATCTAATGTAAGGACGTATTCATCATCCGTTTGTTCAAATGTAAAGTCCTTAATGAATTTTTTCAATTGTTCTAGCTGTTCCTTCGCATCAGCAGAAGCCGCCGTTTGATCTAATATAGCATCAAAGTTCTCATCAGGGAGCTTTAACCAGCTATCTGTTGTCGAATCCTTCATAAATAAGCCTGCATCTTTTTTCATATACATTTCAATTGGCATGTCCATTGTTTCTTTACCTTCATTCATCATATCAGGCATTGTCATAGATCCTGATAAATGCATTGCAAGTGGATCAACGATGATATCCATCTCCATTTTGGAGTCGATTGAAAACTCCATTGCTTCTTCACCAGACCCAACCTTTGTCACCTGTGTCATATCCATTTTAGYACTTGCACTTTGAATATCAGCCTGGCGATCTACTGCTTTGTCATACACTTGTTCTAAAGTGAGTTTGCTTTTATTAGTTGTGTCTTTCGTAGGCGTAGCGCTTGAATTACAAGCGGCAAGTGTCAACGCTAGTGTTCCGACTGCTAATACTTTAAAAATTTTCTTCATTACTTTCATCTCCTATTCTTGGTAAAAAACACTATCTACTACTATACKCACTWAAMAAGGWAAAGTTTMAKAAMTTGTWAGAAWAGAACTACTTTTTTATTAAAAAAACAACATCACACCTACTTTTGCAATCTTTRAMYRYGATAATTACCAAATGAATAGGGATAAAACAAAAAAGCTGTCATGAACTTATCGTACAAGGACGATAAGTACAGACAGCCTTTTGCTTACACCATAGTGTAATGGATCAATTATAACCCCAGATCATAGCAAATAATGTACCAATGATTGTCACAACACCTACGAATACTGAGTATAAAATTGTTGTATATAACGTTTTTTTATCTTCAGATTCACCGATGTGCATGAATAATACTAATTGTACAGTTGCCTGTGCAAGAGCAGTTACTAGTAAAATTCCAAATGCCATATTAAGAGACATATCAAATTTTACAACTGCTAAAGCTACGATTGTTAGTAATAGTGAGAAGCCGAAGCCCATCACATGTTGTTTTGGGAATAATTCCTTCATCAGCTAATCAGTCCTTTCAAGTAGACGAAGCTGAAGATGAAAATCCAAACAACGTCTAGGAAATGCCAGTACAGTGAGAAGATAAACGCTTTATTAGCCGTTTGTGGGTTTAAGCCACGTTTCGCTACTTGGATTAAAATAGCTACGCCCCAGAAGAAACCAAATGTTACGTGGGCACCGTGCGTTCCAAGTAAAGTCATTAATGACGATAAGAATGCGCTTGTTTGAATCGTCGCACCTTCGTGTACATATGTGACAAATTCATCAATCTCAATAGCTAAGAAGCCAAGGCCTAGTAATAGAGTGATGATAAAGAATGTCATCATCGCTTTTTTACGDMCAAWACGCATTGCATGAACACCAAGACCAMTWGTGWAWCTACTTGTTAATAATAAGAATGTTTCCCATAGAACGGGCGTTAATTCGAAAATCTCGGCACCATTTGGTCCACTACCTGTACGTGTATGAAGTGTGAAATACACAGTAAATAAAGTGGCAAATAACACGATTTCGGCGCCAAGGAAAATCCAAAAACCAAAGATTTTTAGACGGTTTTCCTCTGTACTATATTCTAATGGAAGTGAAGAATCGATTTTCATATTATTTATCACCTCTCAAGCTTTTCTCAGTTGCCATTACTTCCTCAACTGAAATGTAACGACCATGATCTTTTTCAAATGAACGATGGATCATGAAGCCAAATACACCAAGCATACTGATGATGGCTGGAATCCATAGATTAAATACAGCGAAGAATGCTGCAAGGAAGAAGAATCCACTCATCCAGAATGGTGTGCCTGTATTATTTGGCATGTGAATTTTTTCGATTGTACCTGCCGTAATATCGCGACCTTCTTTTTTCGCGAACCAGAACTCATCTAAGCGAGTAACGGTAGGCACTACGGCAAAGTTATATTCTGGTACTGGAGAATGAGTAGCCCACTCAAGTGTACGACCATCCCAAACATCTGCCTTTTCATTACGAGGCATATGCTTCCAGCTATAGTAAATATTGTAGACGATTAATGCAAAGCCGACTGCAAGACCTAGAGCACCAACGAACGATAACATGTTCAATGGACCATAACCAGTAGACTCAGAATAAGTGTACATACGACGAGCATATCCATCTAAACCTAAAATGAATAGTGGGAAGAACGTTACGTTGAAGCTRATGGCAATGAACCARAAAMCAGCTTTCCCTAATTTTTCATTTAGACGGAAACCGAACATTTTTGGCCACCAGTAGTGGTAACCTGCAAGGACACCAAATACTGTACCTGGAATTAATACATAGTGGAAGTGGGCAACTAAGAACATCGTATTATGATATTGGTAGTCAGCACTTGCCATCGCTARCATTACCCCTGTAACCCCACCAATTGTGACGATAGGAAAAAAGCCAAGTGCATAAAGCATCGGTGTTKTAAATTGAATTTTCCCGTGCCTCATTGTGAGTAGCCAGTTTAATATTTTAACCCCAGTAGGAACGGCGATTGCCATTGTTGTAATAGAGAAAACCCTCTTTACTATTAAAGCATGAGCCGTTGTATAGAAGTGGTGGGCCCAAACTACGAATGATAGTAGGGAAATGACCACCATACTCATCACCATTGATTTGTAACCGTATAAGTTTTTACGTGCGAATGTTGCAATGATTTCTGAGAAAATACCGAAAGCAGGTAGGATAACGATATAAACCTCAGGATGTCCCCAAACCCAGAAAAGGTTGGCCCAAAGCATATCCATACCACCGTCTTGCATCGCAAAGAATTTTGTGCCGAATTGACGGTCAAACATCATAAGWGCAAGCGCTACAGTTAATACTGGGAACGCGAATACGATAATAATGTTTGTAATTAAAATTGACCAAGAAAACATTGGCATTTTCATTAATGTCATACCAGGAGCACGCATTTTAATGATCGTCGTGATAAAGTTAACACCTGTCATTAAAGTACCAATACCTGATAATTGAAGGGCTAAAGAATAATAGTTATTCCCTACAGTCGGACTAAAATCCGTACTTGCAAGAGGGAAGTAGGCTGTCCAACCAGCGTCTGGTGAACCACCGATAATGAATGATAAGTTTAATAAACCAGCACCTGCTGCAAATAGCCAGAAGCTGACAGCATTTAGACGTGGGAAAGCAACGTCACGTGCACCGATTTGAAGTGGAATGACAATGTTCATTAAGCCGATAACAAATGGCATCGCCATAAATAGAATCATTAATAAACCGTGTGTTGTGAAAATTTCATTATAGTGTTGTGCATCAAGAAGTCCGTTATCTGGAACGGCTGTTTGTGCACGCATTAATAGTGCATCGATACCACCGCGGAATAGCATTAATAAAGCTACTGCGATATACATAATCCCGATTTTTTTATGGTCAACAGTTGATAGCCAGTTTTTGTAGAAATAGCCCCATTTTTTGAAATAAGTAAGGCCTGCTACGATAACCACTGCACCAACTACGATACTAATAGCTGCCGCTAAAATCATCGGTTCTTGCATTGGATGGAATAATTCTTCCATACTCATTGGATGCGCTCCTTTCAGAATTAAAAATTAATGTCTCGATTCGTTCAACGATAAAATCAAATTAATGACCAGAATGTTVATTATTCATGTCTTCTTCAGACATGTCCCCATGATCCATTTCATCCATATTCATGTGTTTACCATGTTCCATTGGAGCTGGTCTAAAGTCTAAGTGTGTAGATGAGAAGCTTTGGCGACCAACATGTTCTGCCTCTAAAAGCTCATCAAATTTTTCTTCTGTTAATGGTGCCTCTTTCGATTTAACATCAGCAACCCATTTATCGAAGTCTTCTTGTGTCATAGATTGTGCTTCAAATTCCATTTCTGCAAAGCCACGTCCATTAAAGTTAGAGTTACGTCCCATAAATGAACCAACTTCATCTGCTGCAAGGTGAATTGTTGTTAACATATCACTCATAGCATATTTTTGACCTGCTAATTGAGGAATCCAGAAACTTGTAATTGGACCAAATGAGTAAAGCTTAAATTCGATTGGACGATCCACCGGAATGTTTACATAGTTAACTGTTTCAACACCTTCTTCTGGATAACTAAAGTGCCATTTCCAGTTTGATGATGATGCATAAATCACTAAAGGCTCCTTATCGTCATAACCTGCTGGTTGAGCTTCTACTGTAGATGTTGTTCTTACTGTCACAACAGCTAAAAATGCTACGATAATAATTGGAATTACTGTCCATGTAATTTCAAGCAGATGACTTCCTTCTTCATGAGGAGGCTCATAATCTGCAGCTGCTTTTGATGCACGATATTTTGTAAGCATAAAGGCTAAAAGCACATACACGACTAGCAATATAAAGGCCATTGTAATAATGGATAAGATAATTGTGTTTGATAATGTTTCAGCATTAGGTCCTTTTGGATTGAACACTGTTAATGGTTCACATCCAGCAAGAAGAGCAATTGCACTCAATGCTACTAACATTAAACTTAATTTTTTCTTCATGTTTGACTCCTTTCTATAGAACGGCTATTCATAAAATTCATGTGTTTTTTGTCGGTGTCACATTTACAAATAGTTGATACTGAGGTCACCTCTTTTATCTTGGCGTATCAATCAACAACATAAGAAATTACAATGGCATGGTTCAATATGAAACATAAAATCTAGTGTTGATTGATCTGATGCAAGCGTTAGCAAAATCAATGATTTGCGCAATCGTTTAAATACATACTTGGTTAACTACGATTGTCACAATCTCTCGTTGTTTGCACATTGGATTATACGCCCTGTTTTTAAGAAAAAACATAATTTTGTTATGAAAATGATAGTATAGCGGTATTGAATTTGAACATTTTTTGAACAAAAATCGTTATTTTAGTATTGGTATTTATAGGTTTTATTTATTAAACACTGTGGAAACGTTGAAAATACTGCATTCCTGATGTTTACCTAAGTAAATAATTTAAAATGTGAAAAATGGTATTTCACATTTTAGACGCTGTTTTGTAATAAAATCATTGTCATACCAGACCTATTGGGATTTTTTATTTGCCTTTTATTCAAAAAAGGAGTAGATGCAATGACGTTTTATGGAAACAATAGGTTGAATTTTCAATGAAAGGAATGAGCGAGGAGGGAATAAATGGAGTGAAATATTAATTATGTTAATATAATAACAGGTTTTCTTTAATATCCATATTTTTACTTCGTTTGTTTTATTTGAAAAGTAAAAAGCAAACTAAGCCAGTTCTTAGTTTGCTAGTATTTTAGAAAAAATTTATGTTATCAAGAATTAAGCGGTGTAATTCAGCATTTTTAAAATTACCTGTCAATCACCAAGCTTCAGCCATTTGGCTACTTGTCCATAAATCGTATTTTGAAGCTGTGGAGCTTTATTATTCATTTTCAAAGAAAAATACAGTGTTTTCATAAAGTTTAAGGTACAAGTTCTTCCACTAAAGAAGAGCTCATTATAACCTTGTGTCATTAAATGCATTTCAAATTTATCAAAAGCCTGCTCAACAAATTCGATCAGTGCTTCCTCTGAGTAATTTTGAAGCAATAATGCATCCACTATATTAATTAAACGTTCCTCTTCATCGTTAACAAAGACTGTTTCTTTCCAAGTGACAAGTTTTAATGCATGTAAAATGGATGGTGCATACTGTAAATCGAATTTTGGATGTTTTATTGTTGTTGTAGCTAAATCTGCACCATGTGCAATACTGTGTGCCCATCCTTTTCCTTGAACATATCCTCTCGTATCCTGTTCTAATAACAAATAACGGCCAATTTTTTTAAAGAACACTTGTAGGTCTTCATCTCTTAAAACAAGTAATTCAGCGTCCTTTGCAAGAAGACCTGCAACTAGTAAAGCAGAAAAAGAACGAGTAAAGACACTATCCTCTGTTTTATCTCCGATATGTAAATATAAAAAATCCTCACCTGTAACTGTATCAAACAAATATTGAAGTTGTTGAGAACTCAATAAATTATCACTTAGTAAATCAACAAAGGTGCGATAAATGAGCTGGTCTCGTAATTCGGCATCAACTGAGCCAATATGGGCTAACATCTCCTGTAATAGCCAATCACTATGTTGGAACATAAATGTCTGACGCTCAGACAGTGTCATTGTAGAAAAAGACTGTAATGTTTCTTTAATATCCATGTAAAAAAGCCCCCAACTTATTTTTGTATTTTATATTATAGCGCCATTTCATTTCGAAGGGATAAATTTGAAACCTTCATTTTAATCAAGCACAGTTAGAATGTCCTCTTTAAAACATAATTTTTACAATATTATTTCCAGAAACTATAGAAAGTTGTTATGATAGAAACGCAATAAAATGGTAAAACTAAAATGTGAACAATAAAAAAGACATACCTATTTAAGTATGTCTTTGTCTAGCTAAATAATGACTGCTGATTTAATGCCAATTGGCCATTCAGTGAGCGTGTGTTGATTTGTCTTTAACTCGACAAGAATATTGGCATTTTTGATTGCATCAATGAGCCATTCACTATAGTGACGATTTGGTTCAGGATGTTGTAAAATCTGCTGCATATCTTTTTTATCAACATGTAGCAACTTGTAGTTACATTCAATGTTTACTTTTTGAGGAATAATGGAAAGAGACTCGTTTTGATGACCAAGTGCAATAGATCCAGGAATACACCCTTGAATTTTTAAAATATAGGTGCTGGCTTCTTGTGTGTAGACATCTATTTTGGTGCGTGTTAAAAGTTCAAATTCTATCGGCTTATCTTGAAAAGGGCCGTTCGTTGTAGAAATTGAAATGACTTTAATCGATAATGCCTCGAATGCAGATGAGATACAATGATCAAATTCTGTAATTGTATCAAGTAATTGCATGGATTCCACTCCTTGTTAAGAACTTGATTTTCTTGATGCAGACAACAAACGGGAAGCGTCTGCGAATTGTGATAAATTTTAGACTATTCTAATTATAATACAATTTATTACAAAATATGAATGCAAAAGCAATAATTTTTTGTTAAAAACAAGAAACTTGTGGATTTTTTAGTAAATAGCAGAAATGAAAAATTAGAACAATGAGGTGAGAAAAATGACAAAAAGAAAGCGTCATGTCATTAAACATGACAATGTTGTTGTTTTTCCGGGCGCTGTCCAAACATTAATACGTGAAGGACATATGTTTGCTGAAAATTTTCAGTATGAAAAAGCGGTGGCAAGCTTTGAAAAGGCATTTGTGTACGAAGCTGGAGATGAATTTGCTCTTAGTGCTTATGCTTTCGCTTTGTATGAATTAAAGGACTATAGCAAGACAAAGGATGTTTGTGAGCAATTATTTTCAATGGGTACGTCATTTTATGTAGAAATCATGGAATTGTACATTACCGTATGCATGCAGTTAAAAGAATACCATCAAGTAGAGTCATTAATTTCAACGCTACTTGAAGAAAATGTTTTGCCTCAGGATCAAATTGAAAAATTTGAACGCTTAAAAAATTTGAATAGTGAAGTGTCTAAGAATCTAGAAAAAAAAGAAAATGCACAACGTTTAATAGAAGAACAAGAATATGACCTTGAGAAATTTAGGGCACTTAGTCCAAATGAGCAATCCATTCGCTTACATCGACTTATGGATACAAATGTAAGACAATTAAAAGAGCCGTTGAAAGAGATTATTGAATGTTCCACGATCCATCCGTTTGTCCAGAGTCTAGCACTTATATTATTAGTAGAACAAGAAGTAGCTATCAATGTTACAGTAGCCAAATTCAATMAAACCAAARTTGTTAATCCTACTGAATTAGTATTGCCTAACCAGCTACCGCAGTATGGAGAAATAAAAAATATACTAGAAGTGAAGCTAGAACAAGACCCATCGACTTTGGAAATGGTACAATATTTAATGGCAAAGCATGCCATTGTAACGTATCCATTTGAATGGCACCCGTTCGAAGCAGAAGATGTTGCCTATAGTTATATTGATTTTGTCTTAGCGATGCTTGGAAATGTACAAGAAATGGACTATGAAATCATTGACTTTTTACAAATGTTAGAAAAGCTAACAGAACTACATTAGGTATGAAATAAGTTGAAACTATACACATCTATGTTATACTAAAATGGTTGTCAAAATCGTAGTTACGAATGAATTGTCTAACATCTTAAACTTGATTATTTATTTGGAGGTATTTATACATGTCAGCAAAATGGGAAAAACAAGAAGGTAATATCGGTACTCTTACAATCGAAGTACCTGCTGCAGAAATCGACGCAGCAATGGACCAAGCGTTCAAAAAAGTTGTAAAACAAATTAACGTACCAGGTTTCCGTAAAGGTAAAMTBCCTCGTAAAATGTTTGAACAACRTTTTGGTATCGAATCTCTATACCAAGATGCATTAGAAATCATCGTTCCTGAATCTTATGCAAAAGCAATTGATGAAGCTGGAATTATGCCAGTTGATTACCCAGAAATCGCTGGTACAGAAAACTTTGTACACGGTCAAGATTTCACATTCACTGCACAAGTAACAGTGAAACCAGAACCAAAGCTAGGAGACTATAAAGGTCTAGAAGTATCTAAACTTCCAGTAGAAGTAACGGATGAAGAAGTAGATGCACAAATTCAAGATCAATTAGCTCGTAAAGCAGAGCTTGAAATCAAAGAAGACGAAGCAATCGTAGAAGGTGATACAGCTGTGATCGACTTCGAAGGTTTCGTTGGCGAAGAAGCTTTTGAAGGTGGTAAAGGTGAAGACTATCCACTAGAAATCGGTTCAGGTTCATTCATTCCAGGTTTTGAAGAGCAACTAGTTGGTGTTAAAGCTGGCGAATCTAAAGATGTTGTTGTTACATTCCCAGAAGAATATCATGCAGCTGAATTAGCTGGTAAAGAAGCTACTTTCAAAGTAACTGTGAAAGAAGTTAAAACAAAAGTTCTTCCTGAGTTAAATGATGAATTTGCAAAAGAATTAGATCCAGAAGTTGAAGGCGTTGAAGCTTTACGCGCTAAAATTAAAGAACAAACTGTAGCTCAAAAAGAAACAGAATCAGATGCAGCTCTTCGTGATGAGCTTGTAGAAAAAGCAGCTGAAAATGCGGATTTTGAAGTACCAGCAGGTATGATCAACTCTGAAACTGATCGTATGTTACAAGAATTTGGTCAACGTTTACAAATGCAAGGTATGAATCTAGACCTTTACTACCAATTCTCTGGTCAATCAGAAGAAGACTTACGTGGCCAAATGAAAGAAGAAGCTGAAAGCCGTGTGCGTGTATCATTAACGCTTGAAGCAATTGCTGAAGCTGAAAAAATTGAAGCATCTGAAGCTGATATTGAAGCAGAATTAGAAAAAATGGCTGCTCAATTTAACATGACAAAAGATCAAATCACAAGTGCTTTAGGTGGAACAGCAGTACTTGAAAATGACATCAAAATCCAAAAAACAGTTGAATTTTTAGTAGAAAACGCTAAAATTACTGAATAAGATTTTGTGTAATTAGATAGCCCAAAAAAAACAAGGTACGGCATTCTTCCGTGCCTTGTTTTATCACATAAACTCTTAGCAATCAGTCCCCTTAACATTTAATTCACTTTATACTTCACTTATACATAGTATTGTTTTAGTTTTTATCTTCATTCAGCAGATGTTTTGTATCCAAAGTATAATGTCAGGTACAAAAAACTACCATCTCACATAGATGGCGAGCTGTAAGCCTTTTAACCTTTTTAGTGTGTGTTTAAACCACGACTGAATGAAGATAGTGCCTGCTGACATGCGGCAAGGATTTAGATGAAGTCCTKDCGCTATTAGMGTCAAGGCGAAATTGATACGATGCTAAACTTAACTTCATTCAGAAAGGTTCTAACTAAATAAAATTTATTTTTTGAGTGATATACCSTTGGTKGATGAATGTAGTARATTKATAAWKAGAGATAAGAAGTTGGTAGTGTGGAGGAAATGAATAAATGTAACTTTATAGCAGTATAAGGTGGCGAAGTAAGCAGGTTCCTATAGCATGCTTCGAAAGACAAATGAAGTAAAGTACATGACGATGCGTTATAATCTACACATGCATAATTACTGAGGCGTAAATGATGCAGACAATTTATTTGATAAAGGTTCAATAATCTTGTAAGATTGTTGCTTGAATAGGGGTGAAACATATTGTTCAAATTTAATGATGAAAAAGGCAATTTAAAATGCTCATTCTGTGGAAAACCACAAGAACAAGTGCGTAAATTAGTTGCAGGTCCAGGTGTTTATATTTGTGATGAATGTATCGAGCTTTGTTCAGAGATCGTTGTAGAGGAACTAGGTGTAGAAGAGGAGATCGAATTCCAAGATATTCCAAAACCAAAAGAAATCTTAACGATTTTAGATGAGTATGTAATTGGACAAGAGCGTGCTAAAAAAGCATTGGCAGTCGCAGTTTACAATCACTATAAACGTATCAATACGAATAGTAAAATTGATGATATTGAATTAGCAAAATCGAACATTGTGTTAATCGGCCCAACTGGTAGCGGTAAAACTTTATTAGCTCAAACGTTAGCACGTATTTTAAATGTTCCATTCGCTATTGCGGATGCTACCTCCTTAACTGAAGCAGGTTATGTTGGTGAGGACGTTGAAAATATTTTATTAAAGTTAATCCAATCAGCTGATTATGATATCGAACGCGCTGAAAAAGGGATTATCTATATTGATGAAATTGACAAGGTTGCACGTAAGTCGGAAAATCCATCTATTACACGAGATGTTTCCGGCGAAGGTGTTCAGCAGGCACTCCTAAAAATTCTTGAAGGAACAGTTGCAAGTGTTCCACCACAAGGAGGACGAAAACATCCTCATCAAGAATTCTTACAGATCGATACAACCAATATTCTTTTCATTGTTGGCGGTGCATTTGATGGTATTGAAACCATCATTAAACGACGTCAGGGTGAAAAAGTAATAGDATTCGGTTCAGATCCGAATAAAGTAGATGTAGATGAAGGTTCTATCATGTCCAAGCTGATTCCTGAGGATTTATTGAAATTTGGTTTAATACCAGAGTTCATTGGTCGATTACCTGTACTTGCGAGTCTGGAGCAATTAAACGAAGCAGCACTAGTACAAATTTTAACAGAGCCGAAAAATGCACTAGCCAAGCAATATCAAAAAATGCTTGAATTAGATGGCGTTGAGCTTGAATTTGATGAAGATGCTCTTGTGGCAATTGCTAAGGAAGCAATTGAACGTAAAACAGGTGCGCGTGGTCTTCGTTCAATTATTGAGTCAACAATGCTTGATGTAATGTACGAATTACCTTCACGTGAAGACGTGAAAAAATGTATCATTACAGCAAAAACAATTACGGATAAAGAAAAACCGAAATTGCTTCTTGAAGATGGCACTGAACTCGATGAAGGTAGCGACACTAAAACTTCAGCATAATGAATAGACGTGGCTGTCTACCGTTGTGAGATAGAGAGTAATTAGCTGACTTCGATTGTGCA
The DNA here is from genome assembly GCF_044986265.1 of Lysinibacillus sp. S1. Lineage (NCBI taxonomy): Bacteria > Bacillati > Bacillota > Bacilli > Caryophanales > Bacillaceae > Lysinibacillus > Lysinibacillus sp. S1. Next base: position 4,155,656 of record NZ_CP173154.1, read on the forward strand.
ATATTCGCACATATCGACAGTCAGCTTTTTATTCATTCCTACATAAAGCCAGCTGTAACTTGAAGAAATTTTTGGCTCGCTTCAATATCTAGTGTGAATCAACTTTTTAAACACATACTAGTAGCGCGGGATGTTAACATGAAAATTTTGACGGAGGTGAATGCCCGCATGGTGACAATACAAAAAACAACAAATGTACCATTATTGCCTTTGCGTGGACTTTTAGTATTCCCATCGATGGTGTTACATATTGATGTGGGTAGAAATCGTTCTGTAGCGGCGCTTGAGCAGGCAATGTTAGAGGACCAAATGATTTTATTGGTAACACAAAAAGAAATGCACGATGAACAACCTGAAGAGCAAGATTTGTATTCAGTTGGTACAATTGCTTATGTCAAACAAATGCTTAAATTACCAAATGGCACGTTACGTATCCTTGTAGAAGGAGTTGCTCGTGCAACGTGGAAAAACTATCGTGCTTTAGAGAAGTATACGGTTGTCGATATTGAAATTAAAGAGGAGTCAACAGAAAAAGATGTGGAAACACAAGCATTGATGCGGACATTGTTGACGTATTTTGAAAAATATGCAMAATCCHCCAATAAAATTACAACTGAGACGATCAATACTGTAACGGATATTGAAGAGCCTGGCCGTTTAGCGGATATTATTGCTTCTCATTTGCCGTTTAAAATTGCCGACAAGCAAGAAGTTTTGGAAATGCTAASCGTTAAAAAAMGACTAGATMATKTAATTATTCKYTTGCATGATGAACAGGAAGTATTGGATCTAGAAAAGAAGATTAATTCCAAAGTAAAGCAGTCAATGGAGCGTACGCAAAAGGAATATTATTTACGTGAGCAAATGAAAGCTATCCAAACGGAGCTGGGAGATCGCGAAGGGAAAACTGGAGAAGTTGCAGAATTACGGAAGCGTATCGACGAAGCTGGTATGCCAGAAACAACAAAGGAAGCAGCACTGAAAGAATTAGATCGCTATGAAAAAATACCTGGAGCTAGTGCTGAGAGCGGTGTTATTCGCAATTATATTGATTGGCTTATTTCATTACCGTGGACAAATGCTACAGAGGATCGCATGAATATTGCCCATGCTGAAAATATTTTAAACCGAGATCATGATGGATTAGAAAAAGTCAAAGAACGTGTTCTAGAATATTTAGCAGTACGTCAGCTGAAAAATTCACTGCGAGGACCTATTTTATGCTTAGCAGGGCCTCCAGGTGTTGGTAAAACATCATTAGCTCGCTCCATTGCCGAAAGTTTAGATCGAAAATTTATTCGTATTTCTTTAGGTGGTGTTCGAGATGAATCGGAAATTCGCGGACATCGACGTACGTATGTTGGTGCAATGCCAGGACGTATTATTCAAGGAATGAAAAAAGCAGGTACGATTAATCCAGTATTTTTATTAGATGAAATCGATAAAATGTCGAATGATTTTAGAGGTGACCCTGCAGCAGCTATGCTTGAAGTTTTAGATCCTGCACAAAATAATACATTTAGTGATCATTATATTGAGGAACCATATGATCTATCTAATGTGTTATTTATTGCAACTGCCAATGATTTAAGTAGCATCCCAGGACCATTATTAGATCGTATGGAAGTAATTTCTATTGCAGGCTATACTGAAATCGAAAAAGCTCAAATTACAAAAAATCATCTCATACCAAAGCAGCTTAAAGAGCATGGCTTGAAAAAAACGCAAGTTGTAATCAAAGATGAAGCAGTCACTGATATTATACGTTATTATACTCGGGAAGCAGGAGTTCGCGGTTTAGAACGACAAATCGCTACGCTTTGCCGTAAAATTGCCAAAGTAATTGTATCTGGTGAGAAAAAACGCGTAACGGTTAGCTCAAAATCATTAMAAGATTWACTTGGWAAACAKCGKTKCMGCTATGGACAGGCTGAAAAGGAAAATCAAGTGGGTGTCGCTACTGGACTTGCTTATACAACAGTTGGTGGAGATACATTACAAATTGAAGTTTCTTTAACACCAGGTAAAGGGAAGTTACAACTAACTGGTAAGCTTGGTGAAGTAATGAAGGAATCTGCTCAAACAGCCTTATCCTATGTTCGTACGAAGATGGAACACCTTAATGTGGATGCCGAATTTTTTGATACACATGATATTCATATCCATGTGCCAGAGGGTGCTGTACCTAAAGATGGACCTTCAGCTGGTATTACAATGGCAACAGCTATCGTTTCGGCTATTTTACATCGCCCGATTCGCCGCGAGGTAGGTATGACAGGTGAGATTACCTTGCGTGGCCGTGTATTGCCAATCGGCGGTTTAAAAGAAAAAACATTAAGCGCTCACCGTGCAGGATTAACGACAATCATTTGTCCTAAGGATAATGAACGCGATATAGAGGATATTMCTGATAGTGTACGTGAGCAACTAACATTTAAACTAGTGACATCGGCTGATGAAGTTTTAGCCTATGCGCTGGACGGAGGTTTTTAAAAAAATGAAAGTCCATAATGTCGAAATGGTCATTAGTGCGGTACGACCAGACCAATATCCAGAAGATGGACTGCCAGAATTTGCATTAGCAGGTCGTTCGAATGTAGGAAAGTCTTCCTTCATAAATCGAATGATCGGACGTAAAGCTTTAGCACGTATTTCATCTAAGCCTGGTAAAACACAAACCCTTAACTTTTATAAGATTGAAGAACAGCTATTTTTTGTAGATGTTCCAGGGTATGGTTATGCAAAGGTTTCTAAAACAGAGCGTGAGGCATGGGGAAAAATGATCGAGCGCTATTTTACAGGACGCCAGGAGTTAAAAGCAGTCGTACAAATTATAGATTTGCGACATCCTCCGACAGCTGATGATCGTATGATGTATGATTTTTTAAAGCATTACAATATTCCTTGCATTATCATTGCAACGAAGGCAGATAAAATTCCAAAAGGTAAATGGGATAAACATAAGAAAATTGTCAAAGAGACACTGGAGATGGAAAAAAGTGATCCACTTATTGTCTTCTCATCAGAAACGGGTCTTGGCTTTGAGGAAGCTTGGAAAACAATCGAAAATAAAATGTAATAAAAAACATCTATTGTATCTAAACCGTTAGGACAATAGATGTTTTTGTATTTTCAATCGAGTGGTGTAGAAAATTAGGGAAAATACTTGATGATGAAACTATTTGTCCGATAAATTAGATAGGAGGTGGACTAGATGGATATCGCAGCTTTATCGATGGCAATGAACCAAGCAACACTTATGCAAAATGTATCTTTAGCTGTTACGAAACAGGCAATGGAAATGCAACAGCAAAATACAGAACAGTTAGTTGAAATGTTAGATGCTCCACATCCAACAGCCGGACATACAATTGATATTCAAGTATGAAGTAGGCAAGGTAGCTTGAAGTTAAAAGCTACCTCAACTTTTGTTTTTAGAAATAAATTCAAGAAGGCCTAAAATGTAACTTTTCGAATAAGAAAAACTACCAATAATACGATATACTAATAATTAGTAAGGAGGCAGGTTTTTTGAAAAAATATTTATACATACTGATGATTACGTTACTGATGATAGTTGGTTTTTCCTTTAATCAATCTGCTAAAGCAGCCCAACTAGTGACAGGGACATTTGTTGATGTAACGTTTTCAGAATATACGAAGCCTGATGGTACGATAGAAAAGCAACTTAGTAAAATTACATTGGAAAATGATCGTGGACGAACAGTAACGTTTAATATTAATAAAAATACTAGATTATATATTAATAATACGTCTACAACGATTGAGGGTTTTAAGATGGGGATGGAAGTCGAGGCTGAAATTTCTCTTAGAAGTGTTGTTGAACTTCGCGGTACCTCTCATACACCAACAGAAACAAATGTACCATCAACAGGAAGCAGTAACGGTAAAACAACTGCTGGTGTCGTCACGAGTATTGATCCAAATGGTTTATTTATCATGGTAAAACCAGATGTTGGCGCAGAAACGACATACTATTTAAACAAAGAAACCAATTATCAAAAAGGTTCTTCTGCAACAGATATTAGTGCATTATACGTTGGGGATCGAGTTAAATTAAGTTTCAAAAATAAAACTTCCTCAATCATATCAAAGGTAGCTATCAGTGAAACAGGTACGCTCGTTGAAAACTTATATAAAGGCGAGATACAAGCGGTCAATCCTAATGCCAACAAGCTTACCGTGAAAAATCAGCATGCCTTTGTAAACTGGCAATTTGGCTCTCAAACAACAAATGATCTTTCAACTATGCCTTTTACATCCAAAGTACCAATCTATGTTGGGAATACAAAAGTCGAGAAAGGTCAGCTGAAAAATTATATAGGTAGCGAAGCATACTATGCGACCGTTAAACAATTTGGTAAGGAAGTAATCGAGAAAATTGTCGTATTAAAAAATAATGAGAGAACATATTACGAACCAATGCTGTCTGTTGATACAGATTACCAACTACTGAAACTGAAAACAGCAGGAACAATGTATTTCCATAATGGAACTATTTTAATTCGAAATGGACGATTAATTGAACCTACTGGTCTTATGGCATATGGTACTGCTTTTGTCGTGGCTGATGGTGCTACTCGTGATCACTATGCCCAAGTAATACAAGTTACAAGTGATAGCTTCATGTCACCTAATCTCGCAGGTCATGAATTATATTATGGACGCTTATCTCAAGCAGATGGATATGTAATTGAAATTGACGATGCGATGAAGATTGAATCAAATGTTTTCAAGAAAGCAGATCGTATTGTACTGTCAGTTAGTAATTCAACGAAAGCCATGGTAGATGACGGCAAYAAAACATATAGTGTCATGCCAGATATTGAACTTTACTTATCTGAGGGAGATTATGGTTATTTCTATGTGAAGGAAGGCCATGTACAAGCTCTTCATATTTTAGACAAGGCTAAACCTGTTGCCCCTCTAATGCTTGCAGGGAAACTACAGTCTGTAAAATCTACGTATCCTGCAGTCATTAATGTCAAGAGTGTTAGTCAATGGCAAAATGGTCGTTGGTATGAAGCGGGTGAAATGGTTAATATGAATATTGACCAAGCGACACTGATTAAAGCAGGTAAGGTGATTCAAGCTTCTGACTTACAGCCATCTGATCGTTTAGTTGTATTATCAGATCGATTTGTTAAAGCTCATTTTATTTTGGTAGATTAGCATAAATATTAAACTAAAAAATCTGCGAGTCTCATGCGAATATGTTTCATAATCGAAAGATGAAGAAGTTACTTCGAATAGGCTAAATTGTGTATACATTCGCAAGACGAGCAGATTTTTTAGTTATATTAGAAACAAGCTTCATTATGCACGCAAATGCACAGTGAAAGAGAGGAAAAGCGAATGCAAAAAAAATTATCTAAAATAATGTTTCTAGTCCTTGCTGTCTTTTTGATTGGAACAACTATTCCATTCAATGCATCAGCCGCTTCATTAGAAACAACAGGTGCTGTAAAAAACGAATATACATATGAAGAAGCTGTGTTCCTTTCAGGGACACCTGTTATTTTTAAAGGGACAAGTAAAGATATTAAAATTGCTCAAAAAGAATCAAAAGGTAAATTAACTGAAACGTATAGCATGAAGTTAACAGCAAGCAATGGCGCAACATTGACAAGAAATATTGCCTATGAATCAGATGTAGTGGATTATGCAGTTCTTGGTCAAAAAACATCCAATGGTGAAGTGAAGAAATACACTGAAAAAATCACAATTGGCGCTATTACTTATTCCTTAGTCGATTATCAATTTTCACAAGGAACAGTTACTGATAATCGTGCAGCCTCTGATTATTACTCAGGAAATATTATTTCTAGAAAAACCTATGCTTTTGAAACAGGAAAAGGAAAAAATGCTGTTCAAAACACAGTAACAATTGAAACAGATAGTCGACATGCAGGCTATGAGAACTTCTGGGGTGCGACAGAAACTCAAATCACGGAATCTGTTTATTCTTATAGTGATGGTAAAACAAGTCATGTGAAAAATCGTTTATCTACAAGTAAATCACGTGTTTTAAATTATGAGGAAAATCTCGGTAGCTTAGGGAGTTTTGAAGGTGGATATGCAGTCGTAAGTGAAAAGGATGTTATTTCTGAATATACATACGACCTATCTTCAGGACAAAAAGGTACACTTGATTTAGATACAGAGTACATGCCGACAATTGAACGTCTTATCATTCCTAAATTCAGAGATTTAACAACCCATTATGCGAAAGAAGCAATTGAAAAACTTTATTCTCTAGGTATTTACTCAGATTCAAGTAACTTCTTTTCTCCTAATACACCAATGAAACGTATTGATTTTACGACGGCTATTGGTAAAGCTGTTGATTTACGTGTGTTTGAAGAAAAGAAATCAAAAAAGACACCTACTACAAGTGTTTTTAAAGACTTGAAGCGTTCTATCAAAGATTACGGTTATATTGAATCAGCGTTAAATAAAGGGATAATCAAAGGTGTATCAGCTGACTACTTTAAGCCAGATAATGCTATTAATCGCGCACAGGCTGCAACTATCTTTGTCCGTGCCTTAGGACTTGAAAATAGAGCACCTGATCCTGGTTACTTAACTAAATTTACAGATGACAAACAGATTCCAAATTATGCGAGAGATGGCATCTATATAGCGAATGAACTTGGCTTAATGATTGGTGATGCTGCTGGTCGTTTTAATCCAAATAAACCGCTAACGCGTGCAGAGGCGTCAGTTGTTTTAGAACGATTCTTGAAATATTTAGAGGATGACTTAAAACAAAACTAKCGTGATGACATATTGTTCTTTAACTAAAGAAAGGATGGAACAAAAATGACATATGTAAAAAAAGCATTGCTTGCTATGCTTTGCTTCATGCTTCTACTGATGACAGCTACACCTACTGTTACGCAAGCAGCTACAACAATTAGAGATGTTCCAACAAATAGCAATAATTATAAAGCTATTTCATGGGCGGTTGATAATGACCTGATGTCCTTAAATAGTGCAAGTAATTTTTTACCAAATGATCAAGTGACAGATCGCGATCTTGTTCTGATGTTTGCCAAACTAGATCGTAACTATGCTTTATCTTATATTGATAGTGTTGCTTATAATTTCTACAGTGATTTTTATTTACCATTTAATGGTACACATGTAAATACGAATCGAACAAAAGCTGTAACACGTGGCCAATTTGCCCAAATTTACGCGGCTTTTAAAGGCTTAGATTTAGATGAGCCACAGGCAGTTCAATATTTATATTCAAATGATTTATCTACAAGCTCTACAGGCAAAAACACATTCGCTAGCTTTAATCCATCCACAAAATTAACAAGGGGTGATGTTGCTGTATTTTTCTATCGTGCTGTTCAAAATAGTACTTTMGCAGTACAAGGATTAAAACGTAGTCCAGCTGGTCGTGATAATGATAGCATTACATTACCACCTGGTTTTATGGGATCTAGTAGTGCTGATTTTGAAGAGCCGAAGGATAATTCAAATGATTTTACTGGTCCAAATAATGTTAATAATGCATTGCAGAGTATCGTGGTGGAAAAACCGGATTTAATTGCAAATAATGTAGATACCACACTAGTTACAGTGTCTTTAAAGGCTTGTAATGGTGATCCTATCGCTGATGATAAATCTTATTCATTCCGCGTGAAGGCATCCTACGGAAATATTGTTGATACTTCAGGTGAAGCAGTTGACATTGTCCAATCGGATGGTTCAACGGTATCTGCTATAGTGGTAGCACCAAAATTAACTAAATCAGTACGTGATACAATAACTTTTGAGCTGATTAATAATACGGACCCAGCAATGAAGTGTCTTGTTGGTGAGAAACTAAACGCAGAAGTGCGTTATGCACCACAGCCTGAATTGCGTATTGATTACCAAGTATACGACCCAGCAAATACAGATGATAATGGGAGCGTGATTCCTGAATTTCCAAAAAGTGAAGATATTCCAGAGTTCTTTACGCAAAACTTAATTGATGTTTATAGCCCAGTTCCTCTAAATGCTAATTCAGATAAAAAATTATTTAGTATTGGGCAGCAAACAAATGTGACGGACGTTTTAGGGAATGTGCAAAACATCTATTTGCGTTACGGTGGAKCTGATCCTAAATATCCGGCATTAGGTTATGAAAATGCTATTCTTCAATTTGAAAACTATGATATTTCTGTTCACTTATTTGAGGAACTTTTAAAGACACGTTTTGAGAACTCTGTTACAACGCCAGCTAAAACGGAAATAATGTATTTAATTGCTGACGATGGTCGTCCTATTTATCGCGTTCAGGGCATAGATGATGATATTGCCTCACAGGTAGAGAACATTAATCCAGTCGGCGCCATTATTCAGCTTATGAAAGAAATGCCAGATGAAAAAGATTTAACATTAGAACATTATGATAGTGTTATGAAGATTTATTCGATCTTCACAAACTTAARWAACKAKKACCGSMCGGTTTTATTAAAATACCAAGGAGGTAAATTACTTGGACAAGTAGAGGCGTTTAAAAAACGAGTAGAGGCCCTAAAGGAAAGTGCGGATGCTGCATCAAGACCTTCAGGAAAAGATCGTTATACAAAAGTAATGGTGACTTTAGTGCGTCCTGGTGGAGAGCCTATTACAGATTATCAAGGAACAGTCAAAATTAAGTATGACGGAGTAGAAAAAACAGCTTCATTCATTACGAACACTTCTGATCCATTAAATAACACAGGGAATCCAGGTACTGCTGTAGCCTACTTTGATTCAGTTATATATGGCAAATCTAAAGTGGAAGCAAGACTTGTCAATCCAATAGACCCTCGCTATGCAACGTCCTTGAAGGGTTTAAAAGATAAAACAGTGACGAAAGATATTTTTACGAATCCATACTTCAGTAAAAACTCTTGTTCTTTAGCAACAGAAATTGCTTATGTAGTGGATTATTCTTCTTCCATGAAGGCTGTTGATCCAACAAATTATCGTGGGAAGAAAATGATTGAACTAATCAATCAATTAAAGGCTAAAAATAACATAGTCATTGAAACCAATACAAAAGCGACAGTACTTGGAGAAGGTACAACAGAAAATGTGTTGAAAAAAGATCTTTATAAAGCATCGAAAGATAAGGGTGCAACCGATATTTTTGCAGGCATCGATATTGCTTTAACAAAATTCTCGAACGATTCGAAAACATCCAAAGCGATTGTCGTTGTATCTGATGGTAAAACGAGTAAATCAAAAATGACAAAAGTTATAAATGAAGCGAAAAAGCAAGGTGTCAAAGTATACACAGTAAGTATGGGCAAAAAATCACAAGTAAATGACGCTACTTTAATGCAATTATCTTCAGAAACGGGCGGAACGTACTTCCATGCAATTGATAATTTGCAATTGCATCAAGTCTTCCAGAAGTTAATTGATACAATTTTATGTAAAACGCAAGCTTCAAGCTGTATCAACCCAGAAGATTTATTTGAAGAGACAAGTGTTTCGCTACGAAAAGGTTATATTACAATGAGTGCTCGAGTTGATGGTAACTGTCAAAACGTTGCGAAGATGAATGTACGTTTTAATTCAATCAGTGGAGATGTCCAGTTTGATTTGCAAAAGCGTAGTGATCAAGTGTATATGTTAACAAAAACTGTTCAAACTATGCAGGACTTTAAAGTCAATGATGAGATTGAGTTTATAGCATACGATAAAGATGGAAATATGATTGCAATAAAGACTGTTACAATAACAAATTAATGAGAAAACTGCCTCCGATAATGGGGGCAGTTTTTTAATTTGAAACAACACGTATAATTTGTTACACTTAGTTTATAATAATTCTAATGTAGATGACGAATTGCAGTTCTTCATGACATGTTCACAAATTATTGATGAACTCTTGTCGAACTGTGCTATAATGAGATTTGTGAATTAGAACGTGTGAGGTGTTATTCATGCATACCATCGTAGTAGGCTTGAATTATAAAACAGCGCCTGTTGAAATACGTGAGAAGTTATCATTCATTGAGAGTGAACTGCCACAAGCAATGGAAGCGCTGCAAAAGCAAAAAAGTATATTAGAGAACGTAATTGTTTCGACATGTAATCGTACAGAAATATATGCTGTTGTGGATCAATTGCATACTGGACGTCATTTTGTGAAACAATTTTTAGCCAACTGGTTTGATTTGCCTGTGGAGACATTTTCTTCGTATTTAACGATTCGTGAAGAAGATGAGGCAGTCGAACATTTATTTAAAGTGACAGCTGGAATCGATTCAATGGTTCTAGGTGAAACACAAATTTTAGGGCAAGTAAAAAAAAGCTTTTTAAGTGGACAAGAGATTGGCACAACAGGAACGGTATACAATCAGCTATTTAAACAAGCAGTAACATTTGCAAAGCGTGCTCATAATGAAACAGCGATTGGTGAGAATGCGGTATCCGTTTCCTATGCGGCCGTAGAATTAGCAAAGAAAATTTTTGGCTCATTACAACGCAAGCATGTAGCTATTTTAGGTGCAGGAAAAATGGGGGAACTTGCAATTGAGAACCTTTACGGTAGTGGTGTAGGGAAAGTTACTGTCATTAACCGTACATTTGAAAAAGCAGAAAGCTTAGCAGCTAAATTCCATGGTGAAGCTAAATCAATGAAGGAATTACAATGTTCTTTGTTAGAAGCGGATATTTTAATTACTTCAACAGGTGCTACTGATTATGTTATTGATTACGAGCTAATGCAATTTGTGGAACGTTTACGTAAAGGAAAACCATTATTCATGGTAGATATAGCGGTTCCTCGTGATATTGACCCACGAGTTGGCGACCTACCAAATGTATTCCTATATGATATTGATGATTTACAAGGTATTGTCGAAGCGAACTTAGCAGAGCGTGAACGTGCTGCTGCTGATATTACTAATATGATTGGCGAAGAAGTTGTGCAATTTAAAGACTGGGTAGCTACTCTTGGGGTAGTGCCAGTCATCTCAGCATTACGTAAAAAAGCAAATCGTATTCAACAAGAGACTATGACAAGTATCGAAAATAAAATGCCAGATTTAACGGAACGTGAACGTAAAATTTTAAGCAAACATACAAAATCTATTATCAATCAATTGTTAAAAGAGCCAATCTTGCAAGCTAAAGAAATGGCTAATTCTCCAAAAGCAAATGAACAGTTACGTTTATTCCAACAAATTTTTGGTATAGAGGATGCTGTGGAAGCTGAAGTTCATGAGATGACAAAGCAAGAGCTTGAGCGCAAAGAACGCGCACAGGTATCTCAGACTTCTACTGAACCAAAGTACTCTTTCTAAATTATCTATTGCGCTCACGTAGAAAGCTGTGATTGTACATGGGTGTTACGCGCAATTGGATTTTCTACTGATATTACATGAGGCGTTTTCGTATCTGTATGGTAAACTAAGGATACGAAAACGTTTTTTTGTTTTCTATGCTAAAATAGTTTATTAATTTCACGACAAAGAAGGGATGTCTATTGGCTGATTTGACCATGACGAGGCTCTATGAAGTGATGATCGTCTTGTATGCGATCAGTCTAGTTTTTTACTTTACTGATTATTTTTATAAGCAAGTACGTGCAAGACGCATTGCTTTTTGGCTTGTTTCATTTGTATGGATGATTCAAAGTGCCATTATCATTTTAACGTTTGTGGAAACGAAGCGTTTTCCGATTTTATCCTTGTCTGAGGGAATACTTTTTTATTCCTGGTTACTCGTGACGTTATCCATTATCCTTCATTGCATAGCAAGGGTGGATTTACCTGTGTTTATTATTAATATACTAGGATTTTTATTCGCTAGTATATTTACTTTTATGCCGAAACGTCCTACAGGAGCTGTCGGGGATACTTTAATTTCAGAGATGCTTTTTATTCATATATCATTTGCAATATTGTCTTATGCAGCTTTTACATTAACATTTGTGTTTGCCATTTTGTATCTCGTTCTATATCGATTGCTGAAAAAGAAAAAGTGGTCGCATTTATGGACTAGATTGCCTTCCTTGCAGCAGACAAGCAGCTGGATGAATATTTCATTTTTCATTGGAATTCCGATGTTATTTATAAGTTTAATATTAGGGTTTGAATGGGCACTATTAACATTAGAGAGTCTTTCGATTTTCGATGCGAAAATCATAGGGTCCTTCATTATTTTAATTTTGTATTGTTTTATCCTATATGTGAATCGCAAAAGCAAGCTGACAGGTACAACTTATGCATGGGTACATATTTATGCCTATCTATTAGTTGTTGTAAACTTCTTCTTAGGTAGTAGTTTATCGCGATTCCATTTATGGTATTAGAAGAAAGGTTGGAGACTGTTGAGAAAAATTATTGTAGGTTCTAGGAGAAGTAAATTAGCGCTAACGCAAACAAATTGGTTCATTAATGAATTAAAAGCGGCTGGTGCACCATTCGAATTTGAAGTAAAAGAGATTGTAACAAAAGGTGACCAAATTTTAGATGTACAGCTTTCAAAAGTAGGTGGGAAAGGGTTGTTTGTAAAAGAAATTGAACAAGCCCTTTACGATAAAGAAATTGACTTTGCTGTTCATTCTATGAAAGATATGCCTGCTGTATTGCCAGATGGGCTAGTGATTGGTTGTATTCCACCACGTGAAGATGCTCGTGATGCATTTATTTCGAAAGAGCATGTTAAATTTGCTGACCTTCCTGCGGGAGCAGTCGTTGGGACAAGTTCTTTACGTCGTAGTGCTCAGCTTTTAACAGTACGTCCTGATATCGAAATTAAATGGATTCGTGGAAATGTTGATACACGCTTAGCTAAGCTTGAAACAGAAGAATATGATGCCATTATTTTAGCAGCGGCTGGTTTGAAACGCCTTGGGTGGAGTGATGATGTAGTCACTGAGTTTTTACCTGTCGAACAATGTCTACCAGCTGTAGCGCAAGGTTCTCTTGGCATTGAATGTCGTGCCGATGATGCGGAGCTTTTAGCCGAATTAGGTAAGTTGACTGATTCATTCACTTGGCAAGAAGCACATGCAGAACGTGCATTTTTAGCTGCAATGGATGGTGGTTGTCAAGTTCCGATTGCTGGTTATGCCACTTCAAATGGGGAAGAAATTACATTAACAGGCCTTGTTGCTGCTCCAGATGCATCTGTTGTGTATAAGGAAACAGTAGTTGGCACAGATGCACAAAAAATTGGAGAAGAACTAGCTGCTAGTTTAACAAAACAGGGAGCTTTCGATTTAATTCAGCGTGTAAAGGCAGAGCAAGATGCCCAGTAATTTACCTCTAAAGGGTAAAACCATACTTTTAACAGGCACATCTAAGACAACAACCATTGTCGAAAATATAACAGCTTTAGGTGGACATGCCATCGTAGCCCCATTAATTGAAACTTGTGAACGATTAGATAGCAAGGATCCTGAACTATTGAACCGCGCTAAGCAATATGATTGGTTGATTTTTACTAGTCAAAATGCTGTAGAAGCTTTTGCTAGTAAAATGCTTCGACATCAATTTAATGCAAGTCATTTCAAAGGAAAAATAGCTTCCATTGGATCTAAAACAACAACAGCATTAGAAAATTTAGGATTTCAAGTGAGCTTTATGCCTTCCATATTTAGTGCTGATATTTTCGTTAAAGAATTTCCGAGTGTAGCGGGTGATCAACCGAGATGTCTGTTTATTCGAGGAGAAAAGGCGAAAAGTACGCTGAAGGATGGATTGCCTTTTGAATTAAAAGAATGGACAGTCTATGAAACGATAGAACGACATGATCAAACATCTGTTATTGTCAGTTACATCCAGCAACATCAAAATGTTACAGTGATTTTTGCTAGTCCTTCAGCAGTTGACGTGTATGCAATGGAAGTTGTTCCACATATTGGCTGGGAAGCAGCTCGCATTGCAGCCATCGGTCATATTACGGAAGCAGCTCTTGAACAATACGGTGCTACTGTGGATATTATGCCAAGCGTTTATACAATGCAAGCAGTCATCGAAGAAATTATGAAAGTAGGGGACAAATCATGACAAAACTACAATTTCAAAGACACCGTCGTTTGCGTGCCAATGCAACGATGAGATCAATGGTAAAAGAAACATACTTACATAAAGAGGACCTGATCTATCCTATTTTTGTAATAGAAGGCGAAAATATTAAAAATGAAGTACATTCAATGCCTGGCGTTTTTCAATTTTCATTAGATAAACTAGAGGCAGAGGTGGATGAGGTTGTAGCATTAGGTATTCCTGCAGTTATTTTATTTGGCTTGCCAGCTGAAAAGGATGCGGTTGGAACAGGTGCATTTCATGATCATGGCATTGTGCAAGAAGCGACTCGACTCATTAAAACACGTCATCCTGAGTTGTTAGTCATCGCGGATACATGCTTATGTGAATTTACGGATCATGGACATTGTGGCTTAATTGAGGGCGATCAAATTTTGAATGATCCTTCATTAGATGTTTTAGCTCGCACGGCGATATCACAAGCAAAAGCTGGCGCTGATATCATTGCTCCATCAAATATGATGGATGGCTTTGTAACGGCAATTCGCGCTGGTCTGGATGAAGCTGGTTTTGAACATATCCCGATTATGTCCTATGCAGTCAAATATGCATCCAGTTACTATGGACCTTTCCGTGATGCTGCAGATGGTGCTCCGCAATTTGGTGATCGTAAATCCTACCAAATGGATCCATCAAATCGTCTAGAGGCATTCCGTGAAGCGGAGTCAGATATCGAAGAGGGCGCAGATTTCCTAATTGTCAAGCCTGCCCTTAGCTATTTAGATATTATTCGAGACATGAAAAATAACTATCCATTACCGCTTGTTGCGTATAACGTTTCAGGTGAATATGCAATGATTAAAGCGGCTGCTATAAATGGTTGGATTGAAGAGAAAAAAGTTGTGCTTGAAACATTATTAGGCATGAAACGTGCAGGCTCTGATTTAATCATTACGTATCATGCAAAAGATGCTGCACGTTGGTTGGAGGAGAAATAAATGACACGTTCTTACGAAAAATCAAAACAAGCCTATGCTGAAGCTGTTCAATTAATGCCGGGCGGTGTAAGTAGCCCAGTACGTGCATTTAAATCAGTAAATATGGACCCGATTTTCATGGAATCTGGCCATGGGGCAATCATTAAAGACATTGATGGCAATGAATATATTGATTATGTATTGTCTTGGGGTCCGTTAATTTTAGGACATACACATCCAGAGGTAGTGAAAGCAATTGCAGATACAGCTGCGAAGGGTTCTTCCTTCGGTGCTCCAAGCTATACAGAAAATCGCTTAGCTCAATTAGTATTAGACCGTTTACCAGGAATGGAAATGATTCGCTTTGTTTCTTCTGGAACAGAGGCTACTATGTCTGCATTACGTGTAGCACGTGGTGTGACAGGACGTGATAAGATCTTAAAGTTTGAAGGGTCTTATCATGGTCACGGTGACTCCTTATTGATTAAAGCTGGTTCTGGTGTTGCCACATTAGGCCTACCTGATAGCCCTGGCGTACCTGCAGATATCGCCCGCAATACGTTGACAGTTGCCTATAATGATTTAGAAGGGGCAAAAGTGATTTTTGAGAAATTTGGCACAGAGTTAGCTGCAGTCATTGTGGAGCCAGTAGCAGGAAATATGGGTGTTGTACCTCCACAACCAGGTTTCTTAGAAGGTTTGCGTGCACTTACTTCAGAGCACCGTGCATTATTAATCTTTGACGAAGTCATGACAGGTTTCCGCGTAGATTATGGCTGTGCACAAGGGTATTTTGGGGTAACGCCTGATATGACTACTTTAGGTAAAGTCATCGGAGGTGGTCTCCCTGTAGGCGCATTCGCTGGGAAAAAAGAAATTATGGAGCAAGTAGCACCAGCTGGACCAATTTATCAAGCAGGAACATTATCGGGGAATCCGTTAGCGATGACAGCTGGTTATGAAACGTTATCCCGTTTAGACCATGGTACGTATGATTACTTTAAAAAATTAGGGGATCAGCTTGAGGCTGGTTTCCGTGAAGCAGCAACTAAATATAATATCCCGCACACTGTTAATCGTGCAGGCTCTATGATTGGCTTCTTCTTCACGAATGAAGATGTCATTGATTTTGCTTCTGCTAAAACATCAGATTTACAATTATTCGCTGAATATTTCCGTCTAATGGCAGAGGAAGGTATTTTCTTACCTCCTTCTCAATTTGAGGGACTATTCATCTCAACAGCTCACACGGAAGAGCACATTGCGACAACAGTGGCAGCATTCCATAAAGTATTTGCGCAATTAGCGCAATAAAATTTGATAGAGCATGCTAGAATTATTTCTAGCATGCTCTTCTGCTGTTGAAAAACAAAACCATCACTAGAATTTTTGCGAAAGGGGAAAATGGTTTCCGTTGTAGGCTACTTGCTTTCCTATGGCTCACCTCTTTAGCTATCCCATGGGATTCAAGCACCTTCCACCCCACCCCATAAAAATGTTTCTTAATAGCAAGATTTTCAAATAAAGTAAAAGTGTTCACTACTCATTTTATTTAGAGGTGTTGTCACTCACGAACGCCCCCCTGGAAAGGATGCTAGCGGAATGGAATAAACCCTCGCTTTGTAAAATTGCTTTATATCCCATTGACATTACCTTTTTTAATGGATTAAGCAGAAGGCATTATAGTGCTTGAGGAATACATGAGTAAAAAGGAACAATAGCATATATTTACTAGTAAGTACGCTCAACTATACTGGATGAAGGACCTGCTTTTGTCAAAATTACATCTTTCAGCATAGCCAAATTGTGGGCGATATCGTTTATAATATAGCTATTCATAAAAGAAAGTAGTGAATTGATATGGCAACAGGCACACACACGGTCGAAGTACCCGTAGGGATTGAACATGTATGGGATTTCGTTAGTGATATGGAAAAATGGGCAAAGCTTGTCCCTGGTTATAATGCACATGAAATGATTGATGAGAAACACTCCACTTGGACTTTTAAAGGCAATGTTGGCGTTTTGAAAAAAACAGTTGAAGTAGAAATTACAATCTTAGAATGGATAGCACCATCAAAAGTTACATTTGAATTAAAGGGGCTTTCTGATAACTTCACAGGAAATGGCTATTTCCTCGCAGAAAGTATCGACGCTGAAAATACTAAAATGACAGGATTCTTAGAAGTCATTGCAGGCGGGTTAGCTGGCCCTGTTCTCAATCCAATTTTTAAACCGATCGTACCAAAGGCAACACAAATGCTAACAGATCGTGTAGCTAATAAAATTAAATTAGTAAATGTTTAATGATACGAACATCCATGGGAATGGCATGCTAGACTATTACTTCTAGCATGCCATTTTTTTAGTAGTATCTATTTTTAACTCTGTTCAAATGGCAACATCCTAGCATACTATCCTTCAAATCGTCATATGATGCAAAGGGAGGGATTATTATCGAACACAAAACTTGGAATATGCGCGAAACATTTTGTTTTCCTGGATATGGCTGCCCAACTGAAATAGCAGCTGTTCAAATTAAGCCACAGTGGCAGGCAATGCAGTTAGAGGATTCTTTGCGACTTATGGGCATCTATCATATCACCGCACACGTTCGCTTTGATTTTCAAGATATGCAAGCATTTGCGGAAAATGAAGATTTAATTACAATTGATGCCCTTGATATTCAAGGAGATACTGGTTATTTTGAGTATGCCGTTCCTTTACATGTGGATTTACCAAAAGAATCAGATGTCAAAGATTTAATGGTCAAGGATATTCGCCCTAGTCTAACAAATCAGATGTGTCAGCTTGAGTGGACAGTCACAAGTGCTTTCAATGAATATGAACCTGTTGTTGAAAAAGATGTGTTAGACAATCCGCACCTATCAACACATGCTTTCGAACAAGAGGAGACATTGGCTGCAATTGAAGAAARTRTTCAAGTGAAACAACCWGCCGCAGTAGCAGCAGCTTCACGCCAAGAGAATTCTACAACAGTTGACCAAAAAGCTGTATTAAGAGAATCCTCAAGCCATATTGTTGTACGCGAATCCAGTACTTGGCATGAAGTGCMTTCTATGATTTGGGATCTAACAGAAGAATATACACCGCTTAAAGTTCGTGTTTCAAATGATGTCTTTCAAAAGTAAATAGCAGAGAAGAAGCAGGAGTAATAAGAAGACTAAATCACCTGATGTTGGCACAATAATGACACGGATAAACTGAAAAGCACAAATCGGCACGATGATGGTTCTGCAATAAAAACGAACTTGTCGTAGCCAAGGTGGTAAAAGCCAAGGGTTATACTTGCGTCGTCGCATTTGAATTGTCACTTCCTTTTCTATTTACTTTCCTCTTACTAAAAGATGACTAAATCACTTGAAAAATGACACGATCCTGCGGTACAATAAGGAAAATCAAATACAGATGCTATGATAGGGAAGAGTAAATTTTGACTACATTTTCAGAGAGGAAACGGTAGCTGAGAAGTTTCTATTTGTACGAAATTGAAGGTAGCCCTTGAGCAGCTTTAGTGAACTAATAGTAGTTAAAGCCGGTTAAACACCGTTACCGAATTGAGAGCCAGTAGAATAGGCTGAGAAAATATGTTATTTAATATTTATCTTAACCCTGCTGGAATTAAAGGTGGTACCGCGAACTAAAACTCCTTCGTCCTTTTAGACGAGAGGAGTTTTTTTATTGGGTAAAAAATAAATAGTATTTCTTTACCAACAGTTTTCAAACAATAGGAGGAGTCAATATGACAGAAAACATTTCAATGCCAACTAAATATGACCCACAGTCCATTG
Organism: Lysinibacillus sp. S1; assembly: GCF_044986265.1. Lineage (NCBI taxonomy): Bacteria > Bacillati > Bacillota > Bacilli > Caryophanales > Bacillaceae > Lysinibacillus > Lysinibacillus sp. S1. The sequence continues at coordinate 4,174,460 of NZ_CP173154.1, forward strand.
AAGCTGGTCGCTATGAATGGTGGTTACAAGGGAAGTTCTTCGAGGCACAGCCTGAAAGTGGGAAAAAGCCCTATTCAATCGTTATTCCACCACCGAACGTAACAGGTAAATTACACCTTGGTCATGCTTGGGATACAACATTGCAAGATATTCTCATTCGTATGAAACGCATGCAAGGCTATGATGCCCTATGGTTGCCAGGTATGGACCATGCTGGTATAGCAACMCAGGCAAAAGTAGAAGCCAAGCTGCGTGAGGATAATATTACACGTTATGATTTAGGACGTGAAAAATTCCTCGAAAAAACATGGGAATGGAAAGAAGAGTATGCTGGACATATTCGTGATCAATGGGCAAAGCTTGGTCTTGGATTAGATTATACACGTGAACGTTTCACATTAGACAAAGGTCTTTCAGATGCCGTAAAAACAGTTTTTGTTCAGTTATATGAAAAAGGTTTAATTTATCGTGGTBAACGTATTATCAACTGGGACYCAGBAGSAAAAACAGCATTATCTGATATCGAGGTAATTTATCAGGATGTGCAAGGTGCCTTCTATCATATGAAATATCCATTAGCTGATGGCTCTGGCTATGTAGAAGTTGCTACAACACGTCCCGAAACCATGCTTGGTGACTCTGGGGTAGCTGTTCACCCGAACGATGAGCGTTACCAGCACTTAATTGGTAAAAACGTTATTTTACCGATTGTAGGTCGCGAAATTCCAATTGTTGCTGATGAGTACGTTGATATGGAATTTGGTACTGGGGTTGTAAAAATGACACCAGCCCATGATCCGAACGACTTTGAAGTTGGTAATCGTCATAATCTAGAGCGCATTCTAGTAATGAATGAAGACGGCACAATGAATGATCTTGCTGGCAAATATAAAGGAATGGATCGCTTCGAATGCCGCAAGCAAATTGTTGCTGATTTACAAGAAGCAGGTGTGTTAATTCGCATTGAAGAGCATATGCATTCAGTAGGACACTCTGAACGTTCTGGTGCTGTTGTTGAGCCATATCTTTCAGCACAATGGTTCGTTAAAATGCAACCACTTGCTGATGCTTCCCTAGAGCTGCAAAAGGACGAAGAAGGGAAAGTAAACTTTGTTCCTGCTCGTTTTGAAAACACATATTCCCGCTGGATGGAGAATATACGCGATTGGTGTATTTCTCGTCAATTATGGTGGGGCCATCAAATCCCAGCCTGGTACCATAATGAAACAGGCGAAATATACGTAGGTAAAGAAGCCCCAGCAGATGCAGAAAACTGGACGCAAGATGAAGATGTACTAGATACATGGTTCTCTTCAGCACTATGGCCGTTTTCTACTATGGGTTGGCCAGATGAAGCAAATGAAGAATATAAACGTTACTATCCAACAAATACATTAGTAACAGGCTATGATATTATTTTCTTCTGGGTTTCTCGAATGATTTTCCAAGGCCTTGAGTTTACAGATCAACGTCCATTTAAAGATGTGCTAATTCATGGTTTAGTACGTGATGGTGAAGGGCGTAAAATGAGTAAATCACTTGGCAATGGTGTTGATCCAATGGATGTCATTGAACAATACGGTGCAGATTCATTACGCTACTTCTTAGCTACTGGTTCATCACCTGGTCAAGATTTACGCTATACAACTGAAAAAGTTGAAGCAGTATGGAACTTTGCCAATAAGATTTGGAATGCATCACGTTTTGCGCTTATGAATATGGATGGTATGACATATGATGAGATCGATTTAACTGGTGAAAAATCTGTAGCTKACAAATGGATTTTAACGCGCTTAAATGARWSSWYWGRASGMGTAACCTCTCTTGCAGAGCGTTATGAATTCGGCGAAGTTGGCCGTGAATTATACAATTTCATTTGGGATGATTTCTGTTCTTGGTATATTGAAATGGCAAAATTACCACTTTACGGTGAGGATGAAGCAGCTAAAAAGACAACTCGATCTATTTTAGCTTACGTACTAGATCAAACAATGCGTCTTTTACATCCATTTATGCCTTTCATTACAGAAGAAATCTGGCAGCACTTACCACACGAAGGTGAATCTATTACAGTGGCAGCATGGCCAACAGTACGCACAGATCTTCATTTTGCTGATGAAGCAGATAATATGAAGCTCCTAATGGATATTATACGTTCAGTACGTAATATTCGTGCGGAAGTAAATACACCGATGAGCAAAAAAGTACCGTTGTTTATTTCAGCGAAAGATGCAGCAACAGCAGCTGTACTTAAAGATAATCAAGCATATCTAGAAAAATTCTGTAATCCTGACACTTTAACAATTGGTGAAGGTTTAGAGGCCCCAGGACAGTCAATGACCGCTGTTGTGACAGGAGCACAGGTATTCCTGCCTCTTGTTGGACTGATCAATCTTGAGGAAGAAATTGCCCGTCTTGAAAAAGAATTAGAGAAATGGGCAAAAGAAGTAAAGCTTGTTACAGGTAAATTATCGAATGAGAAGTTTGTCTCGAAAGCACCGGAAGCGTTAGTCAACGCAGAACGTGAGAAATTAGCAGATTACGAAAGCAAGCATGCAGTTGTGTTAAAACGTTTAGAAGAATTAAAAAATATGTAAAGACGAAGCAATGGATGACGAAAAARTCATCCAKTGYTTTTTTTATGTAGAGCTAAAGATATACATTGAATTAGGAAAAAATATATAGTATTATTTTAAATAAATTGGTCTAATAGATGATGTGCAGCGCTGAACTAATAGGAAACAAAACCTAATTTCATGTTATTTAGCCGTGAAAAACCAAATCTAAATAGATGGTTTTTTAGATAGACAGTCTTTATTAGTAAAGAAAATAAGAGCCAATGGAGGTGTTGAGAATGTCAGGAAATATTGCAACCATTATTACAAAAGTCAACAAAGCATGTGATGAATTAGACTTTGTAAGCGCGAGAGTATTGATCGAAACGAATCTCTTAAAATTATCCGAAGCAAAGTATTATCGTTTATTGAATACAAGTGGCCGTGTCCTGATTAAGCACATATTAGCAAATAGTAATCCCCAACAGGATAGCACTAAATTATAGTGAACAGATTTAKTAACGATCCAAAAAATTAATGAATATTGCTCAGATTTTGATATATCGATGCTAAAAAGAACGTTAAAAAATGCTTTTGACTTAGTGCAACGCCCAGATGTTCATCCATTATTAAATAGTGATGCAAAAACCATTTTAAATAATATGGGTGCTTTATTAGGTGCTCACAAAGTACACTAAAATAATATTAATACGAACACGCAGTTGCTAGCTGCGTGTTTTTTGTATTTTGTCATTTGGCTATGTTATTAAACGTTACTTGTACTAAAATAAAGATATTGCAGTAAGAAGGAGTGTTTCTTTTGTTTAACACAATGAACGAATGTACAAAATTTATTTTTACATTAAAAGCAGTTGATCATAAACGTGCGCCACTTGTCCTTATGCGAGAAGTACTAGGGCATTTAGATGAACCTCACAACAAGCTAAGAGTAATCCATGTAGCAGGTTCAAATGGTAAAGGTTCTACGGTGAACGCATTAAGAGAAATGCTTCAACATGCAGGCTACACTGTAGGGGCATTTACGTCTCCACATTTAGAGCGAGTTAATGAACGTATGACCATTAACGGCCACCAAATTTCGGATGAGCAATTTCTCTACTATTTCAATAAACTTGCGAAAATTATAGAAGAACACTACAATGGTGAATTTCCAAGCTTTTTTGAGGTAGTTACACTCATTATGTTTCAGTATTTTGCACATGAAGGTGTAGATATAGCGCTTATTGAGACAGGGCTTGGAGGGCGTTTGGATGCGACAAATGTCGTAACACCGCTTTTAGCTATTATTACAACGATCTCGTTAGAGCATACAGCCTTTTTAGGCGACACTTTCGCAAAGGTTGCMGCTGAAAAAGCTGGCATCATCAAGGAAGGCATACCAGTTGTTGTAGGTGTTCATAATGAGGAGGCATTGGCTGTCATTAAAGCTACKKCAGAGGAACGACATGSGACGTGCTATGTTTTAGGTCAAGACTTCATGGTGACAAATAGTTGGCAAAGTACTGACKATCAGCATTTTACATATGAAAAGGACCCTGTCTTGATGAAGGATGTACCATTAAAAATGGCTGGTMAACATCAAATAAATAATGCAAGTTTGGCCATCACAGCCATACTAACATTAYGTGAGCAGGSGACAATTGTCATTACTGATGATTCTATTTGTCAAGGTCTACAATGTGCGCAATGGGCAGGCCGCTTTGAGCAATGGCCGAATCAAATTGTGCTAGATGGTGCTCATAATTCAGAKGGGACAGCTGCTCTGATCCAAACACTAAAAAATGTCTATCCAAGAWACAATTATMGMTTTATTTAMGCGGCATTAGCAGATAAGGATCATGCTAACAGCATAGAACTAATGGATGCTGTTGCCACCTCGATCACTTTTACACAAATAGATCTACCGAATGCAATGCCTGCTGAAAGCTTAGCGACGTTGTCGACTCATGCAAATAAAACGGTTCATACAGAATGGCTAAAAAGCCTTCAAACACTATTACAAGAACGCCAAAAAGAGGATATTGTTGTCATTACAGGCTCATTATACTTTATAGCACAAGCTCGACAGTGGCTACAGGAGGAAGGACGATGATCCCAAACTTTGATCATTATAAAGAGAAATGGCAGGTTAAAAGTGATGATATCATTAAACCAGGTCTTACAGCGATTGAAGAGGCTTTATCATATTTAGGTAATCCTGAGCAAACTTTGCGTGTTGTCCACTTAGCGGGTACAAATGGCAAAGGCTCTACGTTAACATTTCTAGAGGCAATTGCACAAGAACATGGCTTACGCGTGGGCAAATTTATGTCACCATGTATCGTTGATGTTCATGACCAAATTCAAATAGCTGGTCAACCTATAACAGAGGCTGAAATGGATCAAGTTTTCCAACAGATGCATGAGGCTGGGCTGAGTGGCAAACTAACCGATTTTGAATTGCTGACGGTGGTGGCATTTTTACATTTTGTCAATGGGCAGGTGGATATTGCGCTGATTGAAGCGGGAATGGGTGGTTTATTGGATAGTACAAATGTGGTAACACCTATTGTCTCTATTATCCCAAGTATTGCTTTAGAGCACACAAAGTTTTTAGGGGATACGCTTGAAAGCATTGCACACCATAAAGCAGGTATTATTAAACAACAACGTCCAGTTATTATTGGTGATTTGCCTGATGAGGCGAAGCGAGTTGTGGATGCAGTAGCCGTTCGAAAAAAAGCCACTCTATTTGCATTAGGTCAGCATTTTGCCATTAAGCAAACAACTGATGGAGAAAGCTATATGAATGACGTACAGCATTTCCAAATTGCGAACCTGAATCGTTCTATGAAGGGGACACATCAGGGAAACAATATGGCTCTCGCCATTACAGCATTTTTTGAAGTGGCGTCAGAATTAGACGTGTCTATTGATCAAACAGCTATTCGTCAAGCTGTGCAAAAGGCCTCTATTTTGGGACGCTTTGAAGAAATAAAGCCTTTCGTTATATTGGATGGTGCGCATAATCCTGCAAGTGCTGAAAAATTAATAGAAACGATTCAGTGTGAATATCCAAATGAGCAGATAACATTTGTCGTTGGCATACTAGCAGATAAAGATGTTGAGCAGATTCTCGGAATTCTAGAGCAGGTGAGTGATGACTTTTACTTCGTCGATTTTGCTAATTCACGAGCAATGCCAGCCCATCAAATGGTCAAACTTTCTCATGCAACAGCGAAAACAACCTTGCTTGACTATGCATCCTTTATACAGGCACAATCACATAGACAGCAGAGAACCATTGTAGCAGGCTCGTTATATTTATTAACAGAGGTTCGTCATAGATTAAAACAATGAAATAACTAGGGCTCTTGATAGGGAGTCCTAGTTTTTTTATGGCTGCAAATTTAGGATTGCAATGAGTTCCGTATCAAAAAATAATAAATTCGCATTTACCCTTTGGAATGTACATATAATATCATATGATGTTGGCATAGATAGGTGGAAGGATGAGGTGATAGTTGAATGAAAATTGTAAGTCATGTGATGAAAAAACAAATATTTCGAGCAATGATTATTGGTGGATTTGTTGGTCTATTAGGTGTAGCAATTTTTCTGGGCGTTTTACAAGCCAGCACACAGTTACCTTTAAAGAAAAATGGTAGTGAAGTGGCAAATAATCAATCACAAACAGAAACGATTCCAACTGCCGGGGAGACAACCAATACATCTAATGCATCGATGTTTTATGCAAGCCAAGCTGGCGTGTATTCAAACTATGAGAGCGCAAGTTCATTTGTTGCTGAGTATCCTGCCTTAAAAGAGAGCGCGATCGTTCAAGTTGATGACAAGTTTTATGTGTGGACAAGCATGGTGACGGAGGAAAGTCAGCTAAAATTTTTACAGGACCCCGCAACCTTTAAAAAGGCATTTAGCGTCAGTGGTGAAAGCTGTAAAGAACCTACCTTGGCAGAACTACCAACTGCTTTAGCAGATAAAAATGCCGCAAAATTAAATTTTAAGGAAAATGGCAAGGACTCAACGCTACCTGAGGATTGGCAGTCCATTGGCGCAGCGGCCTCTACTATTTCCAACGATATCAACATCATTCGTCTGCATGTTTTTGCACATTACCAATCTAAAAATACGTGTCTTCAAGTGAAGTTTTAACAATAAATAATAATGAAATCTTCATTATCTTGTTTTTTTGAAAATTTTCAAATTGTGCATTCTTCTGTATCATAAGGATAAGGAGGAATGATCAGATAATGTTAAAAACAAATCATAAGCTTGTCCTTGCTTCTGCTTCCCCTAGGCGCAAGGAATTGCTTAACATGCTAGCACTCCCGTTTGAAGTCTTGACAAGTGAAGTGGAAGAAACAAGTGTACAAGCTCATACAATGCAGGATTATGTAAAAGGAGTAGCTTTATTGAAGACGCGTGATGTAGCCAAAAAAGCAGTTAATGCCACGATTATTGGTGCAGATACAATCGTTGTTTACAATCAAGAGCTACTACATAAACCTAAAACGCGTGAGGAAGCTATTTCTCACTTATTACGTTTGTCAAATAACAAACATAGTGTGATGACTGCGGTCGCTATAATCGAACCGAATGGAAAGGAAACGACCTTTGTGGAAGAGACTACAGTTGTTTTCCACCGTCTATCGCAGGAATTAATCGAAGCTTATGTAGATTCAGGAGATCCTTTTGATAAAGCGGGTGGTTATGGCATTCAAACGATTGGTACACTATTAGTTAAAAGMATTGMAGGWGATTATAACAATGTTGTAGGTTTACCACTTGCAACTTTGTTTTCGMAATTGGTGGATCTACAGATAGTCCAATTTGCGAAGGAGTGAATATTTTTGCTAGAAGACGCTTTACCAACTTTGATGATACGAGATGTCAATATAGAGGATCGTCCCCGTGAACGGCTATTACGACAAGGAGCTGAGAGTTTATCGAATCAAGAGCTACTCGCTATTTTATTGAGGACAGGCACAAAGGAAGAATCTGTGCTTGTTCTTGCAAATAGGGTGTTAAATGTTTTTGAACGACTCCATCATTTGAAGCATGCAACCATCGAAGAAATGATGGCTATTAAAGGAATAGGCGAGGTGAAAGCCATTCAATTAATGGCTGCTGTTGAACTTGGTAGAAGACTGGCTCAAAAACATAATGATGAGAAATTCACAATACGTTCTCCACAAGATGCAGCAACTTACTTAATGCCTGATATGACCTCGCTTAATCAGGAGCATTTTGTTGTGCTTTTTTTAAATATAAAAAATCAAATTATTCATAAGCAAACGATTTTCATTGGCAGTTTAAATGCATCCATCGTTCATCCTAGAGAAATATTTCGAGAAGCTGTCAAAAGGTCTGCCGCTTCTATTATATGTGCCCACAACCATCCAAGTGGGGTGCCAACACCGAGCACGGAGGACATTGAAGTAACAAAGCGAATTGTTGAAGCAGGCTATATTATAGGGATAGAGTTAATTGATCACGTCATCATCGGCGACCATCAATATATTAGTTTAAAGGAAAAAGGATATTTTTAACTCTGCATACAATATGCAGAGTTTTTTATGATGAATCCATTTTGTTGTATAGAAGATTCTATTACTATAAATGACCTTAATTATAACCAGTCATAAAATTTTTGTATTTTTTTGTGGTATATTGGCGAACCTTTTTTCTTACATAACGTTAATGTATTCATAGAAAAGCAATTATCTTCACAAAAATTGGTAGCCTGATACACATTGTCTTATGGGAATAAAAATTATATGCTAATCTATACGTACTATTTTTAGTTTAAGAGGGAATTAAAATAGTATCTTTTCTGTGAGATGAAGTATGTGATACTACAAATTCTTGCGTTTTTCCGTTATAATGAACGGTATGAATTTTATCTTTATTCAGGGAGGACTCCCATCAAAATTGGTGGTGAGGTGAATGAGTGTGTAGTTTTTTCATAGGTGTAAACTACCAACTGATGGAGATAAAAAAATTTGACAGGTGTTATGGACGTTGAAAGGAGTCAATTGTGTATTTACACAATTCAATTTCCTATACATTGTCGTCAAATATATTGGATGTCAACGAAAGTATGGCTTATATAGAAAGGGAGTACACAATTTGTTTGGACTAGGAAGCAAAGATGTCGGGATTGACCTCGGCACAGCGAATACATTAGTGTTTATTAAAGGAAAGGGAATCGTATTACGTGAACCTTCAGTTGTAGCAAAAAATACAAAAACAGGGGATATTGTTGCCGTTGGTAATGATGCGAAAAATATGATTGGTCGAACACCTGGCTCAATCGTAGCGATTCGTCCAATGAAAGATGGCGTTATTGCTGACTTCGATATTACAACAGCAATGATTGAGTATTATTTAAAAGAAGCATGTAAAAACTCTGGAGGCAACTGGAAAAAACCAAATGTTATGATTTGTGTACCTTATGGTATTACTTCAGTGGAGCAGCGTGCTGTTATTGATGCTGCACGACAAGCAGGTGCAAAAGAGGCGTTCACAATCGAAGAGCCATTTGCAGCAGCAATCGGTTCAAATCTTCCTGTATGGGATCCTACAGGGTCAATGGTTGTTGATATCGGTGGAGGTACAACAGAAGTTGCCGTTATTTCTTTAGGTGGTATTGTAACGAGTGAATCTGTACGTGTTGGTGGTGATGCAATGGATCAATCCATCATTTCGTATATCCGTAAAACGTATAATTTAACAATTGGTGAACGTACAGCGGAAGCCGTAAAAATGGAAATTGGTACGGCATTGGCAGAAGGACCAGAAGCACGAATGGATATTAGAGGACGTGACCTGTTAACAGGTTTACCGAAAACAATTGAAATTTCTTCACAGGAAATTTCTGAATCATTACGTGAAGCGGTTTCCTCTATTATTGACGGTGTTCGTAAAACATTAGAACAAACACCTCCAGAATTATCTGCTGATGTAATGGAGCGCGGTATTGTATTAACTGGTGGTGGGGCACTGCTAACAAACTTAGACAAAGTAATCAGTCAAGAGACAAATATGCCAGTATTCATTGCAGAAGATCCTTTAGACTGTGTAGCGATTGGTACAGGTAAGGCATTAGATCATATCGACTTAATTCGTCAACAACAAGTTAAAGGGTAAGGAGGTTTAGGCAATGCCACACTTTTTTTTCAATAAGAAAGTAATTTTGCTGCTCATAGGCATGGTTTTTCTTGTGGCATTGATTAGCTTCTCATTACGTGATCGGACGAATGCAACTTTACCAGAGCAAATTATTAAAGATACTGTCGGTTTCGCACAATCGCTTGTTGCGAAGCCGGCGAATTATATTAATGGTGTTTTTAATAGTATTGACTCCCTCTTAAACACGTACGAAGAAAATAAACGTTTAAAAGCACGCTTAGAAGATTTTGCAGTTGTACAAGCTGAGGCTACGGATTTAAAATCAGAGAATAACAAGCTTCGAGAGCTTTTGGATAAAACTGAGAGCTTAAAGGCATTTAATCCAATTCAAGCAACAGTGATTGCTAGAAATCCTGACCAGTGGGAAGAGAAAATTATTTTAGATAAAGGGTCTTCTCATGGAGTCAAAAAAAATATGGCAGTTATGACCGCGAAAGGGTTAGTGGGGAAAATTACCCTAGTTACACCTTTCACATCTGAGGTAGAGCTTTTAAATACAAATAATCCAAACTATCGTGTTTCCGCGATGGTGCTAGGAGAAAAAGAAGCATACGGTTTAATCGAGGGCTTTGATGAAGAACGTAATGAACTCATTATGAAGCGAATCGATTCTAGCATGAAGGTGAAAGAAGGCGAGCAAGTAGTTTCTTCAGGTCTTGGTGGTATTTTCCCTAAGGGAGTGCCGATAGGAGAAATTACGGAAGTTAGTACAGATGACTTTGGTTTAACGAAAATGGCGTATGTCAAACCATCTGCTGATTTTTCAATTTTAGAGCATGTTGTGATTGCCAAGCGAACATCCACAAGTATTGATGGATCAGATGGCAATGCAACGAATGAGGATTTATCGAATCCGCAAGAGGCAAGTGAAGAGGAGGCGGAGTGATGGTTCGATTTCTCATCCCCTCTGTAGCGGTTTTACTATTCCTGTTAGAACCAGAATTTGCTATGCTTTCCCCGATTGAAATTAAAGGGGAAGTCTATTTTCTGGTACCGCGTTTTTTAATCTTATACCTTATTTTTATATCCATCTATTACAGCCGTCAACGTGCGGTAATGTATGGACTTTTTTTTGGTGTCTTGTATGATGTGTTTTACATTGATATTATTGGATTATATTCAGTACTTTATCCACTTATATGTTTTTTGGCAGGGTCTATCGTGAAAGTTATACATCAGCACTTAGTTGTAACAACTACAATTTCAGTTATACTAGTAGCGATTTTAGAATTTATTCTCTATCAATTCTTTTTCCTAATCGATTTTACAGCAATTCCTTTAGCGGATTTCTTACGTTCACGACTACTACCAACAATCATTGCGAATGCTTTATTTTTAATGATTCTTGGGTGGGCCTTCAAGTATCTAATTAATGCGCGTGTCTTACAGAGAGCACGTGAGGTTTCTTAACAAAGAACAACGTGAGGTGAGGCATTCATGAAAAAACAGTTAGTTAATATGAAGGGAACGAAGGACGGTTTTGTACTACGCCTAGACGACCAATGTGCGTATGGTGAACTAGTGGAAGAATTAAAGAATAAGGTTTTAGAGGGCGGTATCGATGGTAAAGTTGATGTACAATTATACTTAGGCTATCGATACTGTACTGAAGAACAATTAAATGAACTTATAAAAATTATAGAAGAAACAGAACAGCTTATTGTATCGAAGGTGCAAAGTGAAGTACTGACTGTCCACGAAAGCAACCAGAAGATGTTTGAAAGCCAACAAGATACATATATAGGAGTGGTCAGATCAGGACAAATTCTGCGTTCATCCGGGGATATTACCATCATAGGAAATGTCAATCCAAACGGTCGTGTTGAGGCTGGAGGTAATGTATATGTCCTAGGTAGACTTAAAGGGATTGCACATGCTGGTATGCAAGGCAATAAAGAAGCAATCATTGCAGCATCTCGATTTGAAGCCACGCATATCATGATTGCCGATCAAGTTCAGGTAATGTCAGATGAACATGTAAAAGCGATTAATCAAGTAGAAATGACTTGTGCATTTATTGGCTACGATGGACGCATTACGTACGATCAAATTCATGCCTTAAAAAATATTCGACCATTGTTAAATGTGTCTAAGGGAGGAAGCTAGTGTGGGAGAAGCGATCGTCATAACTTCAGGTAAAGGCGGTGTCGGTAAAACAACGACAACGGCTAACCTTGGGACTGCATTGGCTCTACAAGGTAAAAAAGTATGTTTAGTGGATACAGATATTGGCCTACGTAATTTAGATGTGATTTTAGGCCTTGAAAATCGTATTATTTATGACCTAGTCGATGTGGTGGAAGGACGCTGTAAAATTCATCAAGCATTGATTAAGGATAAACGCGTAGATGAGAAACTATTTTTATTACCTGCTGCTCAAACAACAGATAAAAATGCTGTTACCCCTGAGCAAATGAAGAGCTTAGTAGAGGAATTGAAAAGAGACTATGATTATGTATTAATCGATTGCCCAGCGGGAATTGAGCAAGGCTACCGTAACGCTGTTGCTGGTGCAGATCATGCGATTGTTGTCACAACACCTGAAATTTCTGCTGTTCGTGATGCAGATCGTATTATTGGTTTACTGGAGCAGGAAGAGATAACAGCACCTAAACTCATCATTAATCGTATTCGACAACATATGATGAAGAGTGGTGACACACTGGATGTCAATGAAATTACAACTCATTTATCTATTGATTTATTAGGCATTATTATAGACAGTGAAGGTGTCATTTCATCTTCTAATAAAGGTGAACCAATTGTAATGGACCCCTCAAATAAAGCGTCATTAGGCTATCGAAATATTGCCCGTCGTATTCTTGGTGAATCAGTGCCATTAATGGCTATACAAGATGAGCAAAGAGGGATGTTTTCAAAACTTAAAGCCCTTTTCTCAAAATAAATTAAAACCTTTTCGTGCAATTGTACGAGAAGGTTTTTTCTTGTGCATGTTTGGACATGCAATCACATATAGTGAGGAAAAAAGGATGAGGGCTTGTTTAAAAAATGGAAATGGTTTGTCACGATACTTCTTGTGGCGGCGATCATGCTTGTAATTCGTTTAGAGGACCAGGGTGTAGTGGATACACCTGTTCGGAAGCTTGTTACAACCTCTGCTGATTTAACGTATTTAAGTGAGCTCGGGCAAAGCTGGTTCGAAAAAGAAAAAGAGACCATCATGGTTTCTAGTGATGTAGGGCAAGCAGATCTTTTAACATTTGCGAATGCCCAAGTATTTAAAGAAGGCTATCTATTGCAGTATGATGTTGGCTTACCTATCTATGCTGGTCAAAATGGATTAGTCGTTTTTACTGGCCATACAAAGTACACAGGTAAGACCATGACCATCAGCTATGAAGATGGTACAACCGTTTCCTATGGTATGTTAGATAGTTTAGCTCAACTACCATACACATCTATTCAAGCAAATGATTTAATTGGCATGAAAGAAGCGGGTCAACTTTATGTGTCCATCGAAAAGGGAGATGCCCATTATGATTTAGAGCAAATTGTACAATGGCTTGAAACGACGGAGACCAATGAGGATTAAATTACATCTTCTGTGTATCCCTCTCGTATTTGTCATGATTTTTAGTGGCCAGTTAGCCTATTACGCGATCATTCTGTTTTCCTTACTGTGGCATGAGGCTGGTCACTTAGTTGCGGCAGTAATGTGTGGAGTGAAGGTGAAATCCTGCGTAATTACACCATACGGGGGAGAAATTCAATTTGAAAATCCAGCGGTTGTGCAAGCTTCGTCACTCCTATGGATTGCATTAGGAGGGCCAATCGCTACGATTATTGGGATTGGCCTCGCTTTTTTTATGCCTGATTTACTCGCTACTAAGCTTATAAATGTACAACTCGTGTTATTGGCTGTAAATATTGTACCCATCATACCGTTAGATGGTGGAAGGATATTGTTAGCCTGCCTATTTTTAAAATATCCAAGAGCTCACGTGATAGAGCTATATTATTGGTTATCATTCATCGTAGCTACTATACTATTACTTGTCACTTTCAAGTTCTTGCCACAATCTATTTTTTTAGCCATCATAAATTTATTCATTTGGTTGCAAGTGTTGAAAGAATGGCGTTATCGAAAATATCGAGTTGCTTTTGAAAAATATGTTATGAATAGATTGACTTGAAAAAATTCGTGTGGTAATATTTTAATGTTATTGTTTGTAGCACCCGTGCTACTACAACCGCTCTGTAAAGGTTTAAGTGTCTAGTAAGATCACCTTATGAAACAGGCGAGTCTGAGTCTAAGAGGAGGTGCAGTAAAATGTACGCAATTATTGAAACTGGTGGTAAACAAGTCAAAGTAGAAGCTGGTCAAGAAATCTATGTTGAAAAATTAGGCGTAGAAGCTGATGAGGTTGTAACTTTTGATAAAGTTTTATTCGTAGGTGGCGAAAACGTTAAAGTTGGCGCTCCATTCGTAGAAGGTGCTACTGTAACAGCTAAAGTTGTTAAAGAAGGCCGTGCGAAAAAAATCGTTGTTTTCAAATTGAAAGCTAAAAAGAACTACCGTCGTAAACAAGGTCACCGTCAACCTTACACAAAATTAGTTGTTGAAGCAATCAACGCTTAATTGTGAGGTATAGCGAATGATACAAGTTACGATTCATCACGATGAAAATAGACATGTGTCAGCATTCGAATTTTCAGGACATGCTGGTTATGATGAATCTGGTAAGGATTTAGTATGTGCAGGAGCATCAACTATAGCCATCGGTACAGTGAATGCTATTTATGCATTATTACAAATTCAGCCAGAAATCGAACAAGCTGCTGAAGGTGGAGGCTATCTCAAGGTAGATTTACCATCAGACATAGAGCCTGAAGTAGATGCAAAACTACAGTTAATTGTTCAAGTAATGACTGCCCAAGTGTATTCTATGGTGCAAAATTACGGACAATACATCCAAATCAACTACAACCAAGTAGGAGGTGGAACTCGATGAAATTATTATTAGCATTAGACCTTCAACTTTTTGCATCGAAAAAAGGGGTAGGTTCTACTAAAAACGGACGTGACTCTGAGTCTAAACGACTTGGTGCAAAACGTGCTGATGGCCAATTCGTAACAGGTGGTTCAATTCTTTACCGTCAACGCGGTACAAAAATTTACCCAGGTACAAACGTAGGTCGTGGTGGTGACGATACACTATTTGCTAAAGTTGACGGCGTTGTTAAATTTGAACGTTTAGGTCGCGATCGCAAACAAGTATCTGTTTATCCAACAACACAAGAAGCTTAATCTTTTATAAGATAACATAAAGCGGAGGACTGCATTTATTGCAGTCCTTTTTTTGGCTAAATTTCAAAAAAGCCGATTGGACGCAATGACACCAAGGTATAATTGATTAAAGAATTAAGGGAAAAATACAGCAAAACTTGTTATACTAGTAAGGATAACTTTATTGGAGTGAATGGGATGAACAATCAATCACTAACCATTAGTGAAGTATTACGTTTTGCAAATCATGATTATGTGAATCAACTGCAACTGATTCGCATGAATTTAGATTTAGGTAGAATCGAGGAATCGAAAAAACTTATTCAACATTATTCAGAACAATTACGAGTATTTTCTATCCTCAATCGACTACAATTACCACAAACAATTGAATGGCTTCAAACAGCAGGATGGCGTTACCCATCATTAGCTTGGAAGCTAAGCGGTGAGATAAAAAAGCCTGTGACCAATGATATTGATCAGGAAGTTGTAGATTATTTAAACAAAACAGTTATGCATGTTTATGATACATTAGATCCATTTACAGAGCAGATCCTAACGCTTGATGTACGTGTTGACGATCATACATTTGCCGTGACATTCACGCTAAATGGGTTATGGAGTGCTGATGCATTCACCGAAAAAGGTTTGAAACAATTCGACATTCAAACAATTGAGCAGACAACTACACGCTGGCAATATGTCTTGAGTGCAAATAGGGAGTGAACTAAATGTTTGTCGATCACGTAAAGATTTATGTTAAAGGTGGCGATGGCGGAGATGGTATGGTAGCCTTTCGCCGTGAAAAATATGTACCAAATGGTGGTCCAGCTGGTGGAGATGGTGGACACGGTGGTAACGTTGTATTTGAAGTAGAAGAGGGCTTACGAACATTAATGGATTTCCGCTATAAACGCCATTTTAAAGCACCTCGCGGCGAGCATGGGATGAGTAAAGGCATGCATGGTAAAAATGCGGAGGATTTAATTGTTAAAGTACCACCAGGCACAGTGGTTATGAATGAAGAAACAAATGCCGTTATTGCTGACTTAGTCGAGCATGGGCAAAGAGCAGTTATTGCGAAAGCAGGCAGAGGTGGACGAGGTAATTCTCGCTTTGCTACACCTGCCAACCCGGCGCCAGAACTTTCTGAAAAAGGTGAGCCAGGACAAGAATTAAATGTTATATTAGAGTTAAAAGTTTTAGCAGATGTAGGGTTAGTTGGTTTCCCAAGTGTTGGTAAATCAACACTTTTATCTGTTGTTTCCGCGGCTAAGCCAAAAATTGGTGCTTATCATTTCACAACAATTGTACCGAACTTAGGCATGATTGAAACGGATGACCATCGAAGCTTTGCGATGGCTGATTTACCAGGGCTTATTGAAGGAGCACATCAAGGAGTTGGATTAGGTCATCAATTTTTACGACATATCGAACGTACACGCGTTATCGTTCATGTCATTGATATGTCAGGGATGGAAGGCCGCGATCCATATGAAGATTATTTAACAATTAATGAAGAGCTAAAACAATATAATCTTCGTTTAACAGAGCGTCCACAAATTATCGTAGCCAATAAAATGGATATGCCAGATGCAGAAGAGAATTTAACAGCATTCCGTCAAAAGGTTGGAGAAGACGTTCAAATTTTCCCAATTTCTGCTGTTTCACGTCA
This sequence comes from Lysinibacillus sp. S1, assembly GCF_044986265.1. Classification (NCBI taxonomy): domain Bacteria; kingdom Bacillati; phylum Bacillota; class Bacilli; order Caryophanales; family Bacillaceae; genus Lysinibacillus; species Lysinibacillus sp. S1. The sequence goes on from NZ_CP173154.1 coordinate 4,191,150, forward strand.
AGGTTTAAAAGAGCTACTTTTTGCCATTGCCGATCTATTAGAAGTAACGCCTGAATTCTCACTATATGATGATCTAGAGGAGCAATCAGACGCAACCGTAATGTACAAGCATGAGGCAAAAGGTGAAGATTTCGAAATCACACGTGATGATGATGGTACATTTATTATTAGTGGTTATGCAATTGAGCGTTTATTTAAAATGACAGACTTTAGCCGTGAGGATGGTATACGTCGTTTTGCTCGTCAATTGCGTGCAATGGGTGTGGACGAGGCTCTGCGTGAGCGTGGAGCACAAGATGGCGATACAGTACGCCTACAAGAGTTTGAATTTGAATTTGTCGATTAAGACATGAGTTTTAGGGGGAAGCGTATGAAGAATGTTGCGAATCAGCGATATTATTTAGTTCGTGAGGATGTTTTAACGGATGCAATGCAAAAAACTTTGGAGGCGAAACACTTACTATCAAGTGGTTCAGTATCTTCCATTTGGGATGCGGTAAAGCAGGTGGATTTATCGCGAAGTGCGTTTTACAAATATCGTGATGCGGTTTTTCCTTTTCATTCAATTGTGCAGGAACGCATTTTAACAGTCTTTTTACAGCTTCAAGATAGAAAAGGAACACTTGCCAAGCTTTTAGAAACTGTGACAATTACACATTGTAATGTCTTAACGATTCATCAAACAATCCCTATTCAGGGACGTGCTAATGTTACATTGTCATTAGATGTAACAAGCATGACTTGTGATCTTGATGATCTTATCCAGCAATTAAAACGCTTAGATTTTGTGGAATCAGCGGAAGTAATTAGTTCTGGAGCATTATAAGCACAGAGAGTGTTCAATCCTTTAATTTTTGACAAAATGACAAACATCGTCTTGAATAACCCCAATGGGTAAAGATACGATAACAAAGCTCAAATAAGGAGCTGTCCCAAGCGTTATTCATCACGTGGGACTGCTCCTTATTGTGCCATAAAGGAGGTATTTGCAATGACAAAGCAACAATGGGAAAATCGAATCGCCTATCTAGGACCAGAAGCATCATTTACATACTTAGCAACAAAGGCTACTTTTCCAAATGAGTGGCTCGTACCGTGTGCCACGATTCCAGAATGTATAGAGGCTGTTGCAGAGGGAAAGGTAGATTTAGCTGTCGTGCCGCTAGAAAATGCTCTAGAGGGCTCTGTATCATTAACATTAGATTACTTATTCCATGAGGCAACACTTTATGTAACTGGAGAGTTATTGCTGAAAATTCAGCAGCATTTAATGGTCAATAAAGCGCAGAAGGATGATTGGCAGTCAATCGAAGGTGTTTATTCTCATCCGCATGCACTAGCTCAATGTCATAAATATTTATTTTATCGTTTTAGTCATGTACCATTACACCAAACAACTTCAACTGCAGCAGCAGCGAAATATGTATCAGAGAATCCACAAGAGTGTATAGCGGCAGTCGGAAATGCAGCAGCAGCGGAAAAATATGGTCTTGAAATAGTGGAGCAGAATATCCATGATTTTCATTTTAATCATACACGATTCTTTGTACTGTCTAAGCAAAATAAACGATTGCCACAAGAGCTATCAGATGGGCAAGCGAAAACAACATTTATGATTACCTTACCAACAGATCGTTCAGGTGCATTACATCAGGTGCTTTCTGTTTTTGCATGGCGTCAGCTAAATTTAAGTAAAATCGAATCACGTCCATTAAAAACTGGATTAGGTGATTATTTCTTTATGATTGATGTATTAGCAGATGAAAAGGAACCGATGATGCGTGGGGCAATGGAAGAATTAGCTGCGCTAGGCTGCAAAGTAAAGTCACTGGGTACCTATTTTACTTATGTAACATCAGACGAAGCATAGTAATGTGAAGGAGGAGGAAAGAAGATGGGTGGGATTATTTTATTCGATGGTGTCTGTAATTTTTGTGATAGCACTGTTCAATTTATCATCAAACATGATCAAGCTGGCTATTTTCAATTTGCATCGCTGCAAAGCGAGGCTGGTCAATCGCTTCTCATTCAATATCATATACCAAAGAATATAGATAGTGTAATTCTTATTGAACAAGGGAAAGTGTCTGTTGAATCTACCGCTGCGTTAAACATTTGCCGTAAATTTGATGGATTGTGGCCTTGTTTCTACGCCTTCATTCTTGTACCACCATTTATTCGCAATGCATTATATCGATTATTTGCAAAGCAACGCTATCGTTTGTTTGGAAAAAAAAGTGAATGCTTATTGCCTACGCCTGCTCAACGTCAAAGATTTCTTTCCTGATAGGGAAATACTCGCCTTTAAGGGAACAATAGCTGCGGACGGAAGCCCGCGCTTAACGAGACAATACCAGCATTAAAAAACAGAAAGCACCGTTTGAAATCAATTTTTCAGACGGTGCTTTTACTATTCATTGATCTGACACTAAGTAGCCCTTTTTTTGTAAAGCTCGCTCAATTAATGTTAAAACTTCAACAGAGGGTGCTGTGATGACATGTAGATGGATGCCGCCAGTGAGAGCAGATAAATAGTTGGCCTGTGTGGCATTCACACGTTCGATAAATTGTTTCACCTCATGGCGGTTGGATACCATGATAGAGGCTGTCAGTTCACCATATATTGGATGTTCGACAATGACATTTTTGACGGTTCCGCCACAGTCTACAATCGTCATTAATTCATCTTCCGTCTGCTCTGATGTATGCAAGCAAGGGAATGTTCGTTCAACGGTTTGCTGTATTTGTTCTTGATGCATATAAAGATAACCTTGGCTTGTGGCAATAATGGGCTCATTTCTTGCCTTTAATAAAGTCATATCATTGACGATTACTTGTCTAGAAACATTGGCGAACTTTGCTAAGTCTGTCCCAGTTATAGGTGCTTTATTTTTTTTTAATTGCGCTAATAGTTGCAGTCGGCGTTCTTCGCCTAACATTTTTTTCATAAGAGATCACCCCTGCTCGTAATAAAGGAATCAGCGTTCCTTATGAATTAGTGTACCATGAAGCTTTTCTAACTTGCTGAAATTTTTGTATCCAAATGAAACATTGAACATATGATACGTAGAGAGGAAGGGAGGAAAAAATTGCGTATTCATATTGTTCAAAAGGGAGATACCTTGTGGAAGATTGCGAAAGAGTACGGCATTTCGTTTGAAGATTTGAAGCGGCTCAATGTCCATCTTGCCAACCCAGATTATATTGTTCCAGGCATGGAAATTATATTGCCTGAAAAAATAAACAAAGAGCCGCATAGAGATTCACATAAAGAAATGCCGAAAAAGGAAACACAAGTGCATAAGGAGACACCAAAAGAAAGTCCTAAAAAAGAGGTACAGCGACCAATGCCACCACCACCGCCAATTGTACCGCCACCACCAGCTCCTATGCCAATGCCAGAACCACAAATGATACCGATACCAATACCGATGCCAATGCCAATGCAGATGCCACAACAGCCGATGTGGGTACCGCAGCCTGTGGAAATGAATTGGCACCAGCAATTGGTGATGCCACAAATGGAGCAAAATGTTACAACACCACCTGTACAAATACAGCCACCACCACCGCCACCACCGCCTGTAGCTAAACCAAAGCCAATGCCAATGCCACAACCAGCACCACATCCACCAATGCATATCATGCCACAAATGCCTGCCGTACCACATTGTTCAAGTTGCCATCAGCCAATCTATCATCAGATGTGGTGGCCGATGCCAATGCAGCCGCAGGTCGAGCATTATACGATGCCACAGCAGCCAATGTCCTATGACATGCCAGATCATAAAGTAGGTGGAATGGAAGACTTTTTAGAGTCCACATCACCATTCTTCCATACGCAAGATCACCAAAAGCCACAAATGGATATGATGCCCGATATGAATATGGGGCAATCCTGTGGTTGTGGCACACAACCAATGATGATGCCTGATATGAACATGGGTCAATCTTGTGGCTGTGGCACACAACCAATGATGATGCCAAATTGGCAAATGGACCCTTGTCATTGCCCGCCACCACCATGTCCGACACATTGTCCACCACCATGCCCATCAGCAGCAGGTCCTTGGATGTCTCCGCATTATTTCCCAGGCGGGATGACGCCTTATCGATGGTGAAAAAGCGTATATTGTAGAAGAAGTAAAGCCAAATATTTGGAAATATAAATATCGATCGAAAAATTATTTTGTCAAACGTGCAAAGCAAGTGGAAATTGCGGAGAAGGTAAGAACCATTCATCGCCAATTAGGACGTATGGAACCTTCTTTGATCCTACCATTAGTTCAGAGCGATGATGAGCAGTTAATTGTGCAAATGTGGCAAGAAGGAAGCCACGGGGCTAACTTTGCGCATAAAAAAGATCGTAATGAATCTCTTAGACTATTAATCGCTTTACATGACACACATAAAAAGATTGCGTGGCAGCGCGTGCCAGGCTTGCATACCTACTCACAGCTTTTAAAATGGCAAATGCGTCATATGCGTTTTAAAAGTAGAAGAAATGAGTTTCGAACATTTTTAACGAAAGAAGAAATTGATCAAATATTGCATTATAGTGATAAGTCATTACAATTGATTGCATTGGAAGATGCACCTGAAAAAGAGATTACGCTATTGCATGGGGATGTAGTTCATCATAATTTTTTATGGTGCTCCGATGGACAATTACGTTTAATTGATTTTGATTTAGCGCACCTTGGTGAAGCGGATGACGAGTATATTTTATGGTTACATCGTGTGTTACCTGCTGTAGATTATGATCTTGGAAAGATTTTTGCAGAGTTACCTGAGCTGAAACGACTGGATAAAAGAAAGCTTCATCGCTTGAAATACCCAAATGAGTTATTACGAGAATGGCTGTTTGCTATAGATTTACCACTAGAGCAACAGCTAGTATTTTTAGATTATTTAGTACCATTTACAAAACGAGCCCTCACCTATTGGCCAAAACTGTGGTACGATATTGATAGATTTGTCAAGAAATGACCGTCAATTGGCGGTCATTTTTGTCTGCGAACGGAGTTTAGACGCTACTTTTTGTCGAGCATTCGTTCGCTATATGCTATAATCGAAGACGATGATTGTGAGGGATTATAGATGTATGATTATTTAAAAGGACAAATTACTCGTATTACACCTGAATTTATTGTGCTGGAACAACAGGGGATTGGGTGGCAACTTAATACGCCCAATCCATTTGCTTTTCGAACATCTGCCCTTGAGCAACAGATATATGTTCATTTGCATGTGCGAGAGGATGCGCAAGTTTTATATGGCTTCCCTAACCTAGATCAGCGTGAGTTATTCCGTAAGCTTATTTTAGTGTCAGGAATAGGACCAAAGGGCGCTTTAGCGATTTTAGCTACAGGTAATCCACAACAGGTTATTAGCGCAATTGAGCGGGAGGACGAAGCGTTTTTAGTGAAGTTCCCTGGAGTTGGTAAAAAAACAGCACGTCAAATGATCCTCGACTTGAAGGGCAAACTTGGTTCATTATTAGATACACTTGAATTACCTAGTGCAGAAGATGAATTACCTTTGTTTGGTGTGCATGCCTATAAACATGAATTAGAAGAAGCCCTACTTGCCTTAATGGCTCTTGGCTATTCTGAAAAAGAGCTAGAAAAAATTAAACCACAGCTAGAGGATAACGATAAACTTGAAACGACAGATGCCTTTATGAAACAAGCATTGCAACTACTGCTAAAATTAAAATAAGGAAAGGAGGAAAGGTGCATGTCTGAACGTATGATGGCAAGTGAAGCAGGGAGCTATGATGAGCAGTTTGAGTTATCTTTACGTCCTCAAAAATTAGCACAGTATATTGGGCAACATAAAGTAAAGGAAAACTTACAAATATTCATTGAAGCGGCAAAGCTTCGCCAAGAAAGTTTAGATCATGTGTTGTTATATGGACCTCCAGGACTTGGTAAAACGACCTTAGCGGCTGTTATCGCAAATGAGATGAATGTTAACGTACGCATGACAAGTGGCCCTGCGATTGAGCGTCCAGGAGATTTGGCAGCTATTTTAAGTTCACTAGAGCCTGGGGACGTTTTATTTATTGATGAAATTCATCGACTGCCCCGTGCTATTGAAGAAGTATTATATCCAGCAATGGAAGACTTCTGCTTAGATATTGTGGTAGGAAAAGGTCCTGAAGCACGTTCTGTACGACTTGATTTACCTCCCTTTACCCTTGTAGGTGCAACAACAAGAGCGGGTGCTTTATCAGCTCCTCTAAGAGATCGCTTTGGTGTGTTGCTGCGCCTAGAATATTATGATGACCGATCGCTTGCTGAAATTGTTGTGAGAAGTGCACATTTATTTGAGGTAGAAATAGAGCAAGTAGCAGCAATGGAAATGGCGAGACGCTCACGTGGAACACCTCGAATTGCCAATCGTTTATTGAAACGAGTGCGAGATTATGCACAAGTGCTTGGAGATGGTATGATAACGGAGGGTCTTGCACAGCAAGCATTAGAGCTGTTACAAGTAGATCCTAGAGGGCTTGATCATATTGACCATAAACTTGTAACCAATATGATTGAGCGATTCCGAGGAGGCCCAGTAGGCTTAGATACTCTTGCTGCATCAATTGGTGAGGAACGGGTTACGATAGAAGATGTATACGAGCCTTATTTGATGCAAATTGGCCTTATTCAACGTACCCCGAGAGGAAGAGTAGCCACACATTTAGCCTACGAACATTTTGGATATGAGTATCCCCAACAAACATAAAGAAGGAAGTTATTTTCATGCGTGTAGAAGATTTTGATTTTGAATTACCAGAGGAGCTTATTGCCCAAACACCATTAGTGGATCGTACAGCAAGTCGATTAATGGTCGTGACACCGGGCTCAAATAAAGTGGAGCACCTCCATTTTGCCCATGTATTAGACGAGCTACATGCTGGAGACTGTCTTGTACTAAATGATACAAGAGTTTTACCTGCTCGTTTAATGGGTGTAAAAGAAGAAACAGGTGCACATATAGAAGTATTGCTACTGAAGCAAATGGCTGGTACAGATGAGTGGGAAACACTTGTAAAACCAGCAAAGCGTGTAAAAGTAGGAACAGTCATCACATTTGGTGACGGTTTATTAACAGCTACATGTACAGGTGAGCTTGAACATGGCGGACGTACATTTGAATTTCAGTATAATGGTATTTTTTATGAAATATTAGAGCAACTTGGTGAAATGCCATTACCTCCCTATATTCGTGAAAAACTAGAGGATAAGGATCGTTATCAAACCGTTTATGCCAAAGAGCGTGGTTCTGCTGCAGCGCCTACAGCTGGGCTGCATTTTACAGAGGAGCTATTAGCTCAAGTGAAGGCTAAAGGCGTAGAGGTTGTCTTTATTACCCTACATGTCGGTCTTGGCACTTTCCGTCCCGTTAGTGTAGACTCGATTGAGAACCATGAAATGCATGCAGAATTCTATAGTGTTACAGAACAAGCAGCAGATACAATTAATCGCGTAAAGCGTAACGGTGGCAAGGTAATAGCTGTTGGGACAACCTCTACTCGTACATTAGAGACAATTGGTTCTAAATATGAGGGAGAAGTGCGAGCAGAACAAGGTTGGACGTCTATTTTCATCTATCCAGGCTACAATTTTACGGTGGTGGATGGGTTAATCACAAACTTCCATTTACCAAAATCAACACTAGTCATGCTTGTTAGTACGCTAGCTACTCGTGAGACCATTTTAAGTGCTTATCAGCAAGCTGTAGAAGAAAGATATCGCTTCTTTAGTTTTGGTGATGCTATGTTTATACGTCCCAAAAAATAATAGTGGATAAAATCGGAGTACTGTTTTTACTTCAGATAAGAAAGGATTATTTATTTTATGACACAACCAGCAATTCGATATGAACTACTTCATACATGTAAACAAACAGGAGCACGTCTTGGCATCGTCCATACACCACACGGCTCCTTTGAAACACCAGCATTTATGCCTGTTGGTACACAAGCAACGGTGAAGACCATGTCACCAGAAGAATTAAAAGAGATGAATGCCGGTATTATTCTGTCCAATACGTACCATTTATGGCTTCGTCCAGGTAATGATATTGTCAAAGAAGCAGGCGGACTTCATAAATTTATGAACTGGGATCGTCCAATTTTAACGGATTCAGGTGGTTTCCAAGTATTTTCACTTAGTCAATTCCGAAAAATTGAGGAGGAAGGAGTTCATTTCCGTAATCACCTCAATGGAGATAAATTATTTTTGAGCCCAGAAAAGGCAATGGAAATTCAAAATGATTTAGGCTCTGATATTATGATGGCCTTTGATGAATGTCCACCGTATCCTGCGACACATGACTATATGCTGAAATCAGTTGATCGAACAACTCGTTGGGCAAAACGCTGTAAGGAAGCACATCAGCGTCCAGAGGAGCAAGGTTTATTTGGCATTATTCAAGGTGGAGAGTACGAAGATTTACGCCGCCGCTCAGCAGAAGCGTTAGTAGAACTAGATTTCCCAGGCTATGCAATTGGTGGATTATCCGTTGGAGAACCGAAAGATGTGATGAACCGCGTTTTAGAATTTACTACGCCAATGATGCCTGAAAATAAACCTCGTTATTTAATGGGTGTTGGTTCACCCGATTCTTTAATTGATGGGGCAATTCGTGGGATCGATATGTTTGACTGTGTACTGCCAACACGTATTGCACGTAATGGAACCCTGATGACATCAGAAGGACGTCTAGTAGTGAAAAATGCAAAATATGCACGTGACTTTGGGCCGATTGATCCGAACTGTGACTGCTATACATGTAAAAATTATTCTCGTGCCTATGTTCGTCACCTTATTCGCACGGAAGAAACGTTCGGTATTCGTTTAACATCCTATCATAATCTACACTTCCTATTAAAATTGATGGAGCAAGTACGTGAGGCAATTCGTCAAGATCGCCTTGGTGATTTCCGTGAAGAGTTCTTTGAAAAATACGGCTTTAATGGGCCAGATGCAAAAAACTTTTAAACTAGACGAATAGGATTATTACATGCGCTAAATTAAAAAAGGACATTAGGCATCCCCTAATGTCCATATTCAATAGCAATAGTTTTGCAAATCATTCAAAACTTTGTAAAAAGTGAATATTTCTAGCAAAATATTGTCAATCATAGAAAAAATATTAGTAATTGAGAAAATTTTTGGGCTTGTCCATCGCTTTTTAATGGTGGAATAGTCTATACTAAAAAAGTGAGATTTGGAAAGGGGGCAAGATGCTATTATGGATCAATTATTAGGATTAGCACCAATATTATTAATGTTCGTTGCAATGTGGTTTATCTTAATCCGTCCAGCTAAAAAAAGACAGCAGGAAACACAAAATATGCAAAGTAGTTTGCAACGTGGAGATAAAGTCATTACAATTGGTGGTTTACACGGTGTTATTGATGCAATTGAAGACACAGCAGTGACATTAAAAATTGCTGACAATGTACGAGTGAAATTTGACCGTCAAGCAATTGGACGAATTGTCAATGACAATCAGTAACAAAGAAGAAAAGGCTTACAATAGGCGATAGCTATATTGTAAGTCTTTTTTATACAATATTAGAAGACAGTGTTTAGATGTTTTTTGCAGTTGTAGTTTTTAATTTATGAATGAATGCCTCACCAGTATCATTGCCATTAATCGTTATTCGGCTTAACGTAAATAGGGAATCGCCTTTTTTCACATGTTTATTTTGTATGACAAAGGCCATCTTAAAGCCAGCTTCCTTGGCTAATTTGATGGTGGAGGGTGAGTAAATCCCATAAGGATAGCTTATTGCTATTGGTTCATATCCTAACTTTTCTTTGATTATTTTTCTTGAATGAATAAAATCATTTCTTACCCTTTCTTCATATTCAACCTGACTCTCTAGTTGCCCATTTACAATACTAGGACCAAATACTGCGCCATTTAGTTTACCATTTTTTGAAGGTAATTTATAATGTAAGTCCCAAGTATGACTCTGGATTGTAATATAATCCTTCATTTCCTTTAATTGATCCCAACTCATCTTTGCTGTTTCATTTGGATAGTAATTGTTTCCATTCATCTCTAGGATTCGGCTTGCAATCACAAAGATTTCTGCATGCATATCATATTTTTTCAATATCGGGTAAGCTTTTTTATAATTACTAAAATACCCATCGTCAAAAGTAATTAACACGGGCTTTTGAGGTAACGGCGCTTGGTCGTTTAAGTAATCATATAATTGCTGAGCAGAAATGGCCTGATAGCCTTCCATTTTAAGTAATTTCATTTGATTTTCGAAGCTTTTGGGTGAAATAACTGTAGTATTGTTTATATTGTCCTCTAAATGATGGTACATAAGAATAGGTATTTCCTGTTCTTGATACCCGTAAATAGGATAAGGTCTAATAAGAAAAAGGATATAAACAAAAACGAAAACGATTATTTTTTTTGTCATGTCCTCACCTTGTTTGCATGTTTATTGTGATAAGCATCTAAGCTCTATGTTAGTGTGTACGAACAAGTAGGGACTATTCCTTGAAAACTGTATAAAAAACAATAAGTAAGGTCACCTTGATAGTATGGGGGTGTTTATATGGAAGAATATTACCATATTATTTTTAGAACTTGCTTTTTGTATGTGTTTATCATCATCGTTTTCCGTTTAATGGGTAAACGAGAAGTAGGTGAATTATCAGTCATCGATTTGGTCGTATTTGTATTAATTGCAGAAGTAGCAGCCTTTGCGCTAGACGATTATAAAAATCCTCTCTTTAATGCCATACTACCTATCATTATTTTGCTCTTTATTCAAATATTAAGTGCCTTTTTGTCATTAAAGTTCAAAAAAATACGTGACCTAGTGGATGGTGACCCTGCTTTATTAGTAAAAGACGGTGTTATTTTAGAGAGCGAGATGAGAAAACACCGCTATAATTTAGATGATTTATGTCAGCAATTACGAGAAAACGGAATTGCATCTGTGACAGATGTAGCCTTTGCGTATTTAGAGCCTTCAGGCAATCTTTCTGTCTATAAAAAAGATGAAAAAGCCTTTGTGTATCCATTGATTATCGACGGTGATATCCAAGAGAGACATTTATTTACCATGCATAAAGATGTGGATTGGCTAATGGGTGAGCTAGCAAAAAATAATATTACTGACAGTGAAACGGTATTTTTTTGTATTTGGGAAGACAATAAGCTGCATATCCAATTAAAGGAATCCTAGACTTTCTTCGCCAATTTTTTAATGTAACGGAAATCTGTAATACGCAACTGATTGGTAAATAATAAAAAGGTAAATAGCAAAAATAATGTCACACCACTACTTAAAATAAATGGTAGTGATAGTATTGGAATAAGGAAATACTGGGCGACGCAAACAGCAATAAAACAACTATAAGGCACGACAAACATTCTGAAGCCCGCACGCAGGTTTTTACGTTGTCTAACTGTTGCAATATGCAAGAATGACGTTAGTAATACCCCAAAGCCAATAGCTACAACGGCTCCTTTTTCTTGGATACCTGGTTGAGAGGCGAGTACAAACATCACGAAAAGTTTACCTAGCCCACCATAGATGGAGTTCATCATGGCAGCTCTTGCCTCACCAATTGCCTGTAAGATGGAGTGTAGAGGACTTTGAATATAATAAAAATAAAAAATAGGTGCTAAAATTTTAACGTACCCACGATTTTCTTCTAAATGGAAAAGCTTCATCGCTAATTCATCTCCATGCACAAAGAAATACGTAGCAGCAAAGCACCCCACTAGCGAAGACAATCTTAGGGATACCGAAATTCGTTCCTGTAATAGCGGGGTGTGCTGACGAGCGACGGCATCACTAACAGCTGGAATGAGCACAATCGATAAGGCTGTTGATACAAACGCAGGAAATAACAGTAATGGCACCAAAACACCGGAGATGACACCATATAAAATAGTGGCAGCAGAAGCGGTTAAACCGGCCACAGTTAAAGCTTTTAAAAAGATAATCGGCTCTAAAAACCAAGTGAAAGAACCAAAAAGCTTACTGCCTGCAGAGGGAAGGGCAATACGTAACATTGGTGATGCAGGATACCCTTCAATTTTAGTTTTTCGTGTCAGTAATTTCTTTTTGGAAACGATATAGTGTAGCCATAAATACAAGAATGCTACAACTTCGGCTAGCAGTGTAATGCCCATTGCCGCCGCAGCCGTGACAGCAGCATTATTGTAATTAGCCACATAGGGTAGCATTAAAGTAATGAAGCTAATACGTACAATTTGTTCGATCATTTGTGCCCATGCTGTCGGTGTAATCTTTGCAACACCTTGTAAATAGGCACGTAATAAGCCAGATCCAACTGATACTGGTACAGCAAAGAGTGCAATCCATAGTGTAAATGTTGTCTGTTCATTATGTAATAGGGTTGTTGAAATATATGGTATTGTTAGTGCAACGAGTGGCATAAAAATGATCATGCCAATGAATGACCAAAGAATGGCTGTACGCATGACACCAAAGATGTTCTCACGTTTATTTTTTGCTAGTAATTCAGCCACTATTTTAGCCACAGCGATAGGTAGTCCTAGTTGAATGAGTGAGATGAAGAAAATAAACGCTGGATAGACGGTCATATAAATACCGACAGCCTCTTCACCAGCAATCCGCATAAATTGCATTCTATAAAAGAAGCCAAAAAGTTTAGATAAAAAAATCACAAACATTAAAAATAATGTACCTCGTACAAAAGAACTCATGCCATCCGTCCCTTCTCAAGCCGCAAAAATTCATTTACACTATTTGTATGCAAGCATGTCTTACGTTACGACTTTGATTGGAGATGATTCAAAATGAGTATGCAATATGAGCAACTATTTGAAAAGATTCGTCCGGCAATTGATAGTAAGATAGCAGAGTTCCAGCATTATCAATATAATGCTATTACAGCCGAAGAACTCTGGCGCTACTGTATTGAAAAAAAATGGCGTAAAAAGAAAGTTGAGCAACTACGTTTATATGAAGTCATTTCTACCATTTTTTCGGTATCACCATCTGATATCGTCTCATTTAATCAAGTAGAGTTTTTACAAAGTAATAATTGGTTTGAAGAAGTCAATACAGACGAGTTACAATTACTGCTTGGTCCAGTCAGAACGTAATCAATGATGTGTCAAATTTTACAATAATTCTAAGAATCCTATACGTGTTGAATTGACACCAAGCGCAACCTGTTTCATAATAAGTGTGTTGCGCTTTTTTTATTTTGAATAAGTTCTTACTTACATAAGTCTTCATTGCTTTTATTGACATTTAGAAGGCTAGTACCTAATAATACTAAGATAAACTTGCGCGTTATGAACGATTGAAATAAGTAAAGCAACCTTTTTGAAGCACAGGTAACACGATTCTAGATGAAAAGGAGGATTAAACGTTTCAAAAGGTATTGCTAGTTACTTGTTTGGCGTGTAAGGACAGCCCTTACACCAATTCGAGGAGGATTTATTGATGAAACTAAAAAGTCGTATAGTTGCATTCCTACTGATTATCGTGCTATTGGCAGCAGGTATTAGTACGACTGTAAACGGCGTCTTAAAGGACATCAAGCTTGGTCTTGACTTACAGGGCGGGTTTGAAGTGCTTTACGAGGTAAATGAATTAAAAGAAGGACAAAAAATTACACCAGAAATTGTCACAGCAACATCCACTGCACTTGGTGAACGTGTAAATACGATGGGGGTTAGTGAACCGAGTATTCAGGTTGAGGACAAAAATCGTATTCGTGTGCAATTAGCTGGTGTTGAGGATCAGGAATCGGCACGTAAGTTATTGTCTACTTCTGCGAATTTAACATTCCGTGATGTTGATGATAATTTATTATTAGATGGAGACGATTTGAAAGCTAACGGTGCTAAAGGCTCTTTTGACCAACAAAATCGTCCGATTGTATCCTTAACTTTAAAAGATGCGAAAAAATTTGCTGATATAACAAGTAAAATTGCGGCAAAACCCGCAGGTCAAAATTTACTGGTTGTATGGTTAGACTTTGAAGAGGGTGTCGATTCCTATAAAGCGGAATCACAAAAAGCAAAGCCTCGCTATGCATCTGCAGCAACAGTTAGTCAAACATTAAATACAACAGATGTTATGATTAGCGGTAATTTCTCTGTTGAAGAAACAAAAAATTTAGCAGATATTTTAAATGCTGGGGCATTGCCTGTAAAGCTAGATGAAATTTATTCAACTTCTGTTGGTGCTCAATTTGGTGATGCAGCACTGAAAAGTACTATTTTTGCTGGTATTGTCGGCGTAATAGTTATTTTCTTATTTATGCTATTCTACTATCGTTTACCAGGCTTTATTTCCATCATTACACTGGTTGTGTTTACATTCCTAGTATTAGTGGTCTTTGACTGGATTAATGCGGTATTAACACTCCCAGGTATTGCGGCCATTGTCCTGGGTATAGGGATGGCAGTAGATGCCAATATTTTAGCGGCAGAACGTATACGTGAAGAGCTACGAGTGGGTTATTCCGCTAAACAAGCCTTCCAAATTGGTTCTAAACAATCTTTATCAGCCATTGTCGATGCGCAGTTGACAACTTTATTAGCTGCAGCAGTATTGTTCCAATGGGGAACAAGCTCTGTTAAAGGATTTGCTACAACATTAATTATTAGTATTTTATTGAGCTTCTTAACAGCAGTTTGGGGCTCACGTGTCCTATTAGGACTACTTGTAAACAGTGGCTATTTCAACAGTCCTGCATGGTTTGGTATTGCAAAATCTAAACAGCATAGTCTAGATGAAAATATTGGTACATTAGATTTATCAACGAAATTCGATCGATTTGACTTTGTTCACAACCGTAAGAAATTCTATACGTTCTCATTAGCCATTTTAGTGGCTGGTTTAGTGGTTCTTGGCATCTTCCGCCTTAACCTAGGTATCGATTTCTCAAGCGGTACTCGTGTCCAAATTGAATCGAATCAAACATTAACAAAAGAAGAAGTGTCCAAATATCTAGATAGCATTGATTTTTCATCAGAAGATATCATACTCTCTGGTGAGAAAAGTAATACAGCAGTCATTCGCTATAAAGATGACCTTACACAAGCAGAAATTTTAGAATTTAAAAAAGAAGCTGGCGAAAAATATGGTCATGAACCAGCTGTAAGTACTGTATCGCCTACAGTTGGTAAGGAACTTGTAAAAAATGCGATTAAGGCTTTATCTCTTGCAGCAATAGGGATTATCATTTATGTAGCAGTTCGTTTTGAATGGCGCATGGGTATTGGTGCAATTGTTTCATTATTGCATGATGTATTCTTAATTGTTGCCGTCTTTAGCTTCATGCGTTTAGAAGTAGATATTACGTTTATTGCGGCTGTATTAACAATTGTTGGGTATTCCATCAATGATACGATTGTTACCTTTGACCGTATGCGGGAAAACTTAGATCGTTATGATACCATTAATGACCGTGAAGTATTGGCGAATATCGTGAATAAATCGCTACGCCAAACAATGGGTCGTTCGGTTAATACAGTATTAACTGTAATTATCGTTGTTGTAGCCCTATTAATTTTTGGTGCACCATCTATTCAAAACTTCTCTATCGCGTTATTGATTGGTTTGATTACAGGTATGTATTCTTCAATCTGTATCGCAGCTCAAATCTGGTATTCATTAAAAATTCGTGAAATGAAAAAATCAGATGGGAAGCTACGTAAAAAAGAGAAGAAACAATGGGGTACAGACGAGCCTACTGTATAATATAATGAGCAGAGAATGGAAAACATATAGTTTTCTATTCTCTGCTTTTTTCATGCAAAAAAAACTGCTGCCTTTTATAAAAAGCAGCAGATTTTTCATATAGTATTTACAATTTAAATTGCTGGATTAAGCCTTGTAGCTGTTGCGCATTTTCACTTAATTCTTCTGCGACAGTATTTACCTGCTGCATGGTCGCAACTTGCTCGTCAACAGATTCTGCAATCATATGAGAATTCGTTGCTGATTCGTTAGAAACATTGGCAATTTCCGTGACAGAAGCTGCAACCTGCTCTGCACTAGCAGAGATTTCTTCAGATGTGGCAGAAATTTCTTTAATTTGCTCTGTGAATGCAGCAACAGCAGAGGTGATGGAGTAGAAAGCATCTCCAGCCTCATGAATTTTGGCTACACCATCCTTTACAGAAGCTAAACCATTATTTACTGATGCTGCAACATTTTGTGTATCTGTTAGAATTTCTCTTGTAATAGCAACGATTTGGCTAGCAGATTGATTCGATTCCTCAGCAAGTTTTCGTACCTCATCCGCTACGACTGCAAAGCCTTTCCCATGTTCTCCTGCTCTTGCTGCTTCAATAGCTGCATTTAGTGCCAGTAAATTTGTTTGTTCTGAAATTGCTGTAATCACTGTTGTAATTTGCCCAATTTCTTCTGATTGCTTACTTAGTTTTTGCGTTAATGTTGCAATATCAGAAGTTGCTAGTGCGATCATATTCATCTGTTCTTTTGCTGTTGCAATCGTTGCACCACCTGTATGGGCAAGCTGCGTCAGATTTTCTGCATTGTGATGAAGACTTTGAGTCGCCTCCGCAATGCGTTGGACACCTGATGCAGTTTCATCCATTGCCACAGCACTTTGCTGAGAGGCACTAGCAGAAGAAGTGATATGTGTTACATTATTTTGAATTCGTTGAGCAATATTATCGGAAGTTGCAGTTACTTCTTCAGTGCTAGCAGAAAGCTCTTCTGAAACAGCCGATAAATGGGATGCACTATCTTGAATGTTAGTCATTAAACCAGCTAGATTTTGTTTTAATGTATTGACTGCATTGGCAAGTGTACCGATCTCATCTTTTGATTGATGGTCAAGCTCAGCAATTGTTAAATCACCTTGTGCTAATGTATCTGCTGCTCCAATAACCTTGCGTAGGGGCAGGACAATGGAGGCTTTGACCATATGCATAAAATATAAACCAATAATAATACTTGCAAGGAGAAGGCTAATAGCAATGATAATAGCGCGTGAAACGGTTTGATTAACAGATTGGTCAACATTTTGAAGCTGTTCATCGTGATAAGCTAATAATTCAGTTGTTAACTTAAAAATGTCCTTATTGTATTTTGTAACATCATTATTGATGATTGAGAGTGCTAGATCCGTGTTGCCACTATTAAACGCTTGTAAAGCCTTCTGTGAATTTGACAGTAACTCTTTTTGCAATTCCGTGATTTGCTGCATAATATTTTTTGTATAATCTGATCGAACAATAGTAGAAAGTTCATGAACTGTTTCAGGTAACAACTTTTCATAGCGATCTAAATTGGCCTTAGCTGTTTCGTCCTTCTTATTTAAAATATAGGAGCGTAAAAATAAACCTTGAGACGCAAGTTGTTGTTGGATTTTATCTGTTAATTGGATTTGCACCATCCGATGCTTTAATACTTCTTCTAAATCATTCTGAGTTGTTTTAAATTGAATAAATGATACGATGCTTGAGATAAAAAGTAAACATGTTAAGGAAATGAATCCTATATTTAATTTTTTGCGAACGGACATAAACTTCCTACTTTCTTTTATTATATGGAAAAAATTGATGTTCTGAAATTACTATAACTTGATATATTTACATGGTCAATAGTCAAGGAATTTTCAATCGTAGGAAATCTTATTCTCCAATAAGTTTTTATAGAAGGATAATATACCTACTTTTGATTCCTCTGATAAAATAGGAATTTCAACTTTTTTCGTCAGAATTGATTGACAATAGTATTGGATTGGCATAGAATTAAGGCTAACTTTTTGTTCGGTCAAGGTAGAAGATCTCGGGAGCGAGGTCAGCCACAGAACAGATGAGCTGAGTTTAGATGAGAATAGCTGAGAAATTGTTGAATAAGAGTAGTAGCCTAAGTGTGTAATAAAGAGAGTCAGTGGCTGGTGTAAACTGATTTACAGCTTATGTGAATGGACTTATGAGAGTCGCTTATAAAAAAGCGAACGTGATTCCCCACGTTATAGGGGTGCTTTCAAGGTATGGTTTACCATAGCCATGATGTAAAGCACAAAAGTGAGAGCATATGCTCTAATATGAGGTGGCAACGCGGTCATAATCGTCCTCTGCAATTAGGAATAATCCTTTTTGCAGAGGGCTTTTTTATTTTCATTCAGCATTCGTCTAGACATTAGCTAAAGGAATCTTTGAAAAAGGAGCAAAATAGCTATGCAAATAACGAGTTCAAGAACAAAAATGAAAACGATCAATGGCGATTCTTTAACACCTATTTTGATTTTTAGGCGTTTACAGGGAAAACATAAATTTTTATTGGAAAGTTCTACCCAACACGAAGGAGCTGGAAGATTTTCCTTCATTGGTGCTAATCCACGAAAAACATATAAAGGTGTGGGCCAAGAAATCCAAGAGGTTTCCTATAAAACAGGAAAAACATACGTGCATCAAGGGGAACTTATTGTTCTTCTTAAACGCCTCATGCCACGTATTTCCAATACGACGCAATTTCCATTTTCAGGAGGTGCCGTTGGATATATAGGCTTTGGCGGTACAACGATGTTCGTAGATAAAAAAATAGAACTGCCTGATGCTTATTTTCATGTCTATGAAACGATTATTGTCTTCGATCATCAAACAGATGAAGTGACATTGATTCATACAAATATAGATGCAGAAAAGCAGGAACCTGATTTGGAAGAATTGGCTCAACAAATAGTAAACGGGCATATCAGTGACGAAGCATCTTATCGTTATCAACCGCTTGATACTACAACAAACCAATCATTTGCAACGGTTTTACAGACAATGCAAGCCAACTTACATGATGACATAACAAGGGTAGTTTTGCCGAACCGCAATGTAGCCAATTTTCAAGGTGATACGTTGGCTTTGTATCGACAGCTACGTAAAAAAAAGCCTGCAGCCTATATGTATTATATTGAATTTGAGGATCATGTTGTGTTAGGTACTTCTCCTGAAAGTCTAATCCGAGTAAAAGGTGAAAGCGTTATTGCGACTCCTACAGAGGGAACATATCCGCGAGGGGAAACAAAAAATGAAGAACTAGAAAATGAACGTAAATTATACAACCATGAAAGCATTAGGCAATCACATGCACTTCTTGTTAGGGCTATTCAGCAAGAATTACAGTCGGTTTGTTTCCGAGATTCTGTTCAGGTCATGGAGGCTATGCGTATCCAGCGGTCCAAAAAGGCACTGCACATGACGACTAGGGTGGAAGGAAAGCTTTTACCAATGCTTCATGCCCTGG
The DNA here is from genome assembly GCF_044986265.1 of Lysinibacillus sp. S1. Classification (NCBI taxonomy): domain Bacteria; kingdom Bacillati; phylum Bacillota; class Bacilli; order Caryophanales; family Bacillaceae; genus Lysinibacillus; species Lysinibacillus sp. S1. Next base: position 4,210,420 of record NZ_CP173154.1, read on the forward strand.
ATGTTTTAGCAGCAACCATATCCCCACTTTCAGCAACGGAGCATCCGTATGCAGCTGGTTATTTTGGTGCTCTCGGCTTTATTGGATTTAATGGTCATTTGGATTTTGCCTTAACAGGTCAATCTATTGTAGTTAAACAGGATACCATGCATTTGCAAGCAACAATAACTGTTACCAAATATACAAATGTGCAAAACGTTTTACATCAAGTGCAAGAGGAAGAACAGGCATTTTTACAGTTACTGGTGAACAATGGGGGGCAAAACTAATGGAAAGATTACAAGGGAAAGTACTGCAGGGAACACATCTCATGTACGAAGAAATGCTACAGGCAGCGCAATGGTTATTTCAGGATGATACTCCTAAAGAAGAAATAGCAAGCTTTTTAACAGCTTTAGCTGCGAAGGGAGAAACTGCACATGAAGTAGCCGCATTAGCAACTATTATGCGATCTTTTGCTCTTGATATAGCCGTAAAAGAAGGTAGCTATATGGATAATTGCGGTACAGGTGGAGATGGTCTTCATACTTTTAATATCAGTACAGCTTCTGCTTTCGTGTTAGCTGGGGCAGGTGTCAAAATTGCCAAGCATGGGAACCGTAAAATCTCTTCCTCCTCTGGTAGCTCAGATGTGCTAGAGGCACTAGGTATTCATACAGCTATTTCCATCCCACAAACAGCCCATTTGCTAGAGCGAGAGGGAATCGCTTTTATTTATGCACCGAATGTTCATCCGAAATTAAAGAGAATTGGTGAAGTTCGCCGTTCATTAGGAAAACCGACAATCTTTAATCTTGTTGGTCCTTTAACAAATCCGGTCCCATTATCCACACAATTTACAGGCATTAATCGACCGAATTTTGTCATGGAATATGCCTCAGTCTTACAAATGCTTGGACGTGAGCGGGCCATTGTCGTCTCAGGACCACAAGGCTTAGACGAGGCTTCATTAGCAGGTCAAAATACATTGGTTTTAGTAGATAAAGGAGATTTAATTCCCTTTTCCCTAAATGCAGAAGATGTCGGTCTTCAAATGGCCCCTTTAGAGGCCATCCGTGGTGGCAATGCAGATGAAAATGCGGTGATTATGCAAAAAATATTGGCTGGGGAACGGAGTCCTTATTTAGATACAGTAGTATTAAATGCTGGCATCGGCTTATTTGGCTATGGTCAAGCGGAAACCATCAAAGAGGGTGTTGCTATGGCAAAGGAAAGTATTTTTAGCGGTAGAGCACAACAAAAATTAGAGGCGGTTGTAACATATAGCATGCAAATTAAAGAAGTGGAGGTAGGGTAATGAATATACTCAATAAAATATTACTGCAAAAAAAGATTGAGGTAGGTGCTTTATTAGAGCAGCCAGATCCTTTAGCAAACTTTACAGAAACGCCACGTCGCTCGTTCATTGAATCATTGTGTCAAGCTCATACACTGCAAGTCATCGCGGAAATGAAGCGTGCTTCCCCTTCAAAAGGGTTAATAGCTGGCGGAGCAGACCCAGTTTCTCAAGCAAAAGTCTATGCACTAGCAGGAGCAGCAGCTATTTCGGTCTTAACAGACAAGGAATTTTTTAAAGGCTCCTTTGAAGATTTAGCAGCAGTTGCTGCTGCTGTAGATACCCCACTTCTTTGTAAGGATTTTATGATTGATCGAGTGCAGATTCGATTTGCCAAGGCGGCAGGTGCATCCATTATTTTATTAATTGTGGCAGCCTTAACAGACGATGCCTTACGTGATTTATATAGCTATGCAACGGGCTTAGGCCTAGAGGTTTTAGTGGAAGTACACGATTGTGAAGAGCTTGAACGCGCTCTTGCGGTAGATGCAAAGTTAATTGGCGTTAATAATCGTGATTTACGTACCTTTGAAGTAAGCCTAGAGCGCACCAGAGAAATTGCTAATGTGTTTCCATTTGATGAGAATCGAGTATTAATTAGTGAGAGTGGCATATGGACGCAGGACGATGCGAAGCTAGTAGCTTCGATGGGGGCTAGTGGTGTCCTAGTAGGTGAAGCTTTAATGAGGAGTGGAGATGCGGGGCAAGCACTACGAGATTTGCAAGTAAGTAAAGAGGGGGCATCGGTATGACAAAGGTCAAAATTTGTGGTCTACAGGAGCAAGAACATGTCAAAACAGCTGTTCATGCTGGTGCAGATGCTATAGGGTTTGTTTTTGCACCGAGTAAACGTCGTGTATCCATTGAGCAAGCCCAACAGTTAGCGAAGCATGTACCACAAGGCGTTTTAAAAATAGGTGTCTTTGTGAATCCAACGTCAGCCGAATTAAAGGAAGCAGTAGAGCGAGTGCCCTTAGATTATGTGCAATATCATGGGGAGGAAACGCCAGCATTTATTCAGGAGCAAGGTTATCCCGCCATAAAGGCATTATCGATACGAGAAAAAGAGGATGTTCAAGCGGCTGCCAACTATCAGGTAGATTATTATTTATTTGACGCGCCTGGTACAGAGTTTAAAGGCGGGAGTGGTCACACTTTTGATTGGACACTCCTTGAGCAAGTAGGGATTCCCAAAGAAAAATTACTATTAGCGGGTGGTCTCAATGTAGACAATATTGAAGCGGCTATTACGGATGTAGGGCCTTTTATGGTGGATGTTTCAAGTGGTGTAGAAACAAATGGAAGCAAGGATTCTACCAAAATACAAGCTTTTTTACAGGCAGTAAAGAGGGGGAGCAGATGATGGGAATATCAATAGCAAATAGTGTACCGACAAAAGAAGGGCGTTTTGGACAATTTGGTGGTCGGTTTGTGCCCGAAACATTAATGACAGCCTTGCTTGAATTAGAAGCTGCTTATGAGCAAGCATTACTAGACCCTGCATTTACAGAGGAGCTGTCCTATTATTTAGAAGACTATGTTGGCCGCGAAACACCGCTCTATTACGCAGAAAATTTAACGAAGGCGCTAGATGGAGCAAAGATTTATTTAAAGCGTGAAGATTTAAACCATACAGGTGCACATAAAATTAATAATGCGATTGGGCAAGCACTTCTAGCCAAACGCATGGGTAAAAAGAAAATCGTTGCTGAAACAGGAGCTGGTCAGCATGGTGTGGCAACAGCTACTGCATGTGCATTATTAAATCTAGAATGTGTTGTTTTTATGGGAGCAGAAGATATAAAACGTCAGCAGTTAAATGTCTTTCGTATGGAGTTGCTTGGCACAAAGGTTCAATCGGTGGAAAGTGGTTCTAAAACATTAAAGGATGCTGTGAACGCTGCCCTACGTTACTGGGTGACAAATGTTGAGGATACACATTATATTTTAGGCTCTGCCTTAGGTCCTCACCCATTCCCAAAAATTGTTCGGGACTTTCAGCGTGTCATTGGAGTAGAAACAAGAAGGCAAATCGTGCAAAAAGAGGGGCGTTTACCTGATGCAGTTGTTGCCTGTATTGGAGGTGGCAGTAATGCAATCGGTATGTTTCACCCATTCGTTGATGATGAATCAGTTGCCTTATACGGTGTTGAAGCAGCAGGAAGTGGTCTTGAAACTGGGAAGCATGCTGCTGCCATCGCAGGTGGAAAATTAGGTGTATTACATGGCGCCTACATGTATTTATTACAGGATGAAAACGGCTTTGTCCAAGAAGCACATTCTATTTCAGCTGGGTTAGATTATCCAGGGAAAGGACCAGAGCATTGTTATTTACATGATATTGGTCGAGCTCAATTTGACTCCATCACAGATGCTGAAGCACTGGAGGCACTAAAATTATTAAGCCGAACAGAAGGGATACTGCCTGCACTTGAAAGTTCTCATGCTATTGCTTATACGGCAAAACTTGCAAAGACCATGGCAAAAGATCAGATCATTGTTGTGTGCTTATCTGGTCGAGGAGATAAAGATGTTCACACAGTTCGAGCAGCACTAGGGGGGATGTAAAATGACAACTTTACAGCAAGCGATCGATCAGGCAAAAGCTGAAGGTCATAAAGCTTTTATACCTTATATCATGGCAGGTGACGGAGGGCTAGAGACCATTAAGCCAACTATTTTAAAACTGCAGCAATTAGAGGTAACAGCTATTGAAGTAGGGATTCCTTTTACAGATCCTGTTGCCGATGGTCCAACAATCGAACGAGCAGGAGAACGTGCACTCAAAGCTGGTGTGACATTAAGAAACGTGTTGCAAACACTCGCGTCATTTAGAGATGAAATAACAGTGCCCCTCGTAGTCATGACTTATTTCAATCCAGTATTAGCATATGGCTTAAAGTCTTTTGCGCAAGCCTGTGTAGCTGGAGGAGTTAAGGGTTTAATTGTACCAGATGTCCCATTGGAAGAGAGCGAGTTGTTACGTGATGCATTAAATCCATATGGCATTGATGTGGTACAGCTTATCTCATTGACAAGCCCTCCAGAGCGTATAGCACGCATCGCAGCAGCTAGTCAAGGTTTTGTTTATGCAGTGACCGTTAATGGGATCACAGGAGCAAGATCGCGTTTTGCCGATAATTTAGAACAGCATTTTGCAAGCTTACGTCAAGCAAGTCCAATCCCTGTGCTTGCAGGCTTTGGTATTTCAACACCTGAGCAAGTGAAAAAGATGGGGGCTTTGGGAGATGGTGTAATTGTCGGTAGTGCCATTGTGACGGCATTGCATCAAGGAGATTTGGCAACGGTGGAAGCATTAGTAGCCGCCTCGAAAGGTATGTTAGAAAAGTCTACTCTTTAGAAGAGTAGGCTTTTTTTGATGATGAAATAAATGGGAAAGTGACGAATAGAAATTAAAAATCGATGGATAAAACTATCAATCTAACGGATAGTGCGCAACCTATAGAAATTCGGTATAATAGCTTTCGTAAGGAAGTGAGCAGATGATTCTATCAAAAAAAAGATGGCAGGTGGAGCGTCCTGACGCAACACTTGTACAAGCATTACAAAATGACTTACAACTTTCTGCGATTGCAGCAAAAATTTTAGCAGCACGAGGCTGCGAAACAACGGCTGAGGCAGAAAGCTTATTAAATATGACTGAGGCAAATATCCATGACCCATTTCTTATGCATGGTATGGCTGAAGCGGTAGCACGAATTGAACAAGCACTAGAAAATGGTGAGAAAATTTTAGTGTATGGTGATTATGATGCGGATGGTGTGACAAGCACAACCGTTATGTTACATGTTTTACTAGATCTTGGAGCAGACGTCTCCTTTAAAATTCCGAATCGTTTTATCCATGGCTATGGTCCGCATGAAGCCCTATTTCGGGAGGCCTATGAAGATGGTGTACAGTTAATCATTACAGTGGATAATGGTATATCTGGTATTGAGCCTATTCGAGTAGCAAAGGAGCTTGGTATGGATGTCATTGTGACAGATCACCATGAGCCAGGTGAGGAGCTACCACCAGCAGATATTATTCTTCATCCCCGAATACCAGAAGGGCAATATCCATTTGGCGAGCTAGCAGGAGTAGGGGTAGCCTTTAAGCTGGCACATGCTCTTTATGGTGAACTACCAAGCCATCTAATAGAATTTGTGGCGATTGGCACTGTAGCAGATTTGGTTCCGTTGGTGGATGAAAATCGCTATCTCGTGAAGAGGGGCATACAAGAAATGCGTCGTTCCCTTAGTCCATGGGTACAAGCGATGTGTGACATAGCCAGTACAGAGCAGACGAAAATTACAGAAGAAACGATTGGCTTTTATTTTGGTCCACGATTGAATGCTGTTGGTCGTCTAGGTGAAGCAGCTCCTGGTGTCGAATTATTAATGGCGGAGGATAATGCTAAAGCAACCGCATTGGCAAAAAAGCTAAATGCCTGCAATACCGAGCGCAAAGATATTGTGAAAAGTATTACAGATGAAGCCATCGCACTGATTGAAGCAGATGAAAAAATCGGCAATTCCTTAGTTCTTGTTGTTGCTGGCGAGGGCTGGAACGCAGGTGTTGTAGGAATTGTAGCCTCACGTCTTGTTGAACTGTATTACCGTCCAACGATTGTGCTGTCACTCGATCCCGAAAAGGGCATAGCAAAAGGTTCTGCTCGAAGTATTGAAGGTTTTCATCTATATAATGAACTAGCTAAAAATCGAGATATTTTACCGCATTTTGGTGGACATCCTATGGCTGCAGGTATGACCTTATCATTAGAGCATGTGGATGAACTACGTACTCGCTTAGATGCTCAGGCAAGAGCCTGTTTAACAGAGGAGCAATTAACACCTGTAGTGCATATTGATATACCGCTCAGCATTGACGAAATTTCAGCGGATGCTATTGAGGAAATTTCAACACTAGGACCATTTGGCACAGATTTCCCTAAGCCTGTGTATGTGCTAGAGGATGTAGAAATCGCCTCCATGCGTAAAATTGGAGCGGGCGAGAATCATATTAAAATGGAAATAACAAACGGCTATGATAAATTGGATAGTGTTGGTTTTAACAAAGGGCATTTACATGATGAATTAACGTATGGCATCAAAGTTTCCTTTATAGGCGATTTGCAAATTAACGAATGGCAGGGACGTAAAAAAGCCCAATTTATGATCGAGGATGTCCAAACTACAGAATGGCAGTTATTTGATATTCGTGGTATCCGTCAAACAGCTCGATGGCTGAATACGGTACCGAAGGACGTGGCCCGGTTTATCGCCTTTCGTCCAGAAACGATGACCTATTATCAATCATTAATCGGTGCACCTATTACACTGGTTGACCCAGCCCTTTCAAATATTGAACAAAGTGATTACATCGTGCTATTAGACTTGCCACACAATGTTCAAAAGCTAGAGGACGTTTTACAGAAGACAGCCCCTTCACGTATTTATGCTCATTTTTATATGCCTGACTCGCAATACTTCAGTGGTCTACCTACTCGTGAGCAATTTGCTTGGTATTATAAGTTCTTGAAAAATCGACCAGCCTTTCCGCTTGATATGCATATCGCAGATTTAGCGAAGCATACGGGGTGGCCATTAGATACACTAAAATTTATGACACAGGTGTTTTTTGAGCTTGATTTTGTTAAAATGGAGAGTGGACTGACGACTGTCAACGTGAATGCTCCAAAACAAGCACTAACAGAGGCACCGTCTTACAAACAACGTTCAGAACAGATTGAAATGGAGCAAAAGCTTGTCTATGCTCCTTATATAGAATTAAAACAATGGTTTGATGAACGTTTAACATCAGCGGACGAATAACGTTTCGTAGGAGGAGCAATAACATGGATTTAAAGCAATACGTTACAACGGTTGAAAATTGGCCGAAAGAGGGCATTACCTTCAGAGATATTACAACAATTATGGATAATGGTCCTGCATACAAATATGCAACAGACCAAATCGTAGAATATGCAAAAGAAGTGGGCGCTGAAATTATTGTTGGCCCTGAGGCACGTGGTTTTATTATCGGTTGTCCAGTTGCCTATGCACTTGAAATCGGCTTTGCCCCTGTTCGTAAACCTGGTAAATTACCACGTGAGGTAATTAGTGCAGACTACGGTCTTGAATATGGTAAAGATACGTTAACAATGCATCATGATGCAATTAAGCCTGGTCAAAAAGTTTTAATCTGTGACGATTTACTAGCGACTGGTGGTACAGTTGAAGCAACGGTTCGTTTAGTAGAACAATTAGGTGGTCAGGTAGTAGGCTGTGCATTCCTGATTGAACTTCTAGAATTAAATGGTCGCGAAAAGCTTGGCGATTTAAATATTAAAACACTTATTCAATATTAAGAGCATGGCAAAAAGCGCCCTATACTGTGGGCGCTTTTTTTATACTTCGTCATAGGCTTGAATAATTTTTTGCATTGTTCGCAAGGTATCGTAGAAATCTGCGTATTTTTCGGTTCCAATATCCTCGATAATTCTATCTTGAATGCCTTGCCAAATAGGTGCTGCTTCATGCAGCTTTTCTAAACCTTTTTCAGTGAGCGTTATTTTTTTGGTACGAGCATCATTGATATCTCGCTTTAACTCAACATAGCCATGTTGCTTTAATAGATTAATATTACGTGTTATAGTGGTTTGATCCAGTTGTAAAATTTCACCTAAACGGCTGATTGAGACAGCTTGTTGAAGGTCGATATGTGCAAGCATTGAATATTGTGTAACTTTTAAACCTGTAGGCTGTAGCAGCTTATCATATAATTGTGTGACAACCCTTGTTTTTTTTCTAAGGTTTGCACAAACACAAATTTGTGTATAATCAATATTTTTAAGTTGATTCTTCATCGACAGTACTCCTTTAAGGGGATTCTACTAATTATAAGTATACACCCAATAACTAGAAATTACTTCTTGACAGCTTTATGAACGATTACTATGATTATACATGTATATACATATAAATGAAATAAGCGGACTTAAACATGTATATACATGTTTTGTAGTCTATCAAAGAAAAGAAGGTGTTGAGGTGAAGCGTGTTCATTATAGTTGGTTTATTTTAATCGTCACATTTTTCTCGATAATTGTCGCAGGAATTACAATGTCATCATCTGGCGTGTTTATCGACCCTCTTGAAAAAGAATTTCACTGGGATCGTTCAACCATTGCTTTAGCCTTTGCTGTAAGTTTGTTTTTATATGGCATATCTGGACCATTTATGGCTGCATTACTTGAAGTCATTGGCTTAAAGAAAATGATGCTAGGTGCTATGGCAACTTTAGTATTAGGAATGACTTTAACATTTTTGATGAGTGAATCCTGGCAGCTAATCGTTATTTGGGGGGGCATTATTGGTCTTGGAGCAAGTCTTTTTTTAACTGTCCTTAGTCCATATGTTGCGAATCATTGGTTTGTAAAACGCAGAGGATTAGMGGTTGGTATTTTAACGGCAAGTACAGCCACGGGCCAGTTAATTTTATTACCAGTTCTAGCTATCATTATTGAACACTATTCTTGGCGATGGGCTATCACATTAATGCTACTCCTTAGTATCATAATGTTTTTCATGATTGCGCTTTTTAKAAAAAATAGACCTCAGGATATGGGGTTAACTCCTTATGGACAAGAGGAGGCTATAGAGGAACAACAAATACAGCAAAAGAAGAATCCAATAGCTATGGCTTTTAAAGGTTTATTTGAGGCGATTAAGGTTAAAGCATTTTGGCTCTTAGCAGGTAGCTTTTTTATTTGTGGGCTATCGACAAGCGGATTAATTGGTACTCATTTTGTTTCTTATTGTATTAGCTTTGGCGTTCCTTTAGTCACTGCCGCATCATTCCTTTCTTTTATGGGCATTTTTAATTTATTAGGTACAACTGCGTCTGGCTGGTTATCTGATCGCTTCGATAATCGGTGGTTATTGTTTTGGTATTACCTGTTAAGAGGCGCATCTCTATTATTGCTCCCTTATGCACTTGCACAAGGATCATTTGTTTTATTAACGATTTTCACGATCTTTTACGGACTAGATTGGATTGCTACAGTGCCACCGACCATCAGTATTACACGACAAATTTTTGGTATGCAAAAAAGCAGTATTATCTATGGGTGGATATTTGCTTCCCATCAAGCAGGAGCGGCGGTTGCTGCGTATGGTGGAGGGTTAATTTATAAATTTTTTAACTCTTATACATGGGCTTTTTTCCTTGCAGGAATGTTTTGTGCAATGGCCAGTTTMTTCGTCATCATTGTTAAAAAACAAACACCTCAGCAAGCATAAACAAAAAAAGTTGAACCTCAGTAAGATGAGGTTCAACTTTTTTAATAAAGAATCTTTTGACATAACACAAACAAAAGTTTATAATATAAACAAATATAATAAAAGGTGATGCTATGAATGAAAGAGAACAGRSGGTGCTTGCTTTAATTCGCCAGAATCCGTTTATGTCTCAGCAAGAAATGGCAGATGTAATGAATCTGTCGCGTCCTGTGCTTGCTAATTTAGTGHCTAGTTTAACGAAGCAAGGAAAAATTGTAGGTCGTGCTTATATATTACCCGAAGAAAATGAAATTATTTGCATCGGTGGAGCTAATTTAGACCGCAAATTCCATGTCAAGGGCAATGTTCAATTTGGAACATCTAACCCTGCCAGTTCTTCCTTTAGTGTAGGTGGTGTTGGTCGAAATATTGCTGAAAACTTAGGCAGATTAAACCACCAAGTGACGTTACTGACAACGGCAGGTAAGGATGCTGATTGGCAAGTGATCCAAGAGGCTTCGGAATCCTTTATGAATCTACGTTATGTAGAGCAGCTTGCAGAGGCTTCCACAGGTTCTTATACTGCCATCATGGATGAACAAGGTGAGCTAGCACTAGCTGTAGCAAATATGGAAGTTTACGACCTTCTGTTACCGAGCTTGTTGAAAAAACATGAAACAATGCTTGTAAACGCGGGCTGTTTTATTTTGGATTTAAACTGTCCAAAAGAAACAGTGGCGTATATCCAGCAAGTAGCCCTTGCTCGTGATATTCCACTTGTCATTGTGCCAGTATCTTCGCCAAAAATGAATCGACTACCTGAAACATTACAAGGCGTAACTTGGTTTATTTGTAACACAGATGAAGCGGAAACGATTGTTGGACATAAAATTGAAAACGCTACCCATTATGAAAAAGCTTTACAACAGCTCCTACAATTAGGTGCGGAGCATGTCATTATCACGGCTGGTAGCAAGGGCGTTTATGCAGCATCTACAACGATTGCCCCTTGTCATGTTGCCGCTAAAGTGATTGACAAAATTGAAGATGTGACAGGAGCAGGAGATGCCTTTGTCAGCGCTGTTATTCACAGTTGGCTGACTGGACAATCTTTTGAGACATGTATTGATGCTGGATTAACCAATGCAAAAAATACATTGGCATCTCCTTATACAGTAAGACCTGAATTATCAGTAGATTTGTTGAAAAATGAAATGGAGGAATAACAACATGAAAGAATTCATCGTATTATCAGAAGAAGTAAAAGCAGGACAAGCAAAAGGTCTACCAATCGTTGCGTTAGAATCAACAATTATTTCACACGGTATGCCATACCCACAAAACGTGCAAACTGCGCGTGAAGTTGAGCAAATTATTCGCGATAATGGTGCAGTCCCAGCAACAATTGCATTAATTGATGGGAAAATTAAAATTGGTCTATCAGATGAAGAACTAGAAATGTTCGGTAATGCTCAAGGTGTTGCAAAAGCTTCACGTCGTGACTTAGGCTACTTACTAGCAACGAAAAAATTAGGTGCTACAACAGTTGCAGCGACAATGATCTGTGCAGAGCTTGCAGGTATTGAAATCTTTGTTACAGGTGGTATTGGTGGTGTACACCGTGGTGCGGAAACAACAATGGATGTCTCTGCTGATTTAGAAGAATTAGCACAAACAAATGTTGCCGTTATCTGTGCGGGTGCAAAATCTATTTTAGACATCGGTCTTACATTAGAATATCTTGAAACAAAAGGTGTGCCAGTGGTTGGTTATGGTACGAATGAATTACCAGCATTCTACACACGTCAAAGTGGATTTGATGTAAACTTCCAATTAGATACGCCAGAAGAAATTGCAGCAATGCTATCTGCGAAATGGCAATTAGGCTTAAAAGGTGGCGCTGTCATCGCAAATCCAATTCCTGAGTCTGAAGCATTAGAGCATGCATTTATTACAAACATTATTGAAAAAGCTTTAGTTGAAGCTGAAGAGAATGGCATTCAAGGTAAAAATGTTACACCATTCTTACTTGGCAAAGTTAAAGAATTAACAGAAGGTAAAAGTCTTGATGCCAACATTGCATTAGTGAAAAACAATGCAGTAGTCGGCGCGAAAATTGCTGTAGCTTACAATCAATTACATTAATCAATTTGTCGAAACAAGGACTCTTTGTGACGTGAAGTCGCAGAGGGTCTTTTTTATTAAAAAGAAGAATATTTTTTCCATTTTTCGAACTGTTCACGAGATTAACTAAACTAAATGATACAGTCTCTTTACAATAGACCACAATATTTTATACAATTAAGTTTATATCTAATCTGAAAAATTTGACGAGCAAGGTGGACATGTTATGGCGAAAGAGCAAATTTTGACTCCTGAGGACGTTTTTGAGTTAGTCAAATCCTACATGAATGATGAAAATGTCGCATTCGTGAAAAAAGCATATGAATTAGCAAGGGATGCCCATATTGAGCAATTCCGTAGCTCTGGTGAACCGTATATTATTCACCCAGTACAAGTAGCAGGTATTCTAGCTGAATTACAAATGGACCCAGAAACTGTAGCGGCAGGTTTTTTACATGATGTTGTCGAAGATACGGATTTTACACGGGATGATTTGGTACGTGAATTTGGCGAAGAGGTGGCCGTTCTTGTTGATGGTGTTACCAAACTAGGGAAAATTAAATATTTATCTAAAGAGGCGCAGCAGGCAGAAAATCATCGGAAAATGTTTGTGGCTATGGCGCAAGATATTCGTGTCATCCTCATTAAGCTAGCAGACCGTCTTCATAATATGCGTACGTTAAAGCATTTACCTGCTGAAAAGCAACGACGCATTTCAAAAGAGACGCTCGAGATTTTTGCACCACTTGCTCATCGTCTTGGAATTTCGACTGTAAAATGGGAGCTTGAAGACACAGCACTGCGCTATTTAAACCCACAACAATATTATCGTATTGTCAGTCTGATGAAGAAAAAACGTGATGAACGTGAAGCTTATTTAGAAAATGTGATGGCTGAGATGAAATCACAACTGAATGAGGTTGAAATTGACGCAGATGTCTATGGTCGACCAAAACATATTTACAGTATCTATCGAAAAATGGTGTTACAAAAGAAACAGTTTAATGAAATTTATGATTTATTAGCCATTCGTGTTCTTGTCGATAGTATTAAAGATTGCTATGCCGTATTAGGGATTGTGCATACACTTTGGAAACCAATGCCAGGACGCTTTAAAGACTATATTGCTATGCCAAAACAAAACCTGTACCAGTCCCTACACACGACTGTTATTGGACCATATGGTGATCCGTTGGAGGTACAGATTCGTACAAAGGAAATGCACAAAATTGCAGAGTACGGGATTGCGGCGCACTGGGCATATAAAGAAGGCAAAAACGTTGATCATCAAAAGCAGAATGTTGACCAAAAATTAACGTGGTTCCGTGAAATTTTAGAATTTCAAAATGAATCTTCCAACGCAGAAGAATTTATGGAATCCTTAAAATTTGATTTATTTTCTGATATGGTTTATGTCTTTACACCTGAAGGTGATGTCATTGAATTGCCAGCAGGTTCTGTTCCTATTGATTTTGCCTACCGTGTTCATTCCGAAGTGGGAAATCGTACGATTGGAGCGAAAATCAATGGGAAGATGGTACCGCTTGATACACCATTAAAAACGGGCGATATCATTGAAATTTTAACTTCTAAACAATCCTTTGGTCCGAGTCGCGATTGGCTAAAAATAGCTCAATCCTCGCAGGCGAAGAATAAGATAAAGCAATTCTTTAAACGACACCTGCGTGAAGAAAATATTGTCAAAGGTAAAGAAATGATTGAAAAAGAAATCCGTGCTCAGGATTTCGATTTAAAGGAAACGATGTCCTCCGAAAACCTAAAACGGGTATGCGACAAATTTAACTATACGAATGAAGAAGATTTGTATGCTGCAGTTGGTGTGAATGGGATTACTGCGCAACAGGTCGTAAATCGTTTAGCTGAAAAACGTCGTAAAGAACGTGAGCAGGAAGAAGCACTAGAGAAAATTGAACAAAAAATGAAAAATCCAATTCCACAAAAACGTACGGAATCGGGTGTTATTGTAAAGGGTATTGATAATATGCTCATTCGACTTTCTCGCTGCTGTACGCCCGTTCCTGGTGATGATATTGTAGGTTTTATTACGAAGGGTAGAGGTGTTTCTGTCCATCGTGAGGACTGTCCAAATATTCAAATTGAGGATGAGCAGGAGCGCTTAATTGAAGTAGAATGGGAGCATGGTGTCATTCCTGAGAAAAAGGAATACCCTGTTGATATTGAGGTTTCAGCTTTTGATAGACCTGGCATTTTAAATGAAATCATGCAAATTGTTAGTGAAACGAAAACGAATATTTTAGCAGTAAGTGGTCGTGCTGACCGTGATAAAATGGCAACAATTCATTTAACAATTTCTATTTCGAATATTTCACATTTGCATAAAGTAGTTGAGCGAATTAAACAAACACCTGATATTTATTCGGTGCAACGTGTCATTAACTAATTGATAGGCAATATAGAATTGGGGTTTAGTACATGAAAGTAGTATTACAGCGCAGTAAAGCTGCCTCTGTAACAGTGGACGGAACTGTTACAGGAGCCATTGATCACGGCTATGTTCTTTTAGTGGGAATCACACATGAAGACACACAAGAGGATGTTGCCTATTTAGCAAAAAAAGTAGCCAATTTACGTCTCTGGGAAGATGCAGATGGAAAAATGAATCATTCGATCTTAGAGCATGGGGGCGCTATTTTATCCGTCTCACAATTTACATTGTATGGGGATGCAAAAAAAGGGAATCGTCCAAGTTTTATCAATGCAGCTAGACCAGAAGCAGCTGAGCCACTGTGGGAGGCTTTTAATCAAGCTTTACGCGAGCAGGGCTTACATGTGGAAACAGGTATTTTTGGTGCCATGATGGATGTAGCACTAATTAATGATGGTCCAGTCACAATTCTTCTAGAGTCAAAATAATGGAACATTTCCTATAATTCCTTCATATACTAAAGAGTATGGTTAGTTTTATAGGAAGGAGTGTCTTAAACATGACGCAGACGAGAAGTATAACAAATCCATATTTATACGAAACTCTTAACATGATGATTGGTCAGGCAGTAGTTGTGCAAACAGAAAAAAATATTCAACAAGGTATTTTATTATCCATACTACCTGACCATATGGTTCTTGAGAAAAATCGTACGCCTTTCTTCATTCGGATGGAGGAAATTGTATGGGTTACATTGGAAACTACAAAAAAATGAGAAAATATGAACCTTCAAATCATAATAAATGATAGAAGGTTTTTTTATTTGTTTAGGGCAAATAAAAATACCTAAATAGCAAATTTATTTCGAAGAGATAAAAACTATTAAAACAGTTTCTACTCTTTGAATATTATTTTTTTAAAAAAATATAAACGATATGTAAGAAAGTCCATTTGATTCCTCATGGATAGTTAACCTACGATTTCCATTCTACTTACAACCTTTGATGTCTTTCATCCCAGTAATAAGGGGATCTTTATGAAGTTCATGAATAAAAAGCATTTAAGGACAATCCATACAACTTTATCATTCTAACACCGCTGCATATTGCTCCTGCCTTAATAAAAAACAATTCGTCATATACGATGAAATTATTATTTTGGAAAACAAAAAATAATGTTGAAAATGCCCATTATTATTTGAGTATGTGTATAAAATTTTCCATGTTTATAGAAGAGGAACAAGAGGTTTAATTAGGAAAGATAGCGTGTGCTTTCAGAAATAATAGAAAATTAATACTTTACAATAAATTTAAACTCATGTATATTTATTTTCAATTAGCGACAAATAGCGACAATATACTGCTAATGTCTAAATCAGAAAAAGGAGCGTGATTTAATGGAAAATGAACAGGGGGTCAAGAAGAAAAGCTGGTTGAAAGTACCTCATACATATACGATTATTTTTGCTATTATTTTTTTAGCAGGTATTGCAAGCTATATTATACCAGCGGGTGAGTTTGAACGTGTAGAGGATGAAGAAGGGCGAATGCTCGTTGTAGATGGAAGCTATCATCATATTGAGAGTGAGCCAGTTTCCTTTTTTGAAATGTTTACAGCGGTTCCAATGGGTCTCGAAAAAGGGGCTCAAATTATTTTCTACATTTTTTTAGTCAGTGGTGTATTTGGTATTATTCGTTCTACAGGTGCTATTGAGGCTGGTGTTTATAAAGGAGTAAAAGCTTTAGAGGGCAGAGAGAAATTACTGATTCCTTTATCGATGATTTTATTCTCTGTTGGTGGTTTTACAATGGGGATGGCGGAAGAAACTATTATTTTCGTACCAATTGGTGTGGCCATTGCACGCGCGATGGGCTTTGATGCTGTAACAGGAACAGCCATGATTACACTTGGTGCCGCCAGTGGATTTTTTGGAGGAATGCTTAATCCCTTTACGGTAGGTGTAGCACAATCATTAGCGGATGTGCCATTATTCTCAGGGATTGGCTTCCGTGCTGTTGTCTATGTTTTTGTATTAGGTTTTGCTATTTTCTATGTATCTCGCTATGCTTTTAAGGTGAAAAAGAATCCTCAAGCAAGCGTTATTTACGATATTGAGCAAAAAGCTAAATCCAATGTTTCAGCGATTGACATCCCTGCATTAACAGGCAAGCATAAATTCGTATTTATTGTCATGGCTTGTGGGATTGGCTTTAATATTTATGGTGTCTTTAACTGGGGCTGGTTCTTAACGCAGCTAACTGCATCCTTTTTAATTATGGGGTTAATTGCAGGATTAATTGGTGGTTTAAAACCTGCTACTATCTTTGATTCCTTTATTGAGGGAGCCAAGGCAGTAACATTTGGTGCTTTAATTGTAGGTTTTGCCCGTGCTATTACAGTTGTTTTAGAGCAGGGGAAAATTATTGATACAATCGTTTATGCAGCATCAGAAACAATTGGACATTTGCCACATGCTATCAGTGCAATCGGCATGTTATTTATCCAAGCTCTTTTGAATTTATTTATTTCATCTGGTAGTGGACAGGCAGCTGCAACAATGCCGATTATGATTCCAATCACTGATTTACTAGGATTAGAGCGACAAGTGGCTGTTTTAGCCTTCCAATATGGGGATTCCTTAACGAACTCTATTATTCCTACTTCGTCTGCATTAATGGCGTATTTAGCTGTTGCAGGTATCCCATATGAAAAGTGGATTAAGTTTATCTGGAAGATGATTCTTGGGTGGGCATTGATTGCCTGTCTGGCGCTAATTGCTGCGGTAGCATTAGGAATATCTTAAATATAAAAAAGCTGTGGATGTTATCATCATCCGCAGCTTTTTTTGCTTATTCTTCTTGTTCATTAAAGTAGTTGAGAATTCCCTGATAAATACCAAGAGTCGCTTGTTCACGGAATTTAGCTGTTGTAATGACGCGCTCCTCACTGGAATTACTTAAAAAGCCTAACTCAATAAGGACGGCCTTTTGACGATTCTCTCGTAAAACTAAATAATTCCCTTGTTGTGTACCACGGTCTCTTAAATCTAGTTTACTGGAAAGACCATCATGAATTGCTTCAGCAAGCCCTTTTTGATTGCTATTCATATAATAGGATGTGAAGCCGTTAATGGAGCTATCATCTGTCGCATCATAATGAAGGCTAATAAAGGCATCTGCCTCATATTGATGGGCAATCGATACACGCTTACGCAATGCCACATATTCATCCGATTCTCTCGTCATGACAACGTTTGCGCCAGCAGCACTTAACTTGGAAGCAAGCAAAGTAGCCGTTTTTAACGTAATGCCCTTTTCCTCTGTACCTCGTTGACCAGTTGTGCCATGATCATTTCCACCGTGACCAGCATCAACAACGATTGTTAATCCAGTTAAAGTACCTTTTTTGCGAGGCTCTTCCTTTTCTTTCTGTGGACTTGTCGCTTTATTGGAACTTGTTGTGACCACCCAGTTCGCGACAAAAGCTGTTTTTTCGTCGTCTATTTGTATTTCATAAAAATCATTTTTAACGCCTACTATCGGGTAATTTACACCAGCATCTACACGTTCAACCACTTCTGCTGCTGTTGAGGCATCCGTTCGTAGGTTTGTCCCATTATAAATAATCGTAACAGACTCTAACTCTTTGGAAGTTGATGTTTTTGAGGTACTTTTTACTTTATTAGAGAATGTACCGTAAAAACTATAGACCCAACCTACTTTTTTATCATTGTACTGAATTTGTACCCAATTATGCTCATGTGCGAGGACTTTAAAGGCTTGTCCTTTTGTTGCTGTGCCGATTTTTTTAGCATTCAAATCTGGCTTCTTACGAACATTAAGGGTGTCCACTAAAATGGTGAAGGTTGTATCTTTGTTAGCGGGTGCCGTGGTTGTAGTGGTTACTTCTACAGCATCTTCTTTGGGTTCTGTTTCTTTTTTAGGGTTATCGTTGATCGTGACATAATCCTTCGACACCCATCCTGTTAGTCCATTCCAATCGATTTTTGCCCATTCTCCATTTTCTTCAACGAGGTTTGCTTGGTTACCAGTTGAAAGTTGACCAAGAACAGCTGAAGAGATATCTGGTTCTGTTCGAATATTTAAACGGTCAACTTGTGAAATGACGGTTTTGTCGATCACTTGTTTAGCATTAGTAGGTGCTGTCAGCCAAGAGGCAACCCATCCTTCGTAATTGCCTGCTTTGACTTGGTACCAATCACCTTCTCGACCGATTGAGGTTAAAGGGTCACCTTCTTCTAAAGTCGTAATAATGGGATAAGACAATCCAGGACCCTCTCGCAAATGAAGAATCGTTCCAGCGACTTTTAGATCACTGGTGTCAGCGGAAGCTCTTTGAACAAAGTTCTTATTTGGCATCGCCATCGTTACCATTAGTACGAAGATGATTATACTATGTAAAATTTTTGTCCTCATCAGATTCCTCCTATTCCTTGTGCTATTTTACCATGCTTTTATCATAAAATTCGTGGTAAAATGGTAACAGAATTAGTTATTTTCAACATAGACTGATGAAAAATACAAAAATAGTTGACATTGCTTTAGCTAGTGACTAACATAAAGGGTAATCGAAAAATGATTAATCGCTTATGACCAAGCAAGTAGCGTATACCACTATTGGAAAAGAGAGGGAAAGACTTAGGCTGCAATCTTTCCTACAAAAATGTATCACGTGAATAACACTTGAGAGGCTTTTTTCTGAAAAGCAGTGCCTAGTAGGAAAAAACGGAATCGGCCGTTATCCGATTAAGAGGAGGACACATGTAATCATTTGTGTCAACTAGGGTGGAACCGCGGAAGCTTATACAGCTCTCGTCCCTTGCTATTGCAAGGGACGAGGGCTTTTTTGTTGTTCAAAAAGTAATGAGTTTTTTAAGAGGGATTGTTGTTTTTGCTCAGAAAAGAGGGGAAGGCGCTCTAATTAGTATGAAAAGCGCTCATCAAGGCTGTAACCCGCTCCAACCGGACAAAAATTTGCTCAACCAAAGCATGCATTCGCTCAAAGTGGGACTACAGCTGCTCTATCATAAGCAATCAATATAGGAGGGAATTACATGAGTTTTAAAGTGCCACGAGGGACACAAGATATTTTGCCAGGTCAATCTGAAAAATGGCAAAAAGTTGAAGCGATTATTCGTGATATTTGTCGTGTTTATCGCTATAACGAAATTCGCACACCAATTTTCGAGCAAACGGATCTATTTGCACGTGGTGTTGGGGAAACAACTGATGTTGTACAAAAGGAAATGTATACATTTGAAGATCGTGGAGGGCGTTCATTAACACTACGTCCAGAAAATACGGCTGGTGTCGTACGTGCCTATGTGGAGCATAAAATGTTTGGTGCTCCTGATCAGCCAGTTAAGCTTTCTTATTTAGGACCAATGTTCCGCTATGAGCGCCAACAGGCTGGTCGTYATCGTCAATTTGTACAGTTTGGGGTAGAAGCAATTGGTTCAGCAGATCCTGCGATTGATGCAGAAGTCATTGCTCTTGCTATGGACGTCTACGAATCAGCGGGTTTAAAGGATTTAAAATTAGTGATTAATTCTCTTGGCGATAAAGAAACACGTGATACACATCGTACTGCTTTATTACAGCATTTTGAGCCACATATTCATGAATTTTGCTCAGACTGTCAAAATCGTTTACAAAAGAATCCATTGCGAATTTTAGATTGTAAGGTAGATCGTGAGCATCCATTAATGCAAACGGCTCCAGCGTTAACTGATTTCTTAACAGAAGAGTCAGCTGCTTATTTCGATCAAGTGAAATCGTACTTAGATACATTGGGTATTTCATATGAGGTCGATCCAAATCTTGTACGAGGACTTGATTATTATAATCACACAACCTTTGAAATTATGTCCACAGCATCAGGCTTTGGTGCTATTACAACATTATGTGGTGGTGGACGCTACAATGGATTAGTGCAAGAAATTGGCGGTCCAGATGTACCAGGTATAGGTTTTGCATTAAGTATTGAGCGTTTGTTGCTGGCACTTGAAGCGGAGGGTGTTGAATTAGACACAGCTTCAGGGCTAGATGTTTACATTATTGCAATGGGCGATGAAGCGAAGCAAAAGGCTGTTGAGCTGACAAGCACTTTCCGAGCGAAGGGACTTGCGACAGAGATGGATTATTTAGACCGTAAAATGAAAGCTCAAATGAAATCAGCGGATCGACTAGGTGCAAAATATACGCTTGTTCTTGGCGAAACAGAACTTGAAGAGCAAGCAGCGGCTGTAAAACATATGGAATCTGGGGAGCAGCACAAAGTGGCGTTCTCAGAGCTAGTGAACTATTTAACACAAAAAGCTTAAAAATAGACAGAGGGCATTTCTAGGAAATGCTACATAAATTGAAGATATTTTGGAGGAATTTAACAATGGCTACAAGAACACATGCTAGTAACGAGCTGTCAGAAGCGTTACAAGGCGAAAAAGTCGTATTAAAAGGTTG
Source organism: Lysinibacillus sp. S1 (assembly GCF_044986265.1). NCBI lineage: Bacteria > Bacillati > Bacillota > Bacilli > Caryophanales > Bacillaceae > Lysinibacillus > Lysinibacillus sp. S1. The sequence goes on from NZ_CP173154.1 coordinate 4,231,051, forward strand.
GGTACAGCGTCGTCGTGACCTTGGTGGTTTAATTTTTATTGATTTGCGTGACCGTACAGGTATTACGCAAGTTGTGTTTAGTCCAGATGTTGCAGAAGCACACGCATTAGCGGATAAAGTGCGTAGTGAATATGTGATCGAAGTGGAAGGCACAGTCATCCTTCGTACAGAGGATCAAATCAACCCGAATGTACCAAACGGTAAAATTGAAGTGGAAGCAACAAAATTAGTCGTAATTAATACGGCAAAAACAACGCCATTCCAAATCGAAGATCGTACAGATGTATCAGAAGATTTACGTTTAAAATATCGTTATCTAGACTTACGTCGTCCCGTAATGTTCGATACTTTCAAAATGCGTTCTGATGTGACACGTACAATTCGTAACTTCCTACAAAATGAAGGATTCTTAGAAGTTGAAACACCAATTTTAACAAAATCAACGCCAGAGGGTGCTCGAGACTATTTAGTTCCTTCACGTGTACATGAAGGTGAATTTTATGCCTTACCACAATCACCTCAATTATTTAAGCAATTATTAATGGTTGCTGGTTTTGAAAAGTACTTCCAAATTGCGCGTTGCTTCCGTGACGAAGATTTACGTGCTGACCGTCAACCAGAGTTTACACAGGTGGACATTGAGACCAGTATCTTAACACAAGAAGAAGTATTAGAAATGAACGAGCGATTAATTCAAGCGGTTATGAAAGAAGTAAAAGGAATCGACATTCCTGCACCATTCCAGCGCATGAAATACCAAGAAGCAATGGATCGTTATGGTTCAGATAAGCCAGATGTACGTTTTGGATTAGAGCTTGTGGCGTTAAATGATATTTTTGAAGGCTGTAATTTCAAAGTATTTGCTGATACGGTTGCACAAGGAAAACAAGTGAAAAGTATCAATATTAAAGGTGCAGCTGACAAATATTCTCGTAAAGACATGGACGAGTTAACAAAATTCGTTGGGATTTACGGAGCAAAAGGTCTTGCCTGGTTAAAGGTAACAGAAGAAGGCTTAAACGGACCAATTGCGAAATTCTTTGACGAGGCATTAGCAGCAGCTTTAATCGAGCGTATGGGAGCAGAAGTTGGCGATATTCTAGTATTTGTAGCAGATAAAGCCGATGTTGTAGCAGCTTCATTAGGTGCTCTTCGTACAAAATTAGGACAAGATTTAAATCTGATCGATGAATCACAATTTGCTTTCCTTTGGATTACTGATTGGCCATTATTCGAATACTCTGAGGAAGATGGACGCTACTATGCAGCACACCATCCATTCACACGCCCGTTTGATGAAGATATAGCGTTAATGGACACAGACCCTGCAGCAGTACGTGCACAAGCATATGATATCGTTTTAAACGGCTATGAACTTGGTGGTGGTTCATTACGTATTTACGAACGTGACCTACAAGAGAAAATGTTTGAATTACTTGGCTTCTCAGAAGAAGAAGCACAAGCACAATTTGGCTTCCTATTAGAAGCGTTTGAATACGGCGTACCACCACATGCAGGTCTTGCCTTTGGTCTTGATCGCTTCGTTATGCTATTAGCAGGTCGTACTAATTTACGCGATACAATCGCATTCCCTAAAACAGCTAGTGCAAGCTGCTTGATGACAGAAGCACCAAGCGAAGTATCTCCTGAGCAACTAAGTGAACTAAGCCTGGCTATCAAACCATTTAGAAAATAATGTATAATTCAAAATACCTGGATTACCTAGCAAATACTGTTGGGAATCTAGGTATTTTTTGCGTTTTCGTAAGAAATTATAGATTATTAGAGAAAATCGTTTGAATTATCAGAAAAGTGGTGTTATGATAACTGTAATACGAATCCTGATGTGTTTGTCTAACTGCTAACTCTACTTCACAGTTTTGACCGAACATTATAGAATCGGGAGCCTTCATTTTGKAGTCGCAAACATKCCCCTAACAAAGCGGGACGTTTAAAGTTGCAAAGCGGGCACCCACCTGCAAATTGCGGGTTCAAAACGAATGTTTCTTGGCATTACGGCAAAATTGGGATTCGTCCTATACATAGGATTGAGAGGAGCTTATTAATAGCTCCTTTTTTTACATAAAATTAAACAAGAACTAGTAGAGTGTTTTAAGTGAATGTTTAGAAAATATGAACAATTACTTTTTATTTCTGATGAAGCAGCATATAATTGGTATAGACAACTATACCTTTTGAGAAGCTATATCCGCTAAAGGAAAAGATACATTATATCTTTAGGCAGATATTACGAGGAAAAACACTTTATTTAAATGATTTTGAAAGCGTTTTAATTGTGGTTGATACAAAACACATGAGGGAAAAGCCTATTGAAATAAGGCAAATTGGATCAAAATTACAAGACGGTGATTAGTCAGTTGAGAATATAATGGTACAATGATTGAGCTCAGATGCTACAATGATAGTGAGAAAGTTACCACATCAAGCGACGTGTAAATATGTCTTTTTCACACTGTTATCGTGGATATCATTTAGCTTTGTTTAATCATGCGAAATACAAAAACCGATCTAACGAGGTAAAGTTGTATGGAGAAATCATAAAGGCGATAAGGAAGGTGCAAGAATTGTTAGAGAAAAATTCTCATATACCTATTTATATACAAATAGAAGAGATTATTAAACAACGAATTTATTTAGAAGAATACAGAATTGGTGAGACTATCCCATCAGAACGAGAGCTTTCTGCACAATTTGATGTAAGTAGAATGACTGTTCGTCAATCCATTACCAATCTAGTAAATAGTGGTCTATTATATCGAGAAAAAGGGAGAGGAACGTATGTTGCAAATCCAAAATTAGAGCAACCGTTAAAAGGCTTAACGAGTTTCACGGAAGATATGCGGGCAAGAGGAATGGAACCAAGCAGTAAGGTATTACGATTTGAGAAAATTATACCACCAGTGGATATTGCAAGAGATTTGATGATAGAGTCTGGCGAAGAAGTATTTTTTGTAGTGCGCATAAGAAATGCAGATGCGCAACCAATGGCAATCGAAAGAACATATATCCCAGTTAAAATTTATCCGGAGTTGGATGAGAAGCAAATAATGGGCTCGCTTTATGCCTTAATCGAAGCAAAGTTCCATCAAAAAATAGGGAATGCGGTACAACAGATGGAGGCAGCCATCGTATCGAAAGAGGATAGTAAGTTTCTACAAATTAATCAAACAGCACCAGTTTTAATTATCAAACGTACAAGTTATTTATCAGATGGTAAGCCCTTTGAGCTTGTGCGCAGTACGTATCGAGCTGATCGTTATAAATTCATAAGTGAAATTAAAAGGTGATTTTATGCATGCATATTTTTCTGAAATCGAAAAGCTTATCCAGGTTGTGAAGGAAAAGGAGGCATCACATATAAGTGATGTGGCTCAAATCATTGTCCAACGTCTCCAAAAAGGTGGGATAATTCAATTATTTGGTTGTGGTCATTCACAGCTATTGGCACAGGAGGCATTTTATCGAGCAGGTGGTTTAGTACCCGTCCGTCCTATATTTATTGAACCATTAGCTTTACATGCTGGAGCATTAGCTTCTTCAATCAATGAGAAAGATTCAACTATTATTGAACAGCATAAGGAACAGTTTGACTTTCGTGAAAATGATGTTTGCATCGTCATTTCAACCTCAGGGAGAAATGCAGCACCTATTGACGCCGCTTTATTAGCAAAGGATTCAGGGATATTTGTGCTATCCCTCCAATCGCTCCACTATAAGGAACAGACTACACGTCATCACAGTGGGCTGCGGCTAGAAGATGTGGTAGATTTTGTAATTAATACACATATACCGATTGGTGATGGTGTACTAACTATACATGACATACAGTATGCGCCAGCATCTACTGTTATTGGTTCATTACTATTAAATGCTTTGTTCAGTGAAATCATAGAAACACTAGCAAAGTCCTCAATAGAGTTACCGATTTTTGTCAGCAATAATGTTGATTCGGATTGGTCACATAATGAGAAAATGATTGCCAAATATCAACATCGGATTAATTTCACGTGAAAGAGTGGAGGTATGTAAATGAAGAAAATGTATAAAATTACATCTACTGAAGGTATCCATGCCAGACCGGCTGCATTACTCGTAACTGCAGTGACACCATTTCAAAGTGATATTAAATTAACATACGAAGAAACATCCGTTAATTTAAAGTCTATTATGGGCGTGATGTCATTAGGTGTGAAAACAAGAAGTGTAGTGGAAATTTCAGCGGATGGACCAAATGTAGCAACATTATTTCAAACTATTACTGAAGTCATGTTGTCTAAAGCAATAGGAGAAGAATGGCAAGAGGGATAAAAGATTCTTGCAGTGGTTATGATTATGCCACTGTAAAAGAATCTTATGACTAATTATCTGAATATTAGGAATTTTAGGGGTGGTTAAATGGACATTCACATCGTCTCGCCTAATGATTATGGGCAGATTCATCGATTGAGAGACTATTGCTTTCCAAATAAGTACTCAGGGGCTAGTCGAGAGGATTTTCATTATTGGATTGAGCAAAGCACGACCTTAGGTGCTTATGATGACAAAAAAATGGTTGGGCAGCTATTAATATTACCGCTAAATATTACAGTGCATGGAGTTTCATTTAAAATGGGAGGCATCGGCTTTGTTGCAACGTATCCTGAGTATCGACAACAGGGTATTATCAAAAGGCTTATGACAGAAGCGCTGCAAAAAATGAGAGACAATGGACAAACGATTTCAGTTTTAGCGCCATTTTCTGTGTCCTTCTATCGTTATTTTGGTTGGGAATTATTTTTTGAGAAGCTCCATTATACAATCCCTCAAACTATGTTTCCCTCTTTAGGGAAACAAGTAAACGTCATGAAAAGGATGAGCTTTGAGTGGTTAGATCCTGCGCTCTTTCAGATGATTAAGGATTTTCATAATGCACAGGCAATCATTCGAAATGGTGGCATGGTAAGGGATGAAGGATGGTGGAAAAGACTTGAAAGAAGGAGTCCAGATAGTCACTTTGCTGCCTATTTTCAAGGCAGTAACATAGAAGGCTATATTCGTTATACGATTCGAGATGGGGCATTTACTATCCAAGACTTTGTTGTAGCAAATCTCTTAGCTGAACAAGCTATGTGGCGTTATATGACATCTCATGCAGCAAGTGTCAGTAGCATAACGGGAGTTACTAGTAATCATTATCCTTTTGGCTTTTATTTCAAGGAGCCACAATTCAAAAGGGAAGTCATACAGGATGTGATGATTAGAGTAGTAGATGTTTATGCATTTATGCAGCAGTATCCGTGGAAGGATATTCAAGAAACATTAACGATTCGTATTGAAGATCCATTTTGTCTCTGGAATGAGCATATTTATCAAATAAATAAAAATGGTCAGGTCGCAATAATTGAGACAAGTTCAGTTTCTGATAAGCATATGTTAACACTACCAATTAATCTTTTTTCTGCTATGATGGCAGGTTATCTTTCTGTCAAAGAAACAGTTGTCTATGCTAATCAACCTACGGTAGAAAAAGTGATCGAACAGTGGGAATGGGCAATCCCTACTGAAAAGCCAGCATTTTATGAGTATTTCTAGGTATTGAATAATAAGAAAATTTAAAAATTTTTTGGCTTTTTTTCTGGACTATACCAGTTGATTATAATCATTAATTTCACGACAAAATTGATATAGCCCAATCCTGTAAATAACTTGATATAAATAAATTTACTGTAAAATTTATATTGTGGTATATACCAATAGGTGCTATTCTCAAAATAAGTAAGCGATTACACAATCGAAGAAAATAAAAGGAGTGTATCGAATGAAAAACATCATGTTAGTGTGTGTAGCAGGTATGAGTACTAGTTTATTAGTGTCGAAGATGCWAAAAGCGGCGCAAGAGCAAAATATTGAAGCCGATATTTACGCCATTGCTGAAGGAGAGGTGGAAAAGATCTTAGCGACAAAGAAGGCTGATGTTCTTTTATTAGGCCCACAGGTTCGTTATTTGAAAGGTTCATTTGAAACAAAATATAAGGATAAAGGCTTTCCAATCGATGTGATCAATATGGCGGATTACGGCATGATGAACGGTGAAAATGTCCTGAAACAGGCTCTACAACTAATTGGATAAAAGAAGGGGCAATGGGGAATGGAAGATACAGCATTAATGGCGTCCATTATGGGACTGATTGTGCATAGTGGAAATACGAAAAGTGAGTGTATGGAAGCTATTCAGCTAGCAAAAAAGGGGCAAATTGAGGCAGCAAAAGAAAAAATCAAATTAGCGAATGAGTCATTAATTGAAGCGCATCATGCTCAAACGGGGTTACTGTCTCAAGAAGCAAGGGGAGAAAAGGTAGAGGTTTCGATGTTATTAATTCATGCCCAGGATCATTTAATGAATGCTATTACTTTTCGAGATTTAGCACAGGAAATGATTGAGCTATATGAACGAATTCAAGGGGAGTAACATCAAATTTTGATGTTATCAATAAAAAGCAAAGGGAGTGTATGTGAGTGTTCCGTTTTTTAGAAGAAAAGTTTGTACCGGTTGCTGCTAGGGTTGGGAATCAGCGTCATTTAGTTGCCATTCGTGACGGATTTATTACGATTATGCCTTTAACGATTGTGGGATCTTTGGCTGTACTTATTAACAATTTGCCTATCAAATTTTATCAAAATACACTCGATGCCATCTGGAAACATGAGACATGGACTCAATTTGGCGGTAATATTTGGAGTGCTACATTTAATATCATTTCACTGCTCATTGCCTTTACGGTTGCTTATCATCTTGCTAAAAGTTATCAAAAAGATGGTCTGTCTGCTGGAGTAATTAGTTTATCAAGCTACATGACGTTTGGGACTTTCGGGGAAGGTGGATTAACCGGCTTAACAACAKGCACGGGTGGTATATTTATTGCTCTGATTGTGGCACTACTTTCTACAGAATTGTTTTGTAGATTGTCTGGCAATCCTAAACTACTAATTAAAATGCCAACTGGTGTACCACCAGCTGTTTCCAAATCATTTGCTGCGTTACTTCCTGCCATTATTACGATTGGAATATTTGCTTTAGTACGTACAATTATTTCAGCAGGTTTTGATATACCAGATATTGTCGGGTCCTTCTACTCTGCGATTCAAGAGCCATTTATGGGTCTAACAAATACATGGCTTGCTGCTTTAATTTTGGCATTTATACATACATTTTTATGGACACTTGGCGTACATGGAGCAAATATCATCGAACCATTCATGCAAACGATTAATTTACCAGCTATTAATGAAAATGTTGCAGCAATCTCTGCTGGTAAAGTTGCGCCTTACATTGTCAATAAACCATTCTTTGATGCTTTTATTAATATGGGAGGCTCTGGTACAACAATAGCACTTATTATTGCGATTTTCATATTTGCGAGAAAGAATAAGCAATATAATACAGTTGGGAAATTATCCGCAGCACCTGGGATTTTCAATATCAATGAGCCATTACTTTTTGGGTTACCAATTGTATTAAATCCGGTTTTATTTGTTCCGTTCATTTTGACACCAATGATAAACGTAACAATTGCATTCTTTGCAACGAAATGGGGATGGGTGCCAGCCGCTACCGTTTCACCGCCTTGGACAACACCGCCGATTATTAATGGTTTTTTAGCAACTCAATCTTGGCGTGGTGCTGTTTTGAGTATGGTCTTAATTATCATCGCTGTTTGTATTTATCTGCCATTTATCTCGATGGCGAACCGTATGGCAAGGCAGAATGAGCAAAAAGCTGCTTTAGCGGCACAGAGTGAGGAATCTGTAGTGGAATCCAGAGGACAAAAAGTGGAAGTATAAGCATCAATTAACGGAGGGTTTGAAGTGAAAAGATTAGGAATCTCGCTATATCCGCAGCATAGTACGCTAGAGGAGATGAAGCGCTATGTTCAGCTGGCTCATGATAATGGCTTTGATCGTTTATTCACATGCCTTATGTCAATAAAACAGGATGAGGAGCGTCAAAAATTACAACAAATCAACGAATTTGCGCAACGCCTCGGCTTTGACATATCCGCCGATATTGCACCAGGTGTTTTTGATGATTTAGGCTTAACTTATAGGGATATTGGCTATTTAAAAGAACATTATTATTTGGCAGCCTTACGTTTAGATATGGGATTTTCAGGTCAAGAAGAAGCGTTGATGTCACTCGATGCAAGTCATCTAAAAATAGAATTAAACATTAGTAATGGTACGAAGTATGTAGATAATATTATCTCTTATCAGCCCAATAAAGAGAATATTATCGGCTGTCATAATTTTTATCCAAAACGATTTACGGGGCTATCTCGTCAGCATTTTTTACAAACGTCACAACACTTTAAAGCGCACAATGTGAGAACAGCAGCAATGATCTCCTCACAACATGGTCAATATGGACCTTGGGAGCAAACAGAGCACGGGTTACCTACATTAGAGGAACACCGTTATCTCCCAATCACTGTACAGGCGAAAGATTTATGGCATACAGGGTTAATTGACGATTGTATTATTGGCAATATGTTTGCTTCTGAGGAAGAACTACGTGCATTAGGACAATTAAATCGTAATAAGCTTGAGTTAAGGGTTGTCCAGTCTGAAGACACAAGCATTTTAGAGGAGACGATTCTTTATAAAGAGCCTCATTTTAATCGGGGTGATGTGTCTGAATACGTGATTCGGAGCACCCAATCCCGTGTGAAATATAAAAATGGAGATTTTCCTGTGCATGATATACGGCCATTAATAAGAGGAGATGTCACGATTGATAATAATTTAGATGTTCGTTATAAGGGAGAGCTACAGATTGTGCTAAAGGACATTCCGAATACAGGATCGAGTAATGTCGTAGCTAGCATTGTAGAGGAAGAACTATTTTTATTAACATACATTCAACCATGGGCATCATTTGGATTTACAAAGTAAAGAAGAGTGAGAAAGAGATTGAGTCATCAATCTCTTTTTCTTTATGTGGTTGAGCATAATGTTATATAAGATTTACCTGATTAATCAACTAATTTTAATGTACTATTTTACCATATATAGCAGAATTGGATGAAATGTTTTTATGGATTATTATTTCAAAGGATTGAAGTAGACAATTTTGACTTTTTCTTTATATTTTTATCTTGAACAATAACATGATAAAATGTAAGATAGGTTTTGATTTTATCTTAGTATATAACTAGGTTTACTAATAAAATTTCATAGATGGAGAGTGTCAGGATGTTACATCAATTTTCACGTAACGAGCTCGCAATAGGAACAGAGGGTCTCGAGAAATTAAAAAATACAACGGTTGCCATTCTTGGTGTGGGTGGTGTCGGTTCATTCGCGGCTGAGGCATGTGCACGAAGCGGAATCGGCCGTATTATTCTAGTCGATAAGGACAATGTAGATATCACAAATGTCAACAGACAACTTGTTGCATACTTATCAACAGTTGGTCAATCAAAATCAGCTGTCATGAAAGAGCGTATTGCAGATATTAACCCAGCATGTGAAGTGATTGACATGCACATGTTTTATACGGAAGAAACTTATGAAGAATTTTTTGCACAAGGCATTGATTATGTAATCGATGCAAGTGATACAGTGATGTATAAAATTCATATAATGAAGGAATGTTTAAAGCGTAATATTCCTATTATTTCAAGCATGGGTGCAGCAAATAAGATGGACCCTACTCGCTTCCAAATTGCAGATATTTCAAAAACACATACAGACCCATTGGCTAAAATCATTCGTACTAAGCTACGTAAAGAAGGTATTCATAAGGGTGTTACGGTTGTATTTTCAGATGAAAGTCCAATTGTCGTACGTCCAGATGTTGTCGAACATGTAGGTAAGCCGGATGCAGCAATTCGAAAAGCAAAGATGCCACCTTCATCTAACGCTTTTGTACCGTCAGTAGCAGGTTTAATTGCAGCAAGCTGGGTAGTCAATACCATCCTAAAAGATGTGAAAATTACGCGCGTACAAGGTTAATACCAAATACGGTGCTTTGGTAATAGTCAAAAAACAGCATAAATGTTCATTTTCGTAGAAGTAGCTGCCTTAATTGTATTTAGAGGTAGCTACTTTTTCTATGTTACAATTAGACCGTTGTAAAAAAGGAGGCCTATACAAATGGAAAAAATTTATCAAATGGAGTATAGAGGTTTAAATCTTTTCGACGAGATTAGCACAGTAGAGTTAGCTATAGATGAAGAAAACCAAACTATACATATTTTTGATGTTGGACAGGTTGTCAGCCCCATTTTTAATTTTGATGTATCAGCCTACGAATTGTCAGATGGTTTTTATAAAATGGCTGATGTTCTGCGACACAAAAAAATCTTAACGAATCAACAAGCAGGTAGTGATTTAACATTAAGTGAATGGTTAATTATGAACAATGCTTATTTTTATATACCTCAAAAGCGCATTAAAAAATATGTGCATGGAAGTATTATTGAAATTATCGATCGAGCAAACGAACCATGCTTGTTTGATGATTATGTACAAAGGGTATAATTTTACCAAAATAGTTCCTCTTATGTACATAAAATGCTATTAATTCACGAAATTGTCTTATTTTTTTCATGTCCACACTACTTCATATGGTTTATTGCTATAATTTGAATCATCCATTAGATAATCGATCAGTTTGTTTGGGATGCTTGGTGCTACTCAGTGAATAGACAGAAAGCTAAACAGCAAATGACATATGGGAGAGTGAGAAAATGGAAATTCAAGTAATTCGTGATCATTTAGATATTGTTAAACTTCAAGAGAAAATGAATGCCATTGTATTTGACTATTTGGATACATCCAACAACTATCCGAAAGCCATGAGAGAATTGAATCCTTTATATATACAAGTCACTACCTATTATAAGGAATATGTTAATCAGCGGGCAGGGGAATTACCGAAAGCAAATACGTATTGGCATTTATTTATCGATTGTTGTGCAAAATTATGCTACTTTTTAGCTGCATCGACTTATTATTCTTCGAATGCTTTGCAAAAAACGCCTGAAAAAGTAGAGCATTTATTAAAAATAGCAGCCTATTCCTTACCGAGTATTGAGCAGGAAGAGAATGAGCAATTATTAGAAGATATCATGGCTCTTTTAACTGAAGTGCTAGAGGATGAAGAAAAAGCAACAAACATACGCAACGAAGTACTGTCACAAAAAGGTGAAGTGAAGCAATGTCTTCAACAATTTAAATTATTTGTGGAACAAGAACTTCCTGCATAAACCTTAGACAATAATAGACTATCTATTTTCTGAAAATAGCCTATACGTCAAGAATCTACGTAACTTATTGGGATTTAAATCAGTTTTTTTCTACAATGTTCGATGTGGAAAGAGAGTGATTTACTTGCCTCTTTTAGTAGCGTGGGTTCTTTTTTATTGTGAGGAAAGTAAAAAGGCATATTTTCTTGAAAGGTATTTATGTTTTTTTGTCGAATTATAGTTAGAAAATTGGTAATATATGTGCTCACGCTGTAAGAACTTAGCTAAAAGAACTTATTGGAAGGGGGCTAAGCAATGATTGTAAATGGAATAGAAATAGATTTGGCGAATTTGGAAAAGCCGCTTTTATTAGTTAGTGAGGAAGATGAACTTTTATTTCTACAGCTTATCCAACCGACAATTGAACAGGAGCTTATTCAATGTCAATTAGCGCTCTCAACAAGGAAATCTATTTCATTGGTCAAAGATATTTGGTTGGCTATGTATAGAGATCGAGAAAAGCTTTACGTCAATAGCGGTCATGCCATGCTTTATCCAATACGTTTAATTCTTTTTGAACTAGTCACACAAGCAGAATATTTCCAACGCTTAGCAAAAAAATCACGTGGCGATGAATGTCTTTCCCTTATCTATGCAGTTATTCTTTTGCAATTTGTCTTGCAATGGTTAAAAGATCGATTTAGTGGAAATAAAGAGGTATATGGTGCATTAAAACGGTTATACAGAGTGTCGGATGATGAATTAAGTAAGGAGCCCTCCTGTGAAACAAGAGAACAAAAAATTGCACAAGCAATTGCTGTAAAAGCAATTCGCTTTGAGGTAAGAGAAAACAATCAAGAGTTCGCCAGCTTGTTGTATCAGTCGTATAATTTGATTGTTTTTTTGCATAGTAAGGCAAATGAAGGAGATGTGAAAGAGTCCATTTTGCCATCACTTCGACATTTGGCAGAACCATTAAATTTGTTTTACCAAGAACGATATACAACAAATAACCCGAGCTTTACAGGATGATTGCTAGAGTAGCCTATCCTGTTGTTATATAAAAAGCAAAGTCATTTCAATTACTTAAGATAGTGACTTTGCTTTGTTTTATTATTTCTTATCTTGAAATGATTTTAGTTTGTCGTAGATGCCAGCCATGCGCTTTTCCTCACCAGCAATAACAGGTTTGTAGAATTCAGTTCCTACAAGTTCGTCTGGCAAATATTGCTGGTCTACCCAACCACCAAAAGTACCGATCGGTGTGTTATGAGGATATTGATAGCCAACGTGTCCTAAATCTTTTGCACCCTCGTAATGAGCATCTCGCAAATGATGAGGTATATCACCTGTTTTGCCTTCATGAATAGCCTTAATGGCAGCATCAATAGCCGTAATGGCTGAGTTGGATTTTGAGGCAAGGCACATTTCAATGACAGCACTGGCAAGTGGGATACGTGCCTCTGGTAATCCTAGTCGTTCAGCTGCTTGAATAGCAGCTAATATATGAGGTCCGACTTCGGGATTAGCTAGACCAATATCCTCATAGGCCATAACAAGTAGGCGTCTGCTGACAGCCACTAAATCGCCTGTTTCCAATAAATGCGCTAGATAATACAGAGCAGCATTGGTATCACTGCCACGCACAGACTTTTGCAGGGCTGATAGTAAATTATAAAAATGTGATCCTTTTTTATCGCCATACACACCAATTCGACTAATGAGATGTTCAATGACATGGTCGGCAGCAACCGTTTGTCCATCCACCTCATCACTGGCATAGTAAATGGATTCTAGCAAAGTTAACGCCTTTCGTGCATCTCCGTTTGCTGCGGCTGCAATTTGTTCAATTTGTGATGGTGTTAAGGCAAAATGATATTTACCTAGTCCGCGTCTTTCATCAGCAAGTGCTTTTTCAACTAGTTCGATTAAATTTTCCTTCGTTAAGCGTTTTAGCTGGTAAATTTCGCCACAGCGTGAACGAATCGCTGGATTAACATCATGATAGGGATTTTCTGTCGTGGCACCAATTAATACAATTGATCCATTTTCTACATGTGGTAACAGTGTATCTTGCTGTAATTTATTGAAACGGTGAATTTCATCTAGGAAAAGTATTACTTTCCCTGAAATTCTTGCTTCTTGTACAATATCTTCCACATCTTTTTTGCCAGCTCGTGTGGCATTAAGTGCGAAGAAAGGGAGCTTGGAACTTCCTGCAATGGCATTGGCAATGGATGTTTTACCGATACCAGGTTCTCCATATAGCAACATGGAAGGGACATGTCCATTTTGAATCATTTTATAAAGGGCTGTGTTGGGACCAATGAAATCCTGATGACCAACAATCTCATCAAGGGTTAAAGGTCGCATTCGAAAAGCGAGTGGTTCATTGTGCAAAATAACTTCCCCTTTCTGTCGTTGTCATTTTTTGCTTCATACATTTTTTTAAGCTAAAATAAAGCACTCATATGGATTTTGAACGATTATGAATCGCTTTAATTAGTATATCATATCCTTCTAGGTGTATTTCCGAGTTCATCAAGAGGAGATTATGATATACTGTTGGTAGTATTTTGACTAGACTAATTGAGGGTGATAAAATGAAAATTTCAACAAAGGGCCGTTATGGGCTTACAATTATGATTGAATTAGCAAAGCATTATGGGGAAGGGCCAATTCCCTTGCGTAAAATTGCGGCGGAAAAGGAGCTTTCAGAGGCATATTTAGAGCAATTAGTATCTCCGCTTCGTAATTCAGGCTTAGTAAAAAGTGTACGTGGTGCTTATGGTGGTTATATGCTAGCAAATCCACCTAGCGAAATTTCAGCAGCCCATGTTATTAGTGTGCTAGAAGGGCCGATTCAACCAGTAGAGGGTATTGAAAATGAAGAAGCCCCGCAACGTGAGTTATGGCTACGTATTCGTGATGCAGTAAAAAACGTGTTAGATACAACGACAATTGAAGATTTAGCACAATATACAGAAGAAAATGTAGTGGAAGGCTACATGTTCTATATTTAAAATAGTTTAAGCTAAAGCGCTACTCCTGCATTCACTTCATCTTTTTGGGAGATTGTGAACTATTCACATCTCAATGGCTATTTTTACGATGAGTGATGTGGGTTTTGTGCTTTTATCTCGATTCAGCAAATGTTTTGTACTAAAATGAACCACTAAGTACGGAAGACTCCCCACTTATAGAGGAGCGAAGAACACTTGTATTTTTTTGCAAGCATTAACTGAATCAAGCGAAAGCCTCTGGCGGATGTCACAGAGTTTAAAAAGGAGTTTTCAACATGAATTCATATATCTATCTCGATCATGCGGCCACATCTCCAATGAATGGCCAAGTAATAGAAGCGATGACGACTGCTATGCAAGAGGTATTTGGCAATGCATCGAGTATTCATAAAGCAGGTCGAGAAGCAAGGAAATATCTAGATGATGCACGTGAGCTATTGGCGAAATCAATTGGTGCGCAAGCAGGGGAAATTATTTTCACAAGTGGTGGCACAGAAGCTGACAATATGGCAATTTTAGGAACTGTCTATGCCCGTGCAAATGAAGGAAAACACATCATAACAACGCAAGTAGAGCATCATGCAGTATTACATACGTGTGAAAAACTTGAACGTGATGGCTTTGAGGTGACCTATTTACCTGTTGATCAAAAAGGGCGTGTCGCGATTGAGGATGTCCAAAAAGCCCTTCGTGATGATACCATTTTAGTGACAATTATGTATGGAAATAATGAAGTTGGAACGATACAGCCAATTGCTGAGATTGGCGCGCTATTGCGTGAGCATAGTGCCATATTCCATACAGATGCGGTTCAGGCTTATGGCTTAGAGTCCATTGATGTAAATGAATTACAGGTGGATTTATTGAGTGTATCTGCTCATAAAATCAACGGTCCAAAAGGTGTTGGATTCCTTTATCAAAAAGCAGGAACACCGTTAGCAAGTTATGCTCTTGGGGGCGCACAAGAGAAAAAACGTCGTGCAGGTACTGAAAATATACCTGCCATTATTGCTTTTGCGACTGCAGTGCAAGTTGCAAATGAGTTGCGTGAAGAAAAGCGTTCACTATACAATCACTTTAAGCAAATTATGCTTGCTGTTTTTTCACAGGAAAAGCTAGCATTCCATGTAAATGGTGATGAGGTGGATTCGTTGCCTCATGTCTTAAATATTAGCTTTGCAGGCATGGAGGTAGAATCATTTTTAGTGAACCTTGATATGGCAGGTATCTATGTTTCGAGTGGTTCGGCATGTACTGCAGGATCGATTGATCCTTCTCATGTGTTAGTAGCAATGTTTGGACAAAGTGCAGAGGAGCTACGAAATTCAATCCGATTCAGCTTTGGGCAGGGTTTAACGGAAAAGGATATACAAGATGCAGCAGAAAAAACGGCTCAAATTGTGAAAAAACTAGCTAAAAAATAATTTGCAAAATACTTATGTTATGTTTCGTTAAAATATTGAAACATAAACTGTAATTAGATAAAAGAAAAGGTGACCACAATGAAAGAAACACGTGACCCCTCTCAAATTCGAGTTGTTGTCGGCATGTCAGGTGGGGTAGATTCATCGGTGGCGGCATACTTGTTAAAACAACAAGGGTATGAAGTAATCGGGATCTTTATGAAAAACTGGGATGATACAGACGAAAACGGTGTTTGTACGGCAACGGAAGATTATGACGATGTAATAAAAGTATGTAATCAAATTGGTATCCCATACTATGCTGTCAATTTCGAGAAACAATATTGGGATAAGGTCTTCACATACTTTTTAGAAGAATATAAAGCAGGGCGTACACCAAATCCTGATGTTATGTGCAATAAAGAAATTAAATTTAAAGCATTTTTAGAGCATGCCATGAACCTTGGTGCTGATTATTTAGCGACAGGTCACTATGCACGAATTGATCGTAGTGGTGATGGTGAAGTTAGAATGTTACGTGGCGTTGATGATAATAAAGATCAAACATACTTTTTAAATCAATTATCCCAAGAGCAATTGGCGCATGTAATGTTCCCAATTGGTGATATAGAGAAAAAAGAAGTACGAAAAATTGCAGAAGAAGCTGGCCTTGCTACGGCAAAGAAAAAAGATTCAACAGGCATTTGCTTTATCGGTGAACGTAATTTCAAGGAGTTCTTGAGTCAATATTTACCAGCGCAACCTGGGAAAATGGAAACAATGGATGGCGTTGTAATGGGCCAACACGATGGTTTAATGTACTATACACTTGGTCAACGACACGGGCTTGGTATTGGTGGGGACGGCGAGCCTTGGTTTGTGCTAGGAAAAGATTTAGCGCGTAATGTTCTACTTGTCGGACAAGGCTTTGACAATGAATATTCGTATTCAACATCATTAACAGCTGTGAAAATGAGCTATACTTCGACAAAAAAATTGCCTGGGAAATTTTCTTGCACAGCAAAATTCCGTTATCGTCAAACTGATACACCAGTAGAAGTTGAAATTTTACCAGATGGCCGTGCACACATTACATTTGCAGAACCTGTACGTGCAATTACACCTGGCCAAGCTGTAGTGCTATACAACGGAGAAGAATGTATGGGTGGCGGAACGATTGATGAAGTCTTTAAAAGTAATGAAAAACTAACATATGTTGGATAAATTGCGTTAAGACTGCTTTTATGGCCTCTTGGCTTCCTAAAAGCAGTCTTTCGCTACATAGAGGTGAAGAACAAATGAATTATAATGAACAGGGCATCCAAGCATTTCAAGAAAAACGTTATGAGGATGCTGCTCAACTATTTACAAAAGCAATAGAGGCAGAGCCTGAAAAGGCTATTGGGTATGTAAATTTCGGCAATTTATTAGCCGTATTAGAGGATACTGAACGTGCAGAACGTTTCTTCCAAAAGGCAATCACTGTAGATGAATCAGCAGCTACAGCCTATTACGGTCTAGCGAATTTATATTACAATGCTGAACGCTATGCCGAGGCCGTGAAGCTATATGAGCAAGCGCTAAAACATCATATTGAAGGTGCCGATGTCTATTATATGATGGGGAAATGCTTTGAACGGTTGGATAACTCAAAATTGGCATTACCATATTTACAACGTGCGGTAGAAATTGCTCCAGAGGATACACAGATTCGTTTAGCCTATGCGATAGTGTTATGTGCATTAGAAATGTTTGAGGAAGGGAAGAAGGAACTAGATCTCTTAATTGAACAGGATTGGAATAATGCAGATGCACATTATAATTTAGGCGTACTATATGCCGTGTCTACCGAACAAACAGAGGATGCAATGTATCATTTGAAACAAGCCTTTACCTTACAACCTGAATATGACCAAGCACGTTATATTTACGATATGATTGCTCAACGATTTAACTGATAGATAATAAGCAGCGAGTGAATGTTGATTAACATTCTTGCTGCTTTTTTATTGATTTTATCTAGTAATACAGAAAAAATTGTTTATTTTTTCATAAATTGAATCTCTTTCTCTTTTAATTCTAGTTCAAACTTGGTAATGTATGTCATGCAGGAAAGGAAAAGGTGACAGAATGAATAAAGTTTTTATTGCACTATTACTTGTAACAGCACTTGCTGCAATTGAGGGAACTATTGTTAGTACTGCTATTCCGAGTATTACGGCTGATTTATTAGGTGTAGACTTAATAAGCTGGATTTATTCTGCTTATTTACTAGCTTCAGCCATAGCGGCGATTATTTTTGGTAAATTAGCCGATTTATTTGGTCGTAAACGGATGATTATTACTGGTATCATTATTTTTTTAGTAGGTTCTATGTTATGTGGTTTAGCTCAATCCATGGAGCAATTAATTGTTTTTCGAGCAATTCAAGGTATTGGCGCAGGTTCAATTTTACCGATTACATTAACAATGGTTGGTGAATTGTTTAAGACTGAAAAAGAGCGTGCCAAAGGACAAAGCTATTTAAGTATGGTATGGGGTGTTTCTGGTGTAGTAGGTCCGTTATTTGGAGGCTTTATAGTTGACCAAGTATCTTGGCATTTTATTTTCTTCATTAATGTACCGTTTGGTTTAGCCTCTATTTATTTAATTGCTAAACATTATAAAGAACAACTAGAGGCAGTGAAGCGTAAAATTGACTACCTAGGTGCAGTGTTTTTTACAATTGGCATGGTTGCGTTACTGTTTGTTATTATCGAAAACAGTAAAACACAAACCTGGTTATCAGGTCAATCGCTGCTAATGTATGGTGTTGCTCTTGTATTCTTAAGTATTTTTATCTGGGTGGAGTTACGWGCAGAGGAGCCAATTATTCCGTTAACACTATTTAAAAATGGACGACTAATGGTCATTAATGCATTAACTTTAAGCGGTATGTCTATTGTCATTGGTGTAACCGTTTATATTCCTATATTTGCTCAAAGTGTTTTAGGCAAAAATGCAACGCAGGCTGGTTTATTATTAACACCAATGTCTATTTTTTGGACGGTGAACTCGATTATGGCAGGTTATTTAATCGGTCGTTTAACAAATAAACGCATTATCCAAATGGGTACGATTTTACTTGTTACGGGTACACTATTGTTGGCAAGACTATCTTCGGATTCTAGTGATTTCAGCGTTTATTTCGCATCATCATTAATTGGACTAGGGATGGGCTTTATTATGCCGATGTTGATGATTTCCATACAAAAGGTGGCAGATCCAAAGCAACTTGGTATTTCAATTGGTTTGAACTCTTTTACAAATACATTTAGCCAAGCGATTGGTGCAGCGCTATTTGGTATGATTTTCAACCTGGCAACGAGTGAAAAAATGGCTTCATTAGGAAAAGGTGAAATTCAATTAAATGGTGAATTTGCAAAAGGTGGGTTTAATTTAGAAGAAGTAAACTTTTTAAAGGACACTATTGCGAATGGCGTCAGTTATGTATATATAGCTACCTTTATTTTTGCTATTGGTGCTCTTATTTTCTCCTTTTTTGTAGCAACGAAATCTACAAGGAAAGCGCAATAGTGAATAAAAAGTAAAATCCACCTCACATTCTGTGATCAAGCAGCGTGTGAGGTGGGTTTTTCATTTGACGACTAAACCATAGAATAAATTTACTTTTTGAATAGAGTGTCATCAATTATTTGATTGCCAGGTAGTTCCGTTAAGTATTTCGCTAAATGTGCGATGGGGGTACTGTCTAGCAATGAAGGCTCGGCTTCATTTTCTTTTAAAATATTGATTTCCTTATTCAGTCGCTCCATTTTTCGATCTAATTCAGCTGCTTGTAGTGCGGCTTCCTTTAATTCATGTCGAATATGCTCAGGTACTTCTTTGTTATACTTATAATAAATTTTGTGTTCTAAGCTTGCCCAGAAATCCATTGCAATTGTACGAATTTGGATCTCTGTATAGACCTTTTCCATATGGTCTGACATAAAGATAGGAATTTTAATAATAAGATGTAAGCTTTGGTAGCCATTTTCTTTTGGATTGGCTATATAATCCTTCACCTCAACAACTTCCATGTCATGCTGTGCTTGTAACATGGCACTTACCTTGTAAATATCCTCCACAAAGGAACAGGTGATGCGAGCACCAGCTATATCGCGGATATTTTCACGCACAGTCTCTATTGATGGAGGAAGCTCTTTTTTCATCATCTTCGTTAAAATACTTTTAGGTGATTTTACACGTGTAGAAACTTGCTCAATTGGATTATATTCATGAATTAACTTAAATTCTTCTTGTAATATATTAATTTTCGTTTCCACTTCCTGTAGAGCAAATTTGTAAGCTAAAAAGAAGCGAGTTAATTCAGTTTGAAAAGATTTTAAAGTGTTTACTTCTAGTTCAGTTTTCATCGTTTGTAAATCCTTTCTTTTACGGTTTGTTCGATTTTTATTTTTCGTATAGCTGTGATGGGCAACGAGATACTTCCAAATGGAATTTTCTATAGCTCTCCATAAAAGAATGTTTGATGCACAAGCAAACGTAATGATTTGCCCTGCATCTGATTCATTAATAATATACCTTCTATGATGAACTTCAATCCTATCGTCAATGATAAATTTTTATTGATTGAAAGCTTCCATAAATAAACAATTAATATAGGCAAACTAATACGAGCTATATAAAAATTAAACGGACCAAAAGTTATCCACCATGTTCTGTATCCACTATGAAAGCCTACACCATAGGGGATCACGGTGATCATCTCTATAAGAAGAGCGGAAAGCATAAAAATAAGGTAGGAAAAAAATATGTAGTTTAGTCATGTAAGCCCCCTGTGGTTTATGCTATACAATATATAACTCACATGACAATGAAAAGGTTTCAGAAATAGGGGCAAGGAAGAAATGCAGAAGAGGGTTTGAGGTTAAACAAAGGGAACCATTTGTCCCCTTGTTTTAACTAATAATTTCAGCATTTAAGTTATAGCGCTTATTAAACTCATCAACGAAAATTTGTAAATCAATATAGGTTCCAATATAAGGCTCTGTTTCTTGATCGCGTAAGAACCCACATGTTGCCTTTAGTGATTTKGARAMKTYCAATAACATTTGTTCGTTGTCAAGTTGTACATGAATCGCAAGAGAATGATCTTTTTTATTCACTTTAAAATACTTACCATCTATGATTCTCTCTAAATTAGTTTCTTGAAATGGAAAAACATAATCTTTATAAATGAGCTTCACAAGATCCCGCCTTTTTTACAATATTCTACTACATCTGTATAAGGTAAATCGCCACCAAAAATTGAGAGCGCACTTCCAATGGTTACATGAAGTTTTCCGTGGGCTAATTGATTAAATTTTTCTAAGTCTTCGATTGAACGAACGCCACCTGCATAGGTAGTTGGAATAGATGTCCAGGCAGCTAAATCCTGTACCAAGCTTTCCTGCATACCACCCTTTTTTCCTTCAACATCGACAGCATGTATTAACAGCTCATCACAAAAGTCTTCAATATAGGCAATCGACGCAGCATTGACTTCGAAATGACTAAATGTAGTCCATTTATCTGTCATGACAAACCACTTTCCGTCACGCATCTTACAACTGAGATCGATAACAAGGTGTTCTTTACCAATTAATTGATTTAAGCGCTTTAAACGCGCTAAATCGAGCTGACCATCATGAAAAATATAGGATGTGACAATGACATGCGAAGCGCCTGCGTCAATATACTTTTGAGCATTGTCAGCCGTAATGCCGCCACCTATTTGCAAGCCTTGAGGATAGGCTGTTAAAGCGGATAGGGCAGCTTCTTCATTACCAGAGCCTAGCATAAGAACGTGTCCACCTGTTAAACGATCTTGGGCAAACATTTGTGCATAGTGGCTAGCGTCATGTTGAGAAATAAAGTTTTCTACAACTGCTTGATTTGTATATCCCAAAGTGCTACCTACAATTTGCTTTACTTTGCCATCGTGTAAATCGATGCAAGGTCTAAATTCCAATAATTTCACAATCCTTCCGTGCAACTAATTCATATTAATCATAGCATGGAACGGAGGATAAAGGCAGAGAATTGTCATTTGTCAAAATAATGTAAAAATAACAAAGTGGATATATTTTTGTCTGCGATATTTTCATGTGGCTATGGTAAAATAAAAAGATTGAAAACTATAAGAAAGGACGGACCGAACATGACAGATCATTTAGATTTATTTGAACTCAATAAATTTTTTATACTCGGACGTCCGATCGTCTCTATCTTTCATAATGCGCAAAATATGTATTCGATTGTACGTGTGAAAATTCAAGAGACGAATTTGCAATATGAAGATAAAGAGATTATTGTTGTTGGTTATTTTCCCCCACTACAAATGGATGAACAATATCGATTTACTGGTATTTTAAAACAGCATCCTAAATACGGTGCTCAATTTCAAATTGAGACATTTACAAAAGAGGTACCTGCAACTGAGCAAGGAATTATTCATTATTTATCTAGTGACCTCTTCGTAGGGATCGGGAAAAAAACAGCTGAAACGATTGTTGAAAAACTAGGTGCTAATGCACTCCGTGTTATTTTAGAAGATCCTAGTGCCCTCGATGCTGTTCCGCGTCTATCCGCTGAAAAAAAAGAAGTCATTCACCGCACCATTGAGCAAAACTTAGGCTTAGAGCGGGTCATGATTCAATTGAATGAGTGGGGATTTGGTCCACAGCTTGGGATGAAGATTTATCAAACCTATCGAACAGAAGCCATTGAATTACTGACAGAAAATCCATACCGCTTGATTGAAGATGTGGAAGGAGTGGGTTTCTTTCGAGCCGACGAGCTAGGTGCGAAATTAGGTATAACTGGTAAACATCCTGATCGTGTCAAAGCAGCGATTTTACATATTTTAAATACAGCAGCTTTATCGGATGGACATGTTTATCTAGATGCAGAACAGGTTTTACCGCTCGTTAAGGAAATGCTTGAACAAAGCCAACGACAGGAGATACCATTCGAGGATATTTCTCAAGCCTGTATCAGACTCCGTGAAGAAGGCAAAATTTGTGGTGAAGAGACAAGGTTATATTTGCCATCACTCTATTTTTCAGAGGTAGGGATTGCATCGAAAATCTTATCGCTTATCGAGCGGAATAATAAGGCTGAACATTTTAGTAAAGATGAAATTCGAAAAGCCATTGGAGAAACAGAGGAGCTACTCAATGTTACCTATGCAGAAACACAAGCGAATGCCATCGAACAGGCTTTAAATTCAGCTGTTATGATTTTAACGGGTGGTCCTGGTACGGGGAAAACCACTGTTGTACGGGGAGTCGTAGAAGTTTATGCAAAGCTTCATGGGCTATCCTTAAATCCAAAAGAGTATGCTCAAAAAGAGGAGCCTTTTCCGATTATTCTTTGTGCGCCGACTGGACGTGCTGCTAAACGATTAGCCGAATCAACAGAGCTTCCTGCGATGACCATCCATCGACTGCTCGGTTTTACAGGGCAAGAAAAAGAGGAAGAAACAGAGCGGGAAGTAACAGGTAAGCTGATTATCGTGGATGAAATGTCAATGGTTGATACATGGCTTGCCCATCAATTATTAAAAGCTTTACATGAAGATGTTCAAGTTGTCTTTGTTGGAGATCAGGATCAGCTTCCACCAGTAGGTCCAGGACAGGTGTTAAAGGATTTATTAGCATCCAAGCAGCTACCAACTGTCGAGCTAACAGATGTTTACCGACAAGCAGAAGGCTCAACGATTATTGAACTTGCGCATCAAATAAAAAAAGGAACGATTCCACAAGAGTTAACAGCTAAAACCTCTGATCGTTCGTTTATTAAGGCTTCAGCAGACCAAGTTGCCAACGTTGTTACTCAAGTTGTCAAAAGTGCTGTCGCAAAGGGCCAGGAAATCCGTAATATTCAAGTGTTGGCGCCCATGTATAAAGGACCAGCTGGTATAGATAATTTAAATAAAATGATTCAAGAGCTTATTAACCCAAATGATACTGGCACACGAAAAGAGCTAGTCTTTGGGGATGTCACCTATCGAATAAAGGATAAAGTTCTYCAGCTTGTCAATCAACCTGAAAGCAATGTCTTTAATGGAGATATGGGTGAGGTCATTAGTATTATTAAGGCGAAAGAGACGATCGAAAAACAAGATTTACTGATCGTATCCTTTGATGGCATTGAAGTGACCTATCAACGAAGCGACCTCAATCAATTGACACTAGCTTATTGTTGCTCCATCCATAAATCACAGGGCTCTGAGTTTCAAACGGTCATTATGCCAGTGGTTAGAGGGTATTCCAAAATGTTACGGCGTAATCTTTTATACACAGGTATTACACGTGCTAAAAACTTTTTGATTTTATGTGGTGAACCAGAAGTGCTTGCGGATGGTTTACAACGTACAGATGACCTTCAGCGTTTCACCTCTTTACGTGCAAGACTTAACCCAATGGAAATTGAGGAAGAACTTGTGGAAGTCGAGGCAGTGCCAGTAGATAATGAAGGGATGCAGGAGCCTGTTTCCGTTGAACAAAAGCTAACAGTAGAAACAGCCCCTTATATTCATCCAATGATTGGTATGAATGATGTCTCTCCATATGATTTTTTGGATGACTAAAATATATATTCCCGATTAGACTGTCTAATCGGGTTTTTCTAATTGATGTATCGTCACCTAATATTTGGACATTTCATATACTAGATGAGTACAAAAACATAGGGAATGTATAGGGGTGACAGCATGCCAATAATGACAGGGCAACAGTATATTGAACGAATTGATGCTTTAAAAACGTATATTTCGATAGATGGGAAAGTCGTGACAGGAAAGGTGTCAGAACATCCTGCCTTTAAAGGAATTATCCAGAGTCAAGCGAAACTTTTTGATTTACAACATCAAGAGGCACTTCTTGAAAAAATGACCTATGAATCGCCAACTAGTAAACAGAAAGTTGGCATGTCATTTCTTCAAGTATTGACGCCAGAAGATCTTGTGAAGAGGCGCAAAGCGGCAAGGGAATGGGCATTATCTTCTCAAGGCTTTATGGGGAGAAGCCCTGATTATATGAATACAACATTAATGGCCCTTGCATCAGCGTCAGATTTTTTAAAAGAGAAGTCAAATTGTTTCCCAGAGCATTTGCTAAAGTTCTATGAGTATGCTCGCGAGAATGATATTACGATAACACATACCTTTATCGAACCACAGGTAAATCGCAAGCGCTTTTACTATGAGGATGAAGAAGTAACCATTGCAGCTAAAATCATTGGGAAAACAAGTGAGGGCTTAGTCATTAAAGGGGCAAGATTACTAGCGACACAGGGTGGCATAACAGATGAGCTTCTTGTTTTATCAACAAATGGCTATGATGAAGGAAAAGGTTTCGGGTTTTCTATTCCAAGTAACACGAAAGGCTTAAAGTTTTTATGTCGGCAATCATTTGTAGGCGGAGATTCTACCTTTGATTATCCGTTAAGTGCACGTTTTGAAGAAATGGATGCAATCGTTGTGTTTGATGAAGTAGTTGTCCCGTGGGAACGGGTATTTTATTACGAAAATGTTGAAGTGGCCAATCAATTTATGAATGTTAGTGGCTTCCAAGCGTATACTTTGCATCATGTGCTGTCACGTCAAATTGCTAAGACGGAATTCATCCTAGGGGTTGTACAAATGATTGTGGATTCCATAAATATTGGGGATTACCAACATGTCCATCAAAAAGTGGTAGATGTCATCGTAGCATTAGAAACGATGAAAGCATTGCAATTAAAATCAGAAATTGAGGCACAAAGGGATTCCTTTGGCTTTATCAGACCAGACCAATCCACATTACAGGTCGCTATTCATATCTTCCCGAAAGTATATCCTACCTTTACAGATATCATACAGCAACTGGGAGCAAGTGGATTAATGTCGATACCGAGTGCAAAAGCTTTTGCAACGGATGATGGGGATCTTGATCATTATCTGCAATCATTTCAAGACAAAGGGGAAGAGCGAGTAAAGAAATTCCGTTTAGCTTGGGATTTAACGATGAGTAGTTTTGGCACAAGACAGACATTGTATGAACGCTTTTTCTTTGGTGATCCTGTACGTTTATCTAGCCTGCTCTATCAATCTTATCAACGAGAGCATTTAGTGCAAAGAGTGGAAGACTTTTTGAAAAATGATTGATAGAAAGTTTGACAGTTGTGAAACTATCCGTTATCATTTACAGGAATAAAAAAATAAGACTCCCTTCGTTAGGTGAGGCTCCTATGCTGGAGATACGCTACTACCCAAAAATGTCGAGAGACGCCAATGGGTCAACAGAAATCATCGAAATAAGGTGTTTTTTAACGTAGCTGGACATATTCCTATGCCGCATAGTGCTAAAACTCAACGTTTGAAGGTAACAAGCATGCAATGTATTTTATTGCTATTTTTTTGATATGTGTATTCAACACGCCTTCATTCGTAGAAGGCGTGTTTTTGTTATGGAAGGAAGGTGATGAGAAATGGATAGTAGTCCTGAACCGAATAAGTATCATTTAGGCAAACGGAAACACATAAAAAGTCATCGATTTCTAATCACCGATGCAGACAAAGGGTGATTAAGGATGACCTTTTGTTTCCCTCAATAACAAACACGAGGTGAAATGCAATGATTAAAATCCACTATTATAATAGCAGCAGGAAGACAGTCCAACATGATTTCAATATGATTGATTTACAACTCCCTATTCATAACGAAGATTTATTATGGGTAGATTTATATGCCTATAGTTATAATGAATTGAATAATATAGCTGATGTATTTGGCTTTCATCCACTAGCAGTTGAAGATTGCTTACATGAAGGCTCACGTCCAAAAATGGATAGTTATGGTGATTATAAATTTTTTGTGCTCCATGCACCAATTTATAATGAGAAAAGTAACAATGAAATTACAACCGTTGAGTTAAATATTTTTATGGGACCAAACTATATTGTGACTGTGCATAAACAAAAGTTGCAATGGCTAGGAAAAATGGAAAATGTTTGTGTCAATAGCCCAAGATTTTTAGAAAAGGGTACAGATTTTTTATTGCATACAATTATTGACGGTATTACAGACGAATACTTCCCAGTATTAGAACGAATTCGCGCACGTATAGATGAACTAGAAGAAGAAATTTATGATTATCAACCAAAAGAGGTGACAGAGGAATTTCTTGCATTGAAGCGGACAATTATTTTAATTCGTCAGGCCATTATGCCACAAAGAAGAATTTTTTCTACAATCAATGGCCAGTGGAAATTTGACATTCAAGAAGAAAATATTCCATTCTATAAAGATTTGAATGACCATCTAGAACGTATTGTCGACTCCACAGAGACATATCGAGATTTAGTGAACAGCACGCTTGATACGTATTTTTCAATTATCAGTGGGAAATCCATTGAAAAGCTGAATTTATTAACGGTCATTTCGACAATTATGTTACCACTATCAGTAATTACTAGTTTTTTTGGAATGAATGTACCTTTACCTTATCAAGATACCCCTTATACAACTATTGCAATTAGCGCCTTCTTAGTTATTTTTACATGGGGTATGTGGATATATTTCAAAAAAATGATTGCTTAGTTAGTGTTAGTCATACTAGTACTAATTGACAGCGCAATAGATTTTTTTTATAATTTTCGATAGAAAAAGTAAAAACGATGATGGAAAAAGTACGTATTTGTGTGTGCACAAGAAAGGGATTTCTAGGCTGAAAAAATCCTCACAACAGCAAATGCCGAAAGCTACTCCAGAGTGCAGCTAATCCCTGCCGTTCACTGACGTTACAAGTGCTAAAGAGGTAAGTAAGGTTTTTACTTACAACTAGGGTGGTACCGCGAGACTAATGACAAGTCCTCGTCCCTTTTTGGGGATGAGGGCTTTTTTTATTTTCTTCGGTAAATCGCAGGATTCGTATCGTGATTTTACAATATAAAATAGGAGGAATTTATCCAATGAAAGCAGTAGATATTCGCCGTATGTATTTGGAATTTTTTAAAGAAAAGGGGCATCATCATGAGCCATCAGCTCCACTTGTGCCAATAAATGATCCATCACTTCTTTGGATCAACTCAGGTGTGGCAACTTTAAAACCATATTTTGATGGCCGTATTATCCCTGATAATCCACGTATTACAAATGCTCAAAAATCGATTCGTACCAACGATATTGAAAACGTTGGGAAAACAGCTCGACATCATACATTCTTTGAAATGTTAGGAAACTTCTCTATTGGTGACTACTTTAAAAAAGAAGCAATTCATTACGCTTGGGAGTTTTTAACAGATAAAAAATGGATGGGCTTTGATCCAGCGTTATTATCCATCACGATTCACCCTGAAGACCAGGAAGCATATGATGTTTGGCATCAGGAAATCGGTATTCCAGAAGAACGTTTAATCCGTTTAGAAGGGAACTTCTGGGATATAGGAGAAGGCCCATCTGGTCCGAACTCAGAGATTTTTTATGATCGCGGCGTAGAATACGGCTCAGATGAAAATGACCCTGAAATGTATCCAGGAGGAGAAAATGAGCGTTACCTAGAAATTTGGAACCTTGTGTTCTCTCAATTTAACCATAATCCTGATGGCACTTACACGCCACTACCAAAGCAAAATATTGATACAGGTATGGGCTTAGAGCGTATTGTGTCCGTCGTGCAAAATGTACCAACAAACTTTGATACTGATTTATTTATGCCAATTATTGAAAAAATTGAGGAGTTTGCCAATCGTAAATATAAACGACCTGGCGAAGTAGACTTAAATGAAATCTTTGGCTCAGATGAAGATATTAATACACCATTTAAAGTGATTGCAGACCATATCCGTACAGTAGCATTTGCTATAGGCGATGGTGCCCTGCCATCAAATGAAGGCCGTGGCTATGTATTACGTCGCTTACTACGTCGTGCCGTTCGCTATGCTAAACAAATTGGTATTGAAAAACCATTTATGTTTGAACTTGTACCAACTGTGGGTAAAATTATGGAAGACTTCTATCCAGAAGTTACAGAGAAATGCGAATTTATTCAACGTGTCATTAAAAATGAAGAAATTCGTTTCCATGAAACATTAGATGGTGGTTTAGCTATCTTTAATGAAGTAGTGGAATCTCAAAAAGCAGCTGGTCATGATTACATCCCAGGAGCAGATGCTTTCCGTTTATATGATACTTATGGTTTCCCAATCGAGCTAACGGAAGAATATGCAGAGGAAGTAGGCATGAAAGTAGATCATGAAGGTTTTGAGGCAGCGATGGAAGAGCAACGTGAACGCGCGCGTGCTGCACGACAAGATGTTGATTCGATGCAAGTACAGAATGAAGTATTAGCAAACTTAACGGTTGCAAGTGAGTTTGTTGGCTATGATACGTTAAATGTTAATACTGAAATCGCTGCAATGATCGTCAATGGTCAAGTTGCGAAAGTCGCTTCGGAAGGTCAGGAAGCATTGGTTATTTTAGCGAAGACACCATTCTACGCTGAAATGGGTGGTCAAATTGCTGATAGTGGTACTATTTCAAATGATAGCTTTACGGCTGTTGTAAAAGATGTTCAAAAAGCACCGAATGGTCAACCGCTTCATACAGTAGTAGTTGAATCTGGGGAAATGCATGTGGAAGATGCAGTGCAAGCAGTGGTCAATCGTGATGACCGTAATTTAATCATTAAAAACCATACGGCAACACATATTATGCAACGTGCATTAAAAGATGTGCTAGGTGATCATGTGAACCAAGCTGGATCATATGTAGGACCTGATCGTTTACGTTTTGATTTCTCTCACTTTGGTCAAGTTACAAAAGAAGAATTACAGCAAATTGAACGTATTGTAAATGAAAAAGTGTGGGATGATATAGAGGTCGTTATTGAAGAAAAAGGTATTAATGAAGCAAAAGCAATGGGTGCTATGGCATTATTCGGTGAAAAATATGGAGATGTTGTACGTGTAGTATCCATCGGAGATTATTCGATTGAGCTATGTGGTGGTATCCATGTTAAACGCTCTTCTGAAATTGGCTTCTTTAAAATTGTTTCAGAGGGTGGTATCGGTGCAGGTACTCGTCGTATTGAAGCTGTTACAGGAAAAGTTGCTTATGAAGCAGTAAAAGAAGAAGAAGCATTATTAAATGATGCAGCAGCATTATTAAAAGCAAATGCTAAAGATATTGTCACAAAAGTACAGGCATTACAAGCAGACTATAAAGAATTACAACGTGAAAACGAAGCATTATCTCAAAAAATCGCCAATGCACAGGCAGGGGCAGTTGTTGATGCCGCTCAAACAATTGGAGATGTGACAGTGCTATCTACAAAAGTGGAAGCGAAGGATAACAATCAACTCCGTCAAATGATGGATGACCTGAAAGCAAAAATGCCAAAAGCAGTCATTGTTCTTGGAGCAGTTGATGGTGAAAAAGTTATGTTATGTGCTGGTGTTTCAAAAGAATTAGTTGGTGGCAATTACCATGCAGGGAATATTGTGAAAATGGTTGCGGAAGCATGTGGTGGTAAAGGTGGCGGTCGTCCAGATATGGCGATGGCAGGTGCAAAAGATGCATCAAAACTTGATGAAGCACTACTTTCTGTGTATGATTATGTTAAATCCATTTAATTAATTCACCAAAACATGTTATAATAAAGAGAAATTGGAGATGAGCTTGTTTGCACATCTCCTTATTTCTGAAAGCGAGGTGCTGGTCATGAGTTCATTTGATCAAACGATGAAATTTAATTTTCCAGAAGAATCAATGGAACAGGAAGTCAAGCAGGTAATGTTGAAAGTTCATTCTTCATTAGAGGAAAAGGGATATAACCCTATCAATCAGATTGTTGGTTACTTACTTTCTGGTGATCCGGCGTATATTCCTCGCCATCAGGATGCTCGTAATTTAATTCGCAAGCTTGAGCGTGACGAAATTCTAGAGGAGCTTGTTAAATTTTATATCAAAAAGAATAACGAGGACTAGAAATGAGAATTATGGGATTAGACGTTGGGTCAAAAACTGTGGGTGTTGCTGTAAGTGATGCACTTGGTTGGACCGCCCAAGGTATTGAAACCGTAAAAATTGATGAAGCTAATGGTGAGTTCGGTATTGACCGTATCGCTGAGCTAGTAAAGGAATATACTATAACAGAATTTGTTGTAGGTTTTCCAAAAAACATGAATAATACGGTTGGACCGCGTGGAGAGGCTTCTGAGAACTATAAAAAGCTATTAGAAGAGCATTTCTCACTACCGGTCAAATTATGGGATGAACGTTTAACGACGATGGCTGCTGAACGTATGCTGATCGAAGCGGACGTGAGTCGCAAAAAGCGCAAGCAGGTCATTGATAAAATGGCAGCTGTGATGATTTTACAAGGCTACTTAGATAGCAAAAATTAATTGATGAGGTGACTATGCATGGCACACGAGCATAACCATGAAGAAGAACTACATGTTCAACACATTACAGTGATTGACGAAAACGGAAACGAGCAGCTTTGTGAAGTGATTCACGTTCATGAATCTCCAGAGTTTGGCAAATCATATGTGTTTTACTCAATGGTAGGCGCAGAGGAAGATGAAGATGGCTCAGTTGAAATCTTTGTATCTTCATTTGTACCATCTGAAAATGGTGAAGATGGTGAATTAACACCAATCGAAACTGAAGCAGAGTGGGATATGGTAGAGGACGTTTTAAACGCTTTAGAGGATGAAAACGAAGACTAATCTTCTAACTCAAAGCTTGGAACAAGGATCGCAGCTTGCAGTCCTTGTTCCTTTTTTATTGAAGCTTTTCTAATGTAGAAGGATTGTTAAATTGAAGAATGAATGCATTGTAGATGTGTGAATTTGATCCACAATTGTTGGGAAACGTTCATAAAGTTTGTGGATTCGCTTAGAAATAGAGTGTAACCGCTCCAAGCCCMACTCCAAACATCGAGAACCTGCTCAAAGGTAGAGAAGAAATGCAGGGAAAACTTGCTCAAAAATACGAGAAGCTATTCTAAAGTGTCTAACCTCAAAAAAACGATTTAATAAATGACATCAAATTGTCATAAAGGAGGAAACAGAATGAATGAAGAAACGCAAGAATTTATGATCATTGGGAAAGATGGTAAGGAACAGCAGTGTCGTGTGGTCTTTACCTTTGATGCGGAGGACAAGTCCTATGTGTTATTTTCCCTTCTAGATGAAACCGGTCAAGAAATTCCAGGAGACCTTTCCGCGATGACTTTTGATTATGATGACAATACAGGTGAGATGACAAATTTACAGCCTGTTGAAACAGATGCCGAATGGGAAATGATTAATGAAGTGGTGTTAACATTACTTGATGAATTTGAAGAAGAACCACAGCTAATTACTGTGACAGACGAAGAAGGAAAAGATCAAGTGTGCGAAGTCATTCATACATTTTCATCTGAGCAATTCGGTAAATCGTATGTATTATATGTGCCAGCAACAGATGAACCGATTGATGAGCGTGATATTTTTGCAGCCCAATATATAGCTGGAAATGAAGGCCAGATTGAAGAGTTATACCCGATTGAGTCAGATGAAGAATGGGAATTTGTAGAAGAAGTATTAAACACTTTATAGGATAAACTATTTCTAGAATGCTCAAAAATCTGCTAACGAAAGTTGTTGGCAGATTTTTTACATATGTAATTTCTCCTGAATTGTCGATTTCTGYTTGTCGTGAAAGTTGATTTCTAGTATGATATTGAATAGTGATAGGGGGGAAACCCGTGGATAACGGTTCAAAAAAACAAGAAATGTTTTCAAAAATGCAAGAAAGAAAATCTGAGGTAAAAATGGTGAGAAAAATCGTCGCAATTATTGCCATTGTTTTCGTACTAATAATTGGAGTTGTTGGTTTATTTGGGTACAATTATGTAAAAGGTGCTTTAAAACCATTAGACCCTAATGCAACGAAAACAATTGCAGTAGAAGTACCAATTGGCTCTAGTTTGTCCTCCATTTCAACACTACTAGAGAAAAAAGGTGTCATAAAAGATGCACGTGTTTTTAAATACTATGCAAAATTTAAAAATGAATCACAATTTCAAGCGGGAAAYTATGAKTTAACACAGGCAATGACATTTGATGAACTCATTGAAAGCTTGAAAACAGGGAAGGWATATCGTAAGCCTGTCTTTACGATGACAGTCCCAGAAGGCTTAACACTTGAACAAATTGGGAAAGTGATTGAAAAGAAAACACCGTACACACAAAAAGAATTTATGGATCTTGTGACGAGTGACACATTTGTTCAGCAAATGATGGCTAATTATCCTGAGCTAGTTACAGAGGCTGTTTTAGCTGACAATATTCGCTATGACTTAGAGGGCTATTTATATCCAGCTACGTATTCTTATTATGAAGAAAAACCATCTTTACAAGCGATTGTAGAAGAGATGATAGCAGCCATGAACAATGTAGTGAAGAACTACAGTGATGTATTAGCTGAAAAACAAATGTCCGTACATCAGCTGTTAACATTTGCGTCATTATTGGAAGAAGAAGCGACTGCTCAAACGGATCGAGAGACTATTGCAAGTGTCTTCTATAATCGAATCAAWGAAGGRATGCCACTCCAAACAGACCCAACCGTGCTCTATGCACTGGGTGATCACAAGGAGCGTGTTCTATATGAAGATTTAGAAGTGGATAATGCCTATAACACTTACAAAAATAAAGKTCTACCACCTGGTCCMATAGCAGGTGCAGGTAAAACTTCGATTGAGGCATCATTAAMTCCAAGTCAAACAGATTATTTCTACTTCCTAGCAGATAAAGAGGGTGTCAACCACTTCTCAAAAACCTATGATGAGCATTTGCAGAAGGTAGAAAAATATTTACGAAAAGAAGAGTAAACATATAGGAAGAACAAAAATCGTATAGCAAACAGATGGATAGAAGGAAAGAAAAATAGCTTTCCTTCTATTTTCATGCTATTATAAAGTGTGATTTTTGATCAATCCGTTCATTTATGCGGGACAAATATGCGTGGTGGCAATTGTTTGAGCATATCGAAGCAATTGCTCATTTTTGTATGGCAAAGTACCAAGACATCACGTTTGGTCTTTTTCTTTTTGTTGATAAATGATGAAGTACAGACAACGGCAAACGCTCGTTGCCTTTTAAATGAGGGTGGAAACAATGGAATTATCAGATGCATATATACAATCATTTATACAGCCACGTAATGAATTGCTTTTAGAAATGGAAGCATTTGCGGAGGAGCATCACGTACCGATCATGCAGCTAGCAGGTATTGATGCATTAAATCAACTGTTGCGTATTCAAAATCCGTCAAAAATTTTAGAGATAGGTACAGCAATTGGTTACTCTGCTATTCGTATGGCAGAGGCATTGCCTTATGTCCAAATTGTTACAATTGAACGTGATCAAGATCGTGTAGCAAGGGCAAAAGCCTATATTAAACGGTCGACTGTATCCGATCGAATTACGGTCATTGAGGGTGACGCTTTAGAAGTGGATGACGAGGCCATTAACACAACATTCGATGCGGTCTTTATTGATGCTGCGAAGGGACAATACCAACGCTTTTTTGAAAAATATGCACCTTTAGTAAAATCAGGTGGGGTATTGTATATCGATAATATGTACATGCATGGTTTGTCTGATTTAGAGTTGAAGGATGTTCCACGTCGTAAGCGAACAATGATTCGCAATTTAAAAAACTTCACGGATTGGATTATGCAGCACCCAGATTATACAAGTGCTTTTTTACCAGTCGGTGATGGTTTATTACTATGTTTGAAGAGGTGACTACTATGAAAAAACCAGAATTGCTTGTGACACCACAATCATTAGAACATATAAAAGCACTTTTAGTCGCTGGAGCAGATGCTTTTGTTATTGGTGAACAACAATTTGGTCTACGTCTAGCAGGAGAGTTCTCCGTTGAAGAAGTAGAAGAAGCGACAAAGCTTATTCATGAAGCGGGTAAAAAGGTATATGTTGCAGTCAATGCACTTTTCCATAATGAGAAGCTAGAGGCACTTGCTGATTATTTAAATGAAATGCAACGTATCGGTGTGGACCGTTTAATCTACGGTGATCCAGCGGTTCTCATTATTCGTAGAGAGCAAGGTGTTACGATTCCGTTACATTGGAATCCAGAAACGACAGCTACAAACTGGTTTACGGCTAATTACTGGGGGAAACGTGGTGCAACGCGTGCCGTGTTAGCGCGTGAGCTTTCTCTTGATGAAGTATTAGAAATTAAAGAAAATACCGAAATGGAAATTGAAGTACAAGTACATGGCATGACATGTATGTTCCAATCAAAACGTCCATTACTCGGCCATTATTTCTTATATCAAGATAAAGTAATGGCTATTGAAAATCGCCAGGAAAATCGTAATATGTTCCTACATGATGATGAACGAAATAACAAATATCCAATATATGAAGATGTAAATGGTACACATATTTTCAGTCCAAATGATATGTGTATTATTGATGAACTAGGCGAATTATTTGAAGGTGGCATCGATGCTCTGAAAATTGAAGGTGTACTTCAAACGCCAGACTATGTAGTCGCGGTAACAGAAGCTTATCGAAAAGCGATCGATACGTATTTTGACGAATCAGAAGAGGCATATGAAGAAATAAAAGACGATTTATTAGCAAAAATTGAAGATATTCAACCAGCTATTAGACCATTAGATACGGGCTTTATCTTCAAGGAAACAGTTTACTAGGAGGGGACAATAACATGGCATTAGCGTTAGAGCAAAATGACAAAATCCGTGAGATTGTCAACGGTAAACGTGTCATTACAAAAAAACCAGAGCTACTTGCACCAGCTGGTAGCTTAGAGAAATTAAAAATAGCTGTCCATTACGGAGCAGATGCTGTATTTATCGGTGGGCGAGAGTTTGGTCTACGATCGAATGCGGATAACTTTTCAATTGAAGAGATGCGTGAAGGTGTAGAATTTGCCAATCAATATGGTGCGAAAATATATGTAACAACAAATATTTTTGCCCACAATGAAAATATGGATGGCTTAGAGCGTTATTTAAAGGATATTGAATCAGTGGGCGTAACTGGTATTATTGTAGCAGACCCGCTCATTATTGAAACATGTCGTACAGCAGCACCTAAGCTTGAAATTCACCTTTCTACTCAGCAATCATTGTCCAACTGGAAGGCCGTGCAGTACTGGAAAGAAGAAGGTTTACATCGTGTTGTATTAGCACGTGAAGTGGGCGGAGAAGAAATGAAGCTGATGAAGGAAAAGGTCGACATTGAAATTGAGGCCTTTGTTCATGGAGCAATGTGTATTGCCTACTCTGGTCGTTGCGTTCTTTCTAATCATATGACGGCTCGTGACTCAAACCGAGGGGGATGCTGCCAATCATGCCGTTGGGACTACGATCTATATGAATTAGAAGATGGTGAAGAAAAAGCACTTTTCGATGAGAGTCATGCACCATTTGCGATGAGTCCAAAAGATTTAAAATTAATTGAAGCGATTCCTCATATGATTGAGCTAGGTATCGACTCGTTAAAAGTTGAAGGTCGTATGAAATCCATTCACTATGTAGCGACAGTTGTTTCTGTGTACCGTAAAGTGATTGATGCTTATTGTGCAGATCCTGATAATTTTAAAATTAAACGTGAATGGCTAGAGGAATTAGACAAATGTGCTAACCGTGATACGGCTGAAGCATTCTTCCATGATGCACCTGGCTTTGAGGAGCAGATGTTTGGTGTGCATGGTCGTAAAACAACCTATGAATTTGCTGGACTTATTTTAGAGCATGATCCAGAGACAAAAATAGTGACAATGCAACAGCGTAATTATTTTAAACCTGGTGACGAAGTAGAATTCTTTGGTCCTGAAATTGAGAATTTCCGTTTAACAATGGGTGAAATTTGGGACGAGGATGGCAATAGCCTAGATGCAGCTCGTCATCCATTACAAATTGTGAAATTTAAATGTGATACACCATTGAAGCCGCATAACATGATGCGAAAGGAGAATAACTAATGGCAGTGAAGCGCCCTGTTGTCATCGGAATCGCAGGTGGCTCATGCTCGGGAAAAACGAGTGTGACGCGCGCCATTTATGATGTTTTCCGTGAGCATTCTGTTGTGGTAATTGAACAAGATTTTTATTATAAGGATCAAAGTCATTTAACATTTGAAGAACGTTTAGGAACTAACTATGATCATCCGTTAGCTTTCGATAATGATTTATTAATTGAGCACATAAAAAAGTTGCTAGTGCGTCAACCAATTGAAAAACCTGTGTATGATTACGTCCAGCATACAAGGGCAGAAGAAGTTATACATGTTGAACCAGTAGATGTTATTATACTAGAAGGTATTCTAGTCCTTGAGGATGCTGATTTACGTGATTTAATGGATATTAAATTATTTGTGGATACAGATTCAGATTTACGTATTATTCGCCGTATTATGCGTGATATTAAAGAGCGTGGACGTACAACGGATTCGGTGATTGAGCAGTATTTATCAGCGGTTCGACCGATGCATAATTTATTTATTGAACCAACAAAACGTTATGCTGATATCATTATTCCTGAAGGTGGGGATAATGAGGTGGCGATTGATTTAATGGTAACGAAAATTAAAACTATTCTTGAAACCGACAACGTATTGTAATAAGATAGAGTGGTATTGACAATATTTACATGCATATTTTGAAAAAGCATGCATACTATTAGGTCAAAGCGTAATTTGAAAACGTTTAAAAATAATAAAATTCGATTAAATGCATCTTCCGTGCATTTAGTCGAGTTTTATGTTTTTATATTGAAGAAACAAGGAGTGAAGGACTTTGGCAAATGAAAAACAGTACCCTATGACAGCTGAGGGAAAACGTAAATTAGAAGAAGAATTAGTAAAATTAGAAACTGAAACACGAAAAGAAATCGTTGAACGCATTAAAATAGCACGTGATTTTGGAGATCTTTCTGAAAACGCTGAGTACGATTCTGCTAAAGAAGAACAAGCCTTTTTAGAAGGTCGTATTTCAACATTAAAATCAATGATTCGCAATGCAGTGATTATTTCTGAAGACGAGACAGATAACAGTGTAGTATCACTAGGGAAAACGGTTACATTCGTAGAAATCATCAATGGTAAGCCATCAACAGATGAAGAATCTTATACAATTGTTGGTTCTGCTGAGGCAGATCCTATGGAATTCCGTATTTCCAATGAATCACCGATTGCAAAAGGTCTACTTGGTCGTGCTGAAGGTGAAGAGGTTGTCGTTCAAACACCTGGCGGCGAAATGAAAGTGAAAATTGTCTCAATTAAATAATATGACTATGTACAAGCAGTTAGCCTTTGGCTGACTGCTTGTACCATTTTTAGCGTGATAACTATGTAGTAAAATAGTGAGTAGAATTATTTTGCAAGTGCTGTCGAACTTGATAGAATATTGCCTAGAGAGGGGGAGACATTATGAGTGAACGACAAACTCGAAGTGGTCGTCATTTGCAGCCATCTCGTAATAAAAAGCTAGATAAACTATTGAATGTTCTAATTGGTGTTGTGGTTGTACTCATTATTATCACAGCAACCTATGTGTTTAAATGGCAAGATGATGCAGATCAAGCAGTGAAAGAGGAACCCGTTCAAGAAGAACAGAGCGGTGATGATGAAAAAGAAGTAGAAAAAGAACCAACGGATGAAGAAAAAGAAGATCTTGCTGTAGAAGAAGATAAACCTTCAGAAGAAGAATCAGAACCTGAGACATCCCAGGAAGAACAAGGCACAGCAGAAGAATCAGCATCAGATAATCCTATTGTTGAGAAGGTCATCACGAATAAAAATTGGCAACCAACACCTACAACTCAAACAGGTCAGCATGTGTCTTCATATGACGACACGTCTGTAGACTGGGCTGAGAAAGTAGCAACAGTATCTACTGTGACAGGTATTGACCAAAGCAATATGATCATCTGGCGTATGCAAAATAATGGTGGTCCTAATTCATCCATTGCAACTGTTTCGACCAATGATAAATCTCAAATGTATCGTGTAAGCATGGAATGGGTTGATAATGAAGGGTGGAAGCCTGTGAAGCTAGAGCAACTAAATACATTAGAAGGCGCCTATTGACGAAAATCACTCTTTTGATTATTTTTAATAGAGTTGATAAAAGAAGGGAAGTAACAGTACATGAAAATTGCAGTAATTGGCGCAATGGAAGAGGAAGTGGAGCTTCTAAGAGCAGCATTAGACGATGCACACAGCACAACGATTGCAGGTAGTGAGTATACAACAGGAACTTTTGAAGGCAAGGAAGTCGTATTATTAAAAAGCGGTATTGGTAAAGTAAATGCTGCTATGTCTACGACAATTCTTTTACATGAGTTTAAACCAGATGTTGTCATTAATACAGGCTCTGCAGGTGGATATGATGAAGCTCTTGAGGTAGGCGCTGTCGTTATTTCTGATGAAGTTCGTCACCACGATGTGGATGTCACAATCTTTGGCTATGAAATTGGACAAATGGCTGGTATGCCAGCAGCATATAAATCAGATGAGAAATTGATGAAGGTAGCTGAGGAGGCTGTAAAGGCAGTTGGAGAGCACCAGTATGGCGTTGGTTTAATTTGCTCTGGGGATGCTTTTATGAATGATCCTGAACGTGTAGAGGCTGTTCGTCGCCATTTCCCTCAAATGAAAGCTGTAGAGATGGAAGCGGCTGCAGTTGCACAAGTTTGTTATCAATTTGCTACACCTTTTGTAGTCATTCGTGCATTATCAGATATTGCAGGTAAAGAATCGAATATTAGCTTTGATGAATTTTTACCAGTTGCTGCAAAACATTCGACACAAGTCGTATTAAAAGCAATTTCCTCACTATAAACTACACAGAATGGTCAAAATGTGTGGTTTATTCTGTGAGAAAAATCACAGTTGATACAAAAAACAAATGCTACACTGACATTAATAAATCTCTTCATAATAGAATGGGAGGCATTCATGATGTTATTTTTAACAGCAGGTGTAGTGATTATTACAACTTTAATAGGTACGTTGATTTCAGCAGAACTCTCTGAATCAGCACACTAGTATGACGGGAAAGCTCCTTTGCGACATAGTCATGTCGCAGGGGAGCTTTTTATATGCCATGAAATAGGCATATTCTTCCGTCATTGAAGGATTGAATTTTTTTCATAACCATTTTACAATATATTATTCAATAGTTTTTTGGTCTCGTTTATATAGTTGATAGAGTTTAATAAGTGCCCGTTTTTCAATGCGAGATACATAGCTACGTGAAATATTTAAGCGTGCTGCAATTTCCTTTTGCGTAAGTGCATCCTGTTGATTTAAGCCATAACGGAGTGTCACAATTTCGAGCTCACGTTCATCGAGCATATGCAAATAGTGGTATAGTTGTGCTACATGCTCTTTATGCTCTAGCTTCTCTGTGGCACTTTCTTCATCACACTGAAGTAAATCGCGAATTTGCAGTGCGTTCCCATCTTTATCAGTTCCAATCGGCTCAAATAGCGAAACGTCTTTTTGCACTTTCTTTTGGGTGCGTAGATGCATTAAAATCTCATTTTCAATGCAACGAGCTGCATATGTGGCAAGTCTAGTTTTTTTATCAGGGGTATAGCTCTCAACGGCTTTCATTAGTCCAATTGTTCCAATAGAAATATAATCATCGAGTTGCTCATGTTTTGGATGGAATTTTTTAACGACATGTGCGACAAGCCTCATATTACGTTCTATTAGATCAAGACGCGCCTGCTCATCGCCACCTAAAAATCGTTCAATACAAGCAGCTTCCTCTTCTTTTGAAAAGGGTTTATGGAATGTTTGCCCCTTTAAATAGCCAAGCAACGCAGGGATTTCAAGCCATAACTGCAACATCGATGTAAAAATTCCGCTCATTGAATGATTTCATCCTTTCCCCATTTTTCGACAGTATATGTTTAAAAGCCGTGGGAAATGAAAAAAGTGCAACAGCAAATGTGCTGTTACACTTTTTTTAACGTAAATGTACTAATCATGAGTAAAGCTAAAATGGGGAAAAGGAAAAGATAAAATGCCGGATGGAACGTATAAGCTGCGAAATACGTTAAAGTTAAGAACGTACCTGCGGCTGTAATTGGTAAACCTGTGAAATAACCGTTCGCTTCGCTAATATTGAAGCGAGCTAAACGCATCGCGCCACAGACGATAAATAATACGGCCATCATCATGCCGACAAAACCAAAATCAACTAGAACAACTTCATACATTAATAATGCAGGCGCCACACCAAATGATATAATATCACTCATAGAATCTAATTGTTTACCTAATTCTGACACTTGTCCGAGCGCTCTCGCTACCTTACCATCGTAGCGATCAAGAAGAGCTGCTATAAAGATAAACAAGACACTATAGCTATAGTATTCATGTAGAGTGGCCATAATAGCCGCGCCTCCAAAGGACATATTACTAATTGTTATGAAGTTAGCTGCGTGCGATTTCATTTTCTTAACCGTGGTATCCACCAACTTGTGATAAAAAAACAAGGGGGATCACTCCTTTGCACTTAAGATATTGTACCATTATACTTCGAATGCGAAAAAATTGACAGTCTAAATTAATGGATAGGGGTTTTACTGTATGAAAGAAAAACTATATCAACGCTTGATAGAACTAACGAATGGTAAGCAATCTTCCCATCTTTTGCAGACAATAGCAAAAGCGAAGTGGAGTAAACGTATAATACCAAGCTACATGAAGTTATACGATATTAACCTTGAAGAAGTTTCAAAAAAACAACAACAATTTTCATGTTTACATGATTTTTTTACAAGAGAACTTATTGAAGAAGCTCGACCTATTGAAAAAAATCCAACTGTCTATGCCAGCCCAGTGGACGCAAAAGTGGAATCCTTTGGACGTATTGAATGGGATATGACATTTCTTGTGAAGGGTAAGCCTTATGCATTACAAGATTTACTCGGCAATACAGAACGAGCTGCACAATATGCAGACGGACATTTTATTGTTTTTTATTTAAGTCCTGCTGATTACCATCGTATCCATAGCCCGATAGATGGAGAAGTCTTACGACAATATACACTTGGTCAGAAATCTTATCCTGTGAATCAGTTAGGTCTTACATACGGTAAAAAACCAATTTCTCATAATTATCGTTTAGTGACTGAGCTGAAAGCAGCAAATAATCAGCATGTTGCATTTATCAAAGTAGGTGCAACCTTTGTGAATTCCATTGTACTTACCAATACAACAACGAAATGGCAGAAAGGGCAGGAAGTTGGTTATTTCTCATTTGGTTCCACTGTTGTGATGCTGTTTGAAAAGGATACAATTAAATTTACGGATAATGTTGTAAAAGGAAGCCCAATTCGAATGGGTGAAGCCTTTGCAAATATGCTATAATGGTCGAATAATACGTTAAGATTAGGGGTCGCTATTTTGTATAATTTTTTATTACCGAACGAATTTGTGACGAATATTTTTGAAATTACGCCGGAAAAGTTACAAGAATTAGGGATTAGAGGAATCATTACGGATTTAGATAATACGCTTGTTGAATGGGATCGTCCAGATGCAACAGAAGAGCTAATCATTTGGTTACGCATTATGAAAGAATCAGGTATTCGTGTTATTATTGCGTCAAATAACAAGGAAGCTCGTGTAAAGCATTTTGCTGAGCCGTTAGGTATCCCTTATATTCACAAGGCGAAAAAGCCGCTTCGTAATGCTTTTTATAATGCACTGATTCAACTAGGCTTACGTCCAAATGAAGTAGTAATGGTAGGAGATCAACTCCTTACGGATGTAATGGGCGCAAATCGCTTAGGCTTACACACAGTGCTCGTGAAGCCTGTTGCACAATCAGATGGGCTTGTAACAAAATTGAATCGTTTCATTGAACGTCGCGTATTTAATGATTTGAAACGAAAAGGAATTATAACTTGGGAGGAACAAGAATGATTGAAATGCCAAATTGTATTGGCTGTGGTACAACAATTCAAACAGAAGATAAAACAGCAGTTGGGTATGCACCCCCATCATCATTAGAAAAGGATGTGGTCATTTGCCAGCGTTGCTTCCGTTTGAAAAATTACAATGAAATTCAACCAGTATCGTTAACAGATGACGATTTTTTACGTATTTTAAATGGTCTTGGCACACAGCAAGGCTTAATCGTAAAAATTGTTGATATATTTGATTTTAATGGAAGCTGGCTACCAGGGCTTCATCGTTTTGTAGGGAAGAATCCTGTCCTATTGATTGCCAACAAAGCTGATTTATTACCAAAGTCTGTGAAGCCAAAAAAAGTTATCAACTGGCTGAAACGTGAAGCAAAGGCTCTTGGACTACAGCCTATCGATGTCCTATTAGTCAGTGCCCATAAAGGCAAAGGGATGGCAGAAGCAATGGAAGCCATCGATGAATATCGTAAAGGACAAAATGTATATGTTGTTGGCTGTACAAATGTTGGAAAATCTACGTTCATTAACCGAATTATTAAGCAGGCAACAGGTGAGGGTGAAGTGATTACAACCTCACATTTCCCAGGTACTACTTTAGACATGATTGATATTCCATTGGATGATGGTAGTGCATTATATGATACGCCAGGTATTATTAATCATCATCAAATGGCTCATCATATTGATGCCAGTGAATTAAAATATATTATGCCGAAAAAAGAAATTAAGCCGAAAGTCTATCAACAAAATGCTGGGCAAACTCTATTTATTGGTGCATTAGCAAGATTTGATTTTATTCAGGGTGATCGTTCTGCCTTTACCATCCATGTGGCAAATGATTTACCAATTCATCGTACAAAGCTTGAGAAGGCAGATGCGTTATATGAAGAGCATAAAGGAGAATTATTGGCACCCCCAACTGCGGACTTTATCGACCAGTTACCGCCATTGGTTCGTCACGAATTTTCCATCAAAGAAGCGAAAACAGATGTAGTATTTTCTGGACTTGGCTGGATTACCGTTCAACATGCGAATGTAGTAGTAGCAGCTTACGCACCAAAAGGTGTACAAGTTTCAATTCGTCCTTCGCTGATCTAAATGGAGGACATAGTAGAGAGAGGGACTAGGAAATGAAGAAATGGTTTGCAGTTATGGGTGATCCAATTGAACATTCAAAATCACCTGCCATGCACAATGCTTGGTTTGAGGACATGTCAATTGATGCGACATATATTCCTTTACATGTAACGCCTGATCAATTAGAATC
Source organism: Lysinibacillus sp. S1 (assembly GCF_044986265.1). NCBI lineage: Bacteria > Bacillati > Bacillota > Bacilli > Caryophanales > Bacillaceae > Lysinibacillus > Lysinibacillus sp. S1. The sequence continues at coordinate 4,275,014 of NZ_CP173154.1, forward strand.
TGCTGTTGCTGGTTTGAAGACATTAGGGGCAAGTGGCTGGAACGTGACCATTCCTCATAAAACAGCAATCATTCCGTATCTAGACGAGCTAGATGAGCTGGCACAAAAAATGGGCGCAGTGAATACAGTCGTACGAACAACAGAAGGAAAGCTGAAAGGCTATAATACAGATGGTATTGGATTTGTTCGATCACTGGAAGAAGCCGTTGGGGTTTTTCATAAAGACAAGCCTGTATTACTTGTTGGTGCTGGAGGTGCTGCTCGAGGCATTGCCTTTGCTATGCAGCAACAAGGCTATCGTCATGTAACCATCGCCAATCGTACGGTGACGAATGCTCAAATGATTATTGATGAAATGGGTATGGGACGTGCCATTTCATTACAACAAGCGGAAGAAACGCTAGCTGATTTCAGCATTATTGTGCAAATGACATCAGCTGGCCTTTCCACGGGCAATTTTTCAATGCCATTTTCATTAGATCGGCTGATGAAAGAAGCAATTGTTGCGGATATTGTGTATAATCCATTAATGACGCCTTTTTTACAAGCGGCTGAAGAAAAAGGAGCAACGATTGTCACTGGCTTAGGAATGTTTGTCCATCAAGGAGCCATCGCTTTTGAACACTGGTTAGGAAACTATCCAAATACAAATTCAATGATTGCGCAACTGAAGGCGCAATTAGGAGGAAACTAATTTTTATGTTAACAGGTAAACAAAAACGTTTTTTACGTGCAGAAGCACACCATTTAACACCTATTTTCCAAGTGGGAAAAGGTGGCGTTAATGATGAAATGACAAAGCAAATTCGCGAGGCATTAGAAGTACGTGAATTGATTAAAGTACGTATTTTAGATAACTGTGAAGAGGATAAACATGAAGTCGCAGAAGCATTAGCCACAGGCGCTCATGCGGAGCTTGTCCAATTAATCGGTCTGACAGTTGTTTTATATAAAGAGTCACGCAATCATAAAAAGATTGTATTACCAAAAGTAACGAAATAAGGTGAGACGATGAAAAGGGTCGGTTTACTTGGAGGTACATTTAACCCACCACATTTGGGTCATCTTTTAATGGCAAATGAAGTATTTCATGCGCTAGAACTTGATGAAATCCGCTTTATGCCTAATGCCATCCCACCACATAAGCATGCACGTTTTGATGCTAGTAATGTTGAACGACTTGAAATGGTAAAACGTGCGATTCGTCCATTTCCTTATTTTTCAGTAGAGTCGTATGAGCTTGAGAAGGGTGGCGTATCCTATTCCTATGAGACACTTTCTGCATTGTGTAGAAGAGAGCCGAATGTGAAATTTTACTTTATCATCGGTGGCGATATGATTGATTCGCTACATACATGGCATTGTATAGATGATTTAGTGAAACTTGTTCAGTTTGTCGGAGTAAAGCGTCCAGGGACAGCCGCGGCAACAGAGTACCCTATACGTATGGTGGAAATACCTCAAATCGATTTATCGTCCACACTGATTCGTGAACGCCTGGCTACAGGAGGAACGGTGACATTTCTACTACCAGAAGCTGTAGAGACGTTCATACGAGAGGAAGGTCTTTATGGAACGCGAACAGTATTTAGCGGTGATTAAGCCAAGAATGCCTGAAAAACGTTATATTCATACAGTCGGAGTGATGGAAACGGCCATCAACCTAGCTCATAAATATGGCGAGGACGTAAAAAAAGCTGAAACAGCAGCTATCCTCCATGATATTGCTAAATATGCTGATATTGAGTGGATGGAAAATATCGTTCGTGATGAAAAATTAGATGAAAGACTAATTGGATGGGGTAGTGAATTACTACATGGTCCAGTAGGTGCATATATAGCACAAAGTGAGTTTGGTATCACAGACGAAGAGCTGTTGAATGCTATTCGTTTCCATACAACTGGGCGGGCTAATATGAGCCGTTTAGAAAAAATTATTTTTGTCGCAGATATGATTGAACCGAACCGTCGATTTGATGGAGTTGATCGTCTGCGCAAAAAAGCACAAAAAAATTTGGATAAGGCGATGAGTGCATGTGTACGCCATACTTTGGCATTTTTAATTGACACAAAGCAGCCGATTTATCCTTTATCTATAGAATGTTATAACGATATGATGAACAGAGAGGATAGTGAAGGATGACTTCAACTTTATTACAAGCAGCGTACAAAGCAATTGACGACAAACATGGTGAGGATATTGTCGTTTTAAATATGCAAGGAATTTCCCTTTTAGCAGATTATTTTATTATTGCTCATGGTAACTCAGATCGCCAAGTGCAAGCCATTGCACGCGAATTACAGGATGTAGCTGAACAACAAGGCTATGAAATTCGCCGTGTCGAAGGATTTGATGGAGCTCGTTGGGTACTAGTTGACCTAGGCGATGTTGTGGCACATGTATTCCATAAGGATGAGCGTGCTTATTATAATTTAGAGCGTCTTTGGGGCGATGCACCGCAACTAGACATGCCAGAGGCCTGAGTGAGTTACGAACGCTTTGCTCATGTCTATGATGAGCTGCAAACGGATATTCCTTACAATCTTTATGTAGATTGGGTTGTACAGCATGCACCAAGCAGCCAGTACCCAAAACTGTTGGATATTGGTTGTGGCACTGGTGTACTTAGCTTGTTATTTGCAAAGTCTGGTTATCAAGTCAGTGGAATCGATTTATCAGAAGAGATGCTGTCCATTGCCGCAGAACGCTTTGCTGGTGCAGGCTACCATGCACCATTATACTGTATGTCTATGGTCGAACTAGATGGCTTTGAGGAAATCGATGTTGTCACAATCACAATTGATTCCTTGAATTATGTGGTAGAGGAGCACTCTGTTTATACGACGTTAGAACGTATCTATGCGGCGTTGCGTGATGGAGGTCAGCTGTTTTTTGATGTTCACTCGTTATTTAAAATGAATGAGATTTTTTTAGATGGTCCGTTCACGTATGATGATGGTGACATTAGTTATATATGGCATACGGAGCCTGCCGACTTTGAACATTCGGTTATTCATCAAATGACCTTTTATGTACGAGATGACGCAAGTGAATTATATGAACGCTTTGATGAGGAGCACGTGCAACGTACTTACACTATCGAGCAGTATATGGCTTGGTTGCATGCCATCGGTTTTAGTCATGTGGAAATTACAGCAGACTTTACAGATGAGGCACCTGACGAGGAAAGTGAACGCATTTTTATTCGTGCGCTGAAATAAAGAAAAGGGAGCTACACTGTGTAATACGCAGTGTGGCTTTTTTGATGGATAGAAAAGCTAAAGTAGTGGATAGAAAGATTAAAGTAGCGGATAGAACACTTAAACAGGCGGATAAAGAGGCTAAATTGTCGGATAAAACTGGATATAACTAAGAAGATAGCTCTCTTCAACAGGTAAATTGAAACTTCTGACGTTTTTTTATCATTTTCAACCACCCATCCATAGTGTAAGATATATATAACTCCATATGATGACCTTTCGCAAGGAAAGGATGGTACTGTGCTACAATCTTTATGGCAAAAGTACAAAAAAAGTATGTTATTCCCCAGCATACTAGTCGTCAGTGGACTTTGTTACTTCTATTTTTCGAGTTCTGACTCTTCACCTCCCCAAGAAGAGCTCATCGAAACAATCCAACCTATTGAAGAAAAAAATTTGAGTGAATCTGCTGAGGAAGCGGTTATGCAGCAGGTATTTGTGGAAATAAAGGGTGCTGTAATGTATCCAGGCGTTTATGAACTTGAGCAAGACCAACGTATAAAAGATGTTGTACAGCTTGCTGGTGGCTATACAGAGAATGCTGACACACAATTTATCAATCATGCCCAAAAGGTACAGGATGAAATGGTAATCTATATTCCTATCATGGGCGAACAGCTAGAGGAAGGAGCCTCTTCTTTGTTAACGTTACCTACTGAGACTAATAAGGAGCAAAAGATTAATATCAATAAAGCTGATGTAGCAACGTTAGCAACATTGCCAGGAATCGGTCCTTCTAAAGCACAAAGTATCCTTACGTATCGAGAGGAAAATGGGCAGTTTCAAACCATAGATGACTTAAAAAATGTTAGTGGTATTGGTGATAAAACATTTGAAAAGCTAAAGGATGCGATTACTGTAAAGTAATGCTTTTACAGGATGGTATATTGACGCCCCTTTTCTAAAAGGGCTACACTATAGTAGAAAAGCAAGAGAAAGTTAATTAGTTAGACAATTTTTGGAGGTAGTCATATGGAGCGAATTACTTGGGATCAATTTTTTATGGCACAAAGCCATTTACTCGCATTACGTAGTACATGTACAAGACTAGCTGTAGGAGCAACTGTTGTACGGGACAAACGCATCATTGCAGGTGGTTATAACGGTTCCATTACAGGGGACGAGCATTGTATCGAAAAAGGGTGCTATGTGGTTGATAATCATTGCGTCCGTACCGTGCATGCTGAAATGAATGCCTTACTGCAATGTGCTAAATATGGAACACCGACAAAAGGTGCTGATTTGTATGTAACACATTTTCCATGTTTACCATGTACAAAATCTATCATTCAAGCTGGCATAGAACGTGTGTATTACGCAACAGATTATAAAAATAATCCATATGCACAGGAGTTATTTGCAAAAGCTGGAGTGGAAGTAGTTCATGTACCCTTTGATGAACGTAAAATTGATTTTTTACGAGATGACAAACTAGCTTTGTATACAGAAATGCTGCACGAGCTTCGCGAGAGTGGGGTATCTGCTGAAAAATTGCTCCCATATGAACAGAAGGTGAGTGCATTATTTGGCATCAAGCTTTAAAGCATAGATGGATTATGGTAGCTCTTGCTGTATTGATAGCTGCTATTGCAGTATACAAATCAGCATGGCTACTCATTTTTTTACTGCTACTAGTCCTGTGGCTCACCATAAAAGGTGAGTCACGTTTTCTTGCAATTTTTGTGCTAACTAGTGGTCTACTAACTTATTTTTTCCTTTCTATCAATCATCTGACGGAACCTTCCCCTTTACCGTCAACCTTCCCTATAACTTGGTCAAGTGACTATAAAATAAACGGGCAAAAACTCCGTGGGTTTGCTACAACAACAAATGGCCAAAAACTTTACGTAGTTTATACTTTTTCCTCGGAACAAGAGAAAAATTTTTATGAAAATACCTCATTAACTGGAATGACGTATTCTGCAAAAGGTGAACTCGTGACTCCCTCTCCATCTGCACATGCTTATGCCTTTTCCATGTCAAACTATTTAACGAGCAAAGGAGCAACAGGCGTTGTTGAAATCACGAATTGGCATTATGTAGGAAAACGAACCTCCATCTTCACTATTCTTGCCGAAGTAAGACACAAAATGAAAAAGCATATAGAGAGGACTTTTCCAAAATCACTTGTAGCAGAGGCTCAAGCACTTTTAATAGGGGTGCAAGATCAGATGGAGGATGAACTGCAGCGTGCCTATCAAAAGCTTGGTATTACCCATTTATTTGCGATTTCTGGGCTACATGTCGCGCTGATGTCTTGGCTCTTTTTTGAAGGATTACTTAGAATAAGAGTTCGCAAGGAAATGGCTACTATCGTGCTATTGATCCTCTTACCGGTTTATGGAGTTATTGCAGGGGGAGCACCTTCCGTATGGCGTGCTGTTTCTGTAGTAGAATTGATGATGTTACTGCGCTTTTTTAAGTGGGTTCTTTCGATCGATGATGCATTAGCTATTAGCTTTATAGGCTTTGTTTTGCTTGAGCCAGGTGTTATTTTCCAAATTGGTTTCCAGCTATCCTATTTAGCAACCGCTAGTCTTCTTTATTCTGGTATTATTTTTAAGCAGACAAGAACTTGGCTAGGTCGTTCTTTTTTTATCACATTCGTGTGCCAACTGCTCGTTTACCCACTATTACTCCATCATTTTTATGAATTATCTTTATCCTCGTTTTTTGTCAATATTGTTTTTGTTCCACTGTTTTCCTTTATTATATTACCCTTTAACATGATTGCCTTTGTGCTATCTTATCTTTCTTTACCACTTGCTAATGTCCTATTTGTTGGTTATGAACCGCTGCGTAATTGGCTGACCGAAGTAATCTTTTATATGCAAGAGCTTCCTTGGCAATTATGGTCACCAGGCAAACCATCTATTTGGCTGAGCTGCGTGGCGATGTTAAGTGTTTTAGTAAGTTTCTATTATTTGGAAATAAAAAGATTCAGGAAAGCTATTTTGATCCTTGTCATCCCTGTTATTTGGATTCATTTGGCACCCATGTTGTATAACGAAACAAAGATTACCTTCTTAAATGTAGGGCAAGGAGATAGTATTGTCATTGAATTGCCTTTTAGACGAGCTGTCTATGTTATAGATACAGGTGGAGTATTGCGCTTTGAGCAGGAATCGTGGAAGAAAGCAGATAGTCCATATGAGGTAGGGAAGCAAGTTGTCGTCCCATTTTTAAAAGGCAAGGGAATACGAACTATCGATATTTTTATTGCTTCGCATGCAGACGCAGATCATATTGAAGGAGCAGAGGAAGTCTTACAAGAGATTAACATGAAGGAAATACACGTTACACCTGGTTCATTGAATGAGCCTTTAATGGATGATTTATTGCGAGAAGCAAATAAGCGACATATTCCTATTAAAGAAAAAATGAAGGGGACTTCGTGGCATGTAGGGGATACAGATTTTTATTACTTATGGCCTGATGACGCCTTGTATGAGGGTAATGATGATTCTCTTGTCCTGTACATGCAGCAAAAGGCGTTTACAGCGTTATTTACAGGGGATTTGGAGCAATATGGCGAACAACAGCTGATCAAGCGTTATGGACCTTTATTGGCCAATCTCACATTGCTGAAGGCAGGGCATCATGGGAGTAAGACATCAAGCACAGAAGCTTTTGTCGAGCTGCTACAGCCCCAATTAACGGTTTTTAGTGCAGGTCTCCATAATCGTTATGGTCATCCACATGAAGAAGTAGTACAACGTTTTGTCAGTAGAGATTTAGTGACATGGACAACAGGGGTGAATGGATCAATCGAAATACGTATTCGTGATAATCGCTGGTCCGTTAGCGTAAATGAAAAGGGCCTTGTCCAATGACCAAGGCCCTTCTCCTGCATAAGTCCAATTACTGTGATACAAATTCTACTATAGTTGCAATAATAAACATAAGCGTGAAAACGCCAAATGATACACCGAAGCCAACACCAGAATCGATAGCATCGTTACGTCGACATTGTATGTTTTTTCCTTCAAATGGATTCATTGTTATCCCTCCAATTCTGTTATTTATTATAAGACAACATGGTCATAAAAGCTATATCGAAAAGGTGATTTCCCTGTCTGGCAAGGAATCGACACAATTCGGTCAAAGACACAAAGGACTATGAAATCATGTATACTAATAGTATTGCTAGATGGAGGGGAAATTATGATTTCAACGGTTTGGAATACAATAAAAAAAGGTGAGCTTGCACCAGTATATTTGCTTGTTGGTGAAGAAAGCTATTTTATAGATGAAACCATTAAACGTTTAAAAGAGGCATTGGGTCCAGAAGAAGATCTGGAGATGTCCACATTTGATTTAGAAGAAGTACCAGTAGATGCAGTCATGGATGAAGCAGATACCATTCCTTTTTTCTCAGAACGTAAGCTTATTATTGCTAAAAATGCTTCGTTTTTAAAAGCAACCGAGAAAGGGAAGGAAAAAATCGATCATGATGTGAAACGATTGGAAACATGGTTGTCGAATCCTTCTGATTTTTCCGTAACGGTTTTTATTGCTCCTTATGAAAAATTGGATGAGCGCAAAAAAGTAACTAAAATGATGAAAGAGCATGCATTATTTGTACAAGCAGAAACACCAAAAGAGCAGGATTTAGCCGTATGGATTCAAGGCATTGTCAAAACACAAGGTAATAGCATTACACAAGATGCTATTGAATTGCTTGTTACGATGGTCGGAGCCAACATGCTACAATTACAGATGGAAATTGACAAGCTAACCCTTTATTTAGGTGATGGTGGCGAAATTACAACTTCTTTAGTGGAGGATTTGGTGGCAAAAACATTAGAGCAAGATGCCTTTAAAATGCTTAACGCATATTTGGCAAATGACTCTGTCGGAGCCTTGTCTATCTATCATGATTTATTGCGACAAAAACAAGAACCTATTATGTTAGTGGGCTTGCTAGCATCCAATGTTCGTACCATGTCAAATGTTTTTTATTTATTGAAAAAAGGTTATCACCCTCAACAAATCGCTAAAAATTTAAAAATTCATCCGTATCGCGTCAAACTTATGATTGAGCAACGGCATCGGCCTTCAGAAGAAAATTTGCTTCGGGCATTATATCAATTAGCAGAGGTTGATTTACAGCTAAAATCGTCTGGTGGAAATCGAGAGCGCTATCTAGAGCTATTTTTATTGCGCCAACTATAGGCAAAGAAAGCTGTCTAATAAGGACAGCTTTTTATGTTCTCTATAAAATTAAAAAGATCAGCTACTCCTAATAGAGTATCTGATCCTTTAAACAATTACGCTTTTTTAGCAAGGCGAGACTTTTTACGAGCCGCCGCGTTTTTGTGGATAAGTCCTTTTGAAGCTGCTTTATCTAAAGATTTGAAAGCTGCTTGTAAAAGTTCTTGTTTGTTTTCAGCGTTAGCAGCAACAGCGTTTTCAGCTTTTTTCACTGTAGTACGCATTGCAGATTTAGCTTGAGAATTAGCAATGTTAGCTTTTTCGTTAACTTTTACGCGTTTAATCGCAGATTTAATGTTTGGCATATATTTCACCTCCTAAATTAGGTACGAGATGATATCTTCTCATTGATTTCTTGTGTCAATACAACAAAAATCATTTTAACAAACGCTTGGCCAAATTGCAATAGATAAATGCAAAGAATATTTACTTGACAGTTTGAACAAACTACAGCTTGAGGTGAACTGTATGCAAAATTTTAATTGGCAACGAACAGATTTAATCGATGAATCAGAAGAGGTAGTTGTCCATCAGACCAAAGAGCAAAAAGAAAAGCTTGAACAATCAAGTGGCATTCAAATTGAAGATCGGAATGCTGGTAGAGTAAAAATTACAGATGTTCTTGTAGATGCTGAAGGGGAAAAGCAAATTGGTAAAAAAGAAGGGCAGTATATTACCCTTTCTGTCCCAACACTAACATTAGAAGATCAAGAAGGCTTTGCACAACTTGAACAAGAATTGCTTGTAAATTTCAAAAAAATGCATGACGCACTTTCTTGGCAAGAAGACGATAAAATTTTAATAGTCGGTTTAGGAAATCGCACTATTACCCCCGATGCAATAGGTCCCTATTTAATTGACCATTTGCATAGTTTAGATGTCATTGATGAAAAATTTGTCATGTATGCTCCTGGTGTAACAGGACAAACAGGTTACGAAACAGGTGAGTTTGTGGCTGCTATTGCTGAACGTCTGCAACCAAAATTAATCATTGTAGTAGATGCACTTGCTACAAGAGCGAGTAATCGACTCTGTAAAACGATTCAATTAACAGATACAGGCATACATCCAGGTTCAGGAGTAGGCAATCAACGGCAAGAGATTTCCTATGAGATGCTTGGCATTCCCGTAACAGCAATAGGGATCCCTACTGTAGTAGATGCACCTGTATTAATTGCGGATGCGGTAGAAACTATGCTGCGTTCGATAGCTGCTCGTGTGGCTGAACGCAGTAAACCGTCATCAAAGCTTTCATTATCCTCATGGCAACCAGATATCAACAAGGAACTGGATATGACATTAGTACAACCTATATTTGGAGAATGGGCGACATGGACGAAAGAGGAGCGGCAGCAGCTGTTTGAGGAAACCTTCGCTGGCTCCCACACACAACTGATGGTTACACCAAAAGAAGCAGACTATTGGATTGATCGCTATGCAAAATTAGTGGCTTCTATGCTAATGAATTGGGCAAGTGATTTATAAAATAATGAAGAAACAACGCTTAGAGTAGTCCTTCTAAAACACGCTTATTTATGCGTAAAACAAGAAATTTATTTTCGTTCTAATTAACATCCCCCCTCCATACGATATGGGGAGGAGGGTGTGACTTTGCTAAAAAAACTACAATGGTCATTTGGTATATTATTGTTCTTTTTCGTATTACCTGTCATTGCTGGGCAACTTCCGTTCAACAAGCAAGCATCGACTCCGATCAAACAATCAGAAGATAAGCAAGTCGTGTTTGCTGCTACCAATTTAGCTGAACAAAGTGTACTGGAACAAACGAAAGAACCTGAACCAGATCAAGCCCTAGACCCGGACCCATTTAAAGTGTTAGTGTTATTTACCCATACGCATGAAGCATATGAACCTATGGTGAAAGCAGTGAGTGGTAAGGTAGCGACTTCTCATGAAACGGTCAATATTATGAGCCTGAAGGATAAGATTGTGAATCATTTTAATGTAAATGGTTTAAAGACGGATGTTCTTGATGTAGATATTATGAAGAAATTACAAGAAGAAGGTAAAGGCTATCATGAATCTTATAATGTGATGAGGCCATATTTAAGTAAGCATTTAGAAACAAATAATTATGATTTAATAGTTGATTTACATCGTGACTCATTAAAACATGATCTTACAACGATCTCATATAATGGGGAAAATTATGCGAAAATCGCTATTGTTGTTGGGGCAGAACATGCTAATTACCGCTGGAATACAGCCTATGCTGAAAGTTTATCATCCACACTAAATGCCATCGTTCCAAAAATTTCTAAAGGGGTTATTTCTAAAAGTGGTGATGGGGTTGATGGGCGATACAATCAGGATTTAGCAAAGCAAATGATGATTATTGAGATTGGTGGAATTGGTAATACTGAGGAAGAGGTTAATCGTACGATTGCTGTAATTGGTAAGGCAATATCAAAAGCGTTTGTCAATGATTCAACAAAATAGACTAATCATATTAAAAAGTGGGACTCTTGTGGGCTCACTTTTTTTTATATTGAATGATAATAAAATTTCCAGAAATAATTCTCATTAATTGTCTTTCCATTGCTCCATTCTTGTCTTATAATTTTCAAGTTGGCTCGCGAATTTCATGATAAAACGTTAAATGAAGGCATATGCAAATAAAGCAAACTTACTTTTGGAGTATATACCATTTTTGGGAATGCCTCTATAGCAAATATACATATGAATTTTTAGAAGACTAAAAATGATAACGTTTCATTTTTCTCTCAAACTTTTATCGTATTTCAATCGTCAAATACATAAGTGAATAAGCAAAAATAATAGAGAGGGGATGGTTATCAATCCAAAAGGTTCTATTACGTGACAACAGGTTTTATCTTGATGCAGAAGGGAATACCTTCAAAAAGCGATACTCCTTGTAGCATTTGGATGTAACTAACATCATTTAACCAAAGCCGTGTGCGGTTATTACAGATTGTGACAGCGCTTTTAGATTGACTTCTACTTTGTACAGCTAGAAAAAACCAACACATTATACCGAAACGAAATTGAGAGATTATTGAAGGAAGGAATAGTATGTCAGGCAAGTCATTAAATCATCGTTATATTCCTGGACTAGACGGGATTCGAGCATTGGCTGTATTAGCAGTTATTGCTTATCATTTTAACTTCAGTTGGGCTAGAGGTGGCTTTTTAGGAGTAGATATCTTCTTTGTATTATCGGGCTATTTAATCACCTCTACCATCTTACCTTTAAAGGGCAATCAATTAACAGTCAGCCTAAAGAAATTTTGGGTGGGACGATTTAGAAGGCTACTACCAGCTGCCTACGTTATGATTGTTACATCATTTGTTTGGGCAATGCTCTTTCATAAAGAGCTTCTCCATACTTTGCGCGGGGATGCATTGTCCTCCATTTTTTATTCAAGTAATTGGTGGTTCATTTTTCATAAACTCTCTTATTTTGATAGTTTCGGTTCTCCATCACCTTTAAAAAACCTATGGTCATTAGCTATTGAAGAACAATTTTACTTGATTTGGCCATTGCTCTTAATGATTGGACTTTTTGTTGTTAAAAAACAAAATAAACTAGCAAATATCATCTTTTGTGGTGCCCTTTGTTCAGCATTCGTAATGGCGTTACTCTATCAGCCAGGCGCTGATCCTAGTCGTGTTTATTATGGAACGGACACACGTTGTTTTGAATTATTAATAGGCTGTTGGCTAGCACTTGTTTGGCCAATGAAACGACTATCTTCTCAAAAATTATCAGCGAACCATGTGAAGAAACTAAATATTATGAGTTTCATTGCACTTACTATTTTTTTAGTAAGCATAGTGTATGTGGATGAATATCAATCCTTTCTTTATAGAGGAGGCATGTTTTTATTTTGCTTGAATGCTGCCGTTTTGATTGCATGTATTTCTCATCCGGTCAGCATACTAGGAAAAATATTAGCATGGAAGCCATTATGTTGGATAGGCTCTCGTTCCTACGGCATTTATCTATGGCATTATCCTGTCATGGTTTTAGGGACACCCATTCATGAAATTGGTAATCCTTCCTATTGGCGAATATTCCTGCAGCTTTTACTAATCCTGATGATTGCAGAGCTATCCTATCGCTTCATTGAGATGCCCATCCGGAAAGAAGGGTTCCGAGTTTATTGTCAAAAATATCTGATTTGTAATAAAAACAAGTGGGGAAGCCTTACTTTTCCACGAAAAATATCAACGGTTATGGTTCCTCTTTTTCTGCTTGTATTTTTCACAGGCATGACAGGTGTAGTGGGTGAAAGTCAGCAAAACTCATCTAAAACGCTGCCAACAACGATAAAAATTAATGGCGAAGAGCCTACAGCCAATCTGAACAAGCAGGACAAACAAGCTGAAGCCTCTACCGACAAGCCTTCTCAAAGTAAGGATGAGGGAGTAGAGGATGTTCAAAAGATAGAAACACCTAAGCAAGAAGAAAATAACACCATTATAGAGCCTGAAAAGGATGAGTTTTATCGTGGCATACTAGCCATTGGTGACTCCCTAATGATTGATATTGCACCGAGCTTACATAATATGTATCCGACTATTACAATCGATGGAAAAATAGGCCGTCAAGTTTCGCAAGCTGTAAAACTTGCACCAAATTATGCAAGTTTTAATCAACCTAATCATGCAGTCATTCTTCAATTGGGGACAAATGGTTATTTTACGACTGACCAAATGGATGCACTCCTTGAAGCTTTTTCAAATGCCGATATTTATTTAGTGAATACACGTGTGCCGCGATCTTGGGAAGCAAAGGTGAATGAAGCTTTACTGCAAAAAGCACAGGAACATGAGCGAATAACACTAATTGACTGGCATGTAGCAGCAATCAATCACCCTGAATACTTTGCCCCTGACGGTGTACATTTAGAGAAAAAAGGGATAGAAGTTTTAACAAAGCTCATTCAACAATCCTTAAATAAATAAAATAAAAAAGGTCAGTATACACAGTTTTATCTGCGTAGCTGACTTTTTCTATATCTTAGAAAGGGAGCTATTTGCTCTACCTATATTTATTCTATTAGTTGTTCCTGTATGGTAAGCTTGATATTTGATCTGTTCCATTATGTGGAAGATGGTGCGATGTCCATTCTTTCTTTTACTAATCATAGTTTAGGTTTATAAAAATGGGATTGTGTTTACGCTTTTTAGCAATATGGATGATGATATCTTTTGGAGATAGCGTGCTTTTCTTGGTTGATCAGGCGAAGATTCATCCATCGAATCTCTCCTCATGTCGAGTAGACGCATTTTCATTTCCACTGCTACACATCGAGTACTACTATAGCTGATTTGTCTGCATTTATATACTTAATACTGTAAAATTTAAAAACGACATGAAACACTGAAAGTATTGATATTATAGGCTTTCAAGTCTAGTTGCTGTTGTACTTTGCGTTATGTTCATAGTATAATTCATTATAGTTTAATTAGGAGTGGAAAAGATGAACCGAGAAGCACGTTTAAAACGACAAGAGAATATACGAAATTTCTCTATTATTGCACATATTGACCATGGGAAATCAACGCTTGCTGACCGTATTTTAGAGCAAACAAAATCTTTAACTTCCCGTGAGATGAAGGCACAGCTCCTCGACTCAATGGATTTAGAGCGTGAGCGAGGCATTACAATTAAGTTAAATGCAGTTCAATTAAAGTACGAAGCAAAAGACGGCGAAGTGTATACATTTCATTTAATCGACACACCAGGACACGTCGATTTCACATATGAAGTATCACGTAGTTTAGCTGCTTGTGAGGGTGCCATATTAGTTGTGGACGCAGCACAAGGTATTGAAGCACAAACACTAGCAAATGTTTACTTAGCACTAGACAATGATTTAGAAATTTTACCTGTAATCAATAAAATTGATTTACCTGCAGCTGACCCTGAACGTGTACGTCAAGAAGTAGAAGATGTTATTGGATTAGATGCCTCTGAAGCAGTATTAGCTTCTGCGAAAGCAGGTATTGGTATCGAGGATATTCTAGAGCAAATCGTAGAGAAGGTACCAGCGCCAACTGGTGATCCAGATGCACCACTACAAGCTTTAATTTTTGACTCTGTTTATGATGCCTATAAAGGTGTTATCATTTCGATTCGTGTCATCAATGGTACTGTCAAGCCTGGCGATAAAATTCGTATGATGGCAACAGGTGCGGAATTCGAAGTTATTGAAGTTGGGGTACATACACCAAAAGTTGTGCCACAGGCTGAGTTAACAGTGGGTGATGTAGGTTATTTAACCGCATCTATCAAAAATGTAGGGGACACACGTGTAGGGGATACTGTAACCTATGCAAATCGTCCTGCAGCTGAGCCATTAGCTGGTTATCGCCGTTTGAACCCAATGGTCTACTGTGGTTTGTATCCAATTGATACAGCCAAATACAACGATTTACGTGAAGCGTTAGAAAAGCTAGAGTTAAATGATTCTGCTCTACAATATGAGCCAGAGACATCGCAAGCACTTGGTTTTGGTTTCCGCTGTGGATTCTTAGGATTACTACATATGGAAATTATTCAGGAGCGTATTGAGCGTGAATTTAATATCGACTTAATTACAACAGCACCTTCCGTAATTTACAATGTTCATATGACAGATGGTACTGAGCTGAAAGTCGATAATCCATCCTTTATGCCAGACCCTCAAAAAATCGATCGTGTTGAGGAACCATATGTGAAAGCAACAATCATGGTACCAAATGATTATGTGGGAGCGGTTATGGAACTTTGTCAAATGAAGCGTGGTAATTTCATGACGATGGATTATATTGATACATCGCGTGTAAGTATTATTTATGAAATGCCATTATCAGAAATTGTCTATGATTTCTTTGACTATTTAAAATCAAATACAAAGGGCTATGCATCATTCGACTATGAACTTATTGGTTACCAGCCATCGAAATTAGTGAAAATGGATATTTTATTAAATGGTGAGCAAGTCGATGCCCTAAGCTTTATCGTACACCGTGACTTTGCCTACGATCGAGGTAAAATCATCGTAGAAAAATTAAAAGAATTAATCCCACGCCAACAATTTGAAGTACCAATTCAAGCAGCAGTTGGACAAAAAATCGTGGCGCGTTCAACAATTAAAGCCATCCGTAAAAACGTATTAGCGAAATGTTATGGTGGAGATATTTCCCGTAAACGAAAACTTCTTGATAAACAAAAAGAAGGTAAAAAACGTATGAAACAAGTAGGCTCAGTCGAAGTCCCTCAAGAGGCATTCATGGCTGTGCTGAAGATGGATGATTCGAAGTAATATTGATATAACAGGGTTTATAGGGGTTTTTAATAATTGATTTTATATCAATTTGGTGGGGTTTCCCACCAATTCCTCACCATAAAAAAATAAGTTAGAAATTCTTTTCTTATATATCTTGAGCAAATGAGTCAAAGATGTTCGCAACATCTCTAGCCATTTTCTCAGTGAGATGGACATAGCGATCTTCTGTTACAGTAGCTCGACTATGTCCTAATCTTTTTTGTACTGTTTTAACAGGTGTACCATTTTCGATTAAAGTTGTAGCATGTGTGTGGCGTAAGGAATGATAGTTAAAACTAATATTTAACTTTTCGCTTATTTTTCTAGTATTATATAATTACACTTGGCGTACAATGTTCGCCATTTTTTTACATACATAATCATGTTCAGAATCCTTTTGATAAAACTTACTATATTTTAAACGATTTTCTATTTGTGCTTTTTTAATACGTTTTTAGCATTTCTGCGAGCATATTACCAAATGGAATTGTTCGATAACCAGCCTTTGATTTTGGAGGTCTAGGTTGCCATTGTGCTTTCCCATTTTCATCTTTAATACCAACTAATTGTTGTTCAACCTCCAATGTCATTTCTTCAAAATTTATGTGTTTCCATTCAAGTCCACACACTCCTCCTACACGCAACCCGCAGTAGAAATGGAGATTTAAAAGGATTAGAAATTATCATTGCACAACGTAGCGCTTAACAGTAGGGGCCGGTTACCTTAATTGGTAATGGTTTTTTTTTACAAACATAGAATCAAATTATGCAGTCTTACTTAATAAAAATACTGATGTTATCGATACAGTATATAATCAAAAAGAAAAGAAATTGAAATGGTTAAAAAGCAATTGGCAGTACAAAGGAGATATAAAGTAAAAAAAGCACTACGGGAGATCCAGTATAAAGGTAATTCATATATAACATTACAACAATCCATGGTATAGTCACTGTGGATTGTTGTAATTTAGTTAATATAACTATTGCTAATAGTGTAAAGGGGTTTAAATTATGGCTTTATTAAAAGATTATAGTGATCAACCTAATTGTGAAGTTGAAATAAATTTAGTTTTAGTTAATGAATCTAGTGTGAAATTTAATATTCTATTTCGATCAGGTCATAGTTTTCCTGAAATAAGTTCTGAAATAGTTTGTATGAGAAGAGACTTTTTTAAATTATTAGAAGATCTAAGACAAATTGATACTAAACATCTAAGTATGTTAGAGGCCCATGATCCTGGTTTATGTATTTATCATATCCCACTATTTGGTTCTTATTATTACCCTGGACATGGTTTTCTTCAAGTACCTGAACATGAAAGAGACGAATGGGAACCTTATTATAGACTAATTTTTGTGTTAGATGCTGGGGAGAGAAATAATCATAGTGCATCAGAAACTGGGCCTGCACTATGTTTAAAAGTGAAAATGGAGCAAATTAACGAATTTGTAGAGACCCTAATATCAGAGGCAAATAGCTTTTGAGTTTATAATAAAAATCAATGTAGTAGGATATTTAACAAATAGAACATAATAAAGCCTTTAATATAAAAGTTGAATAATTTTTAATCAGTTACCAAAATAAAGACCAGGCGCTCATTTGAAAGTGAGTACCTGTTCTTTTTTTGTTTATTGTTCTTTTCTAATGATTCCTAAGCGTTCTTTTATGACGAACTGAAGTAATTGAGAGAAATTTATATTTTCATTTTCAGCAGCATCATTTAACCATTTAGGAATAGTTAAAAGACAATTGGTTGGAATGGTAAATGGAAATATTTATATTTATATTTATATTTAAATTATTTTTTATGAGATATGATTAAACTGAAAGAGTTTAATTAAGAAGTATATTATTTGTGAAAATCATATAAAGAGGGGAAGTTTAATTTAAATGAGAAAAGTGTACTTGTTATTTGCGATTATCGGCACAGTATTCCCGTATTATTTTTTGGTGCAATTCTTGAACAAAAACGGATTTGATTTAGGGTTATTAGTAGATTTATTATTTGCAAACTCGATATCGACCTTCTTCGCTGTTGACTTTTTTATTTCATGCTTTGTTTTTATAATCTTTATGTTTAATGAGTCAAGAAAGTATAACATTAAAGAAAAGTGGATATGTCTATTAACTTTGTTTACAGTTGGTTTATCGCTGGCATTACCGTTATTTTTGTTTTTCAGAGAGTCATACATAAAGAAAGAAGTGTTGTTAAACTCCAATGAAAGAACGTGAAAATCTTACATTTTCTATGGTGTTGTATTGATTTTGTGTTACATGGATGGCAAACGGAGCAGGTTAGTTTAACAACCGTAAATAATTCTACAGTCCTTATTTAGATAGAGATTACATTAATTAGGGGGAGAAAATGAGTGATTTTAGAGGGATAATCTTAGAAGGCTATTCGAATGCTGGAAAAACATCAGTCTTAAAAGCGTTGAAACAACTTCACGCAAGTGATGATGCCGAACGTAGTGTCATAGTTCTCAGTGAGCATTATTCGCAAGTATTACACAAAGTAAATGGTGAATTAAAGTCGTTAAGTCGAGAGGAACACTTACAAGTCTTAAGAGAAAGAGTCACGATGTTGAAAATGTTAAATAATTGGTCAAGAGAAATTGGACAAACTCAACGTTCAAAAGGCTTATTCTTTATTTTGGAAAGGTTTCATTTAAATCATCGAGTAGCATTTTCTCATTCAATATCAGATGAAATTAAGGAATTAGAAGCCCAGTTACTTGGAATGGGAGCAAGATGTACTTTGTTAACTGTATCACCAGAGAATTTAGAGGAAAGAATAAGTAGTAGAAATCCCAATGAATGGGAAGGGAAAACCATGCAAGAAAAGAAATTAGCGTGTGAATTATTATTAGACCAACAACAAGAGTATAGGAGTCAAGCTGAAAATTCAATCATACCTACAATTGAAATAAATACTGATAATAAAGATTGGGATTCCTACGCAAGACAGATTTACTTATTCAACTAACGGAATGCTTTAATTAAATACACCATAAAAGACCACTCCAAAATGGGTGGTCTTAAATTTTCCCCCATCAAACCTAGAGCAAGGCTGGGGAGCGGTCTAATATGAAGTCTAATCATGCATTTCATATAAAAGAAACCTCATATAAAAAACGTTCAGTAACTTTTAATAATTGATTAAATATAAGTGATAGTATTCCAAAAAATATAAATAGACCTAATTTGGAGAATTGGCTTTTATAATAAATGGAAATAGTTATCCAAATAAACTTTATTTGAGGTATTATTAAAAGAGTTCGAACAAAATTGAACTAGAGGGAGGAGTATGTAATATGAAAATACAAAGCGTTATTATAACAATTGTCGCACTTTTATTTGTAATTATTGCAGGGTGTAGTTCAGAGACAGAAGAAGAGTCTATGGGCGAAGTTGAAAAGGAAATTCATACGCAAGAACTAGTAGAGTCTATGTTCAGTGAGGACAGCCTGGAGGCAGCGAAAGAAAGAATAGAGGAACGGGGCGGCTCAGTTTATATGATTCCACCACCTGAGCATACTGCTATCGGAGAAAATCAATCAACTGTAGTAGAACTTAAAGAGTCGGACATTTTAGACGGAGAAGATTCTAGTTTTGAAAATTATGACAACGTAGGAGAAATACGTCTTGATACGTTAGAGCTGGACTCTACTTTTGAGGAGCAAGATACATATATAAATGTCATGCTTACAGAATTAGGAATGGAGAAAGCTTATTATGCAATGCGTAAAACTTTATTGTGGACAGCCGGTAATCCTCCAGATGGACTCGAAAAACATAGTGATGGCACTCTATCTTTTTATCTAAGTAAATACTCTGAGCTTATAAATTGTCACTTTCAGAGCGCTAACCCTGACGTGAAAGAAAAAATTATCAGAAACATGCAGAACGCTTATAAAAACAATACACTTATAATTGTCTATGGAGAATTTGAGGAGTTTCTAGACGAAGAAGGATACTCTGGCTATCGTCTTATCATACATCGAATAGGCTTTAAAGAGGTCATAAATTAATAAAAGAATTTGATAAAAATCTTGAATTATTCATGGAAATGATGTTTAGAAACCTGCCAATTAAGACCACTCTGTTGTGGGGGCTTCAATGTTTTCTTCCACCTTCATGTCACCGTGTTGAGAGAAGAAACATGACCTATAGAAAAATATAATGAGCATTTCTGCGAGCTTATTGAAAATTGTGTTGGAAAAGGTAATCGGTAATATGATAAATGCATATAAAAAAGAGGAACTTCGGAATAAAATTTGGTGCTTCCTTTGATTCCAAAAAAACCATTATTTAACTCTTCAAAATGGTATAATACATACACAACATAGTAATTAGTCATAATAATGCCCAGTTACTTGTTTTTAATTGAATACTTGGGCATTTTTTGTTTTGGCTACTATCCTCTGCTTTTTTTTCAGATAGTTTACAGTGAATCTTTTCAAAGGTCTCGAATCTCCTACTTTTAATTAAGTTATTTTTCCTTACTTTTTTCTTTTTCAATCTTTCTAAATAATAAATAAACTATTGAAATTATCATATAAAGTATGACAAAATTTAGAAGCACGCTATTTTCACTTTTACTGGCTATATATACGTATAACCCTATTACCACCGCTAATATGAATGATTTGTATATTGAAATCATATTACTTCCACCTTTCTCAATATTAGAAATAATTTTATAGTACTTTCATATAATTTTATATTAATATCCCTTTGTAATTGCAATCTCTTTAATTTTCGGAAAAATCAAATTATTTGCAAAGTGCAATTTAAAGATTTTACGAAACGATCCGTAGCTACTTGCTTTGAAATATGGAATTCAAATTCCTAACAATACATTCATCTAGATTATTTCTATTACTACGTAGGAGTTTATGAAATGACTATTAAATGGAACAGAGAAGAAATACTTTCGATACTCTATATGAAGCTGACACCTGGGCAGATTCAATTGCAAATGAAATATATGGAAGAATTTATAACGGATATGATACACCAGATTACAAAATAGCCTATTCGCTTGCTTTTAGATTAGCTTCTATAAAAGAGTGTAGAGTTTATACAGAAAATAGTATTGAAGGTAGATATAAAGTTTGGGTCATTTTTGAAATTGAATAGTAAAGATGAGGTGCTCATTTAAAATTGAGTAGTTAATTTTTAGTAATTTAAGGTTCTTCCTTTTCATTTATTTAAATGTAGTGGTGTAGAAACTAACGAAGCAACAGTATGTCCTGAGCTTCTCTCACTCTCTCTTTCATTTCCTGGAGCTTTAAGGTATATAGGCACCCACAACTTCAAACGTTAGTTTGTCATCAACAATAATATATTTTATATCTATTTCTTTATCAGATTGGAACAACAGAATGTGTACTATTTGGATAACTGTTTCTACCTGAGCTTGCAGCGTATTGCAGTTAATTATGGTCACAGTTAAGTAGAGTTATTATTTTGGAATTGTTGGTTTAAATAGTTCACATTTGTTTCATGAATAAATTGGGTGATTGTTTAAATGAAACCAAGCATAGAATTAGCTTGATGGTCATGTTGAAGAATTTTATAATATCGTTATAGAACAGTATTTGGTAGTTGAGTTTAGATTAGTAAGTCAAGAAAGGTGAGAGGTCGTTGGGACAAATTAAAATTTATGGTGTTAAGAGAAGGTTAAATCCCATTAAGGAAACATTATCGAATATTATCCATTCTTGTATGGTGGACGCACTTGAATATCCATTAGATAAGAAATTTCATCGCTTTTTTCCTATGGACAAAGAGGATTTTTATTTTGCAAGTGAAAGAACTGAATCATATACAATAATAGAAATTAGTATGTTTGAAGGTAGAACGATTCAAGCTAAAAAACAATTAGTAAAGCTACTATTTGAACGCATAAATAACAAATTAAATATTTCACCTCAAGATGTTGAAATTACAATTTTTGAAACGCCTAAACATAATTGGGGAATAAGAGGGTTACCTGGGGATGAATTAGCACTTAATTACAAAGTAAATATTTGATATAAAGCCGCTATTTTTTTAGAGTTAATTCGACTATGTGAAATGTGCTCTGTCTTTTTAATTATCTGACCACTAAAAATCGGTAAATGAAGAATCTATAAGGACTAAAATAATCTACATAACTTTATTTAATGAATGATTCTAAATAATGCTTGAAGCAATGGGTTTGTCGCTATTCATAATTTATTTACTATTTTTAGGGAGGAGAAAATTGTATGAGT
Source organism: Lysinibacillus sp. S1 (assembly GCF_044986265.1). Taxonomy (NCBI): domain Bacteria; kingdom Bacillati; phylum Bacillota; class Bacilli; order Caryophanales; family Bacillaceae; genus Lysinibacillus; species Lysinibacillus sp. S1. The sequence goes on from NZ_CP173154.1 coordinate 4,297,048, forward strand.
TATATCATAGACATTTCACATCATCAAGGAGATATTGATTGGTCTGAAGCGGTTAAAGATGTTGATTTGGCTATCATCCGCACACAATATGGTACAAGCACAATTGACCGTAAATACGTTCAAAATATAGAAGCATGTATTAAGTACAAGGTACCTTTTGGTGTTTATATTTATGTTACCTTTAAAAATGGTACTGAGGCATTGGAACAAGCAAAAGACTTCTATAACAGAGCAAAAAACTATAATCCGCTATTTTATGTTGTAGATATCGAAGAAAGCTTTGGTGCTAGTGTCCAAAAAATCGTACAAGGCACACAGGTGTTTATTGATTATTTAAAAAGTAAGGCTGTAAAAGTCGGGCTATATACAGGCCATCATTTTTACAAACCTTATCTGATGGATACCGTTAAAAATTATGATTTCCTATGGATTCCTCGCTATAGTGGCTCTAGCTCACCTGGACTAAAGCCAAACTTTGCTTGTGACTTATGGCAGTACACAGACAAAGGGATTGTAGCAGGTATTAAAGGAACTGTAGATTTAAACCAATTAAATGGATCTAAGTCTTTATCCTGGTTCACAGATACTGATAAGAAGAAGGAAATATCATTGTCTCAGTATGAAGAATTACAGAAAGAAAACAAACAACTAAAACAGGAACTTACTGAAATGAAAGAGTTATTAGTTGGGATAAAATCAAATGCTATGGTATCACCAGCACATAAAGAAGATTGGGAGTGGGCCATTGAAGAGGGAGTTATACGAGGCGATGGCAAGTGTATGAATCCTACAGATACACTCACAAGACAACAAATGGCAACGATGCTCAAACGGTTCTATGATAAATTTATTAAATAATAGCATTGTCTCGCCCATAAGTACCTGAGAACTAGCAACAAAATATTTAGCCTAATATTGAGTGTATTCGTCATAAAAGGAATCACTATTTATAGTGATTCCTTTTATAGTGCGACCAACCTGTTTGAAATTTAGTGAAACAATAGGAAAAACTTAGCTAATAAAAAAATGGGGACTCCTACAATTATTACGCCTGCAAAGAAATAACAAAACAACATAAAAACATCGAAAACCGCACCCGCTAAATCATCAATGAATTTTAACATTTCATTCCCCTCCAAACATAATAAGTATTAGCATTTATAATCTCTTTATTGCTTACCAATCATCATACTGATCCAAAGTCTTTTTTAGAGTCTTATCCCACATATCGAGAGTCCCGTAAATTTTTATTAGGATATTTTCATCAGATGGTAACACTTGAAAGCTAAGTGGAAATCATACTGAGTATTCATTGTAATTTGTCATACCCTAAACCACGAACCTTATGTGTAATTCCTAATAACACCCTGTAAATCATTTGGGAAAGTGTTTTATATTGTATGCATAAAGCATGTTATTGACTAAAGATTTGTTTTTTACATAGAGGTTCTTGTGTAATCTGATAGAGCATTTTTTACTTCTATATTCGAAAAGGTAGTGTTCGTTTCCATATCATATGGTGACTATTTGCTCCCCAATAGTTTTCAAGGACAAAATCAGGCTGTCCAAATTTCTTCTGCCAGATCATTTGCGCTTGTTTATATCCACTATCTAAACAAAGACTAGGAACCCTTCGATTTTCTAACGTTAGGAGCATTTTCTGTAGTAGCATGGTGCCGATCCCACGATTTTGATAGTTAGGATGAACAAAAACGGTACCGATTTCTAGACAATTGAATAGTTCCTCTTTGATTGTTTGTTGAATGATTTCGTTGGCTGCACCGCATTCGATAGTGCCTATTATGTCATTGGTTTCTTCATTTAAAGCTAACCAGAAAAATCTTTTTTTGCCCTGGCTTTCTAAGTCCATTGCTACATACTGTTTTTTCGTTTCCCATTCATCCTGTTGATCGTCCACTAGCTCGGCAATTCCTTCTTTTTTATAAGTATCCCGAATGACAAGATCAAAGAATTCGTGTAACGCCTGGATGTCCGACTGTTCTGGACGTCTAATAAGTAATTGCATGATTGCTTGCTCCTTATAATGGATGTCGTTGGTGGTTTAGTAGGGATCGAACTCGTTGCACATCCACATCTAGTAAGTCATTTATATCTTGCTGTACTGCGGTCAATCGATCAAGTGCCAGCTGTAACCAATGATCGGAGGCATCATATTTTTCAGCGTGCCATAGCAACTCTCCATAACAAATGGCAGCACGAATAAATGTGATATGGTCATTCAGCAGATTTGCCAAATGGGTGGCTTGTTTGAGACATGCTTCCCCTTGTTTTACCTTGCCATAATCTAAATAGCGAAGTGCTTTCAAAAATTCCGTGTTGGCTTGCTGTATTATCTGTTCATTCGTATGTTGCATGACAGATCGCTCCCATCCGTTATTTTTGTTCACGTTATGCATACTACCAGTCTATTTTAATGATTATAACATGTTCCCCTTATTTGGTTAATGATGGGGTATGTTAAAATGCAAGAAAGACACTTGGTCATCAAAAGGAGAGAATTCCATTGAAAGATTTAGAAAAGAAACTCGATGCAATATTACAGCAAATGCGTGATTGTATTGATGAGCTTCAGGAGCGGGAGTCAGCCTATCCCATGGTTTTTTATCATCAATCAGAAGAGGATATTAGCCAATTTGTGGATGGTGGGTGGTCATTGCCAGCAGAGTATGTTTATTTTTTGAGACATTATGTTGTTGAAAGGGTTACATGGGCTACAGGTGATTATATTAATCTAAATATCTATGGCGCAAGAGATTTAATACGTGGGCAGGAGGGCTATAATTATAATCCAGTGACAGATGAGATGATTGAGGATTGGCCACATGATTATTTAGTCATTGCCACAGATGAAGGCGATCCCTATTGTCTGGATCTATCAAGAGGTGATACGGCTGTTTTTACCGCTCCCCATGGGACAGGCAATTGGCATTTTTCAATGGCTTATGACAATTTAATTTTGTTCCTTGAAAGTGTACTGATTCCACCTAGTTTAGAAGAAATGTTGCCTGAAGAAAGTTCTGTAGCGTACTATGAACTAACTATTACTGGGGAAGGAAAAGATAAACTAAAGACATTATTGTTGCTAAAAAAATTATTATCTTATGATTATTCACAAGCGAGAAAGGCTTTAGAACAGCCCCCGCTAGTAATTTATAGGGGAGTTGAAGCAGGTGCCTTAAAGTTAGAAGCTGAGTTACAGGCTATCCGTGCAGATTTTCAAAAAAGGAAAATTAGCTTAGCTGAATTTATTGGATGAGGGAAGTTAACAAGAATGATGGATATCCCTCCTCTAAAGCAGGGAAGGAAGTGTAAGGATGAAAATTAACAAAGCATTAGCACAACATTATCAATGGGGAGCACAGTGTGATGGCTGGCATCTTGTACAAAATAGGGAGCTTAGTGTGATACATGAGCGGATGCCTGCTCAAACAGCTGAGGTAAATCATTATCACCATCATGCACAGCAGTTTTTCTTTGTTCTTTCAGGCACAGCTACAATAGAACTGAATGACCAAAGAATTGAGTTAAAGCAACATGAGGGAATTGAAGTACCTCCAAATTTACCACATCAAATGCGAAACGATTCACAAGAAGATGTAGAATTCCTCGTAATATCGCAGCCAAATAGCAGGGGAGATCGAGAGCTTCTCTAACTATACGAAAGTAAACTTCATTCTTTTGCATGAAGCCATTCTAATCAGCTACTTGTATAGTAGGGAGTGTAAAGGGGTGCTTAAAGATGAAGATTACGAAGGTAAAATTATATGTTCATGATATGCAAAAAATGGAGCAATTTTATGTTGATTTGTTAGGTTTTACTTTGTTAGAAAGAACAGCTGACTATTTTACAATAGCCGTGGGAGAAAGCAGGATGACATTTGAAAAGATGCCTTCTAAAATGCCAAAGCAGTATCATTTTGCATTAAATATTCCTAGTAACTTATTTCAACAGGCAAAGATTTGGGCAGAAGAGCATGTAGGCTTGCTGGATTCAGAGGGGCAGGATGAAGTCTATTTTGAGTTTTTAAAAGCATATGCATGCTATTTCTACGATCCAGAAGGCAATATAGTAGAGCTTATTGCAAGACAGGAAATAAATCCGAAACATGCTGAAGTTAATTTTTCTGTAGAGCAAGTGTTACATATTGGAGAAATCAATTTAACGTCAGATGACATTCAAACAATTGCTGAAAAATTAAAGAAGTATGCTATAAACCCTATAGCAAACAAGGAAATTCAACTGGATGGCCTTAATTTTCTAGGAAACTATGAAGACGGAGCCAATATCCTATTAGGACCGAGTGGACGTCTGTGGTATTTTTCTGATAAGAAAGCAGTTATCAGCCCGATTAGTATTGAAATAGACGAAGCTTTACAATTAAATATGGATGAAGAAGGGCAATTAAAGCTTCTGCAACTCTAACATCATAAACTTATTGTTGATTAAATATATGTTATTTTGTATATTTATTCAAAATAAGGAGGGTGTTATATGTATATAATCAAAGAAACAAATCCGACGATAGACTCGTATAAAGCATTGCACCAAACAACTGGCTGGAATGCAAAAGGGCAGTATACGTATGAACAATTATACAAGGCTATTTGTAATAGCTGGTTCAGTACATCTATATATGATGAAGGCAATCTAATTGGCTATGGACGTATTATCTCTGATAGTATCTATCAAACATTTATCTGTGATGTGATGGTGCATCCTGATTATCAACGAAAAGGAGTTGGCACAATGGTGATGGATGCTCTTTTAGAGCAATGTCAGAAAGAAAATATAAAATGGGTTCAATTATTTTGTGCCAAAGGTAAACAACCTTTCTATCAGAAGCTTGGATTTAAGGAACGTATGATGTTGTTCTATACAGAATGAATAAAGGAGCTAGAATCGTTGAAAGCAAAATGCCTAAAAATTTATGAATTTGGAAATCCGCAAGAGGTTGTAAGGCTAGAGAATAAAACAATCGAGCCTCCTCAAGGTCAAGAAATTCTTGTTCGCATGCTAGCCAGACCGATTAATCCCTCAGATTTAATACCAATATGGGGGAAATATGCTCATAGAATCACTTTACCAACTATCCCTGGCTATGAGGGAGTAGGAATAATAGAAGCTGTTGGACCGCTTGTTTCACCAAAGATTATTGGTCAGCGCGTATTACCGTTACGGGGAGAGGGAACTTGGCAGGAAGTAGTGAAAACGCAAGCAGATTTTGCAGTGACTATTCCTGACACGATGAATGATTTTACAGCAGCACAAATGTATATTAATCCAATTACAGCCTTCGTAACATGCTCAGAGGTACTTAATTTACAATCAAACGATGTCTTATTAGTAAATGCTTGTGGCTCTGCCATTGGACATCTCTATGCTCAACTTGCGAAATTGCTAGGCTATCAACTTATTGCTGTGACACGAAGTAATCAGCATACTGAAGAATTACTGCAACTTGGTGCAGCTTTTGTCATTGATACCTCTAATATGCCACTTTACGAAACCGTTATGGCATTAACAAATGGTAGGGGAGCAGATGCAGCAATTGATTCGATTGGTGGAGAGGCTGGCAATCAGCTTGCCTTCTGCGTAAAGCCCGAGGGTATTTTTTTAGCTATTGGTCTTTTATCGGGTATTCAGGTAAATTGGACAAACATTGTGAAGGAAGCAAAGGTACAAGCGAGGATGTTTCATTTACGCCATTGGCAACGTCAGACGTCAATTGAAAAATGGCAACAAACGATGCAACAACTTATACACCTTGTACAGGATGGCTCCTTAAAAATGATGAATGTACATGCTCGTTTTCCATTATTGGATATCCATAAGGCAATCGATGCTGTTGAGGGAACTAAAAAAGGAAAAGTATTTTTAACGAATGTTGATTAAATAACATACTACCGTCGTAGTTGAGCTACTACGTGTAGTATGTTTTTTTATAGGGACATGAGTGTTTTTAGCTCTGGAGAATATAGTTCATACATTGTCCTGCTCCAAAAAGTGAGCAAGTCGCTCAAAAGAAGTGAGCCTCCGCCCAGATTAAAGAATTCACTAGCAATAGTAGTAACATATCTTTAAAACTAACTAAATTAGTAATTTGAGGTAATAAAGAGGTATGATAAGGTTAGGTGTTTTTAAATAAAGGAGTACAGATGATGGAGAAGATCAACCAACTAAAACAGTCAATACAACGATTGAGTGAAGCTGATGCGAAGTCGATGCTTCTTTTAACTTTAATAAATGAACAGTCAAGAGATAGCATGTTACAGTTTTTATTACAGCAAGCTGAGGAGCGGGATGCTTCAACGGTACAAACAGTGCATATTGTATTCGGTCATTCACCTGGGGGGAGCTTGAAAGCAGCCTTTCGTAATCCTGACTATGCTAAGTCCGAGGAGATTATTGTTGTGCCAGGTAATTTTTCTGTTGGTCCTTTAAAAGATGTACATACAAGGGACGGAATTGAAGCTCGTTTTCAATGGTTGGAACAGCGCTATCTAATAGAAGATGATGGATTGATCATATGTGAGCGGGAGATGAAGGAAGCAATAGAGAAAATTAAAAATATCCCCCCTCATCAGGATATACTGATTTGGACTTGTCAAAATGCTCATGAGCAAATAGGGCTTCGACTCGTTTTGGCGATGCTCGAACAGAAAACAAATGATATCTATGTATTAGATACTTTTCAGTTATTTCATGAGTTATATACTTTACCACAGTTAGCAGAGGATCATTATCCAAGATCGACTGGAGAGGTCAGCACAGAGGATTTACTTTACTTTTATGAACATTTCCAAAGATGGCCATTAAAAGAAGCATTGAGGCACTCCCTATGCAAAGAAGGGCTAAATCTGTTAATGGATGATTACGATTGCATACATACATGGAAATATCATGAACTTTGGGGAAATAATAATGAGGATAGAGAGGATGACTTGATCATTACCTGTGCTAAACGTTTACAGGAAGAACAAGAGGAAATTCATTACGAAGTTGCAGCTAGGTTAATTGGAGAGGTACTGGGGCATATGGAAGAATTGAGAGAGGCTGAATGGATCGACTATCGTCTGCGTCAATTAATTCAGCAAGGCATTTTTTCTTATGAAGGTGAGTTAAAGGGAATATTACACTATAAAGTAAAGTTAGCAGATGCAACGAACTATAATCCTTCATGATTTTTATGATATAATTTTTTTGATATAGACGGTTAGAAGGAGTGAGATCATTGTTAAAAACAGAAGTATTTGAACAATTAAAAACGGCAATGAGAGAAAAAGATACGTTAGCGAAGGGTGTATTATCTCTTTTAAAGTCAGCATTAGATTCAGCTGAAAAAGAAAAGGGAGAGGCTTTAACAGCTGACGAAGAAATAGCTATTATTAATCGAGAGGTCAAACAAACAAATCAGGCTTTAGAAGGTGCACAAACGGCTGGGCGAGCAGACCTGATTGAAAAAGAGGAAGCCAAATTGACACTTTTGAGATCCTTTTTACCAAAGCAATTATCAGAAGAAGAAATTGCAGAGAAATTAGTGGCAGCGGGTGTTGGAAAAGGAATGAACATGGGAGAAGCCATGAAAATTGCAAAACCATTGCTGACAGGTCAGGCTGAAGGTGCCGTTATTTCAAAAGTTGTGAAAAATATTATTGCCTAAACTTTTACCATTTTGGTAGGAGAGTTTTTATGGAAAGAAGAATCCGCTATGCCGAAAATGTGCATAGCGGATTTGTTATTTTTATAACTGGAATTTTTGAATGATATTGCGGAGCTGTTGAGCCATTTCAGCTAAGTTATTAGAGGAAGCTGTTATTTCTTCGATACTTGCAGATTGCTCCTCAGAGGCAGCAGCTACGTTTTGAATATTGCCTGAAGCTTGAACAGCTACGACCCCCACTTGTTCAACAGAACTAGCAATACTGCTAACACCTTCATTGATATTGGACATCACGTTATTGACATGGTCCATTTCTCTCGTCAGTGAAGTGACTTGGGTATAAATTTCAGCAAATGCCTCTCCGGATGCATTGAATGTTGTTGAGCTTTCGGCAAGATTACTGCTACTGATAGCCATTGATTTGACGGCTTGTGCAGATTCTTCTTTAATCGTTTCAATGCGTGTACGAATACTGTTAGTTGCCTCTAAAGATTGATCGGCTAATTTACGGACTTCCTCCGCTACAACTGCAAAGCCTTTACCGTGTTCGCCTGCACGCGCTGCCTCAATCGAAGCATTTAATGCAAGTAAATTCGTTTGATCTGTAATTTGGGTAATCAATGTCACAATATCCCCAATTTCATTTGTGTATGTGCTTAAACGTTCTACTACAGCTGCTGACTCTTGAATAGCCTGAGATGTTACGGCCATTTTTTCAGTAGCATCTTGGATTGTTGTGTTGCCTTTTTCTGATATAGCAGATGCTTGGAATGCCTTATCTGTTACATCGGTTACACTTGTCACTACCTCTGACATTTTGTTAGAGATGGTTGTAATATGACTATCCACTTCTTCAATCGAAGAAGTTTGCTTTTCTGAACCCGCTGCAACCTCTTGCATAGAAGAGGTTATTTGCTGAATGGATGCACTTGTCTGTTCAGAGCTTGCTGTTAATTCCTCCGACATTGCGGCCACTTGTTCAGCATTTTGAGCGATTTGTTTAATTAACGAACGCAAATCTTCCGTCATGTTTTCAATGCCTGATGAAAGCTGGGCAATTTCATTGGAACCTTTTATGTGAAGAGGTTCAACAGCCAAATCTCCCTGTGCAACTTGACCAACATAACGTGTCATTTTTTTTATTGGCTTTGTAATGCCTACACTAATAAAGTAAGCAACGATTATACCAAAAATTACAAATACTATCGTTAAAATAATACAAATCCAAAGTGTTTCCGTTTGAAGCTTAGAAATGAAGGAAGCATCCATATCTAAACCGAAAATAATATCTGTATCTTTAAATGGGATAAAAATGGATTTATGGATACCATATTCATCCTTATAAATATCACTTGTTTGTGTGTTACCACTAGCTACGGCTTCATGCATTTCTTCACTAAATACATAATCTTGCTGATGATTGTCGGTATTACTTAGAGCGACGATATGTTCCTTACCATTTGCTTTAGAAAGGATATAGGCGTTTTCAACATCATATTTTTTAACCGTTGCATTCAATTGATCTAAAAGCTTTTTGTATTTGTCAGGGCTACCATTATCCGCTGCCTTTACATCATTTTTCTCAATATCTTCAAAAATCGTTGTCGATGTAATCTCTAAAGTAGATTCAAATTGTTTAATAACAAAGTTGTCAATAATGCGGTAAGAAACGGCAAATAACACAATACTAAAGAGCAAGGAAATAATCGCTATTGGAATGGTGAAACTGGCTATATATTTATAGAGTAAAGAGCTCTTAAATTTAGTGACGATACGCAATGTGAGACGCCTCCAGTACTTTAAGCTTTTGCTGTAAGAATTGAATCATATCAGGAATATGCGCTGTCTCAGTATAAGGTGAAATTGAGAAGAATTTTGCCGCTGCAACTGGAACATGTTGTGTTGTATCACTTGTATGAACGGTGCAAACTCGTGTTGTGTCACCAAAGAATACTTCGTCTCGACCTTCTCCAATAATTTCAAAGAATGAAGCGTTGATGCCATTAATATGTTCAATTTGGTCTTGTGTATAGTGACCAGCTTGTTCAGCTTGCCAATTCATGCCGTCTGGATATAAACGAAACGCTGTGACTGGCCCAATATTGGATTCATTAACCACCTGTAGCATTGGCGTTTTCGCAGCTAATTGAGCACGGAATGCTAAATTCACACGTACATAATTAGCTAATAGTTGTTGATAGCCTTCCTTACCAAATGCCTGCAATGCAGCAAAAATTGCAATGGAGCTACCCATACGAGAGCATTCTAATGTATAGCCAGTATGATAAGAGCCATAACCACGATTGCCTACATATGGCGTATCAAAGTCCTCAATATCTAGTAGCTGTAAACTTTTACCTTCCTTAATTAAGGATAGACTAGTTAAATAAGGTGTTTGGCCAAGCTTTTGGAAATCAAAGCATAGGCTATCCGCAATGGCTAGATGTTGCATACGTTCATGGATTTGTGCTAATCCCTGTAAAACCTCTGACTCAAATTGGAGTGGGTTTTTATTAAAATCATAATCATTGAAGAAGGCATAAAAACCACCTAAAGCCGAATCAGCATGAATATGTACTGGTTGTAAGTTGTATTTCTTCTCAAGGGTTGTTGTGACTTCTTTGATGGCTTGGACATCATCAATACCAAATTGATCAGTAGCACCTGTTGTCGCTACTACATAAACAGGAATACCGCCATTTTCGATGACGTCTGTCATACGTGCACGTAAGTCTTCTACATCCATCGAATGATCTTTACCTGCTTTTACACGCACTAAATGTTTACTGCCGATACCCACGGCTTCTACTGATTTTAAAAGACTGTAATGGGCATTCTCTGAAGCAAAGCAATATAAATTAGTAGGAACACCATCTTCTTTTGCTTGAGGGAATTGTTTTGCAATGGCAAGACGAAGTCCACTAAAAACAGCACCTTGTCCACCCCATGTAGTATAGCCAAAACTTTTCGTATAATCATAGCCTACTAATTTAGACATCATTGCTACTACTTTAACCTCACACTCAGCAGCAGCAGGACCATAAACATCCCATAAATTATTGCCATTCAATAGCGCATTTGTAAACTGTCCTAACACTCCAGGAATACTTGCCATCGGTAAAACATTTGTTACAAAGTTACGTGTATGATAAGGGTGTCCTTGCATTAAATGTGTCAATTCTTTTACAACTTGATCTAGTCCAATCCCAGTTGTTGGCACTTGATGCTCTTGCATAAGCTCTTGATAAAAATTAGCAGATCGCTCTTTCATTGGACCAAGAGTTGTCTTATTTGGGTTCTTTAATTCATCTAATGAGGAAACAATTTTCTCTAATAGGGACAAAAAATTCCCTCTTTGTTGGATATTTCCATCTTCGCTCTGGAATAATTGTTGGATATTTTGCATATTCATCATCCTTTTGTAGTTCATATTTCCTCTATTTTTACTTTAATAAAAATAGGACATTATACTAAAGGTATAATAGCATATTTTAGCAGAGATGGTGATTATATTTTACTGAAAAAATATTTATAGACATTTCTGAAAAATCTAAGTTTTATTGACAAATTCTAACTATGTTACTGTAGCTTGATTTTTAAAGAAATATCTTAAAATGAAAAAGAATGATGATATTATTATAAGAAAAACTTTAAGAGCTATTACTTTTTATCTATTTGACTAGTTAAAAGAAAAAATCTGCACAAAGAAAGTGCAGATTTTAAGAATTTCGTTATAGTTTGTTTATTTTGTGGTTTCAAAATTATAGACATGCTGTGCTTGTTTTTGAATCATTACTTGGGGTGTTAATTTTAATAACTTATTTCTCAGGCTAATTAAAAAACGATTATTCATCTGAGCCATTTTGCCAATATTCCATGATTGCTTAGAGTAGTTGGCAAATGCTTGAGTGATATTTTTAAGATATTCATAGTAAACTCGATGAAAGCTATGGAAGACAAAGAAAAAGAAAAAGATATTTTAAAAACAGCAATCAAGATGGATAAGATTTTAGACAATATGGAATATATAAATGTTCCTGTTAAATACAAAGACATTCACAAAGACATACAAGTAGGGGTTACAGATGCAAGAAAAGCAACAAAGCTTATTAAAGACGCTAGTAAAGAGGATAAACCGAATATGCAAGAAGCTGTACTAAAAAGTACTCCACATTTATCGGGTGTAGATGGGGAAAATTGGGATAATGCACTTTATGAGTTAAGTAAGGAAAATAAAGATGCTTATCTTAAAGCACTTGATAAAATAATGAAAGAACATGCGGAATAATATAGTACTATACAACAATTATAAAGGAATTATTTCGTAAAATTAGTTCTTCAACTAACAGGGTGCTTTAGTTCAATAAGAATTAAACAACTTTAAAGAGCCTTACTACACGCTAGAGTGTAGCAAGGCTCTTATATTTTTATAATAATATTAAACAATTTTATTATCGGTTTACCTTTTAAACGTCCATAGAAGGGGATTTTTAATTAACTATTAATGGATTAGACATACCATAACATGAGAACCTAAACAACTAGCACACGCAACAGCACCTACAACATTGCCACCAAATATTACTGACGCACATGCGGCACTACAAATTTGTTTTGTTAGTTCAGGGGCATCATACCAATAGTTTTTTAAGCATTCCCATGAATCACTCCAATAACCTGCTTTAGCACTATTAGTTGATAAAAGGGAAACTTCTGAATTTTCATCGAAATAAACTTGTTTATCAATTACTTTATTTGTACCTACTTCAAGAGTCATACCAAGCATGTCTTCATTGTTTAATGTTGCATAAGTAACATTGATTTCATTATTCTCTATATCTAAAGTTGATTTCATAATGATAAATTCGCCAACTTCACCAGTGGTTTTATCATAAGTAGTCAATAATCGAATATCAAAACTTTCATTGTTCTTTTTATAAGGAATCATCAAACCATCTTTATTCTTACCGTAATCCATATACTCAGTATTTTGCCAATCAAAGTCTTCTCTACTGTATTCACTATGTGTGAAATTCTCTGCAATATCTAAATCCTGTTTCACTTCATTTACAACTACTGAGTCATTAAGGAAACCATTCTTTTCAATTTGCAAAGGTGCTTGTTGTGAGCAACTATTACAATCAGTAGTGTCAGTAGTTTCATTTTTTTCTTTAGCTAAAGCACCTAAATTTACAGATAGGGGTTGAAATGCTAAAAACATAACCATTACAAAAAAGATCAATTTTTTCTTCATTTACTATTCCTCCTAAATTTAAATTTACTTTTTTTTGAAAAATTTGTACCACGGGGTACCTATAAAGAAAACAGCAAACAATAGGATAAGAAAATCATAGGTTTGTATCCCATCTGAAAAAAGGATAAGCAATACGGCTATAAATGCCAATACTCTAAGTAGGACTGATTTTTTCATTTAAGACCCCCATTCTTTTCTGATATTTCGGGAACGGTTGATATACAAAAACCATTCATGGAAAATTCTAACATAAAAAATATTTAATTACCATAAATATACCAATTATTTTATTTTCTTTTATACTACGAAGTATATTCTGTTCTACTAAATAGGTGTAACATTAGATATTATTTTTAAAATATATGTGATATATAATTTACATAAAGTAAACTATATTTTACTCCATATATATGGAGGTTAATATATGAAAAATCATGTAAAAATTGCACGTGTCAAAGCAGATTTGACACAACAACAATTAGCCGATGCAGTAGGAATATCAAGACAGACTGTACTACGGATAGATAAGGGGAGTTTTAATCCATCCTTGAAGCTTTGTTTACTGATTTGCTATATAGTGAATGCGACATTGGATGAAATATTTTGGGTTAATCAAGGAGATTTTGAATAGAGATTCTAAATAACCTATTTTAATGTAGAAGGAGCAGAGGGAAATGAATGTAGAAACAACTTTGATAATGATGGAAGCTGAAAGATAACAGGCTCAGATTAAAGTGCTAGAACAAATTAAATTGGCAACATACGATAAAGTGATCGCCCAATTGGAGAAAATTTCGCAAGAATAAAAGAATTTAATTACAATTACAAAGGTTTAAAACAAAGACAAAATAAATCCGATTCCACTATAAGCTAGTTTCCTTTTCATTCACTGTGTCCTCCCTTTCACCCTAAAGATGTATGGTTTTAATGTATGTTATCTGAAAAACAATATCAATGTTGTTACGTATTGAACGTCATTAGCTGTTTGAATACCAAAAAAATACCCATACTACAATCGAGGTGAGAACATGTATAAATTATTATCACATAACGATTTAGACGGAGTAGGGTGTGGGATTTTAGCCAAGCTTGCTTTTAACGATAAGGTGAAGATACGCTACAATTCCATTACAGCACTTGATCGCGAAATCGAATTCTTTTTGGAGAATGATCAACAGAAAACATTTTTGTTTATTACAGATCTTTCTCCAAATGAAGAGAATGAAAAAAGGATTCATGATTATTATCAGGCGACTGGTAATGTGCAATTGTTGGACCATCATAAGACAGCACTCCATTTCAATCAATATGAATGGGGAAAGGTATTAATTGAGGATGAGCAAGGCTTTTTAACGTCAGCTACATCTTTATATTATCAATACCTGGTTATCCATGGACTATTAGAAAAAACAGAAGCCGTTTCTGAATTTGTAGAGTTAGTAAGACAATACGATACATGGGAATGGGAAAAGAACGGCAATTTACAAGCGCAAAGATTAAATGCACTCTTTTTTCTAGTGTCTATTGAAGAATTTGAAGAGAAAATGCTTGAGCGTTTAAAAACAAGTGATCACTTTGACTTCGATGATTTTGAAAAGAAAATTTTAAGCATGGAAGAAGAAAAAACAGAGCGTTACATTCGGCGTAAGAAACGGGAGCTTATTCAAACTACTTTGGGAGAATACTATGCTGGGGTTGTCTATGCAGAATCCTATCTTTCTGAACTTGGTAATGAATTGGGAAAGGAAAATCCGCATCTTGATTATATTGCGATGATTAATATGGGCAGTAAGAAGATATCCTTTCGAACAATCCATGATCATATTGATGTGTCAGCTATTGCTGCCAAATATGGTGGAGGTGGACATCAAAAGGCTGCTGGCTGCTCATTAACAGAGGAAGCTTACAAGCAGTATGTAGTGGCAACATTCCATATAGAGCCTATTCCAGAGGATGCAAGAAGAAATCGTTATAATGTAAAAGGGTCTACGTTTGGAACTTTCTATAAAAATCAGCAAGATGAAATGTTTATGCTCTATTCAAACGATGAGGTTGATTGGATAATTGAAAAAAATAACATGCTACTGACACAATCCTTTGCGAGCTTTAATGAAGCGGAGTGGTTTTTAAAGCGAAATAAACAAGCATGGCTAGTAAGAGATGATCTCTTTGTGGACTATTTAATGCGTGAAGTCAATAAAGGTCGTCATCTACATAAAGGGATGTAATATCCTTTTATACATAAATGAATCTTCAACATAGAAGGTTATATAATGCATGATTGAGCACTACAATGAATCATAATGATTTTTATAAAAATGAGGTGTACGGTTGTCCAATGATATGATTCGAGTTGTGGATTTGGATAAGGAAAATCGGAGAAGTAAGAAGTGGCTTATTGTTGTGATCCTTTTATTAATGATTGCTAGTGGATCGACGCTGTATTTGTGGTGGGATCAGGATGTGAATTTTGAAGCCTATAAAACGGATGTAGGGAAAACAGCTAGCAATAGCTTAGGACGGTTAACATTAAATGAAGTGATTATAGATGACAATCAAATTTTACTGAATGCAACTTTCGAACCTGGAAAAGAGTTTAAGCCAGACCATCAAGTATTTTTCTTTCCGCAAATTCTTGTCAATGGGCAAGATTATATGGTTCGTAATGGAGGACAGTCCATAGCAAAGTCTGCCAACGTCTATACGATATACAATAGTATTAAAATGGATGATTTTCCGGCTGATGAACAATTAGAATTAGTTATTCGTTATAAAGATTGGAATGTTGAAACACCAATTGAGAAGCCTTGGGAATTTCAGGTAGATGCTTCACAAGAGCAATTACAACAAGATCGTGAAATCTTTTCCATTGATAAAAAAGTGAAGCATGTTGATCAGCAGGAAATAACCATCGACAAAGTTGTCTCCACACCTATTTCCACAACGATTTATTTTCATGCTGAGGAAAGTGTTGTCAATGATGCGTTACACTTTAAAATCCAATCAAAATCTGGACAATCATGGGATTTTGCAGCACCCTATCCATTAAATAAAGAAGGTACAAGGTGGGGAAGTCGTGTAGATGCACTCTATCTAACAGAAAAAAAATACACTTTAATTCCAATCAATAAAGAGGGTAGTAAAGTAGGTTCTGCAATTAAAATAAAGAGAGATGAATAATGAAGTAAATTTTACAAACTCTTAATCTAAAAAAAACTGCTTTCCGTGTAAGATGAAATAAAAGATATGGAAAGTAGTTGAGAGTTTGCGAAGGCTTTGGGAGATTTTTTTTGTTGCTTTAAAATTGGGCTGTACCTCATTCGGAGGCCCAACAGCTCATCTAGGTTATTTTCAACAGGAATATGTACAGAAACGTAAATGGCTTTCTGCACATGATTATGGTCAACTCGTTATGTTAAGTCAATTTTTGCCTGGTCCTGCATCTAGTCAGGTGGGGATGGGGGTTGGTTTACTTAGAGGAGGAGTACTAGGAAGCTTTCTATCATTTCTTGGTTTTACCTTACCATCAGTTCTGATACTTATACTTTTTGCCTATTTCTCCAAGTATACAGAGTTTAAGATGGATTGGATTCATGGTTTGAAGTTAGTAGCAGTGGCGATTGTCGCTCATGCTATTTTTGATATGGGTAAAAAACTACTCTCGACAAAATGGCATTGGTTGATTGCTTTATTGACATTGATAACAGTATTGACATGGCTAAATCCATTGGCACAAATCGTAGCAATATTGATCGCTGCTTGTTTAGGCTTTCAACTACTGAAAAAAAGTGATGAGGGTAATACCTCAAAATTAGTTCATATACCCATCTCAAAAACCACGGGCATTGTTTTACTAGTACTTTTTTTCGTGCTACTCCTAGGTTTACCTATATTAGCCGCTTTATGGCATCTTGAGTGGATTTCTATGATAGAGAAGTTTTATCTTGCAGGTGCCTTAGTATTTGGTGGCGGACACGTTGTTTTACCTTTACTGGAAACACAATTTGTTCAAAGTGGTCAAATAAGTACCTCAGATTTTTTAGCTGGCTATGGTATGACACAGGCAGTTCCAGGACCTTTATTTACATTTGCTGCATATATCGGTATGGTTATTGCTGGCGTTCCGGGAGCTATTATTGCTACTTTCGCAATATTTTTACCGGCGTTTTTGCTAGTGGTTGGAGCGCTACCATTTTGGATTAGCCTAAGTCGAATTGCACGACTTAGAGGTGCGATGGCAGGCGCAAATGCGGCAGTCGTTGGCATTCTAGCTGCTGCTTTTGTACATCCCATTGTGACACAAACCATCATCAGCACGTTAGATATTTTCATAGTAGCTGTCTTTTTATGGTGTTTAATTCGATGGAAAATACAGCCTTATTTATTGGTGCTGTTAGGAATTGTTGTGGGCGTCATTTTTTATACATGAAAAATCTGCACTTTCGATTGTTAGATTCTAACTAATAATCGGAGGTGCAGTTTGTTTTGTCATTACAGAATCAATATTCATTAAAAGTACCTGTGAGGTTTCATAGCGTTCCTTCTATCGATTCGTTATAATGTAGAAATGGAAAAGACTTAACGCGAAAGAAGGGATTGCTATGGCACGAGGTGTTTACATTCATATTCCTTTCTGTCATCAAATCTGTAATTATTGTGATTTCAATAAATTTTATTTTAAAAATCAACCAGTGGATGAATATATCGAAGCACTTGGAAAAGAAATGGCCCTGACAACCGAAAAACATCCTGAAACATTCCGTAACATCGAGACGATTTTTCTTGGTGGCGGAACACCGACAGCTTTATCTCCTGAGCAATTGGACAAACTACTAACGTCTATTCATACGTATATTCCAATGAATAGTGTGACAGAATTTACATCAGAGGCAAATCCAGATGAATTGTCTGCAGCCAAATTGCAGGTGTTGTTCGACGGTGGTGTTAATCGTTTAAGCATGGGTGTACAATCTTTTGACCAGGGATTGCTACAGAAGATTGGACGCACTCATAGTAATGATCATGTCTATGAAACAATTGCCCTGGCTAGAAAAATTGGCTTCCGTAATATCAGCATTGATTTAATGTATGGTTTACCTGGGCAAACGATGGCGCAATGGAAGGATTCATTAGCCAAAGCTTTTACTCTTGATTTGCCACATTTCTCTGCCTATTCTCTTATTGTGGAACCCAAAACGATTTTTTATAATCAGTACGCTAAAGGGAAACTGTATTTACCGACAGAAGATTTAGAAGCGGATATGTATGATGTGCTGATGCAACAAATGGCCTTACATGGGCTTCAACAATACGAAATCAGTAATTTTGCAAAACCAGGATATCATTCAGAGCATAACAAGATTTATTGGGATAATGATGAATATGCAGGGTTTGGCGCAGGAGCTCATGGGTATTTAGCAGGTATACGCTATTCTAATCACGGTCCATTAAAAAAGTATATGGAAGCTGTTGAGGCAAATGAGCTACCAATTGTCCACGCACATGAAGTATCACAAGTGGAAAAAAGAGAAGAACAAATGTTTTTAGGGCTAAGAAAAACAGAGGGTGTTATGCACTCTATATATGAAGAGAAATTTAAAACACCTATGACTGCGCATTATGATGTGGTAATAAAAGATCTAGTGTCAAAGGGGCTTTTAGAACAGGATGAGCTTGGTGTTCGCCTGACAAGAAAAGGGCGTTTTGTGGGCAATGAAGTATTTCAACAATTTTTGCTAGAAGATTGAGCGATATCGTTGACATAAAATGTGGGATTTGATAACTTAATAATAGTATTAGCACTCCTCTTAGTTGAGTGCTAACAGAGGTGATAATCATGCTAACAAATCGGCAGTTACAGATATTGCAAGTCATTGTAGACGACTTTATTGTGTCTGCGCAGCCGGTAGGTTCTCGCCAAATCTCCAAAAAACAAGGGATTACATTTAGTCCAGCCACTATTCGAAACGAAATGGCGGATTTAGAGGAATTAGGCTTTTTAGAAAAAACGCATACCTCCTCTGGTCGAGTGCCTTCGGAAAAGGGTTACAGATTTTATGTAGATCATTTGTTGAGTCCTCAAGGTATCAATTCCAAGGACATTCAACAAATTCAATCAATTTTTAATGATCGACTAGTAGAAGTAGAGCATATTATCCGAAAGTCAGCCAACATTTTATCAGAGCTGACATCGTATACTTCCATACTTTTAGGACCTGATGTCCAAAGGCATCGTGTTAAACGATTTTCAATTGTCCCTCTTTCTAGCGACACAGCAGTAGCGATTATCGTGACGAATAATGGGCATGTAGAAAACCGCATGTTCAATCTACCACCTGACTTTACCGCTTCTGATTTAGAGAAAATGGTAAATATCTTAAATGATCGCCTTATTGGAGTTTCATTAGAAGATCTCCATAAAAGCCTTGAGGCTGAAGTGCTAGCAGTGTTACAGCAACATGTTCGATCAGCGGATGATTTTATTCGCGCACTTATCACAGCAACAATGCATAATTCAGAAAGTAAAATTTTCTATGGTGGGAAAACGAATATGTTCAACCAACCAGAATTCCATGACTTAAATAAAGTCCGAATGATTTTGGACTTAATGGAGACGACTAGCCAAGTGCAGTCACTTTTCCATCCGAATGAATCAGGTATTCATATTCGGATAGGCTCAGAAAATAAACAACTAGAAATGGAAAATTGCAGTGTCATTACCACTACCTATTCTATTGGTGATGATCAACAGGGAGCCATTGCTATTATTGGCCCTACACGTATGGATTATAAGCGTGTTGTGGCTTTATTAGACGTAATGCGCTTGGATTTAACACAAGCCTTTATGAAGAATCGTAGTGAATGATAATGAGGAGGATTCAAGTGACGGAAACAACGGAAAACAAAGATTTAGTACAAGAAGATGTACAAGCTGAAACGACAACTGAGGAAGTAGAGCAAACAGAAGTTCAGGAAGAAGTAGAGTTATCAATTGAAGAACAGTATGAGGCTAAGCTGGCTGAACTACAAGCAAAGCTGGCTGACGAAGAAAATCGTCACCTACGTTTACGTGCTGACTTCGATAATATGCGTCGTCGTAATCAGTTAGACCGTGAGGCAGCTGAAAAGTATCGCGCCCAAAGCTTACTATCTGATCTATTACCAGTCCTTGATAATTTTGAACGTGCTTTACAAGTAGAGACAACTTCTGAAGAGACTGCATCGATCATTAAAGGAATTGAAATGGTGTATCGCTCTTTAATTGAAGCAACAGAAAAAGAAGGTCTGCAAGTGATTAAAGCTGAAGGTGAGCAATTTGATCCAACGATTCACCAAGCTGTTATGCAAGAACAAGATAGTGAAAAAGAAACGGGTATCGTCTTACGCGAACTACAAAAAGGGTATATCTTAAAGGATCGTGTATTACGCCCAACAATGGTATCTGTGAACGAATAGTCTTTGCACTATTTAGTCAATTAAAATTAGTTAGAAAACGCATCCCTTGCGTTGACATAATAGGAGGAAATTTTAATGAGCAAAATTATTGGTATTGACTTAGGAACAACAAACTCTTGCGTTTCTGTACTTGAAGGTGGAGAACCAAAAGTAATTCCAAACCCAGAAGGAAACCGTACAACGCCATCTGTTGTTGCCTTTAAAAATGGTGAACGTCAAGTTGGTGAAGTGGCGAAACGTCAATCAGTAACAAATCCTAACACAATCATTTCTATTAAATCAAAAATGGGTACGGCTGAAAAAGTAACAGTAGAAGATAAAGACTACACGCCACAAGAAGTATCTGCAATGATTCTTCAATATTTAAAAGGCTATGCTGAAGACTACTTAGGGGAAAAAGTGACAAAAGCAGTTATTACAGTTCCTGCTTACTTTAACGATGCACAGCGTCAAGCAACTAAAGATGCTGGTAAAATCGCAGGTCTAGAAGTAGAGCGTATCATCAACGAACCAACTGCTGCAGCTCTTGCTTATGGATTAGATAAACAAGATCAAGATCAAAAAGTATTAGTATTTGACCTTGGAGGCGGTACGTTTGACGTGTCTATCCTTGAGTTAGGTGACGGTGTCTTTGAAGTACTAGCTACAGCTGGTGATAACAAACTAGGTGGAGATGATTTCGATGACGCAATTATCGAATATCTAGTAGCTGAATTCAAAAAAGAAAATGGCATTGACTTATCAAAAGATAAAATGGCGATGCAACGATTAAAAGATGCTGCTGAAAAAGCGAAAAAAGATTTATCTGGTGTAACATCAACTCAAATCTCTCTACCATTCATTACAGCTGGAGAAGCAGGTCCATTACACTTAGAAATTTCTTTAACGCGTGCGAAATTTGACGAAATTACTTTACCATTAGTAAACCGTACAGTAGGACCAGTGCGTCAAGCATTATCTGATGCAGGTTTGTCAACTTCTGAAATTGACCAAGTTATTTTAGTGGGTGGTTCTACACGTATTCCAGCAGTACAAGAAGCGGTACGTAAAGAAACAGGGAAAGAGCCTCACCGTGGTGTTAACCCTGACGAAGTTGTTGCAATGGGTGCTGCAGTACAAGGTGGCGTATTAACAGGTGATGTGAAAGACGTTGTATTACTTGACGTAACACCTCTTTCACTTGGTATTGAAACAATGGGTGGCGTGTTCACAAAATTAATCGACCGTAACACAACTATTCCTACTTCAAAATCTCAAGTTTTCTCTACAGCAGCTGATAACCAACCAGCAGTAGATATTCATGTTCTACAAGGTGAGCGTTCAATGGCAGCTGACAATAAAACATTAGGTCGCTTCCAATTAGCAGATATTCCACCAGCACCTCGTGGTGTACCTCAAATCGAAGTAACATTCGATATTGATAAAAACGGTATCGTATCTGTAAAAGCAAAAGATCTTGGTACGAACAAAGAGCAAACAATTGTGATTCAATCTGATTCTGGTTTATCAGAGGAAGAAATTGAACGCATGGTAAAAGACGCTGAAGCTAATGCTGAAGCAGATGCTAAACGTAAAGAAGAAGCAGATCTTCGTAACGAAGCAGACCAATTAGTATTCCAAGTGGATAAAACAATTGCTGACCTTGGTGAGCAAATTACAGAAGACGAGAAAAAATCTGTGGAAGATGCTCGTGACGAATTGAAAAAAGCGCTTGAAGCTGGTGAATTAGAAGGTATTAAAGCAGCTAAAGAAAAACTAGAAGGCGTATTACAGCCACTAGTGATGAAAGTTTACGAACAAGCGGCAGCAGCTGCTCAAGCAGCTCAAGGTGGCGATGCAGGTGCAGACACTGGCGCTGGTAAAAAAGATGACGGTGTTGTAGACGCTGAATTCGAAGAAGTAAAAGATGATAAATAAGAAGTAACACAGTAAAGTGAAAAAGCCAAAGACCGCTTGCGGCTTTGGCTTTTGTCATGATGTGAGGTCACTTCACGTAAATGCACCATTTATGGGATAGTTGCATACGTTAGCTGCTAGGAAGTGGGTATCTTCATTTTTGGAACTTATAGAACCTTTAATCGAAAAAATGAGGCAGTTTTTTCAACTGCATGTTACAATAGATTTTATGCAAACAGAGCGGAGTGTGAATCATGGAGAAACGCGATTATTACGAGGTGCTTGGTTTAACAAAATCGGCTACAAAAGATGAGATTAAAAAAGCATACCGTAAATTATCAAAACAATATCACCCTGACCTTAATAAAGAGCCAGGTGCAGATGAAAAATTCAAAGAAATCGCTGAAGCATATGAAGTATTAAGTGACGACCAGAAAAAAGCACGCTACGACCAATTTGGTCATGAGGATCCGAATGCTGGTTTTGGTGGTGGCTTTGGAGGGGGCGGCTTTGGCGGCTTCGAGGATATTTTCAGTTCATTCTTTGGCGGAGGTGGTCGCCGTCAAGATCCAAATGCTCCACGTAAAGGGGATGATCTGCAATATCGTATGAACATCCAATTTGAGGAAGCTATTTTTGGAAAAGAAACAGAAATAGAAATCCCAAAAGATGAAACGTGTGAAACATGTCACGGTTCAGGAGCAAAACCAGGCACGCAACCAGAAACATGTTCGACATGTAAAGGTGCAGGTCAAATCAATCAAGCAGTGGATACACCATTTGGTCGTATGATGAATCGTCGTACATGCTCAACATGTCATGGAACAGGTAAAATTATTAAAGAAAAATGTACGACTTGTCGTGGAGAAGGAAAAGTCCAAAAACGTAAGAAAATTAAAGTGACGATTCCAGCAGGCGTGGATGATGGACAACAAATTCGTGTATCTGGTCAAGGTGAACCAGGTATAAACGGTGGACCTGCAGGGGATTTATATATTATGTTCCGCGTTCAAGGTCACAAGGATTTTGAACGAGATGGAGACGATATTTACTTCGAGTTGAAATTAACATTCCCTCAAGCAGCACTTGGGGATGAAATTGAAGTACCAACAGTCCATGGGAAAGTAAAATTACGTATTCCAGCTGGAACACAGTCAGGTGCTCAATTCCGTCTAAAAGATAAAGGTGTTAAAAATGTTCATGGTTATGGTATGGGTAATCAATATGTGACAGTAAAAGTTATGACCCCAGAAAAATTAACGGAAAGACAAAAACAATTACTACGAGAATTTGCAGAAATTAGTGGCGATATCCCTGAAGAACAAGGTAGTTCACTATTCGATAAAATTAAGAAAAAATTCCAAGGTGAATAATTAGAGGAGCTGAAGAGCTACGTGAAGTGGTCAGAATTATCCATTCATACAAAAAATGATGCGGTAGAAGCAATTTCGAATATTTTGCATGAAGCAGGTGCAAGTGGTGTTGTCATCGAAGATTCTGCAGAGTTTGCGAAGCCACGTGAAGATCAATATGGTGAAATTTATGCGCTAAATGAAGATGATTTTCCGAAAGATGGCGTGATTGTTAAAGCTTATTTATCAGAGTCTAGTTTTTTAAATGAAACAGTCGAAGAAATAAAAGCAGCTATCACAAATTTAACGAACTTTAACATTGATATCGGTGAAAATGTGGTATCCATTGTGGAAGTCAATGAAGAAGATTGGGCAACGGCCTGGAAGCAATACTACCATCCTGTTAAGATTTCTGAACGCTTTACTATCGTACCGACATGGGAGGAATACACACCTGTTTCAACAGATGAACTAATTATTGAATTAGACCCTGGTATGGCATTTGGTACAGGTACCCACCCAACAACGGTAATGTGTTTACAAGGACTTGAAAAGGTCATTAAAGAAGGGGATACAGTTGTTGATATCGGTACAGGATCGGGTGTATTGTCTATTGGTGCAGCATTACTTGGTGCCAAAAGTGTGCATGCGCTTGATTTAGATGAGGTAGCTGTACGTTCAGCGCGAGAAAATGTAGCATTAAATAAAGTGGAAGATAAGGTGGCAGTGTTCCATGGTAACTTATTGGATACTGTAAAAGAACCAGCAGATGTAGTAGTCGCTAATATTTTGGCTGAAATCATCATGTCCTTCACAGATGACGCGTATACAATTGTAAAACCAGGTGGATTATATGTCACTTCGGGCATCATCGGTGCAAAACGAGATGATGTGAAAGTAGCACTAGAAGCTTCAGGCTTTGTGATTGAAGAAGTATTATTAATGGAAGATTGGGTAGCCATTATTGCCCGTCGTCCACTATAACATGACTGAGGAAGCGCCAAATCGTGAGCCGTG
The DNA here is from genome assembly GCF_044986265.1 of Lysinibacillus sp. S1. NCBI lineage: Bacteria > Bacillati > Bacillota > Bacilli > Caryophanales > Bacillaceae > Lysinibacillus > Lysinibacillus sp. S1. Next base: position 4,321,704 of record NZ_CP173154.1, read on the forward strand.
TGCTTGTGATTTGGCGTTTTCCTTTCTTGCTAGAAAGGACTGTGTGGCATGCAACGTTATTTTATTGAGACAGCTATCGAAAATGCACGTATTAGTGGAGAAGATGCACGGCATATTGAACGAGTGATGCGTATGAAGCAAGGCGACAACATTGTAGTTGTTGCACAAAACACTGCGTATATATGCACAATTGAAGGATTTGAAGGGGATGAGGTTGTCATTGAAGCGACTGGACAAACAATCCCTTCCCCAGAGTTACCCATTCAAGTAACAGTAGCATGTGGTTTACCGAAGGGTGATAAGCTGGAGCTTATTACCCAAAAAGCCACAGAGCTAGGAATGTTTGCTTTATTACCCTTTGAAGCTGAGCGCTCCATTGTGAAATGGGACAAGAAAAAAGGAGCAAAAAAGCAAGAAAGATTACAGAAAATTGCTAAGGAAGCTGCGGAACAAGCTCACCGTACGCATATTCCAACAGTTTTTGAACCTATATCATTTAAACAGCTAGTACAACAAATAGATCATTTCGATGCCGTTTTTATTGCTGATGAAGAGGATGCAAAGGCTGAAAAGCGCACAAGGTTTGCGGAGAAGCTAAAAAACGTGTATGATATGAAGTCGAAATCAATGCTTATTATCTTTGGTCCTGAGGGGGGCATTTCTCGTCAAGAATCAGAAGCGCTATTACAAGCAGGCGCTCAAACGATGTCATTAGGACCGAGAATTTTACGAGCAGAAACAGCGCCATTATACGCACTGTCTGCCATATCCTATGAATTTGAATAACAGCTATGTATAATTTATTATCAACATAACTTAGAGAAAGCCACTTAATATTATTAAGTGGTTTTTTTACGTAAATCATATTTGAAGGGGGTCTGCGTTAAATCCCTGCTTAAATGGAGTTTTAGCCCATTGTGTAAGATCAACCGGGAAAATCACAACCTCAAACATTCCAAATAAAATATGTAAAAGAACAAGTTCAATGTCCATACATAGATTTAATTGCGACATACTCTAGCGATAGGAGAGCTCACTAATACTATATTGAAATGAGGGAATTTTTTGAGTGAACAATTTAATCAGATTCAACCTTGTCCAGTAACATCAACTGAACAAATACCCTTAACGAATGAGATTACACCACTAGTTACTACACCACTTACGACGCCAACTATTAAAATTCCAGTTGTACTGGCAGAACCAACACTGCAAATCGTTGTCGAGTCCGATATTACACTTAGTCCTGCAGCGACAGAGATTAAACGAGTGAAAAAGAATGTCTTTCTAAATCAAGTGAAATTGGTACCAGTTAGCTTTGCACGTATTGCTAACACTGATTTCTTTAGAGTAACACGAGCTAAATTATTTGTAGCAGGACATATTCGGAAAAATATCGAATATGCTTCATCAGCATGTAATGGGGCCCTTCAGGATAGAATTGCTGATGTTCCGTTTTCAGGTTTTACAGATCTTATATTTCCGCAAACAGCAGGAGGCGCTACACCAATTTTAGGCATTTCTGAGTTTGCCGAAGCGAACTTCCTTAACGAAAGAACACAAATGGATGCTCGATTAGATAAGGCTTTCTTCCAAAATCTCGTTAAATACAATGAACAACCATTTGGTGAATTAGTAGCAGCCAATTTCTTTGAACTTGATTTTTCACCGATTATGGCAGCTCCTGAAGAAGCATTCAGCACATTACGTGAAAAAATTGTATTAGAACTTACTGTAAAAGTATTGCAAGTTCAACAAATCCGTTTGGGCGCTGGAAGTAGTGTAGTAACACCTGTTCTACCAGGGCTTACTCCACCAGCAACACCAATTGTTCCTGATATGATTCCGCCTACTGAGCCTTGTTAATTTTTTTATGTAGTGGAGCAAAAATTGTAACAATAATACTGATATAAAATCAAATATGTTGTTGGGCAGTTGAAAGTTCACTTTTACTCGAACTTTTAACTGCTTTTTTTTGGCAAGATAAGGACATGCGCTTTCCAATTGTATCTCTTGGTGGGGACTGTGACAAAAGTAAAAATATTGCATAATATGGATTGTAATTAGTATTGTAGATTTTCAATTGTCCTAACATAATCGCATCAGAAGAATTAGCTAATGGATTAAAAATTGATTGTTATGCTTTTTTTGTCAAATCATTATTTGGGAGTGAATGAATGGCAACTCCATGGATTAATTTTAGAGAGATGAAAAAAATATCCTCTAAACAAAATAAATACACTGAGTGGAGGTATCAAACTAAAATAGATGACGAATCTCCATTTGAACAGACTTTTAATGGAAATAATAATCTGCTTGATGAAATAGAAGATAAACCAATTACAGAGGAATCAACTTTAACAGACCATATAATCTCTAATGAAGAGCTCCCCGAACCTATGGAGCCGATTATTGAGGAAGAAAACGAACATCACCCAAATTTTGAGAACTTCAGGGAGGATGCTAGCTTAGCAGAGCTATTAGCATCTAATGAAGATCTACCTATATCTAAAGAAACAAATGTTGAGCAAGAAAACGAACATCCTCTAGATATCGATGAGAGTCACACAAAAGTGACCTTAATAGAGCAATTAGCGTCCATACCCATACCTATAGAAGCGAATGTTAAGGAGAACGAAGAAAATTTCCGACATATGGATGAGAACCATGTAGAGGAATTAACTTTAGACCAGATAGCATGCAATCAAAGTGTACCCAGTCCAACAAAGGTAGAAATTGACCATCTACTAGATAGTGATGAGAACTCCCTTGAAGAACAAAATTCAACAGCCCAATCAGACAATAATCCAAAATCTTTCAATAGAGCTCTGTCAGAGGCTGAAAATAATATGCATTTGGATGATATAGAAGAAAAGGAGAAAAACAATCCTCCAAATCGTAATAAAGAGATTGCAAAGTCTTTACAAGGAGAAGTATGCACCATTATCCAAAAAAGTCCCTTTTCTACTTATGTAGAAATTAACGATTTTCTTCATGCTCCTATTTATGGTGAAAATGTTCAAAATACAATATTTGATTTTCTTGATTTAAATGATAACCTATCTCCCCAACTTCAGACGAAGCTACTCCAAACGATTTCGATTTACCCTGAACAACCAGATTGTCGTTTGGTTAGCTCCAACATTAATCAAATGATTTCTTTAATGAGCACGGATACTAATAAAAAAAATGGTAGTGAGCAGCATCCGTTTAAATCAGTAGTAGTTCCCTTACATAACTCACAAGCAATTAAAAAAGGAGAAATTAATTCCTCTGAGCCTTTTATACATATACGAGTTCCTGTTGTGCTAGGGGAATACAAAATAGAAATATGTATGGAGGAAAAAATTGCTTTTGATAAAGGAATTGAAGAGGTTAAAGAGATCACAAATGAGGTAGTACTATCCGATTGTAGATTTGTACCTATTCATAGATCCCAGTCATTGGGAAATGGAACAAGAACTGTATTAAAGGGGAATTTATTTATAGAAGGCTACATACAGCATAATATTGAGTATAGGGTATCTAATACGCAAAATAAGTCAGCCATTCATCCCAATCGATTGTGTCAAAATATAGTATTAGAATTAATTATCCAAATGTTACAAGTACAAAAAATTAAAGTACTGTTTGACTGGCAAGGTAATGGAGGGTTATAGAAATTTATCCCTTAATTCAAATAAAATGAATATAAAACTAATATATACGTCCATACATAGATTTAATTGCGACATACTCTAGCGATAGGAGAGCTCACTAATACTATATAAATGAAATGAGGGAATTTTTTGAGTGAACAATTTGAATGCAGATTTCAACCTTGTCCAGTAACATCAACTGAACAAATACCCTTAACGAATGAGATTACACCACTAGTTACTACACCACTTACGACGCCAACTATTAAGATTCCAGTTGTACTGRCAGAACCAACACTGCAAATCGTTGTCGAGTCCGATATTACACTTAGTCCTGCAGCGACAGAGATTAAACGAGTGAAAAAGAATGTCTTTCTAAATCAAGTGAAATTGGTACCAGTTAGCTTTGCACGTATTGCTAACACTGATTTCTTTAGAGTAACACGAGCTAAATTATTTGTAGCAGGACATATTCGGAAAAATATCGAATATGCTTCATCAGCATGTAATGGGGCCCTTCAGGATAGAATTGCTGATGTTCCGTTTTCAGGTTTTACAGATCTTATATTTCCGCAAACAGCAGGAGGCGCTACACCAATTTTAGGCATTTCTGAGTTTGCCGAAGCGAACTTCCTTAACGAAAGAACACAAATGGATGCWCGATTAGATAAGGCTTTCTTCCAAAATCTCGTTAAATACAATGAACAACCATTTGGTGAATTAGTAGCAGCCAATTTCTTTGAACTTGATTTTTCACCGATTATGGCGGCTCCTGAAGGGACATTCAGCACATTACGTGAAAAAATTGTCTTAGAACTTACTGTAAAAGTATTGCAAGTTCAACAAATCCGCCTTGGTGCTGGCAGTAGCGTAATAACGCCTGTTCTTTTAGGACTTACACCTCCTCCTAGTCCTTGATAAATGCTAGTTTAGAGGACAGTAGAATATTATAATATATTAACAAAGCTGGTAGTACAGATGGATATTTTGTTTGTACTACTAATTTTCTTATAGGAGCTGTCAATCTTTAAAAGCATTTATCAATATTATGAAAAATCAAATACAAGTGAATGATTAGCTTCATTAAAAGGAAAAAGGGTTGCCATATAAAATGGGCAACCCTTTTTTCACTATTTATTTCACTGTTTCTAAAACGCGTACAAATTGTCCTTTTGAGTGAGGGTAGCCTGCTTGTGTAATTTTTACTTTTACAAGTTGTCCGATTAGACTTTCTGGACCCTCAAAAACTACTTTTAAGTAATTGTCTGTATAGCCTGTTAGAAGGCCTTCTTCTTCACTGTCATCATGCACAAATTCTTCAGGGATAACTTCTAGCACTTGATCTTCAAAACGAGAAGCATACTCTTTTGCTAGCTGATCGTTTAAAGAGATGAGTCGATGCACACGCTCATTTTTAATGTCTTCATCAATTTGATCTTCCATACGTGCAGCAGGGGTTCCTGTACGAGGAGAGAATGGGAAAACGTGTAGCTCAGAAAATTTATGATCGCGAATAAAGTTATATGTGTCCATAAACTCTTCCTCTGTCTCACCTGGAAAACCAACGATTACATCAGAAGTAACAGCTAAATCAGGTAAAGCCTCATGTAATTTTGTTAAACGTTCACCGAAGAACTCCATTGTATATTTACGACGCATACGTTTTAATACCGTATCAGAACCAGATTGAATAGGGATGTGTAAATGATTCACGACAATCTTTGATTCACGTAGTACTTCAATTACTTCATCTGTTAATTGACTAGCCTCAATGGATGAAATACGAAGACGCTTTAAGCCTGTTACATTGGCCTCTAAATCACGTAGTAATTGAGCAAGATTATAATCTTTTAAATCCTGACCATAGCCACCTGTATGAATACCAGTTAAGACAATTTCAAGATAACCAGCATCTACTAATTGCTGTGCTTGATGTAATACCTCTTGTGGGTCACGAGAACGCATTAAACCACGTGCCCATGGAATAATACAAAATGTACAGAAATTGTTACAGCCTTCTTGGATTTTTAACGAAGCACGTGTACGGTCTGTAAATGCTGGTACATCTAATTCTTCGTATACTCTGTTTTTCATAATATTACGTACAGCATTAATCGGTTGTCGTTCCGCACGATATTGTTCAATATAACCAAGTAATTTCGTACGATCTTGTGTTCCAACAACAATATCAACACCAGGGATTGCCATAATTTCTGCAGGGGATGTTTGTGCATAGCATCCTGTTACACAAATAACTGCATCCGGATTTTGGCGAATTGCTCGACGAATAACCTGACGTGATTTTTTATCTCCAGTATTCGTAACTGTGCATGTATTAATGACGTAAACGTCTGCTTGTTGATCAAATTCTGTTCGATCATAGCCTTCTTCTTTAAACAGCTGCCAAATTGCTTCTGTTTCGTAATGATTTACTTTACAACCTAGAGTATGAAAACTCACGATTTTTGATCGCTCGTTACTCATGATATATATCATCCTTTCAATTCACATTACCTTGTGTTTCCAAACATTTAATAAGTTTTTCGTTGTACATATTTTAGATACGTGATTTATGATAACATAATCCTTATAAAATCAGTACATATAAGATTTTTTTGTGAAATAATAAAGTTATCACTTTCTATATAATCTTTTGAGGACTTCAGATAAACATGACTCGTTCTGTAATGTTTATATTTGGGTGTTCATTATATAGAAAGAAATTAGACGCCATCGCGAAAAAATGATATGATTCGAAGAGGTACGTACATCTTGTTTAATGAAGGAGCGTTCAACAATGGAAAAAAATTTTGCACGTATGATTGATCATACATTATTAAAGGCTGAGGCAACAAAAGAACAAATTGAAAAATTATGTGCTGAAGCTAAACAATTTAACTTTGCTTCTGTTTGTGTAAATCCAACTTGGGTAAAGCGAAGCAGTGAATTATTACAGGGTACAGACGTGTTAGTTTGTACGGTTATCGGCTTCCCACTTGGTGCCAATACACCAGCAGTCAAAGCATTTGAAGCAAAAGACGCCATTGCTAACGGTGCAAAAGAAGTAGATATGGTTATTAATATCGGTGCGTTAAAAGATCAAAACTATGACCTTGTACAAGCAGATATCGCAGCAGTGGTAGAAGCAGCTAAAGATAGCGCACTTGTAAAAGTCATTATTGAATCATGCTTAATAACAGACGAAGAAAAAGTGAAGGCATGTGAGTTAGCTGTAGCAGCGGGTGCTGACTATGTGAAAACATCTACAGGTTTTTCTACTGGTGGAGCAACAGCAGAGGATATCGCGCTTATGCGTAAAACTGTAGGTCCAGAACTTGGTGTAAAAGCATCAGGTGGTGTTCGTAGCTTAGAGGACATGAAAAAAATGGTAGAAGCAGGTGCGACTCGTATTGGGGCTAGCTCTGGTGTAGCTATTATGAATGGTTTAATTGCCGACTCCAACTATTAATATTATCTTTTTATAGAGCCATAAGCTCATGTGTACATTGACATGAGCTTATGGCTTCTTTGTGTTTAATCAGCATAATAATTTTCTATGCACATATACTCCACTGATGAATGTAAATACAGAAAGGAGGATGTCATGTTTACACAGTATAAGTCTTGGAGGCCCTATATTAGCCCCTTTGATCCTTGTAAGCCTATWGAAGTTAAGTATTATGCAACACCCCCACAACTATATATGGGTTTTCAACCACCTGGGCTTCCACAATTTCCAACCGCAAGAGAAGCGCTAATGGCAGGAACACTATGGCCACAGTTGTTTAGCCCATACCCATTTCCCCTAAAAGGAGGGAGGAAGCATGACTAAAAAGATGCCGCCCGAATTTTATAAGCAATTAGAAGAAATACAAGCAATTGATTTCGTCATTGTTGAATTAAACCTCTATTTAGACACTCATCCACACGATTATGACGCCATTCAGCAATTTAATGAAAATACAGAGAAAAGTATGAAACTTAAAATTGATTTTGAGCAAAAATATGGACCACTCATGAATTTTGGGAGAAGCTATTCGAATTATCCTTTTAATTGGATTGATACACCATGGCCATGGCAAGTCTAAACAAAAGACTAGGAGGAAAAATCTTTGTGGTATTATGAAAAGAAACTCCAGTATCCGGTAAAAGTTAGTACATGTAACCCAATGCTTGCAAAGTTTTTAATTGAACAATATGGAGGAGCGGATGGGGAACTGGCAGCAGCTCTACGCTACATGAATCAGCGCTATACGATTCCTGACAAAGTAGTAGGGTTATTGACCGATATAGCAACAGAGGAATTTTCACATTTAGAAATGATTGCCACGATGATTTATAAGCTAACAAAAGATGCAACACCTGAAATGCTGAAAGAAGCTGGATTGGGTGATCATTATGTAAATCACGATCGGGCTCTATTTTATCAAAACGCCTCGGGGGTACCATTCACAGCAACCTATATTCAAGCAAAGGGTGACCCTATCGCGGATTTGTATGAGGATATAGCAGCCGAAGAAAAGGCACGTGCCACATATCAATGGATTATTGACTTATCAGATGATACGGATTTAAATGATAGCTTGAAGTTTTTACGTGAACGGGAAATTGTTCATTCCCAGCGCTTTAGAGAGGCTGTTGAAATTTTAAAAGATGATAGAGATCAAAAGAAAGTTTTCTAAGACAAAAATGGCAGGCTGTATCAAGGTGAACTTGACACAGCCTTTTTGCGGTTACTGAATATTTGAGAATAAGCTAAGATCTTTTCGATGACCAATCATTACTAATAAATCTTCCTTTTCAATAATTTGCTCAGGAGAAGGGGAGATAATAATTTCACCTTCGCGCACAATCGCAATTACACTGACGTTATATTTTGCGCGCAAGTCTAAATCCCGAAGGTTTTGTCCAGCCATTTTGGAAGGAATCATAATTTCTTCAATGCTGTATTCCTTTGATAATTCGATATAATTCAACATATTTGGGGATAGGAGTTGATTAGCTACACGTTCACCCATATCTCTTTCTGGGTAAATAATCCAATCAGCTCCTACTTTATCTAACACTTGCCCATGTCTTTTACCAAGTGCCTTTGCGATCACTTTTTTGATCCCTAGCTCTTTTAATAAAGAGACGGTTAAAATACTAGATTGCATATCATTACCGATCGCTACGATAACACAATCGAAGTTACCAATACCAATCGATTTTAAGGCTTTTTCTTCTGTTGTATCTGCAACCACAGCGTGAGTCACATAGGGTTCGGCATCCTCTACTCTTTCTTCATTTATATCAATTCCTAATATTTCCTGTCCAGCTTCATGCAATCTGCGAGCGACGCTTGTTCCGAATCTACCTAAGCCAATCACAGCGTATTGTTTAATGGTCATAGCGTTCTGTCTTCCTCTCATTTGGTTATCCAATCATAATATTTCCTTTTGGGTGGCGGAAACTCTCTTTTTTTCTTCGTTTTGCAATGGCAAAAGCAATGGTTAGTGGTCCTACTCTTCCTGCGAACATTGTAATAATCAGAAGAAGACGACCAGCAGGTGTTAGCTCTGGAGTTAGGCCCATCGAAAGACCAACAGTACCAAACGCAGAGGTAGCCTCAAATAAGTACATCATAAAGCTATGATGCTGTTCCGTGATACTGAGAATAATCGTCACGACTACAACAATTAATCCTCCACACATTGTAACCGTCAAAGCCTTTAAGATAGTTTCAGTAACAATTCTACGTTTAAAGAGAACGACATCTTCTTTTCCTCGAATTTGTGACCACATAGTAGCTACTAAAACAGCAAAGGTTGTGATTTTAATACCTCCAGCAGTCGACCCAGAGCCTGCCCCAATAAACATGAAAAGAATCATTAAAAATAATGTAGAATGCGTTAAGTCCCCAATAGCCAGTGTATTGGAGCCAGCAGTTCGTGGTGTAACCGCTTGGTAAAGGGAACCTAATACTTTACCCCATTCGGATAATGGTCCAAGTGTTTTTTGGTTGCCATACTCAAACAAAAATATCAAAATGGTTCCGCTAACAGTGAGCAAAAGTGTCGTTACTAAGACTATTTTTGAATGGACAGAAAGCCTTTTAGTTACACGATATTCATACAATTCATTCATAACAATAAAGCCTAATCCACCGATTGTAATAAGAGCACAGATGGTGAAAACAACAAAGGGGTCATCAACATAGGCAGTCATTCCGTTAAAGCCACCCATTAAATCGAAGCCCGCGTTGTTGAAGTTGGATATGGCATGAAAAAATCCAAAATAAAGGGCCTTTCCAATAGGCATATCAAAAGAAAAACGAATGGATAGAATTAGACCACCGATTATTTCAATACATGCTGTAAAGAGTAATATTCTTTTCACTAATCGAACAAGACCAGCAATGGAGATATTATTAAATGCTTCTTTAAGCAGCAGTCTTTCTTTTAATGAAATTTTCTTTCCAAGCAGTAAAAATAATAATGTGGCAAATGTCATAAATCCTAAACCGCCAATTTGGATTAAGAATAAAAGGACCACTTCGCCAAAAATAGAGAAGGTATCACCTGTATCAACTACAATTAAACCTGTGACACAAGTAGCTGATGTAGCAGTGAATAAAGCATCTAAAAAGGGCAAACCCTTCCCATCCTCAGTAGAAAATGGCATTGTTAAAAGAAACGTACCTATGGCAATGATAAGGGCAAAGCCCAATACAAGAATTTTGGGAGGATTTAATGCTCTTTTAAAATTGTTCATTTAATTTTTCCTCAATTCTGAATAGTAAACAACTGTTTGTTAGATGGCATAATAAAAAGACCTACGATTAGAGCATGAAAAGGGTAGAAAGCATGCTAATAATGGTGGTCAATAACGACCTCCTTCGCTTTAGCCGACGAAGTTAGCTGACGGGTAGGATGGCGAAAGAGCTTTCTCATCCCTTCTGCTAAAGCAGAATTAACCCCAAAAGATTGGTTCCTCCGTTCTCAAATAGTTGAGATTTGGCCGATATGAAATTGAATGTGATTATTCTAAGCCCTTATTCTATTTTTTGTAAACCCCTTAATTGTTAGGAAAATGTAATTATTTTTATTGTGGGCGAATTGTGTATGAATAATTCGAGCAAAAATAAAACCAAAAATTCACTTGATAATTTCGCATACTTTCTATTGACCATTATTAGACAATACGATATAATTTTTTAGTACACAACAGAAGGTGATTTGCCTAATTGTGTATTGACGTGTGTTCGGAGGGAGGGAAAGAGAGATGTCAAAAACTGTCGTTCGCAAAAACGAATCGCTTGAAGATGCTCTTCGCCGCTTCAAACGTACTGTATCAAAAAGTGGTACAATTCAAGAAGTTAGAAAGCGCGAGTTCTACGAAAAACCTAGCGTAAAACGTAAAAAGAAATCAGAAGCTGCACGTAAACGTAAGTGGTAATTTAATTTCCCATTAAAAATCCCTACGTTCATAACACGCAATTGTATGATTCACTGAGCAGACAAAGTTATACCTGAAATTAATCACATTTTTGATTAATTTCAGGTATTTTACATTGCTCAACTTTACGTACATATGAAAAAGCCGAATGAAATCACTTTGATTCATTCGGCTTTTTTGCACATACTAAGTGTTAGTAATTGGCATTAGATCGAATGATAAATAATTAATAAATTTTTTAAGATTTGTGAAACTTTTCGCATGATTGACCGTATATACAGAGGAGAGGCATGTTAGAAGGGAGGGAAAAAGATGCGAAAACGGAGAATCCTCAGCTATTTACTAGTGATATGGATGACTCTTTTGTTAGCGTTTCCATTAACTTCGGCTTTAGCCAGTAATAAGGTTTATCATGTTCCGATTCATAATGAAGTAGAGCGAGGACTTCATGCATTTTTAGAACGAGCTTTTAAAGAGGCTGAAGAAAACAATGCAGAGGCGATTATCTTAGAAATACATACGCCTGGCGGTTTTGTGAATGCAGCAAGCGATATCGCCATGCTTATGGATGCAACGCAAATAAAAACGATTGCTTATATTAATAAGGATGCGCACTCAGCAGGAGCGTTTTTAGCCTTACATGCGGATGAGATCTACATGGTTCCAAATGGAACAATCGGTGCAGCGGCAGTTATCGATTCAGCAGGTAATGCAGCCGACCTAAAGGCCAATAGCGCTTGGCTTGCTCAAATGAAAGCAGCAGCAGAAACGTCAGGGCGCGACCCTAAGTATGCATTAGCAATGGCAGATACCAACTATGAACTACCAGAATACCGTGCTGGCGGAAAGAATTTGTTAACCCTATCAGCCTCAGAGGCAGCAAAGGTTAAATATTCTGAAGGGACGGTTAACGATTTTCAGGAGCTTTTAGAAGTAACCAACTTGAATGGTAGTGATGTTGTTCCCATTGAACCAACCTTTTCTGAAAAGTTAGCTCGTTTTATTACAAATCCCATCATTGTACCTATTCTATTGTCTATCGCTAGCTTAGGACTTGTGATGGAGCTTTATTCGCCAGGATTTGGTGTTCCAGGTATAATGGGCTTATCAGCACTTGGTTTATTTTTCTTTGGACATATGGTGGCCGGCTTTGCGGGATATGAAACATTATTGTTATTTATTGTTGGCTTAGCCCTTTTAATTGCAGAGTTTTTTGTCCCTGGTGGAATTGTTGGTATTTTAGGTGGTGTCTTAATAGTACTAAGTCTGATACTGGCAGGTGCAAATATGATGCAAATGATAGTAGCAATTCTCATTGCGCTTGTGATAGCGATGATAGGAATGGTGATTCTGATGAAATTTTTCGGAAAAAAACTGCATGTCTTAAACAGGCTTGTGTTAATGGATGCAACCACGACAGAAGAAGGGAATGGATCCAATGTGAATCGCACAGAACTGTTAGGAAAAATTGGGACAACGCTTACACCACTTCGTCCATCTGGAACAATGGTACTTGGTAGTGAACGCATTGATATTGTATCAGAAGGTGGCTATATCGATGCCAATCAACATGTAGAAATTATTCAAGTTGAATGCTCACGCATTGTTGTGAGACAAACAGATAAAGTGATGGAGGAATATAAAATGGGTTTTGATTTAGCTTTTATTGGTCTTATTGCTGGACTTGTTATTTTATTCATTGTGCTTGCGGTATYCTTTACCTTTGTACCCGTTGCATTGTGGATTTCTGCATTAGCAGCAGGTGTACGTGTGAGCATTTTTACATTAATTGGGATGCGATTGCGTCTTGTAATCCCTTCTCGAATGGTTAATCCGTTGATTAAAGWACATAAAGCAGGTTTACCTGTAACGATTAATCAGTTAGAGAGTCACTATTTAGCAGGTGGTAATGTTGACCGTGTAGTGAATGCCTTAATTGCGGCTCACCGTGCCAATATTGAGCTGTCATTTGAACGTTGTGCAGCAATCGATTTAGCTGGGCGTGATGTATTAGAAGCTGTTCAAATGTCTGTTAATCCAAAAGTTATTGAAACACCTTTCATTTCAGGTGTAGCAATGAACGGGATWGAAGTAAAAGCAAAGGCTCGTATTACCGTGCGTGCCAACATCGAGCGTTTAGTCGGTGGTGCTGGTGAAGAAACAGTTATTGCCCGTGTAGGGGAAGGGATCGTTTCTACAATTGGTTCGGCTACTAGTCATACAGAAGTATTAGAAAATCCAGATATGATTTCACAAACAGTTTTATCTAAAGGTTTGGATTCAGGAACAGCCTTTGAAATTTTATCCATTGATATTGCGGATGTAGATATCGGTAAAAACATCGGGGCTGAATTACAAATTGAACAAGCACAAGCTGATAAAAACATTGCGCAAGCAAAAGCAGAGGAACGTCGTGCAATGGCTGTAGCAAACGAGCAAGAAATGATTGCACGTGTTCAAGAGATGAAGGCAAAAGTAGTAGAAGCAGAAGCGGAAGTACCACAAGCGATGGCTGAAGCCTTACGTTCTGGTAATCTTGGCATTATGGATTATATGAACTATCGCAATATCCAAGCAGATACAGCGATGCGCGACTCTATCTCAAAAGTAAGCAATGATAAACCTGAAAAAAATGAACCCAATGCTTAATAATAACGGAAAGGAGCGAAACTAACATATGGAACAGTTAATAATCTTCGCCATAATTGCCATAGTCAGCTCTATTTTCGGAAAATCAAAAAATAAAAAGCCTCAGAAGCAGATGCCTCCTTTTAATAAAGACACCGTGGTGGAGCCTCCAGTGACGGAGAAAGCACCACATCGTACTGGGAAAGCACAGAGTTTTGAAGATTTTGCACGAGAATTTATAGGAGATTGGATTCCAGAAAATGAGAAAGTCGAGGAGCCTAAAAAATTTGTTGAAGAACAAGTGAAAAGGGAAATACCAAGCTATGTTGCTCCAGCTGTCATTCCAGCAGATATCCCTAGCCGTTCTTCTAATCGAGAAGGTCGAGGACGATTAGCTGCTGGAAAAAAAGAAGTGCAATCAGTTGGCACAAATTCGACTTTACAACTACCTCAATCTAAAAATGATCTTATGCAAGCAATCGTGATGGCTGAAATATTAGGGCCACCGAAATCAAAAAGAAAATAACTAGCATGTCCTCCTTTTTCGATGCATATATTGCCGAAGAAGGAGGCATTTTTTATGAAAAAATTATTTCAATTAACGCCACTACTTGAGTTGTTAGAATACGAATCATTAAAAATTATTGGACCCTACCGTTTTATTCATGCAGATGCGACGACCTGTTCGTTTGTCTATGCAGATTATCATATTACTGTCAATGCGGATTCAGTGACAATCAATGCGCTCAAAGAAGAAATGCTACATCTCACTGTTGACAATCTACAGGAGCTTCATATGAAAATGACAAAGAATATGGGTGTGAGCAAAAATGTGGAATAATCGGCCAATTATTATACGTATAAAGCGCCATGAAAATGTTCATCCTTTTATTCAAGCATTGCACGCTCAACATGTCCCATTAAAGCGTGTTGTCTTTCGTGAGCAGGAAGTTTCCTTTGAAACGACGATGCATTATCTACCAAAAATTCGCCGTGTACGAAGACGTTTTCGCTTAAAAATGGCTGTATTTTATRCAGATGAGCTTCAAGTTTKTCGAGCGCAAATTTGGACTTTATTGGGCTTAGCCTTTATGATTGCTATTCCAATTCTTTGTGCACAAGTCATATGGCGAGTGGACATAGAAGCCGCAACACCAGAACTAGAGCAGCGTTTAGGTAAGACCTTTCATGAAACCTTTCAATTAGAAACCCCTTTATCTCAAAAAAAGTTACCTTCCAATACGGTTATACGACAAAAGCTGTTAGAGCAACACCGAGAGCTATCATGGGTTCATATTGATAAACATGGCGGACGAGTAATTTTGAGACCACAAGAATCACCTAAACAAACAGAGCAAACAACTGATAAATTAGCC
Organism: Lysinibacillus sp. S1; assembly: GCF_044986265.1. Classification (NCBI taxonomy): domain Bacteria; kingdom Bacillati; phylum Bacillota; class Bacilli; order Caryophanales; family Bacillaceae; genus Lysinibacillus; species Lysinibacillus sp. S1. The sequence continues at coordinate 4,336,783 of NZ_CP173154.1, forward strand.
TCCCATATAGTAGCAACGAAAAGTGGTGTCATTACACACTTTAATATACAGCATGGCGAGCGAAAAATTTCAGTAAATGATACAGCCTACGAGGGTGACGTCCTCGTAAGTGGTGTATTAGAAAGTGGCACAGATCAAGTTTTTGTAGGGGCGAAGGGAGAGGTTTATGCAGACTATTGGCTTGAATGTTCATTTAAAATTCCAACAAAAATTACCGTGGAAACCTTGCAGCAAAAGCAATGGCGGGTGTTGATAAAGGGTATACATGAGGAAAAGGTGGATTATGTACAAAGAAAGGATTTACCGAATTGGCTATCCCCCTATGTTTCAATTGTAGAGGAGCAACAGACGAAAACGATGCAAGTAGAGTTGGATGAATCGAAAATTGAGTCATTGCTGATTCCTTTATTGCATGAAAAAGTATTACGCTCGTTACCTGCAAAAACAATCATCAAGAAAGAAAACCTTTTACAGGCAAAGTGGGGGAATGGTACAGTTGAAGGGAAAGTTCTATTTTTAGTCAATGAAAACATTGCAAGTCCAATACAAGGCCTACAAGGAGAATGATTATGTCAGAACAGTTAACTGTATTACAGGTGGATAATCCAAATGAAGCGGTTATGCTACTAGGTATTTCCGATGCAAATATGAAATTAGTTGAAGAAGCACTTAATGTTCATATCATTACGCGTGGTGAACAAATTCAACTTGCGGGTGAAGAAAATGCTAAGGAACAGGCAACATTTCTTCTGCATGCTTTATTGAAGGTCATTCGCAAAGGAATTAATATTGATCAACGTGATGTCACAACAGCTATTGAAATGACACAAAAAGGAACAATCGAGTATTTTGCAGAACTATATGATGAAGAAATAGCACGCACAACGAAAGGTAAGTCAATTCGTGCAAAAACAATTGGTCAACGAGAATACATACAAGCAATCCGTCATAAAGACGTTGTTTTCGGTATTGGTCCAGCCGGTACTGGGAAAACGTATTTAGCGGTAGTCATGGCAACACAGGCACTTAAAAACGGCCATGTTAAGAGAATTATTTTAACTCGCCCTGCTGTTGAAGCTGGAGAGTCTCTAGGCTTTCTTCCAGGAGATTTAAAGGAAAAGGTCGATCCATATCTACGACCTCTCTATGACGCTTTAAACGACATCTACGGCTCAGAACAAACACAGCGGCTAATTGAACGAGGAACGATTGAAATCGCCCCTTTAGCCTATATGCGTGGCCGTACATTAGATGATGCCTTTGTTATTTTAGATGAAGCACAAAATACAACACATCAACAAATGAAAATGTTCCTAACTCGTCTAGGCTTCGGCTCTAAAATGGTCATCACAGGTGATAAAACGCAAATCGACTTACCCAAAAATACAGAATCTGGCTTGATTGTAGCAGAACGTACATTAAAGTATGTTAAATCTATCCATTTCCAAGTACTAGAACAAGGCGATGTCGTACGTCACCCAATCGTAGCCAAAATCATTCAAGCCTACGAAGAACAGCAACTTTAGAATTGCGTAGCAATTCTAAAGTCTGCCCCGAAAGCGAAGCGACAGGGGTAACGAGGTTTAAAACATCCGTATAGTTAAAACCTAAACCACGAATTTAATCAAAATATGGAAAAAAATGTGACAGCTATGCGAAGATGCATAGCTGTTTTTTGCTTTCTTATACATTTTTCGAGAAAAATGTATGTTGAATTGGTATGATAGTAGGTAGATAGAGGAGGTGCCAGATGGAGAAACAACTTCGAAAATTTACAGAGCTTATCGGTTTTCGCTACTTTCTTATCATCATTCTCATTTTAACAGGTGGCCTACAATTTGGGTTCATGTATGGCAATGTTAAAGGAGTTACATATGATTTCAAACCATTACAGCTTGCGCCTGAAACCGTACGATCTACTAAAACGATTGAAGACACTTATAAAACACAGCTAGAGCGAGAAAAAGCTGCCAATGCAGTGGATTCAGTCTATCAATTTTCGGAGGATGTCGCCAAGCAAAGAGCAGCGATTGTAACATCATTATTTGATTATGTTTTGGAAGTGAAAAAAGATGTTGCAAATAGTAAGGAACCTATTCCTATTGCAGACCAGGTTACACAGCTTCGAAAAAAATTTGAATCCATTGACGAAGACCAGATGMCGTTAATTTTTACAGATTCTCAGCTAGAAGGTCTATTAGTACAAAGTGAAGATGATTTAACTAGAACAAGTACGCAATTATCTAAATTTGTAGAGGAATATTTACAAAAATCCATCCGACCAGAGAACGTCTTTGTTGCACAAAATGATTTTGAAACAAAGATTCGTGGACAACGAGGATATCCTGATAAAATATTCAATACAGTCGTGTTAATAGGACGTACAAGCATTATTGAAAATGAAACAATTAACGAAGAACAAACAAAGATTCGAAAACAGCAGGCCAAAGAAAGTGTAGAGCCGACACGAATTTTACAAGGTCAGATTATTGTTCAAGAAGGCCAAATTATTGACAATGAGGCTTTTAGACAATTAGAGCTATTAGGGATGGTTAGTAATAAAGCCTCCTTTAAGCCGATAGCAGGGCTTATTATTTTAACGCTACTGCAAATGATGTTTATGTATATTTTATTTGAGCGTTGGGAGACGAACGAACGAAAAAAACGTAATGCACTGTTAGTGACAGTGATTGTTTATAGCTTGTCTATTTTGCTAATGAAATTTATTAGCTTAGTTTCTAGTGGCTTTGATGTGACGATTGCCTTTTTATTCCCGACAGCACTAGCGACGATGCTTGTACGATTGCTAGCAGATGAGCGAGCAGCCGTATTAATTACAGTTATGACGGCTGCTTCAGCAGGAGTAATTTTTCAAGAAGGCTATTCTTCAGTTATGCAAATGGAAATTACGCTGTATATCATATTCGGAGGGTTTGCAAGCCTATTCTTTTTGCGTAGTGTGGAAAAACGCTCACATATTTTACATGCGGTTGGTGTGATTTCCCTTGTAAACATGGCATTTATCGCATTTTATTTGTTAATGACACAATCATCCTATGGCTTACCAGAATTAGCATTTTACTTAATAGCGGCGATGTTATCAGCCTTGCTTTCAGRGGCATTAACGATGGGACTTTTACCATTCTTTGAATCGGCGTTTAGTTTGCTTTCATCTTTACGTTTAATTGAGCTATCCAATCCCAACCATCCATTATTAAAAAAATTATTAATGGAAACTCCAGGGACATATCATCATAGTGTGATGGTAGCGAACTTAGCGGAAGCTGCGTGTGAAGAGATTGGTGCTGACGGTTTATTAGCGCGTGTAGGTTGTTATTATCATGATATTGGTAAAACCAAACGACCTTCCTTTTTCATCGAAAATCAGATGTCGGGCATCAATCCGCATGATTCGTTACCACCTGAAACAAGTGCAGAGATTATTATCGCCCATACGACAGATGGTGCCARTATGTTAAAACGTTATAAAATGCCCCAAGAAATTATAGATATCGCTTTACAACACCATGGCACAAGTTTGTTAAAATTCTTCTTGTTTAAAGCAAAGGAAGAAGGAAAAAATATTGATGAGGCAAAGTTCCGATACCCAGGGCCCAAACCACAAACAAAAGAAGCAGCTGTTATAAGTGTTGCGGATAGTGTCGAGGCAGCAGTACGTTCTATGAAAGAGCCAAATGCAGAGAAAATTCAGAAGCTAGTACGAGCGATTATCGATGATCGCGTCCAAGATAATCAGTTTGATGAATGCGATATTTCAATAAAAGAGTTAAAATGTATAGAGAGAGTACTTTGTGAAACGTTGAATGGGATATTCCATTCACGTATTGAATATCCAAAGGCAGATAAGTAGGAGGATCTATGATTTTAACAATTGATTTTACGGATGAAACAAATGAAGTGGGAGCACAGCATATCGAACTTGTTGAAAAGCTATTACAGCATGCTGCAAGTGTAGAAAATATTGAGCCAGAAACAGAGGTTTCGGTGACGTTTGTAACGAACAAGGCAATTCAAGATATTAATCGTGAATATCGTGGCAAAGATCAGCCCACAGATGTTATTTCCTTTGCACTAGAGGAGCTAGGGGAAGGTGAAATGGAAGTTACTTTTGAAGGTATGCCACGTGTATTAGGTGATATCATTATTTCGACTGATCGTGCAAAAGAGCAGGCAGATGAATATAATCATTCCTTTGAGCGAGAATTAGGCTTTTTAGCTGTACATGGTTTTTTACATTTACTTGGTTATGACCATATGGAGCCAGAAGAAGAGAAAGTGATGTTTGCAAAGCAAGATGAGATTCTCCAAACTTTTGGCTTAGGTCGAGATTAGATGAATTTGCGAAAATACTTGCGATCTTTTGGCTATGCTTTTGAAGGCATCATAACTGCAAGTAAAGAACAAAATTTGAAATCACATATAGTAAGTGCAATCATTGTTATACTGGCTAGTTATTTGACAGGTTTATCTCGTATGGAGTGGTATATTGTGCTACTATTAATAGCACTAATGTTTGCGCTGGAAATGATGAATACAGCTATCGAACGGGTAGTCGATTTAGCTTCCCCAGAGATACATCCGCTTGCTAAGCAAGCAAAAGATATTGCAGCAGGTGCAGTGCTTGTATTTGCGCTATTCAGTGCTATAATCGGATTACTCATCTTTCTGCCAAAATGGTTTTAATGGAAATGAGTGTCTTCTAATTGAAAGTAAACCATAAATGTGAGGGAGAATTAGTATAGATGACAATGGATATGCATGCATTATTAGAAGAATCAAAAAAGGCACGTGAAAAAGCCTATGTTCCTTATTCAAAATTTAAAGTAGGGGCAGCTCTACTAACTAAAGATGGAGAGGTTATTCACGGTTGTAATATTGAAAATGCAGGCTATAGTATGACAAATTGTGCTGAACGTACAGCGTTTTTTAAGGCAGTATCGGAGGGGATTTACGAATTCGAGGCCATTGCCATTGTAGCTGATACGGACGGACCATGCGCCCCATGTGGAGCATGTCGCCAGGTCATGATGGAGTTTTGTGCTCCAACTATGCCTGTTTATTTAACGAACTTAAAAGGTGATGTGACGGTAACGTCAGTGGGCGAATTACTACCGTTTGCATTTACGACGGAGGATTTAGAGAATGCAGGAAACTAAAAATGGCTATAAATCAGGCTTTATCTCCATCATTGGTCGTCCAAACGTTGGCAAATCGACATTTTTAAATCGTGTCATTGGCCAAAAAATTGCGATCATGAGTGATAAGCCACAAACAACACGAAATAAAGTACAAGGCGTACTAACAACAGATGATAGCCAAATGATTTTTATTGATACACCAGGTATTCACAAGCCAAAACATAAACTAGGCGATTTCATGCTGAAGGTTTCTAAAAACACATTGCGTGAAGTAGACGTTATTATGTTTATGGTTAATGCTGAGCAAAAACTCGGTAAAGGTGATGAATTTATTCTAGAAATGCTAGCAGGAAACCCAACACCTGTCTTTTTGGTCATCAATAAAATTGATGCCATTCATCCAGATGAACTAATGGGAATTATTGAGAGCTATAAAGAGCGCTATGACTTTGCGGAGATTGTACCGATTTCTGCGCTACAAGGCAATAATGTTGAAAATTTATTAGTGACATTGGTGAAGTATTTACCAGAAGGACCTCAGTATTACCCAGCCGATCAAGTGACAGATCATCCTGAACGATTTATCATATCTGAACTTATTCGTGAAAAAGTCCTACATTTAACGCGTGAAGAAATTCCCCATTCTATCGCGGTGGTAATTGATAAAATTCGTCGTGATGAAGAAAATGAGGATAAAATTCATGTAGCGGCTACAATTATTGTGGAGCGTGATTCTCAAAAAGGGATAGTTATTGGAAAACGTGGAGCCTTGCTAAAAGAAGTAGGGACACGTGCGCGAAAGGATATCGAAATGCTTCTAGGGTCTAAAGTTTATTTAGAGCTATGGGTAAAGGTGCAAAAAGATTGGCGTAATAAAGCTACACATTTACGTGATTTTGGATTCCGTGACGATGAATATTAAGTTTTTTCTGGCTTAGCTAATGAATTGTAACGTTCGCGAACATTGCCCGTTGAATCAGGAATAGACGCCAAATTTTGACGTGACGGTTTTAGGTTAACTTCTTCTTGTAGGCACGAAAGGATCTAGAAGTATTTGATCATTTTTATTTTTGAGCTGTCCAAAATTATTTTGGGCAGCTCTCTTTGCATGGATAGTTCTTTTAAGAAAGGAGGGGGATTATGCTTCATAAATGGGAGGGGATTGTATTAAAGGTTCGCGCTTATGGGGAATCTAATAAGATTGTTATTTTGCTAACTCGGGAAGCTGGTAAAGTGGCTACGATGGCTAGAGGGGCAAAAAAACCTTCTAGTAGATTGGCTTCCATCACGCAACCCTTTACCTACGGGATGTTTATGGTACAACATCATACAGGCATGGGAACTTTGCAACAGGGAGAACATTTAAATTCAATGCGACATATTCGTGAGGATATTATGGCTACTGCTTATGCTAGCTATATTATGGAATTAGTGGAGCGAGTTGTGGAAGAAGGAAAGCCAGAGCCATTTGCGTTCGATGTTTTACTACATGCACTACAAGCAATTGAGGATGGCTATGATCCTGAAGCTATTACGCTATTTGTTGAATGGAAAATGTTGCCCTATACAGGTGTACAACCTATTTTACATGCCTGTGCTGCGTGTGGCGCAGTAGATGGGGAATTCGCTTTTTCCTTTGCTCAAGGAGGATTCTTATGCCATCGCTGTTATCAGCATGACCCCTATATCATTCGCTTAACGCCAACACAGCTGAAACTTATCAGGATGTTCTACACTGTTCCTATCGACCAAATTGGAAAAATAGAACTAAAAAAAGAAACAAAATATTTCATTAAAAAAATTATAACAACCATCTATGAAGAACAAACCGGTATTCGGTTTAAGACGAGAAAATTTATAGAGCAACTAGAACGTACCCCTGAACTGCAAATACGCTCGAAAGACAAAATGCCAGATGAATCATAATGTTCATCTGGCATTTCACGTTATTTAAAATTCATCCTCATCCTCTGTCACTAAAAAGGCCCACTGTCCAGCAATTTTTTTACTTTCAATATAAAGGTATGATGTTTCATTGTTTTTACCTGTTAAATGGAGAATCGCTAGACCTTCAGCTTTTGGCGTAATATGTAGTTGCCCGTCAAGAATTGTCGCTTTTACAGGCACTGGCTCAAAACCAAAGCTTTCGAGTGCTACATGTGTTGGTTCGAAAGGTAATTCTTGCGCTGTCAGTATTAATTCATCTGTCAAATGATATAAATCAATGCTGCGAACAAAATCATAGGAATACACATCTGCGGCCATCTTTTGTTGTTGCGTCCCATCTGAAAATGTAACAATGTATTGTCCATTTTGCGAAATGGACAGTGTTTGATCTTGTTGATTAAAGTTATAGAAATTTGAAGCGAGTGGCTGTCCATTCGCGTTTTGAACCGTCACCTCTGTTGGTATGAATGGTAATTTGCTCTCAGACAAATCGAGTGGTAAATTTTCGATATAATCATCTTCTTCTACTTCTTCAAGTGTTACCTTCAGCTTACCATTTACATTTTTGACATGTACTAAATAAAAAATGTCAATAAAGTCCTCTGAATCATCAGTCAATCCAGTAATCACTAATTTACCCGTACCTTCTTTTATAGGGGTAATTGTGATAGACTCTGTCATATCTTCCTCTTCATTCCATGTGAAAATATCCTCTGCTGGCTCAAGACCACCATAAGAAGCAAAAATATAGTCCTGTTTAAATTGACTTGCATAGACGGTTGCATTGCCTAGCAACTTTTCAGCTCGTACAACAAAAGCAGCCAGCTGAGAGCGCTTTACATTGCTTTTTGGGCCGAAAGTGGTTGCAGATGTTCCTTTGGTAATCCCATTTGCAAACAATGCTTTAATATGAGGCTCAAATTCATTCCCCTTTTTAACGTCTGTAAATGGTAATTGTGTGTTACTCGTACTTGTTAATCCAAAGCCTTTCGCAATCATTTTAGACATTTGCTCGCGAGTTATATTTTGAGTAGGGTAGAAATAACCATTTGCACCATTAATAATGCCAGCATTTGCTAATGCTGCAATGGCTCCGTAGTTTTCATCGCCAGGTTTGATGTCTTTGAATTGGGGATTTTTTACGTGAACTGTATCTAACTTTAAAATACCTGCTAAAATCTTCGCAGCCTGTGTACGTGTAATAGGATTAGCGGGTTTAAATGTCCCATCCATATAGCCTGAAATAATGCCACGCTCTGCTAATTGAATAATAGCCTTACCTTCTTCATTGGTTGGGTTGATATCAGGAAAAAATGATGCTGCGTGTGCGGGTGGTGCGATAATAATCGCACTTGTTGCTAAAGCAGAAGCCATAGCTAGTTGAAATAAACGTTGAGACTGCAATTAAATTCCTCCAAAAAGTACAATAGAAAATTTTATAGTATATATATTTCTGGTCAGACCTTCCTATGTATCAGTTCAAACTTCCGGACGAATGAATGTTAAAAGGTGATGTGTCTTTAGCCTGTCAATTATTCATTATTTAACAGCTAATACTAACTATAATAACTTATTTATACCAAAAAGATGGAACAACGCATAGAGGGAATTTCATCCATATCATGACTGTTCGGTAATCGATTATACCTTATGTAAAAAGGGGGAGCTAAAACTAATTAACTTGCATAGCACAGAACTCGCTTCATTTTATCTTTTAAATAAAAAGAAATACCTTTGATTTTATAGGAGGATGCAACTAGATTACCTTTCTTTTTAATGAATAAATTTCAATTTTTACAAAATAAAATTATTGCGTAAATTTAATTTTATTTGTTATTTTTCCGTCTTTAAATGAATAATATGAAGTCTTATTTATCTATATTTTTATTTATTTATATATTTATAAGTATTTTAATAGGTAAAAAGATTTGTATTTTTGTTTAGTTTTCATTATATAAGTGGTAGAAACTGTTCATTCGAGACCCATATACTAGTTGAAAAGGCATTTTAACCTATGATATTGTAAATGGTATAGATAATGGTAATTATATTTTTTAAATATAATTAAGTCGTTTAATCTCCATCGAAACTGATGTACGCTAGATCACTTTAGACATGCCTATGAAATATAAAAGCCTCTATCAGCAAAACGTATTTTTATACGTTTATCAGAATAGCGCAGTCCTATGGAAGAAGGAGGGAGTCACATAGTGCTTAGTACATTGCGTATGTGGCAAAATATATGCTACGAAAAGTAACCTTAAGTATTCATGAAGTTGAAGCAAATGATATATTAGCAGAAGATATTTTTTCAGAGTATCGTTTATTGGCTAAAAAGGATTTAGTTTTAACGGAGCGAATTATTGCCTTACTTAAACTTCGTAAAGTAGATGAATTATCTGTCTATTTGCCATCTGATTCAGTTCGAGTTGTCCATGATTTAAGTGCTCAACGAACAAGAGAATATGAAGATCTATTTGCCCCATTAATTGAAAAAAGAGATCCTGTGGATGATTATAAAGAGACAGTTAGTCAGCTTTTTATGACAACGTTGGAGAATGTCGTGCACGAATTACGCTATGGACAAATTCTTAAAAGCATACAGGATACGGCTTATGTAAGAGGTGTTTTTGAAAAGATTTTGGAAAAAAAACATCGCTATGAGCTACTTATGCGTTTAAAGGAATGGGACGAGTATTCATTTGTCCATTCATTTGATGTGTTTGTATTAGGTACAATTTTTGCTAGATACCTAGGTTTAACAGATATTGAAACATTAGCTAGGGGCTACCTGTTCCATGATATCGGGAAGGTTTTTATACCCCAAGAAATATTAAATCTGAAACGTAAACTCTCTGAAGATGAGTTCGATATTGTAAAGACGCACACAACAAAAGGCTACGAGCTACTCATTGAACATAACGAGGAAGACATTGCCTATTTGGCACGAGATCATCATGAACGTTTTGCGGGAAAGGGCTATCCAAATCAACTTTGTGCGGATGATATGAGTGAGGGTGTACAATTATTACAAATTGTTGATGTATATTCAGCGATGACATCCAAGAGAGTCTATCATGTTGGCTATGGTGCTACAGATGCTTTAGCTGTCTTATACAGAGATCGACATTTATATAATGAGAGCTTTATGCATAAATTTGTAGAGTGTTTAGGGATTTACCCAGTAAACTCTGTTGTTATGTTATCCGATAATCGCAGTGCACAAGTAGAACTTGTTTATGATTTATTTCCTACATTACCAAAAGTAAGATTGTTAGATGAGCAAAAATCAATGAATCTTCCTTTGAACTATAGTGTGAGAATTACGAAAATGATCGACTATCGAGCTAATAGCTTTGAAGAGATTTTCAACTTATTTGTAGAGCAATTAATCCGCTGTGACGAAAATAATCTGAGAATTCATTTTAATAAATTAATTGACCATTTACATCCTAAAGAAATTGTCTTAAAAATTTTTCTGCCAGCCTTTCGTATTTTACGTTTACTAACAAGGGAAATCCAAACGGATATGACAAAGTATCGCAATTCTATTGGTATTTTAAAATCGCTACTAGAGGAGCAATTAAACGTTTTATATATGGATTATCAACATGAGCAAACGACCATATTAGTTGTGGAGACATCGTTGCGTGAAAATTTCTTCATTAAGCTTGTTCAAAGTATTTTGTATATTGATAAAATTGTGCCATTCTTTATAAACCCAGGTGATGATCAACGTATTACACAATTGATGGAACATTGTGATGTTAATGTCGCTTACTTTATTGAAGATGAACTAACTTTTGACAAACGGGTTCGTCCAATGCGAGAAGGTACATTCCTTTATTACTCACTAGCGGATATTGAGGAGCTATTAGTGAGCTTAATAGGTTTGAGCATGAAAAAGTTTTCATTCGAGGAAAAAATGCAAGAGCGCTTATTTTCAACATTTAAAGCATAAGAAAGAGGGAGTTGCCTGCTGGCTACCCCCTCTTTTTTAAGTGATTAGAATTGTAGGTGTTTTTCAATATATGCTTTTACTTCAGCAATAGGCATACGAACTTGTGTCATAGAGTCACGATGACGTACTGTTACTTGGCCATCCTCTTTTGAATCAAAATCATATGTGATACTGAATGGTGTACCAATTTCATCTTGACGACGGTAACGTTTACCAATTGATTGTGATTCATCAAAATCAACAGGGAAGGCTTTACGCAGTTCAGCCCAAACATCTGTAGCTTCATCAGATAATTTTTTAGAAAGTGGTAGCACAGCAGCTTTAAATGGAGCCAGAGCAGGGTGGAAACGTAAAACCGTACGTTTATCATCACCTTCTAGTTCCTCTTCATCATAGGCATCACACAGGAAAGCTAATGTTACACGATCAGCTCCTAATGATGGTTCAATACAATAAGGAACATAACGTTCATTTGATACAGGATCAATGTAAGTGAAATCTTCACCAGAGTGCTCCATATGTTGTTTTAAGTCGTAATCTGTACGATCTGCTACACCCCAAAGCTCTCCCCAGCCAAATGGGAATTTGAATTCGATATCTGTTGTAGCGTTAGAGTAGTGAGATAGCTCATCATCCTCATGGTCACGAAGGCGCATCGAATCTTCTTTCATGCCTAGGTTTAGTAACCAATTTTTACAGAATTCTTTCCAATATGCATGCCATTCAAGGTCTTCACCAGGTTTACAGAAGAATTCAAGCTCCATTTGTTCGAATTCACGTGTACGGAATGTGAAGTTACCCGGTGTAATTTCGTTACGGAAAGATTTACCGATTTGTGCGATACCAAATGGTGTACGTTTACGCATAGAACGTTGAACGTTTTTAAAGTTCACGAAAATACCTTGTGCCGTTTCTGGGCGTAAATAAATTTCATTTGTAGAGGATTCCGTTACACCTTGGAATGTTTTAAACATGAGGTTGAATTGGCGAATATCTGTGAAATCAGCCTTTCCGCAATCAGGGCATACTACGTCATATTTAATCATTGTTTCTTTCATTTGGTCGAATGTCATACCATCAACAATGATTTCATCGCCTTTCGCTAATGCAGCGTCTTCGATAATTTTATCTGCACGGTGGCGGGCCTTACATGATTTACAGTCGATCATTGGGTCATTGAAGTTTCCTACGTGACCAGAAGCAACCCAAGCTTTTGGATTCATCAAAATAGCAGCATCAATACCTACATTGTATTCAGATTCCTGAACAAACTTTTGCCACCATGCTTTTTTAATATTATTTTTTAATTCGACACCTAGTGGACCATAATCCCACGTGTTTGCTAAACCTCCGTAGATTTCAGAACCAGGGAAGACAAAGCCTCGATGCTTCGCTAAAGATACGATGGTTTCCATTGATTTGTTAGCCATAAAATAGCCTCCTTTAAATTTTTAATACGTTGTTTTAGCGGTAAAAACGCCAAAGTTTTTTCATTCAGTTGCAACTAAATGAAAATAGCACCCGTCTCCGGGCACATTGTATGCCCAGGGACGAGTGCTAATACCCGCGGTTCCACCCTGATTGTTTTAAACGAGTAGTTTAAAACCTCTTTTCAAAAAGTTAGCTCAGGGAGTGCCTTTTCTCTGTTGCTGTGTAGACTTTCACCATCTTCTACTCGCTATAGAATGGAACAGATACTTTTTTCCCATCATCGCCTGTATAACGCAATTTGCTCGAAAATACTGATAGAGCAAGCGTATGTGTCAATATTGTAGCATGTAGTTCTTTAATTCGCAATAATTATTAAAATAGTATATAATAATTGAGCATAAGTATAACACTATTAGATTTGAGGCGGTGAGTCCAATCGAACTCAATAAACGTCAGGAAGACATATTACAAATTGTGAAAGAAAATGGCCCTATTACGGGGGAACATATTGCCGAACGTCTCAATCTGACAAGAGCAACTCTAAGACCAGATTTAGCAATCCTAACAATGGCAGGATTTCTGGATGCAAGACCAAGGGTTGGTTATTTTTATTCAGGTAAGAAGGCATCTGTTACATTAATAGATAGTATTCACAATTTAAAAGTGAAGGATTTTCATTCAGGGCCAGTAGTTGTCCCTGAAACAATGACGGTTTATGATGCAATTTGCTTTATGTTTTCAGAAGATGTTGGTACACTCTTTGTCGTAGATAAGAATGAGTTTTTGACAGGCGTACTATCTCGCAAGGATTTACTGCGTACAAGTATTGGCACGCAGGATTTAAATAAAATTCCAGTACATATTATTATGACGCGTATGCCAAATATTTCGTACTGTGAAAGATCAGATTCTTTAATTGTTGCAGCGAACAAACTTATTGAACGTGAGGTTGATTCACTACCAGTAGTTGAACCACAAGAGGGTGGTTTAACGATTGTTGGTCGTCTTACAAAAACAACGATTACACGGGCTTTCTTATCTCTTGCACAAAATGTCTAAATGAAGGAGAGCTGCATGAAAAGACTACGCGTATTTGTTGTATCTGATTCTGTCGGTGAAACTGGTGATCAAGTTGCAAAAGCGGTTATTAGCCAGTTCCGACCGGGTCTTGAAAATACTGTGATTCGTCGATTTCCACATATTCAATCAGAGGAGCTTATCCGTAAAATTGTTTTTCTTGCTTCGCAACAGCGAGCATTTATTGTTTATACACTTGTTCGCCAAGAAATGCGTAAATTATTACATGATTTATGTGAACAAGAAAAAATTCAGGCTGTTGATATTTTAGGGCCAGCCTTACAATCAATGGCAGCTTTTATGGAAGAAAATCCATTAGAAACGCCTGGTATTGTTCATCTGCTGGATGATGATTATTTCAAAAAAATTGAAGCGATTGAATTTGCGGTAAAATATGATGATGGTAGAGATCCAAGAGGATTATTACAAGCTGATATTGTACTAGTTRGTGTATCACGAACTTCTAAAACACCACTATCACAATATTTAGCTCATAAAAAATATAAAGTGGCGAATGTACCTTTAGTGCCAGAGGTAGAACCACCAGAAGAGCTATTACAGATAGACCCTAAAAAATGCTTTGGATTGATTATTTCCCCTGAGAAGTTAAACTCAATTCGGAAAGAAAGATTAATGTCTCTCGGCTTGAATGATGATGCTATCTATGCACAGCATGAAAGAATTCTTGATGAGATTCAGCATTTTGAAAAAATTGTCGGTAGAATAGGTTGTAAAGTTATCGATGTGACAAATAAAGCTGTTGAAGAGACAGCAAATACGATTATCGAACATATTTTGACCTGTAAATAAGGATAGAATTTTAAACCACCTCGGTTAGCAGAGGCGGTTTTTTTGAGTGGATTTTGAAAATGGTATAGATAAAAACTAATTTTTGTTTTATAATAATAAAATTGTGGTAAAAATATTTATAAGAGAAAAATCCTAATTTTTTGTCGAGAAATAAAGGAATATTAAAACGAATAGCGAATTGTGTTTCTAGAACGCAAATATTAAAGATGGTGATGGATTTGGCAGGGAAGATTCCAGAAGAAGTAATTGAGCAGATTCGCACACAATCAGATATCGTTGATGTTATTAGTGAATACATGCAGCTTACTAAGCGTGGGCGAAATTGGTTTGGTCTCTGTCCATTTCATGGAGAGCAAACACCGTCTTTTTCTGTATCTACAGACAAGCAAATTTTTCATTGCTTTGGTTGTGGTGCAGGGGGCAATGCCATTACTTTTGTAATGGATATTGAAGGCATTTCTTTTCCTGATGCAGTTGTGAAACTTGGGGAACGTGTTGGCATACACTTAGATGTTGAGCCAAGTTTCCCTGGAGGAACGAAAAAGATATCTAAAGCGGAAGAAAGGATGAAAGAAGCACACGCTTTTGCAGCAGATTTTTTTCATCATTTACTGTTGAATACAGAAGATGGTGAAGAACCTTTAAATTATTTGCTAGAAAGAGGATTTACAAGGGAACTTATCGAATCTAATAACATTGGTTGGTCTCTCCCAAGCTTTGATGCATTAACAATATTGCTTGAAAGAAAAGGTTATAACTTACAAGAAATTGCCGAAAGTGGCTTAATCATCAAAAGAGAGGGAGAAGAGCGTTATTTTGATCGTTTTAGAGGACGTATCATGTTTCCTATTCGAGATGAGAATGGTAAAATTATTGCCTTCTCAGGACGTATCCTTTCATCCAATGGTGAGGAAGCAAAATATTTAAATAGTCCAGAATCACCAATTTTCCAAAAAAGTGAAGTGCTGTATAACCTAGATAAAGCACGAACTTCTATCAGAAAAAATCGTCAAGTAGTATTGATGGAAGGATTTATGGACGTTTTAGCAGCCAACTCTGTAGGTGTCATGAATGTTGTTGCGACAATGGGTACTTCGTTAACAAATCAGCATATCACAAAGCTAAAGCGCTTAGTAGAGCAAATTACGATTTGCTATGATGGTGATAATGCTGGATTTGATGCAGCGAAACGAGCGGCGCAGCTACTGCATACAGAGCGATTGAAAGTCGATATTGCCGTGTTGCCAGAAAAATTAGATCCTGATGAATACATTCACACTTTAGGTGGACAAGCATTTAAGGAACAAATTTTGGAAAAACCTCATGCGTATATTGCTTTTATGATGATGCATGCTAGACGCAATAAGAACTTTCAATTTGAAAATGATACGCTTCAATATATTCAAGAAGTTCTTGAGCAGCTAGTGGGAAGATCTTCACCAGTTGAACGAGATTTGTATATACGACAGCTATCAAATGAAACAAACATCTCGGAAGAAGCCATTTATGCCCAATTCCGAAAACTGGAGGCTAATCAGGTACGTTCTGCTAAAGTAGAAATGCCTACACAGATACCTTCAATGCCAGTCACGCAACAACAAAAGCCTATGGACGCAGCCGAACGTGCCGAACGTTTATTACTGGCTCATATGCTTCATAATATAGATGTAGTGGACAGGGTATTACGTAGTGAGCAAAAAGAGCCATTTGTACGAGATGCCTATATGGCAGTTTTTGTTCGCTTAGTTGGATTTTATGAGGAGTATGGTCATCCTGATTATCAACGTTTTGTGGAAATTTTGGATGACGCTGAATTACGAAAAATTGTCATGGAAGCGGCTTTAGTTGAGCGAGATCCAGATCAAGCAGAGGCAGAGGTTATGGACTCTATCCGTCAGCTTCAAAAATATAGAATTGAGCAAGAAATTTATCAAAAGATGCATGAGTCAAAGGAAGCGGAGAAGATGCATGAGTATGCACGTGCACTTGAAATCGCCCAACAGATTATTCATTTAAGAAAATCGTTATCGGCGATTTAACCCGATTCGGTTGTTTAGAAGGAGGAAGGTTTATGGCGGACAAGTCAGAACGTTCAAAAGAGATAGAAGTAGAAATTACATTAGATGATGCAAAAAAATTCCTACAAGAAAAAGCAAAAACAGAGGGTGAAATTTCAATGAAAGAAATTTCAGAGAAACTAACACCTTATGAATTGGAAAACGAAGAAATTTTCCATTTTGCTGAGGATCTTGAAAAGCATAAAGATATTCAAATCATTGGAAAAGAAGAATTTGAAGAAGAAAGTCTAATGAAAGAAGAAGCGAACGAAGAAACTTTCGACTTAAATGATTTGAGTGTGCCACCAGGTGTTAAAATCAATGACCCTGTACGTATGTATTTAAAAGAAATCGGCCGAGTAGATTTATTATCTGCTGAGCAAGAAATTGCACTTGCTGAACGTATTGAGCAAGGGGACGAGGAAGCGCGTAAACGCCTTGCGGAAGCGAACTTACGTCTAGTTGTATCGATTGCAAAACGCTATGTTGGTCGTGGAATGCTATTCCTTGATTTAATTCAAGAAGGAAATATGGGTCTTATTAAGGCTGTTGAAAAATTCGATTATCGTAAAGGATTTAAGTTCTCGACTTACGCTACATGGTGGATTCGTCAGGCGATTACACGCGCAATCGCTGACCAAGCGCGTACGATTCGTATTCCTGTTCATATGGTCGAAACCATTAATAAATTAATACGTGTACAACGTCAACTTTTACAAGATTTAGGTCGTGAGCCTTCTCCAGAGGAAATTGGAGAAGAAATGGATTTAACACCTGAAAAAGTACGTGAAATTTTAAAAATTGCACAAGAACCAGTATCTCTTGAAACACCAATTGGAGAAGAAGATGATTCCCATTTAGGAGACTTTATCGAGGATTCAGAAGCACAATCTCCTTCCGACCATGCAGCCTATGAACTGTTAAAAGAACAATTAGAAGATGTACTAGATACGTTAACAGACCGTGAGGAAAACGTACTTCGTTTACGTTTTGGGTTAGACGATGGTCGCACACGTACATTAGAAGAGGTTGGGAAAGTCTTTGGCGTAACGCGTGAACGTATTCGTCAAATCGAGGCGAAAGCACTAAGAAAATTACGCCATCCTTCTCGTAGTAAACGTTTAAAAGACTTCTTAGAATAAAATTTAAAATAGCTGGAGCTATCCAAGTAGTGAGAAAATGACTAATTGGTATAGCTCCTTTTTTATAGAATTGAAAAGTCAACAAAAAGAAATTAGCCCTGCTATTCACCTATCGATGCTATGCAATCATAGATAATTAGAATGAGGGAAATGCTAGATTTGCGACTTTATACAGATGTGTTTTCAAATAGTGTGAGATAAAATTGTAATACAACCATTATTAAGCAATGTTTGGAGCTAACACTATGACAAATCCTCGCAAAAAAATAATCCTTAATGAAATTTTGTTTTGGAAGCAAAATAAACTTTTACCTGAGCACTATTGTGACTTTTTAGCAGCTCTTTATACGGAGGGGGCTGACATAGAGGAGTTAGAACCAGTGCAACATCCTAAACAAGCGGTCTTGCCATCAGAAAAAAGAAAAATGATCCTATTGGTAGTGGGTCTATGTATCGCCATAATGGCTGTTTTGGCACTCTATTTTACAATGCAATCTTTAACATTGATTTTTACAGTAATCGTGGGAGTAGGTGCATGCATCTTATTTATTGCTGCGTGGCAAATGGCTCGAAAAAAACATCTACTAGCTCCCATTTTTCATGTACTAGCGGCCATCCTGTTATTTAGTATGTCGATCCGCATTTGTACTACATATTTTAGTGGAAATAATACGGTTTTATTTTGCTTGATTGCAGCAAATTGTGTCATTTGGCTTTTGTCAGGTATTAAAATGAAACTTCTATATTTCACAGTCTCAGGTGCTTTAGGATTAATAGCACTAGTTGGGTACTATATCATAAATTTATCCTGATTTAGCAAATGGTATTTCTATCGATGTACAAGGAACTCCATCTACTAAATCAGGTTAGAAACTTAATTGATCTTTAGTGTTTATATAAAACCATAATTTGTGACAATTTATCTATAATAGGGTCAGTATCATGTTAAAGTTTTTACCTCAGAAGATTCAAAATCTGTACGCTAATTAAAAACGTACAGATTTTTTAATTTTGGGTATATCAATGAGTGAAAAGGGTATGATAACAGCATAAATATAATGAAAAAGAAATTGTATAAAAGGATAAATTTGACCAATTTTGGATGTTGGCAAGACATATTTTATCCAATAGATACAGAAATGTCGAATTTGTTACAAACAAAGGAAAACTTAGCGAATAGGGCTTTTCGTTTCTTTGTTAATGAAGTACAATATTAGATGTTGACTGATTCTATACTATAATAGAAGTAGACTTAAAATGAGGAGGGGAAACTTATGAAAAACAATCCAGTCGTTCCTTACATCTTAATTCTGGCATTTGGTATTGGTCTTATTTTCTTCATGTCTTTACAAGGTGCAGATAACAAGAAAGAAATTGCTGCTGAACATGAGGGTGGTGGCGAAACTACTACAGAAACAACAGATGCAGAAGCTGATGGTTCAGCACTAGTACAATCTTGTATCGGTTGTCATGGTGGTGACTTAACTGGTAGTATGGGTCCAAATCTACATGGCTTAGATGAAGCACATATCGTAGAAGTTTTAACAAAGGGTATCGAAGGTACTCCAATGCAACCAAACATGAAAACTGAAGAGGAAGCAAAAGCAATCGCTGAATACATTTCTACTTTAGAATAGTAAAACTGACAAGTAGCTGTACTGAAATAGTACAGCTACTTTTTAGATTTAAGCATCATGAAGATGGGGTTGTCCACATAGAAATGTGAGACAACTCCATTTGTTTTTTTTCACGACATCATCCATACTATTAATGGACTCTATTGAAGATAGGCGGTATAAAAATGAACGCACAAAAACTTTCAAAGCGATTAGAAGCAGTAGCGAAATTTGTTCCTACAGGAGCAGTCATGGCGGATATTGGTAGTGACCATGCCTATCTACCATGCTATTTAATTCACAAAGGGACTGCCTCATATGCCATAGCAGGGGAAGTTGTAAAAGGACCCTATGAATCGGCGGTAGGACAAGTACAGAAGGAAAACTTAACTGAAAAAATTACAGTACGCCTTGCAGACGGTTTAGCAGCGATAGAAGAAGCTGACCATGTGGATACGGTGACAATAGCAGGCATGGGTGGACCATTAATTGTTTCCATTCTAGAGAAGCATCCAGAAAAGCTTCAAGGTGTCACACGTCTAATCCTACAGCCAAATATTCACGCCAAGGTTATCCGTGAGTGGGCTTTAGCACATCAATGGGCGATTCTTGATGAAGAGATTTTAGAGGAAGATGATAAAATCTATGAAATCCTTGTGTTACAAAGAGGGCAAATGGAGCTCTCTACAGCAGAGATTTTGTTTGGACCTAAGCTAAGCCTGCGTAAATCGCCAGCATTTACGAAAAAATGGTTGCGTGAAAAAGACAATTGGCAACGTGTACTACAATCCATTGAAGGAGCAGAACAAACACCTGAAATTGAAGAAAAGCGTGCAGAGTTAACGGCTCTGATACATTTAGTAGAAGGAGTKTTGTAAGATGAAAACGGTAAAWGGCCAAGAAGTTATTCAAGTGTTCGAAGCATGGTCGCCCAAAAAACTAGCGTGTATAGACAATGATCCAATTGGACTAGCGAAAGGGACCCGCAACAAGCCTGTAAGTAAAGTTTTGGTGACGTGAGAGGTAAATGAAGCCGTGGCAAATGAGGCAATAGAAAAAGGCTGTGAGCTGATTATCGCACATCATCCACCAATCTTTAGACGCCTAGCGAATATCCGCACAGATCATCCAGCAGGGCGCTTATATGAAAAGCTCATTAAACACGATATTGCTGTATATGCCGCTCATACAAATTTAGATGTAGCCGAAGGTGGGGTAAATGATTTATTAGCAGATGCCCTACAGCTAAAAAACCGGTCAATATTAGAAGAAACGTATGCTGAGAATTTGTTGAAGCTGGCAGTCTTTATACCAACTGCTAATGCCCAAGCATTACGTGAGGCGCTTGCAAAAGCTGGGGCGGGTCGTATTGGCGACTATGAAGCATGTAGTTATACAACGACTGGAGAAGGTCGGTTCCGTGCATTAGCAGGAGCTAATCCGTTCGTTGGCTCTGTTGGTGAATTACATGTGGAGGAAGAAGTAAAGGTAGAAGTTGTTTTTCCTGAATCCATTAAAGGCCGCGTGTTAAAGGCCATGCTTACTAGTCATCCTTATGAGGAGCCTGCCTATGATGTGATACGTCTTGAGCAGCAAACAAATGTGATGGGATTAGGGCGTGTAGGTTACTTAACAAAGGACATGACGTTACAACAATTTGCTGAATTCGTTAAACAGCAACTAGATGTGCCAGCTGTGCGTGTAGTGGGTGATTTACAATCGAAGGTCAGCAAGGTTGCGCTTGTTGGTGGAGATGGTAATAAATATATCTATGCGGCAAAACGTGCAGGAGCTGATGTTTTCTTAACAGGCGATATGTACTTCCATACAGCTCAGGACGCACAAGCCATTGATCTGCAAATAGTAGATCCTGGTCATCATGTAGAAAAGGTAATGATTGCAGGAGTAGCAAAAAAAATGGCTGAACTATGTGAGGATAAAAAATATTTGGTTGAATTCATCCAATCAACGATCCATACAGAACCATTTTTATTTGTATAAGTGAGGGAACTAATATGGCTAATGAAAGACCAGCTGGTAATAAAGCAGGCAAGCTATGGATCATGATTGGTTTATTCATCGTTGATTTTGGTATTGGTATGACGGTGATGACCAATATGGTCAATGATAAGAAAATCGATGCAATGACACAGCAATGTGAAGATGATGGTGGACAAGCAATTGTAGCAAAGGAGAAAAACTTTTTATCCACTAGCTACTCATTTGAATGTAAACAATGAGATGGGGCTGAACGCTAGCAGTACTAGTGTTTCAGCCTTTTTGAATGCAAGGAATCTATGAACAGTGATAAGATGTAGATAAAATTGATTAACAGAAGTGGAGAGAGTTGTCTTGTTTATTCGTTTATCTAAAGATCAGCAGGAAATGATTCTTGCTGATATTCAACGTTTTTTTTATAATCAGCGTGATGAAGACATTAGTGAATTCGAAGCTGAACGTATGTTAGATTTTATCAAAGAGCATATTGCCCCCTATATTTATAATGCTGCCTTGTCAGATGCCAAGTATGTTGTGGAAAGACAATACGCCTCTATTGAAGAGGAATTAGAGGCATTGGAGCAGCCCATTAAAACAAAATAATCCTCTTTATCCCTCTAGATTAAATATTTGACAGGAAAGAATGGTTGATGATACCTTAATCTTGAATTAGAGATAATTCAATTCTAACTATTCAGAGCTAATTAACGGGTGATGAATAAAGGGATATTTTTCTGACCAAAATGGTTACGAGTGGCGAACACGTACGATAAACCGTGATGGAGTCACAAGAATGGATGATAAGAGGAGGCGTCATATGTTAAAAATCGGTATTATTTTAGGAAGTACGCGAGAAGGTCGTGTAAGTCCACAAGTTGGAGCTTGGKTAAAGGAAGTTGCGGAAAAACGTCGTGATGCGGAATATGAAATAATTGATATCGCTGAATTTAAATTACCATTTTTAGGGGAACCAGGTGGAGATACTTCTGGGGTAGCTGCATGGTCAGAAAAAGTAGCAGCTTGTGACGGCTTTGTCTTTATTGTTGCTGAGTACAATCACTCCATTACAGGTGCATTAAAAAATGCATTAGATTATTTACGAGTTGAATGGAACAATAAAGCTGCTGGTATCGTCTCTTATGGTTCTGTTGGAGGTGCGCGTGCAGCAGAGCATCTACGAGGAATTCTTGGAGAATTGCTAGTTGCAGATGTTCGAGTACATCCAGCATTATCATTATTTACTGATTTTGAAAACGGCTCTGTCTTTAAACCAAAAGAGGTGCAAGCAGATTCAGTTCATCAAATGTTAGATCAGCTTGTGCCATGGTCAACTGCTTTGAAAACAATTCGATCCTAAACTTAAAGCTTTGATTCAGACGGCCGCTTTCAGAAAGCGGTCGTTTTTTGATGAGGTAAAATCCATTAATGTTTGATTTCTTCAAGGACTTTTTCCTTTAAATCATTCTCCATCGAAGATAGTTTTACTTTATTGGTGAGGCGCTCTTTTAGTTCTTTATCTGTCATAATGCCACGTTCCTCTAAGATTTGTACAAGCAGATTTAATGTCAGTATATTTTTAATATCCGCTGCTTTTGATGCCATTTAAAACCCTCCATAATGATAGAATTACTACTTCTTAAGTGTACTCCTTTTTGAGAAGCATGACACAGAAAGGACAAAACAAAGCAAATTTATTTCGCATCCCGGAATATATAGGGAAAAATAAGCGATACAAATTCCATTATGAAAAGTGGAGATACTGTATGGACACTGCATTTTAATATGAAAAGTATGTGCTGTTTCAAGCTAGAAAAGCGAATATTGTAGTAAAAGGGGACATACCTTCCTATCAGGAGGGATTCAATGGGTAAACGGTTTGGGCTTGTCATCGGACTGTTGGTAGTCATTATATCTATGTTGGTCCTATTTGATAGATTTGCAGGAGAAAAAAGGTCAGAAGCAAATAAAGAGGCTCAATCGCTTATAACAAATGAAGAGTTGAGTCTGGCTCGATTGAAGGATAAGCTACTTGAAAAGTATGTCGGCATTGACGTTAAAACGACGGAAGAAAAGGAATTAGTAATCCAAGTTGTAGGCGGAGAAGACTATTTCCAGTCAATTAAAAAAGATATGGAATCCATAGCAAAAAATGCTTTAAAAACGTCTCCCTTAAAGGACTATCCCATAGTTTTTGAAAGATGGGAGTTTACCTCCTTGCTTGATAACAACAAGATAATGGGGGATGATATGAACCTTTTGATGGAAGATTTAATTGCGGGCTTAGAAGCTTTTGACGTATATGAATATTTAGTTATTGAAAATCGAACAACCATTACCATACAAACAACGATAAAGGGCGCTACGCATGAGGCACTTGAGTTAGCTTTAAGGATGGAAGAAGCCATCAAGAAGATTGTACAAGCAAAAGCATCACAAAATGCTTCCTATGTTATTAACATATTAAATGCCCAACGAGAAAAAATAAATTAGCTGTGTAGAAAAATAACATAGGATTAAGGCATCGAGATTTTAATGCTCGATGCCTTTGACATGTTTAAAGCAGCTATGTAGTTGTTGCAAAGAGAGCTTGATAAAGAGTTGCTAGGAGTGCAACAAAGCGCATATCATCCGCATGGAAAAGCTTAAACTGTATACCTATCTGTACTAGCTCAGTCTCAATAGAGCTTGCACTCGCAATCTTTTCATCATTGCAATATAAATAAGCAGTAGAGGTAAAATCCTTTTCAAAACGAAATTCTAAATCGTCCATTGTAAATGAATAAGAGGATTCTAATAATTGCACTGTTTTCCGTTGAATGGGTATCAAGCTGCCATCAGGCATAACAATTTGATGGCTGACTCCTTTTGTTAACAGGGTAGATTGTACTTGAAAAAGTGGTGCACCTAAAGTAGTTCGTGTCTCATAACGGTACGGTAATGTTTGCTGTGCAGCTACCAGCAAGACAGCATTCAGTACTTTACCAGCAGAGGTACGCTCCATTTTTTGAAGTACACATACTGTTTCGTTCTGTTCATTCACGATTGGAATATCAGTGAAGCTTTTAAAGCCCTTCGGATAGGTAAGTGTAAAAGTTGTCATAAAGAAACCTCCAGTCATTATTTATACGAGTAGGTAGTCGATGAGGTTTCAAGAAACTAGCTCTACGGTGTTTTTTATCTACTTGCCTCTTTATAAATAAAAGAACAGGCTGCTGAAGTAGCAAATTATTTCCGCTTTCAGCAGCCTGTTCATTTTATGACATTTGGGTATGACCGGATAGAGCACGCTTTTCCTGCTCTGTATCAAATTCTTTTTCCATTTTTGACACGACCACTGTAGCTACACCATTACCAATTAGATTTGTAACTGCACGTGCTTCTGACATGAAACGATCTACGCCGATTAAAAGGGCAATCCCCTCTACTGGGATCATCGGGAAGGCTGCTAATGTTGCTGCAAGTGTAATAAAGCCAGAGCCTGTTACACCAGCTGCCCCTTTAGAAGTAAGCATTAAGATGGCTAATAGCGTAATTTGATGCCAAACATCTAAATCCACACCATAGGCTTGCGCAATAAAGATAGCAGCCATTGATAAGTAAATGGATGTTCCATCTAAGTTAAATGAATAGCCTGTAGGAATCACCAGCCCAACCACTTGCTTTGAACAACCATAGTTTTCAAGCTTACGCATCATGGAAGGTAATGCAGATTCAGATGAAGATGTTCCGATAACGATAAAGATTTCATCTTTAATGTACTTGATAAATTTAAAAATACTAAAGCCAAAGTAATGGGTAATCAATCCAATGATCACAACAATAAAAATGAACATTGTAATGTAAACAGATAGCATTAAAAATCCTAAGTTTCCTAATGATTTAAGTCCAAAATTTCCGATTGTATAACTCATGGCACCAAACGCACCAATAGGAGAAATTTTCATCACCATGTTAACGATTTTAAAGAAAATATCTGCAACTTGCTCGAAAAATTTAATAACAGGTTTAGCTGGTTCTCCAATCGCCGCCGCAGCTAGTCCAAATAAAACAGCTGAGAACAAGACTGGTAATAATTCACCATTTGCTAAAGCACMAACTACATTTTCAGGAATAATTTGCATAATAAATGCTCCTAAACCATGCTCTGCAGCCGCCGCGTCTGTATATTGTGAAACATCAGCACCGCTTGCTGCATCTGTATTAAAACCTTTACCTGGTTGAACAATATTGACAACGATTAAGCCAATTGCAAGGGCAAAAGTTGAAACAATTTCAAAATAAATTAAAGCTTTTCCACCAATTTTACCAACCTTTTTGACATCCCCCATGCTACCAATGCCGATTACGACTGTTAAGAAGATAATTGGTGCTATTAACATTTTAATAAGTTTAATAAATATATCCGCCAAGATTTTGAGCTTTGCCCCGAATTCTGGGAATGTTGCTCCGACGATAATCCCTAGTACAATGGCAATCAATACTTGTACTGTTAAGTTTTTAAAATTTATCCGCATATAGTTCTCCCCCTACAACATCTATGAATATTGTGTGAACGCTTTCATGTGGTTATCATAGCTGAAATTTTCCGACAATAGTGTTTATGACCGTAATGGTTGTATTGTTCATTTTGTTCATTCTGAGAGAAAGGGGGTATTAAGGCTAGTAATATCAAGGGTTTTAAGCTGTTTTATAGTAGTTGTGAGATTCGCGAATCTATTATAATACAATAGAAAAAATCCTTACGTTTTGTAAGGATTTTTCATTAATGAACAAAAGTATTAGGGATCAACGATTTTTTCAATCTCTGCTAAGATTTGATCGTTTTGAATATGGGCTCTATAAAAATCATAAACAGGTGCAAGTTGTTCCTTAAAGCGCTGTCTTTCTTGGGGACTCATTGTATACACATCAAAATCATCTAGCTGTTTCAGCTTGTCCATATCTTGTTCATTCATAAGTTCAGCCTGCTCAAATTGCCAATCGGTTGTTTCTTTCATAGCATCCAACAACTGATGCTGAATTTTGATAGGTAGAGAATTCCAAAAGGTTTCATTCATTAACACAGCATAGCCTAAAATCCCATGCTGAGTGATAGTCATATGCTTTTGTACTTTGTAAAAACCCTTTGAATAGATATTAGAAGCGGTATTTTCTTGTGCGTCTATTGCATGCTTCTCTAAATCCGAAAAGACCTCACTAAAAGAAATAGGTATAGGTGTTGCTTTGACCACTTCAAATTGCTTTTCTAATGTTTTACTTGGCATCGTACGCACTCGTAAGCCCTGTAAATCTTCAAAGTTATGAATAGGCTGCTCAACAGAGGTTAGATGCTTAAACCCATTGTACCAAAAGCCAAGCCCTTTAATATGGAACGGCTCTAGCTCATTAACCAATTGTTCACCAATAGAACCCGTTAGGACTTCCTTTACTTCCTCATTTGTATTAAACAGAAAGGGTAAATCAAGCACCTGCCAATTAGGAACATAAGCTGTCATTTTAGAAAAAGTAGGGATGATCATTTCCACTTCTCCCTTTTGCAATGCCTGAAATTCATTTTCATCATTAAATAAAGAGGAGTTGGAGTAGACATGTACTTTGACCTTCCCGTTTGTTTTTTCTTCTACTAGCTCAGCAAATTTGTTGGCAGCTTGGCCTTTAGGGGTATTTTCAGCGACGACATGACTTAAATGAATTGTTATCTGTGTGTCTAAACCCTTTTGCTCATCATCATAGGGAAGTGGCTTGGCGAATAGTAATCCTTGTTGAACACTGATAGTGAGGATTAACACAAGCACAGTTATAATCGTACCAATAATAAATTTTTTCATTGTATACACCCAATTAATTCGTATTTTCTGATGTTTTTGTTATTCTAACATATGGAGTAAGCTAAAATATAGTAGGAGGGAGGCGGTCAGTTGAAATTTCAGAAGTTATCCATGCAAAGAAAAATTATGTCTCTGACTTTTTTTATTCTCATGCTTTCCTTTAGCATTGGCGGTACTTTTTTGTTAGGTTTTGTCATGAATGAGCAAAAGACCAAACTAAGTGATCAAGCACTCCTTGTAGCAAAAACCGTCTCTCAGCTTCCTGAAATAAAAACATATATTGCTAGTGAAAATTACTATGATGCCGTACAGCATATTAATCCTGTTGTAGAGGAAATCCGTGATATCAATGGGGCAAAATATATTGTTGTTCTTGATATGCAACGACGAAAATATTCCCATCCTAATAGCCAGGAACTTGGTCGAATATCTCAATCTGGAGATTTAAACGCCGCTTTTTCAGAGCATTACTATACGTCGATTGCACGTGGAGAACATGGTAATATGGTTCGTGCGTTTGTTCCGATTATGAACCATGAAGGACAACAAATAGGTGTTACAGTAGTAGGGTACAGTGTTCTTACGGTAGTGGAGTTACTGCAAACAATGCAAACCGAACTAATGGTTACTGTACTATTATCGTTACTATTTAGTGTATGGGGAGCACGAACATTGGGGCTTCATATGAAAAAGCAAATGTTTGGGTTAGAGCCGCATGAAATTGCCAAAATGTATGTAGAACGTACAGAAACGTTTAATGCCATGCACGAAGGCATCATTGCTATCGATAATGATTTGACCATTACGATTTTTAATGAAAAAGCCTGTGATATCTTAGGCGTTTATGAAAAACCCTCTACATTGATTGGACAGAAAATCTTTCATGTCTTGCCAGATACACGACTTCCTGAAATTTTAGAGCTGGATCAGCCGTTATTTAATCGTGAGCTGTATATTAATAATCATAGTATTATGAGTAATCGAATTCCGATACAGGTGAATGGTGAAACTGTTGGGGCAGTGGCCATGTTTAAAGACCGTACGGAAGTGAAAAAGCTTGCCGAAGAATTAACAGGCGTTAGAGCATTTGTCCAAGCCCTTCGTGTACAAACTCATGAACATAAAAATAAACTGCATACGATAGCGGGTCTTTTACAGCTAGGTCATCATGAACAGGCACTTTCTTACTTAACACAAGTGAAGGAAGAGCATGATGAAATCACTAACTTTTTAAACGAACGAATAAAAAATGAAAATATTTCTGGGCTATTGCTCAGTAAAATTTCCTATGCGAAGGAACAAGGAATTCGATTGGAAATTGACCGTGAAAGCCGATTTACATCATTTCCAGCTAATTTGGATCATCATGATTTCGTCATTCTCTTTGGTAATTTGATAGAAAATGCGTTTGATGCATTAAAGGATGTACAGGTCGAGGAGAAGGTGATTCATGTTTCTGTGGATGAAGATGATGACGTATTAGCCATATTAGTAACCGATAATGGTGTTGGCATGACGGAAGAGGTCAAGCAGCACATTTTTGATAATGGTTATTCTACAAAAGAGAAAAACTACCGTGGAATAGGGTTATTTTTAATAAAGGAAATTGTCGAAAAAGGGCAGGGTGACATCGAAGTCATCAGTGAGCCTAACAAAGGAACAAGTTTTTTAATCACCTTTTATTATTCATAATGGATGGAGGGCTAGCAGTGGCACAGATTAGAGTATTATTAATTGAGGATGATCCAATGGTACGAGAGGTAAATCGTCAATTTATTGAAAAGGTAGAGCATTTTCAAGTGGTTGGACAGGCACCTAATGGGTTAGAAGGCATTACGCAAATTTGTCAACTGAAGCCTGATTTAGTTTTTATGGATATTTTTATGCCAGAGCAAGATGGTATTACAAGCTTACGCAGAATACGTGAGCTCGATTTACCAGTAGATGTTATTACCGTGACGGCCGCAAATGATATGGAGACAGTGAAACAGATACTGCATCTAGGTGTTTTTGATTATATTATGAAGCCTTTTTCTTTTGAACGTGTTAAAGGGACACTTGACAATTATTTACGCTTTAACAAGCAAACTCAAACAGAACGAGAGCTCACACAGGGAGAATTAGATCAGTTATTTCATTATCGTGATGGACAAACTATGTTGGATCAATCTGTTACATTGAAATCCGAAAAAAATCTCCCAAAAGGTTTTAATCGTACAACACTTGAAAAGGTTGTGCACTTTTTACAATCGGTGGATGGTGCCTCAGCGGAAGAAGTAGCCAGTGGAATTGGCATTGCCCGCGTAACAGCTAGAAGATATTTAGATTACCTTGAAAAACAAGAGGAAATCACAATGGATGTCCATTATGGTGGCATTGGTCGTCCTATAAACTATTACTTTAGTAAATAAAGAAAATCCTGATTGTCATAATAACAATCAGGATTTTTTGTGATTAACTAATAGGGCATGATTTTATCAACAGGTGTTGGTGTCTTAATCTTTGGCAGAATTTTATCTAGTGTTACTGTACGCTTAATCTCGTGTGTAGATGGATCATTTTCATCAAATTGATCAAGGAAGTTAATAACCTCTTTTACAATTGGTGTTGGCGTAGAAGCACCTGCTGTTACAGCAACGATGTTGATACCTTTTAACCATTCTACTTTTAGCTCTGAAACATCTGCAATTCGATAGGATGGTGTTCCTGCAATTTCTACAGAAACTTGTGTTAAGCGGTTCGAGTTATTGGATTTAGGATCACCTACAACAATAAGTAAATCCGCTTCACCTGCTTGCTGTGCAACAGCCTCTTGACGTACTTGTGTAGCTAAACAGATCTCTTTGTGTACCTCAATATGTGGGAATTTTTCTTTTAAACTATCCATTAAATGGGCGACATCCCATTGGCTCATTGTCGTTTGATTTGTGACAAGTAATTTATCATTCGTTAATTGTAAAGCATCAATATCGTTAGAAGACTGTACTAAGTGGACATGATCCGGGGCAACGCCAATAGCACCCTCTGGTTCGGGATGTCCTTTTTTACCAATATAAATAATGTCATAGCCTTCTGCTGATTTTTCACGAATTAAATCGTGGGTAACTGTTACATCAGGACATGTAGCATCAATGGACACTAAGCCTTTTCGCTTCGCAATCTCACGAATTTCCGGTGAAACACCATGTGCTGTAAAAATGACAGTACCTGTTTCAACTTGTTCAATAATTTCTAGGCGGTTGTCACCATCTAACGTGATGATACCATCCTCTTCAAACGCATCTGTGACGTGTTTATTATGCACAATCATCCCTAAGATGTAGATAGGTCTTGGTAATGTTTTATCAAGTGCGGCGTTACGAGCGATCACCATCGCATCCACAACACCGTAGCAATAGCCACGTGGATTAATTTTTAATACTTGCATGGTGGTTGTGACTCCTTTCAAGCTTACCTATCTACATTATAACGGACAGTGACAGTGAATACAAAGAAACGTTCATTTACATTGGTGGTTGGAAAATACGTGGTTTAGATGGAAGTGGCTCGGGAGGCGTAAATGATGCACTTTGCCTAGATGACCGTCTACTTCCAGCAGCCTTACTATCGCTTCCTGCTGCTTCTGTTGCTCCACCGCCAGCGGAAGGAAGTCCTTGGAATCCTTTATACAATTTTAAAAGTGATGGAATATTTTTCACCATCGGCATAGCTTGTTGGATATAAGGGGTATAGGTTTTGGCTGTATTAAATAAACTGTTGGCTTGCTGTAAAAATGAACCGACTTTCGAAGCTTCTTGCACAGGTGGCATCGGCATTTGCCCTCCAAATGAACCTATTCCATTAGCCATTGGAAAGCCGCCTGGAATTCGTGGTTGAACAGGGAAGCCTCCAGGCGGGAAAAAGGACTGTGGCGACATCTGTGGAGGTGTTTGCATGGGCATGGGCATTCTCATGCCACCCGGATACATTGGGTATGGATAAGGTGGTCGAAATACCATAATGATCTCCTTTCTACTTGTTTTTCATTGATGACATACCTGACTATAGCTATGATATGCAAAGGCTAATAGGAGGGTTCAATAAAGCTACATAAAAGCAAAATGTAATATGGAGTTTGTAAAGTAGAAGTCCAAATACAGCTAGACCTTAGGCTCCATATTCATTCATCCTCTTCATGATAGCGAAGCATTCGGTAGCCTACCCGTACATGTGTCTGAATAAGTTTGGGCTGTGCTGGATTAACTTCTATTTTTTTTCGAAGTGTAGCCATAAAAACTCGTAAACTTGGAACATCTGATTGAAGAGCATTTTGCCAGATTTCCTTTAAAATATAATTATGTGTTAGAACTTTCCCAACATTTTTGGATAAAACAATTAAAAGCTTATATTCAATCGGCGTCACATGTATTTCTTTTCCATTTACAAATACTGTATGATCAACATAATTAATTTGAAGATAACCATTTGTGAAAATGGGATTCTCTTTTTCAAGTGGTTGTTCATAGGCCATTCTTCTTAAGGCAACCCGAATTCTTGCTAATAATTCTTCCACACTAAATGGCTTTGTTACATAATCATCTGCACCTGCATCCAAAGCATTAATTTTATCATGTTCTTCTCCACGAGCACTTACGACGATAATTGGTGTTTGATTCCAACTTCTAATTTTTGTGATTAGTTCTACGCCATCTATGTCTGGTAGACCTAAATCTAAAATAAAAACGTCAGGTTTTATGGTAAGAGCCTTTTGAAGGGCACTATTACCATCACG
Organism: Lysinibacillus sp. S1; assembly: GCF_044986265.1. Classification (NCBI taxonomy): domain Bacteria; kingdom Bacillati; phylum Bacillota; class Bacilli; order Caryophanales; family Bacillaceae; genus Lysinibacillus; species Lysinibacillus sp. S1. Next base: position 4,368,580 of record NZ_CP173154.1, read on the forward strand.
TGCAATGTCGAATTCATAATGGTTTGTCGCTAATGTCATTTTAATTAAATTGGCAATTGCTACATCGTCCTCAACTACTAGAATTCTTTTACTCATCAAATTTCATTACTCCTTTTTTCAGCGAAAAGTTAAAAATCGTTCCTTGTGGTTTATTATCTGAAACGTTTATGCTGCTACCATGTAATTTTAAAATTGTTTGACAGAGTGCTAAGCCTAAACCAAGACCACGTCTACTATCACTGCGTTGTACTTTTCCAGTTGTAAATGGCTCAAACAAGCTACTTTTTAAAGCGTCATCGATTCCAGGCCCATTGTCAGAAATACTAAAACTTACGAATCCATCTGATTCTTTCACTATGATCGTAATGGCACTACCTGGTGGGGTGTAAGTCAATGCATTATCGATGATATTAATGAAAACTTGTATGATGAGTCGAGCATCCATTAAAGCAAATAAAAACTCAGGTTTAATTTCATAAGATATTTTATGTGTATTGTTTTGAGGAATAACATGGGACAGTGCCTCTTGAATAATATCTTCTACTAGTTCAATTTGCATTTCTAACGCAAATTGCCCATCCTCTAACTTAGATACAGCTAGTAAATTTTCAACCATTTGTACAAGCCATTTTGAATTTTTATAAATATCTTCATACAATATATTTTTTTCAATCTCTGGTATTAGTGGTGCATTGTTGAGTAAGATATCTGCATTTCCAGAGATAGCAGTGAGTGGTGTCCTAAGGTCATGAGAGATTGCACGTAAAAGGTTAGCTCGCATCTGTTCCATTTCAGCTTCTCGCGCTACTTCCTCATTAAGTTTCTGTAAATACCATTTATCCAAAGCGAATGAAAAATCATTAATAATGGCGTGCAAAATATTGCGCTCAAATGCAGGCAATGGGGAGACTTTAGATAGGGCAATACCTATAACACCCTTCACATCTCCATTAGAAATAACAGGTATATAATAAGCGTTCACTTCAGGAAAGATGTCTGTAGATACACCTGCTACATGCCTATTATTTGTAACCCAACTAACAACACCACATTCATTTGGATTATCGAAAAGTACAGCTATTTTTTGATTTTCACTACTAGACATTGTTTCAGTACGAAAGAAAGATGATTTCTCAATTACCTGGTTATTTATTTCGAAAAATTGTACAGGCTTTTCTACTAATTTAACAATTTGAGACATGCCTTCAACTATTATTTCTTCAATAGACTTAGCATGTTGAAGCCTACGATTTGTTTCAAGGAGCACCTCCATTCGATAAGATTTACGAATGGCTATAATGGTTTGCTCCTTTATCTTCTTTGTTAAGCTACTCGTAATTACGCCAGAGATAAACATGATAAAAAATGTCATTGGATAGTCACGATGATAAGCATCAAATGAAAATCGAGGCTCTGTAAAAAAGTAATTAAAAAGTAAGACAGCAATAATGGAGTTAATAATACTCATCATCGATCCAGTTGACCAAATAGCAAGGATGAGGACCCCTAAAATGTAAATTGTAATGATGTTTGACTCGCTTATACCAATTGAATATAGATACAAGCCGACAATTGATATGAAGCAAAATACGATAAACATTTTGAACAAATCAAGCCATTCAAATGATAATTTATTACTTATACTAGGAAAATAAAATGGTTCATTTTCTTGATCTGGTACTATGTGTAAGGCTAAGTTCGGAACAAATTCATTCAGGCGGTCACTTATTTTTGTGCTTGGTCGCCACCATTTTTTCCTCATACTTGTTCGTCCGATAACAAGTTTCGTGACCCCACTAATTTGAGCATAATTAGCAAGGGCTGCTGCTACGTCGTCTTCTTGAACGATGACGACATGGCCGCCAAGCTGTTCCACAAGTTTAATGTGTTGTTGTAATCGTTCTGAATTTGCACTACTTCCTTCTTGCTCCTGCAGGTTTTGCACATAAAGAGCAGTAAATTTACCGTGTAATGCTTGTGCAAGTCTTGCAGTGGTTCTAATAACTTTTGCATTTGTAGGAGAGCTACTGATACCAACTAGTAGGTGTTCTTCAATTTGTACAGGGTGTTTGACAGATTCATGGTTGTTTATTTGTTTATAGTTGATTGTATCCGCTGCTCTACGTAATGCGATTTCTCGTAATGACACTAAATTTTGTTTACGGAAAAAAGAATGCAGTGCTTTTTCCGCTTGTTGTTTTGCATAAACTTTACCTTCTTGTAGGCGTTGTATTAGTTCATCTGGTTCAATGTCTACAACTTTTATTTGAGATGCTTGATCAATTAAGTAATCAGGGATACGCTCTCGTACTTTAATGTCAGTAATTTCTTCTACTAAGTCATGAAGGCTTTCAATATGTTGAATATTTACAGTTGTATAAACATGAATCCCCTTTGACAGTAGTTCTTCAACATCTCCAAAACGCTTCTTGTGCCGCATTGTTGGAACATTGGAATGTGCCAATTCATCGATAAGAACAATTTCTGGCTTGCGCTGCAATACGGCATCAATATCTAATTCATAAAAAGCTTTTCCTCTATAGGTTATTTTTTTCGTCGGAATTTGCTCAAGCCCTTCTAGTAAAGCTAACGTATCTGGACGAGGATGCGGTTCTACATAGCCAACCACCACATCTTTACCTAATTTTTGAGCTTGATGTGCTGCATCTAACATTGCGTAAGTTTTACCTACTCCAGCAGCATAACCGAGAAAGATTTTTAAATTCCCTAAAATTTGTTGCTCCTGTTGAAGTCTTGCTAAAAACATCTCAGGAGTTGGACGTGTATTTTCCATCCTCGTTCACCTCATTTGTATTATAGCGTTAACTCCCATTAAGAAAGTATAAAGATTTTGCCTCTTTATGCTTTCTTAATAGAAAAGTAGATTTCCTAACACTACATTAATTTGAAAGTCAGTAAGATGAAAACAACCTAAATGAAGGAGGGGTATTTTATTGATGGACTTTTATATGGTTGTATTGTTACTGATAAGCTTCGCAAGTCTTTTGTCATTAACTACATGGTGCTTCAAACTAGTGGATGAGCAATAAGGAGGAGATAGGAATGTGGATTTTTATCGGGATTGTACTTGTATTCTTGTTTGGTTATCTAGGGCATGCATTACTTTGTCCTGAAAATTATTAAAGGCTGTTAGGAGGTAATGCACTATGTGGCAAATAGCCATAGTATTAATTATTTATTTACCGCTCGTTATCTTAACTGGGCATTATCTATATCGGGTAACATTACATCAAAAAACATGGCTTGATCCTATTTTAGACAAAGTTGATGCAGTAATTTATAAATTGTGTGGCATTAAACAAGTAGATATGAATGGTAAAGAATATGTACTTTCATTAATACTTTCAAATGCAATTATGGTTTTTATTGGATATTTTTTGTTGCGCATTCAATCATTCCTGTTTTTAAATCCAAATAATATTAGCAATATGGAAGCTACACTTTCATTTAACACGATTATTTCTTTTATAACCAATACAAATCTTCAACATTATAGCGGTGAATCTGGACTCAGTTATTTATCACAGATGCTAGTCATTATCTTCATGATGTTTACATCTGCAGCTACTGGTTATGCAGCTTGTATGGCGTTCTGTCGTCGCCTTGTTGCGAAAACAGATACTATTGGGAATTTCTTTATTGATTTTGTTCGTGTTATTACGCGTATTTTAATGCCTATCTCCATCGTTGTTGCCATTATTTTAGTATCTCAAGGGACACCACAAACCTTAAGTGCAAATAAAACAGTACAAACGATCGAAGGAAAATTACAAGATATTGCACTTGGACCTGTTGCTTCTCTAGAATCGATTAAGCATATAGGTACGAATGGTGGGGGCTTTAACGGAGCCAATTCAACAACACCTTTTGAAAATCCAACCGTTCTCTCAAATATAGTGGAGATGTTATCGATGATGCTATTGCCGGGCGCTTGTGTAGTTGCCTTTAGTTTGATGATTGCTTATAGAAAAAAGAAAACTATTTTTGGAAAACAAGGTTTAGCTATTTTTGCAGCAATGAGTATATTGTTTCTACTCGGATTAGTGACTGTGTACATAGCAGAGAAGGCTGGTAATCCAATTATAAGTGAACTCGGTATAACACAGGAGCTAGGGAACATGGAAGGAAAAGAAATGCGTTTTGGAGTAGTACAATCAGCATTATTTACCACTGTCACTACTGCGTTTACAACAGGATCTGTTAACAATATGCACGATACATTGACGCCTCTTGGGGGTCTAGTACCGATGTTTAATATGATGCTAAATGTTGTGTTTGGTGGTAAAGGGGTCGGCCTGATGAACATGATGATGTATGTTCTACTAACAATTTTTATTGCCTGTTTAATGATTGGGCGATCTCCTCAGTTTTTAGGTAAAAAGATTGAAGAGAAAGAAATGAAATTAATTGCTCTATGCATTTTGATTCATCCGGCTATTATTTTGCTATTTTCAGCACTAGCAGTTGTAACACCAACAGGAATAGCAGGCATAACGAATCCAGGTGCTCACGGATTATCACAGGTTTTATATGAATTTGCTTCAGCCTCTGCCAACAACGGCTCAGGGTTCGAAGGGTTAGTAGATAATTCCACATTTTGGAACGTGACAACAGGACTTGCAATGTTCTTTGGACGATATTTAACCATTATCATTCAACTTGCGATTGCGTCACTACTTGCCAAAAAATTTTGGCACAGTGATTCAATAGGAACATTAAAAACGGATAATACTACTTTTACTTTTTTACTAGTGGCTATCGTTTTAATGATTGGTGCCCTAACATTTTTACCAGCTTTAGCACTTGGTCCAATTACAGAGCATTTACAACTTTATTCTTAATGGAGGAGTGAGCATATGGAAACAGTAAGAAAGAGTTTTTTGACAAGTAAGATGCTGAAAAATGCAATGATAGACGCTTTAAAAAAGTTTAGTCCCACTTATATGCTAAAAAATCCTGTTATGTTTGTTGTAGAAGTAGGATTTTTGTTTGTGGTGCTATTAGTTCTTTTTCCAAATATGTTTGGGAGTGTAGTAGAAGAACATGCTCGATTATACAATGGAATAGTTGCTATCCTACTTTTTGTTACAATTCTATTTGCTAATTTTGCAGAGTCAATTGCAGAAGGAAGAGGTAAAGCACAAGTTCAAACTTTAAAAAAAACAAAGACAGTGACACAGGCTCGTGTGTTGCTTCATGATGGTACGGAAATCCTTAAACAGGCCAATGACCTAAAAAAAGGAGATATTGTATTAGTTCAAGCTGGAGAGGTAATTCCAAATGATGGGGAAGTCATTGATGGCATTGCTACTGTGGATGAATCGGCAATAACAGGTGAATCTGCCCCTGTTGTAAAAGAACGAGGTGGAGATTTTTCATCCGTTACGGGTGGTACGACGGTTACGAGTGATTGGTTGATGATTGAAATTACTTCATTGCCTGGCGAATCATTTCTGGATAAAATGATTACGCTAATTGAAGGGGCTAGCCGTAAAAAAACACCAAATGAAATAGCCCTTAATACACTTCTAGTAAGTTTAACAATTATCTTTCTGTTAGTGGTAGTGTCCCTCTATCCAATGACTATGTATTTGAATGTGCCAATTTCTATCGCAACATTAATAGCACTTACAGTTTGTTTAATTCCTACAACGATTGGTGGATTATTATCCGCAATTGGTATTGCAGGTATGGATAGGGTAACACAATTTAACGTCATTGCAATGTCTGGGAGAGCGGTGGAAGCCTGTGGAGATGTGGATACATTAATCTTAGATAAGACTGGCACGATAACATATGGCAATCGAATGGCAGCTGAGTTTCTACCAGTAAAAGGAGTTGCCAGAGAAGAGTTAATGCAAGCTGCATGGCTTAGTTCTCTAACAGATGATACACCTGAGGGAAAATCTATCTTATCGCTTGCTTGCGAATTAGGGGTGAATACGGACGGTGAAAAAAGCATTATCCAGACAAGTAAACATATTCCCTTCACTGCACAAACACGAATGAGTGGCTTGGATAGGGTGGATGGCACAAAAATTCGAAAAGGTGCCTATGATACGATAAAAAGAGAGAGTTTGAAGGCAGGGTACAGTATTCCTTCAAATCTAGAGTTGCTGGTTCAACAAGTATCTACAGTAGGGGGGACGCCTCTGGTCGTAGCACTGAATGATAAAATTTTAGGCGTTATTTATCTAAAGGATATTGTCAAGGCTGGACTAAAGGAACGTTTTGAACAGCTTCGTGAAATGGGGATTAAAACCATTATGTGTACAGGAGATAATCCACTTACAGCAGCAGCCATTGCAAAGGAAGCTGGAGTAGATAGCTTTATCGCAGAAAGCAAACCTGAGGACAAGATTCAAGTCATTAAGGATGAACAGGCACAAGGGAAGGTAGTAGCAATGACTGGTGATGGTACAAATGATGCACCAGCGTTAGCGCAGGCCAATGTTGGGCTTGCAATGAATTCAGGTACAAATGCAGCAAAAGAAGCAGCTAATATGGTTGATTTAGATTCAAATCCAACTAAAATTATTGAAATTGTAGAGATAGGGAAGCAGCTTCTGATGACACGTGGCGCTTTAACAACATTTAGTATCGCTAACGATATAGCAAAATATTTTGCCATCATACCTGCTATGTTGATGGTGGCTGTACCTGAGATGAGCGCATTAAACATAATGAAACTTAATTCTTCAACAAGTGCGATTATTTCTGCCTTAATTTTTAATGCAGTCATTATTCCCTTGTTAATTCCAATTGCAATAAAGGGAGTAACGTATAAACCAATGAGTGCTACAAAACTTTTGAATAAAAATTTATTAGTCTATGGTATAGGTGGTATTATAGCTCCTTTTATTGGGATTAAGTTAATTGACATACTAGTTGGTCCACTATGCCGTAGTTTAGGGCTATAGGAGGAAGGTACATGCGAAAACTATTTATGAACTTAAAGCAAGCAATTCTGATTACAATAACAATGTTTATACTGTGTGGGCTAATCTATCCTTTTGCGGTGACTGCTTTAGCTCAAGGATTACTCCATCATCAAGCAAATGGTAGTTTACTAGAAATCAATGGTAAAGCTGTTGGTTCAGAACTGATCGGTCAATCCTTTTCAGCACCATCATATTTCTGGGGACGTGTTTCAGCCATTCATTATAATGTTTATACTGAGGATGATACGGTACCAGACAAAAATGGTCAGTTAAATTATAGTGGTGTGACTTCTGGAACTTTTAACTATGCACCATCTAATCCAGAATTGAAGAAGCGAATTGAAGCAGATATCAAGAAGTTTCTACATGCAAACCCAACAGTAAAACGCCAAGATATACCTGCAGATTTAATGACAGCTTCTGGCTCAGGGCTGGATCCACATATTAGTGTGAAGGCTGCAAACATTCAAGTGAAGCGCATTGCCCTAGCAAGCGGTCTTTCAGAAGAAGAGATTGAAAAAATCATTGAAGAAAATACGGAGAAACGAACACTAGGAATCTTTGGAGAAAATAAAGTGAACGTTCTAATGGCGAATTTAACTATCATGAAAAAAATGGATAATAGACAAGAATAATAACTATAAAATCAGGTAGAGAAATGCTTTATTCTCTACCTGATCGTATTTTATGCTTGAGAATTTACAAGAATTTTAATATGATTACGTTCCTTCATTAATGCCTCAAAGCCTTCTGTTACCACTTCATCAAGAGCAATTCGTTTCGTAACAAGCTTGTCTGCAGGGAAGTAACCTTGGGTCATCAGCTCCATTACGGCTGGGAAAATATCGCGGTAGGCAATAATTCCTTTGACTGTTCGCTCTGATAGAACGATATTGTTCGGTTGGATAGCAGCTGTAGACTCCCAAATCGACACGATGATTGTTTCACCTTCAAAAGTTGTTGAGTCAATAGCTTGTTGTAATACCACAGGAACGCCCGTTACTTCAAAGGCAACATCTACACCACCATTTGTTAATTCATGTAGACGCGCAACGGCATCTTCCTCTTTAGGATTAATGACGGCTGTTGCACCAAGTTCTAAAGCTTTTGCGGCACGCTCTGCTGAAAGCTCTACAGCATAGATTTCTGATGCGCCCGCTGCACGTAATGCTTCAATGACAAGTAGCCCGATTGGTCCTGTTCCAAAGACGGCAGCTTTGTCACCGGCTTTTAATTTACTTTGACGCACAGCATGTAAAGCGACTGCTGCTGGTTCAACAAGTGCTCCTTGCTCATAAGAAAGCCCTTCTGGCATTTTGTGAACCATTTTTTCATCTACCATTGTATATTCGGAGAATCCACCGCCACCGCCTGACAGACCGTGAAAACCTAAATGTTTACAAATATTATATTTACCTTTTTTACAGGCAGCACATTCGCCACATGCAAGGATTGGTTCTACTACTACAGGATCACCGATTTTAACAGATGTAACACCATCGCCAATTTCAACTACTTCACCTGAAAATTCATGTCCCATTACAATAGGTGCTATGTCTTTACTTACATAGTGAGGTTGCTCCACTGGAATAAAGATTGGCCCAGCTGCGTATTCATGTAAATCACTGCCACAAATCCCTGTCCAATGTACTTTGATTTTTACTTTTCCAGGTGCGATGACTGGTTCTTCAATGTTTTCTACACGGATGTCTTTTGCTTTATACCATCTTGCTGCTTTCATAATCTACCAACCTCCCATAATATCTTACAGCTCTATCATAACATGTGGGGAATCTGCTAATTATTAGTTCCCTATAACTTGACATAAAAATTACATATTACAAGCGTTTTCGAACATTGTTACAGCGCTTTTATGATTGCATATTCTGCGTATTTCAAGTACCTTTGATAAGGGCTTTGTTACGGTGATAATAAAACATTAAAAATATGTTTATGCTAGTAAGAAATAGTACGTAAATATACCTTAAAGTTCGAATAATGGTACAATGAAAAAGATGTTAGGAGGAAYSAATGATGTCAAAATATACTGATTATAATCTTCAGCCATTTTTGCAGGACGCCATTGCAAATCTTGGCTTTACAGAACCGACACCAATTCAAAAAGAAATTATTCCGCTTTTATTAAAAGGGAAAAGTGCTATTGGACAGGCACATACAGGAACAGGGAAAACACATAGTTTTTTAATTCCAATTGTTCAACGTATTGATGTAGAAAAACAGGAAGTACAGGCCGTTATTACTTCTCCTACACGAGAGTTAGCACAGCAAATTTTTGATGCATTAAATCAATTAATAGAAGGAACAGATATTCAAGCAAAACTATTTATTGGGAGTACGGACAAACAACGCTCCATTGATAAATTAAAAACACAGCCACAAATTGTTGTTGGAACACCCGGATGTATTCGTGACCTTGTTTCAGCACAAGCGTTATTTGTGCATACAGCACCAATTTTAGTTGTCGATGAAGCGGATCTAGCTTTTGATATGGGCTTCATTGAAGAGATTGATGGATTTGCTTCACAGATGCCCGAAAAGCTTGAAATGTATGTTTTCTCTGCAACAATACCAGAAAAACTTCAGCCGTTTTTAAAGAAATACATGGAAGCACCAGTGCATGTCCATATGAATGATAAACGACCAGTGGCAGAAGGTATCGATTTTGTACTTGTACCAGTGCGCTCAAAATCTCGTAATAAACGTTTATTAGAAGTCATTGAGGGCATTAATCCCTTTTTAGCTGTTATCTTTACCAACACACGTAAGACAGCAGAACACGTTGCTGGCTATTTAAATGAGCATGGTATCCGTTGTGGCCAAATTCACGGTGATTTAAGTCCACGTGATCGTAAAAAAATGATGAAGCAAATCCGTGATCTTGACTACCAATACATTGTAGCAACTGACTTAGCTGCTCGTGGTATTGATATCCAAGGCATTTCTCATGTTATTAACTACGAGATTCCAGAAGACTTAGAATTCTTTATTCACCGCGTTGGTCGAACAGCGCGTGCAGGCAATAAAGGGACAGCCATTACTTTATTTGAGCCATCAGATGAGGATGCAGTAGTTCGCGTAGAAAAAATGGGCATTCCTTTTGTACAAAAAGATGTAAAAGATGGCGAATGGTCAGAGTTAAAAGAGCGTCATGCCCGTAAAAATCGTGTGAAGCAAGAGAATGAAATTGATGTGAAAGCAAAAGCGTTGGTACGTAAGCCTAAAAAGGTAAAACCTGGCTATAAACGTAATATGAAGTGGGAAATGGAAAAAATTAAAAAACGTGAACGTCGCTTAAAGGCACGCGGTAAAAAATAAGGGGGCTTTTACATGTTACTTGGCTCACATGTTTCGATGAGCGGGAAAGAAATGCTACTTGGCTCTAGTAAAGAGGCACTGTCATACGGAGCCAATACATTTATGATTTATACTGGAGCACCGCAAAATACACGTCGCAAAGCCATTGCTGACTTAAACATTATGAATGGACTCCTGCATATGAAAGAGCATGGGATGACCAATATTGTTGTACATGCACCTTACATTATTAATATTGGCAATACGGAAAAACCAGAAACATTCCGTCTCGGTGTAGATTTTCTACAATCGGAAATTGAACGTACTGCTGCACTGGAGGCAACGCAAATTGTTTTACACCCTGGTGCMCATGTAGGAGCTGGTGCTGATGCCGGTATTGCTAAAATTATTGAAGGTTTGAATGAGGTATTATCTCAGGACTATCCCGTTCAAATTGCATTAGAAACCATGGCAGGGAAGGGGACGGAATGTGGACGTTCCTTTGAAGAACTTGCTAAAATTATTGATGGTGTAACGAATAACGAGCGACTTTCTATATGCTTTGATACCTGTCATACACATGATGCTGGCTATAATATCGTGGAAGATTTTGATGGTGTATTAAACGAATTTGATAAAATTATAGGCGTGGAACGCATTAAAGTATTGCATATCAATGACTCAAAAAATGTGCGCGGTGCAGGTAAGGATCGTCACGAAAATATTGGCTTTGGTCATATTGGCTTTGATGCCCTTAACTATGTAGTACACYATCCACAATTAATGGATGTTCCTAAAATTTTAGAAACACCCTTTGTCCCTCTCAAGAGTGACGCTAAATCTAAGGTAGMTCCGTATAAAGTGGAAATCGATATGTTACGAAGTGGTACTTTTAAACCTGAGCATATTGAAGCTTTAAAAGGCTAACAGAAATAACCCGAAATCAGGCTAGTTCTGATTTCGGGCTTTTTTTATTTTGTAAACAAGGCGATGAGTTGACGAGAGCGCTTTCTTCCTAAAACGGCCTCCACTTCAACGAGAATATCTTTAGGTATCCCTAAAAATAGCCAAGAAAATGAGAATTGCTCCAAATAAGGTCGAAGTTTTTTTACTTCAGAAGTCGTAATGCTAAAGCCTTCTTCACGAGCAATCGCGACAATTTCCTTATCCGTGCTTTGTGCTAATTGCTGTAAAAATTGAATACTCAAAGTCAATCCTCCTTTATCTCATTAATTTTCACGAAATCATTTATACACTTGCAATCAGCTATTCGAAAAAGCATCCATCTTCTTTTCTTTACAAAAACTGCACTTTCCTTTATACTTACAATTTGTAAATCGTAATGATTTTGAATTAGAAARAAGCGATCATGCATGAAAACAACACTTATTGACATTGAAAATGTGTCATTTCAATATGACTATACGCAAGTTTTAAAAAACATTTCTTTTCGTGTAGAAGAGGGAGATTTTTTAGCACTTCTCGGCCCAAATGGTTCGGGAAAATCAACATTATTAAAAATTATTTTAGGTTTGCTGAAACCTTTATCCGGAGAAATAAAATTATTTGTTGAACCAAGTGCAAATTTTAAGCACCGTGAATGGATTGGCTATGTCTCGCAAAAATCCAATGCCTTTAATTCTGGGTTCCCGGCAACCGTGCAAGAGGTCGTGAAAAGTGGATTAACGAAAAAATTAGGGCTTTTTAAAAGACCTGGTCGAGATGCCAAAGACAAAGTTCAAGAAGCTTTAAAGGCAGTTGGCATGGATGCTTATATGAATCGCAACATTGGAGAACTATCTGGTGGACAACAACAACGTGTTTTTATTGCAAGAGCTTTAGTCAGTAATCCCAAATTGCTCATTTTAGATGAGCCAACTGTCGGCATTGATCACGAGAATGTGCAGTCATTTTATGATATGCTGGCGAAATTAAATCGGGAACAAGGAATTACGATGATTCTTGTCACACACGATGTCGATACGGTATCGAATCGTATCAGCCATGTGGCATGTTTGAATCAAACTATTCACTTCCACGGCTATAAAAATGAATTTGATAATATTTCTCAGGATGCGCTAGACGCTTGGTATGGCCATTCCGTGAGAAAGATTCATTAGAAGGAGCAGGCATATGATTGAAGCAATTTTACATTATGAATTTTTACAAAATGCCTTTTTCTCTGGATTATTAATTGGCATACTTGCGCCCCTGCTGGGTGTGTTTATTGTTGTACGTAGGCTATCCTTGATTGCGGATGCTTTGTCACATGTAACACTTGCAGGAATTGCTGGGAGCTTATACATTAGTCAATCAGTGACAGCCTTAGCAATGCTCAATCCTATTTATCTAGGAATACTAGCCTCTGTGAGTGGCTCTGTCTTGATTGAGCGTTTAAGGCGTTTGTATAAGCACTATGAGGAGCTTGCCATTCCAATTATCATGTCAGGTGGTATTGGGATTAGCGCCATCTTTATTTCACTTGCCAGTGGTTTTAGCACAGATTTAATGAGTTATTTATTCGGCTCGGTTTCTGCTGTATCTCGTCAAGACTTATGGGTAGTGATTGGCATTGCTGCCATTGTGATTATCTTTTTGTTTTTATTTTTTAAAGAATTATTTGTTTTGTCTTTTGATGAGGAATATGCAAAAGCTAGTGGACTTCCGGCTCGTTGGGTTCATCTTTTATTTATGATTGTAACAGCACTTGTCATTGCGGCAAGTATGCGCATAGTTGGTATTTTACTTGTATCATCTCTGATGACATTGCCTGTTGCAGCAGCAATGCGCTTGGCAAAGGGCTTTAAACAAACCATCATTTTTGCCATTGTTTTTGGAGAAACAGCTGTACTAATTGGTCTAATTAGCGCATTTTATATGGATTTAGCGCCAGGAGGCACGATTGTTGTCACTTCTATTCTGATTTTGTTACTTGTAATCCTAGGGAAGAAAGTAGCACTTAAAATGGCTGCAAAGCAGGGGGAGGTAGCGCAATGAATATTTCAAGAGCGTGGGAAATATTAAAGGAAAATGGCTATAAAAAAACAGATAAACGGGAGTTAATATTAGATATGTTTGCAGCAACAGATAAATATCTAACAGCCCGTGATTTATTGGATGTTTTAAAAAAAGATTTTCCGGGAATGAGTTTTGATACTATTTATCGTAACCTTGCTACTTTTGTGAAACTTGGGATATTAGAAGAAACAGAGCTATCCGGGGAACGTAATTTCCGTATGCACTGTGAATCTGCGCATCATCACCATCATTTTATCTGTATGGACTGTGGCAACGTCAAAGAGCTTAATCTTTGTCCAATGGAAATGTTAGGTGAAAAATTGCCTGATTATGAAATTGAAAATCATAAGTTTGAAATATATGGTAAGTGCCCTGATTGTAAGCATGACACTCTGTCACATTAAATGTTGACAGAGTTTTTTTCTATGTAAGAAGAGGGTGCCTATAGAAGGCTACCCTCTAAAAGGATTAAGCTACTGCCACTCGACGAATCGCAACAATTTTATTGCAATCTACGATTAAAGGAGAAGCAGCTGCTGCACCTGGCTCAAGGAAGTATGCACAGCAATTTCTTGGATCGAAGGAAATGAAAGTCACACCTAAGAAGCTAATACCTCCAGATAAGAAGATATCTAGTGTAGTAGCTAGCTCTAATTTTCTTAATTGGTGACAAATACAGCCTCTACAGTTGCTGCTCATTCTTGGTGTACATTTTTCTTCTTTTTTACAATGACATTTTTCTTCTTTTTTACAATGACATTTTTCCTCTTTTTGGCAATGACATTTTTCAACTTTACGTTGACAGCATTTTTCCTCTTTTTTAGGACATTTACAGCCTTGCCAGTTCATATGTGACATATATCTTTTATCTTCCATTGTCTAGACCTCCCTTCCTCTAGTTTCGTAAGGGTAACCCTTACAGTAATAATCTATGTTTGGTGCATAGCTAGAGGCTGGCGATATGTCCGATAGGCTGCTTAAAAATCTATATTTTTCTCAAAAACTTTTGCAATGTGTAAAGCCCTAAGCTGAGATATTGCTATAAACATCTAATCAAGCTAATGGTATGGGGATAGATTTCTTATTTCCTTCTACAAGCGCGAAAAAAAGATGAATCTTTACATTTCTGTAAAGATTCATCTTTTAAATAGAAGTTTATTGATGTTTTTGTTGGAAATCTACCATGAAATCTCTTAAAGCTTCACATGCCTCAAGGGGCACTGCATTATAAGTGGAAGCACGACAACCACCTACAGAACGATGTCCATTTAGCCCAACAAAACCTGCTGCCTTTGCCTCTACAAGGAATAATTTTTCCAGCTCCTCATCTGCAACACGGAATGTAATGTTCATTAAAGAACGGCTTTCTGGTGTGGCATGGCCTTTGTAGAAACCATTACTTTTGTCAATGGCATCATAAATGACTTTAGCCTTTAATTCATTATGTTTCTCAATTTCTGCTACGCCGCCTTTAGCTTCAACCCATTTTAACACCTCGCCTAGCATATAGATCCCAAATGTTGGAGGTGTATTATAAAGTGAATTACTATCAGCATGTGTTGTATACTTTAGCATCGTCGGAATATTTTTATTGGCTTTTTCAAGTAAATCTTTGCGAATAATTACGACCGTTACACCTGAAGGACCAAGGTTTTTTTGAGCACCAGCATAGATGATTCCGAACTTTTCAATATCAACTGGTTTTGATAGGATGTCACTTGACATATCTGCCACTAATGGAACATTTCCTGTATCAGGGTAGTTTTTCCATTGCGTACCATATATCGTATTATTGGATGTGATGTGAACATATGCATCATCTTCATTGAATTGAATATCTTCTAAAGCAGGAATATTGCGGTATTGGTTTTCTTTTGTGCTTGCAGCTTCAACAGGTGTCCCAAATAATTTAGCTTCCTTAAAAGCTTTCTCAGACCATGAGCCTGATAATACATAGCTAGCTTTTTGCTCAGTTGTTAAGAAGTTCATAGGCACCATTGTAAACTGAAGGCTTGCTCCACCCTGTAAGAATAGTACCTCATAGTTTTCAGGAATAGCATAAAGTTTTTTTAATAAAGTAATGGCTTCGTTATGTACTTCATCAAAAATGGCACTACGGTGACTCATTTCCATAATGGACATACCTGAATCACGGAAGTTTACTAATTGCTGTTGAGCATTTTCTAATACTTCTTGTGGTAGAGCAGATGGACCTGCGTTGAAATTGTATGCACGTTGTGTCAAAGTGGTACACTCCTTGTTTGGTTAATAACAGAACTTTACTGGATTATAACCTAATTTTCAAGAGAAAAAATAAAATTCTTAATATTTGAGCAGAATGGAGACAGACTCGCAACAAAATGTACACATTTAAGCAGGTATTTTTCATTAAAAACGAACAAATAGAAAGTTATTTTTGAAATTAAGTGATATTTTCCGTATATTAAATATTTTTTATTACCATAAAAACGATAATGTTCGTGTTTTAATTTACAAGTATTTCCTTATTGGGAGTGTGAAACCTACAGGCTAAAGCAAAACCATTAAAATCGATTGTTAGAGAAAACTCCTTATTACTTTACGAGAGATAAGCAGGTTTTTGTATAGTATTATAAAGAAAAGAAAAAGAGGTGTTCAGGATGTTTACAGTAGAGAAAGCTTGTTTAGTAGTTGTAGATGTGCAAGGAAAGTTAGCAACAATTGTAGATGACTGTGAAATGGTAATTGAAAATGTGGCAAAGCTCGTACAAGCAATGCAGGCACTGGAAGTACCTATTTTATGGCTAGAACAAAATCCAAGTCGTTTAGGCGGAACGGCTCTTGAGATTGCTCAGCATTTAGAAGGGCAACCGATTCCTAAAATGGCCTTTAGTGCGTGCCAAGAAGAGGCATTTGTAGAGGCTATGAAGGAAAATGGACGTACTCAATTCATTGTGACAGGTATTGAAACACATATTTGTGTGTACCAATCGGCTAGACACCTGAAAGAACAAGGATTTGAAGTAGAGGTTGTTGTAGATGCAGTATCTTCTCGAACAAAGGCAAATAAAGAAATTGGGCTTACAAAGATGCATGCGCTGGGTATTTACCCAACTAGCACCGAAATGATCTTGTATGAGCTACTACAACGTGCAGATCATGAACATTTTAAAACCATTTTGAAGCTTGTTAAATAACGCAAATTAAAATTGAAACAATTGGTATGTTTATTCCATTCATTGTAATAACAATTTTGCTTTCAAGAGAAATATATACAAAGAAATTGGGTTAGATTGAATAAATGTAGATGTCTAATGGGTCTATAGACCTTTATTGGGCATCTTTTTTATTTTAGGGCTATATTATGTGTGACATTACTCATATAAAAACTTAGCCATTCCATTTGTTGTATACTATAATTAAAAATCGGGAATTCGTTATGGGTAAATAACTTTTAATTAGGATGATGACTATGAAAAAACAGTCATTTTTATGGGAGAAATGGAACAGCTAATATGGCTTGCCAAGCAATCCTCAAAAATCCCTCACACATCTGAGCAGCTTATCTCACAAGGGTTTTTACCTGAGGCAATTGGCCAATATGTGTTCATAACGAAAAATTTCTGGCAGCTTAAAGAGCCTTTATTATGGATTCATTCATTAGAAAATGCCTCTGTAAAAGGTAACTTTTATGCTCACTTGAAAGAGACGAATTCACAGACAGAAGCTGCGATTGAAACAAAAGAAGGGCAATTTGTTGTAGCCATAAATCAAAATGCTGATAAGGAAGACGGGAAAGTAGCTAAAAAAGGTGAAATATCCTATGTTTTAATTGCAGAATTTGTTGGGCTCATCCTTGTCATTGCAGTTATCCTGTATATCATCCTTCGTAAACGAAAGAAAAATCAACTGAAACAATAAAAGCAAAGTCGCGAATGTGCGACTTTGCTTTTTTATGCAGGCATGTCCGTTGGTGTTGGTTTTGCATAGCCCTCTTTATACGTGTCATCAATGAACTGACGAATTTCTTTTAAGCTCTTGCCTTCTTTGTGCAGTTGTGCTGATTGGACAGCAATCTCTAAGCACACTAAACAACGCGTCCCATGATCATCCCAAACAATCGAACCATCCTCACTTTTTTCCTGAATAAAGCAATTTAAATTACTTTTATGGCCAGCAGATTCCCCACAGCCGCAATAGCATGGCATCCATTCGAGAATCTCTGTTGATTGTCCAGCGATTTGATAGACTAAGCGTATATTTTCTTGCTTGCCCTCTAAAAAGGTTGGTAGGACGTCTGCAGAAGCTGTTTCTTCTTGGATATCACCAGATGCCTCTGCATGGTCATGACCTTCATGTGAAGCGTCATTTGCTTTAGGAGAGGTTTCAGCACTGTTTTTATTTTCTCCACAAGCACTTAATAACAGTAACGCCAATACAACAAAAATAGTAATCGATTTCTTCAAAAATAGCGCCTCCTACATGTTTACAATACTTCCATTATAACATCGTTTTCATAAACATTTACAGACGCCTCGTTGAAAATCAGTGAAATATATCTAATCCACGTGTTTTGTTCATGAAATGTTCCATTTTCTCGCTCAATAATTTTTTTAAGAAGAATCCGAACAGGATAAAAATGAACCAGAAACCAAATAGGAAGATGAGGTCCATCCAGACTGTTGACCAAATAATTCCGCCGACAGCTTCACGCATCATTTCAATCGCATACGTAAATGGTAAAAAAGGGTTGATTATTTGGAAGAACCTCGGCAATAACTCGACTGGATAGGTTCCACCAGAGCCTGCAATTTGTAACACAAGCATCACAATTGCTAATGCTTTTCCTACATTACCGAAGACGGATACGAGTGTATAGACAACCGTTACAAATACGAGACTAATAAAAAGTCCAAATAAGATAAAGTAGGCAGGTGCTTGAATGGAGCCGTCTACTAAGAAAATATCTCCAATTGTAATAATGAGAGTTTGAATAAACGAGAAAGTTGCAAAAGTTAAGAGTCGACCAAAGTAAATTTCTCGAATACTATAAGATGTATCTCCATGGAGATTCACAGACAATAATGAAATTAACAGTAAACAGCCTACCCAAATAGATAGTACTGTGTAAAACGGTGTCATGGCTGTTCCATAGTTCGCAATAGGGAATACGCGATGTTCCTTTAATATAATAGGCTCCTCAAAGAAATCACGTTCGGCGTTGACATCATTTTTTAGTAATTGCACAATCTCTGCTAGATCCGCTTCTTCTTCTAAAGTTCGTAGCTTATTCGCTAATTCTTTGATTTTAGCACTTAAAGTTGGAAATTCAGTTTGTATTTTTTGAATAGCTTGATTTGCTGTTCCTAGCGTGTTTTTGGCCTGTGTCAATTTATCTGTTGCCTGAGGTATGAATTGTTTTACATTTGTCAACATGGTAGAAGCGTTAGTTAAAGTTTGTTTCGCACTGGTTAGGGTAGATCGAATTTGTGGCTCTAGACTTTCGTTATAGTAGGATAAGAATTTTTGTAAATTAGCTGTAGCATTTTGTGCGATTTGCTGAATAGCTGTAATGTCTTGCTTGATAACATCTTTATCAATTGGCTTTAATTGATCCACTTTATTTAGTAAATCGTCTTGTAGAGTCTGTAATTGTTGTAATGAGTTAAGCGCATTTGACGTAGAATCAATGAAGTTTGGTGGATGTTCCAAAGCTTCGCGAATGGCTGTAAGCTGTTCGATGATTGGTTGATTCGCTTCTGCATTACTTTCCTGTAAAGAACCAATAATGGTTGTTAAAGAGTCTTCTAATTGCTTACGAGTAGAAGCATCTGCCTGAATTAATTTTTGCAGTGCCTCAAGTGTTTGAATACTCTTGTTTATGTTGTCTTTAGAAGTTGACAATTGATTTTTAAGTGCCTCTTTCGTTTGCGTAATGGAGGCAGGGTCAAAATTTATACGATTGAGCTTATTGATGATCTCTGTAAAATGTTGGGCGATATTTTGAACAGTTGTGACATCCTTTTTGATGATAGGGGATAGTTCATTAAATAAAGCATCTGCTTCATTCACTAAATGTAAACCCCTTTGAATGGTAGTTAAACCATCTGTCGTTAGTTGTTTCACCTGTGGAACTTGTGTCAGCGCCTGATTAAGTAATTGATTTGCCTCCTTTCCTTGAGTAGAGGCTTGCGTTAAAAATGAATTAATATCAGGTAAATGCTGTTCGATAGTAAAAACATAATTTTCGAATTTGCGGAAATCAGGGATGTCACGTTCCATTTCAATTCCAATTGTATTAAAAATAGAAAAAAGTGTCCCATTGACGGTGGATACAAATTCATTCGAAACCTGCTGTGTAAGTACGCTCGCTCCTTTACTTGTAATTTTAGGGGCAATAGGATTCTTTTTTTCATTTACATAATAATCAATATGGGCCTTCGTTGGTTGGTCGGTTAAAATAGAGGTTAGTTTTTGCGAAAAATCATTTGGAATGATTATGACTGCAAAGTAATCACCATTTTTTAATTGTTCCTTAGCTTTTTTCTCTGTTTCGAGCTTCCAAGTAAAGCTTTTATTCGTACGTAAAGTCTCAATTACTTCATTCCCGACATTAATTGCTTCATCTCTTACCGTGGTTCCCGTATCTTCATTGACAATCGCGATTTTCATATTAGAGGTGTGAGCGTAAGGGTCCATGGAGGCATAAATATTTAGCCAGGCATAAAGAGATGGAAGAAAAATTAGTCCACCTATAATGACAGCTACGACCCAGTTTGTGACAATATTACGGATATCTTTTGTATAAATTTGAAAAACATGCTGGAACGAGTTTTTCATCATGATCACCCCACATTCAAATTTGCATGAACTCTCACTATGTATGTTCCCAAATATACTTGAAATTATGTTATAAATGTGAAATATCTTCATTTAAAGGCGAATTAGTTTACTAGGTTTTCAAAACAATTTATAATCAATCGCGAATGCACTAAAAGTAGGGCTTTTAGTGTAAAAAAGGAGGTCACTACTTTAGTGAAAAAATTATTAATTATTGGTTCAGTGATTGTTGTTTTATTTGCAGCAATTATTGTCCTTACCAATGTCTCAAATCAAAGTAAGTTAGAAATCGCAAAAAAACTTTATGGCGATAAAGAGCTTAAACAAGAAACAATCGATCAAGTAGATGACAAAAACTATCAAAACATTATGTTGCCAGACAAGTTAGAGGAAAAAATAAAAGCTGGTGAGCCTGTCAATGCTTATTTCTTCAGCCCGATTTGTATACACTGTCAAGCTTTCACGCCAGTGTTAATGCCAATTGCAGAAGAGCTAGGTGTTGATATTGCACAATTAAATGTCTATGAATACGATGATCTAACAGACAAGTATAATATTGAAGCAACACCAACATTTATTCGTTTCGAAGATGGTAAAGAAGTAAATCGCTTTGTAGGAGCTCTTAAAGAAGAAGATTTACGAACGTTCTTAAATACGGTTAAATAAATAGAAAAGGAAGAGACTGTATCATAATTATTTAGATACGGTCTCTTTTGTTTTTGTAGTGTATACTAAAAATACTGAATAGTTGTACACTGGAGGTATGATGAATGTCAATGGATGATTATTTTTATAATGGTGAACTGATGAAATGCTATGAATTAGCGAAGCAGGTGACAAACGAAGAGGACAAAGTATTGGCACAAAAATATATTCGATTATTAGAAGAATATGAATATGATCGTTATCCAAAGCCAACTGCTCATATCGAAGTACAGCATGTGGAACGAGCTGATGAAAGCTATCCAGAATCAGATCTAGTTGTAGAAATACGAGCAATAAAAGATGAAGAGGCATTTGCGAAGCGTATTCAGCAATTGGAGGAAGTCGCAAAAACTGGAACATCAGCTGACAAAGCGCAATCCTTTTTTACACAAGGAGAGCTGTTCTTATTCGCACATCATTACAATGAAAGTGTTCACTGTTTTCAGCAAGCAGTAAAGGAAAACCCAAATAAGGCTGTCTACTGGGGGATCACAGGGCAGACGATGCACCGCTTTGGCTGGATGCCATTTGATGCCCTCGGTTATTTGGAGCAAGCGATTCAGCTAGATCCAACAAATCCTCGATGGAAATGGAATAGAGCCCTCGTACTTATTCAATTGGCAAAAGATTTGCAAATGGCTCCATTTATAGCGAATGCTGCACTGACATTGGAGGATGCGCTAGCTTCTTGTGGTGAAGAGCAAAAATCGTTGAAAGCTGCTATTCAAAATACAATCGACAATATGGATAGCTATGTTTTCTCATAAGATAATTGGATGTCTCCAAAGTATATGGAGTCATCCTTTTTACTTAAAAATCAAGTGAGCGGGGTTCGTTGCCATATTTCACAATCATGGTATGATAAGAAAGAAAATGATTTGTAGATATAAAGGACGGATTTTTTATGGCACAAGAAGCGGCAAATAAGTTTATAGAAAACGTATGTAATCATTTAGTTCGCAATATGAATATTACAAAAGTGGAAGAGCATTTTAAAGAAACAATTACTATGCAGCGACAATCAGCCGCAACATCTATGGACTTTTGGGACATGTTGATGATTAATATGCTTTATTTTACTGAGAATGAACAGGCTTGGGAGCAGGAATTTCTAAATATGCTTCAAGCTAAGGAGTGGCTAAAGCCATCAGCTCTTGAAGAGGAATTATTAATGCATCAGATGCGAATTCGTCAACAAGTGGCAGAGCAATTGGATGCTGCAAAGAATTTATTCCATAAGCAATATGAGACAGAAGGCATGACAGAGGAAGCGATTATTTATGACTATGCCTATAGCTCTGCTGGGCATTCCATGCGTATGGATTTATTAACCGTGCTTGTATCCACGCCAGAGCAATCAAAAATACTCTTTGATGCAGATCCACAAGAAACGATACGAATTGTCAATGGTTATATTGCCTACCATACAGATGGATTAATTAATAAAACAAAATTACACTAATTTTGTTACAAAGCTTCACGCGAAAGGAATTTGATTAAATGAATACACCATTTACTTTTAACCATACACAACCAACAAATATGGACCCTACGAAGAAGTACCCTGCTATTTTTTTGCTTCATGGCATGGGCAGTCATGAAGATGATTTACCACAATTAGTGCAGGATTTTCAAGAGCAATGTCATATATTTAGCTTACGAGGGCCAATTACGCAACATCCCGGCTATGCTTTTTTTACCATTCAAGAGGTGGGGCAACCAGATCGTGCAATCTTCGATAAAGTGTTGATTGCATTGCAACGATTTATATTAGAGGCTATCGAAGAATATCAAATCGATCCTCATAAAGTATTTGTTTTAGGCTTTAGCCAAGGTGCGGTTTTAGCACAATCACTTGCCTTTGTGATGGGGAATTTAGTGACGGGTATTGTTGCATTAAGTGGCTATACGCCAAAGTTTGTGACGGAGGAGTATGCTATTCGTTCTGTAGAACATTTACATGCTTTTATTTCGCACGGTGATTATGATTATGTAATACCTTCTCAATGGGGAATGGAAAGCAAGGAGATCTTTGAACAATTTGGTGCCACGGTGACATTTAAACAATACCCAGATGGACATGGTGTAACACCTGATAATCTACGTGATCTAGTAGCATTTTTAGCGCAGCAACTACAGGAAGAAATTCAATAAAAGGAAATCCGAGGCAAAAATTTGTCTCGGTTTTTTTGGCTATCGTAATTCAAATTATTTTTCTCCAATAGTGTTTGGAAGAATCGAGGCAAGAAGGTTCAAATTCACGTCAGTCGGTGGTATCATAGTAGATGTTGTGAATGAACGTGCTTTGTTAGATGAAAAACATGTACTTTATGTGAAAAGAGAGACAGAACAGAACTAAAAGGGGTAAAATAATAATTTGATGTGCTAGATGCAAATTTTGTCGCTTTCTATCGATGAAAGCGTGTAGAAATTATGGAGAAAAGGAATTAAGCTGAATGGAACAAAATCTGAAAACGGAGCATAAACCACTATCCTCCGAAAAAACAAGAGGGAAGTCATCACGTTCTTCTATTTTAGCGCAAACCGTCAAGACAGGGATTATCAAATCCAATTTAATACCTATGTGGGCTGGTTTAACGCTAGGCATGTACAAAAATAAAATGACATTTGTAGACAATATACCAGAAATTATTTTTTCAACAATCGGTTCCGCCCTTGTCATTGGAGCTGCGGGGGCCTTTAATAATGTCTATGATCGTGATATTGATGCAATTATGCCTCGTACACAAAGCAGACCAACTGTAACAGGTGAAATGTCAGCAAAATCTACTTTATCATTAGCTGTTGTAATGTTAATTATTGGCGTAGCTGTGCTGGCACTTGCTTCACCTTTAGCAGCGGCATTTGGATTATTAGGTGTATTCCTATATGTAGTCCCTTATACAATGTGGACAAAGCGTCGTACGATATATAATACAGAAATCGGTAGTATTAGTGGTGCGGTGCCACCATTAATAGGTTGGTCTGCTGTATCTACAGATATTACACACCCAGCGATACTTGGTTTATTTTTTGTTATGGTCATTTGGCAAATGCCTCACTTTTATGCTATTGCCATTCGCAAACGTATAGACTATGAAGCAGCCAGTGTACCCATGCTACCAGTTATCAAAGGGATGCGTCGAACATATTATCAAACCAATTTCTATTTAATACTATTGATTCTATCAAGCTTTTTATTTGGCTCACTAAGTGTAGGCATCATGCTTGTGGCATTGATTTTAAGTGTTGCTTGGCTAGTGATGAGTATTTACGGTTATCATAGTAATACAGATCAAGTGAAATGGGCTACCAAAATGTTTGTTTTTTCCCTATTCCATATGACTATACTATTCACAACTGTTATTGTGTACTCGCTAGTAGGAGTTATTTTTAAGTTATATTAATTTTTCAAAAATTGCCCTGAAAAAAATAAAGTTGTGCGAAAACAATTGCGAAAATAAAAACCAACAAGTTTACTCGTTACTTGTTGGTTTTTTATTGTCGACAGAAATGATTTGGCGGCTAGGCCACTCGAATGCATGTAACTGTCCGCCAAACACAGCTCCACCATCAATGCCAATAATATTATTTTCTCCGAAATAAACATGATAATCAGTTGGATCATGATGCAGGTTATACGTAGGGGTATGGCCGAAGATTACTGTTTTTTCCCCTTGATAGCCTGCGTGGAATTCATCACGAATCCAAAGTAAGCGCATGGGGTCAGTTTCGGCTATTGCAGCACCTGGCACAACGCCACCGTGGACGAAAATAGCATCTTCTAACTCAATATATATTTCAAATGTCTCGATTAACTGTAAATGTTCTTCAAGCTTAGGGAGCGTTTTAATAAAGCTAGGCAGAGTATTACTTTGGATGGCTTCCTCAAAGTCTGCCAACTGATAGCCATAGCTTGCTAATGTTGCCTCACCACCACAAAGCCCTACCCAATGGTTCCATGGCTTAGCAAGACCTGAACGGCATGCATTGAGCATGATCGCCTCATGATTGCCTAGTAAAACTCGTGCACCTTTTGTCTGTAATTCACTCACTAAATTTAACACACCACTAGAAGAGGGCCCTCTATCAATATAATCACCAAGAAGAAAAAGCTGGTCGTTCATTGGGTCATAGTTTGCTTTTAATAATAATTCTTCCAGTAGCCCTAATTCTCCATGTATGTCACTAATTGCTAGTATACGGTTCATTTACGAGCATCCTTTCTAATAGTACAGCTTTACCCTTAAGTATAGAGAATTATTCTACAAGTTTCGACTTTTCTAGCTTCTCCTAGCTTTTTTCATAGAATTTTTAAAGAAACAATTCTCTTACTACTATGTTTATCATATGAAGGATGTTTTTATGGCTTTATTCATTTGTCTAGAGAAGATGGGTGATGAGAGGAGGGAAATGCTTGAAACGTAACAGCAGAAGCAAATTGCAATGCTCCTACTGTTTGACTTAAAAATTATATCTGTAGTTTTTCCCATGCTTGCTTAGCTATTTGTTCATCAAATGTTGAAATGAGGCGAAAATTATTGCTGTCTAAAATGCGATAATGCTGACTGATGACGTTTTGCTGTAGTCGAAAACCACCATACTCCTGAATGTTTTTCCACCATATGTATCCACCCATTGTTTTCTCTTTTGGCTGCAATGTTCCATTATTTGCGATTAAATCTACAACCTCTAATGGATCACCACCAAGCTCATGCTGTAAAATCGTACTGTCTCTACACAATGTGCAAACTGTAACAGTGGTTGTCCAGCCAGCTAGTATACGGCCCTTTTCAATTTGGACAAGTGTTTTTTTTGATAATCCTAGTAAATCACTCATTTGATCCTGTGTGAAAGCTTTTTCTGTACGGATTAATTTCAGTTTTTCTGAAACGAGTGTGATTAATTGTTCACGATTCATCCTAACACCCCTTATTTTCAGATTGTTAAGTTCCATTATACATGAAAGTAAAGAAGCGTGTTTTTCTTTCACCTTGGGAAGTGGCAAAGGTCGCGTAAAATTAAAACAGACTGCCCCTAATGGACAGTCTGTTGGATGTTAGATTTCATATTTTTTTGTATCCGAGATCACCCTGAAGTGGATGCCTTTAATCTGTGCGCTGACTTTATGGCGGAGTGTATCGATATCCACAAGCTCCTCTTTATTTTTGACACACACAGCAATCTCTTGTAAAAGCTTTGTAAAAGATTCTTTAAATAGAGAGCGCATATTATCGAAATCTAAACTACGAAAACTCCCATCAATATCGAAAGCTTCAACTGAATTTAATTGCTTGGAAGCTCCTGCAAACCGATCATCGTAGACTGTGTAATTTTCATCTGTTACCACGATAATAAATAGAACTTCTCCCGTGATTGTTTTTAACTCAATATTTGTTTTGTGTTTTTTTACATCAGTAATAATGTGAATACCATCTGAATGATATAGCTTAAATAATGTCATGTGTATGGCCCCCTGCAACTAAAATCATTTTCTCTATTCATTATATAGTGAAATGGCTAATAATGGAATAAGGAATACTGTTTCCTACTGTTACGATTGAACCTCTGTTTTAAGAGGTAGACTTTTTCGAAGAGGACGAACCTCGATATAATGAATTTGATGACCTTGTTGCTCATAGATGCTAAAAATATAGGAGCCTAGCTCAATATTTTTTGATGCTTTAATGCCGTTATTCACAGTTAAGAACCAACCACCTAATGTTTCCACTTCTTCAGCATCCAGGGTAATGTTTAATAGATTTTCTACATCTTCCACAAGCATTTTTGCATTTAATAAATAGTGATGATCTGTAATTTTTCGAATATCCGCAATTTCATCATCATCAAACTCATCTCGAATTTCACCAACAATTTCTTCTAAAATATCTTCAACCGTTACAAGACCAGATGTACCACCATATTCATCCATTAGGATAGCCATATGGATTCGTTCCTTTTGCATACGTACAAGTAATTCTTGAATGGGCATTGTTTCAATTACGCGAATGACTGGATTTATGAAATCTTCTAGAACTAAGGAGTCGTCTGTAAGTTGTTCAAGTAGACCCTGCGTTAGTAGTTCTTTCGCATTGATGAAACCTAATATATTATCTCGGTCCCCATCATAGATCGGGTAACGCGTATATTTTTCAGAAGCGATGTAATGAATAATGTTTGTAAAAGATTCATTTTGTTCAATTCCAATAATTTCTGTTCGGGGAACCATGATTTCACGAGCAATACGTTCATCAAATTCAAAGACGTTATTGACATATTTGAGCTCAGATTTATTGATTTCACCACTCTTAAAGCTTTCAGACAGTAATAATCGCAATTCTTCCTCTGTATGAGATAGCTCATGTTCGCTAGCAGGTTTCATACCGAATAAGCCAACTAACACGCGTGCAGAACCGTTCAAGAACCAAATAAATGGATACATGATCTTATAGAAAAACATAATGGGTTTTGCGAAAAGAAGTGTAATGGATTCAGCTTTTTGAATGGCAGCTGTTTTTGGGGCTAATTCGCCGACCACTACATGTAAAAACGTAGCAATGGCAAAGGCTGTTCCAATTGTAAAGATCGTCATATATTTATCAGAAATGCCGATTATTTCGAATAGCGGGTGAAGCATAAATTCAAAAGTTTTTTCACCAACCATCCCGATACCAAGAGCGGTTACAGTAATCCCTAATTGACACGCTGATAAGTATTCATCTAAGTGTTGAACAACATGTTTAGCAGCAACTGCTTTTTTATTGCCTTCTGCAACCAGCTGATCGAGTCTTGAGGAACGTACTTTTACAATGGCAAATTCTGTTGCCACGAAAAAGCCTGTTAAAGCTAA
This sequence comes from Lysinibacillus sp. S1, assembly GCF_044986265.1. NCBI lineage: Bacteria > Bacillati > Bacillota > Bacilli > Caryophanales > Bacillaceae > Lysinibacillus > Lysinibacillus sp. S1. The sequence continues at coordinate 4,396,249 of NZ_CP173154.1, forward strand.
TAGAATGGTAAAAATCGATAGGTTTATTATGGTCTCCAAATAGTCGTTCTGTAAAAACAGAACGTCACCTCCTAATTATGAATGAGTAATAATAAAGATTGCATTAATGCAATACTTTCGGGTGAAACATTTTTCTTAATCGTTTCAATTTTTTTATCATCTTGCTTGTTCATTTGTGCGAGCAGAGATGTAACATCATGCTCTAAATCTTGCATTTTTAAACGAAGCACCTGTACATCGATTTCTTCATAGGGTGTGATGTTTAACTCATGTTGGATTTGTACAAGTGAAAGCCCCTGTTGTTTGCGCTGTTCAATAAATTGAAGCCGTTTAATCATGGCTTGGTCATAGTAGCGATAATTTGCTGCAGAACGTTCTGCATCTAGCAAACCAATATTTGTATAGTAATCAATTGTTCGTTTAGTAATGCCTGTTTTTTCTGCAAGCTCGCCAATCTTTAATTTTTCTGTCCCAATGCAAACACCTCCAAACCATCACGTGATACTTTGATTATAACGTGATGGTTTTAGTTTATTCAAATGATAGCCTTTGATATTTCGAAATTATAAAATTTTTTTCAAAAAAAGAACGTTTCTACCATGATTAAATGGTAGAGACGTTCCTAGGTTTAAGGAAGTAAATAAGTATCGTATAGGTGATGGAGTGCTTCCTCACCATTTTTTTGTAAGAGAATTTCATCATTATATGTAAGTGTTATGCTCATTTGTTGGCTATCAATTTTGTCGTCAATTATTTGACAGGTAACAGTCACAAAGCCTGATTCAGTAAGCTTTTCTTTCATATCGTCACTCCACGCCTGATCAGAAAATAGTGGAGGCTGCCAAGTACCTCTCACATGTAGCTCATTTTTTTCAAGGTCATAATCCCAGCGTATGTCACGTAAAATAGTTTTAAATAGGTCATTAACCGTAAACGATGTATCTTTATAGTTAATGTCTAGAGCACGTATTGCATGGACATCTCGGCTAACTGCACTAGCTGCGGAATTAGCAGCTGAATTGATGCCTGAGGCAGCATCTTTAATTTCTGAAAATCGACCACCACAGCCAGAAAGTAGTGCGCAGATGCATGTGATACAAGCAACTTTTGTCATCCATTTCACAAGTAGTCCCTCCAGTCTAGTAAGTTGTTATAACTATCTTAACGAAAAGAAAAATATGAAGAAAGGGCATGAAGGCGGTAGTTTGTGACGGTTTTGCAACGATGCGACCTCCACTTGATTGTTCGGCATTTGAGAATTATATAAGTCTGAATATTTAGTAAAAAAACAAAAGAATGGGAGCGGTTTGTGATGAAAATTAATGATGAAATGCTTGATCGATTAGGAACATATTTTGTTTATCATGCTGTTTATGATACTTATGGGATTACGTTTGAAAACTTTGTGGAGCGTTGGCTACGAGGCATACTTGACATATAGTGAGCTGTACTTTAAAAAACTCCTGGAAACAGGAGTTTTTATCTATAAAAAAGACATATTTACTCTTAAATTAGATACTTTACTCATTGCTACTGATGCTATAATTAGCTTAATTGGTTACGTATCTATTACTTTCTATCTAAAAGGGATGATGCATATGAATTTATTGGGGAAAATTCTCACAACTGTCATTTGAACAGTAGGTATTCGCAGTTCTAACAGCTGTGAATATTTATCAAACAAAAAATTAAATGATTGAAACAGCTCAAAAAATGGCACAAGCAGAAACATCTAATAACGCGTACCAGATTCAAAATTTAATAAACAAGCACTTGATGTCATCTTACAACGTATTGGTTGTTACTGTGGCGCAAATTGACGAAGTGACAACTGCCTCTCTTTTAATTTAAAAGGAAACGGTAGAGGTAGTGCGGGCAGTGGAAAAATATGACGGCTGTCAGCCAGCAATCCTCAGCAGAAACAAGGGAGCTATTAGCAACGATGGAGCAGCAAAATCCCGCGGTTCAAAAAATATGGCATAAAGCTTATCAGGTATGACGAACTCCTTACAACAAACACTAGCAAAATTCCATTTTTAGTAGAGAACTAAGACTGCATGTCATCTTCTGTACAACGGGATGACATACGGCTAAATTGTAAGTTAATTACCACCAAAAATATTTTTCTGAATATTTAGTTATTTATTGACGCATAAATGCTATTATTTATTTAGTTGCTATAGGCAGGAGCTGGTACATATGAAATTACTACATAAAATATTACTGACAACGTTATCTACAATGATGATTGTGTTCATCATTATTTTAAGTGTCAATATTGTAAAAACTAATTCATTAGCAGTGGAGGATGCACGACAGCTTGCTCAATCGCGGGCGTCCGAAAGTGCATATAAAATGCAAATGGAACTTGATTATGCGATGGATACAGCAAGGACAGTAGCCTCTAATCTCCAAGCAATGGTAGCCAATCATAAGGGAGATCGTGATTTAGCAAACGAGATGCTCAAACAATTACTCGAACACAATGACACCTTTCTAGGGGTTTGGACGATTTGGGAGCCAAATGCCTTTGATGGACAAGATGCTCATTTTGCCAATTTGAAAGGGCATGATGCATCAGGTCGTTTCCTTCCATATTGGGCACGCAGCAACAACGATGTGACGCTTGCTCCTCTAGAAGACTATGAAACTAGTGATTATTATGTATTACCTAAAACGTTGAAACAAGAGGTTATTTTAGAGTCGTTAACTTACCCAGTTGACGGTCAGGATGTATTGATGACTTCCACAGCTATACCTATTCAAATAGATGGAAAAGTCGTTGGTCTTGTTGGCATTGATATAAGCTTAGAGACATTGGTTGCCATTAATAATGAAATTGTACTCTATGATACAGGATATAGTGCCATTGTGTCTCATAATGGGACGTTTGTTTCCCACCCATCTCCTGATTATGTCAATAGACCAGTGACTGAAATGGAAAAATATAAAAATACGGATAAAATTTTGTCTGCTGTTGAACAGGGCAAACCTTATCTAGTAGAGGATTATTCATCCTATTTACAGGAAGCTTCCTTTATTGCTGTCTCACCTATCCAAATTGGTCAAACGTCGACACCGTGGGCATTGCAGGTAATTATTCCATCTGATGAGGCAATGTGGTTATCAAGTGAGGCTATCTAGCTATGAGTAATGGCAGCGATTATTGGTATTATTGTATTAGTTGGTGCCATTACTTGGATAGCTCAACGGATCGTCAAACCAGTGGTTCAGACAGTGGAACAGGTCAAAACCATTGCTGGTGGAAATTTAGCAGTGGAGCCGTTACAGGTTCGTTCGAAGGATGAAATTGGCGAGCTTGCACATGCAATGAATCATATGACAGACAATATGCGTGAGCTGTTACAAGCGGCTACACATATTTCCAATCAGGTGAATGTATACAGCGGAGAATTACGTGCTTCTACCAATGATATGAGCATCAGTATCGAACAGGTGCTAACAACAACAAGTGAGTTGGCGACAGGTGCTACCGTACAAGCCGAACAGGCCTCTACTACTTTAGGCGTTACACAAGAGGTTGAGCATAAATTGCAAGCAATTCAAATGGCAATTGAAGAAATGCTTCAGGAATCTCAGCTTACAACAGCGTCTTCTAAACAAGGTTTAATTCATGCAGAGCAGTCTATTCAAGGGATGGAAGTGATGTCTGAAAAAGTGTCACTGACAGCTATGGTCGTCCAACAGCTCAGCGACCAATCAACAGAAATTAATCGTATTTTACAAGTCATTAATGCTATTGCAGGTCAAACAAATTTATTAGCATTAAATGCGGCGATAGAAGCTGCTCGTGCAGGTGAGCACGGCAAGGGCTTTTCGATTGTGGCAGAGGAAGTACGAAAGCTTGCAGAAGAATCAGCCAAATCAACAAGCCAAATCGCCTCCATTATTGATATGGTTGTTAGGGAAGCAGCAAAGGCTAGTGATGCTATGCAAAGTGTTGTCTTAGCTGTGGAAAACAATACGCAATATATTGATGCCAATAAGCAGGCACTTGATGCGATTTTACGCCATATTGTCGATACAGTAGCGCAAATCGATAATGTGACAGCTGCCTCCAGTGTCATTCAAAGGGAGACGCAGGAGGTTGTACGTGCAGTGGAAAATATGACAGCTGTTAGCCAGCAATCCTCAGCAGGAACAGAGGAGTTATTGGCAACGATGGAACAGCAGAATTTAGCGGTTCATGACATCAATAGCAAAGCCCAACAATTAACAGCTATGACGGACTCTTTACAGGCAGCACTAGCTAAATTTCAATATTAAATTAAAAGAGCTGTAGGCAAGGTGAAATTTTCATCCAACCTTGCCTACAGCTCTTAATACTTATTTGAAAAATTGTGTAATAAATTGATTCGCTTCCTGCCAGTTATAAACCCTTACAACATTATTTGGAACGGCAAGACGATTATAAGGTGTATCAAATAACACAACAGGTATTTTTAATTCCTCTGCCAGCATCACAGCATTATCATGCTTATCCTCAAAGAAAGCTTCTACACGATGTTTTTTTGCAGCGGCTAGTTTATCATGGCTGCCGAGAAGCTCGATATGGTCGTAAGGTATAGCTTGCGATTTAAACCAATTGACAGTGATGTCTGCTACATTTTCACCACGTGCAGAAATATAATACAGCTCAAAATTATTTTTCCAAGCGCTTAGAATATTTTTTGCATCTTTTGCCACCTCAGAGACTTCGTACATATAAGGTTCATTTTCCTTAAACCAAGTATTAAAGGCACTTCGGTCAATAGGGTGTGGGAAGGCAGATAAAAAATCATATTCACAAACATCATCTAGCGTAATATTTACATTGTACTGTTTATTAATATGTGGAATGAGTGTACTTGGACATGTCACAGTCCCATCAATATCAATACCAAAGCGGGGCTTTTTCATGCTAGCACCTCCTTAGGCATTCGCTTTTTGAGCTTCTTCCGCTGCACGTTTTTCTTCCATTTCTGCTGCTAATTTATCAATTTCTTTCTTCAGTTCTTCCACCATTGTTTCTTCTGGCACTTTACGGACTGTTTTCCCCTTCATGAATAACAAGCCTTCACCACGGGCACCAGCAATACCGATATCTGCCTCACGCGCTTCTCCAGGACCGTTTACCGCACAGCCTAGAACAGCCACTTTTAACGGTACATTTAATTTTGAAATATATTCTTCTACTTCATTTCCAATAGAAATTAAATCAATTTCAATGCGTCCACATGTTGGGCAAGAAATCAAAGTTGCCATATTAGAAGCGAGGCCAAAGGATTTTAATAGTTCCCGTGCTACTTTAACCTCTTCTACAGGGTCAGCGGAAAGGGAGATACGTAATGTGTTTCCTATACCTTTTGATAGGATGGCTCCAAGACCTGCTGCTGATTTTACAGTACCAGCAAATAATGTTCCTGATTCTGTAATCCCTAAATGTAGCGGATAATTAAAGGCTTTAGACGCCTTTTCATAGGCTTCAATGGCAAGGTTAACGTCAGATGCCTTCATTGATACGATAATATCGTGGAAGTCCAAGTCTTCCAAAATTTTAATATGGTGTAGAGCAGATTCTACCATACCATCAGCCGTAGGATAACCGTATTTTTCTAAAATATGTCGCTCTAATGAACCGGCATTTACACCAATACGAATTGGTATACCTTTTGCTTTGGCTGCATTAACAACAGCTTCCACTTTTTCTTTACGACCAAAATTACCTGGATTAATACGTACTTTATCAATACCATTTTCAATGGCTTTTAATGCTAATCTATAATCAAAATGAATATCAGCTACTAATGGAATATGAATACGTTTTTTGATTTCGGCAATCGCGTCCGCTGCACGTTCATCTGGTACAGCAACACGAACAACTTGACAGCCTGCTTCCTCAAGACGAAGAATTTCTGCAACTGTTGCTTCTACATCATGTGTTTTGGTTGTACACATACTTTGAATGAATAATTCATTACTACCACCAATTGTTAAGTTACCGACACTCACAGGACGTGTATTTGAACGGTGACAAATTTCACTCATTAACTTTCTCTCCTTTTCGGGCCACTATTTTCAGCCGTCACTGTCATTTATTTTAGCAGTGTAAGAAAATAAGGACAAGGAAGAAACGCTAACTTTTCATTTTCCGCATTTGTTTTCAAGCTCAAATGAGAGAGGAAGCTTGATATTTTCACCTGGAACTAGTGCTTGTAATTGTAAGTGTGGGTTTAAGTTGTAAAAAAGTTGTAAGCGTTCTGGAAAGGTCATGGGAACTTTAGCAGGGTGTAGAGCAAATAAACTATGAATGGTATCTCCTTCAATCGTTTGTACAGTAATATAATTTGGCTCACGCTGTTGTTCACAAAGTCCGTTTTCTGAGCTCTTTGTGGATAAAGCCGCAAGTGGGATGGACCCTTCTGTTAAATCTACTTTGACGACAAAGGCAATTACGATGATGATAGTTGTTAAGATGAATGCTCGCAAAAAATCCCCTCCTTTTCTACACTATATTGAGAAGAGAGGGGATTCATGCACATTATTTTATATTTGGTTGTTTTGGATATTTTGTAAAGGCCACAATTAATAGAGAAATGGTTAAAAATAAAGATAGTACAGTGATAACAGTACTGCTAACGGGCATATAGTCTGCTAACATCGAAAGTAACGTAGCCCAAGTGATCGCAAAGGTAGTTGTTCTCCAGATATGGCGATACTCACCCCGACGCTTCATCGCCTTCAAGATAAATAAACCTGCTAAAGCATAAAGGGCAATTTGTGCAAAAATAAGCATTGTTGTCACGACGAAAAGCATTAGGAAGGTGAATGGATATAAGAGCCATTTAATGCCCTCTATGTAATCTGTTAAACCAGTTAAACTATCCATATCGAATGTATCAACGGACATACCTGCTGCAAAACGACCTAAAGAGAATACGGACACAATGGTAATCAGTAGAAAAGTATATTGAATAACCTTTCCAATAGGTAATAAACGATAGGCTGCTAGTTTTTTAGGATGTATAAGACTATCAATAAAAAGCTGTGAGTGTTTCATGCTATATCTCCTCCAATCGATATTTTAACATGTTCAATGAGGACAAGATATGAAAGAAGTATAAATGAGGAGGGTCTTGATGTTAAAATGTTAACATTATGTAAAGAAGTTAAAGGATTTCTTTACTTTTTGTTTGGAATCATTTAATGATTAGAACGAGGGTAGTAGAGATGTAGGAATTGGAGCGAAAACAATTGACAATAGATTGGCAAAGCATTCTCTTTCAGTTTTTAGGCGGACTAGGGGTCTTTTTATTTTCCATTAAATTCATGGGGGATGGGCTTCAAAAATCAGCGGATGATCGGTTACGTGAATGGTTAAATCGCTTTACCACAAACCCTGTTATGGGTGTCCTGGTAGGTATATTTGTAACAATTTGCATACAATCAAGTTCTGCCACAACAGTCATCACTGTAGGGTTAGTGAGTGCTGGTTTTTTAACACTGCGTCAAGCAATCGGCGTCATTATGGGGGCAAATATTGGTACAACTATTACAGCATTTATTATTGGTATTAATATTGGACTCTATTTTTACCCTTTATTGGCAATTGGGGCAGCCTGTTTATTTTTCTTAAAGAAAGCAACGTATCAACATATTGGTCAGATTCTATTTGGCTTTGGCGGTTTATTTTTAGGGCTAGAGTTGATGAGTGCTAGTATGCAGGCGTTACACCAGCTTGCAGATTTTGCATCGTTAACGCTTCATTTAAGCAATCAACCGATATTAGGCATATTTTTAGGAACCATTTTCACATTACTTGTGCAAAGCTCTACCGCAACGGTGGGGGTATTGCAAGGTTTATATGCAGAACAATTAATTGGTTTAAATAGTGCCTTACCGATATTGTTTGGGGAAAATATTGGCACGACCATTACAGCTGTTTTAGCTTCTCTTGGTGCTTCTATTTACGCTAAGCGTGCAGCAGCGGCTCATGTATTATTTAATGTGATTGGAACGATTATTTTCATGTTATTGTTCACACCGTTTATGCAATATGTACAGTGGATCAGTGGCGTATTTCATTTAGAGCCTCGCATGCAGATTGCCATTGCTCATGGCTCATTCAATGTCTTTAATATGATGATCCAACTACCATTTATTGCTGGACTCGCAGCCTTAGTTACAAAGCTATTGCCGGGACATGATGGCCATATCAATGTAACAACTAAGCATTTAGATCCTTCATTCATTGATTCCTCTCCTGCTATTGCGCTAGGTCAAGCTAAAGAAGAGGTATTACGCATGGGTGAACATGCATTGCGTGGGTTAGAAGAAACGTTTTTATATATGAAATCTGGAGAGACAGAGCATATTCCAACGGTGCTACAGCTAGAAGTCGGGCTTAATCATCTAGACAATGAAATTACTGATTATTTAGTAATGGTGTCTAAGCAGCCTCTTTCCCGTGCAGACTCTGTAAGACATCATACTTTATTGACAAATGTAAGGGATTTTGAACGAATTGGGGATCATTTTGAAAATATATTAGAGCTTTTACAGTACAAGGATCACCACGAGGTAAGCTTAAGTAAATCAGCGCGACAGGACTTAATAGGTATGTTTAGTTTAGCCATAGAGGCAGTGCGCAAAAGTATAGAAGCATTAGATACCGCTAGCTTAAGTTTAGCTCAAGAAGTAACAGAGCTAGAAAGCCTGATTGATGATATGGAAGATAAACTACGTCAAAAGCATATTGCCCGATTAAACACAAATGAGTGTAGTGGGGCTGCAGGAATTGTTTATATGGATATCGTTAGCAACCTAGAGCGTATAGGAGACCATGCAGTAAATATTGCAGATTCTATTTTAGGCATTCGTCATTAATGAAACTTTTCACTTTGTTATTTCGTATGAAAGGCAATGCACGTTAAAAGGAGAGAATCTTTATGGAAGTTGTTGGCTGGATCTTAGTGATTGCCTGCTTTATTATTTCATTTATTGGTTTAGTATATCCAATTATTCCCGGAGTACTGTTTTTAGTCGGTGGGTTTTTGCTCTATGGCTTATTTTTCTCATTCGCAGAGCTAAGCTGGTGGTTTTGGGTCATTGAAATACTATTTGTCGTGTTGTTATTTGGGGCAGATACTGTGGCAAATGCGTTTGGTATCAAAAAGTTTGGTGGTTCCAATGCTGGCATGTGGGGGAGCACCATTGGGTTATTAATTGGTCCATTTGTGATCCCTGTGGCAGGGATTTTAATTGGACCATTTTTAGGGGCTGTGATTGCGGAACTAATCGTTGAGAAACGTACATTTAGTGAGGCAGTGAAAAGTGGTGTAGGTTCTTTAATTGGCTTTTTGACATCTACTGTTGTCAAGGCTGTTATTCAAATTGTTATGATTATTGTATTTTTTATCGCCATTTAATGCCTTTCTTTTAAGGTTTAGTGTGTGAGAGAAAAGGGTAAGATAGTAAACATATCGGTATTTCGGTCAAAAGGCTGAAATCTTCAAATTGAAGTATTTTTCGTTGAATGGTTTGACCAATTTTGATAATCTAAGGATGTACTAATTATTTCTAATTTTAGGGAGGAACTTAACAATGGCTTACGAATTACCACAATTAACTTACGCTTATGACGCATTAGAACCACATATCGATGCAAAAACAATGGAAATTCACCATTCTAAACACCACAATACTTATGTAACAAACTTAAACGCAGCAGTAGAAGGTACTGAATTTGCAGAAAAAGACATTAACGACTTAATCGCAAACCTAGATGCTCTTCCAGCTGACAAACAAACTGCTGTACGCAACAACGGTGGCGGACATGCTAACCATACATTATTCTGGGAAGTAATCGCTCCAGGCGGTTCAAATACACCAGTTGGTGAAGTAGCAAAAGCAATCGATGCTAAATTCGGTTCTTTCGACGCTTTCAAAGAAGAATTTGCTAAAGCTGCTACAACTCGCTTTGGTTCAGGTTGGGCTTGGTTAATCGTTGATGGTGACTCAGTTGCTGTTACGTCTACTCCAAACCAAGACTCTCCAGTAATGGAAGGGAAAACACCAGTTTTAGGCTTAGATGTATGGGAACATGCATACTACCTAAACTATCAAAACCGTCGTCCAGATTACATCGGTGCTTTCTGGAACGTAGTAAACTGGGATGTAGTAGAAGCTAAATTCCAAGCTGCAAAATAATAACGGATAAATGGCTGTGCCTAAAGTGAGCAATCACGGAGGCATAGCCTTTTTTTGTTGGATAAAACAGCAAATTAAGGGATAGAATCTGAAAATATCAGGATAATGAAGACGAAATATAAGGAGAGCGTGAAATAGGGCAACCTTTCTCCATAAAGTACCGTCAAATAAATGATGTTTTACATAAGAAATCGAAAGTGCGTGCTTTTCTGTCATACCTTCGAATGGTATACTAGGTATCGTGTATTGAAATGATCAGAAGATGAGGAGGGGAATACATATGCGCAAAGCACCTGGAAAAAATCGCGCGGCGAGTGTTAAAGCAAAACATCATTCTAACTTAACATTTCGTATGAATATCCTTTTCTTTGCAATATTTATCGTATTTTCAATGTTAATTTTTAGACTTGGCTATATGCAAATCGTCAAAGGGGAAGATTATGTACGTATTTTAGAGCGTACAGAAGAAGTTCCTGTCAACACAAGTGTACCAAGGGGACGCATGTATGATCGTTACGGTCGTATTTTAGTGGATAATCACCCGGAAAATGCCATTACGTATACGAAAATGCAAACGACCACAACAGAGGAGATGCTTGATATCGCGAAAAAGCTGGCACAGTTAATTGAACAGCCAACAAAGCGTGTCACATTGCGTGATAAACAGGATTTTTGGATATTACAAAATCACGATGCTGCCTATGAAAAAGTCACAGAGGCAGAAAAAACAAAAATTAATGCACAAGAAAATATTACAACAAGTCAAATTAATGCAGAGATTGATAAACTGGTACGGGAACGTATCACAAACGAAGAACTTTTACAATTAACAGAGGCAGATTTAGAGGTATTAGCGATTTATCGTGAGATGGTATCTGGCTATAATCTATCTCCTCAAATTATTAAAAGTGAAAATGTATCAGCTGATGAATTTGCTCGTGTATCTGAGCGTTTAACTGAACTACCAGGTGTTAATACAACAACAGACTGGAAACGTGTCAAATTATCATCTTTATCTATTCTTGGACGTACAACGGTCCCAACAAAAGGGATACCAAAAGAGAAGCTCAACTACTATTTAGCACGTGACTACTCACGTAATGACCGTGTGGGAGAAAGTTACATTGAAGCACAATATGAAGAATTACTACAAGGTCAAAAAACAGTCGTCAAAAATATTACTAATAAAAAAGGTCAGGTAGTTGATACAGTCACAACCTATGAAGGGGAGCCAGGTAAAGACTTAATCCTTTCATTGGATAGTGAGCTGCAGGCTGAAACGGATAAGATTGTAGAAGAAGAACTGCTTAACTTAAAGGCACTTCCAGGCTCCTATTTATTAGACCGTGCCTTCCTTATTATGATGGATCCAAATACAGGCGACATTTTATCGATGGTAGGTAAGAAAATAGAAAAAAATCCCGAGACAGGGCAAAATGAAGTCATTGACTATGCATATGGATCGTTTACAACAGCCTATGAGGCAGGTTCATCTGTTAAAGCAGCAACAGTCCTCACTGGCTACAATCAGGATGTTATTTCGATGGGTACTTCAATGGGAGATGAGCCGATTATATTAGCTGGCACGGACCCGAAAACGTCTATTTTTAACAGGGCTGGATATATCCCGATGAATGACTTGTTAGCATTAGAACGTTCTTCCAACTCCTATATGTTTAAAATTGCGATGCTGCTTAATGGAACCCCTTATAGTTATGGTATGCCATTACGCTTAAAGGACGATACGTTCTCAAAAATGCGTAATAATTATGCGCAATTTGGTTTAGGTGTGAAAACAGGCATTGATTTACCAAATGAATTTGGCGGAGTGCGTGGTCCATCAGGTCCAACAATGGGTGGTAAAACACTTGACTTGGCGATTGGTCAGTATGATACGTATACACCACTTCAACTTGCACAATATATTTCAACAGTTGCCAATGGTGGCTATCGTATTCAGCCACATGTTGTGAAAGAGGTTCGAGACCCATCACAGGATGGGAAGCAATTAGGGCAGTTAGTAACAGAAGTAGGTCCAACTATTTTGAATCAAATTGATAATCCTAAAGAAGAGATCGATTATGTAAAGCAAGGGCTACGTCGTGTATATACTGGTTCACATGGTACAGCACGAGCACAATTTGCCGATACTCCATATACAGCTGCAGGGAAAACAGGGACAGCAGAGGTAGTGTATTATGGTCCGTTACGTGAGCACTACGGCACAAATACGATTAATTTAACGCATGTTGGCTTTGCCCCATATGAAAATCCTGAAATTGCCTATGCAGTTGTGATCCCATGGGTTAATACAAATTTAGCGCCACACTACTATCAAAATAATGTCATTGCTAGACGTTCTTTAGATAAGTATTTTGAATTAAAAGCAAAATATCAAGCTGAAAAAGTAACTGATAGCAATGTAAAACAGCCAATTTTACCAGCGATTACGGAAGAAAAAATTGGAGAGAATGAGCAGGAATAAAGGGTATTGGATATGCGCTAATACAAAACGGATTTGGAAAATTTATCTTCCAAATCCGTTTTATTTTTACTTTTTTATGAATTTTGAATGATGTTACGCTAATCCTTAAGTAAATATGTAATGTTGACACTGTGCGCAATTCAGAGGCACTTGTCAAAATTGCTGATGAACTGAATCAGTTGTGAAATTTAAACTTAACTAAGTAGTGAAAGGGGCGTTTGTATAGCAAAACGCCCCTTTCAGATATTTAGTGTCTTTATGCGGATAATTGCTGAATGGCTAATTCAAATTGCTCTCTTGGTTTTACCCCATAAAGTTCTATATTGTTATAGAAATAAGAAGCTAGCATAAAATCAATCGCCTCTTGAAGTGTGTAGTCCCGATGTTCCATTACTAATGATAAATATGTTTTAAAATAATCGACATTTTGTACTTTTGCATGTTTCATGACAAAGGTCAAACTCTCCTTATCATTAAAATAAATATTCCCTGACACAATTGCTTATTATAACACCTTTCCTATAGGAAGCAAGTTTCCTCTATTGTAAATTCATCTTTACAAACGTTTACAAAGCATTACATTCCTTTACATCTCTTTTACGAACCGTTTATACGACTTCAACAATCAGTCATTATAGTAAAGATTGTAAGACAAATAACTATAAAACAGTTCATGACGGAGGCAAATGAGATGAAAAAGTGGAAGTACTTAACGATGACAGCGGTAATGGGTTCTGCATTAATGCTAGGTGCATGTGGTAGCGATTCTGCACAAAACGGAAACAATACAGAAACGAACGCACCAGCAAGCTCAGGACAAGAAGCTGCTGATGAAAAGCTACAAGGGTCTGTAGCTGGAGATGGCTCATCAACAGTAGCACCAATCATTGAGGCAGTTGTTGAAGAGTATGCAGGTACACAACCAGATGTCAAAGTATCAGTGGGGGTTTCTGGTACTGGTGGTGGTTTTGAAAAATTCATCGCAGGTGAAACAGACTTTTCAAATGCATCTCGTAATATAAAAGATGAAGAGAAAGCGAAATTAGAAGAAGCGGGCATTGATTTTACAGAGCTAGCTTTAGCATATGACGGTTTATCAGTAGTCGTGAACCCAGAAAATGATTGGGCGAAGGACTTAACGGTAGAACAACTAYAAAAAATTTGGATTGAAGATGGGACAGAGAAAAAGTGGTCTGATATTGATCCATCATGGCCAGATGAAAAAATCGTTTACTATTCACCAGGTACTGATTCAGGCACATACGACTACTTTGATGAAGTGATTTTAGATGGAGCAGATCTAGTAAGCTCAGCAACATTATCAGAGGATGATAATATGCTAGTGCAAGGTGTAGCTGGTGATAAAAATGCGATTGGCTTCTTCGGTTATGCTTACTACCTTGAAAATAAAGATAAATTAAACATTGTCAAAGTAAATGGCGTAGAGCCAACAAATGAAACAATTGAAGGTGGCGAATATACACCACTTTCACGTCCATTATTCACATACGTAAAAAATAGTGCAATGAAGGACAATGAAGCAGCATACGACTTCATTAAATTTACACTTGAAAACGCAGGCGATATGGCTGAAGCAGTGGGCTATGTTCGTTTACCTGAAGAAAAATATACTGAAGGCTTAAAAACTTTAGAAGGCTTAAAATAAGAAGACATGCATAGAGGGGAAGAGATGTATGCTCTTTCCCTCACTTATTTGAAAGGAGCTCCCAATGGTTTCTCAAAAGGAAGATAAGACATCATCTGTGCAGCAATTAATTGCAAATTCGCGCAACCAAAAAACAAAGAAAATAGTGGAAAAAGCCATGCCAGCTCTATTATTTTCTGCAGCTATTATTTCGATATTAACAACATTTGGCATTGTTTTCACCCTTATTTTTGAAACGTTTGAATTCTTTAAACGTGTGTCGATTACGGATTTCCTTTTCGGTACTAAATGGTTACCGTTTTCAGGTAACGAACCGTTATTTGGGATACTGCCATTAATCGCTGGTACATTAAAAGTGACACTTATTGCAGTTGTAGTAGCTGTACCATTTGGAATTGCTTCAGCTATCTATTTAAATGAATATGCAAGTGAGAAAACACGACGTACAGTGAAACCTATTTTAGAGGTATTAGCAGGTGTGCCAACAATTGTTTATGGCTTCTTCGCTTTAACATTTGTCACACCAGTTTTACAAGAAATTGTACCTGGACTCAAATTATTTAATGCATTAAGTCCTGGTATTGTTGTAGGGATTATGATTTTACCAATGATTACATCTCTTTCAGAAGATGCTATGTCATCTGTACCAAATAGTATGCGTGAAGGAGCCTTAGCTCTAGGTGCGACGAAATTTGAAGTAGCAATCAAAGTAGTATTACCAGCTGCGCTTTCAGGGATTGTCGCTTCTGTTGTGTTAGCTATTTCCCGGGCAATTGGAGAAACAATGATTGTATCGCTTGCAGGTGGTTCAACACCGAAATTTGACCTCAATGTGACAGACTCTATTCAAACAATGACTGCATACATTGTACAGGTTTCAACTGGTGATGCGGGTTATGGTACAACCATTTATTACTCAATTTATTCAGTAGGATTTACACTATTTATCTTTACTCTAGTAATGAATTTACTTGCTCACTATATTTCGAAACGCTTCAGGGAGGTTTACTAGCATGCGCTATATGGATGACACAGTCGTCATGAAACGAATGACAAAGCGTATTACAGCAAATAAAGTCTGGAAAACTCTCTTTTTCTTAGCTACTACGTTTGCACTTGTTGCTTTAGCTATTTTACTGTACCGCATTGTGACACAGGGGATTGATTACTTAAATATCGATTTCTTGACGAATTTTGCATCACGATTTGCGGATAAGGCAGGTATCAAAGCTGCTTTAATCGGTTCGCTTTGGTTAATGGCAGTTGTAGCACCAGT
The DNA here is from genome assembly GCF_044986265.1 of Lysinibacillus sp. S1. NCBI lineage: Bacteria > Bacillati > Bacillota > Bacilli > Caryophanales > Bacillaceae > Lysinibacillus > Lysinibacillus sp. S1. The sequence goes on from NZ_CP173154.1 coordinate 4,411,885, forward strand.
ATCCATTATTTTAGGAGTTGGTACTGCGATTTATTTAGAGGAGTATGCCAAGAAAAATAAAATCAATGACTTTATTCGCATGAATATATCGAATCTAGCAGGTGTTCCTTCCATTGTTTTTGGATTACTTGGATTAACTATTTTTGTACGTATGATGGGTCTAGGAAAAAGTATTTTAGCTGCTGGCTTTACAATGAGTTTGTTAATTTTACCTGTTATCATTGTAGCGGCTCAAGAGGCTATTCGTGCAGTGCCAAACGAACAACGTGAAGCTTCATATGGCATGGGTGCAACGAAATGGCAAACGATTTTGCGTGTTGTATTGCCAGCTGCCATTCCAGGTATTTTAACATGTAGTATTTTAGCCTTGTCTCGTGCCATTGGAGAAACAGCTCCACTAGTTGTAATTGGAATTCCAGTTATCCTCCAGTTTTTACCGAATGGTTTACTGAGTCAATTTACAGCATTACCAATGCAAATCTATGATTGGGCAAAACGACCACAAGAAGCCTTTCAATACGTAGCAGCCGAAGGTATTTTAGTGCTTATGACAGTGCTGCTATTAATGAATTCGATTGCCATCTATATCCGAAATAAATTCCAAAAACGTTATTAATGAGGTGACCTTATGGTATTAGATTTTAAAGAGGAAAAAACAATTGTCAAACGGAACCAGGCAACGACTAAGCCTATAGCAGATGTGGCGAAAAATATTGTCTATGATACACGCAATTTAAACTTATGGTATGGTGATCATCATGGTTTAAAAGATGTTAATTTAAGCATCTATGAAAATGAAGTAACGGCTATTATTGGACCATCTGGCTGTGGGAAATCTACGTATCTAAAAACATTAAACCGCATGGTTGAACTTGTACCAATCGTACGTACATCAGGAGAAATTTTATATCGTGAGCGAAATATTTTAGATAAAAACTATACGGTAGAGGAATTAAGAACACGTGTAGGTATGGTATTCCAAAAGCCAAACCCGTTTCCAAAATCCATTTATGATAACATTGCCTATGGACCCAGAATTCATGGCATTAAAAATAAAAAAATTCTCGATGAAATTGTGGAGAAATCATTAAGAGGGGCAGCCATTTGGGACGAGGTAAAAGACCGTTTGAATCAAAATGCCTACGGATTATCAGGTGGTCAGCAACAACGTATTTGTATTGCACGTTGCTTAGCGATTGAGCCTGATGTCATCTTAATGGATGAGCCAACATCTGCCTTAGATCCGATTTCTACGTTGAAAGTGGAAGAGCTGGTTCAAGAACTGAAAAAGGATTATTCCATTGTCATCGTGACACATAATATGCAGCAAGCGGCTCGTATTTCTGATCGTACAGCATTCTTCCTAAGTGGAGAGGTTGTCGAATCCGATAAAACGGATGTTATTTTCCAAACACCAGCAGATCAACGTACAGAAGACTATATTTCGGGACGTTTCGGCTAAGGAGGAGCAATGAATGATCGTACGTGAACGTTTTGAACAAGAGTTAAAAGAGGTACAGGGACAATTTCTTGCAATTGCCAATAGCAGTATCCTTGCATTAAAAACAGCTTTTGAAGCATTGGTAGAGCAGGATTTAGAAAAGTCTTTGAAAATTTTGGAGGACGATTTAATCATTAATCGCCTTGAAGAAGAAATTAATGACCATGTGATCCTAATGATTGCCAAGCAACAACCAGTAGCAACAGATTTACGCCGTCTCATGGTTCTCGTAAAGGCAGCTTCAGATATGGAAAGAGTAGGGGACTATGCGGTTAATATAGCTAAAGAAGCAATTCGAATTGGTAAGGAGCCAATGATATTCCCAATAACAAATCTCCAAACCATGTGCAATAAAACAGTAGAAATGCTAGAGAGCATCATGAAGGCCTTTACTGAGGAAGATACGGTACGCGCTAAAGAGATTGCAGAGTTAGATGATTACGTGGACGATTTATACGGGGCAACGATCACCCTTTTACTCCGTGCAGGGGTAGAAAACCCCTCCCATATTTCACAGATTACACACCTAACATTTATTTGCCGCTATTTAGAGCGTTCTGCTGACCATGCTACAAATATTGCTGAACATCTATTTTACTTAGTAAAAGGCAAACATTATGAATTAAATAATTAAGAAAGAAGAGCTGCGTTTTAGCTCTTTTTTTCATTTGCAGAAAAAAATCTCCTGAAGCAGCAACATTGTCTTTGGCTGTAGCGTCTTTATAGCAAGCGTTTTTGTATTGTCAAAAATTTTTTTTGGTTATACTATAGACATTATCCAAAAAATGTGGTGCTTAGGAGGTGCTGCTACATGAAAGATGCGATTGAATCCCTCATCAAGCAATTTGACAAGCAGTTGACAATAGAACAACTTGACTATTTACGTTTTCTCTATGAAAACCTACATATAGAGGAGTTAAGTGAAGGGGAACAACATTATTTTATCGATTATTTTTTCAAGAGTGAGCCATTACGAAATATGGCAGCATTTGCTCTGGAATTGACGGATATCATGCATGAAATCCAAGAGAATATTCCTGCTATTGAGAAGGCAGAACGCTTAGCAAATGGCAAAGAGCAACGCCAGTATTATGAACGAAAATGGTCAGAGCTTAGACGTCAAAAGCTTAAGCAACAGACAACGAAAAGCGGCAATATTTACTATGTACCCTTTCATGATTATCAACAAGACCCTGGCCCGATGATTATTTGTTTAGAACAAACGACAGGAATGGCCGCTTATTCTGAGATTTGTAAAAGTATGATTTTAGCGTTATTTATGAGTGCACATCGAGAAGGTCGTGATTTATACATTGTACCGTATGATCGGCAAATTCATGTCCACTACCGCTTTGAAAATGGTCATTTAAATTTAGCTGATTTTAAAAGTTTTATCGAATATAAGGCAAAGGGAGAGGCAGCCATTTTACCTGTTTTACAATTTGTGAAAGCATTGCTACAGGAAAATCAATTAGGTACAGAAGCAGATGTCATTATTTTTACAGAAGGAGCACCTATTGATGGGCAGCATCTCGTTGGCAAGCAAGCAAAAATGATGCTAAAGGAAATGAAGCAAAAATATCATGCTGAATTTTCGGTAATTGCCATGCGTGAACATAACTTTAATAAACAGCAATTTTGGTTTGCTAGTAAGGCTTTTTTTGCAGATGATGCCATACAATAACAAGAACGGGGCTAACCATTACTGAAGGTCGGCTCCTTTTTGCTGGCGATACATAGGTAGTTATAAAGGAGAAATACATGGATTCATTACATTGGTTATTACCTAAATTTACAGTCCCAACCTGGCTAGATGGCTTAATTGCTGTCATTATTTGTTTAGTCGGGTGGCTTATTCAACGATTCATCATCAAAAAAATTATTCATCGTGTTGTGCTATTTTTAAAAGATCGTCAGCGCATTTTCCAAGCAAATGTACTGGCCCAATTTAGTAAAGCAATTGGCTATGCCTTTATGACGACGGTCATTGTGCTAAGCTTATCTTATTTAATAAAAGTCCCTTTATTTACACATCCATCAACAAAGAATTTTGTATTGTCTATTATGGTTTTTTTTGCTTTTAAAGGGATTTATGATGTTTTAAATTTTTATACGAAACAACCATTTGAATTAACAAGCGAAGAGGATCAGAATGTTTTACTACCGTTTTTTCTACGAATCGGTAAAGTACTTATCATGATTTTTGCTATGTTTACGATTGCTTCATTTTGGGATTTTAATCTGAATGGCTTTTTAACTGGAATCGGCTTAACGGGTGTGGCGATTGCCTTTGGGATTCGCGATACACTAGCGCATGTATTTGGTGGCATGTCCGTAGCTTTAGATAATCCATTCCAAATAGGAGATTGGATTGCGACAGAGGATCAAAAAATTGAAGGAACGATTGAGGATATTAATTTAAGAAGTACGTTAATTCAAACAGGAGACAAAGGACTTGTGTATGTGCCGAACTCCTATTTAGTGAATCGCCCACTTTATAATTTATCTAAACGAGAAAAACGGAAATGTGAGCAATTTTTATATATCGCTGCTGCTAATAATGAGGAAGACATACGTAGCGCTTTAACGGCCATTCATAAGGAAATTTATTTACATGCTAAAACAGAGAAAGACATGATTCATGTATTTATAGATGAATTTCATCATGATTCGTATCGCGTGCTTGTTCGATTCTTTGTTGCCACAAATGATACCGCTGTTATGCTGGAAGTGCGGCAGGATATTTTATTTGCCATTCGTCAAATAATGGAGGAGCTATCGATTACATTAGCTAGCCATCCTGAAGAAGAAAGTCTGCGAAATAAAAAATAAATTGAATTGTAAGATAGTTTGCTTTACAATATTACCAAGAAATCAGCTTTGATGAAGAGTAGTAGCTAGTACAATTTGTTATAGAGAGCTAGTGGTTGGTGAAAACTAGTACAAATGTTTAGTGAATGGACTTCGGAGCTCTAATCCTGAAAAAAGTACGGATTAGCGGATGCCTACGTTACAAGGCTTAGAGAGGGTTTTCCTATCAGGAGACCAATGAAGGTGGCACCACGGCTTTTCCGTCCTTTTGTGATGGAAAGGCCTTTTTATATTTTTTTCTTTAGACGGCAAATGTTTTAGCTGAAAGAAGAGAAAGCCTTTAGCAGATTTCTGCTGCTAAAGATAGATGAGGTGTAGATGAGCAGAGCTTAGAGAAGGAGAGAAGAGTATGACAGTTGAGCTTAGAAAGTATGCTATGAAAGTATTACATGGGGATATGATGACCCCGATCTCTGTGTATCAATCACTGAAAGGGCAGCATAAAATGTTGTTCGAATCCTCAGCGAAACATGAGGAAAGTGGGCGATATTCCTTTATCGCCATCAATCCAGTGGCTGAACTAAAAGGAAACAATGAAGAATTCGTGTTTTCAAAAGGAGCAGAAAATGACAAGGCTAGGGGCAATGTGCTTGATCGATTAAAAGAACTAATACCCTTTCATAAAGAAAGCTATCCTTTTGCTTTCTTTGGAGGAGCTATAGGTTTCTTTGGCTATGAAACAGCATTTTACACAGAAAAAATAGGTGACTATTTACAGGATGATTTAGCTATGCCTGATGTTCATGTTTTTTTCTATGATACATTTATTGTTTTTGATCATCTAACACAAGAAATTACACTAGCTTCGATTGATCTATTTCAGGATGGGCGTTCATTAGAGGAGATGGAAGCTGCTATTACAAGGATGGAGCAACAGCTTTGTGCAGGTACGACCTTTGAGGTATTAAAGGTGGATGAGCTACAGTTTAAGCCTATGATTTCAAAGGAACGATTTGTTGCTTTGGTGGAACGTGCTAAGCAGCATATTTTGAGAGGTGATATTTTCCAAATTGTGTTATCGCAACGTTTTTCTGCGCCGTTTACAGGTTCGCCGTTCTCGCTCTATCGTCAATTGCGCACGTCTAACCCATCACCCTATATGTTTTATATGGATTATGGTGACTATATTATTTTAGGAACATCTCCTGAAAGTCTTGTAAAAGTAAAAAATCGAAAAGTGACAACCAATCCAATAGCAGGTACAAAGCCGCGTGGCACGACAATAGAACAGGATGAAGCCATCGCAAATGCGCTATTAGTGGATAGCAAGGAAATAGCTGAACACCGTATGTTAGTGGATTTAGGTCGCAATGATCTTGGACGTATTGCAAAAGTGGGTTCTGTCAAGCTAACCAAATACATGAAAATTGAGCGCTATAAATATGTGATGCATATGGTATCTGAGGTTATTGCCGAATTGCGAGATGACCTCCATGTACTGGATGTACTTCGTGCTTGTTTACCTGCTGGTACAGTGTCAGGGGCACCAAAAATTCGGGCCATGCAATTGATTAATGAATTAGAACCAGTAAAGCGTGGGGTGTATGCGGGAGCAGTAGGCTATATTTCGACAACTGGTGATATGGACTTGGCCCTTGCGATTCGCACGATGCTCATTAAGGATCAAAAGGCACATGTACAGGCAGGAGCAGGTATTGTTTATGATTCGATTCCATTGTCAGAATATGAAGAAACACTGAATAAGGCACGTGCCCTATTGGAGGTAAAAAAATGATTTTAATCATAGATAACTACGATTCTTTTACCTATAATTTATTTCAGCAAATCAGTATGCTTGGAAAAAGCGTCAAGGTCATACGGAATGATACCATTACTATAGAAGAAATTCAAAAACTATCGCCAGAGGCCATCATTTTATCACCAGGGCCAGGAACGCCAAATGAAGCAGGGATAACGATAGAGGTCATCAAGGAACTCTATCAAAAATTCCCTATTTTAGGTATTTGTCTAGGGCACCAATCGATAGGTCAGGCTTTTGGCGCAAATATTGTGCAGGCAAAAAATATTATGCATGGAAAGCTGTCCCCATTACAATACGAACAAACAGGTTTATTTGCCCAATTAGATGGGGATATCGAGGTTATGCGATATCATTCACTTATTATTGAAGAACAAACTTTACACAAGGATTTTAAAATACTCGCCACAGCAGGTGATGACGGAGAGATTATGGCCATTCAACATAAAGAATATCCTCTTTATGGGCTGCAGTTTCATCCCGAATCAATTGGCACAAAAGAAGGCAGTATGATGATGCAAGCCTTTCTAGAAAGTATAGCGTAATAAAAAAGCTGTCGCCTCATATATGAATGGGCGACAGCTTTTTATGTTATTGTTTCTTACCTGTAATTAAATTAGCTATTTCTTCTAATGTCATGGCAGAATTGACTTCATAGGAGCCGATTTGTAAGCTTCTAGCATATTTAGGGTTAGCGAGTAGTAACTCCATTTCAACACTATTGGTAATAATGCCACCGTCTTCAAGTTTTTGGGCCACACTATACGGTGTGATACCACTATAGATTTGCAGAGACATCGTTGTTACATCTGTATACGCTTCTTCATCAGCTTGTTCAGATGCATCTGTTGTAGAAGTTTTTTCAGTCGTATGTACTTGCTTTAATAGATCCTTTAACGAGGCAATTTCTTGATTGGCTTTACTTAATTTGTTTTGTAGTTCTTTTACCTGTTGTTGATTGGAAAATTCCTTAGTAGGAAGACCAATATTTACATCGAAGCGGTTTGCGAGTGCAAGCAATGCCCCAACAAGAAAAATGGCTATACCAAATGCACGAATGGCAGACTTATTCATCAATCAACGCCCCCCGTTTGCAATCACTTGCCGAACTTGCTCTTCTGTTAAATTTGAGCGAATACTAATATCTGCTACAGAAAGACCCTGTTTATTTAATTCAAGTACCTGACTAATAATAATTTGATGAATCGGTTTTGCTGGTGCTGTTGTTTGTCCAACTTTTGAACTCTGTGCAGCCTGTTGAACAGCCTGCATGACTTGGTGCACTTTAGGATCTTGACCTTTTGGAGGGATACTTGATTTTGATTTCACTTGGAACTCAGGCTCTAGTAAAAGTTCTTCCTCCACAATCTTAAGACGACGTTTTAAATTATTCGTTTCTTGGAAGATGGAGATAGATAATTCTTCGACATCTTGTTCGATTTTTTTCGAGCTATTTTTGAAAAAGAACGAAATGATGATCAGAAAAATGCCGATACTCATTAATACGATGGATAAATCCAATAGTTTCACCTCAATGTAGTATGTAATTATAAGATATTTTACCATATGCAAACTTAATATGAAATGAAGGTAGATTTTTTTTCAGTTTATGTTATAATAGGTTAGTCGTATAAATCATGCTCAAATTTAAATTCTTGATATAGAGTGGGAGGGTTAATGATGCGCGTAAATATTACTTTAGCTTGCACAGATTGCGGCGAACGTAACTACATTTCTAAAAAGAACAAGCGTAACAATCCAGAGCGTCTTGAACTTAAAAAATATTGCTCTCGCGAGAAGAAATACACTCTTCACCGTGAAACTAAGTAATCGCTCATTAAGCCAAAACCACAAGTGGTTTTGGCTTTCTACATTTTATCACATCATTCAATGTAACAATTCCAGGAGGATATGAAGTTTTACGATATAGGAGGTAGCCTAGATGGATAAAACAACTTTACGAAACACGGTACGCCAAGCCCTTGCAACTATGACGGATGAAGACTATCATCGTCAATCATTAGCTGTGTTAAACAAGGTGCTACAGGAACCATATATAATAGAAGCAAATACAATTGGCATGACCATTTCAAATAAGCCAGAAGTCGACACAATTCTTATAATTGAGGAATTATGGAAACTAGGTAAAAAGGTCGCAGTTCCTAAATGTCACCCGAAAACAAGGGAAATGTCATTTTATGCCATTGAATCATTTGCACAGCTTGAAACTGTATATATGCATTTGCGTGAGCCCATTCCAGCAAAAAGTGAGTTTGTTGACGCAAATGAGATGGATATCATTGTTGTACCAGGCGTTGTTTTTGATCCATACGGTTATCGAATCGGCTATGGCGGTGGTTATTATGACCGCTATGTATTAAACTATAATAAGGGTAAGCTGATGTCGCTGCTCTTTGATGAGCAAATCATTGATTGTGTTCCTACTGAAGCACATGATTGMCCAGTAGATATCATTGTGACGCCCACAAAACGTATTGACTGTGTTGCACAACGAGGAGCGAATGAAAATGGATAAAATGCTAGATATTTATGAACTCTTGAAAACATATGGTACCTATATTTATACACGTGATCCTATTGGCGATTTGATGTTGATGGAGGATGAAATACGTGAGCTCTATAAAGCGAATGTACTAGATATAAAAGATTATCAAATGGCTCTACTGCTTATTCGACAAGAAACAACAAGACTTCGTATGGAAGAGCATAAAAAGTAATGTTTGAAATATAATGTAATTGGGTATTGTAAAATTAATGTAACATGTATGTAATATTCTTAAAAACAGTGGGTTTCCGCTGTTTTTATGTTTTTACGAAACTTTTTACAATGCAAAACGTATATATAGATATCTGGTGCATAGAAAGAGCAGGGAGAAAAAATTTTCCCTAAGATATGTGTTGATTATCTGTTAAAAAAGGATTAAGATATATTTTGTTTCCGTAACAAAATGTAAAAAATTATTATTTTTTTGTAAGGAAGTAGGGAGGATGTTAGGAATGAAATCAATAAAGTGGCCTAAACATTCATTTATGATACTAGCAATTATAGCAACTTGGATCAAAACGGTCATTGTTTACCACACAAGCTTTGAAATGAAAATTGAAAATGCAATGCAACAGTTTATTTTATTTATTAATCCATTAAGCTTCTTGCTATTTACGTATGGTTTATCACTATTCTTTAAATCAGCAAAAGCTAGAAATCGTTATTTGATTACGGTCAGCGTTATTTTGTCCATTGTTTTATATGGAAATGTAGCGTTCTATCGATTCTACAATGATTTTATTACGCTACCAGTATTATTCCAAACAAGTAACTTTAGTGACTTAGGAACATCAGTAGCAGCCATTGTTGAGCCTTGGGATGTATTATATTTCGTTGATGTCGTTATCTTAATCTTAGCGAATAAATTTTTACCAAAAATGAAAGATGCATTTAAAGTGAATATTGAATTCCGTCGTGCATTTTTTGTGCTTGCAATAGCAATGACATTCTTAAATTTAGGATTAGCAGAAACTGAGCGCCCACAATTACTAACACGTAGTTTTGACCGCGAATTATTAGTAAAAAACATTGGTACGTACAATTACCACTTGTATGACATTTATATTCAATCTAAATCATCTGCTCAACGTGCGTTAGCCGATGGTAGTGAACTAGTAGAAGTGAACAACTATATACGTTCTAATCAGGCTGCTGTAAATCCAGAGATGTTTGGGAAATATAAAGGTCGTAACCTGATTGTGGTATCGATGGAGTCATTACAAAACTTTGTCATTAATAATGACATGAATGGTCACGAAATTACGCCATTCTTAAACTCTTTAACAAAAGATAAAGATACGTATTATTTCAGTAACTTCTATCACCAAACAGGGTTAGGAAAAACATCTGACTCGGAGTTTATTGTTGAAAACTCACTGTTTGGTTTAGGTCGAGGTGCTGTATTCTTCACGCATGGTGGAAATACGTATAATTCAATGGCTGAACGCCTTGGAGAAAATGGATACTTTACAAATGTCATGCACCCTAATAATAAATCATTCTGGAATCGTGACATGATGTATCAATCGTTAAAAATTAATAAATTCTACGATATAGATTCATATACTTTGTAAGAGGGGCAAGCTGTAAACTGGGGAATGAAAGATGTTCCATTCTTAGAGCAATCAGCTGCTTTAATGAAGGATATGCCTCAGCCAGTCTACTCTAGACTTATTACTTTAACGAACCATTATCCATTTACATTGGATCCAGAAGATATTAGGATTCCTGAATATGATTCAAATTCAGGTACATTAAATCGTTACTTCCAAACAGTACGTTATATGGATGAGGCTTTAAAAGACTTCTTCCAACAGTTAAAAGATCAAGGTGTCTATGATAATTCTATTATTGTGATGTATGGGGATCACTATGGTATTTCTGAGAACCATAATAAAGCAATGGCACAATATTTAGGAAAAGATCAAATTACACCAATGGATAATGCAATGCTTCAAGAAGTACCTTTATTCATCCACATCCCAGGAGCTGGCGATGGAAAAGAAATGACTGAGATTTCAGGACAAATGGATTTACGTCCAACGATCTTACACCTTCTTGGCGTTGAAACGTCAAAAGATATGCAAATGGGTGCAGATTTATTTTCTCCAGAGCATGAGGACTTTGTAGTCTTCCGTGATGGACGTTTTATTACAGATAAATACGTCTATGCTGGTGAAGCTTGCTATGACAAAGCAACTGGCGAAGAAATAGATGGTGAGCCATGTCAGTCTTATGCTGATCGTGCTACAATGGAGCTAGAAAATTCTGATGCCATCATTAATGGAGACTTACTTCGCTTCTATGACGAAAAANCAGGTAATTTAAAGCAGGATTCAGTTAAATAATCAAAGAGAGATCTCGTATAGGGATCTCTCTTTTTTTATTGCTGATAAAAAAGAATTAGTCTCAAGCACTATTCATAAAATTTTTTTGTGAATCCTATGCTAAAGAAAACACCTTTCGCAATGTTTTACAACACTATGCAACGTGAATACACTTTATTGAACATTTCTTTTTATTGACAAATAGCAAGATACGATTATAATAAGTGTAAATATCTGCATAACGAAGATTTGTTTTTCGCATTTCGGAGTATAAGAGTGAAAGGCATCGAAAAGAACGAGTAACTTTAATGGAACTGACAGAGAGTAGCCGGTTGTTGAGAGGCGCAAGGGGATATTAAAGTGAATACATCTTGGAGCTGCGTACCGAAACTATAGTAGGCTACGACGGGGTTGCATCCGTAATCATTGCAAAAGTATCGCTATGGCTGTACTTGTTGAGGAGAGCTATGTGAATAGGTCTCGAAAAAAGGTGGTAACACGTTTATCTACGTCCTTTAGGAATTTCCTAAAGGCGTTTTTTTTATGCCTTCTAAGCATAAACGTGTAAAGCTATTAAAGCCTTGTAAATAAAATCGGTACCCCATTTACTCTTATAGAACTTGCAATATTAATATTTAATATTACAAGGAGATGTTTCGTATGTTTTTAACACCAAAGGAGCAAATGGCGATTATCAAGAAGGGTGCTAACAAGATCGTTGATGAACAGGATTTATTTGAAAAATTAGAGCGATCGTATAAAGAACTGCGACCTTTAACGATTAAGCTAGGGCTCGATCCGTCCGCACCAGATATTCATTTAGGTCATGCGGTTGTTCTACGGAAAATCAAGCAAATGCAAGATTTAGGCCATCATGCAGTTATTGTTATCGGTGATTTTACAGGACGAATTGGCGATCCTACAGGTAAAGCTAAGGGGCGAACAGCCTTAAATGACGATATAGTGAAGAAAAACGCCCAAACTTATTGTGAGCAAATTTTTAAAGTACTAGATCCGAACAAGACAACGGTTCGTTTTAATAGTGAATGGCTAGCGAAGCTGTCCTTTGAAGAAGTCATCAAGCTAGCAGCCACAACATCTGTTGCTCGACTTCTAGAGCGCGAGGATTTTCAGAAACGTTACCAGCAGCACATCCCAATTGGTATACATGAGTTTTTCTACCCACTTATGCAAGCATATGATTCAGTAGAACTTGAGGCAGATATAGAGTTAGGTGGAACGGATCAGACGTTCAATATTTTAATGGGACGCACCTTACAAAAGCATCGAGGATTAGAAAAACAAATTGCTATTTTTATGCCCTTACTAGAGGGGTTAGATGGTATTGAAAAAATGAGTAAGAGTTTAGGTAATTATATTGGCATCAATGAAGCACCTGAGATTATGTTTAAAAAGGTGATGGAAGTACCAGATACTTTAATTATCAAATATTTCGAATTAGCAACAGATGAGCATCCACTACAAGTGCAGGCTATTCAAGATAGACTACAAAAGGGAGAGAATCCCCGCGATTTGAAATTCCTATTAGCAGAAATTATAACGGCTTTATACCATGGATCTACAGCAGTGGAGGAAGCAAGAGCTTATTTTGAAGCAGCATTTCAAAAAAAGGAAATACCAAAAAACATTCCTATACTGCTCTTAGAAATTGATAAGGAAAGAATCGTGGATATCATTCCACAACTAGTGGCAATGGGTTTTATTCAAAGTAAGAGTGAGTTTTTGCGGTTAATCAAGCAAAAAGGAGTATCCTTGAATGGAGAAAAAATGGCGATGGATGACATATCACAAGTATTAATGAATAATGATGTACTACAAATCGGCAAGAAGCGGTTTCTTCAATTCAATAAGTAATAATAGACAAAAAAGAGCAATCTCCGAAGAGACTGCTCTTTTTTTGTCTGAATTTTAGTGTAATTTTGGTGGGTAACCGCTGTGAACAATCGTCATGATGACGAACCATCCGAATACAGCAGCACTTAATAAGTTGAAAACAACGCTTAATAGGTTCTTTTCTTTAATTGCTTGGAATGTACCAAATACAGCTAAAATCGCTACTAGACCAAAAATAACCATTAATAAGTTCATTAAAAATAGACACTCCTTTCGACATCAGAAAATGAATGTCGCAAACAATATTCCTCCTTAATTGTAAACGTTCTACTTGTTTTTGTCGAGGACTAAAATACTGTAAACTATGAACATTTATCGTCAAATTGTGGCAAAGCCTGTATAATAGGAAGTTGAGGTGATAACTATGATGAACGTACGAAGTTATTCTCTTGGTCCCGTCCAAACGAATTGCTATATCGTATCGAATAAAGAAAAAGAATGTATCGTATTTGATCCAGGTGAAGAGGCGGAGCGTCTAATTAAAACAATCCGTAGCAACGGCTTAAAACCTCTTGCTATCTTTTTAACACATGCCCATTTTGATCATATAGGGGCAGTAGATGCAGTGCGTGAGGTATTTGACGTTCCTGTATGGATTCATGAAAAGGAAGTTAGTTGGCTAGCAGATCCAACGAAGAATGGCTCTAGTAAATATCCTGCATTACCAGATTATAGGGTAGCCGCACCAGCGCAAGATACAATCATCAAAAAAGAACAGCAAATTGAAATAAGTAATTTTGTGTTTCAAGCTGTTTTTACACCTGGGCATTCACCGGGGAGTATTTCTTATATCTTTGAAAATGACGGTTTTGCCATCGTGGGAGATACGTTATTTGAACAAGGTGTAGGACGTACAGATCTATTAGGTGGATCAACCAAAATTTTATTGGAATCTATCCATAATAAACTGTTGACATTACCTGAGGATACTATTATCTATCCTGGACACGGTAATTATACAACGGTAGGCGCAGAAATGGAGACAAATCCTTTTTTAAATGGATTTTAAAACATGGACAATAAACTGTTTTAGCACATAAAAAAGCGTATCTCACCGAAAGTGAGATACGCGATTTTGTTTGTATTAATGACCGCCACCAGGTACGTGAATGAATGTTGTATAGTACGTGAAGCCAGCGAAGAATACAGTTAAATATGCTCCGAAAATGTACATGTACATACGTTCTGAAAGGTTTAAGAAGCCTAATAATAAGAATAAACCTGTATTACCTAAGAATAATAGCGATACCTCGTTCATACCTCCAAGGTAGAACATAACGGCAAAAATACCTGTCCAGAATGCCATAACTTTATACATATTATCCATGAAATTTCCCCTCCTTTTGCCCACGACACAATAATCTCTTACTCATTATAAATGATATGAAAGGTGTCTGTAAACTGGAACTTCTCCATGTTTGTGACAAACAAATGGATTTTTAATCTAGCTATCGATTTCTGTCACGTTTATTTCATATTTACATAAATCGCAATTATGTATCATACTTTCCATTTGCACAAATTCATTGTTCGTAAACAATGCATCTAATTGCCCTTTTAAATAGGATTCATGTAATGAACAAACAATTTCAGAATAGGCTGTCAGTTGCTCCTGGAATGGACAATTGAAGATGGAGAAGATAACTTTTTTTCCTTGCTCAGTTTGTTGAATCTGTGGAATATAGCCAATTAAAGCGGCATTGTCCGTTAATAGCTGAAGTTTTTCATCGAAGGAAAGAGAATTACTTAATGTCAATTCAGCACTCATATAATTTTTCATTTGCTGGTAGCCGTCTTGGTAGCTAATTTCCTGGCACTTTGTTAATGCAGATGGACCAAAGTCTTCAATTAATTGTATCGTCCATTTTAATAAACGATCTTCATCACGTCTTGGAAAAGTAAGAGATACGCCTTTTTCTGAAGCTTTATAAACACGTCCAGGTCTGCCACCTTTACCTGTTTTTACATAGTCAGCTGTAATAATATTTATTTCTGAAAGCTTCGTTAAATGAAGTCGAGCAACGTTTGGATGGATACCGAATTTATCAGCAATATGTTGTACAGTAACTGTTTTTTTCTCTTGCAATATGTACTCATAAATAGAGTATCTTGTTTCATCCGCTAGTGTACTAGTAAGTTTTAATGGATCGATCATGAGCTTCACCTCTTTAATTAATTATAAAAATTATGTTCGTCTACCAAGTGTTAGGAAAATAATCATGTTGATACTATTATATTGTATTATTGAAAAAGATACAGTTCATTTCGGCATAAATATTAATTTTTTCATGTATTTATATTCTTTTTTAGTGGAAAATTGCACTTTATCCACATTTTTATAGCAAAAAACATTATTGGCAGAAAATTAACTTATAAATTTTTATTTTCTGAAAAGGGATTTTCTCGTGGCGAGTTCCTCCTTATACTAGGAAATAACGAATAGAGCGGTCATATTCGAATGAACTAAAAGAGAGGTGCATATATGCAGAATTTTGAAACAGTTGTTGAACAAAAATGTGAGCAACTTTTACTAAAGGCCTATCATTTTGGAGCATCCGATTTATTGCTAGTTCCAGGAAACATAAATTCTCAGATCTATTTTCGAAAATATGATAAACTTTTTCACGCTGGTGATCTACCTCATGAACTTGCTGAACGAATCTTCTCTTACTCTAAATTTCTTGCAGAATTAGATATTATTTAGCGTCGTAAACCTCAAAGCGGTGCCTTTCAAAGGGCAATTTAGCTCAACACGTAGTCGTTTCGTGTATCCACACTGCCTTCTGTATTTTTAAAAGAAAGCTTAATTATTCGTTTACTTCTCCAAAATCATGCATTTCCACTAACTTCCCTAAGCTTTTCCAAAAGCGCAGCTTACCAACTCATGGAGCTGGTACAAAACCGACAAGGTCTTCTGTTTTTTACGGGAGCAACCGGCTCTGGCAAGTCTACTTCACTTTATTCCCTCATTCACTACTGTTCCACAGAATTGCATCGACATGTGATTTCTTTAGAAGATCCTGTAGAAAACAGCCAAGCCAATTTACTTCAAATTCAAGTCAACGAGCGAGCAGGCGTTACATATGCTGCAGGATTAAAAGCCATTTTGCGCCATTCACCTGATGTCATTATGATTGGTGAAATTCGCGATAGAGAAACAGCAAATATTGCCATCCAAGCTTCTCTAACAGGGCATTTAGTTGTCTCCACTATTCATGCAAAAGACTCCATTAATTGTCTCTATCGTTTAATGGATTTAGGTGTGTCGATAGAGGAGCTTCGTCAAACGGTTATCGGTATAGTTGCCCAAATGCTTGTTCAAACCTCAGCTATACATGAAGAACGTCGAGCTATCTTTGAGATATTACATGATGACCATCTATCAAGAGCCATCACCGCCATCAAAAATAAGGGCAATTACAAACTTCCTTATGATTTAACATTAATGGGACAAAAAGAATTAGTGGAGAGCCTATATGCAGTTACAAACATACATCGATAAAATTGTTCTTTTTTATAATCGGGCTACGAAATGGCGGGTAAAGGAGCAAGCTCAGCTTTTCAATCGTTTATGTGTATTAATGCAGGAAGGATATTTATTTCCCCAAGCTATTTCCATGCTACTACCTCATCATATTGAAGCACATGAGGATATACAGCAGCAAATTGATGAAAAGCTCAGACAAGGAGTAGGCGTTGCAGGGATATTTGAAACATTACAGCTAGGGAATCATTATTTAATGGCAATTAAGGTGGCGGAAAACAATGGCCACATGATAGAAGCGTTTAAAGGTGTAGCTAAACAGATAACAGTAAGTGAAAAGACTAAAAAAAAGTTAATCAAGCTGCTGATCTATCCTGTCACACTGATTATCTTTTTATTGTTATTATTTTTTGTGTTTCGTACATGTTTTTTGCCGAACATTGAAAGAATGGTCGGCAGTCGTACCTCTGAAACAGAAGAGACAAGCATTGCATTGTCCAATCTGTTATTGCATGTTCCAGATGTAGTTATCTCGACCATGTTCATAGTAATAGGTAGCGTATTCCTTTTTCGATTCTATCTTAAACGACAAGCTGTTGCTCATCAACTTACAGTCTTATTAAAAATCCCCTTTATACAACGCTATTTTAGGTTGACTTTGACAAGGCAATTTGCTGCTTATTTAGGAAGCTTACTACAAAGTGGATTTTCATTACAAGCAAGCCTACAGCTATTAGAGGAACAGCAACTACAACCATTTCTTCAAGTTCTTTCACAGCGTATAAAAGATAGAGTCATCTTTGGAGAATCACTCACACAGGCGGTAACGATCATGGCCGTTTTTCAAAAGGATTTTCCGATGTTCGTTGAGCATGGCGAGCACAGCGGATATTTAGGAAAAGAGTTAGTATTGTATAGCGATTTATTAATGGAAAAGCAGGAACAGCTTTTGCAAAAAATATTAGCTTTTGTGCAGCCAAGTTTCTTTATCCTTATAGCTGCTTGTATTATAGCGGCTTATATCAGTTTATTATTACCCATCTATCACATGATTGAATTAGTTTAGGAGGAAGATGATGAAACGTCTTAACCAACAAGCTGGTTTTACTTTAATTGAGATGCTTATAGTTTTGTTAATTATTTCTATTCTTATTATACAAATTAAAAATAATTAACATGTCAATAAATGTTTATGTACATATCAACCCCTCAACCCTTGCGCTGTCTATCTTCACGCAAGTTATTTTCTCGGATATATTTTAAAATAGTCCCCTGGGAACTGCCTAGCTTTTTGGCAATCTCTATACTAGTCATGTTTGGATTGACAGTAATTAACCGTTTAATACCTTCAATAATTTCTGCTTTTCGTTCAGGGCTGCCTTTACCTAGTTTTAAATTTGAATAGGGTCCGAAGCGTTCTTCATCTAGTCGCAAAGTTTGTGCATTCAGCCCGGACAATCGTTTTAACTCCATAAATGATATTGGAGAAGGCTGTGCATCCAAAATAGCTTGTGTAGCTTCGTAACGCTCTCTTTGTTGTTGTAATAAATGTTCTTCGTATTCTACATTTGTTTCATCTATCCTCACCGTTAAATCAATTGGAAAATCGTTAATTGTAGTGAATTTAAAAGTGATGGTGCCATCTGCTGGAGAGAGTAGAGCATGTTCAAACAGTGCTGATATTAAATCTTCTTTGTCTTTCTCACTGTATTCTGTGTCAATGCGATAGATCGTCGATAAATGTTCTTCTACTACTGCTAAATTATCAAGCAACGCATCATAACTATATTTCTCATCCTTCAGCAATTCTATTTTCACCTTTAATTCATCAAAGCTCGCTTTTAAATTCGCATTTTCTATATCGATTGACTTTGTTTTTTCTTCATATTTTTCTTTTGTCAGCTTGCTATCTAAATACAAATCTAGCAACTTATCAATTTTCCCGTTATTATCGCTAATCATCTTTTGTAAACTTGACATTTGTTGCTCAAGTTGGGTAATTTGTGATTCGTCCTTAAATTCGATATCAAGATATCTTTTCGCAGTTTCTTCGCTCAGCAAAATATTTTTAACTGCCAATACAAGGGGTCTAGTAATGCGAACAGCGTTATATTTCGGATCGTAGGGGCAAGGTTCAGCTAAGCCATGATTATGTGCTAAATACCATCTATATCCACCGTACTGTGATTTATCTCCTTGCTGTAAAGATATTTTACGACCACATTCGGAGCATGAGATATGCAGCTTAGCTAATGGATGATGATGTTTCCGGGTTGTAGAGAATGGTTTAGCATTTGTTTCGATGATGCGTTGTATACGCTCAAAAGTTTCTACCGTTCGCAATAAGGGATATTTCTTCTTAATGGTAATCGTTTCACCATTCATAAATGATACGCTGTACTCACCACAGTAAGCTGGATTTAATAATCTTTGGTACACTGTGTTGGCATGCCATTTAGCACCGTTTGGTGTTCGTGATATTTTATTCAAACGTCTAGCAATACTAGAGGGGCCATATCCTTGTAAAAATAATTCATCGATGAATGATATAACCCAAGAAAATTCCTCGTTAAGGGATACTTCTTTTGTTTCCTTGTCATAAACATATTCAAATGGCACGCGTCCGTACATTCCACCCTCGCGTACATATTGGCGTAGTCCTCGTTGAGATCTTCTGCGGAATAAACGACGCTCTCGTCTCGCAATGATGTTGTATAAATCAGAACGAAATTCATCGTCTTCATTATCTAAGTCAATAACTAGGCCTGGTTCTGCAATTTTTACATTATTTTCACGCAGTACCAACTTTAATTCTTCCCAATTCAATGTATCTAAGCGTGATAATCTGTCTTGATCAGCTACTAGTACAATATCTACTAGGCCATCATCTATACAATCCATTAAAGCTGTTAACCCTTTTTTATCAAACTTTGCGCCACTTTCTACATCTTTAAAAATTTCAACGATATGCCAGTTTTGTTTGTTTGCATATTCTACTAAATCATGTTCCTGTGCAGCTAGACTATATTTGTCTTCTTGATTGCGAGTAGATACACGAACATAGATAGCAACACGAAGTAAATTTCTTTCTTCGAACTCTTTAATCATGTCTAGTAAGCTCCTTTCTCACTATATTAGAAAAGACCTTGCTATTCGCTTGGTCTTTTCTTTGTTGGTTTAAATATTCCCGAACTTTTTCTTATATGTATCATACCAATCTGTATACCAGTTCTTTTGCTCACATAAGAATTTTAATTCATCTTCATGACTTATGTTTTCTTTCGTAATGATTTCGTGTGTAGTTTTGTTGACGATTAATCCGTTTTCAATATCCAAAGAAAGAGCATTAAAGAGAGAGCTACTTCGTATATGTGAAAACTCTGCTGTTTTTTGGATAAGCTTTTTACCTGTTAATTCATCTGTAGTAATGCTGTATTTATTAATCCGTTTACTTTTCAGTTTTTTCTTCTCTTCGTACCATTTTTCACTATGCCTAGCTCTCTTTACTTTGGCACGATCAGAATCCCTGATAGCTATCAAACATTGCTCACTAAAACTTAAATATTCACCCTTTCTAAGGCTATTTGCTTCTTCAATTTCTTTACTTATCTTGCCCATTACTTCATATGCTCTGACAAATTTATAATCTCCTATATTTATTACATCTTCAAATTCATCAAACATAGCATTAGCATTAGTTTTTGAAGTTCTTAAAATGTCATGAAGTTTGTCCTTTGCAATCCAAAGTTGTCCTTGAGGATCTAAATAAGCTTCAGCATCAAAAGAGTTGACAATACGTGTTAATGTTCGTCCATCTAACTCTTGAGGTCTTTCAGGTCGTATGTGAGGAATGTTATTTTCAAATAATCGGGATTTCATCAATTCATGTTTTTTTTTCATCGCTCTACCATCCCTTCGTAGAGTTCTTGTAAAGCCTGTATGGCTTCTTCTGCTTTCGGATGAGCAGTTTTATCAGGATGAATAATTTTAGCTAAGTCATTTCGCCATTTTTTTGCATACTGGGCGTTGTTATAACAGAACTTAGTTATGTGTAGTTTTTCTTGTCGCTGTTTACCCTGTAATTCAAGTAAAGCATAAATAATTTGGTCTGCTTCCGTTTTGAAATAAGGAACACTTGAATCGAACTTCTGTTCATGTACTACTAAAGACATATTTGTTACATTTTCCGATTGTTTAGCTAATTCCACAGAGATGAAGCCACTTAATTGCTGAATGGCTGTGAATAAATGCTCCCAACCACGTGCACGTATTTTCAATCTGTCACCTAACTTTTCTTGCAGGGTGCTTCTTATTTCTCTCATTTTACCCAGCTCTTTTAACTCTTCCAAACTCTCAACCGCCAAAATTTTTTGAATATCCATTTGATTTCCCTCCTTTCCATTAATATTACCTTCTATTTCCATGTGTGAAAAGAGCTAGACAAATGAGTCTGCTCTTTTCATGGTTTAATGCTTAACGTTAAGTATTAATCTAAGTTAACAATATAAATAACAACTTTGCCATGTAATCTCAAGTCCTCGTATGGTTCGCTAACTGTGTAATCTGTGAAGCTAGCATCATGTGACTCAGGTCTAAAAATTAACCGATCCCCATCCCGATAAAACCTTTTGACTGAGTAGTTATATCCATCACTATACACAATTATATCTTCATTTTTTAGTTCATTAATTTGAATAGGTTTCACACCAATAAGAGATTGGTGAGGTATTACTTTATTCATCGAATCTCCGTTTACACGCATAAAAAATAGTTCTTCATCTCCAGCATGTCTACCTAAAACTGCGTCTGGGATTGTGATAGTTTCCGCATCGGTTAAACTGTCAATTCGTATTGGGGGACCGGCAGAAGCGTGCACAGGGAAATAAGTATATTCCGATGTCGATTGTACAGAGATTAGGTTATTTGATGAGTTAATTTTACGTGAATCATTAATGTCTCTAATGTACAAAGGAGCATCCTTGTCAAAAAACACAGCTGGATTAATATTATGAACTTCCATCATTTTTGTTATGACGGATTTAGGTAACTCTCTGCGACCTTGCACATAGTTGTTAAAGGCAGCTTTTTTCAATCCTATGGTTTCTCCAAATTTTTCTTGTTCCATCCCACTTTTTGCTACTATTTCTTTTAATATTGTTGATATGTCAACCAATTGAATCACCTCCTTACACCACATAATATACAGTATAGTACACGTTTTGTAAATTAATATTGTGTATTTTGTTGACTGTATACAAAGTGTGTACTATAATTTTTGACAAGGAGGTGAGGAAATGAAAAAAGATGTTACATTTCCAAAGTTAAGGGGTGCACTTGCCGCTAACGGATTAACAATAAAAGAGTTAGCTCATCTTATGAGGGAAAAAGGGGTAATTTTAACTCCTTCAGCATTAGGAAACAAAATTAATGGCATTCGTGAATTTAAAAAAGATGAGATGCAGATAATAGCTGAAATTTTAGAAGAAAGTCCTGTAGTCCTTTTTTTTGAAATAGAGTACACGAAATGTGTACTGGATAATGAATTATCTTGTACAATCTAGCCCATAAATTACAAATAAACATGATTTAAAAGGGGATGAGATGGTGGAAGATAATAAAAAATCCTCACAGGTTGTTGGCGCAACAAGCGAGGGTAATAGTAAAAAAGTTAAGTCTTTATTCCAGCCATTAACGGCTGTTGTATTAAGTGTAAATCTAATTATGATTGTTCATGTTGTCAATTCAAATCAATATACAAAACGAGTAAATCACGAAATATCAGAGTTGAATACCAGGCAAGAAATACTGCTTAAACATCAAGAAGAGTTGCTTGAACAACAAGTTGAAGAACTGGAAAGGTTGAAAGTGACAATTAATCATTATCGGAAGGAGATCGGTCAGTAAGATAAGGTTCAAGTGATTCAATAAAAGTATTGAATTTCTCTTCAAAACGTTGTTGTTGCTCGTGTCTCTCTTGTTCTAGTTCTAATAGTTGTTCAGTATTTATTAATTTTTTCTCGTCAATTTCAATTTGTTTCTTTGTTAGTTCATTTTGAAGTTTTAACTCTGAAATTTGTTCTTCACGTTGAAGAGCACTTGCATAGTCGGAGTAAATAAAGTAAATAGCCGACCAAATAGTAATAATGAGAATTGTTAAATCTGCCCAGGTCATCTTTTTATCTTGCATCATTGAAAGTTCTCTCTCAGTGACCTCGATTGGTACATCTAGAACTTCTTCATTTAAATAACTGGCATTCTCAAATTCTAATGTAATGTCATTTAATGAAGGGTAAACAGATTCAGGTAGTGGTTCATCTAAATTTTCTGATTGAGAGTTAACTAAGTGTTCAATACTAAGATGCCATTTTTGGAAATTAGGATTGATATTATCCAATTGTTCTATAAATGCTTTTTGCCTATTTAACATTTCTACAATTGGCTTAAGTGCATGTGCTGTTTGTGTCATTTGATATGAAATAGTATTGCTAAATAACTCCATGTTTTTATTTATAGGTTCGATTTGTGCTTGAAAACTTTGAGCCCATATTTGATTTTGGGACATAAGAGGTCTATATAGTTTGTCCATTCGTTTTTGAAATTGCTCTATTTGCTTTAAATAACTTTCAAAATCCATTTTAATCACCTCACTTTCTACAAGTGAATTATACCAAATTATTAACCTAAGCGCTGAGCTGGTAGCCAATGAATTAGCATTGGACTTGTAGCTAATAAATAACGGTGGAAACGTTAATCAGGAGAAGGGGGGACTTGTATAAGTGAAAGTCAAGCGTTTGATTCTTGTAAATGGCGATGAGTATGAGGATGTGGAGCTTTTTAATAACATACCGCAAGAGGTAGACAGTGTAGCTCCTGGTCAATTTATTGGAGTAAATGCAAGCAACTACACTGTTTTTCTACAAAGAGAAATGATTATTTCCTTACAGGTAACTCAAACTTTCAAGGTTATTTCTTCTTAGTTTGAGCTAATGCTGAGCCAGCAACAGATTTAGCAGTTTTGCTGTATCGACCGTCTTTTAAAATTTTACTAGCCTTACTAGCAATACTTTTAGATGTTTGTTTCTTATTAGCCATAAGTAATTCACTTCCTTTCTATTTTGAAAAGAACGTTTGTTCTATTTTATTAATATATCACATTATATTGTTGTAATCAAATGGGAGGTGAACTATATATTGGGTATTCGTTTGAAAGAGCTAAGAGAGTACCGCAATCTATCAAGATATCGACTTGCAAAACTATCAGGGGTTAATGAATCAACTCTTCAAATGATAGAAAACAGTGATAATCCTAATCCCACATTTCGAGTAATGTGTAAAATTGCAGATGCTCTAGAAGTGAGTTTGGATGATTTAAGAAAGGAGTCGGAACAATGAAAAACACTATAAATATGGAGCTAGTTAAAATTCGCGCATTTTTACCTGAAAAGCTGACTGAGTTATCAAACAAGAATGAGGCTTTAGCGCTCGAAATATTGCGGATGTGGGGCAATGGTGATAAGCCCCTTCGCGATCTTTGGACTTTAGTTCATCAAGGTTTAGAAAGAGGGGAGCACAATGGAGAACACAGCAATTAGCTATGACAATTTTGGGCGTATGCGGTATCACCCAGAGTTTCATTTTTCGCATGGAAAGCCTTTTTCAGAAAGTGAACTTGAATATATCTGTAAATTTTATGAGATCGACCACACGAGGACCATAGCATTTGCTATTGGGCGAACAGAACATACTGTTCAAACTAAAGTAACTTCTCTAAGAAAAAAAGGGCTGTTTGATTATTATAAAAATCTTAATAAGCATTGGTAGGAGGCATTTATTCTATGGATATTGTAACGAAGCTGAAACTAGAAATTGCTGTAAAGAAAGCATGTATAGAGGATTTACGAGCTGCTATAAAATTTCATGAGCAACAAGGAACATACCACCTGGCTGCAGAATGTGCATGGCGGATAAAACAGGCACAATATACTATTAGACGCTTAGAGGTCCAACTACAAGATAATAGTAGTTTTGGAGGGATCATAAAGGATTTTACCCAACGTGGAATTTTTCTAAGTACGGTGAAAAAACTTGAGAATCAAAGTTAGCGTATGGCGACAGGCTTATCCATCAAATAGACGAAAGGGTTGATATGTATGAAATTAGTTAATGCATTATCTAAGATTGCTAAGTTGCCAAAGATTTTGGAGCAATACGGTATAGCTCCTGAGAATGTTCTTAATTTAGAATACTGTGCTAGTACCACACATCATATTAATGTTCTTGTTCAATTGCATTCAAAAGAAGCTATTCAAAAACTAGGTGTCTGTGAAATTGAGAGCACGTTAGGTTATGACGATGCACATTGGAAACAATTCCGAATTATTAAGGAAGGTATTGCATTTATCTGTTGGGAAAGAGAGGACGAGGCGATTGCATGAGAACACTTATGGAAATAGAAAATCCAATGGTACTAGGGCGTATTGAGTATCCATATGCACCTTATGAGCCAGCTGTATCTTTTGAAATGCACGATGATTTTGGTAGTTTTATAGCTTGTGGTGATGTGTATTTTGAGATAGGTGATGCATTGATTCACATTGACAATATCAGTGATTATTTGGCTGCTGGATATAAGGACGATACAACTTACGACATGAGTGACTCAAAGGTTATTGAGTATGTGGAAAAGCATTATGGCTTTGCTCATACAAAAAAATAAACCACTTGGCAGAGTGGTCTAAACAAACATTATTAGCGTCATTATAGCGCACTATAGGAGGAATTTCAATGAGTAACTTAACTGATCAATTTCACAACCCTACTTCCTATCAACCTTCGCAAGGGGGAGGGGTACTAACACAAGTTAGTTCCTCTCGTGAAATGGAGGAAGTGAAAGGACAAATATTTATGGCAAAGTCTTATCCAAGAAATTATTACGAAGCTGAGAGAAGAATCCTAGATGCTTGCAAACGCTTCTCACTTGCAGAGTCAGCAATGTATTCGTATCCAAGAGCAGGTACAAATGTTACTGGACCTTCAATTCGTCTTGCAGAGGTTTTAGCGCAAAATTGGGGGAATATTTCTTTTGGTGTTAAAGAATTAGAACAACGAAATGGTGAATCAACAGCTATGGCATTTTGTTGGGATCTAGAAACGAATACAAGACAAGAAAAAACTTTTACAGTTAAACACTCAATAAAAACAAAAAATGGGTTAAAAACATTCTCTGATCCACGTGATATTTATGAAAAGGTTGCAAATGATGGTTCCCGTAGACTAAGAGCATGTATTCTTGGCATTATTCCAGGTGATATCGTTGAAAGAGCTTTAAAAGAATGTGAGTTGACATTACAAGGGAATAACACTGAGCCACTAAAAGATCGACTAGCAAATGCTTTAAAAATGCTAAAAGAATATTTCAAAGTCACGCAAGAAATGGTTGAGGAAAAGTTTGGGTATAAAATTAATGAATTTACAGAAAGAGATTATATAGATTTGGGCAAAATCTACAATTCTCTATGTGATGGTATGACAAAGGTAGAAGATTGGTTTGACAAAGATACAGCTAAACAGAAGCCAAGCTCTTTAGTTGCTGAGTTTGAAAAATCACAAGAACAACCAAAATCTGAGGTGAAGCAAGATGACACAGACATTCCAATTGAACAGACAGAATTACCACTCAAATGAGGCTAATCAATACTATATGTCAGTATCTCAGTTTAAAAGTGCTATGAAATGTGAAGCAAGCTTTGTTGCTGAGTTGAAGGGCGAGTTTATTCGTCCTTCATCAACAGCCCTAATTGTTGGTTCCTACACACACGCAGCTTTCGAAAGTGAACAAGTTTTTACCCAGTTTTGTGAGAAACATCATGACAGCATTTTTAAAAGTCGTGGAGGAAAATACGCTGACTTTGAGCAAGCAGAAAGAATGATAGAAACTTTAAAAAATGACCGATTTGCAATGTTTGCTCTTGAAGGTGAAAAAGAAGTTATTTTTACAGGTGAGCTTTTTGGAGTACCTTGGAAAATCAAAGTTGATTCTATACACCATGACCGTAAATCATTCAGTGATTTAAAGACCACTCAGAGCCTTTATAAACGGTATTGGAGTGAAAAGTACAATAAGTATGTTTCGTTCGTTGAGGCTTATGATTATGTACTACAAATGGCAATTTATCGCGAAATAATCTATCAAAACACAGGACAGTATTATGATCCCTATCTCGTTGTGGTAACTAAGGAAACACCTCCGGATAAGGAAATATTGGAGTTTGAAATACCTGATTTCGATTTTGAATTTGAGTATGTAAAAATCATGTTACCTAGCATTATTGAAGCTAAAAGCTCTAGAAAAGAGCCAGTACGATGTGAAAAATGCGAATATTGTCGTATGACTAAACAACTTACTAAAACAATTAAAGTTGGCTATTTATTAGAATGATGAAAGCATATAGGAGGGACAACGATGGAAAGTAGAAGCATCGTAAGAGTAGAAAAAAATAAAGATTATACAATCATTAACAATACTTCCATCCAGGATACAAGATTGAGTTGGAAAGCTAAAGCAATACATGTATTCATGCTATCTAAGCCTGATGATTGGACAT
Source organism: Lysinibacillus sp. S1 (assembly GCF_044986265.1). Taxonomy (NCBI): domain Bacteria; kingdom Bacillati; phylum Bacillota; class Bacilli; order Caryophanales; family Bacillaceae; genus Lysinibacillus; species Lysinibacillus sp. S1. Next base: position 4,438,911 of record NZ_CP173154.1, read on the forward strand.
TTTATAACGAGGAAATGCAGCAATGGGCAAAAGATGGCAAGGACTCGTTTACTGCTGGATTAAGAGAGCTACAGAAATTTGGATATGTAAAAAAAGAACGACGACGTGTTGAAGGTGGGAAGTTTGATTACGTTACCATTGTGTATGAAGTTCCGTACATGGATTTACCACTTACGGATAATCCATCATCGGATGAACCGCATACGGGAAAACCACTAACGGAAAAACCGTCGACGGATAAACCGTTCACGGAAAATCCGCAACTACTAAGTACTAATACACTAAGTACTGATTCACTAAATACTAATACATTAAATAATAATAATGATGATGATAAGGAGCCTGCATACGCAGCTTCAAAGTCTTCGGCTACAACAACTCCACAAAATGCATTTGCCTTTTACGAACAAAATCACTTTGGAGCATTAGGTTCTCTAATCGTTTACAAAATCGACTCATGGATTAAAGATCTCTCAGAGCCCTTAGTTATAAAAGCTATGGAGAAAGCAATCTTTAACGGAAAAACTAACTGGGCTTATGTTGAAACTATCTTAAAGGATTGGAGTAACAAAAAGCTCTTAACACTTGAAGAAATTGAGGCTGAAGATTTGCGTTGGAAAAATGAGCAGGTAAAAGCTCAACAGCGAGCTAGACCACAACAAAACTATAAGCCAAATAGACGCACTGAAGTTATTCCTGAATGGTTCAATAATCGTAATGAAAAAGAACCCCTCTCCGTTACAGAACCTAAGAATTCTACTCTAGACTTTGATGCTGAAAGACAAAAAATACTTGAAATGTTGGGAGGATAGAATAAATGCCATGTGAATTGGAATTTTATTCCGGTAGGCATTGGTGTTATTAGAAGGATGTGTGGTGAACAATTTATTGGGGAATATGGGGTGGATAGTGTAGGGGATGGTTGAATAGTATTTTACATTTAAACGTTCTAACAATTTACAGTACGGAAATTATAGCAAGGAGGGGTTTAAATGGGTAATAAAGTGAATTTGGCTGCATTAGGTGATGGAGTATATATTGTACAACAAGGAGTGATTCTAGAGTTCCTTGAGCCTAAAGAATATGGACAAGACTCAATTCAGTGGCAGCATGGTAAGGTATTTGAAGTGAGTGAAAGTACCCGAAGACGTGTCGGAGTAAAGAAGAAACGTATATAAATTATGTTTATAAATGTAGGACTTAGCTGAGTTTAAAATCCTAAACGATATGTATAAACGATTAAGATGGCAAATGGTCTTTAGTTCATTAAAATTTCTAACCGAACATTCTTTCTACTTTTTGGTTTACTTTTCTATTAAATATGTAGTAAAATTATATATACTTATAGAAAAGGGGGCTTAAAATCAATGGAATTTATAAAAGATGAACTTCAGATGAAAAAATTAGTAATGGCATTTTCTCAAAATACAGAGAATACATTAGATGAAATAGAGTTTAACTATAATATGGGTACTGGGAACTTTAGACAATCGGGTTCTTGGGATCTGCGATTCGGAAGAATTGAGGATTCCGTTAAAAATAAAAGTGATGTTGCAATTCTAAATCGAGAACGAGGTATTTGGAAGTATAAAGCTATTTTATTTGCAACAACAGGTACATTGTTCGTATTTACTAAAGAAAAAAATTTAGATAAAGTTATCAAAGAGAAAAGCAATACCGAAAAAATCCATTATTTTCATGCCCTTGTATATTTAAATGTTGAAAATGTTGGAACTAACGTACAGCTGGATTTATTTGATTACTATGATGAAAGTTTTGAACTTCGTCGAGAAAGAGAAGTCCAAAAGATTCTGATGGAATATTACTCACAAGTAAAACAGGTATACTTTATTGTTGGAACAGAAAGAAATAAGCAAATTGTAGAAGTAAAGGTACAACATTTTAATCGTCAGTTCGAATTTCTAAAAGAGGTGGATTTGTCAAAATATATCTCTAAGGGTGAGTATGAAGATATTTTATTGAAAGTAGCTAAAAACGGTGATAAACCAACTACTAAACCACTTGTCGGAATTAAAGATGGTTTGAAAAAACGCAACGAAAAACAGATTGCAGATTGGAAACAAGCAGAAAAAGAAGCAGAGTTTCTAAAAAGTTAATAAGCACCTTGGTGTCTAAAGGAGGATTCTATGGTGTTGAACCGTAAATTTAATGGAGCTAGATTAAAAGAAGGAAGAATTTATAGAGGATACACTATTACGGAATTAGCCGAATACTTAGAAGTAAGTAAGCAAATGGTATCGAAATATGAAAATGCACATGTAGACCCGGCTTTTGAGACAGTGCATAAAATTGCCAGTTATCTTGATTTTCCAGTACAATATTTTTATGAAAAATCCGTCGAAGTAAAGGTTGGTAATACGTATTTTAGATCGTTATTAAGTACTGGGAAAAAAGATAGGGAGATGCAATTAGATCGAATAAAATATATTACAATTTTAAGAAGAATGTTAGAGGAATATATAGATTTTCCTGAATTAGATATATTAAAGAATTTTGAATATGAAAATGACATGGAGCATTTTACTCAACAATTAAGAACCTATTGGGAGATAGGGGATAAACCTATAAAAGATATTGTTTTGCTATTAGAAGAAAAAGGATTTATTTTATCTTCAATTTATCTTGAAAATAAGAGCATTGACGCCTTTGGTGCAAACTGTTCTATAGGTAATAAAGATTACTATTCAATTGTATTAAGTAGCGATAAGCAATCATTTTATAGACGTCAATTTGATGTCGCTCATGAGTTGGGTCATGCTTTGCTACATGAGTCGTCAATAGTTTTTAATGATTTAGATAAAGAAGAGCAAAAACAAATAGAGAAAGAAGCAAATGATTTTGCGGCAGCTTTCTTATTGCCAAGAGAACCTTTTTTAAGAGATGTATTGATGCACCCTAATGATTTAGAATATTATAAGATGTTAAAGAAAAAATGGGGCGTTTCTATATCAGCAATGCTAATGAGAGCATATAAATTAGAAGCGATTAATGATGGAACTTATCAGTATATGCAAAGATTAATAAGTAAAAAAGGTTGGAGACAGAAAGAACCTTATGATGATATTAAGGAGATTGCAGAGCCAATGGCAAATAGACAAGCTATAGAACTTTTAGTTGAAAATGATTATTTTTCAGGTTCTGAGCTGCTTAAAATTCTTTCTAAAGAATTTGGACTAACAGTTCTACCAAACGAGGTAGAAAAGTTACTAGGACTTGAAGAAGGTTACTTGATAGAAAAAGAGCCACCTTTAACTAATAATATTGTTCAAATTAAAAATATTAGAAGTATATAGAGTTGTTCAAAATTTCTAAGCCTTTACGGAAAATACCGGAGGCACTAACAAACGGGTAAAAACCTGTTCTGTTGGTGCCTCCTTTTCTTTATTTGATAATGGTACATTATTTTAAAACAGATTTAACTAGAGCATGTTGAAGTATTTAAAAGTTTCTATTATATCATTTTAGCACTGATGAACTCTTGAATTGGGAGAATGTCTCCTTACGGACATTTTCGGCGTCAGACCACACACTTCCTTCATATGCCCAATCCAACATGATTTAGCTATATAACCATACTTTTCTTTAATACTGGACTGATAATTGCTTATAAGTAGCCAGGCTAATCACCTTCTTTAGGTGAATATTATAATAATTAAACCTAAAGGTAACCATAAAAAAGGAATTTATCGCACGACTATATCCAAGTGTTTAAAACGTGCTGCCTATGATTCTACAAAGAAATGCAGAGGATGCAAAATTTAAGAGAACTACGCAGTATCGGGAAAGAGTTGGAGCAGATTAGTAATTTGCGTAGGTGGAAGAAATATGTGAATGGAGGACAACCTAGATGATAAAGAGGGAGAAGGATTTACTCCTCCCTTAAACTCTCTCTTACTTGTAAAACCTTGCATCAAAAAGACCAACCTCTGTATCGAATGGACCAAGTTGGCTATTTAATTTAAAGCCTATTTTATTTACACTTTTGAGTTTGAATTCTATTTCCTGTGGCATATCACCAGCAGAAACAGTATAAGTTTCGATTAATTTTTCATCAAGAAAAACTTCTAATGTTAATGGTTTAGGTAAATCTTTTCCGGATTCTGTCAATCCCAAAATAGCTTTAAAAGTGCTGTATTGACCGTTCAAAGGAAATTCAAGTAAAGACTCTCCTGCACCACCAAAGCTGTTTTTAATCGTGATGTAATTACTATATTTATTACCTATATTATCCGAAATAGTATCTTTATTATAAGAATATTTATATGAATTATCATATTTATTTTCTTGGAAACTCAAATATTCTAAATCTTTTCCAGGATAAAAAGCAGTTTTGTCATTAGTTTTTCCGATATTTATTGTTTGGTTGGAACTATCCCATTCAACTGGATATCCTAGTTGCTCACTGATATAGCGTAAAGGAACATAAGTAGTTCCATTGTATGTAAAAGGTTTATCTTCAGGCATCTTTGAAACCTGGTCAATTTTTATATTTTTGACATTATAGAAAACTTCTAGTGTCTTACTATTGGTGCTAGCGTAAACCCCTGCACTTCCTAAAAGAAGCGCACCTGCAACTGATAATCCAATCAATTTTTTTTTCATATACTCGATTCCTCCGTAAGTTTTAATTAGATGAGGCATATTACTTAATTGTTATAATCCTTTATTCACTGTTAAGTTATGTGTCGGATGAATAATTTTGCCCATCTTTTGAAAGTATCGGACATTTTTTGTAATTTTTAATAACGTTTTTAAAAATATGGAACTTTTTAAAATATTTACTTTATCAACAATCATAATCAATAAAGCCTTGAAAACATAAAAAAGCCGCAGCATCGTCACACGCTACAGCTCGAATTGGTTTATGCCCTTTTAAGACAATCTAGTAAACGTAGTATATCACAACTTAGGAGGGCAAACCTATGTTATCAGGGAAAATTAAAGTTACAAAAGAGGATTTACTTCAGTGGATTGAGAATTATCGGTGGATGGTTGAAACGATTGAGGAAGCAAGGCAGCCAGTAGCGAAGGTTGATAACAATAGTTACATTGGGGCGAAAACAGCTATGTATGGTATTGAAGCAACTCTACCAAAGGCAAGCGGAGGTACAAGTGATCCAGTGTTTACAGAAGTACAACGTCGTGTATATTCGTTAAATTATCGAATTAAGGAATACGAGCAAAAGATTATAGAGGTGCAAAAACGTATTCCGTTAGTGCATGGGGATAGAGAAATTGAGGTCTTGCATAGACTGCTTGATGGAGATAGCTTGCGAGCGATTGGTAAGCACATGAATTTATCCAGCACGACGATATTTAGGGTCAGAAACAATATTTTAATTCAGATGATGAAGTAGCCTAAAGGCTGCTTCTTTTTTTAGTTATGAAAAGGATTGAATTCAAGTGTACTAAAATTTGATGTAAAAGATATTTGACATGCAATCGTTTAATTGGGTATTATTAGGATGTAAAAGATATTTTACACCTTAATAATATGAAGGTGGTTATATTATGAAAAATAATATTAAAGAACTAAGAGAAAAATGTAGCATTTCACAAGGGAAGTTGGCAGATCTGTGTAACGTAACTAGACAAACAATTAATGCTATAGAGAATAACAAATACGATCCAAGTTTAAAGCTCGCTTTTGATATTGCAAGAGTTTTAGGTGCCACTATGGAGGAATTATTTATACCACAGGAGAATGGGGAGAAAAAGAATGGATAAATCAAAAAAGATAATAGGACTTATTGTTTTTGTAGTTTTTTGTGGATTTGTAAGCTACACATTATACAGATGGATGCGATTCGGAACAATAGATGGGGGTTCTATAATTTTTAGTTTCATTGCCTTGTCTTATCTTTTCAACTGGATTAATTGGGGTAACCATAATGGTGTTAAAGATAAAGATGAATTAGATAGACATATTGAAACTCAGAGTGCAAAGATTGGGTATTATGTTTTAATGATTATGGCATGTCTAATTTTGTTTATTTCAGAGGGTGTATCCAATTTAAATGACATGAAAAATTACCCTTTACTCATAGTTGTTGGTCTTACATTCGTTACATCTCCAGTAATTGAATTTGTATATTCAAGAAAATATAAATAAACGATAAGATTAAATACTTTGAATCTAATAAACCAAAAGTAAGTACAAAGGAACAAATGTAACGAATGTAACAGATGTAACAAAAGGAACAAATGTAAAACATGTAGCATGTTTTGTAAGAGGAAAAATATGATGTAAACTGGGAGGCAGGACGGTGCGGTTTGTTCGGAGTATGACATACGGCCGGCCCATATTTTTTAAGAGATTAGATATCTTAATTAATATAAAAGGTGAAATATTTACAATCATTTCCACAACTTCTTATTTGTTATATGATATTTAAAGAGGAGTGGAATATTATGATGAACATTTTACAAATTGTTTTTGCTATCATAACTGTCTCTCTTTCAGCTTACCTACTTATAACACGGGATTACGATCTGACTTTTTTAATGGTATTCTTCTCAGGTTTATTCATGTTAACTAAAGGAATTGAAGCATTTCAGAGCGAGAGAAAAGTTTATGGTTGGTTATTAATCGGGCTATTTTTATTTGCGGTTTATTTATCAATGTATCAATTCACAGCTTTACTATGACCAACATTAAGGAGTGGTTTATATGTGAACTTCGTCCACTTTCCATAATTTCAGTCAAACTTACTACATCAACAAAGTGCACGGAAATGCACTAAACACAATTCGTTACTTCACTAAGTATTTACTCCTGTCTAAACAGGAACTATAAAAGCATTGTAAAGGCTGTAAAAAGCTTTATGATGCTTTTTTCTTTTGCTTTGAAAAGTGAGCATCGAGCAGAGCTTCTTCCTTTTTATTGGATGGAACATTCTTATGCAAAACTAAATGGAAATTATTAAGAAAACTATTAGTAATTTGGTATAATTAGTTATTCATAAATGAAGGGAAGAGAATTATGTTTGATGTATTAGAACCAATTCTAACTACAAGTGGACTTGCTAGTATGTTTAAGTTGAAAGAAAGATATGACAAAACAAATGAATCAACACCGTGGGTAAAGTATAGTGTAAAGCCAAATTTCTATAAAATTAGAGCTTTTGAATTATGGGATAATGAACCAAAAAGATTTTTTAGAATTTATCATGCACCTGATATGAATGAATACTTAAAAAATACGTTAATGTCATTACCTGAAGTTGTTAAAAAAGGAACGTATTTTATTGATTTTCAAGCAGCTGATTACTTACAAATAGCAACTAATATTGCTGAAATATTGGCTTCAGAAGAAATAATACAAGAAAGTAAAGCAACTAGTAGACTTGCACATACATCCAGGTTTGAAGGACTGGAATTACCTGATGTTGATGTATCTCAAGAAGAGGTGCTAGGACAAACATTTTCCTGGAGAGAGATTATTGCAATTTGGGAAGATAATTCAGAGCAGAATAATTTGAAAAAAGTTTTAAGTCAAAACGGAATTTATATTCAACGCTCAGAAGATGGCAAAAGTCGATATTTTGGTAGTGCTTATGGTACAGGTGGGATTATAGGTAGATGGATGACTCATTTAGGGTTTTTAGGTGATGCACATCATTTGAATTTATATATTTTAGAAAACGGCTATAATTCAATTACTTTTTCCGTCATTGAGTTTATGGAAGGGACGAATTCAGAAATAATCCAGAAGGAGTCTATGTGGAAAAAAACGTTTGGAACAATCAATAAAGGTCCCTACAATGGAATTCAGCTAAATAAAAATTAGAGTATTAATAAAGCACCCTCAGGGTGTTTTTCTTTTGCTTTGAAAACTACATTCAACAGCCAAAACGCTATGAATTGAGAGGACAGAGTTTGGTGTGGTTTTGAGAGCAAAAAGTTGTTACAGTTTTATATAGTCTCCTTGTCCTATAATTGTAATGGAGGCGAAAATATGAGAAAAAACTATAAATTATTATTAAAATCAAAAGAAATCTTTAAATATTTTAAGTTTGTATATAAAAACCGTATAGATATATTTGACAGTCATACTATGGAATATAATTTAAGAACAACATGGGCCGAATTAACATTTGAAGATTTAAAATTAATGGAGGAGACAATAGAAAAAGATATTAACGATAGCAATTTAAATAATTCACTTCTTGGTTCAGGAATTAGTATACTTATTGCTTTGTGGATTGGGTATGTAGCAATCATTAATACAGCATCATTTACATCTATTTCAACAGTTATGATAATTTTTGTCTTATTTATAACTATGGTTTATATTAATCACTTTCGGTTAAATAGAAGAAATATTAGAATACAAACTATAGTTAGAGTTTTATTAGATATAAAAAAATCCGAACAAAATACATAAATTTGGCTATCACTCTCTTAGTGGTAGCTTTTTTATTGGAGGTGGTGTTTATGAGATATGGCTAATTGGGATGAAATAAAAAACGAGTGGGAAACCACAAAGATTACACTTGCTAAACTAGCTGAAAAACATGATGTTCCATTAGGTACTATTAAGAGCCAAAAGAGCCGGGATTCTAAAAACGGTAATCCGTGGACTAGGGATGCAACTGAAAAGGATGCAACCAAAACTACAAAGGTTGCAACCAACGAGAGACAGGTAGGAGCACCGAAAGGCAATGCTAATGCTAAAGGAAACAAAGGTAATCCTAATCCAACGCCTAAGTTTCCGAAACGCAACTCAATAGCAGAGAAACATGGCTTCTTTTCGAAGTTTCTACCAGAAGAAACACTCGAAATAATGGAAGCAATGAATGAGCGTTCTCCAGCCGATTTAATATGGGACCAAATACAGATACAGTATGCTGCAATCATAAGGGCTCAACGCATTATGCACGTTGAATCAAAAGACGAAATAATAAAGGAGCTCAAAAAGGCAAAGTACGAATACTATCCGCGTTCTAAAGAGGATGGCGGAGGCGTAGAAAAGGCTGTAACAGAAGAAGAATATGAATTCCAATTCGCATGGGAACGACAGGCGCAACTACTTACTGCTCAATCAAGAGCTATTAGTGAGTTGCGTACTTCTATTAACCATTTTATAAAACTGGCCGATGAAGCTGACGAACGTAGATTAAAACTTGAACAGATGCAGTTGGCAATTGATAAAACGAAAGTGGAGATCGATAAGCTTGGTAGCGATGAACAAAACGGACCTATTGAAATTAAAATTGTCGGCAAAAAACGTCTATGATTTTATGCAAGAAAAAATGGGGAATAAATTAAAGTAGTTGGCTTAAAGCCCGATAAATCAACGATATATAAAATCTTGCATAATCAATAAAAAGTGTAGTTGTAAGAATGTTGATATAACAATGTTTCTACAAATATTCAACTTCCGAAAATTATTTGGTATACTACTTTCACAGGAGGTGATTGGAATGTTTGGGTCATATATACAAATTAAGCCTGATTATATTCTACATAATGATTAGTTGGGTGTTAAAGAGAAATGTATTATTGATATTTACTATATTATTTTTAACAGGCTGTTCTTTAGATGAAACTATAAAAGAAGGAAAATCAGTATTAGAAAAAGGTGAAGAAGTTTTAGAAAAGGGTGAGGAAGTAGCAGCAAACTTAAATAATAAAGTTAATAAAGTAACATCGATTTTAGATGGAAATATTCGTGAAGTACAAAATACTAAAGTTTTTGAAGAAGATTTTACTTTTAAAGAATTGATTGATAATACAACTCAAAATCCAATTTGGAAGAATGAATCTGGTGATTATGTAACAGTTCAAGCCGAAGTTAATGGCTATGATGATTTAGAGGAAATTATTTTAGGGTTTCCTTATTCTGAAGAAGGTATTTCTTTAGCAAATGCAGGTGTATTTACTTCAATTGAAGGTGCTATTAAAGTTAATGGACAAAGCCAGGAGGTTTCTGGAGATGCAGTTTTAGCTATTTTAATTGAAATATATGAAAAGAAATAATTATATTTATAGGATTGTATCCAAATATATACATATTTTACAATATGCTATTCAGATCCTACGACCAGGAGTTGAGCAAGAAATGACACTTTCAGTCGAGAAGGAAGTGAATCCACATTTCGAAGATTTCCTTTTCGACTGGCGTTGTAAAGCTCAACTTCTTGTCGGTGGGTACGGTTCTTCGAAATCCTATCACGTAGCGTTGAAAATACTTTTAAAATTACTTGAAGAAAAACGTACAGCTCTTGTCGTTCGTGAAGTTTACGATACGCATAGAGACAGTACGTTTTCTTTGTTTACAGAAATTATTGAGGACTTAGGGCTATCGGGCAAGATAAAGACAAGTTCATCACCAATGACAGTGAAGTTTCCGAATGGTTCAAAGATAATCTTTCGAGGAATGGATAAACCTGAAAAACTAAAATCAATCAACAACATTTCTCTTATTTGGTTGGAGGAATGTAGTGAGATTAAATATGCAGGTTTTAAAGAGTTGCTAGGGCGCTTACGACACCCAACACTGGACCTGTTTATTATTCTCTCGACCAATCCAGTATCAAAAGGGAATTGGGTATACAAGCATTTCTTTAAGAACGAGCTGGAAGACTATTATGTCTTAGACGACGAGGAGTTATATAAGCTACGTACAGTCATAGTGAACAACACGTATTATCACCACTCAACAGCTGATGATAATTTGTTTTTACCAGGTAGCTACATTGAGCAGCTTGATGAAATGGCTTCGTATGACCCAGACCTTCACAGAATTGCTCGTAAAGGGCGTTTTGGAGTTAATGGAGTGTTAGTACTTCCTCAATTCGAAACAAAGCCGCATGACCAAGTGATGAATGAAATAGCACGCATAAGAAAGCCTCTGTATAAGAATGGCATGGATTTTGGATTTGTTGATTCTTACAATGCCATTTTGAGAATGGTAGTGGACCATGAAAACAAATGGTTATACATCTACTGGGAGTACTATAAGCGTGGATTAACTGATGATATTGTGGCGGATGAGTTAGCAGCAGAAGGGTTAAAGAAAGTTTTGATTAAAGCGGATAACGAGGATGCGAAAGCCATTGCATATTATCAACAAAGAGGTTTTAGAATGCTTTCATGTAAAAAGTTAAGAAGAATTGATAACACGCGCAAGATGAAACGATTCAAGCGTATCATTTGCTCAGAGGCATGCGTGAACACAATTCGAGAATTGAAAGAACTTACTTTCAAAAAGGATCCTAAAACAGATGAAATCATTGAAGATGAATTTAATATTGACCCACATACGTTTTCAGCGATGTGGTACGGACTCGATGATTACGAAGTAGCTAATGTTAAAGGAGCTAATGCTAAAAGAAAGTAGGTGAAAACATGGATGAGAAACTAACAATTCGTCAACAGATGGATGCTTTTAAAGCATACATACCTTACCTAGATGACCATGGCATCAACGAGACTATTCTTGCTCAAATAATCAACGAGCATAAGCCAATTAGGCGTGAAGTAGAAATGTTGCAGAAAAGGTATGACACAACAGATGTACCTATTATGAAGCGTCCAATCATAGAGCTTCCAATAGCTAGTGAAAATATGAAACGTATTGACCAGCTAATTAACAACAAGCTCAATAATGCCTTTGACGCAGATGTGGTTGACACGAAAGTTGGGTATTTCCTTGGGCATCCGATTAATTATGTAGTAGAAAAAGAATCACTAAACTTTAAAGTACTTACTGCTACAATTGATGAAATGCGTATACGTGAGAATATGCCTGCTAAGGACACGTCAACTGGAATACAGACATCTATCGCTGGCTATGGTGCTAGGTTAGTTTACTGGTCAGAGGACAACGGTAAACAGGTGCTACGAGTCTCAAATGTTAACCCAGCTGAGTGTATCTTCTTGTATCACGAAAACATGCATGAACCTTCTTACTCTATCCAGTATTACTCGACAATTCGTATAAAAGCTGATGGTACCAAAATGAAAGTGCAGGTAGCAGAGTTTCATGATAAGGAGAATACCTGGTTTTTTGAAAGTGGTTCAAGTGGTTTTGAGTTAGTAGATGTTATACCGCATTACTTGCTTAATCCTCCTCTGTTCGGTGTAGAGAACAATGATGCTTTACAAGGTGAAGCTTCTAAGATACTTGCCCTAGTAGATGCATATGACCGCACAATGAGTGATGCAAACAGCGAGGTAGAAGCTACTCGTTTGGCTATTCTTATTTTACGGAATATTGGTATGGATGATGAGGACATACAAGAGCTTAATAAATCAGGTGCACTTGAACTATGGGGTGCTGACTCAGATGTGAAGTACCTGACGAAAGATGTAAATGATTCGATGATTGAGCATTTACTAGACCGTCTTGATGAAAATATCACTCGTTTTGCAAAGAGTGTGAATTTCAACGATGAGGCTTTTGCTGGGAATATCAGTGGAATTGCAATGCGTTTCAAAATCTTTGCACTTGAGTTCAAAACAATCTTAGCAGAGCAACGTTTCCGAAGTGCTTTGACCTATCAGTTTAAATTGCTCTGTGCTGGATGGTCATTACTGAATATCTGTAGCCCCGATGACTATCTCAAAATTTGGTTTGGCTTCAAACGTAACCTACCATCAAACCTGAAAGAAGAGGCCGAGATTCAGTCGATTCTCCAAGGCAGGGTATCAGAACGAACACGCTTGTCGTTGTTCAGTCAAATTGATGATGTAGAGGCTGAACTGGAGGCCATGAAACAAGAGAAGGCCGAGTTCCAGGGAGAGTTTGAAGACTTGAAACGTAAGGACATTGAGGATTCAGATAAAAATGATGAGACAAATGAAGATGAATAGGTGGTGGCTACATGGACCAACTAGAAATCTTTGAAAGATTGCAAAAGATACTTGAAGAATACGAGAAATCTTTTGATAAGCATTACTCTCATTTGCAAAGCAGAATGGTTGAATGCCTACAGGAAGCTTATGAGAAGTATGGAAACAACCTATTAGAATATCGTAAATACAGCCGATTACAGGCTTTGGTAAAGCAATTTGATGGCATTTCTACAGCAGAGTATCAAAAGCTGTTAGAAGAAGCCTTAAAGATGCAGGAAGTGACGTTTAATATGACGTTTTTACTTTATACCTATCTGATTTACATGTACCTAAGTAACGAGGAAGGTAAGTTACTGAATATCACAAGTGCAGCAGCTGGCACAAGCGCAGCAGTTGCTATTATCTACTGGTTATTGAGGAATCGAAAAAGGTTACTTAAAGAATTTTTAAAAGAGTCAGAGTATGAAACTCTGCTCAGATTTAAAAAGCATAAAGATGATTATGTATATAGCGTCTTTATGGACACACAAGATAACCTGAAAGCAGAAGAAGAATTTTCGGCCACTTCTAAGCAAGCAAAAAAGCGTACTCAATCAGCCAGAAACAATGGAATTAAACGTCTTCAGGAGATGTTTAATAGTACGGTTAACTACGTACAAGAAATAGTATATGATGCTCTCAAAGACAAGGTAGACGGTGTTGAAAAGATGTGGATCTCAATGAGAGATATGCAGGTGAGACATGCACATCGAATTCTAGATAGCCAATTTGCAGATGAGGGAGGTTATTTCCATTATGCTGGAGATAGAGCGAAGCGACCAAAACTGTGGAAAGATCCTTCGATGAATTATGGCTGTCGTTGCAAAATAATCCTTCTTTTTGGTGGTCGAAATCCAAAGTTCAGTCGCATTTATGATTATCAAGATCCAGGATATCAAATAAAGATTGCTGAGCGTATTGATGAATTGCTACCTAATAAAACATATCTTCAGGCATTGAAGCAAGCCCAAGATGGAATTAAACCACCAAAACGGATTGTGCCGTACATTACGTTTGAGGACTGGCTTGAGCAATATGGAGAGAAAGGGTGATATAAAATGCCAATTCCACTACAAGTAAATGTTGCTGGTATTGACTATACAGTGCATTATCAAGAAGGTTTGCTTAAAACATATAATCTTATGGGACAGGTATTATATGCTGAATCCAGAATAGATATCGATTCTTCAATGAGTAAGACTAAAAAAGAACAAGTGTTTATACACGAATTAGTTCACGCTATGTTTAAAGAATCAGGGTATGAAGAGCAGGATGAAGATATGGTCAATCGATTAGCCATCATTTTATATCAAGTGCTAAGACAAAATGAATTGAAATTCAAGGCGTAGAAATACGGCTTTTTTGTTTTGTCTTTTTTAAGCATTTGAAGACATTAAAGAACAAATGACTAAGTGTTTCGCGGGCGAGAGTGTGCGAAGGACAGGAGGATAACATGCAAGTAAATTTTGAGACATTAAAAACATTGGTTGAAGCTGGTGATAAGTCGGCTTTTGAAAAACATATCTTTGAGAGTTTGGAAAAAGGTGACGTAGTTGTGGCAGCATCACACAATGCTCTAGTAAAAAGTGAACTAGATTCAGAGAAGGACAAGCATCACAATACAGCACTTCAAACATGGAAGGATAACAACCTTCAATCATTAATCGATGAGGAAGTTTCAAAGCGAAATCCGCAAGAGACTCCTGAACAAAAGACTATTCGTGAATTAAAAGAACGTCTTGATCAAAAAGAAAAATCAGAACAACGAGCAGCATTGAAAGAAGCAGCTCTTACTTATGCAACTGACAAAGGGTATGATGCAAAGTTTGCAACCAAGTGGATTGACAAATTACTTGGTGACGATGAAACAGTTACAAATACCACTTTGGATAATTTTAAAACGGATCTTGATGCCATTGTACAAGCCCAAGTAGAAGAAAAGCTTAAAGGTGCTAATCGTAATCCTGGTGGTGGATCAGGCGGCGGTGTAGATTTATCAACTGGTGCACGTGTAGCACAACAAAATCAGAATAAAAATGCTGAAGAACAACAAAAAGCGTTCTTCGGATAAGGAGGATAAGCAATTATGAAATTTAAAAAGACGGAATATACAACGCCTGTTGAGATTTTAAAATTTCCTGAACATCATGTATCAGTATCAGTGTATGTAGACGACACAGGCATTATAGCGAATGCAGAAGGAAAGAAAATTGTTCCTGCAGGTACGATTGTTGGTGGCGGTTTTTTAAATAACCGCACAGTAAAAGCAACGAAAGCAAATAGTGCTTCTGCTGAAGGCGTTCTACGTTATGACGTAGATGTGACGTATGGTCCTGCTAACGGAGCAGCAGTCATTCACGGCTTTGTTGACTTAAACAGATTACCTGAAGTACCAGCAGCTGAAGCAGTAACAGCGTTAAAACAAATTACATTCTTAAAATAATGGAGGTTTAAAGTATGCCAACTATCTTTGATTTAGTAACAGCGAAAAATACCAAGGATTACATTGAAAATTCCGAGCAAAAGGTTTATTTAGGAGCGTCTTTGTTTCCGAATGATAAACAACTAGGACTAGAATTATCTTATTTAAAGGGCCGTCATGGTGCACCAGTAGTTTTAAAAGCTGCAGCGTTTGATGCTAATGCTCCTGTTCGTCCACGTATTGGTGTTCAAAAAATCGAAACAGAAATGCCCTTCTTCCGAGAACAAATGAATGTGAAGGAGAAGGAGCGTCAACAAGTAAACACTCTTTTAGCTGGTGGTCAAACTCAATTGGCTGAAGCAGTGTTAAAGCATGTGTATGACGACCAGAAAGCACTTGTTGATGGAGCAAATGCTACAACTGAACGTATGCGTATGCAACTTCTTACAACAGGCAAAATTTCTATCGACAGCGGTGCTGAAGGTGCACAGTACGATTACGATTATGAGTTTGATCCATCACAATTTGAAGTGCTAACAGGCACTGACGTCTGGTCAGATCCAAATTCGACACCAATTCAAGATATCATGCGATGGATGCTAGCAATTAAATTAGCAAATGGAGCTCGAAGTATATTAAACAGTGTGACTTTATCCTATTTAGCTGCACATGAGTCTATTCGTAAGGATTTAAATCCACTAGGTGCATCAAATATCATTCTTACTGTGGATGATGTGAAGAACTATCTGGAGCGTAAATTAAAGTTAAAGATTGCAGTCTATGATGAAACGTATATAGATGAAGCTGGTGTTGAACAAAAGTTTGTACCAGATGGTGTGTTCACATTAATTCCACCAACAGGTACGCTAGGCAATACAGTGTATGGTACTACACCAGAAGAATCAGATCTAATGACAGGTGCTACAAAAGCTAATGTTGAGATCGTGAATACAGGAGTGGCTATCACTACTGTAAAACAAGAGCATCCAGTGAATGTTCAAACGATTGTTTCTGAAATTGTACTGCCATCATTCCCTGTTGCAGATAAAGTGTTTATTGCAACTGTTTTATAATCAAGCGACTTGATCATTAGTCGCTTTTTTCTATTTCTCAGAAAGGAGAGGTATGAATGAAATATTCAGTAGAGTTATTAAAAAATGCAAAGGTTCATGGTAACCCCCATAAAGCAGGTGAACTTGTGAACGTTGACAATGATTTACTTGAGGAATTAAAAGAGAAAGGTCTTGCTGGGGCTGTAGAGGAAGTTGCGGAAGAACAAAGATATTGGTTCTTAGCACCTTATGACAAAATTACAGAAAGCGATATCCGAAAAGATTTAGATACACTAGGAATTGATCATTCAGGAGCTAAAGACAAAAAAGCTGCTTATGCTCTTTTGGAAGCAGGTTATAATGCGTCCTTGGCCGAAACAGCAGGTGAATAGTATGTGGGATGTCACAGATGATGATGTGAAATATTATGCAACTTTAGGTCAAGTTAAAAAGCCAAATGTTGATTACTACAAAGCTATGTTACCGGTGTTGCTTGATAAAGTGAATGAGGATTATAATACCTGCTTCACACCTCAAAACATGCCACCAAATGTCAAATTGTTTTTGGCTAAAGCAGTCCCATTTTTCAGTGGAACCAGTGGATTAAAGTCAAGAAAAATGGGATCTGTTTCATACTCATTTGATTTTAATGATATGCCTGTAGCTATTACGGATTTATTAAAACGTTATAGAAAGGCGAGATTCCATGTTTTTCGACCCTATGGATGAGTTCCCTCATACTGTGATTATTAAAGAAGAAAAGCCAGTTCCAAACGGCTCTGGCGGTTCTACGAAGAAATGGGTTAAAACGGGTGAGCTTGACTGTTTTGTAGATACACCAACATCATCAAGATTAGTAGAGATGAAACAACTTGGCGTGTCATTCCATAGAGATATTTACTATCCATACGAGGATTCAATACCTTTAACAGCAAGAATTGAGTTTGAAGGTATCGAGTACACAGCTGCAGGTGATGCAGAGGACCAGGGCGGCATGCATGAAGTCATGCGTTTACCATTAAAGAGGGTGCAGTAATGGGTATCACAAAGCGAGGAAATAGACGAGTAGAGCGAGCTCTTAAAAAGTGGCAGGACGATATTATTGATGAAATAAAGCGTATTATCAGAAACACAACTCTGTTACTAGAAAAAGAGTTGAAAGCTAGAATGCCACATGAAACTGGTGAAATGGCTGATTCAATTATGGTGACATTTGATGCTGATGGGTATGGTGCAAAACTAGAAATCGGAGCTTTTTATGCAATCTACGTAAACTACGGAACAGGAATCTACGCACAAGGACCAGGAGGAAGTAGAGCAAAGAAAATCCCTTGGGTGTACTTCAATACACGGTGGGGCCGTTTCGTACTGACTCATGGACAACGAGCTCAGTTCTTCTGGGAACAGGCTGTAGATGAAGCAGCAGATTATTTTATTAAAGAATTTAGAAAGCTAGGGAAGTGACAATATGGCACTACCATTTTTAGAATTGCAAACGGCGGTGTATCAAAGGTTATCCAATGATGCATCGCTTTTAATTTTAGTCACCGGTGTATTCGATCATGTGACAGAGGATACACCATTTCCTTATGTGTACCTTGGAGAACCGTTATTGAACATTGACCGTGACGTAAAGGTCGAGGACATTGCTGAAGAAACAATAGCCATACATGTATATCACAATCAAGAAACAAGTGGTGAGTATGGCAATGCAAAAGTTTATGAAATCTTAGATGCTGTTCATGAGGCGCTTAAGTACAGAATTGAATTGCCGTCTTATGAAATTTTGCAAGTGACACCAAGAGAGCCACGTGTCTTTGATGACATCAACACTGTACAAAAACATGGTGTAATCACTTATAAATACAAACTATTAAAAACAAAATAGGAGGATCTACAATGGTAAAAATTATTATGGTACAACCTGTCGATAATGCTCTGGGTGCCGATGGTTTAGTGCCAGGTTTCCAAACAGATTATACACACAGTGTAGAACGTGACAATTCCACTGAATCTACAAAGATGGGTTCAATCTCAGCAATTGGTACCTTAACAGAAACAATGGAATTATCCATGTATGGCCGTAAAGGAGATGCAGGACAGAAAGCCATCTATCAAGCGATAAAGGATGGAAAAGAGCTAAAGGTGTGGGAAATTGAAACAGAAAAAAATGACGAAGGTACGCATGACGCGAAGTTTGCATATGCAGTTGTTGATTCGTTCGAAACTTCTAGTCCGCCTGAAGGTTTAGATGAATTGTCAGCATCTATGACAGTTCAAATTGAGTCAACAGAAGGCGCATTCATGGATTTACCGCCAGGCTTAATTAATTTTGCGAAATACGGATTCCAGAAGCCAGGTGACACTACAGGCGATTCAAAAAACATTGTCAACAGCACAAAGGTGACAGGAATTACGGTGACACCTGACACACTCACTTTAACACCAACAGATAAGCAGCAATTAAGTGTAGAGGTTACTCCTGCTAATGCTTCAAATCAATATGTCACATACACAACTTCTAATGCATCTGTTGCTACTGTATCACCTAATGGATTAGTTACAGCTGTAGCAGCTGGTACCACAACGATTACAGTGAAATCTAAAGATAATCCTACGATTACTACTACGGTAACTGTAGAAGTTAATTAAGACGGACTTAAGTTCGTCTTTTTCTTATTCAAAATTCAAATTAAAAGAAAGAAGGAATAAAAATGCCTACATTAACAATTAAAGACACAGATTACGATTTGAAATGTTCAATTATGCTGGATAAAGTACTAAACAAAGTGATTCCAGAAGAGAAATCAAAAGATAAAGATGTTCCTCAAAAGGAGAAAGTTTCAGGCGGTTTCTCAAGATTATTACCTCTATTGATTGAACAAGATTTTGAGGGGCTTTTGTATCTTTGGGAATCAGCAATTAAATTAGCAACAAAAAAACCACCAACGCAAGATGAAATTTTAACTGCTATTGACCAACGTATGGATGAAGAAAACGATGCAACAGCTCTATTTTCAGAAGTATTTGATGCTATTGATGAATCAGCTTTTTCTCGAAACGAGTTTGCGAAATTCAAGAAGAATATGCTGCTCGTAAAAGAGATGAAACGCAAAGACGAAGACGAGGAACAGAAGACAGCATTGATGTTGAAACGTCTGGCGGAGGGGTACAAGGAGATCACTGGACTAGAACTATTCGAGGAAAAAGCGAAGGCTTAACCTATGATGATTTTGAACGTAATTGTGCTAGATTCCTAGGGATATATGACATGCAACTGATTTACTCATGGACACCTAGGGAGTATCGCAATTTCTTGCAAGGTTCACAGTTAGCAAAAATCGATGAATTTGATCGAGCCATTCAAGCTGCTTGGGTGGCTGGCATTGTTTCTAAGCAAAAGAAATCTAAAGAACCGCCAGCCAAAAAATACTTTGATGCGGAAAAAGCACGTAATGAAATACTTTCAGGAACTAATAACACGAAACAAATTGAACTAGACTTCACGCTATATGATCAAATGCGCGAAGAGTTAAAAACATTTGATTGGGAGCTTGTAGAGAAGAAATCATAAAGAGGTGGTGAGTATATGCCAGTTGAGCGCTTTAAAGCCGAAGTTGATGCAGATATATTAGACTTCAAACGAAAAATGGCCGAAGTTGATAGGCAAATGCATGAACTTGCTACAGGTGTGTCAGTAGAGATTAATGCATCGATCAATGAGTTTATGCAGAAGGTGCAGCAAGTACAAGCACAATTGCAAAAGTTGGATGCGACTGAAGCAACTGTTGAAATTGAAGCGATGATCAATGATTTTATGCGTGATCTCTTACAAGTCAGAGCATTAGCACAAGATTTAGATGGTGAATCTATTCAAATAAAAGTATCGCTTGATATGGATGTGTTTTATACACAAATCCTAATGGTTCAAGCAGAGTTAGAAGCTTTGGGCAAACAATCAGTTGAAGTTGACGTTGACTTAAATATGCACAGTGGAGGAGCTGTCACAGATTTAACAACCATCGAGGCTTTGCTTACTGCTATACGTGATGTAACTATTGATATTAGAGCAGATATCAGTAATTTCATGGCAGGCGCAGCTATAGTTAATCACCAGGCAAATGCGTTAGATCGTAGAAATATTGTCATAAAGATTTGGGCTGACTACACTCGTGCAATGAAATCGTACGCCAATACTGTCCAAGCATTCGCTGAAGCTGGACAACAAATGATAGGTGGAGCCTTATTATCTTTGGTGCCTGCCCTGTCACAATTTTTATCCGTTCTTGTTGGTTTGATCGGCTCGTTGGGTGTCATGATTGGCGTGCTAGCAGGTCAATTGTTAATTATGGCTAGTGCGCTAGGAATAGCAGCGTTAGGTTTTGTGGGATTAGCTGCAGTAGCCATTCCTACAATCAAAGATTTGTTTGATGAGACCGCAAAGTTAAGCGCTGAGCAACAACGTGCAAAAGATTCATGGGACGGTTTTAAAGATACTTACGATGATTTAGTTAAAGCTACTGAACAACCTGTATTACAAACCTTTACGAGCGCTATGCAAGGGGCACAAAAAATACTTAAATCATTATCACCGATGATTGAATCTGTAGCACAAAGTGCAGCTAAAATGATGCAAGCTTTTGATAAATCTATCAACAGTCAACCGATTCAAAAGATTTTCGAAACGTTCAACAAATACGGTGCATCAATTTTTGAAAATGTAATTGCAGGTATCGGTCATCTGATAGCTGGGCTTGGTAGTTTAATAGCTGCTCTTGCACCTGCAGCTGAAGCTTGGTCCAAAAACTTCAATGGAATGATGCAATCCTTTGCATCCTGGGCCGATAAATTAAGTGAATCAGAAAGTTTTAAAACGTTTATAGACTATGTTCAAAAGTACATGCCCGTTATCTCATCTATTTTTGCGGACTTAACAATGGGGATTATCGCATTCTTTAGCGCATTTAGTGATATGGGCGGTAGCTTCATGACACGTCTTGCAGAGATGATGGAGAGCTTTAGAGCCTGGGCTGAAACATTAGGTGAAAATCAACAGTTCCAACAATTCCTTAACTTTATTCAAGAATCAACGCCAGCTGTATTAGCATTATTAGGCAATCTGTGGGATTTGATTATAAATCTAGGTATTGCATTCGCTCCAATTGGTGCCGCTGTTTTAGCTGCAGCTAACGCATTTCTACAATGGTTTAATAACTTACTAAAAACAAATGAAACTGCAGCTATGTTGATAGCAGCTCTGCCAGTGGTTTTAGGGGTCATTTCTGCTTTAGTACCTATAGTTATCTCTGTAGTATCGATTTTTGGTAACTTAGCAGCAGCTGTGTTACGTGTACTTCCAAACCTACAGAACTTTTCTAGTATTGTTGATAAAGTCAAAGATGCTGTTAAGTTGGCGTGGGATGTACTAGGGAAATTTGGAAGTAAACTTAGTTGGTTAGTTACGCCTGTAGGTTTAGTAGTAGCTGCTATAGCAGGATTTATTGCTATTTTAGTAACGGCCTATAACAAAGTAGAGTGGTTCCGCGACATTGTTAACGAGGCGTGGGCAAAGATAAGTGCCCGAACAAAAGAAGTTTACGGAAAAATCGCTAAAGATATTTCAGAGGCGCTATCAACTATAGTTGACTTCGGTAAAAAACAGCTCGCTAAGTTCCAAAGTTTCTGGGATGAACACGGAAAAGGCATCATGGAAATCGTGTCGAAAATTGGTGTTTTTGTTGTCACTGGAATATCACTTATGATGGATGGCATGCTTACAGCGACAAGCATTGGCTGGGCTGTTATAAAGGGCATTTTTAAAATTGCCTGGTCTGTAATTACTGGCATCATAGAGGCTGGAATTGCTTTAATTATTGGAATTCAAGAAGCTGGAATGGCAATTTTACAAGGCGATTGGTCGAAAGCTTGGAACGTCATACTTGAAACAGCTGCATCAATCGGTTCAATAATTGTTAAAACCTTCCAATCAATTATCGGTAGTGTGAAACAAGCTGGAGTTGATATCGTAAATGGACTTATTTCTGGTATCACCTCAATGTTCGGTTCTGTCGCAAAAGCACTTGGAAAACTAACTGATAAGATTCCAAAATGGGTGAAGGAAGCGCTTGGAATTCATAGCCCCAGTCGCGTCATGGCCGCAATATCGCGTTGGATTCCAGCTGGAATTGCTAAGGGAATATTAGACAACATCAACATTGCAAAATCAGCAATTCAAGAAATGGCTAATGCGATTGTTCCAGATTTCAGTAGTACTCTTAAAGCCTCACAGGGTTTATTAAAACAAATCAATGACATTAGTAAGAAATACGCCAAAGAGCATGCTGCAACACGCTACGATGAATTTGAAAAACTACTAAGTGACCAAAAGAAATGGTACAACATTAGTGCTAACTATGAAAAAGCCTACTGGGAAGATGTTGCGAAGCATCTAAAGGACGGTACAGCTGCTAAGCGAAAAGCATTAGAAAATGCTCAAGGTGCTTATCAACAAGTGTTAAAAGAGCAGTATGATCGTGAAATCAAGTTCATTGATGAAGCAACCAAGTATAACGCTCTTTCTTTGACAGATAGAATTCAAGCTTACCAACAATATATGAAACAATATAAGGTTGGTAGTGATGAGCAAATAGCGTATGAAGAAAAAATCTATGATGCTAAAAAAGAGCTGTATGATCAATTGAAGTCTTTATCTGATGACTACTTATCCAAAGTGCAAACTGTCTACGATAATCTAGCAAATGAAGAAAAGCGATTACGTGACGAGTGGCAACAAACGTATGATGCAAGAGTAGAAACACTGAAAAATACTTGGGGTCTTTTCGATAAAGTATCGCTTACTGACATGACTGATGTTGACTTATTGGGAAATTTACGAGGTCAAGTTGATACGATGCGCGGCTGGATGAATGATCTGTTTGAGCTTGAAGCCAGAGGGCTTGATTCTGCATTAATCGGTGAACTGCAACAAATGGGTGCCAAGTCTGCAGCTGAAATAGCAGCTTTAACAAGAATGACTGCTAGTGAATTAAATGAGTACCAGATGCTGTGGCAAACGAAATCAGAACTTGC
The DNA here is from genome assembly GCF_044986265.1 of Lysinibacillus sp. S1. Lineage (NCBI taxonomy): Bacteria > Bacillati > Bacillota > Bacilli > Caryophanales > Bacillaceae > Lysinibacillus > Lysinibacillus sp. S1. The sequence goes on from NZ_CP173154.1 coordinate 4,462,335, forward strand.
TAAAAAACAAGCTACCAAAGAGTTAGAATCAGCACGACTCTCTATGGAAGAAGAGGTTAAAAAGCTAAATACCAATGCTGAAACAGAGTTGAAAAAGCTACAAAAATCATTTGAGTCTGAAGTCAAAAAGCTACGGTATGGGGCTGAAGGTGAATTTAACCTCATGTCTGCATCTCTTCCTAAAATTGGTGTACAAGCTATCCAAGGGCTTATCAATGGATTGAACTCTATGAAGGGTAAACTGCAATCAACAGCTAAAACAATGGCAAATAGCCTGAAAAATACACTTCAAACAACTCTTGATTTAGATGGTGCAAATGCAGTAACCAGAAATGCAGGAGCTTCTTTAGCTTCTTGGTTACAAAACGGTTCTATTCAAACAGCCTTTTCAGGTAACAGTTTTACAAGTGATACATCACAATACATTAATCAGGATCTCGTACAAGATATTGATTATGAGCAGCAACCAATAAGTGTAAATGTGCATTCAGAGTGGAACGGTGAAGAGGTTGAGTATTGGTTAGATGATCGAAGTGCTACTAATCTCCAACTAAAAACATTTAAGAAAGGGTGATGCCATAATGGCTATTTTAGAGACGATGGATGGTGAACGTCATAATTTAACTGATTATGGCGTCCCGATCTTGAAGGTTGCTCCAATTGATATCGTCTACAATTCAGAGAACATTAAAGGGCGACCAGGTAGAAATAGAACAGAGCGCTATCATGGTGTTAGAAAACTACAGTTAACGATGATACTGCAAGCTAAAGACCTTACTGACACAGAACTTTTAACGGATCAACTGGCCGACATTCTTGATGGTGATGAGGAATTTTATATTTATCAGCAACTAATGACGAGCAGTTATGGATTTGAAATGCCAGGGCAATCATCGTTTACTGGTGCATTAGATGCCGTTGAATGGACACCGCACATGTATAAACGCTGGAAAGTCGAACGTATTAATAATGATGCGATTGAGTGGAAAGGGCTAAAGGGTAAGCGAGTCATAGAGTTCGAGACAAGTGACTTACCTTATGGCGAAACGCCTTTTACATCGATGCAGCTACTTAATAAGGAGTGGGATTTAGATCAAATTGCTTGGGGATTAGGCTTTGATTGGGATGAAGATTCACCACAGTTCACATTTTCTAGTAACGATTTTATGGTGAGAAATCATGGTCAAGTTATCGTCAATCCACGTTACATGCCTTTAAGAATCGTGTTAAAAGGTTCATTTGCTAATTATGTACAAATAGAGAACCTTACAACAGGAGATGTATTCCGATACAGTGGAGCTCTTTCAACCAATGATACTCTTGTACTTGATGGTGTGAGCTATTTGAAAAACGGCCAACAAGTCACAGGTCAAACTAATAAAAAATTAATATCTCTAAAAAGAGGGGATAATCAATTCTCGATTAGTGGTGGCACCATCACTTCAATCAGTTTTGATTTTCCTTTTTATTTTAAGTAAAGGAGGTAGTCAAAGGTGTCAGAAAAATACCCTTTACAAGAAACGCTCTCACCTATTGATAAAAAAGGTCGCGACAGATTGAATGAGAACTGGACACGTATCATGGCTTACTTTGATCATGTGCAGTTACAAATTAAAGCACTAGCAGGCGGTCATGAAGTAGATGAATTAATTGCTCGTCTTGAGCAGGCTATTGCGAACGCTGAAACAGATTTACAAAATTATATTGCTCAAGTCGATTCAACTGTACAAGAAGCAATCAACGCTAACAATACAGCTACACAGGATGCAATAAATGCTAATAATCACGCACTACAAACAGCTCTCAACACAATTGGTGATGCTTTAACTGAGGTAAGTGGAGCAATACAGGCTACTGAAACTGCTACAAATAATGCGGTAGAGGCTAAAAATGCTGCTTTTCAAGCTACTCAAGATGCCCAAAATGCGATTAACTCAATGCAATCACTTATTGATAATTTTGATCCAAAAGGTACATGGTCATCTACAACTCAATACTATAAAAATAATCTAGCAGAGGTTGATGGTCGAACCTATATTGCTTTAAAAGATAATATCAATACACCTGTCACAGATAAAAGTACATGGGCTTTGTTTGCTGACAAAGGCGCTAAGGGCGATAAAGGGGAAAAAGGCGATACAGGTGCTGCATTAAGTATTTTAGATAAATTAACAGATGTTTCCCAATTGCCTACTGAAGGAAATGAAGGAGATGCTTACACTGTTAATGGAGAATTATACGTTTGGTCAGAGAATACGAATACATGGGTAAACGTGGGTAATATTAAAGGTGAAAAAGGGGAGAAAGGTGACACTGGAAAAGATGGATTATCAGCATATGAGGTTGCTGTAAATAACGGATATATTGGTACATCTGAAGAATGGTTAGCTTCACTTAAAGGAGTACGTGGAGAAATTGGTAAAATGACGAAGTACGAATACACTATTCCTGCTACAAGTGAAGGTCAAACAACTTTAGAAATTCCTCTATCTACCTTATCAGTAGACGATGATTTGCTTTTAGTATTGAATGGAATAGTCTTATATCCAGAAACCGACTACACTATCTCAGGAAGTATTGTGAGACTAAAACAACCTGTTCTAGATTATTTTAATTCTGCATTTTTTGTTAGAGTTTTAAAAAACATACCAAAAGATAGCGAAGTACCAACTACTGATGGTAGCTTATTAACTGATGGCAGTGTAGCTAAACAGAAATTAGAATTATCTTTACAGCAGGAGATCAATACTACTACTGAACATTCGGGACAAGATGTATTTTCTGAAAACGGTGCTCATGGTATACGTTATTTTAATGATAAATTAGAGTTTAAAGAGGATTCTAATTGGAATGAAATTGAGACTGGTAGTGTGACTAAACCATTTATAGGTGACTTGAATGATTTAGTTGAAAATGGACTTTATTCTGTTCCAGAAAACACACCTAATGTTCCTTCGAATTTTGGTAGTTGGTTGGTAGAAGTGAAAAAGTCTAGCGATGGTAGTTTTATCGTACAGACAGCCTATAGCGAGAATAACAACAATCTAGGAGAAAGCTCGTTCAAAAGAGTTGCAAAGAAAGATGTGTCTGGTAAGTATGTATGGGGAACTGTGGCTGCTGGCACATCTGGTTATTTAAATAACTGGATGATAGGTAATATTCGTTTGTCTGATTCAATTGATTCAGAAACACCTTTACAAGCTGCATCTCCTAAAGCTGTTAAGCAAGTGAATGATTTAAAAGCAAACAAAGTACAAGAAAATTTCATACAAGCAGTTTTAACTATGGGTACGCAAGATTCCACTTACCCTATTTCGTATTACAAAGACAGTCTAGGTAGAGTGCATGTGGAAGGTCAGGCAAGAGCAGATGCGTCAGGTATGATTGCTTTTACAATGCCTGTAGGGTACAGACCAGCCATAGCTACTCAGGTTGTAATACCTCAAACCACAAACCCTGTCGGTCTGAAAACTATGACACTACAAGTCAACGGTTATTTAATCGTTTCAGGAGGACTTACAGCTAGTGCGTTTGCATCATTCAAATTTAGTTACAGGGCAGGTGCTTAATTTGCGTAAGCGTAAACAGGTTTATGAATTAGATGAAAATATGTATTTAAAAGAAATATATATTGCTGAAATTAACGAACATGGGAATATTGTTGATGAAGATAAACAAGGTTTCATTATTGTAGATATTCCAAGTGGCTTGTTCAAATATAAATGGAATGGAGCAGAATGGATTGAAGGAGAAACTGAAGAAGAAAAAACTGAACGTGAAGCACTACAATTACTAGAGTCGTTAAAACCTACACTAGAAGAACTTGCTAATGCCGAACTAGAAATTAAAATGTTAACAATTCTTACAGAATTGGAGGTTATACAATGACAGAGGAACATCTTGAAGGATTGACACTTGTACAAAAACGTTTGGTAAAAGCTTATGCTACAAGTATCATGGGTGAAGTTCGGACGATTGAAGATGTTAAGCCAACTGAGTTGCAACATTATGTTGAATTAGAAATTGCAGAGCGAGAAATTATGGCATTAACCAATAATTCGGTTAATGCCATTTAGTTTAAATAAAGCATAGTATTCGATAAGAATAATATGTTTAAGATAAAATGCTTTTAACTTGTTGGCCACCGAAAAATAGGGTAGTTCCCATAATCGGCGTTATTATGAATACGAAAATGATTGTTCCAATCATAGTTATCGCTCCTTTTTTATAAATTTAATACTTGAGATTATAATACTATAGAATCTATATAATGTAAATATTTGGGTGAAAAACGGTGTTTTTATAAGGAGTTTGATATATAAATAAAGGTGGTGAAATTTTTGATATTAGATAAGGACTTAAAAACCCCTTAAACATATGTCATTTTCTGAAATTTTAACAAGCAAAGATGACTTTTTTCTTAAATAATAGTAAAAAAAATTTTATTTTTTTATTGTTCCATATTGTTCAGTGTTACGTAGCAATCATTATGACTATGTAAAACAAGAATTTTATTCAAATATCGTTACAATACTCCCCCTACTTCTTAATTGAGTTAGGGGATAAATTTATTTGAAGGATTAATAATCAAAGTAACTGAAAGTAGGAGATACAATTGGCAAGAAATCGTATTTCTAAAAATGAATTAAATGAGAATTTACAATTAGAGATTGAGGGATTTACTGAACATTTGGTACAAGATGTACTTTCTGAAAATGGCGCACATGGTATAAGGTACTTTAATGATAAGTTAGAGACTAAAAATGGTAATACTTGGTCAGAAATTGAAATCGGCAAAGCAAACGCTAGGGGTACTCAATCACTGAGTCCTTACCATGCAATAAGACGTTTTCCTGTATTCAATGGATGGGCAAATGACAGTACAGCAGAATCACTATGGTTGGTGTTTAAAGATATGACTTTAAACGGTCAATTACTTATCAGGGGAGCTGTACACAATGGTATTTCAACAACTAATGCAGGTGGATTTGAGTACTCGTTAAATGTTTTCAGGTTAGCAGGAGATACATCATCTTTAGCTAACCCTACAGAAATATTGTATCTAGGTTCATATGTTGCTGATAGGTTTGTGTTAGGTTCTCAGGTTGTTAAGCTTGCAACTAAACAGCCCGTAATTCCTATAACGAAGCGAAAAAGTAATGCTGCTATTTATTTAGAAATTGAATATCTAACAGGTGAAGGAAATGCCTTTGAAGCTTTAGATTCTATTGAATTTGAATTACAAGTACCTGAAGCTACGCCAAATGAGTCGCCTAAACAACAGTCGATTTTTACACATGTAGGTAATAGTAAACAGAATTTAGCAACCGCTATTACTGGTAAGGGTGTCGCTACCTCAGCAAATGCTACATTTGCTCAAATGGTTGCTAACATTGATGCTATTCCTGCAAAGCTAATGATGACAGGTACAAAATTATCACCATCAAATACGTATAGCTTTAAGTTTGCTAAAGGTACAGGTACGTTATTTCAACCTTATATATCCATTGAAGACATTCCATTTGCGCCCAAAATCATACGTGTTGTTTCAATGACGCTAACTGGTAATGGAGAAGAATACTCGTCACTGTATATAGCTGAGGATGAAGGTTTAGGAGTTAACTTATCTAGACATGTGACAGGGTACTTTGGAGGGGCAACTGCGACTGGTCAGGCTTCTTATTTGATGATAGCTAGTGTTACGAGTCTGAATGGTAAGTGGACAGTTATTATGCCAGTTCCAATAGCGTCTAGGTATTATAAGTATACAATTGTCGGTTAGATAAGGAGGGTGGTATTAATATGAACTTCTCAAGAGGAAATAGGATTTTCTTTGATTCTACAGGTAAGATTCTATGGCAAACAGGAGAGATATGGGAATCTACGCTTCCTGTGCAACATGAAGAAATAAAAGGAGAAATTCGATACGTGGACTTAGAAGTCAATTATTATGACTCGTTGAAACAGTATATTGCTTCAATTAATCCTGAAACAAAAGAACCTGTATTTGAGTATTTTTCCGAACCTGAACCGTCAAAGGAACAATTGAAAATAAATCAATTAGAAGAAGATATTCTTTTATTACAAACAGATGCACAAGTAGGAGGGATTTTATAATGATTAACCAAATTGTAGTGCGTATTGCAGCAGAGCGTATCATGAATGGCGGTTTAAATCCGAAGACCAATCAAGTTTATGTCATTGAAGATGTTACGAATGAGGATTATCGTGTTGCTGTTGAAGATTATATTTTAGCTAATACTGAAGGTATTTAATAGTTCCATATTGTACAGTAAGTCTTTAAAAATTAAATATCAAATAATTATCAAAGCGTCCTCTTTTGAGGATGCTTTTTTCTTTTGCTTGAAAGGAAGTGAGATTATGAAAATCACAATGCAGCTGGGTAAAACAAAAATTGAACATTATGTTCATTGTACTAAAATTACAGCGCCAAAAATTACGTTAGTTGGTGTTCAATCATGCCGTTAGTAAAACATAAAGGTATCGAATACCCAATCAACCATATACAATCAGGTCGTATCGATTTAGAAATCAGTCATGCTCATGAACTGAATATGGTTGTTGTTAATAGGGCTAACAATCCAGCCTATCCATATCTGCAAGAAGAAGCGATTGTAGTTGTGAATGACCATGAGTACCGTATTAAAAAGTTAAGTAATAAAACAAATTATAAAAACATAAGTGCTTTGCATATTGTTATGGATCTTGCTGGAACACCATTCAATCAGAGATTGACAGGCGTTTATACTCCGAACGAAGTGTTTTCCACATTATTAGCTGGCACAGGATGGTCTTTTAACTTTGATGCTGCAGGTGTGCAATCAAGTATTGAGTTAAAGGATTTTGGGCGTAGTAACGTCTGGAAACTGTTTAGAGACTTCTGCAACAGATTACAGGTTGAATTCGGTTTATTACCTAGTCGAGTTTTTGAGATTAGAAAATCATTGAGTGATGATTATGGCCAGCAGTATCGATATGCTCATAACCTTAGAAATCTATCCAAGGATTCCATTTCAACTAACCTAGCTACTCATGTCATCGTCAACTATGGAGAGGACCTGCAGCAAACAGCAACCTTTGAATCGCCAACGTCTAGTAAATACGACCGTGCCGTTTATGGTGACATCATCAATGATGAGCGTATTAAAACATATGAAGAAGCCTATGAGCGCGCGAAAGCTAAGTTTCAAGATATCGATATTTCTTATGAACTGGACATTGCTCAATTAGGTGAGACGCATGAGCTAGGAGAGACCATTCACACAATCTATGAGCCTATGGATGGCTTATCAATCGTCACACGGATTTTAAAAGTTCGTGAAGAATGGAACGGTGAGGAATTTGTTGCTACAAGCGTAAACGTAGGAAACTATGTATTTAAAACAGCAGAAGAAATTTTGCAGGATCAGATTAAAGATACTGAAGATAACGTCAACGAGAGTATTGACCAGACAAAAGAGATTATCCAACGCGAGTATCGTTGGGAGTTAAACGAAACAGTCACTGAATTAGAAAAAAATATTACAACTGAATACACAGCTATGGTAAGTCTTACAGCACGTGAATTACGAACCGAAATGACGCAACATGTAACGAATATTAATACGGACATGGGAAGTATGGAAACGCGTCTCAGCTCGTCAATTTCTCAAACAGCAGCTCAAATTAGGGCAGAAGTAAGGTCAGAAGTGACGACAATAAACGGTGGCATTAATTCAGTTAAAGAAGATGTTTCTCGGTTAGAGATTACAGCAAGTGGCATCCAATCCACCGTTACCTCTCATAGCACTCAAATTGGTGGACTGAATACACAAATGAGTAGTGCACAGTCAAGCATTACACAGATGAGTAACCAAATCACTCAAAAGGTATCTTACACGGAGTACAACGGTAATACGATCGTTTCAAAAATCAATCAAGATGCTTGGTCGTATACTGTTGACGCCCAACGTATTAACTTTAATGGTGCTGTGATTGCTAATGGAAGCATAACCGGTACATCTAGTCTTAATATTGCTACAGATGCAACAGTAGGTAACAATCTGTATCTAGGCCAGGGTGGCGGTTATAAGTCTTTGGTATTTAATAACTCAAATCGAATCAACAGTTCCGGTTACGGTATGGAATTAAATGCTCAAGAAATTAATTTGAATTCTACGGATATAACAATTGGAACAAGTGGAGGAACTACAGACTTTAACGGAACCGTTGATTTCTCTTATGCAGCTGTTCGAGGGGTTGCAAGGGCAAATTCATCTGGCATCGGAATCTCTTATTCTAATGGTACTCTTTATGTACAGGTGAATGGCTCAACAGTAGGTTCAGTAAAACTATCATAAAAGGAGATAATAAAATGGAAAAATACGTAATGATATTGAATGATGGCAGACAGGTAGTAACGACAGGAGTTGATTTGAAAAGTGTAGCAGGTGTATATAATCAGCGACAATCAATTGCAGCTGTAATAGGTAAGAAAAGTATGTCTAAAGGTTTGATAGCTGCTGTTGCTAAACTAAAGGCACTAGACAAAACGAGTGAATCCAATGTGATGGTTCAAGTTGGGCAAACTATTTTATACACTTCGGCAGAACCTGAAAAATTCTTAGATACGTTAACTAACGAAGTTAATAATAAAGAATTTGCAATGGCTAATGATGAAATTTTAATCAGTCGTTCTTTTTACAGCCATGCAGAGGTGATTGAAAATACAAATACTGAAAATGAAGCAGAGACGCAAGCATAGGCTTAGCGTTATTTTTATTGCTTCAAGCAGTTTATTTCCTTACACTGGAAATAATAAGCGAGGTGTGTATATGATCAATTTAACGACAGAAACATTTTATAATTGTGTTGAACTATTAAAACAGATCGGAAGAGAAAATAATCTATCAAAACTAGTAGTTACTTCTAAAGAAGTTCATAAATTAGTAGGTGGTTATCCTGGGCCCAATCATCGGATGCCTATGTGCTGTGATGCGATGTATAAAGCTATGGGAGAAAACGATGAGATTTTAGAGAAACCTCCGAAAGATAAAGGAGCAACATTGAAGATAAAATATCATTTGTAGTTGCTCAAAAACTTGTTAGAGGTCATCCTTTCTTTTTGTCGAAAGATAAATAAAGGAGTGATGTAGATGAAAGATGAAAAAGTGCATTTTAAATGTGGTTACACATACTTAAGAAAAGGTGTAGAAAAATCAGCTACGTACATTTCACCAAAGGTCAGTCAGAATTTTACTAACCCAAATGTTATTGCGAGGAAATTAGCAAATGAAATATTGATAGAAACTGGACGAACAGTAAAATCCTTCACATTCGTGGGAAAAGAACCAGTTCGTAGTGAGTAGGCATCCTCTGTTAAGGGTGCTTTTTATATTCCCAAACGCTTGGGATTTTGCATTTATATTTGAGGAAGCAGGTGTTTTATGGAGTTAACAGCTATTGTAGGTGTGTTAAGTGCTTTATTTGGAATGCTATTTACTTATCTTGCATTCCTGAAAAACAGAGATAAGGACGTGCAACAAAGTGCCGCAGAATCAGCCGTAATTAGTACAAAATTAGACGCAATTAGTAATGGTGTAGAAAACATTAGGGTGGACATGAGAGTAGAGCAAAAAGCACGTATGGATTTATCAGAACGTGTCACACGTGTAGAAGAATCAAGTAAGCAGGCCCATAAACGAATTGATGAACTGGGGGAAAAATTATATGAAAATTAATTGGAAAGTACGTTTAAAACACAAACCGTTTTTAGTGTCATTATTCGCATTTTTGTTATTGCTCGTTCAACAAGTAACGGCAGCATTTGGATATAGTTTACCTGAAGCAGTTGGCGAACAAGCCACTGCTATTTTTAATACCATTTTAAGTATTTTGATTTTGCTAGGGATCGTCGTTGATCCTACAACAAGTGATGTCAGCGATAGTGTTCAGGCATTAAAATACCAAAAACCAAAGGATGATGAATAATGTCTTATACATTCAAGCAAATCTTTTTACCTTCAAGCAAGTATTCAATCAAGGCTCCATATATAATGGTGCCTCAATATATCACTGTACACAATACAGCCAATGATGCGCCAGCAGCTAACGAGATTTCGTACATGATTAGTAACAACAACCAAGTGTCTTACCATGTTGCTGTAGATGATAAAGAGGTGATTCAAGCTATTCCGTTTACGCGTAACGCTTGGCATTGTGGAGATGGGGGAGGTAATACTGATCCTAACGCACACAAGAAGGGTAACCGTATATCTATCGGGGTAGAAATTTGCTACAGCAAAAGTGGTGGTGTTCGATACGGAATAGCTGAGGAAAATGCTGTTCAGTACATTGCAAAATTATTGAAACAATATGGCTGGGGCATTGAGAGAGTGAAGAAACATCAGGACTGGAATGGTAAATATTGTCCACATAGAATTTTAAATGAGGACCGTTGGAATAGTTTCTTGAAACGGATTGAAGAAGCAATGAAGCCAATGGAAATACAAAAACCAACAGAAAAGGATGATGAAACAATGAGATTTACAAACCCAACAACTGAAAATACTGTACGTGATTACATTAAACAATCTGTAGATAAAGGCAAGATTGATAAGTCTTGGCTTGATAAATTCGATGCTGGTACGTTAACAACTGGAGATTTTGAAGGTTTGAAGATTATTATTGAGCAGCGAAGTAAATAATCACTCGGCCCAGACTCAAATTGAGTATCTGGGCTTTTTTGGTTTAACTTAAATATTAATTATTTTTTATTAGGCATAGATAAAAGTATACCTATAGAACTTTCCGTAGTTGTAAGCTTAATTTCTGCATCATCTTTTGTATAAACCCTTAATGTGTCCCCATCTTCAAATTTTTCACTGTCGACCTCTTTCCAGCCTTTTAACATAATTAAAAGCTTATAGTCAAAAGGAAGCCCATTCGTCACTTTTGGCCAATCCAAATATAGCGAGTTAGATATATTTGATTCAATATCTATAAGTTCATCTTCCCCAAATACTTCAGCATCTTTAGGTACTGGAAACCCGTTTACTATGACTCCTTCTTCATATCTTGAATCTAGCACAAAGTAAGATATTCCTACAAGCGCTACTAAGACAATTGCAATTACTGCCACTATTTTTTTAATTTTACACACACCCCTTCATTACCATTTTAGGTAATTCGACATAATTTGTATATAACAAAAAAACAGACAACATTATTAGTTATCTGCTTCATCTTAAAACGGCAGTAAGAAGGTTAATCAACATCTTATGCAGAAATATTTGTAAAAGGCGGTGAAGATCATGAATTACAAAACAATAGTGCCAGTACGGTTTTTATTCAAGCGCAGGCCAGATGATGTAGAGATTGTAGGTGTATCAAATTTGTTTTTGATTCGAGAGGAACACGAAGCTCTAACAGATGAAATGGTCTTAAAACTTTTACGAGATCAAGGCTGCAATGTAATCAGGTTGATCCGTGAGGGTGAAAATGTAATAGGAGTTGATTTTAAGCAGTATTAAAGCCTTCTAACTATAGAGGGCTATTTTTTTTGCATAAAAACCGTAGTTAAGTGAGTAATTAGGATTAAATAGGCTATGATTTTTTAGTTAGAATGTATTCCTTGTTCAGGTTTAATATGGTAACTTTGGTATGCACATAGATTTTTTATAAAAAGGAGAGTATGAAATGTTACATAGGAAATCAAGGAAAAATAATTTAATGATTAAAGCAATAGCAGCGAGTGTTATGACAGCTGCTATGGTTATTCCAGTTGCTACTGAAAATGCACAAGCTGTTCCAGTTACAAAAACAACGTTTAAAGATGTACCTAAATCCCATTGGGCCTATAAGTCCATTAAACAGGTCGCGGAAAAAGGATTAGTTACTGGATATGAAGACGGTACATACAAACCTTCTGCTCAAGTTACTCGCGCTGAGTTTGCAACGTTTTTAGCTAGAGTATTTGATCGTAACGAGCGAGCTACTGTAAGTTTTAGTGATGTTTCAGATACACATTGGGCTCATGAAGCAATCCAAGAGGGATTAGCTTTAGGGTTTATCAAAGCAGAGGATTTCTCTAAAAATAAATTTGAACCAAATAAACCAATGACTCGTGGGGAAATGTCCCGTTGGTTAGCGAATGGTTTAGCACATGCTAATGCTAATTATGGCAAAGCAATCGAGGAAATGGCGAATTCAAACCTTACTTTAATACCGATTCCCGAATTTTATAAGGGTGGAGTAGACAAAAAAGACTTACCTTATATTGGGGTAGCATTAGGTACGGGATTGCTTTCAGGCTATGAGGACTTCACCTTTAAGCCGAATGGTAATACAACTCGTGCCGAGGTAGCAACAATCCTTATTCGTTACATGGATACATTGAAGAGAGTGCCATCTGATTTCATAGGTTTACAGGAACTTCGTGAGGTTGCTAATACAGGGACGAATATATTGACACTCACAAATTTTGAAAAAAGGAGGTATAGCGATACTGCTTCTTGGTACAGAAGTACAGAAAAATCTGCGAAAAAGCTAAATATGAGTGTAGAAGAATATATAAATATGGTCTATGGGGTGGCATTTAAGCTACCAGTTGAGGGAGAAGCTGTAGGTGGTTTCGAGGATGTACTAGGGAAACCATATACTTTGCTAAACAAACGTGCTGTTAACACTATAGAACGTGTCATTTTCGTGGACACAAGAGGTTCACAAGCAAAAGGTATCTACAAGGATATGTTTTTTTATACAGATCAAAACCCGAACTCATTTAATATATTAAATAGAAATTTATATCATGTATATTCCGAATACACAACAACACCAAGTCAAAATACCACTTTATCTAGTATGTATAATGGCTCTGTAATGGGACAAGTAAGTTCGCAAGTTGTTAATAAAGTAAAAGTAGAACAATTTGGTATCACATCACCTCGAACAACAGACGGATGGTACTATGAGGAAGTGGAAAAGGGAGTATTCAAAAAAATAACAAACGATTTCTTCACAAAAGGTAAAACTGTCCGCTATTGGGCGGAACAATTTGAAAGTGAAACAACTAACGATCCAATATCAGGACGTACAGATGATGGAATTCGCTACTATTATGAAATTATAAAATAAAAAGTGTATTCAAATACTTAGAATTTACAATTTTAACTAAGATAACAAGTGAAAGAAGCATAAAGAAAAAAACAATTAAGACCACTCCATGATGGGTGGTCTTAATTGTTATTTTTAAAAAAATTCCCAATATAATTATGCCAATAAAAAACCAATTATGTATAATAAATATAGTAAATTTGAAGGAGGGAAATTATGAAAAAGTTATTATTATCATTTTTAACTTTTATTCTAGTAATTGCTTTGGTGTTACCAATCAATACTGAAGCTGCTCAAAAAAGCACAGATAATAGTTCACCAATCACAACAGAAAATATCATTAAACAATTTAAAACTGATGGATTAGAAGTAGGTGCTGTTTCAGATTTGCCTAATAAAGAATTTGGGAATGGGCGTAAGGAAGGAAATCGAATTTTAATTCCTTCATTAGGTGAAGATGCTGGTGGAAGGTTGTTTATTTTTAATGATGCTAAGAGCTTAGCTCAAGCTAAAGGTTATTATGACGGATTAAGTAGTATGGGACCCTTATTCTACTCACATACACATCAAAATGGCTTAATTTTATTACAAATGAACGGTAATATGAGCGATGCTGACTTTAAAAAGTACGCTGACTCAATCGATGCCGTAGTGTCAGGGAAAAATGCTAATACAACATCTCCAGCAGCACCAACTAAAAAAGGTGAAATGAAGGTTCATTTTATTGATGTAGGGCAGGGCGATTCTATACTTATTCAATCTCACGATGGAAAGAATATTTTAGTAGATGGAGGACCAAAATCAGCAGGAAAGACTGTTGTCAATTACCTAAAATCAAAAGGTGTTAAAAAGCTAGACTATGTAGTAGCAACACATCCAGATGCTGATCATGTTGGGGGACTAATTGCAGTATTAAACTCAATTTCTGTTGGTAAGTTTGTGAATAGTGGTAAATCTCATACTACAGAAACATACACTCAACTTTTAAAACTTGTAGAACAAAAAAATATTAAGTATATAGAACCTAAAATAGGTGAAATTTTAATAGGTGATTGGACTTCTGATTTTTACTTACAATCGTTATATTCTGATGCCAAAGCAGTAGATACAAATGATGCTTCAATTGTATTAAAAACAGGATATAAAAACGTTGAATTTTTGCTAATGGCAGATGCAAGTAAAGACTTGGAAGAATTACTTACCAATTCTTTTGATTCTTTAAATGTACAGATTTTGAAAGCTGGGCATCACGGTTCTAATACAAGTACATCATCAAAATTTTTAAATGCAGTTAAACCTGAAGTAACAATATTAAGCTATGGTAAGGATAATAGCTATGGTCATCCAAATAATGAGGTTTTAAATAATCTAAAGAGCGCGGGAAGTAAAGTGTATTCAACAGCTCAAGACGGTACAATCGTAATTAAAACTAATGGTAAGACTTATAATGTTGCTGCTAAGGAGTTTAACGTACCAGAGTCAAAACCTTCTCAGCAGAAGCCCGAAACAAAACCTACAGAACCAGTCAAAGAATCCTTTAAAAACTGTTCAGAATTGCGAGCTGTTTATCCGGGAGGCGTAATGAGTGGTCACCCAGCTTATGAATTACAACATGATGCAGATAATGATGGATGGGCATGTGAACCAGTGGAGGATAGTTACACAGAAAAACCAACTACAACTCCTATAACAACACCAAGTGAACCTTCAAGAGAGAGTTTTAAAAATTGTACAGAGCTAAGAAAAGTTTATCCTAATGGCGTAGACTCTTCGCATCCAGCTTATGAAAAGAAGCATGACCGCGACGGAGACGGTTTGGCTTGTGAAAAATAAGTTAAATAAAGAGTAGTAATAATAAAATGTTGTAGAAAAGTTGTTTATATTAGAGACAGCTTTTCTACATTAAATAGGAGGTTTCTAATGGAAAGAGTAATTTTACAACCAACTGGTAGTAAAGAATCTAGAATGCATTACAATGATACGATACATAATCCTGTTGAGTTAAAATCTATTGAAGAATTCTTGGATAAGAAAATCTATAAAGATTTATTTGAAATTTATCCTAATGGTTATGCACATATTTGGGGAGTAACTCCTGGTAAAAATAATGTCAATGTGAACAAGTGGGGGAAAATTAATAAGGGAGATATAGCATTCTTTTCAGCAAATAAAGTTTTATTTACAAGTGGTACTGTAGCTTTAACCATAAATAATAAATCACTGGCATTACACCTATGGGGGAAAAACAAAGAAAATGATACTTGGCAATATATATACTTTCTAGACAACATTAAAAATCATGATATATCCATTGAAGTGATAAATGAGCTTATTGGGTATAAGGATAATTATGTTGTCCAAGGATTCACCGTTTTAGATGAACATAAAAGTAGATTAATAATAGAATCATATGATTTGTATTCAGATAAACATTACTCTCCAACTAATAAAACCAATATTGAAGAAAAGCTGGAAAAATTATTAGTAACAGGAACTGATTCTGAGAGAAATATAAAGGCTCGAAAAGAGCAACGCTTATTAAGCGAGTACTTGTTTGAAGGTAAATATAAATGTAAGTGTCAAATATGTAATGAAGAATATCCTGTTGAATTTTTACATACTGCACATATAAAGAAAAGACAATTTTGTGATGATAATGAAAGACTAGATGTTAAAAATATAGTTATGCCAATTTGTAAGTTTGGTTGTGACGATCTTTTTGAAAAAGGTTACATTGTTGTTAATAACGGAGAGGTTATTATTAATCGCAGAGGTAATACTAATAGTTTTAATAAGAAATTAGGTAAATTAGAAGGGAACCATTGTGATTTTTGGAATGAAAATAGTAAGTTGTATTTTCAATGGCATCAAAAATACCATGGATTTAAGTGATAGGTAACAATTGTGATTTTTATTTGATAATTTAGTGGGATTGTTACATCTACTCATGCAGCATAATCATGATGGGGATGTTTGGGCTTATGAGAACAAGAACCATATTTTAATATAGAAATAAGGAGTGTTAATAGTGGAAATTAATAATGAAGAATTTGAAAAGACATTTGATGAAGCATTTGAGCAAAAGAGTGAAGAAATAAATAGTCAGTTAAATAGAGAGGTTTTAATTGCCATGGTAGGAGATGTAAACTGCGGTAAATCTTCTACAATTAACAAACTAATGAAAGAAGACATTGCAAGCGTAGGGTCAAAACCAGGAGAAACTGTTGAAATTAGAGAAATCCCATATAAAGATAACATTATTTTCGTTGATACTCCTGGTTTAGATGATGTTGTTAAAGTAAATTCTGAAATTACTTTAGGTTACTACAAAAACTCAGATGTTATTTTGTTTTTCTTAAATGCTGCTGGGACAGTTCTCTCTGAAAATGAACTGAAAAATTTAAAAGATATAGAGAAAGTTAACCGGGATATTATAATCGTATTAAATAAAATTGATGCTGCAGACGATATTCCTGAATTAGTTAAATATATTCAAGATCACACTAATTTTAAATATCCTGTAGTCCCTATTTCTTCACGAACTGGTGAGAATATATCAATGCTACAAAATAAGTTACTTGATATTTTAGAAAAAAAGTCCAAAGATATAATGTTTGCCATGAACTTAAAGGAAAAAAGCACGACTGCTAATCGCTGGATTCTTGCAGCAGGGGTATCATCGGCTACAGTTGGGGCATCACCTATTCCAGGATCAGATTTTATTCCATTAACAGGTATCCAAGTTGGATTAATGCTTAAATTATCTACACTATACGAAAAGCCTATTTCAAAAGAAAACGCTAAAGAACTACTGATAGTAACAGTTGTTGGTAATGTGGGTAAAACTATATTCAGACAAATTGTGAAATTTGTTCCTGGTGCTGGTTCTATAATAGGAGCTAGTGTAGCTGGTGCAACAACAGTAGCTCTAGGTTACGCCATAAAATATATGCATGAGAATAATATTGATTTACAAGCTGCGCAATTAAAATCGATTTATGAGATGTTATTAAAAAAAGAAAAAGAGAAACAAGAAAAATATGAGGGGGATGACGACGAAGATATTACTTTTGTTAAATGATAGACACTGCATAAGAAAATGAATATTTTATATATTCAATCAATATAATTACTATGATTAAATTTTAGATAATTGGAGTGAGGCTATTGGACAAAATTAGAATTAGGAATCTAAGAAGTCTAAAAGATACTAACGATATAGATATAAAACCTTTAACTATTTTAGTTGGAAAAAATAGTTCAGGAAAAAGTACATTTCTTAGATTTTTTCCACTTATGAAGCAGACATTATCAATAAAGAAAAATGAGCCAATTCTTTGGTACAGTAAAGAAAATGTAGACTTTGGTAGTTTTTACGAAAGTTTAAATAGAAATAGTGTGACAGAACATATAGGATTTGATTTTAATTTCACTGTTAGTGAACTAAATGATGGTACTATTGAAGCAAAACCTATGGAGATTTTTTTGAGTGTAGACCTAAAAGAAAAAAATTTAGGAAAAATTACTATTACTATGTTTGATACCATCATTAAATTCATAGAAGTAGGTGATGAGTATTTCGTTTATATAAATAATCAAAAATTTAATGATCCATTCATTATATTAAACTCAGAAGTGTTTGATAAATTCTTACCAAGTTTTATATTAAAAGTGAATGATAATCAAGAAAAAAGAAAAATTTCTTTAGTTGAGTATTTCAGAGAAATTTTATACGGTGAATTATCAAAAATAGTAAAAAATCAAAAATTAAAAATAAATAATTCAGAGCTAGATTTAGAATTAAAAAAAATTGTAAGTAAAATACATCTTGTTAATTTAGAACTAATTAATGAAGGTATTGAGAAAACTATTCGACAACTTAATAAAGCGATAAATAGAGAATTTACTAAAAATAGTTATTATTTTGGAGATTCTTTTCTAGAGGAATATGACTTAAAAAGTGATTCTTTAAATAAAGTAATTGTGAACGTTCTACAAGAAGCTAGTGAGGTAGAAATAGAGCGATTGAATAATTTACTTTATGGTGTCTATTTGGGAAATATTTTAAATATGTGTAATGAGTATTTAACTACTTATTTTTCAAAAGTTCATTATATTGCACCATTAAGAGCCAGTGCTCAAAGATACTATAGAATACAAGGGCTTGCTGTTGATGAAATAGATCCGCAAGGTGAAAATATTCCTATGGCTATTACTCACCTTAATTGGCAAGATAAAAATAATTTTAAAAAATGGATGAAGCAAAACTTTGGATTTGAAATAGATACTAATACTGTAGGTGGACATGTATCCTTAAATATTTCATTCGGTACCAATGAAAAATTAAATTTAGCAGATACCGGGTTTGGTTTTTCTCAAATATTACCAATTTTATTATTGGTTTGGAGAGTTGAGAATGAGAAAACTAATAAAAAAAGTTTACGCCGTTCAATAAACATTAATACACATACAATTGTTATTGAACAACCTGAACTACATTTGCATCCAGCACTTCAAGCTCGTTTAACCGATGCATTAGTTAAGTGTATTGATGTTACTAATAAACGTGGAATTAATTTAACCGTTGTTCTTGAAACTCATAGTGAAACAATTGTTAATCGTGTAGGGCAATTAATTTATCAAGAGAAAATTGGTAATGAAAAAGTTAATGTATTAATATTCGGGGATTTGGAAAATGGTACTAATCCTTCTGAATCATCAATAAACACTGTTTCTTACAATGAGGAAGGGGCAATTGAAAATTGGCCTCTAGGTTTCTTTTATCCGGAGGTATAGTATGTTAATTTATTTAGATCCATTATTAATAGATTATTTTAAATCAAATGAACTATGTGAAGCAGATTTAGAAGCATTAGATAATATAATTACCAGCCATAGAAACGGATTTCATTTTGTTTTTTCAAATAGAAAAACATTAGAATATCTAAGTGAATTGAGAGATTTAGGTACGTTTAATAAAAAACAACTAAAATTACTAAGTAATGATTACACTACATTTTCTATGCTTCCGATGAGCGTGTCAAATAAAATTGAAGTTATACCATCAAATCAGGAGTTCGCACGAATAGATACTTTGAAGGAGGATAATTTAATTCAAGGGTACCAATACACAACTTCGATCTTTAAAGTTCCTCTATGGCATTTTTTAAATCCTGAAATATTGGTTAAAACTAGATTAGTTTCAGAAAATATAGATGATTGTTATTTCTATGAATATATTGGTAATAAATTTTCTTCAAACAATCTACCTTGCAAAATAAACATCGAACCTGACACTGGAGGGGGAAATGATACCTATAAGACATTTAAAGATAAAATAGAGCAGAATAATATGGTTTTTGCGATTGTGGACAGCGATAAAAAAGAACCTTCTATGAATTTAGGTAATACTAGTCTACAGGTTTCTAATTTATATGATGGTTATAAACAAAATACTATTTCTTACTGTGAAATTTTACCGTTTCACGAAAAGGAAAACCTTTTTTCAGCAACCGTTTATGAAAAACTTGGAGTTAATATTTGTGAGTATGCGGTTGATCAATTTAAATTAATTGAAAATTACGATGAGAATTTCTGCTTTATCCCATATATTGATGTTAAAGAAGGAATAAGTTCTAGTAACTATTTTTCTCATTTTGAAAGTTTATTTGATATACCTAATCTAATACCACAGAATCAAGAGGAATGCAGGGGCTTTCATAATGAATATATAGGGACAAAACGGGATTTTATTCATTATTATAATGAGCAATTAACTTTAGAAAAAAGGGAAAGAACAAAGAAATATTTAATAAATCCAATAGGATCAAATCCTCTAGGAAATTTTGATTTTGACGGATTAGAAGAGAAGTTGATTACAAAACTAAACGAAGCCCATCCTAACACCCCTAGTAATGTTATTTCTGAAATAGAAGAAAAAATTGAGATGATAAGGAATCTACCTTTATATTTGTTGGATTCGCAGAAAAAGTATTTAACAATATTGGGAACCCAAATTAAAGAATGGGGACTAGCCAAACCTAAATTTTAACTACATATATTTTAAAAATATAAGAATTACTTATTATTTAAGTAGAGAGTATATTTTTTAGGGATCTATAAACATAGGAGTACAACCTAGATTAAGGTTGTACTCCTATGTTATTAAATTAATAAACATTCATTGAGATGTTTTAGAAGAAAAACTTATATAATTTCTATTCTTATTTTAATTACAATCCCAAATGTTACAAAGCATTTCGCCACAATAGATAAGAAAGGCTGTACGGCTTATATATCCATGGTACAAGGTCAAGTAGAGGCGTATCGTGTAGATTATATGGCTTATCCTACCTTAGAGGATTTAGTGGCAAAGGGCTATTTAAAGGAAAATGAAACAACCTGCCCAAATAAAGAAGAAATAGTGATTACTAATGAGGGAGAGGTACGTCCAGCCAATGTCAACTTGGAAACAGGTACGGATAGCTAATGAATGTTCATAAAAACGGTGGTTTTACAATTCTTGAAATGCTGGTTGTCTTATTTCTTGTTATGAGTTTAACAGCTATTGTTAGTAAATTCTCATTGAAAATAGCAGAAACCAAGGAATTAGAACGATTTTTTACGCAATTACAACTGGATATTCAATATATTCAAACCTATAGTATGAGCCAACGACAATATATAGCCCTGAAAATGGAAGGTTCAACAAATCGTTATACTATTCAAAAAGATATTTATACTCATTTATATGAACGCTCTTTTCCAAAGGGGGTTGAATTTTTGCCAGCTGAGAGTTCAATTCAAACACTTGTCTATAACTATAGCGGCAATGTGATGACAGCAGGCACCATGGCATTTAAAACACCACAGGGCAAGAAAAAAGTAATCATAACATTAGGGCGAGGGAGAGCTAGGATTGAATGAGTCAGGCTATTCTTTTGTAGAAACTATTTTAGGTGTGGGTATTTTGATGCTGCTTTGTACCTCGTTAATCCCCATTACCTATACGATGAAAACAAATCTTGCTAATAAAAAAATGGAGCTAATTGCAGCTGAAACAGCATACGAAGGTTTAAAACAGTACCATGCTATACGAGTAACAGAGGGCTCTCGGACCATTGAACAGGTTGCTTATCATTGGATAGTTGACGAACAACAAGTTTGTGTCCAATTTCAAAATTTACAGGAGTCACGCCAAAAATGTATCCAAGTGACAGGTGAAGTGCATGAATGAGAAAGGCTATACATTAATAGAAGCTATGTTTCAATTAGTCGTTTTTGTGCTTATTTCTCATTTTTTTGTCCTTATAATACTTTGGTTTGCTGAAATGAAATCAACTATGCTAATAGATGAACAAACAAAGTGGGAACTATTTGTTTCTGACTTGAACCTCTCTCTAAAAGATATTTCCACCTTTTCCATTCGTGAAGATCAAAAAAGAATAACTTTCCAAACAGCTAATACGCTCCATCATATTGATWGCTACTCGAATATTATTCGTGAGCAGGTAAAGGGTGGACATGTTCCTATGCTAATAGGAATCAATAAATGTCAATTTAGCTATTCCGAAAATAAGCTGACGGTAGCTGTTGAAATGGCTAGTGGTATTCAAAAGGAGCGAGCCTTTTATGTGCCAATTATTGAAAAATGACAGAGGGGCTATTTTTTTGATCGCAATTGCATTATTATTTTTTGTAACTACTTTTGTTCTTGCGTATTATATGTCTTATGAAATGCAGTATCGAACATATGATGGGCTAGAAAAATTGAATGTTCGAGCTACGATAAATTTATTGGGACAAATTTTGTCAGACAGTGTAGAATCGTAGTTATAAGAAGGTGAATCGAATTGCGAAAAATATATTTAGTTGGTTTTATGGGTAGTGGAAAAAGTGCATTAGGAAGACGTTTAAGCTATTTATTGAAGATGCCATATTATGATATGGATCATGAGATTGTGCGTCAGCAGGGGATGACAATTCCACAGATTTTTGAAAAATACGGTGAGGCCCACTTTCGAGAAATAGAAACAGAATTTTTGAAAAATTTTAGGGACGAGGCCTGTATTATTTCGACTGGTGGTGGCGTTGCCATCAATGCTGAAAATCGAAAAATTATGAGACGCAGTGGACTGGTGTTTTTTTTAGATGCGTCGTTTGAGGATATTTATAAACGAGTTCAGCATGATCCAAATAGACCCATTGTACAGAGCTCTACAAAGGAGGAGCTAGAAAGTCTGTATCACTACAGAAGGAAGTTTTACCGTGATGCAGGTCATATTCAGGTACTGACAGAAGGTAGGACGATTCGCCAAATTCTAGAGTATTTAGTATTTCAAGTGAAAAGATTGAAAAACGAACGATAAATAGCTTATTTTTATTTAATGTTCGTATTTTATTATCTTTTAAAAAATGATTGCCTTTCCAATGCATTTAATGTTAGGATATAGACAAATAAGTAACTAAATGTTCATTGAATACTAAATAGTACCAAGATTTATCTTGGGCGGATGATTGTGCGGGGAGAGAGCGTGTAGACGCCACCGAAGGAGCAAGTAGCAATGGGCTATGAATCTCTCAGGTAAAAGGACTCGTACAAGACGCAACTCTGGAGAGAGCTGTAGTATAACAATAACAGCCACCAAAGGGGAAAGCCKACTGATTGGCAACGGTAAAGCTTGCGAGCCAGTCTGGTGTAACTTTCAGGTGCAAGGACAGAGAATCCCGAAAAGGGGTTCGTCTGTCTTTTTTTATGTCTATAGCCCGTTTTACTTAATTGACTGTAGGAATACAAAAAGCAGACGAACTACTACCAGTAAAAATGTAACTAACAATAAGGGGGCAAAAAAGAATGTCGAATGAATTAAAACGTACACCTCTATTTGAAGAATACGCGAAATATGGTGCAAAAACAGTTGACTTCGGTGGATGGGAATTACCTGTTCAATTCTCTTCTATTAAAGAAGAACATGATGCAGTGCGTAATCGTGCAGGCTTATTTGATGTATCACATATGGGAGAGATTTTAGTAACAGGTCCCGATGCATTAGGTTTTTTACAAAATCTTTTATCAAATGATGTATCAAAAATTGCTGACGGTCAAGCGCAGTACACGGCAATGTGCTACGAAGATGGTGGCGTTGTTGATGATTTATTAACATATAAATTAGCTGACAATCACTATTTATTATGTGTCAATGCAGCTAACATTGAAAAAGACTATGATTGGATGATGGAAAATCAACATCAATATGATGTGACGATTGATAACCAATCGGATGCCTACGCACAAATTGCTCTTCAAGGACCACTAGCAGAAGAAGTTCTTCAATCCCTTACTTCGACTGATGTAAGTGCCATTAAATTTTTCCGCTTCCAAGAGAATGTGGAGGTTGCAGGACATAAAGTATTAGTTTCTCGCAGTGGCTACACAGGTGAAGATGGCTTTGAATTATATGGCGCTCCAGAAGACATCAAAGCGCTTTGGGGTAAAATTTTAGAGGCAGGTCAAGAAAAAGGTGTGGTTCCAGCTGGACTAGGATGTCGTGATACACTTCGTTTTGAAGCGGGGCTACCACTATATGGTCAAGAGCTATCAGCAACAATTTCTCCTCTAGAGGCTGGTATTGGTTTCGCTGTGAAATTAAATAAAGAAGGCTTCATTGGTCATGAAGCATTAGTAGCTCAAAAGGAAAATGGTCTACCACGCAAACTTGTAGGCATTGAAATGATTGATAAAGGCATTCCACGCCATGGCTACAAAGTGTTTAAGGATGGTCAAGAAATCGGTGAAGTGACAACTGGTACACAGCTTCCTTCATCAAAACGTAATGTTGGTCACGCATTAATTGACAGTCAATTCGCAACAATCGGAACTGAACTAGAAATTGAAATTCGCGGTAAACACTTAAAGGTAATAACAGTAGAAACACCGTTTTACAAGCGTTCAAAATAATAGTTGAAAAGAGGGACCTACATTTATGAAACATCGTTATTTACCTATGACGGAGCAAGATCAAAAAGAAATGTTAGACGTAATCGGTGTATCCTCAGTCGATGAGTTATTTGAGGATATTCCTGAGAAAGTCCGTTTTAAAGGCCTTTATGATATTAAAGAAGCAAAATCAGAATCTGCGTTATTAAAAGAGTTAACGGCACTTGCTGCTAAAAATAAGGACACAAATGCCAACGTATCATTTTTAGGTGCAGGTGTTTATAACCACTATAAACCAGTGATCGTAGACCATGTTATTTCTCGTTCAGAATTCTATACAGCTTATACACCATATCAGCCAGAGATTTCACAAGGTGAGCTACAAGCCATCTTTGAATTCCAAACGATGATTGCTGAGCTAACGGGAATGGATCTTGCTAACTCTTCTATGTATGACGGTGGTACAGCATTGGCAGAAGCGGGTATGTTGGCAGCTGGTCATACGCGTCGCAAGAAAATTTTAGTGTCAGAAGCAGTGCACCCAGAATATCGCGATGTTGTTGCTACATATGCATATGGTCAATCCATTGATATCGTGACTATCCCGCAAAAAGATGGTGTGACAGATGTGGATGCATTAAAAGAGTTAATCGATGACAACACAGCAGCTGTTATTGCCCAATATCCAAACTTCTTTGGCCAAGTGGAAGATATCCAAGTGATCGGGGATATTGCACATGCTGCAAAAAGCTTACTCGTTGTATCTTCTAACCCATTGGCATTAGGAATTTTAACGCCTCCTGGCAAGCTTGGTGCTGATATTTGTGTAGGTGATGCGCAAGTATTTGGTATTTCTGAAGCTTTCGGCGGCCCACACTGTGGTTTCTTTGCAGTGACAACAAAATTGATGCGTAAGGTACCAGGACGTCTTGTTGGTGAAACAGTGGATGGTGAAGGCCGTCGTGGATACGTATTAACACTACAAGCACGTGAGCAACATATCCGCCGTGATAAAGCAACTTCCAATATTTGCTCGAACCAAGCACTACTTGCACTTGCAGCTTCTGTAGCGATGACAGCTCTAGGAAAACAAGGAATTCGTGAAATGGCTACTCAAAATATCGCGAAAACACGTTATGCAAAAAATGCCTTTGAAGCAGCAGGCTTTACAGTAGCATTCCAAGGCGCACACTTCAATGAAATCGTTGTGAAAACGAATAAATGTGTGAAGGAAATCAATAAAGGCTTAATCGAAAAGGGTATTATCGGTGGCTATCCTTTAGGTCAAAATTATGACTCTCTTAAAAATCATGTGCTAATCGCAGTAACTGAATTACGCACGAAAGAAGAAATTGATGCACTTGTTGCAGAAATGGGGGCTCTTAATGCATAACGAAAATCAATCACTCATTTTTGAAATTTCAAAAGAAGGTCGCGTTGGCTATAGTTTAGAAGCACTAGATGTGCCTGAGGTAGACCTAGCAGATTTATTACCTGCAAACTTAGTACGTTCAGAGGCAGCAGAACTACCTGAAGTGTCTGAGCTTGATATTATGCGTCATTATACAGCACTTTCTCGTAGAAACCATGGAGTAGACTCTGGCTTCTATCCGCTTGGCTCTTGTACGATGAAATATMATCCGAAAATTAACGAAACAGTTGCACGTCTTTCTGGCTTTGCAAATGTTCACCCATTACAGGATGAATCAACAGCACAASGGGCAATGGAGCTTCTTTATGATCTTCAAACTTCTTTAGTGGAAATTACTGGGATGGATGWAGTTACATTACAACCAGCAGCAGGTGCTCATGGTGAATGGACAGCGTTAATGATGATTCGTGCCTTCCATGAAGCAAATGGTGAAGGACACCGTAACAAGGTAATCGTTCCTGATTCAGCTCACGGTACAAACCCAGCATCTGCGACAGTAGCAGGCTTTGAAACAATCACTGTTAAATCAGATGAAAATGGCTTAGTTGATATCGAAGACCTTCGCAAAGTAGTAGGTTCTGATACAGCAGCACTAATGTTAACGAACCCGAATACACTAGGGTTATTTGAAGAAAACATTATCGAAATGGCAGAGCTAATTCACTCTGTAGGCGGTAAAGTGTACTATGATGGTGCGAACCTCAATGCTGTAATGAGTAAAGCACGTCCTGGCGATATGGGCTTTGACTGTGTGCATTTAAATCTACACAAAACATTTACAGGCCCACATGGTGGCGGTGGTCCAGGTTCTGGTCCAGTAGGTGTAAAAGCAGATTTAATTCCATTCCTACCAAAACCAGTATTAGTAAGAACTGAAGAAGGCACATACCACTTTGACTACAATCGTCCACAATCAATCGGACGCGTAAAACCTTACTATGGTAACTTTGGTATCAATGTTCGTGCTTATACGTACATTCGTACAATGGGTCCTGATGGCTTAAAAGCTGTTACAGAATATGCTGTATTAAACGCCAACTACATGATGCGTCGCTTAGAGCCATTCTATGATCTACCATATAACCGTCACTGTAAACATGAATTTGTCTTATCGGGTCGTCGTCAGAAGAAACTAGGCGTTCGTACATTAGACATCGCAAAACGTCTGTTAGACTTTGGCTACCATCCACCAACAACATACTTCCCATTAAATGTGGAAGAGGCATTGATGATTGAGCCAACTGAAACAGAATCAAAAGAAACGTTAGATGCATTCTGTGATGTAATGATTCAAATTGCGAAAGAAGCAGAAGAAAATCCATCAATCGTTCAAGAAGCACCTCATACAACAGTCGTATCTCGTCTAGACGAAACACGCGCTGCTCGTACACCAGTGCTTCGTTATCAAAAAGCATAGTTTCCAAAACCGTTCACGTTTATGTGAGCGGTTTTTTTGCACCTTAAATTACAGGCTAAACGAATCTTCAATTGATTATGAAAATCTGAGTATCTTACAAGAGAAGTGCCAAGTAATGCAAAATTAAAAGTTGATGGAAGTTTCGTTGATAAGTATATAAGATTGGTGTTAAAAGACTCTGATCTTGATTTATTTCCATTAAACGATTTAAACTGGGTAGATACCTGTTTTGTTCAGAAAAATTTAAATCTGTGAAAAATTCCATCTTAAAGGGATTCAATTTAAGGACTTAGAGGTAGTGCCTAACTATCTACAATCGAAAGTATAATTAATAAAATCTTTGCACCTTATTAAGCACAAGATAGGGTTAGGTTGGTTCTATTAAGGGGGGAAAGTGATGGAAGAAGATATCAAGTTTGGTAATAGTCTATTATACTATAAATGTGATAATATTGAATTTTTAAAAGGTTATGGTCAATTATATACAGAATTTGATGATGGCGTTGCAACTAGGCAGATCAATATAATAAAAAATGATATGTACTGTTCTTCATCATTGCACGATTGGAACGAAGATATTGGATTTTTATTGTATGACGGACATATCGATAGTTTAGATGTAAGCGATAGTGTACCTATTACAAGATTAGATTTTGAGAAAAAATGGCAGGAGGGAATTGTAGCTAACAAATCTCCAATAAACTACTTAAAGGGCGATGCATCTCTTCCTTTAGAAGAACATACACTCATTATTCATGTAGTCAATATTTTAGGAAAATGGGGAAAAGGCTTTGTTTTATCTTTATCAAAGCAATTCCCTATTGCTAAAAATGATTATGTAAAATGGTCGAAGGATAAAGAAACTTTTGGGTTAGGAGAGGTTCAGTTTGTATGTGTAGACCAGCAGAAAGCTACTTTTGTTGCCAATATGCTTGCACAGCATGGTGTGAGGAAAAATGATAAAGATCGTACAACCTATATTGATTATGATGTGCTTCGTTTATGTTTAAGAAAAGTTGCGAGGTTTGCCTTAAAAAATAGATTATCGATACAGATGCCTAAAATTGGTTCAGGTTTAGCTGGAGGAGATTGGAGAGAGATCGAAAAAATAATAAATGAGGAATTGATTTATTATAAAATTAAATGTACTGTTTTTGAATTGTGATAAATTAAATTAAAGTTAGGGGTGGCATCTATGGTAGATACAAAATTGAGGGAGCGGGTGTTTGACACTTTATACGGTGGGATTATCGGTGATCTAATGGGCGTACCTGTTGAGTTTAAACAAAGAGGGACTTTCCATGTGCAAGATGTGATGGGGTACGGTACTTACAATCAGCCACCTGGTACTTGGTCTGATGATACTTCTTTAACACTCTGCCTGGTCGAGAACATTATTGAAAATGGGAATACCAAAACATTAATGAATAAATTTGTACAATACATGGAGCAGGGCTATCTCACACCATTTGGCGAAATGTTTGATATTGGAATTACTACAGCTGAAGCCGTTTCGAACTATAAAAAAGGTGTTCCGCCAGCAAAATGTGGTAAAACGGGCGAATTTGATAATGGCAATGGTACGTTAATGAGAATTGCTCCTTTAGTATTCGTGGTAATGCATGAGTTAGATTTTATTAAAAGAAAAGAATTAGTTCATCAGTATACAGAGATTACTCATGGTCATCCGCGTTCCATAGTAGGGTCCATCATTTACATTGAACTATTATTAAGCTTATACCGAAATAATTCACTAGAAGTGGCCTTAAAAGAGGTCTTTGAACTACTCCAAAATAATTTACAAAATGAAATGAAAGCAGAGTTAAATGCTTATGCAAGGATTTTTCATGAAAACTTTTTAAATACGCCTGAAGACGAGATTCAATCGAGTGGCTATATTGTTCATTCGTTAGAAGCGGCTATTTGGTGTGTAGGTAATTCTACAACATTTAAAGAAGCGATTCTGATGGCAGTTAATTTAGGAGAAGATACGGACACCGTTGCAGCAATTACAGGATCGATCGCGGGAATGTATAAACAGTTGGACAATATTCCAGAAGAATGGTTAGGTAAAATTGTCAGTAAACAAAAGGTTGATGCCTTAATCCTGGCGTTTTATGAATTTTGTGCAGCGCAGACGTAAAAAAGTTTATTGGAAAGGACGGTGACGACATGTTACCTATACATAATAGCTATACAGCTAATCCACCAGCAACAGATCACCAAATTGTACACATAGAACATAGGCTGAATTGTCAACTTCCGAGTGCGTATACACTTGTATTAAAGGAAAGTAACGGTTTATCGTTTACGAATGGCGTGTTTATTTATGGTACAGAGGAAGTAATAGAAAGAAACCAGACTTGGGAAGTGGAAGAATATGCAAAAGGCTATATTGCAATTGGTGATGATAGTGGAGGAATGGTCTTTTTAATGGACATAAAGGCAGAGGATTATCGTGTTTTAGCAGTAGATAGTGGTGATATGAACCCAAAGCATGCAACATTGATTACTTGTGATTTCTACAAGTGGCTACAAGAAGGGTGTCAGTATTAGCAAAAGAGAAAAATGAAAAGCTTCTTCCTACTAGAAGGAAGGAGCTTTTCATTTGTTTTTATGTCTATTATTGGAGAAAAATAATTGAAAATAAAGCAAAATTATTACGTAATCTATTATTTTTTGAATTTTTTAGAAAATTATGTTGAATTATTGGAGAGAGGTAGTATAATGAAAATATAGTTACATAAATGGTTAATAATTCCTTATTAAGAGGAATTATTGGCAAAAAATAGTGACTATAAACTAAAAAAATGAAGAAATGAGGCGATTTTAATGATTAACATGATTCAGTATTTAGAGCAAAATCCGACGTTAGTGACATTGTTAAAAGAAAAAAAAGCTTCTCTCATTGGTGTAACAGCATTAGAACAAAAGGCAATATTGGATTCGTTTGATGAAGATGTATGTTTAGAAAATCGCGTTTGGTACTAAAATATTTAAAAAATAAATGGTTTGGGCTTGCTATAGGATTCTATTTAATTTCAGGTATTTATTTACTTTATATTACTTATAGCACGCCCTTTTTAAATATAGAATTAGAAAAAATAAATGATAATTGGACAATAACGGATTCTTACTATAAAAATTGGGCGTCTAAGCATAAAATTGTTCCTGGAGATATTGTTTTATACGTTGATAATGTTAAAATAAGTAATTTATCTTATATATCCTTTGATTCTGCCATAAGAGCAGCGAAAGAAATTACAATTCAAAAGTCGGATGGAAGGATAGTCTCTATACAGATAAAAAATCTAGATATTCCTCAACAATTTTACTATTTATTGATAATACCAGCTTGTTATTATTTTCTAACATTATTCATTACAATATACTTATATTCTAAAAGAATTAACCAAAAACTTACTAATTTACTTATATTATTTATTCTAAGTATTTCTTTAGCCTATGTAAGTATTGGTGCTTCAGGACGTTTAGATAATATAGGTATGATTATTAATCGTAGTAGTTTACTTCTGTGTTTAGTCATTTTATTGCTCTTTTTAAAAGAATATTTTTTGTTTTTAGATATAAAGTGGTTATTCTTAAAAAATATAAGAAATTTCTTTGTTTTACCTTTTTTGGCTGTTGCCATGAGTGTTTTTAGTATTTTTTATCCATCAATTAATCCGATATTATCTGAATTGATACTATGGCTATTTTTTCTATTAATATTATTGAATCTTGGAATTTTAATTGTAGGTTTTTTTAAGTATAAATCTTCCCATCTAAAGCTTTTATTAATGAGTATAATTATCCCATTTCTGCCTTTTTTATTTTTATACGCTTTACCTCAAATTTTTGTCAATGAACAACTACTTTCTGCTGATATTTGTTCATTATTTCTTTTACTAATTCCATTCAGCTTCATTTTCACACAACTCACTGAACGTATTTTTGATATGGAGTATTTCATTTCTCGATTGCGTTATTATTTTAATTTCTCATTTGGCTTTACGATATGGCTGTTAATCGGTTTATATTTATTTGCAGATTTATCAGTTTCGCGCATGACAGAGATTTTCTTTTTTGCCTTTCTATCGTTAATGGCGTTGTTCTACATTAAAGAGCGGATTGATTATCGTAAGCGGAAAATTTTATTTTCTACAAAAGGCGACTACATCCACCGCTTGTATACGACCGTTGAGAGTATTGGTAGAGTGGTGAAGATTGAGGACTTATTGGAGAAATTTGTACAAGAGGTTGTGGTTCAGCTTGAAATGGAAAGTGTGTATGTGCTCACATATGATTTTCAAACACATCAAGTTACCTTAACAAATAAATCAAAAGAATACACGCAGCATCAAATAGATGAGGTACTAGTCGAACGATTAGGCTTGGGAGATATAAAGAAGACAGATCATTTCTATATCGCCTTTATTCATCAGGATGTGAACTATAAACGAATCCTTGTTGTGGATCATAATAAAACGATTTATCTCAAGGACGAGGAACTGCTATGGCTAGAATTATTACTGCTCTATTTAAATAATTTTATCGAAAACACAAAAATGGTTGAGGAGCTTTTAAATCAGTTAAAGCATATGAAAGAAGCTGATAATCGACAGCTACCATGGCTCAATAAATTACTCTGGCTAAGGTTCGAGGAAGAAAAATATCAGTTAGCACGGGAACTTCATGATACGATTTTACAAGAACAACTGCACATTGCAAGGGAAATGGATGTCCTCATGCATACCAAAGAAAAAGAGGAGATCCCATCTAAACTTATAAAGCTTCATGAACATATGATTATCTCTCTGAATGATTTGAGGGGCTACTGCGAAAACTTAAAGCCACCTCTATTAGATACATTGGGCTTAAATGCAGCCCTTGAAAAACTAATACAGAAAATTCATAAACGGGCTAATTTTGTTTTGATATATACGATTGACCGCCTCTATTTAGAGGATGAGCGTTTAAACTTAATGATTTATCGACTGTTTCAAGAATTATTAAACAATGCGTTAAAACATTCCTATGCTAATACAGTTGAAATACATTTATTGGGCACCGAAGAGGGATTCCAAATTTTGTATAGCGATGATGGTGTTGGTTGTAATATAGATGATATTCTACTTGCCGATTCTATGGGCATACAAGGCATGCAGGAGCGCGTTCAAGCTTTTAATGGGAAATTCGCATTAGATAGCAAAGTAGGAGAAGGGATGACGATTCGTATCCAAGTAAGTGAAACCCAACATACGAATCCCTATACCTATAAGACCCTGATCCAACCAACTTATATGATACGAGGATAACCAGATGAAGCGGAAGCATAAGTGCATTTATTTTTTTAACACCTTTTAATCTCTTCGTAGAGGCTACGAATGTGGGTTAGAAGGCTTTTGTTTGAAAAGTATTTATTTATAATCAAAAATAATAAAACGTTATCAAAAAAATATTATTTGATAAATAGTAAATCAGGAAAAAATACACTTTTTAGAGTATTTACCTAATATTCAAGGAAATTATGGCCATATGACCGATATAATTCAGGAGAAGGATTGAGGAGGTCAATAGATTTGAATAAAAAATTATTTTTAACAGCAGCAGCTATTCCTGTTGCACTTATCGTTCCCACTGTAGCAGGTGCGGCCGAAACAGTTTCAGTCACTGGAGAAAATATTGTCAATGCAACATTAAAAGTAGAAAAATTACCAAATGATACAATCGTCAATGCCTATCAATGGTATTATCTAGAGGAAATTACTGGTGAAGAGGGTTCAACAAATAAGCCCATCTCGGGAGCAACATCTATTTCCTTAAAAGTGCCTGTTGAAGCAGCTGGAAAAAGCATTTTTGTGGAAGCAACTACGACAGACGGTAAAAAATTTAAAAGTGCACCCCGCACTATTCAGCCATTAGAGCTCGATATCACCATTCCAACGTTAGAAGGTCAATCCTCTGGTTTTGTAGCACCTGGAGAAACAGTGAAAGTAGCTGGTATTACTGTAACCGATAAGAATGGTGCAAAATTGCAAAGTGATCAAATTACATATAGTTATCAATGGTTTTATAAATTAGGCGATAACTCCTTTACTATCATAGAGGGAGCTGCAGGTAGTACATATACGATTCCGAAGGATGCCATTGAAAAGGATATCAAAAATATTGCTGTCACTGTCAAAGCAAAAGTGGGTCTTTCTTTTGCGGAATCTAAACTATCTGATACCATCACAGTCTCTAAACAACCCACTGATACTTTAACGAAAGAGATTAAAGCTTTACTGGTCAATGATAATAAATACAATGTATCAAGCTTAGCAGAATTTAGTGCTAAAGTTGCGGAACTAGAAAAAAACTATCAATCCTTATCAGCGGCAGCTAAAGGTAATGTGTCTAATTATGATGTCTTAAAGCGAGCACTTGCTGATGTTGAATTAATAACTAAGTTAAATGAAAAATGGAGCAAAATAGAGACTAGTAATGAAAAAGAAATAAAGGAACTAGAAGAGGCTTATAATAAGCTAGATCTGTTACAGCGTAGCTTAGATGTAGATGAGACCCTATATACGAGCATTAAAAATCTATTAAACGAGCCAAATGATCTTGAAGAGATAAAAGAAGTCAGAAAACTCAATCAAGCTATTATTAATTTATTATCTTATGAGAATTCACTTGTGAAATATGTAGCTTCGGATGTTGATTCCTTACAAGCGAGCGTAAAGACAATCGAAGCAGATATTGAGAAATTATCACAAAGCTACCGAGCCGCTGTTCAAAACCAAGCAATTTTGTCTGAGGCTAAATCGGATATTAAAAAGGTGGAGCAATTCATTAAATCATTTGATAAATTAGCTACAAATAGTACGCCTAATAAACAAGTGACGACTGCTAAATCAATCCGTACAGCCTATGAAAAATTAACGTATAAACAATTAAAATTAGTGCCAGATGTGTATGTGCAGCGTTTGACTACAGCAGAACGTGCAGAAGAAAGCCAAATTATAAATTTAAATAATGTTATAGATAGCTATATTAGCGATGATGTTTATCCGTTCAATCCGTCTGCTGGTTCATGGCAAAGTCATGTCAATAATGTTAATCAAATGATCAAGGAATATAAGAGCTTAACAAAAGCCTCCGCAGCACAAATTATTGGCTACGATAGTCTTGTTACCTTACAGAAAGATTTAAAAGCAGCTGAAAAAGTAATTAAAGATATGGATGCCTATCAAAAATTATCTGCAACAACTGGTGTAACGGAAAGTAAACTTAATTCAAGCTATACAAGTACTTTAAAAGCTTATAATAATCTTACAAATTTACAGCAATCACTTGTATATAATGCTGAAGAATTTTTACTAAACACGCCAAAGATTTCAGTTGATGGCAATGGTAAAGTGCCTACTGATAAAGCAGCAGCAGAGKCGTTAAAGGCGGATATAGCCAAATTTGCGGATGTTACGAAATATTCATTCAATCAATTAGAAACCGCTGTTAATACAGCTTCTGAATCCTATAAAAAATTGTCTTCAGCTGCAAGAAAATACGTGACAAATTATTATTTATTAACAGCAGCAAATAAGGATATTACAGGAGTAAAATCATTCTATAAAAAAATACAGACTGCTAGAGAAGAAACAGATGCTGCGAAAAAGGCTAAAAAAATTGAAACAGTGCAAAAAGCTTATGCGAAATTACCTGCGAATCAGCAGCATTTAGCAAAAGAACAATATGAAGCTTTATTAAAAAATCAAAATATAGATGAAAATGCATCGAAAATTACACAGCTAAATAATGGTATTGCCACAATTGTTTCCAATAATCTCTATGTCGTAACGATTGAACGTATTAAAAATCTTTCTACACAATATAGTAGCCTTAGTTCAAGTGAGAAAAAACTGATTACGAACTATGATATTTTAAAAACTGCGCTTGCAGACGTGAAAAAAGTGGAAAGCTTTATGAAGACCTATGAGAAATCCTTTGCTTCAAATCCCAGCACTGTGATCAAGGCATATGAAAAGCTTACATCTAAACAAGTGAGCCTGATTGATGCAGGAACTAGACAATTGATCATTGATAAGCAAAAAGGACAACAGCAAACGAATGAAAATGCATTGTCATTAATTGAATCCATCAATTCACTTCTTGTAAAAGGTGAATATATCAATGGTTTACAGGAGAAAGTAAGTGAAATCCGTAAAGCCTATGATGCTCTGAGTGATGCTGATAAGAAGGTTGTTAAAAATTATTCGAAGCTCACACAAGCAGAGGGTGATTTGAAGAAGGTTGAAGAGGTGCATGCTATATACGAACCAGCAGGGAGCAATAATGATGCTGCACGTAAAGCATGGCAAACAGCCTATGGAAAGCTCTCTAAAAGATTAGAGTTACTCTATACAAACATGTATCCAACCGAGCAATAATTGTTACTTCCAGATGGCCTCGAACAGTTTTCGAGGCTTTTCTTTATACATAAGATTTGTCTAGTAATTTGATTGTCCGCTATACTATGTACAACAAAGGAATAAATTTTTTACATAAAGATTGTAGTTTCACAAAGAAGGTAGGAACAAAAGATGTATAAAATAGGTGTTGTTGGTCCCATTCAATCCGTTGAAAGAATTATTGCCTTAGCACGAGAAATCGAACAGGATATGGAATTTATTCCGTATATATATGAAGTGGCGACGGAAACAAAGCATCTTGTGGAGACACATAATCAGGCTGTCGATTTCTGGTTGTTTTCTGGTTACATCCCTTATAAGCTTGCCAGTCAAACGAATGTATCCAAAGATAAATTGACCCATATTATTTTTTCCGAAGCGGCTATTTATCGGGGTTTTTTAGAGCAATCCTATCAGCAAAAAAAGTTTATAGAAAATGTTAGTATCGATATTATTCCTTCGCCTTCTCAAATGGCTTCAGAAAGTCTTGCAGAGATTCAGCATAATGTCCATCATATGTATTTAAAGGAATTTGATGTCGCTATTGATCCACAAGAGCTATTTGATTTCCATTATAGTCTTTGGCAGGCGAGCAAAATTGATTTTGCGATTACTTGTTATCCCTCTGTTGATGAAGAGCTGAAGAAACGAGGCGTTCCATCTTATTGGGTTTCCCCGACAAAAACAGAAATTTATCATACAGTTCAGCTTTTTACAGAGAAGATCAAAACGTCCTACTATAAAGAGACACAAATTGGTGCAGTCATGCTTGAAATTAAGGACTTTGATTCATTAAAAGAGCGCATGAAGCAAGGCTATCGTATTCAATATTTAGAATTGCGTACGAAGGAAAATCTACTACAGCTCTGTGAACAGATTGATGGCTCTCTTATTGAAGAGGGGAATGGTAAATATACGATCTTTAGTACAAGAGGTGCGATTGAAGGGCAAATACGATTTTTACAGGAAAAAATGTATCAGTTGTCGATTGAAATGGAGACGAAGGTGACAGCAGGCATTGGCTTTGCTCAAACAGTGTTCAATGCTGAGTTACATGCTCACCGAGGACTAAGACAGACGAAGGAAAACGAGGCTATTGACATCGTGATGATACAGGATGATGGCACCATTATTGAATCGGTAGGGAATGTAGAAGAGCTATCCTATTCCTACCGAGCCGAAGACCCTTATATTTTAGAAAAACTAAAAAAAGGGAATATTAGTATTAAAACCTATATGAAAATCCATGCACTTGTACAAAAAATGCATTGGAAGCATTTTACGACAAAGGATTTGGCGTCACAACTGCAAATGAGCGAGAGAAATGCCCAACGAATCGTAGCAGATTTATGTAATGTAGATTTAGCGAGAATTTGTGGGGAAGAATTACAGCATACTCGAGGCAGACCTATTAAAATGTATCAACTTGTCTAAAAACAAAAATGTCCCAAACCAATAAATGGTGTGGGACATTTTTATGCTTTTTGAAGCCTTAAATACTGATAAATTAATGAATTTAGCAGTTATTTAGGTAAATAATATGGATTTACGAAGACGATTATCTATTAGAAATTTTCAAAAAAATATTGTCTTTTTATTGAACTTTGATTATTATACGAATATATAACGAAAATGTCGTTATATAAAAGGGGATTTACGGACAAGGGGGCAAGCATATTCAAGAATAGTCGTGGCAATAAAGAGAGGATTTCTATATATGGGAGGGATATGAATGACAACAAATGAAATAACGAAGAAATCTAGAAATGTCATCCATGCACTTTTATTTTTAGGCTGGTCTTTAGGGAATTTAGATCGCTATATTATGAACTACGCAGTAGTTTCGATTACAGGGGATTTGCAACTGGATGCATCTTCAACGGGTATTATTTAATTCGCTTTAAGTACAGGCTATGCCATTATGCAAATACCAGGTGGCTGGCTTGCCGATAAGTTTGGCGCAAAACGAGTTTTATTAATGGCTGTTATCACGTGGTCTATTTTTACGGGCCTAACGGCTATTGCTTGGTCTTTAACAGCAATGATTGTGATTCGCTTCTTATTTGGCATTGGTGAGGGTGGTTTTCAGCCATCAAGCTCTAAAATTATTGCTACGATTTTCCCAAAAGAGGAAAGAGGTAGAGCGATGTCCATCATGCTTACTTCTGGTGGCATTGTTTCACTCATCGTCCCTTTGCTAGCTGCTTATTTATTAGGAACGATTGGCTGGCGCATGATGTTTATCATCATTGGGGCAATTGGGGCAATAATTGCCTTTTTATATTGGAAATACATTCAACTCCCGCAAGATGAGGCAGCTACTGCTGGAACAGAAAATACTACGAACAAAGTGAATTTTAAAGAGTTATTGAAAACACCCCTAATGTGGAATTTAATCATTGCTTATTTTTGTATTTATGCAGTGAACTGGGGATTAGTTTCTTGGATTCCAACATATCTTCAAAAAAATCGAGGCTTGGATTTAATGTCCATTGGTTGGGCGCAAACAATACCTGCCATTACAACGATAATTGGTGTATATGGTAGTGGCTATATCATTGATAAGCTACCAAAAGGTATGGAGAAAGTGTTAGGCTCCATCTCCTGCGCAGTCATTGGTCTTTTATTGTATTTAATGTTTACTGCCAAAACAGTGACGTTATTTATTGGTTACCAAACAGTCGTTTCGATATTTATTGCGTTTGTCATTACATTACTACCTGTTATTGTACTCAAGAAATTACCTTCTTCTATCACAGGTTCTGCAATGGGGATTGCCAATACAGGGGGACAATTAGCAGGGTTTGTTACACCGATGGCAATTGGATTTATGGTGGATGCCTTTAATGGCTCCT
The DNA here is from genome assembly GCF_044986265.1 of Lysinibacillus sp. S1. Lineage (NCBI taxonomy): Bacteria > Bacillati > Bacillota > Bacilli > Caryophanales > Bacillaceae > Lysinibacillus > Lysinibacillus sp. S1. The sequence continues at coordinate 4,500,541 of NZ_CP173154.1, forward strand.
TTGATGCAGCCTTTTGGATGTTAATTGGCTTTGCGCTTATCTGTATTGTGTCGCTTGTCACACTAAACGACCAAAAAGGAACATTGTTAAAAGCATAATGAATTTGGAGGGACAAATATGAGTTATCATGAGAAAATTTCAACGTTAATTGAAGCAAAACAGCAAGCTACAGTAGCATTAAGCGATGCGATTTGGGCTGTGCCCGAGCTTCATTTTCAAGAAAAGAAATCGATGGAATATATGAAACAGGCACTAGAAAAAGAGGGTTTTCAAACAGAAGTCGGTGTTGCGGGTCTTGACACAGCGCTTGTTGGAGCTTATGGTTCTGGCAAGCCTGTAATTGCCTTTTTAGGTGAATATGATGCGCTTCCAGGCTTGAGTCAAAAAGGTGGGGCGACACAACATGAGCCTCTTGTGGATGGTGGAAGTGGACATGGCTGTGGTCATAACTTATTAGGTACTGGCGCATTCGCAGCTGCTGTTGCTGTAAAGGATTATTTAGAGCAAAATCATCAGTCAGCAACAATCCGTTTTTACGGTTGCCCTGCAGAGGAGAATGGATCTGGTAAAGCTTATATGGCAAAGGCTGGCCTTTTTGATGATGTTGATATCGCGATCTCTTGGCATCCAGGTACGTTTTCGACTGTGATGACGTGTAGTTCTCTAGCAAACTATGCCGCAACGTTTAAGTTTACGGGCAAAAGTGCTCATGCCGCAGCTGCACCACATCTTGGACGAAGTGCTTTAGATGCTGTTGAGCTTATGAATGTTGGGGTAAACTACTTACGAGAACACATCATTCCAGAAGCGCGTGTGCATTATGCCATTACTAATTCTGGCGGAACTTCGCCAAATGTAGTTCAACCATATGCAGAGGTAACGTATCTAGTTAGGGCACCTAAAAAGCAGCAAGTACAGGAAATTTATCAACGCGTTGAGAACATTGCAAAGGGTGCCACAATGATGACAGGGACGTCAGTGGACATCGAGTTTGAAGGTGCTGCTTCGAATCTTATAACAAATAAAACACTTTATGATGTGATGTATCAACAAATACTTGAAATTGGTATGCCAGACTATACAATAGAGGATGAACAGTATGCGCAGGCTATTTTCAATACGTTTACACCAGAAGTACAAGCAGCTTCATTAGTGGGCTTGCGTAAAGAAGATGCCAAGCTATTACAAGGAAAAGTGATTGCTAATCATGTTCCAGGCATGCTACCTGAATTTATTATGGGTGGCTCTACAGATGTTGGAGATGTTAGCTGGAACGTACCAACCGTACAGTGTACAACTGTATGCATGGCATTAGGGACACCATTACATACATGGCAGGTAGTGTCTCAGGGAGTGACCCCAATAGCGCATAAAGGAATGCTACAGGCTGCTAAAATTATGGCTTGTACAGCCATAGCGTTGCTGGATAATCCTCTATACATTGAAAAAGCGAAAAAGGAAKGGCAAGATCGTCTAGATGGTGAAACATATCAATCTTTAATTCCAGAGGGAACACAGCCACCTAAGCGCTAACAGGATAGAGTCTTCATAGGAGAACTATGAAGGCTCTGTTTTTGCCTCATTTTGAAAGGAGAACGCGACATGTCAATACAACCCAATCATCAGCATCATCTTCTAGCACAGTGGGTATCACAGTATCGTGCAGCTACCAAAGAAGGGCAATGTGCTAATTATATCCCTGCTTTAGCCAAAAAAGATCCTAATCAATTAGCTGTTGCGATTGTTGGGACTGAAGGCCACGAAATCAAAGCGGGAGATACCGAAGAACTATTTACCCTTCAAAGCGTTTCCAAGGTTATTACCTTTATTTTAGCCTGTATGGATCGAGGCTTACCATATGTTTTAGAAAGAGTAGATGTTGAACCAACAGGAGATACCTTTAACTCAATTATTCGCTTAGAAAGTCATCAGCCAGGTAAACCCTTTAACCCGATGATTAATGCTGGGGCTATTACGGTATCCTCCATGTTGGCTGGTCATTCTCCACAAGAGAAGGTCACAAAGATTCTACAATTTTTAGAACAAATCATAGGCAAGCAATTGAGTATCAATGAAGAAGTATTCCAGTCAGAGTGGCAAACGGCTAATCGTAATCGAGCATTGGCCTATTACTTAATGGATTCAGGGTTTTTAGATTGTCCAGTAGAGGCGGCGCTTGAGGTTTATTTGAAGCAATGTGCAATTGAAGTCAATGTATCAGATTTAGCCATGATTGGCCTAGTTATTGCGAATGATGGCTATCACCCACTGTTAAAGAAACAGCTATTCCCAAAACAAGTGGCAAAATTAGCGAAGGCTTTGATGGTAACGTGTGGTATGTACAATGCCTCAGGGAAGTTTGCGGCATTTATTGGTCTCCCTGCCAAAAGTGGTGTATCAGGTGCGATTCTTGCGGCTGTTCCAGGACATGCAGGCCTACACTCGCCGTTTCCTACTGGCTGTGGTATCGGAATTTACGGACCAGCGATTGATCCAATAGGAAACAGTGTGGCAGGTGTACAGTTGCTGAAACAGCTAGCAACAGAATGGGATATGACTATTTTTTAATAAGTGGAAGATGATTTCAGCGCTTAGTCTGAAGTCATCTTTTTTTCATTTTATAAATAATAAATAAAACGATAAACCAAATTGGTGTTAACAGCAGTGCCGTACGCGTAGCCTCAGAAATAAACATCACCATTAATAAAAAGGCGAAAAACGCAAGCACGACGTAGTTGATAAAAGGTGTCAGTGGTGCTTTGAAGATTGAAGCTTCATGTAAAGCACGTTTTTTTCGTTTGTAGATAATGTGCGAAATGATGATAATGCTCCACACCCATATAAAACAAATTGCACTAATCGTCGTCACAACACTAAAGGCGTTCTCTGGCATCAACTTACTTAACAGAGCACCAGCTGATACAACAATAGTAGAAATAACGAGTGCATTACTTGGTACACTGTTTTTGTTGAGTTTGGCGAATGCTGGAGATGCCTGTTTATTGTTACCAAGATTATAGAGCATCCGACTTGTGGAGAATAACCCACTGTTACCTGCTGAAGCCGCTGAAGTAAGCACAACAAAATTTATAATACCAGCAGCAATCGGGATACCTGCTAATGTAAACACTTGGACAAAGGGACTGCTTGAAGCAGACATTTCATACCATGGGTTAATACATAAAATAACAAATAATGCCCCTACATAGAAAAGTAAAATGCGAAATGGAATTTTATTAATGGCAGAAGGAATATTTTTTTGAGGATCTGCTGTTTCAGCTGCTGAAACCCCCACTAATTCCACACCAACAAATGCAAAGACAACCATTTGGAAGGCCATTAAAAAGCCGTATATTCCATTTGGGAACATGCCTCCATGTGCCCACAGGTTTTCAACAGATACTGTTCCTGAGCTAGTTTGGAAGCCAGTTACTAGCATAATAAGACCAATAATAATAAGTGCTACAATTGTAATAACTTTAATAATAGCGAACCAAAATTCTAGCTCACCAAAAAGCTTAACAGTTAATAGATTTAGTAGTAATAACAATACGAGGCAACCAATGGCTGGCACCCATTGTGGGATATCAAACCAATATTGTGTATAAACCCCCACCGCAATAATGTCTGCCATCGCCGTCATAATCCAACAGAACCAGTATGTCCAACCTGTGATATAACCTGCCCAAGGCCCTATGTATTCGGATGCGAAATCCGTAAATGAAGTGTAGCCTGCATTGGATAGTAACAATTCACCTAAGGCACGCATCACAAAAAATAGCGCTGTTCCTACAATTAAGTAGGCTAGGATGATCGAAGGCCCTGCTAAGGCAATAGCTTTTCCAGAGCCTAAAAATAAACCAGTCCCAATTGTTCCACCAATGGCAATAAGCTGTACATGGCGATTTTTTAAATCTCGTTTTAATTGTTGCTGTTCCACGTTAATCCCCCTCAAAGATGCATAAAAAACTATGACTGGAAAAATAAAAAGAGACTAGTTGTGACACTAGTCTCGGAAAAACGTCAGAATAACAAATACCATTTATTCGCAGATGTCTACATGAAATGGTGTAGCATCGCTTATAAAAGCTGTATTACTCCTCTGTCCTTTTGCCTGAGATAGTGAACCCTTCGGCGACGCAATGTGCGCTCTCTCCAGAACTGCTCCTGCTATAGTTTGATCCATAGCATCCATAGCTTATTAACTTGATAATCAATTATTATTGTAAGATATTATACATCCTAACAGTGCTTCTAAAATTATTCAACAATAAATTTTAACTATTTTCAGAAAAATAGAAGAATAGGGTTCGTAACTGGCATATCTCTAACGAAAAATAGTATTTTTGGTCATACAAAGTGTTTCGTGAAGGAGTTTTTAAATATGAGGTGGTTTATTGGAAGATTGCTCAACGTAGCTTTCGAAGTGCTCAAACATAAGTGAAAACCGCTCCAAAAAGACACCAAAGCGCTCATTTTTATGARGACCCGACTAAGTAGCGARCTCGTTCAAAGTAGATTTTGTATCAAATAAGGGGACTATAATGCGTTTTGTTGCTTTACTTTTTTATTTTGATGACATGAAGCTTGTACAGCATCATTTGAAATAGATATAATATAGTAGAAACTCTGAATTTTTTAAAAAAGAAGTCGTCTCATAGTACTTTGAGACGACTTTTTTTGATGAGAGCATTAATATTTTTTTGCTTTTATTTTACCTGTCCAAGTTTTGAAACCACCTTGAAGTTGGTAAATTTGGTTGTACCCACGTTTTTTAAGAAATAGTGCAGCACGTGAGCTACGGCCTGTATTTTGACAGTATAGATATACTGGTAAATCTGGGCGGATTTCTTTATAACGTTGACGTAGTGTTGTCGAAGGCACATTTCGTGCACCAAGAATGTGACCAGCATCAAATTCTTTTTGCTCACGAACATCGATCAGCTGGGCTTTACGATAGCCTTCTATGAATTGCTCTTGTGTTAGGTTGGTTACGGCTTTTTTGAGTCGTAGTGCATTAATTCCGATATATGCAATTGTGACTACTAAAACGACACCGATTGTGATAAGTATGTCCAAGATTTTCTTACCCCTTTCTATCTTCTCTATTATTATAAAAGATGCGCTAGCGATAGTCCAATGAGTTTGATAAAATTAACTAGGTTGTAGCGAAATCGCTTTTTTCGTTACACAAGCAATCGTTCGCAATTTGAACTGTAGTATAATATTCGTTAAAGTTGACCCACAGGTGGGGCCTGATGGATCATTTTATATTTGTAGGAGATGAGCATATGACAACTTGGTATTTTTTAAATTCAGGGAAATGTAGTCCTTCTTTTAATATGGCACTAGATGAAGCCTTACTTGATTGGCATAGTGAGGGGTTAATTCCACCAGTAATTCGTTTCTACGAGTGGGAGCCTGCGACATTATCCATTGGTTATTTTCAACAAGCTAAGAGAGATATTAATTTAGATGCTGTGCGTGAACAAGGCTTAGGTTTTGTACGTCGACCAACTGGTGGACGAGCTGTCCTACATGAACATGAGCTAACTTATAGTGTCATTGTGACGGAAAGCTATCCGAATATGCCAGAATCTGTGACAGAGGCATATCGTGTGTTAAGTGAGGGAATCTTGCAAGGTTTCCATAACCTAGGTATGGATGCCTATTTTAGTGTACCTGATACAGAGGAGAAAAGAGCGGACCTGAAGAGTCCAAAAAGTGCTGTTTGCTTTGATGCACCAAGTTGGTATGAACTTGTCGTAGAAGGGAAAAAAATAGCTGGAAGTGCTCAAACACGTCAAAAGGGTGTCATTTTACAGCATGGCGCCATTTTATTAGATTTGGATCAAGAGAAATTATTATCCGTATTTAATTTCTCCAGTGAAGAAGCGAAGAATCGTATGCGTAAAAAGCTACCAGAAAAGGCTGTTGCCATCAACAGTCTTGTAAAAGAGCCAGTGACAGTTGAACAATGTGTGACAGCTTTTAGAGATGGCTTTGCAAAATCGTTGCAAATTGAATTAAAACCATTTACACTTTCTGAGGAGCAATTAGAATATGTGCAAGCTTTAGAAGAAAAAAAATATGCTTCAGATGAGTGGAACTTTAAAAAGTAAAAAATGGTATGAAAAAAATATTTTTTAACGTTCAATCCTAGTCATAACAAGTAGTTCTGAATCTATTAAAAAAAGCAAGAGTTGAATTAAAAAACTATATATAGTATCTTTTTTAAAGACATATACACAATATGTAGTGTTTAACGACACAAGATATTGTGTATTTATTTTGTAATGAAGAGAACAAGGGAGGCTAAACGATGGTACTCACAAATCATCAACCCGAAGTAAACAATCAATTTGAACAGTTAAACAAAGATATTGAACAATTCCCGCAGGTACACCCCGTAACATCTGATATGCATATTACACACAAAGGTGTATCAAGACTTGTCATGATCGATCGCTATTCGTTTAAAGACACAGAAAAGAAAACATTGAAAGCCGGCGACTTTGTTGTATTAACGGTAAAAGCTGATCCGAAATTTCCTGCACGTGGTTTAGGGACAATTCAAAAATTGGACATGTCTACAAAAACAGCAGAGATTTTGATTGAAGAGGATTATCGTAGCGCATTAGACGATCCGCAAGAGCAAGAAACGGGTGTGATTACGCGTTCAATTGACGTGTTAGAAAAGCCTCTTGAGATATTTTATGAACAAATTGCAAAACGAAACGCAACAGGCCTTGCTGCTGTTGAAAAAACACCAGAAAAACGTCAAGAGTGGTTTGAAAAATTTTATGAGCAATTAGTATCCTTGAAATTCATTCCAGCTGGACGAGTGATTTATGGAGCTGGTTCTGAAACAGATGTAACTTTCTTTAACTGTTACGTGATGCCATTTGTCGCTGACTCTCGTGAAGGGATTAGTGATCACCGTAAGCAAGTTATGGAGATTATGAGCCGTGGTGGCGGTGTAGGAACAAATGGTTCAACATTACGTCCACGCAACACATTAGCTCGTGGTGTAAACGGTAAATCATCTGGTTCTGTTTCCTGGTTAGATGATATTGCTAAATTGACACATCTTGTGGAGCAAGGTGGATCACGTCGTGGCGCACAAATGATTATGCTAGCAGATTGGCATCCAGATATTGTGGAGTTTATTATTTCCAAAATGCAAAATCCACGTATTCTGCGTTACCTGATCGAAAATACAACGGATGAAACAATCATCCGTCTAGCCAAAGAAAAATTAAACTTCAAGCCACTTTCTATGCAAGAAGAAGCGATGTATCAAGGCATCGTGAATTATAAAAACATTGAAGGCTTAGGTGGATTTGATACAGCTATCATTCGTGAGGCTGAAAATAAATTACGTGATGGTGGCACGTACACTGTTCATAACCCAGAGTTTTTAACAGGTGCCAACATTTCTGTGACATTAACAAAAGAATTTATGGAAGCAGTTGAAAAAGATGCTGACTTCGAGCTTCGTTTCCCAGCCGTTGAAGAATATACAAAGGAAGAAATGAGCGTTTACAACACGAAATGGCATGAAGTTGGTGATGTTCGTGAATGGGAGAAAATGGGCTATAAAGTCCGCACATACCGTACAATTAAAGCAAAAGAGTTATGGAATTTAATTAATGTATGTGCAACATACTCGGCAGAGCCAGGTATTTTCTTCATTGACAACGCCAATGACATGACAAATGCAAAGGCATACGGTCAAAGTGTTGTAGCGACGAACCCATGTGGCGAGCAACCACTTGCACCATATTCTGTGTGTAACTTAGCTGCTGTGAATTTAGCACAGTTTGCGAATAAAGAAAATCAATCAGTTGATTACGAAGCACTACGTGAAACAGTTCGTGTTGGTGTTCGTATGCAGGATAATGTGATTGATGCGACACCTTACTTCTTAGAAGAAAACCGTGTACAAGCTCTTGGTGAACGTCGTGTTGGATTAGGCGTTATGGGCTTAGCCGATTTGCTGATTTACTGTGAAAAAGAATACGGTTCAGAAGCAGGTAATGCGTTAGTCGATGAAATCTTTAAAACAATCGCTGAAACTGCGTATGAGGCGTCTACAGAGCTTGCGAAAGAGCGTGGTAGCTTCCCATTCTTAGTAGGTGCTACAGACGAAGAAACAGCTCGTTTACGTAAAGCCTTTACAGAGACAGGCTTTATGCAAAAAATGCCTGCTCATATCAAAGAGCAAATCTTAGCGACTGGAATCCGTAACTCACATTTATTAACGGTTGCACCAACAGGGTCAACAGGAACAATGGTAGGGGTAGCAACAGGTCTTGAGCCATACTTCTCCTTCACGTACTATCGTTCTGGTCGTCTAGGTAAATTCATTGAAGTAAAAGCTGAAATTGTCCAAGAATATCTGAACCATCATCCAGAAGTAAATGAGCAAGAGCTTCCAGAATGGTTCGTTACAGCAATGGAGCTAAAACCAGAAGCGCATGCGGATGTGCAATGTATTATTCAAAAATGGATCGATTCATCTATTTCTAAAACTGTAAACGCACCAAAAGGCTATACAGTACAGCAAGTTGAAAAAGTGTACGAGCGACTATATAAAGGTGGCGCTAAGGGTGGTACGGTTTATGTTGACGGTAGCCGTGATTCACAAGTACTTACACTAAAAGCAGAAGAAAATGATATGGATCAACTTTCATTTGAAGAGGAATTGGTTGAAGAACATACAAAACGTCCAGTCGTATTAGTAGATACGATACAAGCGTTAGAGTCAACAACTGTTATTGGCTCAGACGTTGGGAATACATGCCCAGTATGCCGTAAAGGCACAGTCGAAGAAATGGGCGGCTGTAATACATGTACAAACTGTGGCGCACAGTTGAAATGCGGTCTATAAATTAAATTTAATAACAGTTGTAACTTTTTACCCCTTTAGATAAGATAATATAAAGGGGTATTTTTTGTATAAATGGAAATAAATACCTATTAATTTGGGTACGAAGTGTTAAATCGAGAATAGATGTTTAGGGGGGATGGAAGTATGGATGTTTCACAAATAGTTGAAAGAATTGATGAACTTTTTAATGTAACAAATAAGGAAATCTATGCTAATGAGTCTGGGGTTACATACCATGCAGATAAAGAAGTGAAGAAAATAGGATACTGTGTTAACCTAACGCTTGAAACGATAGAGGAAGCAAGAATTCATGGAGTGGACATGATGATAACACACCATGATGCATGGGATGAAATCTATGGATTAAAAGAGGCATGCACTGAAAAACTAGCAGCGTATGGTATAAGCCATTACTATAATCACTTACCACTTGATGACTGTAACTTTGGCACAAATGATAGCTTAATAAAAAAATTGAATTTAGAGATTATTAAAAGAACCCATGAATGGGAAGGACTATTCTTCGGTAGAATTGCTCAATATGAGAAAGAAATTGAATTTAAAGATTTCGTAACAAAACTTGAATTTTTACTTGAAGAACCCGTTAGATTTTGGCAGTTCAATGACAAAATGGTGAATCGAGTAGGCTTAGTCTGTGGAAATGGAGGCACAACAGCTTGCCTGAAGGAAGCGGTTGAAAATAAATGTGATGTATACATTACAGGAGAATGTAATTTATATACAATTCAATATGCTCAATTTATAGGAATAAATCTTATCATTGGAAGCCATACCTTCACAGAATTCTTTGGCATTCAAAGTTTAGCATTAAAATTGAATGACAATAAAAAAGAACTTGAAGTAGTGAGACTAAATGAAGAACATTATGAAGCGAATATTAGAATAAAGCTTAAGGAGACAAGCATATGACGTTATATTCTGTCCTAGTGGCGAACAGTGCTTTACAAACAGTTGATTGTACAGGAATTGCTGAAATAACAGTAAGAGAATTAAAAAAATTATATCCAATTACAGAGAGTACACCAACACAGTCGTGGCATTTGATGGATGATGATGCACGAGTTTTACATGCAGCAGATGAATCAGCTTTTGAAAATTTGAATATATTCGAATGGAATAATCCACCTTACGACTTAGGGCTTTATAATGAAAAATCCTTTGTATACGGCATCGAGGGAAATTGGGGTCCTCAATTTTTAGAAGATTTTTTAAGTTATTTGAAGGAACATATACAAACTGAGCAAGGTGCTGAATTAATTAGGTTCTGGGCAGGGGATTATGATAAAAAACTAAAAAGCCGTCGTATTACGATGGAAGACCTTGAATTGCATCACCTTGAAAGCTTAAAGAACGAGGAATACATACGTGTCACTTTTGTATAGCTACCTCTGAATGATGGAACTCCACATAATAAAAAGCAAAAACATAAAGCAATAGATGAAAAGGCAAATCAAGCCCTATTTCCAAATTTAGAAGATGAGGTAGAAATTTTATCAAAAGAAGTAGATGAATTATTTCAGGATAATTAATCTTCACTATCTACATGTTAGCAAGACAAAATTGATTAACCTCATTCACAGAGTGGAAGAGGTTAGAAAATGGGATAGGTATAGTTACTCGCCATTATCAAATCCACCTCCAATAATATAGCGGTAGTTTGGAGGGGATAGATACCCAATCGAAAGCTGTCATTTTGTTTCAAAACGGCAGCTTTCTTAGTGTTGAAAAATAAAACAGTCAATTGAAAGGTAGAAATGGATTTCCGTTGCAAGCTACTTGCTTTCCTGTGGGCGACCGCCAAGCCGCTTCCTCCGCTACCGCTCCGTTTAGTGGCTCGCCTGTCTCTCTATCCCACGGGAGTCAAGTAGCCTTCCACTCCAACCCACCAAAGTGTTACCTTTTTAGAGAAAGTTTTTTAGTAAATTGAAGGTGTTCACTACTCTTTATGAAGTGGTGTTGTTAAGCATCACATCTCCACATTGAAAATAACCCTCTAAGAATATAGATAATGGGCGATTTGATCGCTCCACTACTATGAAAAAAGTAAAGACATTTTGCAGAATAGTTGATTGGAGTGGAGCCAGCGTCACAGATGAGACCCTAGAGCGAACGTAAGTGAGTGAAGCGGCTCATCGGACGCCCCCTGGAAAGGACACTGGCGGAACGGAAATCAACCTCTCACCTTGCAAAGTTACTTTTTCTGCTGTTGACATCATCTTTTTTCAACAACAAAGCTGTCATTTTGTTTCAAAATGGCAGCTTTTTATATACAGCACAATCAATGCTCTTTACATTTAGGGATTACATCAGGAAGGTTTTTTTATTTGATGATAGATTTTAGAAGGAGTATTCTTCAAAATATGGAATTAAAATAAAGTTCGCTAAAAAGATGCATTTTACCATCGTCGAGACTCAGTTTTAGTGGTTTGGCACATCACTTTATTAATCATTACATGTTTGGAAACAGAATGAACAATAAAAGGAGAGAAAAACATGAGTATAGAAATTTTTAATGGAGAACGATCTGTAGAGAGTGTGCAATTTGAAAAATTATTGTTTTCACAAAGTAATAAAAAGAGCTTTTCTAGTATTGAAAATGCTCAACAATTTATTAAGCAAAGAGGAACAGAAAATATTCACCCCTATGTGATTGGGGAGGATGTCAATCTTTTAAGCGCTTTGAAGGAGCAAACATTCGAGGATATGCAGGTTTTTATTTTAAATGACCAAAAGTCTTCATCACAAATGGTGATTCTTTATATTCATGGTGGAGCTTGGACGAATCAACCTTTAAATTTACACTGGTTGTTCATGGATAAAATGGCACAAGCCTTAAATGCAAAAGTTATTGCGCCTATCTATCCAAAAGTCCCTCATTTTAGCTATCAAGATACTTACCCAAAGATGCTCAGCTTATATAAAGAGATTCTAGTATCTATTGAAAGCTCCAATCAATTAACCATTATAGGAGACTCAGCAGGTGGAAATATAGCACTTGGTCTAATTCAACTGTTGAAGCGAGACGGTCTGCCTCAACCACAAGATATTATGTTATTGTCGGCATGTGTTGATATGAGTTTAGAAAATCCACTTATTCAGGAATATGAAGAAAACGATCCCATGTTAGCTAGTGAAGGAATGGAAGTCATAACAAAAATATGGGCAGCTGATAAAGCTCTAAAGGATCCAATAATTAGTCCAATTTATGGCGATTTTCAAGGAGTTGGCAAGATAACTCATTTTATTGGGTCCCACGAAAGCTTATATCCAGATGCAATACAGTTTGATGAAAAGCTAACAGAACAAGGCGTTGCAATCAATACCTTTGTTTATCCTAAGATGAATCATGTGTTTGTTGTGATGCCAATCCCTGAGGCAGTGGATGCGCAACAGAAGATTATCAATATCCTAAGTAAATAATTCACAGAAAAACGTGTTTTGAGCCATTCAAAATACGTTTTTTTTCTATGTACATTTTTAGCAAGGTTTATTTATCTGTAGATGTTTGAAAAATAAAATTTGTGAATTGCAGAAATCGCAGAAGGATTTGTCAAAATTAGTTGGTGTTTCAAAACAATCAATCATTAGAGCTTACCCCCAATATTTTAAAAGCTCCTGAATATGATGGGTGTTTTTACAGCCCTACTAGTAAGTAAAAAAAGATTCTAAGTAAGCTAAGTTGTACGTTTAACCCCTTTGGATAGGCCTATCTAAAGGGTGTTTTTATTGTTCGCCAGAATCTTTGAGATTACCACTTATTCCTTGATAACGACCAGTTGTCGATAATCCATTTACAACATGTATGGAAAAATTTATAGTGAGGCGTAGAAAGGACAGTGATCATATGAAGGTGGAAATATCGATTGACCCTACATATAAAGAACCCAAAGTAATCATTCTCACAGATAAAATGACTGATGACATTGAGCATCTTATGCAAATTATTACTACGACAGCAGAAAGCACTTTATTAGCTTTCTCCCATAAAGGTGTTGAATTGATCGATAGTAAGGAGATCGTGCGTATTTATACAGAGCAAAAAAAGGTCTGTGTCCAAAGCATTCACGGTGTTTATACGGTACGTTTGCGTCTTTATGAGCTGGAGGAAAAGCTCAATCCTCAAATGTTTCTCCGTATTTCAAATGCTGAAATAGTCAATCGCTACATGATCAAGCATATGGACATTAGTAGAACAGGTACAATCGGAGTTGAATTGAAGAATGGCACGAAAACATACGCTTCTAGGCGTTATGTAAGCAAAATTAAGAAGCAATTAGGAATCTGAGGTGATAAATATGCGAAAAGACATTTTAACACGTATTATTGGTGGATTTTTGATCGGTATAGTAATGGGACAAATTGTGCAATTCTTTGTATCAATGGGCATAGGGCAAGGAAAATATGTTTGGGTGGTGCCAGAATTTCGTGCTTACTTTACAGATGAAATAAGTGCAATAATTACTCAAATTCTATTAACGGGTGTTATTGGCATTACCTTTGCTCTTGCTGCACTTATTTTTGAAATGGCTAGCTGGGGAATGTTGAAGCAATATTTCGTCCACTTTTTCATAACGGCAATGATTTGGATACCGATTGTAACGCTACTATGGATGCCAAAAACGATGGCTAATATTTTTTCTCTCGTAGCCAGCTTTCTCGGAACTTATATTGTGACATGGGTTTTACAATATAGATTTTCACAACGTGACATAGAAAAAATTAATGCGATTCTTACCAATCGAGGTGAAGAGCAGGATGATTAACATAAGAGATTTAACAAAGCTTTATAAAGAGCGTGTAGTCGTTAATCAATTAAATTTACAAATCCATCAAGGTGAACTTTTCGCTCTTTTAGGACAAAATGGTGCTGGCAAAACAACCACAATCAAAATGTTGTGCGGGCTCCTTTCACCTACAGAGGGGGATGCCACAATAGATGGAAAAAGCATTGTGCAAAATACACAGGCTGTAAAACAAGTTATTAATATTTCTCCTCAAGAAACGGCCGTTGCGCCTAATTTAACGGTATATGAAAATCTATTATTATTCAGTCAGATTTATGGCTACGAAAAAGAAAAAGCACAACAACAAGTATATGACAAAATGGCCTTATTCGGACTGACACCACATCAGCATGACAAGGCTAAGACACTATCTGGCGGCTACCAGCGTCGTTTAAGTGTAGCAATGGCTTTAATGTCAAACCCAAAGGTATTGTTCCTCGATGAACCGACTTTAGGGATGGACATACGGGCAAGGAATGATGTATGGAACATATTGAAGCACTTAAAAGGACATGTCACGATTATTTTGACCTCCCATTATTTAGAAGAGATAGAGGCTTTAGCTGATCGTGTAGGAATTATGCATCATGGGCAAATATGTGCACTAGGCACGATCCAACAATTGATCAGTGAAACAGGCAAGCATTCTTTAGAAGAGGTATTCTTGGAAAAAACAGAGGAGGCGTTATTGTGAGGGTAGCTGCGTTTGCAACAAGGAATCATAAAGAGATTGTCCGTGATCCAATCACTTTATTATTTGGTATAGGCTTACCAATTCTTTTATTGGGCTTATTTTCTGTTATGCAAAAAAATATGCCATTTGCTTTATATGAAATGAATAACCTAACACCGGGCGTCATTGTATTTAGTTTTTCTTTTCTCACACTGTTTTCAGGAATGTTACTAGGAAAAGATAAAAGTTCATCCTTTTTAATGAGGATTTTTGTTTCTCCTTTGTCTGCCGCTGATTACATTTTAGGGTATATGATACCTTTACTACCAATAGCTCTGCTACAAATTTTTGTTTGTTTAGCTACCGCCATGTTTTTAGGGTTGCCATTTAATAAGTCTATCCTCTTTATGATTCTTGCACTTCTAATAATTTCACCACTCTATATTAGTTGTGGATTATTATTTGGGACATTATTTACAGATAAGCAGGTAGGAGGGATATTTGCCATCTTTGTTAATGTGACAACTTGGTTAAGTGGAACATGGTTCGAATTAGATATGATTGGTGGAACATTTCAAAAGATTGCGCAACTTTTACCTTTCATGCACGCAGTCAATGCAGCTAGGGCTATCTTACATGCAGAGTATGCGAATGTGTTTTATTCACTTATTGTTGTCATTGGTTATACAATAATTATGACAATTCTCGCTATCTTTATGTTTAAGCAGAAAATGCAAGGCAGTACAAAATGAAAAAAAGGCAGCTCCGACGTTGGGCTGCCTTTTTTATTAATCATGATTTAATGTCGCAGCGATTTCAGGTTGCTGCTCTACTTGGCGTAGCATATTAAAGGAAGCAATCGCTACTTCTACTTGATCGTCCTTCGGTTCACGAGTTGTTAGTAATTGGAGCCATAAGCCAGGGTAGCCAAGGAAGCGTAACACTGGAATATTACGGCAGGCATTTGTCGCTTGTAAGACTTCAAATGAGATCCCCAGAACAACAGGAATTAATAGAATACGATCTAAAATACGAAGCCACAGTGGATCTGTAGGCACAAAGAAATATAAAAACATCCCAACGAACACTGTGAATAATATGAAGCTACTGCCGCAACGATAGTGTAGGCGTGATTGAGCTTGAACATTTTTTACGGTAATGTCTAATCCAGCTTCATAGCAATTTATCACCTTGTGCTCTGCACCATGGTACTGAAATACTCGTTTAATGAGGGGTGTTAACGAGATAAAATATAAATAGGCTAGCAGTAACAATAATTTAATACCGCTTTCCAGTAAAATTTGTCCCGTTTTTCCTTCAATCCATTTTGAGAAAAAATCAGCTATAAAAACAGGAATTAATGTAAAGGCAAATTTTCCAAATAGAAAGGAAAGAATACCTACTACAGCAACGCCCAGTATCATTTGAAGTTTAGAGCCTTCTTCTTTATGATCTTCCTCTTCACCAGGTGTCACATCATAGCGATCCCCAGCAAATTGCATGTGACGAGAACCTAAGCCAGCGGATTCAATTAGCGCGACAACGCHTCGTACAAATGGGATTTTTTTAAGCTTTTGTAACAAAGGTTTTTGTACTTTTTTGAAATGATAATAATCAATGGAATCATCGTTACGACGAATGGCTGTAACAGTATGTTCCTTTCCTCCGAACATCACACCCTCTAATTGTGCTTGTCCCCCGTATACAGGTGAATTGCTCAAGGCTAACACCACTCTCTTTATATATTTCAACTGTACCATTGTACTAAATTTAGTGAAAAACCTCTACCGTTACGCATAGTAAATTTTCTATATGGCTACACTAATCGTACATTTTAGGAAATAATTAGTGTGCATAAAGGAGAGGTATAGGGTGAAAGTAGCGACAATTACAGCACTTGTCAATGCGCTTGTTTTAGCGCTGTGCTTAAAAGGTTTACATTATTTCCATCTCATTAAATGGCATCCGATAGGGTTTTATAAAAAATGGAATTGGTTTGAAGAAAGCTCCAAATTATTTCAATGGACCTTTTTTATTTTTCTACTATTTATTATCGGCTTATTTTTATACATGACTATGCGCTATGTATATATCATCCCAGCTGTTTTTTCTTCCCTTTTATTAGGTCTTTTGGTGACCATCTCATTGGAATGGATTGCTTTAGATTTACCATTACAGCTTACGTCTTTTAAAAAACTGTCGATTCCCTTTATGGTGACCGTTATTTGTTTATTACGTTTCTTGCTTGAAACCGCCAATTTCCATCAGAAGGAACATACAGCACAAAAACAAAGTTGAAGGTACAAAATATCCCCTTCGTTTAAGGGGATATTTATGGCACCACTAGTTGAAATTAGTTGCTGAATGCACGGTGTATGATAAAATAAATGGCAAGTACATAGAAAGAGGCGAATAGAAGCGTGAAGTTATTATGTTTGAATGGACCGAACTTAAATCGACTTGGTAAACGAGAGCCACATATTTATGGACATGAAACATTGGATGATGTTCAAGAAAATGTTCAAAATCTTGCGGCTTCTTTAGGTGCTACAGTTGAATTTCGTCAATCCAATCATGAAGGGGTACTAGTAGATTGGGTGCATGAAGCAGAGGACGAAAAATATGATGGTATTATCTTTAATCCTGGTGCATATACCCATACAAGCATCGCATTGCATGATGCGATAGCAGGTATTTCTGTGCCAGGTATCGAAGTACATATTTCCAATATCCACAAACGTGAGGCTTTCCGACATCATTCCTATCTTGCTCCGTCCTGCCTTGGTCAAATTTGTGGACTAGGTACGAAAGGCTATGAACTGGCACTACGTACATTTATCGAGAGGGAGAATTGATTATGTTGAAATTACAAAAGCTACGTAAAGCACTTCAAGAACAAAKCATCGATGGTATTTYAATTACGAATRGGTACAACCGTCGCTATATGACAGGTTTTACAGGGACAGCAGGCGTAGCAATTGTGTCTCAAAATGATGCTGTATTTATTACAGATTTCCGTTATACAGAGCAGGCTGCTGCACAAATTCAGGACTTCCGTATTGTCAAGCATGAAGCCACAATTATTGAAGAAATTGCTACTCAAGTAAATAATATGGGTATCAAATTATTGGGCTTTGAGAAAGATACTGTAAGCTATGGCACTTATGAACTGTATAAATCGAAGATTCAAGCAGATTTAGTGCCGATTTCTGGGCTAATTGAAAAAATTCGCTTGATTAAGACGGAACAAGAGATTAATATTATTAAGGCTGCGTGTGAAATTGCAGATCACGCATTTACACATATTTTAGGCTTCATCAAGCCTGGTAAAACCGAGCTTGAAGTTTCGAATGAATTAGAATTTTTCATGCGTAAACAAGGAGCAACTCAGTCTTCGTTTGACACGATTGTTGCGTCTGGTCTTCGTTCAGCATTACCACACGGCGTTGCAACGAATAAAGTGATTGAAAAAGGCGACTTTGTTACATTAGACTTTGGTGCGCTTTATAATGGCTATATTTCGGATATTACACGTACTGTGGCTGTGGGAGAACCATCTGAAAAATTGGTAGATATGTACAATACAGTCCTTGCTTCTCAACTGTTAGCACTTGAAAAAGTGGGTCCTGGATTAACAGGTATTCAAGCGGACGCGATTGCACGTGACTACTTAAAAGAAAAAGGATATGGCGAAGCATTTGGTCATTCTTTAGGACACGGTATTGGTCTTGAAGTACATGAAGGCCCTGGCTTATCGATGCGTTCTGATACAGTGCTAGAGCCAGGTATGGCCGTGACGATTGAACCAGGTGTTTACTTACCTGGAATCGGTGGTGTCCGTATCGAGGATGATATTTTAATCACAGAAACGGGTAATGAACTACTAACACATTCGTCAAAAGAACTCATTATTTTATAAACTTTGGAGGAACACAAATGATCTCAGTAAACGATTTCCGTACAGGTCTAACAATTATTGTTGATGGCCAATTATACCGCGTGTTAGATTTCCAACACGTAAAACCAGGTAAAGGTGCTGCGTTCGTACGTTCTAAATTGCGTAACCTACGTAACGGCTCAGTGAATGAAAAAACATTCCGCGCTGGTGAAAAAGTTGAAAAGGCACAAATCGATAATCGTAAAATGCAATATTTATATGCACAAGGTGACGAGCATGTATTTATGGACTTGGAATCATATGAGCAAACTGAACTAGCTTCATCTGCTATTGAGTATGAATTAAAATTCCTAAAAGAAAACATGGAAGTGCATATTCAATCTTACCAAGGTGAAATGTTAGGTGTTGAATTACCAAACACTGTTCAATTAGAAGTAACAGAAACAGAACCAGGAATCAAAGGTGATACAGCTTCTGGCGGTACAAAACCTGCTACTCTTGAAACAGGTCTAATCGTACAAGTACCATTCTTCGTTAACCAAGGTGACGTTTTAATCATTAACACGGATGAAGGTTCTTACGTTTCACGTKCATAATGATCAGCCTAMTCTTTTCATTAAAGAGTAGTTTTTTATTTTTTTMTTATACATATACTGTCAAATCGTTCATTTAATGTGATAATAGATAGAAGCACTATTTAATTTTTATTGAGGTACTATCAAGTTTCTATCATCAGATAGATGGTCATTACTGGTAGAATTGTTTACAATCAGAGTAAGGAGTGAAAGGTATGCTACAAACAACATTTGATATGCGATATCCAATTATACAAGCACCAATGGCAGGCGTTACATCACCTAAATTTGTGGCGGCTTGTGCTGAGGCAGGCCTATTAGGTTCAATTGGTGCAGGTTACTTAGATGGTGAACAAACAAAGCAGTTTATTCAAGAAGTGAAGAAATTAACGACAAAGCCCTTTGCGGTCAATTTATTTGTGCAAGAAGAACCCAAAATTGATGTCGAGGTTTTACAACAAGCCAGAATGGCACTGCAACCTTTTTACGATGAATTAGGATTATCCCCTGTACAGAGCGTAACATCAAAGGAAGTTTTTGCAGGACAGGTTCAAGCTGTGATTGAAGAAAAGGTAGCAGTTTGTTCATTTACATTTGGGCTGCCATCTCCAGCTGTTCTTAAACAATTAAAAGATCATGGCGTCTATACGATTGGTACTGCTACCACATTAGAGGAAGCCATACTGGTGGAGCAAGCAGGAATGGATGCGGTTGTATTACAAGGGGGAGAGGCTGGMGGTCATCGAGGCTCTTTTACTGACCCTCTGCAATTAATTCCATTGCATGACTTACTACAACAAGTAGTGGGAAAAGTTGCGATTCCAATTATAGCTGCGGGAGGCCTTGTAACCAAAGAGGATATTCAAAAGGCACTTGAAAGTGGGGCACAGGCAGTTCAAATTGGGACGGCTTTACTAGTGGCAGATGAATGCGAAATTTCGCCACTCTATAAAAATGCTGTATTGGCATCAAAAGAACAACAAACGACGATTACGCTTGCATTTACTGGTAAACCAGCAAGAGGTTTAGCAAATGATTTCACGAAACGTATGGAAGATGCGACAGTAGCACCCTATCCACTACAAAATTATCTAACGACTACCATTCGTAAGGAAAGTGCTGAGCAAGGTAATGCAGAATATTTATCCATGTGGATGGGTGAAAATAGTCACCTCATACAGCAAACGGATACGGTGAAAAACATTGTGAGCAAACTATTATAATTTTTTCTCGTAGAAGATCTCTATACATCTGTATMGAGGTCTTTTTTTTTGAAGAGCGACATATATTGCTGTACACGAGGGGGCGTAGGAATGGAATTACAAGACGTATTAAGAGTTGCTGGAGTGGGACTAGTCGTTGCGCTTCTTCATGTTTTCTTTGATCAAACAGGGAAGAAGGAGTTTTCATTTTTCCTCTTTTTCATTGCTTACTTATATATGACAGCAGAATTACTTCGATTTTTACGTCTATTCTTTAATGAGATTTTAACCTTCTTCCAATGGCTTACCTCATCCGGGTAATGTGAATGGAAATTGTCATCGTCGCTGTTGTCATGCTGCTTTTATTATTGCTGATAAAAGAAGTTATACAGCCACTCCATGCGCTAATCAGTGTGATGTTTTCTTTTTTGCTTTTTGGCATGTTGTTCTCGACGCTTTTATTGCCTTTCGCCAAACAATTGTTAGAAACACTTGCGTTTTTACCTTATGCGAAGGCTATTTTAATCAGTGCAAGTATGTTCTATGTCGGGCAGTGGGTGGCATTGCTTTTGGCAGAACATAATTATAAAGTGCTCGGGAACATCGTTTTTGCTGCGGTGAAAATTGTGATTTTGCTGTATTGGTTTAAAGAATTTCTGGCTGTTCTACAGGAGGTGTCGGCCATTTTAAAAAGGCTAAACTAAGGAGCGAAGCCATTGCAGGAGCAAATATTATCGTTTTTAATCGACCCATTCTTTCTCTTGCTCAAGATGACGCTCATGCTTTGCAGCTACGTCATCATCATTTTGATTGTGAACATGCTATTACCAGAGTTTGAAAAAGGGACAAGGATACTTTTTTTTCTTATCGTTTTAGCAACAATCGGTCCTGTTGTTGTCAACTCCTTTACATTAATTGATGAAATTGCACAAGGACTAGCCCATCTATTTACGGCATTTTATCCGATTCTTACATCAAGCTTTTTATTATCCAGTAGTATTACAGCGATTGCTTCCTGGCAGCCTTTTTTACTGTTTTTTGTACAAGTCCTCACCATTATCAGTAGTAAGTGGCTTATTCCTGGCGTGCTTTTGGCCATTGTCTTTGATGTATGCAGTGTCATCGTAAAGGAAATATCCTTTACTCGAATAGCAGAATTAATTCGCTTTACAATTATGAGCATCGTGTCGGCCTCAGTTATTTGCTATGTCTTACTGATGACCGCAAGCGGTGTAGCAGCATTTAGTGTCAATGCGGCTGTAGCAGAGCCCGTCAAAAAATTAATTGAAGAAAATATTCCAGTTGTTGGTTCTTTTATTGTGGATAGTTTTTCGATGTTTCAGCATATGACTCAATTTACATCTTCTCTTACAAGTATTAGCGCCTTTATCGCCGTCATTACGGTGTCTTTTATCCCAACCGTGCAGCTTGTAGTTAGTGCCTATTCTTTGAAAATGCTCGCTGCTATTTTAGAACCGATTGCCTTTGATGATATTTGTAGACTACTAGATCAAGTTAGCAAATCACTATTTACTTTATGTGCTGTATCATTTTTAATTGCTTTTTCATTTATGTTTTCTTGTTTTTTCCTCATTGTGTTCGTACAAGTCATGGCAGGGGGGAGATAGATTGATTCTTTTATTGGCATTGCTGTTTGTCTGTCAGATTTTTGTGTTTCTAACGGATGATAAGGAAATAATTTCACTGACAAAGTTGGTCATCACGTTAGTATTTTTGCAATTGCTATTAAAGATTCCATTTATCAATTCATAGGAAGAAACAAGCGTACATACACTTGAAAAAGAGAAGATGAAAGGAGGCAATGTACAAGTGATGTGGAAAAGACACGAAAAAAAACAACGTCATTGATGGTTTTAATTTTGATAGCTGCCTCCGTGGGAATTTTCATCATTTTACCTATGTACCAAACGAATTCAACAAGCGACAAAGGTTCACCGCTCACGAATGAAGAAAAACTTGAGCAAACCCTGAAGGCAATGGAAGGTGTTGGGAAGGTTAAAGTCTACTTTTATTATGGAGAGATGACAGATGATCAGGATGCCAATAAACTATTCAGCCAATATTTTCGAGGGACTGAACAAGGCGCGAAAAACGTGACGGGAATGCTCGTTGTGTCAGAGGGTGCTTCCGATATCTTTGTGAAAAATGAAATTCGTGCTGTCGTCAGTCAAGTGATGCAATTACCGATTCATCGAATTATTATTGTTCCAATGGAAAATAAGGAGGAAAAGTAAATGCGCGTACGTAGAAGAACAGTTTGGTTTATGACATTATTAAGTTTAGTAGCAGTCATTTCAGTGTATTATTTGGTAGATCCAGCAAAGCAATTCAATGGTCTTACTATTTTTACAGATGATACACTGCAACAAACAGCTGTCACAGGTGTTACAGATCAGGAGGCAACAAATGATATAACACAAGAAGTATCTTCACCAAGTCACTTATTTGAAGAAATGCGTATGCAGGTTAGTGATGAGAGAAGTCAGCTTCGTGAACAGTTAACACAAAAGATTGCCTCAGAAGAATATTCTGCCGAAGAAAAAAATGAGGCATATAATGAAATGGATGGCCKTATTAAACGTGAAYCAGCTGAAGCTATGCTTGAGATGCTCGTAAAATCATTAGGCTACTCTGATGCGTTTGTTCGTGCTGAGGGAGAAAAAGTGTCGGTGACAGTGATGGCAGAGGAATTGTCAAAAGCCCAAGCAAACGAAATTATTTATTTGGTAAAAACAGAGATGGAAGGCGCAAATGATGTGCAAGTTAAGTTCAGTGCAAATAATTATTAAAAAATAAAGAAAAAAATAAATTTTTAGTTAATTATTAAAAAGTTGTTATATATCAGCTTCATGAAAAGGCTTTCGCTTAGTAAAGGAAAGCCTTTTATTTTGTTCATATTTACTTAATTTTCATTTAACTATTTCAAATTGATACGAAAAAATATAGAATAGTTATTGTAGTAGATTTTAATTCATAAGGAGAGTTAGAAATGTTCAAAATTCAAGAAATTCGTGAAATTATCAAATTAGTGGATTCTTCTTCTATTGACGAGTTTGTGTATGAAGTAGATGGCGCAAAAGTAAAACTTAAAAAGAATAATGTTGTTGTTACAGAAACTGTAGCACCTAAAAAAGAAGTAGTAGCCCCTGTTGTACAACAATCTGCACCAGCAGAAGCTCCAGCAGTAACACCTGCACCAGCGAAAGAAGAAGCGCCAGCACCAGCTGCAGCGGCACCATCAGTTAACGACCCATCGTTACATAAAATTGTATCTCCAATGGTCGGTACTTTCTATCAAGCACCAAACCCAGATTCTCCTGCTTACGTAAAAGTGGGTGACAAAGTAGGGGACGAAACAATCGTATGTATCGTAGAAGCAATGAAATTATTCAACGAAATCGAAGCAGAAGTGCAAGGGGAAATCGTTGAAATTCTAGTTAAAGATGGCGACTTAGTAGAGTACGGCCAACCATTATTCCTTGTAAAAGCTGAGTAAGGAGTGCAAAACAAATGAAAAAAGTTTTAATTGCAAACCGCGGCGAAATCGCTGTGCGTATCATTCGTGCTTGTAAAGAGTTAGGCATTCAATCGGTTGCTGTGTACTCTGAAGCAGATGCTGACGCATTACATGTGAAGTTAGCAGACGAAGCTTATTGCATCGGACCGAAGCTATCAAAAGATTCTTATCTTAGCTTCCCAGCGCTACTTAGCGTAGCTGAAAAGACAGGTGCTGATGGCATCCACCCAGGATATGGCTTCGTATCAGAAAACGCTGATTTTGCTGAAGCTTGTGAAAACGCTGGCATTAAATTTATCGGTCCATCATCTGATTCTATTAAAATTATGGGCATCAAGGACGTTGCACGTACAACAATGGAAGCAGCAGGCGTTCCACTTGTTCCAGGTACTGGTATTGTACCAGATATCGAAACTGGTAAAGAATGGGCTGCTAAAATTGGTTACCCTGTCATCATCAAGGCAACTGCTGGTGGTGGCGGTAAAGGAATCCGTGTAGCACGTACAGAAGAAGATCTTGTAAAAGGTATTGAAATTACGCAAAAAGAGGCTGCTGCAGCATTCGGTAACCCTGGCGTATATTTAGAGAAATTTATCGAGTACTTCCGTCACTGTGAAATCCAAGTTTTAGCAGATGGCTACGGTAACGTGGTGCATTTAGGCGAACGAGACTGTACGGTTCAACGTCGTATGCAGAAGTTAGTAGAGGAAGCTCCATCTCCAGCCCTATCTTCTGAGCGTCGTGCTGAAATGGGTGCAGCTGCAGTAAAAGCGGCACAAGCATGTAACTATGAAGGTGCTGGCACAATCGAGTTTATCTATGACTATCAAGAGGACAAGTTCTACTTCATGGAAATGAACACTCGTATTCAGGTTGAGCACCCAGTAACAGAAATGATTTCTGGTGTAGATCTTGTACAACAACAATTAAAAATTGCATCTGGTGAGAAGCTTCCATTCACACAAGATGATATAAAATTAAATGGTTGGGCGATTGAATGCCGTATTAACGCAGAAAATGCCTATAAAAACTTCATGCCTTCAGCAGGAACTGTTGATACGTATATAACACCAGGTGGCTATGGTGTACGTATTGATTCTGCTGTCTATGCAGGCTATACAATCCCACCATATTACGATTCAATGGTAGCAAAACTAATTGTTCACGCGGATACACGTGAAGAAGCGATTGCAAAAATGAACCGCGCCTTAAGTGAATTCGAAGTATCTGGTCCTGGAATTAATACAACCATTCCATTCCACCAAGCACTAATGAACAATGATGTCTTCAAATCAGCGCAATTCAATACGAAGTTCCTAGAAGAGAACGATGTATTGGGTGTAGCAGAAAAAGTGAAGTAAGCGTTCACAAGTTTAAACCTCCTAGCTATTATTAGTTAGGAGGTTTTTTATGTCTAAGCATAACTAGATAGAAGACTTACTTGCAGGTAGGAAGATCAATCATAGAAGAAAGATTGACCGTTATAGAAGCTTAAACCGTACTAATTGAAGTGTGAAAAAGATTATAAAAGTTCTATTTTATAGATAGAAGATCGTTATCTGGTGTTAACATACCATTCTTTGTTGAATAATCTCCTATGTTTCTGTAAAGCACAGCTGTCTTTATCGCATGGCCTTCTTTCGCAAATACAAGAAGGAAAATATCTTCCCGTACATCTAATCCACTAATACTACCTTTAMACTGTATGTTCATTGTTTCTTWAATCGCATCTTTCGTTGTATAAGGTCCAAAAATTTGCGCTTTTTCCCAATCAAAATCCGTTAATTTATTTAGTGAAACTATAGTTGTACCATTATTTGCTTTTTCCATTATATTTTTCGCAAGCAATGTATCTTCACTAGCACTATTCCCAAAAAATAAAAAAAACATTGTAAACATTAGGACAACCCCACCGATGCCAAACAACCATTTTTGTAACATACTCTACCTCTACTTTATCTCAAATCAATTCTATATTATAGAAAGAATACAATATACAATAAGCTAGTGAGGGTCATAAAATTTTAAAGTAATGAAGCGATAGGGTTTATCCTATCATGCACGCATTTTAGAACCTAGTGAGCTGGTAAAGGCAATAAAGGCTAAAATGATAGAAGAAGCTACAGAATTTTACGAAGCCCAGCATAAAGAAGATAGTGTTGAAGAGCTCGCAGACATACTGGAGCTCATTCATATGGCTATCGGTGTGCTAGGTGTAAGCTTTGAGGAGCTAGAAGCGACCCGTGTACACAAGAGAAATGCTCGTGGGGGATTTGAAAAGGGAATTTATTTAATCGATGTCGTGGATCAGTAAAGTCGGTTTTAAATTAAAACGGCTTTCGACAGCCAAACCTTCCTTTTTATAGTATAATAAATGTAAGTACAGCACTTGTTTGTGATGTGTAAGGGAAAGGATGATATTTGTATGGCAGAGAAAGTAGGACAATCTTTCGTACAACCAACACCTTCTGGGAAAGAAGAGCTTGGAAAAATTGAGGTAGCGGCAGAGGTGATCGAGGTTGTGGCTGGGATTGCTGTCAATGAAGTAGAAGGCATTGCTGCAACTCGTGGAAATATTGCGACGGGTGTCGTGGAACGTTTCGGTAAAAAAGTACACAATAAAGGCATTAAATCAGGTGTAACGGAAACTGGTGAAATTGCGATTGATGTATTTTGCTCTGTGAAATATGGATATGCCATTCCTAAAGTAGCAAAAGAAGTTCAAACGCAAATCCGTCAGGCTATTTTTAATATGACGGCACTAGAAACAGCAGAAGTAAATGTGCATATTACAGGTATTCACTTTGAAAAAGAAGAAACAGTAGTGCATGAATAAAAAAGAAAAGGATTGCCCAATGATGATTCGTTCATCAAAGGGCAGTCCTTTTTATATGGATTTCTCTAGGATGTTCATGTGGATGTATCGCTATTTTATAATTCTATATGCTTTGGCTTTCTCCAGAATAAAGCAAGTATGACGCCTAGCACCAATACGATTGTAGCAAAGTAGTATGGATAGTTCAGATTGATATCGAACAATACCCCACCTAGAATTGGGCCAAAAATATTACCAAGACTTGTAAACATAGAGTTCATGCCACCAACAAATCCTTGTTCATTTCCGGCAATTTTCGATAAATACGAAGTAACAGCAGGTCGAATTAAATCGAAGCCTACGAAAATAAAGAATGTCACGAATAAGATGGCAAAATAATGACTCACGATCGTCATGGCAAATGTTAATACTGCTGAAAGGATTAGAGAGTAACGAATAACATTAATCTCACCCATTTTCTTTGTCAGCCAATCAAATAGTATTAATTGAGCTAGTGCCCCAACAATACCACTTCCTGTAATAATTATGGCAATATCCGATGGTGTAAACGCAAATTTGTGATCAACGAATAAGCTAAACAATKATTCGAATGCAGCGAKGCCAAATGATAACACGAAAATAAGAATGAATGGTATGAAGTAGAGTGGACTAAACACACGCTTGACACTACCTAACATGGATTGTGCTACTTCTTCATTGTCTGTAGCACGTGTTGGCTCTTTTAAAAACAGCAATGACAGGATAGCTGCAAACAGACCAAGTACCCCAGCTGCATAAAATGGGACACGTGTACCAATTTCAGCTAAAAAACCACCGATCCCAGGGCCGATAATAAAACCTGTGCTAATGGCTGCACTCATATAGCCAAGTGCCTTAGGGCGCTGTGCCAATGTCGTAATATCAGCTATATAGGCGGTTACAGCTGGCATAATGAAAGCGGCACTCACGCCACCTAACATACGAGAGACAAAAAGAATTTCAACAGAACGACCAAACCCAAATAAAAACTCAGAAAGTCCAAAAATAAAAAGACCTGCAACAATCATAACTTTGCGGCCAATATTATCAACAAGCTTACCTGCAATTGGTGATGCAATTAATTGTGTAATGGCAAAGGCTGCCACCATATAACCAACAACAGAGCCAGAAATATGTAGCTCATTCATGATGGTTGGTAAAACAGGGATGACTAAACCAATCCCTAAAAAGGCAATGAAAAGATTAGATAATAAAATAGCTAAGGTTATATTTTGTTTCTTGCTCATAAACTTCTCCTTCTAATTGTTCGCGATACATGTTTTCAATCTACTAGAATATTTCCATGTAATACGATAAACCCTATAGTAACTATAGGGTCAAAAGATTTGTTTTTATTTTTAAAAATTTTTATCAGTTTGGGAGTTCTGGCTGAGAGTTATACGAATGCGCCACTACTTTTTCGGAGGAATTTTGTGTCTCTTGTTTTTGCCTAATCTTTAATTCTACTATAAATTTCTTTTCTTGTTCCATAGTGAGCGTTGCTGGCATGTATAGCTCATACACTTGCGATTCAAATAGTTCCTGCTGAGCCAATACATGATTTCTCAACTTTTCATAGAATGAAAAATAAGTATCAGGATCGTAAATAAAGGCAATGCATACATATCTACCCCCAGGAATAATGGTTTGTTGTATGTTTGGTGAAAGCTGCGAAAATGTGCGCTCCGTTAATAGGGGAGTGAAAATAGCATCATAAATGATGTCATTGACATCTTTATAGGGCTCTAGTGGATAAATACAGCCATAACGACTGTTTAAGACACTGCCTTCCTTTTCGATGATTTTAATTAAAGTGGCATAGTATGTACTGGTGCTCGATGTCGGTGTTAATTCAGTAGTGGTTACTTGAAGAACGGGCATTGCTTCCTCTATTTGCGCATAAATCTCACCGAAGACTGGGATATCAATTTGCTCTTGTAATTGCTTTTTTGTTTTTAGTAAGGTATTTTTTGCTTCGTTTAAACGTGAAATTTTTTCATTGATGCGTAGCTCCTGCTGAGCTAAAAAATCAAGCAATTCCTCAGAGGTTAATCTAAGTGCTTTTTTTATATCATCAAGCGTCACGCCGATATATTTAAGGGACTTTATAATGTCTAAATAGAATAGCTGATTGCCTTTATAATACCGATAATTGGTGAAGGTATCGATATAAGCAGGCTTAAATAAATCAATTTGATCATAATAACGTAATGTCTGAACCGATAAGTTTGAAAGTTTGGCAACCTCACCTATCGTATAATAATGTTCCTTCATAAATGGCCTCCACTAATAAAAGCTAAAAAAGTTTCGAATGGCATCAAAACGAATTTTATGCTTGCATCCACCCAGTAAAATAGGTGAGATGTACGTTCCTTCATTTGTTGATATTGTTCTTCACCGTCAACCATTTTAAATGTTTTTTGCAGCTAAGACATATAGCTTCAGTTTGCATTGTGACACCTCTAACGTTTTTCTTTATTATACCATTACGAACAGGAAACATTCATTTTTGGAATACCACTATTTCGATGAGAAGTGGGCTTAAACAAAAAGTTCCTTGAAAAAGGTTCAGATTATTGAAAACTTGCTTGAAATCGTGTTTCTCATGTGATTTTATGCTATTATAAACCTTAATGCCACTTAAGAAGGAGAGCTTTACATGAAACGACATGAAGCACGCGAAAAAGCGTTGCAAGTTTTGTTTCAGCTAGACAATACGGATCTAACAGTTGAAGAAGCAATGGGCCATATTAAAGGTCAACCTACCAATGCCTTCTACGAAAAGATCGTAAATGGAACAGCTGAACATTTGGAGGAAATCGATGCTACATTAGAACAGCATCTTGAAAAGTGGTCACTTGCCCGTCTACCCAAAATTGAAAGAACGGTTTTACGTTTAGCTGTATATGAATTGTTATACATGCCAGAAACACCAAAAAGAGTAGTACTAAACGAAGCAATCGAGTTATGTAAAACATTTGGCGATGATAGTTCATCTAAATTCGTCAATGGTGTACTTTCTAAATTTACAGAACAAGAATAATGTGTTGAATTGGAAGGAGTAACGAAGGTTTATGTCAAGTGCAATTATTAATGGTAAAGAGATTGGTCAAGAAATTCGTAATGCTGTAGCAGAGCGTGTCATTCGTTTAAAAGAGCGAGGATTGACACCTGGTTTAGCGGTTGTGTTAGTTGGAGACAACCAGGCATCAGCTACATATGTGAGAAATAAACAAAAATCTTGTGAAGCGATTGGTATGTTTTCAGAACTCATTAAATTACCCGAAGAGACAACGCAAGAGGAATTACTAGCACAAATTGAGCTTTTAAATCAACGTGAGGATATTCATGGTATTTTAGTTCAATTACCACTCCCAAAACATATTGATGAGGATACAGTCATTGCAACGATTGCTGTCGAGAAGGATGTGGATGGATTCTCACCTGTAAGCGTTGGGAAAATGATGCTTGGCCAAGAAACATTTTTACCTTGTACACCGTTTGGCGTGATGAAGCTTCTTGAGTATTCAGGAATTGAAATCGCAGGAAAGCATGCTGTAATCGTAGGTCGTAGTCATATCGTTGGTAAACCAATGGGACAACTACTTTTACAAAAGGATGCAACGGTAACCTATACACACTCTAAAACGCCAGATTTACCTTCATTTACAAAACAAGCAGATATTTTAATTGCCGCAGTCGGACGTGCAAACTTTATTACGAAAGAGCACGTGAAAGAAGGGGCTGTTGTTATTGATGTAGGCATTAATCGCGATGACAACAATAAATTATGCGGTGACGTAAACTTTGCAGAAGTAGATGGAATTGCGTCTCATATTACGCCTGTACCAGGTGGTGTAGGACCAATGACCATCACAATGTTACTATTCAACACAGTGCAAGCAGCTGAAAATACGCTTGCAAAATAAAAAACCTTTTGAAGAAAGTCATCTCAACATTGTGTGAGGTGACTTTTTTGTTGTGTAAATTCAGAACTTTTCTTCGATTATGTCGTCTAATGTAACGTTTGGGACATACATACTGAGGAGGAGGTTTTTATGGAAAATATCGATATTATGTTAATTGTCAAGCATATCATTATTGGACTTGTCCAAGGCTTTACAGAGCCAATTCCTGTATCGTCGAGTGGACATGTAATGATTGCTAGCGAAATGCTGGGACTAGGTGAACAAGGTTTTACTTTTGCCATCTTAACCAATACAGCTTCGTTACTTGCTATTATGTATATTTATCGTGAGGATATTGTTCGTCTGATCAGTCATTTTTTTCTTTACTTGAAAACTAGAGAAAAGCGGTATAACGCAGATTTTCGCTTTGCTCTCTATATTGTCATCGGTTCAATTCCTGCTGGCGTTTTAGGGGTGTTATTAAGTGATGTTATTGCAGATAACGTAAGTATGACAACGATTGCGCTCATGCTATTTGTGACAGGGACTGCATTATGGTTAATTCGTAATATGCGTGGCAAGAAGAAAGATGCAGATTTACGTGCTAAAGATGCCATCATTGTAGGGCTGGGGCAAGCAGTTGCTTTAACGCCAGGCATTAGCCGTTCAGGAGCTACGATTATTTCCGCCATAGCAGTAGGGATGAAGCAGGATACAGCCTTACGTTTTTCCTTTATGCTTTATATTCCTGTAAGTTTGGGTGGGGTAGTCCTTGGCATTACAGATTTTTTAGACGAGCCGAATAAAGGTGCCTTAGCTCTTCCATATGCCGCCACTTTCTTGGCAACACTCATTATGACTTATTTTGCGATGCGTTGGTTTATGGGCATTATGAAAAGTGGCAAACTTAGCTACTTTACGTATTATTGTTTTATTGTAGGAACTCTTTTATTACTATTTTATTAAAATATAAAGTCTCATAACGTATGAAGTTATGGGGCTTTGTTTGTTATTTTTCATAATATACGATTTCTAATAGTGAGAACGTGTAGGAATGTGTTATAGTTGTTTTTCGATAGAAGAAAGACAGTCATTTTTTCTATCGAAACTGCATTTTGGCACGTCAACGACTGCAAAAAATGTTATGATAGGTGTAGTTTTGTGAAAAACTTGATTTTAGTAAAGGAGCCGAAAACATGTCCTCTGCTTCTTATTTAACAGTAAAAGCGTTAACAAAATATATTAAACGAAAATTCGATGCAGATCCACATTTGCGTGAAGTGTATGTAAAAGGTGAATTATCAAATGTGAAAATTCATCAATCCGGCCATATTTACTTTACATTAAAGGATGATGGTGCCCGAATAGCTGCGACGATGTTTAAAGCAGCGGCTACCAAATTAGCGTTTGAACCAAAGGAAGGTATGCAAGTATTTATCCGAGGGGATGTAAACGTTTACGAAGGCTATGGAACCTATCAGCTATATGTACAGGAAATGCAACCGGATGGCATTGGTAGCCTATTTGTTGCCTTCAATCAATTAAAAGAGCAATTACAAAAAGAAGGTCTTTTTAAACCTGAGTGGAAGCAACCGATACCAAAATTTCCTGAAAAAATTGGTGTGCTCACGTCAACAACTGGTGCAGCTATACGGGATATTTGTTCAACCTTAAAGAGGCGTTACCCACTTGCTGAAATTTTGATTTATCCAACCCTTGTACAAGGAGCTCAGGCTGCACCGAATATTGTGCAAAATATTCAACGTGCTAATCAAGAGGCAAGCTGTGATGTGTTGATTGTCGGGCGAGGAGGAGGCTCCATCGAGGATTTATGGGCTTTTAATGAAGAAATTGTGGCAAGAGCTATTTTTGAAAGCCGAATTCCTATTATTAGTGCGGTTGGCCATGAAACAGATACAACGATCGCCGATTATGTAGCCGATTTACGTGCACCTACTCCAACAGCTGCTGCTGAGTTGGCTGTGCCCGATCAAGCGGATCTCTACCAACGCGTGCTTACGCAGAAATCACAGCTACATCAAATGGTTAGGTCGCAACTTATGGCAGAGCGACAACGTCTAAATAAGCTCCAGCAGTCTTATCCATTGTCAATGCCAGAAAGACTTTATCGACCTTTTACAGAAAGATTGGCACAGCTTGAGTCAGGATTACAGGCAGCAATGCAAGTGAGCTTGATGAAAAAAGCTGCCCAACTTCAACAATTACATAGTACGGTGGAGCAACATTCACCCAAAAAGGCACTTGCTTTTCATCAGAGAGAGCTTGAAGCGCGCGTTCAACAATTATCACGTGCTACAACGTATTATGTGGCAAAAAAGCAACAACAATTTGAGTCAACCGTTAGAACATTAGAAGCTTTAAATCCACTGTCAATTCTAACAAGAGGATTTACAGTAGCATATAAAGATCAGCAAATGATCAAATCATCCACTGAGGTACAAAAGCAAGATCAACTGACACTGACTTTCCATGATGGAAAGGTTGTGGCTAACGTGACGAATATCTTGCCAAAGAATGAGGGGGAATTGTTGTGACTGAAAAACAACAAACATTTGCAGAAGCCATGACGGCACTAGAAGAAATCGTTCGCCAGTTAGAACAGGGTGATGTGCCATTGGAAAATGCGATTGATTTATACAAGCAAGGAATGGAGCTATCAAAGTTTTGCCATAGTAAGCTGCAACATGCTGAGGAGCAGCTTGTATCAATTGTCCAAGAGACTGGTGAAACAACAGCATTTGATCCACTAAAGGGAGAGAATTAGGAAATGAATGAGCCATTAAAGTACTTTATTGAAAGCAATACACCACAAATTGAAGAGATGATGTTTGCACTTGTTGAACAAATTGATGCACCAGCAGATTTAAAGGAATCTATGCTTTATTCATTAAAGGCAGGGGGTAAACGAATTCGTCCGCTTTTTGTGTTAGCGGTACTAGAGCTTTACCGTGAAAATCTTCAGGACGGTTTGATTGTCGGTTCGGTTATTGAAATCATTCACACATATTCTTTAATCCATGATGATCTACCAAGCATGGATAATGATGATTTTAGAAGAGGCAAGCCAACAAATCATAAAGTTTATGGAGAAGCGCTGGCTACGCTTGCTGGTGATGCATTAAACACACTGGCATTTGGCATTTTAGCACGCATGGATATCTCTGCTGAAAAGCGTATTGAGCTTGTCCAGTTGCTAAGCGTTGCAGCAGGTGCAGAAGGCATGGTTGGTGGTCAAGTACTAGATATGGAAGGGGAGCAACGTCAGCTTAATTTAGCTGAATTGGAACAAGTCCATGTCAATAAAACAGGTGCTTTATTGCGTTTTAGTATTGAAGCGGGAGCCGTACTTGCAGATGTATCAGCACAAGACCGTGCTACATTGAAAGAATATGCGCACCATATTGGTTTAGCTTTCCAAATTCAAGACGATATTTTAGATATTGAGGGAACGACTGAAGAACTAGGAAAAACAGCTGGAAAAGATGTCGCTAGTGATAAAAGCACTTATCCAGCACTCTTAACCCTAGAGGGAGCAAAAGAAAAGCTTGCTGAGCATTATCAACATGCCATTAACGCACTCGATCAATTACCAATAGATGTCAGCCTATTACGTGACTTTGCTGCTTATATAGTTCATCGTAAAAACTAAGAGAAAATCAAGGCGTTGAAGGAAAAGAATATGCTAGAATAGGTGGGAACGTTTGCAATATGTAAACAATGAAGTGCTCGTACTTTTAGCATATTGATAACACTGCTATAATGGTGGAAACACAATTGCGGTGAATATTTTATTGAAAAGGTGTGTGAGAAAGGTGGATTTAAATAAAATAACTAGTCCATCCTTTTTAAAAAACTTAAATAAGAAGGAGCTTGAGCAGCTTGCCCAAGAAATTCGTACCTTCTTAATCGAAAAATGTTCTGTCACAGGTGGGCATATCGGGCCAAATTTAGGCGTAGTTGAGTTAACGATGATGCTGCATAAAATGTTTGACAGTCCTAAAGATAAGTTTTTGTGGGATGTTGGCCACCAAGCTTACGTGCATAAAATTTTAACAGGTCGTGCGAGTCAATTTGACACACTACGTCAGTTCAAAGGGCTTTGTGGATTTCCGAAGCGCGTGGAGAGTGAACATGATGAGTGGGAAACAGGTCATAGCTCGACATCTTTATCAGCAGCCATGGGTATGGCAGCAGCACGTGATATAAAAAAAGAAAACAACTTTGTTATCCCTATTATTGGTGATGGGGCTTTAACAGGTGGTATGGCACTTGAGGCATTAAATCATATTGGCCATGCAAAAACAAATATGATTGTCATCCTCAATGATAATGAAATGTCGATTGCACCAAATGTTGGCGCATTACACAATGTTTTAGGTCGTCTACGTACAGCCAAGGAGTATTCAAAAGCCAAGGAAGAGCTGGAATCACTTATTAATAAGATTCCAGTATTAGGTGGAAAGCTTGCCTCTACTGTTGAACGCGTAAAGGATAGCTTAAAATATTTAGTAGTATCTGGTGTGTTTTTTGAGGAGCTAGGTTTTAAATATCTTGGTCCAATTGATGGACATGATTTTGAAGCGCTTGAAATGACATTATCACATGCGAAAAAAGTAAAAGGGCCAGTCCTTGTTCATGTTATTACGAAAAAAGGAAAGGGCTATAAACCAGCCGAGGATGATACAATCGGAAATTGGCATGGAACAGGTCCTTATAAAATTGAAAATGGTGCCTTTGTGAAGTCTGAGACTACTGGACCAGCTTGGAGTAGTTTAATTGCTGAGACGGTTCGTAAAATTGCTCATGAAAATGAGCGAGTGGTAACGATTACACCTGCCATGCCTGTAGGTTCAAAGCTACAAGGTATTCAAAAGGACTTCCCAAATCGTTTCTTTGATGTAGGGATTGCGGAGCAGCATGCGGCAACGATGGCTGCAGGATTAGCTACGCAAAAGATGAAGCCATTTTTAGCGATTTATTCTACGTTCCTGCAACGTGCATATGACCAAGTATTGCATGATATTGCTCGCCCGAATTTAAATGTCTTTATTGGTATTGATCGGGCTGGTTTAGTGGGAGCAGATGGGGAAACACATCAAGGTGTATTTGATATTGCTTTCCTTCGTCATATTCCAAACATGACAATTATGATGCCAAAGGATGAGAATGAAGGGCAACATATGGTAAAAACAG
Organism: Lysinibacillus sp. S1; assembly: GCF_044986265.1. Classification (NCBI taxonomy): domain Bacteria; kingdom Bacillati; phylum Bacillota; class Bacilli; order Caryophanales; family Bacillaceae; genus Lysinibacillus; species Lysinibacillus sp. S1. Next base: position 4,536,101 of record NZ_CP173154.1, read on the forward strand.
CAATTGATTATGATGGTGGTCCTATTGCACTTCGTTATCCACGTGGTAATGGAATTGGTGTGCCATTAGATGATGAGCTTATAGCTTTACCAATTGGTAGCTGGGAAGTTTTACGTGAGGGGAAAGATGCATCTATTTTGACATTTGGAACAACGATTCCAATGGCAATGGCTGCTGCTGAAATGCTTGCGCAACAAGGAATCGATATTGAAGTGGTCAATGCACGCTTTATCAAACCGATGGATGAGGATATGCTACACCGTATATTATCTAGTCAAAAACCGATTTTAACAATTGAAGAAGCTGTTCTACAAGGTGGATTTGGTAGTGGTGTATTAGAGTTTGCTCATGACCACGGCTATTTAAATGCACTAGTTGATCGAATGGGCATTCCAGATCAATATATTGAGCATGGTAACGTAGATCAGCTACTCGCAGAAATTCATATGACAGCAGAAGATACGGTTGCACGTATGCATGTATTACTTCAACAAAAACAGCAAGTGGGTTTGAATAAATAATGACAAAACAACCAAAAGAACGTGTAGATATTTTACTTGTAGAGCGTGGACTATGTGAAACAAGAGAAAAAGCAAAACGGTCCATTATGGCAGGCCTTGTCTTTTCAAATGAAATACGAATTGATAAGGCAGGCGAGAAAATTGCCGTCGATGCACCGCTACAAGTAAAGGGCTCAGATTTAAAATATGTGAGTCGTGGAGGCCTTAAATTAGAAAAGGCGCTACAAATTTTTGATATGTCTGTAGAAGGGAAGCTAATGCTTGACATTGGCTCCTCTACAGGTGGCTTTACAGATTGTGCCTTACAACATGGTGCAAGACATTGCTATGCACTAGATGTTGGTTCGAACCAATTAGCATGGAAAATTCGCTCTGATGAACGAGTGACAGTAATGGAGAAAACGAATTTTCGCTACACAACGGCAGCTGATTTATCAGAAGGTTTACCTGATTTTGCAACAATCGATGTTAGCTTTATTTCGTTATCACTGATTTTACCAGTATTAAAAACATTATTGCTGCCAGGCGGGGATGTTATGGCATTGGTGAAACCTCAGTTTGAAGCTGGGAAAGATAAAGTAGGTAAAAAAGGAATTGTTCGTGATAAAAAAGTACATTTAGAAGTTTTGGAAAAAACGGCTGCAATGGCAACTGAGGTTGGTTTTGTAGTAAAAGATGCTTCATTCTCTCCAATCACAGGTGGAGAAGGAAATATTGAATTTTTATTCCATTTAGTGAATCCTATTGGACAAGAAGTGCTACCTGCATATACAGCTTTTAATGCACTCGTTGAAGAAGCGCATAATTCATTAAAATAACACGTGCTCGCTTATAGAGCCGTGTTTTTTCTTGTGCTTTTTTGTTGAAAATGGTAGTGTGATTATACACATATACAATTATTTATAAGAGGTGATTTCGTTGAATAAGGGACAACGACATATACGGATTCGGGATATTATCGCCAATCATGAAATTGAAACACAAGATGATTTAGTCGATTTTTTAAAAGAAGCAGGCTATAATGTGACACAAGCTACTGTATCACGAGATATTAAAGAGCTTCATTTAGTAAAAGTACCATTACAGGATGGGCGTTATAAATATAGCCTACCCGCAGATCAACGTTTCAATCCAGTCCAAAAATTACATCGTGCATTAGCGGATGCTTTTGTAAGTATTGATGGGGCATCACATTTTTTAGTCATGAAAGCTCTTCCTGGGAATGCGAATGCCATTGCTTCCCTACTTGACCATTTAGATTGGCCCGAAATTTTAGGTACAATTTCTGGAGATGATACCATTTTAATTATTTGTCGAAATGAAAATGAGCGTGAAAATACAAAAAATCGTTTATTAGACATGCTATAAAAAATGGTTAATTTGATTTAGAGGTGACAATTTGTGTTAAGAGAGCTTAGTATTCGAAACTTTGCCATCATTGAGGATTTGACTGTCAGCTTTTTAGAAGGCTTAACAGTTCTCACTGGGGAAACAGGTGCCGGAAAATCTATTATCATTGATGCGGTGCATTTACTTGCAGGAGGACGAGGCAACACTGAATTTATTCGTCATGGCGCAAGAAAAGCAGAATTGGGTGGCTTATTTCAAATTTCGAGTTCAGTTCATCCTGTTCTGAAAAAGTTAGAAGAAGCAGGCATTGAAATAGAAGAAGATACAATTATTTTACGTCGTGATTTGAATGATACCGGTAAAAGTATTTGCCGAGTGAATGGAAAGCTCGTGCCTTTGTCGGTACTAAGAGACATTGGGGCAAGTCTCATAGATATTCATGGCCAACATGAAAATCAAGAGCTAATGGATGAAAAGCAGCACATCAATTTGCTTGATCAGTTTGCAGAAGAAGAGCTGTCGCCGATTCAAAAAAACTATCGCGCCCAATATGATGAATACCGTTTGCTCAAAAAAGACTTAGCTTCTATATCCATTGATGAGCAGTTGATGGCACAACGTATCGATTTGTATCAATTTCAAATTAAAGAGTTGGACGAAGCTAATTTAAAGTTAGGTGAGGAAGACGAGCTTCTAGACGAACGCCGTCGTCTGATGAATTTTAATAAAATTTTTGAACGTTCTAGTGCAGCCTATGAAGCCATTCAGGGCGAAACGAAAGGGCTTGATTGGATCGGAACAGCAATGGGTGCTTTAGAAGATGCTGCAACGGTTGATGAACAATTCAAAGAATCATCTGAGGCAGTGACAACTGCGTTTTATGCATTACAGGATGCAGCCTATCAGGTCAAAAATGTGTTAGATGAATTGGAATTTGACCCTGCACGTTTAAACGAGGTTGAGCAGCGTTTAGCGTTGTTGCAAACTTTAAAACGCAAATATGGTACGACAGTGGAAGAGATTTTGGCTTATTATGAAAAAATTAAAAACGAGTTAAATGAGCTGTTGAATCGTGATGAGATTTTGCAGGTGAAAGAACGACGTGTGTTAGAGATGGAAGCTGTACTCAATGAGCTGGCTAGTGAACTTTCAACTGTACGTAAAGCTGCAGCTCAACAATTGAGTGAAGCAATTATGGCAGAGCTACGTGAATTACATATGGAAAAAGCAAAATTTATTGTCAATTTCGATGAATTACCCTATTTCGATGCCAATGGGAAAGATCAAATTATCTTCTACATTTCCACAAACGTTGGGGAACCACCAAAGTCTTTACCGAAAATTGCATCAGGTGGAGAATTATCACGAATGATGCTAGCGTTGAAAACCATTTTCTCTTCTTCCAATGGAATTACTTCCATTATCTTTGATGAGGTGGATACAGGTGTCAGTGGTCGGGTTGCGCAGGCGATTGCAGAGAAAATTGCCGCGATTTCTGTTAATTCTCAAGTTTTATGTATTTCACATTTACCTCAAGTTGCAGCGATGGCTGATCATCATTACTTCATTAAAAAAGAAGTCGAGCATGATCGAACGTTTACTTCCTTATCAGAGATTGATCAAGATGCTCGTATAGAGGAAGTTAGCCGTATGATGTCTGGAACGGAAATTACAGCGTTGACACTACAGCATGCCACGGAGCTTTTAAAAATGGCAGATGAACGAAAAAAACAAATGCGTTAACCATTATTCCAGAAACAGTTTCAGCTGTTTCTGGCTTTTTTCATTTTGCGCAAATATTTACCGCTTATAAGAACGTCACAACAACACATAGTAAAAAGACAAAAATGAAAAGGAGGTGTCGTATGAATCGTCATTGGCGTCAATTAGTCATTTTGCCTATGCTCATCTTTTTATTAGTGTTGCCTATACAAGCTTTAGCCGCCAAAAAGCTTATACCAATGGGCGAAGCAATTGGAATTCAACTTCAATTGTCCCATGTATTTGTCGCACACGATGTACTGTTAGCTTCCAATCAGTGGATGAAAGGAGGCGCTGTTATTGAAAAAATAAACGATATACCAGTAAAATCTCTTGCTGATGCCAAGCAGGCTGTGGCAAAAGATGGCCAACAGACATGGACGATCAATAGTGAAGGCCAACAAATTACATTGGAATTACAAAACCAAGAAGCAGAGCATGTCATTTCCTTTTTAAAAGATGAAACAGATGGAGTAGGAACACTGACTTATATTGATCCAGAGACAAAAAATTACGGTGCACTAGGTCATCAAATTGTCGATTCAACCCTACAAGAAGCCCCTGTTTTTAGAGCTGGCTCCATTTTTTTAGCTTCTATTCAGCAAATCCGAAAAAGCACACCAGGCCAACCTGGCTATAAAATTTCCTCCATTGAAAAGCATCAAGAACGTCTAGGTAGTATAGATAAAAATACTATTTATGGTATTTTTGGCCGCTGGGAAGACGGTTATCAACAAAGATTACCCAAAGCGATAGAAATTATGCATGAAAAAGATATAAAAACGGGGAAAGCTGAAATCTATACAGCCATTGAAGGCAGTAAGGTGGAAACCTTTTCAATAGAAATTACCAAAGTGGAAAATGAACGCCTTGAATTTATAGTATCTGACGAGAAGCTCATTGAAAAAACAGGTGGCATTTTGCAGGGAATGAGTGGCAGTCCTATTATCCAAGACGGTCGTTTTGTCGGTGCTGTGACACATATGTTTGTGGAGGAGCCGAAAAAAGGTGCAGCGCTAACAGTAGCGGAAATGTTAAGAAGGTCTTCATAAAAAGGTATGAAAGGTAAAAATCCGTTTAATTTTCCCCAGGCAGGACAAAAGCCGCGGGAAACTACACGGATTTTTTACCCTTATTTCATCGAATCCAACATGTATTTCCGATAATTTCCTGAAGAAGGCATGATATTTAAAAAAACTGTAGTTTTATCTACTAAATTTATCTAAAATAAGTTATAAGAGCATTCGACAAGTCGCGTCATTTAGCGTAACTTGTCGATATTAAAAGAAAGTATCGGACTACATACTCATTTTTGGAAATAGAAAAGGTTTTTAAAACAAAAATGTCGAAAATTCCACAGTGTGCCAAAAACGGCATTTAGGGGTTTAGGTTATCGCTTTGAGGTGTTCAAAGCAAGTCCAGAAGGAGGAATTGAAATGACAAAGGTAAAAGTAGCGATTGCAGATGATAATCGTGAGTTATTAAAAACAATGGAGCAGTATTTTCAAGGACATGCCGAAATAGAAATTATTGCAACTGCTTCAAATGGAAAAGTATGTCTACAAATGCTTGAGGAATTTACACCAGATATTTTACTTCTAGATATAATAATGCCTCATCTTGACGGTTTAGCTGTATTAGAGTCCATGTATCAAAATGAGAAAATGTCATCCATTCAAGTCATTATGCTAACGGCTTTTGGCCAAGAGGATGTCATGAAACAGGCGGTGGATTTAGGAGCTTCTTATTTCATGCTAAAGCCCTTTGAATTCGACCAATTGGTACAAAAGATTTTACATTGTGCTGGACAGAAGGCGACACTTCCGAAAAAGACAAGCGTATTACAACCGACAGTACCTCAAAAATTAAATCAGCATCAATTAGACAGTACGATTACAGCCATCATCAAAGAAATCGGTGTACCTGCACATATTAAGGGCTACTCCTATTTGCGTGAAGCCATTCAAATGGTCTTTGAGGATATTGAATTATTAGGATCTGTGACAAAAATTTTATATCCAGAAATCGCTAAAAAATTTAATACGACACCATCCCGCGTGGAACGTGCGATTCGTCACGCCATAGAGGTAGCCTGGAATCGTGGCAATTATGAATCCATTTCGTCAATGTTTGGCTATACAGTCCATCACTTGAAATCCAAACCAACAAATAGCGAATTCATCGCCATGATCGCAGACAAAATTCGTATTGATATGATGGCTAGCTAAACGTTGGTATGACTGCGTTTATGGACGACAGGCTAGCGGAGAATATGCGGTAAACTTATTATATAAAACAGTTATATTACGTTAATTATAACGTCTTCTTAAACAGTTTTTTACGACTGATTAAGGGGGCGTATTTTTTTATGGCTTTAAATCCGTTTTTAGTAGAAATTGATCGCTACATGCTCGATTGTTCAGCGAAAGGTCTGTCGCCTAAAACATTAAAATCGTATGAACAGACGCTTAGATTATTCGCAAGGTACTTATTGGATAACTTCGAAATAGATGACGTTAAAAGCGTCAAGGTAGAGCATATTCAAGCTTATATTCGTTCAATCGAAGATAGAGGTAAGTTTACAGTAAGTGCCGTAGAATCGCCTGTAAACTACCCAGAACGACGGGTCGATTTTGGTAAACCGGTGAGTAAAACGACAATAGCGAATTATGTACGTAACATAAAAGCATTTTATTCGCATTTATATTCAGAGCAACTTATTCGCAGCAATCCGTTAAAGGATTTAAAGAATGTTAAACCCGAGCGAAAAATCAAAGTTATGCTCGAAGATAATGAATTAAAACAGTTTTTCCGTTCTTTCGACGTTACTAAATTCGATCAATACCGTGATTGGGTAATAGCTCGATTAATCTTTGATAGCGGTGCTAGGATTGGCGAAATTTTAGAAGTGGTGCCATCAGATATTGATTTACGTAGTAACGCAATTTTATTAAGGAAGACTAAATCGGGAAAGCAACGATTTGTTTATTTCTCACAGAAAACTCGCAATAACTTAAAATCGTGGATTGCATTTAAAGATAGATATACAGATTGTAATTACCTATTCCCGACAAATCGAGGGACAAAGCATCGTATAGAAGGCGTGGAGCGTTCGTTTAGACTTCGGAGTCGAGACGTTGGCCTTCAAATAACACCGCACTTACTTCGAAATAATTTTGCTAAGAGGTATCTAATAAACGGTGGTGATTTAGCAACATTATCTCGACTTCTCGGACATGCGAGTGTTGAGGTCACATCGCAAATCTATCTTGATTTCGCTGATAAGGAAGTGATGAAGAAGTATCGACAGCATAGTCCGCTTGAAAATTTGGATATTTAAACAGAAAAAAGCCGGCTGACGTTGGAGCGTCGACCGACTTTACAACTTAATATCTACGCTAATAATTGCCTGCCAGCAATTGCGTTTACTTAGGGTTCATTATATCGAAAAAAATTCGATGATGCAACTCCTATTAAGTGCACACTTTTTTAGCAGTAGCGACGAGGATTCGCCAACCAATTCGTCGTTAATCTAACCTTGGAAGGTTATCGCTTAGCCGTTGCAATAATTAAGCGTAGGCTGCAGAATACGAGTTCCCTATTCCTCGTTGCGGCCGAACGGTGAAAGCTACCGATAAGTGCTGTATGAAGGATACCGATTGCTCTACGGAGCAGTAGCGTATTTCATGCTTAACGTGTCGCAGCCCGACAATATGATCGGAACGGCGGCTTAAATGTGCAACGTAAGACTGCGTTTGCAAGCGTTATAGCTCGCTCAAGGGATTGGTGAGAGTTAAAGGAATACGGAGAGAAATCTCGTAATTGAATAGGGCGGCACACTCAACGCGACGGTGACGTCAGCCGAACCGGATTATCTATCTTGTTCCTTAACATCGCTATTTCAGCCTTGTTTTGCGAACAAGGTAGATAATTTTGCGGTCAGCCTTCCGCTCTAATTCAGTCAGCCAAAGCGAAAGCTTCAAGTCAACTAATAATACCAAATAATAGAATAATAATTTATAATTACTATATGTTAATTGAAAAATTAAAAAAGTTGGTGTTTTAGATGCGGGATTATTTAATAAAGAATAAAAGATTCGTTCTTAAGTACAGTGTTTACATAATAATATTCGTTTTTATTGCTGCAATTGTAGTTAACTTAATTGCTAAAACAGATTTAGGTTTTAATGTTTCTCAAAATTCCACTTGGATTAGCTTTTACGCCACAATTATCGCTGCTATTTTCGGAGGGGTAATAAGTGGAGGGTTAACTCTATTAGGAGTAATACATACAATTAATTCTCAAGATAAAAAAGAAAGACGAAACCAATTACCTAAAAAAATGATGGAAGCTGAAAAATTAAATGGTTTAATGCTTGATATTTTAAAATCCTATGAAGTGCATAATCAATTGGACGAATCAAAAGCATTTATTCCTAAAAGGTCAGTAAATAGAATTAGAGAGCTAACAAGTTCATGCATGGAGTTTAAACAAAAATACTTGGAAGATGCTGCAAAAGTTAATTTTGAATTCTATGATTGTGTTTATTCTATGTTCGAAAGAATAATTAGAATAGATAGGATAATCAATTCTGATAAAATTTACATCTACGTGGACGAAGAATATCAAGATGCGGAGTTCATACATGATTACAAAGGATACGATCCTTCTATATATGAAAATATCGAGAATGAGTTAAAGGTAATGAGACGCTTTAAAACAGATCTAAATTCGGAAGTATTGAAACTGAGAGACGAATATATCGATTTATCCAATTAAAAATGGCGCACGCTAACGATTTACTCGTCTTGTCAAGCTTAGAAAATAAAACCTCCGACGATTTGTGTAAATTGCTAGACGTTGGCCATAAAAAACGCCTCACTGCGAGGGCAGTAAAGCGTCATATTTTTGGAAAAAGCTAATAGCACGTTGTTGCTATATAGCTTATGAAGCTGATATGTCGTTTTAGAACTAACTTTTGATACTTTTTAAAAAGTCGCGAATCTCGACGGCATGAGCTGCTAGTAAATATCCGCAACAACAAGCGATTAATAATTCTATAGCTTTACTGCGGTGACCTAACGCCCAAGAAGCGCCAGCAAATACGATAACCAATACGACGCCTTGATCGAATAGAGTCATAACTGTATCGTAAATTTTAAAAAACGTGCTGCTTCCGTCGTTTGCGTACGCAATTCCTGGCGTCAGTAATAGAGGGATCGTTGAGTACATAACTTTAAGGCTACTATTCAAAGTCTTTCTTTCCAAGACAGTTTCTTTTGGTTTACGGATTACTAACGGACTATAACTGTCTCTTAAATCCCAAACACTTTCCAATGTTGCACCTCCGTATGTTTTTTGCGAATACGGGTTAAAGTAATAAAAAATATAGCGAGGTGTTTTAGATGCTATTTGTGGTAGGAATGGGTCTCGGTGCAGGTGCTTATGTAGTGCTACATCACGTTATTCCGGCATTTTTTAATTAATAATTGCAAAATATTGAGCGCAGGCGAATAAGGCCTGTGCTTTTTTACTTTTCATAAATAAAAATATCCTTTATATCGTAAGTGCGTGTCGTGTCTAATTCGTTCATGGCGTTTAGGATTTTACTTAATGTCTCAAAAGTGATTCCTTTGGTTTTATTGTTTACTAATTCATGAAGTGTTGCTGGTCTTATTCCTGCTTTAACTGCGATTGCATTTCGTGTTAATGATGTGTTTTCTAATGTCTCGTTCAGTGTAATTTTTATTGTCATAATATCACTCCTTCCTCGTAGTATAGCATGTTTTAAAACAATATAAAACTTTTCCCGTATTACGCTTGACGTATTATATGTAAGGTGGTATCTTTATATTACGAATTAAGTAATACTTTTTAGGTAATAAAAACGATGGGTATTGCTTATATTAAGAAATTTAAAATATGGGGAGGCTTTACAGATGAATCAAACTATTGAACACGTAACTTTAGATGACGACTACTCAGTAACGATGGTGACAACGGAATTAATGGAAGGTGTGCAGCTAATTACTTGCGCAGATGAATGTGAAGCTACGTTAATGATTAATGACCAGGATATCAATCTAGTTTACACAGCGGAATTAGCGAATATCATAGGAAACCTCAGCAACTATACAGCGGAGCAACTGCTCCTGGCATTAGCGCAAGTTGATCGATTAGTTTCTTAATACATTATTTACTTCTGTTGACGTTAAATCACGCTTTGATTGACATCATTTGTACCTGAATAAACGATTGGAGGAGTTAATATGTGCGAGTATCATTCAAAATTTAATGGATTATTATTGGAATTAAACAATCAACGAGGCATATTAACTAAAGAGTTGTCTCGACTAGATAAGTATATTAGTAGTATGTATCACGACTTAGAGGGAATCGATCCATCAGAAGAATTTTCGTTAAGTTTTGTAACGCAATTACAAGACACACTTAAAAAGCGTCGAGTTGTGAAGGATGAAATGGCTAGGTTGGATGCTGTTTTAAATCCACTACGAAATATAGCCGGAGATATTGAAACTTCAGTAAACATTCGTAAGAAGGTCAGTAAACGCTGGAAAAGAGATTTTAAGATGACGTTAACTATAGAGGAAGTAATCTCGGATTCAAATTAATCCTGAACGATATTAAAGCGAATTGTTATGAGGAAGCTCACTTGCGCCAACTGATCCTGCGCCAACAGGACTGGCAAATCTTAGAGTAGTTCTTGTTCGTGACAATTTGTCACAATCAAATCGTAGCGCCAACTGCGATTAGAGACGGTTACTTTGCAGAGTAGCCGTTTTTCTATTACGTGCTTAGCTCATATATAAGTTGACTCGATTGTCAAAATTTTTGACGTTTGATTGTGCGCCGTGCGCGCAAACGAAGCATAGCGCCATCGATTCGCCTTTATAAACGTGGCTAAAAACGGTTTTAAATCGCAAGTCGACGTATTTATCATGCGAAGGCTAGAACGTCTAAAACGAAAGGAGAATTAACGGAAATGAACGAAGTAGCAGTGTTTCAATACGAAAATTTAGACTTAGCAACCGCTGACTTTCTACGTATGAAAGAGTCGAATATGCGAGAGATTGTAGGTAAGGCGTATACGAATTTAGGGCGAGAATTAAAAGAGGCACAAGACGTGCTGGCAAAGAATGGGTACGGCTGTTTTCAATCGTGGGCAGAGAGTATCGGCATCAAACGTAATAAGGTTTACGATTTAATTAGGAGATATGAAACGATTATCCGAATTTCGGATGAACAAACTCGCGAATTAATCGAGGACTTACCCGTTTCCTTAACATACGAAATCGCTAAGCCTTCCGCAGAGTCCACGAAAGCAAAGGCGCAAGCAAAATCGGAAGTACTCGATGGTAAAATCGACACATTAAAAGCGTATCGCGAACGTATCAACGAATTAGAAGCGCAAGCCAAACAGGCTACGGAAAAAGCAGAGCAAGCCGAATCTGCCCGACAAATAGCCGAGGAAATATATTTTATCGAAAAGTTGTCCCTAAATAGGACGTTTTAGTGTGCATTATATAGTAGATGAAAGTTTTGCAGAAATTCGGACGTCCGAACATTTGACGATCTGGGGCACGAATATTGCATATCAAAAGTGGCTTAACGCTTAGAGCGAGTAAGATTGAATGGAAGTGAAGGAAAAAAGTTTAAAAAAATGCAAAAAAGCACTTTACATTCCGCAAGTGCTGACGATATAATAAAAGTTGGTATTTATATTTTTGCGCAAAATATAACCATCATAACATTTTTATTATTTATAATGTCATTATACAGGAGGATGAACAACAATGCAAGCGAAAATCGAAAAATTTATAGTAATCCATTCTCGCCAAGTAGCACAGGAAATTATCGATGCGGGACAAGCTTTAATCAAAATGGAGCCAAGTCGACATAGGCGAGGCAAACTTGTCTTTATATTTGAACGATCACATCTTATCGATGAAATTCTGACCCGTAGTTCTCGACGACCTCAACCGCAACACTTATCCGAAATAAAAAGTGCTTATTGACCGTTAGAAACCTCGTCATATCAACGTTTGTGAGGTGTCGTCCTTAAAGAGAGGTATATAAAAAGTGCTTATCATCGATGACAGTTTACTGGCAGCGATAGGCGAATGAAATGAGCCGTAGAGTTCTTTACGAAGCATTCGCTAACGCTCATACTTCTATTTTTGCTAATCGCAAAAATGATATCTGTTGATAAACACTTATATCGATATAAAAGTGCTTAACGCTAATTCTATGTAACTTATATTCTCGTAAATTCAGTTTTGTTGTCATTTATTCGTGTATATCGTTTTGTCCCTTAAAGATAGGCATATAAAAAGTGCTGAGGCGGTGGGGTCGTCGTCTACAACAATAATTCTACAAATCGGAGGTTTTCAAATGGAAATGAAAAACGTAACGGTAATTGATTCGGTGATGGGAGCAGGTAAGACGACTTATGCTATTGACTACATTAACGGTGCGAGTCCATTGGAGCGTTTCATTTATGTTACGCCGTTCTTAGCTGAGGTCGACCGTGTGATTAGCTCGGTAACGGGTCGCGAGTTTGTACAACCAACGAATAACGTAGAAGGCGGTAGTAAATTAACGAGCCTAAAGCGATTGATTGAGGACGGTAGAGACATCGTAGCGACGCATAGCCTATTTGAAATGGCAGACGATGAACTGCGCTACTTGTTGCGTGAGAATAACTACACGTTGATTTTGGACGAGGTTATAAGCGTCATAGATAAGGCAGGCGTTTCACCGTCTGATATGCGACTACTACTCGATAAAGGCTTAGTAAAAATGGAGAACAACAAAGTCGTTTGGACTGCGAGCGAAGTTGAATATGAGTACGGGGTATTCGACCGCATCAAGTTATTAGCGCAAGCTGGGACGCTTTTTTATCACCGTGACAAATACTTAATTTATGCGTTTCCGCCTTCAATCTTCGAAACTTTTACTAGTGTATACGTTTTGACATATCTATTTGAGGCGCAGTTAATGAAATATTATTTCGAGTTGTATTCGATTCCTTACGATTTAAAAGCAGTCAAAGACGGCCAATTAATCGAGTATGACAAGCGCCAGGAAGGACGAGAGCACCTTCGTTCATTAATTACTCTCTATGACGGACCGCACAACGATCATGGCAGTGTTCCGACCGCGTTTTCTAAAGGTTGGCTGAGCCGTCGAAGCGATGGAGAAATGGCTGCAATTCGTTCTAGTATGCAGTCGTATGTCCGAAATATCATCAAAGCAAAGACTGACGAAGTTTTATGGACGACGATTAAAAGTTATCAAACGGATTTAAAAGGTAAGGGCTACACAAAGGGTTTTCTAGCGTGTAATGCCCGTGCGTCTAACGAATACGCAGACCGTTCAACGTTAATGTACTGCTACAACCGTTACATGCATCCTATCGAGAAGTCGTTCTTTCAAGATCACGATATAACTGTTAGTGAGGATAAGCTAGCGGTATCAGACTTACTTCAATGGGTTTGGCGCTCACGCATCCGTAAAGGCGAATCTATCAATCTATATATGCCTGCTAGACGTATGCGAGAACTACTCGAAAAATGGGCACGATACGAAATCTAATGATAAAACTCTTCAAAAAACTATTCTGCAAAGGGGAAATTAGATTATGACTACTACTTATAAACTAAAACAGGGCGAAGTGTTAAAAGATACTGCTTTTAAAAATCCAGGCACAGGAGCAATCGAATTTGCACGTAGTTATATTGGACCAGGGCATGATTATGATGAAATGCTCGAAATTATGTCAGATATAATAGACGGTTATTTCACTGAGGTACATGATAAAAAGGTAAAACGTTGTCAATGCTGTGGGTTCTACTATCGTGATAAAACTAAAAATAACAGCGCGACAACTTGTTCTGCAGAATGCAAAGCAGGTAAAGATGTAGTTTTAAAAACATACAAACGTAGAGTGAAGGCAGAACAGCAAGGTACGGCCCGCAAATCTTATAAACACGGTCGGTATTTTGGAGGGGAGTACCCGTTTTGGATTAATGATGACGCAATGTTTGAGTATGATCGTAAGCATAAAATTTATAAGCACGGTGAGGATTTAGAAGAAGTGGTGGCTAGAGCACAGCGCCGAGCACAAATGGGAGGAAAGAAACGTATCACAACTAACTTCGGGCTTTATGAAGGTGAGTGGAGTACTGCTGAAACTCAAAGACTACCTGAGTTTTGGGGCGATACGCCAACAACAGGTGGAAAGTGCAAAATAATCAAGATGACTCGAGAAGAAATAGAAGCAGAGTTATTGGCTCGGTACGGGGAAAGAAAACTCGAAAATGCTCGCCAAAGAGCGCTTGGCCATGCTAAATCAATCGGGAGAATTTAGGTGTGGACACCTCGGCTATATATGAGGAAGCCGATACGGAAAAGTCGGCTATTTTATTTAGATATTTAGCGTAAATAACAACAAAAGACTACAAAACGGGAGGGGAGTTTATTATGGATTTTAGCGATTTCCTACGAAAAACGAGATTTTTCTATGGCTTAACACTTAGTCAACTATCAGAACGTATTAACTATTCAATCGGACATATTAACGATGTTGAGAATAGAAGAAAACCAGCATCAGATAAATTTAAAGCGACGGTTAGACGTGAATTTCCTCGGAATGAAGCGTTTGACCGTTTTTTATATGCAGAAAAAGAAGGTGAGCATCAATGGTTAATGAAATGACACGCAAATGTCGCACTTGCAAAGAAGTTAAGAATTTAACCGAATTTACCCGACGTCCAAAAGCGCCACAAGGACGAGAGTACCAATGCAAGGCATGTCGTAGTAAAGCTCGTTATGAAAATGGAGCTTACATACGAGAGCGATTTCGTAAACATCAGTATCGTCATAATAGCACTATGTTTTATACAGATGTGACTATTAACGCTGTATTAACTGCAGATAAATGCTGTTACTGTGGTGACGAACTTACACGGGAAAAGGAACATGCGAAACAAGCGACGCTCGATCACGTATATCTCGGTCACAATATCGATGATAACGTGGTTGTTTGCTGTCGTAGCTGTAATACTTCAAAAGGACAATTACACATCTATGACTATTACCGACGGTCAGCTAGTTTCACAGACGAGTTGTGGAATGAATTCGTTAAACAATTTGCAAGTCGATTATTGAGGCGTGAGCCAAACGAACAAGAAATCGAAGCCTGGAAACAAGGCTTTAAAGAAGAAAGCGAGGAAATGAAACGATATGGAGCATAAAAAGTATTCATCTAATTATCACGGCGAAGGTAAGCGAGCAAAGCCGAAACGAAGAAGGAAACAATTCAATCGCAATGGTATCGAAATCCACGGACAGCGACCGCCAAGGCCGCGAGTAATTAATGGGATGGTGTTTTATTAATGCAGATTTACTACAGTAATGACAACAAAGAACATTGCGTTTACATCGATGAGGGAGAACACCAGTATCAGATATTCTTGCCGAAAGAAGTGGCCACACTGGATGCGCGATATTTTGTGCAATCAGAGGCAGCTAATTACGTAATTCAACAGCTGTTAAAAGGCGGTGATTAAATGCGCTTCGCCTTACTTTCAATCGTCAATTTGCGAGATGTTCCGTTCATTTCACTGTTAATTTATCAAACGGATGAACGAGGCATATCCAATTTAATTGGTGAAATTTCAAAGCCTTATGACGATGTTATCGACTTGCTAGACGATTTATATGCGTTTGAAATTAGCGAGCTGCAGACGGATAGCCAAGAGTTGTATCGAGACTTAATAAGCGCTCAGTACCCTGTGATTTATCGCAGAGAAGTCGAAGGAACGCGCGAGCAGATTACTCGTAACGAGGAAATGTTAGTCGAATTATTCGAGTTGGACAAGCAAGACGAACAGCCAACGCCTGTTATTCCGATGTGGCGGTTGTGGTGCATCAACAAGCTAGAAAAAATTATTCAAATGCTAAAAACAAAGGGGATAAAACTAGATGACAATTAAGACGCACGAATTTAAACTGCTGCAAGATTATAAAGAAGAAGGCGCTGAACGAGCAGCTAAACACCAGCGATATCAAGCAGACTTGGAAAGTGTTCGTACACGTTTAAGTGAGTTGCAGACTCAGTATGAGCACACATTTACTGAGAGCGTTAAACATGGCACAGATGCAACTGAGCAACTAGCTAAAATTGACGATGACATTGCGCTACAAAAAGAGGTTGTAGCACGACGGGAGCGTGATGCTCGTTTAGCACATGCGGCTATGCCAGAAGGTAAGATTTCTTCTGTAGACGTAGTCAAGGAATACGTAGATGTGTTTGTACCAAAAGTTAGGTCGGAGTATGAACCGATTGTTGATGCAAAATTAAAAATGGCGAGGGATTTGCTAATTAGCTGTATTATTGATCACCGCGATGGTGAAGATGCTTACGGATATTTACGTGAAGAAATAGCTGAAATAACTAGAGCAAATCGCAGTCAAGGTAAGACGAGTGAGAGTCCGGTAATAGATCACCCGACAAGTACAGCGAAAGTTATGGGAAGTCTGGGAGTTACAAATGGAGTACATGAAGTAATCAGCCAGGTTAGTCGATTCACATACGGGCATAAGCCGAACGATTTTGAATATATCGCAGAAGTACCAACAAAGATTAAAGGAGCGAAATAATTATGAGCGAATATAACGATCAAGTAGAAGCATTGATGGCACAACAAGCGAAGGGTAAAGGCACTAATTACCGCGTTTTAGAATCTGGATTAAGGCAAAAATTGAAAGACGGTACAATTCAACAACAGGACGTAGCAATCGCATTACGAGTCGCAAGTGAAATTGGTTCGTTAAGATCGCGTGTTTTATACGCAAACATTAAACGAGCTGCACAACAAGAGCATGAAACACAACAAACTGAATAACGCAATATTAACGAAAGACATGCCGGTAATTAACGTCGTGTCTTTTTTTCATTTCATAAAAAATAAGGGGGATACAAGGGATGAAACTAATCAAACGTAAGCAGGAAATAACGCAATTACTAGACGATAACGAAGTAATACTTGCTGCAGCTAAGTTTGTAGTAGAAGTTGAACGCCTTCACGGTAAAGTGCCGCAATTAAAAATTAAACAGGCAACCGATTTAAAAGTACCATTATTAGCTATCGCAATGAGTGTGCGAATACAAGCGGACCATGCTCGTAAACGATTAGAGGCGCTGAATGCAGCTATCGAATATGCCGAGGGTGATAGAAGCGCACGCAAACGATACATTACGGCAAGTCAACAAGCTGACCGTCTAGCAGATTTAGTAGCAAAGAGAGTTGATAGAATCTAATGGCCGTAAATTTAACAGCGGTGTTTCGTGTTAGAGATATTAACGGAACAAGCCGCCTAAGACGAATCACTCAGATGATGGATAGGATGAATCGTACAACTCGCTCAGCTACGCAAAGTTCGAACTTATATCGAGATGCTAATGGTCGGCTACACGATTCGATGGGGCGATTTGTATCGGAGACCAGCCGAGCGACCAACGCTACTGGCTCGTTAGCCACACGCGTTAATAGTCTACGAGTTGGAACTAATGGCTTAAGCGCGTCTCTCGGAGGAACTCAGACTGCTTTGCTAGGCATTGCAAGTGCGTTCTTGACTGCATCAGGATTAGCGAGTGGATTCAGCAATTTTACTCAAGCTGCAGACTCATATTCGAATATCAACGCTCGCCTAGCTAACATTAATGATGGACTGCAAACTCAATCACAGTTACAAGACAAGATATTCAAGGCGTCCCGACGGAGCCGGTCATCCTATGATGAAATGGCATCCAGTGTAGCTAAATTGAATCTACTCGCAAAGGACGCCTTTTCAAGTAACGATGAAGCTATTAGGTTTACGGAATTGATGACGAAATCCTTTTCTGTCAGCGGTGCAGGACAACAGGAAATGGAATCGGGTATGTATCAATTAACTCAAGCCATGGCGTCAGGAAAGCTTCAAGGCGATGAATTTAGGTCAATCATGGAGAACGCACCTTTATTAGCGCAAGCAATCTCAAATACTGCGGGCGTGAGTATGGGAGCGTTAAAGGAAATGAGTTCAGAAGGTACTATTACAGCGGATTTAATTAAGCGATCCTTATTTAATGCTGCAGACGAGATAGAGGAGAAATTCGGTAATATGCCTATGACTTTCTCGCAAGCTGTAACGGTATTTAAGAGTAGTGCCAAACGGGTGTTTGAACCGCTATTTGACCAGTTTATTGGCTTCGTTAACTCAAAGACATTTGAAAAGATCGAAAACAAGGCGCATAGCTTCGTGAAGATAGCAGCCAATGGTTTGTCGAAGGTATTTAGCGTAGTAAAGTCGTTATATCAAGTGTGGCAAACGATTGGACCATCAGTTATCAAAGTAGCGAAGGTAATAGGAACATTTGCGTTAGTTGCTGGATCCATACTAGCAGTCGTTGGAATCGTCAAATTAGTTGGTATGGCCTTAGCATTTGTCGCGAGTCCAATCGGATTGATTGCCGCTGGTATAACCGGACTTATATTTGGTTTTAAAACGCTCTATGACAATAGCGAGATATTCCGAGGAGCTATCGACGGCATAGTCGGCAAGGTTAAAACACTAATGTCCGCATTCAAGACAGGCGGAACAGGCGGCTTAATTAACGCACTATTCCCGCCTGATATTGCTGCGAAAGTAAATTCGGCAGTTGACGAAATCAAGACGAAGATTTCCGGATTAATGACTGCGTTCAAAGAAGGCGGATTTAGAGGCGTGCTTGAGACGCTAATATCTCCTGAAGCCATTGACGCAATAATGGCGCGCTTTGCAACATTGAAGGAGCAGTTTGTCAGCGTATTTTCTAGCATCGCTGGCTACGTGATGCCTGTAATTCAAGCGTTTTGGGCTGCGTCTCAGCCGATACTTGGCGCCTTGTGGAACGCATTAAAAATCGTAGCTGACGTTGCGATGCTCGCTTGGAATAATATCCTTGCACCGGCGATCACATTCGTTATGAAAGCATTCACGATGCTATGGGCGGTCGTTGGTCCGATTATGGAGCTTATGGGTTCAGTAATTGGCGCAGCATTCGCGGTATTGCGTTTGGTGTGGGATACAATTGTCGGCCCGTTTGTTGCGTTTCTTGCGGGAACATTTACACAAGTATTCGGAGCAGCTACAGAAATTGTAAAGGCGTTAACTCCAGTATTTAAAACAGTAGGTAGCTGGATTAGTACAGCGGCAGGCTATCTTAAAGAGTTTGCGTCGATTTTAGGCAAGATTAAAGTGCCGGATTGGATCGGTAAAATCGGGTCAGGGGCCGTTAGTTGGGCGAAGAAGTTGATACCAGGCGGTGGCAACGACAATGCTAAATCGCATTATCACGGAATTAGCAACGTTCCATATGACGGATATTCCGCGCGATTACACAAAGGCGAACGCGTACTTACTGCGCAAGAAAACAAAGAGCAAGCGCAAGGTGGCGGAGGCATGAGTGGTGGAGTCGTTATTACAGGCAACAACTTTACTGTGCGCGAGGATGCGGACGTGCAGCGAATCGCTTACGAACTAGCGAAATTAATCGAAAAGGAGAGGAAGCAAGTTGGCTAAAAGCACTATCGGTCTATGGCTAAAAGATCGTAACAACGTTTATAAGCAATTTCCGGTCAATCCCGAAACAATCAACCGCGAATCTCCTTTCGATTTCACAACGGTTAATAATAAATGACAATTGGCGGGCATCGGCTTTTATAGCGTTGCTTGCCGTTTTTTTTATTTAACGAAAAGAAGGGGGTTAGGAAATGATATACGGAAAACGATTCTATAAACCGTACTTAGTATCAGATACGGAAAAAGCCCGCCTTATGCGCGAGCTAAAGGGACACGAAGCGAAGTTTACTGCGATCGTTCTACTCGCTCAAAATGACGGATATTTGACGCAAGAACAAGTCGCACAATTAGTCGGCGTTAGAAGAATGACGCTGTATCGATGGAGACACTATGACTACGTTTATCAGTACGAGTTAGAACGTCAGTATGACCTTATGAGCGAGCATTATTCGAAAGAGTTTCGCCGGAGCAGTAGACGTAAGCCATCCTCTGAATCGATAATGAGCGATTATGCCAATGTAATGATGATGATGGGTTTAACGTAAAGGTGAAATTACAAATTGCGCAAATCACTATATATGATGCATTTTTAATGTTACATTTTTCAGAGTCAGAGAACGTTTTGGGGGGGCGTAAAATGTCGGGCAGACGCCTTTTGTGGACACGCCCTTAAAACACTTTGGGAAGTCACATTACTTTGTAAAATGCGTTAGTTTTGCGTTACATATAATAGAAGGAACGTGGATTTTGTACGATTTACATAAGTAAGATAACGTAATGTTAACGCAGATTACAGGGGGCAGGAAGTCGGATTGGACGGGGCGGTCTAAAACTCGAGGGGTTCATTACCGTTAGAGTACACTTATCTGGTAACGAAAATGAATGATTACAATCGTTGATATAGCGCTATTCTTAAATTACCGTTTGACTGTTACCGTAATTGTTGGTACGATAATGGTAACAATAACGAGTAAAGGCGGTAATACGATGACAACTTACGGTTATGTACGTGTATCAACAGTTGAGCAGAACGAGGCTCGTCAGTTAGCAACAATGAAGGAGCTAGGAGTTGAGCGTAAGAATGTATACGTCGATAAAGCGTCGGGGAAGGATACGAACCGTCCGCAATATCAAGAGTTACGCAGCATCATACAAAGTGGCGACTTAATCTATATGGACGACTTGGATCGATTAGGGCGCTCGTATGACGATGTAATAGACGAGTGGAAATATATCACGCGGAAGGTAGGCGCGGACATCGTTATATCGTCCAATGCAGAGCTATTCGATAGTAGACGGTTTAAGTCTATGGGTGACATCGGTAAGCTATTAGAGGATCAATTCCTATCAATGTTAGCGTATGTTGCGGAGCAAGAACGTAAGAAGATTAAGCGTCGTCAACGTGAGGGAATTGAAATCGCTAAAGCCAAAGGAAAGTTTAAAGGACGTAAAACGAAGTTAGTTGAAGGCGGAGAAGAAGAAGTCAGACGCAACGCAATCATTAAGGATTATCAAGACGGCGTTTCAATCGCTGATATTCGCAAGACTTACAAAGTTGGAACAGGAACAATTTATCGACTGCTTGAGCGTGAAGGAATAAAACGATAACAAAACGATCAATGAACGAATTAAAACTCGTTTGTTGGTCGTTCTTTTTTTGCGTTAAAACTGCGTGACCCCAAAGGCCTCGATTCTGACAGGCGCTTTCTGCTGATCTGACCTTACATACAATTTTTAATAATTTTGGTAAATCATAGATGATTTTAAAAAATATTGATAAAATTAACAGAGCAGGTGTGTTGAAGAAGTGATTAGATAAGTAAAATCTTATAGTTGAGGGGTGAAAAAAATGGTTGGACAAATTAAAACGAATAGTAAATCTATAATTTCATTAACTCTTGGTATTCTTTCAATCATAGTACCACTTATTGGATTAGTTCTTGGTATTCTCGGAGTAGTTTTATCAAGAATAGCAACAAAGGAAATTGCTAAAAGAAATGAAAATGGTAAAGGTTTAGCAATTTCTGGTTTAATTTGTAATGTAATCGGGATTATCATTCAAACCTTTGCAGTATTGTCTATTATCGCTTTTTATTCATTCACTAGTATTAGTTAGTATCACAGGTTCTTATTTACTAACGGGGTTTTAGCTTAATATTTGGCCTCAGAAAATTTTCGCTATAATTTTTAAAACTCGGGCGGTCAATCGCCAACTACAGTATTCAGCGCTGTCAGACGCATCGAGAATCGTTGAATCGGATAGTTGATTGTCTCGAATCGTCTCAATGGTGTTTTTACGTAGAATTGACACAATATATAATAGGAAATAACTCTAAACGTTATTAATTACTGAAAACGTAATTAACGCAGTAGTGACGCGGTTTCAAGGTGTTTTTGTTCTTGCGTTTTATAATCGTAAGTTGTATAGTTTGATTCGACGTCAAATATAACTCGCTAGCGGTTTTGAAAATGGAGAAAGTGGTAATGAATGAAAAACAAGTGGCAAAAAAATTTGGAATATTACCTATGAAAGTCAGCATGGATGTGGACACGATTAGAATGTATAAACCATGGTTCGCTTTCGAACGTGGTAGGTTGAAATTTTCAGATGTAGAAGTAGAGGCGTATCGAATATACCGAAACACTTATGAGACAACGAGAGATCATCGTTTTGCAATAACGGATTTAATTGAGTTTTTAGAGCGCCATCGAATGGCTGAGTTCCTAGTAGATTTCTAAATAAAGCAATATTTTTGCTTGATATTCCGTTTAATTGACTGTAATATTATCGGTAAATACAAGTCGAGAAAAACTGCGAAGGCTACCGATAGAATATACGGTAAACTTACGTGGTATAACTGTTTTAGACATTAAATTACCGTTTTTACTCTCAACAAATAGCGAATTCATCGCCATGATCGCAGACAAAATTCGTATTGATATGATGGCTAGCTAGTACCGATATATATCATTAACATATACAGCAATTATACTTCGCATAGTATAGCGCCTTTTTAAATCTATAGTTTAAAGGGGCGCTTTTTTTGTTACTTGAACAAATACTGTGGAAATTTCTGTGGCTGACCTTTAACATTGAAATCGTTAAAAGAACGTCAAATCAGCTAAAAAACACGATATATACATGTATAGTGGATTTAACGTCTAAAGATGAAGAGTAAAATCATTTGAGACCTTTCTACAAACTTATAGTAGGTGATTACAATAAAAAGTATAAATTTTCAATTAGAGGGAATGAATTCGCTCGAAATCACACAGATAACAGAAGAGCTATTTGAGGTGCGTTTAGCATTCGATGGTAAAATAAGTATGCAATATATGAATCGACAGCAATTGATACAACTAGGTTCTACTTTCCGAATTGAAAGGAATATCAATACACCGTTAGTTAAAAAGACCTATTTAGACCTATAGTTTAGTGGGAAGCACCCGTGGATACCTGTACTTGGAAGATGATATATTCAAAATAGCCTGATGGAATTACTTTGAATTTATCGGTAATTTTAATAAAAAAACTCAAAAACAAACAATTTATTAGTACTAAATATCTATAATCTTTTAGGGTAAATAAAATATTGTCTTATATTTTAATGATTAAGTGGTACTATTTTCTTTCTCGGTAGTGACAATGGTCTCTAAACAAATGTAAGTGGATTGTATATACTTACATATAGAGGGAAGGAGGAGGTAGCTTGATTCTAGTTCGAAATGAAAACTTCGAAATTTCTGAGGAAAATGGCAAGGTATTTATGCTTACTTTTAGCGCAGGTTTCCCATTAAAAGAATTTGATAGCATCCTACGTAGTCATCCACGACTGAAATTATCTAATTTTTCAATTTTAAAAAATGTGTTATCAACCCAGAATACCAATCCTGTTGAAATTGGACGCTGGCTTCCGAACATTGAAGCAGAAGTGGCACGTGATAAGATGTCAGCCTCTGTTTTTATATATGAAACGCATGATTATATTCAAAATAATAAAGAAAAATTAACACAACAAATCCGAGAAACACTCAATGAAAATGGAATTATACATGGCATATTAGATTTTGATATATTGAAGGCTGAACCAGGAAAAGCATTCTTAATTGCTCAAGGTGAGCAACCTATAGCAGGAATAGATGCACAAATTACATACTTACCTAAACCCGAGAGAAAGCCAGTCATTCGTGAAGACGGTAAAGCGGATTACTATGATATGAATTTTATTTCGGAAATTTCAGAAGGCTCTTGGCTAGGTGAAAAGATTCCTGCTACATTAGGTAAACCAGGGAAAAATGTGCTAGGTCAAGAAGTTGCTGCTGTACCTGGACGAGATTATCCTATCAAATATGATACAAAATCTGCCTATGAAGTGGAAGAAGACGGAAAAATCGTCATTCGCTCGAAAATTGCTGGCGTTTTAGATGATGTCAAAGGCATGATTGGTGTAAACAGGCACCTTCCTATAAATGGTGATGTAGGAGTAGAAACAGGTAACCTTGAATTTAATGGTTCACTTAGTATTAAAGGTACAGTAACTAATGGCTATACAGTTATTGCGACTGGCGATATTTCCATTGAAGGTGCTGAGGGTGTAAGCGGTGCCAAGCTTATTAAATCCATTGAGGGTGATGTATATATTCGTGGGGGCATCTTTGGGCTTGGTTCAACAGTGGTAGAAGCAGGTGGCAATATAGTTGTTAAACATGTAAATGAAGCAAATTTATTTGCAGCTAATAGTATTCATATTGGTTTTTACGCACTAGGTTCACAACTTTCTGCTCATTCAATATATGTGGATGAACGAAAAGGTAAAATTATTGGGGGACGTGCAGTAGCTAAAAATACGATTGTTACGGCCATTTCAGGAAACCGATTAGAGCGTCGAACAGATTTAATAATAGAAAGTATTAATAAGCAGGAAAATAACACCGTGATGCAGGAAAAAGCAGCACAGCTAAAACAATTGCAAACAGAGATTTCAGCACACGAGAATAGCATGAAAAATTTATTACCTTTTCTCAATCAAATGTCCAAAGAACAATCAGCGTCATTTGAGGTAACAAAACAAGCCTTAACTAAATTAAAGGCTGAAGCGATTACATTAGATCGTGAAATAAAACTATTAATGGATGAAATGCGTCATGTAGGGAAAGAAGAGATTATTGTGACAAAAGAGGCGCACCCTGGAACTTATATTCAAATTGGTAGAAAATCATCTTTATTAAGCAAAATGACGAATGGTAAATTCCTACTAGAATTTGGTGAGTTAAATGTCTAAGGCAGCTTTTATCCCTGTTTTTGCACATCGAGGTGCTTCTGCTTATGCATTAGAGAATACCTTTCAAGCTTTTGAAAAGGCATTAGAGCTAGGTGCTGATGGGATTGAACTAGATATTCAATTCTCAAAAGATGGATTACCTGTAGTGTATCATGATCCACAATTATCGAGGTTAGTAGGCACCAATAAATTGGTGAGCGATTGTACGATGGAGGAGCTTCTGCGCTTTAAACTTGGCAAGCCTTGGAGACGTCTATTTTCGTCCTATAAAATGCCAGCGTTTGAGGCAGTTTTAGCATGGGCAAATATACAGCAGATGCCGTTGAATATTGAATTAAAATCAACGATCTTGGACAATAAGAGTGGGCTAATTCATTTTCTTGGAGGCTTGGCTCTGCCAAAAGGTAGTCATTTTTCATCCTTTCACTATGAGCTTTTAGAGATCGTAAAAAAGCATAGACCTGAATTTGAAACGGCCCTTATTGCTACGAAAAAAATAAAATGGGATCTTCTAGCTGATTATAAAGCGGCTGATAGTGTGCATATGCATAAAAGGTACTACAAACCAAGATATTTGGAGGCCTGTGTTACAAGTGAAAAAGCCTGTCGTTTTTATGCTATTGATGGCACGGAACCATTTTTAACTAATCCGCATCCTTCTGTTATTGGTTGGATTACGGATTTTCCTGATAAAGTTATCACATCTCAGCAGCGGATATAAAAAGAGCTATCCAGTAAGTCTTGCATGACTTATTTGGATAGCTTTTTTTATTTTTTTTGGAAGCGTGGTGCTACTTTTCCGTTTTTTCGATCGCGATGCAGTAAAAATCCAGCGAAAAACCCAAAGCCTATGACGAAGAAAATGACACCAACTACAAATTGCAGCCATAAAAATGGGAATGGTGAAATGAGCTTACCAAATAATGTATCACGCATAAATTTAATGCCACCTGCAGCCATAAGACCTGGAATAAGCATTACAATAAATGCAGCTAAACGGGCCATGTATACCCCTCCTTATTCCTATGATTAATTTTACCTGTGGATGGGGGAATGTCAAGGAAGGGTATAAACCAATATAATATTTTTAGCTAAAAACGTGACAGGACAGAAAGTAGCGATTGTAACTGAATGTTTAGAAAATTCTTACTTAAATAAGAATATGTAATAATAGTTGCGAAATTGTGAATTTGTCAGTATTGTAAAAATAAGTGGAGCAATATTATCCATTACTAAACAATTTCTTCTTTAAGTATTAGGGTCTAAACACCTACTACCGAATAGGAGCTCAGAATTTGCTGAGTGAGGACGCTATGAAGATTAGATTGTTAGATAAAACTTGATTGGATGGGCATTTGGGGATGCACTTTCCAAAGCAAAGGGGCGAGTTTCATGGAAATCTTCAAGTATATGGAAAAGTATGATTACGAACAATTGGTATTTTGCCAAGATGAAGCATCAGGGTTAAAAGCGGTTATCGCTATCCATGATACAACACTTGGACCAGCACTAGGTGGAGCACGTATGTGGACGTATGCGTCGGAAGAAAATGCAATTGAAGATGCATTACGTTTAGCACGAGGAATGACTTACAAAAATGCTGCAGCTGGTTTAAACCTTGGCGGTGGAAAAACGGTCATTATTGGTGACCCATTTAAAGATAAAAACGAAGAGATGTTCCGTGCGTTAGGTCGTTTCATTCAAGGATTAAATGGCCGCTATATTACAGCTGAGGATGTAGGTACAACGGTATCAGATATGGATTTAATCCATGAAGAAACAAATTATGTAACAGGAATTTCTCCTGCATTCGGTTCTTCAGGTAACCCATCTCCAGTAACAGCTTATGGTGTTTACCGTGGTATGAAGGCAGCTGCAAAAGAAGCATTCGGTTCAGACTCACTAGAAGGATTAAAAGTTTCTGTACAGGGTCTAGGAAATGTAGCCTACAAGCTTTGCGAGTATTTACATAATGAAGGGGCAAAACTTGTTGTAACAGATATCAATCAGGCAGCTATTGATCGAGTTGTTAATGACTTCGACGCGATTGCAGTGGCACCAGATGAAATCTATGCGCAAGAAGTAGATATCTTCTCACCTTGTGCATTAGGGGCAATTTTAAATGATGAAACAATTCCGCAATTAAAAGCGAAAGTGATTGCTGGATCTGCAAATAACCAATTAAAAGATTCACGTCATGGTGACTACCTACATGAATTAGGTATCGTCTATGCACCAGATTATGTAATCAATGCTGGTGGCGTTATTAATGTTGCGGATGAATTATATGGCTATAATCGTGAACGTGCAATGAAACGCGTTGATGGCATTTATGATAGTATTGAAAAAATCTTTGCTATTTCAAAACGAGATGGCATTCCAACATATGTGGCAGCGAACCGCTTAGCTGAGGAACGTATCGCTCGCGTAGCAAAATCGCGCAGCCAATTTTTAAAAAATGAAAAAAATATTTTACACGGTCGCTAATTTAGACAGTTGATACATGAAGAGAAGTCGCATTGTCGACTTCTTCTATTTTCAACAAAGAAATTAGGGCTTTAATGAAGTAAAGCTAAAGTTTTTCTAAAGCACTGACTGTTAAAAAAATCACTTGGTTATTGTTTAATAGAATCCTTTAGCACTTTTCTCAATAGGGGGAATAAACATGGCTCAAAATTATGATGTTGTCATTTTAGGTGGAGGTACAGGTGGATATGTTGCAGCCATCCGAGCTGCTCAGCTAGGCTTAAAAACAGCCATTGTAGAGCGTGAGCGTTTAGGAGGTACATGCTTGCATAAAGGCTGTATTCCAAGTAAAGCGTTACTCCGAAGTGCCGAAGTATATCGTATGGCTAATAAAACAGCTAGCGAATATGGTGTCGATATTGAAGGTGTAACATTACAATTTGACAAAGTTCAAGCTAGGAAACAAGCAATCGTTGAGCAATTAAGCCAGGGTGTGAATACACTGATGAAAAAAGGCAAAATAGATGTTTATCATGGTACAGGGCGAATTTTGGGTCCATCTATTTTCTCACCTATGCCTGGTACAATATCTGTAGAAATGTCCAATGGCGATGAAAATGAAATGCTTGTGCCTACGAATGTTGTCATTGCAACGGGCTCAAAGCCTCGTGGTATGGCAGGGTTAACGATAGATGGGCAATATGTGCTGAATTCAGACCACGCATTACAGTTAGAAAGTTTACCAAAGTCACTCCTAATCGTTGGTGGTGGTGTTATTGGAATTGAGTGGGCATCTATGCTATGCGATTTTGGTGTATATGTAACAGTAGTAGAATATGGTCCATCCATTTTACCAGCTGAAGATGCGGACATCGTTAAAGAAGTGACGAAACAACTTGAGAAACGAGGCGTTCGTATTGTTACGAATGCTCGCTTAGATACAAATACATT
Organism: Lysinibacillus sp. S1; assembly: GCF_044986265.1. NCBI lineage: Bacteria > Bacillati > Bacillota > Bacilli > Caryophanales > Bacillaceae > Lysinibacillus > Lysinibacillus sp. S1. The sequence continues at coordinate 4,564,060 of NZ_CP173154.1, forward strand.
CAAAATTGAAAATGATAACGTTTTCATTTCTGCGCAAGTGAATGAAAAAGAAGAAGTTTTTGAGGCTGATAAACTATTACTTTGTGTAGGACGTGAGGCGAATACGCAAGGTATTGGTCTAGAAAATACAGAGATTGAAGTGGAAAATGGCTTTATTAAAGTGAATGGTTCCTATCAAACGAAAGAGTCTCATATGTATGCCATAGGAGATGTGATTGGTGGCTTACAATTAGCGCATGTTGCTTCTCATGAAGGGCTTTCAGCTATTGAGCATATAGCAACAGGGAAAACCGAGACATTGGATGCACTAAAAGTACCGAAATGTGTTTATTCCTATCCAGAAGTTGCTAGCATTGGATTAACAGAAAGTGCTGCTAAAGAACAAGGATTTTCATTAAAGATTGGTAAATTCCCGTTTAAGGCCATTGGTAAAGCATTAGTAAATGGAGAGACAGAAGGCTTTGTCAAAATTATTGCTGATGAAGAAACAGATGATATTTTGGGTATTCATATGGTAGGGCCTCATGTAACAGATTTAATTGGTGAAGCATCCTTAGCAAAAGTGTTAGATGCAACACCATGGGAAATTAGTCAGGCAATTCATCCACATCCATCCTTAAATGAGGTGTTAGTGGAATCTGCTCTAGCAGTGGATGATCGCGCTATCCATTTTTAATTTTCTGAATTTCATAACTAACATATCCAAATGTGGGGATATAGGATAAGATAGTTATTTCTCTATAATACGAAAGGGGTGTTCGTATGCAAGATGTTCAAATCAAACATGAAGATTTAGGTTTGTCAAATGAAGATGTACTTGCTATGTTCGAAACAATGTTAATGGCCAGAAGACTGGATGAGCGTATGTGGTTGTTAAACCGTTCTGGTAAAATTCCGTTTGTAATTTCCTGTCAAGGTCAAGAGGCGGCACAGGTTGGAGCAGCCTTTGCACTGGATAAAAGTAAGGATTATATTGCACCTTATTATCGTGATATGGGTGTTGTTTTACATTTTGGTATGACACCAAGAGAACTGATGTTATCTGCGTTTGCTAAAGCAGAAGATCCAAACTCTGGGGGTCGTCAAATGCCAGGCCACTTTGGTCAAAAGAAAAATCGTATTTTAACAGGTTCATCTCCTGTTACGACTCAAGTTCCTCACGCAGTGGGCGTTGCACTTGCAGGACGTCTACAAAATGAAGATTTTGTTTCTTTCGTTACGCTTGGTGAAGGTTCATCCAACCAAGGAGACTTCCATGAAGGAGCGAACTTTGCAGGTGTGCATAAGCTACCAGTCATTATTATGGTAGAAAACAATCAATATGCGATTTCTGTGCCAGTAGAGCGTCAACTAGGCTGTGCAAAAGTATCTGATCGTGGGATTGGCTATGGAATGCCAGGAGTGACCGTGGATGGGAAAAATCCGTTACAAGTGTATAAAGTGGTGAAAGAGGCTGCAGATCGTGCACGTAATGGGGAAGGTCCAAGCTTAATCGAAACAGTAACTTATCGTTTAACAGCCCATTCTTCAGATGATGATGACCGTCAATACCGTACGGCTGAAGATATTGCAGAAGGCAAAGCGAAGGATCCAATTGTATTATTTGAAAAGTATTTAATGGATACTGGCGTGATGACTGACGCGATACGTACTGAAATCGAAGAGCGTGTTATGGCAGAAGTAAATGAAGCAACTGATTATGCTGAAGCGGCTCCATATGCACAACCAGAGCATGCACTTAAATATGTTTATGCACCAGTGGACGGAGGTGACATGTAATGGCAGTAATGTCTTATATTGATGCGATTACATTAGCAATGAAAGAAGAGATGGAACGTGACGAACGAGTTTTCATTTTAGGAGAGGACGTTGGTCGTAAAGGTGGTGTATTCAAAGCCACTACTGGGCTATACGATCAATTTGGTGAATACCGCGTGCTTGATACACCGCTTGCAGAAAGTGCAATAGCTGGTGTGGGTATTGGTGCTGCGATGTACGGTATGCGTCCGATTGCTGAAATGCAATTTGCTGATTTTATTATGCCAGCTGTCAATCAAATCGTCTCAGAGGCAGCCAAAATTCGTTACCGTTCTAATAATGACTGGACTTGTCCAATGGTCATCCGCGCACCTTTTGGCGGAGGTATTCACGGGGCACTTTATCATTCACAATCCGTTGAAGCACTTTTTGCTGGTACACCTGGTTTGAAAATTGTCATTCCATCAACACCGTATGATGCAAAAGGCTTATTGAAAGCTGCTATTCGTGATGAAGATCCAGTATTATTTTTCGAACATAAACGTGCCTATCGTTTAATTAAAGGGGAAGTACCACTAGATGATTACACATTGCCAATTGGTAAAGCAGATGTAAAACGTGAAGGAGATGACGTGACAGTCATTACCTATGGTTTAGCAGTCCACTTTGCTTTACAAGCGGCAGAACGCCTAGCTGCGGATGGTATTTCCGCTCATATCCTTGACTTGCGTACAGTTTACCCTCTGGATAAAGAAGCGATTATTGAGGCTGCAAGTAAGACAGGTAAAGTATTGCTTGTCACAGAGGATAATAAAGAAGGTAGTATCATGAGTGAGGTTGCTGCAATTATTGCAGAACATTGTTTATTTGAGCTTGATGCACCAATTCAACGTCTCGCGGGACCTGATGTGCCAGCCATGCCATATGCACCAACGATGGAGAAATATTTTATGATTAATCCTGATAAAGTGGAACGTGCTATGCGAGAACTTGCTGCGTTCTAATAGATTACAACAAGGCTGAATGAAAAAATAAAAGCCTCAGACGGAACAACAGATTTTGACTTTGCACATATGAAAGTCAAAATCTGTCTAAATGCCTGTCTACGTTTAATGTTTTTAGCGCTGCATCAGGTACAATGACGCCTAGGCTTAATTGATGGGAGGAATAAAAGATGTCGGTTCAAAATATTACAATGCCACAGCTCGGCGAAAGTGTAACAGAAGGTACAATTGAAAAATGGCTTGTAAAGCCTGGAGATACAGTTAAAAAGTATGATCCATTAGCAGAGGTTGTTACAGATAAAGTAAATGCTGAAATCCCGTCATCATTTGAAGGGATTATCACGGAGCTTCTTGCGCAAGAAGGTCAGACATTACCAGTTGGAGCAGTCGTTTGCTCGATTGAAATAGCGGGAGAAGGTGAATTACCAGCACCGCCACCTGAAAAAAAATCAACGGTAAGTACGGCTATTTTAAATGCAGGTGTTCAAAAGAAACAGGAGGCACCACAGCAGGTAGCAGCTCCAGTATCTGCACCAAAAGAGGCACGTACGGGTAAAGTACGTTATTCACCAGCTGTTCTTCGACTTGCACAGGAGCATGATATAGCTTTAGACCTTGTAACAGGTACTGGCGAGGGTGGTCGTATTACACGAAAAGACCTGTTAAAGCTAATTGAAACAGGTAATATCCCAACGGCAAATGATGTAGCACAAGCAGCTCCAACCGTTCAAACGACATCAGCACCTACAGCAGCTTCTGCACCACAGCAACAAGTGGAAAAAGCAGCTGCACCTGTACAACCTATTCATCCAGGAGATATCGAAATTCCAGTGACGAAGGTCCGTCGTGCCATTGCGAATAATATGGTGAAAAGTGTACATGAAGCGCCGCATGCTTGGATGATGATGGAAGTGGATGTAACAGATTTAGTGACTTATCGTGATAGCTTAAAGAATGAATTTAAGCAAAAAGAAGGCTTTAATCTTACATATTTCGCCTTCTTTGTAAAAGCGGTTGCTCAAGCTTTAAAAGAATTCCCAATGCTGAATTCGATGTGGGCGGAAGATAAAATCATTCAAAAACATGACATCAATATTTCGATTGCAGTAGCAACGGATGATGCCTTATTTGTACCTGTTATAAAACACGCAGATGAAAAATCCATTAAAGGAATTGCGAAAGAAATCAATGAACTGGCTATCAAAGTTCGTACAGGAAAATTAGCAATGGATGACATTACTGGTGGTACATTTACAGTGAATAATACAGGTGCATTTGGCTCTGTTCAATCAATGGGCATCATCAATTACCCACAAGCAGCGATTCTACAAGTGGAAAGTATTGTAAAAAAACCTGTTGTTTTACCAGGTGGAATGTTTGCTGCACGTGATATTGTGAATTTATGTTTATCATTAGATCATCGTGTGCTTGATGGACTTGTCTGTGGTAAATTCCTAAATAGAGTAAAAGAAATACTCGAAAATACAAATAAATCTTCAACGTCAGTCTACTGATGACTTGTCGGAAACCTGCTGTATAAGGGTTTCCGATTTTTTTTATGCTTTTCGAGTCGCAATTTGTCATGTAGAATAACAAATAGAAACTACTAAGGGGGGAAGCTGATTAAGCGTCCGCATGTCAAACAACATGAAAAATATTGAATTTGAAATACCAGCCTATTCAGACTGGCAAGATGCAGCAATCAAAGCTTTAAAAGGGAAAACATTTGAGTCACTATTCACAAAAACAAATGAAGGTGTTACACTACAGCCGCTTTACACGCAAGAAAGTTTAGTAGCTAAGCTTGGAGAAGAGCTTGATTTACAAGTTGCCACAATCCGTTSCCTACAAAATGATCAAGTATTTCAGGTGGCACAACAAATTCACGCTGATTCAAGCGAAGCTTTTTTTGCACAGCTTGAGGATAGTCTAGCTCGAGGCAATGAAGTTATTACGATTGATAGCCGAGTGAGCTTTGCTTGGACAGAAGAAGTATTGGTCAAATTAGCATCATATTTCTCAGAATATTCGTTTAAAATTACTATTGAAAATTCAAAAGACCCATTATTAGCAGTATTCGACAACATTCCAGTAGATCAACAAGAAGCCATTAAAGGTTACATTATTTCAAAAGACCCTATCACTTTGACTGCATTTCCGAACGTGCGCTCAGTCAGTGCAGACACAACGGTTTATCATAATGAAGGTGCTAACGCTGTACAAGAATTAGCCTATGCACTTGCATTAGCAGCCAAATTTGCAGAACAAGAAGAAAGCTTTGAAGCGTTCTCGAAGAAATTCTTTGTATCATTTGCCATTGATACACAATTCTTTACGGAGATTGCAAAGCTACGTGCTTTTAAAGTACTTTGGAAAGCGTTCTCATCCGCTTATGGCGTAACAGATCATATCAAAATCCCTACTGTTGCTGAAACATCATTAAGAAGCTTTTCTAAATTAGATGTGTATGTAAATTTATTACGCTCTTCAAATGAAGCGCTTTCTGGTTTAATCGGTGGTGCTGATCTCTTTACGGTTCATCCACATGACGTGTTAACAAAACCTACGGATCAATCCATTCGTATCGCTCGTAATGTATCATTAATTTTAAGAGAAGAAACAAATGTCTTAAAAGTAAAAGATCCAGCAGGGGGCTCTTACTTTATCGAGTCGTTAACAGCAGATTTTGTGAAAGAAGCATGGGCACTATTTTTAGACATCCAGGCAGCTGGCGGTATCGATGAATATACAGCCTCTGGCAAGCTTGCAGAAGAAGTGGAAGCATCCTATCAAAAACGCATCWAAGCTGCCCAAACACGTAAGCCAWCAWTAATTGKAAYGAAKATTTWTGCTRATCSAGATGATATTCTTGAANNGGATACWWATYCATTATTTGCTGATWTTAAGCGTATCGCTGCTCCATTTGAGGACTTACGTGCAGACATGACAGCAGCAGATGTAAAAACAGGTATTTTAGCATTAGGATCATTAAAAAGCTCTAAACCACGCGCAGATTTTGTAGCGGGCTTCTTAAACACAGTGGGTCTTGTACCAGAAAAAAGTGAGCCAGTGACAACTGTAGAAGAGGCAGTAGCTTGGCTGAAGGCGACAGAGGCTAAGTATGTAGTGATTGCAGGCAATGATGATGATACAAAAGCATTTGTATCGGCCATTTTAGCTGAAAAACCAGCAAATGTGCTTGTAGATGTAGCGGGCAAATTTAAAGACGAAGAAGAAGCATGGTTAGCAAATGGCTTAAACGGCTTTATTTTCGCAGGACAAAACATCATTGAAAAATTACAGTCCGTGTTTGCGAGCATGAAGGAGGTCCAACGATGAGCAAGCCAAATTTTAATGCAGTAGAAATAGAAAAGGTTTTGACAGCTGAAGCACCTCAAGCGTCTGAAGACAAGTTCATGACAAATGAGGGGATTGAAATTAAAGATATTTACACAAAAGAAGATATTAAAGAGGCTAAACATCTAAATGATGTGGCAGGGATTGCACCCAACACACGTGGACCATACCCTACTATGTATGTAGCACGTCCATGGACGGTTCGGCAATACGCTGGTTTCTCAACTGCTGAAGAATCCAATGCCTTTTACAAACGAAATTTGGCCATGGGACAAAAAGGTCTTTCTGTCGCGTTTGATTTAGCAACACACCGAGGCTATGACTCTGATCATCCACGTGTAACAGGGGACGTAGGAAAAGCTGGGGTTGCGATTGACTCAGTTGAGGATATGAAAATCCTTTTCGATCAAATCCCGTTAGACCAAATGTCAGTTTCAATGACAATGAATGGTGCCGTATTACCCGTCCTTGCATTCTATATTGTAGCAGCAGAAGAACAAGGGGTAACGCCAGATCAATTAGCAGGTACTATTCAAAATGATATTTTAAAAGAATACATGGTGCGTAATACATATATTTACCCACCAGCTATGTCAATGAAAATCATTGCAGATATTTTTGAATATACAGCGAAGTATATGCCAAAATTTAACTCTATTTCAATTTCTGGTTACCATATTCAAGAAGCAGGCGCAACAAATGACATTGAGCTTGCCTATACATTAGCAGATGGCTTGGAGTATGTACGAACAGGATTAAAAGCAGGCATTGATATTGATGCATTTGCACCTCGCTTATCGTTCTTCTGGGCAATTGGTATGAACTATTACATGGAAGTTGCTAAAATGCGTGCAGCACGTCGTATTTGGGCACAAATGATGTCTACGTTTAACCCGAAAAATCCAAAGACATTAGCATTACGTACGCACTCCCAAACATCTGGCTGGTAATTAACTGAGCAAGATCCATTTAACAATGTTGCACGTACTTTAATCGAAGCAAATGCCTCTTCGATGGGACATACGCAATCCCTTCATACAAATGCATTAGATGAAGCGATTGCACTTCCAACAGATTTCTCAGCACGTATCGCGCGTAATACACAGTTATTTTTACAAGAGGAAACAGCGATGACAAAAGTCATTGATCCTTGGGGTGGTTCGTACTACGTAGAGAAATTAACAGAAGAAATTACGAAATCTGCTTGGGCGTTAATCGAAGAAATTGAAGCGCTTGGTGGTATGGCTAAAGCGATTGAAACGGGACTTCCAAAAATGAAGGTTGAGGAAGCTGCAGCAAAACGTCAAGCGAAAATTGATTCTAAAACAGAAACGATTGTTGGCGTGAATAAGTATCGCTTAGCAAAAGAAGAGCCAATCGATATTTTAGATATCGATAATACCATTGTTCGTCAAAAACAAATTGAACGTTTAGAAGCGATGAAGGCAGCTCGTGATGAAGCGGAAGTTCAAAAACATTTAGCTCGCTTAACGAAGGCGGCTCAAGATGGAGAAGAAAACCTGCTAGCGGTAGCAGTGGATGCAGCGCGCGCTCGTGCTTCTTTAGGTGAAATATCTGATGCGATTGAAGCAGTTTCTGGTCGTCATAAAGCGGTYATTCGTTCGATYTCTGGTGTTTACTCTGCAAACTTCTCTGATGAGGAGCAAATTGCGGAAGTGAAACAAATGACAGAAGAATTCCTTGAAAATGAAGGTCGTCGTCCGCGTATTTTAGTTGCTAAAATGGGACAAGATGGACATGACCGTGGTGCAAAGGTTGTCGCAACTGGTTATGCAGATTTAGGCTTTGACGTAGATATTTCTCCATTATTTATGACGCCTGCTGAGGCTGCTCAAATGGCTGTTGAAAATGATGTTCATGTTATTGGTGTGTCTTCACTAGCAGCAGGACATAAAACATTAGTGCCTGAATTGATAGCTGAGCTTGAAAAACTAGGTCGTGAAGATATTATCATTATTGTGGGTGGTGTTATACCAGCACAAGATTATGATTTCCTTTATAATGCTGGTGCAGTAGCCATTTTCGGACCAGGTACAGTGATTCCTGTATCAGCACAAAAAATTATTGAAGAAATCTACAAACGTTTAGGCTATGAGGAAGTGTCTGAATAATGGACAAAAATAAAGGAATGGAAGAAAGTGCGCTATTTGTCATGGACGGAGTAGAGGCGACTCACGACGGGATGCAATATGGTACACCCAAAAAGTTCCGAAAGAAAAAGGCAGACACTCTAAATGTAGGAGAGCTTGCACAACAAGTACGTGCGGGCTCTCGCACACATTTATCAAAAGCCATTACCCTCATTGAAAGTTCAAACGCTACCCATAAAGTACAGGCACAAGAACTATTGCAGGAGCTTCTTCCACATACAGGCAATAGTATCCGAATTGGCATAACAGGTGTGCCTGGGGCAGGAAAAAGCTCATTCATAGAGGCTTTCGGTACTATGCTTTGTGATATGGGGAAACGAGTTGCTGTTCTTGCCATTGATCCAAGTTCTTCTCTATCGGGAGGAAGTATACTTGGCGATAAAACGCGTATGGAAGAGCTCGTTAAGAAGCCTAGTGCATTTGTGCGTCCATCGCCATCGGCAGGTACCCTAGGGGGTGTTCACAAAAAGACACGAGAAACCATGTTAGTTTGTGAGGCAGCAGGCTATGATGTGATTTTAATTGAAACAGTTGGTGTTGGACAAAGTGAAACCTATGTCCGTGGCATGGTTGACTTCTTCCTGCTTCTTGTTTTAACAGGAGCGGGGGATGAATTGCAGGGCATGAAAAAAGGCATTATGGAATTAGCAGATGCAATTGTCGTGCATAAGGCGGATGGTGATAATGTACGTCTAGCTAAAAAAACGGTTGCAGAGTACAAACAAATTTTGCACTTTTTACAGCCTGCTACACCTGGTTGGATGTCAACTGCCATGCCTGTTAGTTCACTAGAAAATCGAGGACTTGATAAGGTTTGGGAAACAATTGGGGAATTCAAGCAAATCGTAGAAGCAAATCACTATTGGGCTACCCGACGCCAGCAACAAACAAAAGAGTGGTTCCAATCGATGATTACCGATCATTTAATAGATCTCTTTTATGGAAACCCGCAACGTAAAGCACAAGTACAACAGCTTGAACGTCAAATTTTAAGTGGACAGTTGACAGTTACACAAGGTGTGGATCGTTTATTTAGCGAGGAGCAGGAAGACAAGTAAACGAGTCTTATTGAAATCGTAGTAATTTCAACTGAAATGTGTTGAGCAAGTAGGTGCACAAATTGCTTGCAAACTGCTATGATAAGAGATGGATAAGCGTCAAAAACCTACTATCTGAAATATAACTAAATTGGCGCGAACTTGAAAGGAGCTATCGCTATATGAATATGGATTACGATTTATTTATGCAGGAAATTTTAAAAACAGCACGTGCTGAAATTGAGGCAGCTGGTTATGAACAATTAACAACACCAGAAGCTGTAGAAGAGGCGTTTGCTCGTCCAGGTACAACATTAGTAATGGTGAACTCAGTGTGTGGTTGKGCGGGTGGTATCGCTCGTCCAGCAGCAGCACAATGCGTTCATTATGATAAACGTCCAGACCATTTAGTAACAGTGTTCTCATTACAACACAAAGAGGCAACTGCAGCAGCGCGTTACCATTTTGGAGAAGATCATCTACCTTCATCACCATCATTCGTTTTATTAAAAGACGGACAAGTTGTCGCAGAAGTGGGACGCTATGAAATTGAAGGGCATGACCCAATGTCAGTTGTGACAAATTTACAAGCAAACTTTGAAGAATATTGTGACGAACTTTAAGTCTATTCTTGCATAAGAAAAATCATTTTCAATCAAGTAGAAAAGCCTCATAGATCATGCTATCTATGTAGGCTTCCTACTGATCCTCATGTATAGGTAGTTTCATTATTATTAAAATTTTTGTAATATTGGCTAAATAATTAGCTGAATGAGTGAAGAGTACTAAAGGATGGGAGGCAGTCGGCCTGAAGAAGTTTTCAATCGGCTATCGAACTTTAAAAACAGCAATTGGTGCGGCCATCGCTATTGCCATTGCACAGTATTTTGATTTAGCCTCATATGCATCTGCTGGTATTCTAACCATATTATGTGTGCAACCAACAAAAAAGAAATCCATTTATGCAGCCTATACACGATTGGTTGCAAGTATTGTAGCAATGCTTTTTGCCTTTGTAAGCTTTGAGTTATTTGCTTATCATCCACTTACACTAGCAGGCATGCTTATACTCTTTATTCCTACTATTGTATCTTTAAAGGTTGCGGATGGATTTATCTCCAGTGTCGTGATTATTATGCATATTTACGCTGCTGAAGGTTATTCATTAACACTTGTTTATAATGAATTAGCGTTGATGGCTATCGGTTATGGAACAGGGATTGCCATTAATATGTATATGCCAGACATTCAAAAGGAATTAAATTACTACAGAGTCAAAATAGAGGAGCTATATAGTAAGATTTTTTTAGAAATTGCCAGCTATTTACGGCAAGGAGATACGTTGTGGAACGGCCAAGAAATTATCGATGCAATCAAAGCACTAGAAGAGGCAAAATCATTAGCGTTTAAAGATGTTCAAAACCATTTTACAAGACGTAAAAATGATTACTATGTATATTTCGATATGCGAGAGCAGCAGCTAGAAATTATCGAAAGAGTGCTACCAAAAGTGACGACATTACCTGTTATAGTACAAGAGGCTGAAATTGTGGCAGATTTTTTACAAGACCTAGGTGAGCATGTTCATTCGGGGAATACGGCTAGTCAGTACCGCGAAAAGCTCGAACATGTTAAGCGCGATTTTTCTCAGCTTCCTTTACCACAAAGCCATGAGCAATTTATCGCTCAGGCAGCCTTGTATCAGTTTATAGAGGAAATGGACAGGTATTTAGAAATAAAGCAGTCATTTAAAGGGTTAAAGGCTAAAAAAGAGCGCCCACAGTAGTGTGGACGCCTCGTGCKTTGCCTTAAATTATCATAGATAATCCGAATGCTAGAGATGAGATTAGCATAATTGCGATCATACTATAAATAACGACTTTTTGAAATTTTTTATTACTCATATTCTCGTTCGCTCCTTCTTTTCTTATAAATAGTTTAGCAAATCTGAAAAATTTCTCAAGTAGTAGAGTTTTGACAAAAAAGTCTGTAAAATAGAGTATGTACCATAACAGAAGGAGATGTCACCATGGAGAAAGTAGACCATATTGGGATTGCAGTGCGCGATCTTGATGAACGCATTACATATTATACAGAAACTTTGGGCTTAAAGTTGATGAAAGTGGAAGAAGTAGAGTCTCAAGAGGTTCGTGTGGCATTTATCGATGCAGGGAACGTGAAAATCGAGCTATTAGAACCAATGAGTGATAAAAGTGCCATCCATGGTTTTATTGAAAAACGTGGAGAAGGAATTCATCATGTTGCGTTTGGTGTGACGGGAATTCGTGAACGAATGGCAGAGCTTCGTGAAAAAGGTGTACGTCTCTTATCCGAAGAGCCAGGGCCAGGTGCTGGAGGGGCAGAGGTTGCGTTTATGCATCCTAAATCCTCATTTGGGGTGTTATATGAATTATGTGATAAAAGTGGAAAAGGGGATAAGTGATTAGTATGGATATGTTCGACAAAATCAATGACTTGTATGACCGTAAAACGGTAATTGAACTTGGTGGTGGCTATGATCGCATCGATAAGCAGCATGAGAAGGGGAAACTTACTGCTCGTGAGCGTATAGACTTGTTGCTAGACGAAGGTACATTTTTCGAAATCAACCCATTTATTACACATCGTACAGTAGACTTCGGCATGGAAAAAATGGAGGGACCTGGTGATGGTGTCGTAACTGGATTCGGTAAAATTAACGGACGTCCAGTATACTTATTCTCTCAAGATTTCACAGTGTTTGGTGGGGCGCTTGGTGAAATGCATGCGAAAAAAATGGCAACAGTGATGGATCTAGCTGCTAAAAATGGTACACCATTTATCGGCATCAATGACTCAGGCGGTGCACGTATTCAAGAGGGTGTTCTTTCATTAGATGGCTATGGTCATATCTTCTACCGAAATGCCATTTATTCTGGTGTGATTCCACAAATCTCTGTGATTATGGGACCTTGTGCTGGTGGAGCTGTTTATTCTCCAGCTATTACTGACTTTATTCTAATGGTGGATAAGACATCTCAAATGTTCATTACAGGACCTAAAGTAATCGAAACGGTAACAGGAGAGAAAATTTCTGCTGAAGATTTAGGTGGTTCGAAAGTAAATAATGCGGTCAGTGGGAATGCTCATTTCCGTGCTCCTTCTGAAGAGGCAGCGATTGATGAAATTAAAAAACTATTAAGCTACTTACCACAAAACAATAAAGAAAAGGCACCTCGTCAAGCTAGACCTGAAGGGGATGACTACCGTCCAGAAATCGTAGATACAGTACCAATCGAAACAACACGTCCATATGATGTACGTAAAGTTGTTGAGCAAGTAGTGGATGAAGGTTCGTTCATGGAAGTACATGCAGAGTTTGCTAAAAACGTAGTAGTCGGTTTTGCACGTATTGCTGGCGAATCAGTTGGACTTGTTTGTAACCAACCAAAAGTTCTTGCTGGTGGCTTAGATATCGATTCTTCTGATAAAGCTGCTCGTTTCATTCGTACTTGTGATGCATACAATATCCCAATCATCACATTTGAAGACGTTTCTGGCTTCTTCCYAGGTGTTAAACAAKAACATGGTGGTATTATTCGTCATGGTGCGAAAATTCTTTATGCTTATTCAGAAGCGACTGTTCCAAAAATTACAGTGATTTTACGAAAAGMTTATGKAGGCGCTTACGTTGCCTTAAACTCTAAATCAATTGGTGCTGACCTTGTATTTGCATGGCCAAATGCTGAAATCGCTGTTATGGGTGCTGCTGGCGCAGCTAACATCATTTTTGCCCGTGAAATTGCAAAATCAGATGACCCAGAAGCAACTCGTGCAGCAAAAATCGAAGAATATAAAGAGAAATTTGCTAACCCATATGTTGCAGCATCTCGCGGTATGGTAGACGACGTAATCGATCCACGAGATACACGTATCAAGCTGATTCAAGGACTTGATATGCTGTCAAACAAACATGAAACACGTCCAGAGAAAAAGCACGGTAATATTCCTCTATAATAGTCATACAAGCCTAGCAGCTCAAAAGTTGCTAGGTTTTTCATTGCCAAAAAGTGAAACATTTTTGTTTGTCATCCGTACTGATAGATATGAGGAGTTGAGATGAATGGAATGGCAGCAATTACAAACAGAGCAAGAAAAGATTCATGCACAACTTAGAAAAGCATCTAGATTAAACGAACAAAATCAGTTAATTGATGGGCAAATTAAACATACACAACAGGAAATAGACACTCATACAGCAGCACTCCACCAAATTCGATCCAAACTTGATAAATTGGATGGTTTCTCGTTTATGAATATGATTCGTACATGGACAGGGCAACAAGATGAACTGAGGGCAGAAAAAATTGATAAGGCGGCAGTACTTGAATTAAAGCTGAATGAAGCAAAGAAAATGCAAAATGATTTAGCAGAGGACAACGTGCAAGTGATGAATCAGCTTGCCCAGATTGATGAAAATGCGCTACAGCAATCACTTCAACAGGTCTACCTTAAAAAGAAGAAGTATTTACAGATTCATGATGCTGCCCAAGCAGAAAGGCTAGAGCATTTAGCACATGAGGAAATGCTAACAAAGCAGCTCATTAGAGAAATTAAAGAGGTGGAGGAAGCGGGAGAAGTAGCTCTTACAAGGCTAGGGCAAGCAGCAGCTTCATTACATTCGGCCAATGGATATTCCACATGGGATACATTTTTTGGCGGTGGGCTGATTGCTACGCACTTAAAGCATGATGCACTCGATCAGTCTGAAAACTATTTACATAGTGCTCAAATTGCGTTACAAAGGTTTCATAATGAATTATTAGATGTTCATGAAATGTCTACGAAATCGCTGCATATTGAAACAGATGGGTTTGTTAAGTTTGCTGATTACTTTTTTGATGATATTTTTTCAGCATGGTCTGTTCATTCTAAAATCTCGACAGCAAGGGAACAGGTCTCACGTGTTCAAGATGATGTACATAATACGATTTGGCGCTTACAGGATAAACATAATAAAGCTGTMAACTACYWACAATCATTAGAAAAAGAAAAAGAGCTTATTTTCAATGACTAGGGAAAGTCTGAGATTTTTCTCAGACTTTTTATTTTGGTATTATTGTTCAATGATTTCAACTCTTCTGACGTTGTGCTAAAATGATACATATACTATAACGTGGAAATACACGTAAACTAAGGGAGTTTTACAACATGACAAGTCGTTTAGTAGAAGAGTTTTTTGAGCTCGTACAAATTGATTCCGAAACAAAACATGAACAACTAATAGCACCAATTCTTGTAGATAAGTTAACTGCACTTGGATTTTCAGTGATTCAAGACGATGCACATACGCGTAATGGACATGGGGCAGGTAATATTATTGCCACATTAAAAGGCACACTGGATGTAGAGCCAATCTATTTCACTTCTCATATGGATACTGTCGTTCCAGGAAAAGGCATTAAACCGTCTTTGCGTGAGGATGGCTATATCGTATCAGATGGTACGACGATTTTAGGTGCCGATGATAAAGCAGGACTAGCTGCTCTATTTGAGATGGTCAAACGTTTGAAAGAGCAAAATATTGCACATGGCGATATTGAATTTATTATTACGGCTGGTGAAGAAAGTGGCCTTGTTGGCGCTAAAGAGTTAGATCCAGCTAACATTAAAGCAAAATATGGATTTGCGGTTGATAGCGATGGCAAAGTTGGTGGTATCGTGACAGCAGCACCATTCCAAGCGAAAATTTTTACAAAGATTATTGGAAAAACGGCACATGCAGGGGTTGCTCCTGAAAAGGGCATTTCTGCCATAACAGTCGCATCAAAATGCATTGCTCAAATGAAACTAGGTCGTTTAGATGAAGAAACGACAGCGAATATTGGGCGTTTTGAAGGTGGACAAGCGACGAATATTGTTTGTGACGAAGTGACAATCCTTGCAGAAGCACGCTCTATAGACAAAGCTAAAKTGGATGCGCAAACAAAGCATATGMAAGATACGTKTGAACAAGTAGCTGCTTCTTTAGGCGCACGTGCAGAGGTAGAAGTGAAGCTGATGTATCCAGGCTTCCGTGTAACGGAATCGGATAAAGTAGTTCAGGTAGCTATGGCAGCTGCACGCAATATTGATCGTACACCGACACTAGGCATTTCTGGTGGAGGCTCAGATGCAAACGTCATCGCAGGCTTTGGTATTCCTACAGTTAATTTATCTGTTGGATACGAGGATATCCATACAACAAATGAAAAAATACCAGTAGAAGAACTTG
Source organism: Lysinibacillus sp. S1 (assembly GCF_044986265.1). NCBI lineage: Bacteria > Bacillati > Bacillota > Bacilli > Caryophanales > Bacillaceae > Lysinibacillus > Lysinibacillus sp. S1. The sequence goes on from NZ_CP173154.1 coordinate 4,579,640, forward strand.
AAAAATTAGCAGATTTACTAGTAGAAATCGTCAAAGAATCGGCGAAAAACTAACAGTCGAATAAGGATGTGACCCTATGGAAAGTGTCAAAGCAGTCGTTTTTGCTTGTGGGACAGAGGAGTATGCTGTGCCTGTGGAGCAAGCGATTTCAATTGAAAAATTAGAGCAAGTAACACCTATTCCTCATTTACCTAACTATCTTCTAGGCTTTACAAGAATTCGCGGTGAGCTTGTACCTGTTCTTGATTTTGAACGCATACTGTACAATCGTTCATCGAATACAGCAACTGCTCGTATCATTGTGTTGAATACAGATGTTGTTAATTATGGATTACTTGTTACAGAAGCACGTGAAATTCTTGATTTCGATGAATCAGTACTTCAGCAATTGGGTCTAGTCAATTATAGTAAAACACGCTATTTTACTGCGGTAGCTAATCTTGAAAATCGAATGATAACATATGTTGATCCAAAAATACTGGTTAATTCATTAGAGGGCATTCGAGAAATTATCGATTATTTACACAAAATGCTTGAAAATGAAAAGGAAAACGTAGAGGCTTAAGTACTCTACGTTTTTTTATGTTTGAATAGTAAATTTAACCTGTATTTTGTCGTTTTTACCTGATCATACATGTGACAATTATGCATTATACCTACAGACAAACAATTGCTAACCGCGTATGATAATGATTAAGAAAAAACTGAAAAAGGCAAACTTCACCGAAAGGGAGGGACGCAAAGCCATGAGTCTAAACACTATAATTTCAGTGCAAGATTGTCAGGTTGCCAGGTTCTGTTCTAGGAGCCGTGGCGAGTAGAATGGAGTAAGTTCGTATGAAGAGACAATTAAAAGTATGGACCGCACTAATCGTCATCATGATTAGTTCATTAGCTTTATCAAGTGGAAAGGTTGATGCAATGTCTATACAGGAAAAGGCTACTTGGCTGTGGGATACATCCCTCATCATTGATGACCAAGAAAAAATATTATTATTTTTAGAACATAACGATGTCAATAAAGTTTATCTGCAAATCGATCAAGGCATAGCGAGCAATGACTATAAGCATTTTATTAGTAACGCTTCTCACAGAGGTATTCGCATTTATGCATTGGATGGTGCTGCAAGCTGGGTTTCAGCTGAGGGTAGTCGAAGCCAAGACGAATTGTTTAATTGGTTACATACATATAATGAGAATTCAACTGAATCTGAGCAATTTTCTGGGGTTCATCTTGATGTAGAACCTTATTTAAATAGTGGATGGAGCTTACATCAAGCACAAACGATAGAATCCTATCAAACACTAATAATGAAAGCAAGTGAGAAAGCAAGTCAGTTACAACTTACTTTAGAAGTAGATATGCCATTTTGGTTTGATGAAGTTCAGTATAATAACCAATTTGGAAAAGGGTTATTAGCTGATTGGGTCATTGACCATACGGATAGTGTGACGATCATGGCCTATCGTGATGCTGCAAAAGATATTATCTCTATTGTAGAACATGAAATCGCTTATGCTTCCACTGTGAATAAATCAATTGTAATTGGTGTAGAAACAGGCGCTTCAGAGGAAGGGGAAAATATTACTGTTGATGATAAAGGAGAGGCCTTGATGAATGACCAGCTTATAGTTTTTCAGCAACAGGATTGAAAAATCGATGCGATGCAATGAGGATACATTCATTACGAGGGAAAATGGAGTAACATGCGTCCAGAAATATAGGCCTGCCAGTGTTAAACGGAAAGGGCTTGTCCATGAGTATTAGGACAGTCGACCACTGTAGTCCTCGAATTTAAATTCACGAATGACTTTAATACCTTCTTCATCATTATAAGAAACGATAGATGGTAAGTTGACACCGTTAAACATATGGTTTTTCACCATTGAATAATGAGCCATATCTGTGAATACAAGACGATCACCTGGTTTTAATGGCTGTTCAAACGAATAATCGCCAATCACATCACCAGCTAGACATGTTAGTCCGCCTAAGCGATATGTGTGTGCTAATTCATTTGCTTGTCCAGAACCAATAATCATTGGACGGTAAGGCATTTCAAGTACATCAGGCATGTGACATGTTGCTGATGTATCTAAAATAGCAAGATCCATTCCATTTTCTTGAATATCTAGCACCGTTGCTACTAAATAGCCTGTATTAAGGGCTACTGCTTCACCTGGCTCAAGATAAACAAGCAGGTTATACTTTTCTTGAATATAATTAATGATGTTCACAAGTTTTTCTACATCATAATCATCACGTGTAATATGGTGACCGCCACCGAAGTTTAACCATTTCATTTGGTGTAAAACATCACCAAATTTTTCCTCAACTACTTCAATAATACGCTCTAATGTATCAGAATTTTGTTCACACATCGCATGGAAGTGTAAGCCATCGATACCATCAAGCTGTGATTTATCAAAGTTAGCCAATGTTGTACCAAGGCGAGAGTTTGTGTAACAAGGATCATAAAGAGCTGTTTCAATTTCAGAGTATTCAGGATTCACACGAATACCACATTCAATTGTTTTACCAGCAGATTTAACTTTATCCTTGAACTGAGCCCATTGGTTAAATGAGTTAAATACGATGTGATCCACATAGCCTAGAAGCTCGTCCATTTCATGCTCAATATAAGCAGGTGCATAAACGTGAACTTCTTTGCCCATTTTTTCATAGCCAAGACGTGCCTCATGCAGTGAGCTAGATGTAATGCCCGCTAAATATTCCCCTACTAGTGGGAATGTTGAATGCATAGAGAAGCCTTTAAGGGCTAATAAAATGCGGCAGCCTGTTCGATCTTGAATTGATTTTAAAAGCTCAAGATTCTTTGTTAATAATCGCTCATCCACTACATAAGAAGGGGATGGAACTTTTGAAAAATCAATTGGTTTCATCGGCTTAATTCCTTTGCATCTAAATCAAGGTCTAATAATTCTGGGTTATGGCTTTCTTGCCATGGTAGACCCCATTTATTTAGTGCATCCATGAATGGATCTGGATTGAAATCTTCCACATTCCATACACCTGGTTTACGCCATTCACCGTTCATCACAAGCATTGCACCGATCATAGCTGGTACGCCAGTTGTGTAASAAATCSCTTGTGAWCCMACYTCGTTGTAGCACTCTTCGTGGTCACATACGTTGTACACATAGTACGTTTTTTCTTTGCCATCTTTTAGACCGCGAATGATACAACCGATGTTTGTTTTACCTTTTGTACGTGGTCCAAGTGAAGCTGGATCTGGTAATACCGCTTTAAGGAAGTGGATTGGTTGAATCATTTGCCCTTCGAATTCGATTGGCTCAATTGATGTCATACCTACGTTTTCTAACACTTTTAAGTGTGTTAAGTATTTTTCAGAGAACGTCATCCAGAAGCGGATTTGTTTTAAACCTTTGATATTTTTTGCAAGGGATTCAAGCTCTTCATGGTATAGAAGGTAAATATCTTTTGGTCCGATTTCAGGTAGGTTATACACTTCTTTTTTCTCAAGTGGTGCAGTTTCAATCCACTCGCCTTCTTTCCAGTAACGACCATTCGCTGTAATTTCACGAATGTTAATTTCTGGGTTGAAGTTTGTTGCGAAATGATATCCATGATCTCCCGCATTGGCATCCACGATATCGATATAGTGGATTTCATCAAATTCATGTTTTTGTGCATGAGCTGTGAAAACGCCTGTTACACCTGGGTCAAAACCGCTTCCAAGTAATGCAGTTAAGCCAGCTTTTTCAAACTTCTCTTTATAAGCCCATTGCCATTTATATTCAAATTTTGCCGTTTCAGGTGGCTCGTAGTTTGCAGTATCCACATAGTGCACACCTGTCGCTAAGCAAGCATCCATAATCGTTAAGTCCTGATAAGGTAGAGCCACGTTAATCACTACATCTGGTCCGAAAGCTTTAATAAGCTCAATAACCTCTTCTGTATTGTCTGCGTCTACCTGTGCAGTATGAATTTTTGTTTTTCCGCCGTCTAGTTTTTCTTTTAGAGCGTCACATTTTGAAACAGTTCTACTTGCGATACAAATTTCCTCAAATACGTCCGAATTTTGAACACACTTGTGTACCACAACACTGGCAACTCCGCCAGCTCCGATAATCAATGCTTTACCCAATTGTCTACCCCCAAGTTCATATAAAGTATTGTCAAACAAGCTGATTATACAGAAAATTGATATACTACTCAATCATYGTTTTAAAAWTTTMWACAAAAAAKTTTATTTTTCTACAACAATTAGACGTATACGGAGGGGAATGCCTCGGAAAAGAAGGGAATCATGAATAAATCTACAACGCCATTTTAGTAAAAATTGCTGTTGTATAGACCTAAATAATTGGTGAAGTTTCATCACAATTTATCCACGATACTACGACATCAAGTAAATATTTTTCTAAATGAATGTTTTGACATAGTATCTCTTCCGATTGACGATTTGATACCATCTACTAAATCATTTCTACTAACTTTACATAAAAAAATCCCTCTACATATAGAAAGGGAAGGAACCACATTAAATCTGTGTACTGGAAAATGATGCATATTATTTCAGAAAACGATTGGATACTTGTTGTTTTTCTTCCCCCCATATATAGAAGAAAATCACAAGCAAAGTACTAAAAAAACCCATCACAAGAGCATACGTACTGAGGGCTACTCCCACTTGACTTTGCATGGCATAAATAAAAATGGCCCCTATTGTTAACAAGTTGCCTGTAACAATCGATACTAGATGAAAGCGTTTATTCATAGCAAGCCCTCCTATTAGATGAATTGGTAATGCTCAGGATTTAAGATAATTAACTTCAATTATCGCACAATTCAGAACTTTTTCCAATGTTTTTATCTTACTAGAATAATTAAAGATGCTTTTTTAATACATCTTTTTGTAGTATGATGAAACACAAAAGGAATATTCATAGATTATTACAAGAAAGGGGAGAGGATGGATCGTGAAATTACGCAATTCATTAACTTTTCAACTTGGGACGATTATCGCTGGTATTTTAGTGGTGATGCTAGGGATTACTTCGTTCGCTACATACATAACTGCTTACAATAAACTTTATGATGCTGCTGGTGTTGAGGCCTATGGCTGTGCCAATATTACGACAGGTTTGATCAATCCGCAACAATTGGACAAGGCCATTCAAGGCGACAAGGCTGTACAGGAAAGCATTGGGAACGATTTGAACTGGACAACAGGTCATAAAGATATTTTCCAAACACAATATATTTTATCGTTGGATGGCACATTATTAGCGCTTGATGATCATTTGGCTGAAAAAGGTTATGCCCCTGGTGATCAATTTTATTTAGATAAAGAAGCTATTGATATGTTGCTTACACATAAGCATCCAACATATTCACAGCCTTATACCTATGCAGGGATGGACCGTTTATCTGGCTATGCCCCTATTTTTAAAGACCATGATTCCAGTAAAGAAATTATTGCCATTAGTGTCATCGACTTTGATGCTAATATCGTGAAGGAGCGAACATGGGATGTTGTACGAAATGGGATTTTAATTAGTATTTTCCCTATGCTAATTGCTTCCATCATTACAGGCTTTTTAATTCGTCGTAAAGTAAGACCGATTAGTGTGCTGATTCAGCAGGCGAAAGAAATTGCCAATGGTAATTTAGCTGTACCTGAAACAAAAATTAACAGTAAAGATGAAGTAGCGGATTTAGCGAATACATTAAATCGAATGACAGCTAATTTACAAAATATGATTATGACGATGCGTTCCACTTCTAACACTTTAACGAATAACGCAGATGAAACCGCTTCCACCCTGAACGATATGAGCAATACCATTCAAGGTGTCGCTAATAATATCGAAGAGGTAACAAGTGCCGTGACGGCAGGGATGCACCATGCTGAAAATGCGACAGATGTTCTTACTTCTTTAGCGCAGGACCTTCAAATGATTCAAAGCAATACCAATAACAGTGCTGATAATGCTAGACAAACGATGGAATTAGCAACAGAGGGTGAGCGACTAGCAAAAGATATAAGCAATGATATGGCATTAATCCACAGCGGATCGGGTGAGGTACAACAAACAGTAGAAAACTTGGTTACATCTGCAACCAAAATTCAAACGATTACAACGTCTATTGCAAACATCGCATCACAAACAAATTTGCTAGCACTGAATGCTTCCATTGAAGCGGCTAGAGCAGGGGAGCATGGCAAAGGCTTTGCTATTGTTGCTGAGGAAGTACGGAAGCTTGCTGAGCAATCTAATCAAGAGGTATTGCAAGTTGAACAGCTTATTCAGGATATAATGAAGCATGTGCAGCAGGTCATGTCATCTACGAATGATAATACGCAATATATTGAAAAAGGAACAGAGACAGTACGTCTAACCGCACAATCTTTAGGAAATATTTCTACAGCAGTGGCTGCCACAGTAGAAGAAATGATTACCATTTCTAATGCTATGACCGCTGAAAACGAAAAATCTACACGTATTGTGCAGATGATTCAACAATTAACAGAATCTATTCGTGATATAGAAGAAACGATGAATATGATTACTGTCGCAGCACAGCAAACAACTGCAAGCATTGATGAGGTGGCACATGGCTCTAATGAAACAAATCACATGGCACACACACTCGAACAGCATGTAAAGGCGTTTAAATTAAAAGAATAATAGAAAGATTAGGACATGTTGGCTTTTGCTAATACTACTTAAATGGTAAACTAGCAATAAGATTTTTCTTTTGCGAAGGTGAGGATTTTAATGGTGGTAAAACAAATGAACGAGCAAGTTCAACAAGTCAATGACTTATTTTTGAGTGGTCAAGTAAAGGAAAGTTATCAACTAGCCAAAGAAATATTGGGCAATGATACAGCGATCGCAGAAGAGGCCTATCAAGTCATTCAGCAGCATGTGGCAATGCTAGAGGCAAATGGGTATGCAAATATGCCTCAGCCTACTGATGACAAAGCAAAGCAAAGTGTGGAACGTATAGATGGTTCATATCCAGAACGAGATGTTCTCGCAGCTTATATAGGTAGTCAGGATGATGAGCAATTTGGTAAAGTGGTCGATGAATTATTAGCAGGACCTATAGAAGCGCAGGCGAACGCCTACTATACAATGGCAGAATATTATGTCCTTGCAAAAGAACAGGATAAGGCATCAGTACAGTATGCGGAGGCAATCAAATTGCAGCCTAATAAGGCATTGTATTGGGGAGCATTTGCACAGTTTTTAAATCGTCACGAAGGTAGCCCTTATTCGGCATTAAGACTGATTGAAGAAGCAATACTCCTAGATGGAATGAATCCTCGTTGGCACTATATTCAAGGTAATATATTTTTCCAGCTAGTAGCAGCGACAAAAAATTTAAGCTATTTACCTGCCTTGGAAGAAGCATGGGAGAAAGCTGAAAAACGTTGTACAGCTAAGCAGGTCACATTGAAATTGGATTTGGAGAAGTCAAAAGATTTGTTAGCGCAATGGAAAAAGCAAATGCTCTAACAGGTATCTATTAATAATTATTTCCTTTCAAGTATAATTATGCTATAGTGAAACCATAAACGGACGTATGAAGCTTATCGATGACATGAAAGAAGTGTTTTTTTGAGTTTATATGTAGCGTATGTATTGGTAGGACTTGCCATTGCCATGCCTGTAGGAGCTATTACAGTAGAAATGACAAAGCAAGGACTCAAAAATGGTTTTATGCACGGCTGGGCAGTTGGACTTGGTGGCATGACCATTGATATTGTATTGGTTTTTGCTTTGTATATGGGACTAGCTTCCATCTTGGCTATGCCTTTAATTCAACTACCTATGTGGATTATTGGAGCGGGCTTTTTATTCTTGTTAGGCTATGATTCTATCAAGAACGCTGACCATGATATTACATTGGCAGGAGAAAAAGTAACCAAATCGTTTTTTGCCTCTTATTTTAACGGCTTACTAGTGGCCATTTCGCCTGGTAATCTTGTTTTTTGGGTCAACGTATTTGGTGTGGTGCTAGCAAAATCTTATGGACAAGGGGAGTCAACGAGCTTTTTAATTATTGCTGCTGGTGTTTTAAGTGGAATTTTACTCCACGATATCGGTTTGCTGACCATTGTCTCGGTTACTCGTAAAGCTATGAATCGGAAGATGATTAGGACATTTACCATTGTCGCAGGATTCTTATTGATTGGTTTTGCTTGTTATTTTATCTATGAATTTATACAAGGAATTAAGATTTATATATGAAAAGTGCGATCCCTAAAGATCGCACTTTTTTTATTGCGCAATAGCCTCAGTATGCTCTTTTAAACAAGCTAAAATTTCTTCTGCTACTTCATGCGCTAATGCTAGTTCTGAAGTAAAGCCAACACAAGAACAATTCATCTCACCTAAAATATAGCAATCTTCTCCGACTTCATTGGTATCTAGCATAAAGTCGGCTGTCCAGATTAGCGGTAAATCATAATTGCCTAGTAGGTTTGTTACTTGAGGGAGCTGCTTTAAAAAGTTTTGTACCAGCTCTTGCCAGTCTTCAGGTTTGTCATAGCGATATTGAGCGCCAGAGAATAGAGTTGCACTAAAGGCATCCTCGGTAGCAGCTGGTTTTTTATGTACGACGTGTACAGGATGATCGCGCAACATGAATAAGCGGATTTCGCCTTCTGTAATCCTTGGAAGAAAGCGCATATCGATTAACATACCATTCGTCCCTGTAATATACTGCTCACAAAATGTCATAAAGTCGCCAAGCTGCCAATATTCTACATGATTATCTTTTGCTTCAGTACATTTGATTTGTGCATCAAGTGGCACTTCAGTGATACCCTCTGCTAGCGGTTCCACCAATTTTACACGCCAAATACCTTCTCCAGTTGAACCACGATTTTGCTTCAAAACACGCTCTGTTAAAGCTAAGGAAGTAGGGAATTGTTTTTTGAATGCTTCGATTGTGTAGTAGGCAAATGTATCATCAGGTACTAAATTTGTTGTCGTCAGTTTTGATAATACGTCTTTTGAACCATAGCTAATCATGGCGTCTGGATGTGGCATCCCTATAACGCCAGCTTGGCATAGCTCGCGTAGCATAGCAAAGTACTCTTCCTCATGCTGTAAGTTGCCTGGGTTAATGCGAGATACATAGGCAATACCATGTTCCTTAACATAGTGAAAGATTTCCTGCTTTTTTGTGATATCAAAGAAGAGTACCTCTGCATCCTGTCCACGTTGCTGTAGCGCTTCCACCATTGGCATTGTATCTGGGCGATAGCCATCTGGGCCTTTATCTGTGCCGCCTTCCACCTCGAAAAAAATAACTTTTTTATCCATAAAATACCTCCTTATATCTGTTGTTATGTTCAGTATAGTAGACAAATAAGGAGAAAAGATAGATAAAATATGTAAATTTTATGTATAAATTCATATATTACTATCTCGGTAATAGGAGGTATTGACTATTAAAATTCATAACTCTCTTAATTTTCTGTTTTCAAGCTTGCTTTTTCTGAAATACTGTAAGGTATAAAATCATAAGAAGAATTAGCAATGTACCAATAAACTGATAGCCACCAAAAGCAATCTTTAACCACCAAACACTTGTGATGACAGCCATTAATGGTTCAAGACTACCTAGTAGGCTTGACTCCTTTGGTGAAAGATAGTGCAAGCTAGCAATATAAAACCAAAAAGCGAGCATTGTCCCAAAAATAACAATAAAGAGAAAATAGGCAATGGTTGAAAACGTCCAATCAGATAGATCGATAGCCCATGGTGGGTGAGCTATACTCATTACTATACCACCGATGATCATCGACCAGCCGACAACTAGTAATGAATGGAATTGCCGTAAAAGTGGGACGGCATAAATGGTATAAAATGCAACAGAAAGACCAGATAAGATACCCCATAACACAGCCATTAAAGGAACGGACAATGTTGAAAAAGAACCGTTTGTTAATAATAAAAAGGTCCCCACAAGTGTAAGTGACACAGCTATACCATCCTGCTTTGTCAATGGACTTTGCCTCGTTAGAAAGTAATAAGCCATGATAAACAGTGGTGCTAAATATTGCAATAATGTGGCTACAGCTGAATTACCAATAGCGATTGACATCATATAGGTGTATTGGACAGCAAGCATGCCGAGTAGGCTAAATAAAATTTGTCTAAAAGCATTTTGCTTTGTGCGCCATATGACGAAAATGGATTCATGCCGATGGGTCATTTTATATATAGCTATTAGTAACAGACCTGCTAAAAGTAAACGACTAGAAACAAGCCAGCCGACCTCTAAATTGTCCTGCTGAAATAGTCGTTGGGCAACGGCCCCTCCGATTCCCCAGAAACTTGCTCCAAGAATAACTAGTAGAAAGCCCAGTGTACGTTTATTTTGGATAATTTGATTCATCTGTTTACATCTCCTAAACTATCAATATAAGATGATTATAAAGTGACTAAGTGGAAATAAATATCGATTTAATCCAATAAAATATCAATATATTGAGGTGTTAGAGATGCCGTTAACACATATTAAAATTGCCAAGGATTTACAAGAATTAACCTTGCATGGAACAAAAGAATTTCCAGTTGCCTTGTATGAAACGATTATGCGATTAGAAAGCATGGATTTTCTACCTCTCCATTGGCATAAAGAAATACAATTTGTTTTGATAAAAAAGGGATGTGCTCAGTATCGAGTGGGGACCGACGTTTTTGTTTTGAACCAAGGCGAGGGGCTCTTTATTAATGCCTCTGGATTACATGAAGCAAAGCCTTATCAAATTGAGCAAGCGATCGTTTATTGTGTAAATGTAGATCCAAAGTTAATGGGGGGGCATGAGGGCAGTATCTTTTTCTCAAAATATGTAGAACCGTATATTACAAGAAATCGAATACCTTATGTCAAACTAACAGGAGAGTTGGCACAGAAAGTAGCAACGATTGCGGAATTAATGCGAGAGCAAACCGCTTTTTTTGAGTTAAAGGTACGGAGAGAGCTTCTATTTATTTGGGAATCCATGCTAACCCAATCCTTATTGACAGAACAAATAATGGATTCTGCCACTATTGTGCAGCATGAACGAGCAAAAGCTATGCTAGATTTTTTACATGCACATTATCAGCAGAAAATAGCATTAGAAGATTTAGCTAGCCATGTGTATATAAGTCGCGCTGAATGTAGTCGTTTTTTTAAGAAAATAGTGGGCATGACACCGTTTACCTATTTATGCCAATATCGACTGCGCAAAAGCATAGAATTATTGAAGGGTAATGAGCTATCGATAACAGAAATAGCTGTTAATACAGGCTTTAGTACCGTCAGTTATTATATTGAAAAGTTTAAAGAATACACTGGCTATCCGCCACATGTTTATCGTAAGAAGTTTTTAAGTGTGAAAAATAATTGAACGTGAATGGAAATAGGACCATCTTTTATTCTCAAATTCTATACAAGATGAACCATTTGGCATAAAGTAAAATTATTAGTAGAGAGGGGGCATTGTGAATGATGGTCTTAAAAAGTAAGCAAAATATTTGGCTAGCCTTATTATTAGTGGTATTAGCGAGTAACTATACACTCTATAATACAGGATTTGGCACATCCCTTTTACCTATCGAAACAAATGGTGTTGTCATGGGCTCATTAATTGACTGTATTGTGGTGGTGCCTGTGCTATTTATGCTTTATAAAGGTAAATTTTCATTAAAGCAAGCCATCCTATTAGCTGCAGCTGGCTGTATTGCTGCACGTTTTATCATTCCTATGGAACACCTTCAGCCTTATGTGGCAGTGACATGGGCTGGCTTTGCGATTGAAGGGTCTATTATTCTATTAGAAATTATCCTAGTGGCAACACTTGTACGATACCTGCCAAAAATCCTAGGGGAAGTGCGGAGAAGCTCTTTACCAGATCTCTTTTCATTTTCAAAAGCTGTAGAACAACATGCACCCAAGCATCCAGTTATTCAGATGATCTGTGCTGATTTATTAGTGCTTTATTATGGTTTCGCGAGTTGGAAAAGACAAGAACGACAAGGTTTATCTTTGCATAAAAATTCTAGCTATATCGCTTTTCAGCTCATGATTATTCATGGGATTGCTATTGAAACGATTGGTATTCACTGGTGGCTACATGAAAAGTCAATGATACTTTCCATTGTGTTGCTTGTTTTTAATATTTATTCAGTAATCTTCTTTCTTGCGGATATGCAGGCTATTCGCCTAAATCCTGTTTATGTCACAAATGATACATTGTACTTATCTCTGGGATTAATGAAACGTACTGAAATTCGTTTTGATCATATTGCTGAAATCATCGAAGACAAGGAGCGGTTAGAGGGAAAATTATCAAAAGATACGATAGACTTTATAGCACGTGATTTTGGTGAGGCCTATCCGCATTTTATTTTGAAAATGAAGGAGCCTGTGGAAGTAACGTTTATGCTAGGGATCAAGAAGCACTATAGTCACATAGCCATTAAAGCAGACCAGGTTCAAGAATTTAGACAAATGCTTGTAGAAGGAATGGCAATGAGTCAACATCATTAAAATTAGTATAAAAAAGTAGTAGTCAATGTTTTGTGATCAAAACATTGACTATTTTTTTATTGATTGATTTTAATACTATTTAAACTAATTTTAACCTTCGGATTTTATAGTTTTAATGTACTGAGAATGATTGATTTACAGGAGGGCTTTGTTTTAGCGAAAGATTGAGAAAATTGTATGCCTGAGATAAAAGGGGAAGTGTAATAACAGCACGAATTAGTACATGATTAAAAAACCGCAATGTTCAACAGGGCTATATGGAAGTTCCAATAACGAAGAGATCAATCAAATACAGTCTATGACAGAGCAACAGCCATCCTTTGGTATGTAGTGAACGGATTGAAATGACAAAATTCCAGCCTGCACTAGCAGAATTAAGGACAGAAAGACGATATGAGCAGATTACATATTATGTAGAAACACCAGATCACTTGTTCCAAAATTTTCTTTATTAAAAGGCGAAGCGCATTTATTGGAGAAATATTATAATAAGCTTATTGAACAACATACCATTTCTGACAGCATTACAAAAATTTTTATTCCCGTACATCCAATCGATGTTCTTAAAGAACAAGTAATGTTAGAAAATGAAAATGTAAGAGTAACAAAAGATACGAAAACAAAAACCTCTGCATCTTTCTAGTCGATCAAAATCTACGAGCAAGTATTCCTTTACTGGTGTTTTTTATGTAAAGGATATCCGTCCTACTATGATCGACACTACAACAAGTAAAGAGGAGTTATTGAGAAACGCTACTATCTGTTCATTCGAAGAGTAGCATTGCAAAAATATAAAGCGGTTACAAAGATGATAAATAACTAGCATAGAAGAGGAGGGATTGTGTATGAACGATTGCATTCTTTTACAGTCTAGTCAAGATTGGCATCTACAGAGAATGTATATGAAGAAGTTTAACAAACTGGTACTGGTAAAAAGTGTTCATCATAATTCAGCAGAGACAAGAGCCAAACTACAATATGAATTTTCCTTGTTTTCGAATGAGCAAAATCCTTGGTTATTAAAGCCAATAGCTATTGATTATATAGATGATCAATATGCAATCATCTATGAAAATTTTAATGGAGTCCCCTTAAAGCAATTCAGTAATAACTTGATTTCTTTGCATCAATTTCTCCAGATTGCCATTGACCTTGTCAATATTTGTATGAAAATGCAACAAAGTGGTTTACTTTATCTACACCTACATCCTAATCAAATCTTAATCAATCCTAATTCTTTAAAAATAAAACTATTAAGCTCTGAATTTAGTACAAAATATGATGTAGAATCTCCAGTTGTGATTGAAAATCCCTATGAACGACTAGAACAGCTACCCTATTATGCACCTGAGCAAACTGGCAGACTTCATTTAGAGGTAGACTATCGGACAGATTTATATGCACTGGGGACCATTTTTTACGAAATACTGGGCGGTCAATTGCCTTTTCAAGCAAAGGATGCTGTCGATTTGATTTATGAAATCATCACAAAAAAACCAGAACCATTGGTAAGTTTAGACAGTCGTTATCATTCATTGCTTTGGGAAATGATTGAAAAGCTATTAGCTAAAAACCCAGCTGATCGTTATCAAAGTGCCATTGGTTTGAGAGAGGATTTGCTACAAATCCAACAGAAACTTTTAGTAAACGAACCGCTTGAAAATTTCCTGCTTGGTGAACAGGATTTGCATCTGAATACGGGACTGTCTACTAAGCTTTATGGGAGAGAATCGCAATTCGCAGAGCTTTCCTCTGTTTTTCGTCAGGTTGCAAAAGGTGACAAAAAGATGGTTACGATATCAGGACAAGCAGGGTATGGAAAGTCCAAGTTAGTTCAAGAATTAAAGGGTGAAATAGCGGCCGCAAAAGGCTATTTTATTACAACTAAGTATGAGCAATTGCAATTAGAAAATGACTATTCCATTGTTATCCATCCTTTAAGGAGTTTATTGAAATTTATTTATATGGAAGGTGAAAGGTCTGTCCATTTATGGAAAAAATTATTTCAAGAGGTTAAATTAGTTGTGACAGATGAACTTATCCATCTATTACCTGAACTTAAATGGTTTGTGAAGGAGGAAGTACACTTCCAAAAAGAAGTTAGCCAAAATACAAAACAGCTCCATTCCTATACGTTTATATCGATTCAAAAAATTTTATTAACATTTGCTATGCAGAAGAAACCAGTTATATGGTTTGTAGATGATTTGCATTGGGCCAATCAAAGTACAGTTGAAATTATGACCCAAATTTTTGAGCAACACCGAGCAGGATACTTTATGATGATTGGTACATTCCGAGTGAATAAGGACAGCGCAGAGGAGGAAAATCAGCAAAGAACTTCTAGTTTTTCGAGCGGTCATCATATCCATTTACCCTTGCTTCAGGAACAACATGTTCAACAATGGTTGGAGGCATCTTTCCAGGCAAAGCCTCATACCATACAGATAATTGCCAAGCAATTATTTAATTTGACCAAAGGGAATCCGTTATTTGTGAAAGAGGCGTTTCGATCACTCCAGCAAGATAACACAATTTATTTTAATGCAACAACAAAAGAATGGGAGTTTAATCGTAAGAAATTTAATTTATCCCGATTGAACAACGAGCTACTTGTCTTTATTGAAACTAGAATGGCTAATTTAACAACAGAAGCCCATGAGATTTTACGCATAGTTGCATGTTTTGGTCAGCGCTTTGAATTTACAGATGTCTTAAAGCTCGTGTCCTTATCAGCTCAAGCGTTATTAAAACACCTGGAAACACTTGTTGAAAATGGCTTTATTATTCCGTTAGATGCCCATTATAAATGGGCAAGTACGTTAGAGCATGAAGGGATTTTACATACATTTTCTACCAAATTCCGATTTGTTCATGATCGTATTCAACAAGTAGCTTATCAGGACTTATCAGGGCAATTGCGTGCTAAATACCATTATCAAATTGGCCAGCTTTTAACAGATGACTCTCAAATGGCTGCAGATCATGATCGATTAAGCGAAATCGTCATGCATTTCAATTACAGTCGCCACTTATTGACTGGGGAAGAAAAGCAAAAGCTGGCTATCTGGAATTATCAACTCGGTATTGAGGCTAAAAGAATAGGGCTCTTTGATAATGCGCTAAAATTTTTTACAACTAGTAAAGAACTATTGACGCCTGATCATTGGGAGACTAGGAGAGAACAGTCGGTTAAATTATATGCAAATTTAGGTGAATGTGAATATTTAACTGGCCACTACGAACAATCGGAAATGCATTTAACAGAAGCTTTGCAGCACGCAGAGACAAAATTAGAAAAACTGATGATTAACAATTTGAAAACGGTATTATACATTGAGTCCGATAACCCTACTATTGGTCTAGAAGCAGGCTTGGCAGGTTTTCAAGTTGCGAATCTTAAAATTTCAGCATATCCTAAAAAGTCACAGCTTCTAAAAGAGTATCTATTGTTGAAATGGGCATTGCGACATATGTCTGACCAAGACTTGTTTCAGCATCCGCCAACGAATAGTAAAGAAATTGATATTTTGATTCATTTAATTATTAATATGACGGCAAGTGCTTTCCTATTAAATCCTAACTTAACAGGCATTCTTTTAATGAAAGGGCTGCGTTTACAGTTGAAGTATGGCGCTACATCGAAAAGCGGCATGGTATTGATTAACTATGCTATGCTTTTAAATGCAGGTTTTGCCAATATAAAAGAAGCCACTCGCTTTGGCAAACTTGCCATCATTGTTGCGGATAACCAAGAAAGCATATATATCAAGGGCCATACTTATTATGTGTATGGCGTGTTTATCAGTCATTGGACAGAGCCCTATGAAACCAGTATTCAATATATTAATGAGGCTCAAGCAAAAAGCCAAGAGCTTGGCTTATATCATTTAGTATCCTCAGCATCATGTTTTATTGTCGCTATACGCCTTATTCAGGGTGTTAACCTAGAGGATTTACAACAAGAAATTAGACGACAACAAGAGGAATTTTCTATTCATGCAAGTACCCTTTCGATTGACTTTTTAGCCGAAATGGGGAGATGGATGAATATCCTCCGCTCTCCACATCATCCTGTACATTGGGCTTGTCCCATCACAATACAGGATCAGCCTGCTATTAAAATCATGCATTATACAGTGCGTTTACAAATGTCCTTTTTATTAGCGGATGAAATACAAGGGAAAGCGATTCTGATTGAATTAAAGAAGCTAAGTAAGGACAGTTATACATTACCAATCACCACAGTCTATTATTTTTATCGGGCCATGTGGCAATTTCACTTTCTGCATAGTCAAAATTGTCAGGTACAGGAGCAGAGGTTATTTTTAACGGATATACGTCAAAGCCTCAAGAAATTTAAGAAATGGGCTGTTTATTCTTCAGAAAATTATGAGCATCTCTATGCTTTATTAATGGCAGAGAATTACCGTTTACACAACAACGACAGTGAGGCAGAACTCTATTATGACCGAGCAATACGATTAGCAAGTATGAATGGTTTTGTCCAGGATACAGCCTTAGCATATGAACGAGCTGCTAACTATTATCTCGCAAAACAGCAAAAGAAAACGGCAAGGCATTATATATTGAATGGTATTCAAAGTATTGAAACGTGGGGAGCAGAAACAGTTGCTAGCAGATGGGCAAGAGAATATCAAGTGCATCGCAAACTGGAGAATCACAGTAGAGAATCACTCACGTTTGATATGATGACGGTTTTTGAAACGACTCAATCATTTGCAACAGCTATTCGTATGGAAGAATTACTGCATAAAATATTGTTTTCACTGTTAAAGCATGTGGGGGCAGATAGTGGCTATTTCATTCATAAACAGCAGCATGAATTATTGGTGTTAGCAAAGGCGGAAGCTGCGGAAAAAACATTTACGATGTATGATCAACAAAGTATGGAGAATTTTAATGCGAATATGCAATCGATTATACGCTATGTTCTTAATAGTAAAGAGCATGTGATTATCGACAATACACAAATAACACAGCATCCTCCTTTCTCCTATTCGACGGCTAAATCTATTCTTTGCCTACCGATTATCCATCAAAATGAAATTATTTCGATATTGTATTTTGAGAATACCTTAATGACGAATGCCTTCCATCCATCTCATGTTCAGCTATTGAAAGTAATTGCGGCTCAAATTGCCGTTTCTTTTGAAAATGCGAAAATATATGGAGATTTAGAAAAACGTGTTCAGTTGCGTACTAGGGAGCTAGATGAGACGAATCGGCATTTGATAAAAATGAATGAACGTTTAGAAAAAAATGAACTGGAACGTAAAAAACTCTTGCATAGTATTTCCCATGAATTACGCTCCCCGTTAACCTCTACATTAGGGTATATAGAACTTATGCTAGAGGGCGTGATTGATGACGCAGTAGCCAGAAAGAAATATTTAATACGAAGTAAAGAAAGGCTATTATCATTAAATAACTTAATTCAAGATTTGTTTGATTTAGCAAATCTAGAAGCTGGTAGAGCAGAATTTTCTTTTACAGAGGTAAAGGCAAAGGAATTATTTTTACAAATGGCAACCCGTTATGAGGATGAAGTAAAACAATCAGGATTAACATTCAGTGCTCACTTTTACGGTCATGAAGAAGCTCAGCTACTGATTGATAAAACGCGAATCAATCAAGTGATTGAAAATATCATGACCAATGCAATGAAATATACATCAAATGGTGGTATTCAATTGTCCTTCCATGTAGAGGACAAGCACTTGTTTTGTTCGATTGCAGATAGTGGCATTGGTATTGCTGAGAGTGATCTTCCCTTTATTTTTGATAGCTATTATCGAGCAACTAACACTCATGAAGCGCATTCGCATGGCATTGGCTTAGCTATCTGTAAACAAATTGTTCGCCAGCATAATGGTGAGATTTTTGTTGAAAGTCTTGAAAATGAAGGAAGCATATTTAGCTTTACATTACCACTAGTTAAGGTATTGGTAAAAAATTAAAAAGGGGTGGTGAGTGTTTTCTTACTTCTCACCACTCTCTTTTTTATAAACGAATTGGTAGCCAAAACCTCTCACTGTTTGAATCCATTTCGGCTTTGAGGGGATATCTTCAATTTTACGACGAAGCGTACTAATATGGACAGATACGGTTTTCAAATCAGTGACACCGTCATAGCCCCACACATGATCAATGAGTTGATCGACACTAATCACTTGATTCGCATGCTCAATTAGAAAAAAGAGGAGTAGCTTCTCCTTCGTAAATAAATTTAAAAGCTGTCCATCCTTATAAACATTTTTCTCATCTAAATGTATGGACAAATTATCTATATGTACAATATTACTTTTCTTTGTTGGGTTTCTTCTTTTTAAATTTGCTTGGATACGGGCCAATAATTCTTTTGGAATAAATGGCTTTGTCATATAATCATCAGCCCCCACCTCAAAGCCCTCAAGTTTCTGTTCAATTAGGTGATTGACGGTCACAAAAATGATAATGACATCCGACACATCACGGATTCTTTTGGCTAACTCGAAGCCTGTACCATCTGGTAAATTAACATCTAACAAGATTAAATCTGGTTGTTGCGTGACAGCGAGATGCCAGCCACTGGATAGAGATGATGCCTTTAATACATTATAGTTAGCATTAGCTAGCGTGAGCGATAAAACCTCCATAATATCTATATCATCTTCCACTATTAAAATTTTCTCGTTCGACATATCTATTAATCACCTTCCTATTTCAAATATACCAACTTTTGTCTAGGTTGGGAATTAGAAGACTTAGAGGTCGAATGATTTTAGAATCCCTCATAACCTTAGTCAAAATAATCATGCAAGTTTACTAAAAAAATAAAGACTTCTATTTCCCATGAGAAAATGAAGTCTCTAAAAAATTAATCTAGGTGTGCGATAGCATGGAGTAGATCGTCACGGATGGCCTCCCAAAATTGCTGTTGAACACTATCACTGTACGTATAAAGCTCTTTATGTTGAACATGCTCATAGATGGCAGCAATCGTTTCTTGATGAAAAGAGAGACGATGGTTTAATAGCTCTCGTTCTTCTTCAATACAAAATAGTTTATAAATATCGGATAAGCGTTCAAACTTTGCTAATTTCTGTGTCATCACTTCATATTGTGTTTGATGAAAACGTCCTACTGCAGAAGTCATTGAGATTTTTGCCCGATGCTCTGCTTGTAATGTCCGATACTCCTCTTGACGGATGGCTACACGATACCAAAATTCATAACGATTAGGTAATTCTTTTAGTTCATAGGTAAGTAATGATTTTAAAATTGAATGCACTTGTTCATATGTATCGATGATCTTCGCTGGTTCTTTAAAAATGCCAAACATACTACCACCCCCATGTAGTTTAATACTACGAGTGAAGATTAAAATCCTTTAAAATAATCATAATATTCAAAAGCGAGAACCTGCTAATTATTGAAACCCTGACTCCGTAGTTACGTAAAGATTTACAGGGGGTGAGTCAATGTATGAGTATAAATTTGTACAAACACATTTAGGTAGCTTTTTTCAGGAATCTACCTATCGGAAAACAATCGAAGAATACGCGAAGCAAGGTTGGCGTTTAGTGCAAGTATTGCCGATTGCTTATAATGGTCATGGGAAACCAACAGACTATGAAATCATTTTTGAGAGATTATTATCATGACTATCAATGAACGCTAGATTTCTGCCATAAATGGTGGGAGTTTAGCGTTTTCTTATTTTAATACAAAATTTGCTGTTTTTATTAACAAAAATAGTGTATTCAGAAAAATATAGAAATAGCATTTACAAAACAAAAATATATGTGTTAACTTAAATAGTGTTAATGGTTAACTTAAAAGAGGGAGGTTAACAATGCAACATTTTTGGGTTGTCGGTACAGATACGGATGTTGGGAAAACAATTGTCACCACCATGTTGATGTGTCATTTACAAAAACAAGGCTTGAAAGTTTCACCATACAAGCCTGTGCAAACAGGAGAGGTATACGAAAACGGTCGTGGCTATTATCATGATACAGCCATGTATGAAAAGTATTCCTTACAAAAGCTTCAACAAGAGCATCTCAATAGCTATTCATTTAGAGAAGCTGCATCGCCACATTTTGCTGCACAACTGGAGGGGCAGCAAATTGATGTCAATGAGCTATTATTGCGGATTCAATTATTACAAGCGTCCTATGATGTTGTGATATGTGAAGGAGCGGGTGGGCTTTTTGTTCCTTTTACTGCTCCCCATGGGATGACGCTGCTTGATGTCATCGTCAGTAGCAAGCTGCCAGTAGTGCTTGTTACAAGGACATCCCTAGGAACGATCAATCACACATTATTAACAATAGATGCATTGCGCTCTCGTGAAGTTGACGTTCTTGGCATAGTGTTTAATGGGAACACAGGTAGCAGTATGGAGCAAGATAATATACAAACGATTTTACAGTACCATCCCTTGCCCAATGCGATTATTCCAAAGCTACAAAATTTGTCACAGCTAATGGATTATGCCATGACGCACACAACACTGTTTGAAAGGCTTTTTAACTATGAAACAAGTATTAACTGATTTACAGCTAAGAGATTTACGTCATGTTTGGCATCCATGCTCACAAATGAAGGACTATGAGGCATTTCCACCCATCGTCATAAAAAAGGGGCAAGGCGTGTGGCTTTATGACGAACATGATCAGCGTTATTTGGATGCTGTATCTTCTTGGTGGGTTAATTTATTTGGACATGCCAATCCGCGTATTAGCAAAGCTTTAAGTGAGCAAGCATTTACATTAGAGCATACGATCTTTGCTAATTTTACACATGAACCAGCCATACAATTGGCTGAAAAATTAACCGCATTAGCACCACAGGGATTACATAAAGTCTTTTTTGCCGATAATGGCTCATCTGCTATTGAAGTTGCACTGAAAATGAGCTTTCAATACCATATGCAGACGGGGAAACCAGCAAAAAAGCGCTTTCTCGCCTTGACGGATGCCTATCATGGAGAAACTATTGGTGCTTTATCCATAGGAGGGGTAGGGCTTTACAATGAAGTTTATCAGCCTCTGTTATTAGATACTGTTCGTGCTAAAGGGCCAGATTGCTTCCGCTGTCCATTTCAGGAAGATCCAGCAAGCTGTAATGCACCATGTAGTCAATTTGTTGAGGAACAACTTCAAGCGCATCATGAGGAAATCACGGCAGTTATTATTGAACCATTAATTCAGGCTGCAGCAGGTATGAAAATGTACCCACCTGTCTATTTACAGCGCTTACGGGCGTTGTGCTCACATTATGATGTGCATTTCATTGCAGATGAAATTGCTGTCGGTTTTGGTCGGACCGGTACATTATTTGCCTGTCAACAAGCGGACATCATGCCAGATTTTATGTGTTTATCAAAGGGGCTAACAGGTGGTTATTTACCTTTATCAGTTGTCTTAACGACGGAGCAAATCTATGACGCTTTTTATGATGATTACGGAACAATGAAGGCTTTTTTACATTCGCATAGCTATTCAGGCAATACATTGGCCTGTCGTGTGGCACTGGAAGTATTAACGATGTTTCAAGAGGAACAAGTGATGGAGATGATTCAGCACAAGGGACAATACATGCGAGCGTTAGCCATGGAAGCTTTTTGTGATATGCCTTATGTGGGTGAATACCGACAAGTTGGTTTAGTGGGAGCGATTGAACTAGTAAAGGACCGGAGGACAAAGGAAGCGTTCGCCAGTGAGGAGCGTATCGGCTATCAAATTTATCAACGGGCTTTAACGAAAGGCTTACTCATCAGACCGCTCGGCAATGTTCTGTATTTTATGCCACCTTATATTATTTCTGAAGAGGAAATGTCATTTATGATTCATACAACGAAAGAGACAATCGAACAATTTTTCCAGGACAGGGGGGCTAAGGTTGGGTAAGCGACAACAAACATTAGCGCTAGTCATGATTGCCATGTTTGCTGCTCTAACAGCAATCGGAGCTTTTGTTAAAATTCCATTGCCTGTCGTACCGTTTACATTACAAATTGTTTTTGTATTTTTAGCAGGCTGTTTATTGGGAAGTCGGAATGGTTTTTATAGTCAACTTGTCTATATCAGCGTGGGCTTAGTAGGCTTACCTGTTTTTACACAGGGTGGTGGTATCACATATGTCTTACAGCCAACTTTTGGTTATCTGATTGGCTTTGCCCTAGCCGCCTATGTGATTGGGTTCATTATTGAAAGGATTGAGACGCCGACGAAAAAGCATTTTATTGCAGCAACCATTATTGGGCTGGTTATTATTTATGCTGTGGCTGTTCCTTATTTGTATGTAGCATTGAATTTCTGGTTAGACATGAAGTCAAGCTGGTCACATGTGTTTGTTGTCGGCTTTTTAAGTAGTATTGTCGCTGATTTTTGCTTAGCTATTACATCAGCGCTATTAGCTGAGCGCTTGTATAAAGTATTTCAGTCAGCAAGAAATGTGAAATTTTCACACGTAGAGGGGGAGAATGTAATATGAATTATTACCAATTAGCACAAGAAGTTATTGCTGGAAAGATCATTAGCAATGAAGAGGCACTTGCCATATTAAATAGTGAGGATGATGCGCTATTACAGCTTATGGATGGTGCTTTTACGATTCGTCGTCATTATTATGGTAAAAAAGTTAAATTGAATATGATTATGAACGCCAAAAGCGGATATTGCCCCGAGGATTGTGGCTATTGCTCCCAGTCCTCTAAATCAACGGCTCCTATTGAGAAATATCCATTTATTACAAAAGAGGAAATTTTAGCAGGTGCAAAACGAGCGTTTGACAATAAGATTGGGACGTATTGTATTGTAGCCAGTGGTCGTGGGCCAACACGTAAGGATGTCAATGTCGTGAGTGAGGCGGTTGCTGAAATAAAAGAAAAGTATGGCTTGAAGGTTTGTGCCTGTCTTGGCTTACTAAAAGAAGAACAGGCACAGCAACTAAAGGAAGCGGGGGTGGATCGCTACAATCATAATTTAAATACATCGGAACGTCATCATTCCTTCATCACGACCTCACATACATATGAGGATCGTGTCAATACGGTAGAGATTGTGAAAAAGCATGGAATTTCACCTTGCTCGGGTGCCATTATTGGGATGAAGGAAACAAAAGAGGATGTCGTCAATATTGCACGCGCCCTCCATCAATTGGACGCTGATTCTATTCCTGTAAACTTTTTAAATGCAATTGATGGCACAAAGCTAGAAGGGACTAAGGATTTAAATCCCCGTTATTGTTTAAAGGTTTTAGCTTTATTCCGCTACATCAATCCGACAAAGGAAATCCGTATTTCGGGTGGTCGTGAAATCAATTTGGGCTCACTTCAGCCACTTGGTCTCTATGCAGCTAATAGTATTTTTGTTGGGGATTATTTAACAACAGCAGGACAGGAAGCGAATAGCGATTATCGCATGCTGGAGGATTTGGGCTTCGAAATAGAATTAACACATAAACAAGAAGAAGTATTTTGTTAAACTTATGACATGTAAATCTACTACTACAGCAAAAACCGTACTATTGTACGGTTTTTTGGTTGTAGTGAAAAGAGACGGATAGACCTGACATCACTGGCAGTGGATATACCTATAAAATCAAGGTTTTCACAAATTGTTCAATGAAAGCGTTTTGAAATTGAACAGTTTGTGAAGACCTTCACATAAAGCTTTCTTTTTAAAAAAATCAGCGTAAAATAAGAATCAAGTAAGGAATTGTTATAAAACAGTTGATAAGTCATATCACAAATTTTGGTGGTTGTTATATTACAAAAATAATGAGTGAAGGGAGCTTTTCACATGTGGGTTATTACAGTTTTTGATAAAAAGGACGTTCGAATTTTTGAGTACGCGAGCAAAAATGAGGCAACAGAAGCTTTAGCAAAATTCAAGAAAAATGCCGTTTTAACGTATACAAAATGAGTTGCTGATAAAGCAGCCCTCTACCGACAGAGGGCTGTTTTTTAATGTACAACAATGGAAACAGCACTGTACATTAATAATAGTGCCATAATCATGTTAAATGGTTTTCGGTATTGCTGTAGTGCTTTTTGAAAAACGGAGCCACATAATGCCCAACTAAATGTACTGATTACCCCTACTAGCGCTAAAAAGAACGAGAAGAGTAGATAGCTTATGTAGGATGAGTAGTAGGGTAGGATGTAAGTTACGACAACAGTAAGACCAAATAAAATACCTTTTGGGTTAATAAATTGAACGAACGCTCCTAAAAAAAATAGGTTTCGTTTTTTTTCTTCATTGTCGTGATCCTCTAATTCTTTGCTTGTTAAAATTTTATAAGCCAGGTACAACATATAGCCTACACCAAATATGGTTAGGGGTAATTCAATGGCAGGTAAAATGTTTAACATGATCGTGTTAAAAAAGCTACTAAGACCAATAATGATGAAAAAACCAATCCCTACACCTAAACAGAATGGAATCGTTTTCGCTAAGCCATATTGTTTAGCAAAAACCATCGCCATAAAATTATTCGGGCCAGGTGTAAAGCTTGTAATGATGATAAATAATAAAAAGGAAAATACAGGCAAAACAATCCCTTCTTTCAAGTTGTATGATATAATGCACGAAATAGACTGTATAACGTCGGTCTTTTTATTATACAAAACGTGCGTTATATTGTACATACAAGGAGGGCTTTTGGATGGAAGAAATTCATCTCGTCTTTGCGAGAAATTTAAAGGCAATTCGAGAAAGGGAGAAATTAAGCTTAGAGAAGGTTTCTCAGCTTAGTGGCGTGAGTAAAACGATGATTGGTCAAATTGAGAGGGGAGAATCCAGTCCAACTTTGACAACAATTTGGAAAATTGCAAATGGATTAAAGGTTTCGTTTACAGAGCTTATTCATCCTCCCCAACCTGAGACGGAGGTTATTCGCGGTAAAGAAATTCAAGTATTGAAGGAAGATCATGGCCGATATATGGTTTATCCTCATTTCCCCTATCAAAAGGATAGTCGTTTTGAAATATATACAATTGAAATCAAAGAAAATGGAACGTTAGATGCTGAGGCTCATCGAGAAGGAACGGAGGAATATATAACCGTTTTTGATGGGGAATTAATCATCCATATACAGGGTCAGGATTATCGATTAACAAGTGGTGATGCCATACGATTTAAGGCTGACCGTCCACACACATACAGCAATCCAGGTAGTACAGTAACACGACTTAGTATGACTATTTACTATCCACATTAAAAAACGTATAAACGCTTTTCACAGCGTTTATACGTTTTCGTTTTATAAAATACTAGCTAAACGTTTAATTCCCTCACGGATGACTTCAGGTGTTGCATTTGTATAGTTAAGACGCATTGTATTCACATTCGTTTTTGATGTGTAGAATGGATCGCCAGGCACGAAGGCTACCTTTTGTTCCATCGCTTTATTGAATACATCAAGGGCCGGTGTACCGTCCTTCATTGTTGCCCAAATGAACATGCCACCCTCAGGTCGAGTATATTCAACATGGGCAGGGAAAAACTCCTGCATAGCATCAAGCATCGCATCCGACTGATTTTTATATAAAGCAATAATTTTCTTTACATGTTCGGTATAATCATTACTTGCTAAGTAATCGTAGATAACATATTGTGAAAAAATATTAGTATGAAGATCAGACGCTTGCTTCGCTGTTTCAATATGCTGCAATAGCTCTTTGTTTTTTGTGATAATAAAGCCAAGACGCATGCCTGGTGTGACCGTTTTAGAGAAAGAACCTAGTAAAATACTATTTTCTAATTTTCCAGCACCGATATATGGAAGTGGCTCCCCTTGGAAACGTAGCTCCCCGTATGGATCATCCTCAATTAAAGCAACATCATATTTTGCCACTATTTCGCAAATTTGCTCACGCTTTTCTTTCGAATATGTGAGTCCTGTTGGGTTTTGGAAGTTCGGCACCGTATAAATGAATTTTACATTTGGTTGTTGTAGAGCACGCTCTAACTCTTCTAAGTTAAGACCATCATTTTCTAGCGTAACACCATGGAAAGTTGGCTCTGTTAAAGTAAAGGCTTGAATAGCCCCTAGGTAACCTGGCTCTTCGATGATAATGCCATCGCCTTTATTGATAAGTACTTTACCAATTAGTTCAAGCGCTTGCTGTGAACCTGTAGTAATAAAGACATCGTCAGCATGTACATCAAGTCCATGGACACGTTGATATTTCGCGGCAATATATTCACGCAATGGTGCATAACCCTGTGTGGATGAATATTGGAATAATCGGCTGCCATTTACTGTAATAGCATGGTCTACGGATGCTCTCAATGCATCAATCGGGAAAGAAATCGGGTTTGGAAGCCCGCCTGCAAAGGAAATAACGTCCTCGGCATCTGTCACTTTTAAAATATTTCGAATAAATGAGGATGGTGTTTTTAAGATTCTTTCAGAATATTGCATAATTATCGGTCCTTTTTTTCTGATTTTTTAAAAATTATATCATTGTCATCGTGTGCATACAATATTATCATTGTATGCAAGACAATTAAACTATTGTATGCAAATTAAGAGAAAGAAGGGCCTAGTGAATGCCTATTAATTCATTTGACGAGTATCCAATGAGTTGGAAGCCGGATATTAGCAATATTTCTGCTCCGTTATATATAGCCATCGCACATCAGCTAGAACAAGATATTAAGGATGGAAAGCTAGTACCAGGAACAAAATTGCCACCCCAGCGTGAATTAGCTGATTTTTTAGATGTGAATTTGAGTACGATTACAAGAGCCTTTAAGCTTTGTGGCCAAAAAGGATTAATTTATGCCTCAATTGGCAGCGGTACATTCGTTTCAACAGATGCGGCTAGCAATAAAATGTTACTGCCAACCAACCATGCCACACCTATCATTGAAATGGGCTCTGTTTTACCAGATAATTTTGTTAATGATGATATTACACGCTTTATGAAGAAAATGATAAACGAACCTAGTTTTAGCATGCTATTTCAATATGGACGACCAGAGGGCAATGCATGGCAAAACGAAGCCGTGATGAAGCTACTCGAACTAGTAAATTTTCAAACAGACCAGCCTATTCTTCTAGGAGCAGGCGGACAAAATGCCATTGTGGGAACCCTTGCAGCTTTATTTCAGCCAGGCGACCGCATTGGTACAGATCCAATTACCTATGCAGGCATTAAAACAGCTGCAAATATGCTTGGTATCCAGCTTGTGGCTATCCAACAATGTCAGGGTGAAATGACAAAAGAAGGATTACTATATGCTTGTAAAAATGAACATATCAAAGGAATCTATGTGATCCCTGATTTTCATAACCCAACGACTCATACGATGTCAGTAGAAACAAGAAAAATGATTGCAGACGTGGCAAGACAGAAGGATTTGCTTGTAATCGAGGATGCTATCTATAGCTTTCTCAAGGAGCAACCGCTTGCTCCGATTGCTTCTTATGCACCTGATAAGGTTGTTTACATTGCTAGCCTATCTAAAACACTATCACCTGGTTTACGATTATCCTTCCTTGTGACACCACCTGCGCTACGTAAAAAAATAATGGAAACGCTCTATAATATCAACATTTCCGTTTCTCCTATCATGCTGGAGCTTGCAGCACGATTAATCCATGAAGGTGTTGCCCAAACGATATTAGAAAAACACCGAGCATATGCCAAGCAGCAAAATGCGCTTGTCGATCAGTATTTAGGGGATTATCACATATTAGGGGATGAGGAATGTATTTTTAGGTGGATCCAATTGCCTGACAAATTTACGGGTGTTCAATTTGAATTGTTAGCTTCGAAAGCTGGTGTACAAGTCTATGCAGCGGAACGCTTTGCCGTAGGGAATACAAAGCCTGTCAATGCCGTTCGTTTAGCCATTGCAGCACCAGAATCTCAACTTGAGCAAGCGTTAATTATTTTAAAGGACCTCCTCGAAAGTAATGGTGATTATGCATTTGTTGATTAGAGGTTATGGGGCGTATAATAAGGCTAAGAAAGAAACGAGGTGATGAGCATGGCACATAAAGGGCGTGTTATTTTGCATGTGGATATGAACAGTTTCTATGCTTCTGTGGAGCAAGCACATGACCCAAGTTTAAAGGGGAAGCCTATCGCAATTGCAGGGAACCCAAAGGAACGGCGTGGCATTTTAGTAACTTGTTCATATGAAGCAAGAGCGCTAGGCATTTATACAACTATGACTGTTCATGAAGCGAAGCGTAAATGTCCTGAGCTATTGTTATTACCTCCAGATTTTCAAAAGTATCGTCATGCATCTAAAGAAATGTTCACCATTCTTCGAAGCTATACACCATTAGTAGAGCCTGTTTCGATTGATGAGGGCTACTTGGATGTGACTGAGCTAAGCAAGGAACGGCATGCCTTAAGTATTGCCCAGGAAATACAAGCGCGCATTTTAGCTGAGCTGGATTTACCTTGTTCCATCGGTATTGCACCGAATAAATTTTTAGCGAAAACAGCCTCTGATATGAAGAAACCAATGGGGATTACCGTACTACGAATACGGGATATTGAACAGCAATTATGGCATCGTGAGGTTGTCAACATGCATGGGATTGGAGCAAGTACTGCTAAAAAATTAAATGCACAAGGCATCTTTACAATAGGTGATTTAGCTAAGACAGAAGAATTTAAAATGAAGCAAATTTTAGGGAAGAATGGGGTACGGCTTCGAGCAAGGGCCAATGGGGTGGATCAGCGCATGGTCGATCCTGAGGCAATCTTTGATACGAAAAGCGTTGGGAATTCAACAACATTACCAGAAGATGTAACAGATGTTCGTACACTTCATAAAACAATCGAAGGTCTATGTAAAAAAGTGGTGGAGCGTCTTGATGCGAAGCGCTTAGCAGGTTCAACTGTGAGCATTCAAATTCGGGATGCTGATTGGCATAATCATACACGTTCGAAAACAATGTCCAATGTCCTGTATCGTTATGATGAAATTTACGACATTGCTTGTACTTTATTTGATAAGCATTGGGATGAATCTCCTGTAAGATTACTTGGTGTAACGGTTTCCAATGTGGTGGATCGTAAAGATTATTCACAGCAATTATCGATATTTGATTTTCAGGAGCATGCGAAAGATGAACCGATTCTCAAGCTTGTCGATGAAATTGAGGGACGGTTTGGCAAGGGGATTATAAAACGTGGTGTAGATTTAGGGAAACGTTCCTCCTATCAATCCCAAACAAGCTTTAGTAAAGATTTTTTAGATGACCATGAATGAGAAAGAATGAAAGTAGGTGTATCTATGCAATACAAGGAGTATGGGGATGCTAACAATCCTTTCATGATGTTTATTCATGGAGGGGGCGTTGGAGGGTGGATGTGGGATCAGCAAGTTCACCATTTTTCCCATTATCACTGTGTTATACCTGAGCTAATGACACACAATCCATTTTCCATTGAACAAAGTGCGAAAGAGCTTCTTCTGCTTATTGAGAAAAAAGCCAATGGGAAGCCTGTTATAGTAATTGGTTTCTCTTTAGGAGCGCAAATCGCTATTCAAATGCTAAGTCTACAGCCTAGTTTAATCGATTTTACGATCATCAATAGTGCGCTCGTGATACCCTCTCCTACTGTAGAAAGGATGCTTCAACCTTTTATTCGACTGTCATTTCCGCTTATAAAAAATAAAACATTTGCGAAACTTCAAGCAAAAGCCCTGTACATTCAAGAAGATTATTTTGAGCGTTACTATCAAGAGAGTGCCACGATGAAAGTAGATACATTGATTCAAATTTTGCGAGAAAATATGTCGTTTTCCATCCCAGCTGACTTTAACAAAGCTCAAGGAAAGATTCTAATAACTGTGGGAGAAAAAGAGAAAAGCAACATGAGAAAATCTGCTAAAGCACTTGTGCGAAGTCATCCAAATAGCAAGGGTGTGTTATTGAAGAACATCGGTCACGGCGTCTCATTAGCCCAACCTGCATTTTTTAATCGCTTTGTAGAGAATTGGATTAAGGATGGTCAATTACCTGAAGGGACAGTTATTCGGTAGGGGAACCCCATTACGAATCGTCATCCATAATGGAGTTGATGTATGGATCATTGAAAATAGTGAGGATATAAGTGTTTATGCTGCAATATCCATTCCTTCATCTCTATCATCATTTCTTCGTAGCTAGGGACAATAAATGAAAAGTCATTTCTTGTATTTATTAATGTTTTATTGATTTGAACAACGTGATGAGGAAGAATTTTTATACTGTTGTTCAAGAAGTGCTTATTAAATAGATGCAGTAGATCGTGTTTAGAAATATTTGTCGTATTGACGAGATGATAGAGTCCTGTTAAATCTTGTTGTGCAGCGCGTTCAATGGCTTTAGCCAAAGTAAGTGTTGTCACTCCCGTCCAAATAGCACCCGAATAGCCATAGACGGGACTTTTTTGTTGCATAAACCAATTGAAGAGTCCGATGCCATCCTTTTTCAAATCAGGACCAATTATGGAATTACGAAATGTTATGTGCTTGTCGTTATTCACTTCCCCTATACCTTTGGTGCGGTCATAAAAGGTTTCCCCGTCTAGTACACTATTTTCATAGTAGGGAGCACTTTTGCCTGAAAATACGCAGTCGGTACTTAGATGAATAAGCTTTGTGTGTCGATTTTCAAGGAGAGATACAATGGCATGCGGTAAATAGCTATTCAGTAAAACACTTTGGGCAGGATGAGCCTCACAAGCATTGTTTAAAACACCAATACAATTAATGACGACATCTACCTCATTGTCTAGTAGTAGCGACCTTAAAAAATGGGAGTCTGTCACATCACCTGTTCTATTATTGCCATAGGGAAAAGGGGTTCGAGAGTATGTTGTTACATCATGCCCTTGTTCACATAAATAGATGGCAATGGTATGACCAGCCATGCCTGTAGCACCGAGCACTAAAAATTTCATGGTTTTCCTCCTGTCCAATGAAGGAGCTCTTCTTGTATAAGAGGCAATGTTAATAGCTTTACTTTAATGTCAGCCACACTTAATTGTTGGGTATTGTTCGAGTTATATTCATCCGTTAATGTAATTTTTGGAGAGCCTTCATCGAGGTATTTTCCATAATTTAAATCCCGATTATCCGCGGGGATTCGATAGAAATGGCCCATATCAATAGCTTTTGCCGCTTCTTCTTTCGTACATAATACTTCATACATTTTTTCTCCGTGCCGTGTTCCGATAATTTGCATGGCGTTGTTCGCTTGAAAGATCTCAAGTAAAGCCTGTGCTAAATTTGCTATTGTGGCAGCAGGTGATTTTTGCACCATAATATCCCCGTTTTGAGCATGCGAGAATGCGTACAATACCAATTCTACCGCTTCCTCAAGGCTCATCATAAAACGTGTCATATGAGGGTCCGTAATCGTTAAAGGTTTCCCAGCCTTTATTTGTTCAATGAATAATGGGATAACCGAGCCTCGTGAAGCCATGACATTACCGTATCGAGTGCCACAAATTAGGGAATGGTGAGGGTCAACCATTCGTGACTTTGCAATAAACGTTTTTTCCATCATTGCCTTGGATATACCCATCGCATTGACAGGGTACGCTGCCTTATCTGTTGACAGGCAAATGATTTTCTTGACGCCAGCTTGAATGGCGGCTGTTAGTACGTGATCTGTTCCTAAAATATTGGTTTTCACAGCTTCTAAGGGAAAAAATTCGCAGGAGGGAACTTGCTTGAGAGCGGCGGCATGAAATACATAGTCAACATTATACATCGCATTGTGAATGCTTTGAATATCGCGGACATCCCCGATATAAAATTTAATTTTTGTATGCTGATAGTGTTTTCGCATATCATCTTGCTTTTTTTCATCCCTTGAAAAAATCCGAATTTCCTTGATATCTGTGTATAAGAAAAGCTTTAATACGGCGTTCCCGAAAGAGCCCGTGCCTCCAGTAATCAATAATATTTTATCTGTAAACATTGTATAGTTCGTTACACCTCCTGCATGCTATTATTTCAATCCTCTTTGATGTAGGTCACATTCTGAGTTCTCCCTAGGGTAGTTGTACCAATAAGCAAATTCGTTAGTATATTTACTTGTCGGATTTTTATCCATTAGGGCGCAATTAAAATCCCAATCTCCTGCAATATCTTTGCGTATCGTAAATTTCGCATCTCCAATTAAACTTCTCCTGATAATCTTAAATTGCCCAGGTAAGGAATAGCGGTTGGATTCATCTTTAATAAAAGCAAAGCCATTTTTAATAATCATGTTGTAATAGTAAATATCAAATGDGCMATMCAYTTGTGCTAGTACATTGCGAATAGCAGGTAAATAGTGGTCATCACTATCGATGATGGCTATATAATCTCCTGTCGCTTCTGCAATGCAGCGATTGTAGGCAATACTCGCACCTAAATTCGTTGGGTGAACGATGATTTTTAAAGCTGTACAGTTTTTCTGATAATCCTGTAAAATGGCTAGCGTATTGTCTGTAGAGCCATCATCTACCACAATAATTTCATAGGCATATTCTTTAGGAATACTATCAAGCATCGTTACGATCCATTCTTCGCTATTAAATGCAGGTGATAAAAAACTAATCTTCATCTGATCCCTCCATTCTATGTTCATTAGTAGAGTTGTTCCATGTGACTGAGTAGATCCTTTAATACAATATGCGTAGACGTAGTGCTACTGTAGGCAATTGCTTATTTTAGGATGTTTTTAAGAGAGTGTTTTTAGATAGAATTTTTATGTTTACTAGAGATATGGCATAAGAAAGACGAAAATTTACTAACATAATCACATTTAGCAAGAGAGGTCATAAACTAGCGAGAGCGCTTTTTTTAGAAAGAGGGATACGATGACAAAAAGACTAGCATTTATTTGTAGCGTGGAATCTTACAAACTTTCGGATGCCCATATTTTCAAAGATTTGTGTCTAGTGCCTATTTTATTGGGGGAACATTTAGGCTATGAGGTCACTATTGTCACGACAGAAATGAATGAAGCTCTACTTCAACAAGTCTTTCCCACTGTAAAATTTGAGTCTGTACCATTTGAAGATGATTATGTGGTGAATATGAATGCTTATTTAGCCCAGCATGCAAGGGACATCGACATTGCCTTTGCTATTGGACCCTATCCATCCTATTTAGCTATTTTGAAAACCTATAAGCATTTTAATCCAAATGGCAAAATTTATATGAAATTAGATGTCAATCGATTTTGGCTAAATCGATTAAAAACCTATCCCTATTTTTTAGAGTTGTTGCAGCTTTGTGATCTCCTTACCTCTGAATGCATATCTATTCAAACAGCAATCAAAGACTTTTCACAATTGGHTGYGAAACATATACCCAATGGTTTTTATGAACATTTTCCCACAGAGCCAGTGCCGTTTCACGAGAAAGAAAATAGAATTCTAACAGTTGGGCGATTGGATGCACCAGAGAAGCAAACAATTTTGACAGTCAAGGCATTTTTAGCAGCACAACTGCCAGATTGGGAGCTTCGTTTAGTAGGGCCGATGTCAGTCTCATTTCAAGAAGAGCTGAGACTATTACTAGATAGTCATCCGCTTGCCGCTCAAGTAACCATGGTAGGACCTATTGTTGATAAGGTTCAGCTAGAAGAGGAGTATCGTAAGGCTAAAATTTTTTGCTTAACGTCTTTAGTCGAATGCTATGCCCATGTCTTTGCGGAGGCAGCTAAAAATGGTTGCTATATCGTGACAACAGATGTGGATGGTGCTGCTGATATTACACAACAACAGCGTTTTGGTACAATCCATCCTACACATGATTGGGAGGCGATAGGTCAGACATTGCAACAAGTTGCAGCACAGGAATCATTATTGGCAGATACTTGTGTCCAGCTTCAAGCATTTGCCCGCAAGGAATTAAATTGGAGGCAGATCGTCAAGAAGGTTGCCAATTATTTAGGTGAATAAAAGTGAATCTTTTSTGGRTTGAGAGGAGTATTCTTTTCTTTATACCAGTATTTCCTATATAATAAACACTAGTTTTATAAAGCTAGACAAACATGGGTAGACACAAGGGGAGACTAGAATGGAAATACTACAAGCAACAATGGAWGAACTAGAGGACTTAGCAAAACTNNTTRNWGWRTAWCRWMRRWYWYMWSGAATTGAGTCAGATATAAGCAGTGCCAAGGCATTTTTACAATTACGATTGGCCTTGAAAGAATCCGTCATTTTTATCGCGCTGATGGATGACAAGATAATTGGATTTACACAATTATATCCAACATTTTCGTCCATTGCTTTACAGCGAGCCTATATTTTAAATGATATTTATGTAACAGAAGATGCTAGAGGCCTAGGGGTGGGCAAGGCATTGATGGAAAAGGTATTTCATTATTGCGAG
This sequence comes from Lysinibacillus sp. S1, assembly GCF_044986265.1. NCBI lineage: Bacteria > Bacillati > Bacillota > Bacilli > Caryophanales > Bacillaceae > Lysinibacillus > Lysinibacillus sp. S1. The sequence continues at coordinate 4,614,557 of NZ_CP173154.1, forward strand.
CAACAGTATGCTCGCTATGTCACGTTACAAACGGCGGCTGATAATGTAAATGCACGTAAGCTTTATGAAAAGCTACAAATGAAGCAAGATGAATATTGTAATTATGTTAAATATTTTATGTAAGCCGAAGTGGTGAATCTCATCGTTGGATGAAAATGCTTCTTTCAGATCATAAATATCCCCTAGATCGTTTTGATCTAGGGGATGTTTTTAATTCTAACTATTTTATTTCAAGCGTATAGGGTTGTGTGCTAGCTTTGCCATCAAACTCACTTACTTCAATATAGTATTTGCCTGCATCAAGCTCCAACGTACCAACCTCGGCATCACCAACACCGTAAAGATCGAATGTTTTGACGGTTTTTCCGTTTGCATCTAACACTCGAATAACACCATCCAACGCTTTTTCTGTTTGGAGTGAGAAGAAGACTTCGCGTTTCTGGTCGTTATTCCATTCAAAATAGTCTTTATCACCAAATGGTATACCTGCATTTAAATATTGCGTTGCAACCCATTTCTCATCCTTTTTCACAAGAACAGATGGCTTGCTAGGTACACCATTTACTAACTTTGAATCCGCATCTTCATCCACATGCTTATGATCAAACAATGTTAATGTATAAGGCTGAATCGATACTTGGCCAAGCCCCATACTGTTGACTAGAATAAAATAGCCTCGATCCTTCTTTGCCTTAAACGATGTATTTACATCGTTTGTACCCATCATTCCAAGTAACATTTCAAGAATATTATCACCTAAGCCAAATGGAATTTCTGTCTCCATTTCTTTGGCATCAATCTTCATATTGCCGTTCGTATCTTCGATAATAGCTCCTGCAAATTTCAAGTCCTTTTGCAGTTCTTTAGGTAGCTGAGCCAATTGTTCATTAGTAAAAGGAACTGAAGAAAGAAGCAGACTCATGACTTCATCATTGCCTTGTTGCTTATAGTAGTAATAATCTACATCATCTTGATAAATCAGGTGGTCTCTATAAGTAGTACCTGGTTGAATTTTTAGCGCTTTTGCTTCCTCATGATTGTTTGGATTGTACTCTGCTGGAATATCGCCTATTTTCTTTGTTTTCAATGTATAAGGCTCAGCAGACCTTTCTCCAGCATTGACAACGGCTACCACGTATGTTTTGTCCTTTTTCAATGGTATGACCTTTGCATCGTCTTCGTTACCAGCTGAACCAAGTAGTAGTGCCAGTATACCAAGGTCATTAGTTAAGGAAGAAACGGGAATTAATTCTTTTGTTTCTTCATCATATTCAAACACTGTACCTGTCGGCATTTGGTTCATGCCTTTCAAAAAGCTGAAGCTATAAAGGGCGTCTTCCTTCGCTTTAAATAAGAAATAATCCTCATCATAATCTGTTTGGAAATAAGCTTTTTGATCGTCACCTATTTCAAAGCGGATTGCCTGCTTAATGATAGGGTCAACATTTTCTAGGTTGCCTGAAGCCGTAGGATTCAATAACATACTCATCAGGCTGTCAATTTCATTACGTTTTTTTATGTTGTTTTCTATAAGCGGTAATTGGCTCTCTGGAACATTTTCTTCGATCATGGCTTCATCTACAGGTAGACCATCCTCATCAGGTGGGAGGGAAACTACTTCACCTTTTAATGTGTAAGGGATCATCGATTCGCTGATCGTTTCTTCTTTTTCGATGCCGCCACTAAAGAACATCTCCATAGAAAACTCGCTATTACTTTCATTAGATACACTTAAAACGTACTCTTGATCTGGAACAGCGTCGATAATCATACGAACCGGTTCACCTTTTGCTGTACCATAAGCGGTCTGCATTGGATAGGCTTCTTCTTCACCTTCATCATTTTCAGCTTGATCGATTTCTTCTGGTGGCACAGGATTAAAGTCATCTTTTAGATAAAGCTCCATAGAGGCAGTGACACCTGGAATTCCCGATAGATCAAATTGTAACGTCGTCGGTTTTTTGACAGAGAACGTGAAGTAATCTTGATCTTGTTGTTGATCTTTTGACAGTAATGTATAGTTTTTACCTGCTGTACTATATGGGAACTTTTTAATAGGCTCCATTGTAGACTTGTCTATTGTATCAATTGGCAAGTCCTTCGTCGTTTGTGCTGTAAAAATGTAAGTAGATTTGCCTTTTAAACTATAGCTTCCATTATGATCTTTGACACCAATGACAAGCGTTCCCTTTTGATCTGCTTTAAATAGATAACCTTCTTTTTTTCCTACGCGAACATCATTGACATGGATAGGCTCTACATCACCTATCCCGCTATTTGGGTAGAAATATAAATCAAAGGCATAGTCGTATTTGTCAGCGCCTTTTAATGTTAATTGAGCATATTCATTTTCTTCTAAATCGACTTTATACCATTTCTTTTCGTCTTGCTGTTCAAAAGCACCCTGTTCTGTATTTAGCTTATTTTTAGCAAGGATCTTGGCGTTCTTAATACGATCTTCCTTTGTCTCTGAATAATGCTTAGGCAATTTATTTAAATCAAATTGTAATGCTTTTACAGGATCAACTAATCCGTGACCATAAGTAAGATCATAGCCTTTCTCGCCCAAATCTTGTGCGGTCATTTCTAAAATCGCTTCTATTTGATGCGGTTTTAAAGATGGGTCTTTGGATTTAAGAAGAGAGGCGATACCTGCCACGACAGGAGAGGCCATGGATGTTCCACTAAACTTGACAAAAGATGATCCTTTCTTCGCATCATGAACGGTACTATAAATGTCTTCACCTGGTGCAACAATATCCACAGATGGTCCGTAATTGGAGTAGCTCGATAGTTTGTTACGTTCGTTTGTTGAACCAACACTAATGACACCTTCGAAAGAAGCGGGGAAGGAATATTCATCTGTCGATTCATTTCCTGCGGCCGCCACAATTGTAATCCCACTATCAATCGCTTTCTGAACGGCTTCCTTCATCAGGGGAGATTCACCATAGCCTCCTAGACTCATATTAATGACGTCAACGCCCTGCTCAATTGCATAAAGAATACCCTGTGCAATGATGAAATCATTAGCACCTTCTTTGCCGTTAAATACATCAATTGGCAGTAACTTTGCATTCGGATTAATCCCATGCCCACCTACGCCATTATCTTTTGCTGCGGCGATAATACCTGCCACATGTGTTCCGTGATCGCCTGAATAGGTAGTATTAGCAGGTGCTGCTGCATTATAGGGTGGGAGTACTTGTGACTTTAGATCGGGGTGTTTAAAATCTACACCAGAATCAATGACAGCAACTGTGACATCATGGTTGCCTGCTAATTCTAGTGCCTTATCCATTTGCAGTAAGTTTAAATGATACATCTCTTGTTTTTTAGGATCAGCTTCTTTATTAAAAGAATGATAGATGTAACTAGGAGATACACTTGATATTCCGTTTTGCTTTAAATAGTAAGAGACGGCTTTTTCGATCGATACGCCTTTATTTAGTTGTACAACATCATACCCTAATGAAGGAATGGAGCGGATGACCTTGGAGCCAATTTTTTTATGTACGTTTTTATCAAGACCTGAATGCTTGATAACAATTGTATCCTTACTCATCCATTTTTCTTCATTCTTCTCTGTTTGTTTCGCACTGTTTGCCAGCATGTTTTTCGCTTTATGCTGAGGTGCCTCAGCAAAGGCAGAAGCAGCAGGAACCATGAGTGCAGCAGATGCTACAACAGCGACTGATTTTTTATACCAACTTTTCAATTGTTATCTCTCCTTGGTGTTATAAATTAAATCTCGACTATATTAATAMGGACAAAGATTAGAAAAGTTTCGTAATGGAGGAAAATTTTTCTTTGCTATTTTAATTTTTGGTAGGTATAACGAAAAAACCTAGCATTATTAAAAGCTTTAGATCTGTTCTATTAATTGTTGTAGCTCCTGCTTGGAACGAGGGATGTTGATATTTTCCTGCAATAGCTTCTTTTTTTGCAAAGCTATGACCATTTCAAAAATCCATGGACGTTCAAGATGCGCGCGATGTAACAATTCGTCTTCATAAAACAAGGTGATTGGATCACCGTTATAAATAATTTTTCCAGCCTCCATAACAATGATTAGATCTGCCCATTCATAGGCGAGAGGTATGTCATGGGTTGCTAGTAAAATGGTTCTCTCACCATCATCTAATTTGGCTAAGTATTGTAATACTTGTGTAGCATAATAATTATCAAGACCTGCTGTTGGTTCATCTAACAAAAGGACAGAGGGCTCCATCGCTAAAACACCTGCCATTGCTACACGTTTTTTCTGACCTACGCTTAAAAAATGAATGGGTTTATCAAGCAAATCTTTCACTTCGGTTTGCGCAACGGCCCATGCTATTTTTTCTTCCGTTTTTTCAGTAGACCAGCCGAGATTCAATGGGCCAAATGCTATATCTTGCTTGACGGTCCCTGAAAAAAGCTGATGATCTGCATTCTGAAAAACAATGCCGACTTTTTGGCGTAGGGCCTTTAAAGCTTTTCGACTATATTCCAGATCGTTGCCTTCGAATACAATCGTTCCAGCTGTAGGTTTTAAAATACCGTTAAGATGCTGAAATAAAGTCGATTTTCCTGCGCCATTATGCCCGAGTATGGCGATTTTTTTACCTTTTGGAATGTCTAATGTAATATCTGACAACGCCTTCGTACCATCCGCATAGGCATAAGATAATTGGTTGAGTTTAAAATAAAATGCTGTCATGTAAAATACCCTCCATATACGATGAGGACTAGTAAAATAGCTGCCATGCCTAGCCAATTTTTCTTGCTATAAGAGCCCATCTCTTGCCAGTAGACAGCCTCGCCTCCACGTGATTGCATGGCATTGTTGAGCTCTCGGCTACGCTGAAACATTTCCACAAATAATGCCACAATAAGCATGGAGACAGAGCGTAGCCATTGCATCGGTGAATGATAGCCAAGACGTGCTTGCTGGGCGAGATGTATATTTTGCATGCTTTCTAAAAACATAAAAATAAAACGATAGATTAGTTCGACGAGCTCCACTAATAAAGAGGGAAGTCGCCATTGTCGTAGCACATAACATATTCCTTGTACGGAAGTGGTTAGAATTAAAAAGTATAAACAACTAATGCTACCAAGGACAATAAAGAACAGCTGTTGCGCTGCTAAAACACTTGCATTCCCAATAAAGACAGTCCAATTCCTAAATGTAAACGACCAAATATGGGCAGGGAGTGTATTCGTTGATGATGTAAAGGAAAGTAAAATAGATACGAGACTTGTTAATAAGAAAAAGCTAGGTAGCAATAATAATTTGCCGTAGTATGCAAGCGGAATTTTTGCACCTAAAWTGATAAAAGMACTCATTACAAWAMATGTWATGAGTGAAAGTCGTTCATCTCTCATGWTGAGCGTTATGAGAAGTAGTCCAAGTGAAAATATCATTTTTTCTARCGGATGAACGGACGCTRGCTTATTCAGATAGGCATACTTATCAATGAGTAACATAATGGTTAACCTTCTTTGGGTTTGCCACGCATATAGCCGATGAAGTAGCCAATAAAGCCAGCTCCTATAGCTGCCTGTAGCACGAATAATAAGCTTTCGATTTCACCACTTGGTGGCTCCCATAGACTTTCAAACCATGGTTCATATTCCGCATTGATTTCACCGATAGCTGCTTCTGCTTCTCCATCAGCACCACCAAATTCAGCACCTTTTTGTATGAATAAGGGAATGATGGCTAACAACACAACAATTGCTAATAACAATAAATTTTTTTTCATTTGTTAATGTGCCTCCTTTGTTGAGAAAACACGTAACGTTTTTAATTCGCTAACATTGTATTTTTTCAAGAAATTCATCACAATGACCGTTAAAATTCCTTCACTCAMTGCTAAAGGAATTTGAGTTAAGGCAAAAATACCTGCAAACTTTGTAAAGGATGCCATAAAGCCTCCAACCTCTGAAGGAAAGGCTAGTGCTAGTTGTACAGAAGTCACAATGTAGGTACCTAAATCACCAAGCATAGCTGCAAAGAATATGGCTAGTGAAAATGACAACCCTACTTTTTGAGCCCCTTTAAAGACAAAGTAAGCAATAAAAGGACCAACAATAGCCATAGAAAAGGCATTAGCCCCTAAAGTTGTAATTCCTCCATGAGCTAATAATAAAGATTGAAATAATAAAACGATTGTTCCAATTACACTCATTGCTAGAGGGCCAAAGAGTACTGTCCCAAGTCCTACACCAGTTGGGTGAGAGCAACTACCTGTAACTGAAGGGATTTTTAGGGCGGATAGCACAAAGGCAAAGGCCCCTGAAAGCCCCAAAAGCATTTTTGTTTCAGGATTTTCATCAATGGTTTTTCGAATAGAACGCAATCCTAGAATGATAAATGGGATAGAGATCACCCACCAAAAAATAGCCCATTCGATTGGTAAAAAACCTTCCATGATATGCATGGCAAAGGCACGTTTTGGCACGATTAAAAAGGCCAGTAAAAAATAACTAAGTTTCCACCATGATAATTTCAAAAAGCTTTCCTCCTAACTAATTAATAGATTTTTAGAATATTGCGTGCGTAATTAAAAAAAGCACTTCTCCTTAGGTGGAAAAGTGCATAGCTAAAAAAGCAAATAACAGTCTCATCTGCTAAGCCGCACACCTATCCTCGTAGGTTGAAACGATCACTTATTTTTCGGCAGGTCTCCTGGCTCTAGTTCAATGCTTTATAGGTCTTCCCATCCGTTGGACAGTGACATATTCTATAAAGCTCCCTATTACAGTGGCGGGACCGCGCCGGACTCAAACCGGCTTCCCTTTTAAGCAAAATGACAAGCACTTTGCACCGAAAAACATTCAAATTGTGAGATTTCACGACAAAGTGTAACATGAATTTCCATAAATATGCTATACCTTTTATAAAATTTTTAAAATTAAAGGTCAACGGTGAATATTCTGATAAAAGTTTGTGCGCAAATTATATAGATTTATATAAATTTCATATCTAGTTCCATTCAAAATTGATAAATTTGTCATAAATTTTTAAAGAAATATTGAAATTTTAAAATAATAAGATATGATAAAGACAGTTTTCTATTTAAAATTCTAATAAAAATTTCATATAAAACGTCAATAAGTGCTCGAATAGCTCGAGATAATAGGGAAATTGGTGAAAATCCAATACAGCCCCCGCTACTGTAATAGCTGATGAAATCGCAAAGCCACTGGTACAAACTTGGGAAGGTGCGACAGTAAAATGAAGCTTAAGTCAGGAAACCTGCTTATTTGATTGTGCATGCAAACTTTTCGGAGGGAGAAGTTGAAGCGAAAGCGGGTACCTGTATTTCATTCTATTCGTTTTTATTTGGCTTCTACAAAACCTTTACTCTTCGTTATAGAGTAAAGGTTTTTCTTTTTCCAAAAAGCAAATGAGGGGAGACAGAAGATGACAACTTGGAATTTAGAGGGGATGAAAACACATCTCTTTATTTGCAATGGCAGTAGCTGCATGAAAAAGGATGGGGAGGAAATTACCTTAGCCATTCGAGATGAGATACAACGGCAAGCACTCGATCAGGAAATACATACGACAAGAACGCGCTGTAATGGACGCTGCAAGGATGCTTGTGTGGTAATCGCTTATCCTCAAGGAAACTGGTATCGTGTGCCATCAACAGAGCATGCTAGAACACTAGTACAAGATTTACATCATGAATCCTTATACAACGAACATGTCTTTACACTTCGTGAAGGTACATTACAGCGTACTGCTCAAACAACTGCCATTAAAGGGATCGAAAAGGTGAAAGAGGGGTAACAACATGGCGCAAAAAGGAAAAATTTTCGTAGTAGGCTTTGGACCTGGAGATTTTAAGCATATTACGACACGTGCAGTAGAGGCTTTACAACAAAGTGATATGATTATAGGCTATAAAACCTATGTAGAGCTGATTCAAGATTTAGTAAGTGCAAAATCGATTGTTAGTACAGGCATGACAGAAGAAGTGTCGCGTGCACAGGAAGCCGTTCGTCAAGCCGAAGCAGGGAACATCGTCTCAGTAATTTCGAGTGGTGATGCAGGCGTCTATGGCATGGCAGGATTAGTCTATGAGGTGTTAATTGAGCTAGGCTGGACAGAAGCAACAGGAATTGAAGTTGAAATTGTTCCTGGGATTTCTGCGATTAATTCATGCGCTAGCATACTTGGTGCACCTATTATGCATGATGCTTGTACAATCAGTTTGAGTGACCATCTAACACCTTGGAATTTAATTGCAAAGCGTGTCGAGGCAGCTGCAATGGCGGACTTTGTCATTGCTTTATACAATCCTAAAAGTGGACGTCGAACAAGACAAATTGTCGAGGCTCAACGAATACTCTTAGAATATCGTTCGCCAGACACACCAGTTGGGCTTGTGAAAAGTGCCTATCGAGAACGTCAAGAAGTGACCATGACAACACTAGCAGAAATGCTAGAACATGATATTGGTATGTTGACAACTGTCATTATCGGGAATTCGTCAACATTTTTCTATGACAATAAGATGATTACGCCCCGCGGTTACCAACGTAAATATACCCTGGGTGAAGAGAAACAGCCATTACGTCCACATCAACGTTTACGCGAAGAAAATGAACCTTGRGCAATGAACCAAGAGACAGGAACAGCGCGAAATGACTTTACGGCTGACCCTAATGCAGGGCGCTTTAATAAACCCAGTATAGCCGCTACGCCAAAGCCGAAAAAAACAGCTCTTGAAATGGCTACAGCGGCACTTGCAATGGTAAAAGGGACAAGCGCAGTCAAAGTAACACCGAAGCTTGTACAGCAAAAAATAGAMTCTATTTTTGAATTAGCAGTAAGTCCTGGTGTAGCCAATAAGTTTTTTACTCCCCAGCAAATGATGATGTTAGCGGAGGTCGTTGGGGATGAGGGGACGATGGAATACACACCAGATCAWCAAATTCATTTRAAAATACCAACGACTGCCYCTGAACAGMTCASAGAGAAATTACAGGAAGTAGGGTTTTTATTATCCCCGATTGGTGATGTGTTATCACTGAAGGCTTGTGATTTTTGCTACGGTGAAAAGGCTGATTCAATACCATATGCAGAGGAAATACAAGAAAAACTAGGCGGTATGTCCTTACCGAAGACATTAAATATTGGCTTTAATGGCTGTGGGATGGCCTGTTATCGGGCTGTATTTGATGATATTGGCATCGTCTACCGCAAAAGTAAATTTGATGTCTTTATTGGAGCAAAACCAGTCGGTCGTACAGCACACGCAGCACAGCCTGTTGTAGAAGGGCTGGAGCCTGAGCAGCTGATTCCACTCATTACAGATATTATTGAAGAATATAAAGCAAATGCTCATCCAAATGAACGCTTATTTAAATATTTTAAACGTGTGAAAAAAATACTGCATTTTACGTATCAVGDTATGTCTTCHAAAATAAAAGTAGAGCCAGCTCCGTGCGGCGACTAGTAAGGAGTAGAGAGATGAAAGCTATTTTATTTGTCGGCCATGGGAGCCGTTTAGCAGCAGGAAATGATGAGGTTCGTACATTTATCGAACAAATGACACCGCGTATTGATGAACAATTTTTAGTGGAAACTTGTTTCCTTGAATTTGCTTCACCTAACATCGAAGAAGGTATTACAAACTGTGTGAAAAAGGGAGCTACAGAGGTACATGTAATTCCAATCATTTTACTGCATGCAGGCCATTCAAAGCTGCATATTCCAGCGGAAATCGAGCATGCACGTGAGCATTATCCAACGATTACCTTCACATATGGTCAAACAATTGGTATCCATGATGAAATCTTTGCCATTTTACAAGATCGCCTAGCTGAAATTGGCTTTAATTCAGAACAAGAGCAGGAAKACACAGCGATTTTATTGATTGCACGAGGTGGCAGTGATCCATCTGCTAATGGTGATTTTTATAAAATTACGCGACTCTTATGGGAAAAACTACCYRTRAAATACGTAGAAAGTGCTTTTATGGGTGTCACAGATCCACGAGTTGAAGAAGGAATTGAACGTTGTGTCAAACTAGGTGCAAAAAAAATCATCATGTTACCATACTTTTTATTCACAGGCATTTTGATGGAACGCATGCATGGCATGTGTGAGAAGTTTAATGAACTTTATCCAGATTGTGATATTCAAATTGCTAACTATTTTGGCTACCATGAACGGTTACAAAATAWWYWAWYANAGCRTAWTGAACAGGCAATCAACGGTACATCAACAGGTATGCAAGATCTAGAAGATTATCGCGCCTATGCGGCAGTACATGGACATGCMCATCATCATMACMATCMTGMTCACGATCACGATCATGGACATGCGCATCATCATCATCACGATCACGATCACGATCATGGGCATGACCATGACCATCATCATGAAGAGGAGCCGGTAAAATGATTTTCATGTTAGCAGGGACAAGTGATGCAAGGGATCTAGCCCTTGCATTACAAAGCGCAGGTTATGCGGTAACCGCTACGGTCGTCACTGAATCGGCAGCCTCTAGTCTTGCTGACGTTGGCCTGCCACATTTAATCGGTAGACTGACAGCTGAGGAAATGGCGACCATCATGACAGAGCAGGGCTATCAATTGGTGGTAGATGCTTCTCATCCATTTGCGGAGGAAGCCTCTAAAAATGCGATGGCAGCGGCAGAGCAGGCAAAGATTCCTTATATTCGCTATGAAAGAGCTCATGAACATTATGCCCATCCTTTGATTACTGTTGTAAAGGATTATGAGGAGGCAGCTCAGCTAGCTGCAGAAAAACGCGGTGTCATTATGCTAACGACAGGTAGTAAAACACTCGCTACATTTACAAGGGTTTTACAGGGCTTAGAAAACACAAGAGTAATCGCTCGTATGCTTCCACGACTAGATAATATGGAAAAATGTGAGGCACTTGGCGTGGCGCAGCGAGATATTGTGGCTATTCAAGGTCCGTTTTCAAAGGAATTAAATGAAGCTCTATTTCGTCAATACGGAGTGACGTTGATGATTACCAAAGAAAGCGGTAAAGTGGGCTCAGTTGATGAGAAGCTAGAGGCAGCTCTCGCATGCCAGATTGAAACGATTCTTATTGCACGACCAAATATACAGTACGGCCAACAATATTCAACATTTGAAGAAGTATTACAGGCTGTTGAACATACAATTTAGGAGGCATTTTCCATGGATTTTAAAACAGATTTTAAACCATTAACGGTAGACCCAGATAAAATTTACGATTACAGTTTCTCTATTATTGCAGAGGAAATGGGCGAGCATGACTTCTCAGAAGATGAATGGAAAGTTGTACGTCGCATTATCCATGCATCAGCTGATTTCGAGCTAGGTCGTAGTGTCATCATTACACCAGGTGCTATTGAAGCGGGTATCAAGTCTATTCTTGCAGGACGTCATGTCATTGCAGATGTGCAAATGATTGAAAGTGGCTCTGGTAAAAAGCGTTTCCAAAAACATGGTGGTGATTTGCATTGCTATATTGCGGATGAAGATGTATCAATAGAAGCGAAAAAACAAAATACAACACGTGCCATTATTTCGATGCAAAAGGCATCAAAATTACATGAAGGTGGTATTTATGCCATTGGTAATGCACCAACTGCATTGCTGGAATTGATTCGATTAATTAAAGAAGGGCTAGCAAAACCAGATTTAATTATCGGTATGCCTGTTGGTTTTGTGTCAGCAGCTGAGTCAAAAGAAGAGCTGCTTAAACTAGAAGGGATTCCGTACATTACAAATGTTGGTCGTAAAGGCGGTAGTACAGTGACGGKKGCTGYTTTAAATGCCATCTCMSTTTTAGCGGACGAAMAGGCGAAAAAATAATGGAGCGGAAGCCAAAAAAGGACCCCAAGGACATGCGTCACGGTTATACGACGGGAGCCTGTGCAACTGCTGTATCAAAGGCTGCACTGCTTGCCCTTATTACCAAGGAGGAGCAAGAGACAAGTACGATTCATTTACCTATTGGTCGAGATGCAACCTTTACAATTGAAAAATGCATATTTGAAGAAAATGCTGTCAGCTGTGAAACGATTAAAGATGCTGGTGATGATCCTGATGCGACCCATCAGGCACTCATCGTTGGCACAGTGAGCTGGGCAGATACACCTGGGATTCATTTAGATGGAGGTATTGGCGTCGGGCGTGTCACAAAGCCTGGCCTGCCAGTGCCTGTCGGAGAGGCAGCCATTAATCCTGTACCCCGTAAAATGATTTATAGCACGGTCCAAGGTGTGTTGGACGAATTTCACATTACTCGAGGCGTGAATGTGGTGATTTCTGTACCTAAGGGTGAGGAGATTGCTAAAAAAACGTTAAATGGACGACTCGGTATACTTGGGGGCATCTCAATCTTAGGCACAAGGGGAACCGTCGTGCCTTTTTCGAGTTCTGCTTATATGGCCAGTATTGTCCAAGCCATCAGTGTAGCGAAAGAGKCTGGCTGTGAGCATTTAGTGGTGACAACAGGTGGACGAAGTGAGAAGTTTGCGATGAAACAATACCCACATCTAGCAGAAGAAGCGTTTATTGAAATGGGTGACTTTGTAGGTTTTACATTAAAGCATTGTAAGCGTCTAGGCATCAAACAAGTTTCACTCGTTGGGATGATGGGGAAATTTTCTAAAGTCGCACAAGGAGTCATGATGGTGCATTCCAAAAGTGCACCAATCGATTTTAATTTTTTAGCACAACTGGCAGAGGATATAGGGGCAGATAGAGAAACGATAGCACAAGTTCTGGAGGCAAATACAGCTTCACAAGTGGGTGAGATGATGATGGAGAAGGGCTATGATGCGTTCTTCCATCGTTTATGTGAGGCCTGCTGCTATTCCTCTATCCATCATATTAAGGGCGGTTTAACGCTTTCCACATCGATCTATTCGATGCAGGGACAATTATTAGGAAGGGCTGATGACATTGCATCGATCGATGAAGTTGATTGGGATCGGGGATAACGGATTAGCAAGCTTATTACCCCAATACCTTCAGTGGATTGAAGACTGTGAGGTACTTGTTGGTGGTGAGCGAGTACTTGATTTTTTCCCAGACTTTAGGGGTGAAAAAATCCTGATAAAAGGAGGTCTTTCAACACTTGTTGAAAGATTGTCTGAAGAAACAAGAAATACCGTGATTCTTGCATCTGGAGATCCATTATTTTATGGCGTCGGAGGCTATTTAGCCAAAAAGCTACAAATAGAGGTTTATCCCTATATGAGCTCTGTCCAGCTGGCCTTTGCGAAAATGGGAGAGAGCTGGCAGGATGMTTACGTAACGAGTATTCATGGACGACCAATGAAGGGCTTGGCACAGCGAATTGATGGCAAAAAGAAAGTAGCACTTTTAACAGATGTAGAGAATAGTCCGAATGCTCTTGCTAAATATCTAAAGCATTTTGGTATGACGGAATATCGTGCCTTTGTAGCCGAAAATTTACAGGGCGACAACGAAAAAAGTGGCTGGTACTCGCTCGATGAAATGGAAGTTACTCATTTTTCTCCTTTAAATGTCGTGATTTTAAAACAAACAATAGCACCGAAACGCTACACGCTCGGGATTGATGATGAGGAATTTTCACAACGAAAGCCAGATAAAGGACTTATTACGAAGAAAGAAATTCGAGTTTTAAGTTTGCAAGCCATGCAGCTTCAACGGGATAGCATTATTTGGGATATTGGCACATGTACGGGATCAATGGCCATTGAGGCAGGTAAGCTTGCTCCTGAGGGACAAGTTTTTGCCGTAGAAAAAAATGCCCCTGATTTAGAAAACTGTCTTCAAAACCAACAAAAGTTTCGAGTCGATATAACTGCTATCCATAGTAAAGCACCAGAGGGTTTAGACAACTTTCCAGACCCTGATGCCATTTTCATCGGGGGCACTGGTGGTGAAATGGTTGAGTTACTGCAATTATGCTGTCAGCGTTTAAAGCAAAATGGGCGCATTGTCTTAAATGCGGCGACTATTGAAAATTTATATAAAGCTGTTGAGGCATTTAAAGCTTGTGGTTTTGCTGTTGACATTTTACAGGCTCAGCTGGCACGCAGTAAACCAATTTTAGATATGACACGCTTTGTTCCATTAAATCCAATATACATTATTTCCGCTTATCGAAAGGAAGAAAATCATGAGTAATCTAGGAATTTTATATGGCTTGGGCGTTGGTCCTGGCGATCCAGAATTAATTACAGTAAAGGCATTTCGAGTGATTCAGGAATCACCTGTTATTGCTTACCCAAAAAAGCTAAAAGGCAGTAAAAGCTATGCCCATCGTATTGTAGATGTGTATATTAATCCAGAAGAAAAAGATATGCTTGGTCTTGTATTCCCAATGACGAAAGATGAGGCTGTTCTAGAACGTGAATGGACAAAGTCAGTAGAACTTGTCTACGAAAAATTACAAGCAGGCAAAGATGTAGCCTTTGTTACAGAGGGCGATCCTTTATTGTATAGTACGTTTATTCATATGATGAAGCTAATGCAGGACAAGCATCCAGATGTCGAAATTCGCACGGTACCAGGAATTTCTTCGTTTAATGGCTCTGCATCACGCTTAGGCATTGCGTTAGCGGATGGTGATGATCGTGTTGCGATTATTCCTGCGTATGACAATTACGAAGCTATGCGTGAAGCGATTGAAACACATGATGCTGTTGTTTTTATTAAAGTGGCGAAAGTGATTGATTTAATGCTTGAAGTGCTACGCGATTTAGATTTATTAGATAAAGCATCCGTGGTGACAAAGGTAACATCTGATGAAGAAATCATTTGGGATGTGCGTGAGTTGGATGGTGTCGATTTAGAATATTTAACATTAATGGTGGTGCGTAAATAATGAAAAAAATCTATATTGTCGGCGCTGGTCCTGGTGATCCGGATTTAATTACAGTCAAAGGTTTACATATGTTACAAACAGCGGACGTTGTCATGTATACAGATTCTTTAGTGAGTGAGGACCTTATTGCGAAAGCTAGACCAGATGCGGAGGTCATTCGTACAGCTGGTATGCATTTGGAGGAAATGGTTGCTGTGATGGTGGACCGAGTCAATGCTGGTAAAACAGTGGCACGTATGCATACAGGTGATCCAGCGATGTATGGTGCCATTATGGAGCAAGTTGCGCTATTAAAAAAGGAAGGCATTGGGTATGAAGTCATTCCAGGAGTTAGCTCTGTATTTGCATCGGCCGCTGCAATCGGAGCTGAGCTAACAATTCCTGATCTAACACAAACCCTTATTCTAACACGTGCAGAGGGGCGCACACCTGTACCAGAATTTGAAAAGCTGCGTGATTTAGCGAGCCATCATTGTACAATTGCCTTATWCMTTASTGCAACSCYRACRAAAAAAATTGTCAAAGAGCTACAAAGTGCTGGTTGGGCTGATGACACGCCTGTAGCAGTTATTCAACGAGCTTCATGGCCCGATCAAAAAATCGTACGAACAACTTTAATCGAATTAGATGAAGCGATGCGTGTGAATGGTATTCGTAAGCATGCGATGATTTTAGCGGGCTGGGCATTAGACCCGAACATTCATGATAAAGATCAATATCGTTCGAAGTTATATGATGCAAGCTTTACACACGGCTTTAGAAAAGGTGTGAAGACAAGTGATTGAGTTACAAGAGGGTGTGTTACCAGAGGTTGATCAACGTAATCCTTATGCCGTTGTAGCCATTACGAAGCATGGTGTCCAAATAGGACGTCGTCTGCAGCAAACCTTTGCAGCAAGTGATTTATATTATATGAGTAAATTTGAACAAGGCGATGAAGAAGAAAAGCATATTCAACTATTTACAGGAACAGTGCGCCTGCTATTGCCAACACTATTTAAGCAATATAAAGGGTTGATTTTAATTATTTCACTAGGGGCAGTTGTACGAATGATTGCGCCGATTTTAAAGGATAAAAAGACAGACCCAGGTGTTGTGGTGATTGATGATCGAGGGGAAAATGTTATTAGCGTATTATCAGGGCATTTAGGTGGTGCCAATGAGCTAACACACGAGGTGGCAGCTGCACTTGGTGCAAATCCGATTATTACAACGGCTTCTGATGTACAAAAGACGATTCCAGTTGATTTATTTGGAGCCCGCTTTGGCTGGGTATGGGATAGTGCGGATAAATTGACACCAGTTAGTGCATCTGTTGTAAATGAGGAACATGTAGCCATTGTACAGGAAACAGGCGAACGTGATTGGTGGATGCGTGATACACCGATGCCAGAGCAAATTAAAATCTATCCATCAACACAGGCAGCCATCCAAGCTACTCCCCATGCCACATTATTAATAACAGATCGAATCATTGAACCTGAAGAAGAGGTTCTTCTAGAAAACGGTGTTATTTATCGCCCAAAATCCATTGTGCTAGGAATGGGCTGTAACCGTGGTACATCTTTAGAGGAAATTGAACAAGTAATCGATGAAACCTTGGCAGAGCTAAAGCTTTCGAAAAAAAGTGTGAAAGCCTTATGCACGATTGATTTGAAGAAAGATGAGCAATGTTTCTTAGAGATTACGAAGAAATATGATTGGGAGTTCGTTACGTATACACCGGATGAATTAAATGAAATCGAATTTCCATCACCCTCTGAAACAGTCTTTAAATATACAGGTGCATACGGAGTGAGTGAACCAGCAGCTATGCGCTATGCACAGGTTCCATCACTTCTATTAGAGAAGAAAAAATCGGGTAATGCTACGATTTCAGTTGCTAGATACCTATTTTAAGGAGGAAGTCCATGCAAACAAATCGCTTTGTACTAGCTGGTACGGGTAGTGGTGTAGGCAAAACTACTTTTACCATTGGACTGATGAAGGCACTTCAAAACAAAGGGAACGTGGTGCAGGGCTTTAAATGCGGTCCTGATTATATCGACCCAACCTATCATACAGCTGTAACGGGCAGAGTATCACGTAATATTGATAGCTGGATGTTTTCACACGAAGCAGTCCGTGATATTGTGGCACGTGCAAGTATAGATGCAGATGTATCTATTATTGAAGGTGTGATGGGCTTTTATGACGGTAAAAGCCCTTTATCTGACGCTGGGTCTGCTGCTGATATTAGCGTAGTGACAGAGAGTCCTGTTATTTTAATTGTTAATTGTGCTAGCATGGCGCGTAGCGTAGCAGCAGTTGTGAAAGGCTTCCAATTACTATCAGATAAGCCGAATATCGTTGGTGTTATTGCGAACCAGGTTGGTAGTGTCGGTCATTACGAAATTGCGAAGGCAGCTATTGAACAAGAATGCGGCATACCTGTTATTGGCTACCTAAAGCGTGAGGAAGGGATCGATATCCCGAGTCGTCATTTAGGGTTAGTACCTGCTATTGAAAGAGGAGAGCTAGATTCATTTTTTGATAAACTAGGGAACCTGATTGCGGAAACGATTGATTTGGATCAATTAATACATTTAACAAAGGCTCCTATCTTGCAAGAATCAGGCCATTTATTTAGGGAGGAGCCTTCACGAAATATTTGTATAGCAGTTGCAAGAGATGCAGCTTTTAATTTTTATTATGAAGAAAACTTGGCTTTGTTACGTGCGAAAGGTGCGACACTACAGTTTTTCTCACCGCTTGCGAATGAGCCTGTACCAGCTGAAGCAGATGGCTTGTATATTGGTGGTGGCTTTCCTGAGGAATTTGCAGAGTCACTTGCTACCAATACAGTCGTTAAAGACTCTATTCGTCAAGTCATTGCTGAAGGTCTTCCAACATTAGCTGAGTGTGGGGGCTTTATGTATTTAACAGAGGCCATTACAAATAGCCATGGCGACCGCTATGACATGGTAGGGGTAATTCCTGGAGAAGTGGCGATGCAAACAAAACTAGCAGCACTTGGTTATCGTGAAATTTTTGGCACAGCCGATAATTTCTTAATTGGTGCTGAGGAACAAGCGAAGGGCCATGAGTTCCATTATTCCAAATATAGTGGTTCTCACAATACAGCAGCCTATGAAACAATTGGTCGTTTTGGCAAAAAGAAAGAAGGCTATCAAGAAGGAAATTTAGTGGCTGGCTATACTCATTTCCATTTTGTATCAAACCCAAAGCTAGTTGACAATTGGTTAACAGCTTGTAAGAAGGTGAAAAGTAATGACTAATTATTTTCCTATTCATATCAATCTAGAATATAAAACAGTTGTGATTGTAGGCGGGGGTCACGTGGCAACGCAGAAGGTAGCATCCCTGTTACCAGCAAAGGCAAACATCGTGATTGTCAGTCCAACCTTACATAACACATTACAGTCACTTGCAGAGTCAGGGCAAATTACTTGGAAGCAAAAGGAATTTGAACCTCGTGATTTAGATGACGCCATTCTCATTATCGCTGCAACGAATGTGACAGCAGTTAACGAAGCCGTTCAAGAAGCAGCACAGCATTGGCAATTAATCAACCGAACAGATAAACAAAGTGAAAGTGATTTTATTACGCCTGCTACTGTTCGCCGTGGTCCATTGGTGGTAACTGTTTCGACATCGGGAGCAAGCCCAAGTCTAGCCCGCAAGATTAAAGCAGATTTAGAAGAGCAATTCGATGATGCTTATGATGACTATGTATGCTTTTTACAGCAAGCTCGATTAATGATTGCTGCTAAGTATGATAAAGGTCCACAAAGACGTGCGGCATTACAAGCATTGCTAGAGCCAAACATCCTTGAATGGACACGTCATGGTGAGATCGATCGACGAGAAGCATATTTACAACAACTATTGATGGGAGCAACGCAATGAAGGATGGAATCGTATATATCGTGGGAGCAGGTCCTGGTGATCCGAAGCTCATTACTGTGTATGGACTGGAATGTATTCAAAAGTCTGATGTAATTGCTTATGACCGTCTTGTAAATCCTAAATTGCTTGATTTTGCAAAAAAGGATGCGGAGCTAGTTTATTGTGGCAAATTACCTGGGAAGCATCATCTCATTCAAGAGGAAATAAATGCATTACTCGTTGAAAAAGCACAAGAAGGTAAAATTGTTACACGCCTAAAAGGTGGCGATCCCTTTGTTTTTGGACGTGGCGCGGAGGAAGCTGAAATATTAAAAAATCATGGCATTGCCTATGAAATCGTTCCGGGGATTACAGCAGGAATTGCAGCTCCTGCATACGCAGGAATTCCAGTTACACATAGAGACTTCGCGACAAGCTTTGCCCTTGTAACTGGACATGGTCGTGAAGAAAAAGGACAAGATTTTTTGAATTGGCCCGCTTTAGCTACGGGTATAGATACCGTTGCCTTTTATTTGAGCGTTGGTAATATTGCCTACATTGCTCGCAAATTAATCGAAAATGGACGGAAGGCAACAACGCCAGTAGCGGTCATTGAGTGGGGAACAACTGCTCAGCAACGCACGATTACAGGGCCGCTAGATGAGATAGCCAGCATCATTGAGCGTGAAGGGTACCATAACCCTTCTATGATTGTTGTTGGCGAGGTTGTCAATGTACGGGAAAAAATTCAATGGTTTGAAGAGCAAGGTCTTACCTTTTCATAATCATTTCTTATAAGCGCACAAGGAGGAAGCACTATGACTGTCATTGAAGCATTAAAAAAACGTCGAGCAATTCGTAATTACACGACACAACCAGTAGAGAAAGAAAAAATTGAGCAAATTTTACAGGCAGCAACCTATGCACCAAATGACCGGATGCGTGAGCCCTGGCATTTTTATGTCATTCAAGATGAAGCCATGAAGCGTTATGAAGAAATGGCAAGTGCTTATTTACAAGAACGCTTTCCCACGAAGCCAAATTTAGTGGAAAGTTCATTAAAGGTTGTACAAACAACCCCTGTAGCCATTGTGGTGACAGCTGACATAGTAGAAGGGGACACAGATGCGACAGAAGATAATGTCTTTGCTGTATGTAGTGCCATTATGTCTATGTGGTTGACAGCAGAGGAGCTAGGTCTTGGCTTTGTTTGGCGTACACGTGGTGTTGGCCTCGTACATGATCCTCGTATGCATACGTTTATTGGTGCAAGCGACGCTCAAAAAGTAGTTGGTACAATATTTATTGGCTACCCACAGGAGCAAGAACAAACCGACAAGAAACGAACACCGTTTGCAGAAAAGACAACATGGCTGTAAGGAGGCTATCAGCATGGCAAGAAAAGGCTTGTTTTTAGTATATACAGGTGAAGGTAAGGGCAAAACGACAGCATCTCTTGGCGTTACATTGCGTGCAGTTGGTCGAGGCTTAAATGTGCGTTATCTGCAGTTTATCAAATCCCCAGAACGTACTTATGGAGAGCAAATTGCCCTTCGTAAGCTAGGCGTAGAAATGGAACAAATGGGCATAGGTTTTACATGGACAAAAACACCTGAGGAGCATCGAGCTGCATTAGCCAAGGCTTGGAAAAAAACGAAGGCAGCTCTACAGGATGACAGCATTGATTTATTGGTCCTAGATGAACTCAACAATGCCCTAGCGATCACCAAGTTTCCAATCGATGATGTCCTTCCCCTAGCAGAAGTCATCGAGGCAATCCAACACCGCCCTTCTACAATGCATTTGGTTGTCACAGGACGAAGTGCGAATCCAGCATTACTAGCAATGGCTGATTTAGTGTCAACCATTGAGGCGACAAAGCATTACTATGATGAAGGGATTCCAGCGGTGAAAGGGCTCGAATTTTAAAGCCCTTTACAATTGCTGGAGGAAATACACACGAAGCGAAAACGAATACATGCGTTCTGCCATAGAATAATTACGGAGGAGAGTGACTATGCCAGCAAAATCAATCATGATTCAAGGAACAGCTTCCGATGTTGGAAAAAGTATGATTTGTACTGCACTATGTCGTATATTTTCAGATGATGGACTGAAGGTAGTCCCATTTAAATCACAAAATATGGCTCTTAATTCATTTGTTACAAAGGATGGCGGTGAAATCGGCCGCGCACAAGGGGTACAGGCAGAGGCGGCTCGTGTTGTTGCAACGACAGATATGAACCCTATCTTGCTGAAACCGAAGCAAGATATGATGTCAGAGGTTATCGTTCATGGTAAGCATTTTTTAAATATGGATGCCAAAAGCTACCGCAATAATTTTGTGCAAGAAGCGATGCCAATCGTAGAAAAATCAGTTCGCACGCTTCAACATACATATGATGTTATTGTCCTAGAGGGCGCTGGTAGCCCAGCAGAAATTAACTTAAAGGATCGCGATATTGCGAATATGCGAATGGCTCATTTAGCAGATGCAGCGGTAGTCCTCGTTGCTGATATTGATCGTGGCGGTGTCTTTGCCTCGATTGTTGGTACACTGGCATTGTTAGATGAGGAAGAACGAGCACGTGTTAAGGGATTAATTATCAATAAGTTTAGAGGCATGCGTGAATTACTGGATGATGGTTTGGCATGGGTGGAGCGCGAAACTGGTATTCCGGTACTTGGTGTGATTCCTTATGTCGATGTCAATATTGAAGCAGAGGATTCTCTTGCATTATCGTCACTACGTTTTAAAAAACCAAAGCCAGGCGAATTTGCTGTAGATGTAGCCATGATTCGTTTACCTCGTATTTCAAACTTCACCGATATTGATCCATTTTTCGATGAGCCTGAGGTGGGTGTACGTTTAATTGGTCATGTCAATGAATTAGGTACACCAGATTTACTCATTCTGCCAGGAACGAAAAGTACAATGGATGATTTAGCTTGGCTAAAAGCACAGGGCTTCGATCAAGCCATCACACATTTACGTGAATGCGGTACTAAAATTATTGGCATTTGTGGCGGTTTCCAAATGCTTGGTGAAACATTACTTGATCCAGAAGCAGTGGAGGGGAATGGTGAATCTGCAGATGGTCTTGGGCTATTGCCGATGGAAACCATTTTTGTAGGCAATAAAAAAACGGTGCAAATGACAGGCGTAAGAGGGCAGGACACATTGACAGGCTATGAAATCCATCTAGGGCGTACAAAAATTTTACGTGGTGCGGTATCACCGTTTTTACTATTAGAGGATGGAAGAGAAGATGGTGCGGTTAGTCAAGATGAGCAAGTGATTGGCACATATTTCCACGGCTTGTTCCATAATCGTCCCTTTACCCGCCAACTCGTCAATGAAATACGAGTGAAAAAAGGGCTAGCAGCTTTACCAAGTGATGTGAAAAGTGACGCAGAACGAAGAGAAGATGCCTATAATATGTTAGCCGACCACGTTCGTGCAAATCTTGATATGAAAAAAATATATGAAATATTATCGTTAGAGGTATCTATATGACGAGAAAAGGACCGTTAGCCATTAACTATGAGGCATTATGGCAGGAAGGCATGAAGGACTGGCATGGCAATATGCCTGAACGAATGGTGAATGATCAGCTAGAGGAGCAATTTTGGGCCCAATCAGTGGCACGTAAAAAAGTGGGACAAACAGATCGTTATGCTGCATTGATTTTTCAGGAGCTTCAAAAAAAGATTGAACCTCAGCATTCTGTATTAGAAATTGGTCCTGGGTGGGGCAATTATACATTTCCATTAGCTGATAAAGTAAGGAAGCTCACATGTGTGGATAGCTCTGAAAGCATTTTGCATTACTTACAACAGTGTATGCCGCAGGAGGAGCATGTTTCCTATATTCATGCAAAGTGGGAAAGTTTAGAGCATGATGAGATTGAACCACATGATATCGTCTTGGGCGTGAATTGTTTTTACCGAATGTATGAAATAAAAGCAGCTTTATATCACATGAATCGGCTGGCGAGAAAGCGTGCTATCATTGGGATGACGACAGGTCCCATTCAGCCACACTATGAACAGTTATATGAAAAGTATGGTTATGACATTAAATTTCCGCGCAGAGATTATATCGAGTTTTTGAATCTACTCTATGAAATGGATATTTACGCGGATTGTCAGATTATCCCGCTCGAACGTGTCTATGAATATGAAAGCTATGAACAGCTTGTGACAACGCAGAGTAAAAAAATATTAACGACGAATTTTCAGCGAGCCCATGTAGAAGAATCACTGCTACCTTTTATCGAAGAAAAGGATGGACGTTATTATTATCGTCATGATTTCCATGCAGCGCTTGTTTCATGGCAACCAAAATAATCAAGAAACCTTTGGAGAAACTGTACACCAAAGGTTTTTCTTATGGGAATGGATAAGGTACAATAAAACGATATAAATAAGAAGTGAGGTGGCTTATGTTGCAGCTACATTTTCTAGGGACAGGCGCAGGCATGCCTTCAAAAGAACGAAATACAAGTGCTCTGATGGTAAAGCTATTAGACGAAGTGAGTGAAATGTGGCTATTTGACTGTGGGGAGGCGACACAGCATCAAATCCTTCATACGTCGTTAAAGCCACGGAAAGTGACGAAAATATTTATAACACATTTACATGGGGATCATATTTTTGGACTTCCAGGCTTTTTAAGCTCGCGTTCCTTTCAAGGTGGGGATGAGCCGCTAACGATCTTCGGACCATCTGACTTACAACAGTGGATTGAACAAACATTGGCCCTATCAAAAACCCATTTAACATATCCTTTACGCTTTGTAGAAGTACAAGAAGGCATTATTTTTGAGGATGCTCATTTTATAATTCATGCTAAGGAATTACGCCATGTTGTACCTTGCTATGGGTATCGTATCGAACAAAAGGATTTACCAGGCGAATTATTAATCGACAAAGCACAGGCACTTGGTGTTCCAAAGGGACCTTTACTAGGCCAATTAAAAAATGGCCACGATATTGTACTTGAAAATGGTGATGTGGTGCTTGCGAAAGACGTGGTGGCACCAGCCAAAAAGGGCTTTACATTGTCAGTCTTAGGCGACACGAAATATTGTGAAGAAGCAATCCAATTATCAATGGGCGCTGATATCATTGTCCATGAAGCAACTTTTGATGGTACAACAACAGATTTAGCAGCAAGCTACGGTCATGCAACAAATGTGGAGGCAGCAAAAGTCGCACAGCAAGCTGGAGCACACTATTTATTATTAAATCATTTAAGCGCACGTTTTCTTCCATATGACTTACCTCAATTTTTAGCTGAAGCACAGGGGATTTTTCCGAATACATTCCTAACAGCTGATCAAGCCGTATATACATGGCAACATAATAAATTATTTTGATATAGTTATTAAGTGAGAAACATCTATTAGAGGAGATTCTTCTAATAGATGTTTTTAGTTTATAGTCCTAAAGGTGTGTAGATAATTTTGTTTAAATATTACTGTTTAATCATGAGAATGATCCTTTTTTGCATGCCTCTACTAGTACAAAATAGTTAGATTTATCCTCCTTGCTTATCTATTCCAGAATTTTTACAAATTAATGACAATTTAAACTTCTTCAAAAATTATTATTTTATATTTAATAAATTGTTAATGAAATATATGGAAGTAATATTGTATGATGAAGTGGAAATAATCGTAATTTTTAGGGGGATCTCATCATGAGAAAGTCAATGAAATGGAAAATGCTTCTGGAGATTATGGGCATTGTGGTGTTCATTATAGCGGCATTTTCTATTTATGTTTATCAAGCTACATATAAAAGTGAAAAAAGCAATGGAGAAGCAATCGCCAACTCCATTGTCATGGGGTTGGAAGGAGCAATTCAATCTAGAGAAAAAGCAGAAGAAATTATGGAAAAAGAAATGATTGCCGAATCTGTAATGGCTTCTTATATCATTGACAAAGGTGCTACATATGAGGATTTAAAGGCCATTGCTGAGCGTGGTGGCCTCGACGAGATTTGGAGTACAGATGATAAAGGGAATACAACGGTGACATCAGTAGCTCCAACTGTTGATTTTAACTTTGGCGCTGATCCAAACGGACAAGCTGCCGAATATATGCAACTTTTAGATGGAAGAGCGAAAGAAATTGTCCAAAAAGCACAAATTCGCGATGTCGATGATCAATTTTTCAAATTTGTCGGGGTAGGTAGCTGGAATCCGGCAACTCCACAAATTGTACAGGTGGCTCGCCATGGACAGCAGCTACTAGATTTAGAAGCAAGTATCGGCAGTGAATCTTATATCGATCAACTGAACAACTATTTATCCTCAACCGTATTATTCGCCGCTATTGTAGATGAAAAAGGCCAAGCCATTGCCGCTACAGCAAAACAAAATTTTGCGAATATTGGTTTTGAGCCAGCCCAATTTTCAGCACAAAAGTCGACTGAATTTTCAGGACGCTACGATGGCACACGTGTCACGCAATATGTAAAGCCATTATCAAACGGTACATACTTAGCTATTATTGTATCCAATGCTATCCTCTCACAAATTTTGGTAGGCACAATTGTAGCTTCATTGATCGTTGTCTGTGTGATTTTCTTCACTACGGGCCTGTCTATTTCGAAACAAGTATCGCGTATTTTAAACGTGCGCAACTCCTTAGAGGAAATTAGTAAAGGAGAAGCAGATTTAACCAAGCGTATTCCAATCCATGCAAAAGATGAGATTGGCCAATTAGTGACATCATTTAATGGGATGATGGATAATTTCCAACAAATTATGTGTGAGATAAAGCAAGGGGCCAATCAAATAAAAGAAGCTACCTATACAATTCAAGAAAATGCTCATGAAACACTTGAATCAGCCGCAATTATCCAAGGAGAATCTAGTCAGGTAGCTCAGGCCTCCTTTGCACAACAGAATAATACGGCAGACAGTGCGCATTCAATGGAGGAATTGGCGCGTAGCATTCAATATATTTCGGAATCCATAGCAGAAATTTCTAGTATTTCACGTAATACCGAGGAAAACGCAGATAATGGATTACAAATTATGCAGTCCTTACAAAAGCAATTAGTGACTGTTCATGAGAAAACGAATTTTGCGGTGATTGGAACACAGGAGCTTGAAAAACTATCCACAATGATCGGGGAATTTACCAATGTGATTACGGGAATTTCTGATCAAACGAATTTACTGGCATTAAATGCATCTATTGAAGCGGCGCGTGCTGGTGAAGCGGGGAAAGGCTTTGCCGTTGTAGCTGAAGAAGTTCGGAAATTAGCTGAAGATTCTAAGAGTGCGGCGGATAGAATCACCCAGGTGGTGATGAATGTCCAAAAGGAAACAGCCAATATTGTAGCAACCATCCAAGCAACAGCAGATGTCTTACATGCAGGACGTGCAATCGTACAAGAAGCACAGCAATCGTTTGAAGGAATTCATAATGATGTACAGGTGTTAGCAACACAAGTGGATTTAGTATCAAGCTCCACTGAGGAAATTGCTGCTAGTACAGAGGAAGTAACAGCTACCATGGAAGATGTTTCGCTCTTGGCTAAGCAGACATCGCAAAGTGTTGATGCCGTTGCTCAAAAGGCTAAACATCAAGCGGAAAATATGGAGAGCATGACCGCATTTATCGACCAATTAAATACAACAGCGGCAAACCTCCAACTATCAGCAGGCAAATATAAAGTATAAAAGGAAAAATATAGTACGATAAATCACTAGATTCCCGTATAATTGAAAAAAGGGGTGTGGTTTAAATGAATCAACAAAAGATGCCGCCAGCATTATTACGATTAATCGTCATTTTTCCCAATGTGCTGAGCTATTTACTATTATTCGGTCTGATTATTTTTGTCATGACAAATTATGAAACATTAAAAGCAACAAATAATTTAACTGTGTGGATTATTTTTATTGTTGTATTAGCACCCGCTGCTGCCTACACGACTTTCAGCATCGTAAAGAAAATCCGAGCAGGGCATATGTAAGGATATTAACGACTTCCTATTCAACATTGTAGGAGGTCGTTTTACTTAAAGGAGAATAAAAAACATATAGAGAGAAAAACTATCGTAAACAGTGATGAAATGAAGAGGTGTGTATCATATGGATCCAACAAATTGTGATTTTTCACCAATGAAAGAAACTTTAAAAGATGAGCTTCTCGAAGTGATCATGTCCTTACAGCAGAGTGTGCAGGAAATGGATACAGATGCAAATTGTCTCCTTGGTAATTTTGAGAAAATTAAAGAGAAGTTTATGACAATTGAAATGAAAGCTGCAACGTTCTATTTAAATTGTTATCTTTCCCCGTTTACTGAAAAGTATCCAGAGCTATCACACAGTGTGCAAAATATGTCTTTGAGAAGGCATGGTGGTTTAATTGTTATTCAAAGACAGGATGCTTTAGAGAATTTAATTCAGCCTGGTATTCATATTGGTGCAGATTTAACCCATTCTTTATTAGAATCTATTTTCTTCCCTGGTAATCCACTTCACGATGGAGCGGTACTTGTCCATCAAAATCAAATTGAGTCAGCTGCCAATGTACTGCCATTGTCAGAGCGGTATACAGGGGAAAAGAAATTAGGAACAAGGCATCGTGCAGCGCTGGGATTGAGTGAGCAAAGTGATGCACTTGTAATGGTTGTATCAGAAGAAACGGGTAGAATTTCTTTTGCTCTTAAGGGCAATTTATATCCTGTTACAACACCTGGCATCATATAGGGGGTCTCCCTATGTTAAAAAAATATCTTGAATTCGAGATATTTTTCTTGCGGAAGTATCACTTGCGTGGTAAAGTGATAACTGAAGGGAGGGTGAAGTCATGAGAAATCATACACTAGGCACCTTAACGTGGATTCGGATGATGCGCTTTACAACGCAAAGTAATCAGTTATCGAATGAATTTTTAAAACGTTTCGACTTAACGACAGCACAATTTGATGTGTTAATCCAGATTAAAACATATGCCCCGATTACACAGTCTCAATTAGCAGAAAAAGTAACTGTAACACAAGGTGGCATGTCTCGCATGCTTGCCCGACTAGAAAAAGAGGGACTAATCGAGCGTAAACAAAATTGGAAGACGAAAACCATCTCATTGACATCAAAAGGGGAGCAAATGATTGATGCAGCAACACCTAGTCAACTTCACTTCCAGTCTTCGTTTTTTGAAGAAGTATTATCAGCTGAAGAAATTAAATCTTTATATATTGCAATGACAAAGCTTGAAAAACATAGCCGAGAAAAAAAATTGCCGCCCGTGTAATTTTTTTTGTGAAATCACTTGCTTAGTCAAGTGAAAATAATGAGGAGGAACAATTATGATGAACAAATTAAGCGGACACCATCATATATCAATGCTAACGAAAAATGGTAAACAGAATAATCACTTTTACACAACTATTTTAGGGTTACGACGTGTGAAAAAAACGGTGAATCAAGACTCACCTTCCATGTATCACTTATTTTATGGAGACTTAACAGGCGCAGCAGGTACAGAATTAACATTTTTTGAAATGCCTGTTGCAGGACGTACAGTGCGAGGGACGAATGCTATTACGCGCATTGGCTTACTTGTACCTAGCTCCGAAAGCCTACTATATTGGAAAGAACGCTTTCAGCAGCTAGAGGTAGAACATAGCGAAATCACTACTTATGCAGGCAAAGAGGCTTTATTTTTTGAAGATCATGAAGGTTTACGGATGGTATTGTTAAACCACCAAGGACAAGAAACCCCTGCTCAATGGCAACCATGGGATGGAAATGATATACCGCAGGAACATCGTATTTTAGGCATGGGAACTATTGAAATCACTGTGCGATATTTATCAAGAACGGTCAATTTATTACAAGATTTATTTCACTATACAGTTATTGCAGAAAAGGACAAAGAAACGGTCCTACAATCAATAGAAGGGGAAGTGCTTGGCGAGATTGTTGTCAAAGAATTAGAAGGACCAAGCGAGAAACCTGGTAAAGGCAGTATTCACCATCTTGCGTTACGTGTTGCAACCGTTGAAGAATTACAGCAATGGGATACCAAAATTAAGGAGCTTGGATTGGATAGTACTGGTGTGGTTGATCGTTATTATTTCCAAAGTCTATATTTTAGAGATCGTAACGGTATTTTATTTGAAATGGCGACAGATGGGCCAGGGTTTACGGTAGATTCAGCAGTCGAAGAACTTGGCAAAGAGTTAGACCTCCCGCCATTTTTAGAAGAGAGACGTTCAGAAATTGAAGCTATTTTAGAACCGCTAGAATAAGGAGAGATAACACATGATGGAAAAATATCGTATTGATCAAGCACAAGGACTCGAATTCGGACTTTACTCTTTAGGTGATCATATCCCTAATCCACTAACAGGCGAGCGTATTTCTGCTCAACAACGACTAAAAGAGCTAGTCGAGGCAAGTCAATTAGCAGAGCAAGCTGGAATTGATGTATTTGGCATAGGTGAAAGTCATCAGTCTTATTTTACAACACAGGCACATACGGTCGTGTTAGGTGCTATCGCACAAGCAACTTCGACTATTAAATTGTCTAGCTCCGCAACCGTATTAAGTGTTTCAGACCCTGTACGAGTATATGAGGATTTTGCCACAATTGATTTATTATCAAATGGTCGTGCAGAAATAGTAGCGGGACGTGGTTCACGTGTAGGTGCCTATCACTTATTAGGTGTTGATTTACAAGATTATGAAGAAATCTTTGAGGAAAAACTAGAGCTTCTTATGAAAATCAATGACGAGGAGCTTGTGACTTGGGAAGGGCAATTTAGAGCACCTCTCCACCATGCACAAATTTTACCGCAGCCAAAAAACGGCTCGTTGCCAATATGGCGTGCGGTGGGTGGACCACCTACCAGTGCCATTAAAGCAGGTTATATGGGCATTCCGATGATGCTTACAACATTAGGTGGACCTGCTATCAACTTTAAACCATCAGTGGATGCCTATCGCGAAGCGGCAGAGCGCAAAGGCTTTGACCCAAATGAATTACCTATTGCTACAACAAGCTTGTTTTATGTAGCAGACACAACAAAAGAGGCATTACAGGGCATGTATCCACATTTAAACGGTGGATTCCAAGCGATTCGTGGTGGGGGCTATCCAAAGCAACAATTTGCACAAGCGCCTGATACACGTGATGCTTTAATGGTGGGCAGTAAAGAGCAAATTATTGAAAAACTACTTTATCAATACGAACTATATGGCATGCAACGCTTTATGGCACAAATCGATTTTGGTGGCGTACCGTTCGAAAAATTGATGAAAAATATTGAAATCATTGGTAATGATATAATTCCAGCGATAAAAAAACACACAGCAAAATAAGGAGTGGCTCATTATGAAAATTGTCGCACTTGCGGGTTCTATTGTCGGCTCAAAGACAAGAACAGCTACACAAAAGTTAGTCGAGATGTTACAAGAAAAATACCCACAGCATGAAGTAACATTACTAGATCTTGCTGACTATCAGCTAGTTTTTAGTGATGGACGTAATTACTTTGAATATGAAGGCGATACAAAATATGTGACGGAAACCATTATGGCTGCAGATGCGATCGTTATTGGGACGCCAACATTCCAAGCATC
This sequence comes from Lysinibacillus sp. S1, assembly GCF_044986265.1. NCBI lineage: Bacteria > Bacillati > Bacillota > Bacilli > Caryophanales > Bacillaceae > Lysinibacillus > Lysinibacillus sp. S1. Next base: position 4,644,904 of record NZ_CP173154.1, read on the forward strand.
TATACCAGCTACATTAAAAAACATCTTTGACCTTTTACCTGTCAATGCCTTCCGCGATAAAGTCGTCAGTGTTATTGTTACAGCGGGTACATCCAAGCATTATTTAATGGTGGAACAGCAACTAAAGCCGATCCTTGCTTATATGAAAGCGCACATCGTACCGACCTATGTATTTATAGAAGAAAAGGATTTTTTACGTAAAGAAATTGTCAATGATGATGTCCTTTTTCGTTTAGAACGGTTAGCAGAGGATACCGTGATGGTTACAGAGGCTTTTGCAGAAATTCGAGCCAAAAAAGATGCTGAATATGATTTTTAAAGATTAATAGAAGAAACGCTGTGAAGTAGTCTGACACAGCGTTTCTTTTTGTGTCAAGGCTAGCTATAAGTTCGTGACAATCATGATAAAAATAAAACCCAAATCACTTTGAGTTTTTAATAAAGGTGGTTAAGGGTAAATAGAGGATAGAACTGGTTCTTCTGTAGCTAACAAAGCCGTATACTTTCCATATGGAGAAATGGATATAGAAACTTCTAGTAGTTCCCAACGTTTTAAAATTAAAGAGTGTGTGTAGGAAACTTGAGATTTGAATATTGTTAGGGGCGATATAGAATCCCTACTAAAGTAATTAGATAGTGTAGTATACTTCAATGCAAATGATGGGAGAGATGGAAATGGAAAACGATTGGGATAAAGCTATAGGTTCTCTTTCTAAAATAAACGTTTTTTCAAATCCAAATAACGAGCCTGTTACCATAAGTGGTGAAGCTGATGATTTGAAATGTATAGGTGTTGGGACAGATGCGGCTGTTTTTCAAGCTCTTTCCGCCCCAGCGTATGCATTTAAACTATATGCCAAAGACAAAGTGCACAAAGTAAAAGTTGAAGCAAATGTGTATCAAATACTTGGAGATTCACCTTTCTTTTCAACATGCTTTGCTTCACATGAAGAATACCTTGTTTTAAGTTACGAAGAAGGAAAAACGCTTTTTGATTGCATTCTACAAGGTATTCACATTCCAAAACAGGTTATAAATGAAGTAGAGGATGCAAGAGAATATGTTCGGAAGAAGGGCCTTAACCCTCGTGATATTCATTTGAAAAATATTTTGCTACAGAATGGAAGGGCAAAAATAATTGATGTCTCTGAGTACACACTACAGGGTAATGATCATCGATGGGAGCATTTAAAAAAAGGATATGAGCAATACTATCATTTAATTGATGGAAATTCTGTGCCGTTTTGGTTAGTAGAAACAATACGAAAGTGGTATAACCAACGTGGAAAGAATACTTCATACGAAGAGTTTACAAAAAATATTTTAAAGTTTCTATTAAAAAATAATTGAACTTACGGGAGCTCTTTTACGAGATGCTTTAATAGAAATAAAGAAAACAGACAACAAGATTTCATTGACTGTTTTAAAAACTACTTATTCGCTTATAATAGTGGGTTTATCGAATGAGACAATATCAATAATATGGTCTAAACAAACAATCTGATAATGGAATAGCTCCTTGTAGGAATAGATATCGAGAGCTATAGTTCCTTTACTTATAAAATCTAAATAAGTTGATTTTGTAAAAAGACGTACTGAGTTACCCAAGAAATCATCTTCTTGATTGACAAAATGAAATGATTCGTCAAAAACAGTATAGGCTACATATGAATCGAATTCTATATGTATGGCCGGTAATGTCTTATCAATTTCAATAGGATAGACATCATTTATAGTATATTCCTCAAAACTTATATCCTCGCTTTCGGCGCTGACGGAAGCTCTAGAAATAGAAACTCTCAAAGAGTTTGTCCCTGGCTCTACTATATTATCTAAAAACAAATAACCTTTCCATTGCATTAAATCTTCATAGTTCATACAAATCACCCTTCCATATTATCACTTGAGATTATGGTCATTTTATAGTTAGAATTTCAAAATGTCAATTTTGAGATTGGTTGAATTAGAATAAAAATTTATTGTTTATCAATAAAAAATAATTGACTTAGAATATATTTTGGATTTATGATTGTTACAGCGAGTTGTAGAAAGCTGCAGTGTAGGAATTAAACATAAAAATATTTAGGAGAGAAGAAAAAGTTATGAAAAAATATATTTTTGCATTAATGCCAATCATATTAGGCGTACTTAGTTTTTTAATCTTTATGGTGAAAGGGAGTAATGTAGCACCTGATGGTACATTAGAAGAACCATTCTTTCTTATTCCAATAGGATTTTTATTGTTAGTTATTGGATTTATATGTGTAGTAGGGGTGGCGTTAAAATCGGTTATTAAAAAGACACAATACGTTAAATAAGAGATAAAACAACCAGGTCATACATAAGAGACTTGGTTGTTTTTAATATTTACTTAATAAAAGCACTACATTTGTGTGGGAGTTTTGTTTACACGATGTATGGAGTAGACTGATGATTTGATTGAACAACATAAATAGCTATTTTAGTTGACTGCAAAATTGTACTTGAAGGTTTTGCATGATAAGTTTGTAACTACCTTTTTTCAAGGCAGTCATCTTCGTTTAATGGTTGTACATTAATTTCATAAGAAAAACTTATGTTGATTGAGCTGAAAGATTAATAGTATTTTATGATAATCATTTTGCTTAACGCTACAGTTTTCATGAAGTTTATGGAATTGTGGTATGATTATTTTTAGAGAGTAGGGGGGGCAATAAACATGGTATTTTCTCTTTTTAAAAAAAAGAAGGAACCACAGCAGCTAAAAAATAGAGTGGAGTTTTGTATCACTAATTTAGCACTTGGTGCGGCAGATGCGTATGATGTATTAGTAGAACGAGAAGATATTGAGATAGAGGAATCTGGTTGTACATCCCATTGTGAAATCTGTGAGCAAGGTATTTTTGCGATAGTAAATGGGGAAGTTGTGACAGCAGATGACGCGGAGACATTGGTACAGGCTATTGATGTAGAATTAAAACAAAATCCACTTTTCTAATGAAAAAACAGCTTGCTGGAGCACAAGCTGTTTTTTGATGGAAATGTAATTACCAACCACGAACGTATTGTACGGGAGGCTGCACGTCTTCTCCTAGCTCTTTAGCTGCATGTAGTGCCCAGTAAGGGTCTCGTAATAAAACACGCGCTAAGAATATTAAATCTGCACGATTATTTTGGAGTATCTCTTCGGCTTGAATGGCTGTGGTAATAAGACCAACTGCACCAGTAGGAATATCAGCCCCATGCTTAATCGCTTCTGCATGTGGTACCTGATAGCCTGGAAAGACATTGATGGCTGCTGGTACAACGCCCCCTGTTGACACATCAACTAAATCAACACCTTGAGATTTCATCCAGCGGCTAAAAACAATAAAGTCATCCATTGTTGTACCATCTTCCGCATAATCTTCCGCAGAGACACGTACCAATAAAGGACCATCCCATACACTGCGAACAGCATCGATGACTTGACGTAGAATGCGATATCGATTTTCCTGTGAGCCCCCATATTGATCTTGACGTTTATTCGTAGCAGGTGATAAAAACTCGCTAATTAAATAGCCATGTGCGCCATGAATTTCTAGTACATCAAAGCCAGCCTTTGCGGCACGAATAGCTGCTTGTTTAAATGCCTCGATGACATAGTGAATGTCCTCTTCTGTCATTTCTGTTGGTGTTTTATAGTCTGAACTAAAGGCAATAGCTGATGGAGCAAAAATTTCGCCATCTACTGTTGCTTTGCGACCAGCATGTGCAAGCTGGATGCCTGTTTTAGCGCCGTACGCTTTCATCCCCTCAACTAATTGACTTAATCCTTCAATATGTGCATCATCCCAAATCCCTAAATCCTTATTTGAGATACGACCTTCTGGCACAACACCAGTAGCTTCTAAAATGATTAAGCCTACTTGACCAGCTGCACGTGTTGCATAATGGACGAAATGAAAGGGTGTTACCATGCCATCGTCTTGTGCTGAGTACATGCACATAGGTGCCATCACAACACGGTTTTTTAAGGTGATAGATTGCAATGTATAGGGTTCGAATAATTTACTCAAAATAAAGCCTCCTAATTCCTAGTGATACACTCTATTTTGCACATAATGCTACCCATTTGCAAGTGAACGAGATCGTGCCTCCGCTTCTTTAATGCAGGCTTCGATGGCTTCATTAAATTGATATTGCTCTAATGCCTGTATCCCTGCCTCCGTCGTGCCACCAGGACTCGTCACCTTTTTGCGTAAGACATCTGGTTCATCTAATGACTGCTTGAGCATCTCAGCTGTCCCCGCAAGTGTTTGAGTCATTAGCAAGCGCACCGTATCTTTCGATAAGCCTACCTTCGTCCCTACTCGTTCAAAAGCTTCCATTAAATAATAGATATAGGCAGGGCCGCTACCTGAAAGGGCTGTGACTGCATGTAACTGATCTTCATCGACTTCAATAACGGAGCCAACAGCCTCTAATAACTGGAGGAATAGGATACGCTGGTCTGCAGATACCTCGTTATTGAATGCAATGCCACTTGCTGACATGCCGATTGTAGCGGAAGTATTCGGCATCACCCTTGCTACTGGGCGACTCCCTAAAAATTCTGTAATTGTATCAATCGCAATGCCTGCTAAAATAGATAGTACAGCAGTGTGTGCCGTAAGTTTAGGCTTTAAATCACACATAGCAGCAATAGCATCTTTCGGCTTCATCGCTAAGATAATCAGATCTGCCTGTTGAAAAATCGCAGGATCAAACACACAATGGACACCATATGTTTCATGTAGGAAATGTAAGCGTTCCTTGTCTGAGCGATTGGTGACGTAAATTTCCTGTGGTGTGAACACCTTTTGTTTAATCCAGCCTTGCATCAATGCTTCCGCCATTGAGCCTGCACCGATAAATAAAATTTTTTTCATGAACAAAACCTCCAGTTCAAAATAAAAAAGCGCTCTCGTCCTTATCTAGAAGGACGAAAACGCTCTCGTTTCCGCGGTACCACCTTTGTTTGCCAATTGTTGGCACAACTCTTAGCCCTCTTATCGCAAGGGAAACGGTTATGTTTGCATAACTGCTCAGAAGTAGGTTCGGTAATGGGAGCGGGTGATGTTACTCTCAGCAAATGTAACACTCTCTAACACCTTCACCAGATACGTACTCGTCTTCTTCAACGCACATAAATAATTAGATTATTCAAAATTATAGTGAGGAATAGGCAACCTGTCAACAGGAGGATGACGAAAACAGAAAAAACTTGTAAAATAGAATGAATCAGTATTCACAAGTGCGTGAAAAGGGGGAGACAACTTTGTCTATATACAAAATAGAAATACCAACACCCTATGCAGTAGGAGATGTCAATGCATTTATTGTAAAAGGCGATGCACTTAGCATTTTTGATGTTGGCCCAAAAACAATGGAAGCCTATGATGCTTTAAAATGGGGGATTCGAGCAGCAGGCTTTGACATGCAAGATATTGAACAGGTTGTGTTAACCCATCATCATCCAGATCATGCGGGATGGGTCGATGCTTTTCCATATGCAGAAATTTTAGGGCATGCCTATAATGACAAATGGCTTCGTCATGATGAAGACTTTTTACGCTATCATGAACAATTTTACAGTGAACGTTTATTGGAGCATGGGGTACCACAAGAATATATTGCAAAAAGTGTCCATGTTCGTCGTGAATTGGAGCTTGTAGGGGAACGACCATTAACGCAAATTTTGGCAGATGGAGATGAAGTTCCTGGGCATCCAGGATTAAAGGCAATCGAAACATTAGGTCACGCACAAAGTCACTTTATTTTTTGGGATGAAAAAACTCATCATGTGATTGGTGGAGATTTATTGCTTGAAAAAATAACACCCAATCCATTAATAGAGCCACCATTGGATCGTACTGTAGGACGTACAAAATCTTTACTACAATATAATGCATCCCTTGAAATTCTACGTCAATTACCTGTCAAAATGATGCATACAGGGCATGGAGCAGAGCTAGAGGATATTCCGTTGTTAATTGATAAACGATTAGAGCGACAGCACCAACAATCAATGAAGGTTTTTGAATTATTAGGCGATGATCAATTAACAGTTGTCCAAGTAACAAAACGCTTGTATCCGGCTATCTTCCAGCATCAGCTTGGTTTAACTTTATCTAAAACACTTGGTCATTTAGATTACCTAGAGGCCAATGAGTATATTACGTCAACAAAGACAGAAGCAGGTATCTTTTTATTTCAAAGGAAGTAGGTTTATACATGAAACATCCTAACAAAACAATCTTTGTGACAGGAGCTACAAGTGGGGTTGGCTTAAAAATAACTGAATTACTAGTAGCTCAAGGGCATATCGTTTATGCCACAGGTCGCAATGCCGTTGCACTAAAGGTGCTAGAGCGTTTAGGTGCTCAAGTGATCCAAGCGGATTTAACCAATCTACATACACTTGATGATGTTTGTGCGCAGCTACCACCGATTGATGTAGCGATTCTTTCAGCAGGTGTAGGGAAGTTTGCTGTAGCCCCTGCTTTACAGGATGAGGATATTGCGCAAATGATCGAATTAAATGTTAGCGTACCCATTTATCTTGCCAAACGATTAGCCTCTAAGATGATAGAGCGCAAACAGGGCCATTTAATATTCATTGGTTCTCAGGCTGGGAAGGTGGCCACACCAAAAGCGAGTGTCTATGCTGCGACGAAACATGCTATTGTCGGTTTTACCAATGGATTGCGTATGGAATTAGCTCCTTACAATGTAAAAGTGACAGCCATCCATCCTGGTCCCATTGATACACCATTTTTAGATAAAGCCAATGATACAAGTGGCTACCGAGAATCCTTAGGGCGCTTTTTATTGTCAGCGGAGGAAGTAGCTCAAGAGACAGTGAAAACGATTGATCGTCCTGTTCGTGAGATTAATCTACCTAGAATTATGGGATTGTCGAGTAAATTGTATGCATTAGCCCCTGCAACCATTGAATGGCTAGGCAAATCATTTTTCCATAAGAAATAACAACATTTGAAACTGTAAACATGCTTCACGTGCATGTCTACGGTTTTTTCATATTTACATATAATTGTAGCTATAGTAGTAAAAAGGAAGAGTTGAAAAGGAGACATAGATGTATACAATTGGTCAAGTTGCAAAATTTTTAGGAGTTTCTAGAGATACCTTAAAATTTTATGAAGAAAAGGGATTAGTAAAGCCCCAGCAAAATAGTGAAAATGGGTATAGAACATACAATCATTTTGATATATACGATATCACAACAATCAATTTTTATAGAGAAATTGATTTTGAAATCAAAAAGATTCAGGAATTGAGAAAAGGCAAGAGTATAGAGGGCATCCAATCATTGTTAGTAGAAAAAGAACAAGTAATGTTAGAGGAAATAGCTTATAAAAAGCTACAATTAAAAAAGCTCCAGCTTGTAAAAGAGGATTGTCAAAAAATTAGCCAATATCTAGGCACGTATACTATAAAGGAAATGAAACCATTAGAAATAATGGGCGTAATAGATCATTATACAGCCTATGATGAATATGATTCGTTAAAAGAAAATGCAGACAGTATAAAGAAAGCGGTAATTCTTACTTCTTTAAGAAGAGTTATTAGATTCGATGATAGCGGAATGCTCGAAAATAAATTTATGGTTGTCAGGAAAGTAGAAAATAGCGATCATCCAATTAAAGGTGAAGTTTTAGCGCATCCCAAATGTCTTTATACAGTTATTGAAGATGGGCGCTGGTCAACAGGTGGCAAAAATACAGACAATAAAGTAGAGGCTAGTATAAGAAAAGTAGCTAAGGAAAATGGCTATGAGCTTTTAGGGCTTGTTTATATCAACTTATTGCTTACCACTTATGAAGAAGGGCTTGAACGTATTTTTTTAGAAATGTATGTACCGATAAAATAATGGCAAAATGGGTTTGACCTGTGAGCAACCCCTAGGTTTATGCTGAAGATATTCAGATGAAATGGGGGATCTACTTGCGTAGAAAAAAGAAATTAAAAAAACCAGTAGCAAGCTTTATTATTTTAACCAATATTATTTTTTGGCCACTTTTCTGTGTTGTAGGAGCCGTCAAGCTATTAGGCTATCCTACTTGGCTATTTGATACCGTACGCTGTCTATCGGCTTGGTCATCCACCTTTGCCTTTGCGTTACTATTTCCAAGAATCTATCCTGGGCAACGTTTTATCCACTTTGTCAAACAAAAATTCAAAAACAAATTGTCACTTTCAGTAATTGTTTTAATCGTGATGATACAAACAGCTATCTTTATCATGATTTTGTTTCATATCATGAATAATTATGAAGAAACCTCTATTTTTACGCTGTCTTCATGGGGCATGCTCAGTTTTTATTTTGTTAAAACGCTTTTGTCAGGACCACTGGGTGAGGAGTTAGGATGGAGGGGCTTTGCACTGCTGGAGCTGCAAAAGAAGTATTCGCCATTAATAGCTTCAATTATCATAGGCTTTTGGTGGGGAATGTGGCATTTACCGATATGGCTTACAACAGGGTTTATGGGAATGGATTTGATCAAATATAGCTTCTTCTTTATGTTAACGATTATAGCTACGACCATCATCATGACAGTATTTTATACGATCAATCAGAATTTAATCATTCCTATTATTATTCATCAGCTCTTTAATTTTTTTATCGGCTCCATTAATGGAAACCTAATTGATTTAATTATGTATAATGCTATTTTATATTCGGCGGCGGCCGTTCTACTGATTTTGATTAATCCTAAAAAAGTCTTGTATAAGATACAATCAGCCGAGTAACTAGAAAGAATCCAGTTTGTATCATGGATTCTTTTTTTTCGTCCGTTGCTAAATTTATATAGTATACATTTATATATATAGTAAAAAAACGTTTTTTCGAGTGAATTGCCATGGATTTCTTGTCAACCTTATACARGGAACGACTTACTTTTGACAATAAAAATAAAAGTCTATGAATTTATAAAAATACACTTGTATTTATTTTTATAACATGATACTATTCGTGTATAAACTTTTAAATGAATGTATAAACATACATATCGATAGAGCAATGGAGGCGCATTTTTAATGGCAAATAAAAAAGTGGTATTAGCTTATTCGGGTGGACTTGATACTTCGGTAGCAATTCCATGGTTAAAAGAACAAGGTTGGGACGTAATTGCAGTATGTCTTGACGTTGGCGAAGGGAAAGATCTTGAATTCGTAAAAAATAAAGCTCTTCAAGTAGGAGCGATTGAATCTTATATGGTAGATGCGAAAGACGAATTTGCTGAAGGGTATGCATTAATTTCTTTACAAGCACATACTTGGTATGAGCAAAAGTATCCATTAGTATCAGCACTTTCCCGTCCACTTATCTCGAAAAAACTAGTAGAGATTGCTAATCAAGTAGGCGCAGATGCTGTTGCGCATGGTTGCACAGGTAAAGGGAATGACCAAGTTCGTTTTGAAGTATCGATTAAAGCATTAAATCCAGATTTAGAGGTATTAGCACCAGTACGTGAGTGGGGCTGGAGCCGTGATGAGGAAATCGAATATGCAATGAAGCATAATGTACCGATTCCTGCAACATTGGATTCACCATTCTCAATCGACCAAAACCTATGGGGCCGTGCGAATGAAGCTGGCATTATGGAAGACCCATGGGTGTCACCACCAGAAGAAGCTTATGGCTTAACTGTTTCTGTTGAAAATGCACCGAATGAAGCAGAGTATGTGGAAATCGAGTTTGTAGCTGGTAAACCAGTAGCATTAAATGGAAAAGAAATGAAGCTTGCTGATTTAATTCAAGAATTAAATGCAGTAGCAGGTGCTCATGGTGTAGGACGTATCGATCACGTTGAAAATCGTTTAGTTGGTATTAAATCTCGTGAGGTTTATGAAATTCCAGGTGCAAAAGTGCTGTTAACAGCGCATAAAGAGCTTGAGGACTTAACGCTTGTAAAAGAATTAGCACACTTCAAGCCAGTAATCGAGAAAAAACTATCCGAATTAATTTACGACGGTCTATGGTTCTCACCATTACGTGATGCTCTGGAAGCATTCCTTGCGCAAACACAACAATATGTGAATGGTACAGTACGTGTGAAACTATTTAAAGGACATGCGATTGTAGAAGGACGTAAATCACCAAATTCATTATACAGTGAAAAGCTAGCAACATWCTCGAAGGAAGATCAATTCAATCATGCTTCCGCTGTAGGCTTTATCGAGTTATGGGGGCTACCAACTGTAGTGAACTCATCTGTGAATAMAAAGTAATGTTRAACAWSCAAGGTGKKGTGAGGCAYTYGTSCTTTWAMYACACCTTTTGATAAGTAATCGAGGAAAAGGTGAGCTGACATGACAAAACTTTGGKGTGGACGTTTCCAAAAATCAGCAGAAGCATGGGTAGACGAATTTGGCGCATCCATTGGCTTTGACCAGCAACTTGTGCTAGAGGACCTTGAAGGTAGTGTTGCACATGTCACAATGCTTGGTGCTACAGGAATTTTACCAGCAGCTGATGTAGAGGCCATACTAGGTGGTCTTGCCCAATTAAAAGATAAGGCAATCGCAGGTGAGCTTGAATTTAGCGTTGCCAATGAAGATATACACTTAAATTTAGAAAAAATGTTAATTGATTTAATAGGTCCTGTCGGTGGCAAACTACATACAGGACGTAGCCGAAATGACCAAGTAGCAACGGATATGCATCTTTTCTTGAAAAAGCGTGTGCAGGAAGCAATWGATTTAATTGTGACGTTCCAACAAACACTATTAGACAAAGCACAAGAGCATATTGAAACGATTGCACCAGGTTATACGCATCTACAACGTGCACAGCCAATCTCCTTTGCACACCATTTAATGGCTTATTTTTGGATGCTAGAGCGTGATAAACAACGTTTTACAGAATCCATAAAACGTATTGATATTTTACCTTTAGGTGCTGGGGCAATGGCAGGGACAACTTTCCCGATTGACCGTTTAAAATCAGCAGAGTTATTAGGGTTTAGCGAGGTTTACGCAAACTCCATGGATGCTGTAAGTGATCGTGATTTTATCGTTGAATTTTTAAGTCATTCCTCCTTACTTATGGCGCATTTATCACGCTTTGCTGAGGAAATTATTATCTGGTCTACAGATGAATTTAAATTTATCGAACTGGATGATGCCTTCTCAACAGGTTCTTCGATTATGCCACAAAAGAAAAACCCAGATATGGCAGAGCTTATTCGTGGTAAAACAGGGCGTGTTTATGGGAATCTAATGGGCTTATTAACGGTGTTAAAAGGCACACCATTAACATATAACAAAGATATGCAGGAGGACAAAGAGGGGATGTTTGACACTGTTCATACGATTCTTGGTTCACTTAAAATCTTTGAAGGTATGGTTAGTACAATGACTGTCAACACGGAACGCTTACATCAGGCTGTTCACGCTGATTTTTCAAATGCAACGGAGCTAGCAGATTATCTTGCTACAAAGGGGATGCCATTCCGTGAGGCACATGAGGTGACTGGTAAGCTTGTCTTTACATGTATTCAAAAGGGCATTTATTTATTAGACTTGCCATTGGAAGAAATGCAGCAAGAAAGTACGTTAATTGAAGCGGATATTTATGATGTACTAGCGCCAGAAGCTGCTGTTCGTCGCCGCCATTCCTTAGGTGGTACTGGCTTTGAACAAGTAAAAATCCAAATTGAAAAAGCGAAAGCCTGTCTTGTAGCCATTTAATTTTTGCGTGCATGTCCTTGTGACTTTTTGCATAGATATTCATTAAAGCTGTCCTGTGAGGCACTATGAAAACCTTTATCCTTTTTCACTGAGCCAGAGGGTGACGTGAAGAAGAGAACCTTACATATGTGAAGGACAATCCCCAATTCTGGAGACGCGGAATTGGGGTTTTTGTATAAGTAAATGTAGGAGGGATGAAGAAATGAATGAACGTTTTACAAAGGGGCTCGAAACAATTAAACAATATGTGACAGAAGAAGAAGCAGCACGGATGATTGAATCCGATGCATTAGCCGATATAGCACCCGATTTACGCAAAATGATTATTGAATTTGCTTACGGTGATGTCTATGCACGGCCTGGGCTGGATGCAAAGAGTCGAGCACTCGTCGTGATAACAGCGGTAGTTACACAAGGTGCTGCACCACAAACCAAAACGCATATTCAGCGTGGATTACATGCAGGCTTGACACAGACAGAAGTGGTCGAGGCACTTTTACAATTAGCACCCTACATCGGTTTTCCAAGAGTGCAAAATGCTTTAACGATAGCCCAACAACTCTTTGCAGAGAAAAGCTAAAGCATGTATAAAAAATAGAAGAAGGCTCATAATAAGAGAGGAACCACTTATTAATCTAATCTGATGRGGAGGATGCAGAATGAGTAGTAATAGTCAAACACCCAAAGACCAAGAATCTCAGGAAAGTCCGCCACAACTGTTGAAGGTTGAAGCTTCTAAATCTTAAGCCTAAAGGTGAAACAGAACATTCTGTTTTGCTATAGATTAAGAAGAAGTGTAAACCATATCAGTTAAAAATCAAATAGAAGCAATAAGTGTCCATGGATCCAGAATTATTCTGGGTCCTTTTTGTTTCTTATTTGGGGTCTAAAGTACTCAAGATCCGCTCTAAATGAAGTTCAAAGCGCTCCTAAGGAAGGAGAACCCGCTCTAAATGAAGATTAAAGCGCTCCTAAGGAAGGGCTCCCGCTCTTATTGTGAAAAAACCTCTACTCAACACCATAAAAAATTCCTTCATTTGACATTAAAGAAAATCTGTATTACTCYATGCATAACAGATTTCTGTTTGGTTATAAGCARTAYARATWRKAKGGTTATTATSSAAATACWATTAGATCCWAACAKTGAATTNNAGYTWTATAAAYAATTGGCCAWTCAAATAWTAGAATGCATTGCGCAAGGTGAGCTGAAAAATGGTGATACTTTACCGTCTGTACGTTCGATGGCTACAGATCTAGGCATCAATGTTAGCACGGTCAGTAAAAGTTATCATGAGCTTGAAGAGAAGGGTTTAATTGAATTGAAGCCGAAAGCAAAAGCGGTCATTATTGGTGGTCAAAAGAGAGCGCTGGAAGAAACGGAGGTTGAAAAAGTCGAAAATGCCTTGAAGCCTATCATGGCGGAGGCTTTTGCGCGTGGCCTCGAGAAAGAGCAAATGACAAGTTTGTTCCAGCGAATTTTAAAACAATGGAAGTAGGGGTAGTATGCTTATAATTGTAGGCATCTTTATCATTGTCGGAATTATGGAAATGATGACACCACATTTAACAAGAAAAACACTTGTTTTTGGTGTTTCCATACCCGAACCATATGTCAAACATCCACAATTAAAGCTGTGGAAGAAGCATTATAGCCAAATCATCGCAGGGATTGCTGGCTTATTCTTAGTAGGTCAAATCGCTCTCTATCTTTCACCTATACAAGAGGAGAAGGTATCTTTAATTTCCTTTATCCTTTTGTATGTCATGCTCCTTTTATCATCAGGTCTTTACATGAGTTATCATGCTAAAACGAAAAAATTAAAGGTGCAGGAGCAGTGGGAGGCACAAATAAAAACAGTATATGTGACAGATTTGTCTATCCGCCAGAAAGAGGAAACATTATCACCTATATTTTTTAGTGTACCCATTATCATCACACTTGCATTAATCGCTTTTACGTACATGAACTATGAKTTAATCCCTAAGGTTTTCGCAACTCATTGGAATGGGGCAGGAGAGGTCGATGGTTGGACTCAAAAATCGCGGCTCTCAGTCATCAGTATGCCACTTATATTATTGGCAATACAAATTTGTTTTTTCATGATGAGTMAAGGCATGAAAAGTGCCAAAATTCAATTAAGTGCACAGGCCAAAGAAGCATCCATTCATCGGGAGTTAACTCAGCGTAAATACGGAAGCTGGTACCTGGCAGCCATTAATTTTAGTATGACAATTCTATTTGTTGTTTTACACTATACAACTGTTATTTTACAAGACCAAACGGCTCCCTACTTCTTCCCACTTTTTCTTGTCTTTAATGTCGTTACGTTGGGTGGTTTACTAGTGTTCATTTGGAAGCTCAGTAAAAGTAATGAACGTTTTGATGAGGTACATACAAATGAAACAGCTGCCACAGATGATCAATACTGGAAATGGGGTATTTTTTATTGCAATAAAAATGATCCATCCTTATTAGTGCCTAAAAAGTTCGGGATTGGTTGGACTGTAAATTTCGCGAACAAATGGTGTTACATCTTAATAGCGATTACGTTACTGCCAATTTTATTGGTGATTTTCATATAGAAAGGAAGATTAGATGAAAAAATGGTTATTGATTTGCTGTACAATTTTACTTTTAGCTGCCTGTGGGCAAAAAGAGGTCACTGCACAACATCAAGGATCAAAGGGGACAAATGCAATGAATGAACAGTTTATTGGAAAATGGGAAGGAACTATTGAAACGCCAAATGGACCATTACCGATTATTATCGATTTAAAGAAGGAAAGTGGTACATTATCCGTGCCAGCACAGGGCTTATCTAATTTTCCATTTCAAAGTGTGACGTATACAGGTGATAAAGTAAAAGTGTCCATAAATTTAAACGGCTCTGCTATTGCCATTAATGGCACAATCAAAAATGAACAAATAGAGGCTACATTTCAACAAAATGGTGGGAAATTTCCTTTAATACTAAAGGCTTATAAAGAGCAACCTGTTACCTATGACACATTAAAAATTCCCGTTCAAAACGGTAACTTAACGGTAGCTGTACAAAAGGCTTCTCCATCTCCATCACCAGTGGCACTGATAATAGCAGGATCGGGGCCAACTGATAAAGATGGTAATTCCGCTTTGGCTGGAAAAAATAATAGCTTGAAAATGTTGGCCGAAGGTTTAGCACAACAGGGCATTGCGACGGTGCGTTATGATAAGCGAGGACTTGGTGACAATCAAGCGCTCTTAACAAAGGAAGAGGAAGGAACGTTTGACCAATACGTTGATGATGCTGTACAAATTATCCAAACATTGATGGCTGATAAAGCCTACACAAGTGTCCATGTGATTGGTCATAGCGAAGGCTCACTCATTGGTTTGCTCGCGGCTCAAAAGACAGGCGTAGCATCCTTTGTCTCCATTGCCGGTGCAGGTAGATCGTTAGATGAAGTGCTTTTAGAGCAATTAAAAGGTCAATTAGCACCAAAGCTTTTTAATGAATCCACGAATATTTTGACAGCTTTAAAGCAAGGGGAGCAAGTGAAAAATATTTCGCCAGAGCTACAGGCCCTTTTCCGTCCATCTGTACAGCCTTTCCTGATTTCCTTGCTAAAATATCAACCTGCTAATGAGCTTGCAAAAGTAAAAAGCCGTGTATTGCTAGTACAAGGAACAACGGATTTACAAGTGAAGGAAGCCGATGCTGAGGCATTGAAGAAAGGCAAACAAGACTCAAAATTACTTTATCTAGCGGGTATGAATCACGTATTGAAAAAGGCACCGGCAGATCGCGCCAAAAACTTAGCAACCTATGCAGACCCTTCGCTGCCACTGCATGAAGAATTACTACCAGCAATTGAGCAATTTATTAAAAATGAAAAGTAGGATGATTAACCTTGGGAGTACTTGTCTATTTAATAATCATGCTGCCGTTTCTCATCTTCGCCATTGTTCTATCGCAAGGTAAAGGAGCTTTTCTACTTGAAGGCTTTCATACGATGGCACAGGAAGATAAAGAACAATATGATGAAAAGGCACTGGCAAGATTTATGGGAAWAATGWTGTATGGCTACTGTTTTTKTGTCCTTTTATGGAKAMTAAACGAATTTTKCMATACASAATGGTTATTTCATGTAGGTCTTGTACWTTTTGWCKCCMTTACGATATTWTWTTTGWTCTATGCGAACACAGGTAATCGTTTCAAAAAATAGCATGTAAGAGAAAGTAGAACCATTTTATAATGGTTCTATTTTTTTGTAAGCGCTTTATGAGAATTCTTTAAAATCTAAATATTTGGAAAACCGTAATTTTAGTGTCACGAATATGCTCGTTCATGCGCTGTTTTTCTTCTTTTCTGTAAAAATAGAATTTTAAGAATAATTAGTATTATTATAGATGACATTAAAAAATTACTAAGTTAGGAGAATTCTTTGATATGTCGCAAATGTTAGCACTGACGATAGTACTTGCTATTCTTTACATCGGAGATATCGTAGCAACAAGAACGAAGGCGTGGATTCCATCTGTGTTCGTCTGTGCGGTATTATTTTTAATTGGCTATTGGACATTCTTCCCGAAAGATATTGTTAGTATTGCCGGGATTGGTCCAGTCGTTGCCACGATGTTAATGTATTTATTAATTACGAATATGGGTACACTTCTGTCCCTTAAGGAATTGAAAAACCAGTGGAAAGCCATCGTTATTTCTTTAGCTGGTATTGTAGGCATCATCGCCATATTATTTACAATTGGTGCCTTGCTATTTGATTTAAAAACGATGATTGTTGCAGTTCCACCATTAGTCGGTGGTGTTGTGGCAGCGCTAGTAATGTCAGAAGGCGCTTCTGCAGCTGGCTTAGAGGATTTAGCCGTCTTTGCCATTGTAATTTATGTCATTCAAGGTTTTGCAGGATATCCCATCACGTCCATTGTATTGAAGCGTGAAGCAARACGTTTATTAAAAGAACATCAGCAAGGGAATATACAATCGGTAACACAGGTAGAGGAAGATGTTGAACAGGCATCTGAGCAACCAAAATTATTTAGGAAAATTCCTACCAAGTACAATACAGAATACTTTAAATTTTTCCGTTTAGCGCTTGTTGGATTATTAGCGTATGGTACATCTACAGCATTAGCACCTGTTGTGACAGTCAATGCGTTAGTGCTATGCCTAGTGTTTGGTGTCCTTGCATCGACATTTGGTTTTTTAGAAAGACAACCATTGCAAAAAGCAAATGGCTTCGGTTTTGCCATTATGGGGTTAATGCTCTTTATATTTGATGGCTTAAAACAGGCTTCCCCTGAAATGCTGATGCGTATTATTGTGCCATTAGTAGTGTCTATTGTCTTAGCAGTCATTGGTATGTATATTTTCTCTTTCATCGCAGGAAAAGTTTTAAAGGTCAGCCCGAATTTAGCGTTTGCTGTATCCTTAACAGCGCTCTATGGGTTCCCAGCAGATTATATTTTAACGAATGAAGTAGTGAAATCGTCCACAGCCGATCAAAAAGAACGAGAAATGCTGTTAAGTCATATGTTACCACCGATGCTTGTGGGAGGTTTCATTAGTGTAACGATAACATCTGTGATTTTAGCGGGTATTTTTGTCAATTGGCTATAAAGAAGGAGAGAGTCAGCATGAATAAAATGAAAGAAATTATTGCGGAATTAAATAGTGAGCTTGTGGCAATTCGTCAAAAATTGCACAGTGAGCCAGAGCTTTCTTGGGAAGAATATGAAACAACGAATTATGTAGCAGCATATTTAGAGAACCTTGGTATTCCGTATAGACGAACAGAGCCAACAGGCATTATTGCGGAGTTAAAAGGGGGCAAGGAAGGAAAAACCGTTGCCTTACGTGCAGATATGGATGCATTATCAGTTTATGAAATACGAGAAGATATTCCGTATCGCTCTAAAACGGATGGTAAGATGCATGCCTGTGGTCATGATGCGCATACAGCCATGTTGCTGATTGCAGCTAAGACATTACATACGGTACAAGAAGAAATTGAGGGAACAGTTCGTTTTATTTTCCAGCCAGCGGAAGAAGTAGCTACAGGCGCAAAAGCGATGGTAGAGCAAGGAGCAATGAAAGGTGTAGCTAACGTCTTTGGTATTCATATTTGGTCACAAATTGACACAGGGAAAATTCAGTGTAATAAAGGTCCTGCCTTTGCCTCTGCTGATATTTTCAAAGTGCGCTTTAAAGGGCAGGGCGGTCATGCCGCAGTCCCACATGATGCCATTGATGCCGTGATGATTGCTTCAACGTTTGCTTTGAATGTCCAAACAGTTGTGGCACGTACAGTCAATCCACTTCAACCTGCCGTTCTTACAATTGGAAAAATGGAGGTTGGCACACGCTTTAATGTAATTGCAGAAGATGCCATTTTAGAAGGGACTGTGCGTTGTTTTGATAAAGAGGTTCGTTCACATATCGAAACGCAAATTCGTCATTATGCTGACCAGATTGCCTCACTTTATGGTGGCACAGCRGAGGTCGTTTAWGAATATGGTACACAAGCCGTCAACAATGATGTGGCGAGTGCCAGCTTAGTCGAGCGCCTTGCAGCTGAACATTTTGGCGCGGATGCTTATCATATTGATGATCCGACAATGGGTGGAGAAGACTTTAGCTTTTACTTAGATGAAGTACCTGGCTGTTTTGCTCTAGTAGGCTCAGGCAATACAGAAAAGGATACACGCTGGGCACATCATAACGGCCATTTTAATATCGATGAAGATGGTTTGCGCGTTGGAGCCGAATTATATGTACAATATGCATTAACTTGGTTAAGCGAAAACTAATAAAGTGAAGTAACTAAGCTTCTTATGAAATTAGTATAAATTCACCTTAGCGGGTCATAATAAAGAAGATTTCACTTATGAAATCTATAATGATGAGGAGGATGAAAAATGAGTAGGTTCGAACAACTAGACCCCAAATCTCAAAAAATCCACCGCAACTGGTCAAGGATTAAGCGATCAAAATCGCAAGTAAATGGTGAAACGGAGATTACTCTCCATAACCGTCTCTTGCGAAGTGAAGCAAAGGCCCGTCAGTTTTAATCATGCTAGAAAAGTAAGTGTCATCAAGCCCAGAAAAAATTCTGGGTTTTTCTTTATGACTAAGAAAGATGTATTATATTGTAAGGAAGTAATTTCTAACAGAAAAGGAGAGGAAAGCTATGATTAATCCTATTCCCATTTATCTACAGCAATTTGCAGGAAACGTCCAAATTATAGATGACGTTGAATCCCAGTTTCAGCTTCATTCTAGTGCAGGCAATGAACAATTTGAAATTTGGTATTACGGTGATTTGCTAATGATTGAAGGGGAGGAAATGCCTTATATTACAGGCTCAACCGCTAGAATCGTTGCTAAAGATCCTTTATCCGCCGAGGAAATTTTGCTCTTTGATGCGACTCTACATGGTTATAATGCGCTATTTTGTGAGGCGTATACAGAGAATCACCGTGACAACCGTCCTCTAGAAAAATATAATTTACCCGAAACAGAAGTCGTATTATCATTTTTCTATAACATCGACTATGACCAAGAAATAGACGACTATGAGGTAGATGAACAAGAAAATGTTCAACTTATAAATGGAGAAACCACTAATTGGGAAACGATTAAAAGAAATGGCTATGATGCATTTGCTTTTTATTTTAAAAAAGAAGATGGAACACTTTTAGCATTTGCTGAAGAAGAACTAGCCTAATAGGAAGGGATTTTCGCGAAATGCAACTCATACAATTTACACAAGATTTAGCAAATCCAATTCATCAATACCAATCCATCGATACATTTTATAGAAAAATCACGAAAACGGAAGTACCTACGACGATCGGTTTCATCTATATTGAGCCAGGCGGTGTGGTTGGTTTGCATGACGCGCCCATTCCACAGCTTTTTATCGTTATTAATGGAGAGGGATGGATTAGTGGTGAAGATGCTGAAAAAATCACGATAAAAACAGGACAGGGAGTACTATGGCATCAAGGACAGGCACATGAATCTGGTAGTATAACGGGCTTAACAGCACTTGTTATCCAAGCGGAGCAGATAAATCTTACATAAATAAAAGTGTAACGGTAGTTGCAAGAACCGTTACACTTTTTCATATTGTTTAACCAATTTAACTGTTTTAAGTAGATGGCCATCAAATTGTTCATCAAATTCTTCTATTGCTACAAATCCCTTTGCTTGATAAAAATGCATACCAAGTTTATTTTCTTTCTCTACACAAACAAATAAAGACGATAGATTTGGGAGCATGCGTAGTCCTTCCTGTAAAAGTGCAGTACCCACGCCCTTACCATGCATATCAGGATGTAAATAAATCGCATGTAGCTCCGCCTCACCTTGTGTTACATTTGAAAAATTAGCAAAGCCTACTAGCCATTCATCAAAAATTGCAACGAGAAACGGACTATTGATAAGACGTTCGATTAATCGTTCTCGACTATAAGCTAGTTGTAAAAAACGATCTTGAATGTCACGTGGAATGATTCCTTCGTATGTATGATGCCAGCTTATTCTAGCAATTTCTTGTACAAAAGTAATGTCATTTTCTTGCATCTGTCGTATAATAAGTGTCAACACTTTTCACCTGCTATTCCAATTTTTCTCTTTATTGTAACATTCAATCATTCAAAGGGGGTCACTTTCATGCAAGTAATTGAAAAAGCTTTTGGCTATATCACGAGAACGCATGAGGATCAATTACAGGTACTCGTATTTGAACAGAATTCAGTTGGGGCAGGTATCCAGGTGCCCAAAGGTACGGTTGAGGAAGGGGAAACACCTTTAGATGCTGTGAAACGTGAAATGCTAGAAGAAACAGGTCTAACCACACTTGTCGTTCAAGCGCTAATAGCACAGGACTATTTTAATCATCCATCAGGTGTTTTACAGAAACGGTATTTTTATCATTTAACATCCGATGAAACACGGGATGCATGGCAACATCATCCAACAGGCTTAAACGAAGGGGATTTAATCTTTTCATTCTATTGGATTTCAGCTGAGCAAGATGCCCTGCTAGCAAAGGGGCATGGCGATTATTTATACCGATTGTTAGCAAAGGTGAGAAATTGAACCTATTATAATAAAACCGCGTCAATTGGACGCGGTTTTTATGTTGATTCAATTAAGCCTTGGCAGCAATCTCTAGGGCTTGTGCAAAATCAGCAATTAAATCATCAACATGCTCAAGTCCTACAGAAAAACGTAGAAGACCATCTGTGATGCCTCGTTTAGCACGCTCTTCAGGCTCCATAGCAGCATGACTCATTTTTGCAGGGTAAGAAAGAATAGATTCTACTCCTCCAAGAGAGACCGCAAATACTGGAATTGTCATCGCCTCAACCAATACCTTTGCAGCTATATAGCTTGGTAGTCGGAAGGATAAAACGGCCCCAGGACTTGTGCTTTGACGTTGATGAATAGCGTAGCCAGGGTGTGAAGCAAGCCCTGGATAGTAGACCTGCTCAACTAGTGGATTGCTAGCCAAATACACAGCAATTTTTTGTGCAGATTCAGCAGAACGACTAAAACGTACATCTGTTGTTTTGATGTTTTGTAGTAGTGTGAATGAATCCTGTACACCTAAAATATTACCGAATGAATTTTGGATAAAGTAGAGATCCTGACCTAGCTTTTCATCGGCAGTAACCGTTAAGCCAGCAATAATATCAGAATGTCCAGATAAAAACTTCGTTGCACTATGAATGACGACATCTACACCAAGTTCTAGTGGGCGTTGGTGTAACGGTGTCATAAAAGTATTATCCAAGAATGTAAGGCAGTGGTGTTGCTTGGCAAGCGCCACTACACCACGAATATCTGTAATGCCTAACGTTGGATTTGATGGTGTTTCCATATAAAGTAGTTTTGTAGCTGGCGTGATTGCTGCTTCTACAGCTGCTAGATCCGTAAAATCTACAAATGTATGGGAAATCCCAAAGCGCGGCAACACCTTTGTTACAAAACGATAGGTTCCACCATAAACATCCTCAGTCATGACGATATGATCTCCCTGCGATAACAGCATTAATGCTGCTGATACGGCAGCGATACCAGATGAAAATGCATGGGCACGAACGCCACCCTCAAGCTCTGCTACAGCTTTTTCTAACGCATCTCTTGTAGGGTTGCCTGAACGAGCATAATCATATTCTCCAAATTCATCTATACTTTCTTGATGGAAAGTAGAGGACAGATACATCGGGACGTTAACAGCCCCTTTTTTATTACTATAGCCATCACGAACACCTGCGTGAATGAGGCTTGTTTCAATACGTTGCTTCATCAATTACGCCTCTTTTCTAAGGATATCAAACACTTGTCGTAAGTCTGCAATTAAATCTTCTGCTTCCTCAATGCCAACAGAGAAGCGTAATAAACGATCACAAACGCCACGCTCCACACGCTCTTCATAAGGCATATCTGCATGTGTTTGTGTAGCAGGATACGTAATAAAGCTTTCGACACCGCCAAGACTTTCAGCAAAAGTAATTAACTTTAAGTTACGAAGGAATGGGTCAATCCACTCAGGCTTTTGCAAGCGGAATGACAGCATGCCACCTTTTCCAGTATAAAGGACATCGGTCACTAACTCTTCTTCCTCTAAGTAAGCAGCAATAGCCTTCGCATTGGCATCATGTTGCTTTAAGCGTAGATGCATTGTTTTTAGACCACGAATAAGTAACCATGAATCCATAGCTCCTAACACCATGCCACTACCATTATGAATAAAGCCAATGCGTTCGGCTAATTCTGTGCCTTTAGCAACCACTAGCCCAGCTAAAACATCATTATGACCACCAATATACTTCGTTGCAGAATGAAGCACAATATCTGCGCCTAATTCAATAGGGCGTTGGAAGTAAGGCGTATAAAAAGTATTATCCACAATTAACCATGCCCCATGCTTATGTGCTAACTCCGCATACACTTGTAAATCAAACTCCTGCATAAGTGGATTTGTTGGTGTTTCAATAAATATTGCACGTGTATTTTCATTCATTAATGCTTCCACCTGTTCAACAGATTCAAATTTTGAATAAACAGGCTTAATATTATAAGTATCTTGGAAGAAATTAAAAAGTCTATATGTACCACCATATAAATCATCTGGCACGACTAATTCATCGCCTGGTTTAAATAGGGATAACACCAATTGAATGGCAGCCATCCCGGAACTACAGGCAAAGCCCATATCACCACCCTCTAAATCAGCAATTCCTGCTTCTAAAAGAGCACGTGTAGGATTTTTTGTACGTGTATAGTCAAAACCAGTAGATTCACCAATCCCAGTATGTTTATAAGCAGTCGATAAATGAATGGGTGGGCTCACAGCTCCTGTTGCTGGGTCACTTAAATTACCAAGTTGTACAAGCTTTGTTTCAATACTTCTGTTTAATGTCATGACGTCACTCTTTTCTTCAATATTATTAAAAGCAACAACTTTTGCTTTCAATTTAATAGTATTCTCAATAATTGTTACCAATTTAACATGGATACTAAAGAAGAACAAGGTGATTTCTGAAAATTAGCTAGATTATTTATAGTTAATCACCTAGGAATAGTAGGAGATTCCAGAATAAAGATAGAGCTAAAGAGAGGATAGTTTCAAGTTAGCGGATACAAGATAGAAAGTAGCGGATACAACGCGAAAAGTGGTGGATAGAGCAGACAAAGTGGTGGATAGGTTCTGAAGTAGCGGTTAGAACGTGAAAAGTAGCGGATACAACGTAAAAAATGAGGGATAGAGCGGACAAAGTGGGGGATAGGTTCGGAAGTAGCGGATAGAACGTAAAAAGTAGCGGATACAACGTGAAAAGTGATGGATAGAGCAGACAAAGTGGGGGATAGTTTTGAAGTAGCGGTTAGAACACAAAAAATAAAGGAGACAAAATAAAAACATCTGCCTCCTTTGAGAGACAGATGCTTTAACAACATGTTAGGCTTGTTCTTTTTTTAGCAAGTCGCGAATTTCTTTGAGAAGCTCTTCTTTGGCATCGAGTTCAGGTGCCGGTTCTTCCACGACTGCTTCTTCTTTTTTACGTGTGAGCTTTGTCATAATTCGTAAGGCCATAAAAATGGCAAATGCTATGATTAAAAAATCAATGATGGATTGTAGAAATACACCAAAATTGATTTGGGCTTCACCTGAGCCAAAAACAAAACTCTTTGTTAAATCAATACCACCTGTTAAAACACCGACTAATGGCATGATGATATTTTCAACTAAGGAGGTAACAATTTTACCGAAAGCACCACCAATGACTACTGCTACTGCTAGATCGACAATATTGCCTTTCATCGCAAATTCTTTAAAGTCTTTCCACAAAATAAATTCCTCCCTATTATTATCCAATAAACGAATCAATCTGTATTTTACTATATTTTTAGCAAACCTTTCAACTGCTTTCATGGTGGAAATGATGTACTTTCATAGATGTGGAAGACTTCATTCTTTCAAAATGAAAAGATATACTGCACATTACGGAAAATTTGGTAATATAGAAAAAGAATACTAGATTAGGTGTGACGTATGGCAAAGAAAAAGAATAACAAACCTCTGTTATCACCCGCGACAAAATTGGGTATGATAGCATTATTGATTCCAATTGCAATTACCGTGTATGTTCTCACATTTTTTGCTTGGAAGGAGCTTCAAACATTACCGATATTCGAAAAGCTTGTCCAGCAAAAGGCAATTGAGGAGATTCAACAGCATTTCGATATGAAAATTCCTGAGCAATACATTCCCGTTTATGTAGCTGCAGAAGAAAAATATGGTGTACCCTGGACATTACTTGCTGCGCATCATCGTATTGAAACACGGTTTTCTACGGTAAAATCAATGGTATCATCTGCTGGGGCAGAGGGGCATATGCAAGTGCGACCATAAGGTCATATAAGAAATCTCCACTAGCAAGGAGTAGGCGAGACTACAATGCCTATCATTACCCAACTTATCCGTGAGGGAAACCAAATATCGGGGAGTGTAGCATGTTGGGAAAGCTATAAGTTATCGAATCATCACGTTACGACTGAATAGCAAAATGAAAAGATGTAAACGAGGATAAAAGCTATACTGCCTGAATGACAGTCCGAGGGGGTTATTGGCCCACCTATGATGGAAGATGATTATTTACGTCATACAGCGAAACAGATTGGTTAATTGGAAGCCACATCTGAATACACTTTGATGAATTGCATGTCAACAGTGAGTAGTCTATCGCTGACCAACTACCATAAGTAGTAAAGGACGAACGTCATATCCGACATTACATCATGCTTGTTCTTATATGTACTAAATGGTGATTACCTACGTCAGAATGCTTATGTTAAATTAAGCTATGCAAAATGCCTTCGGGTGACAAATTCCAAGTGCAAAACACAAGGAAGATGATGCTGAATATCTGATATGGTAACGGAGTTCTCGTAGTAGTCCGAGATGGGGAAAGCCCATTACATGGCGAAGGAGAACAGCTTATCAAGTCTAACTAAAATTGGAAAGGAGCGTGAGGCTCTATGAGAAGTCCAAACACTGTGTTAGACAGTCTAACGAAACAATCAAAACGCGAAGATTACAAATTCGAACGAATCTATCGAAATCTGTATAACGTGGAATTCTACTTAATGGCTTACGCAAAGATTTATGCGAAAGAAGGCAATATGACACAAGGTGTCGATGGACAAACCATTGATGGTATGAGTCTAGAACGTATTGAAAGATTAATTGAAAGCCTAAAAGATTGTAGTTATCAACCAAAACCGTCCAAAAGGGTTTATATTCCAAAAAAGAACGGTGGTAAAAGACCATTAGGTATACCATCTTTCGAGGATAAACTAGTTCAAGAAGTAGTACGAAATTTACTTGAAGCTATGTACGAAAAAACTTTCTCAATACACTCTCATGGTTTCAGACCAGAAAAAAGCTGTCACACTGCACTTATGCAAGTAAAGGACAGATTTACTGGAGTTAAATGGTTCGTGGAAGGTGATATTAAGGGATTCTTTGATAACATTGACCACCATAAACTAATTGAGATTTTAAAAAGAAAAATTAATGATGACAAATTCATCGATTTAATTTGGAAATTTCTTAAAGCAGGTTTCCTAGAGGACTGGCAATATCATAAGACGTACAGTGGTACTCCACAAGGTGGAATTATCAGCCCCATCCTATCGAATATCTACTTAAATGAGTTAGATAACTTTGTATCAGCTTATAAAGACAGATTTGATAAAGGCAAGGGTCGAAAGCGCCTAAAAGAATACCGTACAAGAGAAGCTAGGCTATACCGAGCAAACGCAAGGTATAAGGAAATATGGGAAGAAATGAATGAGGAAGAAAAAGAACAAGCACTTCAACACTTGGACGAGTTGAAAAATCACATGATGGAATTACCTTATAAAGACCCTATGGATGAAAACTACAAACGAATACAATATGTGCGATATGCCGATGATTTCTTAATTGGTGTGATTGGAAGTAAGGAAGATTGTCAGCAAATAAAACATGACATTAGTACATTTCTTAAAGACGAAATGAAAATAGAGTTATCACAAGAAAAAACGCTCATTACACATTCTAGTAAAAGAGCAAGATTTCTTGGGTATGATATTAAAATTAGTCATGATAACAAAACGACAAAATACACAGCAAGTGGACATAAACAACGTACACGCACAATGAGTTGTGAACTTCTTTTACCACATGAAGTATGGCGAAATAAATTAATCGAATACAAAGCGCTAGAAATAGATAAAAAAACACAAAAATGGAAGTCTACTCATCGAGCGCATCTTCTTCAAAACGATGACCTTGAAATATTGACAATCTATAATGCAGAAATCAGAGGTTTATATAACTACTACAAGCTAGCGAACAATGTATATAAACTAGATGGATTTAAATTCATCATGGAATATAGCATGTATAAAACATTCGCAAATAAATATAAATCAAGCGTAAGAAAAATTCACAGAAAATACAGTATCAACGGAGATTTTGCGGTGAGATACAAAACTGCCAACGGCAGTAAAATCGCCTTCTTCTACAAAGATGGATTCAAAAAGAAACTATTACCATCCTCATATGCCGATGTTGATGTTATTTCTAAGACAAGAAACATCATTTACAACCGAACAGGTCTTATTGAAAGACTTGTAGCAAAGGAATGTGAATGGTGCCATGCCACAAATGTGGATCTAGAAATTCATCACATTAAAAAGTTAAAAGACCTTGAAGGCAAAAAGAAATGGGAAAAGCGTATGATTGAGAGAAACCGTAAAACGATGGCACTATGCAAGAAATGCCACTTAGATTTACATAACGGTAAATTAGACTGATAGGTGGAGAGCCGTATACGCTGAGAGGTGTACGTACGGTTCGGGGAGGAGTTCCTGGAAACCTAGCATAGAAATATGCCAAGGCGCTGGGTTCTTACTCTACTTCATGCCCTGTACATTCGTTGGCTGGCAGCATCCCACATGCTCAGGTTTGGGAAAAGGAAGCATCACAAAAACTGAATTGATGAGTCCTGAGACGATTGCTAAATATGGAGGATATGGCGTTGACGCAAATGGGGATGGAATAGCTGATCCCTATGATATTGAGGATGCAGTATTTAGTGCTGCGAATTACTTATCCAAATACGGTGCTGCGACAGGGAATATTAAGAAAGCTGTTTATCAATACAACCATAGCGAGAAATATGTTGAGGATGTGTTATATTACTACCAGTTGTATGATGATTTTCACGATGAACTCCAAGCAGCTGTTCTCTTACATGAAAAAAAATAAAGAGCCATCACATTGGATGGCTCTTCATTACATATTTAAGTTGCTTTACGCATACCTTTTAAAATAAGGCTGACGATAAAGATCAACACGATGGCACCGATTAGTGCTGGGAACACGTAGAAATCACTTACTCTCCAGCCCCAGTTCCCTAAAACCATACTACCAATCCAAGAACCGACAATCCCTGCAATAATATTCCCGATGATGCCGCCTGGTACATCTTTACCTAAAATGACGCCAGCTAGCCATCCAAGAATTCCTCCAATAATTAAATACCAAATGAAACTAATCATTACTTTCATCTCCTTAAATTTAAGATATAATGGCGATTACTTAGTTATACCCTGAATGGAGTAGATTAAACACTGTGATTTTGTTTAGTAATTATTACATGTTGTAAATAAGGCTGTAGACAAGTGAATGCAGCTCCTTTGCTGTGCTCACTTTATAGCTAATCCACCTGCATAAACTACCGTGAAAATGTCCACATTAACTACAATTACTTCTATATTGTACATACACCGATTATCGCTTACTTCTATAGTATGTTCATGTATTCAATTCGTACCAGAAATGCATGCAACGCCCAATCGCCAGTAACAATAAAAAACAGCCATTTAACTAAATTATTTACTACAATAGCCTTTTCATTCGTGAAAAAATACATTATTTTTTATTGAAACAGAATGTCAATTCTATGTGCAATTCCTTATTTCTTTGGGAGAATTTTTTGTGTAGAAAAAGAAAAATGGGTAAATTTCCACTTTTTAATAGTTTGAAAATTCTGTATAAAGGGATTATAATGTAGAAAAGGAGCGTGGTCATATGAATATGGCTGTTATGAAACGTTTAAATCGTCAAGGCTTTTTAATTGCTGGTTTGCATTTATTAGTAATGCTAAATCTTGCAGCTGATTTCTTATACGCATCGTAACCAATTTAATAGAAAGGTGAATGAAATGTTTATACCATATTAAAACAACCGTGTAGTCTTATTGTAAAACAGGCTCACGGTTGTTTTATTATGCTTAATTAACTGAAAAAAGGAATTATTCTGCTAAATGTCAAATACATAGTTTATACAAGGGAGTGATGAAATGACGTCAAGATTGGATCAAGCATTTTGTGATTTGGAAAGACCATTTGCATGGTTAGATTTAGATGCACTAGATAAAAATATACAAATGGTTCAAGATGCTTGTGGGGGAAAACAAATTCGTATTGCAACAAAATCGATTCGTTCTATTGAGGTCCTTCGTTATATACAAAAAAAACTTGTGAATGTTGTGGGGTTTATGACATTTACTGCAGCAGAGACCCTTTTTTTATTAGAGCAGCAGTTTGATGACTTATTGCTTGGCTATCCAGTAATGGAGGAAGCAACGATTCGTCGATTGTTGCATTTTGTAAAGGAGGGAAAAATCGTCACCTTTATGGTAGACAGACAAGAACATATCCAACTATTGGCGAAATTAGGACAAGAGATTGGCGTACGTGTACAGGTTTGTATTGATCTTAATGTTTCTAATGATTTTAAAGTATTGTATTTTGGAACAAAACGTTCGTCATTGTCTTCTCTTGAAACGTTGACACCTTTTTTACAAACCATTCAAAACACCCCTGTAATTGAAGTGGTAGGAGCGATGGGCTATGAGGCTCAAATAGCAGGGGTGGGCAATCGTCCTGCAAATGCTTTAAAAGGTAGAGTCATAGAAGCCATGCAAGTACAAGCCAAAAAGCAAGTAACGCAGTTTCGTCGATTAGCGATCGCCCATATCAAGGCTTATTTTCCAAATCTACGCTTTGTTAATGGTGGAGGATCAGGAAGTATGACGTACACCAATCAACAGAAGGAAGTAACGGAAATTACAGTTGGCTCGGCTTTTTATGCACCCGCATTGTTCGATCAATTTACACATTTACAGCTAGAAAAGGCTGCTGGATTTGCCTTACGTGTAACAAGAATGCCTGAAAAAAATATCGTTGTTTGTCATGGGGGAGGCTATACGGCTTCTGGAGCCATTGGGATGGATCGTTTGCCTGTATTCTATGACCCTACCACTTTTGCATATCTTAGCCTAGAAGGCGCAGGGGAAGTGCAAACACCTATTAAGGTCAAAGGGAAGATTATCAATATTGGCGATACCATTTATTTTCGACATGCGAAGGCAGGAGAGCTTTGTGAGCGTTTTCAGGTCCTGCATGCTATTCGTGGTGACAAGTATGCAGGACATTACACAACATATAGGGGAGATGGACAATGTTTTCTATAGAAAAATGGCGAAATGGTGAAAAGTGGACAAACTGGGCTGGGAATGTTATTTCCTATCCGAGTGAAATGTATTTACCACACTCTATTGATGAAGTTTCAGCAATTGTGAAGCATGCGTGTCAATCAGGAAAGACAATCCGTGTCACAGGTGCTGCTCATTCTTTTAGCGCTGTGGCTATGCCTGAGCATATAGCAATTTCCTTACATAATCTGCGTGGATTAATCGCTGTGAATGAGGAAAGGCAGGAGGCAACATTATGGGCGGGGACCTACCTATATGAAATTGGACCAATGCTAGCGAAACACGGTTTTGCGTTAATCAATATTGGCGATATACAGGAGCAAACCATTGCAGGGGCAGTGTCAACTGGCACACATGGCACGGGGGTTACACTTGGTTCTCTATCGTCAGCTGTCCAGGCATGGGGATTTGTAGACGGTACTGGTACTTATCAGGAACATAGGAGAGGTATGGATGATTTATCTGAAGCGCTGCATGTATCTCTTGGGATGCTAGGTGTTCTGGTCAAAGTAACGATTAAGGTCATACCACTATATGGTTTGCATTATGTGGGGGCAAGAGAAACATTGACAAATGGTCTCTCGTTATTTGCGGAGGATATTCGTCAACATCGTCATGTGGAGTGGTTTTATTTCCCTGGTAGTGAAACAATTCAAGTAAAACGGATGAATGCGGTCGCGCCTGTTTATCAAAGTGAATGGAATAAAAAAATAGAAACGTTAAAGCTACAAATAGTAGAAAACGGGGCTTTCTTTGCGATGTCAGAGCTTTGTAAGTGGAAACCTGGTTTAAGTAGTGCCATGAGCAAGATAGCGGCTGCCAATGTGGTAGAAAGTGAAAAAGTAGGGATAAGCTATGAAATTTATCCCTCACCTCGTAGCGTGAAGTTTCAAGAGAGTGAATATGCCATCCCTTTATCACAGTTTGAAGCTTGTTTGGAGGAAATCCATGCAACCTTTAAAAAAGGGACTTTTAATGTTCATTTTCCTTTAGAGTGTCGAACAACTGCAGGCGAAGCAGGTTTTTTAAGTCCAACACAAGGGCGTGAGTCGGCTTTTATAGCCTTTCATATGTATAAGGGAATGGCAGAAGAGCCTTACTTTAAATGGGTGCATACATTGATGCAAAAATATGAAGGTCGTCCTCACTGGGGAAAACAACATCATTTAACAGCGCAAACGGTCTATGCGTTGTATCCAGAGATTGAAAAGTTTTTAAGCATTCGACACCAATACGATCCTGAACAAATATTTTTTACAGGATACTTAAAAAAGTTGTTTCTATTGTAAGCGTTATCTCTAGGATTGGATAACTTAGCTTATTCAAATATATGGGAATTTTTTATTTATCCATTTTTGTTTATTATTAAAAAATTAAAATTTGAACGAAATGTCAAAATTTTTATCAAAGCGAGATAAAACTGATGCTTAATCAGCATGTAAACGATTTCAATTTTGACAGATTTTTTGAATTGTTTAAACAATTCAAAAAATAGTGTTGACGAGACCTTTTTTTCGTACTATGATAACAACAATTTAACACGTTCGTTACAGCAGTAGTCGTCTAAGAGGCTATTACTCTATAAACAAAAATTAAAAAGACAGAACATTTTGTCTATAGCAACGAACATAGTATGGATAGCAATGAGGGGCGTTTAAAATGAGAAGTGACATGATTAAAGTAGGCGTAGATCGAGCGCCACATCGAAGTCTTTTATATGCAACAGGCAAAGTAAAAGCAAAAGATCTAGGCAAACCATTTATTGGGGTTTGTAACTCTTATATCGACATAATACCAGGTCACGTTCATTTACGTACGTTCGCTGATGTAGTGAAAGAAGCTATTATTGAAGCGGGTGGTATTCCATTCGAATTTAATACAATTGGTGTCGATGATGGTATTGCAATGGGGCATATTGGTATGCGTTATTCCTTACCAAGTCGTGAAATTATAGCAGACTCTGCTGAAACAGTTATTAATGCACATTGGTTTGATGGCGTATTTTATATTCCAAACTGTGACAAAATTACACCAGGAATGCTTATGGCAGCAGTTCGTACGAATGTACCATCTATCTTTGTTTCAGGTGGTCCAATGGAGGCAGGAACTTCTGCAGCAGGGAAACAGCTTTCCTTAACATCTGTGTTTGAAGGTGTAGGAGCACACAAATCAGGAAAAATGTCTGCGGAAGAGCTGTTGGATATTGAGAATAATGCTTGTCCGACGTGTGGCTCATGCTCAGGCATGTTTACAGCAAATTCAATGAACTGCTTAATGGAAATGTTTGGTGTTGCTTTACCTGGAAATGGTACAATCGTTGCCACTTCTGAAGAGCGTCACAAGCTGATTAAAGAAGCAGCTAAGCAATTAATTCGCATGGTCAAGGAAGACGTTAAACCTCGCGATATTATTACAAAAGAGGCAATTGATGATGCTTTTGCTCTTGATATGGCAATGGGGGGCTCCACAAATACAGTTCTTCATACATTAGCAATTGCCAATGAAGCCGAAATAGATTACAACATTGAAGATATTAATAAAGTAGCGGAAAGAGTGCCTTATTTAGCAAAAATCATGCCTGCTTCAGATATTTCAATGGATGATATTAATAAAGCAGGTGGAGTAAGTGCCATTATTAATGAATTAACATCTATTCCAGGTGCTATTCATCCAGACCGTCCAACCGTAGCAGGCGTTACAATGGGTGAGCTTGTCAAAGATTATCACATCACGAATGATCAAGTCATTCGAACAAAAGACAATCCGTATAGTGCTGTAGGTGGATTATCAGTTTTATTCGGTAACATCGCACCAGATGGCTCTGTTATTAAAGTAGGGGCCGTTGATCCTTCTATCAAAGTATTCAAGGGCGAGGCAATTGTCTTTGATTCACAAGAAGCAGCACAAGAAAACATTGATAATGGAACGGTGAAGGAGGGCCATGTAGTCGTCATTCGCTATGAAGGACCTAAGGGTGGCCCAGGGATGCCAGAAATGCTTGCACCAACATCTGCCATTCAAGGTCGAGGCCTTGGTACAAAGGTTGCATTAATTACAGATGGTCGTTTCTCAGGTGCATCTCGTGGTATTTCAATTGGCCATATTTCACCAGAAGCTGCTGAAGGCGGTCCAATCGCTTTAGTAGAAAACGGAGATATTATCGAAATTGATCTACCAAATCGTACGATTAATTTACAAGTTTCAGATGAAGTTTTAGCTGAACGTCGTGCAAAATTACCAGTCTTTGAGCCAAAAATCAAACGTGGTTGGTTAGCAAGATATTCAAAATTAGTGACGAGCGCTTCCACTGGAGGCGTAATGAAAATTTAACAACTAGATAAATAAAAACGTTGATGAGGTTAAAGGTTCTAGAGCCTTGTATCTACCAGAGAGCCGGTCGTGCTGGAAGCCGGCGATACAACTAGATCCGACATCCCCTCGGAGTGGGCTATTAAACGTGTTTACACCATTAGATAGCTCCGGGCATAGTCGAAAGTGCTCGTTATTAATGAATAAATGTTTTATGGCACTATATTGGATGCGATGTCTTTCGCATTGGTGCATAAATGCTGTCATTTATTCGCGAGGTAGCAATTATTTGCTATAAAAAAGGGTGGTACCATGGAAAGTCTTTTTCATCCCTACGTAAGGTAGTTCTTTGCGTGTGGAGAAAAAGGCTTTTTATTATTTTCACGATGCAATTGAACAGCCTCTCAACGAAAAGGATGAGAGGAATAGTCAATCCAGCTATTGACACTTCACTAATCTACAACACTGATGTGTGAGTTTGAAAGAAATGAAGGAGGCATAATTTGATGAGTGCGAATGTTTCAATCAATGAACAAGAACAATTAGCTACAACAGCAACAGCTGAACAAACCTATCAAGCGAAGGACGGTGCAGATGTATTAGTGCAGGCATTGCACGATCAAGGGGTTGAAATTGTCTTTGGCTATCCAGGAGGAGCCGTATTACAAATTTATGATGCGATGTATAAAAACCCAATTCGCCATATTTTAACAAGACATGAACAGGGTGCTATTCATGCGGCGGAAGGCTATGCTCGTGTTTCAGGTAAAACGGGCGTTGTTATTGCCACAAGTGGACCTGGTGCAACAAACCTTGTAACAGGTATTGCGGATGCCATGATCGACTCTATTCCATTGGTTGTTTTTACAGGACAGGTTGCGACATCTGTGATCGGTACAGATGCTTTCCAAGAAGCCGATATTATGGGGATTACAACACCGATTACAAAGCACAACTATCAGGTGCAGGATGTCAATGATATTCCCCGCATTGTGAAGGAAGCTTTCCATATCGCTAGCACAGGTCGTAAGGGACCAGTTGTCGTGGATTTCCCAAAAAACG
This sequence comes from Lysinibacillus sp. S1, assembly GCF_044986265.1. Taxonomy (NCBI): domain Bacteria; kingdom Bacillati; phylum Bacillota; class Bacilli; order Caryophanales; family Bacillaceae; genus Lysinibacillus; species Lysinibacillus sp. S1. The sequence continues at coordinate 4,679,114 of NZ_CP173154.1, forward strand.
TTTCCCAAATGTTGTTTGATGTAGAGAATCCACCGCAAGCACCTGATGAAATTTATTTACCAGGCTATCAGCCAACATATAAACCAAATTATCTACAAGTCCAAAAGGCGATTCAAGCCATTTCATTGGCAAAAAACCCAATCATCTTAGCGGGTGCAGGTGTTCTTTTTGCGGATGCACGTGAGGAATTAACGACTTTCGCAGAAAAATATCGTATTCCAGTAACGAACACATTGCTAGGATTGGGCTCCATCCATGGTGAACATGACTTATTCCTTGGGATGGCTGGGATGCATGGTACAGCTACAGCAAATACAGCGATCACAAAATCCGATTTATTACTCAATATTGGGGCACGTTTTGATGATCGTCTAACAGGTAATCTAGCTACATTTGCACCAAATGCAACGATTATCCATATCGATATTGATCCTGCTGAAATTGGCAAAAATGTACCGACAGATATTCCAATTGTTGCTGATGCCAAGGAGGCTTTAAAAGCACTATTGAAAAAGGATTTCCAAGGTCCTGATACAGCCGATTGGTTAGCTTATTTAAGGAATCATGCGATGGAATATCCATTATGGTATTGCAAGGATACAAATACGCAAGAMATCCTACCACAAGWGGCATTGCAATTAGTGCACAARGTAACKGAAGGTAATGCCATTGTGACGACAGATGTTGGGCAGCATCAAATGTGGRCAGCGCAATATTATCATTTAAATAATGATCATTCATGGGTAACGTCTGGTGGACTTGGTACGATGGGCTTCGGCTTCCCGGCCGCAATTGGCGCCCAATTTGCGAAGCCAGACAAAAAAGTTATTTCGATTGTAGGAGATGCAGGATTCCAAATGACGGCACAGGAGCTATCCATCCTACAGGAATTTAACTTACCAGTAAAAATAGTGATTTTGAATAATAGCTGTCTTGGCATGGTACGTCAATGGCAACAAACATTCTATGAAGAGCGCTATTCATCATCACTTATGCCGATCCAACCAGATTTTGTTAAGTTAGCTGATGCTTATAACATTAAAGGTTATCGTATTAACACAATCGATGAAGCAGAGTCTATTTTCCGTGAGGCACTGTTGTCTGATGAGCCAGTATTAATTGACTGTCGAGTGAAACAGCTTGAATGTGTTTACCCAATGGTAGCACCTGGCACAGGCTTACATGAAATGATTGGGGTGAAAAAAAATTGAAGCGAGTAATTACCGTAACTGTGATTAACCAAAGTGGTGTATTAAACCGTTTGACAGGTTTATTGATGAAGCGTCAGTTCAATATTGAATCGATTACAGTAGGTCATACGGAGCAACCGAATTTTTCAAAGATGACCTTCGTTGTCAACATAGAGGACGAACGCAAAATTGAGCAACTAGTGAAACAGTTATCCAAGCAAATTGATGTGTTAAAGGTCAATGACATTACCGATAAATCGATTGTTCTGCGAGAGCTAGCACTAGTAAAGGTGATTTCCCCACCAAATTTACGTTTGGAAATGAATTCAATTGTTGAACCGTTCCGCGCCCAAATTATTGATACAGCCAAAAATGTTGTGACGTATCAAGTAGTAGGGCATCCAGAGAAGATTGATGCCTTTATCGAACTCATTCGACCATATGGCATTAAAGAACTTACACGTACAGGGGCAACTGCCTCCGTTCGTGAAACACAAAAAGTCTCAAACCCGCAGCTCTCTATTTTAAAATAGTTTGCATATAAAAATGAATAGCTTTATAGACAGAGCAAGTATCTAAAGCTATAAAAAACAAATCATATTCTAGGAGGAAATTAACAATGGCTACAATGTACTATGAGCAAAATATCAACGAGGACGTATTAAAAGGAAAGAAAATCGCAATTATCGGTTACGGTTCACAAGGTCATGCACATGCTTTAAACCTTAAAGAATCAGGTTTTGACGTGGTAGTAGGGGTTCGTCCAGGTGGATCCTTCGATGCGGCAAAAGCAGATGGTATTGACGTGAAAACAGTGGCTGAAGCAGCACAAGAAGCAGATGTTATCCAAATTCTACTACCAGATGAGCGCCAAAAAGCAGTTTATGAAGCGGAAATTGCGCCACATTTACAAGCTGGTAAAGCATTGATGTTTGCACACGGCTTCAATATCCATTTCGGTCAAATTACACCACCAGCAGACGTTGACGTATTTTTAGTAGCACCAAAAGGACCAGGACATCTAGTTCGTCGTCAATTCCAAGAAGGTKCTGGGGTACMARSACTATTCGCTATTCACCAAGATGCTACAGGMCAAGCAAAAGATTTAGCGCWTGCGKWTGGTAAAGGAATCGGTGCTGCACGTGGTGGGCTTCKTGAAACAACATTCAAAGAAGAAACAGAGACAGATTTATTCGGTGAACAAGCGGTACTTTGTGGTGGTGCAACACAGCTAGTAAGAGCAGGATTCGAAACATTAGTAGAAGCTGGTTATCAACCAGAATTAGCCTACTTTGAAACACTACATGAGCTTAAATTAATTGTTGACCTAATGTTTGAGGGCGGTATGGCAACAATGCGCTACTCAGTTTCAGATACAGCAGAGTGGGGAGATTATGTTGCAGGACCACGCATTATCGATGAGTCTGTAAAAGCTCGTATGAAAGACGTATTAACAGATATCCAAGATGGTACATTTGCTCGTCGTTGGATTCAAGAAAATGAAAATGGTCGTCCAGAATATACAAAATTCAAAGAAGCTGGTGCGAACCATCAAATCGAAGAAGTAGGCGCAAAACTACGTGCTATGATGCCATTCATCAACGAAGGTAAAGAAAAAGTTGTGAGAGAAGTGGCGACAAGTGCGAAAAATTGATATTTTCGATACTACGCTTCGCGATGGTGAACAATCTGCTGGGATCAACTTAAACACAGCCGAGAAGRTTGAAAWTGCCAARCAATTAGAGCGCCTTGGTGTGACAATTATAGAAGCAGGATTTCCTGCTTCGTCACCCGGTGACTTTGATGCAGTCCATCGCATTGCAGGTACAGTAAAAAATTCCATTGTGACGGGGCTAGCTCGCTGTATCCAAAAGGATATTGATGCTACATGGGAAGCGATAAAAGTAGCACAACAGCCACATATTCACATTTTTCTAGCCACATCACCTATTCATATGGAATACAAATTAAAAAAATCCCCTGAGCAAGTGGTGGAGCAAGCGGTAGAGGCTGTTAAATACGCTAAAAAGTACTTCCCACTTGTACAATGGTCTGCCGAGGATGCATTCCGCTCTGATCGTGAATTTTTAGTGCGAATTATGAACGAAGTGGTTGCTGCTGGTGCAACAACGATTAATGTTCCAGACACTGTAGGGTATGCATCCCCGCAAGAATATGGTGCATTATTTAAGTTCCTACTGGAAAATGTCAAAGGTGCTGACAAAGTGAAATTCTCTGCCCATTGTCATGATGATTTAGGGATGGCAACAGCTAACACGATTGCCGCAATAGAAAATGGTGCTGCACAAGTCGAAGGAACAATCAATGGTATCGGCGAACGCGCAGGTAATGTGGCACTCGAGGAAATTGCTGTAGCACTTCATATTCGCAAGGATATTTATCAGGTGCAAACGGGCATTCAGTTGCAAGAAATTAAACGTACGTCTCAATTAGTCAGTAAATTGACAAATGTTGTGATTCAGCCAAATAAAGCGATTGTAGGAAGAAATGCTTTTGCACACGAATCGGGCATCCATCAAGACGGTGTCTTAAAAAATCCAGAAACCTATGAAATTATTTCACCTGCTTTAATCGGCGAAGGTGAGATTCCATTAGTTCTCGGGAAACATTCTGGTCGTGCAGCCTTCCGTGATCGTGCGGAAACAATGGGCTTCCATCTTTCTGATGAAAAGYWGAACAAASCAWTTGTGGAATTTAAAAAATTGGCTGATCGTAAAAAAGAAAGTACAGAGGAAGATTTACTTACTCTTCTTACTGAGCAACAAGTTCAAGTAGAAGATGTACCACTCTTTGAGTTGAAAATGGTGCAGGTGCAATATGGTACTGAAAATATTCCTACAGCTACAGCCATTGTGCTTACACCTGAGGGACTAGAAAAAACCGTTGTAGCTACTGGCTCTGGTTCTGTAGAAGCAATTTTTAATACACTGGAGCAACTTGTACCTGGAGCTGTACATGTCATTGATTACCGTGTGACTTCGGTTGGCAAAGGACGAGATGCACTGGGTGAAGCGGTTATTAATATTCGCTATGATGAGGTTTCGACTACAGGCCGTAATTCCTCTCAAGATGTTTTAGAAGCATCGGCAAAAGCTTATTTAAATGCTATTAACCGTSATTTAATTCAAGCAAGCCTTCGCGCACATCCTGTATAGGTTTCTGAGGTAGTGAATTGTATGAAGTACCATTCACAAGTCGGATGCAATGATGTCATGGCGTATTGTATCAATTAACCAAAAATTACGCTTAGACGTAATGACTACGCTCACCTCGATAAAAGGTAGGTGAGCGTCTTTACTAAATTAGCGAATACGCTATACAAAGAAAGGTGTTTTGACGATGGAGAGAAAAATTACAGTACTTCCCGGTGATGGAATTGGGCCAGAGGTTGTTGCTTCTGCTGTACGTGTATTACAGGTGATTGGTAAACGATTTAATCATACATTTCATTTAGGATATGCAACAATTGGTGGTGCTGCGATCGACCAGCACAATAATCCATTACCGGATGAAACAATCGAGATGTGTGAAAATAGTGATGCGATTTTATTAGGAGCTGTAGGTGGTCCAAAGTGGGATCAAAACCCTCCTGAATTGCGCCCAGAGAAAGGGTTACTGCGAATTCGGAAACACTTCGATTTATTTGCCAATCTACGTCCAGTAAAGGCGTTCCCGAGTTTGCTAGATGCTTCACCATTAAAGCGTGAAGTGGCTGAGAACGTTGATTTAATGATTGTACGTGAACTAACAGGCGGCGTATACTTCGGGGAACCACGTATGCGTACTGAAAATGGCGCAATTGATACAACGGTTTACTCTAAAGCAGAGGTAGAGCGTATCGTTGAGAATGCCTTTGAACTAGCACGTTTACGTGGTGGCAAATTATGCTCTGTTGACAAGGCGAATGTGCTTGAAACAAGTCGCTTATGGCGTGAAGTTGTAGAAGCAAAGAAAAAAGAGTATCCAGATGTAATCGTAGAACATAACCTAGTAGACTCTGTTGCGATGAAACTTATTACAAATCCTGGACACTATGATGTAGTCGTTACTGAAAATATGTTTGGTGCTATTTTAAGTGATGAAGCATCTGTTATTACTGGTTCTCTAGGTGTTTTACCATCCGCATCCATTCGTGGTGATAATTTTGGCTTATATGAACCAGTACATGGCTCCGCACCAGAAATTGCAGGGCAAGGTGTAGCAAATCCTGCTGCAACCATTTTATCCGTAGCGATGATGCTGCAATATTCATTTGGCTTAAAAGAAGAAGCAGCAGAAATTGAACGCGCGGTAAGTGCAGTATTTGATGATGGCTACTTTACAGCAGATCTTGCTCGTGACGGCAGTCGTATTTTATCGACTAATGAATGGACAGATAAGGTAATTAACGAAATTGATACTAGCTTTGTATCACAAAGTATTATGACAACATATATTTAAAGAAATAGGTGAAGACAATGGGTAAAAAAATAATTGAAAAAATTTGGGTTAAANTTNTTGTTTATGTTGATGAGGGCAAGACGGACCTGTTATATATTGATCTTCATTTAATTCATGAAGTAACATCTCCGCAAGCTTTTGAAGGGTTACGCATGAACGGACGTAAAGTGCGTCGTCCTGATTTAAGCTTTGCGACAATGGATCATAACGTACCAACAAAAAATTTACCAACTATCCATGATCCCATTGCGCGCAATCAAATCGAAACATTAGCTAAAAATGCTGAGGAATTTGGCGTTGAGTTAGCGGGCATGGGTCACCCTGACCAAGGGATTGTCCATGTGATTGGGCSAGAGCTTGGATTAACACAGCCTGGTAAAACCATTGTTTGTGGTGATTCTCATACATCGACTCACGGTGCCTTCGGGGCCATTGCATTTGGTATTGGAACATCAGAGGTGGAGCATGTATTATCGACGCAAACATTATGGCAAAATAAGCCGAAAACGATGGAGATTCGTGTTGAAGGGGAGCTACCAGTTGGGGTAGCGGCAAAGGATATTATTCTAGCCATCATTGCCAAGTTCGGAATAGGTGTTGGTACAGGACATATTGTGGAATTCACTGGAGAGGCTATCCACAAACTATCTATGGAAGAACGCATGACGATTTGTAATATGTCAATTGAGGCAGGCGCAAAAGCAGGGCTTATCTCACCTGACCAAACAACAGTCGATTATATTCGTGGACGCAAATATGCACCGCAGGGAGAAAAATTGGAAGAAGCAGCCGCTTACTGGTTAAGTCTTGCTTCAGACGAAGATGCAACGTACGATACGGTTCGTATTATAAAAGCTGAAGAAATTGAACCAATCATTACGTGGGGAACAAACCCATCGATGGGTACTGGTGTTTCTGGGCATGTTCCAACACAAGCAGATTATGAGGATGAATCAGACAAGGCGGCACTTCAAAAAGCACTTGCCTATATGGGCTTAGAGGAAGGCCAGCCATTAACATCCATTGACATCCAGCATGTCTTCATTGGCTCCTGTACAAACTCACGCATTAGTGATTTGCGTGCAGCTGCTGATGTTATCAAAGGGCGTAAGGTGCATGACAAGGTCACAGCCATCGTTGTCCCAGGCTCACATACAACGAAAAAACAAGCAGAGGCAGAAGGTTTAGATAAAATATTTATGGATGCAGGCTTTGAATGGCGAGAGTCTGGTTGCTCGATGTGTCTTGCGATGAATGATGACATCGTACCAGCTGGAGAACGCTGTGCCTCTACCTCAAACCGCAACTTTGAAGGACGTCAGGGCGCTGGAGCTCGTACACATTTAGTGTCACCACCAATGGCAGCAGCCGCTGCGATTGCAGGTCACTTCGTCGATGTACGTGAATTTGTGAAGGAAACAGTGTAAGTCTTGCTTTACTCGGGAAGGGATGATTGAAAAATGGAACCAATTAATATCGTAAATAGTGTCATCACACCACTTGATCGAAAAAATGTTGATACCGATCAAATTATTTCAAAAGAATTTCTAAAACGTATTGAGCGCACAGGTTTTGGACAGTTTTTATTTTACCATTGGCGTTTCGATGCACAAGGGAATGAAATAGCTGACTTTGTATTAAATAAACCTGAATTTAAAGAATCTAAAATTCTAGTGGCGCAAGATAATTTCGGCTGTGGCTCCTCTCGTGAACATGCACCATGGGCAATTTTAGATTACGGTTTTAACGTTGTGATTGCACCTTCTTTTGCAGATATTTTCCATAATAACTGCTTCAAAAACGGTATCTTACCGATTAAGMTAACAGAATCGGAATGTGATGCTATTTTAGCAAAAGGCTTAGCAAAGCCCTATAGTATGGAAGTAAATCTTGCAGAGCAAACCGTAACAGGGGAAGATGGTACAGTCTATCATTTTACAATTGACCCATACTATAAAGAAACGTTACTGAATGGCTGGGATGAAATCGCCTTAACCTTTAAATATGAGGACCACATTGCCGCATATGAGGCGAAGCGAGTAGCCTATTAATTGATATGACTGAAGACAAGTTTTATGTTGTCTTCAGTTTTTTTGTGTTTGTAGTGCATTTCCTATATGAAATTATTTATAATTAAGGAAACATCAAATGCGAAGGTTNTGTTNTGTTTTCTTTTTGTTGATKTTTGTATATTAAAGGACAAATCCAGCCAGTTTTCGAAAGCGTCATCTCAAGCATTGCTTCGCATAACAGGAAGATAGCCTGAGTGACTAGATCGTTTTCATTTAACGAGTAAAAGAAGCTCGTATCGATTTACAGTAAGTGAAAGAATTTAGGGCATCCCTAAAACAGTCGATAGGTTTTTAGTTTATACGAATTTTTATATTGTTAAGCTACTGAAATGATACTACTCATTTCAGTTGTTTTTTGTTTGATCAAAAGATGAAAGGTGGAATTCCATGATTACAGTTATAGGAAGTTTAAATATGGATTTAGTTGTACAAATGAATGCTTTTCCAAAGCAGGGGGAAACCATTCTAGGTAACTCGTTTCAAACAGTTCCAGGAGGAAAAGGGGCTAATCAAGCAGTTGCCGCAGCTCGTCTTGGCAGTGAGGTGGCGATGGTTGGCTGTTTAGGGAATGATCATTTTGGTGAGACATTACATKCCGCTGTACAGCAAGAGCAGATTCAGACAAACGYYATTKTAAAARKSWCMAYYGYTYMTAMRRGMRTKGCTAATATACTTATTTACAATAACGATAATCGAATTGTTGTCGTACCTGGAGCTAATTATGACCTAAGCATATCCCATCTTGAAGCTTCAAAAGAGTTGATACAAAAAAGTCACTTGGTAATTATACAGCTTGAAATCCCTAAAGAGACGACAGCCCATGCCATTCATTTATGTAAAGAAGCGGGTGTTCCGGTACTGTTAAACCCTGCTCCAGCAGCCAATTTTGATGTGCAGTGGATGGACGATATTACCTATTTAACACCTAACGARACAGAAKGTGCTGAAATTTTTAACGAGCCTGTGGAACAAGTTTTAGAAAAATATCCTAATAAATTAATCGTGACGCTAGGAAGTGATGGTGCACGTTATTTCGATGGCTCCTATCCAATTCATGTTCCAGGTTATATGACAACAGTCGTGGATACAACGGGCGCAGGTGATACCTTTAATGGTGCTTTAGCCTATGCTTTAGTAGAAGGGCAATCGTTGGATGAGGCTGTATATTTTGCTAATATCGCTGCTTCCTTATCTGTAGAGAAACTAGGTGCCCAAGGTGGAATGCCATTACTTGGAGCTGTTTATGCACGTATGGCTGGTTTSGRGRGATAGSACAAAGKTCASYTATTCAKCAACYKTGSWSAGAAATSTYMWARCCTAATACTTCTAAACTCATAGCTGGGACTATTCCCTTTAGTCTGTGTAGCAATCATATATGAAGCAGACAGGAAATAGGTGTAAGGATGAATTCCTATTTGTCGTATAAACGTATAAGTMKRTTGTCCTHTTTTCATCAATCCATGTATTAGAAAAGCCATAGTTTCATTTATAATGGTCTTATAGATACATACGAAAAGAGGTTTTGAGGATGACGAACATTGACAATACGCCAATCGAAAATACAACCTCAGCGAATAATATTTTGCCGCAATTTGTTGACCAACTACGACACTYGTATGGCATCATCGTCCAAAATACATATGTGAAAGATACAGCAAAACATTTAAATCGAATCATTCAAGATGCCAATAACCAGACGATGATTTTAATAGTTGGAAAAGAGCGGGTGGGCAAAACAACACTTGTGAATGGACTTCTAGGACGCGAAATATTATCGGTAGATGATCAGCATCCAACAAGTGTAAATACGTTTATACGCTACGGCGAGCAAGAAGAGATTAAAGCTTATTTTTTAGATGGTGTTGTCGCTGTATTTGATCTCAGTAAATTAGAGCTACTAACAACTGGCGATACGTTTGCTTCCCAGATTTTACGTGAACATTTAGATTACCTAGAAGTCTATTTGAAAAATGATTTATTAAAATCCGTGACAATAATTGATTCTGTGTCATTAGAAGCAGGCGGAGGAGAAATGGCTTATTTTTCAGAGGCGCTTATGAACCGTGTTGATGAAATTTTCTGGGTGTTACGCGCTGGTTCAATGGCAATGGATGCTGAACTTCTCTTGATTGAAACGTTAAAAAATAAAGGTGTTGAACCTTTATGTGTCATCAACGGCATCGATGATGAGGAACATGCCACAGCATTTATGGACTCTGAACAACAACGTATTGGTCATTTGATGAGTGATTTTATAGGGATTTCAGCAATTAATGCACTAGTAGCCAAACAAACAGACAGTCATGAGCTTTGGCAAAAAAGTCAGTATGATCAATTAATTGCTCACATTCATCGTGTGGCTGAAAATAGTGATAAAAAAACATATGCCATCCTAATTCGCTTCTTACAATGGCTTGAACGATTCCGCTTCGAATTAACTGTAATTCCACAACGAGATCCATTTCAATCTGCTGTAGAGAATATTGAAAAATACGCAGGCGATACCCAATATGAATATTCTCGCTATCAACGTGACTTAGCAATTGTCAAAGAATATGAGCAAGAATATGAACAGGTAGCGAACACGTTTAAACAGGTTCAAACACTGTATCAGCTATTACAAACGATAGCGCAACATGATTATTTACACGATTCCAAGGTGGAAGAATTTACTGAAATTGCTGTGCACTATCAACAAATGTTGCGTGAATACCGCAACATGCACAGTGAGTATTTACGCGAATATGAGCGTTTAGATGCACAACATAAAAAAATTCATGGTAAAGGTCTTATGAAAGCTTTCTTTGGCCAACATACGCAAAATGAATTTTTCAAAGAGCGTGTTCAAAAACTCAATGAGCAGCAAGAGGTTTGTGTCGCCCAATATGCCAAGGTACAACAAGCAGAGGTTTCAATGCTACAGGCGATTCGAGATACCCAGCCTTTTTTGATTGATTTAGTGAAAGTACGCATGAGCCGTATTGAACAAAAGGTACAGAAACTAAATCAACAGCGTGCAAAAGATAAGCGTCAGTTAAAGCGCTATGCTGAAAAATTAAATGAATTTTCTTGCTTAATCGAAGCACAGGGTTATATAAAAGAGCATCTTCAACCATTTTTAATGAATGAGCAAATGCCGTTGAAATCGAAGGATATTGCCATGCTTGAGGAAACTGTGCAGGCTATTTTAGCCATTGATTTATCAAACAATGGCTTACTCGCAAGAAGTCAAATGAATAATAAAATGGAAAGTATTGCAATACCTTTTGAGGTGCAAGAAAAATATCCCCTGCAAATGCTTGACTTAAGGGAAGAAGATGTAAAATCAAATGATATACCCGAAATACSTAAAAAATTAGTTGTACAATATGAAGATTAGGTTTTCACCAAACGTTCTAAAAGTAGCATRCTTTTAGAACGTTTTCTTTATGATATGAAACAAATCATTCCAGTTTTACGTATAAGTAGTAAGGAGGGATACACTTGATTGAAATAAATGGACGCTTCACGAATGCAAAAATCTTTGCGCAAACAGCATTACAAACAGCTGTTGATCAGATTCAAGAATTAACAGACCAGGCTTTTATGGCAGGCACTAAAGTACGTATTATGCCAGATTATCATGCGGGTAAAGGATGTGTCATTGGCACGACCATCCAATTGCAAGAMCGTGTTGTACCCAATCTTGTMGGCATTGATGTGGGGTGTGGTGTATTTGTAGCACAACTTGACGTAACAACAGTTGATTTTGCTCAACTCGATGCCATCATTMGCACATATGTACCAAGTGGGCAGGATATTCATAAAGAAGTATCGCCAAGCCGACATTTTGTAGAGTTTGAAGGTAAACAATTTCGAGCAAGCGGCTTGAAAGACGACTATACGAACTTGTCATTAGGTACACTTGGGGGAGGCAACCATTTTATTGAACTTGCCAAAGATGAAGATGATCAGCACTATTTGCTCATCCATACGGGGTCACGCTATGTAGGGGCAAAGGTTGCTAATTGGCATCAAAAAAGAGCTTATGAAAATTTACGTCGAGAAGATTTGACAGAAAAAATAGAGGCAATGAAACAGCAAGGACGACAACAAGAGATTCAATCCATGATACAAGCCTATAAAGAACAAACACCGTTCGTTCCGAAAGACTTGTCATATTTAGAGGGGGAAGCTTTCCATGATTATATCCATGATATGAAGATTGCACAGCAATTTGCACGGATGAATCGTTGGACCATTGCAGAAACCATTGCTAAACAGATGGATTGGCATTTTACAGATACGTTTGATACGATTCATAACTATATCGATACAGAAACGATGACGCTTCGCAAAGGGGCTGTTCGTGCAAATAAAGATGAAAAGCTAGTTATTCCAATGAATATGCGGGATGGATCTCTGATTTGTATAGGGAAAGGCAATGCGGAATGGAATTATTCAGCCCCCCATGGAGCAGGACGCATGTTTTCACGACGCGCAGCGAAAAAAGCTTTGAATATGGCCGATTTTAAAGATACGATGCAGGGGATTTGGACAACATCAGTCAATGAAGAAACATTGGATGAGGCACCAATGGCCTATAAGCCGATGACAGAAATTACTTCTGCGATTAGGGAAACTGTAGATATTGTCAAAGTTATTAAACCTGTTTATAACTTTAAAGCGAGTGAAGCTGCAAAGCCATATGAGCGAAAGCGTTAAGGTAGAGAAGGAATCATCACTATAATCATTATTCTATAGATGATATAATATAGCTTCACAATGATGAAATGGGTGGTTTTTTTGGTATCTTCAAAAGATGTGGCGAAGCATGCTGGTGTCTCACAAACAACTGTATCTAGAGTATTGAATACACCAGAGCTTGTAAAGCCAAAAACAATTGAAAAAGTAATGCAGGCGATAGAGGAACTAAACTATGTGCCAAATGATATAGCAAGATCGCTTGTTCAGAAAAAAACAGGTATTATTACATTGATTTCGGGGCCCTTACACAACCCTTTTTTTGTTGATACAACTACAGCCATCGTGAATTATGTTAATGCACGTGGCTATAAAGTTAATGTCTATTTTGGCACAGAGGATAATCTTAATTCAATCTACAATGCCGTTTTAGAAACGAAAGCAGACGCAATTATATTGTCTTCTATGTTGTATCAAGATGATTTATTTTATAAACTAGAAAAACTAGCTATTCCATTTATTATGTTTAACCGTAAGCATAAAGAGAATAGACATTTTGTAGAAATTGATAATGTTCAAGCAGGTTACCTTGCGACCAAGCATGTCCTATCATTAGGGCATGACTCTTTATGTTGGATAGGGGGTCCACATCAAATGAGTACCTTCTATGGACGCTATCTGGGATTTGAACAAGCTTTACAGGATTATGGGCTAGATGCAAAATTAGTGCCTACTTTTTTAACGAACACCAATAAAATGGATATTGAACGTGCGTTTGCAGAGCTTTTACAACTCGAAAAAAGACCAACAGCTATTTGTGCTGCTACGGATGCCATTGCCATTGAAATATTGAATCTTTGTTTAGAGAGAGGTTTTCAGGTTCCGAGAGATTTTAATATCATTGGTATTGATAATGTAGAGCTTAGTAAACATCACTCTATTGCCTTAACAACTGTAGGTTTAACATCAGAAGAGAACTTAGGTTTTATTGCTATCGAAAAATTATTTGAGGTAATGGAGAAAAAAAGTACTTGCATTAGACAAACAGAGTCTGTTAAGATTTTCCCAAGAAATACAACGTGTAAAATAAACTGATAGACCATCAGTTTATTTTTTACACCAAAATGGTTACGTATTCATTTCTTTATTTTCTGAAATGAATACGTAACCATAAAAAGAAAGGAGTGAATTACGATTGAAAAAGGGCTTATGGATTAATGGAGAATGGAAGATGACTGCTGAATGGATGGAGATACAATCTCGCTATTCACAAGAGGTATTGGCACACTTTGCGATGGCCACTGAACAAGATGTACAGGAGGCCATTGAAAGTGCGCATGCTGCAGCTCCTCAAATGGCTGCATTAACTGCTTTTCAACGAGCAGAGATTTTAGAGCAGTTATCCACCCTTTTTGCAGAAAATAGAGATGAAGCAGCAAGTATCATTGCAATGGAATCAGCCAAACCGTTAAAGTATGCTTACGCTGAAATTGATCGCACAGTTGAAACCTATAAATTTGCGGCAGAAGAAGCAAAGCGACTTACTGGTGAAATGGTTCCAATGGATGCATCAAAAAATGGAGAGGGGCGCTTTGCTTATACATTAAGAGAGCCAATCGGTGTTGTGGCAGCGATTACACCATTTAACTTTCCGCAAAATCTAGTAGCACACAAAGTTGGGCCAGCATTAGCTGCAGGCAATACGATTGTATTGAAACCTGCCACACAAACAGCGCTATCCGCCCATTTTTTGGCAAAACTATTGGCGCAAACAAATTTACCAGCAGGTGCCTTTAATCTTGTAACTGGACAAGGTAAATTAGTAGGCGATGCATTTTTAGCACATCCAAATGTTAAGATGATAACGTTTACAGGAAGTCCAGCGGTAGGGATTTCTCTACGCAATCGTGCAGGCTTGAAGAAAGTAACCTTAGAATTAGGTTCCAATGCAGGCGTAATTATCGATGAAGGGGTACAGCTAGAGCGTATTATGGATCGCATTGTGATGGGGGCCTTTTCCAACCAAGGTCAAGTTTGCATTTCTTTACAACGTATCTATGTCATGGAAAGTATGGTGGAGGAATTTTTAATACGGCTGAAGGAAAAAATAGAGCAGCTTACAATTGGWGATCCAATGGATAATCAAACAGATCTTGCTATGATGATTTCACAAGCTGAACAACAGCGTGCTTATCAATGGATTGAAGAGGCAGTAGCTGAAGGGGCACAAGTAATTACAGGTGGTCACATTGACAATCATATTTTATTGCCTACTGTTTTATATAATGTTCAGCCACAGAGTCGTGTATCCTGTGAAGAAATTTTTGCACCTGTTGTTATCGTTAATACGGTATCCACCATTGATGAAGGGATAGCGGCTATCAATAATTCTCACTATGGCCTACAGGCAGGCATCTTCACTCCTTCTATTCAGACAGCTTTTCAGGCTACAAAAGCATTGCACGTTGGTGGAGTCATCATTAATGATGTACCTACTTATCGAGTAGATCACATGCCATATGGTGGTGTAAAGGAAAGCGGCACAGGCCGTGAAGGCATTAAATATGCGTTAGAAGAAATGACGGAAATGAAGCTAGTAATTTGGAATAACCAATAATCACGAATGGAGATGGGAAAATGAAAATGATTAAACAACATCCAAAATTGTATGTGATGGACAATGGTACGATGCGAATGGATAAAAATTATATGATTGCGATGCACAATCCCGCAACCATCGATCATCCAAATCAGCCAAATGAATTTGTTGAATTCCCTGTTTATACAGTATTGATTGATCATCCAGAARGCAAAATTCTATTTGATACTGCATGCAATCCAAACTCGATGGGTCCAGAAGGGCGATGGGGTGAATTTACGCAAAAAGCATTTCCTATTAATATGCCAGAAGAATGCTATTTACATCATCGTCTAGAAGAATTAAATGTTCGTCCAGAGGATATCAAATATGTTGTTGCTTCCCATTTGCATCTCGACCATGCAGGGTGCTTAGAACTCTTTACAAATGCCACAATTATTGTACAGGAAGATGAGTTTAATGGCACATTACAAACATATGCTAGAAACGTGAAAGACGGTGCCTATGTTTGGGGTGACATTGATATGTGGATTAAAAACAATCTACAATGGCGCTTAATCAAACGTGGCGAGGATCATGTAAAACTAGCTGATGGGATACAAGTATTAAATTTTGGTAGTGGTCATGCTTGGGGAATGCTAGGTTTGCATATTCAAATGCCTGACACAGGTGGTATTATTTTAGCCTCAGATGCCATTTATACGGCAGAAAGCTTTGGTCCTCCTGTCAAGCCACCAGGCATTATCTACGATTCTGTAGGTTATAATACAACAGTGGAACGGATTCGAAGACTAGCAAATGAAACAAATTCACAGGTATGGTTTGGCCATGATCCTATTCAATTTAAATCATTTAGAAAATCAACGGAAGGCTATTATGAATAGATAGGAGTAGAGAAGCCATGCATAAATTAACCTTTACGCCTGCTAGCTATACTGGCTGGGGCTGTTTGAGTCAGCTTCTGCTAGAGGTAAAGAAGTTTAACGCTCACAATATTTTGATCGTGACAGATCCATTATTAAAAGAAATAGGTCTAACGGACAATGTTGAAAAGCCTTTGATTGAGAAAGGCTATACAACAACCATTTATACGGATATTGCACCAGAGCCTCCGCTTGCAATTGGCGAAAAACTGGTTGATTTTACGAGAAAGCATCCATTTGATTTGGTGATTGGTGTAGGTGGGGGCAGTGCACTGGATTTAGCAAAGCTTGCCGCCGTATTAGCAAAACATGATGGAAAAGTTGCAGATTATTTAAACCTAACAGGAACGAAAACATTAGATAATAAAGGGTTACCTAAAATCTTAATTCCTACCACTTCTGGGACAGGCTCGGAGGTAACAAATATTTCTGTGCTATCACTGGATACAACCAAGGATGTCGTGACACATGATTATTTATTAGCGGATGTAGCGATTGTAGATCCTGCCTTAACGATTTCCTTACCATCGAAGGTGACAGCGGCGACTGGGGTAGACGCGTTAACTCATGCGATAGAAGCCTACGTATCAGTAAATGCGAATGCAGTAACGGATGCACTTGCACTACAAGCTATCCGATTAATTAGCCAGTCAATCCGAACAGCTGTCCATAATGGACAAGACAAGCAAGCGCGCACAGATATGAGTTATGGCAGCTATTTAGCAGGATTAGCCTTTTTCAATGCCGGTGTAGCAGGCGTCCATGCTTTAGCCTATCCCCTGGGAGGTCAGTTCCATATAGCTCATGGTGATTCCAATGCAGTACTATTACCATATGTCATGGGGTATATTCGTCAAAGCTGTGAAAAACGAATGAAAGATATTTTAGATGCCATGGGAATATCATCATCCTATTTATCGCAAGAAGAGGCTTCCTATAAATGTGTTGATGCCTTACAACAACTCGTTCAAGATGTGAAAATTCCCTCAACATTACA
Source organism: Lysinibacillus sp. S1 (assembly GCF_044986265.1). Taxonomy (NCBI): domain Bacteria; kingdom Bacillati; phylum Bacillota; class Bacilli; order Caryophanales; family Bacillaceae; genus Lysinibacillus; species Lysinibacillus sp. S1. The sequence goes on from NZ_CP173154.1 coordinate 4,696,039, forward strand.
AGGATTCAATATCCCTGCATCAGCACTTGAACAGCTAACAGAGGATGCTACAAAACAAACGCGTATTTTAGCGCGAAGTCCAATGCCATTAGAGCGTGAAGATATCTATCAAATCTATCAAGCTGCCTTTGATGGAGTGGTAAGAGAACCATAAAGAACCTGAGAAACGTTGATTTTTCAACGTTTCTCTTTTATTGTATATTTTGAAAACCCCTTGCTATGCGAGGGGTTCCAAAGAGCTTCTAGCTATGGACAAGAAAAAAACCCCAGCCGTACAATGAAATCAGGTCTGGTCAACCGACTTCGTACGAAAGGGGCTCCAAATGGATAATAAAAGTTTAGCACACACGACATGGAATTGTAAGTATCACATCGTCTTTGCGCCMAAATATAGAAGGCAGATTATTTATGGACAAATCAAAGCAGATATAGGTAGAATTCTTCGCCAGTTATGTGAAAGAAAAGGAGTAGAAATCATTGAAGCCACAGCCTGTCCTGATCACATTCATATGTTGGTGAGTATTCCACCAAAAATAAGTGTTTCATCGTTTGTGGGTTATTTGAAAGGGAAGAGTAGTTTAATGATATTCGATCGGCATGCGAACCTGAAATACAAATATGGAAAKAGGAAGTTTTGGTGTCGCGGAKATTAWGWARAWACAGTAGGACGAAACAGAAAAATCATACAGGAATATATAAAAAATCAATTGCAAGAGGATATTCTTGAGGATCAAATGACCATGAAAGAATTCATTGATCCATTTACAGGAGAAGAAATACAAGCAAAAAAGCGAAAATAATAAAACCACTTTAGTGGTAGCGTGAAAACGGAGTGCGGTTGGCGGACCTTTCAGTGTGTCTTTAGACATGGGCCAGTACCCCAGCGTTAAAGACCTAGAGCAAACGTTGATTTTTAACGTTTCTTTTGATTGCATCTTTTGAAAATCCCACAAGCAAGTTAGATACCTAAAAAAATCTTCCTTAATGGCAGATTTTTTTATAAGAAATATTATGCTTCTGTATCTGGTGTAAATGTACGTGTAGCCAATTCTGCATCTAGCATAAAGATTGCGTTTGAGTCAGTTTCGATACGCTCGATTTTACGAATTAATGTATCAAATGTAGATTCTTCTTCTACTTGCTCGTCGATAAACCATTTTAAGAAGGCCATTGTCGCATGCTCACGTTCATCTAAAGCAATGTCTGATAAATTGTAAATACGGCGTGTTACTTCTTTTTCGTGTGATAGAGCCGTTTTAAAGGCATCTAAAATGGATTCGAAATGATTGCCTGGGCTTTCAAAACCTTGAATTGTTGCGCGGTAGCCCATATCACTTAAGAAATTATAAAATTTCATGGCATGGAAGCGTTCTTCTTCTGCTTGTACTAAAAAGAAGTTAGCGAAGCCATCATAATCTTGATCTGTGCAATAGGCTGCCATTGCCATATAGGCATGCGCAGAGTAGAATTCAAAATTCATTTGTTCATTAAGAGCTGTGTGTAGTTTTTCAGATAACATAAAAGTTTTCCTCCTTTTGCAGTAAATGACTTCTTTACTAGTATACAGCGTAGAGGCAGTAACATACAAAAAATTTAATTTTTAAAGCAATTCATGCAAAAAATAATTGATATTCGTTCTCAATTAGAAAATACCTTCTTTTATATTTTTAAGAAAATAAAAAAATCGCCCCGATCGTAATCGAAGCGATTTTTCATTATTATTGTTCTTGTTTCTTTTGATTTTTGACACCGATTAGGTAGCCACCTAATGCGATAGCAATTAAGACAATCCAGAAAATAGCTTTCCAAAGAGTGGAGTGGGGGAATTCGTGTGGAATCACACCCAATTTTTCATGTGCTAATGTTAATACAGCTAATTTTACACCAACCCAGCCGACAATTAGGAAAGCAGCTGTTTCAAGTGATGGGAATTTGTCGAGAACCTTTACAAACCAACGAGCTGCGAAACGCATCATGATGACACCAATAATACCACCTAAGAACAGCACTGCGAACTGACCTGCGTTAATACCGCCAATATCAAAATCACCGATATGTGGAAGTGTGACAGCAATGGCAACCGCCGCAAGAATAGAATCCACAGCAAATGCGATATCAGCAAGTTCTACTTTTACAACCGTCATCCAGAAGCCAGATTGTTTTTTCGGCTCTTGAATTTCTTCGGAGTTTTGAGATGCTTTCCGCGAATCATAAATATGCTTAATAGACATAAACAGTAGATAAGCTGCACCTATTGCTTGAATCTGCCAGAAATTAACGAGCGTTGTAATAAGGAATAATGCGGCAAAACGGAAAACAAACGCCCCCACCAATCCATACAATAAAGCTTTTTGTTGTTGTGCCTTTGGTAAATGCTTAACCATAACAGCCATTACGACGGCGTTGTCTGCTGCTAACAAACCTTCTAGTACAATTAATACGACAAGTACCCATGCGTATTCTAAAAATATTGCCTCCAAATTTATTGCCTCCTTTAATTGTTGAACAGAAATGAATGGCTTGCTAACTTATTCTTTCCCTATTTTAAGCAAAAGAAAAAGACCCCTGCCTAAAAAATAGGCAAAGGTCTTGCTAAGCAATTAACTGTTCGTTGCACAGAAAGTGTTCTGTGTGACAAGAAATGCCATCACACCCGATGGTAATATACCATGTAATGACGAATGTGAATCAGATGCTTCGATCGCATCTGCTAGCTACTCCCCTTTGACAATAAAGTCAAAAGCTATTCAATTCTTACTAACATAGTAACATGCAACATTTTAAAAGTAAATAAAAATATACTGCTATGGAGAAAAAATACTTTTCCGTTACGTTTGCACAAATGGTACTATTAAAAGATAGGCAAAATTTTTACAACTTAGAGAGGAGACAAACATGTATAGAAAATTTTTTTCCTACTACAAGCCACATAAACGATTGTTTGTCATCGATTTTTCGAGTGCCATTATTGTAGCAATCTTAGAGCTTGCGTTTCCATTGGCTGTTCAATGGTTTATCGATGAGTTATTGCCAACAGGGGATTGGGGCATGATCGTGAAAATAAGTGTCCTATTACTGCTTGTTTATGCCATTAGTACATTATTGAACTTTATCGTTAACTATTTAGGGCATAAACTAGGCATAAATATCGAAACGGATATGCGTCAGGAATTATTTACGCATGTACAAAGGCAATCTTTCCGATTCTTTGATAATACGAAAACAGGTCATATTATGAGTCGTATTACCAATGATTTGTTTGATATAGGCGAGTTTGCCCATCATGGACCAGAGGATCTCTTCATTTCAATCCTGACCTTTGTTGGGGCCTTTGCCATTATGTTTAATGTCAATCCAACACTCGCTTTGATTGCAGCGATTATGGTTCCATTTTTAACATGGCTTGTGACATTTAGTAATATAAAAATGAACAATGCTTGGAAAACGATGTATGGCAAAATTGCTGATGTGAACGGACGTGTAGAGGATAGTGTATCTGGTGTCCGTGTTGTGAAATCCTTTACAAATGAAGATTTTGAAATTAAACGCTTTAAGGAGCAAAATGGATTTTTCCGTACGGCTAAATTATATGCCTATAAAATTATGGCAGGGACACACTCCAGTATTTACATGATGACGCGCCTCCTTACATTAATGGTGTTAGTGGTCGGCGCTTGGCTAAGCTTTAATGGGAAATTATCTTATGGGGAGCTAGTGAGCTTTGTTTTATATACGAATGTCCTGATTAAACCAATTGATAAAATTAGTGCTTTATTAGAGCTTTATCCGAAAGGAATGGCTGGCTTTAAGCGCTTCCGTGAATTAATTGAACAGGAGCCAGAAATTCAGGATCGTGAGGATGCAAAGGTTATAAAACATTTAGATGGAAATATTGCCTTCAATCACGTTCATTTTAATTATGATGCATCCAAACAGGTTTTACATGATATATCATTTGATGTAAAAGCTGGCCAAACTATTGCCTTTGTAGGGCCTTCGGGTGCTGGTAAAACTACAATCTGCTCATTGATTCCTCGATTTTATGAGGTGACAAAAGGGGCTATTACGATTGATGGTATCGATATACGTAATATGACACAAGCGTCATTACGTGCTCAAATTGGTATCGTACAGCAGGACGTCTTTTTATTTACAGGTACGATTCGTGAAAACATTGCCTATGGAAAATTAGATGCAAGTGAAGCGGAAATTCGAGAGGCAGCGAAAAAAGCACATCTAGAGGCATTTATTGCAGAGCTGCCCGATGGCTATGATACACAAATAGGTGAACGTGGMTTAAAATTATCAGGAGGACAAAAGCAACGACTAGCGATTGCTCGTATGTTCCTAAAGAACCCGCCTATCTTAATTTTAGACGAGGCAACCTCTGCCTTAGATACAGAAACAGAAATGATTATTCAGCAATCGTTAACAGAGCTTGCTGAAAATCGTACAACACTAGTTATTGCCCATCGACTGGCAACTATTCGCAATGCTGATCGTGTATTAGTTGTGACACCGAAGGGCATTGAAGAGGATGGTACCTATGATGAGCTAGTGGCTCAAAATGGGATTTTTGCAAAGCTTCATCATATTCAATTTCGCAAGGGACAAACAGAACAAAGCGTTCAGAAAGAGTTTGTGGAATTGACGTAAATTAAGGAGGGGGAGATTGTTTTTTAAAACAATTTCCCTTTTTTGGTTGCTTCCCTAAGTTACTTGTACAACTGCTCATGTGGTAGCCAAAGGACACTGACATGCATAGTGAAGGTTTATGTGGARRGAGGGAAKCGATTGAAGGTAAKGMHATSGAAKAKGCATAGGGTAACAGGTCAAATCTTTAATATGGAAAATGGAACATTCATTTATGAATCATAGAAGGAATGTTTAGCAGGTAAATCGAATAGAACATTACAGTTCACAATAAAGGTCATAAAATAGAGGTGAAGCAATGGATAACGAAAAAATTATCGGTCAAACGAAAAGTGTGGGTTTTCAAATTGGGGTTAGAAGGACATTTCCAATTTCGCAGGAGCAAGCATGGGCATTGATTACGACAACAGAAGGAGTACGTACATGGCTGGGGGAAGACACTTMAGTTATATWYGAACCKKAGTACAAATATCATTCAAAGATAGGGACAGGCGAAATCAGGATTGTTAAACCATTAGAGCAGCTTCGATTGAMTTGGCAAAAGGAAGAGTGGTCAAAACCATCTACCGTACAAATCCGTATTTTACCCAAGGAGCATAATAAAACAACCATTAGCTTTCATCAAGAACATCTTTCTGATCAGACAGTACGAGAAGAAATGAAAGGTCATTGGGAAAGTGTACTGAACCTTATAAAAGAAAGAGTCCAAAATAGTTGAGCGAATAAAAATAGCATCCCTTCACAATCGATAGGGATGCTATTTGTTTTTATGTGGAGAATCTTTGTTCTCATGCCCTTTTGAAGTTCGTGTATAATCCTGAGGAGCAAGCGCTTTGTTCCGCTCTGTATAGCCTTTGGGTGATAATCGAAAGATGGATTTTTTAATGGTTGCCCAATTTAGATCTGTTGCTAGGTTCATGTAAGAGTAGCCGTAAATTCGAATATTACTTAAATAAAGCAGTGTCAGGTATAAAGAAACAAAGAAGCCAAATAACCCGAAAAAGGCACTAGCAAAGATAAAGGCAACGCGTAATATGCTAACTGAAGTAACAAGTGACTGATTCACTAATGTAAAGGAAGCAATGGTAGMAATAGCGATGACAACGATCATTTCAGGACTCGTTACACCTGCTCGAATGGCTGCATCCCCAATAATTAATCCACCTACAACACTGATGGTCCCACCAATAACGGAAGGGAGACGCAAGCCTGCTTCACGAAATAATTCAAACATCAGCAGCATCAGCAACATTTCAAGCGAAGAGGGGAGCGGTAAGCCAGCCTTCGCTTGCACGACGGTTGCGAGTAGTTGAAGCGGCAGTTGGTTTTGGTGATAGGTTGTCAAGGCAAGCCAGAATGCAGGAAGTAGTAAGCCGATTAAAATACCAAATATTCTTAATAATCGTTCCAGTGAACTGAAAATAATAGGATATTCATTATCCTCAGCTGATTTCAGTAAGAGAAACAAATTGACAGGGGTAATGATGGCATAGGCGACGCCATCTACAAAAATAATAAAACGTCCTCTTGCTAAGGCCTGAACCGCATAATCAGGTCGTCCAGTATAATCAAACTTCGGAAAAAGCTTGGAATTTTTATTCACCCGTTCCATCAATAAATCGCCACTAAAAASAMTRTCTGTAWCAACAGCAGCAAGCTGCTTWTTGATGCCAWGTAAAAWATCCATATCCACAATATCATCAAAATAAAGAATGGCTACCGTAGTTTTTGATCGTTTCCCAAGCTCCACTTTTTCCACACAAAATGAATTGGTCGGCAAACGTTTTCTTATGAGTGCGATATTGACGCGAATATCTTCAATGAAATTATCTCTGGGCCCTTTAACAAGAACCTCCATGCGCGTTTCTTCAGGCTGGCGATTCGGCTTTTGGGCAATATTGCTTGCATATAAAAGATTGTCTTCGTCAAAATACAACAACAAGAAGCCACTATAGACAAAAGTTATCAGCTGTTCCTTGTCTTGTAHTTTTTGAATACTTGGAACATGAAGATGCCTTGCGATATTCTCTTCAAAGGGAACCTCATCCAAATGATCATATAAATATTGAATACGTTGAATAATCACTTCATTAAGCATTTGTTGATCAATCATAGCATCACACGTAATAAAGTGTACTTTCTGCTGATTAAACATATATTCCTGAAATTGAATATCTGCTGATTTTTGAAATAATTTTCTGAGCGTACTAAGATCTAGCGCTTGTTCTTGCTGAGGCATTATGATTCACCACTTTTCTTATCTTGTTTTTCAGTTTTCCCCTTTTTAGAAGATTTATCCGACAAGAAAGCTACGACTACGAAAAATATTGACAGTAAAAAGAAAAAAATAAAAGTGGCTGCCAGAATATAATTTCCTTTTACTTTTAAAAATAGGCTTTCATTTAGCATGATTAATGGTAAACAAAGAATAAAGAAGGGAGGAGCAAGCATTTGCCATATACGCTTGGGATCTCCTGTCATCTTCAATAAATCTGCCACAATGTACAAAAGGAAGCTAACACGAATAAAGGTTCCTGTCAGCCATTGATAAATGGAGAAAAAGTCAAGATGCTCGATATAGCGACCGATTGTCACTAATCCCCATTCTTCGTAGGCAGGATAGCGTTGCTTAGCCGCTTCATTCGGTCCAAATTCTGTAATGGCTCCAATTAAAGGTCCTAATGTCAGTCCTACTAAAATGGCCAGCATAATAGCAAAGTGGTACCAGCGAATACGTTCCTTAAATTGATGCTGTAAAAATAGCAACATTAAAAGCTCAATAAACCCTGATGCAGGGAAAATCATACCTCGCAAGACAGGCTGGAATCCATGTTCAAAAAATGGACGTAATAATTCATAATCTTTTACCTGCATGTTCGTAAAGGCCACGAAAAAGCCAAAGATAACTACTCCGAATAATACAAAAACGTTTAAAATGACGAGCGTCTGTAAGCTAGTCGTCACAAGAAGAATACACAGAATGATGTAGATAAATAGTAAGATAATTACAGGGGTTTGCGGTAAAAATGTAGTATTAATCCATTGCAGTGTTTCAACCATTGTAAAAGCTGCGATAATCATTAAAAAAATAGCAACTGTATAAATAACAATAGTAGAGCCAATTTTCCCGATTTTTGAATCGAGCCAATCTCGGATGGGCTCCTGATTAGATTTTGATTGAATATATACTAATAAAAATAGCCAAAAGAAAATAATTCCTCCAGCAAACAATACGGATAGCCAGCCATCTCTTTTGGCCACATCTAGTAGCGGAGGAATAATGGTTACATGATTTTTTAAGCCAATAACAGTCATTGATAGGAAGATGACATGTAAAATACTGATTGATCCTACACTTTTCATGTTGAAAACCCTCTAACATTGATTGATACATATTAGCTTTGACAAAAAAAGTCGGCTTTATAAGCAGAAAATGGTATGGTTTCATGAAAAAACGAGGTATTGGATGACACCATCATCCAATACCTCGTCATAGGAAAAGTAAGCTAAATTAATGAATATATTTTGTGCTTACAAGATCGTCTTTTAAGACATCTGTTGGGATTTCAAACTCTACAACGCCCATATAGCCAGGTGCCACTTCATATTTATCAAAGGAAATCACAAGCTTGCCTTTATCAGAAATGTAGAATTGCTGATCAGGTTTAATAGTTGTAAATTCTTCCATTAACTCTTCATCGGCAAGGCCAGCACCCTTTACCCAATAAACTTTATCTTGATTCGATTCAGCTATTTGTGTACGCATTTGTTCTTTAATATTTTCACTAATTGTTTCAATATAGTGTTGATCTTTAAAGAGCATAGGTAAAGTAATTAAAATTTCGTTTTCTTTATCGATCGTATCGTATTCCATCACCGTTGAAGAAGAAGCAACGGTATTCACTACATAACGGCCAATCGACAAAATTTGTTCGTTATCAGTTTTGATTTCGTAGCCACTATCAATACCTAAATGACCACCGCCATTTAATTTTAAATCGCCCACTTCTGCCATAAATTCATCGTAAAGTGTCTTACCTTCTGCACGATATTTTTCATTTAATGTATTCGCCAGATCCTGATTTTCTAAGTTTTCAATAGAAGGTACTTTAATGTTGGCATCATAATTATCTTCAGCCACTTCATATTCTGTCCAAGTCAATACTTTTATCACACTACCAACCACGGGAATTTCTGAGAGTGTGCGTGCCATTGCAGGACTTACATTTAAACCAGCTGTAAATAGCATGGCTGCAGCGGCAGATCCAAGGACCCATTGAGGTGTACGATTTTTTTTCTTTTTTCGACCTTGCTTAAGTGCTTTTTCAACCACGAAGTCTAGCTCTTTTGGAATCGGGACTTTCATATATTGTTTTTCTAACTCCTGTAATTTTTTATCCATGTGCAGTTTCTCCCTTCACATCTTCCAATTGGATTTTCAATAGTTTTAATGCTTTATAAAGACGCGATTTGGCTGTACTCAACTTAATGTCGAGGATGTTCGCCACGTCAGCGAGTTTTAAATCCTCGAAATAATGGAGAATGACAACCTCTCGATACATTTGCGGGAGTTCATCCAACGCATGCTCCAAGTCAACATTCTCATAAACATCCTCTTGAGCAGGTGTTAAATATTGTAATGTATCATCATCTGTCACTTGTAAGCGTTTATGCTTACGTAAAAAATCTATGGCTGTACGGACAACTATTTTATAAAACCAGCTTTTCATATAGGTCACATTCTCAAGTCGATCTAATGAAAGCATGGCTTTTTGGATACTGTCTTGTACAACATCTAGTGCGTCCTGTTCATTTTTTGTATAGCTATACGCGAGCAAATAAAAACGCTCTTTTTGTTCTCGAATGAATTGGACAAACACCTCTTCATGTTGAAATGCATTTCTTGTTCTCATGTCCAAAGAAGCTCCTTTTTAACATTGTCAAATTGTATACATTTACTAGACGTACGAGGAGAGGGAAAAAGTTGATACCATGAAAAAAACTTACCCCAATTGAGATAAGTTTGATCCTTCTATAGTATTGGCATACGTTAGTATAACGGCTGATCATGAAAAATAGTCATATGTATTTTTCAAGAGTAATAGAATGGTCACAACGATAAATAATTTACGTACATAGCCACTGCCGCGTTTAATGGCAAATTTTGAACCAACAATAGCTCCTGCAATTTGCGCAAGACCCATTGGTAGTCCATAGGCATAATTTATTTGTCCTAAGTATATAAACATAAGGAGGGCAGCTACATTACTGCCGAAATTTAAAAATTTGGCGTTTCCTGCTGATTGTAAAAAATCATAGCCAACTATGAGAAAAGCAAAGAGTAGAAACGAGCCTGTCCCAGGACCTAAAAAGCCATCATAAAAGCCAATAAGTGTAATCACGAAAACAAAAATAATAGAACGCTTAGGGGTTAATTGTTTAAAGGTGGTCATACTGCCCCAGTCTTTTTTAAAGATGGTATAAATGGCAACGACTGCAAGCATAATCAGCATTAATGGCTTCAGTACACTTGGGTCCATTAAGTGGACAATCCAAGCACCCAGCATAGAGCCAAAAAAGACGAAGGGGAATAGCTTATAGACGGCTTTTATATCTAGTTTACCAGACCGATAAAATGTCACTGTGCTAGTAAGGGAACCCATTGTACCTGCCAATTTATTGGTTGCTACTGCAGCAGAGGGAGGAAGGCCAACGAACATAAGAGCTGGTAATGAGATAAGCCCACCTCCTCCAACCACTGAATCAATAAAGGCTGCTAAAAAACCGAAGAGGATTAAAATTAATAAAATATTTACATCTAAATCAAAAGGCACAAAAGGTCATCTCTTTTCTATCATAATAATCTGATAGTAGCGAACTGAGGATAGGCTGTAAATACTCTAGCTGCTATTTTTTAATAGAAATAAGTGAAGTGATCCGATAGAAAATGACGATAATTTCTACATAAAACAAAAAAAATCTACTTGGAGTCATTATTTTGATGTATTATGTAGATAATGGTGTTTTTACGTAAAGGGGACGTGATGACATGAGTTTAGGAAATCATATACGTGTATTTCTCTGTGTTGTGTTTATGGGAGTACTTGTAGGGTATGTCTTTAATGCAAAAAAAGATATAACAGATCATGAGTATATTGATACCGTAAAGGAAGGCTATTTGGAGAATTTTTCAGATGTCACAGTTCGAAATGCGTTTAATTACGCTTTTTATGAACCTTACTGGCGCTATTATGAAGCAAAAACTGGGGAGCAAGTTGTAGAATTATCAGGTGATATTACGTTTCAAGACGAAAAAGGACATGCTATTCTCCAATTTGTCGTGAACGAACAAACGCAGCAATTTTCCCTAGAGGCAATGAAATTTAAAGAAGTCGTATTAAACCAGCAACAACAACAAAAGCTTGTTGGCATGGTCTATCACACTTGGGAAAAGAAACAACTAGCTTATGAGTAAGGTTTTTTATTTTGTAAATCATCCAAACTGTATTACAGTAAAAGGGGGAGCTAGAGACAGAGAGGATGTTTTACATGAGATTAAGTATTTTAGATCAAATGCCGATTCCAAAAGGTCATTCTGCAGAAGAGGCCTTCCAACGTACAGAACAGCTGGCATTGCTAGGTGAAGAGCTTGGCTATCACCGTATGTGGCTTGCTGAACACCATAATAGCCAGTCATTGGCGAGTTCAGCTCCTGAAGTAACTGCTGCTTTTTTAGCTGCTAAAACACAGCGGCTTCGCATTGGTACGGGTGGTGTCATGATGATGCATTATTCACCCTATAAGCTAGCGGAGGTCTTTAAAACATTATCGGGGCTGGCACCCAATCGTATTGATTTTGGTGTGGGGAGAGCTCCTGGTGGTGATCATGCCGCTATCTATGCCTTGGCAGAGGGAAGACGACAACGCTTCACAGAACAGTATGATAAGCTAGAAATCATATTAAAGCTAATGAATAATCAAAAAACAGGTGAACATGTCTATGATCAAGTCGTTGCAGCTCCTGCTCATATTTCATTACCAGAGGCTTGGTTACTAGGTTCTAGTGGTCAGAGCGCAATGCAGGCTGGCCAGCTGGGAGTAGGCTATTCGTATGCACAATTTTTCACGGGCAATATGTCAAAGGATATCTTTGATGCCTATAAAGCCTATTTTACGCCTTCTTATTATATGGATAAACCACAAATCATTGTGACATATGCAGCAACAGTTGCCCCAACCCTAGAAGAAGCGGAATATTTAGCTAAACCGATTGATATTTCTCGTCTTCAATTAATGAAAGGGCAAATCATTCAAACAATGTCACCCGAAGAAGCGAAGGATTATCCATTAACTGAAATGGATAAATTGACGATTGACAATAATCGCAAGGCGAATCTTGTCGGGACACCCCAAGACATTGCTGCTTTTTTAAGCGCTGAGCAAGAACGCTATGGCTTTGATGAAGTGATGCTAAATTGCAATCAATATGAATTAGAAAGTCGTTTAAATACCTATAGATTCCTTGCAAAGGAATTAATTGGATAAGAGAAAAAGCCATATTCATCTGAATATGGCTTTTATGTATTTAGCTGAATTAGAATAACGGCTTTACAATTAGAAAAACCCGGAAATGAATTTCCGGGTCTGATTACCACTTACATTTTCTGCTCCATGACACACTGCCTCGCTTCCGCATAGGATCTTAAGATATTCCTAAGAAATCTGTACTTTAGCTTATTCAGTTTTGATGGTCCTTCTGAGTTATCGATCAATCGCACTCATCGGGTTAACCCTCCTAGTCATTGGATTTGAAGTGAAATCTTTAATAGTATAGCTCAACTTCTATTTCTTATACCTCTTGTGAACATAAAATATTTTTTGTGCTAAAAAATAATTACAAGAAAACATACAGTCATTACCAGTTAACAATGAAGATAAAAACACTCGTCTGTTTGAAGAAAAGTATATTTGCATCCATGATGTATGCTACTTGTACAACTGGCTGTGATTTTAATTATTGATAGATATTTCCATAAATGTGGTTGACTTAAAATGTGTATTAAGCATATAATACATTTCAAGAAGTGTATTAACTGTTTAATACATTTTTTTATTGTCGGTGTATTAAGCACTTAATACGCTGAGGTGTTAACGAGAGAAAAAATATGTTCATGTTGATAGGTGCAACCCATCATTCTACATACTGTGTATTAAGTGTTTAATACGCGGAATTAATTTTTGAGGAGTTGAGTTATTTGACTATAAATTTTAATAATCGGGACCCGGTGTATGTCCAAGTGATTCGGCATTTGAAAGAACAAATTGCCAAGGGATTTTATGAGCCAGGTCAGGAGATTCCATCCAGAAGGGAATTAGCCAATCAGTTAAAGATTAACCCAAATACTGCGCAACGAGCTTATAAGGAAATGGAGGAACAAGGATTGATTTTTACAGAGGGGAATATGCCTAGCTGCATTACGAAAGATGAAGCAGTCCTTAAAAATGTCCGTGAGGAATTAATTATCGAAGCGGTTGACTTATTTTTAGGCTCTATTAAATCTATCGATGTGCCTTTAGCCGAAGTATTGGAACTTGTAAAGAAAAAACATGATGCCGAAAGCGGAGAAGCGGAGGAATCGAAATGATAGAAGTAAAAAATGTTAACAAGAAATACGGCAGGAAACAGGTTTTAAAAGACATTTCTTTTACTGCAGAAAAAGGAGAGATTACTTGTTTAATAGGAATAAATGGTGTAGGTAAGACGACCATTATGAAAGCTATTATGGCGCTCACACCAATTAATAGTGGTGAAATTTTAATGGATGGAGAAAAAATCACAAAAGAAAGTTTTGAAAAAATAACCTTCATCCCAGACACAATAACGATGTTGCCACAAATGAAAATCAATGAAGCTTTTGCGTTCATGGCTGATTTTTATAAAAGCTGGAATCCTCAGAGGGCAGAAGAATTACTACAATTTTTTAAACTTGATCCGAATGAACGTATTGCTAACTTATCGAAAGGAAATACAGCAAAAGTGAATATGCTACTGGGTTTGTCGCTTGATGTTGATTATTTACTGATGGATGAACCATTCTCTGGCATTGATATTTTCTCTCGTGAGCAGATTGCAGAGGTGTTTACAAGCCATTTAATTGAAGAACGAGGTGTCATTATAACAACGCATGAAATTAGTGATATTGAGCATTTGATTGATAAAGCAGTCCTTATGGATGACGGTGCAATATTGAGGGAATTTAGTGTGGAGGAAGTACGTGAAAATGAAGGGAAATCAGTGGTTGATGTGATGAGGGAGGTATATCGAGC